>NZ_JAOVZT010000010.1:0-87143 GCF_025716945.1 Geodermatophilus sp. YIM 151500
GCGGCCGGCGCCAGGTCGTCGGGGAGCACCGGCGCCGGGGTCCACTCGGCCGGCTCGCGCGGCGGCTCCTCGCTCCACATGCCCGCACCGTAACGGGCGCCTACGACACTTTCCGCAGGTCAACCGGGTGCCCGGGCGAGCCGCGACACCTCCTCGGCAGCGATCACGGAACCAGGGAGGGGACGCGGCGATCATCGGCGGCGCGTCGGTCCCCGAACGTCATGATCGCCGATGGGCGTGGGTCCGGGACGTGACGGTGGGGTCCGTGATTCGGCCCGCGAGCGGCCTCATGACAGTCCGGGTCGTCGCGCACGCCGCGGTAGCGCCCGTAGAACACGCGGGAGCCGAACGTCCTGATCTCGACAGGGTCGAGCGGGATGCGGTCGTTGACCGAGGGCAGGAGCGGCGTGTCGCCACCAGTGACGACCGGATTGCGGAACATGCGCAGCTCGTCGACGAGGCCCAGCTCGACAGCCGCCGCAGCCAGGCCGGCACGCACCCAGGCGTCCACACTTCTGGCTTCCTCACAACCCACCCTGTTCCGGCTGCCGCCGGTCGGGGGAAGGGCCGGCCGAAGGGCGATCCCGCAGCGATGCGTCAGCGCCCTTCCCGCGCGACCAAGGCAGCTGGCACGCTGATGGGGAGGTGGGAAGCGTCCGATCCGGCGGTGGCGGGCCCATCGCCGCGAGCCCAAAGGTCTCGCTCGTAGCCCCGATGCGCGCGTAGACGGCGCTGTTCTTCGATCATGTCGTCGGCCGAGCAGCAGCCCGAGGTCCTGGACCTCGTGGTCGGCGCTGACGGCTCCGGCGTCATCGACGCAACTCAACTCGCAAGTCTGGGCGTCAAGCCCTGCACTCACCTCAACGTCGTGCCCGTCGGACGGACTCGGGCGGCGGAACGCCGCCGCTCCGTGCGCGGAGCCCTGGCCGGCTCGGGGCCAGCCCCGAGCCCGGACGACTTCGAGGCCGCTGGTTCCGCCGCAGCCCGGGACTCGGCCGATCGCTACCGCGACGGCGGTGCCTGGGACATGGCGACCCCGTGAGGGTTGTCGCCACACCGACGATCAGCTGGACCAGGTCGTGGGGCTGCTACGCGACCCCGAGTCCGCGCTCGAAACCGAGTCGATCACGCTCGACGTCGCGGCGGCCTTTCGGCGGATCCCCCGGGATGCGCTGGGCGACCCGTGGGACCGCTTCATCACGACCGCGATGGCCCTCGGCCTGCCCCTGGTCACGCTCGACCGGCGCATCGCCGACTCGGGATGGTGGAGACGATCTGGTAGCTCGGAGCGCCTCGATCAGCGAGCACCTGTGGGTGTAGCAGCGCCAGGGGGCGGTCGTGTGCCTGGTCCCTCGATCGTCACACGCGGGACGTTTCGATGAGTTTTCGATGGCCTCGCAGAGACAGCGACCGTCCCGGAGGGGCGTCGGGCGAACCTGCAGGTCAAAGACCTGAAGTCTGCGAGAAAGTGCGCCATCAGGGACTCGAACCCCGAACCCGCTGATTAAGAGTCAGCTGCTCTGCCAATTGAGCTAATGGCGCGTGGCGACCGGCTGGCCGGTAACCGAGGAGGAACGATACCAGCGTCGCCGGCCTCCGTCCGCGAGGGCTGGTCAGCACCGCGGGGCCGGGAATGCCGTCGGCCGGTGGCGCGCTGCCGCGGGCATGGAGCCAACCCTCCCGCGCGAGCCCGAGGTCCGCGAACCCAGGGTGTACGCCATCCACGAGAACCCCGACTGGTGGCCACCGTTCGCCGAGGCCTTCGCGCGTGCCGGGGTGCCGGTCGAGCAGTGGCTGCTGACCGGGTCCGGCCGCCTCGACCTCGACGCCGAGCCGCCGCCGGGGGTCTTCTGGTCGCGCATGTCGGCCTCGAGCCACACCCGCGGCCACGAGTTCGCCAAGGAGCAGACCCGGGCCGTGCTCGCCTGGCTGGAGGGGCACGGCCGGCGGGTGGTCAACGGCTCGCGGGTGCTCGAGCTCGAGATGAGCAAGGTCGCCCAGCACGCGGCGCTGCGGGCGGCGGGCGTCGACGTGCCACGCACGCTGGCCGTCGTGGGTGATGTCGACCCCCGCGGGGTGGCCCGCGAGCTGCCCGCGCCCTTCATCACCAAGCACAACCAGGGCGGCAAGGGCCTCGGTGTCGCGCGCTTCGACGACCACGCCGCCTTCGACGCCGCGCTCGCCGACGGCAGTATCGTCGCGGGCCCCGACGGCCTGCTCCTGCTGCAGGAGTACGTCCGGCCCGCGGAGCCCTTCGTCACCCGCGCCGAGTTCGTCGGCGGCGAGCTGGTGTACGCGGTCCGGGTCGCCACCACGCAGGGCTTCGAGCTCTGCCCGGCCGACGCCTGCGCGGTCGACGGCTCCCCGCTGTTCGAGCTGCGCAAGGACCACGAGCCCCCGCAGCTGGCCGCGTTGCAGACCTTCCTCGACCGGCACGGCATCGAGATCGCCGGCATCGAGTACATCGAGGCCGCCGACGGCCGGGTGGTCACCTACGACGTCAACACCAACACCAACTACAACCCCGACGTCGAAGCGTCGGCCGAGCGCAGCGGCCCGGCCTCGATCGCCCGCTTCCTCGGGGCGCTGCTGCCCGGTTGACGGGCGGGTCGCGCCCGTCGTCACCCGGGGGACGGCGGCGCGCATGGACACTGGTACCGAACACCGCCCACCTGAGGGCGGGTCGTCGACGAGAGGGACGTGCGCGCGTGCGCAGGACATTCGCCGCGGTCGCGGGGGCGCTGGTGCTCCTCGCGGGCTGCAACAGCGGAGCAGCCGACCAGGGGACGGCGCCGCGCGACGGGCGACCCTCGCCGGCCGCAGCGGCCCCGGCCGAGATCGCGGTCAGCCCGGTGGACGGGGCGGCGGACCTGTCGCCACGCGAGTCGCTGGAGATCACCGTCACCGGCGGGGAGCTCACCGCCGTCACCGTGGCCGACGACGCGGGGACGCAGGTCCCCGGCACGGTCGAGGACGCGCCGGACGACGGCGGCGTCGACGTCTGGATGCCGGAGGAACCGCTGGCCTACGGCAGCAGCTACACGCTCACCGCCACCGCGGAGAACGAGGACGGCGACCCCGTCGAGGCGTCGTCCACCTTCACCACCGCCACGCCGGACCGCGTGGTCACGCCGTCCATCGGCCCGCTCGACGGCACGACCGTCGGCGTCGGCATGCCGATCCGGGTCTACTTCGACGAGCCGGTCACCGACCGCGCGGCCGCCGAGCGCAACCTCGTGGTGACCAGCTCGGAGCCCACCGACGGCAGCTGGAACTGGTTCAGCGACACCGAGGTGCACTTCCGGCCCTCCCAGTACTGGCCGGAGAACATCGACGTCACCCTCGACGCCGACCTCTACGGCGTCGACCTGGGCGGAGGCCTGTGGGGCGAGAAGGACCGGGAGGTCTCCTTCCGCGTCGGTGAGCGGCACGTCTCCATCGCCGACGCCGGCACGCACCAGATGGAGGTCTACGACGGCGACCAGCTGGTGCAGACCTTCCCGATCAGCGCCGGCAGCCCGGACAACCCCAGCTACAACGGCCCGCACGTCGTCACCGAGATGAACCGCGACCGGGTCATGGACTCCAGCACCTACGGCGTCCCGGTCGACAGCCCGGACGGCTACCGCACGCCCGTCGAGTACGCCGTCCGGATCTCCGACAGCGGTGAGTTCGTGCACGCCGCGCCGTGGTCGGTGGCGCAGCAGGGGCGGGAGAACGTCTCGCACGGCTGCATCAACATGTCGACCGCGAACGCCCGCTGGTTCTTCGAGTTCTCGCAGCCGGGCGACATCGTGGAGATCCGCGGCTCCAGCGCGGGCACCCTGCGCTCGAACATCTACGACTGGACCATCCCGTGGGAGGAGTGGCAGGCCGGCAGCGCCCTGAAGTGAGCCGACGCGTCCGCGGCCGCGGTTACGCGCGGGCGGTCCGGGGAAGATCACGACGGTCCCGAGGAGGGGGATCGCTGTGGACACCTGGCTGATCGTGTTGATCGTCGTCGCCGTCGTCGTGCTGGGGGGCCTGGCGGCGCTGGCCGCCACCCGCCGCGGCGCGGCGGGCAAGGAGCGCAAGCGGGAGCAGGCGCGCGAGCACCTGCAGGAGGCGCAGACCCGCGCCGCACGGGCCGACCGGGACCGGGCGCTGGCCGACGAGCAGGCCGCCCGTGCCCGCCGGGAGCAGGCCGAGGTGCAGGAGCGCGCGGCGCGGGCCGAGCAGGAGGCCCGCGACCGCACCGCGCGGGCGGAGGAGGAGCGCTCGGCGGCGGAGAAGTTGCGGGCCAAGGCCGAGCAGCTGGCCCCGGACGTCGTCCACGCGGACCGGCAGGGAGCGCACGGGACCGACGCCGACCGGACCGGCCGGCCGGGGGAGGCCGTGCACACCGACCGGCCGGGCGAGGCCGTGCACACCGACCGGCCGAGCGAGGCCGCCTACGCCGACCGGCCGGCGCGGGAGGGTGACACCCGTCCCGACGCGTACGGGGGTGAGGGCGCCACGCGCCGCTGAGCGGGACGGCGGGGTACCGCTCGCCGGACGGCGCCGACGCCTCCCGCCGATGAGTCGCGGCGCCCGGGAGGGTCTCCCCACTCGGGCGCCGCGGCCTGCCGAGGTCGCGCGCACGGGACGGCGGGAAGCGTCGTCCCCGCGCACTACGGTCGCCCCACCGTCGACCCGGGAGGCGCCATGACCGACCTGCTCGCCATCGGCACGCGCAAGGGCCTGTGGCTGGCCCGCAGCGACGACGACCGACGCACGTGGTCCCTGGACGGGCCGCACCTGCTCGGCCAGGAGGTCGCCGCGGTCTCGGTCGACACGCGTCGTCCGGCGCCGCGATTGCTCGCCGGCATCCAGTACGGGCACTGGGGCCCCACCGTCATGTGGTCCGACGACCTCGGCGGCAGCTGGCACGAGACCGACCACGGCGCGATCCGCTTCCCCGAGGGCAGCGACGCCGCGCTGGCTCGCGTCTGGCAGCTGCGCCCCGACACCCCCGACCGGCCCGACGTGGTGTGGGCCGGCTGCGAACCGCACTCGCTGTGGCGCAGCACCGACGGTGGCTGCAGCTTCTCGCTCGTCAGCGGGTTGTGGGACCACCCGCACCGGCCCACCTGGGAGCCCGGTGGCGGGGGAGGGGCGGTGCACACCGTGCTGCCCGACCCCGCGTCGAGCCGGGTGACGGTCGCGATGAGCACCGGAGGGGTCTACGTCAGCGAGGACGGCGGGGAGTCGTGGGCGCCCCGCAACCGCGGTATCAGCGCCGTCTTCCTCCCCGAGCCCGCGCCCGAGTACGGACAGTGCGTGCACAAGGTCGCCGTCGACGCGAGCGGACCGGACCGGATGTACGCGCAGAACCACTTCGGCGTCTTCCGCACCGACGACGGTGGCGCCAACTGGACCTCCATCGCCGGCGGGCTGCCGGCCGACTTCGGCTTCCCCGTCGTCGCCTCCCCGCGCACCCCCGGCACCGCCTGGGTCGTGCCCCTGGTCGCCGACATGCACCGCGTGCCGCCGGAGGGCCGGCTGCGGGTGCACCGGACCCGCGACGCGGGCGAGACCTGGACGGAGCTGGGCGACGGCCTGCCCGACGGCGTGTGGACGGCGGTCGTCCGCGACGCGTTCTGCGCCGACGAGCACGACCCGACCGGCATCTACCTGGGCACCCGCGACGGGTGCGTCTACGCCAGCGCCGACGAGGGCGACGCCTTCACCCTGGTCGCCGATCACCTGCCCGACGTCCTGGCCGTCCGCGCGGTCCGGCTGCCGTGAGACGGGACGGGAGGCGGCCGTGAGCGTGCAGGTGCTGCTGCCCGGTGCCCTGGCCGACCTCGCCGGCGGAGCGCGGCACGTCGACGTCGAACTCGACGGTGCGGGCGGCGTGACGCTGCAGTCGGTGCTCGACGCCGTGGCGGTCGACCACCCACGGCTGGCCCGGCGGATCCGGGACGAGACGGGCGCGGTGCGCCGGTTCGTCAACGTCTACGTCGACGGGGAGGACGTGCGGTTCGACCAGGGCCTCGCGACGGTGGTGCGCGACGGGACGGTGGTGCAGGTGCTGCCCTCGGTCGCCGGCGGCTGAGGCCGGCCAGGGGCGGAGCGGCGGATGAGGCCGGCCCCGGCGGAGCGGGAGGTGGGCGGCCGGCGAGCGAGCCGGTCGGGGGAACCGGGTCGGTCAGAGGGCGGCGAGGGTGGCGCAGTCCCGGCACAGCTGCGAGTCGTCGTAACCCTCCGGCGGCCAGGCCAGCTGCTCGTCGATGGAGACGTAGGCGCCGCACAGCGCCTTGCGGCTCTGCCCGTTGACGCGTCCGATGGTGGCGTGCGCCGGGCCGATCTGCCGTGGCTTGAGACCCTCCGCGCCGAACGAGCCGACCATCACGACCGCATGGGCGGTGCCGTAGGCGTAGACGCTCGTCATACCGGACAGGGTCCGAGCGCGTCGACCTCCGGGCCAGCACCATCGCAGGTGTGTCGGTCCCGGACGCCCCAGCAGTCCCTCCCGGCACCGCGCCGTCCGGAGGCGTCGGGCGTCGGGCCGGCTCCGGGCCGGGCGCGCCGTCCGCGTGCCGAGCCGGCCACGGGCCACCGGTGCGAGCCGTGGACGGCATCATCGCCGACTCGAGGCGGCTGACGTGCAGATCGTCCTGATCGTCCTGGGAGTCGTCGCGATCTATGCAGGAGCGATCCTGCTGTGGCTGCGCCTGACTCCCGCACGGGCCTGGGTGTGGGGGCCGCTCCTGCTCATCACGGCCGGGGTGGCGGTGCTCCTCATCGGCGCGGCAGGCCGCTGACCCGACGCTCCGGGTCCCGAGGCTCCGGGTCCCCGGTCATCGGAGGTCGACGAAGCGCTCCACGTCCTCGGGGCGTCCCGCGATGACGATCACGCTGCCGTAGGTGAGCACGGTGTCCGTGCCCGCGTGCGTGTACGAGGGCTGGTGCTCCGGCCTGACGGACACCACGGTCACGCGGTGCTTCTTCCTCAGACCGGATTCCCCGAGGGGAACGCCCACCAGTTCCCGCGGCGGTGTGGTCTTGGCGAACACCCATGCGGGGTCGAGTTCCACCCAGTCCAGCAGCCTGCCCGACACCAGGTGGGCGACGCGCTCGCCCATCTCGTGCTCGGGGAAGACCACGTGGTGGGCGCCGATGCGCTCCAGGATCGTGGCGTGCTGCTGGCTGTTCGCCTTCGCCCAGATGTCGGGGATCTCCAGCTCGGCGAGCAGCGCGGTGGTCAGGATGCTGGCCTCCACGTCGGCACCGATGGCGACGACGACGCGGTTGAAGTCGGCGATGCCGATCTCCCGCAGCGCGTCGAGGTCGGTCGAGTCGGCGAGGACGACCTGCCCGAGTTGGCCGGACATGCGTTGCACGAGGTCCGGTCGGTCGTCGACGGCGAGGACCTCGGTGCCGCCGCCGGCCAGTTCCAGGGCGAGTGCGGTGCCGAACCGGCCGAGACCGATGACGGCGACGGGGTCCTTGTGGCTAGCCAACGATGGTCCTCTCCTCGGGGAGCCGGTGCCGCCGCGCCCGCTCGCGCAGCGCCAGGCCGGACGCCAGGGTCAGCGGCCCGATCCGGCCGACGTACATGAGCAGGACGAGCAGGACCTGTCCCGCCGGGGGCAGGTCGGCGGTGATGCCCGTGGACAGCCCGACGGTGGCGAACGCGGAGACGACCTCGAAGAGCACCTGGTCGAAACCGAAGTCGGTCAGCGCCTCCAGCAGGAAGGTGGCGACGGCGACGATCCCGATGCCGAGCAGCGCGACGGCCAGTGCCTGGCGCTGGTTGGTGGCCGGCACCCGGCGCCGGCCGACGTCCACGTCGGGGTCGCCGCGCATCTCGGCCCACAGCACGTAGGCCAGCAGCCCGAACGTGGTGACCTTGATGCCGCCGGCGGTGCCCGCGCTGCCCCCGCCGATGAACATGAGCGCGTCGGTGAGCAACAGCGTCTCCGGCCGGTACGCGGCGATGTCGAGGTTGTTGAAGCCCGCCGTCCGCGGCATCACCGCCGCCGTGAACGCGGCCAGGACCCGGTCCCCGACCCCGAGCCGGCCGAGGGTCTCCGGGTTCCTGCCCTCGGCGACCAGCATCCCGGCGGTGCCCACGACGAGCAGCGCGACCGTGACGACGACGGTGATCCGGGTGAGGACCGACCAGGTCTTCGGGGTCCGCCATTCGCGGGCGAGCTCGAACACGACCGGGAAGCCGAGCCCGCCGAGGATGACGGCGGCGCAGACGGTCAGGCTGATCCACGGGTCGCCCACGTACTGCACCAGGTTGTCGGAGTTGAGCCCGAACCCGGCGTTGTTGAACGCCGAGACGGCGTGGAACACCCCGAAGTAGGTCGCGGAGGGCAGTGAGTGGTCGTAGCCGACGGCGAACCGCACCGACAGCACCACGGCGACGACGGCCTCCGAGACGAGGCTGAAGACGACGACCCGGCCGACGACCCGGCGGACGTCCGCGGCGCCGAGCGTCTTCGTCTCGGCCTGCGCGATCAGCCGCGCCCGCAGCCCCAACCGCCGGGACAGCAGCAGCGCGAGCAGGGTGGCCAGGGTCATGATCCCGAGCCCACCCGCCTGGATGAGCAGCAGGATCACCGCCTGCCCGAACCCCGACCAGTACGAGGCCGTGTCGACGGTCACCAGCCCGGTGACGCACACGGCCGACGTGGCGTGGAACAGCGCGGTCAGCAGGTCGGCCCCACCCTCGCCGGCCTTCGCCGCGGGCAGCGACAGCAGCGCGGTGCCGACGGCGACGGCGGCGGCGAACGCACCGGCGATGACCCGTCCCGGGTGTCCGATGCCCCGGGCCACGCCGGACGGGCCGCTGCGGGTGCGGAGCGCTCGCGTCACCCCGGCTCCTCACGTACGGGTGCGGCGCGTGCTCCGCGTCGCGGCAACACCCTGGCACAACGTCCCGAGGAAGCCACCGGTGTTGCCCGGGCCGGCGACGACGGCGCCGAGACCGGCATGAACCGGAACAAATGCTTCCGCCAGTCAGCGTTTCCGGCGGGCGGAGTGGGGCGATGTACGGTCCCGTCCTCGAGGGCACCCCGGCTCGGGCAGCGCGGTCGGGTCCCTCCCTGCCGGCCAGGTCCCTGGCACCGAAGGCGCATCAGGATGGAAGCGAGCGAGCGGGTCACCTGGGAGAGCTGCCCCGTCTGCGGGAGGCCGGCGGCGGTCGGCTGGCTGAGCGCTCTCCCCGTCGAGTTCGACTGCCCGGGGGGCTGCAGCCTCAGCGCGGAGCAGGTGCGCGCCTTCGCCGCGAGGCGAGGCCGACCGCCGGCGGTGTGGCTGACACGTCCGTGAGGCCGGTCGCGTCGTCGTCCACGGCGACGCCCGGGGCCCGGACACGGAGAAGGCCCTGGTCACCGACCTGACCAGGGCCTCTCCCACGCGGGGTGAGTGACGGGGTTCGAACCCGCGAGTCAGGCCGCGCAGGTGATCACGCCCGACCGGCGGGTGGCAGCATGGCGGCGGTGAACGGACGGCCGCTCAACGCCACCGCGGCATCCCTGCTCGGGCTGCTGCTCGACGGCCCGATGACCGGGTGGGACCTCGTGGCGGCCGCTCAGCGGCGGATCGGCGACTTCTGGACGCTGACCCAGAGCCAGGTCTACCGGGAGCTGGCCACCATGGCCGCCGACGGCCTGGTCGAGGTGGGCCCGCCCGGCCCCCGCGAGCGCAAGCCGCACGCGATCACCGACCGCGGCCGGGAGGCCTTCGCCCGCTGGCTGGACGCCGAGCCCGCGCCCGACCAGGTGCGCATCCCGCTGCTGCTCACCCTCGCCTTCGCCCCGCACCTGCCACCGGGCAGGCTGGCCGAGGTGATCGCCGCCCAGCGGGCCGGGCACGCGCGCAGGCTGGAGGGCTACCGGGCCGCCCGCGAGCAGCTGCGCGCCCCCGGCGCCCCGGCGGTCGGGGCCGGCAGGCTGGCGACCCTGGAGTACGGCGTGCGCCACGAGCAGGCCGTCCTGGACTGGTTCGACGAGCTGCCGGCGATCCTCGGGCTGCCGTGAGCTGTACTGGTCCTCGGGCGGGGGGCGCGGAGGTTGACATCGCCCAGCGGGAGGACGACGCTGATGACTCGACCTTCCACAGTAGGAGGTCTGTGTCGCCCCGTGTTGGAGGGAGCCGCGCATGTGGCACACGCTCTTCGTCATCCTGCACGCGGGCACGGCCACGCTCGCGCTGCTGGCCGGCCTGGTCGCTCTGCGTGCGGGCCGGGCCTTCGAGGTCTACCGCTGGTCGCTGGTCGGCATGACGGCGTTCCTGGTGCCGGCCCTGGTCGCGGGCTGGGGTGGGTTCGCGACCGCGGCGCGGGTCGTCTTCCTCGCCCTGCTCGGGCTCGCTGCCGTCATGGTCCACCGGGCCGTCGCCGCAGGCCGGCTGCTCCCGCGCGACACCGGCGGCCCGACCGGCCCCTACCTGGACCACGTGGGCTTCACCCTGATCTCGCTGACCGACGGGTTCGCCGTCGTCGCGGTGCTGCGGGCCGGGGCGCCGGCCTGGCTCATCGCGGTCATCGGCATCGGTATCGCTGTGGCCGGGCACGTCGCGCTGGAGTCGGCCAAGCGCCGGCTGGCGCGACCCCCCGCCGTGGCTGCGGTGATGATGCGCAGGCCGGCGGCCAGCCGGCAGTAGCGGCCGATGCGCAGCCGCTCGGGGCATGCGCCTGCGGCACGAACGAGCGGATGGTGGCGGCCCTGTGCCGGCGGGTGGTGGCGGAGGTCCCGATTCCCGCCGTCAGCGGCGCCGGAACGGACGGAGGCCCTGGTCAGCGAGCTGACCAGGGCCTCCACCGCTGGGGTGAGTGACGGGGCTCGAACCCGCGACACCCAGGATCACAACCTGGTGCTCTACCAGCTGAGCTACACCCACCGCGTCCGCCGGCGAGCTCGCCGGGGAACAGGATCGAGGATACCGGAGACGGTCAGCCGCCCGACGCGGCCGGGTCCTGCCGTCCGGCGCCGTCTCCGGCCTCGGCCGCCTCCTCCACGGCCAGCAGCTCGGCGAACGCGTCGACCACGGCGGCGGCCGCGCCCTGCGCCTCGTCGCTGGAGGGCCCGGGGGCGGGCACGAAGAGGGTGCGGCGGTAGTAGGCCAGCTCGCGGATCGACTCGACGATGTCGGCCAGCGCCCGGTGGGCGAGGCCCTTGGCCGGCTGGGCGAAGTACACCCGCGGGAACCAGCGGCGGGCCAGCTCCTTCACCGACGAGACGTCGACCATCCGGTAGTGCAGGTGGTCGTCGAGCTCGGGCATGTCACGGGCCAGGAAGCCGCGGTCCGTGCCGATGGAGTTGCCGCACAGCGGGGCGGTCCGCCGCTGCGGCACGAACCGCTTCACGTAGGCGAGCAGCTGCTGCTCGGCCTCGGGCACGGTCAGCGTGGCGCTGCGGACGGCGTCGGTGAGCCCCGACTTGGCGTGCATCTCGGCGACCACGTCCTCCATCGCGTCCAGGGTCGCGTCGTCGGCGGCGATCACCAGGTCCAGTCCGGGGTCGAGCACGTTCAGCTCGGAGTCGGTGATGACGACGGCGACCTCGACGAGCTTGTCCCGGGTCAGGTCCAGACCCGTCATCTCGCAGTCGATCCAGACCAGGTGCCCTGCGCTTTCCGCCACGACCGCCGACAGTACGCACCACGCCCCCGCCGGCGCTCCCGGCGGGCGGTCGCGTCCGCGTGCCAGGGCCGTCCCTGGGGCTGCGGCGCGTCGTCCGGGAGGAACCACGGCCCGCCGCCCGGCTGACGTAGCGTCGGGTCGGACCCGTCGGCGACGCCCCTGGTGCGACCGGCGGTCCGTGGCCGCCATGCGGCCCCGACCGGGCCGACGGCCCGTGCCGTAGCCCGGTCCGAGGACGCCGGAGCGATCCGCGGAGCCGCGAGACCTGACGCCGACCGCACGGAGGACGACGTGCTGGCCCTCACCCCCGAGCCCCTGCAGACCGACGCGGAACGGGCGTTCTTCGCCGAGCTGGCCCGGTGGGACACCGGCGGCTCCGTCCGCGCCGCCGTCGTCGCGTCGCTGCCGCGGACCGACGGGCCGCTCGACCGCCGCCTCTCCGACGCCGTCCTCTTCCTGCCGGAGGGCATCGCCGTCGTCCGGGTGGTGGAGGTGGTCCGCCAGTCCGGCACCGTCACCGCCCGGCCGGAGGGCGCCTGGACGATCGGGCCGGAGGGTGCGCCCGGCGCGGTGCTGCACCTGGCCGGTGGCGGGTCGTCGCCGCTGGACGGCCTCATGCGCGCCGGGATGGACACCGCCGTCCGGCTGCGCCGGGCCGGACTGCAGCCGGGTCGGATCGCGCGGTTGACGGTGCTCGTCGGTGACGTGACGGGACTGGTCCCCGCGGACGGCGACCTCGGCGAGGGCGACCAGGTCGCGACGCTCGGTCCGCGGTCGCTGCTGCTCGGCATCGCGCGGGCCGGCCGCCATGCCGGCGTGGACAACCCGCTGCTGTGGACGACGGCCGACGTCCGGGCCGCCCTCGAGGCGCTGGAGCTGCCCGGCCGCGGCCCCACCGTGGAGGAGCTCAACGGTGAGGGCTTCCCGTACTCGCCCTACGTCCTGCGGCGGCCGGAGCTGCTGACGCCGGCCGGGCTGGCCGCTGCACCGGCGGCCGCAGCGGCCGCTCCGCCGGCCTCCGGGGCGTTCGCGCCGCCCGCGTCCCCAGCGGTCCCTCCGTCCGTCGTCCCCGTGATCGCCCCGCCCCCGGCCCCGGCCGGCACGGGCGGCGATGCTCCGGCGACGGCCGGCACGGCCGGGCGTTCCCAGCGCGACACCGTCGCCGTCGACGTGCTCCCGGCTCCGGCGCAGGACGACACCGGCGGCATCGGCGGCCTGTTCGCGTCGGCCGAGCCGGACGAGGAGCCCGGTGCCCCGGCCGCTGGCGGGCCCGCCGCCGACGAGGCCGGCCGGCCGCGCACCGCCGTCCTGCCGCCGGTGGCGCCGGCGGCTGTGGCGCCCGCGGCCCTGCCCGGGGCCGACGCCGTCCCCTGGCCCGCCGCCGACGCCGCCCCCTGGCCCGCCGCCGACGCCGTCCCGGGGTCCGGCGCCGAGGACGCCCCCGCACGGCGGAGGCTGCCCAGGCCCGGACGGCGCGTCCTGCTGGTCGGGACGGCGGTGCTGGTCCTGGTCCTCGCCCTCGGCGTCGGGGTGGTGGGCCTCCTCCGCGGCGGGGAGGAGGGTCCGCCCGTCGCCGACGCGCCCACCGACCCGGTGGCTCCGCCGGCCGACCCGGGTCCGCAGCCCGGCGCGACGGCCGTCGTCGACGGCGTGACCTTCACGCTGCAGGCGGTGCAGGTCGACCGGACCTGCGCCGACCACGCCTACGGCGAGGTGGCCGCCTTCTTCGCCGGCGGCGACTGCACCGGGCTGGCGCGCGCGCTGTACTCCGCGGAGCTCGACGGCCGGCCGGTCGTCGTGTCGGTGGCGCGGGTGCGGATGCCCGACACGGCCGCCGCCCGCGCGCTGCAGGGACTGGCCGACACGAACGGCACGGGCAACGTCAACGACCTGCTGCGGGAGGGTGTCCGCTACCCCGGGGGACCGGAGAAGCTGTCCGGCGCCGAGTACGCCAGCGCGCTCTCCGGCCCGGCGGTCACCATCGTCGAGAGTTCCTGGGTGCAGCCCGACTCCGGCAGCGCGGGCGAGATCGACGCCGTCGCCGGAGCCGGCCTGGAACTCGAGCTGCCCGACGCCTGACCGGAGTGGATCCGTCGCGGTGACCCGCATCGCGGTGACCCGCACGGTCCACTCCGGTCAGGCGGTCGCGGCGGCCTCGGCCATCCCGGCGAGCAGCGCGGCCATCGCCGGCCGGTCCAGCCGGCCGGCGCTGTGCGGCGTCGAGTTGATGAGCCCGAAGACGGCGTGCGCCCGGGCCCGGCAGGCGGCGGCCTCGGCGCCCGGGTGCAGGCGGGCGAGCACCGCCACCCACACCTCCACGTAGCGGCGCTGCAGGCGGCGGACGGCGGCGGCGTCGGCGGAGGGCAGCGAGCCGAGGTCGCGGTCCTGCACGGTGATCAGCGCCGGGTTGTCGAGAGCGAAGTCGACCTGGAAGGCGATCAGCGCCCGCAGCTGCGCGCCCGGGTCGTCCCCGGCCTCGGCCACCCGCGCGCTGCCACCGGCCAGCAGCCGCTCGCTGATGCGCACGAGCATCTCCGCGAGCATCGCGTCCTTGCTCGCGAAGTGCCGGTAGATGGCCGGGCCGGTCACGCCCACGGCCGCGCCGACGTCGTCCACCCCGACCGCCCGGGCACCGCGCTCGGCGAACAGCCGGGCGGCCGCCTGCAGGATCTGCTCCCGCCGCGAGGGCCGGTCGGCGTCGGCATGCAGGGCGCTGTCCTGCTCGGCCGGTCGGGAACCGGCGTCCGTCGCGGGCATGGACGCATGATAGGGCCGGGTGAACCGTCGTTCACACTTCGGGAACCGGGCTCGCCAAAAGGCGTGAACAACGGTTAACCTCGGGGCGTGGACGCACCGGTGCTCACCGCCGCGGCCCCGGCTGACGCCGGGCGCGCCGGAGCCAACGCCGAGGCGCACCGCGCCCTGGCCGCCGACCTGGCCGACCAGCTCGGCCGGGTCGCCCTGGGCGGCGGCGAACGCGCGCGCCAGCGGCACGTCGAGCGCGGCAAGCTGCTGCCCCGCGACCGGGTCGACGCGCTGCTCGACCCCGGGAGCCCCTTCCTCGAGCTCTCCCCGCTGGCTGCGCACGGGCTCTACGACGGCGACGCGCCGGCCGCCGGGATCATCACCGGCCTCGGCCGGGTCAGCGGTCGCGATTGCGTGGTCGTGGCGAACGACGCCACGGTCAAGGGCGGCACGTACTACCCGATCACCGTGAAGAAGCACCTGCGCGCGCAGGAGGTCGCGCTGCAGAACCGGTTGCCGTGCATCTACCTGGTCGACTCCGGCGGCGCGTTCCTGCCCAAGCAGGACGAGGTCTTCCCCGATCGCGAGCACTTCGGCCGGATCTTCTACAACCAGGCGACGATGTCGAAGGCCGGCATCCCGCAGATCGCCGCCGTCCTGGGCTCGTGCACGGCCGGTGGCGCCTACGTGCCGGCGATGAGCGACGAGGCGGTGATCGTCCGGGAGCAGGGCACGATCTTCCTCGGCGGCCCGCCGCTGGTGAAGGCCGCGACCGGCGAGGAGGTCACCGCGGAAGAGCTCGGCGGCGGCGAGCTGCACAGCCGCGTCAGCGGCGTGACCGACCACCTCGCCGACGACGACGTGCACGCGCTGCAGATCGTCCGGCAGATCGTCGCGACGCTCGGCCCGCGCCCGCCCCGGCCGTGGGACCTCGCGCCGGTGGAGGAGCCGCTGCACGCGGCCGAGTCGGTCTACGACGTCGTGCCGCCCGATCCGCGCACGCCCTACGACGTCCGCGAGGTGATCGCCCGGCTGGTCGACGGCAGCCGGTTCGCCGAGTTCAAGCCGCTCTACGGCGCCACGCTGGTCACCGGCTTCGCCCGGCTGCACGGGCACCCGGTCGGCGTCGTGGCCAACAACGGCGTCCTGTTCGCCGAGTCCGCGCTCAAGGGCGCGCACTTCATCGAGCTGTGCGACCGCCGGTCGGTGCCGCTGCTGTTCCTGCAGAACATCTCCGGGTTCATGGTCGGTCGCGACTACGAGGCCGGTGGCATCGCCAAGCACGGCGCCAAGATGGTCACCGCCGTCGCCTGCGCCCGGGTGCCCAAGCTGACCGTCGTCATCGGCGGCTCGTTCGGCGCCGGCAACTACTCGATGTGCGGCCGGGCGTACTCGCCGCGGTTCCTCTTCACCTGGCCGAACTCCCGGATCTCGGTGATGGGCGGGGAGCAGGCCGCGTCGGTGCTCGCCCAGGTGCGCCGCGACGGCTACGAGGCCCGCGGGCAGGAGTGGCCGGCCGAGGAGGAAGAGGCCTTCAAGGAGCCGATCCGGGCGCAGTACGAGGCGCAGGGGCACCCGTACTACGCGACGGCCCGGCTCTGGGACGACGGCGTCATCGACCCCGCGCACACCCGCACCGTGCTCGGCCTGGCCCTCTCGGCCTGCGCCAACGCCCCGCTGGAGGAGGTCGGCTATGGCGTCTTCCGCATGTGAGCCCGGCGGTTCTGGCCAGAACCGCCGTCCCGACGGCGGGTCTGGCCACGACCGTCGGGCGGAGGAGGGAGGTGAGCGGGGTGTTCGACACCGTCCTGGTCGCCAACCGGGGTGAGATCGCGGTGCGGGTGATCCGCACGCTGCGCGCGATGGGCATCCGCTCGGTCGCGGTGCACAGCGAGGCGGACGACGGCGCGCTGCACACCCGGCTCGCCGACGTCGCCGTCCCGATCGGCCCGGCGCCGGCCGCGCAGTCCTACCTCTCGATCGAGCGGGTGCTCGACGCCGCCGTCCGCACCGGGGCCCAGGCCGTCCACCCCGGTTACGGCTTCCTGTCGGAGAACGTCGACTTCGCGCGGGCCTGCGAGAAGGCCGGCGTCGTCTTCGTCGGCCCGCCGGTGGCCGCGATCGAGGCGATGGGCGACAAGATCCGCGCCAAGCGGACCGTGATGGCCGCCGGCGTGCCGGTCGTACCCGGCCGCACCGAACCGGGCATGGACGACGACGAGGTCGCCGAGGCCGCGGTCGCGGTCGGCTTCCCGGTGCTGCTCAAGCCGAGCGCCGGCGGCGGCGGCAAGGGCATGCGGGTGGTGCGCCGCGAGGCCGAGCTGCGCGACGCGATCGCCGCCGCCCGGCGCGAGGCGCGCGGCTCCTTCGGCGACGACACGCTGCTCGTCGAGCGGTACGTCGGCAACTCCCGGCACGTCGAGGTGCAGGTGCTCGGCGACACGCACGGCACCGTCGTCCACCTCGGCGAGCGCGAGTGCAGCCTGCAGCGCCGGCACCAGAAGGTCGTCGAGGAGGCTCCCTCCCCGCTGCTCGACGCCGCCGGGCGCGCGGCGATGGGCCGCGCGGCGGTCGACGCGGCGAAGGCGGTCGGCTACACCGGCGCCGGCACCGTGGAGTTCATCGTCGACGCCGACTCGCCGCGCGAGTTCTTCTTCCTCGAGATGAACACCCGGCTGCAGGTCGAGCACCCGGTCACCGAGCTGGTCACCGGCCTCGACCTGGTCGAACTGCAGCTGCGGGTCGCGGCCGGCGAGCGGCTGGGCCTCGACCAGGGCGACGTGGCGCTCGACGGGCACGCCATCGAGGCGCGGCTCTACGCCGAGGACCCGGCGCGCGGCTTCCTCCCGCAGGCCGGGACGGTGCTGGGCCTCGTCGAACCGTCGGGGCCGGGCATCCGCGTCGACAGCTCGCTGGCCGTCGGCTCGGTGGTGGGTACCGACTACGACCCGATGCTGGCCAAGGTGGTCGCCTGGGCGCCCGACCGCGACACCGCGCGGGCCCGGCTCATCGGCGCCCTCGGGCACACCGCCGTCCTCGGCGTGACCACCAACGTGCCGTTCCTGCGCGCGCTGCTCGCCGACCCCGACGTGGCCGCCGGCCGGCTCGACACCGGGCTGATCGAGCGCCGCGGCGACGAGCTCACCCTTCCCGAGCCTCCACCGGCGCACGTCCACGCGGCCGCCGCGCTCGCGCTGCTGCTGGAGTCCGAACCGGCCGGCCCCGTCGTCGACCGCTGGGACGTGCCCGACGGCTGGCGGCTGGGCGAGCCGGCGTGGACGGTGCGCCGGCTGCAGGCGCCCGGTGGCGAACCGGTCACGGTGCGGGTGCGCGGCCGGGCGGCCGATGCGGAGGTCGCCGTCGGCGACGGCGAGCCCCGGCCGGCGCGGGCGCACCGGGACGGCGACCGCCTGTGGGTGTCGCTGGACGGGCTGACGCTGGACTACGTCGTCGTCCACGCGGGCGGCTCGGTGTGGCTGGCCGCGGACGGGCACGTGACGAGCTTCCGCGAGCACGAGCGGCTGTCGTCGTCCGGTGGCCCGGCCGCCGGCGACGGCGTGGTGACCGCGCCGATGCCCGGCACGGTGACCGTGGTGCAGGCCTCCGTGGGCGACCGGGTGGAGGCGGGGACCCCGCTGCTGGTCGTCGAGGCGATGAAGATGGAGCACGTGCTGACCGCCCCCGTCGCGGGGACGGTCGCCGAGCTCGGTGTGACGGCCGGCCAGTCGGTCCGGCTGGACGAGCGGCTGGCGCTGGTGACCCCGGCGTCGTCCGCCGACGAGCGGCAGGAGACGTAGACAGATGCTGGACTACCGGCTCGACGAGGAGACCGAGGCCCTGCGCAAGACCGTCCGCGAGTTCTCGCTGGACGTCATCGCGCCGCGGATCGGGGAGTACTACGAGCGGGACGAGTTCCCGACCGACATCGTCCGGCAGATGGGTGAGCTGGGGCTGTTCGGGCTGCCCTTCCCCGAGGAGTACGGCGGGGCGGGCGGCGACTACTTCCACCTGTGCGTGGCGCTGGAGGAGCTGGCCCGGGTGGACAGCTCGGTGGCGATCACCCTGGAGGCCGGGGTGTCGCTGGGGGCCATGCCGATCTTCCGGTTCGGCACCGAGGAGCAGAAGCGCGAGTGGCTGCCCCGGCTCTGCGCGGGGGAGGCGCTGGGCGCCTTCGGGCTGACCGAGCCGGGCGGCGGTTCCGACGCCGGGGCGACCCGGACGACGGCTCGGCTGGAGGACGGCCACTGGGTGATCAACGGGTCCAAGGCGTTCATCACCAACTCCGGCACCGAGCTGACGGCCCTGGTCACGGTGACCGCGGTGACCGGCACGCGACCGGACGGCGGCAAGGAGATCTCGGCCATCCTCGTGCCCGCGGGCACGCCGGGTCTCACCGTCGGCCAGCGGTACTCGAAGGTCGGCTGGAACGCCTCGGACACCCGCGAGCTCTCGTTCAGCGACGTCCGCGTGCCCGAGGAGAACCTGGTCGGGGAGCGGGGCCGGGGCTACGCGCAGTTCCTGTCGATCCTCGACGAGGGACGCGTGGCGATCAGCGCGCTCGCCGTCGGGCTGGCGCAGGGCTGCGTGGACGAGTCGGTGAAGTACGCGGCGCAGCGCGAGGCGTTCGGGCAGCCGATCGGCCGCAACCAGGCCGTGCAGTTCATGATCGCCGACATGGAGGTGCGCGCCTCCACCGCGCGGCTGGCCTACTACCGGGCGGCCGAGAAGATGCTGCGCGGCGAGCCGTTCAAGCGCGAGGCGGCGATCGCCAAGCTGTACAGCTCCGAGTGCGCCGTGGACAACGCCCGCGCCGCCACCCAGGTGCACGGCGGCTACGGCTTCATGAACGAGTTCCCCGTGGGGCGGTTCTACCGCGACGCGAAGATCCTGGAGATCGGCGAGGGCACCAGCGAGGTGCAGCGGATGCTGATCGCCCGCGACCTGGGCGTCGGCTGATCCGTCGGCGCCCCTTGGGGGCATAGGAAGCTTTGCCCCCGGTCGCGGCTGCCCTGACGGGGGGCAAAGCTTCCTATGCCTCACGAGGGCATAGCTACTCGGTGCGTGCCGGTGCCTCCGTGCGCGCCGACAGCTCCGACTGCACGCGCCGCCAGTGGTAGAGGTAGACCGGCGCGGCGATGAGCAGCGTCGTCCCGGAGCCGACGAGGCCGAGCACCGCCTGCCGGCGCTGCGACCGCTCGGCCAGTTCCTCCTGCCGCCGGATCTCCGCCTCGCTCGGCGCGGGCTCGCCCTCGACCGGGGCCACGTAGCCGAAGTAGCCGGGGTCGGGGTAGGCGACCTCCACGACACCGCGCACCAGGTTCACCGTGGCGAAGATGGTGATCACCAGCGTGACCAGGCAGACGAGGTATAGGTACAGGCTGCGGATGGTCAGACGCTCCGGGAGGGCCACGCCGCCATCCTGCTGCAGCGCCCGCCGGCGGGACAGGAGCCGGGCCGCCGGGGAGCGGCCGATCAGGCGGTGACGTCGACCAGCACCTTGCCGACGGCGCCGTCTTCCACGGACCGGTGCGCGTCGGCGGTCCGCGCCAGCGGGAAGACGTGCAGCGGCAGGCCGGCCGCCTCGCCGACCCGGACGGCGCCGTCCAGCACGGCGGCGTTGACGTCCTCGATCGCGAGCACCTTCGCCCGCTCTGGTTCGGTGTAGACGAGCACGAACTGCCATCGCGTGTTGGGCGTCATCTGCGACCGCACGGGCACGGTCACCTCGTCCCCGGTGTCACCGGCGTACACGGCCACCGCGCCGTGCGCGCCGATCACCTGGGCGTCGACCGCGGCGTTGGTGGCCGCCGACACCTCGACGATCGCGTCGACGCCCTTCGGCGCGATCTTGCGCACCTCGGCGACGACGTCCTGCCGCGTGTAGTCGACGACGTGGTCGGCGCCGGCGGCGGCCGCCAGCTGCGCCTTCCGCGGGCTGCTGACCGTGGTGACCACCGTCGCGTCGGCCCAGCGGGCCAGCTGGATCGCCGCGTTGCCGACCGCACCGGCGCCGCCCTGCACGAGCACGGTGTGCCCGGTCAGCGCTCCGGCGCCGAGCCGGTCGGGCAGTGACTCGGCCACGGTCAGGCACCGGTGCGCGGTCAGGAAGGGGATGCCCAGCGCCGCGCCGAGCTCGAACGGCGGCGCGGCACCGAGCAGGACGACGTGCCGCGCCGGGACGACGGTGTGCTCGGCGGCCGTGCCCCAGCGGCGTCGCCAGGCGGCCTCCCAGATCCACACCCGCTCGCCGAGGATCGCCGGGTCGACGCCGCGGCCGACCGCGTCGACGGTGCCGGCGCCGTCCTGGTGGGGGACCTGGCCGTCCGGCCCCGGGTCGTTGTTCCGCCGGGCCTTCCAATCGGTGGGGTTGACCCCGGAGAAGGCGACGCGGACGCGCACCTCGCCCGGACCGGGGTCGGGCGGAGGGCTCTCGACGAGCTCGAGGACGTCCGGGTCGCCGCGCTTGCTGTAGGAGATGGCACGCATGGCTCCCCTCTACCCCCGCTGCGGGGCCGCGGTGCGTGCGCGGACGCGAACCTGTCCTCGGGTCCGAGCTGCGCGCCGGCCGGCGTCGCGGCGGGCAACCGCCTCCTGGTCGAGCTGCGGTCCCCCGGGTGCGTGGCGCCGGGCACGGCCGTTCGACGCGCGAGCACCCGATCGGTGGCACACGATTCGCTGGGGTCGGCGCAGCAAGGTCGCGCCACGGGTCGGCCACGGGGCCGACCCAGCCCCGCTCAGTTGCGCACTTTGCGCATATTGCGGTCAGGTACCGCTTGCATCGCGCAGGTGTGTCCCGCACCATGGCCGGGACGTCCTCCGACGGCGGAGGGCCGCAGGGAGGTTCTGCGTGGACGTGCAACTGCTCCTGGCGCTGGTGCTGGGCATCGCGACGATCGTCGTGCTGGTGCTGCGCACCCGCCTCGACGCCTTCGTGGCGCTGCTGATCGCCGCGCTGGTCACCGGCTTCGTCGCCGGCTCTCCGGTCGGGGAGACGATCACCTCGATCACCACCGGCTTCGGCAACACGCTGGCCTCCATCGGCATCGTGATCGGCCTCGGCGTGGCGATCGGCAAGATGCTCGAGGTCTCCGGCGCGGCCGACGCGCTGGCCCGGACCTTCGTCAAGGCGCTCGGCAAGGGACGCGAGCACTGGGCGATGGCCGGCACCGGGGCGGTCGTCTCGATCCCGGTGTTCTGCGACTCCGGCTACGTGATCATGAACCCGCTGGCGCGGTCCATCGCCCGGCGGCTGAACGGCCGCTACGTCACCCTCGCGCTCGCGCTCGGTTGCGGCATGACCCTCACCCACCACCTGGTGCCGCCGACCCCCGGGCCGCTCGGCGTGGCGGGCATCCTCGGGGCCGACCTCGGCGGGCTCATTCTCGCCGGCCTGGTCTTCGCGGTCATCCTGATCCCGGTGGTCATCGGCTACGCGGCCTGGATCGGCCCGAAGCTGGAGCCGGAGATCAACGAGACCGTCCGGGACGCCGTCTACGCCCGCGCCGCGGCGACCAGCGGCGCAGCAGCCAGCGGCGCGGCAGCCAGCGGCGCGGCGACCGGCGGTGCGGCCGGCGCCCGCTCCGGCGGCGGCACCGCGGTCACCGAGACCGGCGGCCCGACCAGCCCGCCCCACGGCGGTGAGCCGCCGTCCGACGAGCCGGTCCACCAGCTCGGCGAGGCGCCCGAAGGGGCGAAGCCGCACCGGATGACCTTCGGGCTGGCGTCCCTGCCGCTCTTCGTGCCGCTGCTGCTGATCGTGCTCAACACCGTCGCGACCGCGATCGACCGCAACGCCCAGGGCGTGCTCGCGCCCACCGACGAGTACACCCCGTCGACGGCCGCCGCGGTGCTGGCGTTCGTCGGCAACCCGGTCGTCGCGCTGACCGTCGGCATCATCCTGGCCGTCTACGTGCTGCTGCCGCGCTGGACGCCGCGCAAGCGGGTGCACGGCTGGCTCGCCGACGCCGCGGCGTCGGCCGGGCTGATCATCCTGATCACCGGCGCGGGCGGCGCGCTCGGCCAGGTGCTCCGCGACTCCGGCGTCGGTGACGCGCTGGCCGAGGCGATCGCCGACCTGTCCCTGCCGGCCGTGCTCATCCCGTTCGTCGTCGCCTCGCTCGTCCGGCTCGCGCAGGGCTCGGGCACCGTCGCGATGATCACCGCGGCGTCGGTCACCGCGCCGCTGGTGGCCGGCATCGGGCTGTCGCCGCTGCTGGCCGCGCTGGCCTGCTGCGCCGGCTCCATGGTGTTCAGCTACTTCAACGACTCGTACTTCTGGGTCGTCACGCGCTTCACCGGGCTGGACGGCACGGCCGCGCTGCGGGGCTGGTCGGGCATCACCACCGCGGTCTGGGCCGCCTCGCTGCCGCTGCTGCTCGTCGCCAGCCTGTTCCTCTGAGGCGCCCGATGGCCTCCGTGCTCCTCGTCGCCGACGACCTCACCGGCGGGAACGCCGCTGCGGCGGGTTTCGCCTCGGCGGGGCTGCGGTCGGTGACGGCGAGCGCGGCCGAGCGCAGCGACGTGATTCCCGAGATGGTGTCCCGCTTCGACGTCGTCGTCGCCAACACCGACAGCCGGCACGCCGACCCGGACGTCGCCCGGCAGCTGGCCCGGGCGGTCGTGCGGGCCGGCTGGCCGGCTCGGCTGGTGTGCAACCGCATCGACACCACGCTGCGCGGCAACGTCGGCGCCACCACCGAGGCGCTGCTGCGCGAGGTCGGCGAGCTGACCGGCTCCCGGGTCGTGGCGCTGTGCGCCCCGGCCTACCCGGCGGCCGGGCGGCACACCATCGGCGGGCACCAGCTGCTCGGCGGACGGCGGCTGGAGGAGACGGAGGTCGCCCGCGACGCCCGGACGCCGATGCGCACCTCCGACGTCGTCGAGATCGTCCACCAGCAGGCCCCGCTCACCGCCCGGAAGGTCGACATGGCCGTCGTCACCGGCCCGCGCGTGGACCTGGTGGCCGCCGTCCGCACGGCCCTCGACGACGGCGCGGAGCTGCTCGTCGCCGACGCCACCACCGAGGAGCACCTCGACCGCATCGCCGAGGCCGCCGTGGCCGCGGCCGAGGGCCGCGACGTCGTCTGGGTGACCGTCGACCCGGGCCCGGCGTCGCTGGCCATGGCCCGGGCCCTCGGCCTGGACCGGACGGCGCACGGCGCGCCGCTGCTGGTCGTCTCCGGCTCGGCGACCGAGCTGACCCGCCGGCAGCTGCGACGGCTGGCGGCCGAGCGCGGCGCGCAACCGCACCGCGTGCCCACCCTGGAGGGCAGCGCGGTCCCCGACGCCGACGCCACCACCAAGCTGCTCGACGAGCTGCTGACCGCGGCCGGCCAGGGCGACGTCGTCGTCCTGGCCACCGTCGTCGAGGACGCCGACGTGCGGCGCATCGAGCCCGGCGACGCCGACCGGATCCCGCGCGAGCTGGCCCGCGCGGTGCGCCGCAACCTGGAGACCCACGCCGTCGACGGCCTGTTCACCACCGGCGGCGACGTCACCGCCGCGGTGCTGGCCGAGCTCGGTTCGCACGGCCTGGAGATCTCCGGGGAGGTCGTGCCGCTCGCGGTCGCGGGCAGCGTCGTCGGCGGGCCGTGGGACGGCCTGCAGGTCGTCACCAAGGGCGGCCTGATCGGCGACGCGGGTACCACCGTCGCGTGCGTGGACCACCTGCGCCGCACCGTCGAGCTCAACCGCCGGCACGTCGCGTCGGCCGAGTCCCGCACCCCGTACTGACCCACCGACCGACCGGCCCACCGGCACACCGACCGACAAGGAGCACGACATGACACGGCACGTCCTCGCGGTGACCCTCGGCGACCCGGTCGGCATCGGCCCGGAGATCACCGCGGTGACGCTGGCCGAGACCGCCGGCGCCGAGGGCCACCACGGCGTCGCCGTGGGCGACCCCGCCGCGCTGCGCCGCGGGGTGCAGGCGATGGGCCTCGACGTCGAGGTGCGCGTCGTCGACGGCTTCGGCACCGAGCCGCAGGACGGCGTCATCGACGTCGTCGACACCGGCGTTCTCGGCGACGACGTCCCGGAGTGGGGCAAGGTCGACGAGCGGGCCGGCCGCGCGGCCGTCGCCGCCATCGAGCGGGCCACGCAGGCCGCGCTGGACGGCGAGGTCGCCGGGGTGGTCACCAGCCCGATCAACAAGGAGGCGATCTGGGCGGCCGGCTCGCAGCACCTCGGCCACACCGAGATGCTCGGCGAGCTGACCGGGGTGACCCAGCAGGACACGATGTTCGTCGTCCGGAACACCGCGCAGGAGGGCCACCACCTGCGGATCTTCTTCACCACCCGGCACGTGGCGCTGCGGAAGGCCATCGACCAGATCTCCAAGCAGCGGGTGGAGGAGTCCATCCACCGGGCGCACACCGCGCTGCAGGTCTTCGGCGTGCAGAACCCCCGGCTGGCCGTGGCCGCGCTCAACCCGCACGGCGGGGAGAACGGCAACTTCGGCGACGAGGAGATCGTGCACATCGGCCCGGCGTGCGAGGCGGCGCGGGCCGAGGGGCTGGACGTGCGCGGGCCCATCCCGGCCGACTCGGTGTTCCACCAGGGGCTGGTCGGCCGCTACGACGGCGTCCTGTCGCACTTCCACGACCAGGGGCACATCCCGGCCAAGACCTTCGACTTCGACGGCACGATCTCGGTGACCGTCGGCCTGCCGATCCTGCGGACCTCCGTCGACCACGGCACGGCGTTCGACATCGCCGGCACCGGCAAGGCCGGCGCCGGCACGATGCTGTCGGCCTACCTCGCCGCGGTCGACTACGCCCCGTTCGCCGACACCATCCGGAAGGCGTACACGCCCTGAGCAACCCCGAGGACGCCGGCACGCGCCGGGCCACCCAGCAGCGGCACGCCGCCCTGCTGGCCCTGCTGCGCGCCGGCGTCGACGGTGTCGAGGCGCTGGCCCAGCGGGTCGGCGTCTCCGCCTCGACGGTGCGCCGCGACCTCGCACGCATGCAGCGCGAGGGGCGGATCGCCCGCACCTACGGCGGGGCGATGGTGCGCGACGACGTGCTCGCCGAGCGGTCGTTCGGCGAGAGCGCCCGGCTGCACGCGGCCGCCAAGGCGGCCATCGCCGCGGCGGCGGCCGAGCTGGTCCCGGCCGGGGGCACGGTGTTCCTGGACGCCGGGACGACGTGCCTGGCGCTGGCCCGGGTGCTCGCCGGCACCGGGACGCCGTCCGGGACGGGACCGACGACGGTGGTGACCCGCGGGCTGGAGGCCGCCCTGCTGCTCGTCCGGTCTCCGGACGTGCGGGTGGTCGTGGTGGGCGGCCAGGTGCAGCCCCTCAGCCACGGCCTGGTCGGCCCGCTGGCCTCGATCGCGCTGGAGCGGATGAGCTTCGACGTCGCCTTCCTCGGCGCCGACACCGTCGATGCCGAACGCGGTCTGGGCGAGCCCACGGTCGAGGAGACCTGGGTCAAGGAGGTGGCGGCCGGCCGGGCGCAGCAGGTGGTGCTGCTCGCCGACGCGTCGAAGTTCGCCGCCGGGCGCGCGCCGGCCTGGCTGCGCATCGACCCCGCCTGGACGGTGCTCACCGACGGCGGCGTGGAACCGGCGACCGTGGCCGCGTGCGAGCGGCACGGGATCGCCCTGCGCGCGGCGCCGTGACCGGGCCCGGGCCGCGGGGAGGCGGCCCGGGCCCGCGGCGACGCCGAGACCCGGGTCGCCTCCCAGCGGTGGCGACCCGGGCTCGGGGACCGGTCAGTGGATGTGCGAGCCCCCGTTGACGTCGTAGGTGGCGCCGGTGATGTAGCCGGACTCCTCGCGGCACAGGTAGGTGATCAGGTCGGCCACGTCGGCGACCCGGCCGTTGCGGCCGACGGGGATCCCGGCGACGAGCTGGGTCTTGCGCTCGCCCTCCAGCGCGCCGCCGGTGATGTCGGTGTCGATCAGCCCCGGGGCGACGGCGTTCACCGTCACGCCCGCGGGGCCCAGTTCGCGGGCGAGGGCACGCGTGAAGCCCAGCTCCGCCGCCTTCGCCGCGGAGTAGGCGACCCCACCGAAGACGCCGCCGCCGCGCTCGGCCGACACCGAGGAGAGGAAGACGATCCGGCCGAAGCCGCGCTGGGCCATGCCGGGCGCGAGGCGCCGGGTGACGTTGAAGGCGCCGCGCACGTTGACGGCGAAGATGCGGTCCCACTCCTCGCCGGTGACCTCGAGGAAGGGGACGGGCGAGGTGATGCCGGCGTTGTTGACCAGCGCGCCGACCGGGGGCAGCGCGCTGTCGAGGACGGCCAGCGCGTTCTGCACCGACGCCTCGTCGGTGATGTCGCAGCCCACCCCGACGGCCTGGACGCCGTTGCGCTCCTCCACCTCGGAGGCGGCGTCCTTGGCGCTCGCCTCGTCCAGGTCGAGGACGGCGACGTTCCAGCCGGCGGCGGCGAGCGTGTGGGCGGTCGCGCGACCGATGCCGCGCTTGGATCCGGCGCCGGTGACGACGGCGGTCTTCTCGGTGAGGGACATGGTTCTCCTCCGGTTCTGTCGGACGTATTGGTTCCGGGCGGGGCCGGGTCGGCGGGTGGGGCCGCCGACCCGGCCGGGGTCGGTGGGTCAGGCCGTGGCCGGCGTGGGGTCGGCGGCCCACGGCGCGTGCGCGCCACCGCCCAGCTCGGCCTTGACGCGGGCGACGACGGCGTCGGTCGACAGGCCGTAGCGGTCGTGCAGGGTCGGCAGGGCGCCGGCGGCGAGGAACTCGTCGGGCAGCGCGATCGGGACCAGCCGCGTCCCCACCCCGGCGAACGCGAGCGTCGAGGCGACTGCCTCACCCAGGCCGCCGACGACCGTGTGGTTCTCGCACGTCACCACGAGCCGGTCGGTGCGCGCCGCGCGCAGGACCGCCTCGGTGTCCAGCGGCTTGATGGTCGGGACGTGCAGGACGGCGACGTCGACGTGGTCGGCCTCCAGCCGGGCCGCGGCCTGCAGCGCCCGCATGGTCATCAGCCCGGTCGAGATCAGGACGACGTCCCGGCCGGTGCGCAGCTCGGCGGCCTTGCCCAGCTCGAACCGGTAGTCGTACTCGTCGAGCACCGTCGGCACCGCCCCGCGCAGCAGTCGCAGGTAGGTGGGGCCCGGTGCGGCCGCGAGTGCCGGCACCGCCTGTTCGATGTCCACCGAGTCGCACGGATCGACGATCGTCAGGTTCGGGCAGCCGCGCAGGATCGCCAGGTCCTCCGTGGCCTGGTGGCTGGGCCCGTAGCCGGTCGTGAGCCCGGGCAGCGCGCCGACGACGTTCACGTTGAGGCCCGGCTCGGCGATGTCGAGGCAGAGGAAGTCGTAGGCGCGGCGGGTGGCGAACACCGAGTACGTGGACGCGAACGGCACCAGCCCGACCTCGGCCAGCCCGGCCGCGGCGCCGAGCATCACCTGCTCGGCCATGCCCATCTGGAAGAAGCGGTCCGGGAACGCGTCGCGGAACACGTGCATGTCGGTGTACTTCGCCAGGTCCGCCGAGAGCCCGACGATCTCGGGGCGCTCGTGGGCCAGCCTGGTCAGCGCGTGCCCGAAGGGGGCGCTGCTCGTGCGCTGACCGGGGTCGGCGAAGGAGGCGATCATCGCCGAGGTGGTGAGCTTCTTGCGGGGTGCGGTGCTGGTCACCGGGACAGTCCTTCCTCGAGCTGGTCGCGGGCGATCTGCCACTCGTGCGGCTCGACCCGCATGAAGTGGGCCTTCTCCCGGCCCTCGAGCAGCGGCACCCCGGATCCGATGCGGGTGTCGCAGATGAGCACCGAGGGTGAGCCGCGGTGCTCCCGGAGTTCGTCGAAGGCGTCGACGAGCGCGGCGACGTCGTTCCCGTCGACGCGGAGGGCGTGCCAGCCGAACGCGCGCCACTTGTCGACGACCGGCTCGGTGCGCAGCACGCCCGCGGTGGGGCCGTCGGCCTGCAGCGCGTTGACGTCGACGACGGCGGTCACGTTGTCCAGGCCGTGGTGGGCGCAGGCCAGGGCCGCCTCCCACGTGGAGCCCTCGTCCAGCTCGCCGTCCGACAGCAGGTCGAACACTCGCGCCGGGTTGCCGAGGTGGCGCAGCCCGAGGGCCATGCCGGTGGCCACCCCCAGGCCGTGGCCGAGCGAGCCGCCGGAGATCTCCATGCCCGGGGTGTAGGACGCCATCGCCGACATGGGCAGTCGCGAGTCGTCCGAGCCGTAGGTCTCCAGCTCCTCGGCCGGGATGATCCCGGCCTCGGCCAGTGCGGCGTACAGGGCGATGGCGTAGTGGCCGATGGAGAGCAGGAACCGGTCGCGGTCGGGCCAGTGCGGGTCCTCGGGGCGGTAGCGCAGCTGGTCGGTGTAGACCACGGCCAGGACGTCGGCGACGCCCAGCGCCTGGCCGATGTAGCCCTGCCCCTGCACCTCCCCCATGTCCAGGGCGTTCCGCCGGATCCGGTAGGCGGCCTGGCGGATCCGGTCGATCCGGTCCTCCTGGCCGCGCGTGCTGTCCGCCGTGACCGGCGGTGTGCTGAGCGATGTCATGACGTGCTCCTTTGCGTGCGGGTGGGTCCGTCGGGTGTCGTCAGCTGCCGCTCATCGACCCGGGGCGCCGAACGGGGTGCCGCCCCGGCGCGCTCGGGTCGGCCAGGGTGCGTTCCAGGGCGGCGACCTCCTCGCGCTCCACGCGGCCCCAGGTCTCCCGGGTGACCAGCGCGGCGACCAGGCCCAGCACGCCGTAACCGATGAACAGCAGGGCCGGGCCGGTCCAGCCGTAGCCGGCGTAGAGGGCGGTGGTGATCAGCGGCGTGAAGCCGGACACGACGGCCGACATCTGGTAGGCCAGCGAGGCACCCGTGGTGCGGGTCTTGGTCGCGAACAGCTCGGAGAACCAGGCGCCCTGCACCCCGGCCAGCGAGTTCTGGCAGACCGCGTAGCTGATGACGAACGCGACGACGATCGCCACCGCGGCGCCGGTGTTGACCGTGAGGAAGAGCGGGATGCCCCAGAGCACGTGCAGCGCGGTGCCGAACAGGTACACCGGGCGCCGGCCGATCCGGTCGGTGAGCGCACCCCAGTACGTGGTGGCGACGATGCCGATCCCGGCGGCGATCATCGTCGCGGTCAGGGTGACCGACCGGTCGGCCAGCTCCTCGGCGGCGACGTACGACAGCATGAAGGTGACCGACACCGCGTAGCCGGCGGTCTCGGTGATCCGCAGGCAGAAGGCGCGCAGGATGTTGCGCCAGTCGTCGCGGAGCACCTCGAGGAGGGGGTTCCCCGAGATCTCGCCCTCCTCCTTGAGCTCCTCGAACTCCGGCGACTCCTCGACCTTGAGCCGGATGACGATGCCCACGACGATCAGGACGGCGCTGAGCAGGAACGGCACCCGCCACGCCCACGAGCCGCCCAGCGGCACGCTGACCAGGAACGCCAGGTTGGCCAGCAGCAGCCCGACCGGGAAGCCGGCCTGCGTGATCCCGGTGTACAGGCCTTTCTTGCGCCAGGGAGCGTGCTCGAAGCACATGAGGATGGCGCCGCCCCACTCGGCCCCGAACGCGAGCCCCTGCACGACACGCACGAGCACCAGCAGGACCCCGGCCCAGATGCCGACCTGCTGGTAGGTGGGCAGGCAACCGATGAGGACCGTCGCGATGCCCATCAGCAGCAGGGAGGCGACGAGGACCGGCTTCCGGCCGATCTTGTCGCCGAGGTAGCCGCCGATGATCCCGCCGAGCGGGCGCACCGCGAAACCGATGCCGAGCGTGGCGAAGGAGAGCAGCGTGCCCGACAGCGGGTCGTCCGCGGGGAAGAAGGCGGTGTTGAAGTACAGCGCCGCCGCGATGCCGAAGCCGATGAAGTCGTACGTCTCGATCGTCGCGCCGACCGAGCAGCCGATGGCGACCTTCTTCTTGGTCGGCGTGCCCTCGATCGGGTGCCAGGCGGCGACTTCCTCGAGGTGTGGATCGCGGACGGGTGGGTGGCGCTCGGTCATGGTGACCTCCGCTGGTCAAGGGAGTGAGCGACAACCGTCCCCGTTATCTGTTGAGTGTCAACAGTCGGCTGTCGGGAAACAGCATCGGGGTGCAGGTGACATGTGTCAAGGGTCACTGGGGCCTCGCGGACACCGCTCCGGGCCCGGCACGCGGCCCGCAGGGGCGACACCCGGAGCGGGGGACATCCGACCGGCCTGCAGAAGTCGCAGGTGGGAGCCTGCACGGACGCACGGAGGCGGTCGCTGACCACGGTCAGCGGGCGGGTCCTGTGGTGCGGGTCACGCCACCTGGGCAGGGGTGGTCCGGGTCGGTCCGCCGGCGGGCCGCTGCCGGTGGAGGGGTCAGCCGGCCGGCGTCCTGACCGGGCCGGCGTCCTGGCTCAGCCGGCGGGATGCGGGTCCGCGAAGTGTTCCGCGGCCGCGGCCATGTGCTCCTCGACCACGGCCACCGCCGCCGACACGTCGCCCTTCTCGATGGCATCGATGATCGGGGAGTGCCGGTCCCGCGACATCATCGGGGGCGCCTCGTCCGGCTCGCGGTTGATGATGGCGACGCGGATGCGGCCCTCGAGGTTCCGCCATGCCTCGACCAGCATGGAGTTCCCGGACAGCTGGCACAGCAGCAGGTGGAAGCCGAGGTCGGCCTCGACCCGAGCTGCGAAGTCGCCGTGGTCGGCCAGGCGCGACAGCGCCTCCCGCAACCTGGTCACGGCCTCCGCCCGGCCGGAGGATGCGCTGAGCTCCGCGGCGGCGAGCCCCTCGAGCGCTGCGCGCACCCGGAACAGCTCCCGCACCTCCTTGGGGGCCAGGCTGTTGACCCGGAGCATCCCGCGGTTGCCGGCCGTGACGAGCCCCTCCTGCTGGAGGTGCCGCAACGCCTCCCGCACCGTCCCCCGGCTCACCCCGAGGTGGCTCGCGAGCTCGACTTCCCCCAGGTGGTCACCCGGGCGGTACCGACCCGAGGTGATCGCCGTCCGGAGTGCCTCGAGGGAACGCTCCCGCAGGGTGCTGCGGTCGAGACTGGACAACGGCTCGACGGTCACGGCGGACCTCCCTGCTCCTGGTGCAGCACGTCGCCCGATGTCTACAGGTCGCTTGTCGACATCCTGCCGGATGCAGGTTCCGTGCGGAGCACGTGGACCGGGCGGGTCCCCTGAAGTCGGTACCCGGAGGCACGCGCCTGCGCGCACCGGGAACCAGGACCCGCACCGCCACGGCCGTGACCCCGCCAGCGGGCCGGCAAGGATCGCCGCAGGTGAGCGGCGGGGGTCACCGTGGTGCCGGCGGGCGGAGTCGCTCCGCGGCCACCCGGGCGCCGACCACCTCGAGCAGCGGCGCGGCCCCGGCCATGCTGCGCGCCGGGTCGGGCTCCAGGTCGGCCAGCGCGTAGGCCGCGTCGATGCCGGCGTCCAGCAGCCGATCGTCGGAGAGCTTCCGGACGCCGCACACCGCCACGACCGATGCCCCGGCCGCCCGGGCTCTGCGGGCCACGCCGACCGGTGCCTTGCCGTGCAGCGTCTGCTCGTCGAGCGATCCCTCGCCGGTGACCACCAGATCGGTGCCGCGCACGTGCGCGGCGAAGTCGAGGAGCTCCAGCAGCAGGTCGATGCCCGGCCGCAGCGTCGCCCCCAGCACGGCGAGGGCGGCGAAGCCGACCCCGCCGGCCGCGCCGGCGCCCGGCTCGTCGCGCAGATCGCGGCCGGTCTGCTCGGCCACTGCGTCGGCGAGGCGGGCCAGGCAGCGGTCGAGGAACGCGACGTCGTCGGGGTCGGCGCCCTTCTGCGGGCCGTAGACCGCGGCCGCGCCGGTCGGGCCGGTGAGCGGGTTGTCGACGTCGCAGGCGACCACCACCCGCGCCTCGCGCAGCGCCGGGTGCAGACCGCTCAGGTCCAGGCCGGCCAGGTGCTCCAGCGCCGCCCCGCCGGGCCCCAGCTCGCCGCCGTCGGCGTCGAGCAGCCGGGCGCCGAGGGCCTGCAGCAGGCCGGCGCCCCCGTCGGTGGTCGCGCTGCCGCCGATGCCCAGGACCACCTGCCGGGCGCCGGCCTCGAGCGCGGCGGCGATCAGCTCGCCGGTGCCCCGGCTGGTCGCCGTGCGCGCGGCGAGCCGGCCCCCGGGCAGCCGGACCAGGCCGGAGACGTCGGCCATCTCGACCACGGCGGTGTCGCCGCGGCGTCCGTAGGCGGTGTCGACCGGCTCGCCGGTGGGGCCGGTGGCGGTGACCGGCACCCGCTCGAAGCCCGCGGCGACCGCCGCGTCCAGGGTGCCGTCGCCGCCGTCGGCCACCGGGAGGCAGGTCACCTCGACGTCCGGCCGGGCGCGGGTCAGGCCGCGGGCGACGGCCGCGGCCACCTCGGTCGCGGGCAGCGACCCCTTGAACTTGTCGGGCGCGACCAGGACGCGGGGCATGCCGCGATCGTGCCAGGCGGTCGCGGCGGGGCGGGTCAGCCCGGCTGCCCGACGTCCTGCTGGGCGGCGCCCGGCGCGGGCTCGGCCACGAGGTCGGCCTGCCACAGGTCCGGGCCGAACACCTCGTACTGGATGTCCTGGGCCGCGACGCCCCGCTCGATCAGCGCGCTGCGGATCGCCTGCATGAACGGCAGGGGACCGCACAGGTAGTAGATCGCGTCGTCGGAGAGGTCGACCTGCCCGAGGTCCACCGTGCCGGCGAAGACGCCGTCGAGGGGCAGGCCGCTGTCCGCGCCGCGTTCGAACCAGGCGTAGGCCCGGGCACGGGGCAGCCGGCGGACGTCGTCGAGCACCTGGCGCCGGAGGGCGAAGGACGCCTCGTCGAGGTCCGCGTGGAGCAGCGTGATCGGCAGGCCCGAGCCGGCCGCCGCCAGGTGGGAGAGCATGCCGGCCATCGGGGTGATGCCGATGCCGGCGCTGGCGAACACGACCGGGCGGCCCGCGTCGTCGAGCACGACGTCCCCGAAGGGCAGCGAGATCGTCAGCACGTCGCCGACGTCCACCGAGTCGCACAGCAGGGTGGAGATCTCGCCGTCCGGCTTGCCGTCGCCGTGGACCCGCTTCACCGAAAACTGGCGGTGCTCGCCGTCGTCCGCCCGGGTCAGGCTGTACTGCCGCGGCTGGCGGACGCCGTCGGCCGCCGGGACCTGGACGGTCACGTACTGGCCGGGCAGGGACGTCTTGACCAGCCGGTCGTCGATCCGCTTGACCACGAACGTGACGACGTCGTCGGTCTCCCGGATCTTCTGCTCGACCTCCCAGGGGCGCCAGACCGTGTCCGGTCGCACCCCGCGGGCGCTGTACAGGCCGCGCTCCTGGTTGATCAGCGCATAGGCCATCAGCCAGTAGACCTCGTCCCACGCCGCGGCGACCTCGGGCGTCACCGCGTCGCCGAGGACATCGGCGATCGCCCGGAACAGGTGGTCGTGCACGACCTGGTACTGGTCCGGCCGGATGCCGAGGGACGCGTGCTTGTGCGCGATGCGCGACAGCAGGTGACCGGGCAGCTCCTCGGGCGTGTGCACGAGGGTGCTGGCGAACGCGGCCACCGACCCGGCCAGGGCCAACTGCTGGGTGCCCTCGGCCTGGTTGCCGCGGTTGAAGGTGCCGTCCAGCAGCTCGGGGTGCGCCTCGAACAGGTGCCGGTAGAAGCGCTGGGCGATCTCGCGGATGTTCTCGGCGACGGCCGGCAGGGTGGCCTGGACGACGGGTCGGGAGCGGTCGGAGAGCACTCGGACTCCTCGGGTCGCGGGGGAGGCGCACCCGGCCGGACGAGCTGCGGCCGGCTGCTCGACGACGGTCCGACCGTAGTCGGGGGCGCGGACCGCTGCGTGAGCGGGGCGGTCGGGCCGCGGATGCCGGGACGGCCCCGTCAGGGCGCCTTCTCGTCGGGAACCTCCCCGTCGGGAGGCCCCCCGTCCGGGGGAGTGGCGCCCCCGCCGCACTGTGCCCGCCCGGGCGACGTGCCGAGGAGGTGGTGTGCGCACGAGACTGACCGACCGCCTGATCGCGGTGCTGCCCGAGGGGCGACTGCTGCCCGACGAGGTGTGGCGCCGGCGGCACACGATCATCGTCCGGGTCGCGCTGGCCCAAGCGGTGGTCCTGGGCGGCGTCGCCCCGCTGCGTGGCGAGCACCCGCTCGCGGCCCTGGTCGAGGCCCTCGTGGTGGCCGCGCCGCTGGCCGTGGCGCTGCTTCCCTCGCCGAGCGGGGGCCGGGCGATCCGTGCGGCGGCGGCGACCCTGAGCCTGATGGCCGGCTGCGTGCTGTTCGTGTACCTGATGGACGGGCTGACCGAGGCGCACTTCCTGTTCTTCGTCATGGTCGGCCTGGTGTCGCTCTACCAGGACTGGGTGCCGTTCGGGGTCGCCCTGTCGGTCGTGCTGACGCACCACGGCCTGTTCGGCGCACTGTTCCCGCACTCGGTCTTCGGTCACGCGGATGCGCACGCGAACCCGTGGCTGTGGGCGGGCGTGCACGGCGCGTTCGTGCTGGCGGCGAGCCTGGCGCACCTGGCGGCGTGGCGGCTGAACGAGCAGCAGGGCCTGACCGACCCCCTGACGGGCCTGGCCAACCGGACCCTGCTCGTGGAGAACGCCGACCGGCTGCTGGCGGACACGGCGCCGATCAGCGTGCTGCTCGTCGACATCGACGACTTCAAGGACGTGAACGACGCCCGCGGCCACGCCCTCGGGGACCAGCTGCTGGTCGCCGTGGGGGAGCGGCTGCGCGGATGCGTGCACCCGGGTGACGTGATCGCCCGGCTCGGCGGCGACGAATTCGCCGTGGTGGTCGCCGCCGGCCCGGACGCGGCCCGCGGCGTGGGCGAGCGGATGCTGCAGGCGATGGCCGACCCGGTGCTGGTCGCCGGCCGACCGCTGGGTGTGCACGTGAGCATCGGCCTGGCCGACACGGGCAGCGCGGGCGAACGCAACGCCCTCACCCTGCTGCGCAACGCCGATCTGGCGATGTACCTGGCCAAGGCGGCGGGCGGGAACCGGCTCGTCCGCTACGCCGACGGCATGGCCCAGGCGGCCCGGACGAAGGTGGAGCTGCTGCAGGACCTCGCCGGCGCCGCGGCCGCCGGGCAGCTGGCGGTGCACTACCAGCCGACGATCGCGCTGGACGACGGCCGGACGACGGGCTTCGAGGCGCTGCTGCGCTGGCACCACCCGACCCGCGGCCTGGTGCCCCCGGCGGAGTTCGTGCCGCTCGCGGAGGAGGGCGGGCACATCGTCGGCATCGGCCGCTGGGTGCTCGGCGAGGCGACCCGGCAGGCGGCGGAGTGGTCGCGCCGGGCCGGCCGCCCGATCGGCATCGCGGTCAACCTCTCGCCCCGGCAGCTGGCCGACGACGACGTCGTCGACGCCGTGGGCCGGGCCCTGCGGGACAGCGGGCTGCCTGCCGGCCAGCTCACCCTGGAGGTGACCGAGGGCGTCCTGGTGCGCGACGTCGACGCCGTCGTCGAGCAGCTGCACGCGCTGCGCGCGCTGGGCGTGCGCATCGCCATCGACGACTTCGGCACCGGCTACTCCAGCCTGTCGTACCTGCGCCGGCTGCCCGCGGACATCGTCAAGATCGACCGCAGCTTCGTGCACGACCTGGGCACCGGCGGCGGGTCGACGACACTGGTGGCGTCCATCGTCGAGCTGGCCCGCAGCCTGCGCCTGGAGGTGGTCGCCGAGGGTGTCGAGACGCCGGCGCAGCGCCAGCTGCTCGAGACGCTGGCCTGCTCGCACGCGCAGGGCTACCTGTTCGGCCGGCCGGCGCCGGCGGAGGAGCACGACCCGACCGCGGCGGCAGCGCCGCGGATCCCGGTCCCGTCCGTCTGACGGCCGCCGTCCGGTCAGCCGGGGCAGAGCGAGGTCGCGTAGCGGCAGGCCACCACGTCCGGGGTGTCGAGCGGGCGGCCGGCGTCGATGGCGTGGGCCAGCCGGACGAACACCGCGTGGCTCCACGTGAGCGGGGTCGCGGAGAAGGTCGGCTCGCCCGGCTCGTACGCCGAGTCGGGGTCCGACGGCGGCTGGTCGTCCCACACCTGCTCGGCGAGCAGGTGTGACCCGTCGTCGGCCGACCGGGCCATCGTGTCCAGCCGTCCCTGGGCGTCACCGCCGGCGGCGAGCTCGTACTCGCCGCGCTCCCCGGTCAGCAGCGGCCAGCCGCGACCGATCGTCTCCCGCGAGCCCGCGGGCACCGGCTCCCACGGGGTGCCGTCGACCTTCTCGCCGTACCCGTCGAAGCTCGACCGGTGCCAGAACCGCCCGTTGGCGGTCTCGTAGGCCAGCTGGAAGTCGACCAGCTCCAGGGTGTTCCGCACCACCGGGTCACCGGCGTCGACGACGCCGAGCCGGACGAGGTCGAGGAAGCTCGGGTCGAGCACCCGGCGCTGGTCGACCAGCGGCCCGCCGTCGGCGATCTGGATCCCGGTGCCGGCGTCGGCGTCGCCGTCGTCGGTGATGCGCAGGTAGTACGGCTGGTCGGAGAGCGGTCCGGTGGTCGTGACCGTCCAGCCCGCCAGGGCCGACCGCCACTCGTCGGCGGTGGCCAGGTACCTGCCGGCCCGGGCGTCGTCGCCGTTGGCGCCGGCGATCTCGGCGGCCGTGACCAGGCCGGCGATCTCGGTGGCGATCGTGTTCGGCGAGAAGCCGGCCAGGTTCTCCCACCGCTCCTGCTCGGTGCGCGGCCCGGTGGCGACGAGGAAGTCGGCCGAGAGCCGCACGCGCGCCCAGTCCTCCGGCCCGGTGCGGCCCAGCTGCCAGGCCAGCACGATCGGCAGGGCGACCTCGTCGAGCTGCAACCCGCCGAACACCGGCTCGCCGTCGAGCCGCGCGTTCTGGGGGAACGAGCCGTCGGGACGCTGCTGCACGGTCCACAGGTGGTCCAGGGCGCGACCGGCGGCCGCCTCGTCGCCGACGGCCCGCAGGCCGCTGGCGATCTGGTACAGATCGCGGGACCAGACGGCGTGGTAGACGGGCAGGTCCTGCAGCTCGTCGGCCCAGGCCCACGGCCGGCCGGGCGCGGCGACGAAGCCGCCCCGGAAGGTCTTGTCCTCGGCCGCGGCGAGCACCATCGCCGAGACGTCGTACTCCGTGCGCCACTCCTCGGCGCTGGCCGGAGCGGGGGCGAGGCCGTCGAGGTAGCCGTGCCAGCCGTCGGCGTAGTCCTGCCGCGCCGCGTCGAAGCCGCCGTCCAGCGCCCGGGCGGCGGCCTGCGCCGCGTCGTCCTCGGTGGGGCCGAACCCGAGCGCGAGGGTGAGGCGCTGCCCGTCGCCCACGCCGCTCAGCCCGGTCCGCCCGACCTGGACGACGTTGCCGGGGGCGGTCGCGTCCCAGCGGTCGTCGAGCGCGTGGTCGCCGCTGAGGTCGGTCCAGCCGTCGCTGCGGCCGAGGTAGCCGCTGGAGGTGTCGGTGAGCCCGCCCGAGGCGGTGACGGCGCTGCTCAGCGTGCCGTCGGTGGCCAGCAGCACACCGTCGGCGGAGCGGCCGGTGTCGTCGTCGGCGTCGAGGCCCAGGCCGACGTCGTGCAGCAGCCAGACCTGGTAGGGCCGTCCGTCCAGCGATTCGAAGAGGACGTCGACGAGCACCACCGGCCGGGCGGGATCGGTCGTGTAGGTCTTGGTGATCCGGTAGCGGCCGCTGGTCGCGGTGTTCACCTGCCGGTAGACCAGCGCCCGGGGGTCGACCAGTTCCACCGTGTGCTCGGTGTCCTCGTCCTCCCGGTCGGTGAAGGTCTCGCCGTCGGTGACGACGAGCTGGGTGTCGCGCGAGCTCGGGGTGTCGATCCGGGGCGCGAAGACCTCGCTGAGCGTGCCGTCGTTCAGGGTGTACCAGACCGTGCTGCCCAGGGCGCCGATCGCGGTGCCGAAGCCGTCCTTGTCGCCGGGCGACCAGGTCGCCGCCTCGCCGGGGGACCCGGGGGCGGTGGGCGCGGCCCGGACGCCGGCCGGGGCGAGGAGCCCGCCGGCGAGCGCGCCCAGGGCCAGCGCGGAGCCCAGCGCCCTCCCGGAGCGCTGCCGGCGCCGGCCCTGCTGAGTGCCGTGCCCCCGACCGACCACGGACCGCACCTCCCCGGGAGTGCCCGGCCGGGGCGTCCCGGGACGCCCCGGCCGGAGGACCGCGCGAGGCCCGCTGGGAGCGGGTCCGGCGAGCAGTGTGCGCCGGACTCTAGGACCGCACGCCCCCCCGGACCAGGCAGATCGGGACCGCGCTGCGGCGCCCGGTCACAGCGGCGTGCGCGCCGGTCGCACCGGTGTGATCGGCAGGGCCGCCGGGGCGCGCGCCTCGGCCGACCGTGCCGCGGCCAGCCGCTCGGCCGACGGCGTGCCGTATTCGGTGGTGCGCTGCCGGGCCGGCCGGCCGATGCCCGCCGCGATCGCCTCCAGCTCGGCGATGGTCTTGCGCGAGCCGTGCCGGCTGCCGGCCATCCGGCTGATGGTCTCCTCCATCAGCGTGCCGCCGAGGTCGTCGGCCCCGCCCCGCAGCACCGCCCGCGTCCCGGCGTCGCCGAGCTTGACCCAGGACGTCTGCACGTGGGCGATCCGGCCGTGCAGCAACAGCCGGGCGACGGCGTGCAGCGCGCGGTTCTCCCGCACCGTCGGCCCGGGACGGGCGACGCCGGCCAGGTAGATCGGCGCGTTGTGGTGCACGAAGGGCAGCAGCACGAACTCGGTGAACCCGCCGGTCTCGTCCTGCAGCGCGGCCAGCGTGCGCAGGTGCGCCACCCAGTGCGCCGGGGTGTCGACGTGGCCGTACATCATCGTCGACGTCGTCGGCAGGCCGATCCGGTGCGCCGTCCGGACGATCTCGAGCCACGTCGCCGACGGCAGCTTGCCCTTGGTGAGCACCCAGCGGACGTCGTCGTCGAGGATCTCCGCCGCCGTGCCCGGCACGCTGTCCAGGCCGGCCTCCCGGGCGGCGACCAGGAACTCCGCGAACGACAGCCCGGTGCGGGCCGCGCCGTTGACGATCTCCATCGGGCTGAACGCGTGCAGGTGGATGCCCGGCTGCCGGCGCTTCACCTCGCGCGCCAGGTCGAAGTAGGCGGTGCCGGGCAGGTCGGGGTGGATCCCGCCCTGCATGCAGATCTCGGTGGCCCCGGCCGCCCACGCCGCGTCGACCCGGTCGCCGACCTCGGCCAGCGACAGCGTGTAGGCGTCGGCGTCGGTGCGCCGCTGGGCGAAGGCGCAGAACCGGCAGCCGGTGTAGCAGACGTTGGTGAAGTTGACGTTGCGGTTGACGACGTAGGTGACGTCGTCGCCGACGGTGTCGCGGCGGACGGCGTCGGCCAGCGCGCAGAGCGCCTCGAGGTCGGTGCCGTCGGCGCCGAGCAGCGCGAGGTACTGCGCGTCGGTCAGGCCCGCGGGGTCCGTCCCGGCCCGGGACAGCGCGGCCCGCACCTCCGGGTCGCCGACCGCGGCCGACGGGACGGCCGACCGCGCCGCCGTCGTCCGGTCGCGCAGCTCGGCCCAGTCGCCGTACACGACGTCGAAGTCGCCGCGCCGGTCGCCGGTGCGCCCGACCGTGTCGACCTCCACGTGCAGCTCGGTGCGGCCGGACGACGTCCAGGTCCCCGACGCGAAGGCCTCGTCCGGCTCCTGCCACGGCCGGCCGACCGCAGTCCGGCCCTCGACGGCCAGCCCGTCGGGGCCGGCGAGCGCGGCCACGTGGGGGCGGACCCGCGGATCGAGCCACGGCTCCGGGCGCAGCACGTACGGCGGCTGGGCGGCCAGCCGCTCGCGCAGCTCGAAGCCGGCGTGGTCGGACAGCTCGGCGAGCTCCTCCAGGCCCGGCCACGGCCGCTCGGGGTTGACATGATCGGGGGTGAGCGGGCTGACCCCGCCCCAGTCGTCGACGCCGGCGCGCAGCAGCAGGCCGAGCTCCGTGGAGTCGGAGAGGTTGGGCGGTGCCTGCACCCGCGCCCCCGGGCCGAGCAGCAGCCGGGTCACCGCCACCGCGGCGACGTACTCCTGCAACCCGAGGTCGTCGTGCGCGGCCATCGCCGTCCGGGGCTTGGCCCGGAAGTTCTGGACGATGACCTCCTGCACGTGCCCGTGCCGGCGGTGGGCGGCCCGGATCCGCAGCACGGCGTCTACGCGCTCGGCGTAGTCCTCGCCGATGCCCAGCAGCACGCCGGTGGTGAACGGGACGGCGGAGCGCCCGGCGTCCTCCAGCACGCGCAACCGGACGGCGGGCTCCTTATCGGGGCTGCCGAAGTGCGGGCCGCCGCGCTGCGACCACAGCCGCGTGGCCGTCGTCTCCAGCATCATGCCCATCGACGCCGACACCGGCTTGAGCCGCTGGATCTCCTCCCAGCTCAGCACGCCGGGGTTGAGGTGCGGCAGCAGCCCGGTCTCCTCCAGCACCCGGATCGCCACCGCGCGCAGGTAGGCGGGGGTCGAGTCGAAGCCGTGCGCCTCGAGCCACTCGCGGGCGACCGGCCAGCGCTGCTCGGGGCGGTCGCCGAGGGTGAACAGCGCCTCCTTGCAGCCGAGCGCGGCGCCGGCGCGGGCGATCCCGAGCACCTCGTCGGGGGACAGGAACGGCGCCCCGCCGGCCGCCCGCAGCTGCCCGGGGGTCGTCACGAAGGTGCAGTAGTGGCAGCGATCGCGGCAGAGGCGGGTGAGCGGGACGAACACCTTGCGGCTGTAGGTGACCACGCCGGGGCGGCCGGCCGAGGCCAGGCCGGCGTCGCGCACCCGGCCCGCGGCGGTCAGCAGCCGGTCGAGCGGTGCTCCGTCGTCCAGCCCCCGGGCGTGCAGCAGGGTCTCGGCCTCGGTGGCGTCGAGCGCGACGCCGCGCTCGGCGCGCGCGAGGGCGCGGCGCAGGGCGGAGTCGGTCGGCGCGGGCAGCGGGCTCATAGGGCCCCGACGCTAGTTGACGGACCCCTCGCTCCCACCGCTCGGCGGCTCGCCGGGTGCGGGACCGCCGCAGGTCGACGACCGGAGGAGAGGCGGTGGCCCCGCCCCGAGCGGGCGAGGGGTGGGGAGGACGGGGTCCTCCCTCATACGTCGCGGCGGACGAAGGAGAGCGCCGTCAGCCCCCACACCATGGCGACCCACAGCGCGGCCCAGCCGAGGTAGACGGCGGTCAGCGGCGCCTCCCCGAGGAACGGGAAGGCGGCCGCGTCGACACCGAAGCTCGACAGCGCCGACGGGTCCTGGAAGGCGTTCATCGCGCCGTGCCACAGGCCGTCGGTCGGCAGCAGGATCCGCGAGACCGTGCCCACGGCGGCGACGCCCTCGTTGCCCAGCGTCTCGCCGATGCCGCCGACCACCCCGGCGATCCACGTGGCGCAGAACAGGCCGACCGCGACGATGCCCGAGGCCATCGTCGACACGACGCTGGACAGCAGCAGGCCCAGGGTCAGCAGCACCACCGTCTCGGCGGCGAGCAGGGCCAGCCCGGCCACCGGCGACGGCGGCGAGTAGCCCACCGTCCAGCGGACGACGAGGATCTGGGCGGACCCGGCCACCGCCACGAAACCGCTGCCGAAGACGACCAGCCCCAACCACTTGCCGAGCAGGACCGTCGACCGGCGCACCGGCCGGGCCAGCATCGCCAGCGACATCCCCGAGTCGACCTCGCCGGCCAGGGTCGGCCCCGCGAGGAACGCGGTGCCGAGCGCCGCGATCAGGCTCAACCCGAACATCACCAGGTTGAGCAGCAGCGAGGCGACCAGCCGGCCCTCGCCGCTGGTCAGCTCGCCGAGCTCGGGGTCGACGGCCGTCAGCCGGGAGAAGCCCCAGGCGCTCAGGCCCAGCAGCACCAGGGTCAGCACCGCCAGCGCCCGGAGCACCTTGCGCCGCGAGGCCTCCCGCAGGGTGAGCGCGGTGATGGTCAGCACGGTCACCGGCCGCCCCCGTCGGAGTGCTCCGCATCGCGCAGGATGCCCAGCAGCCGGTCCTCGAGGCTGATCCGCCGCGGCTCCACGGCGTGCACCCGGACGCCGCGCGCGACGAGGTCGCGCACCAGGTCGGGCACCGCGCCGCCGTCGTCCGCAGAACGCCCGGCGGCGCCGGAGCCGACACCGGCGCCGGTGCCGGTGCCGGTGCCGGCGTCCTCGTCGGCGGGCAGGGCCACGGTGAACCAGTCCCCGTCGCGGCCGGTCAGTCCCGCGGCGTGCAGCCGGGCCGTGGCGTGGGCGTCCACGCCGGTCAGCCGCAGCCGGACCTCGCGGGCCCCGAGCAGCTCCGCCAGCGTCCCGGAGGCGGCGAGCCGGCCGCGGTCGAGGACGACGACGCGGTCGCAGACCCGTTCCACCTCGCCGATGAGGTGGGAATTGAGCAGGACCGCAACCCCGCGGCCTTTCAGGTCGAGCACCAGGTCGCGGACGTCGGCCCGGCCGAGCGGGTCCAGTGCGCTGGTCGGCTCGTCGAGGACGACGAGCCGCGGGTCGCCGACCAGAGCGACGGCCAGCCCCAGCCGCTGCTGCATGCCTTTGGAGAACCCCCCGACGCGGTCGCCGGCGCGCTCGGCGAGCCCCACCCGCGCCAGCCCCTCGAGCCGCTCGGCGGTGCTCGCCCGCACGCGGGCCAGCCGGGCGTGCAGCAGGAGCACCTCGTCGGCGGTCAACCAGGGCTGGTAGCGGAAGAGCTCGGGCAGGTAGCCGACGCGCGCGCGGGCCGCCGGGTCGCCCGCCGGCCGGCCGAGCAGCATCACCTCGCCGGCGTCGGGGCGGACCAGACCCAGCAGCATCTTGATCACGCTGGTCTTGCCCGCCCCGTTCGGCCCGAGCAGGCCGAGGACCTCGCCGCGGCCCACGGTGAACGAGACCCCGTCGACGGCGGTCCGCCGTCCGTACCGCTTCCGCAGCCCGGAACACCACACCGCGGGCGAGGCCGGCAGGCCGGAGACCAGCTCGGCCGCGGCCGCGACCGCGGCGGGGGTCGTCACCGCAGCTCGCGGGCGACGGCCAGGGCCTCGTCCGTGCCGATGCTGCCCGCCACGACCGTCACCACGCCGTCGTCGACCCACACCACGCCGGCGAGCAGGCCGTCCCGGGAGGCGAGCGCGGTCGCGGGCAGGCCGTCGACGTCCGCCGGCTCGCTCGTGACCCGGTCGGCCGGGACCGGGAGCGGCAGGGTCGAGCCGTCGGCGGACAGCGCGCGCAGCTGCTCGGCGAGGTCGGCCGGCAGACCCGGCAGCGACAGCAGGAGGTCGCGGGCGGTCTCGAACGGCACGCCGTCGGAGTAGACGGTGGGCGCCACCGCGCGGGCGACGACGAGCGCCGGCAGGCCGGAGGACTGCGACCACACGGCCGCGACGCCGGGCCCGGCCTCCATGCGGAAGCGGCTGCCGGCCAGCTCCGCCGGCAGCTCGCCGCCTCCCGCGGCCGCGACCGACTCGGCGTCGAACGTGAAGGTCGCGGTGACCTGCCCCACCACCTGGTAGGCCGGCTCGCCGACGACGCCCGTGGGCAGCTCCGCGACGGCCGGGACGTCGAGCCCGGTGCGTTCCTCCGCGGTGGCGGCGTCCGGGACGGTCTCCGGCTCGCCGGACCCGGTGACCTCGAGGTCGCCGTAGGCGGTCAGGTCGGGTAGCGCCACCAGGTCGGCGGGGCGGAACTCGACCGGCGCGACCTGCTCGGTGCGGAAGATCGGCAGCCAGTCGTTGGCGGCCGCGACGCCGCCGCCGGCCACCACGACGAGCGCGCCGAGGGCGGCCACCGCCGGGCGGCGCAGCGCCGCCCGCCACCGGCCGGCCCGGGCCGGCCGCCGGGCCGGGGCGGGCGCCGGAGCGGTCGTCGCGAGCGTCGCGGCGAGGCCTGCCCAGGCGCGGTCGACGTCGACCTCCGCGGCGCCGCCGGGGCGCAGGGCGCCGCCGACCGCGGCCGCGTCGGCGCGGGCGGCCGCCAGACCGGTCAGGCAGGTCGCGCAGGAGGCGACGTGCGCCCGGTCGTCGTCGGAGACGGCGACGGGCTCGTCGAGCAGCCTCCGCAGGGTTCCGTCAGACGGATGACGCATCGTTCCCCAACTCCTCGCGCAGGGCGGATTCGGCGCGGCGCACGGTCGTGCCCACGCTGCCGACGGACAGGCCGAGGGCCCCGGCCACCTCGGCGTAGCTCGCGCCGCTGTGCCGCAGCACCAGCGCCACGGCCTGCTTGCGGGGCAGCCGGGCCAGCGCGGCCCGGACCCGGCTGCTCTCGTCGCCGGCGACGACGGCGTCGGCGACGTCGGGGACGTCCCGGCCACCGGCGCCGACCGCCTGCTCGCGCGCCGCGCGCCGCCGACCGGCCCGCAGGACGTTGAGCGCGGTGTGCGCGGCGGCCACGGTGAGCCACCCGGTGGCCTCACCGGCCGGTACCGAGGAGCGGCCGAAGGACAGGAAGACCTCCTGGGCGACGTCCTCGGCCCAGTCGCGGGAGCCGAGCACCCGGGCGGCGACGGCGACCACCCGCGGGTAGTCGGACCGGAACACCTGCTCGAGGTCGGGTCGCACGCCCGGCGGGGCGGCTGCCGCGCTCACCCGCGTCCGTGCCGCCGCGCCGGCGACGGGCAGGACGGCGGTTGCGCCGGACGGATCCGGGAATGAGGGGCCCACACCGGGAGAGCACCGCCGCGCGCCGGGATGTGACACATTCCCATGATCGTCGTGCGCGGGCGCCCCGGAGTGCCCCCCGTGTGCGACGCGCCGTCCCGCCCCCGCGGCCCGCCGCCCGCCCCGACAGCGACGGTGGTGATGGCCATCACCACCGTCGGAGGGTCAGGCCTGGACGGGGACGGCCTCGGCGTACCGGCCGCGCAGCCGCAGCAGGGGCCGGGCGCGCACGTCGAGCACCGGGACGGCGTCGACCTCCAGCAGCGCGAGCACGTGGTCGCCGGCCGGCACCAGCGACGACACCCGGCAGTCGAGCCCGGCCACGCCGTCGCGCAGCACGATCGCGCCGCTGCCGGCCGCCCGGGTCCAGGGGACGGACTCCAGCAGGTGCCGGGCGCTGGGGCGACCGGCCGAGGCGAAGCGGCTGGCGACGATCGCGTGCTGCGCGGCGAGCACGGTGAGGGCGCAGGCGCCGACCCCGCCGAGCACCTCGGCCGGATAGCCGTCGGCCGCCAGCCCGACGGCGACCAGCGGCGGCGCCGCCGAGACGCTCATGACCGAGCTCACCGTCGTCCCGACGTCGTCGATGTCGTCCTGCACGGTCAGCAGGCACACGCCGGAGGCGTACTGCCGCAGCGCAGCGGCGAACTCGGCGGCGTCGACCGGCATGGCGGCCAGTCGACCACATCGTGAGGATGGGTCGGTGACCAGTGCGCGGGAGCGGACCTTCGACGTCGTCGTCCTCGGCGCCGGGTCGACCGGTGAGAACCTGGCGGACATCGTGGTGAAGGGCGGGCTGTCCGCCGTCCTGGTCGAGCCCGACCTGGTCGGCGGCGAGTGCTCCTACTGGGCCTGCATGCCGAGCAAGGCCCTGCTGCGCGGCACCGAGGTGCTCACCGAGGCGCGGTCGGTCGACGGCGCCCGGCAGGCGGTCACCGGGCGGCAGGACGTCGCCGCCACGCTCGCCCGCCGCGACACCTTCACCCACGGTTGGGACGACTCCAGCCAGGTGAGCTGGGTCGAGAGCGCCGGGATCGCGCTCGTCCGCGGCGCCGGACGGCTGGACGGCGAGCGGGCGGTGGTCGTCGGCACCGGTGACGGCGACCTGCGGCTCACCGCCCGGCACGCGGTCGGGGTGTGCACCGGCTCGGAGCCGGCCCTGCCACCGGTCGACGGGCTGGCCGACGTCGAGCCCTGGATGCCGCGCGACGCCACCAGCGCGAAGGAGGCGCCCGGCCGGCTGCTCGTGCTGGGTGGCGGCTACGTGGGTTGCGAGATGGCCTTCGCCTGGCAGGCGCTCGGCTCGCGGGTGACCGTGCTGGAGATGGGGGACCGGCTGCTGGCGGGTGCCGAGCGCGCCGCGTCCGACGCGGTGGCCGCCTCGCTCCGCGAGCGCGACGTCGACGTCCGGCTGGGGACCGGGGTGACCGCGGCCCGGCGCGACGGCGCCGAGGTCGTGGTGACGACGGCGGACGGCGAGCTGCGCGGCGACCGGCTGCTGGTCGCGGTCGGCCGGCGCGCCCGCACGCGGGACCTCGGCGTGGAGACCGTCGGGCTGGAACCCGGGCGCTACCTCGACGTCGACGACTCGATGCAGGTGCGCGGGCGGCCGTGGCTGTACGGCGTCGGCGACGTCAACGGCCGCCGCCAGCTCACGCACATGGGCAAGTACCAGGCCCGGCAGGCCGGCGCCGCCATCGTCGCCCGGGCGCGGGGGGAGGAGGTCCCGCTCGACGACTGGTCGCCGTTCGCAGCCACCGCCGACCGGGTCGCGACCCCGTCGGTCGTGTTCACCTCCCCGCAGGTCGCCAGCGTCGGCCTGACGTCGGCCGAGGCCGCGCAGCAGGGCCGGCCGCACCGGGTCGTCGAGTACCCGATCGGCCAGGTCGCCGGGGCGTCGCTGTTCACCGACGGCTACGAGGGGACGGCGATCGCGGTCGTCGACGCCGAACGGGAGGTGCTGCTCGGGGCGACCTTCGTCGGCGCCGGGGTCGCCGAGCTGCTGCAGGCGGCCACCGTCGCCGTCGTCGGGGAGGTGCCGATCAGCCGGCTGTGGCACGCGGTGCCCGCCTATCCGACGATGAACGAGGTCTGGCTGCGGCTCCTGGAGACCTGGCGCGACTCGGGCGCCGACGGGGAGGTCGGGTGACGGAACGCAAGCCGCCCGGTGTGTCGTTCCAGACGTGGGTCGACTCCCAGGTGCGCAGGGCGCAGGAGGCCGGCGCCTTCGACGACCTGGCCGGGGCCGGCCGGCCGCTCGCGGGCCTCGACCGCGAGCTGACCAGCTACGACTGGGCGCTGGAGTGGGCCCGCCGGGAGAACGTCGACCCGCTGGGCATGCTGCCGCCCGGGTTGGCGCTGCGCCGGGAGCGGGAGGACCTGCCGGCCCGGCTGGCCCGGTTGCCGTCGGAGACGGCGGTGCGCGCCGCGGTCGACAACTTCAACGCGCGCGTCGACGCCTTCTGGCGGCGGCCCGCCGAGGGCCCGCCCGTGCCGGTCGGGCAGGTCGACGTCGCCGCCGCGGTGGCCGCGTGGCGCGCGGCCCGCCCCGCCCCGGCCGAGGAGGCGGCGCCGCCCGCGCCGACGACCCGCCGGCGGTGGTGGCGGCGCCGGCGCTGACCCGGCCCGGCCGGTCAGCCGCGGAGCAGCCAGAGCGCGTAGGCGGCCAGCGACGGGCCGTCGGTGAACCGGCCGTCGCGGATCCGCGCGTGCAGCTCGTCGTCCGGCACGAACGCCTGCACCATGTCGGCCTCGGTGGCCTCCCGCTGCGCGTCGCCGTGCACGAGGTCGGTGGCCAGCCAGACGTCGAACCGCTGCGTCGCCAGCCCCGGCGCGAGGTCCAGCCGGCCGAGGTGCTCGATCCGCCGGGCCCGCAGGCCGGTCTCCTCGGCGAGCTCCGCAAGGGCGAGCTCCTCGGCCGACCCGTCGTTGCCGGCCGACCAGGTGCCCTGCGGGAACTCCCACGCCCGGCGGCCGAGCGGGTAGCGGAACTGCTCGACCAGCCAGAAGCCGTCGTCCTCGCGCGGGAGGACCAGCGCGAAGTGCGGGCGCTCGACGACGCCGTAGACGCCGGCCGAGCCGTCGGCCAGCTCGACGGCGTCCTCCCGGACCCGGATCCACGGGTTGCGGTACACCTCTCGGCTGCCCGTCGTCCGCACCCGGTCACCTTGGCAGACGGCGCGGGGCGACGCGCGCTCCGGAAGGCTCAGGGCAGGGGGAACGGCGTGGGGTCCGGTCGGGGGAGCGCGCCCTCGACGGCGGCGGTCACCCGCATGTCGGTGAGCGTCGCCCGACCGCCGAGCGTGGTGAGGAAGGCGGTGTCAGCGGCGTCCCGACCGGAGCAGATGCGCACCAGGGACGCCGTCGGGGCCAGCCGCGTCGCGTCGACCGTGCACCAGGTGCCGTCGACGGCGGTCTCGACGACGGCGTGGAAGTCCATCGGCGACAGCCCGGGCGCGTAGACGGCGACCAGCCGGGCGGGCACCTCCAGCGCCCGCAGCAGCGTGACGGTGAGGTGCGCGTAGTCGCGGCACACCCCCTGGCCGGCGAGCAGCGTGTCGACGGCGGTGTCGACCGGGCGGCTCGCGCCGGCGGCGTAGACCAGCCGGCGGTGCACCCAGTCGGCGACCGCGGTGACCAGCTCGCCCCGGGGCAGCGAGCGGTCGAACTCGCCGGTGGCGAAGCCCTCCAGCTGGTCCGACGGGCAGTAGCGGCTGGGGCGGAGGGCCACCGTCTCCTCGGCCGGCGTCACCGGCCGAGGCGTGCCGCCGTCCTCGACGCGGGCCGTGTAGCGGACGGTCGTGGTGCCCTCGGCCAGCCGCACCCGGTGCACGCGGGCGCCGTCCACCGCGACCTCCTCGGCCGGCACCGGGCGCCCCTCGGTGAGCACGGTGAGCTGCTCCTCGGCCGGGCGGGCGACGGCGACCTGCAGCAGCGCGGTCGCCGGTGCGGGGCAGGAGAGGGTGAGCGAGGCGGCGACGTCGGTGCGCATGGGGGCATCCTGGCGTCCGCGCTGGTCAGGCGCCTCGTGTCGTGCGTCACGGAGCAGCCGAGCGGAGTGGATCCGTGCGGGTCGCGCGCACGGATGCACTCCGGGTCAGGGGTGCTCGTCCGCCGGGGTCTCCTCGGTGCAGGCGGTGTCGGGGTGGCCCGGGACGTCGGCACCCGACTCGGCCGCGAGCTGCTCGAGCAGCAGCTCGGCGGGGCCGGGGAGGGGAGCCGGACGGCCGAAGGCGTAGCCCTGGGCCATGGCGCAGCCGTGCTCGCGCAGCCACTCGGCCTGGTCGAGGTCCTCGATGCCCTCGGCGATGACCTGCAGGCCCATGCCGCGGCCGAGCTGCAGCAGCCCGTGCACCAGGGCGGCGGTCGACGGTTCGGTGACCACGTCCGCGACGAAGGAGCGGTCGATCTTGACGGTGTGGATGGGCAGCCGGTGCAGCGCGGTGATGGCCGAGTAGCCGGTGCCGAAGTCGTCGAGCGCCAGCGTGACGCCCTGGTCGGTGACCACCGCCACCGAGTGCAGGGTGGCCTCGGCGGCGAACAGCGCCGTCGACTCGGTGATCTCCAGCTCGAGCCGCTCGGGCGGCAGCCCGGACTCGGCGAGCGCCGCGGCGACCAGCTCGCTGAACCCCTCCTCGGCCAGGTGCCGGGCGGAGATGTTGACGTGCACCCGCAGGTCGTCGGGCCAGGTCGCCGCGTCGTGGCAGGCCTGGCGCAGCACCCACTCGCCGAGCTTGGAGGTGAGCCGGTTGTTCTCCGCGGCGGCGAGGAAGGCGCCGGGCGGCAGCAGGCCCCGGGTGGGGTGCTGCCAGCGGATCAGCGCCTCGTAGCCGAGCAGCGTCTCGTCGGCCAGGTGGACGATCGGCTGGTAGAACAGCCGCAGCTCGTCGTTGTCGAGCGCGTGCTTGAGGTCGGTCTCCAGCTGCAGCGCGTCCATCTCGCTGCCGCTGAGGACGCCCTCGTGCACCTCGATGCGCCCCCGGGTGCCGTCGGCCTTCGCCCGGGTGAGCGCGCTCTGGGCCTGCCGCAGCAGGTCGTCGGGCGTCATGTCGTTGCCGAGGGTCAGGCCGACGCTGGCCGAGAGGGTGATCTCCCGGTCGTTCACCACGAACGGCTCGTCGAGCACGCCGAGCAGCCGGTGGGCCAGGGCCCGCAGCCCGTCGAGGTCCTCGACGTCCTCGGCGACGACGAGGAACTCGTCGGCACCGAGCCGGACGGCGGTGTCCTCCACCCGGGTGCTCCAGCGCAGCCGGTCGGCCACCTGGCTGAGCAGCAGGTCGCCGGCCTCGTGCCCGAGCGCCTCGTTGACCGCCTTGAACCGGTCGACGTTCAGGTGCACGAGGCCCACCTGCAGGCCGCGGCGGCGGGAGAGCGCCACGGCGTGCCGCAGCCGGTCGGTCAGCGCGCGCCGGTTGGGCAGGCCGGTGAGCGGGTCGGTGAAGGCCCGGCGGACCAGGTCCTCCTCCGCCCGGCGGCGGTCGGTCACGTCGACCAGCGACAGGACGACGAACATCGGCGAGCCGTTGCTGTGGTGCACCACCTCGTGCGACTGCACCACCCACAGCTCGCGGCCGTCGGAGCGCCGCAGCCGCCGCTCGCCGTCCAGCAGCAGGTAGGGGTCCAGCTGCGGCGCGTCCGGCGGCTGGAACGGCGCGATGTCGCTGATCGGCGCGTCGTCGGGGTGCGCGAGCAGGTCGACGTGCCGGCCGGCGAGCTCCTCCGCCGTCCGCCCGGTCAGGGCGCACAGCATGGTGTTGGCGACGAGCACGTGACCGTCGAGGTCGACCAGGGCCTTGGCGATCGGCGCGGCGAGGAACAGCGCCTGGAACAGCTGGCCGCGGTCGGCGAGCAGCGTGTCGATCGCGCGCAGGCGGTGCCCGGACGCCGCGAGAGGAGCGCCGCCGGAGTCGCGCGACGGCTCGGGGGCGGGGAAGCTCACCCGGACACCTTCACTCATCGGAGCCGTGGAGTGACGGAACCGGTACACGGAGAGTCGTGGTCAACCGACCACACTGGGTGACGGGACGTGCGCGTCCGTCACACCCGCCCGCCCCGTCGCGGGTCCCGGTCGCGTCCGCCGGCACATGCGGTTGCTCCGCCGCATCCGGAACCGCCACGAGTCGTCGAGCGGCGGACCCGGGCGGGGGGCAGGTCAGGCGTGCAGGTCGAAGCCGAGGTCGAGCACCGGCGCGCTGTGGGTGAGCGCCCCCACGGCCAGGTAGTCGACGCCGGTGGCGGCCACCTCCGCCGCGCGGTCCAGCGACAGTCCGCCGCTGGCCTCCAGCCGCACCCCGGTGCCGCGCACCAGCTCGACCGCGGCGCGGGTGTCGTCGAGGGAGAAGTTGTCGAGCAGCACGAGCTCGACTCCCACGGCCACGGCCTCGCGGACCTGGTCGAGCGTGTCGCACTCGACCTCGAGCGGCACGTGCGGCGCCGTCGTCCGGACCGCCTCGACCGCCGCGGTGATGCCGCCGGCGGCCAGGACGTGGTTGTCCTTGACCAGCGCGGCGTCGCCGAGCGCCATCCGGTGGTTGACGCCGGCGCCGCAGCGGACGGCGTACTTCTCCAGCACCCGCAGGCCCGGCGTGGTCTTGCGGGTGTCGCGGATCGCCGCGCCGCTGCCGGCCACCGCGTCGACCCAGGCCCGGGTCAGCGTGGCGATGCCCGAGAGCCGGCCGACCAGGTTGAGCGCGGTGCGCTCGGCGGTCAGCAGCGCCCGGGTGGGCCCGGTGACGGTGAGCGCGGGGCGTCCCGGCTCGGCGGCGGCGCCGTCGGCCGCGCGCAGCACGGTCTCGACGTCCGAGCCCCCGACCAGGGCGAACACCGCGGCGGCCACCGGGACGCCGGCGAGCACGCCGGGCACGCGCGGAACCACGTCTCCGCTCGCCCGGGCGCGCGCGGGCACGGTCGCCAGCGTGGTGACGTCGGGACCGAGCGCGAGGTCCTCGTCGAGCGCCCGCCGCACGATCCGCCGGACGCCGGCCGGGTCGAGCCCCCCGGTCCGGAGGGCGTCGGCGACCTCGGCCGGCAGGGTCTCCTCCCGGGCGGCGGTCACGCGACCACCTGCTCGGGCTGCGCGCCGCGCACGGGCAGCCGGCGGGTGTGCACGTGCCCGGCGGCGTCGATGCGGTGCGCCAGGCGCACCCGCCAGTCGGCGCGGGGCGCGGGCGCGTCGGCGCGCCGGTGGCAGCCGCGGCTCTCGGGTCGGCCGAGCGCCGCGGCGGCGAGCAGCGTGGCGGCGGTGTGCAGGGCGGTGACCTCCAGCGCGGCCAGGTCGAGCGGCAGCGCGGCGTCGCGGTGGGGGACGGCGGCCAGCGCAGCGGCGAGCCCGCCCAGGCCGTCGGCGTCGCGCAGCACGCCCGCGCCGCGGCTGGTGGCCGCGGTGAGCGCACTCCGGGCCGCGGGGTCGACCGCGGTCCCGGCCTCGGACGGCGGCACCGGGTCCGCGGGCGCCGGTAGCTCCGTCGCGAGCAGCGCCGCGCAGCGGCGGGCGGCGACCAGCCCCTCGGGGATCGAGTTGGAGGCCAGCCGGTTGGCGCCCTGGACGCCGGTGCACGCCACCTCCCCGACCGCGAACAGGCCGGCGACGCCGGTGCGCCCGTCGAGCTCGGCGAGCACGCCCCCGCAGGTGTAGTGGGCGGCGGGGACGACCGGCACCGGCTCGCCGGCCGGGTCGACGCCGGCCGCGCGGCAGGCGCGCAGGATGCCGGGGAACCGCCGCTCGAGGAACGCGCGGCCCAGGTGCGTGGCGTCGAGGAACACGCAGTCGGCGCCGGTGGCGCGCAGGTGCGCGGCGATGGTGGCCGAGACGACGTCGCGCGGGGCGAGGTCGGCCAGCGGGTGCGCGCCGGCCATGATCCGGCGTCCGGACCGGTCGACCAGGACGGCGCCCTCGCCGCGGACCGCCTCGGAGACCAGCACCTGCTGGCCCTCGGCGTCCGGACCGCGCCACAGCACGGTCGGGTGGAACTGGACGAACTCCACGTCGGCGGCCTCGGCCCCGGCGCGCAGCGCCAGGGCCAGCCCGTCACCGGTCGCCCCGGCGGGGTTGCTGGTGGCCGCGTACACGTGCCCGTAGCCGCCGGTGGCGAGGACGACGGCCCGCGCGCGGAGGTCGCCGGCGTCGACCAACCGGCCGTCGTCGGCGACCCGGGCCACCCGCAGTCCGGCGACCGCCCCGCCGGGGGCGCGCAGGGTGTCGAGGGCGGCGGTGCGGTCGAGCACCGCGACACCGCGGGCCCGGAGCGCGGTGCCGAGCGTGTGGGTGACCTCGGCGCCGCTGGCGTCACCGCCGGCGTGCACGATCCGGTCGCGGCTGTGCCCGCCCTCGCGGGTCAGCGCGGGCCGGCCGTCGGGGGCGAGGTCGAGCCGGGCACCGAGGCGCTGCAGCAGGGCGATCGCGGCGGGTGCCTCCGCGACGAGGGTGCGCACCGCCGGCTCGTCGCAGAGCCCGGCGCCCGCGACGAGGGTGTCGTGGACGTGCAGCCGGTGGTCGTCGTCCGGGCCGAGGACGGCGGCCAGGCCGCCCTGCGCCCAGGCGGTGCTGCCGTCGCCGAGGCAGCCCTTGGTCACGACGGTGACCGCGCGCCCGGCATCGGCCAGTGCCAGCGCGGCCATCAGCCCGGCCGCCCCGCTGCCGACGACCACGACGTCGGTCGTCCGCGTCCAGCCGGCGGCCGGCAGGGGGAGGGCCGGGACGACCGCCGGGACGACCGCCGGGGGGACCGGGGTCAGCCGCCGCGGCGCCGCCGTCCTCACTCGGCCACCGGGGACGGCGTCCCCAGGGCGACCATCGCCTCGACCGCGGCGCGCGCCCGGGCGGCGACGGCGGGGTCGACGGTCACCTCGTCGCGGCCCTCGCGGAGCGCGCGCAGCAGCTTCTCCGGCGTCGACATCTTCATGTAGGGGCAGGCGGCACGCGGGTTGACCGGCTGGAAGTCCGTCGTCCGGTTGGCCTGCCGGAGCTGGTGCAGCATGCCGATCTCGGTGGCGACCAGCACGCGCTTCGCCGTCGTCCGCCGGGCCTGGTCGAGCATGCCGCCGGTGGAGAGGACGTGGACCCGTTCCTCCGGGAGGTCGCCGGAGCCGACCATCCACAGCGCGCTGGTCGCGCAGCCGCACTCGGGGTGCACGAGCAGCTCGGCGTCCGGGTCGCGCTCGACGCTGGCCCGCAGGTCGGTGGGGGAGATGCCGGCGTGCACGTGGCACTCGCCCATCCAGATGCGCATGTCGGTGCGGCCGGTGACCCGCTGGACGTGCGCGCCGAGGAACTGGTCGGGCAGGAAGAGGATCTCCCGGTCGGCCGGTACCGACTCCACGACCTCGACGGCGTTGGACGACGTGCAGCAGATGTCGGTCTCGGCCTTCACCTCGGCCGAGGTGTTGACGTAGGAGACGACGACGGCGCCGGGGTGTTCGGCCTTCCACGCACGCAGCTGGTCGGCGGTGATGGTGTCGGCCAGCGAGCAGCCGGCGTTCGCGTCGGGCACCAGGACGGTCTTCTCCGGCGCCAGGATCTTGGCCGTCTCGGCCATGAAGTGGACGCCGGCGAAGACGATCGTGCTCGCCTCGCTGGCGGCGGCGAGGCGGGAGAGGGCGAGGGAGTCGCCGACGTGGTCGGCGACGTCCTGGATCTCCGGGGCCTGGTAGTTGTGCGCGAGCAGGACGGCGTCGCGCTCGGCGGCCAGCCGGCGGACCTCGTCGCGCCAGTCCTGCCACTGCTCGGGGGACCAGGTGCTGCGGGTCGGGGCGGAAAGGATCGCGGTCACCGTGGCCTCCTGGCGGTCGGTTTTATACCGTAGGTTTGAAACCTATGGGCGTCAACGTACCATGCACTGCGTGGCTTCCGTGTGGTCCTCACCGGACCGCCCGGCCTTTCCGCACCAGGCCCTGGCCGTCGTGCTGCAGGTCCGGGCGGCGCGCCTGCACGTCCTGCTGTGGCAGCGGGCCAACGCCCCCTTCGTCGGCGCCTGGGCCCTCCCCGGCGGGCCGCTGCTGCCCGACGAGACGCTCGGTGCGTCGGTGGCCCGGCAGCTGGCGTCGAAGGTCGAGCTGCGGCAACTGGCCCACCTGGAGCAGCTGGAGACCCGCAGCGACCCCGGCCGCGACCCGCGCGGTCGGACGGTGGCCACCGCCTACCTGGGGTTGATCCCGGCCGGCCTGGACCCGGCCCTCCCCGACGACACCGCCTGGCACCCGGTCGCCGCGCTGCCGCCGACGGCGTTCGACCACGGCTCGATCGTCGGCTCGGCCCTGGGCCGGCTGCGGGCGAAGCTGTCGTACACCAACGTCGGGTTCGCCCTCGCGCCGCCGACCTTCACCATCGCCGAGCTGCGGACCGTCTACGTCGCGGCGCTCGGCTACGACGTGACGGCGACCAACCTGCAGCGGGTGCTGCTGCGGCGGGGGGTGCTCGAGCCGACCGGCGAGATGGCGCACCCGGGGAGGTCCGGTGGTCGCCCGGCGATGCTCTACCGGTTCGCCTCGTCGTCGCTGGAGGTGACCGACCCGTTCGCGGTCTTCCGGCCGCCGTCCGAGCGCCCGACCGAGCGGCGGTGATCCGCGGGCGGTCGACCGCAGTTGCGGCGCCGCAGCACGGAGCAGCCGGACGCCGACGTCGGCGGCGGCCACGTCGGCGCCGCAACCCGGGGCTGCCGAAGGCGATGGCATCGAGCTGAACCAAGGATTCCGACGGGCCGTTCGGCTCTTCAGCGCCTGTTCCGACGCGGTCCACGCTGGAGCCGGCCCGCCACGGACGAGGACCCCACCGAGGACGTGCTGAGCGGGCGGGTCCGACGGCGACTGAGGAGGTCGTCATGGGGCAGGCGCGACAGATCACGGAGCGGATCACCGATGCCGTCATGGCCGGCCAGAACGCCGCGATCGAGCGACCGTACGCCGAGGAGGCCGTCGCCGAGGTGCCCGAGGGGCCCCGTCTCGAGGGTCGTGCGGCGGTCGCCGACCATCGCATGGGCTTCGAGCGTGCATGTCCCGACGCGTCCTGGGACGGCGTCACACCGCAGCCCCGGATGAGCGCGGACCAGCCTGCCGAGGCCATGGTCCGTGGATCGTTCCGCCCACCCCCCGGTCCGAGCCGGTCGGGGCGTGGGCAGCCCGACGAGATCGGCCCGCACCACCCGGAACTTTCTCAGTGGCTTCGCCTGCCTGCCTCCCATCGGCCTGGGCGGGGTCGGACGGGCCACCGAGCTGGGCCTCCGCTCGGGCTGGACCTGCTGCCGCTGCCGCACGAGCGGCAGGAATCCGGCGTTCCCGACCAGTTCCGCCATGCGAGGCCCGACTCGGCCCGGAGCTCTGTCATCTCGACCGAGCACGTCCGCACCCGCACAGGTCGTCGTGCGGTCGTTCGGGAGACGCCATGACCGACCGACGAACGCCGGCGGTCACGGTTCTCGCGACCGCCCTCGCGGCCGCGGGGACCCTCATCCCAGCTCCTGTGGCCGAGGCGCAGCCCGCGCCGATCGTGGCTACGACCAAGCTTTCCGTCCCAGGGCTCGAAGATGGATCCCGGTTCGGTACCTCTGTCGCGATATGGGGTGCCGTCGCCGTCGTCGGAGCTCCCTTTGATGACTACGACGGTAAGACGGACGCCGGTGCCGCTTATGTGTTCAGGCGATCTGGTGCGACCTGGGTGCAGGAGGCGATGTTGACGGGCGTGGACACCGCATCGGGAGATCAATTCGGGGCGTCCGTCGACGTCTTCTCAGGTGGTATCGGCACCCACTTGGTCATAGGCGCGCCCTTCGACGACAACCCCGGCGGGACGGATGCCGGTGCGGCCTACGTGTTCACCCGGGTGGGCACCACCTGGACGCAGTCACGAAAGGTCACCATCGCGCACAACCGTGGAGGTAATGATCGATTCGGGTCCTCCGTCACGATCGCCCGGAGTGATGCTCTGATCGGCGTGCCATTGGACGATACGACCGGTGCGGGCGGGCTCTCCCAATCAGGATCTGTCACCGCCTTCTACCGTCCCGAGGATTGGGGCTTTCGCTCCTCGCTGACCGCTGGGGGCAGCGCCGGCGACTTCGAGTTCTTCGGCTCTGCGGTCGAGATGTCGGCACTGACCGCGGTCGTCGGAGCGCCGGAGGACGACCAACGTGGATCCGTCCATGTGTTCGTGCGTCCGGATGATCCGGCTTCGCCGTGGACGCCGCAGGCCCGGCTCACATCCCCGCTCGGCGGTGGCAAGTCCTTCGGGACGTCCGTTGCCGTCTTCGGGGATTTCTTGGTCGTCGGCGAGCCGGTTGGCAGCTCCAACTTCTTCTGCGGCAACCTGAGCATCGTCTATTTCTTCGCGCGCGCGGGGGTGACCTGGACGGCGGAGGGATCGCTCGACTGCGCTCCGGCGAACGCCGCAGCCTTCGGCCAGTCCGTGGCCATCGACACCGCATCGGGCAGCCCGACCGCACTGGTCGGCGCCCCTGATACGAATCAACGCACGGGGGAGGCGTACGTGTACCGCCGGATCGGATCAGACTTCGGGCTTCACGAGACCATCAGGGCGGTGGATGCCTCCGCGACGGACAAGTTCGGTTACGACGTGGATCTCTCCGGTGGAACCGCGGTGATCGGGGCACCAGAGGACAATGTTGCGGGAACCGACGACGGTTCGGCCTACGTCGTGTCCGTACCTTGACACCGTCGACGACGTCTTCGACTTCGATGCGGACTCTCGGACGGGTGCGTCCAGAGTTGCTGCATGGACGCGAGTGACTGCTCGGGTCGTCAGGTCGCCCGCAGCCCGACCCGGGCAACGAGAACCTGCGCGGTGAAAGGGGTGGGTCCCGGCGGTGCCGACAGGCGTTCGTCGGCGCGAGGGCTCACCCGTCCGGAGCATCCGCGGAGCGGACCGTTCCATCCGAGGGCGCTCCTGCCGATGTCCCTCCCGTCCGGTCCGGAAGGCGGGAGGGGTCGTCGTGGCGGTGTTCTGGATGCTGCTGGGGAGCTGGTACGGGTTGGCGGCCGTTGTCGCCGCCGTCGGGTTGGCCTCGGAGCGCGTCTCCTCACCCGGAGCCACGACCCGGCGCGCGGTGCCGCTACCCGCCGGGGCGGTGCACGGGTCGGGCTCGCCCGGACCCGCGGCGGCGCAGCCGGCGGGCTGACCCCGCTGGTCGTCGGCTGACGGATCCCCGACCCGGAGGGTCGCCCGGCGCGCGCCCGGCAGGGATCGAACCTGCGACCAAGTGCTTAGAAGGCACCTGCTCTATCCGCTGAGCTACGGGCGCGAGGCCCTGATCATCGCACTGGTCCCGGCCCGTTCGGGGACGGACCCAGCCCGGGGCGGGTCGGTGCCGCTGGCGTCAGAGACGCCGGGCCGAGCGGAAGGAGCTGGCGTACAGCCCGTTCCCGGACAGGATCGACCGGCCGCGGACGTCGCCCATCGTGGGCCCGTCCGCGCCCTTGCGGCTGGACAGGAACCGGGGGGCGCCCGTGGAGTCCGTGCCCAGCAGGATGCCGACGTGGTCGACGAGCGTGCCGTCGTCGGTGCTCGCGTCGAAGAACACCAGGTCTCCGGGCTGCAGGGCGGCCAGGCCGACCGGACGCGTCCCGGTGTCGCGGACGACGACGACCCCGGGTGCCGAGGCGTTCATCTGCACCGCGCGCCGGGGCAGCGCCGCGCCGTCCGGCTCCAGGGTCAGCGGTACGCCGCCGCGGTGACCGAAGACGGCGCGGACGTATCCCGAGCAGTCGAGAGCTCCCTGCTGGTGGACCTCCGGCCGGTCGCCCCCGGTCGCGTAGGACCAGGGGACGCCGAGGTAGTCGTTGAAGTCCGAGCCCTCTTCGCGGGTGCCGTCGGTCCGCAGCGGCCCGTAGGACGCATCGCCGGCGATCCGGGAGCCGGACGCGTCCGTGCGGTCGGGCGCACCGGTGAGGTACTGGCGCGCCACCTCGAGCACGTCGTCGTCGGTGTCGTGCAGGCGGGCGGTCAGCCAGCCGTGGTCCACGGTGCCCGCGAAGGGCTGCGGGAGCAGCCGCACCCATGTGGTCGTGGTGACCGACGCGGTCGTCGTCGACTCGGTGAACGTCCGCTGCGGTCCGCGCAGCGTCACGGTGCGGGAGCCGACCGTGAAGGTGGCCACCGGCCCCAGGTCGTCGCGGACGACGACCCGGTCGGGCGCGGCCATCCGCGTCTCGCGCAGCGGACCGCGCGTGCCGACTCCGGGAGCGGTCGTCAGCGGGCCGGTCGCCGCGGAAGCCTGCGTCGACGCGTCCGCGATGTCCGTGCCACCCGCCGGCGCAGGGACGGGATCGCCGTCGGTCGTGGCCAGGGCCGCGCCCCCGAGCAGGACCACCGCGATCGCCGCCGCCCGGGCACGACGCACGACCCGTGATTCCTGCCCGCTCGTCTTCGCGCGCATCAGCGTCTTCCTCGCTCCCGCCGCCGCACGGGCGCCCGGACGTCCGAATCCGTCCGGCGACCCTCGCTGCGGACGGGCGCCCGCGTGGAGCGGGGCATCGCGTCGCTCACTCTACACGGTGTCCCGATCACACGTAGTGACGAGCGGGCATCGGGCGGCGCCGCGGCGTCAGCGCGTGAGCACCTCGGCGAGGACGTCCACCAGGCGGTCGCGATCGGCGCCCTCCTCGCGCAGGTCCGGGGCCAGTTCCAGGTGGACGAAGGTGGCGCCCACCTCGTGGGCGTGCGCGGCCTGGACGTTCGTCGTGCCCGCCAGGTCCTGGCACCGCTTCCCGTCGTAGACGCAGGTCTCGACGCCGGCGTCCTGCAGGGCCGCGTCCAGGTCCCGCACCAGGGGATCGGGATCGGCCTTGCCGCTGGACAGGACGACCTGGGCGGCGCCCTCGTGGTCGGAGTCGTCGAACCCGTGGACCTGCAGGACGACGGTTCCGCGGCCGACCACCGCCCGGTCGACGGCGGCGAAGGCGCTGTCCCGTTCGTGGGCGACGTCCGCCGCGTCGTCGCCCGCGGTCCGGTGGGCGCCGGCGACGAACAGGGCGTCGGCGTCGAGAGCCGTGAACAGCTCGGGGCCGAGGTCCTCGGTCCGCCGGTCGGCGCGCGGGTGCGGCACCTCGACGACGAGCCGGGGCGGCACGCCCGCGCCGTCCCGGACGGCGTAGAGGCCCAGCCCGCGCAGCTCTCCGCCGTCCAGGTCCTCGGCCACGACCCGCACCGGCCGGTCGGATCCGTCGACCGCCTCCAGGGCCTGGGTGCCGTCCGGCAGCGGCGGCTCCTCGCCCCCCTCCAGGCCGGCCAGCACCGCGTCGGCCAGGCGCCCGTTCTCGGCGTCGCCGAGGGTGCGGTAGGCCGACGAGTCGCGTCCCGGTCCCGCTTGGAGCATCTGCTCGATCCGAGGGCCCAGCTCCACCTGCTCGATCGTCGGGCCCGGCTCCACCGTCGGCCCGGCACACGCGACGAGGACCAGGACCGGCACGGCCGCGGCCGGCGCGCGTACGCGGGCGGCCGGTCCCGGGTCGCTCGGCGCGCGCACCGCCCGCCGGTGCGGGACGTTGGTCAGCGACCACATGGATTGGATATGGTCCCGCAGGGTGGGGCCGGATGCCATGGGGCTCGATCCCCCGGCTTGGTACGTGGAGCTGCTGCGCGGCGGCGTGGCCGGCGCGGTCTTCGTCCTCCTCTTCCTGTCCGCACGCTGGCGGTGGAAAGGCCGGAGCGATCGCGATGCGACGCAGGCTGACATCGGGCTGGACTGAGCAGCACGTCCCGGTCGCGATGGCGCTCGTCGTCGCGGCGCTCGCCGGTGGCGTCGCGGTGGCCGCGCCGGGGCCGTACCCGCTCATCGGGGTCTCCGCGGTGGTGGTCACGGCGCTCGGCGCGCTCTTCCTCGACGCCCTCGGGGGACTCGTCCTCGGCATCGGGATCGCGGCCGCGGTGGTGCTGGGCCGGCGCCTCACCGACCAGTGGACCCCCGAGTCCTTCCCGACGTCGCTGGTCCTCGTCATCAGCCTGATGGCGCTGGGGTGGCTCGTCGGCATGGTCGCCGCCGCCCTGCACGGACGGCGGGGGGAGGAGTCGGACGACGACGGCGCCGTCGTCCCCGCCTACGGTTCGCTCGGCCTGCTGACCGCCGAGGTGGCCACCGCCCGCCTCGAGGACGAGGTCGCCCGTGCCCGCGGTCACCACCGCCCGCTGGCCGTCGTGGTGATCGCGGTGTCCCTCACCGACGACGACCTGGACCGCACCGCCCGGACGGCGGCCCACCGAGCCGTCGCCCGCCTGGTGGAGACCCTGCTGCGGGACACCGACGTGCCCTTCGCCCTGGGGCCGGACGAGCTCGGGGCGATCCTGCCCGAGACGGACGCCGCCTCGGCCTGGGAGGTCGTGGGACCCGTCCTGGACGCGGCGACGCGCGCCGCCTTCACCGTCCGGCAGACGGACGAGCGCCACAACCTCGTCGAGTGCGCCGAGCTCAGCGCCGGCCTCGCCGTGATGAGCGACCGGCTCACCGACGCGGGTGCGCTGCTGGAGGCGGCCCGCCGGGCCGCCCGCATCGAGCAGACGGGAGCCCACTCCTCCGGCTCCGTTCCCCCGGGCAGGGTGACGTGACCGCCGGGGCCGCCAGCCTCCTCTTCCTCGCCGTCGTGGCCCTCCTGCTCATGGCGTACTGGGCCGTGTCGGTCTCCGCGCACCGCGCACGCCTGGACCACCTGGACGTGCGGGTCCACGTCAACGGCATCCGCGGCAAGTCGAGCGTGACCCGGCTGGTGGCCGGCGTCCTCCGCGAGGGCGGCTTCGTCACCGTGGCCAAGACGACGGGCAGCGCCGCGCGGGTCATCGAGCGGAGGGGGACGGAGACCCCGATCGCCCGGCGCGGCGCGGCCACGATCAACGAGCAGATCGACGTGGTCGCCGAGCACGTCGGTCCCGGGGTCGAGGCCCTCGTCATCGAGTGCATGGCCGTGCGGCCCCTCTACCAGCAGTACTCCCAGGAGTACATGGTCCGTTCGGACGTCACCGTCATCACCAACGTCCGCGAGGACCACCAGGAGGAGATGGGGGAGACCCTCGAGCAGATCGCCGACTCCCTCTCCCTGACCATCCCGCGCAACGGCGTGGTCATCACCGCCGAGGACCGTCCGCACCTGCGCGACCGGCTGCGGGCGCGGGCCGAGGAACGGGGGAGCCGGTTGGTCTACGCCGATCCCGGTGGGATCGACGACGAGGACATGCGCGGCTTCGACTACCTGCAGTTCAAGGAGAACGTCGCGATCGGTCTGGCGGTGGCGCGCCTCCTCGGCATCGACCGACGGGTGGCGCTGCGGGGGATGTGGAAGTCGGTCCCGGACGTCGGTGTCGTCCGGCTCCGCTGGTACGACGTGCTGGGCAAGCGCATCCTCTGGATCCCGATGTTCGCGGCCAACGACCGCGAGAGCGTGGTGCTCACCTTCGACACCCTCCGGGCGCACTTCCCTCCCGGTGCCCCGGTCATCGGGATCCTCAACAACCGCCGCGACCGCGGCCGGCGGGCCGAGCTGTTCGCCCAGATGGTGCCCACGGACCTGTCCGCGCACCTGGACCACGTCATCACCTTCGGCGCGTACGAGGAGCAGGTCGGCCGGACGATCGTCGAGCTCGGGTACCCGGCCGACCGCGTCCACTTCCTCGGTGACACCGTCCAGCCGTCGCTCGACCGCATCCTGTCCACGATCGCCGGACTGGTCGACGGCCCCGAGGGCGTGCTCGTCGGCATGGTGAACATCCACACCGAGCAGGCCGAGCTCCTCATCGAGCACTTCGAGCACCTGCGGGGGGCCGAGCACCGCAGCGAGCTGGACGAGTCGCGCGACCCGCGCCGGATGCCGGGCGGCACCCGACGGCTGCGACGTGCCGGCGCGCACGTGGCCGGCAGACCGGGTGGGCGGGACTCCGGCCGGCACGCCGGCGGGGGGGTGCACCGGAAGGAGCCCCCCGCGAGTGCATGACTACCTGTTCCGGCCCGAAGTCGTCCGCGTCGCCCTCGTGGCCGGCGTCGTCGTCAGCATGCTCTTCTACGAGCGGGTGCAGCTCACCACCGGCGGCGCCATCGTGCCGGCCTACCTGGCCCTGCACCTGCCGCAACCCCTGTTCATCCTGACGACCCTCGTCGCCGGCTACAGCACCTACCTGGTCGTCCACGGCGCGTTGGCCCGCAAGGTGATCCTCTACGGCCGCCGCAAGTTCGAGGTCGAGGTGCTCGTCGGGCTCGTGCTGGTGATGGTGCTGACGGTGCTCGCCGGCTGGTTCGCGCCGCTCGACCCGGTGCTGCTGGGGATCGCGGGCATCGGCTTCCTCGTGCCGGGCATCCTGGCGCACGACATGGCCCGGCAGCGCCCGGGCCGGACCGTCGTCGCCGTCCTCGCGACGACGGCGATCCTCGGCCTGTTCGTCTACACGTACACGTCCCTGCTGCTCATCGCGCCGCTGGAGCCGGGGGAGACGGTGGGCGGGCTGGCCTCGGTCACCGGGTACCCGAGGCTGCTGCTCGTGCTCGCCGCGGTGGCCAGCGTCGGCGTGGGCATGTTCGTCTACGCGCAGCTGGGCCTGCGGTCGGGAGGCTTCATCTCGGGGGCCTACATCGCGTTGGTGGCTCCCCGGTGGCTCGACCTGCTGTTCGGCGTCGCCGTCGCCGTCGCCACCTGGTTCGTCGTCGTGCACCTGCTCATGCCACGGCTGCTGATCTTCGGACGCCGCAAGCTCAGCACGATGGTCCTGGTCGGGGCGATCCTGGGCTGGGCCGCGGAGCTCGCCGTCGCGACGTGGACCGGCGGCGACTACGTGCCCTGGCGGGGGCTCACCGTCATCACGCTGATGGTGCCGGCCCTCATCGCCAACGACGCGCAGCGCCAGGGGTGGGAGAAGACCGTCTGGGGCACGGTGCTGACCGCCACGGGGACGTTCGCGATCATGAACGTCCTGGCCGGCGGCCTGACGGCGCTCGGCGTCGGCGAGCGCTGACCGCGCCCGGCGTCAGCGGGCGCTGACCGCGCCCCCGCTGGTCAGCGGCCACTGGGTGCGCAGCACCAACGGCCCCTCCGTCGACGCCCTCCCGTGCACCGACCCGCTCTCGGCGACCACGGCGCCGCCGGCGATGCGGATGGTCGCGGGCACCTCCGGCTGCCCGGAGGGCGTCTCGTCGCACGTGGCCTCGTGGAACCGGGAGACGATCCGGGCCAGCTCCCCGGTCGGCACCCGGCTGTCCCGGGCGGTGACGGTCAGCGTCGCCACGGTCGCGTGCCTGCCGCCGGCGTGGGCACCGACCGGTCTCGACCGCCCCAGCGCCAGTTCCACCGGGGCTCCGCCCCCCGAGTGGTGCAGCGCGGTCACGACGACGTGGGTGATCGAGCGCTCCAGGCCCGACGGGTCGCACGTCACCAGCAGCGGCTCCGGGCCCACGTCGAGCCGGATCGCGTCCGTCCCCGTCACCGCCCGGGCGCTGCGCACGCACCGCTCCGCGACCGCCCGCAGGTCCACGGCGACCCGGGGGCGCTGCCTCGCGGAGGCGCCGGACGACGCCTGCCCGAGCCGGCGGGCCAGGGACAGGACCGTCTCCATGCGGGAGCGGCTCAGGCTCGCGTAGCGGTGCAGCCGCGGCTCCTCCTGCGCGTCGGCGATCTCCGCGAGGCTGTGGAGGGCGTCCGCGAGCGGGGGTACCTCCCGTGCGACCTGCTGGGCGAGCTCGCGGAGGCGTCGTCCCTGCACGGAGCCCAGCCGCTGCTCGACCTCGTGCGCGGCCAGGGCGGTGAGGTCGTCCAGCAGGGCGAGGTGGTCGTCGTCCCAGGTCCGAGGGCTCCGGTCGACCACGCACAACGTCCCGAGCACGTCCCCGTCGCTCGTGCGCAGCGGCACGCCGGCATACGCGCCGACCGCTCCGTTGCGGACCGGCTCCATGTCCCGCACCAGGGGGTCCCTGTGGCTGTCGGCGATGACGAGGGGTTCCTCGGTGGCCACGGCGAACTGGCACAGGGAAGCGCTCAGCGGGGTCTCGCGCGAGGTGTTCTCGGGGTCGTCGCGCCGGACCATGCCGGCCAGGTGCTGGCGTTCCGGGGTGACCAGCGTGACGAACGCGCGCGGAGCGTCGACCAGGGTCGACGCCAGGCGAGCCACACGGTCGAGCGCGGGATCACCGTCGCCGGCCAGGAGGCCGGTGTGGTCCAGCGCCGCGAGCCGGTCCGGATCGGCCAGCGTGGGGAGGAAGGTGTCGGTGGAGCCTTCAGCGACCTCGGTCACCGGCATGCAACTCCTCGGCGCGCGGACGTCCCTCGCGCAGGCCGGCGCCGGGGCAGGGTCCCCCTCTCCGCGCCACGGACCGGGTGCGATCCACCGAGACCGTAACCACGTCCCCCCGGCCTCACCAGGGGTTCGGGAACGGTCGTCCGAGGTCACGACGGCGTGCTGCGGTGGGCGACCGGCTCCGGCGACACGGCCGCGTCGTCGACCAGCGGCAGGGTGACGTCCTCCAGGACGTCCACGACGTCGTAGCGCCGGCCGTTCTCGCCGGCGGCGCCCCAGGCGACCAGCTGCACGTTGTCGACCGCGAGACGGGCACCGCGGTGGACGTCGAAGGTCGGCGCCAGTCGCAGCATCGGCTGGGCGGCGACCATCCCCTCCGGCACCCGCTCGTCGATGCGGACCTGCGCGCAGGACCCCTCGTCGTACGAGCCCGGCGGGATCGCCAGGGTCGTCACCGCGCCGATCGCGCCGAGCGTGGCGGGGTACCACCGGAGTTCGAGGGTGGCGCCGGGGGAGGCGTCCCGGACCTCCGCGACCAGCGAGACGACGGTGCCCGGGCCCACCAGCTGCCGGTGCACCGGTGTGACGAGGACGTCCTCGGTGCTCACGGGGCTGCGGGTGAGCTCGACGCCGACGTCGCCGGCGCAGGCGGCCGACGAGGTGACCCGGGCAGCGGGGCCGAGGGACCAGCCGTGGGCCCCGTCGGTCCGCGGATCGGTGTCCATGTCCTCGAACGTTCCCGTCCACAGGAGGTCCTCGCCGAGCCGGACCGCCGGGGATGCCGTGCCCCCGACCGCGTCGCGCACGGACCACCCGGGCGACAGCCGGACGACGGAGCCTCCCTCGAACGCGACGTCGACCTCGCGCGGGGTCGGGACGACGTCGGCGCCCAGCACCACGCCGGGTGGTCGCAGACGACCCGGCGACCCGGGCAGGGGACCGGCGGCCGCTCGTGCGGCCGCGTCGGCGAGGACGTCGACGGTCGGGCGTGGCACGTAGTCCTCGAGGAACAACGGATCCACGGTGCCCAGCACCGCCCGGCCGTCCCGCAGGTCGACCCGCAGCAGGTAGGACAGGAGGGTCGGCCAGACGTTCCGGTCGTAGAGGAAGTTCCCGAGGGTCTCCGCGAACACCGTCGCGCCGTCCAGGCCGACTCCGCCGACGACGTGCGGATGGCTCCCGGCGACGACGGCGGCGCCCGCGCGGGCGGCGGCGCCGCCGAGCCGGCGGACGAAGTCCGTCTGCTGGCGCGCGAACTCCAGGCCGCCGTCGATGACCACGACGACCGCGTCCGCGGTGGCGCGCGCGGTGCGGACCTCGCGCTCCAGCCGCGGGGTGCTGCAGGGGGCGGCGCCGCCGTGGCCGGTCTCGGCGACGAACCTGATGGCGTGCTCCGCGCCGGTGATCGTCGTGCAGCCGAGGAAGGCCAGCCGCTGGCCCTTGCGCTCCACGACGGCCGGCGCCCAGGCCTCGTCGAGGGTCCGCCCGGCCCCGAACCGCGCGATCCCGGCCTGGTCCAGCGCCGCGAGGGTGGTCTCCACCCCGGCATCCAGCGCGTCGTAGACGTGGCTGTTGGCCAGGGAGACGACGTCGACGCCCGACTCCAGGAGAGCGGGGGCCACGGCCGGGGAGCTCGCGAAGACGACGTCCTTGGTGGGGTGGAACGTGGCCGGCCGCGTTCCGGTGAGGTCCGGCCAGGGGCGGTCGGTCAGGGCGGTCGTCAGGCTCAGCACGGTCACGTCGGCGTCCTCGAGCAGCGGGCGCACCGGAGCCAGCAGGGCGGCGTGATCGGCCACGGCTGCGCCGTCGGCGAGGTGTCCGGCACTGCGCTCGCCGCCGTCGTCCCGGTCGTAGAAGCGGCGGCCGAACATGGTGTCCCCGGCGATGCGGACGGACACCGTCCGCGCGGCGTCCGACGTCAGCCGGATCTCGGTCGGGGTACCGGGGCGGACCGCCTGCGTCCGGGGCAGGTGCCCGTCGGCGGCCACGGTCACCAGGTGGGGCCGGGCGGGTGCCGGCACGCGGACGCGGCCGTTCCCGTCGGTGGTCACCGTGCCCCCGGTGCCCAGCCGGAGCCGGGTGCCGGCCAGTGGCTCGCCGCGTTCGTCGACGACCCGGGCGACCAGGGTCGACGAGTCGCCGTCGGCTCCGGGCGGCCGGGAGTTCGCGGTGATCACCGCGGTGGCGGCCAGGAGGACGACCAGGACCGCCAGCGTCGGGAGCCACCAGCGCCTCATTCCTCCTCCTCGGTCCAGCCGCTCCGCGGGCCTGGTCCGCGGACGCCCCGGGGCAGGATCCCGTGCCCGGTGCCCGGCGCCCACCCCGCGCTGCGCGCTCGCCGTCCGGGCGCTCGCCGTCCGGGCGCTCGCCGTCCACAGGGCTCGTCGCTGTCCACAATCCCGGCCCGGACCTGTGCTGCTCCGAGAGCGGGGGACAGGGTCGTCGGCACACCGGCAGCGCGCCGGTCGCGCCGACCACCGGCGCACATCTCTCGGAGGAGCACCGTGAACGACACCGTCATCACCGTCGTCGGCAACGTCGTCGACTCGCCTCGCAGGGTCCGCTTCGACCGGGGAGCGGTCACCAACTTCCGCATGGCGTCGACGGCGCGCCGCTACGACGCGGGCAGCGAGCAGTTCATCGACAGCGGCACGTTCTGGATCGACGTCGAGTGCTGGAACCGGCTCGGCGGGCACGTCTCGGCCAGCCTGAGCAAGGGCGACCCGGTGATCGTCCACGGCACGATCACGACGCACAGCTGGGAGACCGATAGCGGGCGGCGGAACACGCCGCGCATCCGTGCGATCGCGGTCGGGCCCGACCTGTCCCGCAGCACCGCCGAGGTCCAGCGGGTCAGGCCGGCGCGTCCCGCCGGAGCGTCGACCGAGGAGGTCGCGGACGCCGTCCGCGCGGTCGAGGACCACCCTCCGGCGGACGCGCCGGAGGGCGCGGGTCTGCCGGACGACGTGGCAGAACTGGTACGGGGTCGGGACTACGAGACGGATCCGGGGACGTTGCAGTCGGTGGAGACCGACGACCTCCCCGCGCAACCCGCCTACGCGTAGGTGCGACGGGCTGGGAGGATCGTCACCAGCACGCAGGGGCGGGGCCGGCGACCGGCCGCCCCGCCCCGCTCGCGAGGACGACGGAAGGCCTTTCAGCCCAGTGGCTCAGTACATCTACTCCATGGTCCGTGCCCGCAAGGCGCACGGCGACAAGGTGATCCTGGACGACGTCACGCTGGCGTTCCTGCCCGGCGCGAAGATCGGCGTCGTCGGCCCGAACGGCGCCGGCAAGTCGACGGTGCTCAAGATCATGGCCGGCATGGAGCAGCCCTCCAACGGTGACGCGACCCTGACGCCCGGCTCCTCCGTCGGCATCCTCGAGCAGGAGCCGCACCTGAACGAGCAGCTCGACGTCCGCGGCAACGTCGAGGAGGCGGTCAAGCCGGTGCGCGACGCACTGACCCGCTTCGAGCAGGTCAGTGCCGCGATGGGCGAACCGGACGCCGACTTCGACGCGCTGCTGGCCGAGCAGGGCGAGCTGATGGAGGTCATCGAGCAGGCCGACGGCTGGGAGCTCGACGCCCGCATCGAGCAGGCGATGGACGCCCTCCGCTGCCCGCCCGGCGACGCCGACGTGACCGTGCTCTCCGGGGGTGAGCGGCGCCGCGTCGCCCTGTGCAGGCTGCTGCTCGAGGCCCCCGACCTGCTGCTGCTCGACGAGCCGACCAACCACCTCGACGCGGAGAGCGTGGCCTGGCTGGAGCAGCACCTGGAGAAGTACGCCGGCACCGTCGTGGCCGTCACCCACGACCGGTACTTCCTCGACAACGTCGCGGAGTGGATCCTCGAACTCGACCGCGGTCGCGCCTACCCGTACGAGGGCAACTACTCCACCTACCTGGAGACCAAGGCGTCGCGGCTCAAGGTCGAGGGGCAGAAGGACGTCAAGCGGCAGAAGCGCCTCCGCGACGAGCTGGAGTGGGTGCGCTCCAACGCGAAGGCGCGCCAGGCCAAGAGCAAGGCCCGGCTGGCCCGCTACGAGGAGATGGCGGCCGAGGCGGAGAAGACCCGGAAGCTGGACTTCGAGGAGATCCAGATCCCGCCGGGCCCCCGCCTGGGCAGCGTGGTCGTGGAGACCAAGGACCTCACCAAGGGTTTCGGCGACCGGGTGCTGATCGACGACCTGTCGTTCACCCTGCCGCGCAACGGCATCGTCGGCGTGGTCGGCCCGAACGGCGCCGGCAAGACGACGCTGTTCAAGATGCTCGTCGGCGAGGAGAAGCCCGACGACGGCGACATCAAGGTCGGCGAGACGGTCAAGATCAGCTACGTCGAGCAGAACCGCAGCGGCATCGACCCCAGGAAGACGCTGTGGGAGGTCGTGTCCGACGGCCTCGACCACCTCCAGGTCGGCAACGTCGAGATGCCGTCCCGGGCCTACGTGGCGGCCTTCGGGTTCAAGGGTCCCGACCAGCAGAAGCCGGCCGGCGTGCTGTCTGGCGGGGAGCGCAACCGGCTCAACCTCGCCCTGACCCTCAAGCAGGGCGGCAACCTGCTGCTGCTCGACGAGCCCACCAACGATCTCGACGTCGAGACCCTCACCAGCCTGGAGGGGGCGCTGCTCGACTTCCCCGGCTGCGCCGTCGTGGTCAGCCACGACCGGTGGTTCCTCGACCGGGTGGCCACCCACATCCTCGCCTACGAGGGTGACTCGACGTGGTTCTGGTTCGAGGGCAACTTCGCCGACTACGAGAAGAACAAGGTCGAGCGGCTCGGTCCCGAGGCGGTTCGCCCGCACCGCGCGACCTACCGCAAGCTCACCCGCGACTGATGCGGGGCGGCCGAGGCCTGGCGACCACATCGGTGCCGCCGGGCCTCGGCTCCGCGCGGCCGGTGCGGATCGGCCGCCGGGCGGCCGGCACCGGGCGACCGGCACCGGCCAACCGGCACCGGGCAACCGGCACCGGCCAACCGGCACCGGGCGGCACCGGGCAACCGGCACCGGGCAACCGGCACCGGGCATCCGCGGACGGCCTCCGGGCCGGGGATCGGGTCGTCGCCCCGATGATCGTCTGGGGTGGCGGTAGGGCAGGGTGTCGCCCGTGAGGCACACCGTGCACGTCCCGATGCGCTGGTCGGACATGGACGCCTACCAGCACATCAACAACGTCGCCTTCCTCGGCTACTTCGAGATGGCCCGCGTCCACCTGTTCTTCGAGCAGCCGACCCACGACGAGCGCACCGGCCTGCGCCGCGGCCTGGTCGTCGCAGCGCACGAGATCCGCTACCGGCGCCCGGTCGTGTACGACGCGCAGCCGCTGGAGATCCAGATCTGGGTGTCCGATGTGCGGGCGGCCTCCTTCACGTGCCACTACGAGGCCTTCGACCACGGGCGGCTCGCGGTCACCGGCAGCACGGTGCTGGCGACCTTCGACTTCGCCACCGACCGGCCGCGGCGCTTGACCGCCGGGGAGAAGGAGTTCCTCGCCCGCTGGACCGACGAGCCCGTTGCCGGCTGACCCCGTCGGCCCCGAGCTGCCGGCCCCGAGCCGGCGCCCCCGAGCTGCCCGGCGTCACCCCGTCGGCGTCCGGCCGTCCACGCCCGTGAGCCGCAGCGCGAGGGCGACCGCCGCGGCGTCGTCCAGCGCAGCCCCGGCCGCCAGCGCCTCGTCGTAGGTCGGCCCCAGCGCCTCGCGCGCGGCCCGCTCCGCCCGCGACTCGCGGTCGCGGTCGGCGCCGAACGGCCGCGTGGCCCGGGGACTGGCCCGCAGCGCGCCGAGCAAGCGGGCGACATCGCGGTGCCGGCCCATCCGGGAGAGCACGTCGATGAGCGCGCGCACCGCCACCCAGCACTGGGTCCAGGCGCCGGCGCGGTGCCAGTGGTCGACCAGCAGGTGGAGGTCGGCGAGGGCGCGGGCCGGATCGCCGTCCCCGCGCGTGGCCGAGGTCAGCAGGGTGTGGCGGGCGATCCCGGCGATGAAGTCCGATCCCGCGTGCTCGGCCTCGCGCACGGCGGCGGCCAGGTACCGGGCTGCCGCGGGGTCTCCCGCTTCGGCCCGCCGCTCACCCTGGAGGTAGGCGAGCCAGGCCCGGCCGGTCGGCGAGCCCAGCCGGCCGGCCGCCAGCGCCATCGCCCGCTCCTGGCGCCCGGCCTCGTCGTGGTCGCCGCCGTAGATCGCGGACAGCATGATCTCCGACCGGGCGAGCAGGGCGAGTTCCCGGTCACCCGCCGACTCCGCCAGCGCGAGCTCGCCGTCGGCCCAGGCGCGCGCGGAGGCCAGGTCGCCGCGGAAGCCGTGCACGTTGGCCAGGGCGTCGTGGGCCATGCCCGCGGCAGCCGGGTCCCCGGCGTCCGCCGCCACCGCCATGGCCCGGCGTGCCTTCTGCTCCGCGGCCACCAGGTCACCGCGCTGCCAGTCGGCAGTGGCCAGCAGACCGAGCAGCCGGGCCACCATGGGGCCGCTGCCGCCCGCTGCGTCGCCGCCGAGGCCGTCCGCGACCTGCAGGGCGCGCTCCGCCAGCTGGAGGAGGTCGATCCGGCAGCTCAACCACGCCAGTTCGGCGATCGGCAGCGAGAGCCGCAGCAGCTGGTCGAGCGGTCCGCGCGCGCACAGCCAGGCGTGGGCGCGCCGGATCTCCGGCAGGGCCTCGTCGAACCGGCGCACCGCCGCCGCCTCTCCCGGCCCGCGCCGCGCGCGGTGGACGTCGTCGGCCAAGCCCACCACCCACGCCGCGTGCCGGGCGCGCAGCTCCGCAGCCGCGGGGTCGGTCGCCGCCCGGGTCCGGCCGAAAGCGCGCAGGGTCTCCAGCAGACCGAAGCGCGCCCGGCCGTCCTCGCCGGACTCCGTGCGCTCCACGAGCGACCGGTCGACCAGGTCCGGCAGCGCGGCGGCGCTGCCGCACACCGCGGCGACCGCCTCCGGCTCGACCGCCCCGGCGAACACCGACAGCCGGACGAACAGCCGCCGCTCCTCGTCGTCGAGCAGGCCGTAGGACCACTCGACGACGTCGTGGACGGAACGGTGACGCCGGCCGGCGGTCCGCCGTCCCCCGCGCAGCAGCTCCAGGTCCAGGTCACCCGACCCGGTGAGAGCGGCCAGCAGCTCGCGCAGGCCCAGCGTGGCCGCGCGGGCACCGGCCAGCTCCAGCGTCAGCGGCAGCCCGTCGAGACGGCGGCACAGTTCGGCGACGAGGGCGGGCTCGTCGGATGCCGGGGCGCGGGCCGGGTCCGAAGCCCGCATCCGGTCGACGAGCAGGCGCTCGGCTTCCACCGGCTGCAGCGGGTGGAGCCGGACCACCTGCTCGCCGTCGACCCGCAGAGGCTCTCGGCTGGTGGCCAGCACGGTCACCCCGGGGGCGTCGCAGCAGATGCCCTCCACGAGGGCGGCCGCTCCGTCCGCGACGTGCTCGCAGTTGTCCAGGACCAGCAGCTGCCGGCGGACCGCCAGGGCCGCCACGACGCGCTCGGCCAGCGTGCCCGTGCCGGGGTCCGCGATCCGGAGGGCGGCGGCGACGGCCGGCAGCACGTCGTCCGGGCCGCCGGCGCCGAGCTCGACCAGCACGGCGCCGTCCGCATACCCCTCGCGCACGCGGTCGAGCACGTGACGCGCCAGTCTCGTCTTCCCCACGCCCCCGGGTCCGCACAGCGTGACCACGCGCCGGGGCAGCAGCGCGACGACCCGGGCCACGTCGGCCTCCCGGCCGACGAACGAGCTCACCGGCAGGCCCGGCGGGGGGACGACGTCCGGCCGGGCCGCCGGCCGCACCGGGTCACGCGGCGCGGCCGGGACGGCCACCTCCTGGCGCAGCACCTGCCGCTCCAGGTCGCGCAGCCGCTGACCCGGGTCCAGGCCCAGCTCCTCGGCCAAGCGCCTGCGGATGCCCGCGAGGGCGTCCAGCGCCTCGGCCTGCCGGCCGACGGCGACCAGTGCGCGCACGAGGACGTCCACCGCGCCCTCGTGGAGTGGCTCGGCCAGCGAGAGGGCCTGGGCGGCCGCGACCGCCGCGCCGGCCTGGCCGGTGGCCAGCAACGCCGCCGCGTGCCGCTCCCGCGCGTCGCGGTGCAGCTGTTCCAGCCGGGCCACCTCGGGCTGGATCCCCGGATGGTCCAGTTCGGCGTAGGGCTTCCCCCGCCACAGGGCCAGCGCGGACTCCAGCACCTCGAGCCGTTCGGCGGGACTCGCGGCGGCGGGGGCGGCGCCCAGCCGGTCGACGAAGGCGGTCGCGTCGAGCTCGGCGCGCGCGACCACCAGCCGGTATCCCGTCGACGTCGTCGCGATCCGCACCGGGGCGGGCAGCAGCCGTCGCAGCCGGGCCACATTGGTCTGCACCGCACCGACCGGGTCGACCGGTGCCCCGGCTGCGCCCTCGGGCCACACCAGCTCGATCAGCGTCGCCGTCGCGACGCCGTCCTCGAGATGTGCGGCGAGCGCGGCCAGCAGGCGGCGCTGGCGCGCCGAGCCGACCTCGACCGCCGCACCGCCGGGTCCCGCGAGCAGCAGGGGGCCCAGCACCCCGACCGCCGTCACACCGTCGATCGTCGCAGCCGGCCGGACACGCCGGAAGCGGCGGAGCCCCCCGGGAACGGCGACAGCGGGACGCCAGCGCGCCGACAGCGGCCGCTCCTAGCGTCATCTGCGTTCCGCCCCGACCGCTCAGGAGGACGCCATGACCACCGTCGCGCCCCCCGCGCTCACGACGGGTTGGGAGCCGGGTCTCGCCGACGCCGACTCGCTGTGCCTGGCCTGGTTGCGGCACTGGGCGGACCAGCTCGACCTGTTCGCCACCGCCGCGGGTGGCACGGTCGTCCGCGACGAGCGGTTCGTGCTGGCCGACCACCGCCGTCCCGCTGGCTTCTTCAGCGCGGCGGTGCTGATGCAGCCGCCGGCCGACCCGGCCGGCTGGCACGACCTCCTCTCCGACCTCGGTGTCGCCACCTCCGGTGCCCGGGGCGCGGTCCACCTGTGGAGCCTGTGGCCCACCCCGGACCTGCGGTCCCGGGGTTGGGAGCTCGACGGGCACCCACCGCTGCTGGTCCGCCCGCCCCGACAGCCGACGGCGGACGCCGGAGCGGCCGGCGCGCCGGGTCCGGAACCGGTGCCGGTGGACGACGCCGCGTCGCTCGCCGAATGGGAGCGCGTCCTGGTGGACGGCTACCCGATGCGCGACCTGCAGCCGTTCCGGGCGGGTGCGCTGCTGGGCCCGGCCCTCCTCGACGACCCCCGGATCCGGTTCCTCCTCACCCGGGACCGGGACGGCGTGCCGGTGGCCGCGTCCGCCCAGTTCGTCGCGCACGGCCTCGCCGGGTTCGCCACGGGGGTCACCCTGCCGTCGGCCCGGCGGGCCGGGCACTGGTGGCGCCACGCGCGGGCGCGGCTGGCCGCCGAACCGGACCTCTGGCACGTGGGCGCGTTCTCCGACGACAGCCGCCCGGGCGCCGAGCGCCTCGGGTTCGTCCCCGTGCTCCGACACACGCTGTGGCACCGCGAGCGGTGACCACGCCCGCCCTCCCCACCCCTACCGGAAAGGCAGCGCACGGCATGACCACCACGACCTCGACCGCACCCGTCCCCGGCACCGCTCCCGGCGTGGACGCCGGCACAGCAGGTCAGGCGGCTCGGACGGACGCCCTCGTCGAGCGGCTGTTCGGCTCGGTGCTGGCCGCTATGGACCTGCAGGCGGTCTACCTGGGCGACCGGCTCGGCTACTACCGGGCGCTGGCCGGGGCCGGCCCGCTGACCTCGACTGAGCTGGCCGCCCGCACGGGCACCGCGGAGCGCTACGCCCGCGAGTGGCTCGAGCAGCAGGCGGTGACCGGGCTGCTGGACGCCCACGACGACGACGCATCGCGGCAGGACCCGCTCCGTCGTCGCTTCTCGCTGCCGTGGGCCTCCGTCGAGCCGCTCACCGACGAGCTCAGCCCCAACTTCCTCGTCCCGCTGGCGCGGTTCGTCGTCGGCGGCGGCAAGCACGTGGACGCGCTGGTGCAGGCACACCGGACCGGCGGGGGCGTGAGCTGGGAGCAGATGGGAGCGGACGCCCGCGAAGCGCAGGCCGCCGCCAACCGGCCGCTGTTCCTCGGCGCGCTCGGTCGCGAGCACCTGCCGTCCATCCCGGACGTCGACGCGGCGCTGCGGCGGGGCGGCCGGGTCGCGGACATCGGCTGCGGGTTCGGCTGGTCGTCGATCGGGATCGCGCTGGCCTATCCGGAGGCGACCGTGGACGGCTACGACGTCGACGGCCCGTCCATCGAGGCCGCCCGGCGCAACGCCGCCGAGGCCGGGGTGGCCGACCGCGTCCGCTTCTCGGTGGCCGACGTGGCCGCGGGCACGGACGGCGGAGCGTACGACGTCGTCGCCGCCTTCGAGTGCATCCACGACCTGCCCGACCCGGTCACCGTGCTCCGCGAGATGCGCCGCCTCGCCGGGGACGACGGGTTCGTCCTCGTCATGGACGAGCGGGTGGCGGAGTCGTTCGGTGCCCCGGGGGACGAGATCGAGCGGCTGATGTACGGCTACAGCCTGCTGTGCTGCCTCGCCGACGGCATGTCGACCCAGCCGTCGGTGGCGACCGGCACGGTGATGCGCCCGGACACCCTGCGCCGTTACGCCCGCGAGGCGGGGTTCCGCGACGTCGAGGTGCTCGACGTCGCCGACGACTTCTTCCGCTTCTACCGGTTGGTCAGCGGCTGAGCGCAGCGACCGCCCTGCCGGCGCCGGTCGACCGGCGCCGGCACGGCGGTCGAACCGTCAGCGGCGGTGGGCGAACCGCCAGGCGGTGCCGAGCACGGCCGCGGCCACCGCGGCCTTCACGATGCCGCCGAGGATGAACGGGTAGAAGCCGGCCTCGAGCGCCTCGCTCGCCGACAGCCCGACGCTCACCGCGAGCCACGGGACCCCCACCGCGAAGATCACCGCCTGCCCGGCGATGAACAGCGGCACCGCCTTGAGCGGATTGCGGTCGGCGCCGTGCCGGGCGGCCAGCCCGATCAACCACGCGGCCGGCAGGAAGCCGACGACGTAGCCGCCGGTGGCGCCGAAGACCACGTCGAAGCCACCGCTGGCCTCCGCGTAGAACGGCAGACCGACCAGCGCGGCGAGCATGTACACCGCCTGCACCGCGACCCCGCGCACCGGTCCGAGGCTGGCCGCCGTCAGCACGACCGCGAGGGTCTGCCCGGTGATCGGCACGGGTGACCCCGGGACCGGCACGGCCACCTGGGCCAGCAGCGCGGTGAACAGCACGCCGAGGGCGACCAGGCCGGCGTCCCGCGCCCGGACGGCGGGCACGAGGTCGGCGAGGACGAGCGGGCGGGACGGCAGGGCGGGCGACGAAGCGGTGGCCACGGGACCTCCTGGGGCGGGCGATCGACGGCGCGGGCGCCGGGACGCCCCGGAGTCTGCCGTACGGCCGTGCCGCTGCCCGCCCCGGTCGGCGTCGCTCCGCCGGAGCGTCCACCGTGGGCGCCGGGGGCGGGCGGTCAGAGGGGCCGGAGCACGCCCGGCGCGTCGTCCGGCCAGCGGTTCTGCATGCTGTGCGCGGCCATCTCCAGGTAGCCCCACAGCGTCGTGGCCTGCTCGGGGGTGAGCCCCAGCGAGTCGACGGCGTCGCGCATGTGCGCGAGCCAGGCGTCGCGCTCGGCGGGGCCGATGGCGAAGGGTGCGTGCCGCATGCGCAGCCGCGGGTGCCCGCGCCGCTGCGAGTAGGTCGTCGGACCGCCCCAGTACTGCTCGAGGAAGCCGCGGAGCCGCTCCTCGGCGCCCGCCCAGTCGTCCTGGGGGTAGAGCGGCGCCAGGACGGGATCGGTGCGGACGCCGGCGTAGAAGCGGGCGACCAGGCGCGCGAAGGTGGGCGCGCCACCGACCTCCTCGTAGAAGGTCCGCGCCGAGGGCAGGGACCGGCTGGACTCGCTCATGGCACCGATCGTCCCGCAGCGGCGCGCTCGCCCGCCACGGAGCCCTGGGTCCGCAGGTACGCCAGCAGCGGCAGCACGACCGCGACCAGGCCCACGCCGCCCGACAGCGCCACGACACCGCTGGGCGGCAGGCCTTCGGCCACCAGGCCGGCCGCCAGGATGCCGAGCGCCTGCACGCCGTAGAGGCCGCTCACCGCCACGCCGAAGGCCCGGCCGCGGTAGGCCTGCGGCACGGCCTGGACGAACGACACGTTGAGCGGGATCTGCCAGGCCGCTCCCAGCCCGGACAGGAACATCAGGGCGATCACGAGGGCGAACGACGTCCCCCCCGGCCCGGCGACCGTGGCGAGCAGGCCGGCGAGCAGCAGCGGGACCAGCGACAGCACGACCAGGTAGGGCACCAGCGTCTCGCGCCGGTGCGGCGGCACCAGCCGGGCGATGACCAGGCCGCCGATGGTGACCCCGAGCGGGTTGGCGGCCAGGAAGACCCCCACCGCGGTGGTGCCCTGCCCGAGCTCCTCGACCAGCGGCGTGGCGATGCCCTCCGACGCGTAGGCGAACAGCGTGGCCACCCACAGGACGCCGATGATCGCCAGCAGCCGCGGGGTGCGCCGGATGAGCCGGACGCCGTCACCGGTGGCCTGCCACAGGGTGCGCGGGCCCTCGCCGGCGTCGGCCATGGGCGCCGGCCGCCGCTGCAGCCGGGCGGACAGCCACAGCGCCGACACCGCGAAGGTGACCGCGTCGAACAGCAGCGCGGCCGACGGCGAGAAGACGGCCACGAGCGCCCCGGCCAGCAGGAAGCCGACGACCTGGGCCAGTTGCAGGCTGATGCCGCTCAGCGAGGTGGCGACGGCGTACCGGTCGCCCTCCAGCACGTCGGCCATCAGCGCCGACCGTGCCGACTCGAACGGCGGCCCGCACAGCGCGACCAGGAAGAGCAGGGCCAGCAGCACCGGCAGCGGGGTGCCGGGGATGGCCATGAGGGCGACCAGCACGGCCCGGGCCACGTCCGTGCCCACGAGCACGCGGTGCCGCGGCAGCCGGTCGGCCAGCACCGACAGCAGCGGACCGCCCATCAGCCAGGGCAGATAGCTGATCGCGAACGTGGCCGCCGACAGCAGCGGTGAGGACGTGCGGGCGTAGACCAGCACGGTGAGGGCGACCCGGGCCAGCTCGTCGCCGATGGTGGACAGCAGGAAGGTGCCGAACAGCGGCCGGAACTCGGGGACGGCGAAGACCTCGCGGAAGGTCGCCGCCCGCACCGGAGGAGCGCCGTCGGGCGGGTCGCCGTCCGGCGTGGCGCGGCTCAGCGGGCCCCCGCTCCGGTGCCCGCCACCGCGCCGAGCAGTGGCAGCGGCGTCCGGATGCCCTCGACGGCGAACCGCTCCTTGAGGCGCAGCCGCAGCTCCCGGCCGACCCGCCACTGGTCGGCGTTGGTGCTGCGGACGGTCACCCGCATGAAGACGCCCTCGGAGGTGATCTGCTCGACGCCGAGCGACTCCGGCGGGGCGAGCAGCACCGTGGCCCAGTCCTCCTCGGCGTACATCGCGTCGGCGACCTCCTGCATGATCGTCCGGCAGCGGTCGAGGTCGGTGTCGTGGGCCACCGGCATGTCGATCACCACCTGGGCGAAGCCCTGGCTCTTGTTGCCGACGCGGAGGACCTCCCCGTTGCGGGCGTACCAGACCACGCCGTTGACGTCGCGCAGCCGGGTGATCCGCAGCCCCACCGCCTCGACGGTCCCGCTGGCCTCGCCGAGGTCGACGACGTCGCCGACGCCGTACTGGTCCTCGAGGATGATGCCGATCCCGGCGATGAAATCCTTGATCAGGTTCTGCGCGCCGAACCCGAGCGCGACACCGACCACGCCGGCGCTGGCCACGATGGGCGCCAGGTTGATGCCCAGCTCGCCGAGCACGAGGACGACGGCGATGCCGAGGATGACGAACGAGGCGAAGCTGCGCAGCACCGAGCCGATGGCCTCGGCCCGCTGGGTCCGCCGGGCGGTGACCTGCTCGACGGCCTCCCGCTGGTGCGGGCCGCGGCCGCGCAGCGGCCGCAGGATCGTCGGCACCGCGCCGCTGGCCGTGCGGTCGGTCAGCCGCCGGACCGCCCGGTGCACCAGCAACCGGGCGACGGCGGCGACCACCACGATGAGCAGGATCGTCGCCGGCTTCGCGACCAGGACGTCGGCGTTGGTGGCGAGCCAGCGGAGCCCGAACAGGTCCCAGAGCTTGGCGCAGAGCGTCGTCGGGTCCTCGACGCAGCTGGGGGCGACGTCGGCGGCGACGTCATCGACAACGGCAGACACGGAGGGTGATGCACTCATCACTAGCAATGCTCTCAGGTCGTCGGTGGGGCTGTCAGCCGGTCGCGGGGTGAACTACCGCTCGCCGTCCGCCCCGCCCCACCCGATCGGCCCACCCGTCGCCCGGGTCCCGGCCGACCCATCCGTCCCGGCGCCGTCGTCCGCGCCGGTCGCTCCGGCACCGTCGTCCGCGCCGTTCACCGCGGCGCCGTGCGGCGCGGCGGTCAGGCCCGTGTAGGCGGCCAGGAACGAGAGCTGGTCGGCGGCCAGGCCCACCGTCCGGCTCACCGCGCGGGCGCCGTGGCCGACCGCGGTCTCGCGGCGCAGGACCACCGGCGCCTCCGCCGTCGTGGCGTGCTGGAGCGCGGCCGCGAGCTTGCGCCCGTGCAGGGGGTGCACCCGCGTGTCGGACTCGAAGGTCGTGACCAGCACCGCCGGGTAGCCGGTGCCCTCGCGGACCGCGTGGTAGGGCGAGTAGCCCAGCAGCCAGCCGAACTCGGTCGGGTCGTCGGCGGTGCCGTACTCGTCGATCCAGGTGCGGCCCAGGCCGAAGCGTTCGTAGCGGACCATGTCGAGCAGGGGCGCGCTGCAGACCACCGCGGCGGCCAGGTCAGGGCGCTGGGTCAGCGTGGCGCCGACCAGCAGGCCGCCGTTCGACCCGCCCATCACGGCCAGCTGCGCGTGCGTCGTCCACCCGCCGGCGACCAGGTGGTCGGCGGCGGCGGCGAAGTCGTCGAAGACGTTCTGCTTGCGCTCCCGCATGCCGGCGCGGTGCCACTCCTCGCCGTGCTCGGAGCCGCCGCGCAGGTTGGCCACCGCCCACACGCCGCCCGCGGCGACCCACGAGAGCGCCTGGGCCGAGTAGCCGGGGGTCAGGGCGACGTTGAAGCCGCCGTAGCCGTACAGCACGGTCGGCCGCGGCCGGTCGGGCGCCGGGTGGGCGGAGGCGGACGCCGCCGAGAGCACGAACAGGTGGACCGGGGTGCCGTCGGCCGAGGTCGCGTGCGTCTCGACGACCCGCACCCCGGGCACCTCGCCGGCGACCGGCGCCCGCTCCTCCTCGACCAGCTCCGCCGGTGATCCGGCGTCCCACCGCCACACCGACGGCGGGGTCGCGTAGTCGGTCCAGCCGATCCACGCCCCGGTGCCGCCCTCCGGCGGCGCGCTCAGACCGGAGATGCTGCCGGCGCCGGGAGCGGCCACGTCGGCCAGGCGGCCGGAGCCGTCAGCGGCCCAGACCGACAGCCGGTCGGTGGCGTCGACGGCGTGGACAGCGAGCACCTGCAGGCCGCCGTCCGGGCCGTCGACCAGCGCGACGTCGGAGAGGACGGCGTCCGCCCGCTGCGGGACGACGTCCTGCCACGACTCCGGCGTCCAGGTCGCCGGATCGGCCGGATCGGCGACAGCCAGCCGCCACCGTGGCGCGTCCCGGTCGGACATGAGCCACAGCCGTCCGTCGCGCGCCACCCAGGCGACGGTCTGCGCGTCGACGCCGACCTGCAGCTCGCGCAGCGCGCCGTCGCCGAGGAGGTCGACGATCCAGACGTCGTCCCGCGGCGCGGTCCCGGCCGAGCCGGAGACGACCAGCCAGCGGCCGTCGCGGCTGGTGCGGACGCCGAAGTAGGTCGTCGGGTCGCTGCCCTCGCCGTGCACGAGGACGTCGTCGTCGGCGGCGGCGCCGACCCGGTGCCGCCACACCCGCCGGTGGAACTGCTCCTCACCGGCCGGCACGCGGTCGGGTGCCAGGCGCCGCACGTAGAACAGCTCCTCGCCGCCGGGCAGCCAGGCGACGGGGGAGTAGCGGCAGCGGTCGATCGGGCCGTCGATCCGCTCGCCGGTGCTCACGTCGAGCACGTGCAGCCGCGACTCCTCGTCGCCGCCGGTCGAGAGCTGGTAGGCCAGCCGGTCGCCCTCCCAGGACGGCGACCACGCGTCGAGCGTCGTGGTGCCCTCGGGGTCCAGGGCCATCGGGTCGACCAGCACGCGCCGGCTGCCGTCGGGCTCGCGCACCCGGAGCACCGCGTGCTCCTGCCCGGGGTCGCGGCGCACGGAGAACGCTCGCCCGTTGCGCCAGACCGGCACGCCCACCGAGCCGGCGCGCACCAGCCGTTCCAGCCGGGCCGCGAACTCGGACCGCCCCGGTAGCGCGGCCAGCAGCCGCCCGGCCAGCTCGTCCTGCGCCCGGTTCCACGCCCGGGTGCGGGGGTCGTCGTCGTCCTCGAGCCAGCGGTACGGGTCGGCCACGGCGTGCCCGTGCAGCTCCTCGACGAGGTCGAGCCGCGGGGCCTGGGGATAGCGCATCGCGCCCACCGTAGTGCCGCCGCCGGAGCGGATGGGGGCGCCCGCGGGGGTGGCGCCGCGGTATCCCCGCAGCGGATTCCCGGCAGGACAGGTCAGAATGGATCCGCCCGCGGGTCGCCCAGCACCCGGCGGTCCGCCGGCATCGGAGGTGATCCGTGCCGCGTGCCGCGCCCGGGTCGTCGACGGCGGGTCATCCAGGCCCGCGCCGCGACCCCCGTCCCCGCCCCCTGTCGCCTGCCCCGTCGCCGGGGACCGCGGGTGCGACGCTGCTGCTGAACGCCACCTACGAGCCGTTGTGCGTCGTCTCCACGCGCCGGGCCATCGTGCTGGTGCTCGCCGAGAAGGCCGAGCCGGTCGACTCGGCCGCCGACGTGGTGCACGCCGAGACGATCAGCCTCCTGGTGCCGGTCGTGGTGCGGCTGACCCGCTACGTCCGGGTGCCGTACCCGGCGTCGGTGCCGCTGTCGCGCCGGGCCGTCTTCACCCGCGACGGGCAGACCTGCGTCTACTGCGGCGGATCGGCCACCAGCATCGACCACGTCGTCCCGCGCAGCCGCGGGGGCACGCACACCTGGGACAACGTGGTCGCTGCCTGCCGTCGGTGCAACCACACCAAGGCCGACCGGTCGCTGGCCGAGCTGGGCTGGGTGTTGCCGCACCCACCACGCACGCCCAGCGGCGCCGCCTGGCGTCTGCTGGGCTCCCGCACGGTCGACCCGCGGTGGCGGGAGTGGCTCGGCGTCCCCGAGAGCGTGAGCGCGTGAGGAGGGCGGCGTGACCTCACCGGGCACCGCCCGCCGCCTGTGGGCGCTCGCCGAGCCCTACCACGCGCTGATCTACTTCGCGGCGGAGCCGCGCGCGGCGGCCGAGGCGCGCGGCCTGCGCGGGTTCTGGCGCGGGTACTTCGCCTTCCGCGCCGCGCCGCTCGGGTCGGTCGGCCCGGAGCTGGTCACGGCGGCCTTCTACAACTTCGCTCCTGGCTTCGTGGCCCGGGCGCTGCCGCAGGTCTGGGACGTCGTCCCGCCGGCGCAGGCGCTCGAGGCCCGGCTGGTCGGCGTCGACGGCGCGGTGCGCCGGGCCGTCGACGACGCCTGGGTCGGCTCGTCGGAGTCGAGGGAGGCCGCCGAGCTGGCCGGGGCCGCGGCCGCCGCGGTCGACCTGCCGGGCCGGCCCATGGCCGCCGCCAACCGGGCGCTCCCCGTGCCCGACGAGCCGCACCTGGCGCTCTGGCAGGCGTTGAGCACGCTGCGGGAGCACCGCGGCGACGGGCACAACGCGGCGCTGCTGCAGCGCCAGATCTCCGCGGTCGAGGCGCACGTGCTGGCCGTCGCCGCCGGGCGCACCACCCGGGAGTGGCTGCAGCCGGCCCGCGGCTGGGACGACGCGGCGTGGGACGACGCCGTCCACCGGCTGACCGAGCGCGGCTGGCTGGAGGGCGAGGACCTCTCGCCGGAGGGCCTGGCGATGGTGGCCGCCGTCGAGGCCGACACCGACCGGCTGGCGCTGCCCCCGTGGCAGGCGCTCGGCGACGCGCGCTGCGACCGGCTGGCCGAGCTGCTCGCGCCGGTGCGCCGCTCGGTCGTGGCGGCCGGGGACTGGGCGACCGGCAACCCGATCGGCGCCCCCGAGCCCTGAGCGGAGGCGACGTGCTGGACCGGCCCTCGTGCAGGCCAGCCCCGGGCGGCCCGTCCAGAGGCTCGCCGTGGCCCCGTCCCGGGGCCCGCCCTGAGCTCGCGAAGGGTGGGGAGGACGGGGTCCTTCCACGGTGAGGAGGACGGGGTCCTTACTCAGGTCACGCGGGCGTGCTGCTCGGGGAACCGTTCGTAGGACCGGTCGGCCAGCACGTCGCGGAAGCGCGAGACGGCGTCCCACACGTCGACGAAGCGGGTGTAGATCGGTGCCGGGCCGAAGCGCACCCGGTCGGGCGTGCGGAAGTCGGGGACGACGCCCCGCTCGACCAGCGCCTGGGTGAGCTGCCAGGCGCGGGGGTGGGCGACGGTCACGTGTGCGCCGCGCCGGGCTTCGTCCCGCGGGGAGGCCAGCCGCACGCCCAGCGAGGCCAGCTGCGCGTCGGCCAGCCGCACCGCGAGTCCGGTCAGCGCCCGCGCCTTGGTGGCCAACCGCTCGACACCGGCCTCGGCCACCAACCGGGCACCGACCTCGACCGCGGCCATGCCGATCACCGGCGGCGTCCCGGCGCCGAACCGCTCGATCCCCTCGGCCGGCTCGTACACCGCGCCCATCGCGAACTGGTCGCGCTGGCCGAACCAGCCGGCGATCGGCGAGCGCAGCTGCTCCTGCAGCTCCCGCCGCACGTAGAGGAACGCCGGCGCGCCGGGCCCGCCGTTGAGGTACTTGTACGTGCAGCCGACGGCGAGGTCGGCGCCCGCGGCGGTCAGCTCGACCGGCACCGCGCCGACGGAGTGGGAGAGATCCCAGACCACCAGCGCGCCGGCGTCACGGGCCAGCCGGGTGGTGGCCGGCAGGTCGACGAGCGCGCCGGACCGGTAGGCGACGTGGGAGAGGACGACCACGGCCACCCGGTCGTCCAGGGCGGCCGCCAGGACGGCGGGGTCGAGGCCCGCGTCGACGTCCGCAGGCACCTCGCGCACGGTCAGGCCGCGGGCGCGGGCCACCTCGGCGACGACGTACCGGTCGGTCGGGAAGTCGTCGGCGCAGCACACCAGCACGTCGCGGCCCGGCCGCGCGTCGAGGCCGGCGACGAGCAGCTTGTACAGGTTCACCGTGGTCGAGTCGCCGACCAGGACCTCGCCCGGCTGGGCGCCGAGCACCCCGCCGGCCAGGACGTCGCCGAGCCGGGTCGCGGCGCCGATCCAGGTGGCCCACGAGCCGACGAGGCCGCGCGCCCACTCCCGCTCGACGACCCGGGCCAGCGCCGCCGGGGTGGCCAGCGGCATCCGGCCCAGCGAGTTCCCGTCCATGTACAGCAGCCGGTCGGGAGCGTCGTCGTCGGTGCCGGCGAAGCGCGCGCGGAACCCGGCGAGCGGGTCCGCGGCGTCGGCGGCGAGGGCGTCGTCGCGCGTCGGCGCCCGGGCGCCCAGCAGGTCCACGCGTCCTGTGTACGGCATCGCCGACGGCTCCTGGTCGGACGCGGCCGGCGTCGGCGGGCGAGCCGGGCGGTCTAGCGTCGCCGTCCGTGGGTACCGAGCTGCACGACCTGACCGCGCTGGAGCAGGCCGCGGCCGTCCGGTCCCGCGAGGTGAGCCCCACCGAGCTGGTCGAGCACGCCCTCGCCCGCATCGAGGAGCGCGACGCCGGGCTCGGTGCCTTCCTCACCGTCACGCCGGAGAGGGCGCTGGCGGCCGCCCGCGCCGCCGAGAAGCGGCTCGCCCGCGGCGGGGACCTGCCGCCGCTGCTGGGCGTGCCGACGGCGGTCAAGGACCTCAACAACACCGCCGGCGTCCGCACCACGTTCGGCTCGGCCGTGATGGCCGGCTTCGTGCCGGACGTGGACGACGAGGTCGTGGTCCGGCTGGCCACGGCCGGCACGGTCAGCCTGGGCAAGACCAACACGCCCGAGTTCGGCTTTCCCTGCTACACCGACAACGACCTGGTCGGCCCGGCGCGCTGCCCCTGGGACACGTCGCGGCTGGCCGGTGGGTCCAGCGGCGGCGCCGCCGTGGCCGTGGCCGCCGGGTTCGTGCCCTTCGCGCAGGGCAGCGACGGCGGCGGATCGATCCGCATCCCGGCCGCGGTGAACGGCCTCTTCGGCATCAAGCCCAGCCGCGGGCGGGTGAGCAGCGCGCCGCTCGGCGGCGACGTGACCGGCCTGGGCGTCAACGGGCCGCTGGCCCGGACCGTCCGGGACGCCGCGGCGATGCTCGACGCGCTGGCGGGCCCGGCCGTCGGCGACCCCGCGTGGGCGCCGCCGCTGCCGCCGGGTGAGACCTTCCTCCGCCGGGCCGACCGGCGCCCGGGCCGGCTGCGGATCGGCCGGGCGGTCGAGTCGGCGATGCCGGACGTCGAGCTGGAGCCCGAGGTGGCCGCCGCGCTGGACGACGCCGCCCGGCTGCTCGAGGAACTCGGGCACGTCGTGGAGGAGGTGCCCACGGGGCTGCTCGGCCCGGACCTGCTGGCCGACTTCGAGCGCGTCTGGGTGCTGTCGGCGACGCTGCTGCCGGTGCCACCCGGGCGCGAGGCCGACCTCCGGCCGCTCACCCGCGAGCTCCGCGACCGGGGCCTGGCCCTCTCGGCCCGGGACGCGATGCAGTCGCTCACCGCGCTGCGGCTGTTCGCCCGCCGCTACCTGACCGCCACCGACCGGTACGACGTCCTGCTGGCCCCGGTCTGCACCATGACGCCCCGGCCGCTGGGCTGGTTCACGGCCGATGGCGAGGGAGCGCCGGACTTCGAGCGGCAGAAGCGCTACGCCGCCTTCACCGCGCTCTACAACGTCACCGGGCAGCCGGCGGTCAGCGTGCCCCTGCACTGGACCGCCGACGGGCTGCCCGTCGGGACGATGCTGGTGGGCCGCCCGGCCGACGAGGCCACGCTCGTCTCGCTGTCGGCGCAGTTGGAGGAGGCCCGGCCGTGGGCGCACCGCCGGCCGCCCGGGTGGTGACCCCTCGGCGACACGGCGCTCGGTGGCGGTGCCCTGCCGGTAGGTTGTCGCCGTGACCGTCGTCGAGACACTGCTCGTCTTCGCGGCCGCGCCGCTGGCCGTCGTCCTGCTGCTCGCCGCGCTGACGCTCCGTCCCGACCGCACCCGCAGCCGCTACCGGCCGGGGCAGCCGTGGGAGCACGAAGCGGTCTGGTACGAGCCGCACGCGGAGCACGGGCCGGCCGCCGGGCACGGCGGCGGGCACAGCGGCGGGCACGGCGGCGCGCGGCCGGCCCTCGAGGCCGGTGCGACCGGTCGTCCCGCCCGCAGCGGCGGCCCCCTCGGCGGCGCGCGCGGGACCTGGTGAGCGCGGTGCCCGCCCCCCTCCACCCCGCTCCCAGCCCTGGAGACCAGCGTTGACCAGCTTCCTGCAGGCCGAGTCGCACGACACCGCGACGGAGGCGACAGCTCCCGCCCGCGTCGACGAGGGCACCGACCACCCCGACCGGATCTTCAGCTACCGCGAGCTGGCCCGGCTCGACGAGGCGCTCACCATGTCCTCGCGGGAGACCGGCCTGCGCTTCACGCTCTACATCGGCGACCTCGGCAAGGCCACGCGCGCCCGCGCCGAGGAGCTGCACGCGAGCTCGGGCGGCGATCCGGCCGAGTCGGTGCTCATCGCCGTGTCGCCCGGTCAGCGGGTCGTCGAGGTGGTCACCGGAGCGGCGGCGGCACGCCGGCTGCCCGACCGGGCCTGCGCGCTGGCCGTGCTGTCGATGACCGGGTCGTTCGCCGGTGGCGACCTCGTCGGCGGCCTCGTCAACGGGCTGCGCCAGCTCTCCGACCAGGCCGGTCATCCCTGGCGCCGCCCCGGTCACTAGAAGGACCCCCCTGCCCCCCGCCGTGGAAGGACCCCGTCCTCCCCGGCCCTCGCAGGCTCGGGCCGGGACCCGGGACGGGGCCGCGGCGGGACCCTGCAGGGGGGCCGCCCTGCCCCCCACCGTGGAAGGACCCCGTCCTCCCCGGCCCTCGCAGGCTCGGGCCG
>NZ_JAOVZT010000010.1:87243-166832 GCF_025716945.1 Geodermatophilus sp. YIM 151500
GGACCCGGGACGGGGCCGCGGCGAGCCTCTGGACGGGGCCGCCCACGACGGGGCCGGGGCTCAGGTATGCGCGGCGGCGTCCCGCTCGCGGGCGCGCAGCGCTCGCGCGACGCCGTCGCGCCCCTCGAACACCAGCCGGCGCAGCGGCGCCGGCTGCTCGGGGTCGGTGAGCCAGGTGTCGGCGGCGGCGATGGTGCGCGGCTCGATGACCGGCGGGAACAGGTACCGGACGGCGTTCTTCGCGATCTCCCCGGGGCGGGTGTCCCACAGCGGCCGGATCTCCTCGAAGTACCGGTCGACGTAGCCGGCGGTCAGCTCGGCCTGCGCGGGGTGCCAGAAGCCTTGCAGAAGCGCCTCGTGCACCGCGTTGGGCACCTCGCCGTCGTGGAAGACCCGCTGCCAGGTCTCCTTCTTCGACTCCGACGTCGGGCGCAGCGCCCGGGCGGTCGCGGCCTTCCGGGCGCCGGTGGCCGTCGCGTCGCGGGCGGCCTCCGCCTCGATCTCCGCGATGCCTGCCCCGCCGATGGCGACCAGGCCGTGCAGGAACGCCCAGCGCGCGTCGGCGTCGACGGTCAGGCCGTCGACGCCGCGGGACCCGTCGAGCAACCCGCGCAGCACCGCGGCGTGCTCGTCGGTGCGGGCAGCGGCGGCGAAGGTGCGCGACCAGATGAGCTGCTGGTCGCTGCCCGGGTCGGCGGCCTCCAGGGCGGCCAGGGCCGCGTCGGCCAGCCGGCGCCACCCGGTCGGTGCCCACGCCGGGTCGGCGTAGGAGGTCAGCGCGCCCTGCACCCGCGTCAGCAGCGACTGGACGACGCTGCTCTCGGTCTCGGCGCCGATGCCGGCCAGCACCAGCTCCACCCACTCGCGGGCCGGCAGCTCGGCGTCGCGGGTCATGTCCCAGGCCGCGGACCAGCACAGCGCCCGCGGCAGCGGCTCGGGCATGGTGCCGATGCTCGCGCGCAGCGTGGTCAGGGACCGGTCGTCGAGCCGCAGCTTGGCGTAGGTGAGGTCGTCGTCGTTGACCAGCACGAGGTCGGCCGCGGGGTGGCCGACCAGCTCCGGCACCTCGGTGCGGGCGCCGGCGACGTCGGTCTCCACCCGCGTCGTGCGGGTCAACCCGTCGGGCCCTTCGCTGTAGAGGCCGACCGCCAGCCGGTGGTTGCGCAGCACCGGGTGCTCGGCCACCGCGGTCTGCTCGATCGCGAAGCGGGCGTACCGGCCGTCGTCGGTGAGCTCGTGGACCGGACGCAGGGTGTTGACCTGGCTGGTGCGCAGCCACTGGTCGGCCCACTCGGAGAGGTCGCGTCCGGAGCTCTCCGACAACGGCCCCAGCAGGTCGGCGAGGGTCGTGTTGGCGTACTCGTGCGTGCGGAAGTAGCGCCGCACGCCGGCGAGGAACTGCTCCCGCCCGACGTAGGCGACCAGCTGCTTGAGCACCGAGGCGCCCTTCGCATAGGTGATGCCGTCGAAGTTGACCTCGACGGCGGCCACGTCGGGGATGTCGGCGGCGATGGGGTGGGTCGAGGGCAGCTGGTCCTGCGCGTACGCCCACGCCTTCTCGGTGTTGGCGAAGGTGGTCCAGGCCGTCGTGTACTCGGTCGCCTCCGCCTGGCACAGCGTGCTGATGTAGGTGGCGAACGACTCGTTGAGCCACAGGTCGTCCCACCAGCGCATGGTGACCAGGTCGCCGAACCACATGTGGCCGAGCTCGTGCAGCACCGTCTCCGCGCGCCGCTCGTACTTGGCGCGGCTCTCCTTCGAGCGGAAGACGTAGTCCTCCAGGAAGGTCACCGCCCCCGCGTTCTCCATGGCGCCCGCGTTGAACTCGGGGACGAACAGCTGGTCGTACTTGTCGAACGGGTACGGGTAGTCGAACACCAGGTGGTAGAAGTCGAAGCCCTGCTTGGTGACCCGGAACAGCTCGTCGGCGTCGAGGTGCTCGGCCAGCGACGCCCGGCAGTAGAGGCCGAGGGGGATGCCCTCGTGCAGGTCGGTCACCCTCGCGTAGGGGCCGGCGACCAGCGCGACCAGGTAGGTCGAGATCCGCTTGGTGGGCGCGAAGCGCACCAGCTGCGAGCCGCCCTCACCGGCCTCGATGGCGCGGTCGCCGGTGTTCGAGACGACCTGCCACTCGAAGGGCGCGGTGACGTGCAGGGTGAAGACCGCCTTGAGGTCGGGTTGGTCGAAGCAGGCGAACATGCGCTTGGCGTCGGCCGGCTCGAACTGGGTGTAGAGGTAGACCTGGTCGTCCTCGGGGTCGACGAAGCGGTGCAGGCCCTCGCCGGTGTTCGAGTACCGGCAGTCGGCGGCGACCACGAGCGTGTTGCGGCCGGCCAGGTCGGGCAGCGGCAGCCCGCCCTCCTCCGTCCAGGTGGCCACGTCCAGCTCGGTGCCGTTCAGCGTCGCCGAGTGCAGCCGCTCGGCGACCAGGTCGACGAAGGTGCCGGCCCCGGGCCGGCGGCAGTCGAAGTCGATGGTCGTGACGGAGCGGAACGTGCGTTCCCCGGGGTGACCGGCGCCGTCGGTGAGGTCGAGCCGGATGTCGTAGCCGCGCACGGCGAGCAGTTCGGCCCGGGCGGCGGCATCGGTGCGGGTCAGGTTGGGGACGGCCACGGACGGCAGCTTCCCATGCGGGTGCGACACGCCGTGCCGGACCGGCCGACACGCCGGACCGGACGGAGCCGCGCGGCGACCGATCAGGGCGACCGGCGGTCGGGTGGGTGACCGGTCACCCGAGCGGGTACGGGGACCGCACAGGACGGGAGCGGGAACAAAGGCGCCGGGCGCCGTCCTTGCCCCCCGGTGAGGAGCGCGGGCACTCGTCCCGCGCGGCCACCGATCGACCGACGGAGGAGACGCGACGATGAGCCAGGCCGTGCAGAGCGCCCCGGTGCGTGCCCAGGTGGACTTCTGGTTCGACCCGGCCTGCCCCTGGGCGTGGCTGACCAGCCGGTGGGTGCTGGAGGCGGCCAAGGTGCGCGACATCGACCTGCGCTGGCACGTGATGAGCCTGAGCGTGCTGAACCGCGGCCGGGACCTCCCCGAGGACTACCAGGAGCTGATGCGCCAGGCCCTCGGACCGGTGCGCGTCGCGATCGCCGCGCAGCAGCGCTTCGGCGACGAGGTGCTCGGCGACCTCTACACGGCGATGGGCACGCTGCGGCACCACGAGGGCCTGGAGCTCGCCGACGTCGTCGCGCCCGCGCTCGAGCGGGTCGGCCTGCCGGCCGAGCTCGCCGGCGCCGCGCAGACCGACGAGTACGACCAGGCGCTGGAGAAGAGCCACCGCGAAGGCATGGACCCCGTCGGTGACGAGGTCGGCACGCCGGTCATGCACATCGACGGCGTCGCCTTCTTCGGGCCGGTCATCAGCCGGGTCCCGACCGGTGAGGCGGCCGGCCGGGCCTTCGACGGCGCCGTCCTGCTGGCGGGCCTGCCGGACTTCTGGGAGCTCAAGCGGACCCGGCTGTCCGGTCCGGACCTCGACTCGGTGCCGGCCGACGCGCTGGAACTCACCGACCGCCGGTGACGCGGGCCCGCCCGCGCGGGGAGGCGCCCTGGTGGACCAGCGCGGTGGTCTACCAGGTGTACCCGCGCTCGTTCCAGGACTCCGACGACGACGGCGTCGGTGACCTCGGCGGCGTCCTGCGGCGGCTGGACCACCTGGCCGACCTGGGCGTCGACGTCCTCTGGCTGTCCCCGGTGTACCCCTCCCCGCAGGCCGACAACGGGTACGACATCAGCGACTACCGCGACGTCGACCCGCTGTTCGGCTCCCTCGAGCAGCTCGACGAGCTGATCGCGGCGCTGCACGCGCACGGCATGAAGCTGGTCATGGACCTGGTGGTCAACCACACCAGCGACGAGCACCCGTGGTTCCAGGACAGCCGAGCGAGCCGGACGTCCGCCAAGCGGGACTGGTACTGGTGGCGGCCGCCGCGAGCGGGCATGGCGCCGGGCGCGCCCGGCGCCGAGCCGACCAACTGGCACTCGATCTTCTCCGGGTCGGCCTGGCAGCTCGACGAGGCCACCGGCGAGTACTACCTGCACCTGTTCGACCGCAAGCAGCCCGACCTGAACTGGGAGAACCCGCGGGTCCGGCGGGCGGTCTACGACATGATGCGGTGGTGGCTCGACCGCGGGGTCGACGGCTTCCGCATGGACGTCATCAACATGATCAGCAAGGACGTCGGACCGGACGGCGCCCTGCACGACGGGCCTCCGTTGCCCGGGCTGCCCTACGGCGACGGGTCGGCGTCCTACATCTGCGGCCCGCGCATCCACGAGTTCCTGCAGGAGATGCACCGCGAGGTGTTCGCCGGTCACTCCGAGCAGCTGCTGCTGGTCGGCGAGACGCCCGGTGCGACCGTCGAGGACGCGCTGCTGTTCACCGATCCGGCCCGCCGCGAGGTCGACATGGTCTTCCAGTTCGAGCACGTGCAGCTCGACTTCGAGGGCAGCAAGTACCGGCCGACGCCGCTGGACCTGCGCGACCTCAAGGCCTCCTTCGGCCGCTGGCAGGCCGGGCTCGCCGACACCGGCTGGAACTCCCTCTACTGGGACAACCACGACCAGCCGCGCGCGGTCTCCCGCTTCGGTGACGACTCGCCGGAGCACCGGCGGGACTCCGCCACCTGCCTGGCCACGCTGCTGCACCTGCACCGCGGCACGCCCTACGTCTACCAGGGCGAGGAGCTCGGCATGGCGAACTACCCCTTCACGGACATCGAGGAGTTCCTGGACGTCGAGTCGGTCAACCACTACGCGCAGGCCGTGGCGCACGGCGAGGATCCGGACGACGTCCTGGCCGGGCTGCGCAAGATGAGCCGCGACAACGCCCGCACGCCGGTGCAGTGGGACGGGTCGCCGTCCGCCGGCTTCACCACGGGCAGGCCGTGGCTGCCGGTCAACCCGGACGCCGCCGAGTGGAACGCCGACGCGCAGCGCGACGACCCCGGCTCGGTCCTCGCGCACTACCGGCGGCTGATCGCGCTGCGGCACGAGAGCGCCGTGGTGGCGCTGGGCCACTTCGAGATGCTGCTGCCCGACCACGAGCACGTGTACGCGTTCCGACGCACGCTCGGCGACGACGCGCTGGTGGTGGTGTGCAACGTGAGCGGGAAGCCGTACCCGCTGGCCGAGCTGCTGCCCGAGGCGGTGGACGCCGACCTGGTGCTGGGCAACCTGACGGTCGACGACGACGGCGGCGACGGGGACGACAGCGGCGGCATCGGCGACGGCGCGGTCCTGCGCCCCTGGGAGGCCCGCGTCCTCCGCCCCCGAGCGGAGTAGGACGGGCGCGGTACCCGTCACCGTTCACTCCGCTCGGCTTCACCAGGTGATGCGCATCCGGCGGCCGCGGGTGTCGCGGTCGTCGCCCCCGACCGCCGTCGCGGTGCCGTCGGCGATCCGCCGGGCCGACCAAGCCGCGGCGCAGGCGTCCAGCGCGTCGACCAGCGGCACGCCCCGCGGCGCTCCGGCCAGGGCGTCCTCGACGTCCATCACCGGGCGCAGTGCGTGCAGTCGCTGCATCGATCCGCGAGCTGTGCCCTTGCGGTCGCGGACGGCGGGGTCGAGGGCCCGGAACGACAGTTCGGGGTGCACCTCGTGCACCCGGTCGCAGGGCGGGTCGCCCAGCGCGTCGTCGAGCGCCCGGATGGCCGCGACCAGGTGGAACGCCTGCGCCGACGGCGCCCGCGGCGGCGAGGTCACCGCGCGGGAGAGCGCCCGCGCCTCGGCGTAGTCACCGGCGGCGAGCACCGCACGGACCGGGGTGGGGAAGACCGACCGGGCGGCACCGGAGCCGCGCAGCAGGAACCGCGCCACGTCGTCGCAGCGGCGGGGGCCGTCCTCGGGGAGGCCGATCGGCATGTCGACGCCGACGACGTCGACGCCGGGCACCGCCAGGACGGCGGCCGCGTCGAGCAGCGCGAGCAGGGTGACCCGGCGGCCGTCGAGGAGCGCGCCGACCCACGCGCCGCGCCATCCGTCCACGCCCAGCACCGCCACCGGAGGAGCCTGACAGACTCCGCGTCATGCGCGTCTTCCTCGGCTGCGACCACGCCGCCTTCGAACTCAAGGAGCACCTGAAGACGGTGCTGGCCGGGGCCGGGCACGAGCCGGTCGACTGCGGGGCGGCCGAGTACGACGCCGGGGACGACTACCCGCCGTTCTGCTTCGCGGTGGGGGAGCGGGTGGTCGCCGAGCCGGGCACGCTGGGCGTGGTGCTCGGCGGCTCGGGCAACGGTGAGCAGATCGCTGCCAACAAGGTGCCCGGCGTCCGGGCCGCGCTGGCCTGGAACCACGACACCGCGGAGCTCGCCCGCGCCCACAACGACGCCAACGTGGTCGCGATCGGTGCCCGCCAGCACGGCCGGGACGAGGCCGCCGAGCTGGTGCTGCGCTTCCTGGACACGCCGTTCAGCGGCGACGAGCGGCACGCGCGGCGCATCGGACTGATCACCGACTACGAGCGCGACCGGCACCGGCCCGCGGGTGGGCTGCCGACCCGCCCCGAGCCGGTGAGCTGATCCACCGCTCCCGCTGAGGGGCCCTCGGGTGAGCTGATGGAACGGCCCTGCCGAGGGTCCTGCGCGGTGAGCTGATGGAGCGGCCCTGCTGAGGGTCCCGCGCCGAGCGCCAGCGAGAGAAAGCACCCGCTCCCCCCCGACCCTCGCACGCTCGGGCCGGGCCCCGTGGTGAGCTGATGGAACGGCCCTGCCGAGGGGCCCGCGCCGAGCGCCAGCGAGGAGTGGGGGCAGCGGGGTCCTTCTAGAAGTCGTCGGGGCACCACGGCGGCACGGGCCAGCCGAACGCCGTCGACGCCAGGGTCACCGCGCCGGGGCTGACCTCGGTCACCCGCCCGGCGCCCTGCAGGGTGGCCAGCGAGACGCCCCCCAGGTACGCGGCCGCCAGGTCCTCCACACCGAGCACCAGGTCGGGATCGCGGTCGGTACGGCCGCAGTATCCACCGGCCGGGTGCCCGGACAGCCGCCACCGGCCGGCGTTCCAGTGGCAGAAATCGTCGCGGACCTCGAGCACCAGGTCGATCGGCGTCGGGTAGCGCCGCGCGGCCAGCGCCCGGTCGACGTCGACCAGCCGCACCCACAGCGTGTCGACCGGAGCGACGTGCAGCGCGCGCGGATCGGCGACCAGGTGCCGCAGCGGGTCGTCGACCGGGCCGCTGCGGTAGCGCACCGTGCGCACCAGGTCGACCGACAGCAGGAAGCGCCACAGCGCCGCGTACCCCGCCGGGGTCGACGCCCGGACCTCCTCGACGGTGAGCGTGGCGTCGGGCTCGCCGGCGTCCGACCACCCGCCCTTCACCCGGTAGGCGGCGTAACCGGTGACGGCGCCGTCGGCCTCGGTGTGCAGCAGGTACCGCCGGGCACTGGCGCCGTGCCGGCGCGCGGGGTCGTCCTCCAGCTGCCGGTCCCACCACCGGCCGTCGCGGTCGAGGTTGCCGGGGACGGCCCGGCGCACGCGGTCGTGCAGGCCGACGGCGGCGCCCCGGTAGGCGTCGAGGTCGACGACGTCGACCCGGCCGGTGCCCGCGGGAGCGCCGGGTCGCAGACGCAGCCGCTCGGTGCCGCCGGTCAGCCCGCTCCGCTCCGCCGCGGGTGCGTAGCCGAACCGGCCGTAGATCGACGCCTCGGACGCCCACAGCGCGGCCACCGGTTCGCGCTGCTGCTCGTGCAGCCCGTCGAGCTGGCGGCGCATGACCGCGGTCAGCACGCCGCGGCGGCGGTGCGTCGGCGCGACGGTCACCCAGGTGACGCCCGCGCACGGCACGAGCGCGCCCGGCACGGTGAGCACGCGTGAGTAGATCCCGGACGTGGCGGCCACCCGACCGTTCTCGAACAAGCCGAGGGAGCGGTCGAGCTCGGCGACCGCCGGCGGCGTCTCGGCGAAGGTCCCGGGGGGCTCCTCGGCGAAGGCGGCGAAGAGCGCGCGGGCGAAGGCCGGCCACTCCTCTTCGGTCACCGGGCGCAGGGCGGAGGCGAGATCGGCCACGTCTGGTGTCTACCGGCTGGGGCCGACACGGCGCTAACCTCCAGCCAGGAAACGCGGGGTGATCGGGCGCGCACTCATGGTGGCCGACACCGGTCGACGGACCCGTCCACCCGGACGATCCGGTGTCCGTTCGGCGTCGCCGCGACCGCGTCGACGACCGGCGCTCCTACCCTCGGGCCGCCGGGGCGGCCGCCGCCGATCCGCGCCGGGGGACGGAGGACGCGTGCGCACGAGCGCGCTGCCGGTGGTGCTGAGCGCCGTGCTGCTCCTGGCCGGCTGCACGTCCGCGCCCTCCGCGGAGGTCGCCGCGGGCACGTCCGGGGACGCCGCCGTCCCGGCCGAGGTGCGCACCGCGCCTCCCGGCGAGCCGCTGACCGTGGTGGCCGACCCGGGAGCGGTCGAGGCGGCGGCGTCGGCGAGCCGGGCGCTGTTCGCCCGCGCCGAGGTGGCCGTCGTCGCCCGGGACGGCGACGCGGCCGGCGTCCTGCTCGGCGCGTCGGCCGCGGCCGGGCTCGGCGTGCCCCTGCTCCTCGAACCCGGTGACGGGACGCCGGCCGCCGCGCTGGCCGAGGAGCTGGACCGGCTCGGGACGACGACGGTGCTCGCGGTGGGCGGGGCGAAGGGCGACGCTCCGGCGGGCGGTGCTCCGGCGGACGGCGCTGCGGAGGACGGCGTCTCCGGGGCCGCGGCGCCGGACGGGACACCGTCCACGTCCGGCGCCCGGGACGGTGAGGGACCGGAGGAGGTCGCCGTCCCGGCCGACCCCGGCGCGGTCGCCGCCGCGACCGGCCTGGACTGGGCCGACGTGGTGGAGGTTCCGGACGGCGGGGCGGCGGCCGCCGTCGCCGCGCTCGACGCCGACGACCCGGTGGCGCTGCGCCCGGCGGGGGCCGGCGCGCCCGCATCCGGGGACGGCACCGGGGAGGCGCGGGTGCTCCCCGGGGTGACCCGCACCGAGCCGCGGGCCGGCACGCTCCTGCTCGCCACCGGCGGGGCCGAGACGGTGGCCGGCGTGGCCACGGCCCGCGCGGCCGGCGCGCGCGTCCAGGTCACCGGCGGCGCGACCGACCCCCGCGGCGTCCCGGACGTGGTCGCCGCCATGGGCGAGGACCCGCCGGAGTCGGTCGTCGTCCTGGGTGCCGGCTTCGCCGCCGAGGACGGGCTGGACTGGAAGCTGGCCACCGCGGTCACCGGCACCCAGCTGCCCGCCGGCGGGCAGCTGCTCTTCCCCGCGTCCTTCCTCGTCGCCCTGTACGGGACGCCGGGCAGCGGCGCGCTGGGCGTGCTCGGGGAGCAGGACCTGCCGGCCAGCATCGAGCGGGCCCGCGCGCACGCCGCGGACTACGAGCCGCTGGTCGACGCCACCGTCGTCCCCGCCTTCGAGATCATCGCGACCGTCGCCTCCGCCGCCGCCGGGCCCGACGGCGACTACTCCGCCGAGTCCGAGGTCGAGGCGCTCCGGCCCTGGGTGGAGGGGGCCGGGGAGGCCGGGCTCTACGTCGTCCTGGACCTGCAGCCGGGTCGCACGGACTTCGTCACCCAGGCGGAGCGGTACCGCCCGCTGCTCGAGCTGCCGCACGTGGGCCTGGCGCTGGACCCCGAGTGGCGGCTCGGGCCGGACCAGGTGCACCTGAGGCAGATCGGGTCGGTCGGCATCGACGAGGTCAACCGGGTGGTCACCTGGCTGGCCGACCTGACGCGTGGGAACCGGCTGCCGCAGAAGCTGCTGGTGCTGCACCAGTTCCAGGTGCGGATGATCCCCGGGCGGGACCGGCTGGACACCTCCCGCGACGAGCTCGCGCTGGTGGTGCACGTCGACGGCCAGGGGACGCAGCCGGCCAAGCAGGAGACCTGGCGGACGCTGCGCGGGATCGGTCCGGAGGGCATCGCCTGGGGCTGGAAGAACTTCTACGACGAGGACCGGCCGGTGCTCACCCCGCAGCAGACGGTGGAGCAGGTGGCGCCGCTCCCGCAGCTGGTCACCTACCAGTAGCGACCGACCGGGACGGCGGGACGTTCTGGTTCAGGCAGAACACGTTGTCCGGGTCGTAGCGGTCCTTGAGCGCCACCAGCCGCGCGTACTTCTCCGGGCCGAAGGCGGCGCGGACCCGGTCGTGCCCCTCGTCGCCGATGAAGTTGAGGTAGGCACCGCCCGTGGCCCAGGGCTTCGCCGCCGCGGAGAGGGCGCGGGTCCAGGCGATGTTGCGCTCGTCGTCGTCGGCGTCGGCCCAGATGCTGAGGAAGTGCACGTTCCAGGGAGCCGTGCGCGTGCCGAGCGCTGTCGCCTCGTCCGGCACGCGGGCCGGTGCCCCGCCGCCGGCGATGATCGCGACCTGGGTGGTCGGCGAGGGCACCCGCGCCGTGTGCTCGGCGAGGACGTCCACCAGCTCGTCGGGCAGCCCGGTGAGGAAGTCCGCCGTCCACCAGTTGCGCAGGCCCGGCGGGTTGCCGGCCTCGAGCAGCCGCTGCAGTGCGGAGTACGGCATCGGCTGCACCATCGCGACGGCCGGCGGCCCGAACTCGACCAGCGGGCGGAGGACGCGCGCGCCCTCATCGGGGTCGCCGACGTAGAGGACGACCATGCCCACCGCCGGGCGGCCGCGTGCCGCTTCGGGCACGAACGGCGCCGCGGGTGCGGTGATCAGCGTCGCGGCGCCACCGACCTCGTCGGGTGCTCCGGCCATGAAGTCGCGGAAGTGCCCGATCACCTCGGCGGCCGCCTCGTGCGGGTACAGCAGCAGGCCGGCGTGGAGCAGCGGCTCCACCGGGTGGGCGCGGAAGTCTAAGCGGGTGACCACGCCGAAGTTGCCCCCGCCACCGCGCAGGCCCCAGAGCAGCTCCTCGTCCCCGTCGGTGCCGGCGGTGACCACCTCCCCGGCCGCGGTGACCACCTCGGCGGCCAGCAGGCTGTCGCAGGTGAAGCCGAGCTTCCGCTCGAGCCACCCGCTGCCGCTGCCGAGGGTCAGGCCGGCCACCCCGGTCGACGGCACGCGGCCGCCGGTGACGGCCAGCCCGTGCTCCTGCGTGGCGGCGTCGAACTGGCCCCAGTTCGTGCCGCCGCCGCAGCTCACCGTGCGGTCGGAGACCCGCACCTCGACGCGGTTCATCGGGCGCAGGTCGAGCATCAGCCCGCCCTCGCAGACGGCGTGGCCGACGACGCCGTGCCCGCCGCCGTGCACCGCCAGCGGCATCCCGGCGGCGACGGCGTGCCGCACGGCCGCGACCACGTCGTCGGTCCCGGTGCACCGGGCGATCACGGCGGGGGAGCGGTCGACCATGCCGTTGAAGATCCGGCGGGCGTCGTCGTAGCCGGCGTCGCCCGGCCGCAGCACCTCGCCGCGGAAGCCCTCGATGTCCCGGTGCAGCGTCGGAGCGGCCATGGGCACCTCCGTCGGCGGTCGCGGCCCCGCGGCGCGGGACGGTCCGAGGGTCCTCGGGTGCGGCCGCGGAGGGCAGGCCCGCCGGCCCTTGCGGCCGCGCCACCGGGCGTGCCGGTGACCGCCCGGTGTCGATCCCGTGCACCCCGTCCGGTCGCCGCCGGGCCCGGGAAAGGGGTCCCGTCCTGTCGGTGCCCTGTGGTGTGCTGTCGCCCGACGTCGACCGGAGGGACGGAACACGGTGACCACACTCGCGATCGGTCGGGCCGACCAGCTCGACCCGCGGCTGCTCGAGCACCGGCGGGAGCTGACCGGCTACTGCTACCGGATGCTCGGCTCGGCCTTCGACGCCGAGGACGCGGTGCAGGAGACGATGGTCCGGGCCTGGCGCTCGATCGGCGGCTTCGAGGGCCGCTCGGCGCTGCGGTCGTGGCTGTACCGGATCGCCACCAACGTCTGCCTCGACGCGCTCTCCGGCCGGCAGCGCCGGGCGCTGCCGATGGACCTCTCGGGCACCCCCTCCCCGCCGGTCGAGTCGTCGCTGGCCGGCCGGCGCCCGGGCACGGCCTGGGTCGAGCCGGTGCTCGACCGGCAGGTGCTGCCCGAGGACGGCGACCCCGCGGAGCGGGCGGTGCTGCGGGAGTCGATCCGGCTGGCCTTCGTCAGCGCGCTGCAGCTGCTGCCGCCCAAGCAGCGGGCGGTCCTGCTGCTGCGCGAGGTGCTCCGGTGGCGGGCGGAGGAGGTCGCCTCGCTGCTCGACACGACCGTCGCCGCGGTGAACAGCGCGCTGCAGCGCGCCCGGGCGACGCTCGCCGACGCCGGCGGCCGGCCCGAGCCGCGGCCGCTCGACGACGACACCGCCGACCTGCTGGCCCGCTACGTCGACGCCTTCGAGCGCTACGACATCGACGCCTTCGTCCGGCTGCTCCGCGACGACGCCACGCAGCACATGCCGCCGTTCGAGATGTGGCTGCGCGGTGCCGGCGACATCGGCGCCTGGATGCTCGGGCCGGGGGCGGGCTGCCGCGGTTCGCGGGTGGTGGCCACCACGGCCAACGGCTCGCCGGCGGTCGCCCAGTGGCGGCCCCGCGCCGACGGGGGCTTCGAACCGTGGGCGCTGCACGTCCTGGAGGTCGACGCCGGCCGGGTCGGGCACATCTCCAGCTTCCTGGAGTTCGACAACCAGCTCTTCGCCCGGCTCGGCCTGCCGGCGACCCCGGAGCCCGCCGCCGGCCGATGAGTCCGGGGCCCCCGCCCGGTCGGACCTGCAGGACCACCGAACGGAGAGGAGCCCACCGTGCTCACCGACAGTCCTGCCTTCAGCGGTTTCGCCGTACCGGACGTCGACGCCGCCCGCCAGTTCTACGGCGAGACCCTCGGCCTGCGGGTCGAGGTCGACACCGGGATGGGCGGGCTGCTGACCCTGCACCTGGGCGGCGGCACCGATGTGCTCGTCTACCCCAAGCCCGACTACGCGCCGGCGACGTTCACCGTGCTGAACTTCCCGGTGCCCGACGTCGAGAAGGCCGTCGACGAGCTCACCGCCCGCGGCGTCCGCTTCCAGCGGTACGACGGCTTCGACCAGGACGAGAAGGGCATCGCCCGCGGTCCGGAGGGGCCACCGATCGCGTGGTTCACCGACCCGGCGGGCAACATCCTCTCGGTGCTCGAAGGCTGACCCAGCCGTACGGCGTCGCCCGCTCCACCGCGGGCAGGACCCAGCCGGCGCCGCCGGTCCGGACCTGCCGGCAGCGCCGGACCTGGGGTGAGCCCGTTCCGCGCCGGCTTGACCCGCGCGGACGTGGCGGTGAGCCTGGGGCGATGACGGCGGTGCGGATGCCCCGGCGCGGGCGGTGGATCTGGGACGTGCGCGGCGACGGCCGGGCCGTCCGCATCTCGGCGCACGCCGAGGCCGGGCTGCTGGTGCTCAGCCTCTGGCGCGACGACAGCTGCATCGGGACGGCCCGGCTGTCGCCGGACGAGGCGGCCCGCCTGGTCAGCGGCATCGGGGAGGGGCTGACCGAGCTCGCCCGGCCCGGGGCCGGCGCGGACGCGTCGGCCGGGCGCATGCACGAGCTGGAGCTGCGGCTCGCCGCCGTCGAGCACCGGCTGCGGACCCCGGCCTGGCGGCGCGCGGCGTCGGCGGTGACCGGCTGGGCGGTGCGGAAGGCCGCCCGCGCGGGCCGCCCGGCGTCCGCCTCGCCGGCCTCCCTGGCGCGGTCGGGCACGCCGGCACCGCTCGCGACGGCACCGATCGCCTGACCGCCCGCCGGCAGACCCCGGCTAGCGCCAGGTGGTGAGGCGGACCGTCGTCCCGTCGGGGCCGGAGCGCAGCTGCACCAGGTCGGTGAGCTGGTTGACCAGGTACAGGCCGCGGCCCCCGATCTGGTCCAGCGACGGCCGGCGGCGTCCGGTCAGCGGATCGGCGACCCGGCCCCCGTCGGTGAACTCCACGACCGCGGCACCGGGCTCGGCCCACATGACGAGGCTGCCCGACCCGCCACCGTGGCGGATGCTGTTCGTCGCGAGCTCGGAGGCGGCCAGCTCCAGGTCCTCCATCCGCTCGCGGGAGAGCCCGCAGCCCGTCGCGAAGCCCGCGACCGCCCGCCGGACGGCGGGGACGTCGCCGTCCCGGTAGCGGCTGCGCAGCGCCGTGCCCGGCGGCGCGGGCAGGAGCGCGGCGAAGGCGCCGACGTGGGCGGCCGGGTCGTGGGCGTCGCTGGACAGCCCCCCGGTCGGCGTCAGCCGCACCGGGTGGGAGGTCAGGGCACCGGCCCGCACGGCGGGGGGCAGCTGCTCGTCGTACGGGCACAGCAGCCGCCAACCGGGGCCGGAGGAGAAGGCCGGGTTGAGCAGCACCTCGTGCAGCTGGCACTCGGCGAGCTCGACGTCGCTGCGTCCGACGTAGGCCGGCTCGCCCACACCCCGCAGGCCGCGGCCCGCACCGATGTGCTCGTCGACCGCGGCCTCCCACACGGCGATGATCCGGGCCGGGTTGGCGCCGATGTCGGCCATGTCGAGCAGCGTCACCGCCCGGGCGTCGTCGGCCAGGGCGTCGCGGAGCAGGTCCAACCGCGGCTCCGGCTCGGCGACCACGACCTCTTCGTCGCCCTCGAGCCCCTCGCGCACGAACGGCAGGACCCGGGCGAGGAAGTCGTCCTCGTCCCGGTAGAAGACGACCTCGTGGGAGAAACCGCCGACCGGTGCGGCCTCGAGCAGGTGCGCGGTCATGCGTGCCGCCCCTCCGGGGAGACGCCGGTCAGTTCGTCGAAGCGGAGCAGCCGCCACATCCGCCGGAAGAGCGGCGAGGTGCCCGTCAGCCGGGGCTCCGCGGAGCGGTCCCGCAGGCCCCGGGCCCACTCCGCGACGAGCCGGCAACCGGCGACGTCGACGAACTCGACACGGCTGAGGTCCAGGGTCACCGCCGAGCGGTCCGCGCAGGACGTCGCGAGCACCCGCCGCAACCGGGCGGCGCCGACCGCGTCGACCTCCCCGGCCACGGCGACCCGCCCGTCGTCGAAGAAGACGCGGAAGGGTGGCGCGCCACCGGGTGCGTGGACCACGGGGTGCACCGATGCTGCGTCCACGACGACCCCGGCGTCCAGCACGCTGCTCCGGTACGCGCACATCGCCGACATCCCGGAGCCGGAGGCCATGAAGTCGTCGGCGAGGTGTTCCCACCGGAGGAGGTCCGCCCGTCGCCCCGGGTCGGCCGCCAGGGCGGTGACGTCGGCGACGACGCGGATCCCGCGGTGGCCATCGGCGCGGGCGCGGCGGGTCGCCGCCTCGTAGAACGTCAGCTGCTGCTCGGGGGCGAAGCCCGCCGTGGAGTCGTAGGCGTCGCCGAGCGGCAGCAGCTCGAGCGCGCCCCGGTCCAGGAGGGCGTCGACGTCGGCGAGCGGCTCGACGCCTCGACGGATGCGGTCGACGACGTCGTCCCCGACGCACAGGAGACGCTCCCCGCGGGCCAGGCCGCCGGCGAGGAACTGCCGGGCCACCGGCGCGAAGGAGTCGACGTCCTCGTAGGTCCAGCAGACGTGGTCGGCGGGCTGCACGGCCCCGGGCTCGCTCAGCAGTCCCTGGGCACGCACCCGTCCACCGTAGGCGCTGCCGAGTCCTGTGGACAGGCCCGAGCCGGGACGGCCCGCCCGTGCGGACCCGCAGGCCCCGCCGGGGCCCGCGCGGAGACCGCGGGTGGGGTGCGTTCAGCCGCCGAGCCGGAGCACCACGACCTCCGACGTCGGCGACGGCGGGTCCTCCTCGAACTGGCTGTCGACCAGCAGCAGGCGGTCGTCGGCGAAGGACCCGGTGGTGAGGACGCGCTCGGGATCGGTCGCGATCTCCTCGACCAGCGTGGCCGAACGGCCGTCGTCGGCCCATTCGAGCACCGTCACCGTGCGCGGGAAGTTCCGGACGGCGACCAGCGTGGAGCCCTCGACGACGAGCCCGTCGCTGCCGGACAGGTCGACGTCACCGGTGTCGATCCGGGTGACCTCGGCGGTCGCCAGGTCGATGCGCCACAGGACGCCGGGATCGCTCTGGGCCACGACCAGCGCCTCGCCGTCCGGCGTTCCCTCGATGCCGTTGAGGCCGAAGCCGTCGGTCTGCTCGATCGGTCCGCCGGCCTCGGTGCCGGCGTCGACGAACAGCTCGGCCCGCCACGCGCCGTCCGCCTCGCTGACGCGGAAGACCTGCGGCACCCGGGAGTTGGTGACGTAGGCGGCGCCGTCCGGGCCGATCGCGACGTCGTTGAGGAAGACGTCGGCGGCGTCGACGCGCAGCGCCGCGAGCAGCGCGCCGTCCTGGTCGTAGACCCAGAGGTCGGGCGCGTCCGGCGGCTGGTCGGCCGCCGATCGGTTGTCCCCGCCCGCGACGTACACCCTGCCTGCGGAGTCGGTGGCGATGCCGACGGCGGTGGTGCGCCCGTCGCGCCGGGCGACGTGCTCGTCCAGCCACACCTCGGTGGTCGGGTCCCAGACCAGGCCGCGGTGGATCTCCCCGCCGGTGCGCTCGGTGACGTAGAAGAGGCTGTCGTACCAGTGCACGTCGATGCCCTCGAAGGTGGAGCCGTCGGCGTCCCCCTGCAGCGCGTAGGTGTCCGGCAGCGTCGTGCCGGTGCCGGTGCCGGTGCCGGTGCCGGTGCCGGTGCCGGTGTCGCCGGCGGTGGCGACCGCGCCGGTCAGCAGCAACGGGGGGACGACCAGCAGGCCGGCGGTGGTGCGGGCGGGACGGCGCATCGGAGCTCCTCGACGGTGAGGCTCGGCGGGAACTCCCACGGTGCGCTCGACGCGGCTCCGCCGCCGCGCGACCGGACGCCGGACCGAGCGTGGCGCGCGCGGCGCGGCGCCGGCCCGGCACGCCCGGTGACGCCGTCGAGGCGGAGCTCCGGTGGACGGCACCGTGGCACGATGGCCGCGTGGCCGCGAGCCTCGACGTCGGGCTCCTGGGCCCGGTCGAGCTCCGGGCCGACGGCAGCGTGGTCCCGCTGCCGCGGACCCAGCGGCTCCTGCTGGCCCGGCTGGCGCTCCCGCCCGGGCGCGTGGTGCCGGTCGCCGAGCTGGTCGACCTGCTCTGGGCGGACGACCCGCCGAGCGGGGCGGCGCAGAACCTGCACAGCTACGTCTCCCGGCTCCGCCGGGTGGTCGGCCGCGGCCGCATCCCGCACGAGGGGGGCGGCTACCGGCTGCACGCGCGTCCCGACGACGTGGACGTCGGCCGCGTCGAGCGCTGCGTGGCGGCCGCCCGGCTCGAGGCGGAGCGACGCCCCGCCGCGGCGGTGGCGCTGCTGGCCGACGCGCTCGGCACCTGGCGCGGTGAGCCGCTGTCCGACCTGGCCGACCACCTCGCGTTCGCGCCGGACGTGGCCCGTCTCGTGGAGTGGCGTGCGCACCTCGTCGCCGAGTGGCTGGAGCTGCGCCTCGGAACGGGACCGGCCGCGGAGGTCCTGCCGGACCTGGAACGCGCCGTGCGGGAAGACCCGTCGCGCGAGCGGCTGCACCTGCTGCTCATGCGCGGCCTGCACCGGGACGGCCGGACCGCCGAGGCGCTGCGCGTCGCCGACGACCACCGTCGCCGGCTCGCCGAGGAGTCCGGCCTGGACCCGGGCCCGCAGCTGGTCGAGCTGCGGCAGCGGATCCTGGCCGGCGACCCCGGCCTGAGCACCGATCCGGCGCCGCCGCGGACCGACCCGCCCGTGCGGCCGAGGTTCGGCCCGCGCGACCGCTTCGTGGGCCGGCGGGCCGAGCTGGACCGGCTGCGGGCGGCCACGGCGGGGCCGGGCCTGGTCACCGTCGTCGGCCCGGGTGGGGTCGGCAAGACCCGGCTGGTGCAGGAACTGCTGGACCGGGACGACGACGGCCGCCCGGCCTTCCTCGCCCCGCTCGGCGATCTCAGCGCACCGGCGGACCTCGTCACCGCGGTGGCCGCCGCGCTGGGCCTGCGAGCGGCACCGCAGGGAGCCGCGACCGCGGTGGCCGACCGGCTGGCCGCCGACCCCGCCGTGCTGGTCCTCGACACCTGCGAGCACCTCCTGACCGCGGCCGGCCGGCTCGCCACGCGCCTGCTCGACAGCTGCCCGCGCCTGTGCGTGGTGGCGACCTCCCGGCAGCGGCTGGGCGTCCCGGGCGAGAGGGTGGTGCGGGTGGCCCCGCTCGCCCCGGCCGAGCGGGTGGAGCTGTTCTGCGACCGGGCCGCGGCCCTGCGGGACGGCTTCGTCGCCTCCGACCGCGTGCGCGGGGTCGTCGCCGAGGTCTGCGGCCTGGTCGACGGCCTGCCGCTGGGCGTGGAGCTCGCCGCCCGCCGCGAGGCGGTCCTCGGCGTGCACCAGCTGCGCGAGCTCCTCGCGGCCGGGCTGCACGTGCTCGACCCGGCCCGGGACGCCGACCGGTCGACCGCGCTGGGTGCGACCGTCGAGTGGTCCTACCGGCTGCTCGAGCCGGAGGCCCGCACGCTCCTCGACCGGCTGGCCGTCTGCTCCGGTGGCTTCGGTCCGGACGCCGTCCCCCACCTGGCTCCCCAGGACGGCGGCAACCCGGTCGCCCTGCTGGCCGAGCTGGTCGAGAGCTCGACGGTGGCGGCCGATCTCGCCGTCGACCCGCCCCGGTACCGGTTGCTGGACACCGTCCGCAGCGTCGCCCTCGGCCACCTCGGGCGGGACGGCACCGCCGAGGCGCGCGCCGCGCACGGCCGGTGGATGCAGGCGCACGCCCGGGTCGTCCACGGGTGGCAGTGCGAGCGGTCGCCCCACGCCACCGCGCTCCTGCGCCGGGAGTCGGCGAACCTCCGCGACGCGCTGGCCCGGTACGCGGAGGCCGGCAACTGGCTGGACGCCGGGCGCCTGGCGGTCCCGGTGGCCCTGGCCGTGTCCGACGACCCGTCGCTCGACCTCCTGGCCCGGTTGCGGCGCCTGGAGGCCGTCCCCGTCGACGGCGAGGCCGGGGCGCTGTGCCGCACCGCCGCGGGAGCGGCCGCCTGGTCGCAGGGCGACGCCGTGCCGGCCGAGGACCTGCTGACCGCCGCGGTGGAGGGCCTCGCGGGCGGGCACCCGTGGCAGTGGGCCGCCCGCTTCTTCCGGCTCATGGACCGCATGTACCCCGGGCACCGCGCCGGGGTCGCCGAGGACACGGCCGAGCTGCTGGCCCGGGACGAGGCGCCGGAGTGGGTGCGGGCGACCGCCGTCTGCTGCACGGCGCTCGTCGAGTCGTTCAGCGGTGACCGAGCGGCCGCGGAGCGGTGGACCTCCCGGCACGAGGACCTCCTGACCCGGGTCGGTGCCGTGGACGGGTTCGTCGACTGCACGCGCGCGGAACTGATGGCCCCGGACGACCCGGAGGGCGCGCTGGCCCGCTTCGAGCGCGCGCACCGCCTGTGCGCGGAGCGCGGGCACACCTACAACCGCGAGGTCGCCGGCGTCGGCCGCGCCGCCGTCCTGGTCCGGCTCGGCCGGCACGCCGAGGCCCTGGCCGCGTGCCGGCGGTCGATCCTCGACCTGCGCGCCCTCGGCATGTGGCCGCAGCTGTGGACGGTCCTGCGGCTGACCGCGGAGCTGCTGGTGGCCCTCGACGATCCGGGGCCGGCCGCCGCGGTGCTCGACGCGGCCGACGCCGACCCGCTCGCGCCCGCGGTGCTGGGCCCCGATCGGGAGCGCCTGGCGGAGCTGCGGAACCGCCTCGCCGACGCCGACGCCGACGCCGACGCCGCCGACGCCGCCGATGTCGACGGCGTCGCCGCCGTGCGGCGGCCGGTCGGCGGGAGGGCGGCGGTGGTGGCCGGGGTGCTGGCCGCACTGGCCCGCGCCGCCGACCAGCGTCCGGTCAGCGCGCGGTAACCGTCCGGCAAGGGGGCAGCGCCACCGTGGCGGCATGACCACCACGACGACCGACCTCCGAACCCCCGACAGCACGATCCCGGACGCCGCCCGCGTCGACGAGACCCGCGTCGAGGCCTTCGCCGGGGCGCTGCTCACCGACCTCGCCGGCGCCGCGACGACCGTGATGACGGTGATCGGTGACCGCCTCGGGCTGTTCGCGGCCATGACCGGCGCCGGTCCCCTGACCGCAGCCGAGCTGGCCGCGTCCACGCGCCTGCACCCCCGGCTGGTGACCAAGTGGCTGGCCGCGATGACGGTGTCCTCCTACGTCACCCACCACCCGGACGCCGGCACGTACGAGCTCCCGGCCGAGCACGCCATGGTGCTGTCGCTCCCCGGCTCGCCCGCCTACGTCGTCGGCGCGGCGGAGATCGTCGCGGGGCAGTACGCGACCCTCGCCGCGCTGGAGGAGGCGTTCCGCGGCGACGGCGGCATCGACTACGACGTCTTCCCCCCGTCGATGTTCGGCGGGGTCGAGCGGTTCTTCCGCACGGCCTACACCCACCAGCTCGCGACCACCTGGTTCCCGGCGGTCGACGGCCTGGTGGACCGGCTCGAGGCGGGCGCGCGCGTCGCCGACGTCGGCTGCGGGCGCGGCGAGTCGACCCTGCAGATCGCCGCGCACTGGCCGGCGTGCACCGTCACCGGCTTCGACATCCACCACCCGTCGGTGGTCGCCGCCCGCGCCAAGGCGATCGAGGCCGGCCGGACGGACGTCGCCTTCCGCACCGCCGACGCCACCGTGATCGGCCCCGGCCCCTTCGACGTCGTCGTCTTCTTCGACGCCCTGCACGACATGGGCGACCCGCCCGCGGCGCTGCGCCGGGCGCGCGAGCGGCTCGTCGACGGCGGCATCGTCGTCGCCGTCGAGCCCTGGTCGCTCGACCGGCTGGAGGACGGCATCGGCAACCCGTCGGTCCGCATCGACTACTCCTGCTCCACGTCGGTGTGCACGCCCGGCTCGCTGGGCCAGCCCGGCCGCTACGGGCTGGGCACCCAGGGCGGCCCGGCGCGCCGGCTGGCGCTGCTCACCGAGGCCGGCTTCCGCGACGCGCGGCTCGCCGTCGACGACGGCGTGAACCTCGTGCTCACCGCGGTCCGGTGAGCCCGGCACCACGCGCGACGACGTCCGAGGAGGCGAGGACATGACCCTCTGCGCTGCGGCTCCGGCCCGCGTGCTCGTCGTCGGTGCCGGCCCGGCCGGCCTGGCCACGGCGCACGCCCTGCTCCGGCAGGGCATCCGGCCCCGCGTGGTCGACGGCGCTCCGCGGGTCGCCCAGCCGTGGCGCGATCGCCACGACCGGCTGCGGCTGAACACCCACCGGCGGTTCTCCGAGCTGCCCGGGCTGCGCTTCCCGCGCTCGGCCGGTGCCTTCCCGCACCGCGACGACGTCGTGGCCTACCTGGAGGAGTACGAGCGGCGGCTGGACCTGCCGGTCGAGTGGGGCGTGCCGGTCCGGCGGGTCGAGCGCTCCGATGCCGGCTGGTGCGCGAGCACCCCGCGCGGTGACCTGGACGCCGCCCACGTCGTCCTCGCCACCGGACCCGACCGGGTGCCCGTGCGGCCGCACTGGCCGGGGGAGGAGCAGTTCGGCGGGGTCGTGGTGCACGCGGCGCAGGTGCGCCGGCCGGCCGACCTGGCCGGTCACCGCGTGCTCGTCGTCGGCCTCGGCAACTCGGGCGTGGACCTGGCCGGCGCGCTGGTCGGTGCGGACGTCGCCCGGCTGTGGGTGTCGGCGCGGTCCGGCGTCACCGTGGTGCCGCGCCGGCTGGCCGGGCTGCCGCTGCACCCGGTGTCGGTGCTGACCCGCTGGGCGCCGGTGCGGTTCCAGGACGCGTCGACGACGGCCGTCTCGCGCCTGGCGTTCGGGGACCTCACCCGCGTCGGCGTGCCCCGGCCGCCCGCCGGCGCGGCCACCCGGTTCCACTCGTCCGGGGTGAGCCCGGCGGCCGACGACGGCTTCGTCGCCGCGCTCGCCCGCGGGGACGCGGCGGTCGTCCCCGAGGTCGAGGCGTTCGAGCCCGCCGGGGTGCGGCTGGTCGACGGGCGGCGGCTCGATCCGGACGTCGTCGTCTGCGCCACGGGCTACCGCACCGGCCTGGAACCGCTGGTGGGCCACCTCGGCGTGCTCGACGGCCGCGGCCGGCCCCTCGCCGTCGGCGGTGCCGCGCTGCCGCAGGCACCGGGCCTGTGGTTCACCGGGCACCGGCCGCCCTTCCACGGCAACCTGCACGGCCGGGGCCCCGAGGCGCGCGCCCTGGCGCGCGCCCTCGCTCGGGTCGTCGCCGGGGCCGTGCCGCCGTCGGGCCCGCGTGCCGGTCCCGCCGGCCCCCTCGCGAGGCGGCGGGGCATGACCCCGCCGGCGCTCGACGTCGGCAGCCCGCTGCTGCCCCGCGCGGATGCCGATCGGCTCGTGCGGCGGTGCGAGATCCCGTTCCGAGCGCGCGACCTGGGCGTCCAGCAGCCCGAGGCCGTCGCCGCGCAGGTCGTGGGAGCCGGCGGGCACTTCCGTGGCGTCGACGTCACTAGCGTGGGCCCGGCCGGGCGCCTGGCGGCCGCCGCGGCTCCCGGGAGGCCCCGTGACGAGTGGATGGCGCGCGCCGGTCCGGCCGGTGGCGCTCCTGGGCGTCGCCGTCCTGCTGGCCGTCGGGCTTGCGTCGGTCCTGGCGCTGGTGCCGCCGGCGCCGGTCCCCGCCGACGCCCCCGAGGGCGCGTTCAGCGCGGAGCGGGCGATCCGCCACCTCGACCGGATCGCCGAGGCCCCGAGGCCGCCCGGCTCGGCGGCCCACGCCGAGGCACGAGACCACCTCGTCGAGCGTCTCCGGTCCTGGGGGCTGGCCACGGAGGTGCAGCAGGACGTCGGGCTGACGGACCGGGGCGCGCCGGGGACGCAGCGGCTGGCCGCCGTCGCCAACGTGGTGGGGACGCTGCCGGGCTCGGCTCCCACGGGCACGGTGCTGCTCGCCGCGCACTACGACACCGTGGCGGGATCACCCGGCGCCGGCGACGACGGGGTCGGTGTCGCGACGGTGCTGGAGACCGCCAGGGCGCTGAGCGCCGTCGACCGCCGCAACGACGTCGTCGTCCTGCTGACCGACGGCGAGGAGGACGGGCTGCTCGGTGCCGAGGCCTTCGTCCGGACGCGGGCCGGGGCGCCGGGCACCACGGTGGTGCTCAACCACGAGGCGCGCGGCGTCACCGGGCCACCGGTGACCTTCCGGATGACCTCGCCGAACGACGGCCTGCTCGACGCCCTGTCCTCCGCGCCGGGCGTCCTCGTGGACTCCGGCTCCGAGGCGGTGTTCGAGGCGCTGCCGAACGACAGCGACTTCCGGCACTTCGACGCGGCGGGCATGCACGGCTACGACACCGCGCTGGTCGCCGGTGGCGCCTACTACCACTCACCGCTGGACGATCTCGAGCACCTCGACGCCGGGTCGCTGCAGCAGATGGGACGGGCGAGCCTGGCCTTGGCGCGCGATCTCGCCGACCGCGACCTCACCTCGCTCCCGGACGGCGGCGAGGACCTCGTCACCGCGCTGCCGTCGGGGCTGCTCCGCTACCCGGCGTCCTGGGAGGTGCCGCTGGCGGCCGGGACCGTCGCGGTCGCGGTCGCGCCGGTCGTGGTCGCGCGCCGGCGCCGCGCGCTCACGCTCCCGCGGACGGCGCTGGCCGCCGGCGCCGCCGCGGTCGTGGTCGTCGTCGCGGGCCTCGCCGGCTACGCGCTGTGGCAGGCCGCGCTCGCGATCGACCCCGGCCAGGCGTCGGCGGTGGTCGGCGAGCCGTACCGGCCGGTGCCGTACCAGGTCGCGGTGCTGCTCGCCGCCCTCGCCGTAGCGCTCGCCGTGCTCGGCCCGCTCCGCCGGCGGCTCGGCCCGGACGCCCTGGCCACCGGGTCCGCGGTCCTCCTCGCCGCCTGCGGGGTGCTGCTCGCCGTCGCGCTGCCGGGCACGTCGATGACGCTCGTGCTCCCGACGCTGGCTGCCTCGCTCGGTGCCCTCGTCGCGGCGGTGCTCCCGGCCCGGTGGCGGGGGATCCCGGTGGTCGCCGGCCTCGTGCCCGCGGCGGTCCTGCTCGCGCCGGCGGTCTGGACCGGCTTCGACGTCGGGCTGGGGGTGGGCGGGCCGGCGAGCGCGGCGCTCCTCGCCGTCCTGCTGCTGCTCGCGCTCCCGGTGGCCGACGCCGCCTGGCCGGCCCGGCCGGGAGTTCCGCGGCGGCGCCTGCTGCTGCCCCCCGGGCTGGCCCTCGTGCTCGCGGTCTCCCTCACCGCGTCGGGCCTGGTGCTCAACCGGGAGGGGGCGACGCCGCCCCGGCAGGAGTCGCTCCGGTACGCGCTGGACGCGGACACCGGGGAGGGACGCTGGATCTCCCTGCGACCGCCGTCGTCCCGGTGGAGCCGGACGCTCCTGCCGGACGGGCCGGAGCCGCTGCGGCAGGCGATGCCGTGGACGGACGGCGACCGGATCGCGCACGGTCCGGCGGCCGGCACGGACCTGCCCGGGCCCGACCTGGAGGTGCTCGGCGACCGGACCGGCGACGGCGTCCGCGAGCTGACGCTCCGGCTGTCCTCCCGGCGCGCGGCACCGGGCCTCGGCCTGTGGGTGGCGGCCGGCGGCGCCACGGTCCGCGAGGCGGTCGTGGCCGGCCGTCGGGTGCCGGTCCACGGCCCCAGCGGGCCGTGGGACTTCGGCTTCCAGTTCACGGGAGCGGCGCCGGACGGCGTCGTCGTCCGGCTCGCCGTGGATCCCGGCGGTAGACCGCTCACGGTGCGGATCGCCGACCGCAGCGACGACCTGACCGACGCGCCCCGGCTCGACCCGCCGGCGGGGCGGGTGCTCGTCACGCCGCAGGTGTTCGTCAGCCGGGCCGTGGCGCTGTGAGGCCCGGACGTGGGGGTGCCGCGGACGCGGTCGTCGACCGCGGGGATCCGGGGCTGCCCCAGGACGTCGGTGCACCGTGGCACGATCTCGCGGGTGACCGGCCGCCCCGCCGAGACGGAGCACCTGCGCGACCTCGCGCGGTTGCGCCGCGTCCGCGACCGGATCGACCGCGAGTACGCGCAACCGCTGGACGTGGCAGCCCTCGCCCGCGGCGCGCACGTGTCGGCCGGGCACCTCAGCCGCGAGTTCCGCCGCGCCTACGGCGAGTCGCCCTACGCGTACCTGATGACGCGGCGCATCGAGCGGGCGATGGCGCTGCTGCGCCGCGGTGACCTGAGCGTCACGGAGGTCTGCTTCGCGGTCGGCTGCTCGTCGCTGGGCACCTTCAGCACCCGTTTCACCGAACTCGTCGGCGTCCCGCCCAGCGTCTACCGGGAACGGGCGGCGAGCGCGACGGCGGGGATGCCCCCGTGCGTGGCCAAGCGGGTGACCCGACCGGTCAGGAATCGAGAAGCGTCCGCCGCGGCGCCGTCCCTAGCGTGACGGCCATGGACCTCACCATCCACGCGAGCTTCCTGCCCCAGACCGACCCCGACGCCGCCCTGGCCTTCTACCGCGACACCCTCGGCTTCGAGATCCGCAACGACGTCGGCTACGGCGGCATGCGGTGGATCACCGTCGGCCCGCCCGGTCAGCCGGACACCTCGATCGTGCTGCACCCGCCCGCGGCCAGTCCAGGCCTCACCGACGACGAGAAGCGCATGCTCGCCGAGATCGTCGCCAAGGGCAGCTACTTCGGCGTCAACCTCGCCACCCCCGACCTCGACGACGCCTTCGCGACGCTGGAGTCGCGGGGCGCCGAGGTCGCCCAGGAGCCGGTCGACCAGCCCTACGGCGTGCGCGACTGCGCCTTCCGCGACCCCGCGGGCAACGAGATCCGCATCCAGGAGCGCCGCTGAGCCGTCCGGCGACCGCCCCGTCACCCGGACGGGCGTCGCTCGCCGGCCGATCGCGCCGATCGGGTAGACAACGGAGGGGTGCGGCGACCGCGCCGACGGAGGAACCGGACGCAGCGCCCGGGCCGGTCGGACCGGGCCGGGCGAGGACGACGGAGATCGCGAGGGCGGCCCGTCCGACGGATGGAGACACGATGAGCACGGCCACCACGACGGACGCGGCGTCCCCCGGGCTGCACGCCGCCGACAGCCACGAGTGGATCCGGGTGCACGGCGCGCGCGAGAACAACCTCAAGGACGTCAGCGTCGAGATCCCCAAGCGCCGGCTGACCGTGTTCACCGGGGTCTCCGGCTCGGGCAAGAGCTCCCTGGTCTTCGACACGATCGCCGCGGAGTCGCAGCGGATGATCAACGAGACCTACAGCGCCTTCGTGCAGGGCTTCATGCCGACGCTGTCCCGGCCGGACGTCGACGTCCTCGAGGGGCTGACGACGGCGATCATCGTCGACCAGGAGCGCATGGGCGCCAATCCGCGCTCCACCGTCGGCACCGCCACCGACGCCCATGCCATGCTGCGCATCCTGTTCAGCCGGCTCGGGCAGCCGCAGATCGGCCCGCCGAGCGCGTTCTCCTTCAACACGCCCTCGGTGCGGGCCAGCGGCGCGATCACCGTCGAGCGCGGCGCCAGGACGACGTCCGAGAAGGCGACCTTCACCCGGCTCGGCGGCATGTGCCCGCGCTGCGAGGGCATGGGCTCGATCAACGACATCGACCTCACCGCGCTGTACGACGACTCGAAGTCCCTGAACGAGGGTGCCCTCACCATCCCCGGCTACAGCATGGACGGCTGGTACGGCCGCCTCTTCCAGGGCGCCGGGCTCGACATGGACAAGCCGATCCGCGACTACACGAAGAAGGAGATGCACGCCCTCCTCTACAAGGAACCGACCAAGATCAAGGTCGAGGGCGTCAACCTCACCTACGAAGGCGTGATCTCGAGGATCCAGAAGTCGATGCTCGCCAAGGACGTCGAGGCGATGCAGCCGCACGTCCGGCGGTTCGTCGAGCGGGCCGTCACCTTCACCACCTGCCCCGACTGCGCGGGCACCCGCCTGGCCCCGGAGGCCCGGTCGTCGCGGATCGCGGGCAAGAACATCGCCGACCTGTGCGCCATGCAGATCAGCGACCTGGCCGACTGGTTGCGCGAGCTCGACGAGCCATCCGTGGCGCCGCTGCTCGGCGGCCTGCAGCACCTGTTCGACTCCTTCGACGGGATCGGGCTCGGCTACCTCTCCCTGGACCGGCCGGCCGGCACCCTCTCCGGCGGGGAAGCGCAGCGCACCCGGATGATCCGCCACCTCGGTTCGGCGCTCACCGACGTCACCTACGTCTTCGACGAGCCGACGATCGGCCTGCACCCGCACGACATCCAGCGGATGAACGGCCTGCTGCTGCGGCTGCGGGACAAGGGCAACACCGTGCTGGTCGTGGAGCACAAGCCGGAGACGATCGCGATCGCCGACCACGTCGTCGACCTCGGCCCCGGCGCCGGCACCGCCGGCGGCGAGGTGGTGTTCGAGGGCACCGTCGACCGGCTGCGGGGGAGCGACACCACGACCGGCCGCCACCTCGACGACCGGGCGAGGCTCAAGGAAACGGTGCGCACGCCGTCCGGCGCGCTCGAGGTCCGCGGTGCGTCCACGAACAACCTCCGGGACGTCGACGTCGACATCCCCCTCGGCGTGCTGGTCGTGCTCACCGGCGTGGCCGGGTCCGGCAAAAGCTCGCTGGTCGACGGCTCGGTCGCCGGCCGCGAGGGTGTCGTGGTGATCGACCAGGGCGCCATCCGGGGTTCGCGGCGGAGCAACCCGGCGACCTACACCGGCCTGCTCGACCCGATCCGCAAGGCGTTCGCCAAGGCCAACGGCGTGAAGCCGGCCCTGTTCAGCTCCAACTCCGAGGGCGCCTGCCCCGCCTGCAACGGCGCCGGCGTCATCTACACCGAGCTGGGCGTCATGGCCACCGTCGAGTCCACCTGCGAGGTGTGCGAGGGCAAGCGGTTCCAGCCGGCGGTGCTGGAGTACACGCTGGGCGGCCGCAGCATCGCCGAGGTGCTCGCGATGCCGGTCGCCGAGGCCGAGGAGTTCTTCGCCGACGGCGAGGCGCGCACGCCGGCCGCCCACGCGATCCTGGACCGGCTCGAGGACGTCGGGCTCGGCTACCTCACCCTGGGCCAGCCGCTGACCACGCTGTCCGGCGGCGAGCGGCAGCGGCTCAAGCTGGCCGCGCAGATGGCCGAGAAGGGCGACGTCTACGTGCTCGACGAGCCGACCACCGGCCTGCACCTCGCCGACGTCGAGCAGCTGCTCGGCCTGCTCGACCGGCTCGTCGACTCCGGCAAGTCGGTCATCGTCATCGAGCACCACCAGGCGGTCATGGCGCACGCCGACTGGCTCGTCGACCTCGGCCCGGGCGCCGGCCACGACGGCGGCCGGATCGTCTTCCAGGGCACCCCCGCCGACCTCGTCGCCGCCCGCACCACGCTCACCGGCGAGCACCTCGCGGACTACGTCGGCGCCTGATCGAGGCGCTCGCGCCGGCTGGGGGTCCACGCGGCGGGCGTCGTCGGCGGCCCGGCCGGCCGCGGCTGGGCCGTCGAGGTCGTCTTCGGCTACCCGGGCGCCGTGGCGTGGTGCGCCAGCTCGGCGCCGATGCCCGCCCCGTACGGGGTCCGCGGCGGCTGGCGGGCCACCTCCACCGACAACCTCCTCGAACCGGCCAGCGCCCTGCCGGCGCTGGAGCTCACCCTGGACGTGCAGCAGCGGCTCGCCGCGACGACCGGCTAGGCGTGCGCACGATCCCGCGCAACGGGAGGTCCGGCGCTCCACCGCAGGCGGGCCGCCGTCAGGGCGACGAAAAGGCAGGGAGCACCCGCTCCCTGCCACTTCCAACGTATAGCGCACCCGGGGGCTTGCGGCAAGACCCCGGTCGTGCCGCAGAATCGCCGGCCGAGGCCACCACCTGCGGAAACGGCTCCCGGAAAGCGCGACGTCGAGCCGCTCGGGAGCGCCGGACATGGCAGGCCGGAAAGTGCGGACCTCGGATGGGAACCGATGACGTGAATCCCCTGACCACCACCGCGTTCGACCTTCCCGAGCACCTCGCTCCGAAGGCCGACCCGATCCTGATCGCTGCCGACGAGGAGCAGTTCGCCGCCATCGCGGCCAGCCTCGAGCGGTCGATCGCCGACCTGTCCGACCGTCTCGACGCCGAGCGCAGGGAGCCCGGCGGCTCGGGGCAGGAGGCGCTGGACCGGGACCTGGAGATCCACCGGCTGACCGCCCGGCTGCGCACCCTCCGGCGTCACGGGCTGGACCTGTGCCTGGGCCGCATGGTCGCCGCGGACGGCGCCGAGCCGGTGTACGTCGGCCGCCTGGGACTCAGCGACAGCGCGGGACGTCGGCTGCTGGTCGACTGGCGCTCCTCCGCGGCCGAGCCGTTCTTCGGAGCGACCCACGCCCACCCGATGGGTCTGGCCAGCCGGCGCAGGTACCGCTGGACCCGGGGCCGGATCAGCGACTACTGGGACGAGGTGTTCACCCCGGACGGGCTGGAGGGGCACGCCGCGCTCGACGACCAGTCCGCGTTCATCGCCAGCCTGGGTGGCAGCCGGTCGCCCCGGATGCGCGACGTGCTCGGCACCATCCAGGCCGACCAGGACGCGATCATCCGCGCGGGATCCGACGGCGCGCTCGTCGTCGACGGCGGTCCGGGCACGGGCAAGACCGTCGTCGCCCTGCACCGCTCGGCCTACCTGCTGTACTCCGACCCGCGCCTGGGCCACCACCGGGGCGGCGTGCTGTTCGTCGGACCGCACCAGCCGTACCTGGCATACGTCGCCGACGTGCTGCCGAGCCTGGGGGAGGAGGGCGTGCAGATCTGCACGCTGCGGGATCTCGTCCCCGAGGGGACGGCGGCAGCGGCCGAGACCGACCCGGAGGTGGCCCGGCTGAAGTCGTCGGCGGCCCTGGTGGAGGCGATCGAGTCGGCCGTCGGCTTCTACGAGGAGCCGCCGACCACGGGGATGACCGTCGAGACGCACTGGGACGACGTCCGGCTGTCCGCCGACGACTGGGCCGAGGCCTTCCAGGCGCACGAGCCCGGTACGCCGCACAACGAGGCGCGCGACCAGGTCTGGGAGCAGCTGGTCACGATCCTGGTCGACAAGCACGACGCCGACGTCCCGTCCGCCGCGCTCCGCACGTCGCTGTCGCGGAACCCGGACCTGGTCAGCGCCTTCAACCGGGCGTGGCCGCTGCTCGAGGCCCCCGACCTGGTGGGGGACCTGTGGTCGGTGCCGGCCTACCTGCGCAGGTGCGCCCCGTGGCTCGGCGTCGACGACGTCCGGAAGCTGCAGCGCGCGGACGCCCAGGCGTGGACGGTGTCGGACCTGCCGCTGCTGGACGCGGCGCGGCAGCGGCTCGGCGACCCGGAGGCGTCCCGGCGCAGGCGTCGGCAGGAGGCCACCGTCGCCGCCGAGCGCGAGCGCATGGCCGACGTCATCGACCGCCTGATCGAGGCCGACGACTCCGAGCTGCTGCTGATGACCACCCTGCGCCACCACGACCTGCGGGACGCCCTGGTCGACCAGGCCGCGCTGCCCGGTGCCGACCCGGACCGGCTGGCCGGCCCGTTCGCGCACGTCGTCGTGGACGAGGCGCAGGAGCTGACCGACGCGGAGTGGCAGATGCTGCTGCTCCGCTGCCCGTCCCGCAGCTTCACCGTCGTCGGGGACCGCGCCCAGGCCCGGCACGGGTTCACCGAGTCGTGGCAGGCGCGGCTCGAGCGGATCGGGCTCGACCGGATCGGTCTGGCCTCGCTCGGCACCAACTACCGGACGCCGGCGGAGGTCATGGCCGAGGCCGAGCCGGTCATCCGAGCCGTGCTGCCGGACGCCAACGTGCCGACGTCGATCCGCAGCAGCGGCGTCCCCGTGGTGCACGGGTCGGTGTCGGAGCTGGGCCCGATCCTCGACACCTGGCTGGCCGCGCACGCCGAGGGAACCGCCTGCGTCATCGGCGATCCCACGGTCCGGGCAGGGTTCCGGGCGGGGCCCCGCGTCCGGTCGCTGACCCCGGAGCTGGCCAAGGGGCTCGAGTTCGACCTGGTGGTCCTCGTCGATCCCGGGGCGTTCGGCGCGGGCATCGAAGGAGCCGTCGACCGCTATGTCGCGATGACGCGGGCGACGCAGCAACTCGTGATCCTGACGAGCACCTGAGGAACGACGCCAGGACACCTTCTCCCGGGCGGACGGCAAGCGCCCGGGGCGCCGGTCAGTGCGCGGCCGGTGACGCCGTCTCGGTGGGCAGCTCCTCCTGGGAGGCCGCCCAGGACGCGAGCAGCCTGAGCGCATCGGCGGTCGGGGTGCCGGCGGCGGCGGTGTAGACGTTGAGGTGCAGGCCCGGGGCGGAGGCGATCTCCATGCCTTCGAAGTCCAGGTCGAGCTGGCCGACGACCGGATGCCGCAGCCGCTTCTGCCCACTGCGGTGGAACTGAACGTCGTGGCTGGCCCAGCGCCGCCGGAACACCTCCGACCGGGTGGACAGCTCACCGACCAGCTCGATCAGCTCCTTGTCGTGCGGATTGCGGCCGGCCTCCAGGCGGAGCATCGCGGCGGCGTCGTTGGCGGTGCGGTCGTAGTCGACGAAGAACTGCTGCGCAGCGTCGGGTTCGAGGTAGATGAAGCGCGTCGTGTTGGCCGGACGCCGCGGTGCGGCCAGCACGGGGGAGTAGAGCGCCCGTGCCAGGCCGTTCATCGCCACGATGTCGTGGCGGCCGTTGCGCACCCATGCGGGGGCGTCGGTCATGGCGTCGAGCATCTGCTGGATCGCGGGTCGGACGGTGGCCGGCGTGGTCCGCCTGCGCTTTGCCCGGCGGGGGCCGCTCTGCCGGGCGAGGGCGTACAGGTGGGTCCGCTCGGCCTCGTCGAGCCGGAGCGCGTCGGCCACCGCGTCGAGCACGCTCTCCGAGGCGCCGGCCAGGCTGCCGCGTTCCATGCGGACGTAGTAGTCGACCGAGACGCCGGCGAGCATCGCCACCTCCTCGCGGCGCAGACCCTTCACCCGGCGGTTGCCGCCGTAGGCCGGCAGGCCCGCCTGGTCGGGCGTGATGCGCGCCCGGCGCGAGCTGAGGAACTCGCGGATCTCCCCGGCCAGGTCGGATGGAGGCATGGCTCAACGGTAGGTAGCCGCCGTCCGACCTGGGAGGCACTGGCAGTCCCTGGCTCGACAGGTCCTCCCGAGCCCCGGGAGGCCGGACCTAGCGTCGTCCGCATGACCAGTCCCTCGTTCACCCTGAACAACGGCGTCGAGATCCCGGCCATCGGGTTCGGCGTCTTCCAGACACCCCCGGACGAGACGGTCGCCGCCGTGCAGACCGCCCTCGCGACCGGCTACCGGCACATCGACACCGCCGCGGCCTACCTCAACGAGCGCGAGGTGGGGGAGGGCATCCGCCGCGCAGGGCTCGACCGTGCCGAGGTGTTCGTCGAGACGAAGGTCTGGATCACCGACTACGGCTACGACGCGACGCTGCACGCCTTCGACAAGAGCGCACGCAAGCTGGGGATCGAGCAGATCGACCTGCTGATCCTTCACCAGCCGCTGCCCCTCGGAGTTCGACCTCGCGCTGGACGCCTACCGGGCGCTGGAGCGGCTGCTCGCCGACGGGGCGGTGCGGGCGGTCGGGGTCAGCAACTTCAGGCCCGAGCACCTCGGCCGCCTGCTGGCGGAGTCGTCGGTGGTGCCCGCGGTCAACCAGATCGAGGTGCACCCCTACTTCCGGCAGTCCGACCTGCTCGCGGTCGACGCGGAGCACGGGATCCTCACCCAGGCGTGGTCGCCGATCGGCGGCATCACCTTCTACCGCGCCGGTTCGCACGGCAGCACCCTCGAGGACGCCACCATCGGGAAGATCGCGGCCGCGCACGGCCGGACGCCGGCCCAGGTCATGCTGCGCTGGCACCTCCAGCAGGGCCGCCAGGTCATCCCGAAGTCGGTCACGCCGTCGCGGATCGCCGAGAACTTCGACGTCTTCGACTTCGAGCTCACCGGTGACCAGTCGGGCGCCATCGACGCCCTCGACACCGGCGTCCGCGGTGGTCCCGACCCGGCGGCGATCACCCGCGAGACCTTCGGCCTGCAGATCCCCGAGGCCTGACGAGGCACGCAGGCGAGCAGGGCGCCGGCCACTCCGGTCGGCAGGGCACCCGCAACTCGGCAGAGGGGCCCTGCCAGTACCTGGAACGACAGGCACTGCCACGGCGACCCGTTCGGGGGGTTCCGTGGAGGTCGACAGCGTGCGAACGACATCACGACAGATGGGACAGCAACGTGCGAGCAGCACTGATGTACGGCGCCGGCGACGTCCGGGTCGAGGAGGTTCCCGACCCGACGCTGGAGGCTCCCACCGACGCGCTGGTGCGCGTGGTGCGCGCCTGCGTCTGCGGCAGCGACCTGCACCCGTACCACTCGATGCCGGCCGGGCAGGGCACGCAGATGGGCCACGAGTTCGTCGGCGTCGTCGAGGAAACCGGCTCGGAGGTGTCGGCGGTGCAGCGGGGGGACTTCGTCATCGCGCCGTTCGCCTACTTCGACGGCACCTGCGTGTTCTGCCGCGAGGGGCTGACCACCTCGTGCGAGCACGGCGGGTTCTTCTCCACCGCGCAGGCGGAGGCGGTCCGCGTGCCGCTGGCCGACGGCACGCTGGTCAAGGCCCCGGTGGGCGAGGACTCCGCGCTGCTGCCCTCGCTGCTGACGCTGTCCGACGTGATGATCACCGGCCAGCACGCGGCGGTGCAGGGCAAGGTCGGCCCCGGCACGTCGGTCACGGTCATCGGCGACGGCGCCGTCGGGCTCCTGGCCGTGCTGGCGGCCAAGCGGCTCGGCGCCGAGCAGATCGTCCTGATGGGGCGGCACAAGACCCGGACCGACCTCGGCGTCGAGTTCGGCGCGACCGACGTCGTCGCCGAGCGCGGTGAGGAGGGCATCGCGAAGGTGCGCGAGCTGACCGGCGGGCACGGCACGCACGCGGTGCTCGAGTGCGTCGGGCACATGCCGGCCTACGAGCAGGCCGTCGGCACCGTACGGGCCGGCGGGATCATCAGCCGGGTCGGCGTGCCGCAGTACGAGGAGGCGGCGGTCGGCATGGGCACGCTCTTCGGCCGCAACATCACCCTCACCGGCGGCCCCGGCGCCCAGCGTCGGTACATCGAGGAGCTGCTGCCCGAGGTCCTCGACGGCCGCATCGAGCCGGGCAGGGTGTTCGACCGCACGGTCGGCATCGACGGCGTGCCGGAGGGCTACCGAGCGATGGACGACCGCGAGTCGCTGAAGGTCCTCGTCCGTCCCTGACCCCGTCATGACGCACCTGGCCATCCGGGCCGGCCTCGCCGACGGCGGGGCCGGCCCGGAGACCGGGTGGGGCGCGCACGTCACCGCTGGGAGCGCCGCCGGCAGCTCGCCCGCCACGCGTCCCCGCCCAGGGCGCCGCCGGCGCGCCGGCGTCGAGCGCCCGGCCGAGGGCGCGGTTCGACCTGAGCCGCCCGGCCAACCAGCGCAAGCTCGACGTCGTCGAGGACCTCGCCCGGCTCGCCGACCAGGCAGGCCTCTCGCTCATCGAGCTGGCGATCGCCTTCGTGATCACCCACCCCGGCGTCACGTCGGCGATCGTCGGGCCGCGCACGATGGAGCAGCTCGAGTCCTAACCTCCCGGCCGCGCACGCCGCCCTGTCGACCGACGTGCTCGACCGCATCGACGAACTCGTCGCCCCCGGGGTGACGGTCAACCCCGACGACGACAGCTACGGCGACCACTCCCTGACGGCCGGGGCGCGTCGTCGCTGACGGCTCGAACGCGTCGCCGTCGTGTTCCGGGGCCGCGGCAGCACCCGCGTCGGAGACGCAGAAGCGGAGTTCTGCGTGGCGTCTGCGTGGTCCTCCCTGCGCAGCGCGGTGACGCTCGTCGAGACGCCGTCACCCGCCGCGCAGACGAGGAGTCGCACCATGGGCAAGCACGTTCTGGAGCCGGAGGCCCAGGCGTTCGCCGAGGCGACCGCCGCGCCGCCGTTCCTCTACGAGCTGGGACCCGAAGGAGCGCGCAAGGTCCTGGACGACGTGCAGGCCGCGCCCGCCGACAGGCCGGCCGTCGAGGAGAAGTGGACGACCGTCCCCGCAGAGGTGGGGGACGTGCGGGTTCGCATCGTGCGGCCCGCGGGTGCGATCGGCGAGCTCCCCGTCGTGCTGTACGTGCACGGCGGCGGCTGGGTGCTGGGCAACGCCGCTACCCATGACCGACTCGTGTGCGAGCTCGCCGCCGGGGCGGACGCCGCGGTGGTGTTCGTCGAGTACGACCGTTTGCCCGAGGCGCGGTGCCCGGTCGCGATCGAGCAGGCCTACGCGGTCGCTCGCTGGATCACCGGCGACGGCGCGTCCGAGGGTCTGGACGCCGCCCGCATGGCCGTGGCCGGTGACTCCGTCGGCGGGAACATGACGGCCGTCCTGGCCATCCTGGCCAAGCAGCGTGGCGACGTGACCTTCGTGCACCAGTCGATGTACTACCCGGTCACCGACGCCGCCCAGGACACCGCCAGCTATTCCGAGTTCGCCGACGGGCCGTTCCTGACGGCCAAGGGAATGGCCTGGTTCTGGGACTGCTACGCCCCGGACCAGCAGCGCCGATCGGAGGTGACTGCATCACCGCTGCGTGCCTCGCGCGAGGAGCTCGCCGGCCCCCCGCCGGCGTTCCTGATCGTGGACGAGAACGACGTGCTCCGCGACGAGGGAGAGGCGTACGCCCGGCGCCTGCTGGAGGCCGGCGTCCCGGTCACGACCGTGCGCTGCAACGCCATCATCCACGACTTCATGATGCTCGATCCGCTCCGGCGGACACAGGCCACGACCGCCGCCGTGGAGCAGGCCGTCCACGTCCTCCGCAAGGCCCTCGGCACCCCCTAGCGCTCCAGGACTGCTCCACCCGACCGAAGGAGAGTTCGTCATGGCGTCGATCTCCGAGCGGGAGAGCCGGGAGATCCAGGCGGCCAACGCCTCCGGCAACACCCCGGTGGTCCTCATCCACGGACTCTGGCTGCTGCCGAGCAGTTGGGCCAACTGGGTGGACTTCTTCGAGCAGGCCGGCTACGCGCCGCTGACGCCGGACTGGCCAGACGATCCCGGATCGATCGAAGCCGCCCGGGCGGAGCCGGAGGTCCTCGCGGGCAAGACCTTGGAGCAGGTCGCCGCTCACACCACCGAGATCATCAAGGCCCTGGACGAGAAGCCGGTGGTCATGGGGCACTCGACAGGGGGCCTGCTGGCGCAGATGCTGGCGGGCCGGGGCCTCTCGGCCGCCACGGTGGCGATCGATCCTGGGATCTTCCGCGGCGTCCTGCCGCTGCCGGTCTCCACGCTCAGGTCGGCGGGCCCGTTCCGGATCGACCCGCGCACGCGCGGCCGCGCGCTCACGCTCACGTTCGACCAGTTCACGTACAGCTGGGCGAACGCGCTGGACGAGAAGGAGGCCAGGGAGCTCTACGACGGCTACCACGTCGCCGGCTCCGGGATCTCGCTCGTGCAGATGGGCAACGCGAACCTCAACCCGTGGACGGAGGCGAAGGTCGACACGAACAACCCCGACCGCGGGCCCCTGCTCATCATCGAGGGCGAGAAGGACCACACGGTGCCGTGGGCGATCGCCAACGCTGCCTACAAGCGGCAGAGGCGCAACGCCGCCGTGACGGTGATCGTGAAGATCCCGGATCGAGGCCACTCCCTCACGATCGACCACGGCTGGCGCGAGGTCGCCCAGACGGCGCTCGACTTCGTCCAGCGGTTCACCTCGGGTGGTCACGCGACGACGACATCCGTACCGAAGGCGCGCGACGCCTCGGCGACCTCCGGGCTCGGCAGCGGGGACTCCGTCGCGCCGACGACGACGTCGTCCTGAGGCCGACGTCGTCCTGACCGGGGGCGCTGCCCGGGTGGGTGACCCTCGCCCCGACGGGACACGGCCACCTGCACCTCAGCTGCGTGCCACCAGCTGCCGCCTCCCGTGTCGACGCCCGAGGCGGACCGGGGGTCTCGGGGACGCGCCGTGCCGGCCTTCCCGGCGGACCCCCGGACCCGGCTGTCCCGGGGAGCCCGACGACGTGCGACGCCACTGGTCCGCAGCCGCGCGCGCCGCCGCACGAGCCGCCCGTGACTCGTGCGTGGCGAGTTCCGCTTCGGCGTAGAGCCGGAGAAGACCGCGGAGGGCGTAGCGGTCGCCTGGTGCGGGCTGGACGAGGTTCAGGTCGGCGAGCTCGTCGAGCACGTCCTCCGCGCGCCAACGCGGTTCCCCCACCAGCGCAGCGGCGAGGCCGGCAGGGACCGTCGGCTCGTCGACCAGCGCCAGCCGCCGGAAGAGCCGCCGGGCGGCCGGTCCGAGTTGGTCGACGGACGACCTGATGGCCGCGCGGATCTGCAGATCCCCGGCGGTCAGCGCGTCCAGCCGGTGCTCCCGCACCGCCAGGCGTTCCACCAGCCCGGCCGCCGTCCACCCGGGTCGGCTGGCCACGCGGTTGCCCGCGATGCGCAATGCCAGGGGGACGTGGTCGCACAGCCGTGCCAATCGGGCGAGATCCGTCTGCGCGGCCTGCTCGGCCGGGATGATCGCGGCCAGCACCTGACGGGCGTCCGAGCTCGGCAGCCGGTCCAGCGGGACGCGCCCGGCCTCGTCCAGCCCGGCCAACGACCGCCTGCTGGTGACCAGGAGGGCGGTCGGGCCCGTCGTCGGCCGCAGCGCCCTGATCTGCGATTCGCTGGCGGCGTCGTCGAGGACCAGCAGGCGCTGGCGCTCGGCCAGCAGCTCCCGCACGTACCCCGTGTCGTGACCCGTGCTCTCCCGGCCGAGGAGCGCGCCCAGCACGCGGTCGGCGACGGCTCGCGGCGACGGCGGTTCGTGCGTCACACCGCCCAGGTCGACGAAGAGCTGGTCGGGGAACGCGCTTCGCAGCCGGGCCGATGCCCGGACCGCCACGCTGGTCTTGCCGTAGCCGGGGGGACCGGTCACGACCACGAGCGGCGACCGCGCGGCCCGGGCGCCGGTCAGCGCCGCCGTGACCGACGCCAGCTCCGCTTCGCGGCCGGTGAAGTCCGCGGTGTCCCGCGGGAGCGGGAGTCGCCAGGACGGCGCGCGCTGGGGGCGGCGACGCCCGTCTCGTGCCGCCTGGAGCAGCGCCGCACGGTCGGCCTCGGGCAGGTCCAGGGCCTGCGCGATGGCGAGCATGGTCCGGTGCTGGGGGGCCCGCGCGGCCCCGCGCTCGATGTCGCTGAGGGCGCGGGCGCTGATCCCCGATGCCTCCGACAGCCCCTCCAGCGTGAGGTCGGCCGCGAGGCGGAGGCCGCGGACCACCTGACCGAGGGGTTCGGCGTCCACGGGTCCTCCCGTCAGGGTGCGGCCGGTCCGGCGGCCGGCCGCCTCAGCTCGCCGACCGCCGGGCCGGCGGTGATCCTGTCGCTCGACGGGCGTGTCATCGCCGCACGTCCGCGGGACGGCGCACCCAGTCCTCGAACCGGGTGCTGCCGAGGAGGGCGTCGTCCTCGGGGACGAGCGTGCGCTCGCCCAGCTCCGCGCCGAAGTACCGCGCGTGAGGGTCGGCCACCACGGGACGGGGGTCGCCGACCGCGTGGAGGGCCAGCTCGACGAACTCGTCGAATCGGTACCGCTGCGGCCCGGCGACCTCGACGTGGTTGTTCGTCGGCGGGCCGACCGCGGTCCGCGCGACGGCGGTCGCCACGTCTTCGGCCGCCATCGGCTGGTAGAGCACCGGGGGCAGGTGGACGGTCCCGTCCACGGTGGCACCGTCGGCGATCCCTGCGGTGAACTCGAAGAACTGTGTCGCGTGGATGATCGACCAGGGGACCGGCGAGGCCTCGATGAGCTCCTCCTGGGCGGCCTTCGCGCGGAAGTACCCGATCTCCGGCGTGCGCCGCGTGCCGACCACGGACAGGGCCACGTGGTGGCCGACGCCGGCGGCAGCCTCGGCGGCCAGGAGGTTGCGGGTCGAGGTGGTGAAGAACGACCGTGCCGCGGCGTCCTCGAAGGAGGGGGAGTTCGACACGTCGACGACCACCGAGGCGCCGACGAGGACGCCGTCCAGTCCCTGGCCCGTCAGGGTGTCGACGCCCGTGGCCGGGGAGGCGGCGACCGCCTCGTTGCCGTGTTCGGCCAGCTTGGCGACGACTCTGGACCCGATCCGTCCCGTCCCGCCGATGACGACGATCTTCATGGTGGACCTCCGAAGCGCAGCGGGTGCTGTGCGGTGGTCGACCCTCGTCCCGGGACCACGGGGACCGCGCCGGTCGACACCCCTGTGGGGACACGGGTCCCGGGACCCCCGGGGCCCGGTGCCGGGCGCGAGTACGGCGGCCGGGACGACGGACCAACGGCTCTTGGCCCAGCCGATCACGCGCTGCCAGGCTCGGATCGTGGCCATCCGCGGTGGCCGTTCCCCGCTGCTGGGGCGTGGCAGGGAGACCGCTCGTCTGGAGCGCCTGGTCGCCGATGTGCGGGCAGGTTCCAGCGCCGTGCTGGTGCTGCGCGGAGCACCCGGGATCGGCAAGACCGCGCTGCTGGACCACGTCGCGGAGGAGGCCTCGGACTGCTGTGTGCTCCGGGCCGCCGGTGTCCAGTCCGAGATGGAGATCCCCTACGCCGGTCTCCACCAGCTCTGCGCGCCCCTGCTCCGCGCACTCGAGCGCCTGCCGCCCTCCCAGCGGGATGCGCTGCGGACCGTGCTCGGCCTGCGCGACCTGGCGGTCCCCGAGAGGTTCCTGGTCGGGCTGGCCGTCCTGACGTTGCTGTCCGAGGCGGCGTCCGACCGGCCGTTGGTCTGCCTCGTCGACGACGTGCAGTGGCTCGATCGTGCCTCCGGCGAGGCCATGGCTTTCGCGGCGCGGCGCCTGCACGCCGATCCGGTCGCGATGGTCTTCGCCGGCCGTGAGCCCAGCGAGGAACGCCGGCTCGACGGGTTGCCGGACCTGGCGGTCGAGGGGATCGGGGACGACGACGCCCGGCGGTTGCTGGCTTCCGTGATGCCCGGATGGCTCGATCCGCGGGTGCGGGACCGGATCATCGCGGAGACCCGCGGCAACCCGCTCGCGGTGCTGGAGGTCCCCAGGAGCGCCAGCCCGGCCGAACTGGCGGACGGGTTCGCGGCGCCGGCCAGGGGACACCTCACGAGCCGGATCGAGCAGGGGTTCGTCAGCCGGTACCGGGCGATGCCCGGCGTGACGCAGCGCCTGCTGCTCACAGCGGCCGCCGAGCCGACCGGCGACGCGAGCCTGCTGTGGCGGGCCGCGGCGCGGATGGGCATCGAGACCGGTGCCGCCGGTCCCGCCGTCGACGACGGGCTGGTCGAGCTCGGCGCACGAGTGCGGTTCCGCCACCCGCTGGTGCGCTCGGCGATCTACGGAACGGCGCTCCCCGGGGAACGCCACCTCGTGCACCGCGCCCTGGCCGACGTGACGGATCCGGCCCTCGACCCCGACCGGCGTGGCTGGCACCGGGCGTACGCCGCAGCGGGACCCGACGAGGACGTCGCGGAGGAGCTGGAGAGCTCGGCTGCCCGAGCGCAGCGCCGCGGCGGGATGGCGGCGGCAGCCGCCTTCCTGGAGCGCGCCACCGAGTTGACGCCCGACCCACGGTGTCGAGGGCGGCGGGCGCTGGCCGCTGCCCGCGCCGCCTATCAGGCCGGGGCCGCGGACCGCGCCACGGAGCTGCTCGCCACGGCCGCGCTGGGCCCCCTCGACGAGCTGGAGCTCGCCGGCACGGAGCGGTTGCGCGCGCAGATCGCCTTCTCCCGTTCCCGCGGTGTCGATGCGGTGTTCCCGCTGCTCGGGGCAGCGCGGCGGCTGGAGCGGCTGGACGCCGACCTGGCCCGGGAGACGTACCTGGAGGCCATCGCTGCGACCGTGTTCGCCGGCCGCTTCCTCGACCCCCGCCAGCGGCGGGCCGTGGCCGAGGCGGCTCGGTCCGCGGCGCCGAGGGCAGGTCCGGTGCGTGCACCGGACCTGATGCTGAGTGCTCTGGCGACCCGCGTGACCGAGGGCTTCGCCGCCGGGGCGCCCGTGATCCGTCGCGCCCTCGACGGCTTCCGCCAGGACGACGGGGAGAGCGCCCGGCGCTGGCTGTGGCTGGCCTCCCGGGCTGCCCCGGAGGTGTGGGACGACGCCGCGTGGTTCCGGCTCGCCACCCGCCAGACGGACCTGGCCCGGCAGGCCGGCTCGCTCACCCTCCTCGCGGTCGCGATCAACTCCCTGGCGTACGTGCAGGTGCACAGGGGGGACTTCGTCGCCGCGGCCGCCCTGCTCGACGAGGAGGACGTGATCGCGGAGCTCACGGGCAGCGCGCCCATCGTCCACACAGCACTCGTCCTGGCCGCATGGCGAGGAGACGAGGAGGCGGTCCCGCTGATCGCAGCCCTCGGCGCCGCCGCGACGAGGAGGGGTGAGGGACGGGCGCTCACCATGGCCGAGTACGCGACGGCGGTGCTGGAGAACGGGCTCGGCCACTACGAGGCGGCGCTGGCCGCGGCGGAGTCGGCAGCGGAGCACGACGAGCTGGTCGTCCCGGGGTGGGCGCTGGTCGAGATGGTCGAGGCCGCGGTCCGCAGCGGCCACCGGGACCTCGCCGAGGCCGCCTGCGGGCGGCTCGCCGCGCGATCCGGCCTCAGCGACACCGACTGGGCCCGCGGCATCGAGGCGCGCTCGCGTGCTCTCCTCAGCGACGGCGACGTGGCGGACGCGCTGTACCGGGAGGGCATCGAGCGGCTGTCGCGCAGTTCCGCTGTCGCGCAGCTGGCCAGAGCCCACCTGCTGTACGGCGAGTGGCTCCGGCGCGAAGGGCGACGCGCGGACGCTCGCGAGCACCTCCGCACCGCCCACGACGCGTTCACCCGCATGGGAGCGCACGCGTTCGCCGAGCGAGCCGGACGCGAGCTGTTCGCGACCGGGGAGACGGTGCGCGGACGGTCGGGGATCGGGCGTCCCGAGCTCACCGCCCAGGAGGCACAGGTCGCCCGCCTGGCGTGCGCCGGGCTCACCAACCCGGAGATCGCCGCTCAGCTGTACCTGAGTTCACGCACGGTCGAATGGCATCTGCGCAAGGTGTTCGTGAAGCTGGACATCAGCTCCCGCCGGGACCTCCAGCGAGTGCTCCCCGACTTCCCGCCGCTCGGCGCCGGTGCTCGGCCTCGGCACGATCTCGAATCCCGCGCAACATCCGCCGCATCATCGGGAAGTCCCCGACCTCCATCAGCAGCACCGTGAGCAGGACCAACGGGCGCGACCACTCGTAGACGGTCTGCAGGCGGGTGACCAGCCGGGTCCGCCCCCCGGGGAGCGGCCGGAGGCGCCACGCGAACGTGCGGTTCGGCGTCCGCCACAGCAGCCACTCCGGGGCGATGAAGCCGTCGACGCGGAACGCCGTCCGCTCCGACGGGCTCGGCACCATCGCCAGCCACTGACCGATGTGGATGTCCTGCAGCTCGGGGACGATCACCCGGGCGCTCGGGCGGGCGAAGTTGTCGAGCAGGTCGTCGGCGTAGAAGCCGCCGCGCCGGACGCCGACCTGGACCAGCCAGGGCCACACCTCGTCGGGTGTGGCGGCGATCGTGATGGCGCGGGTGCAGCGGTACTGGGCGCGGGAGAGCAGATCGTCACCCGGCATCGTCGACGCGACCTCCTCCTCCGTGGCACCCCACGTGCGGTGCCAGTGCCGCAGCAGCGGCGCGGTGAGGAAGAGGGGCACGTCGGCGATGACGTCACCGAGCTGGCGGAGCAGGGCCGCCGCCGTGATCGGGGGTGCTCGGTGACCCGCACGGGCGGCCGGCTCGGTCTGGTTCTCGAGCCGGTGACCGGACGTCGTCCTCACGGCTTCCTCCTCCGTCGCGCGCTATGGGATCGACGTGCTCCGCCGCGATCGTCGGCCTGCGGCGGGCCGCCGAGAAGGAGGAAGTGCAGATCTGCGTGGCTTCTTCGTGGCGTCCCGGGGAGGACCGAGCCGACGCTGGACGAGCAGCTCCGATGCGCCCGACACGAGGAGTCCGGGCTCCTGCGCACGGCGCTGGAGGCCGTCCGAGACGGAGAGAGGTCCACCATGGCCGACGAGAGGCTCACCGTCGTCCTCGTCCACGGCGCCTTCGCCGAGTCGGCGAGCTGGAACGGCGTGATCGAGCGGCTGCATGCGCACCCGGTCGAGGTGATCGCCGCCGCCAACCCGTTGCGCGGCCTCTCCGGCGATGCGACCTACCTGCGGGACGTGCTCGCGGGCGTCGGTGGTCCGGTCGTCCTCGTCGGCCACTCCTACGGCGGGATGGTGGTCACCGCGGCCGCGTCCGGCAACGACGCCGTCGTGGCGCTGGTCTACGTGGGCGCCTTCTGTCCCGAACCGGGGGAGTCCGCCCTGACCCTGTCCACGAGGTTCCCGGGCAGCACCCTGGCCGAGACGCTCGTCGGCACCCTCCTGTCCGACGGCGGCACCGACCTGCGGATCGCGCAGGACGCCTTCCCCTCGCAGTTCGCCGCCGACGTCCCGGTCCGCACGGCCGTCGTGATGGCCGCGACGCAGCGTCCCGTCACCGACCGTGCCCTGGGAGAAGGACTGCCCGCGGGGGTGCCGGCGTGGCGCGAGCGACCGACGTGGTTCGTGTACGGGGACGCCGACCTGAACATCCCCGCCGTCCTCCAGCGGTTCATGGCCGAACGGGCCGGTGCCCGCGAGGTCCGTGTGCTCCCCGGGGGCTCGCACGCGCTCTCGGTCTCGCAGCCCGACGAGGTCGCCGCCACGATCCTGGCGGCGGTGGAGGCGGTCACGTCGATCCCGGCCTGACAGCGGTGTGAGGCGGCCTGCCTTGTGGCCGGCTCGATCGCCGCGATGGCGAGGAACTGCACTCCTGCGTGTGTTCCTCATGGTGGTACGGGGCGGGCCTGCAGACTCTGGACGGCAACCATCCGCAGACGAGCCCTCGAGGAGGCTCACCGATGGACCTGACCCGGTTGCTGATCACCCGCCAGCACGTCGTGGACCTGCTGCCGATCATGGGACTGAGCCCGGAGCAGGAAGCGCGGTTGCTCGCTCTCCACTATCCGGTCGCGTTCAACGAGGCCGCCGCCGCCTTCGAATCCGTCGGCGTCGAGTTGGACACGCTCACCGACCGGATGGGTGGGAGCCCCTGACCGACGGCCGGCCTGCCGGGCGACGAGCAGCTCAGCGCCGGGCCGCCCGGCAGACGATGTGTACGCTTGTCCACGTGATACCGCAGCAGGACGCAGACCCGCGCTCGATGCGTGAACGGATGCTGGCCGGAGACCTGTATATCGCCGACGACCCGGAGCTGGCCGAGGCCAACGCCGCGGCGTTGGACCTGACGGCGGCGTACAACGCGACGACCGTGCGGCAGGAGCCGCTGCGCCGCGCGCTCCTGGAGCGGTTGCTCGGCGCCGTCGGCGAGGACACGGCGATCAGACCGCCGCTGCACGTCGACTACGGGGTCCACATCAGCATCGGGGCACGCTGCTTCGCCAACTACGGGCTCGTCGCGCTCGACGTGGCCGCGATCACCATCGGCGACGACGTGCAGATCGGTCCCAACGTGCAGCTGCTGACCCCCACCCACCCGGTCGAGGCCGGCCCCCGCCGCGACAAGTGGGAGGCGGCCGAACCGATCACCATCGGCGACAACGTCTGGCTCGGCGGCGGCGTCATCGTGCTCCCCGGCGTGACCATCGGGGAGAACACCGTCGTCGGCGCGGGGGCGGTCGTCAGCAGGGACCTGCCGGCGAACGTCGTGGCCGTCGGCAACCCGGCCCGCGTGGTCCGCACGATCGAGGAGCCCGCCGCGCGCGACGAGGCCGTCGCCGGCGTCGAGGAGGCCTGACGGTGGTCCGTGCCGCGCAGCGGGACCCGCCGTGAGCGCCGAGGCGGCCGGGGAGGCCCTCGGCGTCCCGCCGGCCGGCGAGCCGGCTCGCCGTCCGCGCCGCTACGACCCCGACCGGCGCGAGCGGCTCGTCGCCACGGCGTTGGACGTCATCGCCGAGCACGGTGTCGCCGGCGCCACCCATCGCGCCATCGCGGCAGCCGCCGACGTGCCGCTGGGGTCGACGACCTACCACTTCTCCTCGCTCGACGAGCTGCTGGCGGCCGCCTTCACCGTGCACGCCGAGCGCGTCGCCGGGGCGCTCGAGGGGTGGATGCGGGACGTGCCGGACCAGCGGGCCGCCCTGGACGCGCTCGCCCGGCACCTGGCCGACGACCTCCTGGGCAACGAGCGAGCACTGGTGCTGGCGGTGGAGCTGTACCTCGCCGCTGCGCGGCGCCCGGCGCTGCGCGCGGTGACCCAGGACTGGATGCTGCGCAGCCGGCGGGCGCTGGAACTGCACTTCGATCCGGTGACCGCCCGCGAGCTCGACGCCCTCGTCGAGGGGCTCGTCCTGCACCAGTTCCTCTCGACGGATCCCATGACGCCGGAGCAGGTCCGCCACGCGCTGTTCCGCATCACCCGCTGACGCGACCGTCGTCGCCTCGCGCCCCTGCGCCCGACCGTCCAGGAGCCCTCCGTCATGCCGTCCTCGTCCGCTGCTCCTGCCGTCGAGCCGCGTCTCCGCCGCGCCCGCGCGGCGGTGTCGGCGGTGTTCTTCCTCAACGCGGTCCTGTACGCCAACCTGGTCCCGCGGTTGCCCGACATCAAGGACCGGCTGGACCTGAGCAACGCCGCGCTCGGCAGCGCCATCGCCGCCATGCCGCTCGGGGCGCTGCTGGCCGGGCTGCTCGCGCCGGTGCTCATCCAGCGCCTGGGCTCGGCGAAGGTCGCCGCGCTCGGACTGGTCGTGCTGGCGGTGGCCGTGGCCGGCCTACCACTGGCCCCCGCGTGGATCGTGTTCGCGGCACTGATGCTCGTCGTCGGAGCGCTCGACGCGGTCGTCGACGTCGCGCAGAACGCGCACGGTTTCCGGGTGCAGCGGGCCTACGGTCGCTCGATCGTCAACGCCTTCCACGCGCTGTGGAGCATCGGCGCGGTGGTCGGTGGGCTGCTCGGGTCCGCCGCCGCCGGGCTGTCCGTACCGCTGGGCGTGCACCTGGCCGCGTCCGCGGCCGTGTTCAGCGTCCTCGCGGTGGTGGCCTACCGGTTCCTCCTCCCGGGCCCGGAGGACGCCGAGCGCACCAGCCCGGTCGACATCGAGCCCGACCCGGCCGCCCCTCGCCGCCGACTGCTCGGGCACGTCTCCGGCCGCACCCTCGTGCTGCTCGGCGTGCTGGGCCTGCTCGCCTCGTGCGAGGCGTTCGTCCAGGACGCCGGCTCGACCTGGGGCGCGCTCTACATGCGCGGCGAGGTCGGCGCCGGCGCCGCCGTCGGCGGCCTCGCCTTCGTAGCCCTGCAGGTCGCGATGACCGCCGGCCGGCTCGTCGGCGACCGGGTCGTCGACCGCTTCGGGCAGCGCCGCGTCGTCCGCGTCGGCGGAGTCGTCACGGCGGCCGGCATGGGCCTCGCCCTCGCGGTCCCGTCCGTCGGCACCGCGATCGTCGGCTTCGCCCTGGCCGGCCTCGGCGTCGCGACGCTCGTCCCGGCGGTCATGCACACCGCCGACGAGCTGCCCGGTCTGCCGCACGGTGTCGGCCTGACCGTCGTCACCTGGCTGCTGCGCGTGGGCTTCCTGGTCTCCCCGTCGGTCATCGGCATCGTCGCGGACGCGAGCAGCCTGCGCGTCGCGCTGGTCGGCGTCGTCCTGGCCGGGGTCGTCGTCCTGTTGCTCGGGCGCGTCCTGGCCCCCACCCACACGCCCGAGCCCGAGGCCGGCGCCGGAGACGTGATCACGCCCGGCACGCCGGCGGCCGCCCCGGGGACGACCCAGCCGTGAGCACGCCCCGTCCGGCGACCCGGGGCGCCCGCAGTGCGAGCCGGGCGGCCGGGATGGGGTCATAGCGGCCGATCACCCCGACGTGGCGCCGGCGAGGGGAGCACCAGAAGTGCTGGTGCCAGGGCGAGGAGTGCCTGTGCTCCAGCGCTCCCTGCCGCGCGTGCGGCAGCCCAGACTCGGGTGCCGTCGTCCCCGGAGCACGGAAGGAGGGGCGGTCGTGACGGAGGACCTGTTCTCGCTCGTGGACGAGTGGGGCCCGGAGAAGGTCGTCTGCGTGTCGGACCGTCGGTCCGGCATGCGCGGCGTCCTGGTGCTGGACAACACGGCCCGGGGGATGGGCAAGGGCGGCACCCGGATGAGCCCGACGCTCACCGTGCGGGAGGTCGCGCGGCTCGCCCGCACCATGACGTGGAAGTGGGCGGCGGTCGACCTGTTCCACGGAGGAGCGAAGGCGGGGATCCTGGGCGACCCCACCGCGCCGGACAAGGAGGCGGTGCTGCGGGCCTTCGCCCGGGCGCTGCGCAACGAGGTCCCGGCCGAGTACGTCTTCGGGCTGGACATGGGCCTGACCGAGCAGGACGCGGCCGTCCTCCTGGACGAGCTGGGGGACCGCGGCGCGGCCGTCGGACTGCCCCGGGCGCTGGGCGGCCTGCCCTACGACGAGCTGGGCGTGACCGGCTTCGGCGTCGCCGAGGCCGCGGACGCCGCGGCGACCGAGTCGGGGTGGCCGCTCGCGGGTGCACGCGTGGTGGTCCAGGGGTTCGGTGCGGTGGGGGAGGCGGCCGCGCGGCGGTTCGTCGAGCTGGGCGCGGTCGTGGTCGCCGTCTCCACCGCCGTCGGCGCCGTGGCGGACCCGGACGGTCTCGACGTCGCCCGGCTGTCCCGGCTGCGGGACGACGTGGGGGACGACTGCGTGCGCGGATACGGGGGGATGCAGCCCGCGGACATCGCGCTCGCCGTGCCCACCGATGTCCTGGTGCCCGCCGCCCGGGAGGACGTCATCGACGACGGCGTCGCGCTGGCCACCACCGCCCGGCTGGTCGTCGAGGGCGCCAACCTGCCGACCACCGCCGGCGCCCGCGAGATCCTGGCGAAGCGCGGGATCCCGGTCGTGCCCGACTTCATCGCCAACGCCGGGGGGATCGTCGCCGCGGCGCACTCGATGGACATGCGCCGCTCCCCGTTCCGCGTCGACCCGGACGACGTCTTCACGATGATCTCGGCCAAGCTGCGGGCCAACGCGGGCGCCGTGCTGGCCGAGGCGGAGCGCACGGAGGAGACCCCGCACGCGGCCGCCCGGCAGCTGGCCCAGCGCCGCGTGCTGGCCGCGATGCGGCTGCGCCGGCGACTGCCCGCCCACCCCACCCCGGAGCCGCTGCCATGACCGCCGTCGCCACCCCCGAGCTCCGGGCACGCTTCGCCGCCCGCCTCTCCGAGCTCTACGGCCGGGAGGTCCCCGCCTACACCACGCTGGTCGAGGTGTCGCACGAGGTGAACCGGCGGGTGCTGGAGCGCGACGGTGCGGCCGCCGAGCGCCTGGGCTCCGTGGACCGGGTGACCGCCGAGCGGCACGCGGCCATCCGGATCGGGACGCCGGAGGAGCTGGCCCAGGTGGCCCGGGTCTTCGGTGCCCTGGGCATGCACCCGACGGGCTTCTACGACCTGCGCGACGCCCACCCCCAACCGATCCCCGTGGTCTCCACCGCGTTCCGGCCGGTCGACCGCGCCGAGCTGGCCCGCAACCCGTTCCGGGGCTTCACCTCGATGCTCGTGCCGCAGGACCGCCGCTTCTTCGACGAGGACCTCGAGGCGCGGCTCGCCCGTTTCCTCGCCGCCCGCCGGCTCTTCCCCGACGAGCTGCTCGGCCTCGCCGACCGGGCCGAGCAGGAGGGGCAGCCGGGCGAGGTCGACGCCGCCCGGTTCCTCGACCTCGCCGCCGGCGCCTTCGCGCTGTCCGCCGACCCGGTGGACCGCGCCTGGTACACCGAGCTGGAGCGCGTCTCCGCGGTGGCCGCCGACATCGGCGGCACGACGACCACGCACGTCAACCACCTGACGCCTCGCGTCCTGGACATCGACGACCTCTACGCCAGCATGACGGCCCGCGGCGTCCGGATGATCGACGAGATCCAGGGCCCGCCCCGGTGGCACGGGCCCGACGTCCTGCTGCGCCAGACCTCCTTCCGGGCCCTCGCCGAACCGCGGACCTTCCGCGAGGCGGACGGCGGCATCGCGCAGGGCGAGCTCCGGGTGCGCTTCGGCGAGGTGGAGGCGCGCGGCATAGCCCTGACCCCCCGGGGGCGGGAGCTCTACGACCGGCTCGTCGCCGAGGTCGACCGGCGCGCGGCCGGGGCCCCCGGCCGGCCGCGGCAGGAGGTCGCCGCCGAGGTGTGGGCCGCCGGGCTGCCCGACTCGGAGGCGGAACTGGCGCGCCGGGACCTGGTGTTCTTCACCTTCGCACCAGCGGAGCGCGTCCCGGACGGGACCGAGCCGCCGCGGCACCTGCCCGATCTGCTGGCCGGCGGCTGGCTGTCGGCCGAGCCGATCGTCTACGAGGATTTCCTGCCCCGGTCGGCGGCCGGCATCTTCGCCTCCAACCTCAGCGGCCGGGGAGAGATGGACGCGGCGCAGGGCGGGGCACCCCGCGACGCCGAGTGGCTGTCCGAGGCGATCGGCCGTCGGATCCGGGTTCCCGAGCAGCTGTACGCCGAGCAGCGGGCGGAGTCGCTGGCCCGTGCCGCGGCCGCGCTGGGCATCACCGGGGGCATCGTCCTCGGCCCGGAACCGGCCGTCGGGGCGGTGGCCGGCGGCGGCGTCCGCTGACGCGGGACCACCGCCGGTGCGCCGGTCGCACCGCCGCGGCTCGGTCAGCCGGGCCGGCCGCCCGGCACCGAGGCCCGGATGGCGTCGACGACCGCGCGGACCCCGGGCTGCGGCGCCGGCTCGCGCCGGTGGGCCAGCACCAGCGTCCGCTCGACGCGGTCGGTCAGCGGCACCGCGACCAGGCCCGCCCGCCGCAGCTCGAGCATGAGGTCGGTGACCGGCGCGACACCGAGGCCGGCGGCGACCAGGGACAGCGTCGAGGCGGTGTCGGTGACGGTGTGGTCGACCCGCGGCTCGAAGCCCAGCCTGCGGCAGGCCATGCGGACGGCGCGGCCGTAGGAGGTGTGCTCCGGGGGGAGGATCCACGGCTCGCCGGCGAAGTCGAGCAGCGAGGACGGGCCCTCCCGTGCCGTGGAACCGGCGGGCGTGGCGATCGAGAACCGCTCGGTGCCGAGCGCGACGAGTGCGACGTCCGACGCCCGGGGGATGGGGGCCTGCGGGTAGTCCACGCCGAAGGCGAGGTCGACCCGCCCGGCGGCGACGGCGGACGTGGCGTCGTCCACGTCGACCTCGACCGACCGCAGCGTGACCCCGGGGGTCTGCTCGCGCACCCGCACCAGGGCCGGGGGCAGCAACGCGGCGGCGGCCGTGCCGAACACGCCCACCACGACGCGCGCCTGCGGGCGCCCGGGCAGGCCCGCCAGCGCCTGTTCCGCCTGCCGGGCCAGCGACAGCAGGCCCGCTGCGTGGTCGGCGAGGAGATGGCCGGCGTCGGTCAGCCGCACGTGGCGCCCGACCTGGGCGACGAGCTCGACCCGGACCGACCGCTGCAGGGCGGCCATCTGCTGGGACACCGCGCCGGTCGTGTACCCAAGGGCCGCCGCTGCCGCGGTCATGCTGCCCGTGGCCCGGATCTCGACCAGGGTCCGCAGCTTGACCAGGTCCAGATCCACGTCCATGCAGCAGAGCTAAACAGAACAGCTGCCTGGACGTCGATTGTGCTGCACGGTCGTCGCGACCACGATGACAGCACGTCCAGCGCCCCGCCAGCCCCGAGGACCGCGATGACCACCTCCCGACACCTCCCGTCCTCCGCCTCGGTCGTCGTCATCGGCGGCGGTGTGGTCGGCCTCAGCTCGGCCTACCACCTCGCCCGGCACGGTGTGCGGGACGTCGTCCTGCTGGACAGGGGCACCCTCGGGTCCGGCTCGACCTGCAAGGCGGCCGGCGGTGTCCGGGCGCAGTTCTCCGATCCGGTCAACATCGCGCTCGGGGCGCGCAGCCTGGAGACCTTCCGCGACTTCCCGCGGCTCTTCGGCCAGGAGATCGACTTCGCCCAGGTCGGGTACCTGTTCCTGCTCGGGACGCCGGGATCCGTGGCGGCCTTCGAGGCCAACGTCGCCCTGCAGAACGACCTCGGCGTCCCCAGCCGCATGATCGACGTGGACGAGGCCCGGCGCCTGTCGCCGCTCGTCTCTCCCGAGGGGCTGCTCGCCGCGGCGTACTCGCCGACCGACGGGCACTGCACCCCCGAGTCGGTCGTGGCCGGCTACGCGTCGGCCGCCCGCCGGGCCGGGGCCACGCTGCTGCCGCACTGCGCGGCCACCAGCATCGACGTCCGGGACGGACGGATCGACGGGGTGCGCACCGAGGGCGGCACGATCCGGACCGACACCGTCGTCTGCGCCGCCGGTGCCTGGTCGGCCGAGGTCGGCTCCTGGGCCGGGGTCGACCTGCCCGTCACGCCGCTGCGGCGGCAGATCCTGGTCACCGAGCCGGTCGCCGGCCTCGACCCGCACACCCCCTTCACCATCGACTTCGAGACGTCGTTCTACTTCCACCGGGAGGGGGAGGGGCTGCTGCTCGGCCTGTCCGATCCCGACGAGGTCCCCGGCTTCGAGCAGGCCCGGTCCGACGGGTGGCTGCCGCGCCTGGGCGCGGCGATCGAGCGGCGCACCCCGGCGCTGGCCGAGGTCGGCATCGCGAGCGGATGGGCCGGGCTGTACGAGATGAGCCCCGATCACAACGCCCTGATCGGCCGCGCCGACACCGTGGAGGGATTCCTGTACGCCACCGGCTTCTCCGGGCACGGCTTCCTCATGGGACCCGCCGTGGGCGAGGTGGTGCGTGACCTGTACATCGGGGACGAGCCCTTCGTGGACGTCTCCGGCCTGGGCGCCGCGCGCTTCGCCCGCGCGGACGCCCGCCCCGAACTCAACATCGTCTGATGAAGGACCCTCCTGCCCCCCGCCACTCGCACGCTCGCGGCGGGACCCTGCAGGAGGGCCACCTGCCCCCCACCGTGAAAGGACCCTGTCCTCCCCGCCCCTCGCACGCTCGGGGCGGTGCCCGGGACGGGGCCGGCGGCGGGTCCCGCACGGGGGCCGCCGTTGCTATCCCGAGGAGCCGCTCGTGACCACCCTGCCCACCGCCGACGACCTGGCCCGCTCGGCGCGGGAGGCCGCCGCCCGCTGCGGTGTCGACCTCGACTCCGTCGCCGGGGACCGCCCTGTCACGTCCCCGGTCAACGGCCGGCCGATCGCCTCCGTGCGGTGGCAACAGGCGGCCGACGTGCACGACGCGGTCACCCGCGCCGGCGAGGCGTTCCGGGTCTGGCGGACGGTGCCCGCGCCGGTCCGCGGCGGCCTCGTGCGCCGCCTCGGCGAACTGCTGCGCGAGCACCAGGACGACCTGGCCACCCTGGTCAGCCTCGAGGTCGGCAAGATCACCTCGGAGGCCCGGGGGGAGGTCCAGGAGATGATCGACATCTGCGAGTTCGCCGTGGGGCTGTCGCGGCAGCTCCACGGGCGGACGATCAGCTCCGAACGACCCGGCCACCGGCTCATGGAGACCTGGCACCCGCTCGGCGTCGTCGGGGTGATCAGCGCCTTCAACTTCCCGGTGGCGGTGTGGTCGTGGAACACCGCGATCGCCCTCGTCTGCGGCGACCCGGTGGTGTGGAAGCCCTCCGAGCTCGCGCCGCTGTCGGCCCTCGCCTCGACCGCCCTGCTCGACCGCGCCGTCGCGGAGACCGGCGCTCCGGCCGACCTGAGCCAGGTGGTGCTCGGCGGCGGCGACGTGGGGGAGGCCCTCGTGGACCACCCGGGCGTCGCACTGCTCAGCGCCACCGGGTCGACCCGCATGGGTCGGGCGGTGGGCCCGCGGGTGGCCGATCGCTTCGGCCGCTCCCTGCTCGAGCTCGGCGGCAACAACGCCGCGATCGTGACCCCGTCGGCGGACCTCGACCTCGCCACCCGCGGCATCGTCTTCTCCGCCGCCGGCACCGCCGGCCAGCGCTGCACCACGATGCGCCGGGTCATCGCCTCCGTCGACGTCGTCGACGAGCTCACCGACCGGCTCACCGCCGCCTACCGCCGGCTGCCCATCGGTTCGCCGATCGCGGAGGGGACGCTGGTGGGCCCGCTGATCCACGACGCCGCCTTCAAGGCGATGCAGGACGCGTTGGCGGCCGCGCGGCAGCAGGGCGGCGAGCTCGTCGTGGGCGGGCAGCGCCGGCTCGCCGACGAGGCGCCGGACGCCTACTACGTCGAGCCGGCGATCGTGCGGATGCCGGAGCAGACCGACATCGTGCGCCAGGAGACCTTCGCGCCGGTCCTCTACGTGCTGCCCTACCGGACGCTGGAGGAGGCGATCGCGCTGAACAACGACGTCCCCCAGGGGCTGTCGTCGAGCATCTTCACCTCCGACCAGGCCGAGGCCGAGCGCTTCCTCGCCGCCGACGGCTCCGACTGCGGCATCGCCAACGTCAACATCGGGACGTCGGGGGCCGAGATCGGCGGCGCCTTCGGCGGGGAGAAGCAGACCGGGGGCGGGCGGGAATCCGGCTCGGACGCCTGGCGCGGCTACATGCGCCGCGCCACCAACACGATCAACTACTCCGGCGAGCTGCCCCTGGCCCAGGGCGTCGAGTTCTCCGTCTGATGCTCAACCCCCTGCACCTGCGCACCCTGGGCAGGGTGCTGGAGACCGGGTCCTTCGCCGTGGCCGCGCGGCAGCTGGGGTACACCCCCTCGGCCGTGTCCCAGCAGATCGCCACCCTCGAACGAGCGGTGCGCCTGCCGCTGTTCGAGCGGGACGCCCGCAGCATCCGCCCCACGCCGGCCGCGGCGTTCCTGGCCACCCGCGGCCAGGAGGTGCTGAGCGCGCTCGGTTTCCTGCAGGACGACCTCCGCGCGTGGGCCGACGGGATCGTCGGGACGGTCCGGCTCGGCAGCTTCCCGACGGCCGGCCGGCGCCTGCTGCCCGCAGCGCTGGCCGCGCTCGGCTCCGCGTCTCCCGCCGTGGAGATCGTCCTCGACGAGGGGGAACCCGACGAGCTCGCGCCACGGGTCCGGGACGGCGACCTCGACGCCGCGCTGGTCCACCGCTACAGCCGGGTGCCCCGGCGGCCACCGAGCGCCCTGTCGGTGACCCCCCTGCTCCGCGAGGACCTGGTCCTGCTGCTGCCCGCCGGACACCGGCTGGCCGGAGCGGGGGAGGTGCGGCTCGACGAGCTGGCGGACGCGACGTGGGTCGGCACCCGCCACGGCACCGACGGCGCCACCTGCCTCCGGCGGATGTGCGCCGAGGCGGACTTCGAGCCGCGGGTGTCGTACCGCAGCAACGACTACGACGTCGTCCGCGGCTTCGTCCGCTCCGGCCTGGGCATCGCGATCGTGCCGGCCCTGGCGCACGTCCCCGATACCGGGGTGGTTCCGGCGCGGCTCGTGGGTGTCGAGGCCCACCGGCACGTCGAGGTGCTGACCCGCACCGGCCGCCACGACCCGGCCGTGCACCGGGTCGTCACCGCCCTGCACCGCTCCGCCCGCGCCCTGCACGACCCGGCGGCGAGCGTGGTCCTGGAGGCGTCCGCTGCCTCGACCGGTACGGGACGGGCGGTCTCGGGGTGACGAGGGCCCCGATCGCCCCTCGGGGCACCTACAGCCCGTCGCCCGACGGGGGCATCGCCGTGATCGGTCAGGCAGCTGCTCCGCGCCAGCGCTCGCCCTGCGCGGTGACGTACCGCGCCCGGACGTATCGCCACGGAACGACCGCCAGAATGATGACGACCAGGGAGCAGTTGACGATGATCTCGCTCATGGCGGCGTCCACTGCACCGGCCAACCCCGCGGGTAGGGCGACGACGGACAGCCAGATCAGCTTCCACAGGGACTCGAAGAGCAGGATCGGCAGCAGTCGAACGGGGTAGCGCAGCCCGAGGAACGCCAGAACGGACATGGCGGTGAGCAGGACGGCGACGACTCCCTCGTACAGCGGCATGGATCGGTCGTAGGCGATGACGTCCGGCCACCGCACCACCGCGAGACCGATTCCCATCACGGCGTATCCGATCCGCATCAGGTTCAGCCGCCAGAGCGGCAGATCCTCCGAAACGCCACGATCGGCGGTGGGGGCGAGATGAGTGCTGTGGACGGTCATGGCGGTGTCCCTCGTTCCCGGTGGCTGCGGCGGCGCCGCGGCTGGGGCTGACGATAGGAAGCGACGTGGTGACCGGAGATCACCAGAGGATGTGATCGGGGTGGTGACGTCGCCCGGCGCGGGGCAGGCGTCCCGTCGGAGATCACCGGGTGGGCTGGCGCGCCGATGACCTGACCCGCAACCCCGGAGGCATCCAGGCCTGGAAGACGATCATCTCGCCCGAGCCCGGTGACCCGGAACTGCGCACCCACGAGGGATCCTCAGCTTGCTGGGCCCGCAGGGCGAACGCATCCGCGTCCGTGCCGCGCCCCGCCGCACCGCCGACAGCACCTGACCACACAGGTAGCCGGCGCCACGGGCCGTCGACACCGCGCGGCGCGGCTGCCACGATGCGTCTCCGGAGCCGACGGTGTGGCCGGTGACGAGAGTCGTCGACGCCGGGGCCTGGCCCCTCCAGGGAGGTGGTCGTGGTGGGGCCTCTGCTCACGACCAAGCTGCATGCGCCCCGGCGGCGGCGCGGCCTGGTGGCCCGCGCCCGGCTCCTCGAGCAGCTCAGCCGCGGCGACGAGGCGGTCCTGACACTGGTCTCGGCGCCTGCTGGGTTCGGGAAGACCACTCTGCTGACGGAGTGGCTGGCCGCCGCTGGGAGACCGTCGACGGCCTGGCTCGCGCTCGACCAGCGGGACGACGACCCGGTCCTGTTCTTGACCTACCTCCTCTCCGCGCTGCAGAGGGCGGCGCAGGAGGTGGGTGGAAAGGCCCTGACCCGCCTGCAGGAGCCCCACGCGTCGATCGACGAGGTGCTGGCGATCCTGGTCAACGAGCTCGACGCCCTCGAGGACGACATCGTCCTGGTCCTGGACGACTACCACGTCGTCTCGGCGCGCGACGTGCACGAAGCGATGACCTTCCTGCTCGAGCACTCGCCTTCCCGGATGCACCTGGTGATCGCCACCCGCGCCGATCCGGCGCTGCCGTTGAGCCGGTTGCGGGCACGTGGCGAGCTCGTCGAGGTCCGTGCCGATGACCTGCGCTTCACGGCCGACGAGGCCGCGGCGTACCTGAACGAGGCGATGGGGCTGGCGCTGACGGCCGAACAGGTCGTCGCGCTGGAGGCGCGCACGGAGGGCTGGATCGCCGCGCTGCAGCTGGCGGCGCTCTCGCTGAAGGGCCGGGACGACGTCGCGGGCTTCATCGCCGGCTTCGCCGGTGACGACCGGTACATCGTCGACTACCTGATCCAGGAGGTCCTGCAGCGTCAGCCCGAGCACGTCCGGCGCTTCCTGTTGCAGACCTCCGTCCTGGAACGGCTCAGCGGGTCGCTGTGCGACGCCGTCACGGGCGGGGACGGCGGCAAGGCCACCCTGCAGGCCCTCGACGGGGAGAACCTGTTCCTGGTCCGGCTCGACGATCGCCGCCACTGGTACCGCTACCACCACCTGTTCGCCGACGTCTTGCAGGCCCATCTACGGGACGAGTGGCCCGATCAGATCGCGGACCTCCACCGGCGGGCGAGCGCGTGGTTCGAACGGAACGGCGAACGGTCCGAGGCCATCCGGCACGCGCTGGCCGCCGCTGACCACGCGCGCGCAGCCGACCTCGTCGAGCTGGCCATCCCCGAGCTGGGCCAGGGGCGCCAGGAAGCCACGCTGCGCCGCTGGATGGAGGCCCTCCCCGAGGAACTGTTCGAGGCCCGACCCGTGTTGAGCGCCGGGTACGTCGGGGCCCTCATGTCCACGGGAGACGTGGAAGGCGTCGAGGCGCGGCTGCGAGACGCCGAGCGGTGGCTGGACAGGACAGCACCCTCCGCGGACATGATCGTCGCGGATGACGAGGCCTGGGGCCGCCTGCCCGCTCAGATCGCCATGTACCGCGCCGGGCACGCGCTGGTCCACGGAGACGTGGCCGGCAGCATGGGGCACGCCCGACGGGCGCTCGAACTCGCCGGCCCGGACGACCATCTCGGGCGCGGAGGACCGGCCGCCATCCTGGGCCTGGCGTACTGGACGACCGGGGACCTCGATGCGGCGCATCGCTGGTACGCCGAGGGCATGGCGAGCCTGGACGAGGGTGGGTACCGCTCGGACGTGATCGGCGGCGCCATCACTCTGGCCGACATCCGCATCGCCCAGGGTCGGCTGCGCGAGGCCATGCGCACCTACCAGCAGGGATTGCAGCGCGCCCAGCAGTGCGACCCGCCGCTGAGGGGAGCGGCGGACATGCACGTCGGCATGAGCCAGCTGCTTCTGGAGCGCAACGATCTCGAGGCCGCCCGGCACCATCTGCGGCGGAGCCAGGAACTGGGCGATCACGGCGGCCTGCCGAAGAACCCCTACCGCCGCCGCCTCGCCATGGCCCGGCTTCACCAGCTGGACGGCGACATCGAGGGTGCGCTGGAGCTGCTCGATGAGGCGGAGCGCTGGTACAACAGCGACTTCTCTCCGGATGTTCAGCCCATCCCCGCGGTCAGAGCACGGATGTGGATCGCCCACGGCAGGCTCGAGAGCGCTCTCCACTGGGCGCGTGAGCATGGCTTGTCCGCCGACGACGACCTCGACTACGTGGGCGAGTACGAGCACATCACCCTGGCCCGGGCGCTCCTGGCGCAGCACGCTGCGTCACGCGACCTCGACCCGGTCGATCAGGCGACCGGACTTCTGGAGCGACTCCTGCACGCGGCGCAGGACGGTGGCCGGACAGGCAGCGTCCTCGAGATCCTGGTGCTGCAGGCGCTCGCCTGCCAAGCCCTGGCCGACGTCCCAGCCGCAGAGGCGGCCCTGCGACGCGCTCTGACGTTGGCGGAGCCGGAGGGCTACGTCCGGATCTTCGTCGACGAGGGCCTGCCCATGGCCTCCCTGCTCCGAGCAGCCGCGACGCGGGAGATCGCGTCCGGCTATGTCCGCCGGCTGCTGGCCGCCATCGACGCCACCCAGCACGACGGACCGATCCACCAGGACGCCTTGGTCGAGCCGTTGAGCAAGCGCGAGCTCGACGTCCTGCGGCTGCTCGGAACCGAGCTCGACGGCCCAGAGATCGCTCGGGAGCTGTTCGTGTCGCTGAACACGGTGCGAACGCACACCAGGAACATCTACGCCAAGCTCGGCGTGAACAACCGCCGGGCAGCGGTCCGACGGGCCGCCGACCTCAACCTGCTCTCGCCCGCACCTCAGCGCTGACCGCCCGGTCGTCCTCCGGCGAGATCACCACCCCGATCACCAGGTGTGGTGATCCCCGCTCATCACCCCGCCTCCTAGCTTGCCCGCAGCCAGGAAGCGAGAAGCCCACATGAGCGCATCACCCGTCGGACGTCCTGACGGTTCCCCGTGGTACGAGATCCGGCTGAAGGGCCGCCTCGACCCCCGGTGGGCCGCCTGGTTCGACGGGCTCAGCGTCACCACGACCGTCGACGGCACCACGGCGCTGCGCGGCCCGGTGACCGACCAGGCAGCGCTGCACGGCCTGCTGCAGAAGGTGCGCGACCTCGGGGTGCCGCTGCTCTCGGTCACCCCGCTGGACCCAGAGCAGCCGCGCCCCCCCACCGCGTGACCCACCACCCCCGGAAGGACAGCGCCATGAGCACCACCGCACCCCCCGCCGCAGCCACCCGACCCGCGACGGACCCACTGCGGCGCACCTCCCGCGCCGCCGGCATCCTCTACCTGCTCACGTTCGTGTCCATCCCCACCCTCGCGCTCTACCAGGACGCGCGGAGGGATGCCGGCTTCGTGCTGGGCGCCGGCAGCGACAGCGGCGTGCTCCTGGCCGCCTTCTCCGAGGTCGTCGTCGCGGTGACCTGCGTCGGCACCGCCGTGGTGCTCTACCCGGTGATCAAGCGGCAGAGCGAGACGGCCGCCATGGGCTTCGTGGCCTCCCGGGTCGCCGAAGGCGCCCTGATCATCGTCGGCGTGGTCAGCGTGCTCACCCTGCTCACCCTGCGCGCCGACGTCGCCGGCACCGCCGACGCCGACCCGGACTCGCTGGTCACGACCGGCCACGCCCTGAGCGCCGCCCACGACTGGACGTTCCTGCTCTCCCAGGCCCTGATGCCGGCGTTCAACGCGCTGTGCCTGGGCTACGCGCTCTACCGGTCCGCGCTCGTGCCGCGCATCCTGCCCACCCTGGGGCTGATCGGCGCGCCGCTGCTGCTCGCCTCCGACATCGCGATGTTCTTCGGCCTCTACGACCGGGTGTCGGTGGCCGCCGCGGTGGCGACGATCCCGATCGCGGTGTGGGAGTTCTCCCTGGGCGTGTACCTGACGGTCAAGGGCTTCCGGCCGGCCGCCGTCGCCGCCCTTCCGCCCGCTGGGTCGCTCCGATGAGGGCCGCGGTCTACCGCCGCTTCGGCGGGCCGGACACCGTCCGGATCGAGGTGCTGCCGCGGCCGTCGGTGGGGCCGGACGACGTGCTCGTCCGGGTGCGCGCGAGCACCGTCAGCGCCGCCGACCACCGCGCCCGCAGCCGCGAGGTGCCCCGGGGACTCGGCCTGCTCGCCGCCATGGGGATCGGGCTGTTCCGGCCGAAGCGGCCAGTGCTGGGTTTCGACGTCGCCGGCGTCGTCGAGGTCGTCGGGGCGAACGTCACCGCCTTCGGGCGGGGCGACGAGGTGATCGCGATGACCGGCGCCGACTTCGGCGGCCACGCCGAGTACGCCCGGGTGCCAGGCGGCGCGGCGATCGCGCACAAGCCGCGGAACATGCCGTTCGAGGACGCGGTGACGCTGGTCTTCGGCGGGCTGACCGCCCGGTGCTTCCTGAAGCAGGCCGACCTCGTGCCGGGCACGTCGGTGCTGGTCAACGGGGCGTCCGGCGCGGTGGGCACCGCAGCGGTGCAGCTCGCCGCGCACGCCGGCGCGCACGTGACCGGCGTCTGCAGCGCCGCCAACCGCGAGCTCGTCACGTCCCTGGGGGCCGAGCGGGTGATCGACTACACGACCGAAGAGTTCACCGCCGAGCCGGCCACCTACGACGTGATCGTCGACTGCGTCGGCAACGCCCCGTTCGAGCGGGTGCGGCACCTGCTCGAACCCGGTGGTGCGTTGCTGCTGGTGATCACCGACCTGCCCGGGCTGCTGCTCGCCCCGCTGCGCCGCCGGCGGACCGGCCATCTGGTGACCGCCGACGTCGGGAAGCCCACCGCCGAGGACCTGGCCTCCCTCGTCGCCCTCGCCGAGGTCGGCGCCTACCGGCCCGTCCGCGACCGGACCTACGACCTCGCGGACATCGCCGAGGCGCACCGCTTCGTCGACACCGGCCGCAAGCGCGGCAACGTCGTCCTTCGCCTCACCGGCGAAGAGCCGGCGCCGAAGGCCACCGCCCAGCAGACCGAGGACGCATCGTCATGATCGAGGCGCACCAGCTGGCCAAGCGCTACGGCGAGAAGACCGCCGTCGACGGCGCCAGCTCCACCATCGCTCCCGGCTCGGTCACCGGCTTCCCCGGGCCGAACGGCGCGGGCACGTCCACCACCATGCGGATGGTCATGGGCCCGGACCGGCCGACCTCGGGCACGGTGACGGTCAACGGCAAGCCCTACGCCGAGCACCGCTCCCCGCTGAGCGAGGCCGGGGCGCTGCTCGACGCCAAGGGTGTGCACCCCGGTCCGGTGAGGTGCTGGCGCACGTCGTGCCGGGCCCAGCGGGCGCGGAAGGTGTCGTTGCGGGTGGAGAGCCCCCCGATGAGGTCGGTGAGCACCTCGTCGAACGGAGCGCGGCCGGCCTGGCTGCGGAGCAGTGCCACGACGTCGTCGACCGCCCGGTCCCAGTCGGGCCAGAAGTCGGCCCCCGCGGGTCGAGCAGGAGGAAGCGGGCGTTCACGCCCACGCCGCACCGTCGACCGGTGCCGAGGCGGCTCAGGTCCTCCGGGACAGGGAGACGCTGCGTGCGTGGTGAGGCTGCAGCGCCGCTCCACCGGGCCCGCTCCGCGGCGGCGCCCCCACGGGAGTCGCCGCCCCACGCGAACTCCCGGTCACCGGGCAACGGCGGGGACGAACCGTGGGATAACAGACTCCGGAAGGCCGGTGCCCCACTGGAGAACCACATGCCGAGAGCGACGAGCAGGGGCGGTGGCGAATCGCCGGCGCGCCTCGAGGTCCGGCTCCTCGGTGGCGTCGACGTCGTCCTGGACGGCCGTCGCCTCCAGGCGTTCGACTCGCTGCGGCTGCAGCGCTTCCTGGCGCTGATCGCGCTGCGGAGAGAGGTGCAGCACCGCTCCCGGCTCGCGTTCGTGCTATGGCCCGACTCCGGCGAAGGTCAGGCGCGGACCAACCTCAGGAAGCTGCTGCACGACTTCCGTCACTCCCTTCCTGACGTCGGCGAGTTCGTGCAGATCGACAACGAGGTCGTGCGGTGGATCCCGACGGGGCGAAGCGAGGTCGATGTGCTGAGCTTCCGCGATGCCATCGCCGTCGGCGATCTCGAGCTCGCCGCGCGCCTGTACTCGGGCGATCTCCTGCCCGCGTGCTATGACGACTGGGTCCTGGACGAGCGGACGAAGCTTCGGACGGAGGCGTACGGGGTCCTCGTGCGCCTGACGGAACAGGCTGTGCGGCGCCACGACCACGCAGCGACGATCAGGCACACCCGAGGCATCATCGACCTGGAGCCGACGGACGAAGCGGCCGTTCGAATCCAGATGGAAACGCACCTGGCGCGCGGCGACCGCAACGCGGCGCTGCGTTCCTACCACCGGTACGCGGAGGCGCTGGGACGCGACGGCGCGGTGGAACCGAGCGACGCCATCCGGGCGGTGTACCGGCAGCTCCGGCCCACGACACCCCACCGCACCGAACGGCAGGGCGCGCAGACAGCCCCGGTGGCGGAGGTGCCGTTCGTGGGCCGCGTGCTCGAGCTGGACAGGCTCGACCGGGCGTGGAGGGCGGCGCGGGAGGGGAGAGCACATCTGGTGTTGCTCGCCGGCGAACCGGGGATCGGGAAGTCCCGTCTCGCCCGGGAGTTCGGTCGGCGCGTTCGCGCCGAGGGACACGCCGTGGCGTCGGCTCGGGCGTACGAGGCTGCGGGCAGGCTGCCGTGGGGCCCGGTCGTCGACCTTCTTCGGTCGGATGCGTTGCGCGGCCACATCGACACGCTGGGCGCAATCTGGCGGGCCGAACTCGCTCGTCTCCTCCCCGAGCTCCACGAGGCTTCGCAGTCACCTGCCTCGGTCCGGTCGGGCGACCTGCCCCAGCGCCACCGGTTGTTCGACGCAGTGGGCCGGGCCATCGTCGGCGAGCGCCCGAGGCTGTTGATCGTCGACGATCTGCAGTGGTGCGACGCCGAGACGATCGAACTGATCGGTTACGTGGTCCGATCCGGACCGACGGCACCCATCCTCATCGTGGGTACCGTCCGCTGGGAAGAAGTTCCTGAGCACCATCCGCTCGTCGGGCTCGTCCACGCGCTGGGCCACGACCGGGCGGTCACCACCGTGCCACTCGACCGGCTCGACCGGGCCACGACCGCGGCACTCGCGGCCGCGGTCCGCGATGCGGACGTGATCGCCCCCGAGCTGGCGGCCCGACTCTGGGCAGAGACCGAGGGCAACCCCCTCTTCGTCATCGAAGTCCTCCGGGTCGGCGTCTCCGCCGAGGACCGGCGGGCGGCGCTCACCCCCACGATGCGGGCGGTGCTGGGCGCCCGGCTCGATCAGCTCCCTGACAGCACCCGGCGGCTCGCCGAGGTGGCAGCGGTCATCGGTCGGTCCTTCTCGGTCGGGCTGCTGGCCTCGGCCACCGGAAGCGGCGAGCCAGCGCTCGTCGACGATCTCGACGAGCTCTGGCGTCGACGGATCATCCGCGACCAGGGGCTCACCTACGACTTCAGCCACGACAAGCTTCGGGCGGTCGCCCTGGAGACGATCAGTCCGGCTCGGCGGCGGCACGTCCACCGGGCCGTTGCCGAGGCGATCGCGGTCGAGTTCCGCCATGACCTCGCAGCGGCCAGCCCACAGCTGGCCGCACACTACGACGAGGCCGGCATGGTCGAACCGGCCATCGACGCCTTCCGCATGGCCGGAGCCCGAGCGGTGTCGGTGTCGGCTCTCGACGAAGCGGTCAGGATGTTCCGCCGGGCCCTCGCACTGCTGGCGGAGTTGCCACCCTCACCCAGCCGCGATGCGCTCGAACTCGACATCCGGATCGCGCTCGGCTCACCCCTGGTGGCGCTCGAGGGGTACGGCTCTCCTGGAGCGCACCAGCTCTACGCGCGAGCTCTGTCGCTCTGCCGCATGCTCCACCGAGCCGTGGATCCCCCGATCCTGCGCGGTCTCGGCCTCGCCCGGCTGCAGGGCTGCCGTTTCGACGAGTCCAGCAGACTCGGCCAGGCTCTCGTGGACCACGAGAGTCATGATCCGATCGCTCGGACCGAGGGTCGGTATCTCCTGGGAGTGAGCGCCTTCTGGCGCGGTGATCTGGCCAGGGCCCGGCACTTCCTCGAGGGCGCTGTCGAGGGCTACGACGTGTCCCATCGCAACGAGCACCTCGCGCTGTACGCCCAGGACCCGAAGGCGGTCTGTCTCGTACGCCTGGCCTGGGTCGACCTGTGGACGGGAGACGCGGCCCGGGCCGACGAGAGGGCCCGTGCCGCCCTGCAGCTGGCCGTCGATCTCGATCATTTCATGACGCGGTGGTACGTCCTCACCTACGCGGCGATCATCGCGGCCGAATCCGAGGACCTGGTCCGCCTCGCCGAGCTGCTGAGGGATGCCGAGCTCCTGGGGAAGCGTCTGCCGATGCCCTACCTCATGATCGTCGGGGACGCCCTGCGGGGCTGGCTGGACGTCTGCGAGGGGTCATCCGGGGGGATCGAGCGGATCGTGCGATCGGTGGCGCGCTCGCGCACCGAGGGGGAAAGCCTCCACCTGACCTACACGCTGTTGCTCCTCGCGCGAGCTCGTGGCATGACCGGCGAACTCCACGAGGGACGAGCCGCGACACGCGAGGCGCTCTCGTGGACGCACCGCCGGAGCCAGCACTACCTCGAGGCCGAGCTGTGGCGAGTCGACGGCGAGCTGGCGTATCGAAGCGGAGCCCCCGGAGCTGCTGCTGCGCTGCGCCGAGCTGTCGAGGTCGCCGCGGGGCAGGGCGCGAGCTGGTTGCAGCTCCGTGCTCTCGATTCCCTGGCCAGCCGATACCCCGGTCGGGCGCTGCGGGAGCAACTCCGGAGCCTCGTCGAGACCATCCCTTCGGGCCGCGATCTCCCCGCGTTCCGGACGGCCACCGGGCTTCTGAGCGACTCCCGCTGAGCGGAACGCTTCCGGAACGCCGGTCCGTGCATCCTCGGTGGACTCGACCAGAGGAGCACGCCGTGAACGACACGATCGGGGCTCTGACCCGGACGGTGCGGGGTCGCGTGATCGACGGCTCGGATCCCGACTACGACGACGCCCGCGCCGTGTACAACGCCATGCACGACCGCCGGCCTCTCGCCGTCGTCCGGTGCACGGACTCGGCGGACGTGATGGCCGTGGTGGCCGCCGCCCGTGACACCCGGGTCCCCCTGGCCGTTCGAGGCGGGGGTCACAGCGTCCCGGGGTTCGGGACGGTGGACGACGGGCTGGTCATCGACATGTCACCGATGAACGGCGTGCGGGTCGACCCGGCCAGGAAGGTCGCCCGGGTCGGGGGCGGCGCGACCTGGGGCGATGTCGACCACGCGACCTACCCCTTCGGCCTGGCCGCGCCCGGCGGGGTCGTCTCCACGACCGGGGTGGCAGGTCTCACGCTGGGTGGCGGCATCGGCTACCTCACCCGGAGCGCGGGGCTCTCCATCGACAACCTGCTCTCGGCCGATGTCGTGCTCGCCGACGGCCGGCAGGTCACGGCCAGCGACTACCACAACGAGGAGCTGTTCTGGGCGCTACGCGGCGGCGGCGGCAACTTCGGTGTCGTCACCAGCTTCGAGTTCCGGCTCCACCAGGTCGGTGACGTCGTGGGCGGCCCGCTGTTCTACGACGTCGACGACGCCACGGCGGTCCTGCAGTGCTACCGCTCCTACATCGAGGAGGCGCCCGAGTCGCTGGGATGCTTCTTCGGCTGGCAGATCGCGCCCCGGTTGCCGTTCATCCCCGAGAACCGGGTCGGGGAGTTGTTCTGCGTGCTGGTCACCTGCTGGAACGGTCCCCATGAGGAGGCCGAGCGGGTGCTCCGGCCGCTGCGCGACGTCGCCGAAGTGCAGGCGGAGCAGGTCGCGTCGATGCCGTTCCCGGCCCTGCAGAGCGCCTTCGACGACCTCGTCCCGAAGGGCATGCAGAACTACTGGAAAGCGGACTTCACCTCGGAGCTCACCGACGAGGCGATCGCGGCTCACGTCGAACACGGCAAGCGGACGCCGAGCGTGCACTCGTCCATGCATCTCCACGCGATCAACGGCGCGGCGCAGCGGGTCGGTGCCGACGAGACCGCCTTCGGGCACCGGGACAAGAGCTTCTCGCCGGTGATCGTCGGGATGTGGCCGGACCCGGCCGACAACGAGGCCAACACCACGTGGGTGAGGGACTACTACGCAGCCATCCATCCCCACTCGGACGGCGAAGGCGGCTACATCAACTTCATGTCCGGCGACGACGACCACCGTGCCGCCGCGAACTACGGCGCCAACTACGAGCGGCTCTCCGCCGTGAAGGCGGCCTATGACCCGGACAACCTCTTCCACGTCAACCAGAACATCACTCCGGTGAAGGGGATGTGAGCGCGATGACCGGACTGCTGGCGACGCAGGGAACGCGCGACGTGCATCGGGAGCCCGACAGCTCGCTGATCGACGCAGCGCGCGGGATCGCTCCGATCATCCGGGCGTACAGCGACGAAGCCGAGCGGGAGCGACGCCTTTCGCGGCCGGTTCTCGATGCACTGCGCACGACGGGTCTCCTGCGCATGACGACGCCTCGATCGCTCGGAGGGTCGGAGACCGATCCGGTCACCCGTGCCGTCGTCATCGAGGAGATCGGACGCCACGACTCCGCGGCGGCGTGGACCCTGGAGAACCCGCTGGACTGGGCCTTCCTCTGCTGCCGTCTCCCCGACGAGGGAGCCGAGGAGATCTATGGCCGCGGAGCGGACATCCTCATCGCGGGTCAGTTCGGCCGCCCGCTGCGGGCGACGTCGACCCTCGGCGGATACCGCGTCTCTGGTCGTGCCCCGTTCGTGAGCAACTGCTACGACGCCGACTGGATCCTGTCGATGGTCGTCGTGGAGGGGGAGTCCGCCGGCGGCGAGCCCGAGATGCGCATGGCCTACTTCCCGAGCAAGCAGTGCGAGATCGTCGATACGTGGGACGTCATGGGGATGCGGGGCACGGGAAGCAACGACATCTCCGTGACCGACGTGTTCGTGCCGACGTACCGGACATTCCCGTTCGTGCCGGCCTTCGAGCCCGGATCCCACTATCGCGGCCCGCTGTACCGGCTCCCGGTCGTGGGAGTCGCGGCGAGCGGCATCCCCACGCCGATGCTGGGGGTGGCGCGTCGGGCGCTCGACGTGGTCGCCGACCTCGCCCGGACCAAGTCTCCGGTGGGATCGAACGGCCTGCTGAAGGACCGCCCGTCCGCCCAGGTCCAGCTGGGACGGGGGGAGGCGATCCTGCGCTCCGGGCGCCTGTTGCTACTCGACACCCTGGATGCTGCGTGGCAGAGATGCCTCGACGGCCGGGCCCACTCGCTGGAGCAGAAGGCCGAGCTCCTGCTCGGGCTGGCCCACGCGATGGGCAGCGCCGTCCAGGCGGTGGAACTCGCCTGCAGCATCGCCGGAACGACGGCGTTTCGCGCCACCAGCCCGCTGGAACGCTGCTTCCGGGACGTCCAGACGATGAGACACCACGTCTGGGCCTCGGAGCAGCGTTATGGAACCTTCGGGCAGGTACGTCTCGGGGTTCACGCGGACTTCCCCGTGGTCGCCTTCTAGCGGGCCGGCTCCCGGTGATCGATCTCTGATCTGCCGACCCGCGATCCACGAGGTGGGAACCATGCCGTCAGCGACATGCGGCACCTCGGAACGGCCCGGAGTGGACCCCGCCCGCTTCCGGACGCTGATGAGGCGGTTCGCTGCGGGCGTCACGGTTCTGACCTGTCGGGGACCCGACGGCCCGGAGGGCATCACCGTGAGCGCGTTCACCTCGGTGTCGCTACGCCCGCCGCAGGTGCTGGTGTGCCTCGCCCGCGGGTCACGGACCCTGTCCACGATCCTCACCGAAGGCAGATTCGCGGTGAACGTGCTCGGCTGGCAGCAGCGCGAGCTGGCGACCCGCTTCGCGGACAGGACGCGAACGCCTGCCCAGCGGTTCGCGGGGATCGCCGAAACCACGCTGGTGACCGGTTCGCCCGTCGTCCTCGATGCACTCGCCAGCCTCGACTGCCTGGTCGCGCAGGTGTGGCCGTGCGGTGATCACATCGTGCTCGTGGGCGACGTCGTAGCGGGATCAGCCGAACGCCTCGACGCGCCGCTCCTGCTCTACGACGGCGAATTCTGCAAGCCCGCTGGACAGGAGGCGGTTCACGGAGGGAGCACCGCGCCGGCGGTCTGCGCGCTCAGGCTCTGGTAGCCGGCATCGGTCAGCAGGGTGACGCCGGGGATGGGGCCGGCAACTCGACCAGGCCGGCCTGGAGGACCTGGGGCAGATCATGGATGAGACCCGGGCGGGTCTGCCCGCAGAACAGCAGCCGCCCGCCGGCATCGGTGAATCCCAGTGCCTTCACGGTGTTGACACGCGCCTTACATGCGACGAACCGATCCGGCCGGCCTTGTGGGCCGCCGGACGGCGAACCCGGACCTCCGTGGTACCGAGTAGTTCCTGCCCACCGGCTGCGGCAGGTTCGGGAGCGGTACGGCGAGGCATGCAGGAGCAGATCGATGACCGCACCCCCGACGCGAGAACATCGCGGGAGCGCCGGCCGCGATCGGGCGGATCGCCGAGACCGGTGAACGAGCCCTCACAGCGTGATCAGGCTGCTTGTCGGGCCGGGTAGCCGGCGTGGGCGGACCAGCCGGCAGCGTCGGCGGCGGTGACCGCGGCCAGGGCCACCGCGATAGCGGCGTCCAGCGCCGCCCGGGTGCGCGCGGCGGCCGCCCGGATGAGGGTCTTGATCTTGCTGAACGCTTCCTCTACCGGGGACAGGTCCGGCGATAGGCGGGCAGGAACACGAGCCGCCGGCCGGCTGCCTCGACCAGGGCGCGGATCCGGTCGGGCTTGTGCGCGCCGACGTTGTCGACGACCACGATGCGCCCGGGGTGCAGCGCGGGCAGCAGAAGTGCTCGACATGGGTGGCGAACACCGCGGTGTCGGTGCCGCCGTCCACGGTCATCGCGGTGAGCATCCCCGCCAGGCTCAGCCCGGCCAGCAGGGTGGTCACCGGGCCGCGGTTGCGCGGCACCCGCCCGCGGGCCCGCTCGCCGCGCCGCGCCCGGGCGCGGCGAGCGGGTCATCGAGGTGTGCGTGCCGCAGTCGTCGACGACCACCAGCCGAGCCGGATCGAACGAGGCCATCTCGGTGCGCCACGCGGCGCGCGCGGTCTCGTCGCGCTCGGTGGCGCTCAGGCTCTTCCCTTCACCGGCCGACCCGGTCGCCGCGCCCGCCCGGGCGGGGTCACCGCCTGCGCCGGATCATCGACCGGCAAGGTGGCCAGCGATCGCGACATCGTCGCCGTCGACACCACCACGCCGCTCGGCGATGGCGACGGCGACGGCGGCGGCGTGCTCGGCCAGGGTGGCATCGGCGGCCTGCCGCAGGCGGGCCGGCAGCCAGGACTGCACACGGTTCTTCTTCTCCGGCACCGACCCGTGCCGCTGCGCGGTCGGCGCCAGGCTGCCGGTGCCGCGTCGGCGGGCCACATACCGCTCCACGGTCCGCACCGACACATCGAACCGGGCCGCCGCCTCCCCGGGTCTCATCCCCGCATCGACCGCGGCCACCACTCGCTCCCGCAGATCCATCGAGCACGCCCCTGTGCATCAGGCCTACTCCGACAAGCAAGAAACACGCCGCTGTCAGGCGGGATTTCGGTGTCCGGGTGCTGCACGCGGCCTCACGCCGAATGCCCCGTGCGCGGTGACGCCCCCGTGACGGCCGGGTTCTAGCGTGCCGGGGGTCTCGTCTATGCCGTGTTCCACCCGTAGCTGACGGTTCGTGCTCCGCGCGTGCACGGTGCGGTCGGGACGTACGCGGACATCCGTGCGACGGGCTGGCAGCAGGAGATGAGCCGTGATGGCCGTTCGAGAGGTGCGCCGTCCGTCCGTCAGCATGCGATCTCGGTCACCGGTGAAACGGGCGGTGCGGCGCGAGACGGGATACGACGGCTTCATCTCCTACAGCCACGCGTTGGACGGGAAACTCGCGCCGGCGATCCAGCGCGGGCTCGGCCGCTTCACCAAGTCCTGGCGACAGATGCGTGCCCTGCGCATCTTCCGCGACGAGACGAGCCTGTCGGTCTCTCCGGCTCTCTGGCCGTCGATCGAACGGGCTCTCGACGCGTCCGATTTCTTCATCCTGCTCGCCTCGGCGGAGGCCGCCGCCTCGCACTGGGTCGGCCGCGAGGTCGAGTACTGGTGCGAGCACAAGTCGTCCGAGCGAGTGCTGGTAGCGCTGACCGACGGTTGGCTGGCCTGGGACGAGGGCGCGAGGGACTTCGACTGGACCGTGACGAACGCGTTGCCGGCGACCGCGCGCGGACGCTTCACGGCAGAACCCCGCTACGTGGATCTGCGCTGGGCGCGGACCGAACACGACCTGTCGTTGCAGCATCCGCAATTCCGCGAGGCCATCGCCGACCTGGCTGCGACCATCCACGGGCGGCCCAAGGACGAGCTCATCGGGGAGGACGTGCGCCAGCACCGGCGGACCGTGCGGGTGACGCGGGCGGTCATCGCAGTGATCACGGCGTTCGCCGTGCTCGTCAGCGTTCTCGCGGTGACCGCGTGGCAGGCGAGGAACCGTGCCGAGCAGGAACGGCAGGTTGCGACCTCCCGGTTCCTGGCGGCGGCGGCGATCAACAGCCTGGACCGGCACCTCGATCGCGCCGCACTCCTCGGCGTCCATGCGTCGGCGGTCGAGGACACGGCGGAATCCAGGAACGCGCTGCTCACGGCGGTGCAGCGGACGCCGGACGCGCAGCGCTACCTCCGCTCCGAGGGGCCGGAGGTGGGCGATGTCGCCCTCAGTAACGACGGTGCGGTCGCCGCGGTTGTCGACCACGATGGGGTGCTCGCCGTGTGGGACGTGGGCTCCGGCCGCGAGCTGGCCCCGCCCGTTGTCGCGCATGACGGCCATGCCCTCGCCGTCGCCTTCAGCCCGGACGGTCGCGTCCTGGCGACGGGAGGGGCTGACGGCACGCTCGCGATCTGGGACAGCCCCTCGCTCGATCTCGTGCGCCGCCTCGAGGTCATCGATCCGGCGGTGCGTAGCCTCGCGTTCAGCCCCGACGGCACGTGGCTCGCGGCGGGTGGCGGGGCTCTGACCCGCACTGAATCGATGATGGGCCTCTCGGACGGCACACGTCGGTCGATCCACGTGTTCGAGGCGAACACTTGGGCGGAGAAGTTCACCCTCACCGGCCATGTCGGGGGTGTCGAGAGCGTGCAGTTCAGTGCCGACGGTCGCCGCTTCTACTCAGCGATCCTGCTCTTCCAGGCGGGTGTCGTCTCCTGGGACACGGGGACGTGGGATGGCCGGCAGGTCCCGTTCCCCGGGCAGGGGGAGGGCATCAACTCCGGCATGGGCGTCAGCCCTGACGGCAACCAGGTCGCCGTCGCGAACGATCTGTCCAGCGTGCCGCTCGTTTGGGACGTTCAGGATGACCGCGCGGTCGCCGAGCTCACGGGACTGACGGGCCACGTCAGCGGACTGGCCTACAGCCCGGAAGGACACGTCATCGCCGCGGCGACGTACGACGGGGAGATCGGGATCTGGGCGACGTCCGATCTGACGAAGCCGGCGCGGTTGCTGGCGAGCCATGACCGGAACATCGAGGGAGGCGGAACGGTCGTGGGCTTCGGACCGAGCGGACTCCTCGTCTCCGGCTCCAGCGGGGGAGCCGTCATCCTGCACGACCTGGACGTCACGTCGCGGCTCGCCACGAGGGTCCTCAACGGCACGGACGACATCGCCGGCTCCGACATCGTCGGGAACCAGCGCGGCCTCTTCGCCTTCTCCTCCTCCGACTCACCCGTGCTGCAGTTCTGGGACGCGCGCACGGATGGATCGAGGTCGATACCCCGACCGGCCGATTCGAGTCTGTGGCGGGGCGCGGCCCTCAGCCCCGATGGCACCAGGGTGACGGTCGCCATCACGGAGGAGGAGCAGGAGGCCCTCGCGCTGATCGACACGCAGACCGGCCGTGAGCTGTGGCGCGTCGGCGGGCCTGCGATCGGCGCTGCGTTCTCCCCGGACGGATCCGTCATCGCGATCGCCGACGACTCGGGAGAAGTGCAGCTGCTGGAAGACATGACGGGGGATCGGCGTGCCACGTTCCCGGCGCAGCCACCGGTCCCCGCGGAGCTCGAGCGCTACGCCGAGCTCGACATCCTCCAGCACGATGACGCGGTGCTGGCCTTCGACCGCGACGGCAGAACCCTGGCCGTCGCGGGACCCGACGGCCCGGTGTGGTTGTGGGATGTCGGGAAGCGGGAACTGGCAGTCGACGAGCCGCTCCTCGGCCACGGTCGGGTCTCCAGCATGGCGTTCAGTCCGGACGGGGACATCCTTGCCACCGGAGGCGTCGACGAGCTGATCCGGCTGTGGGACGTCGGGAACGGGGAGCTGATCGGTCTGACGTCCGAGCGACCGCAGGGACGCGTGTACGACCTCCTGTTCAGCCCTGATGGCCGAACTCTCGTCAGCTCCTCGCCGGCCCACGAGCTCTGGGACGTCGGAAACCGCCAGCGCATCGGGGAGCCGATCGACATCAGCGACCCGTGGAGTGAGATGGCCTTCAGCAGCGACGGTGACGAGCTCGCCGTCGTCGGCCCGGGAGGCGACGTCACGCGCGTGGACACGAGCGTCGAATCCTGGGTCGACAAGGCCTGCACGATCGCCAACCGAGATCTCTCCGGCGATGAGGTTCGGCAGTTCCTGGACGGTCAGACTGCTCGCTCGTGTGCGAACTGACAGCGGTTTGCAGGCGTCTTGGGGAGTGGGGTAGCCGGCGTGGGCGAACCAGCCGGCAGCGTCGGCGGTGACCGCGGCCAGGGCCACCGCGATAGCGGCGTCCAGCGCCGCCCGGGTGCGCGCGGCGGCCGCCCGGATGAGGGTCTTGATCTTGCTGAACGCTTCCTCTACCGGGGACAGGTCCGGCGATAGGCGGGCAGGAACACGAGCCGCCGGCCGGCTGCCTCGACCAGGGCGCGGATCCGGTCGGGCTTGTGCGCGCCGACGTTGTCGACGACCACGATGCGCCCGGGGTGCAGCGCGGGCAGCAGGAAGTGCTCCAGGTAGGTGGCGAACACCGCGGTGTCGGTGCCGCCATCCACGGTCATCGCCGGGGCCATCCCGGTCAGCGACAGTCCGGCGAGCAGGGTGGTCACCGGCCCCCGGTCGCGCGGCACCGCCCGACCGCCCGGGTGCCCCGAGTTACGCGCGCTCAGCGGTGGGTCATCGAGGTGTGCGTGCCGCACTCATCGACGAACACCAGCTCGGCCGATCAGCTGCGCAAGCTGGCGAAGCTGTTCCTGAGAGCGGGCGGAAAGCTGCCCGGGGAATGATCGGTCGTCGATCGGTCTCTGGCTGGAGTGAGAAGGCGATTGGCGTGAGAAGGCGATTGGCGAAGTTCAACACACGAGGCTCGGGAACCGGCTGACCACGGACCCGCTCGCCGCTCTGGCACCGGGTGACGCGGTGGTCATCGAGACATCGACGACACCTTCCGGCAGCTGCATGGAGCCCATCGGCGAGCACTTCAGCGCCAACGTCTGATCCTGTGGACAGCGCCCCACCAGTGCACGACCACTGGCAGCATGAAGACATCGGCGGCCTCGGCTGAGCACTCAGGGTCCGAGGTGCGCCAGGACGGGTACCTCAACGGCGGCTAGGACGAAGAGCACGAGGCCGAGCGCCACCGCCACGGCGTGCGGCAGCAGAACGTGTCCCATCCATGGCGCCCGGTCGAGTAGCCGCGCCACGTTGGCGGCGTCGCGCCGGCGGGGCGGTTCTAGCCGCTCGTCGCGCTGGTGCCCGGAGAAGCCCCAATACCAGTCGATGCGCGGGGACGAGAACGACGCGGCGCCGGGGCCGAGCGGAGATGAAGGATCCGCTGCTTCGTCCCGCGCGAGTCGGTGCGCGAGCACCTCGATGTCACGCATCCGGGAGTAGTACTGCATCTGGTGCCGCTTCATGGAGGCGTCGATGAACCAGAAACCCAGCGCGGTCGCGGCGGCTAGCCCGAACAGCGCGTAATGCTCCTGCTGGAAGCCCAGCCCCAGGCCGGCCAGGCTCAGGGTCACCGACCAGCCCTTGACCGTCACCAGGCGCCCGTCGAACTCCGAGACGACCTTGACCAGGGCGTAGTACTCCTCGCGCAGCCGCTCGTGCAGCGCCGCCAACGAGGACGCCGGGTCCGCCATCCCGCCAGACTGGCACGGATCCGTGGTGGACGAGATGAACGTGCGCCGGGGCGTGCTGCGCCTCTCATGAGCGACGTCCTTGCTCACCGTGGCCAGTGCGCACGCTCATCACCCGAACGGTGGACCGTTGACGCGGGCCAGATGGAGCAGTAGCCGCATCGTGGCGCTCGACACCCGCAAGCTCACCCCGCGCCGGAAGATCACGCGCAGGCAGGGCAGTGAAGCGACGGCCAGGCTGGACGATCGAGCCAGTCGAACGCCGTCATGTGTTGCGGACCTCGGGTAGTGATGCCGGCCAGGCCCAGTGAGGGAAGCCGCTTCGGAGGACACCCCGAGCTTGGGCGTCTCGCCCGAGGACGCGGCCTGCCTGGCCCCCACGTGAACGATGTCGCGAGACACCTGTGAACGGGGTCCCGCGACATCGCAGTGGAGCGGGTGACGGGAATCGAACCCGCATGGCCAGCTTGGAAGGCTGGGGACTCTGCGTGGTGTCCTTCCTGGTCAGGGGCTCAGTCGACAGCCGACGTGCCTTCCCATTGCCTTGAGTGCCGCTGAGGCTCGTGTCGGACCCGCCTTGGGGAGCCAGTGCACAGCGCCTTCCCGCCGTCTTACTTCGCGTGAGACACTTAGGAAGTGGCCGAGACGATCACCTTCCGCCCTGATGAAGACGCCCGCCGAGCGTTGGCCGTCCTGACGCAAGACGGCACCTCCGTGTCCACCGCCGTGCGGGCGGCCCTGATCCAGGCCGCCAAGACGGCCGCGCAGGACCGGCTGCGTGCCGAGGCCGCCGCACTGGCAGCCGATGACACCGACCGTGCCGAGAGCGCTCAGGTCCTCCGGGACATGGAGACGCTGCGTGCGTGGTGAGGTCTACCGCCTGCGCTCTCCCCGCGGCGCCCAGGGCCATGAGCAGGCCGGCACCCGCTATGCCGTCGTCGTGCAGTCCGACCTGCTGCCCCTCTCGACCTGGCTGGTCGCGCCGACGTCCGCCTCGGCCCGGGCGGCCACGTTCCGTCCTGAGGTGTCCATCGACGGCCGCCCAACCCGGGTGCTGGCCGAACAGACGAGTGCGGTGGACCCGCAGCGCTTGGGTGAGTCGGCCGGGCACCTCAGCTTCGATGAACTGCGCCAGGTCGACGCCGCGCTGCGCCTGGTCCTCGGCCTGTGACGAGCTCACCGCAGCTGCATGGCGAGCGGCCGGCGCGGAGAGTGGTCAGGACTTCCTCAGCAGGAACGGAAGCTGCCACTCGGATGACCAGGTGCTGGTGCTCGCCGCGCTCCTGTTCGTAGGGTGAGTGCTGGGTCGAACTCATGCCGGAGGCATGCTCCAGGTTGTTGGAGATGGCTGCGGCTCGACGAGCATCGAACGCGCCAGATCGGCCGGAAGGTGACGGCCCATCGCCGGCATCGCGAACGGCGCTTCAGGCGTGGTCGGCGCCTGGCTTTGGCGCGTCGTCGTAGCGGGTGTAGGTGGCGGCCATCGACCCGGTCGGGTCGAGCCGGGCGAGGATGGCCTGCCCGATGTCGGTGAGTTGGTCGATCTGCTCGTCGGTGAGCGCGTCGATGACGTGGTGCCGCACGGTGGCCACGTGCCCGGGTGCCGCCGCCTGCACCCTCGCCCATCCCCTCGCGGTGAGCCGGGCGTTGGTCGCCCGGCGGTCATCCTGGCACGGGAAGCGCTCGACCAGACCGCGGTCCTCCAGGCGGCTGACGACGTGCGAGAGCCGGGGCAGCGTGGCGTTCGTCTGCCGGGCCAGTTCGGTCATCCGCAGCGTGCGGCCACGCGCCTCGGAGAGCATCGCCAGCACGTAGTACTCGAAGTGCGTCACCTCGGCGTCCCGGCGCAGCTGCCCGTCGAGGACGCCCGGCAGCAGTTCGACGAGCCCGATGAGGCGGACCCAGGCGCGCAGCTGGCGCCGGTCGAGCCACGGTGTGCCCACGATCACTTCCTTCGTCGGAATGGTTGACGCTACAAGTGCCTTGCGCCGAGTGAAAGTTGTAGCAACAACCAATCACCCGACAGGAGCACCGACATGGCGCACGTGAGCATCATCGGCAACGGCAACATGGGTCAGGCCATCGCCGGCCTCATCGGCAAGGGCAGCAACACCGTCGAGCTGCTGGACCAGAGCGACGCTGCCAGGCCGGTCACCGGCGACGTCGTCGTCCTCGCCGTCCCGTACGGCGCGGTCGCCGACATCATCGCCACGCGTGCAGAGCAGCTGGCCGGCAAGATCGTCGTCGACATCACCAACCCGGTGAACTTCGAGACGTTCGACTCCCTGGTCGTGCCGGCCGACGGCTCGGCGGCCGCCCAGATCGCCGTGGCGCTGCCCCAGGCCCGCGTCGTCAAAGCGTTCAACACCACCTTCTCCGCCACCCTCGCGTCCGGCACCGTCGGCGGGCAGCAGACCACGACCGTGCTGATCGCCGGCGACGACACCGACGCCAAGTCGCTGCTGGCCGGGATCGTCACCGCTGCCGGCCTGCGGGCCGTCGACGCCGGCTCGCTGCGTCGCGCCCGCGAGCTCGAGGCGCTCGGTTTCCTGCAGATCACCTTGGCCGCCGGCGAGAAGATCGCCTGGGACGGCGGGTTCGCCGTGGTCGCCTGACACCCGCCCCACCGCGCCACCCACGGAGCGTGGGGGCGGCCGGCTTCGCCGCCCCCACGCACCGCCCGCGCTCCGCTTCCGCACCCCACACCGATGCAGGCCCGTCCAGAGGAGCAGTCATGACCATCTCCGCCGTCCGGCTCAACCACGCCGTCCTGTTCGTCAGCGACCTCCAGCGTTCACTGCGGTTCTGGACCGGCGCCTTCGGCATGGAGGTCGCCGCTCGTGAGCCGCGGGCGAACGCCGCCTTCCTGCGCCTGGCGCGCTCGGGGAACCACCACGACCTCGGGCTGTTCGGTATCGGCGCCGGAGCCGCCCCGCGGCAGCGCGGAACCGTGGGTCTCTACCACCTGGCGTGGCAGGTCGACACCATCGAGGAGCTGGAGGAGGCCCGGCGGATCTTGGCCGATGTCGGGGCCCTCACCGGCGAGTCCAGCCACGGCGCGACCAAGAGCGTCTACGGCATCGACCCCGACGGCAACGAGTTCGAGGTCATGTGGATGCTGCCGCGCGAGGCATGGGGCGACTTCGAGAACGCCGCGCCGGTCGACCGCCTGGACATGGCCGCCGAGATCGCCCGGTGGTCCGGCGTGGGAACTGCGGGCAGCGTGCCCAGCCCCGTGCTGGGGAGGACGTGAGCAAGGCCTACGCGACCCCGGTGGTGGCCACCGCCGGTAACGCCGACCCGGCCGTGCCGCTCGCGGTGCACTGGCCAGCGGCTTGACGGACAGCCCTCGCGCCTTCCGCAGGTGTCAGCGGGCGGGGCCTAGCCATACCGCGTCGGCGGAGAGGGCGAGCTCCTCTGCGCGTCCTGCCTTCCGACGAGGTCTGCACGGCCAGGCCGATGGATCTCGTCGGCCTGCGCGACGTAGCTCGTGATGCGGGTGGCCTCAGGCCCGCCGCGTGCGGGCTGGCCCTGCGAGGCGCGGGTGTCCAGAGCCAGCACCTTCACGACATCGGCGCCGCTCCGCGCACCTACCGAGGTCAGAGTCCCCACGGTGACAGGCGATACCGAGGCCACTATGGGTTGGAGTCCCGGGCAGGTCCAACCAGAGGTCGCGGCGGGGGCGCTCGAGACACGGCAGCTGAGAGCAGTGGGCCCCGTGCGAGGATGATGCGACGCCGACCCGCTGGCGCCGGGATGGCGCGCGCCCGTGCGTGCGGGGGTGTCGGCCCCGACTGCATCGGGTGCCAGGACGCAATGCCTGAGAGTCGATGTGCGGCCGGGTGGGGACCCGCCGGTCGGGCGACACCGGTTGCCGGCCAGACACTCGACCCGCGGTTCCGTCGGAACGGCGGGCGCCCGGCGAGGCGCCGAATGGAGGGGCGGTGTCGGTCGCCGACCTGAACGTGGTCGTGCTGGCGGTGACCGGCCTGCTGCTCGTCGCGGTCGCGGCCGTCCGGCTGTCTGCCCGGGCGGGGCTTCCGACGCTGTTGATCTACCTCGGCCTAGGACTCGTCGTCGGCGAGGCCGGTCTGGGGCTGGAATTCGAGGACGCGCAGCTCACCCAGGTGGTCGGCCTGGTCCTGCTGGGCATCATCCTCGCCGAGGGTGGTCTTACCACCCGATGGGCGGTCGTCCGGCCGGTCCTCGCGCCGTCCCTGGTGCTGGCCACCCTGGGCGTGGCCGTGAGTGTGGCGGTCACCGCCGCCGTCGCCTACGCCATTCTGGACGTCGACCTGCGGACTGCCGTCCTGCTCGGCGCCGTCATCTCCTCCACCGACGCCGCCGCGGTGTTCTCCGTACTGCGCCGGCTACCCCTGCGGCGCCGGCTGGGCGCAACCCTCGAGGCCGAGTCCGGCTTCAACGACCCCCTCGTGGTCATCCTGGTCACCCTCGTCGTGAGTGGAGACTGGGAGCAGGCCGATCCCCTGCTCGCGCTCGCGCAGGTCCTCTACCAACTTGCCGCAGGCGCCGCCATCGGTCTGCTGGTGGCACGGGTCGGCGAGGTCGTGCTGCGCCACAGCGCGCTGCCATCGGCCGGGCTCTACCCCATCGCCACCGTCGCGTTCACACTGCTCGCCTTCGGAGTCGCAGGGGTGGCGGCCGCCTCGTCGTTCATGGCGGTGTACGTGGCCGGGCTGTGGCTGGGCAACGCTCCGCTGCCGCACCGCAACGCCACCCTCGGCTTCGCCGAAGGCCTGGCCTGGCTGTCCCAGATCAGCCTGTTCGTCCTGCTCGGGCTGCTCGCCAGCCCCGGGCGGCTGCCCGGCGCGCTGTTGCCCGCGCTCCTCGTCGGAGGCGCGCTGCTGCTGCTGGCGCGCCCGGTGTCGGTGATCGTCTGCGCGACGCCGTTTCAGGTGCCGTGGCGGGAGCAGGCGTTCATGTCCTGGGCCGGGCTGCGAGGCGCGGTGCCGATCGTCGTGGCCACCATCCCCGTCAGCGCGCAGGTTCCCGCGGCCCAGCGGATCTTCGACACCGTATTCGTCCTGGTGGTCGTCTTCACCCTCATCCAGGCGCCCACGCTTCCCCCGCTGGCCCGGTTGCTCGGAGTCGGCGAGGAAGGCGACGCCACCGAGGTGACGATCGAGTCCGCGCCACTGGAGTCGATCGACTCGGACCTGATGCAGTTCACCGTGCCGCCGGCGTCCAAGCTGCACAGGGTCGCCATGTGGGAGCTGCGGCTACCGCCCGGCGCGGTGGTCTCGCTGATCGTGCGCGACGGGCACACCCTGGTTCCCGACCGGCAGACCGTGCTCCGGCACGGCGACCAGCTGCTGCTCATCGTGCCCAGCCGCGCTCGCCGCCAGGTGGAGCGCCGGCTCCAAGCGGTGCACCGGGCCGGGCGCCTGGCGCGCTGGCTCGGCGCCGAGCTGTCGGTCGGCTCGCGAAGCGGGGACTCGCAGTCACCGACCACCGCGGCCCGGTGGCGGCGCGCGCTGCGGCGGCTGCGGCAGACGGCGTCCCAGCGACGTCGATGACCCGCCGTCCGGCGTGACTCGTCACCGTCACTCGCTGCCTCCGAGGACCGATGACCCGCGCGGGTCCGACCGCTCGGAGGCAGATCCGCAGCGCTCGACGAGGTCGTTCCAAGCCCTACCTGGTCGGGACCCAGCATCTAGTCGTCACGGTCGTGTCGATGGCCGTGCAACGGGTCCGCTCTCATCCACCGGCTCTGCCGCCCGCGCGTCGTCCGCCCGGCCGGCGGCGCACCCGTGCTGAGCCCGTTGGAGGTCACCCGGCTCGCCGACGGAGTCGCCGCCGATCCGATCGGGGCGACGCGGGCCGGGTGCGGATTCCCTTCAGGTGCCACAGCGCCCAGTACAGCGCGGTCACGAGGCCGACGACGAGGACGGCGTCCATCTGACCGAAGAGGGTCAGCAGGATGACGGCCCAGCTGCCGGCGACGACCGCCGTCGGCAGGTCGGTCGGAGGGCGCACGGCCCACATCGCGTCGCGGCGGTATGCCTCGGTGCGGACCTCCCAGGCCCGTTCCATGTCGTCGAGTGCCCGCTGTTCCTGTTCGCTGAGCATGAGCCACCTCCTGTTGACCTGACCATGCCTCTTGCCGGTGGTGCGGCACCAGTGGTGTGATCGGACGTCTGCGCCAGGCTCACCTTGCCGATGACCGGCAACGTCGCAGAATTCGCCGTCGCCGTCGCCGTCGCCGTCGCCGTCGCCGTCGCCGTCG
>NZ_JAOVZT010000010.1:166932-172604 GCF_025716945.1 Geodermatophilus sp. YIM 151500
TCGCCGTCGCCGTCGCCGTCGCCGTCGCCGTCGCCGTCGCCGTCGGCGTCGCCACGCCCGGAGGAGGAACGCGGATGCCTCGCCGCTTCGAGCCTGGCCACCGCCGGCCCGCGGCGGGTGATCGCCGCCTCGGCCGCTGCGGCGTCCTCCGTGCCGGCCGACCTGCTCGGTGGGTACCTGCCGCTGCTGGCCGACGCCGCGATCGTCGGAGGCCCGACAGCGTCGAACTCGAGGCGGTCCGGGAGCTCGGGCACCGGGCGGCCGCCGGTGGTATTGGCGCGCGGAACGCGGTGGACCTCTACCTGTCCGCGACATGGCGGCTGTGGCGTCGGCTGCCCGTCGTGGTCCGATCGTCGGATCCGGAGTAGGTCCGCCGCGCCGCCGAAGCGGTGCTCCGGGTGCTCGAGGACGCCGTCGGCGTGCTCGTCGACGGGCATGAGTCCGAGCGTCGGGACATGGTCCGTCACGAGGAAGCCGTTCGTGCGGAGTTCGTCGACGACCTGCTCCGAGGCGATGGCGACGTCGCCCGGATGGTGGAGCGCGCCGAGCCGTTCGGGGTCGACCTGGGCCGACCGCACCACGTCGCGCTCGTCGCACCACGCGACGGCCACGGCCTCGGGGACCGCGTGGCGCTCGTCCTGGGACGGGCGGTCGTCGACCGGTGCGGCGACCGGGAGGTGCTGGTCGCGAGAAAGGACCGCACCGTCGTGGTCGTCGTTCCCGGCGGTCCTGTGGCCGGCTTCGCGGGCAGCCGCGAGCAGACCGTGGGCACCGTGCTGCACGAGGACCTGCAGCGGCTCGGAGTCACCGACCCCTGCCGAGTTGCGGCCGGCAGAGCCTTCTCCGGGGCCTACGGCGTCGCCCGGTCCTACGAGGAGGCCCAGGAGGCCCTGACCTTCGCCGACCGTCTCGGCCTGGACGGTGACGTCGTGCAGGCCCGGGACCTGCTGGTCTACCGGGTGCTGGGACGCGACCACGGGGCCATCGTCGACCTCGTCCGGGACGTGCTCGTCCCGCTGGAGCAGGTGCGCGGCGGCCCGACGGTGCTGCTGGGGACCTTGCTGGCCTACTTCGAGGCCGGGGAGGTTGCCACCGAGGCTGCCCGCAGGCTGCACGTCTCGGTCCGCACCGTCACCTACCGGCTGGCCCGGGTTGCCGAACTGACCGGCTACCGCGTGTCCGTGCCGCAGGAGCGCTTCTCGCTGCAGGCGGCCGTGCTGGGCGCTCGGCTCGTCGACTGGCCCAGGACGAGTCTGCCTGCCCAGCCCCAGGGCTGCTGCAAAGTCGTGAAGCGAGCCGCTGAGCTGGGTGTTTGAGGGCGGGCACGGGCCATGTGGTGATCTGACCTGAGTTGGGTCAGGGAGGCGGTCGTTCTTGGTCCGGATCGCGCTGACCTGCGGTGATGGCCGGGCTTAGTGTGCAGCTGAGGCACTAATCGTGGCCGGTAGGGTCCGGCGGTGGCCTGGATTCGGCGGGTGCGCACCGCCTCGGGGGCCACGGCAGTGCAGATCGCGGAGTCCATCGGTGGTCGACGGCGGATCGTCCGGCACGTCGGTTCGGCCCGGGACGACGCCGAGCTGGGACTGCTGCTCGAGCAGGCCCGCCGGCTGCTGATCGACGACGGCCAAGGGATGCTGGACCTGGGCATCACGCCGCCGGTCCGGCGGACCTCGATGCTGCCCCCGCCGCTGCCGTCCACTCTGTTCCCGGCTGCGGCGGACCGGCCGGTGCGCCCGCCGACGGTGCCCGCGCCGCGGGTGCTGAAGACGTCCTCGGGGCTGCTGTTCGAGGCGCTGGCCGGGGTCTACGCCGGGCTGGGCTTCGACGCCGTGGCCGACGAGGTCTTCCGGGACCTGGCGATCGCCCGGGTGGCGGAGCCGACCAGCCTGCTCGACGTCGACCGGGTGCTGGCCGAGCTCGGCCGGGTGTCGGTAAGCCTGTCGACCCGCAAGCGCACGCTGCGCCGCTGCCACGCCGGGGACTACCGCACCCAGATCGCCGCGGCGTGCTTCGCTCACGCCGCGGCCAGCGGCGATGTCAGCCTCTGCCTCTACGACGTGACCACGTTGTACTTCGAGGCCGAACACGAAGATGACCTGCGGAAGGTCGGCTACTCCAAGGAGCGCCGGGTCGACCCGCAGATCGTGGTCGGGCTGCTGGTCGACGGGGCGGGTTCCCGCTGGAGATCGGCTGCTTCGAAGGCAACCGCGCGGAGACGACCACGCTGATCCCGATCATCGAGGCCTTCCGCGAGCGGCACGGCATCGCGGACCTGGTCATCGTCGCCGACGCCGGCATGCTCTCGGCGGCCAACCTGACCGCGCTGGACGACGCGAACCTGCGGTTCATCGTCGGTTCCCGCACCGCCCGGGCGCCGGGCGATCTGGAGTCCCACTTCCACTGGCACGGCGACGCCTTCGCCGACGGGCAGGTCATCGACACCCTCACGCCCAAGACCAGGCGCGGCGGCAAGTCGCGAGAAAACAGCACGGCGCTGCGCGCCGAACCCGTGTGGGCTCAAGAACAATCGCAATGAGGGTGATCGAGCAAGGAATGCGCTGACGGTCAAAGCGTAGACATAACCGCGACCCCCCTGTATCGCCATAGGCCAGCTAGTGCACAGAGCTGGATCAGGCTGACAAGGAAGGCCGCGACGGCTATCGGTTCAACCCAGTAGAACTGATAGATGAGGCCGTACGCGAAGTGTAGACACCTGTAACTGCCAGGGCGAATCTGATGAGAATTGGTGCCGTCAAGACTACTCGCCGCCCCGACGCCCAGCGACATCTCTGATGGTCTTTTGCAATAGCGCCGTGTCAAGTAGATTATAACGACTTCTTCCACTCTTACAAGGCGAGAACTCGCCTACGGCTCCGGCGTCCCGATGAGCAAGTCGCTCGTCAGCGCGCGTGTTGACTCAATCGGATGGTCGATGCTCACAATACCGATAGAAGGTTGCCCGGCTAATCTGCAACGTTCTGCAGATGCTGGTCACTCCGGTGACCGCCCCTTCCACCCTCTGACCGCGCCTCCACCGCATCCTAAGGAACGGTACTCGCACCCCTTGCTGCCGCTGACGAAGCCGAGGATCCTCTCCCCTACCCCTCGTCGAGTACTCGGGCGAATCCCACAACGCACAGCCCAGCTAGCAGCGACCACGACATGGTCCAGACCAGGTGGCGCCCGAACCCTCACCGAGGGTGCAGCTCGCACAACCCATAGGGAGCTCTGTCATGGGGCGACACGCAGTGAGATCTTCCGCAGGATGGCTAACGTGCCGTCGGCTAACCAGCATGCGGAGGCCGGTAAGGACGACACGACGGCTGCTCGCCGCGATCAGCGCGGTAACGCTTACGACCACCTCTCTTGTCTTTGGTGGCGCGGCAACAGCGCTGGCGCCTACAACGACCGTGACCGTACCGGCCACTCAACCCTGGACAGATTCGAGTGTTGACGTCAGCGGATCAGTTACTCTGCAAGCCAGCGGAACGATCAACGTCGGGGGCCCAGAAGGCGACCTCGGCCCCGCCGGCAGCCAGGCTGGCTGCGTGGCTGGGCCCTCGACCTTCAGCGGGCAGTGGGTGGCCTATGGGGCTCCCTGTTGGTCCCTCATCGGCCGTGTAGGCGAGGGTGGCCAGCTGTTCGCGATCGGCAATGGTGGAACGTTCCCGGTCCCTTCGGGACGGCTGTACCTCGGTGTTGACGACGAGGTGGCGGCATTCGGGGACAACAGCGGAAGCTGGACGGTTCAGGTCATTACTCCAGAGCCTGTGCCGACGCCGAAGCCCCCAGAACCCTCTCCGGCGAACTGCCGAATTAACGTCCACGCGGCGCTGATATTCGCATACCGCCACCTTTACATAGTTTATACGGACCCTAGCGGTGGCACTTACCACTACGAGGCTTACCCGAGCGGCTGGATATTCCCAAGTGGAACGGTTAAGCCGGCCCATGGGCCTGGACCATCCAGTGTAACCCCAGTCGGTATTCCGGCGATCTCCATTCTGAAGAAGTCCGTCGTTGAGACCGGCTCTAAGGCCTGCGGCAAGGATGCCAACGGCAAGCCCGTATCAGGATTCGGATCGCAAGTCGCCGCAGGGCCCCATAGGTGCTTCCTGGACCAGTCGACGCGCATCGAACAGGCGCAGATCCCCTACGAGCTGAAAAAGCGGAATAGCAACGCCTATGTATACACGCTCCTGAACAACTGTGGCCTCGAAAAGAAAAAGCCGACCTCAGACCGCCAGACGCCAGGTTGGGGAGAGTTGCTGTAAGAACGTGGCACCCCTACCGCACGGGCCTAGGAGGAAGAAGTTTGCATGAATCGCCTCAAAGAAGGGGAGGAACCGGGAAGGAGTCGCCGATGGTCGGGAAAGGGGAAAGGCCAATGGATACAAGGTCAACCCGCGCGGCCGGATCGAGCGGCTCCGACTGTGCCCCTGTTAGCGTATCTGTGTGGTGACAGGGGTGCGGCCAGTTAAGAACTTCGATATGGCTTGGGCGGTTTCACCACTCGGCCCATGAAACCATCACTGGTTATCGTAACCTCGATGACTGTGCCGGGCGTGATCCCGCACTGCCTACGGACAATGTCAGGGATGGTTAGCACGCCGTCTGCCTGCAGTGTTGCTGTATAGCTCCTTTTCCTCCCCATAGCTTCCCGTTACGCCGCTTCCTTCCTGAGAGACAGCACCCGGACATCCTTCATCGGGAAGTCCTGGATATTGCTGGTCAGCAGTATCGCGTCCTTGTCGCGGGCTAAGGCTGCAAGCAAGGAATTAGTTGTGGACAGCGTGCGTCTCGCCTCAGAGACAGTCTTCCGGTACAGGCCTGCCTGTCGCGCGTGCCAGACCCCCGGGAGCAACAATCACTCAGGCGAAGTTGGGCTGCGTACGACAGCAAGAGTAATCAGCTCTCCCACTTGATACGCGTCTTCTCACTCAGTCCGCTGTATAGCTCGGCCACAGTAATTGAACACAATGCAACCTCGTCGTCGCGCTCTATCAACTCCTGGATGCGTTGAGGGGTACCACCGGTACCCAAGACGCGGTCAATGAGGGTATCAGTGTCAAGAAGGTACTTCATACTTCACGGATGCGGTCATTCCCCGCTCGGAGGTCATGCACCCACTTTGAGACAGCCTTAGAAATCTCCCAGCCGGGAGTGTCTTCCGCATCCGGAGGGCAGCTTCATCACTTCACGAGTAAGCCGTTTCAGGCGCTCGCGTTTCAGCTTCTCAGTTGCTGCCTCAATCAAAAAGCCTGTACGACGCCGGGGATCGACCAATTCGTCGATCTCCTCGATGAGCGCCTCAGGGCGATGAAATGGACTCTAGTGCCCCGTCGCGGTGCTCCTTTATGTGATCGCGCCGTCAGAGTGACCATTTCTCATGGCCGCGCACGTGCGGGTGGTGCAGGTTCCGGAGGCTGATCGGCGGGAGCTGCAACGGCGGGCGCGGGACAAGGGCGCGCCGGCCCGGGTGGTCGAGCGTGCCCGGATCGTGCTGCTGGCCGCCGACGAGGTACCAGGGCTGCTGCAAAGTCGTGAAGCGAGCCGCTGAGCTGGGTGTTTGAGGGCGGGCACGGGCCATGTGGTGATCTGAAGGTGTCTGAAGTCATCGATCACCAGCGAGAGGCCCGTGCCCGCGCCTTCATCTTCCCCGTCCGTCCTGC
>NZ_JAOVZT010000011.1:0-89410 GCF_025716945.1 Geodermatophilus sp. YIM 151500
GACGCGATGGTCGGCCACCGTTCACCCCGGTACCTGCGCTTCGGCTGGGCGGCCGCCCGCGCCGACGACGTCGCCACCTGGCTGCCCGCCCGGCTCACCGCCGCGCTCACCGTCGCCTGCGCCCCGCTCGCCGGCGGCTCGCCCGCCGGTGCGCTGCACACCTGGTGGCGCGACGGCGCCGCCCATCCCAGCCCCAACGCCGGCCGCTGCGAGGCCGCGGCCGCCGGGGCACTGGGTCTGCGGCTCGGCGGACGCAACCGCTACGGCAGCCGCGTCGAGGAGCGACCGCGTCTCGGCGACGGCCGCTCACCGTCGGCGGCCGACATCGGCCGTGCGGTCCGGCTGTCGACCGCCGTCGGCGCGGCCGCGGCAGCCCTGGCCGTCGCCGTCCGCCTGCTGGCCCCCGTCCGCTCCCCGCCCGGGACGACGCGCCCGAGCCCGTGAGGGATAGGCGACCCTAAGTGAGGGCACGTCCGGTCGTCACCGGGAGATCACCGCACGGCCACCGGAAAGTCGGTGCGCCCGGGCCTACGGATGGGTAACGTCCGAACCGTTCGGAGCGACCGATCCGGTTCCGGTCGGTGGTCCCGCGGCGCGTCCAGAAGCGGCGTGCCGCGGACCCGTCGGTGCTCCCGGCGCGCGTTCGACGAGGAGAGCCGATGTCCTCAGCAGCGACGACCTCGACAGCGACGACCTCAGCAGCGACGACCTCGACCACGCCGGCCCGGCAGCGCGGTCACGTCCTGCCGCTGCGGCCGGTCGCACCGCGATCGGCGACCGACGACCGGATGCCGTCCGCCGGCGCTCCCGGGGCTGCCGGCGACGCCGAGCGGGTGCGGGCCCTCGAGACCGAGGTGGCCCAACTGCGCACGGCGATGGCCAGCCGGGCGGTGATCGAGCAGGCGAAGGGCGTGCTGATGCTGCTCACCGGTTGCGGGGAACAGGCCGCCTTCGACCTGATGGCGCACATCTCCAGCCACACGCACCGCAAGGTCCGCGACGTGGCGCACGTCCTCACCGCGTCGGCGTCCGGGCGCACCGGCCTGCCCGACGACGTCCGCGCCATCCTGCGCGACGCCTGCCCGCCCAGCGTCCCGCTGCACTGACGCCGCGACGCCCCGCCCGACGGGGGCACGCGCCCGGGGCGTCCACCGCACGGACCTGACATCGCTCCCTGCCCGGCGGTTCGGGATGATGCCCGAGCCGCCGGTCTCTCCGCCGTGCGCGGCACCGAGGGAGGGAGCGCCTGCGTGTTCTACGGGATCGCCAGGTTCGTGCTGAAGCCGCTGTTCTTCCTCGTCTTCCGGCCGCGGGTGACCGGCCGGGAGAACGTGCCGCTCACCGGTCCGGTCATCCTGGCCAGCAACCACCTGTCCTTCATCGACAGCATCGCCATCCCGCTGGTCGCTCCGCGGCGGGTCTCCTACCTGGCCAAGTCCGAGTACTTCACCGGCCGCGGCTTCGGCGGCTGGCTGAGCCGCACGCTGTTCACCGCGCTCGGTGCGCAGCCCGTCGAGCGGCAGACCCAGCGCGCCGCGCAGGCTGCCCTGGACACCGCGCTCGGCGTCCTCCGGCGGGGGAACGCCTTCGGGCTGTACCCCGAGGGCACCCGGTCGCGCGACGGCCGCCTGGCCCGGGGCAAGACCGGCGTGGCCTGGTTGGCGCTGACCGCCGACTGCCCGGTGGTGCCGGTGGCCGTGGCCGGCACGGACAAGGCGCAGCCGATCGGGGCCCGCTGGCCCCGGCCGCACCGCATCTCGGTCACCTTCGGCCGGCCGCTGACCTTCCCCGAGCAGCGCGGCCAGGCCGGGCGCAACGCGGCCCGGCGGGTGGTGACCGACCGGATCATGCTGGCCATCGCCGACCTGTCCGGGCAGGAGAAGGCGGGCTGGAACGCCCCGCGCGAGGTCGCGTGACGCCGGGCGCGCTGCTCGTCGCCGGGACGACGTCGGACGCCGGCAAGTCGCTGGTCACCGCCGGCATCTGCCGGTGGCTGGTCCGCCAGGGGGTGTCGGTGGCGCCGTTCAAGGCGCAGAACATGAGCAACAACTCGATGGTCACCCCGGACGGCGCCGAGATCGGCCGGGCGCAGGTGGTGCAGGCCGCCGCCGCCCGGGTCGAGCCGGAGGCGGCGATGAACCCGGTGCTGCTCAAGCCGGGCGGCGAGGACGCCAGCCAGGTCGTCGTCCTCGGCCGTCCCGTCGCCGAGGTGACCGCGCTGTCCTACCGGCCGATGAAGGCCGCTCTCCTGGAGCAGGTGCTGGCCTCGCTCGCCGAACTGCGCGCGCGCTTCGACGTCGTCGTCTGCGAGGGCGCCGGCTCCCCCACCGAGATCAACCTGCGCGCCGACGACATCGCCAACATGGGCCTGGCCACCGCGGCCGCGCTGCCGGTGGTCGTGGTCGGCGACATCGACCGCGGCGGGGTCTTCGCCTCCCTGTTCGGCACCGTCGCGCTCATGCCCCCGGCCGACCAGCGACTGGTGGCGGGGTTCCTGGTCAACAAGTTCCGCGGCGACGTCCGACTCCTGCAGCCGGGGCTGGACGAGCTGGCCCGGCTCACCGGCCGGCCGGCGCTGGGCGTGCTGCCGTGGCTGCCCGGCCTGGCGCTGGACACCGAGGACTCCCTCGGCATCGGCGTCCCGCTCGCCCCGGCCGGCCCGCCCGCCGGGGAGGAGGTGCTGCGGGTGTCGGTGGCCCGGCTGCCGCGGCTGTCCAACGTGACCGATCTCGACGCGCTCGCCGCAGAGCCCGGCGTCCTCGTCCGGTACGCGACCCGCCCGGAGGAGTTCGGCGACGCCGATCTGGTCGTGCTGCCGGGCACCCGCGCCACCGTCGCCGACCTGGCCTGGCTGCGCGCGTCCGGGCTGGCCGACGCCGTGCGCCGGCGGGCCGCCGAGGGCCGGCCGGTGCTCGGCATCTGCGGCGGGCACCAGATGCTCGCCCGCACGATCACCGACGAGGTGGAGTCCGGCGCGGGCACCGTGCCCGGGCTCGGTCTGCTGCCGGCCGACGTCCGCTTCGGACCGGAGAAGGTGCTGGCCCGCCCCGTCGGCAGCGCCTTCGGCGAGCCGGTGCGCGGCTACGAGATCCACCACGGGGTGGTCGGCTACGACGAGGGCGGGGCCGAGCCGTTCCTCGACGGCGGCCGGTCCGGGGCCGTCTTCGGCACGACGTGGCACGGCGCGCTGGAGAACGACGGCTTCCGTCGCGCCTTCCTGACCGAGGTGGCCCGGCTGTCGGGACGGCGGTTCGCGCCGGCCCCGGGCACCGATTTCGCCGCCGTCCGCGAGGCCCGGCTCGACCGGCTGGGCGACCTGGTCGCCGAGCACGCCGACACCGGCGCGCTGTGGCGCCTCCTCGAGTCCGGCGTCCCCGACGACCTGCCCCTCCTCCCGCCGGGTGCGCGGGCGCGCTAGGCCCGCCCGCCATCCCGGGCGGGGCGGCGGATCAGTCGGTCAGCTTGGCCCGGATGTCGTCGGGCCAGGGCGCCGGGCGGCCGTCGGCGATGGCCACGTAGGTGTTGCGGACGACGCAGCAGACCCGCTCCCCCACCCGCACGGTGTAGCGCACCGTGACGCTGGTGGTGCCGAGCCGCTCGAGGTCGGCGTCGACGGTGACCGTGTCGCCCCACCGCGCCGACGACGTCCACTCCAGCGACGAGGCCTTGACGACCGGGTCCCACCCCTGGGCGACCAGCGCGTCCCAGGGCAGGCCGCGCGAGGCCCACCAGTGGTTGGACGTCTCGTCGGCCCAGGTCAGGTAGTGCGCGTTGAAGACGACACCCTGCTGGTCGCACTCGACGTAGCGGACCGGCGAGCTCCACCGTGCTGACACGGGGCAGCACGCTAACGGGCGGCCGTCCCGGGCACGGCGGCCGCCCGCCCGGCCGCCCGGTCGCCGGACCGCCGGGCTCGGGGAGCCGCCGGGCCCCGGCCGGGAGCGGCAGGCCCGATACGGTCCGACCCGTGGACGCCACCCCCGGACCCGCGAGCCGCGCCGACACCGAGGTGCTCGCGGGCTACCGCGCGCCCTCCCAGCGGGTGCTCGACAAGGTCGTCCACCGCATCGACGAGCACTGCGCGGCCTTCATCCGGCTGGCCCCGTTCGCCACCCTGGCGACGTCGTCGGCCGACGGGTGGCCGGAGGTCTCCCCCAGGGGCGGCGACCCGGGCTTCGTGAAGGTGCTCGACGAGCACCGGCTCGCGCTGCCCGACCGGCAGGGGAACAACCGGGTCGACAGCCTGCGCAACCTGGTGGGCAACCCGCGGGCCGCGCTGATGTTCCTCGTGCCCGGCATCGACGAGACGCTGCGGGTGTACGGCACGACCGCGCTGGTCGGCGCCGCCGACCTGGGCCTCGACCTCACCGAGTTCGGCCGGCCGCCGCTGTCGGTGCTGGTGCTGCGGGTGGAACGGGCCTACTTCCAGTGCTCGAAGGCGGTGATGCGGTCGGGCCTGTGGGACCCCGCCCGCCGGGTCGAACGGTCCGTGTTCCCGCCCTTCAGCCAGGTGCTGCGCGACCACTGCCGCGACGACTCCGTGCCCGACGAGGTGGCGCTGCGGGCCGGCCTGGCGCAGGAGCTCTGACGCCGCCCGTTCCGTCGGCGCCCTGCCCTAGCGTGCGGCCATGGCACACGACATCCAGATCGCGGTCGACTGCGCACGGCCGCACGAGCTCGCCGACTGGTGGGCCGCAGCGCTCGGCTGGGAGGTCGAGCCGCAGGACGAGGCGTTCATCCGGCGGATGATCGATGCAGGGCACGCCTCGGACGCCGACACGGTGGTCCACCGCGGGGCGCTGGTGTGGCGCCAGGGGGCGGCGATCACCTCGCCGGACCCCGGCCGCCCGCGTGTCCTCTTCCAGGTGGTGCCGGAGCCGAAGACGGCCAAGAACCGGCTGCACCTCGACGTGCACGTCGGCGCCGCGGCCCGCGAGGCCGAGGTCGCGCGGCTGGTGGCGATGGGCGCGCGCGAGCTCTGGCGCTCCTCGCAGGGCCCGCTGGAGTGGGCCACCCTGGCCGATCCGGAGGGCAACGAGTTCTGCGTCGCGTGACGACAGGGCCGGGAGCATCGCAGCGAGCGCCAGCGAGCGAGGAGCGGACCGGCCCGCGGAGTCACGCCGGGGACACCGCGTGACGACAGGGCCGGGAGCATCGCAGCGAGCGCCAGCGAGCGAGGAGCGGACCGGCCCGCGGAGTCACGCCGGGGACACCGCGTGACGACAGGGCCGGTGTGGCCGGTCAGCCCGCCCGCAGGTCCCGCGCGAGCTTGCGCGACACGACGGTTCGCTCGGCGACCTGGCGGATGCGCTCACGGTGGGGTCTGCGCTCGGGGCCGCGGTACCGGGCGTCCTCGACGAGCTGCAGTGCGGCCAGCACGCTGGCCTGCACCTCGCGCTCGCGCGGGGCAGCCGGACGGGCGGGTTCTGCCGAGGTCATGGGAACCCCCTCTCCCGGGCACCCCGGAGGAGGTCCCCGTGGGGCCATGGTGCCCTGTCACCGGCACACCGAACCCCATCTGTGACTGCTTGATATCAATGGGTCACATGAGGCGTCGACCGCGCCGACCCGGCCCGCGGGATCCGGCCGGGCCGCGCTGCGATCGGGCCCACGGAGCCTGCCCCGGGCTGCGATCGGGCCCGCAGAGCCTGCCCGGGGCTCGGCCGGGCCCGCGTAGCGTGCCGTCATGACACAGCACCGCCTCCGGCGGCTCGGCGCGCGACTGGCGCGCGGCGTCGGGCGGCGGCTCGGCCGGTCCCGGGGCCCGGCCGCGCGGACCGCGCCCGGCGGACGGTCGCCGGGTGAACGGCGACCGCCGGACGACGCCCGACGGGCAGACCAGGAGCACCTCGCGGCCGGACCCGCACGTGCCGGTGCCCCCGCCGGCGCGCCCGTCGTCGACTACCGCCCCTACGACGACGAGCGGCCCGATCCGGGCGAGGTCGTCTGGGCGTGGGTGCCCTTCGACGAGGGCGACGGCCGGGGCAAGGACCGCCCGGTGCTGGTGATCGGCCGCCGCGGACCCGCCCTGCTCGGGCTGACGCTGACCAGCCGCGACCACGACCGCGACGCCGCCGACGAGGCCCGCCACGGCCGCGTCTGGATGGACCTGGGCCGCGGCGCGTGGGACGCCCGGGGCCGCCCGAGCGAGGTGCGCCTCGACCGGCTGCTCGAGCTGGACCCGGCGACCGTCCGCCGCGAGGGCGCCGCGCTGGACCGCGCCCGGTTCGACCGCGTCGTCGCCGCCGCCCGGCAGGTCCAGGGCTGGTAGCCCGGGTCAGGTCGCGGCGACCGGTGCGAAGCCCGTCAGCAACTCGTCGAGCGCCTTCTGGTCGGGGCCGACGAACGGGTCGGCGTCCGGCGCCAGCCGGATGGTGTCCAGCAGGTCGTCGACGCCGTGCAGCGCCGGCGGCAGGTGGGTGCTGAGCACCGCTGACGGCGCCATGGCCCGCAGGCGGTCCATCGTGCGTTCCCACCTCGACCGGTCCACCACGTGCACCCACGGGCTGTCGACCGCGGCCCACAGGAGCTGGGCCGCACGGAGGTCGTCGGCGGGCACCGCCCGGACGTCGTCCGCTCCTGCAAGCTCCCAGGTCGGCAGCGGGGCGCCGAAGCAGTCGGAGCTGAAGACCACACCGGTTGCCGTCTCGAGGAAGCCGGTGGTGGCCGGGCTGTCGTACAGCGGCGGCCGGAACGCCCGCAACTCACGATCACCGACCGAGAGGCTCTGCCCCGGGTTGACCAGGCGCACCCGATCGAGCGGCAGCTCCCGCTCGCACCCGAGGATCCCCATGCCCAGATACGTGGTCACGACGGTCACTCTCGGCGCGGCGGCGAGCAAGGAGAACAGACCTCCGGTGTGGTCGCGGTCGGGGTGCGTCAGCCAGATCCAGCGGACGTCGGCCGGGTCGAGCACCGCGGCGAGATCCTCGACGAAGCGCCGGTCGCCCAGCGACATCCCGGTGTCGACGACGACCGGTTCGGCCGCGTGCAGCACGAAGGCGTTCACCGGCAGCACGCCGATCCCCGGGACATCCTGCGGATCGGCGAGCGTGGTCACCCCCGGCAGGGGGCGGAAGGTGTCCATGACGCTCCTCCATATCTCTGACGCGAGGCGCGCATGCTCGCCCGCGGGGCGGCGGGCGTGCCGATCCCGCCGCAACTCAGAAGGGCACCTGCTGCGCCAGCAGGCCGTCGCCGGTCCCCCGGCCCGACAGCACGCGGCAGAAGTCCACGGCGTCGAGCTCGTGCGCCTCGACGTCCGCACCGCCGTCCGCCCCCGACGACCACTCTCCGCCGGCCGGGCCGGTGAGCCGCAACCGGTACGGCTGGCCGTGCCGGCCCGCCCACTCGGCGACGACGTCCGCGACCAGGACGCCGTCGTGGTCCGCGGTCAGGACTGGCTCCGTGCCGGTGGCCGCGGCGAGGTCCATGCGGTGCATCCACGGGTCACGGGTGAGGACGACGTCGGTGAGGAAGCCGATCCGCCACCACTCGCGCTCGGGACCGACGACCTGCTCCTCGGGCAGCTTCACGGCGCCGAGCAGCACGGACAGCCGACGGCGGCCGCGGACGGCCCGGGGTGCGGCGGCGGCGAGCCGGTCGACCAGCTCCGCGGGCGACAGCCCGGCCCGCTCGCGCACCTGGACGGCGGTGAGCGCGTCGATGCCCCCGCCGGCCCGCGACGCGGCGGCGTTCTGGTGCACCAGCTGGCGCAGCGACGCGGTCATCTCGGTCATGCCGAGGGTGTGCGCGGCCATGGCCCGCACGTCCCACGCCGCGCAGACGGTGGGGCGGGACCAGTCGGCGGGGCCGAGCGCTCGCCACGCGGCGAGCGTGCGGTCGTACTCGGTGGTGGCCAGCCGGTACGCGGTCGCCCGGTCGAGCCGCGGCGCGCGCGGGCGGGAGCGGACGGAGGTCGGAGCGGCCATGTCGGCCTCCTGGATCAGCGGGGACGGGACGGGGAGTGGTGGTGGGCCAACCACATGTCCACCACGTCGGGCAGGATCGAGGTGAAGGCGCCGGTCTCGAACGGCTCACCGGGGGCGTTGGACAGCTGCTGCGAGACGACCCCGCTGAGCACCGCCGTCCAGGTGCGCAGCGCCCGGTCGACGTCGACGTCGACCGGGAGCACGCCCCGGTCGCGGAGCCGGACGACCTCGCCCCGGCCGGCCCGCTCGGCCTCGACCGCAGGCGCGTACGCGCGCTCGGACGGCACGAAGCCGGGAACCGGGCGCCAGAACATGAGCGCCGAGTACGCGGGGTGCTCGACCGCCCAGCGGACGAACTCGCGGGCGACGGCGTGGATGCCGGCCACCGGATCCGGGCCGTCGAGGGCCGCCGCCACGTCGTGCGTCGCGGCCAGCAGCAGCCGCCAACCGCGTTCGAACAGGGCGTCGTAGAGCGCGTGCTTGCCGTCGAAGTAAACGTACAGCGAGGGCGGCCGGATGCCCATCCGCCGGGCGACCTCGCCGAGGGTGAGCCCCGCGACACCCTGCTCGGCCATGACCTCGACGGCGACGTCGAGCACCTGCTCGATCGTCTCCTGCCGCCGCCGCTGCCGGCGGTCGAGCGGCACCGCCCCGGTCACCCCGCGGAGTGTTCTCCTAATGACCTTAGGAAGTCAACGAGGTCGTAGGTCCTGATCCGCCGTCATCCTGCCGCCGGCCGGTCGGCCGGTCGCGGCGCGGCCGCCGTCCGCAGGTGGTAGACCGAGTTGCGGCCTGGCAGCTCCTGCCGGTCGTAGCGATGCACGACCTTCGGGCCCGCGTGCAGGTGGACATGGGTGATCGTCGCCGGCGGCTCGCCGAAACGCGCGGCACGGACCTGCACCCGGCCGTCGAGCGGCCCGCCGATGAAGAGCAGGACGGCGTCCTCCGCCGTCGCCTCCGCAGGTACCGGCATCTCGCCCCCCTCCTCGTGCGGCCCGTGCCAGGGTAGGCGGCTTCCGGCTCGCCGGCGGCGGCTCGCGCGGCCGGCCACCCGTCGGGGGCGGGTCCTCAGCCGGCCCGGCGCCGCAGCCACGCGGCGACCAGCGGCGCGCTCAGCAGCACGGCGAACAACCGCAGCACCTGGACGGCGAGCACGAAGGTGGCGTCCGCCCCGCTGTCGCTCGCCGTCGCGAGGACCGCGTACAGCCCGCCGGGCGTCGTGGCCAGGTACCCGTCGAGCGCGCTGACACCGGTCGACCACGACAGCACCGCCCCGAGGCCGGCGGACGCGGCGACGACGGCCACGATGAGGGCCAGCGCCGCGGGCAGCGCCCGGCCGACGACCGCCAGGCTCGCCCGGGTGAAGGTCAGCCCGACCTGCAGGCCGATGACCAGGAAGGCCGCCGCCGCCAGCGGGCCGGGCACCTCCGCACCGCGCGACCACCCGCTGAGGTCCAGCGCCGCGGCCAGGACCAGCGGCCCGAGCATCGCCGCGACGGGCAGCCGCAGCAGGCGGCCGAGCAGGACGCCGGCGACGCCGCAGACTCCGCACAGCAGCACGCCGGCCGCCCAGCCGGGCCCGCCACCGGTCATCGCGTCGGACCCGTTGCCGGCTGCTCCGCCGTACAGGACGGTGGCCACGACCGGCATGAAGACCAGGACGAGCAGCACGCGCAGGTACTGCAGCACCGCGACCATGCGCTGGTCGGCGCCCAGCTCGTCGGCCATCGCGGTGACGCCCGCGGCGCCGCCGGCGAGCATCGAGAACGCCGCCGTCACCGAGCTGATCCCCCGCTGCAGGCGCAGCACGGCCGCGCCGAGCAGGCTCAGGACGAGCGTGCCGACGGTGACCAGCAGGACGGGGAGCCAGTCGCGGGCCACCGCCTCGAGCGTGCCCACGTCGACCAGCGTGCCGACCATGACGCCGATGACCGCCTGCCCGGACTGCCCGGCCCAGCGCGGGACCCGGGGAGCGCCCGGGGCCACCAGGGCGCGGCCGAGGCCGGCGGCCAGGCCGCCGAACAGGGTCGGCGACGGCAGACCGGCGAGGTCGAGCAGCAGGCTGAGCAGCAACGCGACACCGAGGACGGCGAGGGCGTCGAGCAGCACGAGGACCCGCCGCCTGCCCACAGTGCCTCCTGCCGCCGTCCGCTGCGCCGCCCATGCTGCCCTGCGGGGGGCGGCGCACCTATGAGGCGCCGGTCACACCGGCCGCGCGAGTGGCTGCCGGCCGGATCGCGGCCGGTCAGAGGCCCGCGATGCGGCGCAGCTCGGCGACATGCGCGTCGAAGGCCCGCCGTCCGTCCTTCGTCAAGGACAAGCTGGTGCGCTGGCGCGAGGCGATGGTCGCCTTGTGCACCTTCACGTAGCCGGCCTCCTCCAGCTGCTTGACGTGCTTGGAGAGGACCGAGTCGCTGACGCCCACCCGGTCGCGGACGGCGGCGAACTCCATCAGGTCGACCGCGGCGAGCAGGCCGCAGATCTGCAGCCGCGGTGGCGGGTGGATGACCACGTCGAAGCGCGGCGCGACCGTGGTCACAGCTGCCCGCGCAGCTCGGCGATGTAGATCCGGCTCCACCAGCGGCTGACCAGCGCGATGGTGAGACCGACGACGGCGCCGGCGACGACCATCGCCCCGCGGACCTCGAGGCCGAGCTCGACGACCAGCGCCGGGATCAGGACCGCCGACGCCGCCACCCAGTAGACGCGGACGGCCCGCCGCGTCGGCCCGGGACGGGTGCCGTCGACCCAGGTGCCGGTGAGCCGCCGGTACACCGACATCAACCAGCGCATGCCGAGCAGGTACAGCGGCAGCGCGACCACGGTCACCCAGGGAAAGGCGATCGAGTAGGAGGAGAGGAAGGCGAAGGTCAGCAGCCCGAGCAGCGCGTCGTACCACCACGGCTGCATCGCGCGGTCGGCCAGCGCCGCCCGGTCGGCCTGGAGCGCGGCCAGCTGCGCGGCGGCGGCGTCCCGGTCGGCCGGCGGCTCGATCCGGTCGCTCACCGCTCGCCCCGCAGCTCGGCGGCCCACTGCCGGCTCCACCGGCGGTTCAGGAGCGCGAGGGCGAGGCCGAGGACGGCGCCGGCGACCGGCATGGCCCACACCTGGCCGTACCCGTCCGCCAGCACGAAGGCCGGCACCAGGACGGCGGCGGCGAGCGGCACCCAGGTCAGCCACACGTTCCTGTCCGGGTACGCCCAGACGCCGGTGCGCCACCAGTAGGTCCAGGCCAGCCCGCAGAGACCGACGGCGAAGGCGAGCGTCACGAGCGCACGCACCTGCGAGTCCTCGAGCACCCAGGACGCGAGCAGGCCGGAGAGCAGCAGCCCCGACGCGACGTCGTGCCACCACGGCTGCACGACCCGGTCGGCGAGGTCCTCGCGGTCGGCCTGCAGCGCGGCGAGCTGGGCCGCGGCGAAGTCCCGGTCGGGAAGGTCGGTTTCCATGTCGGAAAGAGTGGCTGTGACTTTCCGATCCGTCAAGTGACGGGGCGGCTGTCCTCGAAACCTCCCCCCGTGGTGTGATGACGCGGCCACTGCGACGGCAGTGGAGGAAGCCGGTGCGAGTCCGGCGCGGTCCCGCCACTGTGACCGGGGAGTCCGACCCCAGGCTCCGCCACTGCGTCCCCGAGGATGTCCCGACGGGATGCGGGAAGGCGGGGGTCGGGCGCCGATCCGGGAGCCAGGACACTCCCGCCGTCGTCCACTGCCACTCCGGGCCACCGCGGATGTACGGCCACCCGGGGAGAGGACGAGTGCCATGCGCTCCGAGGTCGGTTGACCTATCCCTTCGGCGCGGTCGTCGGCATGGCCGACATGCGCCTGGCCCTGTTGCTCAACGCGGTCTCCCCCGCCATCGGCGGCGTGCTGGTGCGCGGCGAGAAGGGCACCGCGAAGTCGACCGCCGTCCGGGCGCTGGCCGCCGTCCTGCCGCCGGTCGACGTCGTCACCGGCTGCCGGTTCGCCTGCGACCCGGCCGCGCCCGACCTGGCCTGCCCCGACGGGCCGCACGATGCCGGCGCGCCCGGCGCGCGGCGGCCGGCCCGGCTGGTCGAGCTGCCGGTCGGCGCGTCGGAGGACCGGGTCGTCGGCTCCCTGGACCTCGAGCGGGCGCTCACCGAGGGGGTGAAGGCGTTCGAGCCCGGCCTGCTGGCCGCCGCGCACCGCGGGGTGCTCTACGTCGACGAGGTCAACCTGCTGCACGACCACCTGGTCGACCTGCTGCTCGACGCCGCCGCGCTGGGCACCGCCTACGTCGAGCGCGAGGGTGTCTCGGTGCGGCACGCGGCCCGCTTCCTGCTGGTCGGCACGATGAACCCCGAGGAGGGCGAGCTGCGGCCGCAGCTGCTCGACCGGTTCGGGCTGACCGTCGAGGTGGCAGCGCCCCGCGAGCCGGCCGAGCGCGCCGAGGTGGTGCGCCGCCGGTTCGCCTTCGATGCAGACCCCGTCGGCTTCGCCGCGTCCTGGGCGGACGAGGAGGCCGCGCTGGCCGGGCGGATCGCGGCGTCGCGGGCCCGGCTGCCCCACGTGGTCCTCGGCGACGACGCGCTGCGCCAGGTCACCGCGGTCTGCGCCGCCTTCGACGTCGACGGGCTGCGCGCCGACCTGGTCACCGCCCGGGCGGCGGTGGCGCACGCGGCGTGGTCCGGCCGCGACCAGGTGACCGAGGACGACGTCCGCGTCGCCGCGCGCCTGGCCCTGCCGCACCGCCGCCGGCGCAACCCCTTCGACGCCCCCGGCCTGGACGACGACACGCTGGAGCAGGCGCTCGCCGACGCCCGCCCACCGGAGGGCCCGCCGGAGCCCCCCGACGACGGCGGCCCGGGCAGCGGCGGCCCGGACGGCGGCGGCACCCCGCCCCCACCCGACCAGGGCATAGGAAGCTATGCCGACGATCCGGCGCCCGGGACGCAGGCAAAGCCTCCTATGCCGCCTCCTACGCCGCCTCCTGTGCCGCGTGAGGACATGCCGCGTGAGGACGGCGGAGGCTCGGGCACGCCGGCGGTGGAGCGGGCCGCGGTCGCGCCGTCCGACCCGTTCCGCGCTCGCCGGCTGGAGGTCCCGGGGATCGGCGCCGGCGCGGCCGGCCGCCGGTCACGTGCCCGCAGCGAGCGCGGCCGGGTCGTCGGCTCCCGCCGTCCGCAGGGCACCGTGACCAAGCTGCACCTCACCGACACCGTGCGCGCCGCCGCCCCGCACCAGCGGGCGCGCGGCCGCACCGGCGGCGGGCTGCGCCTGGACCGCGACGACCTCCGGCAGGCCACGCTCGAGGGCCGGGAGGGCAACCTGGTGCTGTTCGTCGTCGACGCCAGCGGCTCGATGGGCTCGCGGCAGCGGATGGCCGCGGTGAAGGGCGCCGTCCTGTCGCTGCTGCTCGACGCCTACCAGCGTCGCGACAAGGTCGGGCTGGCCACCTTCCGCGGGGCGGACGCCGAGCTGGCGCTGCCGCCGACCTGGTCGGTCGAGGCCGCCGCGGCCCGGCTGCGCGAGCTGCCCACCGGCGGGCGGACGCCGCTCGCCGCGGGACTGCTCCGCGCGCACGAGACCGTCCGGGTCGAGCGCGTGCGCGATCCCCGGCGGCGCCCGCTGCTGGTCGTGGTCACCGACGGCCGCGCGACCGGCGTCCGCGGCGGGGACCACGTCGGGCGTGCGCACGCGGCCGCCGGGCTGCTCGCCGCGGAGGGCACGGCGAGCGTGGTGGTCGACTGCGAGAGCGGACCCGTGCGCCTCGGCCTGGCCGGCGCCCTCGGCGCGCACCTCGGAGCCGACGTGCTGCGGCTCGAGGAGCTGGCGGCCGACGCGCTCGCCGCCACGGTCCGCGCGGCACGGGAGGCGGCCTAGTGGACGGGCGGGCGAGCTCCCCGACCGGCACCGCGCCCGCGGGCACCCCGCGCCCGAGCGCCGGCGAGGAGGACTAGTGCCCAAGGGTCAGGTCGCCGTCGTCCCGCAGGACGGGCTGACCACCAGGCAGCGGCGCAACCGCCCCCTGCTCGCGGTGCACACCGGCGAGATGAAGGGCAAGTCGACCGCCGCGTTCGGCATGGCGATGCGGGCCTGGACGCAGGGCTGGCCGATCGCGGTCTACCAGTTCGTCAAGAGCGCGAAGTGGAAGGTGGGCGAGGAGACCGCGCTGACCGCGCTCGGCCGGCTGCACGAGCAGACCGGCGAGGGCGGGCCGGTCGTCTGGCACAAGATGGGCAGCGGCTGGAGCTGGTCGCGCCGCCAGGGCACCGAGGTCGACCACGCCGCCGACGCCGCCGAGGGCTGGGCGCAGATCAAGCGCGACCTGGCCGCCGAGGCGCACCGCTTCTACGTGCTCGACGAGTTCACCTACCCGATCACCTGGGGCTGGGTGGACGTCGACGACGTCGTCGCGACGCTGGCCGCCCGGCCCGGCACGCAGCACGTCGTCGTCACCGGCCGCGACGCCCACCCGAAGCTGGTCGAGGCCGCCGACCTCGTCGTCGAGATGACCAAGGTCAAGCACCCGATGGACGCCGGCCAGAAGGGCCAGCGGGGGATCGAGTGGTGAGCGCGGCGCCGGCCCCCAAGGGAGTTGATCATCGTCGGATCGCGGTCGACTCGCCGGTGGGCCCCAGCCATCCGACGATGATCAACTGGGTGGTGCGGTGAGCGTCACCCTGCCGCGGGTGGTGCTCGCGGCGCCGTCGAGCGGGGCCGGCAAGACCTCGATCGCCACCGGCCTGATCGCCGCGCTCACCGCCAGCGGGCTCGCCGTCTCCCCGCACAAGGTCGGCCCCGACTACATCGACCCCGGCTACCACGCGCTCGCCGCCGGGCGGCCCGGCCGCAACCTCGACCCGTGGCTGGTCGGCGAGGAGCGCGTCGTCCCGCTGCTGCTGCACGGCGCCCGGACGCCGCGTCCCGCCGACGTCGCCGTCGTCGAGGGCGTGATGGGCCTGTTCGACGGCGCCAGCCACCCCTCCGTGGCGCCCGGCTTCGGCTCCACCGCGCACGTCGCCGCGCTGGTGCGGGCGCCGGTCGTGCTGGTCGTCGACGCCGCCGCACAGGCCCGCAGCGTCGCCGCGCTGGTGCACGGGTTCGCCACCTTCGACCCGTCGGTCCGGATCGGCGGCGTCGTGCTCAACCGGGTCGGCAGCGACCGGCACGAGGCGATCCTCCGCGAGGCGCTGGGCGCCGCCGGCGTCCCGGTGCTCGGCGCGGTGCGCCGGCTCGACGCCCTGCGCACCCCCTCCCGGCACCTGGGCCTGGTGCCGACCGCCGAGCGCTCGGCCGAGGCGGTCGCCACCGTGCGCCGGCTCGGTGCGGTGGTCGCCGGCTCGGTCGACCTGGACGCCGTCCTGCGCCTCGCCCGCTCCGCGCCCGACCTCCATGGGCGCCCCTGGGACCCGGTGGAGGAGGTGACCGCCATACCCGGCCGGCCGCGGATCGCGGTCGCCGGCGGGCCGGCCTTCACCTTCGGCTATGCGGAGAACGCCGAACTGCTGACCGCCGCCGGCGCCGAGGTCGTGACCGTCGACCCGCTGCGCGACGAGGCGCTGCCCGACCGCACGGCCGGGCTCGTCGTCGGCGGCGGCTTCCCCGAGGTGCACGCGGCGGAGCTGTCGGCCAACGGGGCGTTGCGGGCCGACGTCGCCGCGCTGGCCGCCCGCGGCGGACCGGTCGCGGCCGAGTGCGCCGGGCTGCTGTACCTGTCCCGCGAGCTCGACGGCCACCCCATGTGCGGCGTCGTCGGCACCCGGACGGCGATGGCACCGACGCTCACCCTCGGCTACCGCGCGGCCGTGGCGCCCGCCGGCTCGGTGCTCGCCGCGGCCGGCACCCGGGTCCGCGGGCACGAGTTCCACCGCACGCACGCCGAGCCGGGCGCCGGCACCGTGCCGGCCTGGCAGTGGTCGGCCACCGGCCCCGAGGGCTTCGTGCAGGGCGGCGTGCACGCCTCCTACCTGCACCTGCACTGGGCGGGCGCCCCGGAGCTCGCCGGACGCTTCGCCACCGCCTGCGCGGCCACCCGCCGCCCCGTCCCCGAGGAGACCCGTGCACATCGCTGAGGGCTTCCTGCCGCCCGCGCACGCCGTCGGCTGGACCGTCGCCGCCGCACCCTTCGTCCTGCACGGCGCCCGGGCGGTGGTGCGGGAGGTCCGCGAGCGCCCCGAGTCGACGCTGCTGCTCGGCGCGGCCGGCGCGTTCACCTTCGTGCTGAGCGCGATCAAGCTGCCGTCGGTCACCGGGAGCTCCAGCCACCCGACGGGCACCGGCCCCGGGGCGATCCTCTTCCGACCACCCGTGATGGCGCTGCTGGGCACCGTCGTCCTGCTGTTCCAGGCTCTGCTGCTGGCGCACGGCGGGCTGACCACGCTGGGTGCCAACGCCGTCGCCTTCGCCGTCGTCGGCCCGTGGGTCGGGTACGGCGCCTACCGGCTGGTCCGCGGACTGGGCGCCGGGCTGCTGCCGGCGGTCTTCGCCGGTGTCGCGCTGGCCGACCTGGCCACCTACGTCACGACGTCGCTGCAGCTGGCGCTCGCCTTCCCGGACGCGAGCACCGGCTTCGCCGGCGCGGTCGCCAAGTTCCTCGGCGTCTTCGCGATCACCCAGGTGCCGCTCGCCCTCGCCGAGGGACTGCTCGGCGTGCTGCTGTTCCGGGCGCTCACCGCCAACGCCCGCCCCGAGCTCGAGCGGCTCGGCGTGCTGCGCCGTGAGCCCGCCGTCCCCGCCGGGGGTGCCGCGTGACCCGCCGCTCGCTGGTGACCGCCCTGCTCGTGCTCGCGGTGGTGGCGCTGGTCGCCGTCCCGCTGGTCGCCGCCTCCGGAGACTTCGGCGGCACCGACGGTGCCGCCACCGAGGCGATCGAGGCGGAGGGCTACACGCCCTGGTTCGACTCGGTGTTCAGCCCGTCCGGCGAGGTCGAGTCCGGCCTGTTCGCGCTGCAGGCGGCGCTGGGTGCCGGCGTGCTCGGCTACGTGCTCGGCCGGCTGCACGGCCGGCGGCAGGCCGCCCGGACCCCGGCGGCGACGGCGGCGCCGGACGACGGACCCCGGTGAGCGCGCCCCGGTGAGCCTGGCCATCGACGACGCGGCCTGGGCCAGCGCCTGGCGGCGCCGCTCCCCCGCCGACAAGCTGCTGCTCTGCGGCGGCCTGGTCGGCTGCGCGCTCGTCCTGCCCGCGTGGCCGGGGAGCGTGCTGGTGGCGCTGGCCGCCGTCGTCCTCGCCCTCGGCCCCGCCCGGGTGCCGGCGCGCACCTTCGCCCGGGCGGTGCGCTGGCCGCTGGCGTTCGTCGTCGTCGGCGCACTGACCGCGGTGGTCACCGTCGACGGCGGCGGCCTGGGCTGGACGCCCGACGCCCCGGCCCGCGCCGGGTCGCTGGTCGGGCACGCGGTGGCCGGTGGCGCGGCCGTGCTGCTGCTGGCCACCACGACACCCATGTCGGACCTGCTGCCCGCGCTGCAGCGGCTGCGCGTGCCGGCCGCGGTCACCGAGGTCGCCTCGGTGACCTACCGGCTGCTGTTCCTGCTGCTCGACGGCCTGCGCACGATCCGCGAGGCGCAGGCGGCGCGGATGGGCCACTCGTCGACCCGGCGGTCGCTGCGCTCGTCCGGGGTGCTCGCCGCTGCCGTGCTCACCCGCTCCTGGGACCGGGCCCGCCGCCTGCAGGAGGGCCTGGCCGGGCGGGGCATGGAGACCGGCCTGCGCGTGCTGCCCGAGGCGCTGCCGTCGTCCCGGCGCTTCGTCGCCGCGACGCTCGCCGGCCTGACCGGGCTCGTCGCCGTGAGCCTGGCGGTGGCATGAGCCACCGGACACTGGCCGCGCACGGCCTCGTCGTCGGCTACGGGCCCGGCCCGAGGGTGCTCGACGGCGCCACGCTCACCGTGCCGGCCGGACGGCGGTTGGCGCTGCTCGGGGCCAACGGGTCGGGCAAGACGACGCTGCTGCGCTGCCTGTCCGGCGCGCTGCGACCCGGCGCCGGGCAGGTGACGGTCGACGACACCCGCCTCGAGCACACCCGGCGGGGTCTGCGCGCGCACCGCCAGGAGGTGCAGCTGGTCCTGCAGGACCCCGATGACCAGCTGTTCAGCGCCTCGGTGGCGCAGGACGTCTCGTTCGGTCCGCTCAACCTGGGGCTGCCCGAGGACGCCGTGCGGGCGCGCGTCGATGAGGCGCTGCGGCTGCTCGGCGTCGCGCACCTCGCCGGCCGGCCGGTGCACCAGCTCTCGTACGGCGAGCGCAAACGGGTGGCCATCGCCGGCGCGGTCGCGATGCGGCCCTGCGTGCTGCTGCTCGACGAGCCGACCGCCGGGCTCGACCCCACCGCCGTCGCCGAGGCGCTGGCGGCCGTCGACCGGCTGCAGCAGCACGGGTCGACCGTGGTGATGAGCACGCACGACGTCGACCTGGCGCTGCGCTGGGCCGACGAGGTGGCCGTGGTCGTCGACCGGGCCGTCGTCCAGGGCCGGCCCGCCGCGGTGCTCGGCGACGGCGAACTGCTTGCCCGCGCCCGTCTCGACCGCCCCTGGGCGCTGACGGTCGGCGCCCGGCTGCGCGCGCTGGGCCTGCTCCCGGACGGCGCGCTGCCGCGCGACGCCGACGCCCTGCTCGCCGCGCTGCCCGAGCGGCCCGGGGTCCCGACGTGACACCGCCGGCGCGCGGTGTCAGCGTGGGCGTCGGCGCGGTCGCCGGGGTCTCCGCCGACGAGGTGCTGGCCGCGGTCGACACGGTGCTCCCACCCGGCGCGGCGGACGTGCGGCTGGCCACCCTGGCGGCACGAGCGGCCGAACCCGGCTTGCGCGGTGCCGCTGCGGCCCGCGGCTGGCCGCTGACCGGCTACACCGCGGCCGAGCTGGCCCCGGTGGCGGTGCCGGCGCCGTCCGCGCGGGTCGCGGAGCACGTCGGCACCGGCTCGGTGGCCGAAGCGGCCGCGCTCCTGGACCGGACGGCGCTGGACGGCGCCGGCGAGCTCGTCGTCGGCAAGACCGTGCTCGGGCGGGTCACCGTGGCGGTCGCGAGGGAAGCACCGTTGTCCGCGGCGGATGGGGGGCCGGAGGCCCTCCGGACGGCGGGGACACCCTCGCTCCACCACCACGGTGACGACGAGCTGGCGCCCGGCCTCGTCGACCTCGCCGTCAACGTGCGTGCCGGCACGCCGCCACCGTGGCTGCGGACTGTGCTACGCGACGCGGTCGACGCGAGCTCGGCCTATCCCGACACGCGGCCCGCTCGCGCCGCAGTGGCCGCCGCGCACGGCCGCGATCCGGCGGACGTGCTGCTCACCGCCGGGGCGGCCGAGGCGTTCGTGCTGGTCGCGCGGGCGCTGGCGCCCCGGCGCGCGGTCGTCGTCCACCCGTCGTTCACCGAGCCGGAGGCCGCCCTGCGGGCGGCCGGGCACCCGGTCGAGCAACTGGTGCTGCGATCCGGCGACGGCTACCGGCTGGACCCGGCGGCGGTGCCGGACGACGCCGACCTGGTCGTGCTCGGCAACCCGACCAACCCCACCTCGGTGCTGCACCCGGCCGCCGACGTCGCCGCGCTCGCCCGCCCCGGCCGGGTGCTGCTGGTCGACGAGGCGTTCGCCGACACGGTGCCCGGCGAGCCGGGGTCGCTGGCCGGGCGGACCGACCTGCCCGGGCTGCTCGTGGTGCGCAGTCTGACCAAGACGTGGGGGCTGGCCGGCCTGCGGGTCGGCTACGCGCTCGGCCCGGCCGGCCTGGTCGCCGCGCTGGCCGCCCAGCAGCCGCACTGGCCGGTGTCGACCCCCGCGCTGGCTGCGCTGACGGCCTGCACGACCCCGGCCGCGCGGGCCGAGGCGGACGCGGCCGCACGCGAGCTGGCCCGCCACCGCGCCGCGCTGCTGGCCGCGCTGCCGGCCGGCGTGGAGGCGGTCGGCACCCCCCGCGCGTCGTTCGTCCTGCTGCGCGTCCCCGACGGCGCCCGGGTGCGCGCCGCGCTGCGCGACCGGGGCTGGGCGGTGCGCCGGGGCGACACCTTCCCCGGGCTGTCCGCCGACCACCTCCGGGTGGCCGTGCGCGACCCGGCGACCTCCCGTGCATTCGCCGCCGACCTCGCTGGGATCATGGCCGCCGTCGCCCCGACGACACCGCCCGCCCCGGCACCGGCGCCGCAGGTCGTGTCCGACCGCCTCGAGGAGATCCGCTGAGCACCGACCGCACCCCCTTCGCCGGCACCCTGCTGGGCGAGACGATCGCCGCCGTCCGACCCCGCGACGCCGCGGCCGAGCTGGCCGCCCGCGAACGGCTGGACCGGATGACCAAGCCGCCGGGCTCTCTCGGCGCGCTGGAGGACGTCGCCGCGCAGCTGGCCGGCATCGCGGGAAGCTGCCCCGCGCCGCTGCCGACGCCCGCCACCGTTGCCGTCTTCGCCGGTGACCACGGGGTGCACGCCCAGGGCGTGACGCCGTGGCCGCAGGAGGTGACCGCGCAGATGGTGGCCAACTTCCTGGCCGGCGGGGCGGTGGTCAACGCGTTCGCCGCCGGGGTGCGGGCCGAGGTGGTCGTGGTCGACGTCGGCGTGGCCACGCCGCTCGAGCCGGCACCCGGCCTGCTCGAGCGCACGGTGCGCCGGGGCACCGCCGATCTGTCCACCGGCCCGGCGATGACCCTCGACGAGGCCCGCCGGGCCGTCGAGGCGGGCGTGCAGGTGGCGTGGGAGCTCGCCGGCACCGCCGGCTGCCTGGTCACCGGCGACATGGGCATCGCGAACACGACGCCGTCGGCCGCACTGGTGTGCGCGTTCACCGGCGCCGACGCGGCCGCGGCCACCGGCCGCGGCGCCGGGATCGACCAGGCGATGCTGCGGCACAAGGTCGACGTGGTGCGCCGCGCGGTCGCCCGGCTGCCCCGGCGTCCGGCGACCCCGGACGACGCGCTGGCCGCACTGGCCGAGGTCGGCGGGTTGGAGCACGCGGCGATCGCCGGCTTCGTGCTCGGTGCCGCCGCCGCCCGGACGCCGGTGCTGCTCGACGGCGTCATCGCCGGCTCCGCCGCCCTGGTCGCGGCCGCGCTGTGCCCGACGGCGATCGAGCACGTGATCGCCGGCCACTCGTCGGCCGAACCCGGGCACGCGCTGGCCCTGGCCCACCTGGGCCTGCGCCCGCTGCTGGGCCTGGACCTGCGGCTCGGCGAGGGAACCGGCGCGCTGCTGGCGCTGCCCCTGGTGACCAGCGCGGCGCGCGCGCTGCGGGACGTGGCCACCTTCGACTCCGCCGGTGTGACCGAGAAGAACTGATGAGTGCGCCGAGCGCGTCCGGTTCCCCGGCGGAGCCGTGCTGATGCCCGAGACGCCGGTCGACCCGAGCACGGGCGTGGTCTACCCGGTCGGCCTGCGGCTGCTCGACCGCCGGGTGGTCGTGGTCGGCGGCGGGCAGGTCGCCCACCGGCGGGTGGCCGGGCTGGTGGAGGCCCGCGCGCGGGTGACCGTGGTCAGCCCCGAAGTGACACCGGCGCTGGAGGCGCTGGTGGCGCCGGGCTCGGTCACCTGGCTGGCCCGCCGCTACCGGCCCGGAGACCTGGACGGCGCCTGGTACGCCGTGGCCGCCACCGACGACCCCGAGGTCAACGCCGCCGTCGCCGAGGAGGCCGAGGCGGCCCGGATCTTCTGCGCCCGCGCCGACGACCGCGCCGCCTCCAGCGTGTGGACGCCGGCGGTGGGGCGGCAGGGCGACCTCGTCGTCGGCGTGCACGGCGGTGGCGACCCGCAGCGGGCCGTCGGCGTCCGCGACGCGGTCGTCGCCGGGCTGACCGACGGCTCCATCCGCGACCGGGCCGCCCGCCCCGCGGGCGGCGGCGTGCGGCCCGGCAGCGTGGTGCTGGTCGGCGGCGGCCCCGGCGACCCCGGGCTGATCACCGTGCGGGGGCAGCAGGCGGTGGCGCAGGCCGACGTGGTGGTCGCCGACCACCTCGCCCCGCAGTCGCTGCTGGCCTCGCTGCCGGCCGACGTGGAGGTCATCGACGCCTCCAAGCTGCCCCGCGGCCGGTCGATGGCCCAGGAGGTGATCAACGCGCTGCTGGTCGAGCGGGCGCTGGCCGGGCAGCGGGTGGTGCGGCTCAAGGGCGGCGACCCGTTCGTCTTCGGCCGCGGCATGGAGGAGCTGGAGGCCTGCGCGGCGGCGGGCGTGCCCGTCGAGGTGGTCCCCGGGGTGACCAGCGCGATCGCCGTCCCCGCGCTGGCCGGTGTCCCGGTGACCCACCGCGGCATGACGCACGAGTTCGTCGTCGTGTCCGGGCACCTGCCGCCAGGCCACCCGCAGTCGCTGGTCGACTGGTCCGCCCTCGGCCGGCTGCGCGGCACCGTCGTCGTCCTGATGGGCGTGGAGACGGCGGGCGCCATCGCCGCCGCCCTGGTCGAGCACGGCCGCGCCCCGGACACCCCCGTGGCCGTGGTGACCGACGGGTCGACGGCGACGCAGCGCCTGGTGCGGACGACGCTGGTCGACCTCGCGCGCACGATCGCCGACGAGGGCGTCCGGCCCCCCGCGGTGTGGGTGGTCGGCGACGTCGTCGGCCTCACCGCCGCGGCGGGCACGGCTCGCTGACCCCCGGCGCCGGCGCCCACCCGGGAAACGCCGTGGACCGATCCGGCCTCCCGACCTAGGGTCGGCTCGCCGGCGCGGCGGGGAGGCGGGGGCAGCGTGGACGACGCAGCGGACGCCGTGGTCGCGGTCCGCGACCTGCGGATGACCTACGGGACCACCGAGGTGCTGACCGGCGTCGACTTCGACGTCCGGGCGGGCGAGGTCGTCTGCCTGCTCGGCCCCAACGGTGCGGGCAAGACGACGACGATCGAGATCCTCGAGGGCTTCCGGCTCCGGTCGGCCGGATCGGTGCGGGTGCTCGGGGTCGACCCGGCGCACGCGGACGAGGCGTGGCGGGCGCGCGTCGGCGTCGTCCTGCAGTCGTGGCGGGACCACCCCCGGTGGACGCCGCGGCGGCTGCTCACCCAGCTGGGCGGTTACTTCGCGCCGTACGCCACGCCGGAGCGCAGCCGGCCGCACGACGTCGAACGGCTGCTGGCCACGGTGGGGCTCACCCGGCACGCCGACCGCAAGATCGCCACGCTGTCCGGTGGCCAGCGACGGCGGCTCGACGTGGCCGTGGGCATCGTCGGCCGGCCCGAGCTGCTCTTCCTCGACGAGCCCACCGCGGGCTTCGACCCGCTGGCGCGGCGGGACTTCCACGAGCTGGTGCTGCGGCTGGCCGATCTCGAGGGCACGACGATCCTGCTCACGACGCACGACCTCGCCGAGGCCGAGCGGCTGGCCGACCGCATCCTCGTCCTGGCCGCGGGCCGCATCGTCGCCGACGGCACCGCCGCCGAGCTCACCCGGCAGGTGGCGGGCACCAGCGAGGTGCGCTGGTCGGTCGAGGGGCGGCGGCAGTCCGCGTCGACCGACGACGCGACGGCTTTCGTCCGCCGGCTGTTCGAGCGGCACGGGGACGCGCTCGGCGACCTGGAGGTCCGCCGGGCCAGCCTCGAGGACACCTACCTGGCGATGGTCGCGCGCTTCGAGGCCGGCGACCGGACGGCGGCCGACCTCGAGGAGGTGCTGCGATGACGGCGGTCCCGGGGCGCGCCCCGGCGCACGCCACCCGGAACGCCCTCCGGCTCGGGGCGCTCCGCGGCTGGACGGAGTTCGTGCAGAGCCTGCGCAGCACCCAGGACCAGGGTTTCTACGTCTTCATGGGCGTCGCCTCGCTGGCCTACCTGTGGTTCACCCGGAACGGCGAGGTGGAGGGCACCGACCTGTCGATGCCCACGGTGGCGATGCCCAGCCTGCTCGGCGCCCTGCTCGCCTTCGGGGTGGTGATCGGCCCGGCGTACGCGCTGGCGATGGAGCGCGAGGACGGCACCCTGCTCCGGCACAAGTCGGTGCCGCACGGGATGCAGGGCTACGTCACCGGCCAGGTCGTGTTCCACTCGCTGGGCCTCGTGCCGCTCCTGGCGGTGCTCCTGCTCCCGAGCCTGGTCCTGTTCGACGGGCTGATGAGCAACGGGGCGGCCGGCTGGCTGACCGTCGGCTGGGTGCTGGTGCTCGGCCTGCTGGCCACGCTGCCGCTGGGCATGGTCCTCGGTGCTGTCGTGCCGAGCACGCAGAAGGTGGGCACCTGGGGCATGCTGCCGGTGATGGCGATCACCGCCATCTCGGGCATCTTCTTCCCGATCCAGGCCCTGTGGGGCTGGGTGCAGGCGGTCGCGCAGGTCTTCCCGACGTACTGGATCGGCCTGGGCATGCGCTCGGCGTTCCTGCCGCCGGAGGCCGCGGTGGTCGAGCTCGGCGGCTCCTTCCGCACCGGCTGGACCGTGCTCGTGCTGGCCGCCTGGGCGGTGGTCGGCCTCGCCCTCGCCCCCCGGGTGCTGCGCCGGATGGCCCGGCGGACGTCGGGCTCGCAGGTGCAGGCGGCCCGCGACGCCGCGCTGCAGTGGGTCAGGTGACCAGCCGCCACATGGCAAGCTCGCGGTCGTGGGCCTGCAGCCGGCCGACCGCCTGCTCGAGCGTGCGGCCCTCCACCAGTTCGTAGAACAGGAAGACCGGGGCGAAGAGGCTGGCGTAGCCGAACGGGCCGCCCGCGGGGGCCACGTAGGCCGCCGCCCCGCAGTCGAGCACCGCCCGCGCCAGGTCCGGGTGGCCGGTGTCGCAGCCGGTGGCGATCACCGTCGCCCCGTCGAAGCGGGCGAACGACCGCAGGTCGGCCGGCCCGAGCCGGCCGTGGAACGGCTGCCAGCGCTCGACCTCCTCGGCCAGCTCGGGCAGCACGATCGCGCCCTCGTCCCCGTGGCAGGCCAGGACCACGTACGGGGCGCGCTCCCCGCCGGTCAGCGCGGCGACCAGGTGCCGTGCCTGGCCGATGGCCGTGCGGTCCACCCGGATGCCGAAGGCCTCCAGGGCGTCCCGGAGGACCGGCCCGTGCCCGGTGTCCACGTCGACGAGTTCGACCCGGGTCCACGCGGGGGCACCGGCCTGCACCTGCCGGATCCGGGACGGCCGCAGCGCGGCCAGCCAGGCCGCCTCGTCGTCCGGGCCACCACCGTCCGGGCCGCCAACGTGCGGGCCATCGCCGTCCGGGCCGCCGTCCGTCCCGCCGCGCATGCCGTCCTCCCGTCAGATGTTGGCGCCGTCCGGCGGCGGGTCCTCGGGCAGCGGCGCGGCGACGCCGCTGCCCTCCGGCTCCGGCGCCGGCAGCCCGACCGTGTACGCGGTCATCGACAGCGAGCCGTACGCGTAGCCGTCGACCAGCACGTCGACCGGCGCGCCGGTCGCCCCGGCCACGCCGGCCACGTAGAGCAGCGGCAGGAAGTGCTCGGGCGTCGGGACGGCGAGGTCGAAGTCGCGGTGCCCGTCGAGCCGGCCCACCTCGGTGGGCTCGGTGAGCATCAGCTCGCGGGCCTGCCCGTCGAAGCGCTGCGCCCAGTCGAACCCGGCGTCGGGCAACGCGCGGCTCACCCCGCCGAGGTTGTGCACGACGTTCCCGCTCCCGATCACCAGGACGCCGTTCTCGCGCAGCGGCGCCAGCGCCGCGCCGAGCTGCAGGTGGTAGTCGAACGGCTTGAGCGCGTTGATCGACAGCTGGACGACGGGGACGTCGGCGTCCGGGAAGGCGTGCACCAGCACCGACCAGGTGCCGTGGTCGATGCCCCAGCTGTCGACGTCGGCGCCCACCCAGGCCGGGTGCACGAGGTCGGCGATCTCCTCGTGCAGCTCGGGCAGCCCCGGAGGCGCGTAGTCGACCTCGAACAGCGCGCGCGGGAAGCCGTAGAAGTCGTGGATCGTGCGCGGCCGCGGCATCGCGGTCACCGCCGTCGCGTGCACGTACCAGTGCGCGGAGACGACGAGGACGGCCCGCGGGCGGGGCACCGAGCGGCCGAACGCCCGCCAGGCCTCGGTGTAGCGGTTGCGCTCGAGCGCGTTCATCGGGTTGCCGTGGCCGAAGAACGCGGCGGGCATGGGGGTCATGCGCTGCTCCTCCCGTCGGGCGGCACCTCGCTCCGGACCCCTCCTTCCCCGCCGCCGCGCCTTCTCACCCGCGATCGCGTCGTCAACCGGCGTCGGCCGCGGTGGTCAGCTCGCGTTGCTGGTGGGCGGCACCCGGCGCAGGGCGGGCGGCAGCCAGCGCGCCCCGGGGCCCTCCCGGCCGGCCACGTCGCCGGGGTTGGAGAGCCGGCACCGGCCCAGCGAGAGGCAGCCGCAGCCGATGCACGAGGTGAGCCCGTCGCGCAGCTGCACCAGCGCGGCGATCTGCTCGTCGAGCCGGTCCCGCCAGTCGCGCGACAGGCGGGCCCAGTCGCGCGCCGTCGGCGGGCGGCCGTCGGGCAGGGTCGCCAGCGCCGCCCGGATCTCGGCCAGCGACAGCCCGACGTTCTGCGCCGCCCGGACGAACGCCAGCCGCCGCAGGACGCCGCGCGGGTAACGGCGCGCCCCGCCGGGCGTCCGCGCGGGGGCGAGCAGGCCCTGCTGCTCGTAGTAGCGCAGCGCGGACGCCGCGACGCCGGACCTGGCGGCCACCTCGCCGATGGTGAGCGTGTCCACCGCGCACCCCCTTGACCTGAAGTCAACTTGAGGTTGAACGGTACCCCCATGGACATCCCCACCGCACTGGTCACCGGAGCCTCCCGCGGCCTGGGCCGCGCCCTGGCCGCCACCCTCGCCGCCCGCGGCTGGCGGCTGGTCGTCGACGGCCGGGACGCCGACCGGCTCGCCGCCGCCGTGGCCGCCCTCCCCCATCCGGAGCTCGTCACCGCGCTGCCGGGGGACGTCGCCGACCCGGCCCACCGCAGCGCGCTGGCCGCGGCCGTCGGCGCCCGGCTCGAGCTGCTGGTCAACAACGCCAGCGACCTCGGCCCCACTCCGCTGCCCGCGCTGGCCGACCTCCCGCCGGCCGCGCTGGAACGGGTGCTCGCGGTCAACACGGTGGCGCCGCTCGCCCTGACCCAGCTCGTGCTGCCGGCGCTCGAGGCGGCCGCCGGCTCGGTGGTCAACATCAGCTCGGACGCCGCCGTCGAGGCCTACGAGGGCTGGGGTGGTTACGGGGCGAGCAAGGCGGCGCTCGACCAGTTGTCCGCCGTGCTGGCGGTCGAGCACCCGCACCTGCACGTGCACGCCGTCGACCCCGGCGACATGGACACCGACATGCACCGCGCCGCCGACCCCGCGGCGACCGGGCTGCCCGCGCCGGAGTCGGTCGTGCCCGCGCTGCTGCGGCTGGTCGACGAGCGGCTGCCGAGCGCCCGCTGGCGCGCCGAGGACTTCTCGCCGGCGGCCGCGCGATGACCGCGACGTTCACCCTGCCGCCGGGCGCCGAGGCGCCGTCGCCGCCGGAGTGGCGGGGGCTGGCCCGCGACGAGGTGCGGCTGATGACCGTGCGGCCGGACGGCGTCACCCACGCGCGCTTCCGCGACCTGCCCGGCCTCCTCCGGCCCGGTGACCTCGTCGTGGTCAACACCTCCGCCACGCTGCCGGCGCGGGTCGACGTCCGGCGGGCCGACGGCGTCGTCGTCCCGCTGCACGTCTCGACCCAGCTCGACGACGGCAGCTGGGTGGTCGAGCTGCGCCGTCCGGACAACCGCGGGCCCGACCTCGGCGTCGAACCGGGCACCGGGCTGGCCCTACCGGGCGGGGTCCACCTCGTGCTGCTCGACGGCCACCCCGACCCGCAGCGGCCCGGCCGGCTGTGGCGGGCCCGGCCCGATCCGGCCGTGCCGACCACCGCCTACCTGCCGGCGCACGGCCGTCCGGTCGGCTACGGCTACCTGGACGGCGACTTCCCGCTCGCCGCCCGGCAGAACGTGTACGCCGCGGAGCCGGGCAGCGCGGAGATGGCCAGCGCCGGGCGCCCGTTCAGCAAGACCGTGCTGGTGCGGCTGATCGCCCGGGGCGTCGTCGTGGCCCCGCTGGTCCTGCACACCGGCGTCTCCAGCCCCGAGCCGGCCGAGCCGCCGTACCCCGAGCGGTTCGCCGTCCCGGAGGTCACCGCCCGGCTGGTCACCGGCACCCGGGCGGCCCGGCGGCGGGTGGTCGCCGTCGGCACCACCGTCACCCGGGCGCTGGAGTCGGCCACCGGTGAGGACGGCGTCACCCGCCCGGCCACCGGCTGGACCGACCTCGTGCTCGGGCCCGACCGGCCGGCGCGCGCGGTGACCGGCCTGGTCACCGGCCTGCACGCACCCGAGGCGAGCCACCTGCAGCTGCTCGAGGCGGTGGCCGGCCCGGTGCTCGTGGCCCGCGCCTACGAGGCGGCGGTCGCCGAGCGGTACCTCTGGCACGAGTTCGGCGACTCGATGCTCTTCCTTCCCTGACCGGAGGAGATCCGTGCGCGTGACCCGCACGGATCTCCTCCACGTGAGGCGGCGCGGCCGCGCGCACGTCGGGCTAGGGTGCGCGTCACCCGCACGCCTCACCCCCGGAGGTCCTCGCGCATGGGGCGAGCCCCGACCCGGTCGTTCCTCATCGCCCTCGTGACCGGGCTCGTCGCGGCCTGCTCCCCCTCCGCCGCGACCACCGAGCCCACCGCGACCCCCGAGCCCACCGCGACCGCCGCGGCCACCGAGTTCACCGAGCCCACCGACCCGACCGCGGCGCAGGACCGGTCACCGCCGCCGGCGACCGAGTACTTCGTCGACGAGGCGAAGCTGCCGTTCGGCCCGCCGGCCAACGGCGTCGAGACCACCCGCCGGTGGGGTGTGCTGGGCGGCGCCGGCTTCCGCATCGAGGTGCCCGAGTCGTGGAACGGCGACCTGGTCGTCCACGCGCACGGCTACCGCGGTACCGGTCCGGAGCTGACCGTCGACGACCCCCCGCTGCGGGAGCACCTCGTCGCCCGTGGCTACGCCTGGGCCGCGTCCAGCTACGACGAGAACGGCTACGACGTCGGCTCCGGCGTCCGGAGCACCCACCGGCTCGTCGAGCACTTCGACGCGACCGTCCGCGAGCCCCGGCGGCGGTACCTGAGCGGCGTCTCGATGGGCGGGCACGTCACCGGTGTCACCCTCGAAACCTTCCCCGACGAGTACGACGGAGCCCTGCCGGTGTGCGGCGTGATGGGCGACCGGCGGCTGTTCGACACCTTCCTCGACTACAACGCGGCCGCCCAGGCGCTCGTCCCCGACACCGCGACGCTGCCCGTCTACCCGGCGCCGGGCGACTACGTCACGACGGTCGTGCCGCAGCAGATCGCCCCGGCGCTCGGCACGCCGTACCCGCTCGTGCCCACCGAGGCGGGCGAGGACCTGCGCGCGCTGACCGTGCAGCGCACCGGCGGCGACCGGCCGCTCACCGACCGCGGCTTCGCCGAGTGGGCGCAGTTCCTGTTCACCCTCTACCCGACCGATCCCGGACTCGGGGAGGAGCCCGGACCGGTCGGCGGCAACGCCGGCACGGTCTACCAGCTCGACGCCGACCCGGCGCTGACCACCGAGGAACGGGCGCTCAACGAGGAGATCCTGCGCGTGGAGGCCGCGCCGGGCGGCGGCGGGCTCACCGGCGTGCCCACCATCGACGGCCGGCCCTCCGTGCCGGTGCTGACCCTCCACGGCCTGGGCGACCTGTTCGTGCCGTTCAGCATGGAGCAGGAGTACGCCCGCGACGTCGCCGCCCGCGGGGACCCCGACCTGCTGGTGCAGCGGGCCGTCCGCACCGTCGCGCACTGCGACTTCTCGCCGCAGGAGTGGACGACGGCGTTCGACGACCTGGTGCGCTGGGTCGAGGACGGCGTCCGACCCGCGGGCGACGACGTGCTCGACCCGGTCGTGGTCGCCGATCCCGGCTACGGCTGTCGGTCCACCGTGCCGCTGCGCCCCTACGACCCCGGCTGCGGCTGACGCGACCGGCGTGGATCCGTGCGCGTCACGCCCGTGCGCGTCACGCCCACGGATCCACTCCGCACCGGGCGGCTGCGCTCCGGGCATACGCCGGACGGCGGTCGGCAATACGGTGTGGTGGAGGACACACGACGGCCCCACCCGCGTCGCAGTGACGCGACGCCCGACCCTCGGAGGTAGCGGCATGAGCGAGTCGACCCAGGCGCAGGACCGGACGTTCCCGCCCCCGGAACAGCTGGCCGCCGGCGCCAACGTGGGCCCCGACGTCTACGCCGAGGCCGACCGCGACCGGCTCGCCTTCTGGGAGCAGGCCGCGCGCCGGCTGTCCTGGGAGCGGGAGTGGGACCAGGCGCTCGACTGGAGCAAGCCCCCGTTCGCCAAGTGGTTCGTCGGCGGCAGGCTCAACGTGGCCTACAACTGCGTCGACCGGCACGTCGAGGCCGGCCACGGCGACCAGGTCGCCTACCACTGGGAGGGCGAGCCGGGCGACCAGCGGACGATCACCTACGCCCAGCTCAAGGACGAGGTCTGCCGGGCGGCCAACGCCCTGCTCGAGCTCGGCGTGCAGGTCGGCGACCGGGTCGCCATCTACCTGCCGATGCTCCCCGAGACGGTCATCGCGATGCTGGCCTGCGCCCGCATCGGCGCCGTCCACATGGTGGTGTTCGGCGGCTTCTCCGCCGACGCGCTGGCCAGCCGGCTCGACGACGCCGGCGCCGTCCTGGTCATCACCGCCGACGGCGGCTACCGGCGGGGTGCGCCGTCGGCGCTCAAACCGGCCGTGGACGACGCCGTGAGCCGCAGCGGGAACGTGCGCAACGTGGTCGTGGTCAAGCGGACCGAGCAGGACGTCGAGTGGACCGAGGGCCGCGACCTGTGGTGGGACGACGTCGTCGGCCGGCAGTCGACCGAGCACACCGCCGAGGCCTTCGACGCCGAGCACCCGCTCTACATCATGTACACGTCGGGGACGACGGCCAAGCCCAAGGGCATCCTGCACACCAGCGGCGGCTACTTGACCCAGGTGGCCTACACCCACTGGGCGGTCTTCGACCTCAAGCCCGACACGGACGTCTTCTGGACGGCGGCCGACGTCGGCTGGGTCACCGGCCACAGCTACATCGTCTACGGGCCGCTGGCCAACCGGGCGACGTCGGTGATGTACGAGGGCACGCCGGAGACGCCGCACCGCGGCCGCTGGTGGGACATCGTCGACCGGTACGGGGTCACCATCCTCTACACCGCCCCGACGGTGATCCGGACCTTCATGAAGTGGGGCGAGGACGTCCCGGCGAAGGCCGATCTGTCCTCCCTGCGGGTGCTGGGTTCGGTGGGCGAGCCGATCAACCCCGAGGCCTGGCTCTGGTACCACGAGCACATCGGCCACGGCCGCTGCCCGATCGTCGACACCTGGTGGCAGACCGAGACCGGCGCGCACATGATCACCCCGCTGCCGGGGGTCAGCACGCTGGTGCCCGGCTCGGCGCAGACGCCGTTCCCGGGCATCTCGGCCAAGGTGGTCGACGACGAGGGCAACGAGCTGGCCGACGACTCGACCGGGCTGCTGGTGCTCACCGAGCCGTGGCCGTCGATGCTGCGCACCATCTGGGGCGACGACGACCGCTACGTCGACACCTACTGGTCGCGGTTCGGCCCGAGCACCTACTTCGCCGGTGACGGGGCGAAGAAGGACGCCGACGGCAACATCTGGCTGCTCGGCCGGGTGGACGACGTCATGAACGTCTCCGGCCACCGGATCTCCACCACCGAGGTCGAGTCGTCGCTGGTGGCGCACCCCACCGTGGCGGAGGCGGCCGTCGTCGGGGCCAGCGACCCCACCACCGGCCAGGGCATCGTCGCGTTCGTCATCCTGCGTGGCGACGCGGCCGAGAAGTACGGAGCCGAGGGCGCGGGCGGCGAGCTGGTGCAGACCCTGCGGAACCACGTGGCCCGCGACATCGGCCCGATCGCCAAGCCGCGGCAGATCATGGTGGTCCAGGAGCTGCCCAAGACCCGGTCGGGCAAGATCATGCGGCGGTTGCTGCGCGACGTGGCGGAGAACCGCGAGCTCGGCGACGTCACCACGCTGACCGACTCGTCGGTGATGAGCCTGATCAAGGACAAGCTCCCTTCCTCGCCGTCCGAGGACTGACCGGAGTGCGGGAGCGCAGGTTTCCTGCGCTCCCGCACTCCACCGGCCGGGGGACCCGGGGGGCGCGGTCGGCGCCGGTGCGGCACGATCTCTGCTGACCTGCACCCGAACCGACCGAGGGAGAGCCCGTGGCCCAGACCGTGCCGGCGCACCGGACCGCACGCACCGACGACTCCTCGATCGGCACGCTCGTCCAGAGCGCGATGGCCGACGTGTCGGTGCTCGTGCGAGGCGAGATCGAGCTGGCCAAGACCGAGCTGACCCGCTCGGTGAAGCGCGCCGGCGTCGGCATCGCGGCCTTCGTCGTGGCCGGTGTCGTGCTGCTGTTCAGCCTGATCTTCCTGCTGGTGGCCCTGGCCGAGGGGCTGACCGCCCTGGGGCTGTACCGCTGGCTGTCCTACCTGCTGGTGTGGCTGCTGCTCGCGCTGGTCGCCGCGGTGGCCGGGCTGGTCGGGCTGCGGGCGCTCAAGAAGATCGAGAAGCCCGAGCGCACGCTCGAGAGCTTGCGCGACCTGCCCGAGGTGCTGCACCGCGAGGCGCCCGGCCAGCGGCGCCGTGATCTGCCCACCGTCGAGCAGGGCCGGGTCGAGCGGCGCTCCCCCGACTCCTACCTGGTCTGACCCGGGGCGCCCGCCGCATGGCAGCCGGCCGCCTCGCGGGGTCGCGCTGAGCGGCGGCACGGGCGGTCCGGGCAGCGGTCGTCCCGATGCGACCAGCGTCCTGCTGCCCGGGCCGTGGCAGCACCGCGACATCTCCGCCAACGGCATCCGGCTGCACGCCGCGGAGGCCGGTGAGGGTCCTCTCGTGCTGCTGTTGCACGGCTTCCCCCAGTTCTGGTGGACCTGGCGTGCCCAGCTACCGGCCCTGGCCGACGCCGGATTCCACGCCGTCGCGCCGGACCTGCGCGGCTACGGCGCGAGCGACAAACCCCCGCGCGGCTACGACCTGCCCAGCCTCGCCGCCGACGTGGCAGCACTGGTCCGCGCGCTCGGCGAGCGCGACGCCGTCGTCGTCGGGCACGACTGGGGGGGCCTGCTGGCCTGGACGACGGCCGCGCTGCACCCGCGCACCGTGCGTCGGCTGGTCGTCCTGTCGATGGCCCATCCCCGCCGGCTGCGGGCCGCGATGGCCGACCCGCGGCAGCGGCGGGCCTCCCGGTACGCGCTGCGTTTCCAGCTCCCCCGGCTGCCCGAGCGGCGGCTGACCCGCACCGACGACGACCCGGTCGCCGACCTGCTGCAACGGTGGGCGGGACCGGCGTGGGTGCACACGCCCGCCTTCGCGGAGGCGGTCGAGCGCTACCGCTCCGCCGCACGCATTCCGCAGGCGGCGTACGGCGCCATGGAGTACCACCGCTGGGCCGGCCGCTCGCAGCTGCGCCCCGATGGGCTGCGCTACGCGCGCCGGATGGCCGCCCCGGTGACCGCACCGACCCTCCAGCTGCACGGCGAGCTCGACCCGTGCGTGCTGGTGGAGAGCGCGCGGGGGTCGGGCCGCTACGTCGCCGGCGCCTACGACTGGCGCGAGCTGCCCGGCGTCGGCCACTTCCCGCAGGAGGAGGCGCCCGACGAGGTCAGCCGGGCGCTGGTCGCCTGGGCCACCCAGCTCCGCTGAGGGGGGTGGGGAGGACGCGGCTCCCCAGCAGGGTCCCGCCGCGAGCCTGCGAGTGGTGGGGGGCGGGGTGGCCCCGTCCCGGGTCCCGCCCCGAGCCTGCGAGTGGTAGGGGGCAGGGCGGCCCCGTCCCGGGTCCCGCCCCGAGCCTGCGAGTGGTAGGGGGCAGGGCGGCCCCGTCCCGGGTCCCGCCCCGAGCCTGCGAGGGGTGGGGAGGACGCGGCCCCCCTGCAGGGTCCCGCCGCGAGCCTGCGAGTGGTGGGGGGTAGGGGGGTCCTCTTACTCGCAGGGGCCGGTGGCCGCGGGTGCGGTGGCGGCGAGCCCGGTGGAGGCGGCCTCGGCGACCTGCGCGGCGGTGAGGGCGTAGCCGGTGTCGGGATCGTCGACCGCCGAGGCGAACACCACGCCGAGCACGCTGCCGTCGGGTGCGAACAGCGGCCCACCGGAGTTGCCCGAGCGCACCGTGCCGAAGAGCGCGTACACGTCGCGGACGACGGTGCCGCTGTTGCGGAAGTCCGGCCCGCTGATCTCGCCGCGCTGGCGCACGCGCGCCGGGCCGACGTAGAGGTCACCGCCACCCGGGTAACCCATGATGATCGCGTCGTCACCGCTGTCGGCCGGCTCGGGGGTGAACCGCAGCGGCACCGTCGGCAGGCCCGGGACGGCGAGCACCGCGACGTCGGTGGCCTCGTCGACGTACACCGGCGTCGCCGGGTACTCCTCGCCCTCGGCCAGCACGACCGGTTCGGTCACACCGGCGAGCACGTGCGCGTTGGTCATCACCCGGTCGACGGCGTAGACGAATCCGGAGCCGTCGATCTGCCGCGAGCAGCTCGGCGCGATGCCGCTGATCTTGACCACCGACCCGCGCACCGAGCCCACGACCGGGCTGGCGGCGAGCGCCTCGTCGGGCACCGGGACGTCCGGCACCCGCGTGGGGGTCAGCGGGTCGAGCACGTCGGGCAGCCCGTTGCGGTCGATGGCCTCGCGCAGCGAGTCGTAGACCGTCCGCACCTGGTCGGGCACGGCCTGCTCGACCGCCTGGACCAGCGCGGACTGCCGCACCTGGCTGGCCACCGTCGGGAAGGGGGAGCTGGCCAGCGGGGAGGCCACCATCCAGGCCACCAGCAGGACCGCGATCGCGGACACCACCGCGCCGGCGACGGAGTCGACCACCTTGGCCGGCTCCCAGGTCACCCGTTGGCGCAGCGCGCGTCCGACAGCCCCGGCCACCACCTGGCCGAGCAGCGCGCCGGCGAGGACGACGACGAGCGCGGCGAACACCCGGGTGACGCTCGAACCGTCGACCCGCTCGGCGACCGGCTGGGAGAACTGCGCGCCCACGACGGCGCCACCCAGGAAGCCGAAGAACGAGGTGGCCGACACCAGGAGCCCCTGCCGGAAGCCGGACAGCGCGAAGAGCAGCGCCACGCCGATGAGGATCAGGTCGACCACGGACATCAGGGCACGCGCACCCGTCCGGACCGCCGTCCCGTCGCCGCCGGGGCGCCCGCGCGCGCCGTCATCCGCCGGTCACCGTCATCGTGCCGACCTGACCCAGGCGGATGTGGAAGCTGCACTCGAACGGGTAGTCGCCCGTCGCCGTCACGTCGAACTCGATCGTCTCCCGCTGCCCGGGGGCGAGCAGGTCGATCTCCTCGGCGATCGACGCCGGGCCGGTATCCGGTGTGAACCGGAAGTTGTGGGTCAGCTCCTCGGCGACGTTGTCCACGGTCAGCCGCACCCGCCCCGGCTCCACGGTGAATTCGGCGGGCGTGAAGACGTAGTCGTCCTGGGTCTGCAGCGTGACCTCCTGGACGCCGTCCGAGGCGGTGGTCACCGTGCCCACCCCGGCCGGGGCGGACGGGGCGGTCTCCGGAGCCGCCTCGCCCCCGCCGCACGCGGTGAGGAGGGCGCACGCCAGCGCCGCCGCGGGAACCCCGCGCCGGACCGCCAGCCGCCCTGCCGTCATCGACCGGGAACCGTACGCGTCGGAGGGCCGTCCGGAGCGGGGTCGGCCACCGTCGGCGTGCCGTCGCCGGCCGCCGGACCGTCGTCACCCTCCGGCTCGGCACCGAGCGGAGCGGCTTCGTCCTCCTCGTCCCCGTCGTCGGCCCCGGGCAGGGTGGCCGGCCGCGTCCCCACCGGAGGCAGGGGACGGACGTCGCGGACGTCCCACGGTCGGGCGAGCCCGGCGGCGGTGAGCAGGGCGTCGAGGAGGCCGGCGGTGAAGCCCCAGACCACCATGTCGGCAACGCCGAAGGCCGGGCCGACGTAGCCGGAGGGGTGCCGGACGCGGAACCGGTTGGCCGGATCGACCAGGTCGGCCAGCGGCACCCGGGCGACCCGCGCGACCTCGTGGGGATCGGCGACCAGGACGTCGGCCGGGTCGTCCCACCAGGCGACGACGGGGACGACGAGCCGGTCCGACGGCGGGATGAACAGTTCTTGCAGGGTCGCCAGCACGCGAACCCCGGCCGGGTCGACACCGGCCTCCTCCTCCGCCTCGCGCAACGCGGTGCCGATCGGGTAGTCGTCGGCCGGGTCGGCGCCTCCGCCGGGGAAGGCCGGCTGCCCCGCGTGGCTGCGCAGGTGGGCGGTCTTCTCGATGAGGAGGACGTCGTGGCCCGCCGGTCCCTCACCGAACAGGATGAGCACCGCCGACCGCCGGGCGGTGGCGGTCGGGGTCGGCATGCGGTGGCGCAGCGGCAGGTCGTCGGCGGCGTCGAGCAGGCGGCGCAGGAACGCCGGCAGCTCCTCCGGCGGCGCGGTCGGCGGCGCGGTCGGCGGCGCGACGGTCGGCGGCCGGGACGGCTCCCCCGGTCGTGCACCGGGCCGGGACGCGCTCACTGGTGCACCCCCTTCCTCACACCCGCACCCCGAGGTGGGTGCCGACGAGGCCGCGGAGCTCGTCGAGGGATTCGACGGGGCCGACCTCGGTGTGCACGAGGGCGCCGTCGGCGTCCAGGAAGTACGTGAAGGGCAGCAGGTTGATGCCGAGCTCGGTCATCAGCCGCCCCTCCCCGTCGAAGGCGCTCGGGAAGGCGACGCCCGCGTCGGTGGCGAACGACGCGGCCTGGGGGGCGCCGTCCTTGCTGATCACGCCCACCACCCGCACCGCCTCACCGGCGGCGTCGGCCAGCTCCTGGAGCACCGGCAGCTCCTCGCGGCACGGCCCGCACCAGCTGCCCCAGAGGTTCACGACGGTGGGCACGCCCGGTGCCCGGCCGAGGTCGAGCGATCCGCCGGCCGGGCAGTCGAGGGCGAGGGCGGGCAGCGTCCGGGCCCCGGTGGCCGGTCGATCCGGCTGCTCCGGGCAGGGCGGCAGCACCGCGGCGAGCGGATCCGGATCGGCCGGCGGCCGCTCCGCGCCGTCGACCGCCTCCTCGGTCGAGCAGCCGGCCAGCAGGACGAGCAAGGCTGCGGTGGCGGCGGTGATGGTGCCGCTCATTCGGTGTCCGACGCGGCCGGGGACTTCACCAGCTTCAACGCGGCCGGCGGATCGGTGGGGCCGATGCCGTAGGAGGGACACCACCGGGCCAGCCCGCAGGCGCCGCAGGCGGCCTTCTTGGCGTGGCAGACGCGGCGGCCGTGGAAGATCACGCGGTGGCTGAAGTCGGTCCATTCCTTCTTCAGCACCAGGGCGGCGACCTCGGCCTCGACCTTGACCGGGTCCTCCTCCGCCGTCCACCCGAAGCGGCGGACCAGCCGGCCGAAGTGCGTGTCGACGGTCAGCCCCGGCACGCCGAAGGCGTTGCCGAGGACGACGTTGGCGGTCTTGCGCCCCACCCCGGGCAGCGTGACCAGGTCGGCCATGCGGCCCGGCACCTCCCCGTCGAAGCGCTCGACCAGCGCGGTGGCCAGGCCGAGCAGGGAGCCCGCCTTGGCGCGGTAGAAGCCGGTGGGCACGAGCAGCTGCTCGAGCTCGGTTCGGTCGGCGCCGGCCAGGGCCACCGCGTCGGGGTAGCGGGCGAAGAGCGCCGGCGTCACCCGGTTGACCGTCTTGTCGGTGGTCTGCGCGGACAGCACGGTGGCGACGAGCAGCTCGAAGGGGTCGCGGAAATCCAGCTCGCAGTGCGCGTCGGGGTGGATGGCGGCCAGCTCGCGGGCCATCCGGCGGGCGCGGCGGGTGCGCGCGAGCGGCGTCTCGTCCGGGTCGAACGGCGAGGCACCGGCCGGCAGGGACCGACGCGCCGGGCGCTGCCGCACCGGGCGGGCGTATCCCGGCGCCCCGCGCTGGACCGGATCCGCGGACACCCCCGGGGCCGCCTGCGACGACGCGGAGGACGGCTCGGACGACGACGCGGGCGCGGACACGCGTTCGAGAGTAGGCGGCGCGGCCGACGGGTACCGCCGTGTCATCATCGGCACCGGGCGACGCCGGCCCGCGCGCCGGTTGCCGACGCAGCGAAGAGCGCCCCCGATCCGATCGAGGAGGTAGTGGTGGTCGCCTTCAGCGTCGTCCTGTTCCCGCCCCTGCTCATCGCCTTCCTGCTCGTCATGGAGCGCGTCGAGGAGCCGCTGCGCCGCCCCGGGTCCGCGCGCGACATGGACGAGTTCCTCAGCACCACCACTCCCGACGACGTCGACGAGTTCCTCAGCACCGCGACCCCCGACGACGTCGACGAGCTGGCGCACTCCGGTATCCGCCGGGCGCTGACCCGCTGGCGGGGCCGCCGCGGCCGCGGCCGGACCGCCAACCCGCCGCTCGTGTGAGAAAGGCCTCCCTGCCCCATCCCTGCCCCCCACCGCTCGCGATCTCGCAGCGGGGCCCTGCAGGGAGGCCGAGCCTCGCCCCGTCTGGGGACGCTCGGGCCCACCGATCGGGTGAGTGATCGCACAGCCCCCTAGACTCCGTGCGGACACGGATGCCGGTGCGTCCGTCGAGAGCGTGCGGGAGGACGTGCAGTGGACGAGGTGCTGGCCCAGTCCGGGCTCTTCCAGGGGTTGTCGGAAGAGGCGGTGGAGCCGGTCGCCAGCCGTTTGGAGACCCTCACCCTTCCTCGCGGCAAGACGGTCTTCCAGGAAGGCGAGCCGGGCGACAGCCTCTACATCGTCCTGCAGGGCAAGATCAAGTTGTCCCGGCGGGCGCCGGACGGGCGCGAGAACGTGCTGGCGGTCATGGGGCCGTCCGACCAGTTCGGCGAGCTGTCGGTGTTCGACCCCGGCCCGCGCACCGCGTCGGCCACCGCGGTGACCGACGTCAAGCTGGCCCGCATGCCGCAGTCGGTCCTGCGGCTGTGGATCGAGGCGCACCCCGAGATCGGCGAGCAGCTGCTGCGAGTGCTGGCCCGCCGGCTGCGGCGCACCAACGACTCGGTGGCCGACCTGATCTTCACCGACGTGCCGGGCCGCGTCGCCAAAGCGCTGCTTCAGATGGCCGACCGGTTCGGCAGCCGCGAGAGCGAGGGCCTGCGGGTCAAGCACGACCTGACCCAGGAGGAGCTCGCCCAGCTCGTGGGCGCCTCGCGCGAGACGGTCAACAAGGCGCTGGCCGACTTCGTCCACCGCGGCTGGATCCAGCTGCAGGGCAAGTCGGTGGTCATCCTCGACGAGGACCGGCTGCGCCGCCGCGCGCGGTGACACCCGTCGAGCGCTGAACGCGAGAGCCGCCCTGCGGGGGTCGCGGACCCGGCGCGGGGGCCGGAGGCTCCCCGGCGGGGACGCGAGGCGGGGCTCCACGCAGCGGGGGAACGGCCGTTGGCCGCGGTGCCGGCGAGAGCCGCCCTGCGGGGGTCGCGGACCCGGCGCGGGGGCCGGAGGCTCCCCGGCGGGGACGCGAGGCGGGGCTCCACGCAGCGGGGGAACGGCCGTTGGCCGCGGTGTGACCCGGAGGGTCACGAAGGCAACGGCACGACCATCCGGATGCGGGTGCCGTCGGGCAGCACGGCCCAGCGGCCGTCGGGCTCCTCGGTGAAGATCGGGCTGATCGGGTGCAGCGGCTCGGGCGGCGAGCCGGCGAGGGCGGCCGTGACGTCGGGGAACGGCTTCAGCTGGCCCAGGGTGTGGATGGTCGGCGGCAGCATCGGCCGGGTGCCCGCGGACATCTCCGCCAGGGCCGCCTCGGGTCGCAGCCAGCACGCCTCGTCGGCCTCCCCGGAGACGTGCCGGGCCTCCTGGCCGAGCGGGAGCGCCGCGGCGAAGAACTTCGTGTCGTAGCGGCGCGGCTCGACCGGCGGGGTGATCCAGTGCGCGAAGGGCCGCAGCAGGTCCGAGCGCACCGAGAGGTCGCGGACGGCGAGCAGCTCGGCGAGGGAGAGCTCCCGGCTGAGCAGCGCCTGGCGCTGGTCCTCCCAGTCCTGGCCGGACACGTCGGGGACGACGCCGTCCCCCGAACCCGCCAGCAGGACGCCGGCCTCCTCGAAGGTCTCCCGCACCGCGGCGCAGACCAGCTCGCGGGCGAGCCGCTCGTCGCACCCGAAGGCGGCCGCCCACTCCGCGGGTGGCGGCCCCACCCAGCCGATCTCGGTGTCACCGTCCCGCGGGTCGACGCCCCCGCCCGGGTAGGCGGTCATGCCTCCGGCGAACGGCATGCCGCGCGTCCGGCGCAGCACGTACACCTCGAGGCCCTCGGCCCCGTCGCGCAGGAGCAGCACCGTCGCCGCCTGCCGTGGGACGGCGGTCACGGTCGCGCCGGGAGGCCGTGGTCGCGGCGCGGAGGCCGCAGGCTGCCCGCCCGGACCACGCTCCCCGTCGGCCGTGACGGCGCCTCGTGGTGGTCCCGTCCGGAGGACGGCGAGGTCACGGCCTCCGGGCCTCCGCACCGGGACCGCAGCATGCTCGATCTCACTCCGCCAGTTCGACGGTCAGCTCGACCTCGACCGGGGAGCCCAGCGGCAGCTCGGCCACCCCGATCGCGCTGCGCGCGTGCTGACCGGCCGGGCCGAAGATGCGGCCGAGCAGCTCGCTGGCGCCGTTGATCACGCGCGCCTGGCCGGTGAAACCCTCGACGCTGGCCACGTAGCCGACGACCCGCACGACCCGGGCGACCGAGTCCAGGCCGACCAGCTCGTCGATCGCGGCGAGCGCGTTGAGCGCGCAGACCTTGGCGTCGGCGGCGGCGGCCTCCACGTCGACTGAGCCACCCACCTTGCCGGTGCGTCGCAGCCCGCCGTCGACGAAGGGCAGCTGCCCAGAGGTGAACACGAGCGAGCCGGTGCGGACGGCGGGCACGTACGAGGCCACCGGCGCGGCCACCGCCGGAAGCCGGATGCCCAGCTCGGCGAGGCGGGCCTGCCAGCTCCGCGGCGGGTTCCCGGACGGCGACGGGGAGGTCATCGGCGCCGCCTCACTCGACCGGCCGCTTGAGGTAGGCCACCGGCTGCTCCGGACCACCCGGGCCGGGCAGCACCGCCACGAGTTCCCAGCCGTCGACGCCCCACGAATCGAGGATCGCCTTGGTGTTGTGGATCAGCAGCGGGATGGTCGCGTACTCCCACCTGCGACGGGCCGGTTCGCTCATGACCTGGACGCTAGCGCAGCCGCCCGCGGCCCGGCGTGGCCCCGGGGCACCCGACCTTCCTGCAGGGTCCCCGCCGTGAGCTTGCGAACGGTGGGGGGCAGGAGGGTCCTCCGACTCCTAGGCTGGTGCGGGTGAGCGCTGCGCGACTGCACGTCGTCACCGGAAAGGGCGGCACCGGCAAGACGACGGTCGCCGCCGCCCTGGCGCTGGCGCTGGCCGCCGACGGGCGCACGGTGCTGCTGGTCGAGACCGAGGGCCGCCAGGGCATCGCCCAGCTGTTCGACACCCCGCCGCTGCCCTACGAGGAACGGCGGGTCGCGGTGACCCGCGGCCACGGCGAGGTCCGGGCGCTCGCGATCGACGTCGAGGAGGCGTTGCTCGAGTACCTCGACATGTTCTACAACCTGCGCCGGGCCGGCCGGGCGCTGCGCAAGATGGGCGCGATCGACTTCGCCACCGCCATCGCCCCCGGGCTCCGCGACGTGCTGCTCACCGGCAAGATCAAGGAGGCGGTGACGCGGCGGGAGAAGGGCCGTCCCGTCTACGACGCCGTCGTCGTCGACGCCCCGCCCACCGGCCGGATCACCCGCTTCCTCGGTGTCACCGCGGAGATGGCGCAGCTGGCCCGCTCGGGCCCGATCAGGACGCAGAGTGACGGCGTCATGGCCGTGCTGCGCTCGCCGCAGACCGCCGTCCACGTGGTCACGCTGCTCGAGGACATGCCGGTCCAGGAGACCGCCGACGCGATCGCCGAGCTGTCGGCGGCCTCGCTGCCGATCGGCTCGGTCATCGTCAACATGGCCACCGAGCCGGCGCTGCCCGAGACCGACCTGCGCCGGGCGGCGGAGGGTGGGCTCACCGGCGCCGACCTGGCCGCCGCGCTGGGCACCGTGCACCTGCCCGGCACCGACGGCCTCGCCGCCGCGCTGGCCGCACAGGTCGTCGAGCACGCGCAGCGCTGGGCGGCGCAGGACGAGCTGCGCGACGACGTCGAGGCGCTCGGCCGGCCGGTCGTCGAGCTGCCGCTGATGCCCGGGCCCATGGACGTCGGCTGCCTGTTCGAGCTGGCCGGCCGGCTGGAGGAGCACCTGCGCGCCGAGGTGGCCGCCTGATGGCGGTCGAGCCCGCCGCGGCCACCGAGCCCGCCGGCACGCACCGGCCCGCCCCCGGTGCCCGGCCGCAGCCGGGTCGCGAGGCCCCGCCGATGGACCTCGCCGCCCTCATCACCGACCCCGGCTCGCGGATCATCGTCTGCTGCGGCGCCGGCGGGGTCGGCAAGACGACGACGTCCGCGGCGCTGGGCCTGGCCGCGGCCGAGGCCGGGCGGCGGGTCGTCGTCCTCACCATCGACCCGGCCCGCCGGCTGGCCCAGTCGCTGGGCCTGGAGGAGCTGGACAACGAGCCCCGACGGATCGACGTCCCGGGGGCCGCCGGCGAGCTGCACGCGATGATGCTGGACATGAAGCGCACCTTCGACGACATCGTCGTGGCGCACTCCACCCCCGAGCGGGCCCAGCAGATCCTCGACAACCCCTTCTACCAGTCGCTGTCGTCGTCCTTCGCCGGGACGCAGGAGTACATGGCGATGGAGAAGCTCGGCCAGCTGCGGGCCGCCGACACCTGGGACCTCATCGTCGTCGACACCCCGCCGTCCCGGTCCGCGTTGGACTTCCTCGACGCCCCCAACCGGATGAGCCGCTTCCTCGACGGCACGATGATCCGGCTGCTCACGGCCCCCAGCCGGGCCGGCCTCAAGTTCGTCAGCGCCGGCTTCCTGGTCTTCAGCCGGATCATCTCGAAGGTGCTCGGCGGCCAGCTCCTGCGCGACATCTCCGCCTTCGTCTCCGCGCTGGACACCATGTTCGGCGGTTTCCGCGAGCGGGCGAACGCCACCTACGAGCTGCTCCACCGCCCCGGCACGTCGTTCGTCGTGGTCGCCACCCCCGAGCCGGACGCGCTCCGCGAGGCCTCCTTCTTCGTCGACCGGCTTTCCACGGAGGGCCTGCCGCTGGCCGGGCTGGTGCTCAACCGCACCCACCCGCCGGCGACCACCGTGCTGTCGGCGACCCGCGCCGAGGGCGCCGCGGAGGAGGTGGTCGAGGCCGGCGGCGAGGGCGCCGAGCTGGCCGCGGCGGCGCTGCGGGTGCACGCCGAGCGGATGACCCTGGCCGCCCGGGAACAGCACCTGGCCGACCGGTTCACCAGCGCCCACCCCGACGTCGCCGTCCGCACCGTGCACGCCGCCGCGGGCGACGTGCACGACCTCGAGGGGCTGCGGGAGATGGCCGGCGAGCTGACCGGCCCGGACGACACCCCCACCGGGATCCCGCGGACCCGCGTGCTGCCCGTCCGCCGCCGCTGATCCGACGCCGCCGCCGCGTCACCGAGCGTCGCGACTCGACGTGACGCAGCTCATACCCTCCGGCACGTACTCTGGCCTGCGATGACGGAGAACGCGCGCCGCCGGTCCACGATCCTCGCCAAGCTCGCCATGACGGTCGTCGTGGCGGGTGCGCTGCTGGCCGGCCTGCTGCTGCCCTGGGTCGGCGGGACGGGCATGGTGGCGCGCAACTCGGCGTCCCTGCTCGAGACCCTGCCGGAGGAGCTGACCGAGGCCACACCGGCCGGCAACACCCGCGTGCTGGCGGCCGACGGCTCGCTGATCACGAACTTCTACACGAACAACCGGTCGCCGGTGCCCAGCGACCAGATCGCCGACGTCATGAAGCAGGCGCTGGTCGACATCGAGGACTCGCGCTTCTACGCGCACAACGGGCTCGACGTCCAGGGCACCATGCGCGCGCTCGCCACGAACCTGGCGGCGGGAGCGGTGCGCGAGGGCGGCTCCACCCTCACCCAGCAGCTCGTCAAGCAGACGCTGCTGCAGAGCGCCGACACCGCCGAGGAACGGCGGGCGGCGACCGAGCAGAACGTCGGTCGCAAGCTGCGCGAGGCGCGTCTGGCCCTGCGGCTGGAGGAGGAGTACTCGAAGGACGAGATCCTCACCCGCTACCTGAACCTCGTGTACTTCGGCCAGGGGGCCTACGGCGTCCAGGCCGCGGCGCAGCGCTACTTCAGCGTGAACGCCGCCGATCTCAGCCTGCCGCAGGCCGCCATGCTGGCCGGCCTGGCGCAGAGCCCGGCCAACGACGACCCCATCCTCAACCCGGAGAACGCGCAGGTCCGCCGCAACCAGGTGCTGCAGCGGATGCACGTGCTCGGCCACATCACCGACCAGGAGCTCGCCGACATCTCGGCCACCCCGGTCGAGGTCGCGCCGCAGCCTCCGGCGCAGAACGGCTGCATCGACGCCTCCACCGGCGGCTTCTTCTGCGCCTACGTGCGCGAGTACCTGATCGGGACGCTGGGCCTGACCGAGGGCGAGCTGGCGAACGGCGGGCTGACGGTGCAGACGACGCTGCGCCCCGACGTCCAGGCGGCCGGCGACCAGGCGGTGCTGAACACGCTGCCGATGGGCGACTCGCTGGCCGGTATGTACACCGTCGTCGAGCCGGGCACGGGCCACGTGCTGGCGATGAGCGTCAACCGGGAGTACGGCTGCTCCGACCCCGCGGTCTGCGAGTCGGTCGTGCTCAACGTGCGGGCGAGCCAGGGCTCCGGGTCGACCTACAAGGTGTTCACCGCGGCGGCCGCGCTGGAACGGGGCTTCTCGCAGTACTACACGATCAGCACCGGCAACCGGTACACGTCGCGGGTCTACAAGAACGGCAGCCGCCCCTACTCGGTCCCCAACGCCGGCAGCGGCTACCCGGGCACGTCGGACATGGAGCAGGCGCTGGTCATGTCCTCCAACACCTACTTCCTGGCGCTGGAGGACGCGCTCGGCAGCGTCGAGGGCCCGGTGCGCATGGCCGAGCGGATGGGCATGCGCTTCGACCAGCCCAACCAGACGCCGGCGGACCAGATCATCGACGAGAACCGGGGCTCGTTCACCTTCGGCGCCGAGCCGACCAGCCCGCTCGACCTCGCCAACGCCTACTCGACGCTGGCCGCCAACGGGACCCGCTGCGACCCGACGCCGGTCACCGCGGTGCTCGACCGGGACGGCGAGCCGCTGCAGAAGGACGGCCGGCCGCTGGTCGCCGACAACAGCTGCACACCCGGGTCGATCCCGCAGGGCGTGGCCACGACGCTGAACCAGATCCTGCGCAAGGACGTCGAGCCGGGCACGCCCGGGCAGACCGGCGCTCGCGCCTACGTGCCCGGTCACCAGATCGCCGGCAAGACCGGGACGACGCAGAGCCGCTACTCGGTCGCCTTCGTCGGCTACACGCCCGAGTACGCGGCCAGCGTGATGGTGCTCGACCCGAAGGAGGGCCGCGACGTCGGCAGCTTCGGCGGCGGCAAGGGCGCGACCATCTGGCACGACGCGATGGCACCGATCCTCGGCGGGCGGCCGATGGTGCCCTTCGCGGCCGCCGACCCCGTGGTGCAGAACGGCAACACCCGCGTCGTGCCGGACTGCCGGGCGCTCGACGAGTGCCGGCGCGCGCTGCAGGCCGCCGGACTGCGCTCCGCCGTCACCGAAGCCGGCGCCGACCAGCCACGGGGCACCGTCCTGGGGCTCTCGCCGGCCGCGGGCTCCCGGGTGTCGGCCGGGCAGGTGGTCACGATCCAGGTGAGCGGCGGCGGCTCCGATCCGGCCGCGCCGGACGGCGGCACCGGCGCCGGCGCCGGCGCCGGCGGGGACGGTGACGCCTCGGGCGACCGGCGCAACGGCGGCGGCGGCAACGGCGACCGCAACGGCGGCGGTGGCGGCGACCGGCGCAACGGCAACGACTGACCCGAGCGGAGTGGATCCGTGCGGGTGACCGCCATGCGGGTGGCCGCCACGGATCCACTCCGCTCGCGGGTCAGCTCAGCTGGCGACGTACCTCGGCCGCCACGCGGGAGCCCTCCGCCCGCCCGGCCACCGCACCGGTCGCCGCGCCCATGACGCGGCCCATGTCCTTCATCCCGGTGGCGCCGGTGCGCGTGACGACATCGGCGACCAGCGCGGCGAGGTCGGCGTCGTCCAGCTGCGCCGGCAGGTAACCGGCCAGCACGTCGCCCTCCGCGCGCTCGCGCTCGGCCTGCTCGCTGCGGCCCGCCTCGGCGAAGGCCTCCGCGGCCTCCCGGCGCTTCTTCGCCTCGCGCCGCACGACGGCCTGCACCTCGTCGTCGGTTAGCGTACGGGCCTCCTTGCCGGACACCTCCTCGGCGCTCACCGCGGCCAGCACCATGCGCAGGGTCGCGGTGCGCAGCTCGTCGCGGGCCTTCATCGCGGTGGTCAGGTCGTCGCGCAGACGGTCCTTCAGGTCGGGCACCCGGTCAGCCTGGCACGGCCGCCGGTCCGGCGGACCGTAGGGTGGGCAACCGTGCGCTGGTACACCGCCCTGCCCTCGGCCGCCCTCCTGACCGGCGGGGCCGTCACGGGGTACGCGAGCCTGTACGAGCGCACCCGGTGGACGCTGCGCCGCGTCGACGTCCCCGTACTCGCCCCCGGGTCCGCGCCGCTCACCGTGCTGCACGTGTCCGACCTGCACATGACCGCGGGGCAGACCGGCAAGCAGGAGTGGGTGGCCGGGCTGGCGGCGCTCGAGCCGGACCTGGTGGTCGACACCGGCGACAACCTGGCCGGGCACGACGCCGTCCCCGCGACGCTGCGTGCCCTCGACCCGCTGCTCGACCGGCCCGGCGCGTTCGTGTTGGCCAGCAACGACTACTACGCGCCCCGGCCGAAGAACCCGCTCAAGTACTTCAAGCGGAACCACGAGCGGGTGCACGGCGACCCGCTGCCGTGGACCGACCTGCGCGACGGGCTGCTCTCCCGCGGCTGGCTGGACCTCACCAACCAGCGCGGCGAGCTGGTCGTCGGCGGACGGCGGATCGTGTTCGCCGGCGTCGACGACTCCCACCTCGGGCTCGACCGCTACGACCGGGTGGCCGGCCCCGCCGACCCGGCCGCCGACATCCGCATCGGGCTGGCCCACTCCCCCGAACCCCGGGTGCTCGACCGGTTCGCCGCCGACGGCTACGACCTGCTGCTCTGCGGGCACACCCACGGCGGGCAGCTGCGCGTCCCCGGTTTCGGGGCGCTGGTCACCAACTGCGGCATCGACCGGGCCCGTGTCCGGTGGCTGCACCGCTGGGCCGCCCCGTCGCCGGGCTCGCCGGCGGGCACCTGGCTGCACGTGTCCGCCGGCCTGGGCACCAGCCCGTACGCGCCGGTCCGCTTCGCCTGCCCGCCCGAGGCGACGCTGCTCACGCTGACCGCTCGGGAGGCCTGACCGCAGCCGCCGGGCGGTCGGCTAGACTCGTCCGGCACCCCGGGGTGTGGCGCAGCTTGGTAGCGCGCGTCGTTCGGGACGACGAGGCCGCAGGTTCAAATCCTGTCACCCCGACCCCGCTCAGGGGCCGCCGGAACCGGCGGCCCCTGAGTCGTCCCGGGGGTGCGTCGAGACCGGCACCGGCCCGGGGGATGATGGCCCGCGATGACTGCGCAGCCCGCCCCGTCCCCGTCCGACACCGTGGCGGGGGCCGCCCCGCTGTCGGCCGCTCCGCCGCCCGCCCTCCCGCCCGAGGTCACCGCCCGCTGGCAGGCCCGCTTCCGGGCGCCGCGGGTGTCGCTTCCGGAGTGGGCCCACGACGCGCCGCACCGCTGCCTCTACACCTCCGACGTCAGCGGCGTCGTGGAGCAGTACGCCTGGGACCGGGAGACCGGTGAGCACCGCCGGGTCACCGACCGGCCCAACGGCACCCTGGTCGGCACGCTGAGCCCGGACGGCGGGACGATCTGGTGGTTCGCCGACAGCGACGGGGACGAGTTCGGCGTCTGGCGCACCCAGCCGTTCACCGGCGGTGACGACGTCGTCGCGGTGCCGGAGGTGGAGCCCGCCTATCCGGCCGGCCTGGAGATCGGGCGCTCGCTGGTGGCGATCGGCCGGTCCACCGACGACGGCAGCGAGCTGTGGTTGGCGCCGTCCGGCGACCGGCCGCGGGTGTTCTACCGGCACCCGGACCCCGCGTCGGTGGACGCGCTCACCCGCGACGACGAGCTGGTCGTGCTGTCGCACTCCGAGCACGGCGACCCGCGGTACCCGGCGCTGCGCGTGCTGCGCACGACGCACACCACCCTGGACGCGCCGGCCGTCGTGGCCGAGAAGTGGGACGGCGAGGGCCGCGGCCTGCACGCCCTGGAGTTCGGCCCGCTGCCCGACGACCGGCGGTTGCTCGTCGGGCACGAGCGGCGCGGCCGCGAGGAGCTGCTGGTCTGGGACGTCGCGGCCGACACCGAGCAGGAGATCGTCCTGGACCTGCCCGGGGACGTCACCGCCGGCTGGTACCCCGACGGCTCGGCGCTGCTGGTCGGGCACGACCACGCCGCCCGCACCGAGTTGTACCGCTACGACCTGGGCACCGGTGCCCTGGAGAAGCTGGACACCCCGCCCGGCGTCGTCCGGGGTGCCACGGCACGGCCCGACGGCACGGTGGAGCTGGCCTGGTCGTCGTCGGTGGAGCCGCCGGTCATCCGGCGCGCCGACGGGCCGGTGGTGCTGTCGGTGAGCGACACCGCGCCGCCGGCGGCCTACCCGGTCGAGGACCGCTGGGTGCCCGGTCCCGGCGGCTCCGTGCACGCGCTGCTGGTCCGGCCGGCCACGGGCGGGCGGGGAGGTGCACCGCCGTACGCGACGGCCTTCCTCGTGCACGGCGGACCGGAGGCGGCCGACGACGACTCCTACCGCGCCCGCCGGGCTGCCTACGTCGACGCGGGCTACGCCGTGGTGCACGTGAACTACCGCGGCTCGACCGGCTACGGCAGCGCCTGGCGCGACGCCCTGACCGGCCGGCCGGGTCTCACCGAGCTGGAGGACGTCGGCGCCGTGTACGACGCGCTGGTCGCCGAGGGTGTCGTCGACCCGCAGCGGGCGCTGCTGTCGGGCGGCTCCTGGGGTGGGTTCCTGACCCTGCTGGGCCTGGGCACCCAGCCGGAGCGGTGGGCGGCCGGCATCGCCGAGGTGCCGGTGGCCGACTACCTGGCCGCCTACGAGGACGAGATGGAGGGCCTGCGGGCCTACGACCGGGCGCTGTTCGGGGGCTCACCGGACGAGGTCCACGACGTCTACGTCCGTTCCTCGCCGCTGACCTACGTCGACGCGGTCGCCGCGCCGGTGCTCGTGGTCGCCGGGGCGAACGATCCGCGCTGCCCGATCCGGCAGATCGAGAACTACCTGACCGCGCTGACCGAGCACGGCAAGCCGCACGAGGTGTACCGCTTCGACGCGGGCCACGGCTCGCTGGTCATCGAGGAGACCATCCGCCAGGTCGAGGCCGCCCTGTCGTTCGCCCTCCGACACTGTCCGCCTACCGGCGGGCACCCGCGGCCAGGAGCCGCTCCCCCGGTGAGCTGAGCCGCTGCGCGGCTGTCCCGCGGGAGGCCTCCGGCCTCCGCGCCGGCCACCACAGGCGGTGGTCAGCTCTTCGAGTCCCTCACCAGCTCGGCGATCTGGACGGTGTTGAGCGCCGCCCCCTTGCGCAGGTTGTCGTTGCTCACGAACAAGGCCAGCCCGCGCGCGTCGGGCACGCCCGGGTCCTGCCGGATCCGGCCGACGTAGCTCGGGTCGCGGCCGGCGGCCTGCAGCGGGGTCGGGACGTCGGAGAGCTCCACCCCGGGCGCGGCCGACAGCAGCTCGACGGCGCGCTCGACCGGCAGCGGCCGGGCGAACTCGACGTTCAGCGACAGCGAGTGCCCGGTGTACACCGGCACCCGGACGCAGGTGCCCGACACCAGCAGGTCCGGGATGCCGAGGATCTTCCGGCTCTCGTTGCGGAGCTTCTGCTCCTCGTCGGTCTCGTGGGACCCGTCGTCGACCACGGAACCGGCCATCGGCAGCACGTTGAACGCGATCGGCCGCACGTACTTCACCGGCTCCGGGAAGGCGACCGCCGTCCCGTCGTGGGTCAGCTCCGGCGCCTTGTCGACGACGGCGCGCACCTGGGTGTCGAGCTCCTCCACGCCGGCCAGGCCGCTGCCCGACACCGCCTGGTAGGTGCTGGCGACGATGCGGGCCAGCTGCGCCTCCGCGTGCAGCGGGGCGAGCACCGGCATGGCGGCCATGGTGGTGCAGTTCGGGTTGGCGATGATCCCCTTGCGCATCTCGGCCAGCGCGTGCGGGTTGACCTCGCTGACGATGAGCGGGACGTCGGGGTCGCGGCGCCAGGCCGAGCTGTTGTCGATCACCGTGACGCCGGCCTCGGCGAACTTCGGCGCGAGGGCCTTGGAGGTGGTCGCACCCGCGGAGAAGAGGGCGACGTCGAGCCCGCGGGGGTCGGCGGTGGCGGCGTCCTCGACCTCGATCTCGCCGCCCGCCCAGGGCAGGGTGCTGCCGGCCGACCGGGCCGAGGCGAAGAAGCGCAGCTCGCCGAGCGGGAAACCGCGCTCGGCGAGGATCTGCCGCATCACGCCGCCGACCTGCCCGGTGGCGCCGACGACGCCGACGCGCAGGCCGTCGGAGGTGAACCCGCTGCTCATCGTCCCGTCCCTCCGTAGACCACGGCCTCGATCTCGTCGCTGCCGAGCTCGAACGCGTCGTGCACCGCCCGGACGGCGATGTCGACGTCGGAGTCCCGGCAGACGACCGAGATGCGGATCTCCGACGTGCTGATCAGTTCCAGGTTGACACCGGCGTCGGCGAGCGCCCCGAAGAACCGCGCCGACACGCCGGGGTGCGAGCGCATGCCCGCGCCGACCAGCGAGATCTTGCCGATGTGCTGGTCGAAGCTCACGTCGGTGAAGCCGACGGTGTTGCGGACCTTCTCCAGCGCCGCCAGCGCGGTCGGGCCGTCGCTCTTGGGCAGGGTGAAGGAGATGTCGGCCAGCTTGCTGGCCCCGGCCGACACGTTCTGCACGATCATGTCGATGTTGATCTCGGCGTCGGCCAGCACGCGGAAGATCTGCGCCGCCTCACCCGGACGGTCGGGCACGCCGTAGACGGTGATCTTGCCCTCGCTGCGGTCGTGCGCGACACCGGAGATGATCGCCTGTTCCACGGGGAGGTCCTCCATCGAGCCGGTCACGGTGGTGCCGGGGAGCTGGGAGTAGGAGCTGCGGACGTGCACGGGGATGCCGTAGCGACGGGCGTACTCGACGCACCGGAGCACGAGCACCTTCGCGCCGGAGGCGGCGAGCTCGAGCATCTCCTCGTAGGTGATCGTCTCCAGGCGCCGGGCGTTGGGCACGATGCGCGGGTCGGCTGTGAACACGCCGTCCACGTCGGTGTAGATCTCGCAGACGTCGGCCCGCAGCGCCGCGGCGACGGCGACGGCGGTGGTGTCCGAACCGCCGCGGCCCAGCGTGGTGATGTCCTTGGTGTCCTGGCTGACGCCCTGGAACCCGGCGACGATCACGATGGAACCCTCGTCGAGCGCCTGGCGCAGCCGGCCCGGCGTCACGTCGATGATCCGCGCCTTGCCGTGGCTGCCGGTGGTGATCACGCCGGCCTGCGAACCGGTGAACGAGCGGGCCTCGTAGCCGTGCGTCGAGATCGCGATCGCCAGCAGCGCCATGGAGATGCGCTCGCCGGCGGTGAGCAGCATGTCCAGCTCGCGGCCGGGCGGGTCGTCGGTGATCTGGCTGGCCTGGTCGAGCAGCTCGTCGGTGGTGTCGCCCATGGCCGACACCACGACGACGACGTCGTGCCCGTCCTTCTTCGCGCCCACGATCCGTTCGGCCACCCGTTTGATGTGCTCGGCGGACGCGACGGAGGAGCCACCGTACTTCTGGACGACGAGGGCCACGGGTGCACAGGCTACCGAGGCGGCCCGGCGCCCTCGTGGTTGCGTCCGGCCGCCGCGGCGGCTGTGATCTCCCGGTGGACTCCCCCGCCGACTGGCTGCTGACCGCCGAGGAGCGGGGCAACCCGGCGACGCGGCTGCCGGCCTGGACCGAGGGCAACCTCGTCGAGCCGCTGGTGCACGGCAGCACGTACTTCGACCGGCTGGTCCAGGCGGTGGAGGCGCTCGACGCCGGGGACCACCTGTTCTTCACCGACTGGCGCGGCGATCCGGACGAGCGGCTGCGGCCCGAGGGTCCCAGCGTGGCGCAGCTGCTCACCGAGGCGGTTCGCCGGGGGGTGTGCGTCCGCGGGCTGGTGTGGCGCTCGCACTGGGACGGGCTGTCGTTCAGCAAGGAGGAGAACCGGGCGCTCGACCGCGAGGTCGAGCACGGCGGCGGGGAGGTGATCCTCGACCAGCGGGTGCGGCGCAACGGGAGCCACCACCAGAAGCTCGTCGTCCTGCGCCACGACCAGGACCCGACCCGGGACGTCGCCTTCGTCGGCGGCATCGACCTCTGCCACGGACGGCGGGACGACGCCGACCACGCCGGTGACCCGCAGCCGCTGCCCATGTCCTCGGTGTACGGCCCCCGACCACCGTGGCACGACGTGCAGCTGCAGATCCGCGGGCCGGCCGTCGGGGTCCTCGACACCGTCTTCCGCGAGCGGTGGGACGACCCGACCAACGCCGACGTGCACAACCCGCTGGCCTGGGTGCGGGACCGGCTGCGGGGCGCCCGCCTGGAGCCCGACCCGCTGCCGCCGCAACTGCCACCTCCACCGGCGTGCGGACCGCACGTCGTGCAGAACCTGCGCACCTATCCCGCGATCCACCCGCCGTACGACTTCGCGCCGCTCGGCGAGCGGTCGGTGGCCCGCGGTTACTCGAAGGCCGTGCAGCGGGCGCGGCGGCTGATCTACCTGGAGGACCAGTACCTGTGGTCGTCCGAGGTCGCCCGGCTGTTCGCCGGGTCGCTGGAGGCCAACCCCGACCTGCACCTGGTCGTCGTGGTGCCGCGGGTGCCCGAGCAGGAGGGCGCGATCTCGGAGCGGCCGCAGTACATCGGCCGCTGGCAGGCGCTGCAGCTGTGCGAGCGGGCCGGCCGCGGCCGGGTGCACGTCTACGACGTCGAGAACGCCGCCGGCACGCCGGTGTACGTGCACGCCAAGGTCTGCGTCGTCGACGACGTGTGGCTCAGCGTCGGCAGCGACAACTTCAACCGCCGGTCGTGGACGCACGACAGCGAGCTGTCCAGCGCCGTGCTGGACACGACCCGCGACCCGCGGGAGCCGCGCGACCCCGGCGGGCGCGGCGACGGCGCCCGGGTGCTCGCCCGCGACCTGCGGTTGCGGCTCGCCCGCGAGCACCTCGACCGAGCCGCCGACGGCAGCGAGGACGCCGACCTGATCGACCCCGATTCCTTCGTCACCGCGCTGCAGCGCAGCGCGGACGCCCTGCAGGCCTGGCACGACGGCGGCCGCGCGGGACCCCGGCCGCCAGGGCGGCTGCGGCCGCACCGCGCCGAACGGGTGGCCTGGCCCACCCGGCTCTGGGCCACCCCCGTCTACCGGCTGATGGTCGACCCGGACGGCCGCCCGATCCGGCTCCGGCTCCGGCACACCTTCTGACCGACGGGCGCCCCCCGGGACCCGGCGCGGGATGAGCGTCGATCTCCTGGCCCGTACGGCCGCCGCGGCCGGGCTCCGGCTGGCACTGCTCGACGGCGACGGCGTCGAGGTGCGTCCCATGGCTGGCGACGCCGTCCGCGGCCGGGACGCGCGCCGGGCCGCCGCCGGGGACCCACCCGGCGACCACCAGCTGCCGCGGCCCGGCGTCGGACCCGGGGTGGGTCCGTGACTGCCCGCCCGGCTGCGACGAGCTGGAGGACTGGCAGGGGCCGCCGAAGCACACCGACGCCTGCCCGTGCCGCTGCGATCCGTGCTGATCCACTGCTACGGTGAGGGCGTGCGTGGCGGCCTCCTGCTTACCCGCCGCGGCGAGGCCCTCTCCTAGGTCGGCCCCCTCGCCGCGGGGAACGCGCGTACCCGGCGCCTGCTGACCGCCCCCCGACAGCCGAGCCACCGCCGGCCGGCGTCGCGCCACACAGCCCGCGCCCGAGGAGCCCAGGACCGTGAGCACCCACCCCGCCCACCCGCACGTACGCAACCCGCAGCAGCCCAGCGGCATGCCGGTCCACCGGTACACCGCGTTCACCCCGATCGCCCTGCCCGACCGCACCTGGCCGGAGACGGTCACCACCCGCGCTCCGCGTTGGTGCGCCGTCGACCTGCGCGACGGCAACCAGGCGCTGATCGACCCGATGACGCCGGACCGCAAGCGACGCATGTTCGAGCTGCTGGTCCGGATGGGCTACAAGGAGATCGAGGTCGGCTTCCCGGCCGCCAGCCAGACCGACTACGACTTCATCCGCCAGCTCGTCGAGGACGACCTGGTCCCCGACGACGTCACCATCCAGGTGCTCACCCAGGCCCGGGACGAGCTGATCGAGCGCACCTTCGAGAGCCTGCGCGGCGCCCGGCAGGCCATCGTGCACCTGTACAACTCGACGTCGACCCTGCAGCGGCGCGTCGTCTTCGGCCTCGACCGGGCCGGCATCACAGACATCGCCGTCCACGGTGCCCAGGTCGTGCGCAAGCTGGCCGAGGAGATGGGCGACACGGAGATCCGCTTCCAGTACTCCCCCGAGTCGTTCACCGGCACCGAGCTGGACTACGCCGTCGAGGTCTGCAACGCGGTCACCGACGTCTGGGAGCCGACGCCCGAGCGGCCGACCATCATCAACCTGCCTGCCACCGTCGAGATGGCCGAGCCCACCGTCTACGCCGACCAGATCGAGTGGATGCACCGCAACCTCGCCCGGCGCGACGCGGTCGTCCTCAGCCTGCACCCGCACAACGACCGCGGCACCGCGGTCGCCGCCGCCGAACTGGGCCACCGCGCCGGCGCCGACCGCATCGAGGGCTGCCTGTTCGGCAACGGCGAGCGCACCGGCAACGTCGACCTGGTCACGCTCGGCCTCAACCTGTTCAGCCAGGGCGTCGACCCGGAGATCGACTTCTCCGACATCGACGAGATCCGGCGCACCGTCGAGTACTGCAACCAGCTCGGCGTCCACGAGCGGCACCCGTACGGCGGTGACCTGGTCTACACCGCCTTCTCCGGCTCCCACCAGGACGCGATCAACAAGGGCTTCACCGCCCTGAAGGCCGACGCGCAGGCAGCCGGGAAGCCGGTCGAGCAGATGCCCTGGGCGGTGCCGTACCTGCCGATCGACCCCAAGGACGTCGGCCGCAGCTACGAAGCCGTGATCCGGGTGAACAGCCAGTCCGGCAAGGGCGGCGTCGCCTACATCATGAAGACCGAGCACCACCTCGACCTGCCGCGCCGGCTGCAGATCGAGTTCTCCGGCGTCATCCAGCGGCACACCGACGACGAGGGCGGCGAGGTCACCGCCGCGCAGATGTGGCAGGTGTTCAGCTCCGAGTACCTGCCCGACCCGGCCGCCCCGTGGGGCCGGTTCGCGCTGTCCGGACACCGGCACCAGACGCACGGCGAGCACCTCGACGAGATGGTCGTCGAGCTCACCGACGGAGGCGTCCCGGTCACGGTCGAGGGGCGGGGCAACGGCCCGATCGCCGCGTTCGTCGACGCGATCAGCGCGCTCGGCGTCGACGTCCGGGTGCTCGACTACGCCGAGCACGCCCTCTCTGCCGGCGGCGACGCCCGCGCCGCCGCCTACGTCGAGTGCGCCGTCGGTGACCGGGTCCTGTGGGGCGTGGGCATCGACCCCAACATCGTCAGCGCCTCGCTGCGCGCAGTGGTCTCCGCGGTGAACCGGGCCCTTCGCTGAGGGCGCGACGGCACGGCAGGATGCGGCCGTGGTCGCTCGACTGACGCCGTACCTGGCCGTCCGCGACGCCCGGGGGGCGATCGCCTGGTACGCCGAGGCGCTCGGCGCCCGCCAGGTCGGCGATCCGGTCGTGATGGACGACGACCGGATCGGCCACGCCGAACTCGACGTCGGCGGTGCCACCGTCTACCTCGCCGACGAGTGGCCCGAACTCGGCCTGGCCGGTCCGGAGGGAGGCCGGACGGCGGTGTCGCTGCACCTCACGGTCGCCGACGTCGACGACGCGGTGGACCGTGCCGCGAGCGCCGGCGCGACCGTCGAACGCCCGCCCACGGATGCGCCGTACGGGCGCACCGGCGTCGTCCTCGACCCCTTCGGGCACCGGTGGATGCTGCAGTCCACCCCCCGCGCGGGCACGGCCGTCGCCGGCGCCCGGCCCGGCGACACGGTGCACCTCACCCTCCGGGTGCCCGACGGCGCCCGGGCCCGCGACTTCTACGAGGCGGTGCTCGGCTGGTCGATGTCGCCCGGGCGGGTCGAGGACGCCTGGCAGGACGCCACCGTCAGCCCCGTGGTCGGCATCCACGGCGGCCACCGGGAGGACCCCGCCGCCGTGCCGGTGTACGCCGTGGACGACGTCGAGGTCGCCGTGGCCGCCGTGCGCACCGCGGGCGGGCGGGCCGGCGAGCTCGAGCGGCAGTCGTACGGCCGGTCGGCGCTGTGCCGCGACGACCAGGGCCTGCCGTTCTGGCTGGTCCAGCTGGACTGAGAAGGGCTCCGTCCCTCTCACCCCTCGCGGGCTCGGGACGAGCCTCCGGACGGGGCCGACGTGTCGGTCACCGCCTCGGCCGGCTCGTCGCCCTGCGGGGCGTCCGCGGGCAGCGGCTGCCCGAAGCCCTCGAAGCCGATCTCCGCGACCAGCAGCAGGTCGCGCCGGACGTGCCGGCGGCGGTAGGCGATCCGGCTGACCAGGTGGGCGGCGAGCGGCGCGGTGAGCAGTTGGAAGACCGCGACCAGCAGGAGCATCCACACCACCGACGAGCCCCGCAGCCGGATCGCCGCGCCGGCCAGGATCAGCAGCACGCCCATCACCTGCGGCTTGGTGCCGGCGTGCATCCGGGACAGCACGTCGTGGAAGCGCACCAGGCCGAGCCCGGCGGTGAGGCAGAGCAGCGCGCCGAGCAGCAGCAGGACCGCCGCGACGGCGTCGAGCAGGCCGCTCACCGCGGCACCCCCCGCTCCTCGGCCGGCTCGGGCAGCCCGACGTCGACACCGTCACCCGTGGTCGACCGGATCAGCATGCCGCCCACGTACCGGGCGACGCCGACGGCACCGAGGAAGCCGAGCAGGCTCACCACCACCACGACGGGCACGATGACCGTGTTGCGCTCCAGCGCGGCCACCACGACCAGCGCCGCGGCGACGACGGCGAGGATCGTGTCGGCCGCGACCACGCGGTCCAGCAGCGAGGGCCCGCGCACCAGCCGGACCAGCGCCAGCAGCACCGCAGCGGTCAGCAGCACATAGGCGACGACGGAGACGGCGGTCACCGGCGGCCCCCCCGCTGCTCGTCGATCGCGTCGGCGCCCCCGGTGGCGTCGGGCGGCCGGCCGATCCCGGCCGGGTCGGGCAGCCGGTCGAGGGCGGCGATGTCGTCGGCCCGCCCGAAGGCGCGCACGATCCGATCCTCGAACTGCAGCACGCCGCGGCGGCGGCGTTCGAGGTCGTCGTGGTTCCGGACGGGCAGCATGTGCACGGCGATGATCCGGTCCTCCCGGTCCAGGTCCAGGACGATCGAGCCCGGCGTCAGGGTCAGCGCCTCGACGACGAGGCTGAGCAGCAGGTCGGAGTCGGTGCGCAGCTGGACGACGATCAGCGCCGTCGACCGCCCACCGCCGGGCCGCACCGCCTCCCACGCCACCTCGGCGCTGGAGCGGGCCAGCTCGCCGAGGAAGACGACGGTCAGCCGGAGCACGGCCCAGGGCCGGAATCGCGCGTGCTGCTCCACCTGCGGCAGCGGCAGGGCATGGGTGACCACCAGCGCCACGGCGGCGCCGGCGAGCAGGTTCGCCCACGACCAGGTGCCCCACAGCAGCACCCACACGACCACCAGGTAGCCCAGCACCGGCAGCTCGTGCACCAACCTCCGGATCCGCTCGCTCACGGCACCCCCTCCGCGGAGTCGGCCGGGCCCTCGCCGTACACGGCCTCCCGGTAAGGCACCCGTTCGAGCAGGTCGCCGGCGGCGCGGTCGGTGAGCGCGTAGAGCGGCCCCGCGAGCCCGGTCAGGGCGACGGTCACGGCGACCAGGGCGCCGGTCGTGGCCACGAGCACCGGCGGCAGCGGCCTCCGCTGGTCGGGCCGCAGCTCGTCGGCCTCGTCGTCCTCGCGGACGGCGACCGCGCTCGCGGCCTCGGCCTGGCGCGCCAACGCGGCCCGCAACTCCGGGTAGCGCCGGGCGACGCCGGCCCGGGCCAGGACGCCGGCACCCCGGCGGCCGGCCCTGGCGGCGCCGACCGCCCTGCCCGTCGGAGCGCGGCTGTCCCCGCCGCCGTCCGGGTCGATGCCGTCCGGGACGATGCCGTCCGCGACGCCGGCGTCCGGGGCGTCCTCCGCGTCCTCCGCGTCCTCCGCGTCGTCCGCGTCGCCGCCGTCGGCACCGGTCCGGGCGGCCTGCTCGAGTTCCTCGTCGCGCAGTGGTGCGGGAACGGGCGGGCGGTCGCCGTCGGACCCACCGGTGTCCTCCGACCCGGCGGCGTCCCGCGCGGCCTCGGCCTCCTGGGCCGCCGATGCGTCGGCGGTGTCGGCCTCGGGTTCCTGCGCCGGCGGGCGCCAGAAGGCGCGGGTCCAGACGCGCGAGACGGCCAGCAGCGTGAGCAGGCTGGTCACCACGCTGCCGGCGACGAGCAGCGCCGGCAGCACCCCACCCGCCTCGACGCCGGCCTGCAGGAGCCCCAGCTTGCCGAGGAACCCCGACAGCGGCGGGATGCCGGCCAGGTTGAGCGCGGGCACCAGGAAAAGCGTGGCCAGCACCGGCGAGGCCGCCGCGAGGCCACCGAGCCGGTTGACCGACGTCGACCCGCCCTTCCGCTCGACCAGGCCGGCGACGAGGAACAGCGACGTCTGGATCGTGATGTGGTGGACGACGTAGAAGATGGCCCCGGCCAGACCGGCGACCGTGCTCAGCGCCACGCCGAACACCATGTACCCGATGTGGCTCACCAGCGTGAACGAGAGCAGCCGGCGCAGGTCGACCTGGGCCACCGCGCCGAGGATGCCCACGAGCATGGTGGCCAGCGCGCCCAGCAGGAGCAGGTCGTCGACCAGCCCCGCGCCGGGGAACAGCAGCGTCTGCGTGCGGATGATCGCGTAGACGCCGACCTTGGTGAGCAGCCCGGCGAAGACGGCGGTCACCGGCGCCGGAGCGGTGGGGTAGCTGTCGGGCAGCCACGCCGACAGCGGGAAGACGGCGGCCTTGATGCCGAACGCGGTGAGCAGCAGGCAGTTGAGCATCGTCCGGGTGCCGTCGTCGAGCTCGGCGAGGCGGAAGGAGAGCTGCGCCATGTTGACCGTGCCGGTCGCGGCGTAGACCAGCCCGATCGCGGCGAGGAACAGCAGCGAGCCGAGCAGGCTCACCACGACGTAGGTGATGCCGCCGCGGATCCGGCGGGCCGACCCGCCGAGGGTCAGCAGCACGTAGCTGGCGGTCAGCAGCACCTCGAAGCCGACGTAGAGGTTGAACAGGTCCCCGGCGAGGAAGGCGAAGCCGACGCCGGCGACCAGCACCAGGAAGGTCGGGTGGAAGATCGACACCGGGGCCTGCGCGGCGGTGTCGGTGACGCCCTGGCCGACGGCGAACACGAGCACGCCGAGTGCCACCGTCGTCGCGACCACCAGCATCAGCGCGGACAGCCGGTCGACCACCAGCATGATCGCCTGCGGCACCGGCCAGCCACCCGCGGCCACGGCGACCGCCCCGTCGGCGTCGGCGAGCAGCAGGAGCGTGACCGAGACGGCCAGCACCGCGCCGAGCACGGCCAGGCTGAGCAGCCGCTGGGCCCGCGGGTACCGGCCGAGCACCAGCGAGGCGGCGGCGCCGAGCAGCGGCAGCAGCACCGGCAGCGGGGCGACGACGCGGATCACCGCCGCCTCCGCCGGGCGGCCGGCAGGCCGATGTCGTCGGAGGCGGAACCGGCGTGGTCGCGCGCGAGCCGCCCCTCGACGTCGCTGCCGGTGGGCGGGCCGAGGTCGGGCGGGCGGTCCTCCGCGCCGAGCACGCTGTCCTCCACCGGCAGGTCGCCGGGGTCGATGTCGTCGGGGTCGAGCGCGTCGGCGCGGGCCTTCGACCGGTCGGCGACGCGGCGGTCCTCCTCGTCGACGGCGATGACCTCCTGGCGCACCAGACGCCAGGAGCGGTGGATCACGGCGAGCACGAAGGCCGAGACGCCGAAGGTGATCACGATGGCGGTGAGCACCAGCGCCTGCGGCAGCGGGTCGCCCATCTCCTCCGGCTCGGCGTAGCCGACGATCGGCGCCAGCCCGGCCGGCCCGCCGGCCGACAGCACCAGCACGTTGGTGGCGTTGCCCAGCAGCAGGAAGCCCAGCAGCACCCGGGTCAGGCTGCGGTCGAGCAGCAGGTACGCCCCGGCGGCGTACAGGCCGCCGATGACGACCGGCAGCACGACGGTGGGGGTCATCGCAGGATCACCTCGTCGGGAGCGGCCTCGATCGGGTCGTTCTCCTCCTCCTGGCGGTCGAGCTCCGCGCCGAGGCTGCGCAGCACGTCGAGCACGAGGCCGACGACGACCAGGTACACGCCGATGTCGAAGAACAGCGCGGTCACCAGCTTCACGTCGCCCAGCACGGGCACGGTGGCCTCGAACACCGCCGTCTCCAGCACCTGGCCGCCCAGCGCCAGCCCGACCGCGCCGGTGCCGCCGGCGAGGAGCAGGCCGAGGCCGAGCAGCACGCCGGGGTCGACCGGCGCGGCCTCGGCGAGCTCGTACCGGCCACCGGCGAAGTAGCGCAGCACGAGCGCCAGCCCGGCGACCAGGCCGCCGGCGAACCCGCCGCCCGGGGAGTTGTGCCCGGAGAAGAGGAGGAAGACGGAGAAGACGACGACGGTGTGGAACAGCAGGCGGGTGACCACCTCGAGCACCACCGAGCGGCGCTGCGGCTGCAGGGTGCCGCCCGCGGACAGCCAGCGACCGCGTGGTGCCCGGCGGGCGCGGACGGCATCGCCGCCGGCCGCCCCCCGCGCGCGGGCCAGCGCGCCGGTGCGGCGCCGCAGGAAGACCAGGCTGGCCACCCCCGTCGCCGCGACGACCAGCACCGAGATCTCGCCGAAGGTGTCCCAGGCGCGGATGTCGACCAGGGTCACGTTGACGACGTTCTCGCCCTCGCCGACCTCGTAGGCCAGGGCTGGGTACTCCTCGGAGACCGGGGCGGCGGTGCGCGCGGACAGGGCCGCGGCGCTGGCCAGGCCCATGAACAGCCCGGCCCCCACGGCCACGACCGTCCGGCCGACCTTCTCGATGCGGTTGTGCCGCTCCACGATCGACAGCGGCAGCTTCCGCAGCACCAGGACGAAGGCGACCAGCGTGATGCTCTCGATGAGGAACTGGGTCAGCGCCAGGTCCGGGGCCCCCTGCAGGACGAACAGGACCGCCAGCCCGTAGCCGGTGATGCCGACGACGAGCGCGGCGGCCAGCCGTTGCCGCAGCCGGACCGCGGTCGCCGCGGCCGCCAGCACCGCCACCGCGACGACCGCCTGGATCGGCGAGTCCCAGGCCCGCCACTGCCCGGGCCACTCGACGCGGGTCACCAGGACCACCCCGGGGATGGCCAGCACGGTGGCCAGGATGGTGCCGAGGTAGGCGGGCAGCGAGCCGCGCTGGGTGGTGCCGGTGACCAGGACGGCGAGGCGGTCGAGCGCCTGCAGGAGGTTCCAGTAGCCGGCGTTGGCCGACAGCGGGGACTTGAGCCGGCGCTGCGCGCGGGAGACGCGACCCCGGACGGCGAACAGCGCGGCGCCGCCGAGGAGGGTGACCGCGGAGAGTGCCAGGGCCGGTTGCAGCCCGTGCCACAGGGCGAGCTTCTCGGTCTCCGGGGCGTAGAGGGGCAGCTCCTCGGCGTAGCGCGCCAGCAGCGGGTCGAGCAGCGGGGACAGCGGGCCGGCTGCCAGCCCGACGAGGGCGAGCACGGTGGGGGCGGCCAGGAACAGCGGGCCGGGCCGGTGCTCGAGCTCCGCGGGCGCCTGCTCGGGCAGGTCCGGCGGCTCCGGCGTGCGGGCGAAGGCGCCCCACACGAAGCGCACCGTGTAGGCGACCGTGAGCACCGAGCCGAGCACCAGGCCGGCGAGGACCGCGAGGGCGGCGGCGCGGTCGGGCACGCCACCCTCCAGCAGCGCGGTGAAGGCCGCCTCCTTGCCGACGAAGCCGAGCAGCGGGGGCAGTCCCGCCATCGAGGCGGCGGCGAGCACGGCCGCGCCCGCGAGCACCGGCAGCCGCCGGCCCAGCCCGGACAGCCGGCGCAGGTCGCGGGTGCCGGCGGCGTGGTCGACGACGCCGACGGAGAGGAACAGCGTCGACTTGAACAGCCCGTGCGCGAGCACCATCGCCAGGCCCGCCTTGCCGAGCTCCGCCCCGCCGCCCCCGACGAGCACCATCAGGAACCCGAGCTGGCTGACCGTGCCGAAGGCGAGCAGCAGCTTGAGGTCGTTCTGGCGCAGCGCGCGGTAGCCGCCGACCAGCATGGTGAGCAGGCCCAGGCCCAGCACGGTCGGCCGCCAGCCGGGCACGTCGGCCAGGCCGGGGGCCAGCCGGGCGACGAGGTAGACACCGGCCTTCACCATCGCCGCGGCGTGCAGGTAGGCGCTCACCGGGGTGGGTGCCTGCATGGCGGCCGGCAGCCAGAAGTGGAAGGGCACCATCGCCGACTTGGTCAGCGCCCCCACCAGCACCAGCAGGGTGCCGACGACGACCAGCCGGCCCTCGCCCGGATCGGAGACGATCTCCGACAGCAGGGTGCTGCCGCTCGTCCGGGCGAGCACGACCAGCCCGGCCAGCATCGCCAGCCCGCCGGCCGTGGTGAGCACCAGCGCCTGGCCGGCCGCCCGCCGGCCGGCCACCCGCGCCCCCGACCCGCCGATGAGCAGGAAGGAGAAGACGGTGGTCAGCTCCCAGAAGACGTACAGCAGGTAGACGTCGTCGGCGAGGACCAGGCCCAGCATCGACCCGGCGAAGGCCGTCATCTGCGCGGCGAAGCGACCGGTCCCCGGGTCACCGGCCTCGACGTAGCGGGCGCAGTACAGCAGCACCAGCGCACCGACGCCGGTGACCAGCGCGGCGAAGGTGAGCCCCAGCGCGTCCAGCCGCAGCACGACCGCCAGGTCGAGCGTGGGCACCCAGGGCACCGTCTCGCGGACCTCGCCGCCGTCGAGCACGGTGGGCAGCCGGGTCATCGACCACGCGAACCCGGCCGCAGGCACCAGCGCGAGCGGGAGGAAGACCTGCCGCCCCCACCACCGCGCGAGCGCCGGCGCGACCAGCGCCGCCCCGAGGTGCAGCAGCAGCAGGACGATCACGGGGCTCCCGGGGACGGTCTGCGGACACGGCGGTCGGGACACGACCGATGGCCGGGCTGCGGCCGCCGACGTCCCCGGGGCGTGCAGTACCGCCGCAGCCAAGATCGGAAACCGGGCAAGGCCCCCGGCTGCCCACCGGCCCCGTCGGACACGCCGGCGCCCCGGCGGACCTTGTCCGCGGTTCCGCAGGCCGTCACGCTGGTTGCCCCACCGGCTCGACGACGGGTGCGCCCATGCACGGAACCAGCACTCCCCGCGGTCCTCGCGTGCGCGCTCTCCTGGGCGAGCTGGCGGCCGCCGGCCGGACCGACCCCGTCCCCGGCGGGCCACCGGCCGCGGCAGCCACTCCTCCCCCGCGCTGGCACCGGCTGCTGGTCACGCTGGCTGTGGCTACCGCGGTGGCCGCGCTGGCGTTCACCGTGCTCGCCCTGGTCGACGACCAGCGGATCACCGGCGCCGACCGGTGGCTCAAGCTGTGGAAGTTCGCCGTCTCGATCTCGGTCTACGCGGCGACGGTGGCCTGGATGGTGCGACTGGTCCGGGTGCACCGGCGCACGGCGGCCGTCGTCGGTGGACTCGCCGGGGCCGCCCTCGCGATCGAACTCGTGATCATCGCGGGGCAGGCCGCGCGCGGGACGACCAGCCACTTCAACGAGGACACCCCGCTCGACGGCCTGCTCTTCAGCGTCATGGGCATGGCCATCGTGTTCGTCTGGCTGGCGACGGTGGTCCTCGCGTTGGTGCTGCTCCGCGAGCGGATCGCGGGCGCCGGCCTGGCCACCGGCCTGCACTGGGGGCTGGGCGTGGCCGCCGTCGCGATGATCGGCGGGATGCTGATGATCGACCCCGTCAACGAGTGGCTGCTCGCGAGCACGGGCAACCCGCCGAACACCGCCGGGGGCGCCCACACGGTCGGCGCTCCGGACGGCGGGCCGGGGCTGCCCGTGGTCGGCTGGAGCACCACCGCCGGCGATCTCCGCGTCGGCCACTTCATCGGCCTGCACTCGCTGCAGGCGCTGCCCCTGCTGGGCTTCCTGGTCGACCGCGCCACCCACTGGTCCGACGCGCAGCGGCGCGCGCTCGTCCGCATCGCCGGGATCGGCTGGCTCGGCCTGGTCCTGCTCGTGCTGTGGCAGGCGGTGCGGGCCGAACCGCTGGTCCGCCCCGGCTGGGTCACCCTCGGCACCGGCGCGCTGCTCGTCCTGGCACTGGCCGCGGCGGCGGTGCCCGTGCTGCGGTCGCGCGGGGAGCCGGCCCGGACCGACGTCCCGGCCGACCCACCGGTCCCGGCCGGCTGACGGCTGCCGGCGGGTCGGTCAGCCCTCGGCGACTTCGGCGGCGGCCAGCCAGTCGGTCTCGACCCGGTCCTTCTCCGTCAGCACCGCCGTGAGCTCGGCGTCGAGCTGGGCCACCCGCGCGTAGTCGGTGGCGGCGGCCGCGAGCGCGGCGTGCAGGCGTTCCTCCTCGGCGGCCAGCTTCTCCAGCCGCCGCTCCAGACGGGCGGCCTCCTTGCGCGCCGCCCGCACCTCCCCCGCCGTCCGCCCGGACGGGACCGTTCCGGCGGGCCCGCCGGCCGGCGACCCCGCCGCCGGCCGGTCCGGGCCGGCCAGCGCGGCCTGCCCGGCCGCCCGCAGGGCCAGGTACTGCTCGACGCCGCCCGGCAGCGCGGCCACAGTGCCGTCGCCCATCAGCGCGATCACCGAGTCGCACACCCGGTCGACGAAGTACCGGTCGTGGCTGACCACCAGCACCGTGCCGGGGAACCCGTCGAGCAGGTCCTCCAACGCGGTGAGGGTGTCGATGTCGAGGTCGTTGGTCGGCTCGTCGAGGACCAGCACGTTGGGCTCGGCCATCAGCAGGCGGAGCAGCTGCAGCCGCCGGCGTTCCCCGCCGGAGAGGTCGCCGACCGGCGTCCACTGCCGCGCGGCGGGGAAGCCGAAGCGCTCCGCGAGCGAGGACGCCGAGATCTCCTGGTTGCCGATGCGGGCGATCCGCGCGACCTCCTGCACCGCCTCGAGCACCCGCAGCCGCGGCGGCAGCTCGGTGACGTGCTGCGACAGGTAGGCGGCCGACACCGTCTGCCCGCGGACGACCCGGCCCCGGTCGGGTTCGATCTCACCGACCAGCAGCCGCAGCAACGTGGTCTTGCCCGCGCCGTTGACCCCGACGACGCCGACGCGGTCGCCCGGGCCGACCCGCCAGGTGAGGTCGCGGAGGAGGACGCGCCGGCCGCCGTCCGCGGGGACGGCGAGGTCGACGTCCTCGACGTCGTAGACCGTCCGGCCGAGCCGCCGGGCGGCGAAGCCGGCCAGCGCGAGTGAGTCCCGCGGCGGCGGCTCGTCGGCGATCAGCGCCTGCGCGGCCTCGATGCGGAACCGCGGTTTGCTGGTGCGCGCCGGCGGCCCGCGGCGCAGCCACGCGAGCTCCTTGCGGACGAGGTTCTGCCGCCGCTCCTCGGTGGCCGCCGCGATCCGCGCGCGCTCGGCGCGGGCCAGCGTGTAGGCCGCGTAGCCGCCCTCGTAGGCGTGCACCTTCCCGTCGGCGACCTCCCAGGTCCGGCTGCACACCTCGTCGAGGAACCACCGGTCGTGGGTGACGACGACGAGCGCACCGACCCGGGTCGTGACGTAGTCCGCCAGCCAGGCGACGCCCTCGACGTCGAGGTGGTTGGTCGGCTCGTCGAGCACGAGCAGGTCCAGCGGGCGCACCAGCTGGGCGGCCAGCGCGACCCGGCGCCGCTCGCCGCCGGACATCGCGTCGACGGGTGCGTCCAGCCCGAGCCGGTCGAGCTCCAGGCCGGCGAGCACGCTGCGGACGCCGGCGTCGGCCGCCCACTCGTGCTCGGCGGCGAACAGCTGCGGCGGGAGCACGACGTCGCGCACCGTCGTCCCGGGCGGGAGGTCGCCGGCCTGCTCCAGCACCCCCAGCGCCAGGTCGGACCGACGGGTGACCCGGCCGGCGTCGGGCTCCTCGCGGCCGGTGAGCACCTCGAGCAGCGTGGTCTTGCCGCCGCCGTTGCGGCCGACGACGCCGATCCGTTCGCCGGCCGCGACGCCGAGCGAGACGTCGTCGAGCAGCACGGTCGTGCCGTGCGCCTTGTGCACCCGCTCGAGGTTGACCAGGTTGAGGGGCGCGCTCATCGCCGCCCAGTATCCCCGCCGCGCCGAGCGCGTGACGGGCTGGAACGGCCACCCTTCCGGGGCCCGCGCCGAGCCGGTGACAGGCTGGAACGGCCACCCTTCCGGGGCCCGCGCCGAGCCGGTGACGGGCTGGAACGGCCACCCTTCCGGGGCCCGCGCCGAGCCGGTGACGGGCTGGAACGGCCACCCTTCAGGGGCCCGCGCCGAGCCGGTGACGGGCTGGAACGGCCACCCTTCAGGGGCCCGCGCCGAGCGTGCGAGGCGTGGGGGGAAGGGTGGTCCTTTCTCAGGCCAGCCGGGTGACCTCCACGGTGACCACGTGGCCCTCGCTGCGCGGCCCCGAGAACAGGCCCTTGAACGGCGGCACGTCGCCGTAGTCGCGGCCCCGGCCCAGCGTCACGTGGCGGGTGCCGATCTCGACGGAGTTCGTCGGGTCGTAGCCGGTCCAGCCGCCGTCCCACCACTCCACCCAGGCGTGGCTCTCCCCGGTGACGCCCTGGCCGATGCCGGCGTCCGGCCTGGGGTGCAGGTACCCGGAGACGTAGCGCGCGGGCAGCCCGAGGGCGCGCAGCAGTCCGACCGTGACGTGCGAGATGTCCTGGCACACACCCTTGCCCGAGCGCCACGCCTGCATGGCGTCGGTCTTCACGTTCGTCGAGCCGGACAGGTATTCCATCCGCTCGCGCACGAGGCGGCAGACGACCGGGCCGGCCTCGTGCGGCTCGGCGGTGTCCACCGCGCGCCGGACCTCGGCCACCACCTCGTCGTCCATCGCGGTCAGCGCCGTGGGCGCCAGCAGCTCACCGAACCGGTCGCGCACCTCGGCCGAGCGCAGCACCTCCCAGCCGACCCGCTCGGAGGCGCTGAGGTCCGGGCCGGCCTCGACGATCGACGTCCCGGTGACCACCAGCTCGGCGTGCGGCGTCTGCAGGTCGAAGGCGGTGACCGTCGACCCCCAGTAGTCGCGGTAGGCGAAGGCGGTCGCGGCCGGCTCGATCTCGACCCGGGACCGGAACACCGTCTGCCGTCCGCTGTTCTCCGGGGTGAGCCGGGCCTCGTTGTAGGACGAGCGCACCGGGCCGCTGTAGGAGAACTGGGTGCGGTGCACGATCTGCAGCCGCCAGCGGTGGCCCGCCGTGCGGCCCGGCGCCGCCGACGAGCCCTGCACCTGCGCGGTCATCCGGCCTCCTCCGGCACCCAGACCTGTGGCGCCTGCTCGGTGAAGAAGCGGTGGGTGATCGCGGCGCTGGCCGCCGAGCAGGCGCGCTGCAGCATCTCGAGCCGGGTGGGCAGCTGGGCCAGCAGCTCCGGCGTGCTCATGAACTCCAGCATCGTGCGGGCCCGGCCCACGACCCGGTGGGCCTCGTCGGCCACGCCGATGCGGGCGGCGTCGCGCACGGTCGTGCGTTCCAGCTCCGACAAGCAGGCCTCGGCCTGCACCAGCGCGGCGAACACCGAGCGCGGGAACAGCCGGTCCAGCAGCAGGAACTCCGCGGCCCGGTTGGAGTTGACCACGCCCCGGTAGGTGCGCAGGTAGGGCTCGTAGGCGCCGGTCGAGCGCAGCACGAGGGTCCAGGACGGCGCCGCGTCACCGCCCAGGATGCGCGTGGAGATGATCCGCGAGGTCATGTCCACCCGCTCCAGCGAGCGGCCCAGGATCAGGAACAGCCAGCTCTCGTCGCGGCTCATCGTCGCGTCGGCCAGGCCGAACACCATCGCCGACCGCTCGCGGACGAACCGGAACAGCGAGTGCGGCCCGTACCGGCGGGCCATCGTCCGCTGCTGCGGCAGCGCGTTGTGGGTGACGTTGAGCGACTCCCAGATCTCGGCGCTGAGCACCTCGCGGGCGCCGCGGGCGTTCTCGCGCGCCGCCGAGAGGGCGCCGACGATCGAGCTGGGGCTGTCGCGGTCGAAGGCCAGGGTGTCGAGCACGCGCTCGGTGTCGGCGTCCGCCTCGCCCGGCTCCCGCCCCTCCGCCCCGGCCGACCCGTGCGCGCCCATCAGAGCGAGCAGGTTGTGGCAGGCGCGGCGCTCGTCGATCCACGGGTCCTCGACCAGCCGCTGGGTGTGCACGTCGAGGATGCGGGCGGTGTCGTCGGCCCGCTCCACGTAGCGGCCGATCCAGAACAGCGACTCGGCGATCCGGCTCAGCACGACCGACCACCGCGACGGGGCCGACCGTCGCCATCAGCGGCAGGCCCCTCCCAGAGGCTCGGCGCGAGCGTGCGAGCGCTGAGAGGGGAGGGGTCCTTCAGCTGCTGTTGCTGTTGCTGGCTCTGGCCGACGACGGTGTCGTTCAGCGGGCCGGGGTCCTGGGCCGGCGGCCCGTCGGGCAGATCGGCGGCGGTGAACTCGATGCGGGTCAGGTCCGGCTCCTCCACCTCGGGTACCTGCCGCGGCGGGCTGAAGACCCAGGTGTCCTTCGAGCCGCCGCCCTGGCTGGAGTTGACCACGAGCTCGCCCTCGGGGAGCGCCACGCGGGTGAGACCGCCGGGCAGCACCCAGACGTCGGACCCGTCGTTGACGGCGAACGGGCGCAGGTCGACGTGGCGCGGCGCGATGCGCCCGCCGACCAGGGTCGGGGACGTCGACAGCCCGATCGGCCGCTGCGCGATCCAGTCCCGCGGCCGGGCGCGCACCTTGACGGCCAGGTCGGCCAGCGTGCGCTCGTCGGCGCGCGGGCCGATGACGATGCCCTTGCCGCCGGAGCCGTCGACCGGCTTGAGCACCAGCTGGTCGAGGGAGTCGAGCACCCAGCGGACGGTGTCCTCGTCGTCGAGCCGGTGGGTGTCGGCGTTGGCGAGCACCGGCTCCTCGCCGAGGTAGTAGCGGATCAGGTCGGGCACCCACGTGTAGAGCAGCTTGTCGTCGGCGACGCCGTTGCCGACCGCGTTGGCGATCGTCACCCGGCCGGCCCGCGCGGCGTTCAGCACGCCGGCGCAGCCGATCACCGAGTCGGGCCGGAAGTGCACCGGGTCGAGGAACTCGTCGTCGATGCGGCGGTAGATGACGTCGACGCGGCGCTGACCGTCCGTCGTCCGCATGCTCACCTGGTTCCCCGCGCACACCAGGTCGCGGCCCTCGACCAGCTCGACGCCCATCTGGCGGGCCAGCAGCGCGTGCTCGAAGTAGGCGGAGTTGTAGACGCCGGGGGTGAGCACGACGACCGTCGGGTCGGGCACGTTCGCCGGCGCGGAGGCCTTGAGCGCGGCGAGCAGCCGGCTCGGGTAGTCGGCCACCGGTTGGATGCGGTGGTCGGCGAACAGCTCGGGCAGCACCTGGCTCATCGCCGCCCGGTTGGTGATGACGTAGCTGACCCCGGACGGCGAGCGGAGGTTGTCCTCGAGCACGCGGAAGTCGCCGGCCTCGTCGCGCACCAGGTCGACGCCGGCCACGTGGATGCGCACCCCGTTGGGCGGCACCAGCCCGTGCGCCTGGCGGTGGAAGTGCGCGCTCGTGGTGATCACGCTGCGCGGGACGACCCGGTCGGCGAACGCCTGGCCGGCGCCGTAGACGTCGGCCAGGAACGCCTCCAGCGCGAGGACCCGCTGGGTCACGCCCCGCTCGACGACCGCCCACTCCTCGGCACCGATGACCCGCGGCACGATGTCGAGCGGGAAGGGCTGCTCCTCGCCGGCGTGCGCGAAGGTGACCCCCGCGTCCCGGTAGGTCTGGCTGAGCAGGTCGGCCCGCGCCGCCAGCTCCTCGCCGGCCATCGGCTGCAGGGCGGCGAAGAGCCCGGCGTAGGCGGCCCGCGGCATGCCGGCACCACCGAACATCTCGTCCCAGTGCTCGCCCAGCGGGTAGCCGTCGAAGAGGTCGGCCATGCGACGAACCTAGTGACGCCGTGTAACGCGCGCGTGTCGGCGCCGGGAACCGGACGCCACGGCGCCGGTCCCACCCCCGACGGAGGTGACCGGACCGCCGATCCCGCCGGCGCGGTGGGACGGCCGCCACGGGAATGACACGGGCCCTTCCCAGCGCTACAGTCCCCGTCAGTTGAATGTTCAACCGAGGAGGTCGGCATGCCCGCCGTCACCGTCGAGGACACCACCACGCTCCCCCGCGTCCCCGCGCCCGCCCCCGGCACGGTGCGCCGCCGGGTGCGCTCGGTGACCACCGCGCCGTCCGGGTTCGAGGGCGAGGGCTTCCCGGTGCGCCGCGCGTTCGCCGGCGTCGACCTGCGCGAGCTCGACCCGTTCATCCACATGGACCAGATGGGCGAGGTCGAGTACGCCCCCGGCGAGCCGAAGGGCACCTCGTGGCACCCGCACCGCGGGTTCGAGACCGTCACCTACATCATCGACGGCACCTTCGAGCACGCCGACTCGCACGGCGGCGGCGGCACGATCACCAACGGCGACACCCAGTGGATGACCGCCGGCGGCGGCGTGCTGCACATCGAGCGGCCGCCGGAGCACCTGGTGGTCAGCGGCGGGCTGTTCCACGGCCTGCAGCTGTGGGTGAACCTGCCCAAGGCGCAGAAGTGGGCCGAGCCCCGCTACCAGGACCTGCGCGCGAATGAATCGGTGCTGCTGGCCAGCCCGGACGCCGGCGCCTTCCTCCGGGTGATCGCCGGCGACGTCGCCGGGCACACCGGGCCGGGCTCGACCTACACGCCGATGGCCATGGTGCACGCCACGATCTCCCCCGGCGCGACGCTGGACCTGCCGTGGCGGCCGGACTTCAACGCGCTGGTCTACGTGCTCTCCGGCGCCGGCTCGGTCGGGCCGGACGGGCACCCGGTCCGCACCGGCCAGCTCGCGGTGTTCGGCCCCGGCGACACGATCACGATCGCCGGCGCGGTGCGCCAGGAGTCGCGGACGCCGGCGCTGGACGTCGTCGTCCTCGGCGGCCGGCCGATCCGCGAGCCGATCGCCATGTACGGGCCGTTCGTGATGAACACCCGGCAGGAGGTCGTCGAGGCGTTCGAGGACTTCCAGGCCGGCCGGCTGGGCTCGATCCCGGCGATCCGCTCGACCACCTCTCCCGCCCGGCCCGTCCCGCACGGGGCCGTGCGCGGCGAGACCGGTCAGGACGGCGCACAGTAGGACCGCCACCGGGTCCGGGACGCCGTGTCCCGGACCCGGCCGACCGGGGAGGGACCGGCCATGAGCAACCTGGACCGCCGCCCGACCGCCCGCGAGCTGGGTGGCCTCGAGGGCACGAGCGCCGGCCCGGCGCTGGACCTGCTGCCGGGCAAGGAGGTGCTGCTCGGCGAGAGCACCCGGGTGCGCCGGCTGCTGCCCACCCTGGGCCGGCGGCTCGTCGGCGCCTGGGCGTTCGTCGACCACTACGGCCCCGACGACATCGCGGCCGGCCCGGGCATGCAGGTGCCGCCGCACCCGCACACCGGGCTGCAGACGGTGTCGTGGCTGCTCGACGGCGAGGTGCACCATCGCGACTCGCTCGGCAGCGACGTCACCTTCCGACCGGGCGAGCTGGCCCTCATGACCGCCGGGCACGGCATCGCGCACTCCGAGCAGTCGCCGGTCGGCCATCCCCGCTACCTGCACGGGGCGCAGCTGTGGGTCGTGCTGCCCGACGGCGCCCGCGACACCGCACCGGCCTTCGAGCACCACCCCACCCTGCCCGGCTTCAGCTCCGACGGGATGACCGCGACCGTGCTGGTCGGCGAGCTCGGCGGCGCTGCCTCGCCCGGCACGACCCACTCGCCGCTGGTCGGGGTCGACCTGGCCCTGGACGCCGGGTCGGACGTCGAGCTGCCGCTGGACCCGGACTTCGAGCACGGGGTGCTGGCTGCCTCCGGCGCGGCGTCGGTCGAGGGCGCACCGCTCGACCGCGGGGCGATGCTCTACCTGGGCACCGGGCGGCGCACGGTCCGCGTGCGCACCGGCGACGGAGCGGACGGCGGCCCGACCCGGCTCCTGCTGCTCGGCGGTGCGCCGTTCGAGGAGCGGATCGTCATGTGGTGGAACTTCGTCGGCCGGTCCGGTGAGGAGATCGCCGACTACGCCGAGCAGTGGAACGCCGAGGGCGAGCGTTTCGGTGCGGTCGTCGGGTACGAGGGCGACCGGCTGGCGGCGCCGCCGCTGCCGCCGGTGCCGCTCAAGGCGCGCGGGCGGGAGCGCTAGATGGCCGGCACCGAGGGCAGCGGGGTCGACCCACGGATGCTCGCCTTCGTCGCGGAGCACAGATGGGGCGTCCTCGCCACCGTCCGGGGCAACGGGCGACCGCAGCTGTCCAACGTCGGGTACGCCTACGACCCGGAGGAGCGACTGGTCCGGATCTCGGTGACCGCCGACCGCGCCAAGACGAGGAACCTGCGGCGCGACCCCCGGATCACCCTGCACGTCGCGTCGAAGGACTTCTGGACCTGGGTGGCGGTCGAGGGCACCGCCGAGCTCACCGCCGTCGCGGTCGATCCGCACGACGCCACGGTCGAGGAACTGATCACCTACTACCGCGGCGTCTCCGGCGAGCACGACGACTGGGACGAGTACCGGGCGGCCATGGTGGCCGACCGGCGCCTCGTCGTCCGCTTCCGGCCCGAGCACGCCTACGGCCAGCTGCGCGGCTGACCGCGTCCGGCGTCAGCGCCGCGTCGTGTCCTCACCCCGGTCGGCCGCGATGTGCTTGGCCGTGTCGAGGTAGTGCCGGAACCGGACCACCCGACCGGCCTCGTCGAAGGTCCACAGGTGGAGTTCCTCGTCGGCGAACCGACCCCCGCCCGGCAGCTCGAACGCCACCCGGATCTCGGCGACCACCTGGCGGCCGTCGCCCACCACGTCCAGGACGGCGAAGTCCAGGACGGTGGCCGCACCGATGACGGTGAAGAACTCGAGAGCTCCCTGCCGGCCGGTGCGTGGCTGCATGTACTCCACACCCGCCCGCTGGGCCCAGTTGTCCGCCCACTCCTCCCAGGCCACGTCGTCGGCGAGGCGCGCGACGATCGCCGGCACGTCCCCCCGGCCGAAGGCGGCGTAGATGTCGGCGACCGTGGCGGCGTTACCGGTGCGGGGTCCGGTCTCGAGCTGGCTGGCGGTCATCGCGGGTTCCTCCCTCACGTCCCGGTGGCAGGTCGAGGATGGCCGGGCGGGCCCGGTGTCCGCATCGGTGGTTCTGCCCATCCGGGCAGCAGCCCGTGCTCCATGGCGAAGACCGCGACCCCGGCGCGGGTGCGCCGGCCGGTCTTGTCGTAGACGTGCGCCAGGTGGTGGCCGACCGTCCGCGGCGAGATGCCCAGCTGCGCGGCGATGGCCCGGTCCGACCGGCCCCGCGCCGCCAGCCGGACGACGTCGACCTCGCGCCCGGTGAGACCGCAGGGCCAGGCCGCCCGCACGGGCGTCGCCCCCGCCCCGGTCAGGACCGCGTCGCACGCCTCCCGGTCCAGCCGGCCGGCGGCGACCTCCGCGGCCAGCACCGCGCGGGCCGAGTCCGGCGTGCCGGCGCCGCGGTAGGGGCGCGGCTCGGTCACCGCGGCGAAGACGTCGGCCGCGGCCAGCAGCCGTGCCGCGCGGGAAAGGTCCGTCGACCCCACGCCCCGGTGGTAGCCGCTGGCGTCGCAGCGCTCGTGGTGGGCCGCCGCCGGCCCGGCCAGGTCGGCCAGCGCAGGGCAGCGCCGCAGGATCCGGTCGGTCCAGTAGGCGTGCAGGCGCACGCGCTCCCGGTCGGCCGCGCCCAGCGGTCCCGGCCGGTCCCAGACGGCGCTGGAGACGGTGACCCGACCCAGGTCGTGGAGCAGCGCGGCGGCCTGCACCGACGGCCGCTCCGCATCCGGGAACCCGGATGCGACAGCGCCCGCGTCCGCGACTGCCGCGACGTGGCCGGAGTGCCCCAGCAGCCACCGCCCCTTCAGGTCGGCGACCGCGGCGAGCGCCCGGCACAGCGCCGTCCGGTCGGCCGGCCCGACCACCGGCGCCGGGCCGGGCTCGGCGGCGACGACGGCCACGAGCAGGTCCGGCGCCGCCAGCGCGGCCAGCAGGTCCCCCGCGTCCGACACGAACGCCGCGGCCAGCCCGGGGTCGAGGTGACCTCCCGCGCGGCGCACGACCTCGGCGCGGGCCGCGGGAACGCCACCGTCCGCGTGGGCGAAGACGGCCTGCTCGGCGACGTGCACCACCCGGGCGACCCAGGACAGCTCCTCGCCGCGCCGCACACCGGGCAGTCCCAACCCGTCCCAGCGCTCGTAGACGTCGTCGAGGGCGTCGACGGCGCGCACGGGCAGCCCGAGCAGCCCGCCCAGCGCCCGGCTCACCTCGCAACAGGCCCGGGCCGCCCGCGGCCCGTCGACGGGTGCCAGCCGCAGGAACCGCTGCCGCAGGCCGTCCTGCTGCGCCGGGGCCCAGGCGCCGAAGGCACGCAGCTGCCGGTCGAACACCGCCGGCGCGCCCGGGTCCAGCCGCTTGAACGCCGCCTGGAAGGCGACGTCGTCGAGGAACAGCGCGGCGTTCTCCGAGGCGTGCGCGGTGCAGCCCAGCGAGCGGAGCAGCGCGGCGTAGAACACCGCCGTCCGGTCCGCCTCGTCGGCACCGAGCAGCTCCGCGAACGCCGTGGCCACCACGCACGTCCGCAGCCCCTTCTCGAACGGCGCCCCGGAGGCGAGATCGGTCGTCAGCGAGAGGGCCGCGCACACCTCCGCGAGCCGGACCCGCGGCACGTCCGGAGGATAGGGCCGCGGGTCCGGTCATCGGCGGTCCCGCCTACCGCGGCCGACGGGCCGGGCCGGTTCCCGGACGGCCGCCAGGTGGCTGCCGGCCCGGTGCACCGCCGGCCCGGCGCGCCGTCGGCTCGGCGTCGCGACCTCAGCTGCCGGCCGGCTGCTGCATCACCGAGAAGGCGCCACCCCAGGGGTCCTCGACCACGGCGAACCGGCCGAACGGGGTGTCCTGCGGCGCCGTGATCGTCTTGCCACCGTGCGACTCGACGTAGGAGACGGCGTCATCGGTGGACGCCACGGCGAAGCACGTCTGCCAGCCCGTCGGCGAACCGGGCTGGTGCCCGCCGAGCCCGCCCAGCGGGTGATCGGGGCCTCGATCACCCGCCCGGAAGGTCGTGTAGCCCCCGGCGTCGGGCACCTCGTCGTACTCGTAGCCGAAGACCGCGGCGTAGAAGGCGCGCGCGGCATCGGGGTCGTCGACCGCGGCCTCGTTCCAGGTGACCGCACCGGGCTCGTTGTAGACCTGGATCCCGGTGTGGCTCCCGGCCTGCCACAACCCGAACGCGCTGCCCTGCGGATCGAGGGCGATGGCCATCGACCCCATCGGGCCGACCTGCATCGGTTCCATGACGACCGTGCCGCCGGCCTCGCGCACCTTGGCCAGGTGCGCGTCCAGGTCGCCGGTGGCGAAGTAGGTGGTCCAGGCGACCGGGTCATCGGCGTTCATCTGCGGCCCCATGCCGGCGGCCTGCTTCCCGCCGAGCAGGGCCTGGACGTAGTTGCCGAACGCCTCGTCCTCCTCGGTGAAGGTCCAGCCGAGCAGACCGCCGTAGAAGGTCTTCGCGGCGGCGGGGTCGGGGGCGCCGTAGTCGACCCAGCAGGGCGTGCCGTCGGGCCAGGGGGTGTCGCGGGTGGGCATGTCTTCCTCCTCGGTGGTCGCTTCGCGTGGAGGGGCACCGTCCCACCGCGCACCGACAATTCCCATCTCCGCGCACGCGCCCTCGGTGAACTGCCGGTGACGGCCGGCGCGGCGGTGCGTCGTCCCGGCGACCGTGGCGGTGCCGGCCCGCCGTGGCAGGTCCGGCTCGGGGCGACCGCGAGCCGGACTGCGGACGACCAGACGCCCGGGTCACCGGCCGGGCGGCGGCGTCAGAAGCGGCCTCCGGCCCCCCGGCGGCCCCGGCTGGCCGAGCCGCCGAAGCTCCCCCCGGCGCCGCGCCGACCGGAGCCACCGCGTCGCCCGGACGACCCTCCCCAGCCGCCCCGGCCCACCGGCGGCCCGCCCCAGCGGCCGCGGTCGCCCCCGAGCAGCACCCCGCCGAGCAGGAGGCTGCCCAGGTCGACGCCCCCGCGGCCGGACGCGCCGCCGAACCCCCCCGTGCCGTAGCCGGCGCCGTACCCCGGCCCGGGCCCGCCGGGTGGGCCGGGCGCACCGGCGCCGCCGTACCCGCCGGCCCAGCCCCCCGACCAGCGCTGGACGTCGACCTGCGCCAGCTCGAGTGCCGAGCGGGCCAGCTCCCCGGCCTGCTGGGCCTCGCGCAGCGCGGCCACCGGGTCGTCGGTCCGCAGCGAGCCGGCCAGGTCGAGGTGGCGCTCGGCCTCGGCCAGCCGGGTGCGGGCCTCGGGTCCGACGGCCCCCCGCCGGGTGCCGACGAAGTCGCGGGCCGCCGCAACCGCCGACCGGGCCGACAGCACCGCGGGCTCCAGGGCGGCGACCGCCCGGCGGTGCCGCGTCCGCGCGTCCCGGGCCACCGCCAGCGCCTGCTCCAGCGCGATGCCGGCCTCCTCCAGCCGGCGCAGCGCCTCCAGCGGGTCGGGGCGCCCGCCGTCGGTGGGGCGCAGCGCCTCGCCGGACGAGGCGAGCGCGGCCTCGCCGCGGGCGATCTGCGGCCCCAGCCCGCTGCGGTCGCCGGCCTCCACCAGGGCGCGCGCCTCCGCCAGGTCGGCCTCGGTCTCGGCCCGGACGGCGGCCACCCGCCCCTCCGCCGCGGTCAGGTCGGCGGCCAGCCGGTCGACCGCGTCGAGGAGCGTGCCGGCCTGCGCGACGGCGTCCTCGGCGGCCCGCAGCGATCCCACCGCGTCACCGGTCCGTCCCTCGCCGACCTCGGTCCGCGCCTCCGCGAGCTCGTGCTCGGCCGCGACGAGCCGGGCCCGGGCCTGCTCGACGTTGTCGGCCACGGCTGCCACCGCCGGCGCGGCGTAGCGCTCCCGCAGGTCGGCGAGCCGCTGCTCCTCCCGCGGGAGCCGGGAGCGCAGCGCCGCCAGCTCCGGCGTCAGGGCCTCGATGGCCTGCGGCGCGGTGCGCTCCAGGTCGCGCAGCTCGTCGAAGGCCGCGGCCTGCTCGTCGAGCCGGGCGTCGGCGGCCGCGGTCAGCTGCAGGATCTCGCCGAGCATGCGGCGCGTGGTCGGCTCGTCCTCGGGCACCTCGTCGTCGAGCTGCTGGCGCAGGGTGAACGCCCGGGCGAGCTCGTCGCGCGAGGTCGCCAGCGCCGTCCCGAAGCCGGCGACGGCCGCCTCGCCGTACTGCGCGCGGGCGTAGTCGAGGTCCAGCTGCGACGTCCGGACCGCCTCGTCGAGCTCCAGCAGCGCGCCGCTGGCGCGGGACTGCAGCTCCTCGGTCGGCGTCCCGGCGTGCGGGTCGGGTGGCTCCAGTCGGACCACGGGCGGCGGCTGGGCCGCCCGGCGGCGGGACCGGGCGCGCCAGACCAACAGGCCGACGAGCGCTCCGACCACCAGGACGCCGACGACGACCGCCGTGGCCGCACCGCTCCCGCTCGGCCCGGGTGCGCCCGCCGACAGGCCGCGGGCGAAGGCGACCACGGCGCCGGGCACGTCGTCGTCGGCCAGTTCGGGCCGGACGCGGTCGACCAGCAGGTCGTTGAGCTCCTCGTCGGGCAGCCGGTAGCTCTCGGCCACGGAGACGCCGTACTCGCGGTCGTCCAGCGCGACGGCCAGCAGCACGTCGGACGAGCCGAGCTGCGACTGGACGGCGACCTCGCGGGCCCAGTCGAAGCCGGACAGCCCGTCGAAGGAACCGACGAGGACGACGTGGAGCCGGGTGCCGTTCTCGGCCTCGAGCTCGGCCAGCGCCTCCTCGACCTCGGCCCGGTCGCCGTCGAGCGCGCCCGCCCGGTCGGTCACCTGGTCGGTGACGGCGAACGGCGGGACGGCCGCCGCCGGAACGGCGAGCGCCAGCAGCGTGGCCAGCACGCCGACGAGCACGGACAGCCGGCGCACGGGCACCTCCGAGGGCGGTGGGGGACGTCCCGACACTAGGCGAGCGCGGGGCCGTGGTGGGTCGGCTCCGGACCGGGTACTCCCGCTGGGCCATCCCGCTCCGAGCCGAGGAGACACCGTGCCCGACGCCCACCGCATACCCGCCGCCGACCTCCCGCCCGGCACGGTCGGCCGGGCCGGTCCCTGGGCGGTGGTCAACCGCGACGGGCGCTACGCCGCCGTCTCCCGGCGCTGCCGGCACCAGCTGGCCGACCTGTCGGAGGGCAGCCTCGACAAGGACGGCTGCCTGGTGTGCCCGTGGCACGGAGCCCGCTACGACGTCCGGACCGGCGCGATGGTCGCCGGTCCGCGCGGGTTCCTCGCCTACAAGGGCCCGACCCCCGGCTACACCGGGCTGGTCCGCGCCTACGCCTCCGTGCTGAAGCTGCGGGTCCGGCGAGCGCTGCGCCGGGGGGACGACGTCGTCGTCGAGTGATCCGGAGGGGATCCGTCGCGGTGACGCGCACGGATCCCCTCCGGATCACGTGCGCTCGATCGGCTGGTCGACCCCCTGCACCAGCGCGTCGGTCTCGGCGAGCGCGCCGGCACCGGCTCGCACCGACACGCCCTGGGTCGCGGCGACCTCCTCGGCCGACTTCGGTGCGAGGACACCGTCGCGGATCTCCTCCGCCCAGTGGCAGCTCACCCAGTGCCCAGCGCCCAGCTCGCGCAGCACCGGCACCTCGTCGTCGCAGCGGGTCTCCTGCCGCCACGGGCAGCGCGTGTGGAAGCGGCAGCCGCTGGGCGGGTCGGCCGGCGAGGGCAGGTCGCCGGCCAGCAGGATCCGCTCGCGCCGCTGCTCGACCACGGGGTCGGGCACCGGCACGGCGCTCATCAGCGCGCGCGTGTACGGGTGCAGCGGCTCGTCGTACAGCGCGTCGGCGGGCGCCTGCTCGACCAGCGACCCCAGGTACATGACGCCGACGACGTCGCTGATGTGCCGGACGACGGCCAGGTCGTGCGCGATGACGAGGTAGGTGAGGTCGAGCCGCTCCTGCAGTTCCTCGAGCAGGTTGAGCACCTGCGCCTGCACGCTCACGTCCAGCGCGGACACCGGCTCGTCGGCGATGAGCAGGTCGGGCTCGAGCGCGACGGCGCGCGCGATGCCGATCCGCTGCCGCTGGCCGCCGGAGAACTCGTGCGGGTACCGGCGGCGGGCCGCGGCGGGCAGGCCGACCGCGTCGAGCAGCTGGCCCACCCGGTCGGCGAGCTCCTTCCGGCCGCCGCCGAGGCCGTGCGCGCGCAGCGGCTCGGTGAGCAGCGACTCGACGTCCTGGCGGGGGTCGAGGCTGCCCATCGGGTCCTGGAAGACCATCTGCATCCGCCGCCGCATCTTCCGCAGCGATTCGCCCGACAGCGAGGCCACGTCGGTGCCGTCGAAGTCGACCCGGCCGGCCGTCGGCTCGACCAGCCGCAGCACCGCGCGGCCGAGCGTGGACTTGCCGCAGCCGGACTCCCCCACCAGGCCGTAGGTGGAGCCGCGGTCGATGGCCAGGCTGACGCCGTCGACCGCGCGGACGTGCCCGACGGTGCGGTCGAAGAACAGGCCCCGCTTGATCGGGAAGTGCACCTGGAGATCGCTCACCCGCAGCAGCGGCGCGGACCGCGGCGCGCCCTCGGCCGCCGGCGTCGGGACGGCGCTCACCGGCCCGGCCCCGACGCGGTCGCCCCGGAGCCGCCCGTCGCCGCGCGGGCCACCCCGGCGCCGCTCGTCCCGGCTCCGACCCGCGCGGGCTGCAACGGGTGCCGGCACCGCAGCTCCCGATCCGTGCCGTACGCCGGATCGACCTCGAGCGGCACCGTGTCGCCGAGGCAGTCGTCCTCGGCGTTGTCGCAGCGCGGCGCGAAGGCGCAGCCCTGCGACCAGGGGATGGTGTCGCGCGCCGACCCGCGGATCGGCGTCAGACGAGCGCCGCGGCCGGCGTCCAGGCGGGGCACCGAGTGCAGCAGCCCGCCGGTGTAGGGGTGCCGCGGTCGGGCGAACAGCTCGTGCCGCTCCGCCGACTCGATGATCTTCCCGGCGTACATGACGTGCACCCGGTCGCACAGGCCCGCGACCACGCCGAGATCGTGGGTGATCATCACCAGCGCGGTGCCCGATCCGACGACCAGCTCGCGCAGCAGCTCGAGGATCTGCGCCTGGATGGTCACGTCGAGGGCGGTCGTCGGCTCGTCGGCGATGAGCAGCCGTGGCGAGCAGGCCAGCGCCATGGCGATCAGCGCCCGCTGGCGCATGCCGCCGGACAGCTGGTGCGGGTACTCCTTGAGCCGCCGGCCGGGGTCGGGGATGCCCACCCGGTCGAGCAGGTCGACGGCCTCGGCCGACGCCTGCTTGCGGTCCAGATCCCGGTGCTCCAGCAGCACCTCGGTGACCTGGGTGCCGATGGCCAGGGTCGGGTTCAGCGAGGAGAGCGGATCCTGGAAGACCATCGCCATGTCGGCCCCGCGCAGCCGCCGCAGCATCCGGTCGCTCGCACCGATCAGTTCCTGCCCGTCCAGGCGCACCGAACCGCTCACCCGGACGCCGCGCGGCGGCAGCAGGCCCATGACGGCCAGCGACGTCACCGACTTGCCGCAGCCGGACTCCCCGACCAGGCCGATCGTCTCGCCCGGGGCGACCGAGAAGCTCACGCCGTCGACGGCGCGGGTGGGCGTCTCGCCCTTGCGCGAGAAGGTGACGGCGAGGTCCTCGACCTCGAGCACGGGGGCGCTCGTCGGCACGCCTACCTCCGGAACTTCGGGTCGAGGGCCTCGCGCAGCCGCTCCCCGAGCAGCGTGAAGCCCAGGGCGACGACGATGATGCACACCGCCGGCCAGACGGCCAGCCACGGCCGGATCGACAGGTAGGCCTGGGCGGAGGCGAGCATGGCGCCCCACTCCGGCCGGGCGATGTCGGGATCGCCCAGACCCAGGAACGACAGCGCGGCCGCCTCGATGATCGCCGTCGCCAGCGACAGCGTCGCCTGCACGATCACCGGCGACACCGAGTTGGGCAGCACGTGGCCGAAGACGATGCGCGCGGGCCGGACGCCCAGCGCCCGGGCGGCGACGGCGTAGTCGCTGCCCCGCTGCGCCAGCATCGAGCCGCGCAGCAGCCGCGCGAAGATGGGCACCTGGGTGACCGCGATGGCGATCATCAGCGCCCACTGGTTCTGGCCCAGCAGCACCGAGACGGTGATCGCCATCAGCAGGCTGGGGATGGACAGCAGGATGTCGACGAAGCGCATCACCACGGTGTCGACCCAGCCGCCGAAGGCGCCGGCCAGGATGCCCAGCGTCATGCCGGCGGCCACGCCCAGCACCGTGGAGACCACGCCGATCAGCAGCGACTGCCGCGAGCCGTGGATCAGCCGGGAGAGCAGGTCGCGCCCCAGGTTGTCGACGCCGAGGGGGAAGCCCTCGCGGGCGCCGGGGATCGACCCCGGCCGGATCTCCGACAGCAGGTACTGGGCGATCGGGTCCTTCGGCGCCAGCAGCGGGGCGAAGGCCGCCACGACGAGGAAGACCACGACGATGACCGCGCCGATGATCGCGACGGGGTCGCGGCGCAGCCGGCGGAAGGCGCTGCGGGTCAGCGACAGGCCGACCTCGCCGGTGGGGACGGCGCCGGCCTGCGCGGCGAGCATGTCGATGCGGTCGCGCTTGCGCTCGCCGAGGCTCGTCACCGCACCCTCACCCTCGGGTCGAGCAGGCCGTAGGAGATGTCGACCAGCAGGTTCACCACCACGTAGACGACGGCCAGCATCAGGATGAAGCCCTGCAGCACGGGGAAGTCGCGGTTGGTGATCGCGTCCCGGAGCGCCGAGCCCACGCCGCCGAAGGCGAACACCGTCTCGGTCAGCACGGCGCCGGAGAGCAGCAGGCCGGTCTGCAGGCCGATCGTCGTCGAGACCGGGAGCAGAGCGTTGCGGATGATGTGCCGCCGCCGCACGGTCGCCGTCGCCAGACCCTTGGCGTTCGCCGTCCGCACGTAGTCCTCGTTGACGACGTCGAGCACCGAGGCACGGGTGATCCGGACGATGATCGCCAGCGGGATGGTGCCCAGCGCGATGCCCGGCAGGATCAGGTGCACGAACGCGCTCCAGGCGGCGTCCCACTCCCGCGTCATCAGCCCGTCGAGCACGTAGAAGTTGGTGATGCGGGTGGCGTCGATGCGCACCTCCTGGCGGCCGGAACCGGGCAGCCAGCCCAGCTCGACGGCGAACACCAGGCGCATCAGGTAGGCGAGGAAGAACACCGGGATGGAGACGCCGAGCAGCGACCCGATCACCGAGCTGGAGTCGAGGAAGCCGCCGTAGCGGCGGGCGGCGAGATAGCCGAGCGGGATGCCGACGCCGATGGCGAAGACCATCGCGAACAGCGTCAGCTCGATCGTGCCGGGGAAGCGCTCGAGGAACTCGGTCGTCACCGCCCGGCCGGTGCGGTTGGAGGTGCCGAAGTCGAGCTGGACGGCGCGGCCGAGGAAGCGCAGGTACTGCACGTACAGCGGCTGGTCCAGGCCGAACAGCTCGTTGTAGCGGGCGATGTCCTCGGCCGTGGCCCGCTCCCCGAGGGCAGCCTGGGCCGGACCGCCCGGGAGGGCCCGCAACCAGGCGAAGAGCAGGACGGACAGGCCCAGCAGGATCGGGATCAGCTGGAGCAGCCGCCGGATGATGAAGCGGAGCACGCCCTCGAGTCAGCCCTTCCCGTCACCCTGCCGTCGATCGGTCCCGACCGGCGAGCGCGCCGGCGGTGGCGATCCTGCCACCGCCGGCGCGGCCGCCGGATGTCGCGCGCTAGCCCTCGATCGACACCGTCGAGAAGTCCTCGGCGGTCAGCGGGCTGGGCTCCAGGCCCTGCACTGTGTCGGCCACGACGAGCGCGGGCGGAGAGTGCGAGATCGGCAGACCGGGCAGGAAGTCCATGATCAGCTGGTTGGCCTCCTGGTAGAGCTCGGTCCGCCGCGAGGCGTCCGGCTCGGAGTCGGCCGCCGCCAGCGCGGCGAAGATGTCCGGCTGGCTGAAGGCGCCCCACTCCGCCGACGCCTGGTTGTTCTGGTCCTCGGCGAAGAACGTGCCGATGAAGTTGTAGGCGTCGTTGTAGTCACCGGTCCAGCCGAGCAGGTGGATGTCGGTGCCGCCGGCCTGGGCCACGTTCAGGTAGTCGGGGTTCCACGGCAGCGCGGTCGGCTGGATGACGAAGCCGGCCTCGGTGAGGTCCTCGCTGATGACCTGGAACATCGCGGCCGGGTCCGGCAGGTAGGGCCGGCTGACGTCGGTCGGGTAGAAGAAGCGCAGCGTGGTGCCGACCGCGTTGGCCTCCGTCAGGAGCTGGCGCGCCCGGGCCGGGTCGTAGTCGTAGGTGGTCACGTCGTCGGCCCAGCCGTCGACGGTGGGCGGCAGGAACTGGGTGGCCACCTCGGCGCCCTCGGGCAGCAGCGAGTTGACGATGGTCTCGCGGTCGACGGCGTGGGCGATCGCCTGCCGGACCCGCGGGTCCTGGAGGAGCGGGTTCGCCTGCGAGCCCGGCACCTGGCCGTGGTTGATCGCCAAGTACAGGATGTTGAAGGGATCGCGGACGAGCACCTGGAAGCCGGCGTCCTCGAGCCGCTGGTAGTCGGCCGGGGCGACGAAGTCGTAGCCGTCGATCGAGCCGGCCTCCAGTTCCTGGCGGCGGGTGTTCCCGTCGGAGATGGTGCGGAAGATGATCTCGTCGAGCTGCGCCGGCTCGCCCCAGTAGTCCTCGTTGCGGACGATGGTGACCTCGCCGTTGCCGCGGTCCCAGCTCTCGAACCGGAACGGACCCGTGCCGGTCGGGTGCTCGAGGGCGTACTCGGAGTAGGAGAGGTCCTCCTCGTTGCCCTGGAGGTTGTCGGCGTCGTACTGCTGGAGCGCCTCGGGGCTCTGCATGGAGAAGCTCGGCAGGGCCAGCGCGGCAGGGAACTTGCTGGTCACCGAGCTGAGCGTGATCACCGCGGTGAGCTCGTCGGTGGCCTCGCAGCCCTCGTAGATCCCGGGGTTGTCGCTGTTGGCGAAGCCGCCGAAGACCGCCTGGTAGTAGTACGAGGCGCTGGGGCTCTGCGCCAGGCCCTCGAAGTTGTGCCAGCGGTCGAAGTTGAAGCAGACCGCCTCGGCGTTGAACTCCGTGCCGTCGTGGAAGGTGACGCCCTCCTGGAGGCTGAACGTGTACTCCAGCCCGTCCTCGCTGACCTCGTAGTCGGTGGCCAGCTCCGGGACCAGTTCGGTGCTGCCGGGCTCGCTGGTCAGCAGGCCCTCGTACATCTGCCGGGCGACGCGGAAGGTCTCGCCGTCGCTGCCGAACGCGGGGTCGAACATGGCGGGGTCGCCGGCGGCCCCGAAGACGAGCGTGCCACCCGACGCGGCCTGACCCTCGCCTCCACCGGTACCGGTGCTCCGGTCGCTGGAGGCGCAGGCACTCAGGGTGACTGCGGTGGCTGCGGCTGCCGTGGCGGCGAGCACGCGGGACGGACGACGCTGCATCGCGGAAGACCTGCCTTCTGGGACCTTCGAGGCCGGAGGAGCTCCGGTTGGGGCGGCCGCGGACGCCCCGATCTCCCGACCGGGCGTGCACGGATGTGCTCCGGACCCTAGGTGCAGCGCGTCGGCGCCGGTGAGGGCACGCACAGCATCGACACCATCTCGTGACCTGGCGTGACCTCCGCCGGCCCGTCGCGGCCGCGCGCTCAGATCGCCGCGCGCACGGGGTCGGCCCCGTCGACGGTGCCCCGCGACCCGATCAGCGCGAACCGGGCGAACAGCTCCTCGGCGTACCAGCGCTCGCTCGCGGTGCGGCGCACGACGTCGACGTGGGCGGCGCGGGCGTAGGCGAAGCGGTTGAGCTCGGCCTGCGAGCGCCAGAGGCTGAAGGTGCCCTGCAGGCCGAGCGGGGCCTCGCCGATGCCCAGGGCCAGCAGCAGGCCCGGCGTCCGGTGCAGGTCGGCGGAGACGGGCGGGACGGCGCGCCAGAACCGGCCGGCCCGGCGCAGCGCCAGGCGGGCGCGCGTGACCGCGGCGACCGTCCCGTCCCAGGGGCGCGGCACGGGTGCGCCGAAGGGCTCCCGGCGGGACCAGCGGCCGCGGGCGGCGAGCGGCGCAAGCTCGGCGGACCACTCCTCCTCGGCGATGCGGCGCCAGCCCGCGACCAGCGGCCCGTGCCGGAACGCCTCGGCGGCCGCGGCGTCGTCCCACACCGACAGCAGCGCCCAGCGGCGCGGATCGGCGTCGCGGACGGTGAACGTCCGCCCCGATCCGGTGCCCAGCAGCTTGGCGAACCGCAAGCCCGGGGCCCGTCGGAGGCGCAGCGGACCGGTGGCCATCCGACCGAGCGCGCGCGGCACCGCTCCCGTCGGTACCCGCCACAGGTGCATCGTCACGACCGGCCCACCGACCTCTGCACCACCCGCCCGTGGGGCGGGGTGACCGCCGTCGGCACGCGGGCTCGGACCGCCCATGTCAGGCGTCGATGCGGCGGCGGCCCTCGAAGGCGCGGCCGAGGGTCACCTCGTCGGCGTACTCCAGGTCGCCGCCGACGGGCAGCCCGCTGGCCAGCCGGCTGACGGTCAACCCCAGCGGGGCCACCAGCCGGGCCAGGTAGGCCGCGGTCGCCTCCCCCTCCAGGTTGGGGTCGGTGGCGATGATGAGCTCGGTGACCGCTCCGCTCATCAGCCGGGTCATCAGCTCCTTGACCCGCAGGTCGTCGGGGCCGATGCCCTCGATGGGGCTGATCGCCCCGCCGAGGACGTGGTAGCGGCCGCGGAACTCGCGGGTGCGCTCGATGGCGACGACGTCCTTGGGCTCCTCGACCACGCAGATGACGTCGTCGGACCGGCGGGGGTCACGGCAGATGCGGCACTGCTCGCCCTCGGCGACGTTGAAGCAGGTGACGCAGAACCGCACCTCCTCCTGCACCCGTTGCAGTGCGCTGACCAGCCGGCCGACGTCGGCGGACTCGGCGGCCAGCAGGTGGAACGCGATGCGTTGCGCGCTCTTCGGCCCGACGCCGGGCAGCCGGCCGAGCTCGTCGATGAGGTCCTGGACGGCGCCCTCGTACACGGTGTCCCTCCGGTGCTGCGGTGCGTGCTGGGTGCGGCCCGTCAGGCGCCGGGCAAGCCGAACCCGCCGCCGAGGCCGCCGGCCAGCGGGCCCATCTTCTCCGCGGTCAGCTCGGACGCGGCCCGGGACGCGTCGCGGACGGCGGCCACCACGAGGTCCTGCAGGGTCTCGACGTCGTCGGGGTCGACGGCCGAGGGGGCGATGGTGAGCGCGGTCAGCTCGCCGCTGCCGGTCATCGTCGCGGTGACCAGGCCACCGCCTGCCGAGCCGGTGACCTCGGCCTCGGCCAGCTCGGTCTGGGCGTCGGCGAGCTGCTGCTGCATCTGCTGCGCCTGCCTGAGCAGCTCTGCCATGTCGGGCTGGCCTCCGGGGAACATGTCCCGAGGGTATGCCGCGGGTCCGACGTCCGGCCGACGACGGGCCCGGCGCCCGGGGACGCCCGCCCGGCGGAGGGCCTAGTCCTCGACCGGGCGGGCGCCGAGCTGGGCGCGCAGCAGCGACAGGGCGGCCTGCTCCGGGTCCACGACGGGCTCCGGTCCGCGCCCGGACGCCGGGTCCTCGGCCGCCCGCTCGGCCATGAGCTCGCGCGCCTCCGCGGCCTCCGCCGCGCGCGCGGCCTCCCGGGCGACCTCGGGCGGCACCGCAGCACCCGCGGCGCGGCCCGCGCCCTCGACGACCGCGTCGATGCGCCACCGCACCCCGAGCAGCTCGTTGAGCGCCTCGCGGAGCACGTCCTTGTTCAGGTCGTCGCCGAGCCGGCGGGCCAGCGCCGGCGACGGCGTCGACAGCGTCAGCACACCGCCCGCCAGCTCGTGCACCTGGGCGTTCTTGAGCAGCGCCTCGGTGGTGCGCTTGTGCCGCTTGACCACGGCCAGCAGTTCCGGCCAGATCCGCCGGACGTCGCTGGTGGTGAGCTCGCCCTCGGCGGCCGGCGCCGAGGGCTGCGCCGACACGACCGGCGTGGGCTCGCTCCCGCGCGGCGCGGGCGCGGACTCGGCGGCAGCGCGCGGCGGACCGGCGGGCGCGGTGCCGTCCACCGCGGCCCGGCTGCGGGCGGCCGCGGCACGGGCGGCGCCGGGCTGGGCGGGGTGCGGCCAGTCCTCGTCGTCCGTCGGCTCGGGCGGCAGCGGGATGTCCGGCTCGCCGGTGGTCGCGCGGGAGCCGGTCGGGACGTCGTCCTGGCCCGGCGCGGGTCCCCCGGACGTCACCGGGCCGGGGGCCGCCGGACGCCGCTCTCCGGCCCCGGGCGGGACCGTGGCCGGCCAGTCGTCGACCGGAGCCGCCCCGGCGGGCGCGGCCGCACCGGCCGCAGTCGCGGCCTCCTGGCGCGCGCGGGCCCGGGAGGGACGGACGTACTCACGCCGCGGCGTCACCGGACTCGGCGACACCGCGGGGGCCGCCGGTGCCGCGGGAGCCGGCGCTGTCGCGGGCGCCGCCGGCGCCACCTCGGGCGCCGGGACGGCGGCAGCGGCCGGCGCGGACCGCTCGGGCGCCTCCGCTGCCGGACGGCCGGCGTGCTCGCCGGCGATCGACATCCGCCGCTCGAGCCGCTCGAGCCGCTGGAGGGTGGCGGCGGCCGAGCCGTCGGTCGCGGGCAGCAGCATCCGGGCGCACACGAGTTCGAGCAGCAGCCGCGGCGCCGTCGTCCCGCGCATCTCGGTGAGGCCCTCGTGGACGGTGTCGGCCATGCGGGACAGGGTGGCCGAGCCCAGCGCCGCCGCCTGCGAGCTCATCAGGTCGAGCCGGTCGGGCGGGCAGTCGAGCAGGCCGTTGCCGCCGGCGTCGGGGACGGCGTCGAGCACGATGAGGTCGCGCAGCCGGTCGAGCAGGTCGGTGGCGAACCGGCGCGGGTCGTGCCCGGCCTCGACGACGCGGTCGACGGCGCGGAAGACGCCGGGGGCGTCGTGCGCGGCCAGCGCGTCGATCGTCTCGTCGAGCAGCGCGTCGTCGGTGACGCCGAGCAGGCCGACGGCGCTCTTGTAGGTGACGCCTCCCGGACCGGCGCCGGCCAGGAGCTGGTCGAGGATGGACAGCGAGTCGCGCACCGAGCCGCCGCCGGCGCGGACGACCAGCGGGAACACCGTGGGCTCGACCTGCACGCCCTCGGCGGCGCAGGTCTTCTCCAGCAGGCCGCGCAGCGTGGTCGGGGGCACCAGCCGGAACGGGTAGTGGTGCGTCCGCGAGCGGATGGTGGGCAGCACCTTGTCCGGCTCGGTGGTGGCGAAGACGAAGACGAGGAACTCCGGGGGCTCCTCGACCACCTTGAGCAGGGCGTTGAAGCCCTGCGTGGTGACCATGTGCGCCTCGTCGACGATGTAGACCTTGTAGCGGCTGTTCACCGGCGCGAAGAACGCCCGCTCGCGCAGGTCGCGCGCGTCGTCGACGCCGCCGTGGCTCGCGGCGTCGATCTCGATGACGTCGATCGAGCCCGGACCGTCGGGTGCCAGCGACACGCAGCTCGTGCACTCCCCGCACGGCGTGGAGGTCGGCCCCTGCTCGCAGTTCAGGGAGCGGGCCAGGATGCGCGCCGAGGAGGTCTTCCCGCAGCCACGCGGGCCGCTGAAGAGATAGGCGTGGTTGATCCGCCCGCCGTCGACCGCGTTGACCAAGGGGGTGGTCACGTGCTCCTGGCCGACCACCTCGGCGAAGGTCGCCGGGCGGTACTTCCGGTAGAGCGCCAGTGCCACGCGGCGAGACTACGTGCCGACGCCGACGTCCCGAGGGACCTCGGACGGCACCCGTGGACGGCGATCGGCGGTGCCTGGTCCGAAGGACGGCACCGGGTCGCGGTGCCATTCCGGAGCTCCGCGGACCGTCGCGGAGCGGTCGCGGGGGCCGGAGGCTCCCCGACCGGGACGCGAGCAGCGGCTCCGCGCGGCCGGGGGACGGCACCGGGTCGCGTGCCATTCCGGAGCTCCGCGGACCGTCGCGGAGCGGTCGCGGGGGCCGGAGGCTCCCCGACCGGGACGCGAGCAGCGGCTCCGCGCGGCCGGGGGACGGCACCGGGTCGCGTGCCATTCCGGAGCTCCGCGGACCGTCGCGGAGCGGTCGCGGGGGCCGGAGGCTCCCCGA
>NZ_JAOVZT010000011.1:89510-98522 GCF_025716945.1 Geodermatophilus sp. YIM 151500
AGCAGCGGCTCCGCGCGGCCGGGGGACGGCAGCTGGTCGCGGTGCGATCCGGAGGATCGCGAGGCAGCAGACAAGGACCCCCCGCACACCCGCCAGAGCCCGCTTATCCTTGCTGCCTTCCGGCCCTGGGGAGGTTCACGGGGTGACGCCGCACGAGGGGTCTGCCGACCACTCTAGAGGAAGTCGTTCGCGCGCCGGGCGGACCCGCCGCTAAGGTCTGCGGCCATGACCTCCCGGCACGCCCGCGCGCTGCCCCCGCCTCGCTCCTGATCCGGAGCGCCGCGGGCCGTGCCCGCCGCTGACCGGCCGGTCGAGCACCGGCCGTCGTTCCGTGCGCTCCGGACCCGCGGCCCCGTCTGGTCCTCGTCCCAGGAGCGTCATGTCCACCCCTTCCCCCGCCGCGCCCGGGCGCGGTTTCCTCCTCGTCGTCCTCGCCGCGCTGTGCTGGGGCACGGCCGGCATCAGCGGCCAGGTGGTCGCCCATCGCAGCGACCTCGGCCCGCTCGACATCGCCTGGCACCGCATGGCCATCGGCGCCGCCGTGCTGCTCCTCCTGCACCTGGCCACCCGGTCGCGGCGCGCCGACCGCCCGCAGCCCGTCGGGCGCCCGGGCCGCGGCGTCGCCGTCCGGCTGGCGCTGGTCGGCGCCGGGCTCGCGGGATACCAGCTGGCCTACTTCGCCGCGGTGACGACCGCGGGCGTGAGCATCGCCACGCTCGTCGCCCTCGGCCTGGCGCCGCTGCTGATCGCGGTCGGGGCGACCCTGCTGGGGCACGGCCGTCCCGACCGGACGACGCTCGTCGCCCTCACCGCCGCCCTGGCCGGGCTGGTCCTGCTGGTGGGCATCTCGGCCGGCGCGGACTCCGGGACGGCGGTGGTGCTGGGCGCGCTGATGGCGGTCGGCTCGGCGCTGGGCTACGCCGTGGTCACGCTCGCCGGCGCCGGCGTTCCGGCCGGTGTGCCGGTGACCCTGGCCGGGTTCGCCGGCGGAGCGGTGCTGCTGACCCCGGTCGCGCTGTCGATGGGTCTGCGCTCGACCACCGAACCGGGCACGCTGGCGGTGCTGCTCTACCTGGGGCTGGTGCCCAGCGCGCTGGCGTACGCCCTGTTCTTCGCCGGGCTGAAGAGCGTGCCGGGCGCGGTCGCCTCGATCGCCACGCTGCTCGAGCCGCTCACCGCGACCGCGCTGGCCACCGCGTTCCTCGGCGAGCGCCTCGCCCCCGGCGCGCTGGCCGGGGGCCTGCTCGTGCTGGCCGCGGTCGCGGGCCTCTACCTGCGGAGGATGGGAGATTCGAACTCCCGAGGGGTTGCCCCCAACCCGCTTTCCAAGCGAGCGCCATAGGCCACTAGGCGAATCCTCCAGTGCGGCCCGATCCTACCGGTCACTCCCGCCGTGGTCGGGCGGCGCCCCGGGGCGTGCGTTCCGGCGCGTGCTCCGGACAGCCGGGGCGGGCCCGGTGCGGCATGCTGCCACGGGAGGGGTGGCCGGCGACGGCCACCGGCCCGGTCAACAGCGCGCGGGCCGCAGGAGTGAGGAGGACAGCCAGATGAGCGAGTCGGACGGGGTGCGACCGGACGTGGTCGACGCGATCGTCGGCGTGCTCAGGGGCGGCGACCCGTCGACGCTGCCGGCGGGCGCCACCCGTGAGGAGAAGGCGGCGGCCAAGGACCGCTATCTGTCGGAGTTCCTCGCCGAGCGCAGCAAGCGCGATCGGCAGGCGCAGGCGTGGGAGCTGCTGCTGACCCGCAGCTACGACGAGCCCCCGACCTGGGCGCGGATCTTCGACGACCTGTCGCCGGAGGCCGTCGCGGAGCTCGGGGATCTCTACGACGCGCTGCCCGCCGGCGCCCAGGAAGAGTACGCGCGCCGCTACGGGACCCCGTCGGCGGTCTGACGCCCAGGTGACATCGCCCGGCCACCTCGTCGCAGCCCGCTACCGACTGCGCGAGCAGATCGGCGGCGGCGGCATGGGCGCGGTCTGGCTCGCCCGCGACGAGCTGCTCGGCCGCGACGTCGCGGTCAAGCAGGTCCTCCCCCCGGCCGGCGCCGACGCGGCGGCGGCCCGGCAGCAGAAGGAGCGCGCGCTCCGCGAGGGGCGGATCGCCGCCCGGCTCAGCCACCCGCACGCCATCTCCGTCTACGACGTCGCCCTGGAGGACGGGCAGCCGTGGCTGGTCATGGAGTACCTGCCCTCCCGCAGCCTGGCCGCCGTGCTCTCGGAGGAGGGCGTGCTGCGGGTCGACCAGGTGGCCCAGATCGGCGCCCAGGTGGCCGACGCGCTCGCCGCCACCCACGCCGCCGGCATCGTGCACCGGGACGTCAAGCCGGCCAACGTGCTCATCGGACGCGGCGGCCGGGTCGAGGGCCTGGTCAAGATCACCGACTTCGGCATCTCGCACGCGAGCGGCGACGTCACGCTGACCCAGACCGGTCAGATCACCGGTACCCCGGCCTTCCTCGCCCCCGAGGTCGCGCAGGGCTTCGAACCGGGTCCGGCGAGCGACGTCTTCTCCCTCGGCGCGACGCTCTACACCTGCCTGGAGGGCCAACCCCCGTTCGGCATGGGCGACAACGCCCTGCAGCAGCTGCACCGCGTGGCCGGCGGGATCATCACGCCGCCGCGGCACTGCGGGGCGCTCACCGAACCGTTGCTGCGCCTCCTCGCGACCGACCCGGCCGACCGGCCGGCGATGCAGGAGGTCCGCGACGAGCTGGCCGGCCTGGCCGCCGGGCGGGACGGCGACACGACCACGGTGCTCACGGCGCGCACCGACATCACCTCCCCCGGCCGGGCGCGGACGTCGCGCTTCGGCGCGGTCGGCGCGGCGGGAGCAGCGGGTGCGGCAGCCGCCGGGCCGGGGGCAGCGGCACCTCCTCCGCCGACCCCGGCTCCGCCGCCGCCCCGGCCGCCGTCCCGGGTCCCGGACTCCGAACCCGCCCGTCCCGCCCCGGCCGCGCCGCCGGCCGCAGTCGAACCGGCCGACCGCCGCGGCACCGCACCCGCTGGGGCGGACGGACGACGGCGCCGCCGGGCGCTGTGGTGGGTGGCGGCGGCCGCGGTCGCCGTCATCGCCGGCATGCTCGGCTTCTGGGCCGCTGCCCCGGACGGCGGCGGAACGGCGGCGCAGCAGACTCCGCCGACGAGCGCTCCGGCGACGACGCCGGACGAGCCGACGCAGGGGTCACCGGAGACGCCGCAGGAGCCGTCGGCACCGACGTCCGCCCCGGACACGAGCGAGCCGTCCCCGAGCGAGCCGGCGGGCGACCCGTTCCGCGCCGAGGCCGTCGAGGGCTTCCTGGACGACTACCACGCGCTCGTCGTGGACGACCCCGGCGCCGCCTACGCCCGGACGGGGCCGACGCTGCAGGGCCTCATCGGACCCGAGGGGTACGCGGACTACTGGGCGCAGTTCGCCGACGTCGAGCTCGCCGACGTGGACGCCCGGGACGGCGCGCCGGTCGTCACCGGCGAACTCGTCTTCCGCTATCCCGACGGCACCTCGCAGCGCGAACTGCACCGGTTCACCATGACCACCGGGCCGGACGGTGAGCTCCTGCTCGACCGCGACGACTCGGTCCGGGTGCTCGAGGGCCGGGGCTGACGCGCCCGCGCCACGGCGGCCGCGGCCGACGCGTCCGCGCCGCACACGACGACGGCGGCGCCCGACCGGGTCGTGGACCCGCGCGGACGCCGCCGTCTCGTTCGTGTGGCGGTGGCGGTGGGATTTGAACCCACGGAGGGTTGCCCCTCACACGCTTTCGAGGCGTGCTCCTTCGGCCGCTCGGACACGCCACCGCCAGGAAGACTACAGGCCCCGCCGATCGCGGAAGAACGCGCGTAGCAGCGCGGCCGACTCCTCGGCCCGGACCCCGCCGGTCACCTCGGGCCGGTGGTTGAGCCGCCGGTCGCGGACGACGTCCCACAGCGACCCGGCCGCTCCCGCCTTGGGGTCGTCCGCGGCGTAGACGATGCGGGCCACGCGCGCCAGCACGGCCGCGCCGGCGCACATGGTGCACGGCTCGAGGGTGACGACGAGCGTCGCGCCGGTCAGCCGCCAGCCGTCACCGTGCACCGCCGCGGCCGCCCTCAGCGCCAGGACCTCGGCGTGCGCGGTGGGGTCGCCGCGCCTCTCCCGCTCGTTGGCCGCCTCGGCCAGCACCCGCCCGTCCGGGGCGAGCACGACGGCGCCGATCGGCGTGTCGCCCCAGCCGACGGCGGCGGCGGCGAGCTCCAGCGCGCGGGTCATCGCGGTGTCGACGTCCGCCGTCAGCACCCTGCCCCCCGCGGGCCCGTGCTGTGGGTGCCGTCGGCACTCAGAGCACGGGCGGGGCCGGACGACCGCCAGGGGGGCAGCGCGTCGGTCACGAGGCCGCCCCGTCCAGCGCGATGCCGGTCAGGGCCGACAGCTCGGCCAGCGCCGCGGCCGGGTCGACCACCTTGATGGTCCGCATGCCCAGTGCCCGCGCGGGCTTGAGGTTGATGCCCAGGTCGTCGAGGTAGGCGCACTGCTCGGCGGCGATCGGCCGGCCCGCGGCGGCCGAGAGCCGCTCCAGCGCCCGCCGGTAGATCTCCGGCTCGGGCTTGCGCACGCCCTCGACCGACGACTCCACGACGGCGTCGAACAGCCCGAGCAGCTCGCCCAGCGCACCCGACCGCGGCATGGGTGCCACGTTGTTCGACAGCAGCGCGAGCGGGATCCCGGCCGTCCGCAGCCGGCGGACCGCCCACACCATCGCCGGATGCAGGTCGCCGGCCAGGGCGGCGAGCACCCGGGCGGCGTCCACCCGGTGGCCGGAGGCCAGCGCCTCGGCCTCGAACGCCTGGCGGAAGCCGGTGACGTCGACCTCCCCGCGCTCGTACCGCGCCCATGCGTTGGTGTCCGGATCGGTCGCGTTCAGCCGCCGGATCAGACCGTCGGGGAGCCCGGCCTCCCGCTCGTAGGCGGCGAAGGCCGTCATCGGGCTGTCGGTGATCACTCCGCCGAGGTCGAAGACCACCGCGGTGACCGGCGTCGCACCCGCGTTCACGCCGGCACCACCGCGGCGAGCTCGTCGGCGAAGCCGAGCCGGCGGGCGATGCGGGTCACCATCTCATCGGCCCAGAGGTCGTCGGCGGTCACGATGGGCCGCAGCTCCGCCGCGGGCAGGCCGTCGTCGGCGAAGACGTCGAGGTCACCGCCCGGCCAGCCCGACTCGTCGTCGTCGAAGGCGCCGTCGGTGTCGACCGCGATCCCGTACCGCTCGACCACCTCGGCGGCCAGCACCCACTCCTGCATGGTCGCGTCGGAGATCAGCGCGCGGACCATGCCGCCCGGTCCGTGCCGGAGGACGACGAAGTACAGACCGGAGTCGACGACGACGACGAACGGCCCCGGCCACCCGTCGGCGCCCGGTTCGCCGAGCGCGCGCTCGAGCACCGGCAGCTCGTCCTCCGCGTCCTGCGCCAGCAGTTCGACCCGCCAGCGCTGCCCGGGGCGGCTGACCCGCACGGCGTAGCTGGGCCGTGACGTCCCGGTCATCGCTTCCGCAGCAGCGTCAGCCCGTCGGCCAGCGGGAGCAGCACCGTCTCCCAACGCGGGTCGGTGGCCAGCGCCTCGTTGAGCGCGACCAGCACCCGGTCGTCGTCCGTCTGCGGATCCAGCACCCGGCCCTGGCGGAGCATGTTGTCGAGGAGGACGACGCCGTTGGGCGTCATCCGCGGGTGGAGCTCGTCGACGTAGGCGGGGTAGCCGCCCTTGTCCGCGTCGACGAAGGCGAGGTCGAACGTCTCCTCGACGGGCAGCGCGCGCAGCAGGTCCAGCGCCTCGCCGAGGCGCAGCTCGATCCGGTCGGCGACACCCGCGGCCTCCCAGTACCGGCGGGCGACCGCCGTCCACTCCTCGCTGCGGTCCAGGCACAGCAGCCGGCCGTCGGCCGGCAGCCCGCGGGCGAGGCACAGCGCCGAGAAGCCGGTGAACGTGCCGATCTCGATCGCCGTCCGGGCACCGAGAGCCGCCGTGAGCAGCTGCATGAACGTGCCCTGCTCCGGCGCGATCTGGAAGGTGGGCGGCGCCTCGCCGCGGTCGGCCATCGCGGCGGTCTCGGCGAGCAGGTCGGTGACGACCGGGTCCGGCGGCTCGGAGCTGGCCCGCACGTAGTCGGCGAGTTCCGGCGTCAGGAGGAACGACCGCGGCGTCATGGCTGGCGAGGGGGGACGGACACGTGGGTCATAACCTCTGATCATGGCCGACGCCGCGCCGCCCGACACCGCCCCCGACGTCAGCGAGGCGCTGTTCGCCCGGCTGGCCGCCGATCCGCTGGCCGCGCACCTGGGCATCACGCTCGAGCAGGTGCGGCCCGGCTACGCGCGCGCGTCGATGACCGTGGGCCCGCAGCTGCTCAACGCGGTCGGCATGGCGCACGGCGGCGCGACGATGGCGTTGCTCGACGTGGTGCACGCAGCGGTGAGCAACAGCCACGGCACGGTGGCCATCGCCCAGGACGTGCACACCGAGTTCCTCGCCGCAGGCCGGCCCGGTGACCGGCTCACCGCCGAGGGCAGCGAGCTGCACCGCAGCAGCCGGACGGCGGTCTACCGGATCGAGGCCCGCTCGGACGACGGCCGGCTGGTGGCCACGGCGCTGGCCCGCGTCTTCCGCACCGACCGCGACTGGGCGGCCGGGTGATGTCCGGCGGCCCGGGCCTGCCGGTGCCGACCCTGCCCGCTCCGCCGGTCTCCGTCGTCGGCCTCGGCCAGCTCGGGGGCTCGCTGGCGGGGGCGCTGGCGGCCGGCGGCCGCGAGGTCTCCGGGTGGGACGTCGACCCGTCGGCCCGCGATGCCGCGGCCGCGCGGGGGGTGCGCGTCACCCGTGAGCTGGCCGGCGTCGTCGTGCTCGCCGTCCCGCTGCCGGCGATGGCCACCGCGCTCGACGACCTGATCCTGGACCCCGGCGCGACCGTCACCGACGTCGGCTCCGTCAAGCGGGTCGTGCTCGACACGGTGGGCGCGGCCCACGGACGGCGGTTCGTCGGGGGGCACCCGATGTGCGGGACGGAACGGTCCGGGCCGGACGCGGTCGACCCGTCGCTGTTCGCCGGCGCCCGCTGGGCCCTGTGCCTGGAACCCGCCACCGACCTGGCCCGCTGGCTGCGGGTGGCCGAGGTCGCGCTGGCCGTCGGCGCCGAGGTCGTGCCGGTGACCGCCGCCGAGCACGACGACGCGGTGGCCGCCGTCAGCCACGTGCCGCACCTGCTCGCCGCCGCGCTGGCCGCCGCGGCGGCCGAGGCCGGGCCGCTGGCCCTCGCGCTCGCCGCGGGCAGCTTCCGCGACGGCACCCGGGTGGCCGGCAGCGACCCCGCCTTCGTGACCGCGATGCTGGCCGGCAACGCCGGACCGGCCGCGGCGGCGCTCGCGCGGCTGCGGCAGCAGCTGGACCGGCCGTGGCCGGACCTGGTCGCGGCCGGGCACGCCGGCCGGGCCGCCTGGTCCCGCGGGACGGCGCCGGGTCGGCGGACGGTCCGGGTGCCCCTCGACCGGGCCGCGCTGCTGGCGGTGGGCCGGTCCGGTGGGGCGATCACCCGTCGGCTGGCCGCCTTCGTGGAGGGCTGGGTGCCCGACGACGCGGCCGACGGGTGACCGGCCGGACCGTTTCCGCGGGCGGGGGCGAGGGCACCGACAGCGCCATGACGGACAGCGCCATGGACGAGAAGGACATCCTGGGCCGCATCTCCGCACTCGTCGACGAGGAGCACCGGCTGCGGGAGGGCACCGAGCACACCGAGGACCAGCGAGCCCGGATGCAGCAGCTGGAGGTGCAGCTGGACCAGTGCTGGGACCTGCTGCGCCAGCGCCGGGCGAAGCGGCAGTACGGCGAGGACCCCGACGAGGCGCAACCCCGCCCGGAGCGGGAGGTGGAGGGGTACCTGCAGTAGGGGCGAACACTTCGGCGCCGAAGTGTGCCCTGCCGGTGCCCGGGTATGCGGCGGCCATGCAGCGGAGCGTCGCCCCCGTCCCGGCCGAGCGCACGGTCCGCCGGGCGGTGGTCACCGGCGGGGCCGGCTTCCTCGGCTCCCACCTGTGCGAGCAGCTGCTCGCCCGCGACGTCGAGGTGGTGTGCCTCGACAACTTCCTGACCGGCTCGCCGGAGAACGTCGTCCACCTGATGGAGCACCCGGGCTTCCGGCTGGTCCGCTGCGACGTCACCGACTTCGTGCACGTGCCCGGGCCGGTCGACCTGGTCCTGCACTTCGCCTCGCCGGCCAGCCCGCTCGACTACCTGAAGATGCCGATCGAGACGCTCAAGGTGGGCAGCCTCGGCACGCTGCACACCCTGGGCCTGGCCCACGAGAAGGGCGCCCGGTACGTGCTGGCCTCGACATCGGAGGTGTACGGCGACCCGCTGGTGCACCCCCAGCACGAGGACTACTGGGGCAACGTCAACCCGGTCGGTCCGCGCGGCGTCTACGACGAGGCCAAACGCTTCAGCGAGGCCATGACGACCGCGTACCGGACGTCGAAGGGCACCGACACCGGCATCGTCCGCATCTTCAACACCTACGGGCCCCGCATGCGCGCCGACGACGGCCGCGCCATCCCCGCCTTCATCGGGCAGGCGCTCGACGGCCGGCCGCTGACCGTCGCCGGCGACGGCTCGCAGACCCGGTCGATCTGCTACGTCGACGACACGGTGGCCGGCATCCTGGCGCTGGCCTTCTCCGGCTCCCCCGGACCGGTGAACATCGGCAACCCCGACGAGCTGTCGATGCTGCGCCTGGCCAGCTGGATCGTGGAGCTGACCGGCTCGGCGTCGCCCATCAAGTTCATCGACCTGCCCGTCGACGACCCCAAGGTGCGCCGGCCGGACACCCGCCGCGCCGAGCAGGTGCTCGGCTGGCGGCCCGCGGTGCCCTCGGAGGAGGGGCTGCGACGCACCGTGGCATGGTTCGCCGCCCGGATGGGGACGACGGCGGCCCGGGCCGGGTAGCGAGGTGTCGCGCCGAGTGGGCCCCGGAGGGGTCCGCGCAGGCGGGAC
>NZ_JAOVZT010000011.1:98622-122634 GCF_025716945.1 Geodermatophilus sp. YIM 151500
AGCGGCTCAGCCGGGGTCGGGGACGGCTCCTGGTCGCGGTGTCGCGCCGAGTGGGCCCCGGAGGGGTCCGCGCAGGCGGGACGAAGCGGCTCAGCCGGGGTCGGGGACGGCTCCTGGTCGCGGTGTCGCCCGGAGGGCGACGATGTGCTCGAGCGCGGCCGTGACCTCGTCGACGGTCACCGCCGCCAACGCCGGGTCGACGGTCGTGCCCCAGGGATCCCCGGTGCCTCCGTGCACGTCGCCGTGCCAGAGGACGACGTGCTGCGGACGCCGGGGCGGCCCCCACAGCGCCGGTGGCACCGGGCCGAAGAGCACCACCGATGGACGGCGGTAGGCGCTGGCCAGGTGCGCGACCCCGGTGTCACCGCTGACGACCACGCGGGCGGCCGCGACGACGGCGGCGAGTTCCAGCGACGTCGTCCGCCCGGCGAGCACGGCCTCCTCCCCCAGCCCGGCCGCCTCGGCCACCTCCCGTGCCAGTCCCACCTCGGCCGGGCCGCCGGTGATCCGCACGTCGTGGCCGGCGGCCCGCAGGTGCCGGGCCACCGCGGCGAACCGGTCGGCCGGCCAGCGCCGCGACGGGTACGCCGCCCCCGGGTGGACCAGGGCGGCGCTGCGCACCAGCGGGGGCAGCGGCGGCTCGGCGAGGTCGAGCGCGTCGGGGTGGGCGGGCACGCCGAGCCCCTCGGTGACCAGCCGGCACCAGCGGGCGACCTCGTGCTCGTCGGGGTGCCAGACGGGCCCGGGGTATCCGGGGCTGCCGAAGCACAGCAGCCGGTCGGGTCGCAGCGCGGCGACGACCCGGTGCGAGGCCGGGCCCTTGCCGTGCAGGTCGACAGCGAGCTCCGGTGGCGGGCCGGCCCAGCGCAGCGACTCGAGCTCGCGGGCGGGCAGCACCTCGTCGACCGCGTCGACCAGCTCGGCCAGCGGCCGCAGCGCCTCGGTGGTGGCCAGCACGAGCCGGTGGCCGGGGACGGCGGCACGGATCGCGCGGAGCGCCGGGACGCCGGTGAGCAGGTCACCCAGCCCCAGCGGCCGCAGCACGACCGCCACCGGCCGCCCGTCGGAGCGTGGCCGGCCCCGCTGCAGGGGTCCCCGCCGAGCGGGCGAGGCGCGGGGGGCAGCGGGGTCCGTCACCAGGTGCGCGAGCGGGCGACCAGGGCGGTCGTCGAGTGCCCGTCCAGGTAGGGCAGGACCACGGCCTGGCCGCCCCAGCGGCGCAGCACCGCGGCCTCGGGCAGGTCGGCGCCGGCATAGTCGCCGCCCTTGGCCCACACGTCGGGCCGCAGCCGGTCGAGCGCCTCGGCGGGGGTGTCCTCGTCGAACACGACGACCGCGTCGACGAACTCCAGGGCCTCCAGCACGCGTGCCCGGTCAGCGGCGGTCACCAGCGGCCGGGACGGTCCCTTGAGCCGGCGCACCGACTCGTCGGAGTTGATGCACACGACGAGGCAGTCGCCCAGCCCGCGGGCCGCCCGCAGCGTGGCCACGTGTCCGGGGTGCAGCAGGTCGAAGCAGCCGCCGGTGGCCACCACGGTGCCGCCCGTGGCACGCACCCGGGCCAGCAGCGCCTCCACCCCCGCCCCGGCGGCCGACGGAGGCGCGGACGACTGCAGCGTGGGCGCGGGATCCGCCGCGTCCCAGGCCGAGGCACCGCCGCGGGCGACGAACACCGACGCGGCGGCCACCGCGGCCGACACCGCCTCACCGGTGACCGCGCCGTCGGCCAGCGCCAGCGCCGCCGCGGCGGCGAAGGAGTCCCCGGCCCCGCACGGGTCGCCGCCGGTCACCGGGACGGCGGGCACGACCATCGGCGCGCCCTCGCCGTAGGAGAGCAGCGCGCCGCGGGCGCCGAGGGTGACCGCCACCGCGCCCACCCCCCAGTGCCGGATCAGCGCCTCGGCCCGCGCGCCCACGGCCGCCAGCCCGTCGCCGTCGGCGGGCACCCCGCACGCGGCGGCCACCCGGGCGGCCTCGGCGCCGTTCGGCGTGACCAGCCGGGACGACGGCACCGGGGCGGCCCCGCGCGGGTGCGGATCCCACACCACCGGCCCACCGGCGGAGGCCAGCGCGGCCCGGACCCCGGCGTCGGCGGTCGTCCCGCGCCCGTAGTCGGCGACCAGCACCGCCCCCGCCGACCCGATCGCCTCGACCGCGGCCGCGGTCAGCCGGCCGAGCGCGACGGTCGGGTCGCCGCTGTCGAGCCGGGCGACGGCGTGGTCGCCGATCCGCACCCGTTGCTTGACCGCGGTCGCACCCGTGGCGGGCACGGGCAGCAGCCTCACCCGGCCGTCGAGCAGCGCCCGCAGCCGGGCGGCGCCGTCGTCGTCGGCCAGCGGCGCGACGAGCACGACCTCCCGTCCCGTGCCCGCGGCGGCCACCACCGCGGCCAGCGCCGCGCCGCCGGGGCGCTCGCGCGTCTCGACGTCGTCGATGACCGGCACGGGCGCGTCAGGTGCCAGCCGCGACGCCGAGCCGACCAGGTCGACGTCGAGCAGCGCGTCCCCGACGACGACGAGGGGCCGGCCCGTCACTCGGCCAGCTCCATGCGCGTGCCCTCCGGCACCCGCGGCGAGGGCGCGAGCACGGCGGCGTCGAAGGCGGCGCAGACCAGGTGCAGCACCACCAGGTGGCACTCCTGGACGGTCGCCGTCCACGGCGAGTCGATGCACACCGCCTCGTCGGCGGCCGCGGCCAAAGGGTTGGGCGCCGGGCCGGTCATCGCCAGGACGTGCATCCCGCAGTCCCGGGCCCGGCGCGCCGCGGCCACGACGTTCGGGCTGCGTCCGCTGGTCGACAGCAGCACGAGGACGTCGCCGTCACGGCCGTGCGCCTCCACCTGCCGGGCGAACAGCTCGTCGGCCGGGTAGTCGTTGGCGATCGCGGTCAGGCTCGAGGTCTCCGCGGTCAGGCAGATGGCCGAGAACGGCGGCCGGTCGGCCCGGTAGCGGCCGACCAGCTCCGCGGTGAGGTGCTGGGCCTGCGCGGCGCTGCCGCCGTTGCCGGCGGCCAGCAGCCGGCCGCGCGCCCCGAGGACGTCGGCCAGCAGCCGCCCCCACCGGTCGAGGGTGTCCACGTGCCGGGCGACGTCGGCCAGCGCGGCGGTCAGCGACGCGACGTGGTCGGCGCCGGTGAGGTGCGTGCAGACGTCGGGCGAGACGACCTCGGCGGCGCGCAGCGGCCCGGGCCCGGCGACCCGGTTGCGCGCGCCGCCTCGGCGCCCCGGCTGTGGAGCGAGCGGTGTCATCGGGCGACCTCCACGGGACGGCGGGTGGCCAGCACCCGCCGGTAGACGGCTTCGGTGTCGGCGACGACGCGGGACCACCGGTAGCGGGCGCGGGCCCGCTTCACCCCGGCCGCGCCGTAGGCGGCCCGCCGGTCGGGGTCGGCGAGCAGCGCGGCCAGCACGGCGCCCAACCGCACCGGGTCGCGCGGCGGCACCAGCTCGCCGGTGACGCCGTCGGCCACGGTGTCGACCAGCCCGCCCACGGCGGTGGCGACGACCGGGCGGCCGCAGGCCATCGCCTCCAGCGGGGTGATGCCGAACGGCTCGTACCACGGCACGGCCAGCACCACGTCGGCCGACCGGATCCACGCCGGGACCTCGTCGCGGGCGACCGCGCCGGTGAACACCAGCCGGTCAGCGACGCCCACCGCGGCGGCCACCGCGCGCAGTCGGCGCACCTCCGGGTCGCCGTCCAGCCCGCCGGCCGGCGGTCCGCCGACGACGACCAGCTCCGCACCCGGCACCGCGGCCAGCCCGCGGACGGCGTCGTCCTGGCCCTTGCGCTCGACCAGCCGGCCCAGCACGAGCAGCCGCGGACGGGCCGAGCGCGGGGCGACCGGACCGCGCGGCGTGAACACGGCCGTGTCGACGCCGCACGGGACGATCGACACGCGCTCGGAGCACAGCCCCAGGCGGCGCAGCTCGAACACCTCGTCGGTGCAGGTGGCCACGACGTGGGAGACGTCGCGGCACAGGTCGCGCTCCAGGTCGATGCGCCGCGGTGGGGAGGTGTCGGCGGCGCCCTGGTGCCGGCGCTTGACCGAGCCGAGGGCGTGGAAGGTCTGCAGCACCGGCACCGGGACGGGCAGCGCGTCGGCGGCGGCGACCGCGGCCAGGCCGCTCATCCAGAAGTGCGCGTGCACCACGTCCGGCGCCGCGGCGGCCCACTCCCGGCGCAGCTCGCGGGCGAAGGCGCCCATGTGCGGCAGCAGCTCGTCCTTGGGCACGGCGCGCGCCGGTCCCGCGGCCACGTGCGCCACCTCGTAGCCGTCGTCGGTGACCACCCGGTCGGGCAGCCCCGGGTCGTCGCGGCGGGTGTGCACGGTGACCCGGTGCCCGCGCCGGGCCAGGCCCGCGGCGAGGGCGGCCACGTGCACGTTCTGCCCGCCGGCGTCGACCCCGCCGAGGGCGGCCAGCGGGCTGGCGTGCTCGCTGACCAGGTCGATGCGCAGCGGTGCCTGTCGCGGCAGGCCGTCCGAGCGGTCGGTCCTCATCGCGTCACCTCCGCCAGCAGCGCGTCCCAGTCGGCGAGGAAGCGGGCCAGCCCGTAGCGCTCCAGGGCCGCCGTGCGGGCGGCCTTGCCCGCCAGCCGGGCGGCGTCCGGGTCGGCGAGGAAGGTCGCGACGGCGGCGTGCAGAACCTCCGGGCGGGTGGAGAGCACCCCGGCCTCGCGGGGCACCGCCTCCACCGCCTCGGTGGTGGCCAGCCCGACGACCGGCATGCCCAGGTGCATGGCCTCCAGCAGCGACAGGCCCAGCGAGGTCCAGCGGACCGGGTGCACGTACACCCGCCGCCGGGCGAGTTCGGCGTGCATCGCCGCCTGCGGCGGGTCCTCGTGCAGCGCGACCCGGCCGGGGTCGAGGCCGTAGCGCTCGTGGAGACCGGTCAGGCCCATGCCGAACACGTCGAGCGGGGCGACGGCGGCGAACCCGGGCAGCAGGTCGCCACCGGTGGTCCGCCCGCGGCGCACCGGCTCGTTGACGACCACGGCGGCCCGCTCCAGCTCGCCGGTCCACCGCTCGCCCGGGTCGACGATGCCGTGCTCGATGACCGTCGTCGGCGCGCGGCCGTTGTCGTAGAACAGCCGGTTGAAGTGGGTGACGTGCACGATCGGCACGTCGGCGCGGTCGGCCACCGGGTGCCGGGTGTGCGGCACGGCCGCGTCCTCCGGCCCGAGGCCGGGCGCGTTGTGCTCCAGGAACACCGCCGGCAGGTCGCGGCCAGCCTCCCGGCCCAGCCAGTCGCGGACCAGCCCGAGCTCCGACGTCCGCTGCAGGACCACGACGTCGACGTCCTCGTCGGTGAGCTGCTCGGGCGTCACCTCGCGGGCCGACGCCGGCCAGTCCCAGGTGCGGGCGCGACCCCGCCCGTCGGGTCCCCGGTCGGGCAGGACCGGGAGGAGGTACTCGTGCCGCCCCTGGACGAACGCCGTCGTCCAGGAGCCGTGGACGTGCCAGATCAGGACCTTCACGCACCCACCCGGATGTCGATCGCGGCCTTCCCGGCCGCGGCGTGGCGGACCGCGGCACGCTGTTCGGCCGCGGTCAGCGTCTCGACGGCGGCCACCACGTCGGCGGCCGTCACGGAGGTCAGGCAGGGGTGGCCCGGCACCGGGCACTCGCGGGCGCGGGTGCCGCGGCAGGGCGCCGACTGGTCGCCGAGCAGCACGCTGGGCACGCCGTAGGGCGCCCAGCGGGTGGCCGGGACCACGGGCGAGAACAGCGACACGACCGGCGTGCCGACGGCGGCGGCCAGGTGGGCCGGGCCGGTGTTGCCGACGACGACGGCCGCGGCACCGTCCAGCAGCGCCGCCATCTGCGCCAGCGAGGTGCCCCCGCCGAGGTCGACGCCGCGCGTGCCGGCGACGGCCGCGGTGAGCGCCCGCTCCGCCGGCCCGCCGGTGACCAGCACCCGCCAGCCGGCGTCGGCCAGCGCCTCGACCGCCTCGGCGCAGCGCCGCGCCGGCCAGGCGCGAGCGGGCACCGACGCCCCGGGGTGCACGACGACGTAGGAGCGGTCGGCGGAGCCGGCATCGTGCGCGACCGGGGGCAGGGGTCGGCGCACGGCCAGCCGCCCGGCGTCGCCGGGCGGCAGGTGGAACCCGGCGGCCCGGGCGAGCGACAGCGCCCGCTCGGGCTCCGGCAGGTCGTCGTCCACCCGGTGGCGGACGTCGAGCAGCGAACCGGGGTAGTCGACGCTGATCGCCGAGATGCGCCGGACCCCGGCCGTGCGCAGCACCAGCGCGAGCGGCAGCGGCGACTGGTGGAACGAGGTGGACATCACCGCCTCGTCCGGCGCGAGGGCGCGCACCCGCTCGGTCAGCGCGGCGACGTCGGCGGCGTCGACCGGGTCGGGGGTCGGGGAGATCCACGGGCAGTGCCAGGTCCAGACCTCGTCGACGCCCGGCAGCAGCCCCGCGGCCTCGGCACCCGAGGGCCCGGCCAGGAACACGACGCGGTCGGCGCCCGCGGCGACCGCGCGCACGAGCGGCCCCTGGAGCAGCACGTCGCCGGCGGCGTCCAGCCTCGCGACGAGGACCGTCCGGCTCACCAGCTGCCCGCCAGGACCCGGTCGACCGCCTCGCCGAGGGTGCCCGCACGGCGCCGCGCCGCCGCCACCTCCGCGGGGCGGGTGACCGGGGTGGGCACCAGGACGCCGGTCGCCCCGGCGGCCGCGGCGGCCTCGACGTCGGTGCCGATGTCGCCGATCACCACGCAGCGAGCCGGATCGACGCCGAGCTCGGCGCAGGCGGCCTCGACCATGCCGGGAGCCGGCTTGCGGCAGCTGCAGCCGTCGTCCGGACCGTGCGGGCACCACCGCACGGTGTCGAACGGGCCGAGCAGCTCCTCGAGCCTCGCCATGCAGGCCTCGACCTGGGCGGTGGTGATCAGTCCGCGGGCGACGCCGGACTGGTTGCTGACCACGCCGACCCGGACCCCGCGGGCGCGCAGCCGGTCGAGGGCCTCCCTCGCGCCGTCGAGCGGGCGGACCCAGTGCGGGTCGCCGTTGTACGGGAAGTCGTGCACCAGGGTGCCGTCGCGGTCGAACAGCACCAGGTCGGGCAGGCCCCGCCAGGGCCGGACCCTGCGGTGCGTGACGACGCCGCGCAACCAGTGCCAGGTGGCCAGCGGCGGGATCAGCGCGCTCGTGAGCGCCATGGTGGTCACCTCGGCCCGGTCGCGCGGGCCCGGCGCGATGCGCGCCCAGGCGAACTCCGCGGTGCCGGCGACCCAGCCGAGCGCCGCCAGCTCGGCGGCGCGCGGCCGGCGGGCGGCGGCCAGGCCGAGGGCGGCGCCGAGCGCCGCGGTCACGACCAGGTGGCCGGGACGGCGGCCGAGCGGCGCGTCGGCCCGGCGGCGCCAGCCGCGGCCGTGCAGGCGGCGCATGAGGACGTCGTCGGCGTTGCCCGCCTGGGTGCGCACGCTGGTCCACCGGTCGACCGGCCGCACCGGGTGGGTGATCCGGCGGCTGCCGCGCACGAGCCGGGCGCCGGTGCCCATCACCCGCAGCGCCAGGTCGGAGTCCTCGCGGAAGGCGCGGGGGAAGCGCTCGTCGAAGCCGCCGACGGCGGCAAGCGCGCTGCGCCGGTAGGCGAGATCGGCGGTGATCCAGCTGCTGGTCGCCAGCCCCGCGGTGCCGCGCTCCCAGTCGGTGGGCCGTCGACCGGCGGGCAGCGGCACGTGCACGCGCCCCTGGGTGCCCGCGACGTCGGCCGGCAGGTCGGCGAGGTCGGCGGCCAGCCGGTCGTACCAGTCCGGATCGGGGACGACGTCGTCGTCGAGGAAGGCGATCCACTCCGTGCGCGCGGCCCGCCAGCCGAGGTTGCGGGCGCGGGCCGGGCCGCCCCCGCCGGTGCGCAGCACCCGGGTCGGGGGCAGGCCGGGGCGGTCGACGGCCAACGGCGTCCCGGCCGGGCGGTCGTCGACCAGGATCAGTTCGGCCGGGCGGGGACCCCTCGCGGTGGCCAGCGCGTCGAGCAGCACGTCGAGCGAGGGCCGGCCGACGGTGGGCACGACGACGCTCGCCGCCAGCCCCAGGACCATGAGCCGCCTCCTGCCCGGTCGTCCGGGGCGGGAAACACTACGGGCTCGAAGTATCCGAAGGGGTGAGCGGGCTCCTCGCGCGCGGAACCCGGGTCGACGGCTGGCGGGTCAGCGCCGGGCGCGCGCGGCGGCGGACACCCGGGCCAGCGCGTCGGTGACCACGGCGGCGTCGTTGCCCAGCAGACCGAGCAGGTGCCCGACGAGTTCGTCGTGGGTGCGAGCTGCGGCGTCGACCCGCTCCCGCCCGGCCGGGGTGAGCCGGGCGTGCAGCAGCCGCCGGTCGCCACCACCCCGCTCGCGGAGCACCAGGCCGTCGGCGACCAGCCGGGTCACGGTGCTCGTGACGCCGGGACGGGAGAGCCCCAGCGCCTCGGCGACCTCGCCCATCGAGGCGCGCTCCCCCGGGGCGTCGGCGATGCGCCGCAGCGCCTCGAACCCGGTCAGCGACAGGCCGTGCTGGTTGTGCAGCACCGAGTCGACCCGCCGGGTGATCCGGTCGTGGACCTGGGTGATGCGCAGCCACGTCTCGGCCGGGGTCGGCGCGGCCCCGGCCAGGTCGGCGGTGTCGCGCGGCACACCGCGGGTGAGGGCGTCCTCGGAGCGGTGCACGCGGTCATCGTCCCCCGATCCGCTCCGCGGCGCTCCCCGCGGGCCGGCACCGGGTAGCGCGCTGCCGCCCGGCGACGGCCACCCACCCGCACAGGCTGGCCCCCAGCGAGGCAGCGGCGGCCAGCACCGGCCCGAGCTCGGTCGGCGAGCCGGCGGCGACGGGAGCGGACCGGAGCACGGCCGGCTGCGGGCCGAGCGCGTCCGCGGCGGGCGGAGCGTCGCCGGTTCCGCCGCCGGCCGGCGGTGGCGCGGTGATGGCCGCGCAGTCCGCCTCGGCCGGACGGGTGAAGCGGTACCCGTCGAGATCGTCGACGTAGCGGACGCCGGAGCCGTCGCGGGCGGTGAACTCCAACGCGCCGTCGAGGGTCTCGCCCCAGGCGACCTCGCCGGTGCGCAGGACCGCGGACTGCCCGGGTGCCAGCTCGACGGCGTCCTCGCCCCGCGGCACGCGCGTGGTCGTCAGCACGACGCCGTAGGCGGCGGAGCCCCCGACCACCTCGACCACCACGCCGCCCGGACGGCAGCTGGGCCCGTGGGTGACCCGCGCATCGGGGCGGCTGGGGTCGTCGACGGCCCGGGCGGCAGGCGCGGGCAGGACCCACACGAGCGCGGCAGCCGCGGCCGCGACGACGACGAGTCCCCGGGCGGCGCCGACCCCAGGCCCCTCGGGCATGCGGGCCGCGCCGGCTGCGCGCGGCATCCCCGTCAGCACGGCCGTCCCCCTCGATCCCCCAGCCCGTTCCGTCGGTGCCGGAACCGGGCATGCCCATTCTCACCTGCGTGACGGACCGTCCCCACCCCGTGACCTTCGACGCGGCGTGTCGGACGGCGTGTCGGGCCGTCGGCGTTCCAGAACTCACTATTTCCTCGGGCGTGTCGATCAGCCGGGCGTGTCGCGGGGTCCACTTGGACGGCAGATGCGGAGGCCCGCCGGGTGCCGCGGGCAGGAGGCGCCGGCTCCCACGTCCTGCCGACCACCTCGAGCCGGACGCCTGCCATCGGACGCCCTCGACACGCCGAGCCGGACTTGACCCGGACAGTGACCTGAACCACAGTGGACGCGGGCGGGGACAGCCGGCAAAGAGTGGCCACCCACTGCTGGGTGGACCGACCAACGCGGCCAGACCGTCAGGACCGGCGTCCCCGCCCCCACACCATCCCGCGTCCCGGCGCCACTTCGCCGACCGCTGTGCGCTGCGGTGGCGACGCCGTGCGCCGCGGTGGCAACGCCGTGCGCTGTGGCAACGCCGTGCGCCGCGGTGGCGCTGCAGGCGCGCTGCCGGGCACAGGGCGGCGATGGGAAGCGATCAGGACCGAGGTGCCGGCGGACCGCCGGGTGCTCCCGACCGGGCCGGGCTCTCGCTCCCGGCGGACCGCTCCCGCTGGCCCGACCGCTCGGGATCGCCGGAGCGCTCCGCGTCGCCCGACCGCTCGGGGTCGCCCGAGGGCTCCGCGTCACCCGACCGCTCGGGGGGGTCCGAGGGCTCACGATCCGACGGAGGCCCCGGCGGAGGGGTGGGTCCGGGCGTCGGCTCCGGCTGCGGGGTCGGTTCGGGCGTCGACTCCGGCGTCGGTTCGGGCGTGGGCTCGGGCTCCGGCGCCGGGGTCGGCTCCGGCTCGGGAGCCGGCGCGGGCGGTGGCGGGGGTGCCGGCCTGGGGGTCCGCACCGGCGGCTCGTAGCGGGCGCCGTTGCTGACCTGCAGGACGACGCGCTCGTCGGTGCGCACCGGAGCACCTGGCGCCGGGTCCATCGCGACCACGATGCCGGCGGGCCGGCGGCTGTCCACGGCGACCGGCGTCCCGCTGAACCCGCGGGAGGCCAGCAGGCCGAGGCAGCGGTCCTCCGGCGCCCCGACGCAGCCGGGCGGCAGCGTCTGCAGCGAGCCGGTCACGTACGCGGGGTCTCCCGGCGGGAAGGGCGCCGGCGGGCGCGCGCCGAGGACCGGCGCCATGGCGTCGCGCCAGATCTGGGCCGGGATCCCGCCCCCGTAGCTGCCCACGTCCTGGTTGGCGACCGGGTTGTACATCATGACGCTCGCGACGAGCTGCGGGGTCCAGCCCACGAACGTGGCCGAGAACCGGTCCTGCGAGGTCCCCGTCTTGCCCGCGATCTGGTGGCCGGGCAGGTGTGCCCGGGCTCCGGTCTGGCCGGGGAAGCCGGGTTCGACGTCCTTGCGCAGCGCCTGGTTGAGCGCGTTGGCCAGCCCGGGCGCGACCACCGCGGGAGTGCAGCGGTCCTGCTGGAGCAGGGGGGACCCGTCGGGGCGGGTGAGCGGCTGGCCGTCGGGACCGAGCACCTCGTCGATCGGCGTTGGCGCGCAGCGAGTGCCGCCGGCCGCGATCGTGGCGTAGGCACTGGTGAGGGCAAGGGGGCTGGTGGCCTCGGCGCCGAAGGTGAACGACCCGCGGTTCTCGGCCGCCACCCGGTCGGCGACCGGGTCGAGCGACGTCAGCCCGAGCCGCTGCGCCATCCGCACCGGCGCGGTGACGCTGCCCAACTGGTCCTGCAGCGCCAGGAAATAGGTGTTGGAGGAGCGGTACAGCGCCTCCTCCATCGTCAGGTCGGAGGGGATGCGGCCGACGTTCCCGATGTCGTAGGGCTCCTCGCCGTCGCGGTAGACGCGGGAGACGTACGGGTCACCGGTCTGGATCCGGTGGAGCAGGCCGAACCCCTGCTCCAGGGCGGCGGCGGCCGTGAAGAGCTTGTACGTGGAGCCGGACCCCTGGCCGGCGGCGGTGTTCAGGTTGACCGTCGTCTGCCGCGGGTCGGCGGCGTCCAGCCCGTACATGCGGTTCACCGACATGCCGAGCACCCGGCCGGTGCCGGGCTCGACCACCGTGTAGATGCCCGCGCGCGGGTCGTCCATGGCGAGGCTGCGGTTGACCGCGGCGTCGCCGGCGGCCTGGATGCGCGGGTCGATCGTCGTCCGGACGGTCAGCCCGCCCGCCTCGAGCTGCTGGCGGGTCAGGCCGAGCGTGCCGGTCAGGTACGCGACCGCGTAGTCGCAGAAGAACGGGAAACGGCTGTCGGGACACCCGTTCGGGCTGAAGATCGGCGACAGCGCGACCGGCTGGCTGCGCGCCTCCTCGGCCGCGGCCCGGTCGATCATGCCGAGCTCGAGCATCCGGTCGATCACCACGTCCCGGCGCTCGGTCGCGCGGTCCGGGTGGACGAACGGGTCGTGGTCGGCGGGCCGCTGCACCAGGCCGGCCAGCGTGGCGGCCTGGGCCACGGTCAGCTCGGCCGGGGTGACGCCGAAGTACACCTCGGCCGCCTCGTGCACGCCGTAGGCGCCCGCGCCGAAGTAGACCCGGTTGAGGTAGCGGGTGAGGATCTCGTCCTTCGAGTACCGCTCCTCCATGGCCAGCGCGAGCTGGGCCTCCTCGACCTTGCGGCCGAGGCTCTCGTCGGTGGCCTCCCGGCGCTCCTCGGGCGTGTCGGCCGACTGCACGCGGATCTGCTTCACCAGCTGCTGGGTCAGCGTCGAGCCGCCCTCCACCACGTCGCCGGCGGCGAGGTTGCGGACCATCGCCCGCACCAGCCCCTCGCCGTCCACCCCGCGGTGCTCGTGGAAGCGCGCGTCCTCGATGGCGACCAGCGCGTCCTTCATCACCGGGGCGATCGCCTCGGAGGGGACGACCGACCGGTTGCGGCGGTGGATCTCGGTCAGCAGCGAGCCGTCGGCGGCGAGCAGCTTGGTGTTGCTCAGCGGGTCCACGTCCAGCAGCGCCGAGTCGACCGGCTGCAGCACGTCACCGCTGAGCCGGGTGAGCGCGGCCACGCCGCCGACGACCGGCAGCACGAGGGCCGCCACCAGCGCACCGGCCACGCCGGTGGCGAGGAGCACGCCGAACACCCGGGCGACGGGTAGCCATGCGCGGCGCCGCGTGCGCGGCTCGGCCTCGACCGCGGGCAGGGCCAGGCCCTCGGCCCGTTCCCAGCGACCGGTCATGCGCGGACCCCGGTTGCGCGGACCGCCGCCGCGGAGGCGGCGGCCCGGTGGCGGCGGGCGGTGGGCACGGTGCGGGGAGGCACGGCGCTCCTCTTGCTCTCGGGCACGACGAGCAGCCGCCCGCGAGGGCGACTTCCCCTACTGTGCCCCGCCCGCGCGATCGGGATCCACCGTGGACCGGATCGCAACGGTTTCGTCATGCGCGGCCGGCGCGGGGGCCGGCTCCTACAGCAGCCCGAGCACCGCCGACGGGCTGGTGACCTCCGGGGAGTTCTGCGGCAGGACGGTCTCGACGTAGGACCGCGCGGCCTCCGTCGTCCCGACGTCGGCACCGGCGACCTCGGAGAGGAACCACCGGTGCTCGAGGATCTCGTGGAACATCTCGGCCGGCGCCAGCCGGCCGACCAGCTCGGCGGGGATCGACTCCACGACCGGCGCGTACACCTCGGCCACCCACCGGTGACCGGCGACGGTCTCCGGGACGGGGACGCCGTCGCGCTGCTCGAGCCGGGCCCGGTAGCTGCGCAGGTCGTCGAGCAGGCGGCGGGCCTGGTTCTCCTGCACCTCCAGCCCGGTGAGGCGGAACAGCTCCCGACGGTGGTGCCCGGGCTCGGCGACCCGGGTCCGCACCCGCAGCCGGGCGCCCTCGGGGGAGGTGACGAGCTCGATCTCGCCGGCGTCGAAACCCAGGTCGTCGAGCCGCCGCAGCCGCTCGGCCACCCTGGAGCGCTGCTCCGCGGGAGCGACGAACTCCTCGCGGGTGAGCTCGTCCCACAACGCCTCGTACTTGGCGCGGAAGCCGGCGGCGGTCTCGATCGGGTCGACGTCCCGGGGCAGCAGGCCGCCGAACTCCAGGTCGAGCAGCTCCGCGCCGACGCGGTCGGCCGCCAGGTCGAGGTCGTGCAGCCGCTGCCCGGTGCTCAGCGACGGGTGCCGCTCGACGGTCTCGGCGTCGACCAGGTAGGCGGCCATGGTTCCCGCGTCGGGCCGGAAGAGGGTGTTCGACAGGGAGCAGTCGCCCCAGAAGACGCCGGCCAGGTGCAGGCGGACCAGCAGCTCGACCATCGTGTCGATCAGCTGCTCGGTCGAGTGCTCGCCGCGCGAGGTCGCGAACAGGTGGCGGTAGGAGACCGAGTACTCGAGATAGCGGGTGACCAGGATGGCCGGCTGGTCGCCGGGCCGGTCGACGCAGATGCCCAGCACCGAGACGGCGGGCAGACCCTCGGCGGCGAACGCGCCCAGCAGCGCGTACTCCTTGCGTGCCAGCGGCTCCACGATCTCCTTGAGCGCGTAGACGGCACCGTCGTTGGCCACGAAGCGGACGACGTGCCGGGAGATGCCCCGCTGCGGGACGTGCAGGACGACGTCGTCCGGCCACTCCTCGAGCGGCTGGTCCCACGGCAGCGCCAGAAGGCCGGCGGCCTCGTCGGCCGGCGGGCGGAAGAGGAAGCGCATGGGCTGGTGCTCCGCGGGGAGAAGTGGTGCGTCGCCCCCGATGCTCCCAGCGGCGGATGACGGGTTGGTGACTTCCGGGCGGCGAGTCGTCATGAGCTCCGTCTCGCCCGTCACGGGACGTGACGAGCCGCACGCGTCCACGTCTCGAACGCACCGCGGCCCCGCCCTCGGAGAGGGCGGGGCCGCGGTCGGCACGTGCACCCGAAGGGATTCGAACCCCTAACCTTCTGATCCGTAGTCAGATGCTCTATCCGTTGAGCTACGGGTGCCTGCTGTTCGGTTGTGCTGCGCGGAGGCTCCGGGATTTGAACCCGGGATGGGGGTTAACCCAAACCGCATTAGCAGTGCGGCGCCATAGACCGGACTAGGCGAAGCCTCCCGGGGCCCGAGCTCCCCCGGAACCACCGAGAGAAGAGGTTACCAGCGCCGTCCGGCCGCCTCCCAGGGGGCTGGCGAGCCCCCCGGGCGGCGGCGCGATCCGCACGGCGAGCGCCTCCCGGCGCCGAGGTGGCCGGCGGCGGACCCTCCGGGCGCGATCACGCGGCGACCGGCTCGCGGACGGCGCCGTCCGGACGGCGGCGGAGGCCCGGGACGAGGGTCACCCCGACCGCGAGCGCCGCCCCCGCCGTCGCGAGCAGGAGGCTGCCGGTCACGCCCGCACGGCTCTCGACCAGCGCGCCGCCGAGCGCCGCCCCGACCGCCGAGGCGCCGAACGCGATGGTCGACAGCCAGGTGAAGGCCTCGGTGGTCGCGTGCGCCGGCGCGATGGCGCCCACGAGCGAGCTCTGCACCGTCAGCGTCGGCGCGATCGCCGTGCCGCCCAGGAACAGCAGCCCGGCGAGCAGCCACGGGCTGGACACGGCGGCGAGCGGCACCAGGCCGATGGTCACGCCCAGCAGCCCCCAGCGGTACTGGCGCGGCAGCGAGGCGCTGACCACGCGGGCGCCGAACCAGAGCCCGCCGGCGACCGAGCCCAGCGACCACACCGCCAGCAGCAGGCCGGACAGGCCCGGCGACCCGGCGGCGTCGGCGAAGGCGGGGATGGCCACCTCGAGGGCGCCGAAGCCGAGCATCAGCGCCGAGCCGCTGACCAGCACCCGCGGCATGCCCGGGGCCAGGGCCGTCGACAGCATGCCGCGGCGGACGGCGGGCGCCGGCCGCCACGCCCGCATGGCCCCGCACGTCGCGATCGCCAGCGCACCGCCCACCGCGAGCACGCCGGCCACGGCGACCGCCACGGCGGGCGTGGCCAGCACCGCCAGCGCGGCGACGGCGGTCGGGCCGGCCACGAAGACGAACTCGGTCGCCGTCGCGTCCAGCGCGAAGGCCGTTCCCCGGTACCGGGGGTCGACGCGCGACCACAGCGCCCGCACCGTGCCGGAGACCAGCGGGGTGGCCGCGCCGGCCGCCGCCGACGCCGCGATGATCGCCGCGGTCGGCGCCCCGGACAGCACGGCGGCCGCGAGCACGGTGAGCAGCACGGGGTAGGCGGCCGACTCGCCGAGCAGCACCGGGCGCGGCCCGCGCCGATCGGCCAGCCGCCCGAGCACCGGAGCCATCACGGCCATGGCGATGCCCAGGGTGGCCGAGGCGAGGCCGGCGACGGCGTAGGAGCCGGTCTGCTGCTGCACCATGAGCAGCAACGCGAGGGGCACCATGGCCGAGGGCAGCCGACCGGCGAACCCGGCCAGCAGCAGCACCTTGGCGGAGGGCAGCCGCCAGACGTCCAGGTACGCGCGCACGGGGCACCTCCAAGCATCGGGAGCGACGGGAACGGTAGGCGGTCAAAGCTCGTTGACCGCCTACAGAGCACGAGGGTAGGGATCCGGAAGTAGGGAGTCAAATGGACTACGACACCTACGGATCGAACGCGGTCGAGCTGGCGATCGACCTGGCCAACGCCGAGCGCGACGACACCGGGCGGCACGACGCCGAGCGGGACGACACCGAGCCGGACGACGCCGCCGGCCCGTCGTGGGCGCCGGCCTTCCTCCGCGCCCACGCCGAGTGGTTCACCCCCGGCACCGCCCTCGAGCTCTCCCCGCGGGACGCGGTGACGGCCGCCGAGGTCGCCGACCTGGTCCGCGCCGTCGCCCTGGCCGGCACGCGGGCCGAGGTGATCGACCGGCTCAACGAGCTGCTCGCCCGCGCCCGACCGCAGCCCTATGCCACCGACCACGACGGTGAGCTGCACCTGCACTTCGCCCACCCGGCTGCGCCCGCCCTGGAGCAACTGACGACCACCGTGGCCATGGGCCTCTCGCAGGTGGTCGCCCAGCACGGCTGGCAGCGGCTGGGCGTCTGCTCGGCCGAGGGCTGCGACGACGTCTACGTCGACACCTCGCGCAACGCCAGCCGCCGGTACTGCTCCAACACCTGCGCGAGCCGCTCCACGGTCGCCGCGTACCGCGCCCGCCGGAAGGCCTAGCGGAGTGGATCCCGTCGACGTCACATCGACGTCACGCCGACGGATCCACTCCGCTAGCGTCGGGACGCGTGCGGGGACGGCGACTGAGGTTGCTCGACCGGCGCGTCCATGCCTGGGTCGGGGGGCTGCCCACGACGCCCGTCGACCGCTGGCTGCGGCGGCTGTCGACGGCCGCCGACCACGGCAAGCTCTGGCTGGCCGTCGCCGTGCTCCTCGGCCTGCGCCGGGGCGGGCTCCGCCGCGGGGCCGTCCGCGGGGTCGGCGCCCAGGCGGTGAGCAGCCTGCTGGTCAACGCGCTGCTCAAACGGGTATTCGGGCGGGTGCGGCCGGACATGGCCAACCTCCGGAGCGAGCGGAAGCTGCGCCGCTCCCCCGTCACCCTCTCCTTCCCGAGCGGGCACTCGAGCTCGGCCGCCGCCTTCGCCACCGGCGTCGCGATGGAGCACCCGCTGGCCGGGACGGCCTTGGCCCCGGTCGCCCTGGGCGTCGGGTACTCCCGGGTGCACGTGGGCGTGCACTACCCGGGTGACGTCCTCGCCGGCCTGGCCGTGGGCGCGGGCGTGGCGGTGGCCAGCCGGCACTGGTGGCGGGTGCGTCCGGAGGCTCCGGCGCGGGTCCGGACGGCGGCCTCCGCGCCGGCGCTGCCGGACGGCGCCGGCCTGGTGGTCGCGGTCAACCCGCGCTCGGGCCCGGACGGCTTCGACCCCGCCGAGGAGGTCCGCAATCGGCTGCCGGCCGCCGAGATCCGCGAGGTCGGCGCCGGGGCCGGCGTCCTCGAGGTGCTCGACGAGGCCGTGCGTGCGGGGCGGGCGCGGGCGGTGGGGGTGGCCGGCGGCGACGGCAGCGTCGCCGCCGCAGCGGCGGTCGCGCTCGAGCACGGGCTGCCGCTGGCCGTCGTCCCGGCCGGCACGCTGAACCACTTCGCCCGGGACGTCGGCGTGGACGACGCGGCGGCGGTCGCCGAGGCGGTGAGCCGCGGCGAGGCGGTGTGCGTCGACGTCGCCGACGTCAACGGCACCGCGTTCCTGAACACCGCCTCGATCGGCGTGTACCCGGCGATGGTGCGCCGCCGCGACGAGCTGGCCGGCCGGCTGGGCACGTGGGTCGCGCTGACCGTGGCCGCGGCGCAGGTGCTGGGGCGCAGCGAGCCGGTGCGGCTGGAGGTCGCCGGCCGGCCGGTGGCGGTGTGGATCCTGTTCGTCGGGAACTGCCGGTACACCCCGAGGGGGCTGTCGCCGGCCTGGCGACCGCGGCTGGAGGACGGGCTGCTCGACGTCCAGGTGCTGCGGGCCGACGTCCCGTTCAGCCGCACCCGGGCCGTGGTCGGCGCGCTGCTCGGCCTCAGCGACCGGGGCACCGCCTACGAGACGTTCGCCGCCGAGGAGGTGCGGGTCGTGTCCCGGTCCGGCGAGCAGGAGGTCGCCTACGACGGCGAGTGCGGCGTGACCGGCTCCGAGTTCGTCTTCGCCAAGCGCCGGCCGCTCACCGTCTACTGCTGCCGGAGGGGCTGACCGGCGGCCCGGTCAGCCCCTCCGCTGCCTCACGCGTAGCCGGGCGAGGTGTAGCCGAGGCCCACCGAGCCGGCCGGCACGAAGTCACCTGCCGCCGGACGTCCCTCGCGCACGCTGCCGGTCACCGAGCGGTTGCCCGGCCAGGTGGCCAGCCCGCCCGAGATCTTGGCACCGCAGCCCGAGGCCCCCGCCGTCGGCCAGATGCTCCGCCCGAACTCGCGGTCGGCGCGGCCGGCGACGTAGACGTTGTCCAGCGCGAGCGGGTAGCCGTTGCAGTCCATCCAGATGAAGTGGCCGCCCTTGTCCACCGTACCGAGGTCGGCGCTGGCGATGTTGGCGTTGCGGATGGTGCCCCGGCCGATGTCGCCGAGACCGCGGCCGATGTGCAGCCCCTGGTAGTTGGTCGACCCCGTCAGCCGGTCGATCCGGAACTCGCGGACACCGCCCCAGGGCTGGAACACGTCGGCGTGGTTGCCGCTCTTGCCGCCGCGCATGTTCTCGACCCGGACGTTCTGCACCTGCACGGTGGCCTGCGGGGCGTTGACCGCGATGCCGTCGGATTCCGACCCCGCGACGCCGCCCTTGATGTACACGCCCTCGACGTGCACCGTGCCGGTGCACTTGCTGATGTAGATGCCCCGCTGGTCGGCGCCGTTGACCTGCGACGTCGGCAGGATGTCGATCTGCCCGCCGATGACCACCGCGTTGCGGCAGTTGCGGATCGCGATCGGCCCGACCGCGCGGTCACGGGGCAGCTCGATCCGGACGTCGCGGCCGCCGCCGTCGATCTGGGTGAACGACGTCGACGTCACCCGCTTGATGGCGTAGCTCGCCCACCCCGCCGGAGGTGCCCAGCTGAGCGGCCCCCCGGGCCCGGCGCCCTTCCCGCCGGGTGCGGGCGGCGGTACCGCCGCACCGGGCGTGGGCGGGACCGGCGCCGCGGCGCCTGCCGCCGCACCCTCCGCTGCACCGGTGGCAGCACCGCTCGCCGCGTCTGCGGCGCTCTCGGGAGCCGACGCGGCGTCGCTCCCGGCGGGCGCCCCGCGGCCCCCGCCCTTCCCCGTCCGCGCCTGTGCGTCGGCGAGGGCGGATGCGCGGGCGCCGGCCCGGGCTCCCGCCCGCGCCGCCTGGGCGCCCGCGGCCGGGGCGGCCTCCTCGTCGTCGTCCTCGTCGTCGTCCTCGTCCTCGTCGTCGTCCTCGTCGGCCGTGGCCGCCTGCGGAGCCCGGACGGCGCCGTGACCGGCGGCGTCGCGGACCGCCCCGCCGAGCAGGGCGCCGCTGTCGCTCAGCAGGAGCGGGAGCAGGCAGATCAGGACGACGACCCCGACGACCAGGCGGACCAGGAAGCCGGAGGAACGGACGGCGCGGGAAGCGGCCGAGGCGAGCAGTGACGGCCGGTGACTGTGTCGTGACACAAACGGAAAGTAGCATCACAATCACATAACGCGAGTACGGCTGTGACCGATGTGACGAGTGTGACTCCGGAGGCGCTCCCGGAGGCCCGCGGCCACAAGACATCGGCAGCCGCATCGATGAGCGGTACCCCCGCGCCCCCGCTACGGTGACCGCCAGGAAGCCGGCCGGTGGTCGCCACCGGCGGCCGGCCCTGCGCCCGGCACGCCGCCGCGGTGCAGCGGCTCGTGTCACGAGAGGGGAAGAGGTCACCATGTTGGTCCGCCGGATCGCCCGGCCGCTGCTCGCCTCGTCGTACGTCTACGGCGGGATCAGCACGCTCCGCAAGCCGCAGGACCGCGTCCCCGGCGCCGCCCCGATCGTGGAGAAGGTCGCGGCGACCGCGGACAAGCAGCTGCCCGTCCAGGTGCCCAAGGACGTCGAGCAGTGGGTCATGGCCAACGCCGGCCTGCAGGTGGCCGCCGGGTCGCTGTTCGCGCTCGGCAAGGTCCCGCGGCTGACCGCGCTGCTGCTGGCCGGGTCCACCGTGCCGACGACGCTGGCCGGGCACCGCTTCTGGGAGCACGACGACCCGCACGAGCGCTTCGAGAAGCTCGCCCACTTCCTCAAGAACCTGGGCCTGCTGGGTGGACTCCTGATCGCCGCCGTCGACACCGAGGGGAAGCCGTCGGTCGGGTACCGCGCCCGCCGGGCCGCCGAGAAGGCCGCCGACGCCACCGAGAAGAACCTGGCCAAGGCCCAGAAGCGGGCTGCCAAGGCGCAGAAGCGGGCGCAGAAGGGCGCGAGGAAGCAGGCGCGGAAGGTGAGCCGCTGACCCCGCTCCCCGCATGAGGCTGCCGCCCGCGGCCGCGCTCCGGAGGATCGCCTTCCTGCTGGAGCGGGCCCGCGAGCCCACGCACCGGGTGCAGGCGTTCCGGACGGCGGCAGCCGTCGTCGACCGGCTCGGCGAGGGTGAGCTCGAGCGGCGGATCCGCACCCGCACGCTCACCGACCTGCGCGGCATCGGTCCGAAGACGGCGGCGGCGATCGTGCAGGCGCACGCGGGCGAGGTGCCCGAGTACCTGGTCCGGCTCGAGGACGCCTACGCCGAGCTGGTCCCGCTCGCCGACGACGTCGCCGAGTTCCGCGCCGCGCTGCGCGGCGACCTGCACAGCCACTCGGACTGGTCCGACGGCGGCAGCCCGATCCGCGAGATGGCCGAGGCGGCGATGGCCCTGGGCCACGAGTACCTGGCGCTCACCGACCACTCCCCCCGGCTCACCGTCGCCAACGGGCTGAGCGCCGAGCGGCTCGAGCGGCAGCTGGACGTGGTCGCCGAGCTCAACGAGGAGCTCGCGCCGTTCCGGATCCTCACCGGCATCGAGTGCGACATCAACCTCGACGGCAGCCTCGACCAGACCGACGAGCTGCTCGGCCGGGTCGACGTCGTGGTCGCCAGCGTGCACTCCGACCTGCGCGCCGACAGCGCGACGATGACCGCCCGCATGCTGACCGCGGTCGCCAACCCGCACGCCGACGTCCTCGGCCACTGCACCGGCCGGCTGCTGATCCCGCGCGAGCAGCGGGAGGGACGCCGGCAGCGCCCGCGCCCGGAGAGCACCTTCGACGCCGAGGCGGTGTTCTCCGCGTGCGTCGAGCACGGCACGGCCGTGGAGATCAACTCCCGGCCCGAGCGGCTCGACCCCCCGCGGCGGCTGCTCTCCCTGGCCGTCGAGCTCGGATGCGAGTTCGCCGTCGACACCGACGCGCACGCACCCGGTCAGCTCGACTGGCAGGGCAACGGCTGCGAGCGCGCCGTCGAGTGCGGAGTGCCGGTCGATCGGGTGGTCAACACCCGCAGCGCGGACGCCGTGATCGCCCGGGCCGGCGGCTGACCGCTCCGGGAGAGCCGGATCAGCCCGGGACCACCCGTTCCCACGGCACGAACTTGAAGTTCTGGTTGCCGCCCGGATTCGCATCGTCCTGCACGACGAGCATCCCGGCGGGGAAGGCCGGTCCCAGCGGGATGGTCGTGACGTCGAGCCCGTCGGTCCGCTCCACGCCGTCGATCGCGGCACCCGAGCCGACGTGGAAGGACACCAGGAAGGGATTGCCCCCCTCCCGCGCGTAGACGACCAGGGAGTCGCTGCCCTGGCTGGAGGCGATCAGGTAGCCGGTGCCGTCGGGCCGGGTGGTGAGGGCCAGCCCCTCGACGTCGGCGGCCAGCGGTCCCCCCGCCGACACCCCGGCGACCAGGGTGCCCGCACCGGCGTCGCCGGGCTCGGCACCGAACCGCCAGATGCCGACGGCCTCCTCGCCCACGTACACGTGGCCCAGCTCGTCGTCGGCCACGCAGCCCTCGGCCTGGGAGCCCAGGCCGAACGCCCGGACCCGCGCGGCGTCGACCCTGCCGGAGCCGTCGTCGAACAGCTCCCACTGCTCGACCTGCCCGAGCTTGCTGGTGACGAACACGTAGGAGCGCCCCGTCGCGGCGCTGCGGTAGAGGCAGGAACCGTAGACCGGGACGCCCGGCACGATGCTCCTGGCCGCGACGTCCCTCAGCTGCCGGGTGCCGGGGTCGAGCTCGTACACGCCGATGCTGTTGGTGCTGCGGTTGCCCGCGACCGCGAGCACGGCCGGCCGGCCCCCGAGCGTCGGCCCGCCCGCCGTGCCGACCACCGGCCGCACGTCCACGTTGTTGACCGCCCCGACGGGCAGGTACTGGAGCTGCTGCCCGGCCAGGTCGTACACGAGCAGGCCGCCCTGCTTGTCGGTCGCCACGACCGCGCTCAGAGCAGGGTTCCCCGGGTCCACCCAGATCGCCGGGTCGTCGGCGGCGTCGCCGCCGTGCGGCACCGGCGCGGTCTCCACGGTCGCGCTCGCGGTGCCCAGCGCGGCGCCGGCCGGCGCCGTCGACACCCCCCGGTCCGTGCCGGTGGTGACCGCAGCCGGGGCGGTGGAGGCGGTCGCCCCGGGGGCCGCCCCGAGCGTGGCGACGACCACCGCGGCGGCCACCACCGATCCGGTGCGGGACCTGCGTCGGGTGCGAGCGTGCATGCGGCAGCCTCCGGGGGGCGCGGAACCACGGGGCACCGCCGCCCGACGGTCTCGCGCGCCGTCACCCGGCGGCGAAAGCTACGCGACCACTACGGCTACGGCTAGGCGTCGGCGCGCGACGTACCGGGGACCGCGGCGGCCGCCTCGGTGCTGCCCCCGGGTCGTCAGCCCGGGAGGATCTGGTCCAGCGGCACGAGCTTGAAGTTCTGGTTCCCCTCGTCGTTCTCGCTGTCCTGCACGACCAGCACTCCGGACGGGAACGCCGGGCCGAGGTCGGCCGCCACGGCGTCGACCCCGTCGGCGTGGGTCACGCCGTCGACGCCCATCCCGCCGAGGATGCGGAAGGACAGCACGAAGGGGTTGTCCCCTTCCCGCGCGTAGACGACCAGGGAGTCGTTGCCCTGGCTGGAGGCGATCAGGTAGCCGGTGCCGTCGGGCCGCGTCGTCAGCGTGAGCCCCTCGACGTCGGCGGCCAGCGGCCCCCCGTCCGCCACCTCGGCGACCAGGGTTCCCTCACCGGGATCGCCGGGCTCGGCACCGAGCTTCCAGATGCCGACGGCCTCCTCGCTCACGTACACCTGGCCGACCTCGTCGTCGGCCACGCACCCTTCGGTCTGGGAGTCCAGGGCGAAGGTGCGGACCTGCTGGCCGGCGACGCGGCCCGACCCGTCGTCGACGAGTTCCCACTGCTCGACGTCGCCGCTCTTGCTCGTGACGAAGACGTAGAGGCGTCCGGTGTCCGGGCTGAGGTACAGGCACGAGCCGTAGACCTCGACGCCGGGCTCGAGACCACCGGCGGACACGTTCCGCAGCTGGCGCGAGCCGGGTTCGAGCTCGAAGACCCCGATCGCGTTGCCGCTGCGCTCGCCGGCGACCACGAGCGGGCCGGACCGGCCGGGCACCGTCCGGACGTCGACGTTGTTGAACTCCCCCTCGGGGAGGTACTGCAGCTGGCTGCCGTCCAGGTCGTAGACCAGCAGGCCGCTCTTCTTGTCGGTCGCGATCACCGCGCTGCGCGTCGGGTCGTCGGGGTTGACCCACACCGCCGGGTCGTCGGCGGCGTCGCCGTCGCTGGGGACGGGTTCGGTCTCGACCGTCGGCCGTACCTCGCCGTTGACCGTGCCGGGGGCGAGACCCTGCGCCCGCACGGGCGCGTCCACCTCGGGAGCGTTGCGCGTGTCGCCGGTCGGAGGAGGCTCGGCGCTCGAGGACCCGCACGCCGCGGCCATCGCCGCCACGACCGCCAGGGCGGTGGCCAGCCCTGCTCGCGGTGGCCGGGCACCACGTCGGTGCATGAGGACCCCTCCTGCGTCGTCGCGGGCGGCGCACCTCACGGGACCCCCGTGGCGCCGGACGGTGCCGTCCGCCTCCGTTCCCCAGGATGCCATCCGACGGCGCTCCGCTGAACGGTGCGGCGTCCGGCACGGTGCCGGACCCCGCCACGTGCGGCGGGCCGGGACGCAGGTGCGTCCCGGCCCGCCGGTCTCGCGTCGGTGCCGTCGGGGTCAGGTCCCGGCGGGGCGGAGGGCGCGCAGCCAGCCGGCGACCTGCTCGGCCG
>NZ_JAOVZT010000011.1:122734-148352 GCF_025716945.1 Geodermatophilus sp. YIM 151500
CGGCGCCACCCCGCTCACCGGCGACGCATCGAACGACGACACCGGGGTCGCGGCCGGCCCGGTGACCGTCATCGTCGCGGTCGCCGGAGCACCCGTGCCCGCCGCGTTCGAGGCGGTCAGCCGCACCGTGTACGTGCCGGGGGTGGTGAAGGTGTACGTCGGCGACTGCTCGGTGGAGGTGCCACCGTCGCCGAACTCCCACGCCCATGCACTCGGCTCACCGGTCGAGGTGTCGGTGAAGGTCACCGCGAGCGGCGCCTGGCCCGACGTCGTCGACGCGGTGAACGCCGAGGTGGGCGACGTCGGCGGCTCCTCGCCACCGGCAGCCGGGCGCAGCGCCCGGACCCAGCCCGCCGACTGCATCGTGGCGGGATAGGTCCACGTCGCGTCACCGGTCGGCCCGGCCGTGGGCTGCGAGCGGTGGGCCAGCTCGGAGACCTGGCCTCCGGTGCCCTCCCAGCTCTCGGTCCAGCCCGCCGGCGGGGTCACCGTCGAGGTGCGGTTGTTCAGGCCGACCCCGCCGACGACCATCGCGCCGTCCGTCGTGGTGGTGACCTGCGGCACCGTCAGGCTGGTGGCCGCGACGGTCTGCACCGCGGTGGACGCGGCCGTGTCGAACGGCGTGGTGCCGTCGACGCCGCGGTAGGCGGTCACCCCGGCGTTCCACGGCTGGGCCGCGGACAGCTGCCAGGTGTAGGAGGTGGGCTCGGCCGAGCCGGCGACCTTGTAGTACGCGAACAGCGTGGCCCGGGCGTTGATGTCGAGCGGGTCGACCACCGGCGCCCAGCCGGCGGGCGCGGAGCTCACCGTCGGCGCGAAGTCGGCGGTGAACTGGGCGATCATCACGTCGCCCTCGGCGACACCGGCCGGGCGGGCGACGGTCACGGCAGTGCCGCCCACGTCGTCCGTGGCGGTGGCGTTCGACACGACGGTGACCGCGCCGCCGCCCCCGGTCGGGGGCGCCGTGACCGTGATGGTCTGGCTCGCGGTCGAACCCGGGCCGGCGGCGTTGGCCGCGGTCAGGGTCACCGTGTAGGTGCCGGGCGCGGTGAAGGTGTGCACCGGGTTGCGCTCGGTCGACGTCGTCCCGTCACCGAAGTTCCACGCCCACGACGTCGGCGATCCGGTCGAGGTGTCGGTGAAGGTCACCTCGAACGGCGCCGGCCCCGACGCGGCCGAGGCGGTGAAGGACGACGTCGGCGCCGCCGGCACGCTGCCCAGCGAGATGTCGGCGTGCCAGTACCGCGCGGTCGCCTGGTTGCTGGCCAGCACCACCAGGCCGCTGGACGCCGTGACGCTCTGCTTGGTGGTCGTCGGGTTGTTCAGGTTGTCCGACGCCGCGTCACGGATGATCGGCGTCCCCACCCCCGACGGGAAGCTCGGGTTCGTCATCGGCGACGACTTCATGTAGACCGTGCCGGAGCCGGTGGTGGTGCACTGACCGCTGGCCGTCGGCCCGGTGGCGAACACGTGCACCCGCTGGTTGGTCTCGTCGAGGACGAGCTGGGGGCGGGTGTGGCAGTCGTCGATCGTGCCGAAGGTGGTGGTCGACCAGTTCCCCGTCCCCGGGGTGAAGGTCAGCAGGCGGATCTGCGGGCTGGACCCGGACGACGACGACAGCGTGTCCAGGCCCGTCTTGACCACCGCGAAGACGCGGCCGGCCTGGTCGGACTGGAGCGACTTGATGTTCATGTGGTCGTCGGCCTCGCCGCTGCCCCGCCGGGCGATGCCGCCGGTCCACGTCGTCCGGCCCTGGCCGTCGTTGCGGACCGACCAGTAGACGGTGCCGTCGGTCTGGTTGCTCCAGAGGACCCCGACCCGGTTGCGGAAGGCCACGATCGCGGAGATGTCGTCGGGCGCCACGGTCGGGTTGACCCCGCCGGTCGTCGGGACGACGAAGGGGGTGCTCCACGCGCCGTTGGTGCCGGTCGTGGAGTTGAGGTACACCGCGCCGGTCGCGGCCGAGCCGGTGCCGGTGACCTGGGTCCAGGTGGCCCAGAGGGTGCCCGTGGAGTCCTTATCGATGGTCAGCGACTCGCTCGAGACGTCGTTGATGATCGTCGGGAAGCCGGTGTCGAGCGTGAAGGTCCGCGACGTGGTCGAGTAGCTGTAGCGGTACAGCCGGGCCGGCTGGTTGGTCGCCGAGGCGGCGCTGCCGCCGCGGACCACGTGGCTGGCGATGTACAGCTTCGAGCCGTCCCAGAGCGCGTCGGACGACGTGCCGGCCCGCTCGTCGACGCGCACACCGGTGTCGACCCAGGTGTTGTTCGTCCGGTTGAGCCAGAAGATGTGCCAGTCGGCCGACGCCGGGTCCCACATGGTGGCCCACCAGCGACCGTCGTGGTACCAGAGCTTGCTCTGCGGCTTGTCCGCCGTCGGCGGGTTGTTCTGCCCCGCGAACGACGGCCCGGCGAAGCCGATGTCGCCCACGGCCGCGGTGGCGGTCGCCGGCACCGCCAGCAGACCGATGCCGACCAGGAGCGCCGTCAGCGCGCCCAGGACAGCCCTACGTACAGCCCCCATGAGTGGTCCTGCCCTTTCCGGTGTAGCGCGCAGCACCGGTCAGGCGGACGACGCCGACTGCCGTGGTGCACCCCGTGTGGTGGAACTGGTGTTGCGGGCCGGAACGGTAGATGCAGAACGACGTCGGAACGGATGCCGTCATGGAATTGCAGCCGAAAGGGGACAGGGCGACACGCTGCGCATCCGGACGACCACGGGGCGCTCACGGTTCGACCTCGAGGACCGCCAGCACTCCGTGATCACGCAGTCACTTACGGGTGATCACCGGGAGGCCTCGGATCGGTGCCGTACGCCCGGTGCGGCGGTCAGGCCGCCGGGCGGAGTGCGCGCAGCCAGCCTGCGGTGATGCCCGCGGTGCCGAACGTCCAGGTGGCGTTGCCGGTGGCCCCCGCCGTCGGCCGGGACTGGCGGGCCGACTCGGCGACCTGGGCGTTCGTGCCCTCCCAGTTCTCCGTCCAGCCCGACGGCGGCGTCACCGCGACCGACGACCCGTTCATCCCCACGCCACCGACCAGCAGCGCGCCGGGCTGCGTCGTGGTGACCCCTGGGACGGTGAGCGTCGTGGAGTTGGTACCCAGGTTGGACGCGGTGGACGCGGCCGAGTCGAACGGGTTGGCGGGGTCCACGCCGGTGTAGGCGGTGATCCCGCCGTTCCACTTCACCGGCGTCGACAGCTGCCAGGCGTAGGAGGCCGGCTCCGAGGATCCGGCCACCTTGTAGTAGGCGAACACCGTGGCCCGGGCGTTGATGCTCAACGGGTTGATCACCGGCGTCCACCCATCCGGCGCCGCGGTCACGCCGGGCCCGTCGTCCGCGGTGAACTGCGCGACGAGCAGGGACCCGGCGCTCACGCTCGCGGGCTTGGTCAGGGTGACGCTGCCCACGGCGGCCGTGCTCGCCGACGTCGCCGAGGCGCCCGCGGCCACCGCGGTCGCGCCCCCGCCACCGCCACCGCCCCCGGACGGCGGCGCCGCGACGGTGACCGTCCGGCTCGCCGCCGTCCCGGCGCCGGCGGCGTTGGACGCCGTGAGCGTGACCGTGTAGGTGCCCGCCGCCTGGAAGGTGTGCGACGGGTTGCGCTGCGTCGACGTGTTCCCGTCACCGAAGTTCCAGGCCCACGACGTCGGCGAGTTCGTCGACGTGTCGGTGAACGACACCGCCAGCGGCGCGGTGCCCGACGTCGTCGAGGCGTCGAACGACGACGCGGGCGCCGAACCGGTGGGCGGCGGCGTCGACGCGGAGCCCGCCATGGTGTCGGAGTGCCAGTACCGGCCGGTGGAGTGGTTGCTCGCGAGCACGACCAGCCCGCTCGCGGCGGTGATGGTCTGCTTGCTGGTGGTGACGTTGTTCAGCCGCTCGGAGGCGGCGTCGCGCATGATCACGGTGCCGTTACCGCTCTGGAAGCTGGGCGAGCCCATCGACGCCGACTTCAGGTAGATGGCACCGTCGCCCGTCGAGGTGCAGGTTCCGGTCCCCGTCTTCCCGGTGACGACGACGTGCAACTTCTGCGCCGGCTCGTCGAGCATGAGCTGCGGGCGGGTCTGGCAGTCGCCCACCGTGCTGACGTTCGTGTTGGTCCAGCTCTGGCTGCTGGGCTGGTAGGAGAGCAGCTTGATGCCCGCGGCGCTCTGCGGGTCCGACGACGAGTCGCCGAGGCTGGTCTTCACCACCGCCCACACCCGGCCGCTGCTGTCGGCGACGATGGACTTGATGTTGATGTGGTCGTCGGCGGCCCGGGTTCCGCTCAGCGCGGTCCGACCGTTCCACGACGTCCGGCCGGCGCTGTCGGAGTGCAGCGACCAGTACACCCGGCTGTCGATCTGGTTGCTCCACAGCACCCCGACGTAGTTGCCGTAGGTGACCAGCGCGGAGATGTCGTCGGCCTTGGGTCGCGGGTTCACGCCCCCGGTCGTGGGCACGACGAACGGGCTCCCCCACGTGGCGCCGCTGCCGGTCCCGTTGTTGACGTACACAGCGCTGGTCGCCGAGGCACCAGTCCCGGTGACCTGGGTCCAGGTGGCCCACACCGAACCCGACGAGGTCTTGTCGATGGTCAACGACTCGCTGGAGTAGTTGTTGATGTTCTTCGGGAAGCCGCTGTCCTTGACCCACTTGCCGCCCGAGAAGCTGAAGCGGTACAGCCGGGCCGGCTGACCGCTGGCCGAGGCGGCGCTGCTCCCCTTGACCACGTGCGTGGCGATGAACAGCTTGGAGCCGTCGAACAGCGTGTCGGCCGAGGTGTTCTTGCGCGTCTCGACGACGACCCCGGTGTTCTTCCATGTGTTCGTCGCCCGGTCCAGCGAGTGGATGGTCCAGGAGGAGCCACCCCACATGTGCGCCCACCACTGGTTGCTGTGCCACCAGAGCTTGCTCTGCGGCTTGTCGGCGGTGGGCGGGGTGCTCAGGCCGCTGTAGGCGGGCCCGACGTACCCGACGTCACCCGGCGCCGCGGTGGCGACGGCCGGCGTGACGAGGATGCCGGCGCCCACGAGGGCAGCCAGCAGCCAACTGAGGATCTTGCGCATGTCCCCGTGCCTTCCGGTGTTCAGCGAGCACCGGACAGGCGGACGAACCCGACTGCGATGGTGCACCCCGTGTGGTGGAACTACGTACGGGGCGCAAGCTAAGGCAGGGAAGTCATCAAGAGAACATGTTTGCGCGCGCGCAGCGGAGGACGCGGTCCGGTTGCACGCCGCGGAAGCAGGCCATCACATCGCGTGACCAGAACCCGCCGTACTGGCGCAGGTTACCGCCCGGACCGACGCCCGGCGCGCCGAAGCCGGCGCAGCCGCGCCAGGTCGGCACCCGGCTCCAGGCCGGGCGCCGACCCTATGGCGGTCAGTCCGAGCGCCTATGGCGGTCAGTCCGAGCGGCGGCCGAGCGCCCGGTAGCTCCAGCCGGCCGCGGTCCACGCCTCCCGGTCCAGCGCCTGACGGCCGTCCAGGACGCGCTTGCGGGCGACCACGCGGCCGAAGGCGACCGGGTCGAGCTGCTTGTACTGCTGCCACTCGGTGAGCACCAGGACCGCGTCGGCGCGCTCGGCGGCCTCCTCCGGCGTCGCGGCGTAGTCCAGGTGCGGCCACTCCCGGCGGCTGTTGTCCAGCGCGGCGGGGTCGGTGACCCGCACCACCGCGCCCTGCAGCTGCAGCTGCTGGGCGACGTTGAGCGCCGGCGAGTCGCGGATGTCGTCGCTGTCGGGCTTGAACGCCGCCCCCAGCACGGCGACCCGCTTGCCCAGCAGCGACCCGTCGCAGACCTCGCGGGCCAGCTCGACCATCCGGATGCGCCGGCGCATGTTGATGTTGTCGACCTCGCGCAGGAAGGTCAGCGCCTGGTCGGCGCCCAGCTCGCCCGCCCGGGCCATGAAGGCGCGGATGTCCTTGGGCAGGCAGCCGCCGCCGAAGCCCAGCCCGGCGTTGAGGAACTTGCGGCCGATCCGGTCGTCGAAGCCGATCGCGTCGGCCAGCTGCTTGACGTCGGCCCCGGTCGCCTCGCACAGCTCGGCCATCGCGTTGATGAACGAGATCTTGGTGGCCAGGAACGAGTTGGCGGCGGTCTTCACCATCTCGGCGGTCGCGTAGTCGGTGACGACCTGCGGCGTCCCCGCGGCCACGATGGTCGTGTAGACCTCGTCGAGCAGGGCCCGGGCCCGCTCGCCGTCCGGCCCCGACGGGACGCCGTAGACCAGCCGGTCGGGGTGCAGCGTGTCCTGCACCGCGAAGCCCTCGCGCAGGAACTCCGGGTTCCAGGCGACCAGCGCGCCGGGCACCTTGCCGTCCACCAGCTCGGCCAGCCGGGCCGCCGTGCCCACCGGCACGGTGGACTTGCCGACCAGCAGCTCACCGGGCTGCAGCACGGCCAGCAGCGACTCGGTGGCCGCCTCGACGTAGCGCAGGTCGGCGGCGTACTCGCCGCGCTTCTGCGGGGTGCCGACACAGACGAAGTGCACCTGGGCACCCGCGGCGTCGCCGAAGTCGGTGGTGAAACGCAGCCGGCCCGCCCCCAGCGTCCGGCCGAGCAGCTCGTCGAGGCCCGGCTCGAAGAAGGGGGCGCGGGCCTCGTTGAGCGCGGCCACCTTGCGCTGGTCGACGTCGACGCCGACCACCTCGTGCCCGAGTTCGGCCATCGCCGCCGCGTGCACCGCCCCGAGATAACCGCAGCCGACGACCGAGACCTTCATGAGCCCTGCTTCCTCCGATCGGACGCCGCGACCGGAGGCGTCGTGCCCCCGTCACGGCACCCAGCGGCGCTCCCTCCCGCCGGCCGGCGTCCGGACGTCCTCGCCCGGTGGGGAGCTCTGGTGACCCGGCCATTAAACCGGAGGTCCCGCCGGAGCAGGGGGGCTCCGGTGCCCGCCCACCCCGGAGGGGGGAGCCGCCGCCGGCGGCGGGCCGCCCGCGACCGGCGACCCGACGGGCTACGGGGCGGTCGACGCCGCGGCGGCCGCCGGCGAGCGACCGCGACGCCCGCGCTGCAGCGTGGCCAGCTCGTCCCGGAACAGCCTGCGGGTCAGCAGGAGGACCAGGGCGGCGGCGACCGCGCCCGCCGCGGCGGTGGGCAGCAGCGTGACGACGGCGGACGTCGTCTCGCGCAGCCACGCGGCCAGGGGCCACGCCACGGCCGCGACCCCGACGCCCAGCGGCAGCGACTTCGCGTACGCGCGGAGCACCATGCCGACCAGCCCCCGGCGCAGCCGCGCGGAGAACTTCAGCATGACCGCGGTGTGCACGACGATCGCGACGGAGGCGCCGACGGCGACGCCGTCGATGCCCCACCGGCTGCCGACCGCGCAGCCCGCGACGACCAGGCCCGCGTACACCCACTGCCGCCACGCCCCGCCGAGCACCGCTCCGGTGGCGCGGGTGAGCGATCCGCTGATCTTGTAGGCGGTCCGGGGCAGCAGGACGACGGCGAAGACCTGCAGCGGCAGCGCGACCGCCTCCCAGCCCGCGCCGAGGAGGATGGCGACGACCTCGGGGGCCAGCACGAACAGCAGCACGCTCGCGGGCACGGTGACCATGGCGACCAGCGAGTTGGCCGTCACGTAGGCACGGGTCAGCCGCGCGGCGTCGTCCTGGATGCGGGACATGGCCGGGAAGAGCACCTTGTCGGCCACGCTGCCGATGAGGTTCGCGGGATGGACCAGCAGCTGGTGTGCCCGTGCGTAGACGCCGAGCGAGGCGGGCCCGAGCAGCGACGTGACGACGAAGTTGTCACCGTTGTTCGCCACCCAGTTGCCCAGCTGGGAGAGCGAGTACGCCGAGCCGAAGCCGAACAGCCGCCGCGCGCTGGTGACCATGGTCGACAACCGGCGCGGCCGGACGGGGTGCCGCACGAGCGCGTAGCTGACCACCGTCGCCACCGTCGCCTGCACGATCTGACCCCACACCAGCGACACGGCCCCGAAGCCGAGCAGGGCGAGGACCGTCGCCGTGCCCAGGTAGCCGAGCGCGTAGGAGACCAGGTCGACCAGCGCGATCGCCTTGAAGCGCATCTGCCGCTGCAGAACGCCGGTGGCGACGATGCGGGCCGCGCCGAGGACCAGGACCACCGACAGCATCCGCAGGTACGGGGCGTCGGCGGGCAGGCCGACGACCGGCCCGACGAACGGGGCGACCGAGAACATCACCACGGCCAGCAGCAGGCCGATGCCCGTCCCGATCACGAACACCGCCGCCAGGTCGCCGTGCTCGAGCCGACGTGCCTGGACGACGGCCGCTCCCAGGCCCAACTGGCTCAGCATCACGGCGAAGCCGGTGACGACCGTGGCCGCCGCGGCGATGCCGAACTCCTCGACGGTCACCAGCCGCGAGAGCACCACGATCGCGGTGAACTGCAGCGCGGCCTCCCCCAGGGCACCGAGGAAGGACCACGAGAGGCCCCGGAAGGCCTGCCGGGTCAGCGACGGCGGCGCCTGGTCGGGAGCGGACAGGTCGGGAGCGGACGGCGGGGAGAGCCCGGGACCGGTGGCCGCGGGTGGCCCGCCCGGAACCCGGCTCACGGCGCGGCGCCCGCTCTCCCGAGCGTGGCGACCAGCGCCGCCTTGACGGCGAGCTTCGCCCGGCGACGGGAGGCCGACGCCACCCGGAGGACGGCCCGGCGCGCGGCGCGCAGGACGGCGAACGCCACCATCCCGGTCTCGGCGAGCGGGGCGAGCAGCGGCCCCGGCGCGGCGAGGAGGACCGCCCGGGGGACCCCGGTGAACAGCGGGCGGAACAGCGTGCCGCGCCCCACGCCCGTGCTGCCGCCCACCGGCGAGTCGGCAGCGCGGTCGGGCACGCGACCGGTGACCGTCGGGGACCCGGCGAGCGCGGGCGCGTCCCCCCGGTGGTCCTGCAGGAACTCCCAGTCGAGCACCTTGAGCCCGGCGTCCGGATCGGTCACCAGGTTCTGCGTCGAGAGGTCGAGCAGGTAGGCCCCGCGCTCGTGCAGGTCGCGGGCCAGCCGGGCCATCGCGAGGGACGCCCACGGGGCCAGCTGGACGTGCCGCATGCCCGCCAGCGTGCGCCGGACGTGCCGGCGGGTGTCGGTGTAGCGGGGCGTGAGCAGGTAGTTGGGTCCGGCCTCGAGCAGGGCCGGGCTCTCCGGCAGGTCGGCGAACTCGGTCCGGGCCCGCAGCTCGCGCTCGAGGAAGCGGAGGCTGCTCGGGTAGAAGAGCTTGCAGACGCACTCGCCGTGCTCGGGGTGCCGAACGACGGCGATCACCGCCCGGCGCTGCAGGCTCGGCAGCACCTCGACGACCGGGTACGGGAAGACCATCCCCGCCCGAATGTCGGCGATCCGTCGCTGCAACCGCGTCACCACGCCCGGGTCCTCGAGGGGGGCCAGGTAGTCCAGCGCCTGCCGGGGGTCGTCGGAGCTGTGCAGCGGGTTGTACCGCTGCTCGCCGGGACCGAGCGTGCCCAGCAGCCGCTCCCGGATGGCGAGCTTCGCGTCGGTCACCCGCGGCCCGTCCGGGCCGGCCGCCTCGGCCACGCTGCGGGTCAGGTCGTAGGCCACGACATAGGCGGCCGGGCCACCGCCGGCCACCGGCCACGGCCCCTGCCCCCAGTTGCCGCCGCGGACCTCGGTGGCCACGCGCTCGGCCACCTCCCCGGTGAGCTCGATCGTCTCCAGCGGCTGGAAGCCCTCGCGCAGCAGCTCGACCTGCAACCGGTCGAGCAGGTGCCGGGCCCGCTCGCGCAGGACGAAGACGGCCAGGCCGGGCATGCCGGCGTCCGAGGGCCCCCACAGCTTCTCGATCCGCTCGCGCAGCCAGGCATTACCGGCGCCGAGCTTGTCCAGGGTGTCCAGCGGCGGCCGCAGCCCCTTGTCCGCGAGGTAGGTGTCCAGACCGTCGAGCGTCAGCGAGACCGGCAGGGACAGGCGCTCGGCGAGGGCCGCGAGCACCGCGGCGTAGTCGTGCTCACCCGCCGCGGCGGGTGGCTCGGCCGCCGCGTCCGCGGGCAGGCCCGACCGCTCGCCCTTGTGGTAGACGGCGTGGTAGGCCAGCGAGTCGAAGTGGTCCTCGTCGCTGGGCACGCGGTACCGGCCGCGCAGCAGCACCGCACGCTCCAGGACGCGGGACGCGAGCGCCGGCGTGAAGTACGGGACGGTGAGGAAGTCGGTGCCCGGCAGCCCGCTGACGGTGTAGACGTCGAACTTCTGCGTCCCCAGCGGCACGTAGTAGGAGGCGAGGAAGGGCCGCAGCCGAGGGACGTCCTCGTCGGCCACCAGGAGGTCGATGTCCTCCCCCGGCTCCACGGAGGGCAGCCCGTCGAACCAGCGGAGCACCGCGTAGCGGACGCCGAGGCGGTCCAGCTCGCCGAAGAGGTCGTCGAGCGTCAACCCCGGGCGCAGGTACCGCCGCGGCTTGTCGCGGCGCCGCCGGACGGCGTCGGTCAGCCGGAACCCGGCACGGCCGGGGGCGGTCACGGGAGCTCCGGGCAGGGCCGGACGTCCCGGCTCCGGCGAAGCCGGGGCCCTGGTCCCCTCGCTCGCGCCTGTGCCTGGTCGTGCCTGCATCGCGGGAACTCCTGCTGTGATCTCGGGGCGGCGGATCGGCGGCGAGCCGACCGGAGCGGGCGGTGCCCGGGTCCGGCGACGGGGCCGTCGACCGGGACGGGGACGGGGGCCCCCCGGCCGCGGCGCCGCCCCCGAGGGGGCGTGGCGCCGGGCCGGGGGAAGCGCATCACCGGTCGGCGGACGCCTCGGCGTCGTAGACGTAGCCATGGCCGAACGCCGAGGCGACCTCCGCCCGGGGCGGCACGATGTTGAGGATCACGCCGAGGGTCTTGGCGCCGACCCGCTCGAGCATGGCGCTCGCCTGCTGCAGCTGGTCGGTGCGGGTGTTGCCGTACCGGACGCAGAGCAGCACGCCGTCGACGAGCACGGAGAGCCCGGTCGTGTCGGCCACCGGCAGGATGGGCGGCGAGTCCACCAGCACGAAGTCGTTGCTGGCACGCAGCTTCTCGAGCAGCTCGGCCATGCTGGTCGACGCGACCAGCTGGCTCGGGTTCGGCGGTGTGGGACCGGCCGCGATGACGGCCAGCCCGTCCTCGCCGTAGTACTGGGTGACCTCCTCGACGTCGGCCGAGCCCGCGAGGATGTTGGTCAGGCCGACGCCGCCCACCAGGCCGAGGTACCGCGAGACGCGCGGTCGGCGCAGGTCGGCCTCGACCACCGTGACCCGGCGGCCGGCCTCGGCCAGGGCGAGCGCGAGATTGACGACCACGGTCGTCTTGCCCTCCGACGGCAGGGCCGACGAGACCATGATCACCTTGGGCGGCTCGTCGACGTCGAGGAACTGCAGGTTGGCCCGCAGGTGCCGGTAGTCCTCGGCCATCTCGCTCATGCGGGCGCGGTCGACGACGTGGTTGGCCTCCACCGCGGGGTGCCGCAGGACCAGGCCGATGACCGGCGCGCCGGCGACCTCGGCGGCCTCCTCGGGCTTCTTGACCGAGCGGTCCAGGTGCGCCCGGGCGATGGCGGCGGCGGCGCCCACCAGGCCCGCGACGAGCGCGCCGATGACCACGTTGAGCACCGTCCGCGGGGAGCTGGGGGCCGTGGGCAGCTCCGGTCCGCGGACGACGGACACCCGGACCGGCGACTCCGCGGTCGTCGTGGTCTCCAGCTCGGAGACCAGGAAGGGGAACTGCTGACCGATGGCCTCGGCGATCTGCTGGGCCCGCTGCGGCGAGGCGTCGGTGACCCGCACGTCGATCAGCACGGTCTGCGGGACCGTCGTCACGTCGACCTGGCCGGCCAGCCGCGCCGGCGAGACCGCCAGGTCGAGCTGGTCGGCGACCCGCGCGGCCAGCTCCTCGCCCTGGAGCAGCTGCACGTAGGACGTGACGCGCTCCTGGGAGAACTGGCTGCCCTGGAAGACCGCGGACGTCGTCGACGAGTCGGTCGTGGAGACGAAGAGCTGCGTCTTGGCCGTGTAGAGCGGGGTCATGAGCAGGCTCACCACCAGCGCCGCGAGCCCGCCCACGAGCAGACCGATGACGGCCAGCCACCAGCCGGCCCGCAGGGCGGCCAGCACGTCCCTGAAACCCATCTGCGTTCCCCGTTCACCTGGAATTGCGTGATCCCCCGTGGGATGCTCCGGATTCGCACGATAGGCGACCGGAGGCGGCTTGCCCACGAGTCCGGCGGTGCCCCGCCCTCTTATGAGTGAGGCCGGACCGGCCCTGAACGGCGCCGGTCCGGCCGCGTCGGCTCCCCGTCGCGAAGCGCGCGACCGCCGCGTTCAGGCCCGGTGCCTGCCGTGGTCGGTCGTGTCGGGCCAGGGCCGCAGGAGCTCCCTCCGGCGTGCGGATCGCGACGAGGGCCTGCTCAGGGCCCCGGGACCGGGGCTCCCGGGCGGCGCCGCGGACCCGGTGCCGCCGGACCCGACCTGCGGCCGGCCCGGAACGGGGTCCGTCGGCGGCCGCGTGCCGGCCACGAGTGCCGCGACGATGCCGGCCAGGCCGAAGAGCAGCGGCGACGTGGGCGAGGTCACGAAGACCGGGTAGGCGAGGCTCTCCAGCAGGATGTGGACCATCCAGCCGAGCCCGACCAGGCCGAGCAGGCTCAGCGGGAGCTCCGCCGCGCGGCTCGCCCTGCGGAACGTGGTGAAGATGGCCCACAGGCCGAGCACGAAGAACAAGGCCCCGACCGCACCGGCCTCGCCGAGGATCGCCGGCCACTGGGTGTCGGTGAGGAAGCGCCCGTGGTTGTTCGGGTTGCCGGCGCTGCCCAGTCCGTACACGCCCTCGTAGCCGAGCCGCACGTACTCCGGGCTGTAGTAGTCCCGCGCGATGGCCGATCCGAAGCGGCCGAACCCGACGCCGAACGGGAAGTGCTCGACGGCGAGCGCGGCGCTGTCGACGGTCAACCGCGTGCGCGCGGTCTCCGAACCGTCCGTGACGAATTGGTTGTAGGTGTTCTGGACCACCGGCGCGACCACCGGGAAGAGGGCGATCGCGGCGATGGGGGCCAGCAGCAGCGCCGTGATCAGCACGCTGGCGTGCCGGCGGCGCAGCACCAGGTAGGCCAGCCCGGCCAGCAGGCCCACGATCGCCGTGCGCCGGAAGCTGAGCACGACGGCGGCGGCGCTGGCGACGAAGAACGTCCGGGTGCCCTTCCCCCGCGCCCGGAACAGCAGCAGCGCGGCGCACGCGATCGCGGCCAGCGACATGAAGTTACCGAACTGCAGCGGGTGGGTGAACGGGCCGATCAGCGACGCGAACACCGACCGGTACTGGGGCCGGCCGGTGACGGAGAAGATCGAGGACCACTGCTCCGGGAGGAGGAGGTTGACCACGGCGCAGGCGAGGGCGACGCCCAGCACCCACGCCGCGGTCCGCGCGAGCCAGCCGATGTCGTCGATGGTCCAGTCGACCTGCGCGACGAAGAGGTAGAGCAGGACGCCCTTGACGATCAGGATGCCGCCCGCCGAGGCGATCGTCAGCGGGACGGCCGCGACGACGCTGCTCAGGATGCCGAAGAGGACGAAGACGGCGAAGAACAGGCTGCCCGGCGGCCACCGCAGCCGCTGCCTGCGCAGCAGCCGGCCGCCGACCAGGACGACGCCGAGGTAGACGGTGACGACCTCGTCGAGGTAGGTCGTCGGCTGCCACGGGACGGCGATCTCGACCGTCCGGGACAGCAGCACGGCGATCAGCCCGACGACGGCCAGCCGCTTGGGGTCCATCCGCGCGGCGCCCACCAGCAGGAGCAGCCCGAGCACGCCGGCCGCCCCGACGAGGGTGGACGTGGCGACCAGGGCGCCGGTGACCGCCGCACCGGCCGCGGTCAGCCAGCCGATCGTCACGGCCCGGCCGCGCTGCCGGTCGGTCCGGGTCACGGTCCTAGCCACGGGTGCCTCCGGTCCCGTCCGTCGCGACCGGCTCCACCAGGGACGCGTACGTCCGCGCCCAGGTCCGCGCGACCAGGGCGGCGTCGAAGCGCTCGGCCGCCCGCCGCCCGGCGGCGGACGACAGCTCCGCCCGCCGGTCGGGGTCGGTGAGCACGCGCCTGAGCGCCGCGCCGAGCGCCGCCGGGTCGCCGGCCGGCACCAGCTCCCCCGCGTCGCCCATGAGTTCGCGCACGCCGCCGACATCGGTCGCGACGACGGCGCACCGCTGCGCGAGGGCCTCGAGCAGGAACACCGGGAACGCCTCCTCCCGCGACGGCAGCACCGCGACCGACGCCTCGGCCAGGGCCGCGCGCACCTCGGCGGGTGGGACCTCGCCGTGCACGACGACACCCGGGACCTCCGTCGGGACCGCGAAGTCGTGGTCCGGCGGACCGTACAGGTGCAGGACCCAGTCCGCGAGGCCGTCCGCGCCTCCCCCGGGCCGCGGCGCGCCTCCGGCCGGCACGGCGACCGGCCCGGTGATCGACGTCCACGCCTCGAGGAGGACGTCGACGCCCTTGCGGGTGCCCACCACGCCGGCGAACACGACCGCCGGCCGCCGCGCCGTCCCGGACGGCGGGGCGACGGGCACCGCGTTCGGCAACGTGACCGACCGGCCCGCCACGCGGGCGTACCGGCTGCGGTGGGCCTCGCTCAGGAAGTGCGCGACGCTGGCGCAGCGGAGCACGAGCCCGGTCAGCAGGCGGGGCAGGCCGGTGCTGGTCAGGCTGGAGCTGCCGTGCAGCGTGACGACCACCGGCGTGCGCCGCAGCCGCATCAGCGCGACGAGCAACCCCTCGCGGAGCAGCGAGCCGCCCTGCGAGATGTGCACGTGCGCGACGAAGCCGCCGTCCCGCCGGGGCCCCAGGGCCATGCCCAGCGCGCGCAGGTACGGCGCGTTCCGCCGCCGGTGGCCGCGCCCCTCGGGGTCGTAGGTGGGCACCGCCGTCACCGACAGCCGCCCGTCCGCGCTCTCCAGGTGCTGGCGGATCACCGCGGCGATGCCACCGCGCACGCTACGTGCGTCGTTGCCGAAGTGCCGGACCGCGAGCGGGGCCGCGGACGCGGCGGGCGACGCCTCAGCCGGGCTGGGTCGCATGCGCCACCTCCCGGCTCGCCGCCGCGGCGAGGTCGGCCAGCTCGAGCTCGTCGGCCTCCCGGACCAGGGCGAGCTCGAGCTCGCCGCCCACCAGCTCGGAGATGTCCTGCTGGTGGTCGTCGACGTGCTCGCCGTGCGCGGCCCGCCGCGGGACCACGACCGGGAAGACGCCGGACTCGACGAGGCCGATGACGCTGCCCACGCCGGCGTGCGTGACGACGACGTCCGACCGGCGCACCTCGGCGGCGAAGTCCTCCGGGGACAGGTGCGCGTGCACCGTCCCGCGCAGCCCCGCCGGCGCCTCGGTGCTGCCCAGCTGCCAGACGACGTCGACGTCGGCCGGCAGGACGGCGGACACCCGGTCGACGAGCCGCCGGAACTGGTACGGCTTGATCGTGCCCAGCGTGACGAAGACCCGGCGCACCTCCCGGTCCTCACCGGTGCGGGACACCAGGTCGCCGAGGACCGAGCCGTGGTGGCTCCACCGGCCGGTGGCCCAGCCGGGGTGCTGCGCCCACGTCTCGAACAGCCGGCTGCCGTGCACGATGCGCCCGGTCAGCGACGGACCGGTCACCCGGCTCACGCTCTCGATGTAGAGCCGGCGCATCCGCCGGCGCCCGGTCGGGACCAGCGTCGACAGCGCGATGCCCGCGCCCGTGCTCACCACGCCGTCGAAGGTCTCGCGACGCAGCGCCCGCTCGATGGCCACGGAGGCGCGGAGCACGCCGCGCAGGTCGCGGGGCGAGATGTAGGGCACCCACAGCACGCGGCGCCCGGCGAGCAGCGCGCGGGACTGCGGGGAGTCGAAGGTGACCCACAGGGAGTCCTCGGCCGGGTCGAATCCGCGGGCGATGCGCTCCAGCTGCCAGAGGTGGCCTCCGGTCGAGGCGCACAGCAGCAGCTTGCGGCCCACGAGGTCGGCGGGCGGCTCGATCACCGGGTCACCTGCCGGTGCAGGACCCGCTCCAGCTTCGCGGTGCTCTCCTCGGGGCTGAACTCGCGCAGCCACCCCCCGACCTCCGGCACGGGCAGCCGGTCGGCCGCCTCCACCAGGTCGGCGAGCTCCTCCGGGTCACGGGTGGCGGCGAGGTAGCCGGTCATCCCCGGGACGACGGCGTCGGCGACGCCCAGGGCGGTGCTGGTGGTGACCACCGGGATGCCCATCGCCGTCGCCTCGACGAAGACGTTGCCGAAGCCCTCGACCCGGGAGGGCAGGCAGACCACCGAGCCCGGCGGGCAGTGCCGGAACCACTCCTCCTGCCAGCCGGCCATGTCCACCCGGACGCCGGCGCGGTCGGCCTCGGCGGTCAGCCGACCGGCGAGGGGGCCGGCTCCGAACACGGTGATCGAGACCGCGCGCCCTCGGGCGGCGAGGGTCCGCGCCACCGCGAGCACGAGCAGCGGGTCCTTCTGTGGCACCAGCCGGCACGGCAGCACGAGGGTGATCGCGTCCCCGGCCCGCTCGCTCCGCGCGGAGGGGCGCCCGTCGCCGAGCTTGGCGGTCGCGGGGTTCGGCACGACGGTGCACCGGGCGGGGTCGACGGAGAACGCGGCGACCAGGTCGGCGGCCACGGGGTGGGAGATCGCCACGACCGCCGAGGCCCGCCGGTAGAGCAGCTGTGCCAGGCGCAGCTGCAGCCGCTGGCTGACCCCCTGCTCGCGGAGCAGCACGCTGGGCACGTTGCGCTCGCTGATGACGACCGGTGGCCGGCCGGGGAGGAACCGCGTCGCCAGCAGCGCGACGAGGTTGGGGTAGGTCAGCAGCGAGAGGACGACGTCCGGCCGCCACTCCCGCACGTGCGCGCGGAAGGCGCGCACCGGGGGCCACGGGCCGCTACCGGCGTCGCGCAGGTAGCGGAAGCCGTCGACCGGCTCCCCCTCCGGCGCGGAGGTCGTCACGAAGGAGACCTCGTGGCCGCCCTTCTCCAGGAAGGCCGCCCAGGTGCGGGCGACGAACTCCGCGCCGCCTCCTCTGTCGCGCTGGGTGAGCACCACGATGCGCACGTCTGTCAGCCCCCGTCTCCGCTGTCCCCCCGGCGTCGGCGCCGCAGCGCCGGGATCGCCGTACCGCCCGGAATCCTATGGGCCGTGCGGCCGCCCGTGGCCCGTCCGGCGGACGGACGACCCGAAGGGGGCAGACGCCGGCGCCGGTCTACCGGCGGCTGAGGTGGAGGCCGAGCGACTCCTCGACCGGTCCGCGGCGGCCGCCGGGGGCGGGGGCGAGGTCGGCGAAGCGGCCGAACAGCCGCACGACGCCGTCCGCGATGATCTGGCCGACCTCCTCGTGGAAGGCAGCCGACTGGCCGAGGGGGTCGGGGACGTCGTCGCGCCGGCCGTCGTTGGGACGGCGGGCGCGGGCGATGGCCATCTGCTTGACCAGCGCGCGCCAGCGGTCGGGCAGCGGTGCGCCCGGCAGCAGCGCGGGGCCGTCGGGCACCAGGGAGGCGAGGTCGGCGGCCTCCAGCAGGGTGAACGTGCGGGCCAGCGCCCGGGGCGCCTGCTGCAGCACGGCGCGCCGGTGCTCGCGGGTGAGCGCCAGCGTCAGGTCCGCGTCGGCGGCGATCTCGTCGGTCAGCTGCCGCGCGACGAAACCGCTGCCGCTGCCCCCGAGGGCGGCCAGCACCGGCGCGCTGTCGCGGTGCATGCCCGCCCCGACCACCGCACGTGTCCCCGCGCTCGACAGGCGCAGGGTGTTCGCGTCCTCGACCAGTGCCGCGTCGAGGAAGGCCCGGGCCACGCGCTCGGCCAGCGGCGAGCGGCAGATGTTCCCGGTGCAGACGAAGAGCACGCGGAACGGAGCCCCGGCGCTCGGCATGTGTGACAGCACGGCGCAAGTGTCACACCGCACGTGACGACCGGCGGGCAAGGCGGCGCCGCCTCACCCGACTTGGTCATCCGGGGCGCCCGTCCCGGCGAAGGACCCGTGCCGTTGCACACGGTGCGTGAGCGCCGGAGCCGTGCGCTCGGCGGCGCGGCGCCCGGCCGTCCGGCGGCTCCTCCGGACGGCTCGGACGGGGAGGACCTCTGACCCGTTGGGATAACGTCGAGGTCTTGCGCGGACCACGGGGCCGCGACCCCGTGGCAGGGTCGACGGGAACGAGGTGCGCGGCTCCGCGTCCTCCGCCGGTCGACGGCGGGGCCGGCGGGGCGTGGCGCAGCGCGGTGTGCGACGGAAGGATGACGGGGACCCATGGTGCTGCCCAACGGGATCGTCGCCGGCGTGAACAAGGCCGGGACGACGGCGATCTTCCACGCCCTGGCGGCGCAGGAGAACGTGGCCGTCTCCGACGTCAAGGAGACGAAGTTCTTCAGCCCGCTGCGCGACGGCCGCCCGCTGCCCGACCTCGCGGAGTACTCCGCGCTGTTCCCGGCAGAGACGACGGCGCAGGCGGTGGTCGAGGCCACCCCGAGCTACTTCTACGGCGGCGAGCGGATCGCCCGGGGCATCGACGACGCACTGCCGGGGGTGCGGGTCGCGGTCGTGCTCCGCGAGCCCGGGTCGCGGACCTACTCGTGGTGGCGGTTCTCGCGGTCCCGGCTGTGGATCCCGTCCGACATGGACTTCCGCACCTACCTGGAGAAGTCCGCGCAGCTCGAGGGCGATCCCGAGACGCAGTCGGGCATGGTCGGCTGGCGGGGGCTCAGCGGTGGGCTCTACTCGAGGTACCTGCCCGCGTGGCAGCAGGTGTTCGGTCCCCGGCTGCTGACGCTGTTCTACGACGACGTGCGGGCCGACTTCGAGGGCGCCATGCGGCGCATCTGCGCGCACTTCGGGGTCGAGCGGATCCCCGGCGCGGAGGAGAGCACGGAGCACAACGTCACGACCGACGTGAACAGCGCCGCGCTGCAGCGGTGGGCGCTGCGGGTGAACAACGCCGGCGAGAAGTTCTGGCGCCGCGCGCCGGGGGTGAAGGCGGCCCTGCGCCGCGGCTACTACTCGCTGAACGCCCGCAAGGTGCAGGTGGGCGGCATGAGCCCGGACGACCGGCGGTGGCTCGACGACTACTTCCGCGAGGAGATCGGTCGCCTGCGGGAGCTGACGGCGGACATCCCGGACCGGCCGGCCTGGCTCGCGGGCGCGGCGGGAGCCGGTGCGGACGGCGCCGCGGACGGTCGACCGGCGGACGGGCGACCCGCGGACGAGGCCGCGCGCAGCCGGTCCTGACCACGCAGCCGGTCCTGACCACGCAGCCGGTCCTGACCGCGCGCGTGCGGCCCCGCCCCGGCGGGGACGCGGACTGCACCATCCGGGTGAGGGGCGGGCGCCGACGCGTGCTGGTCGGGCCGGGCAGCACCTATCGTCGCCGGGGCACGCACGAGCTCCCGGGGACCGCCGGGACGAGTCCGGCACCGGAGCACGCAGCACCGACCGGCGGACGGGGGACCTGATGGAGTGGTGGGATCCGACCATCGCCGCGGTCGGCCTCCTCGTCGGCGTGGTCGTCGGCCTGACCGGCATGGGCGGCGGCGCGCTGATGACCCCCGCCCTGGTCTTCTTCTTCGGCGTGCCCCCGCTCGCCGCGGTGTCCAGCGACGTGGTGGCCAGCTTCTTCATAAAGCCGGTCGGCGGGCTGGTGCACCTGCGCCGCGGCACCGTCCACCTCGGCCTGGTCGGGTGGCTCTGCGTGGGCTCGGTGCCCGGCGCCTTCGCCGGGGTGGTGCTGCTGCGGCTCCTCGGGGACGGGGCGGACCTGCAGCAGATCGTGATGCGCGCGCTGGGCGCCGTGCTCGTGCTCGCGGCGGGCGCGATGATCGTGAAGGCGTACCTCAAGCTCCGGGAACGCGAGGAGGCCCGGGCCCGGGGTGTCTCGGAGAACGACGGCCCACCGCTGTCCTCGCTGACCGTGCGCCGGCTGGCGACCGTCCTCGTGGGCGCCGGCGGCGGTCTCGTCGTCGGGATCACGTCCGTGGGCGCCGGCTCCCTGATGATCGTCTGCCTGCTCTTCCTCTACCCCTCCATCAAGGTGGCCCAGCTCGTCGGCACCGACCTCGTCCAGGCGGTCCCGCTGGTCGCCTCGGCGTCGGTCGGTCACGTGCTCTACGGCGACTTCACGCTCGGGCTGACCGGAAGCATCCTGGTCGGCGCCATCCCGGGTGTCTGGCTGGGAGCCCGCTTCTCCTCCCGCTCCCCCGGCAGCCTGGTCCGCCGCGCGCTCGCCGTGGTCATGCTCGCGTCGGGGGTCAAGCTGCTCGGGGCCTCGACCGCGCTCGTCGCGGTGATCAGCCTGAGCGCGGTCGTCGCAGGGGCGGCCGCCTGGTCGTGGGTGCGGGTGCGGCACGGGCTGGCGCCCTTCGTCTGGCAGCAACGGCGCCGCGAGGCGGCCGCACGGCCGAGCGCCTGAGGCGGACGCACCTCGGACCACGCCCGAGCCACCCCGTCACCCGTCCGGGTTACGCCCGCGCCCCGATTTGTCACGAAACGGTAAAGCTGGGGGTGCCTGACGGGCCCCCTCTCCGGGCACAATCGCCGACGTACGCACAGCTCCACAGATGGACGTCGGTGTAGGCACCGGTTCCCGGGGCGGGGCCGGTCGACAGTGAGAAGGTCGCATGACCTGGATCCTGGTGGCCGTGGTCGCGTGGCTCGTCGTCGCCGCGATCACGGCTTGGGTGTTGGGAAGTTGTGTCCGGCATGCCGACCACAAGGCCTTCGGCAGGGCACGTCACCGCTCCTCCGCCCCCCGTGTGATCGTGGAGTCGAACACCGTCGTCGACCTGCCCTCCCCGCCCCGGCAGCCGGACGGCGCCGTCCCGACCCCGCGGGACGCGGGCGCGGACGCCCCCTCCCTCCCCCGGCCGCGCGAGCACGCCGACGTCCCGTCGTCCGTGGAGGGCGCCACTGACGCGGGAGCGGTCGGCCCGGCGGTGCGCACGGCGGGAGGCCGGCTGACCCGGTAGGAGGACGGCCGGGACGTCGCGCTCGGACCGCCGCCCCGCGCCGGGCAGGATGGCCGGCATGCCCGACGCCCGTGCCCGGTTGAGCGACGCCCAGGTCGCCGCAGTCGCCCGCTACGCCTTCGGGCTCGTCCCCGACCGTCCGGAGCTGCCCACGGCCACCGAGTTCGAGGACGCGCAGGGCGTGCTGGTCGCCACGTCGGTCGGTGCGGACCTGGCCGTCGTCGAGGTGCCGCGGTGGACGCCGCCGGACGCCGTCCGGGGGCTGCCGCCGAACGGTCCGGCACCCGAGGCGTGGGTCGGTCCGCCCCCCGCGGACGGCGCTGCGCTGCCCGAGCGGCTGCTCGTGCTGGTCCCGGCCGCGGGACTGCCTCCCGACTCCGCCACGGTCTCGGCCGTCACGGCCGCCTGGACGGCCGCCGCCGGCGGCCGGGAGGTGGTCGTCGTCCCGGTGCCGGTGACCCCCGGCGCGCGGGAGGTCGCGGACGAGCAGTTGGCGGCCGGGTACGGAGCGCGGCTCGCAGGGGCCCGCCCCGACGCCGGTACGGCCCGCACCGGGGGTGTCGTGGTGCTGTGCACCGGCCTGTCCGGGGCGGGGAAGTCGACGATCGCGGCCCGCCTGGTCGAACTGCTGGTCGAGGCCGGCCGGACCGTCACGCTCCTGGACGGCGACGAGGTGCGCCACCACCTGTCGGCGGGGCTGGGGTTCTCGCGGGAGGACCGCGACACCAACGTCCGGCGGATCGGCTGGGTCGCCGCGCGGATCGCCAAGCACGGCGGCATCGCGGTGTGCGCCCCGATCGCCCCGTACGCGACCGTGCGGGACGACGTCCGCCGGGAGGTCGAGGAGCAGGCCGGTCCGGGCAGCTTCGTGCTGGTGCACGTCGCCACCTCGCTCGCCGAGTGCGAGGCCCGCGATCGCAAGGGGCTGTACGCGCGCGCCCGGCGGGGGGAGATCCCGGCCTTCACCGGTATCAGCGACCCCTACGAGGCGCCCTGCGACGCCGAGGTCACCGTCGAGACGCAGGGGCGTTCGGTCGACGAGTGCGCGCGCCAGGTGCTCGGGCACGTGCTCGAGCGGCACGGGGCTCGCTGACCGTCCTCCGCCGTCCCGCCCGATGCGCGCCGGCCCTGGCCGGCGCCCGCGTCCGGCCGGCTACAACTCGGCGAGCACGGCCAGCAGCCGCTCGGCCAGATCGGCGCGGCAGACGAGCAGGTCCGGCAGCCAGGCGTCCGCGCCGTTGTAGGCCAGCGGGGAGCCGTCGAGGCGGCTGGTGTGCAGGCCGGCGGCACGGGCCACGGCGACCGGCGCGGCGGAGTCCCACTCGTACTGGCCGCCGCCGTGCACGTACGCGTCGGCCTGGCCGCGGAGGACGGCCATCGCCTTCACCCCGGCCGAGCCCATCGGCACCAGCTCACCGCCGACCCGGGCGGCGAGGTCCTGCACCAGGGCGGGCGGCCGGGTCCGGCTGACGGCCAGGCGCAGCGGGCCGTCGGGGCGACGCGGGGGCGACGGCGGTCGGCCGGTGCCCAGCGTGGTGCCCTCGGCCGGCAGCGCGACGGCGCCGGCGACGAGGTCGCCGCGCTCCCACAGCGCCACGTGGACCGCCCAGTCGGTGCGGCCGGACTCCGAGAACTCCCGGGTGCCGTCGAGCGGGTCGACGATCCACACCCGGTCGGCGGTCAGCCGTGCCGGGTCGTCGACGCCCTCCTCGGAGAGCACCGCGTCGCCGGGCCTCAGCGCGTGCAGCCGGTCGACGAGGAACCGGTGCGACTCGGCGTCCCCTGCCGCCTTGAGCGCGGCCTCGTCGGGCAGCGTCCTGCTCCGCACCTGGAGCAGCAGTTCTCCCGCGGCGGTGGCCAGCTCGGCCGCGACGTCGTGATCGTTGTCGGCGTGCATCCTCTTCCGTCCGGTCGTGGGTCCGCCGGTCCTCGGACCGGTGGCCGTCGCGCCCGTCGGGCGCCGCCCGGCAGCCGCGCAGCCGCCGCTCGGCGTCCCCGTGCGCTGCGCGCGCACGCTACCGGGCGACGCCGGTGAGCCGGTCGCGCTCCTCACCCCCAGGGGTGAGACGCCCCGCTGACCGGGCGTTCCGGCTTGTAGCCTGGCCGGGCGCAGGCATCAGGACGGGGGGCCGGAGTGGACGATGCTCGGCGACTGCCACCGGGTCGGACCTCCGGCTCCGGCCGGCGGCTCCGCAGGGTGCTGATCGGTCTGGGTGCGGTCGGCCTGGTCGTGGCGCTGGTCGTCGGGCTCGGGTCGTGGCTGCTGGTCCACCGGTACGCGGACAACGTCGACCGGATCGCCGGCGTCTTCTCGACGCTGGACGAGTCGGCGCGCCCGGCTCCTGCCACGCCGGCCGTGGCGGGCCAGGAGGCGCCGGTCACCTTCCTCCTGATCGGCTCGGACACCCGGTCGTCGGTGGCCGCGGGCGAGGCACCGGACGGGCGGTCGGACGCGATCATGATCGCCCGGCTCGCGGGTGACCGGCGCAGCGCCCAGGTCGTCTCCATCCCGCGCGACTCGTGGGTGGACATCCCGGGGCACGGCAAGAACAAGATCAACGCGGCATATGCGTTCGGTGGCCCGACGCTGCTGGTGCAGACGGTGGAGCAGCTCACCGGCGTGCGGATCGACCACTTCGCGGCCATCGACTTCGAGGGGATCATCGAGGTCACCGACGACCTCGGCGGGGTCCACGTGGAGCTCGCGGAGACGACGAGCAACGGGCCGTACACCTTCCCGGCCGGCCGCAACCACCTCGACGGCGACCAGGCCCGCTGGTACCTGGGGCAGCGGTACGGGCTGCCCGGCGGCGACTTCGACCGGGTGCGCCGGCAGCAGCAGTACCTGCAGGCCGTGTTCCGGCAGCTGTTCAGCACCGGCAGCCTCAGCAGCCCGGGCCGGATGGACTCCGCGCTGCTGTCGGTCACCGACGCGATCAGCGTCGACGAGACGTTGGGCGAGCGTGAGCTGGCCGGTCTCGCCTACTCCCTGCGCGAGCTGACGACCGACAACGTCTCCTTCTTCACCGCACCCGTCCTGGGCACGGGCACGGAGGGGCGGGCGAGCGTGGTCTACCTCGACCGCGTCACCGGTGAGCGGATGTGGGCCTACCTGCGCAGCGACTCGCTGGCCGCCAATGCCGACGAGTTCGGCGACGAGGCGCTGCCCGAGGTCCCGCGATAGCCGGTCGGGTGGCCCCCGGTCAGTCGCGGGCGCTCGCCGCGCCGGCCAGGACTGGCCGACCGGCGACGGGCCGGGCCGTCGTCCCCGGGATGTCGGCCGACCGCAGGTCGGCGGTGCGGAGGTCGGCGGTGCGGAGGTCGGCGGTGCGGAGGTCGGCGGTGCGGATCGACCGGCCCAGCACCACGCCGCAGACGCAGGCGACGAGGAACCAGAGCAGCAGCGCACCGAGGACGATCATGCCGCGGACGCTAACCGCACGGTGAGTGGTGGATCGGCCACTGAGCGTGCGACACGGGACGGTTGTGACACGTGGGGTGCGAGCGCCTAGGCGGTCGAGCCGTCCCGGGCGGGGGTGCGGATCGCGGGCTCGAGCTGGTCGAGGGTGAGCGCGTCGTCGGCCCGGCGCAGCGCCCGGTCGGCGGGCAGGACCCACCGGGGCGCGACGCCGGCCAGCACGGCCACGAGGAATGCGACGCCGGCGAGCGCCTCCACCGATTCCTCGACGTAGGTGGCGGCGGCCGCCCACGAGCTGGCCCGGCCGAGCGCGCCGGTCACGGCCGACGAGACGGCCGACAGCCCGACGGCCCCGGCTCCGTAAGCGGCGAGGGCACCGAGGACCCGGCGTCGGTCGCGGCGCTCGTGGCGGCTGAGGTACCAGAGCGAGCCGACGACGGCGGCGGCCGCGGCGGCGCTGACCGCGAGGGCACCGGCCGCGCCGACGGAACTGCCCAGCTCGCCGACCGCCTGCGCGTGGACCGTGCTGCCGGCCTTGACGGCGGCGATGCCACCGGCGACCGCACCGACGGCCAGCCACCAGGTGCGCCGGCCGGGCAGCCGCCCGGCACCGGCGACAGCGAGGACGGCGGCGGCAGCGAACAGCGCGGCGACGGTCATGCGCGGGAGCGACAGGACGGCGTCCATGGACAGGGTGGTCGCCCAGGGCCCGTCGGCACCCGCGAGCCGGAGGACGTAGCCGATGGTCATCAGCGTCACGACCAGCGCGGCCAGGGCCACGCCGAGCGGCGGGAGCGGCAGGCGCCGGGGGCGGGCGGGGACGGCAGCGGCGGTGGCCGGCTCGGGCATCGCGGGGAGCGATGCGGCCTCCCGACGGTCCGCGAGGCGGATCATCCCGCCGACGACGAGACCGACCACGACTGCGACCGCGAACCACGCCGCGAGACCGACACCCACCCACAGAAGCCACACACTCGGCCTATCGGCAGACCCGGCCACGACCTTGACCGGGCGCGCTCTCCTCGCCCCGCCCGGTCGGGCGACCGCTCAGCCGGTCTCGGTGCTTGTCGTGCCGGTGGGCGTCGTGCCGGGGTTCGTGGGCGGCTCAGCCGTCGTGGTCTCCGCCGGAGCGGAGGGCTCGACCGGCGCCCGGGTCAGCGTCGGGGTTCCGGGGTTGGACGGCGGGCCAGGGTCGCTGGGCGGCGGCGGCGGAGGCGGATCGGACGTGGGCGGCGGAGGCGGGGGTGGGGGTGGGGGCGGATCGGACGTGGGCGGCGGAGGATCCGACGTGGGCGGCGGA
>NZ_JAOVZT010000011.1:148452-158126 GCF_025716945.1 Geodermatophilus sp. YIM 151500
ATCGGACGTGGGCGGCGGAGGATCCGACGTGGGCGGCGGAGGCGGCGGCGGAGGCGGCGGCGGAGCCGTGGTGGTCGGCGGAGCCGTGGTGGGCGGCGGAGCCGTGGTGGTCGGCGGAGCCGTGGTGGTCGGCGGAGCCGTGGTGGGCGGCGGCGGTTCGGTGGTCTCCGGTTGCGTGGTCTCCGGCGGCGCAGACGTTCTCGGCGGCACGACGCTCGCCGGCACCCGATCGACGCTCTGGGACGGCCTCGCCGCAGAATCCTGCCGCGGAGTCGTCGTCCGCGCCGCCTCGGACCGGTTGATCGCCCGCTGCACCTCCGAGGACGGCGTACGCACGTCGTCCCCCGCGGAGGAGGGCGGCGGGGAGGGGGACGACGGCGCCGGAGGCGCCTCCGGGGCGGGCTCCGCCGGCGTCTCAGGGGAACTCGAGTCGGACGCGCCGCCGTCGGCGCCGGGCGAGCGCCACGGGGGGCCGCTGTCGGAGAAGGGAGCCACGAAGGGGGCGGCGATCGGCAGGGCGGCCGTCGTCACCTCGTTCTTGTTGATCGCGAGAGGCACGAGGATCGCGAAGAGCCCGCCGGCGCCGCCGATGACGGCCCACGCCCAGCGGGGCGTCTGCGTGCGCGGCGTCTTGTGCTTCACAAACGGAACGTATGCGAGCGCCCACCGGCCGAGCCCGGCTGCGGATCACCTCGCCCGCTCCAACGACCGGATCATCGCGCGTCGGTCACCGTCCGCAACCGTGTTCGTGACGTCGTGCCACGTGTTGTCGAGCGACGGACGGGTGCAGCGACATCCGGCACATGAGGTCCGGCGTGCTCCCGAAGTGCGTCACGGTCGCCTCGGGGCGAACCCGACGGCCACGGGCTCACGTCCGCAGCGCCGGGTCGACCGAGGCGTGGCCATCCCGGCCGTGCTCAGTCGCGACGGCGAGTGCCGCTGGCATGCGCCTGCCAGCCGGCCCAGGCCGAGGCCACCATGTCTCCGACGTCCCACCGGGCGCGCCAGCCCAGGACCTCGCCGATGCGCGCAGCTGAGGCGACGACCCTGGCCGGGTCGCCGGGGCGCCGGGGCCGCACGACCGGCTCGGCCCAGCCCTGGGCGTCCGTGCCCGTCACCGCCCGGATCACGTCGACCATCTCCCGCACGGAGACCCCCTCACCGCGGCCGATGTTGGCCGTGAGAGCTCGCAGGCTCCCGTCGGCCAGGGCGCGCGCTGCCGTGGCGTGGGCGTCGGCGATGTCGGCCACGTGGACGAAGTCGCGGATGCAGGTGCCGTCCGGGGTGTCGTAGTCGTCGCCGAAGATCCTCGGCGGCCGGTGCTCGACGAGCTGCTCGAAGACCATCGGGACGAGGTTGGACCGCCCGCGGTCGGCGAGCTCGGGTGTCGCTGCACCGGCAACGTTGAAATACCGCAGGTTCGCGTAGCGCAGGCCCTGCGCCGCCGCCGCCTGCTCGACCATCCACTCCCCCACCAGCTTGGTGGCGCCGTACGGGTTCACCGGCCGGCAGGACGTGTCCTCGTGCACGAGGACGACGTCCGGAGCGCCGTAGACAGCGGCGCTGGACGAGAAGATGAACGAGTCGACACCGGTGTCCCGGACGGCCTCGAGCACCGAGCAGAGGCCCGAGACGTTCTCCCGGTAGTAGAGGAGGGGGTCGCGGACCGACTCCTCCACCTGCTTCTTGGCGGCGACGTGGACGACGCCGGTCACGCGGTGCTCCCGCAGCACCCGGGCGACCAGCGAGGCGTCGAGCTGGCTGCCCACGACCAGCGGGACGCCGGGGATCCGAGCCGCATCCCCGCTCGAGAGGTCGTCCAGGACGACGAGCGACTCGCCCTGGTCCCGCATGGCGGCGACGATGTGCGACCCGATGTACCCGGCCCCGCCGGTGACCAGCCACGTCACCCCCGGCAGCCTAGTCAGGACGGGGGCTCCTGAGCGGAGCACCGGCGGGGGACGACCCGGTGCGCAGGACCGCTGAGGTGCCGGGCGGCCCGGGCCGCCCTACGAGGGCGTACGTGTGGGCTCTCCTCCCTCGGTGTGATGTGGCGACCACCTCGTCGTACCTACCGTTCGACCGGCAACAGAGCGGATCACGGGGGGACGGGGATGGCAGCGCAAGGAACCGACCAGCGGTCGGCTCCAGGACCGCTCCGCGGCCGGACGACGGTCCTCCGGTCCGCGTTGTCCGGACGACAGGCGGTGTTCCTCTCGGCCGTGGTCGCGCAGGCGCTCACCAGCGCGCTCCTGCTTCCCGTGCTGACTCGCGCCCTGCAGCCTGCGGCCTACGGCAGCGTGGCGCTGGTCGCAGTGAGCCAGCAGCTGATCACTGCGGTGCTCGCACTGGGCCTACCGGGCCTCGTGACCAGCTGGGAGGCAGGCGGCGCCACGCGAGCGTTGCGCACCGGTGCCGCGCTACCGGTGCTGGCGGTAGGGGCTGCGGCCACCGCTGCGGCCGCCGCGGCCGGGTCCGTGCCCTGGACCTCCGCCGTCCTGCTCGGCTCGCTGAACGCCGTCGCGTCGCTGGTGCTCGCTCGTGCCGCGGCTCGTGGATCCGCGGCGGTCTGGGCCGGCCTGACCGTCGCGATCGGCCCCGTCGCGATGATCTGCGCGGCGCTCGCCGCCCTCGTGACCGGGTCCCTTCTGGCCTACCTGACCGCTTGGACGACGGGCGTGCTGCTGGCCGTGCTCGTCGGGCTGCGGTGGGCCGACCGCGAGTGGTTCCGTCCCGGCGACCTGGAGGCGCTGATCGGCCGGACACGACTGTCCATGCCCCTGGCGGTGTCCGCGGCCGCAGGCGTGGCGCTGGCGGCGGGTGACCGCATCGTCGTCGGCCTCAGCCTCGGCGAGGCCTCGCTGGCGCGATACGCAGCCGCCTACGCCATTGGGAACCTGGCTGTTCTGGCTGCAGGTGCAGTCACGACCCAACGGCTGCACGACCTCATGCGCGACGACCCGGCGGCACGGCGGGATCACCTGCTCGCCGTGTCCGCCGTGGCTCTCCTCGGAGCGCTGGCTTCGTGGCCGGCGCTGCTCGTGCTGCTCCCGCCGTCGTACCGACCTGCAGAACTGTGGCCGGTCGCCGCCGTGGCCGCTCTCAGCGCCATCCCCCAGGCGCTCTACCTCCGCGTCCAGGCCCGCGCGACGCATCTCGGCTGCACCAGCGCGGTGGGGGCCGCCGCGTTCACGGGCACGGCGCTAGCGATGGCCGCAACGGTGCTGGCGGCGCTGGTCACGCGGTCCTTCGTCCTGATCGCCGCCGTGACGCCCGTGACGTACGCGCTCCTGGCCACCGTGGTGCAGCGCAGGACTGCGGTGCAGGACCCAGGGACGGCCCGACCGGTCGTCGTGCTGTTGTCCACCGTCCGGTGGAACTTCCTCTGGCAACGGCACCACAGCCTCAGCGTGGCGGCGGCCGGGGTTGCGGACGTCGTGTTCGTGGAGAGCCAACCGCGTCGGGTCGGCCAGCTCCTCACCTACCCGTTGCGGGCCCTGCGCCGAGGGCGCTCCGCGACACCGGGCACGCCACCTCTCCCCGGCATCCGCCTGGTCGGGCCCTCGCCTGCGACTGTCCTGGCGCCGCGCCGGTGGGCGCGGCGCCTCGCCGAGCAGATCGCTCGGCAATCGCGTGGCGCCCGCATCGACGTCATCCTCTACGCACCCAGCGCCGCATATCTGCACCTCGCCAGTGAACTGGCCGACCGGGGTGCATCGGTGACCTACGACGCGGTCATCGACTGGGCGCTCGCGCCGCACGGCTACTTCCCGCCGAGGCGCGCCCTGGAGGCGGAGGCCGCGCTGCCGCCCGACTGGCGGGTGGTCAGCGACAGCCCAGTCGTCGCCGGTGTCCTCGAGCGCCGGACCAGGCGACCGGTGCCCGTCGTGCTCCCGGCCGCGGACGACGCCTTCCTCCAGCACCTCTGGACGCCCCTGGCGGACCGGGAGCCGGTCGTCGGCTGGTTCGGGGCCCTGCACCCGGAGGTCGACGTGCACCTCTTGTGCGCCGCGCGGCGCGCGGGCCTGCGGGTGGAGGCGATCGGTCCGGTCCTGGACCAGGAGATCGCGAATCGGCTCGTGACAGCGGGCGTGACGCTGCTGCCGCCGGAGCCGATCGAATTGCTTCCGGCGCGTATCGCGAACTGGCGGGTGGCGCTGCTCGCCTACACCGGACCCCGCGCTGCGACCATCACCCCGGCCAAGCTGGTCAACGCGCTCGTCGGTTTCCGGGTTGCCACCCGGGGCATCACCGTGCCTGCTTCGCTGACCGATGCAGTCGTCCGGTTGCCGGCCGACGACGCGGCCGCCGTGACGACATTGCTCGAACTGGTCGAGACCCCCGGCTGCCGGGCCGTGCTGGCCCCCGAGCAGTTGTCGTGGCGTGCCCGGCTGAGCGACGTCACGGGGATGCCCCGGTGAGCAGCCTCGGCCTGCCGGTCGTACGCGTCGCCGGAATCGACCTCGTCGACGCGGACCTGCCCGCCGTCCTGGCCACCCTGGCCGTCGTCCGGGACCGTCCCGTGATCGCCTACGCCCTGCACGTGGGGAGCCTGAACGCGGCCGGCGACGTCGACGTGCGACGGGCCTACGCCACCGGGGACCTCACCTACGCCGACGGAGTGGCCGTCGTCCTGGTCGGACGCGCCGCGGGGGGCCGGAGCCTGGGGCGAGCACCGACCACCGACCTCGCGCCTGCGCTGCTGCGCATCCGGCGGGCGGCGGGACCGGTGCGCGTCTTCCTCCTCGGTGGTCCCCCAGGGCTGGCCGCGGCCGCCGGTCGTCGCCTCGCCGAGGACCTCGGCGTCACCGTCGTCGGCGTGGCAGGGGGCTACGGGCTGGACAAGGCGGCCCTGGTTCGTGCGCTGCACGACACGCGCCCGGATGTCGTCCTCGTCGGCATGGGCTCCCCGTTGGAGGTCCACCTGCTGGCGGAGCTGCGACCCTACCTCCCCACGGCCCTCTATCTGACGTGCGGCGGCTGGTTCGGCTTTCTCGCCGGCCACGAGACGCGGGCGCCGGTGCTGCTGCAGCGGTGCGGGCTGGAGTGGACGGCGCGGCTGGCCCAGGCGCCGCGGCGGTTGCTGCCGCGCTATCTGCAGGGCGCCTGGACGACGGCGCGGCTGCTCACCGCCGTCCTCCGTGACGGGACCGGTGCCCGGCCCCGGACGGTGTCCACCTAACGCCAGGTCGCCGTGCTGGTCGGGACCTCGACCGGCGACCTGGCGCCCTCTGCTGCCCGCTGGTCGTCGACGAGAGCGATCCCCAGGACCAGGGCGAGCGGGACGAGGTGACCGACGTCGACGTCCTCCGCCACGAACCACAGCGCGGCGAAGACCGTGGCGCCCAGGGCCACGGGCGACGCGGCACACCACGCGCGATGGCAGAGCGCGAGCAGCCAGACGACGAACAGGACGACGGCGGCCCAGCCACCTCGGTAGAGCAACCCGAGGTAGCCGCTGTGGGTACCCAGGCTCGCGGCAAGCCCCGGTGCCCGTTCCTTGACACCGCTGCCCAGGAGGGGGAATGCGCCCTCCTGGACCGCCTGCCAGGTGGCCGTGTAGATCGCTGCACGGCTGCCGTAGGAGCCTTCCCGCACGCTGTTGAAGGTGGCCATCGTCGCCGCCAGGTCGACGGTCAGGGCCGCAGCGATGGCAGCGCCGACGCCCACGAGGGCGCCGAGCGTCAGTGCCGACCAGTGCCGGCGCCGGCGCAGGAACACCACCCCCATCGCCCCGAGCGCCGCCGCGAGGGCGAGCCAGGTGTTGCGCGAGTAGGACAGGTAGAGCGTGGCGGCGTCCGTCGTGAGGACCACCACCCAGCCGACCCGCGCCATGCCGTGGGCGCGGGCGACGAGGGGCAGCGTCACCAGCACGCCGAGCGCCGACAACCCTCCCGCCCACGTGGCGTTGCCGAAGAAGCCTCCCGTCCGCAGGACCGTCTCGCCGAACCAGTCGGGGAAGGTCAGCCGTGCGGTTGTGAAGCTTTCCAGCGCAGGGTTGCCCAGGAGCGCGGCCGGCAGGACGTGCGAGGCCGGCAGCGGGACGTCACGGAGGGCCGGGTGCAGGACGAGGGCGACGAGGACGGCGATGCTCTGCACACCGGCCAGCTGAGCGATCCCGCGGCCGATCGCGGCGGGGTCGAGCCGAACGGAGGTCAGCGCCGCCAGGGCCACCCACACGGCCAGGTTGTACGCCGCCCCTGCGAGCCGCTCGGCCGGGGCGCCGGCCACTGCCGCGACCAGCAGCGACAGGACCAGGCAGATGACGACGAGAGTTGGGAGCGGGGACGGCGGTTTCCGCTGGCCGTACCGCCCCAGACCGCGCAGCAGGACGACGGGCCACCACAGGAAGCCGAGCCCGAGGATCCACATCGGCGCATAGGCACGGACCATCCCGGTGCTGAGCGGCGCGCCCGGCGTGCTGCGGTCGTCCGGGGCACGGCGGCGCCGCCGGTTCCGGAGAGACCGAGGGGCGGCGCATGAGGGAAGACCATCCGTCGTCACCGCCTGTGGACCCTCCCCCGGATGCAGCGCCGCTCGCGCGGCCGCGTCGCCTCAGCATCGGCAGCTCCGCGCCCGGCTGCATCACCCACCGTGGTGGTCCACCGCTTTCGGGCGAGGCGCTCGGGGCCTGACACGGGTTTGGATGTCCAGGGAGGCGTGAGGTGCACGTGCTCCGAGACCGGGAGCTCCTCGCATGACCTACGCGCAGTACCTGCGCAGCCTCCGCGCCGGGTGGTGGCTGCTCGTCGTCGGCCTCCTCCTGGGCGGTGCCGTCGCCACGGGCCTCACGGCTGCATCCATCCCGAGGTACCAGACGACGACGCAGCTGTTCGTGACCACCGGCGGTGCGACGGACCTGGCCGCCGCGGTCCAGGGAGGCCAGTTCTCCCAGCAGCGCGTCGCGTCGTACGCACGCCTCCTGGAGGGCCGCGGGCTGATGTCGGTGGTGATCGACCGGCTCGACCTCCCGCTGACAGCGGACGAACTCGGCGAGCGGATCGACGCGGTTCCCGTGCCGGACACCGTGCTCCTCGACGTCGTGGTCACCGACACCTCCCCGCGACGGGCGCTGGACATCTCCCGCGCCCTGCAGGACGAGTTCGCCGATCTGATCGGCGACCTGGAGACCCTCGAGAGTTCGAGCGACGCGTCGGTGAAGGTGACCGTGGTCTCGCCCCCGGAGCTGCCTTCCACGCCGATCACGCCTCGCGCCGTCCGCGATCTCGCCGTCGGTCTCGTGCTCGGCCTGCTCGGCGGCGTGGGTGCTGCCCTCGTCCGCACCCACCTGGACACCGCGATCCGCGACCGGGACGCCGCCGGACACGCGCTCGGTGCACCCGTGGTCGGGGCCGTGCCGTTCGACGCGTCGTTGACCCGGAAGGGCGTCGCCGGCCCGAACGACACGTCGCGGGTCGCCGAGGCGTTCCGCCGCCTGCGCGCCAACCTGCTGTTCCTGCAGGTGGACCGCCCGCCGCGGGTCATCCTCGTCGCCAGCCCGCTGGCCGAGGAGGGCAAGACGACCGTCGCGGTGCACCTCGCCGTGGCGTTGGCCGAGTCCGGCCAGCGCGTCACGCTGGTCGAGGCGGACCTCCGCCGGCCGACCGCGGTGCGCTCTCTGGGCGGCATCTCGGGTGCGGGCCTGACCAATGTCCTCACCGGATCGGCCGATCTGGACGACGTGCTCCAAGAGCACGGCGGCCACGGCGACGGCCGGCTGACCTTCCTCGCGGCCGGTCCGCTGCCACCCAACCCCGGTGAGCTGCTCGCCTCCGCGGCGATGCACGACCTGATCGGCCGGCTCACCGAGCGCAGCGACGTCGTCCTCGTCGACGGGCCACCGCTCCTGCCCGTTGCGGACGCCGTCGGCCTGGCGCCGCTCACGGACGGTGTCCTGCTCTGCATCCGCCACGGTTCGAGCCGGTGGGAACAGGTCGGCCTGGCCGCGGAGACCTTGGACCGCGTAGGAGCAGTGACGCTGGGCGCCGTGCTGACCTTGGTGCCGCCGCGGGCGGCAGGAGTGCTCGATCACGGATACGGATACGCGGCTCGGTCGCACCCTCGCCACGGACCCGACGGTCGGAGGCGAGACGGCTGGTGGCGTCGACGGCGCCGTCCCGACCGGCCGACGGTCGCTCTGCCGACGAGCACGCTCCGGCCGGCGACCGTGCCTCGTCGACAGCCGGCGGGTGGCTGACCGCGGCCGGCGTCCGCGGGCGGGTCAGGGGGATGAACCGTCGGCGTAGGTCACGAGCCGGCGGAGCAGGGGCAGCAGCGCATCGCTGATGGCCTCACCGACCTCTTGGTGGACGGTGACGTCCTGCCCGATCGGGTCGCGGATGTCGTCCGCGTCGCCACCGCCGCGACGGCAGGAGCGAGCGGCGGCCAGCGCCCGGACGAACGCCCGCGCGCATGCCGCCACGTCACCCGATCCGTCGGGGTGCGCCGGTACGTAACCGGCGAGCTCCGCCACTTCCAACAGGGTGAAAGTGCGGGCCAGCGACCGGGGAGCCATCTCGAGCACGCGCCTGCGGTGCCGTCGGCTGAGGGCCAACGTGAGATCGGCCCGCTCGATCATGGAGCTGGCTAGCTGGCGGGCGACGAACCCTTCGGGTTCACCACCGAGTCCGCGCAGCACCCGGGCGCTGTCGGGGTTCATCCCGGCGCCCACGACGGCGTCCGTGCCAGCGCTCTCCAGCCGGATCGCCCCTCCCCGCTCACCAAAGGCGGCATCCAGGTACGCGCGGCCGAGCCGCTCGGCCAGCGGTGACCGGCAGAGGTTGCCCGTGCAGACGAACAGGATCGTGAAGGGTCTACCGGGATCGACGCCGTCGGACACCCGCACAGTGTGAGGACCCTCGACGCCGAGTGGCAGATCGTCGCCGGTCGCCTGCTCGTGATTGCGCGTTCGTACCTCCAGCGCGACAGGCCCGTGCGACGGCCAGACGGTCTCGTCGTGTGCAGTGACGATCGTTCCAGCTACTCGAAAGCGCAGGCGGTTGGTGTTCAACCGGTGGACCCGGGCGGCCCAGTGGACCCAGGCGGCGGATCCCCCGCTCGACCTCGTTGCGGCCGGTCAGGGAGCGCTGCCGATCGATGAGCTCGGTCTTGTAGAGGCCGATGGTGGACTCGATCAGCGCGTTGTCCAGGGCGTCACCGACCGAGCCGTTGGAGCGGGCGATCCCGGACTCGGGCAGCGCCTCGATGAACGCCAGAGACGTGTACTGCGCCCCTCATCACCAGCGGTGTCGTCTTCGACGTGGGCACCGGCCAGCCCGGGATCCGGCGGGACTGGACGTCGGTGACGAAGGGGACATGACCAAGCCCGCCAGCGCCCACACGTAGGCGAAGTCCGCCACCCACCACACCACCGGTCCGGTCGGGGCCGGCGATGCCCACGACCGGTCGCACAGGTCGGGGTGCCGCGGCACGGTGGAGTCGCGCTGCGTGGGCACCGTCCGATGACGACCGCGGCGGACGCCGGCGATGCCGGCGAACGGATCCGTGCGCTGGTCGCCGCCGCCGGCTGCGAGCGATGTTCCCGCCCGCCCGCCCGCCCACCCGCCGGACCGTCCCGATCGAGGAAGCCTTCAGCGACATCGATGCGCTGGTCAAGGCGGCCGCGGCATGCCGCCGGGCGCCGCCAGCGGGGTGGGCGCGGCGGCGGTGTGCCG
>NZ_JAOVZT010000012.1:0-39301 GCF_025716945.1 Geodermatophilus sp. YIM 151500
CACTGACATTCGGCACGCTGTTGAGTTCTCAAGGAACGGACGCGCGACAAACCCGACCCTTTCAGGCCTCTGTCATCGGCAGCTTTCCTACCCTACGCCGTCCGCATCGGTCCCGCACACCCGGGGGTGTGTGACCCGTGCCCTTGCAGGCCCGTCCGGCGCGTCGACGAAGGTACACGACCTCCGGAGCCGCTGCAGGAGGGGTCTCAGGCGACTCCGGTGGGCCGGAACTGCACGCTCACCCGCGGCCCGACCGGCCGCGCCGTCTTGGGGATGCAGTGCTCCCACGTGCGCTGGCAGGAGCCGCCCATGACGACCAGGTCACCGTGCCCGAGGGGGAACCGCATGGTGGGAGCACCGCCGCCGGTGGGCCGGAGCATCAGCGGTCGCGGGCTGCCGAAGGAGACGATGGCGACCATGGTGTCGTCGGTGGCGCCGCGGCCGAGCCGATCGCCGTGCCAGGCCACGCTGTCGCGCCCGTCGCGGTAGAGGCACAGGCCGGCCGTGACGAATCGGTCCCGCTCGCCGGCCTGGTAGTACGCGTTCAACGCGCTCCGGGCCTCGGCCAGCAGGGGGTGCGGAAGGATGCCGGCGCCGCCGTACCACCGGAGCAGTCGGGGCACGGCCACTTGCCGGTCGTACATCTGCCGGCGGTCCTCCCGCCAGCCGATGTCGCCGAGCAGCACCTCGAGCACGGCTTCCGACCCGGTGATCCAACCGGGCAGGTGGTCGACCCACGCGCCGCTCCCCAGGTCCCGCCGCGCCACCCGGCCGACGAGCGGGGTGAGCGCCGGTTCCTCGGCGGTGTCCCAGAAAGTCGGCTGGCTCGGCCCCGTCCGGACGCTCGCCGCGAGGGTGCGAGCGATGAGCGGAGTGGGCTCCTTCGCCATGCCGGCACGCTACCCCGGTTTCGCACATGTGTGCGAAACCCTGTGGATGGCGGGACGTCGTCCCGAGGCCGGCCACGAGGATCGGCGTGGGGCGGTCGAGCCTCCGGCGGGGCGGACGAGCCTCCCCCTGTGGTCCTCCGTCAGGCCGTCAGCGCGAGCGCGAAGGGCAGGACGGACGCGACCCCGGCGCGGCGCAGCTCCCGGCCGGCGACGGTCAGCGTCCACCGGGAGTCGACGAGATCGTCGACCAGCAGCACCGGGGCGTCGCCCACCTCGGCGAGCGCCGACCGCAGCGCCGGGCCGACGGCGATGCGCTCCCACACGGCCGACAGCCGGAACGCGCTGTTGCCACCTGGCCGACCGGTCGGTCCGCCGTGGGCCAGGTCCAGCGTGCCGAGGTACGGCAGCCGGCCCATCCGGGCGAGCCCCTCGGCCACGCCGCGCACGAGCTGCGGCCGCCGCCGCGACGGCACGGCCACCACCGCGCCGGGGCGCGCCTTCCAGTCCCACGCGGCCAGCACCCGGGCGCAGGCCCGCAGCAGTTCCTCGTCCGGGGGGAAGTCGTGGCTCCGCTGCAGGGGCCCGCGCGGAGCCTGCGAGGCGTGGGGGGCAGCACGGTCCTTGCCGTCGAAGGCGGCGGGGCCCTCCGGCAGGGGCCCGCGCCGAGCGTGCGAGGCGTCGGACGCAGCGTCCGGGTCCTCCTCGATGCCCGGCGCCTCCAGCTCGACCACCCCGCCGACGCCGTCGTCCCCGAGGAGGCTGCGCAGGCGCTGCCCCCATCCCAGATCGGTGAGCCGTGCGACGGCCCGGCCGGGCTCCACCTGTTCGTCGGCGGCGATCTTCCCGCGCACCTGCACGCCGAGCCGGTCGGCGCCCGTGGGCCACTGCGCCCGCGGGGCGATCTCCACGCCCGGCCGGTCGAGCACCGCGGACGCCGCGTCGGCCGCCGCCTCGGGGACGTCGGACGCGTACCAGGGGCCGGCGCAGACGTCGCACCGGCCGCAGGCCGCGGCGGTCGGGTCGTCGAGCGCCTCCTGCAGGAAAGCCATCCGGCACCCCGCCTCGTCGACCGGACGGGCGTAGGCGATCATGGCCCGCTGCTCGGCCTCCCGCGTGCGCGTCACGCGCTGGTAGCGGTCGGCGTCGTACACCCAGGGCCGGCCGGTCGACCGCCAGCCGCCCTGGACGCGCTCCACCGCGCCGTCCACGGCCAGCACCTTGAGCAGCAGCTCGAGCCGCGACCGGCGCACGTCGGCCACCGTCTCCAACCGCGCCACCGACCACGCCTGCCGGTCGGCCATCGCAGCGAGCACCGCGGCCGCGTGGTCCTCCCGCGGCATGGACGACGTCGCGAACCACTGCCAGATGGCCAGGTCGTCCGGGCCGGGCAGCAGCAGCACGTCGGCGTGCTCGACGGCGCGACCCGCGCGGCCGACCTGCTGGTAGTAGCTCACCGGCGACGACGGCGCCCCCAGGTGGACGACGAAGCCGAGGTCGGGCTTGTCGAACCCCATGCCCAGGGCGGAGGTGGCGACCAGCGCCTTCACCCTGTTCTCCCGCAGCGCCTCCTCCGCCTCCCGCCGGTCGGCGTCGTCGAGCCGGCCGGTGTAGGCGCGGACCTCGTGCCCGGCCTGCCGCAGCAGCGCGGCGGTCTCCTCCGCGGCGGCGACGGTCAGCGTGTACACGATGCCGCTGCCCGGGAGGTCGCCCAGGTGCGCGGCCAGCCAGGCCAGCCGTGCGCGGTCGGACGGCAGCCGGAGGACGCCGAGGCGCAGCGAGTCCCGCGCCAGCGGGCCGCGCACGGTGGTGACCCCGACGCCACCGGCGCCCAGCTGCTCGGCGACATCGGCGACCACCCGCTCGTTGGCCGTCGCCGTGGTCGCCAGCACCGGTGTGCCGGCCGGCAGCGCGGACAGCAGGTCGCGGATGCGGCGGTAGTCGGGCCGGAAGTCGTGCCCCCAGTCGGAGACGCAGTGCGCCTCGTCGACGACCAGCAGGCCGCAGCGGCGTACCAGGTCGGGCAGCTGCTGCTCGCGGAAGCGCGGGTTGGTCAACCGCTCGGGCGAGACGAGCAGGACGTCGACGTCGTCGGCGCCCAGGCGCGCGGCGACGTCGTCCCACTCGGTCATGTTGGCGCTGGAGATCTCCACCGCTCGGATGCCGGCGCGGGACGCGGCGGCGACCTGGTCGCGCATCAGCGCGAGCAGCGGGCTGACCAGCAGCGTCGGCCCGCGGCCGCGGCGGCGCAGCAGCGCCGTCGACACGAAGTAGACCGCCGACTTGCCCCACCCGGTGCGCTGCACGACGAGCGCCCGCTCCGCCCGATCGACCAGCGCGGCCACCGCGGCGTCCTGACCCTCGCGGAATTCCGCGTCGGGCCGCCCGGTGAGTTCGCGCAGCACCGAGAGCGCCTCCTCGCCGGTCGTGGGGGACAGCTCGGACGGCGGCGCGGCGGAGCTCATGGCGACGACAGTAGGCAGCGCCACCGACAGCACGGGCCGGCCGGGCACGACCTGGGGACGGCGGGGACAATGGGTCCGATGTCATCCGAGCCCGGGCCCCCGCCGGACAACCACGTGCACACCCGCTGGTCGTGGGACACCGCCGCGACCTCGACCATGCGCGGGGCATGCGAACGGGCGGTCGCCCTGGGGCTGCCCGCGATCGCGTTCACCGAGCACCTCGACTTCACGGTGTGGACCGAGGACGACCGGGCGCACACCGAGGGGCTCACCGAGCGCCGGCACGCCCAGCAGATGCCGATCGACGTCGAGGGGTACGCCGCCGAGCTGGCCGAGTGCCGCGAGCGCTTCCCCGAGTTGCGCATCTGGTCGGGTGTCGAGACCGGGGAGCCGCACCTGTTCGCCGCCAGCGTCGCCGCCCACCTGCGGGACGCGCCCGCCGACCGCATCCTCGGCTCGCTGCACTCGCTGCGCGACGGCTCGCACCTGGTCGGGGTGGGTCGGCTGCTCTACGGCAACCCCGACGCGACCATGCGCGCCTACCTCGCCGAGGTGGTGCGGATGATCCAGGGCAGCGACGTCTTCCAGGTGCTCGCGCACGTCGACTTCCCGCGGCGGTACTGGCCCGGCGGCTCCGACCGCTTCGTGGAGAAGGACTTCGAGGAGGAGTACCGGGCGGTGTTCCGCGCGCTGGCCGCCAGCGGCCGGGCGCTCGAGGTGAACACCAGCAGCCCGATGGCGTCGGTCGACCAGGTGCGCTGGTTCCACGAGGAGGGCGGGGAGGCGGTCAGCTTCGGCAGCGACGCCCACCAGGCCACCGCCGTCGGGCAGCGGTTCGACCTGGCCGTCGACATCGTCGAGGCGGCCGGCTTCCGGCCCGGACGCGACCGGTTCGACTTCTGGCGCCGCTAGCCGCCCCCGACCGCCTCGGGTAGGAAGCGGTCGTGGCGCTGGTGAGGGACGCGACCGAGGACGACGCCGCCGCATGCGCTGCCATCTACGCGCCCTACGTCACCGGCACCGTGATCACCTTCGAGAGCGTCCCGCCGACCGCGGAGGAGATGGCCGGCCGGATCGCCCGGGCCCGGCGGACGCACGCCTGGCTGGTGCTGGAGGACGACGGCCGCGTCGTCGGCTACGCCTACGGCGGCCCGTACAAGGAGCGGGCCGCCTACCGGTGGTCCTGCGAGGTCAGCGTCTACCTCGAGACCGACCGGCGCCGCGGCGGCGGCGGCCGCGCGCTCTACACCGCACTGCTGGACCGGTTGGCCGAGCGCGGCTACCGCACGGTGGTGGCCGGGATGGCCCTGCCGAACGAGGCCAGCGTCGGCCTGCACCGGGCGATGGGATTCCAGCCGGTCGGCACCTGGCGGCGGATCGGCTGGAAGCACGGCGCGTGGCACGACGTCACCTGGGTGCAGCGGGCCATCGGTCCGGACGACGCCCCGCCCGTCGGACCGCGCTGAGCCGCCCCGGATCCGCCGGCGCGAGCCCCGGGCAACTGCTTCACCGCTAAGCAATCGGCCGCTAGGGTCCGCGGGGTGGACCTGCCGCGCCGCGTCGTCATCGCCCTGGGCGGCAATGCGATGACCGCGCCGGACGGGTCGGCCACGCCCGGCGCGCAGCGCGACGCGATCGCCGTCGCGGCCGGTCACGTCGCCGACGTCGTCGCCGCCGGCGTCGACGTCGTCCTCACCCACGGCAACGGCCCGCAGGTGGGCAACCTGCTGGTCAAGAACGAGCTGGCCGCGCACGAGGTGCCGCCGGTGCCGCTGGACTGGTGCGTCGCGCAGACCCAGGCCACCATCGCCTTCACCGTGGCCGACGAGCTGGACGCCGCCCTCGCCGCGCGCGGGTCCGACCGCCGCACCGCCGGACTGGTGACCCGCACGCTCGTCTCGGCCGACGACCCGGGCTTCCGCGAGCCGACGAAGCCGGTCGGCCGCTTCCTCCCGCGCGAGCAGGCCGAGCGCTTCGCCGCGCTGGGCCAGACCTGGGAGGACCGCGGCGAGCGCGGCTGGCGGCGGGTGGTCGCCTCGCCCGAGCCCCGCGCCGTCGTCGACGTCCCGGCGATCGAGGCGCTCTGCGCCGCCGGGTTCGTCGTCGTCTGCGCCGGGGGCGGCGGCATCCCGGTCACCGGCGAAGGCCGGGACGGGCACGCGCTGAGCGGCGTCGAGGCGGTCGTCGACAAGGACCTCACCGCCGCGGTGCTGGCCGCGCAGCTGGGCGCCGATGCGTTGGTCATCGCCACCGACGTCCCGAACGTGATGGTGGGCTTCGGCACGCCGTCGGCGCGGCCGCTGGGCCGGGTCACCGCGGCGGAGCTGCGGTCGCACGCCGCGAGGGGGCAGTTCGCCCGCGGGTCGATGGGCCCGAAGGTCGAAGCCGCCCTCCGCTTCGTCGAGCCGGCGGTGCCCGGCCGGCCGCGACGCCGCGCCGTCATCACGTCCCTCGAGCACATCGCCGACGCCGTCCGCGGCGACGACGTCGGCACCGTCCTGCAGAACGACCCGGGTCCCGCGACGAAGGAAGAGTGAGCCGATGCCCGCACCGATCGAGGTCCGCAAGGTCCCGCTGCACCACGTCAGCGACGCCTCCGAGCTGGCGAAGCTCATCGACGACGGCGTCATGGAGGCCGACCGGGTGGTCGCCGTCATCGGCAAGACCGAGGGCAACGGCGGCGTCAACGACTACACCCGGATCATCGCCGACCGCGCCTTCCGCGAGGTGCTGATGGAGAAGGGCACCCGGCCGCTCGACGAGGTGAAGCAGATCCCGATCGTCTGGTCGGGCGGCACGGACGGCGTCATCAGCCCGCACGCGACGATCTTCGCGACGCTGCCGGAGGACGCCGTCGAGGCGACCGACGAACCGCGGCTGACCGTCGGCTACGCGATGAGCGAGCAGTTGCTGCCCGAGGACATCGGCCGCATCGCGATGGTGGAGAAGGTCGCCGACGGCGTCCGGAAGGCCATGGAGGAGGCCGGGATCACCGACCCCGCCGACGTCCACTACGTGCAGACCAAGACGCCGCTGCTGACCATCGACACCATCCGCGACGCCCGCGAGCGCGGGCAGACCACCTACTACGACGAGCCGCACGGTTCGATGGACCTGTCCAACGGCACGACCGCGCTCGGCATCGCCGTGGCCCTCGGCGAGATCGGGATGCCGACGCAGGAGCAGGTGATGCGCGACCTGTCGCTGTTCAGCTCGGTCGCCTCCTGCTCGTCGGGCGTGGAGCTGGACCGGGCGCAGATCGTCGTCGTCGGCAACGCCCGCGGGCACGGCGGGAACTACCGCATCGGCCACTCGGTGATGGCGGACGCGCTCGACCAGGACGGCATCTGGAACGCCATCCGCGACGCCGGGCTGGACCTGCCGGAGCGGCCGCACTCCACCGATCTCGGCGACCGGCTGGTCAACGTCTTCCTCAAGTGCGAGGCCTCGCCCGACGGCAAGGTCCGCGGCCGGCGCAACGCGATGCTCGACGACTCCGACGTGCACTGGCACCGGCAGATCAAGGCCTGCGTGGGCGGGGTGACGGCGGCGGTGACCGGCGACCCGGCGGTGTTCGTGTCGGTGGCGGCCGTGCACCAGGGCCCCTCCGGCGGTGGTCCGGTGGCGGCGATCGTGCGGACGTAGGGCCGCCCGGATGCCCACGACTGCGGGGAAGTCGGCCTCCGGACGGCGCTCCGGAGGCCGACTTCCCCGCAGCGCCGCCAGGTGACGCGGGCGGTCAGCCGCCGGCCGGCAGGGGGACGAGCTCGGCCGCCGTCCCGACGCCGGACCAGCGCTGCAGCTCGGCCGCGAGCTCCAGCCGCTCCACGGTGGCCGTGTGCTCGAACTCGCCCCAGGACGCACGCGGCAGCATCCACATGACCTCGAACTCGTTGCCGTCGGGGTCGATGCCGTAGAGGCTCTTCGTCGCGCCGTGGCTGGACTCGCCGGTCAGGGCACCGGCGCCGAGCAGGGCGTCGCGGGCCTGCGCCAGGTCGTCGATCGTGTCGACCTGCCAGGCCAGGTGGTAGAGACCGACCGTGCCGCGGGCGCGGGGCGGCGCGCCGGCCCCGATGCCGAACAGGCCGAGGTCGTGGTGGTTGCCCGAGCGGGGCAGCCGCAGGAAGGCGGCGTCCGCCCGCGGCTCGCGGACGACGAGCTCCATGCCGAACACGCCGACCCAGAAGCGCAGCGAGCGCTCGAGGTCCCCGACGAACAGGACGGCGTGGTTGAGCCGGACGGCGGCGACGGTCATGACGCGCTCCTCGTGGTGACGTGCTCATCTGCTCGCTCAGATGCTGAGCCCGCAGCCAACATAACGCCGGATGGTTGATCAATCAATAATTGACGGGTAAGCTGTCGTGCATGCCGGACGCCGCCGCTGCAACCGACGACGCCCTCGTGTCCACCTTCGGGCGCCTGCTGGAGGCGGCCGCCCGGCTGGAGCGACGGCTCGGCACCGCGCTGGAGGCGGAGACCGGTGTCCCGCACGTGTGGTTCGAGGTGCTCGTGCGGCTGGCCCGCTCGGAGCGCGGCATGCTCCCCATGGGTGAGCTGGCCGGGCAGATCACCCTGACCAGCGGCGGCGTGACCCGCCTGGTCGACCGCATGGACGCCGCCGGGCTCGTGACGCGTCAGGCGTGCGCCACCGACCGGCGGGTCTCCTACGCGGCGATCACGGACGCCGGCCGGGCGAAGCTGGCCGAGGCCGTCGGCGTGCACGCCACCAACCTCCGCACGGTGTTCGACGGGTTCAGCGACCGCGAGCTGGCCGTGCTCGACCGCCTGCTCGACCGGCTGCGCGGCGCCCCGCTGCCGGCCTGACCCGGCCGGCGTTCAGCCGCGGGCGGCGAACCAGCTGTCGGGCGGGAGGTCCAGCGGCGGGGGCGGCTCGGCCGGCCGCTCGTCCCGCGGCGGTTCCCACGGCCACAGGGTGAGGACCTCGTCGGCGGCCCGGCGGATCGCCGTCCCGTCCAGCTCGGTGACCGTCTCGGCGAGGCCGAGCTCGTCGCAGCGGACCACGACCCGCAGCGGCCCCGCCGGCGGCACCGGGCTGAGCCACCAGGACTGGTCGACCGCGGTGTCGCCGCCGCCCCCGCCGCCCTGGTGGAACAGGACGCCGTCGGTCCCGGCGCGCTCCGGCACGTTGCCCACCCGCCGGCCGTCGGCGAGCTCCAGACCGAACAGAAAACCCAGGCGGCCGCGCCGACCGCTGTCCCACAGGAGGTCGTTCAGGCCGACCCGCAGCGAGGGCGCGGCCGCGGCCCGCACCCGCAGCGCCAGGTCGAACGACACACCCGTCGTGTAGACGTGCAGCCCGACCAGGGCCGCCGCGACGTCGTCGGTCCGGGCCAGCACCCGGTTGGCCGGCAGGGCGACCGGGACCTCGTTCTCCGGGGCGCTCATGCGGCGCAGCAGGTCGTCGTCCGGTTCGCCGTCCACGAAGCCCACGTGCCACACGGCACCGCAGCCTGCCGCCGCCACCGCCGACCGACAAGCGAGCTCAGCGGGCGTAGTGCTCGACGACGAGCTGTTCCTCGCTGACGACCGGCACCTCGTCGCGGCCCGGGGTCCGCTCGTAGCGGCAGACCAGGTCGGTCAGCCGCACCTCGAGGTAGGCCGGCGCCACCGCGTGCGCGCCGGCGGCGGCGACGACGAAGGGCTCCTTGCTGCGCGACGTCTCCGCGATCGACACGAAGTCGCCCGGTCGGAGGCGGTAGGAGGGGCGGTCCACCCGCTTGCCGTTGACCAGGACGTGCCGGTGGGTGACGAACTGGCGCGCCTGGTAGATGGTCCGGGCGAAGCCGGCCCGCAGCACGGTGGCGTCCAGGCGCGACTCGAGGTCCTGGATCAGCGCCTCGCCGGTCGTGCCGCCGGAGCGCTTGGCGCGGTCGAAGGCCGCCCGCAGCTGCGTCTCGCTGATGTCGTACTGGGCACGCAGCTTCTGCTTCTCCGTCAGCCGCGTGGAGTAGTCGCTCGCGGTCCGCCGTTTCCGGCCGTGCTCACCGGGCGGGTAGGGGCGCCGCTCGACGTAGCGCACGCACTTGGGCGTCAGCGGGATGCCGAGGGCGCGGCTGCGGCGGACCTTGGGACGGGGGTTGTTCACACGGACCTCCGGATTTGGTTAGGCTCACCTTACCTAAGGACGAGGTGACGCATGACCGTTGGGCACTCCCCCGAGACGGGCGATCCCCGTCGCGCGCTGCAGCCGAGCGCTCCCGACCTGGCCCGCACGGTCGCCGCCCGCGGCGCGCCGACGCTGCAGACCGGGGGTCCCGGCTCCGACCGGCTGCTCGCCGCGACGACCACGGTGGCGGGGCAGGTGCTCGTCGTCGTGCCGTCACGCGGCGACGTGGCCGCAGCGGTCCGCGGCGCCTCGCTGGGCGACGTCCCGGCCCGGCTGGCGGTCACGCTGTACGGGCCGCTCCCCATGCGCTCCCCCGTGCGCGCGCGGCTGGAGCTCACGGGGTGGCTGGCGCCGGTGCCCGCCGCGCGGCGGCACGACGCGTTGCTGGCCTTCGCCGACGTCCGGGCCGACGACGTCCTGCTCGACGTCGGGCTCACCGCGACGCTGCTGCGGCTCGACCTGGCCGAGGTGGCCGTCGAGGGGTGCGGACGGCGGGTCGAGCTGTCCCCCGAGGCCTTCGCCGCCGCGAGCCCGGATCCCGTGGCGACCGCGGAGGAGGAGGTGCTCCTGGCCGCCGCCGTCCCGCTGGACCGGCTGCAGCACGCCGTGCAGCTCTGGGCGGGCGCGGGCGAGACGGTGCACCTGCTGGGCGTCGACAGCTACGGCGTCACCTTCCGCGTCCTCTCCGGTGGCATCTCCTACGACCTGCGGGTGCCCTTCCCCCGGCGGGTCGACGCGGCTGGCGACGTCCCCGCGGCGGTGCACGAGCTGACCGCCTGCCCGCACCTCCCCGGCTGAACTTCCCCGCCGGGCGGCGGGGGTCGGCGGTCGGGCGGTGGGCGGGCGGGCGGACCGTCACGCGGCCGCGGGGGCGCGAGCCTCCCCGGCGAGCGCCGCCAGGGCCTGCTCGAAGCACACCCGGGGCGGCTGCACGAGACCGGCGCCCACCTGGCCGGTGCCGGCGACCCGGCCCGCCATGCCGGTGTTGATCTGCGGCAGCCAGCCGGTGCGCGCGACCGCCAGCACGTCGATGCCGGTCGGCGAGCCACGGAAACCGAGGATCGGGATCTGCATCGCCGGGTTCTCGGCCAGGGTCAGCTGGTACATCCGCTCGGTGGTGGCCAGCGCGTCGGGCACCGTGCCGCCCACGAACCGGACGATCGCCGGCGCCGCGGCCATGGCGAACCCGCCGACGCCGTAGGTCTCCATGATGGCGGAGTCGCCGATGTCGGGGTTGGCGTCGTCCGGGCCGTAGTCGCCGAGGAACAGCCCCACCGGCGTCTGCGCAGGCCCGGTGAACCAGCGGTCGCCGGTGCCCGCCGTCCGGATGCCGAACTCGGTGCCGTTGCGTGACATGACCGTGACCAACGACGAGCCGGGCAGGCCGGCCGCCGCGTCCATCGCCAGCTTCGCCGTCGGCATGCCGAGGTTGAGGAAGAAGTGCTCGTTGCCGCCGATGAAGCGCAGCACCTGCGCGACGTCGGACGACGCCCAGCCCTCGACCGCGACGATCGACGGCGACAGCTCGCGCAGCGCCATCAGCGACCCGGCGCGGTTGCGGTTGTGCGCCTCGTCGCCCATCTGCAGCATCTGCGCCAGCACGGCCTTGACGTCCAGCGGCTCGTCGCGCGACCGGACCGCCGCCGACAGCACGGGGCCGAGCACGGCACGCATCCAGCGCAGCCGGTCGAGCACCTCCGCGCCGTAGGCGCCCATCCGCAGCACCTTGCCCAGGCCCTCGTTGAGGTTGCAGAAAGCCTGCCCGCCGTGCACGGGGTCGGCCAGGCACCACAGCCACATGGACGGACTGGTGACGCCGGCCATCGGGCCGACCGCGCGGTGGTGGTGGCAGGGGTCGAGCGTGACGCCGCCGCCGGCGAGCAGCCGCTCGGCCTCCTCGACGTCGTCGGCCCAGCCCTCGAACAGGCAGGCGCCGACCAGCGCGCCCCGCAGCGGGCCGGAGGCCGATGCCCAGTCGATCGGCGGGCCGGCGTGCAGCAGCGTGCGGTCGGGCAGGTCGAGCACCTCGCGCGCGGGCCGGACGTCGACCAGGTGCGAGCCCGCGGCGAGCACCCGCTCCACCGCCGTCCGGTTGGCCGTCGCCCGGCGCGGGTCGAGGGCGAGCGCGGCCAGGTCGGCGGGGTCGCCGAAGGCTGGCGGGCGCCAGTCGACGTCGCGGACGTCGGCGCCCTGGGCGCGCAGCGCCTCGGAGAACACGTCGACGCCGGCGGCGACGACGGTCGGCGGCCCCGCCAGCAGGTCGGCGATCGTCATCGTGCGGCTCCCAGCAGGTCGAGGGCGTACCGCACGGCGACGGCGTTGGACGCGAACACCGCGGCACCGGCCGCGGCGAGCGCGTCGGCCTGCCGGCTCCAGCCCTGCGGATCGGCGTCCGTGCCGACCAGCGCCACCACCACGGGCAGCTGCGTGCGCGACCGGGCGGCCCCCAGCGCGGCCGCCAGGGACGCCGCGGGGTCGGGGTCGGCGCCGTGGCCGAGGACGACGTCCATCAGCAGCACGGCCTGCTCGCCGGAGGCCGCCAGCCGGTCGACCGCCTCCAGCCGCAGCGTCGGGTCGATCATCGGGTGCGCCCGGCCGGCGGTCAGCGCGTCGTCGCCGAAGTCGATCACGACGTGCCCCGGGGCGGACAGGTCCGTCCCGAGGTCGAGCTCCGGCCGCAGCGGGATGTTGGACCGGACGTCGCCCAGCACCGGCGCGGCCAGCAGCATCGCCTCGTCGGCCAGCGTGCCGCCGGAGTAGAGGCCCTTGAGCGCGGAGCCGGGCACCGCCGCCTCGGCCGGCCCCGGCCGTGACGGCCACACCGGCACGTCGAGGCCCATGTCGGCCAGCACCGCCTCGACGGCGGCGGTCAGGTCGGGCGCCGAGGGCGAGAGGGCGGCGCTGCGCACCGGTACGGACAGCGTCCCGGCGGCGTCCGCGACCGCGGCGGCCACGGACGCCGCCGGCGGCTTGGAGACCAGCAGCACCCGCTCGGTGCCCGGGTCGGCGTCGAGCGCGGCGAGCGCGTCGAGCGTGGCCAGCCCGCCGACCGCGGCGGAGAGGTCGCGACCGCCGACGCCGATCACGTGCGAGACCCCGACGCCGGCCATGTCGAGCAGGCAGGAGACCTGCTGCGCGCCGGTGCCGGACGCCGCCACGAGGCCGACGGGTCCGCGGCGGACCACGTTGGCGAACCCGAGCGCCAGACCCGAGACGATCGCCGTCCCGCAGTCCGGGCCCATCACGAGCACGCCGGCCGCGCGCGCCGCCTGCTTGAGCGCCACCTCGTGCTCGACGGGCACGCCGTCGGAGAACACCAGCACGCTGCGCCCGGCGGCGATCGCGTCGGCCGCCTCGGCGACCGCGTACTGCCCGGGCGTGCTCACGATGGCCAGCGCCGACGCCTCCGGCGGCAGCTCGGCCAGGCCGGCGCCGATGGTCCGGGCGACCGACGCCTCGGCCGACGTCCCCCCGCGCTCCCGGGCGGCCAGGGCGGCGTCGACGGCCGCGACCGCGTCGGCCAGCGCGTCGTCGTCCGTGGCGCCGATGGCGACCAGCAGCTGGTCGGGAGCGGCGGGGCCGTCGGGGGCGAGGCCCATGCCGGCCGCCAGCTCGAGGTTCAGGGGGGTGGCCATGGCGACCAGGACGGCGGTGACGCCGTCGCGGGCGGCGACGTCCCGGCTCACCTGCATGAGCTTGACCGAGTCGGCGTAGACGCCCGACCGCAGCGTCACCGAGCGGGCGCCCGTCGGGACCGGTGGGGCGGGTGCAGCGGTCACGCGCGAGACCGTACCGAGCGATGTCTCAACGGTGAACCATTCATCCGAAGGTGCAACGACGATTTAGCGCTGAGGTACTTCCGCAGCGGCCCCGGGCGGTGACACAGTGACCGCCTCCGGTGGCTCGGCAGCCGTCGAGGGCACCGATCGGACCGTAAGTGCACGTCGAGGAGGCACTGATGGCTCTGGGGCTGGGTTGGACCGTCCACGGTGATGGCAAGGCGCCGCCGCTGGGCGAGGCCGTCGCCCCGGAGGAGCGGCTGTCCTGGCCGCGGACGGTCGGCATCGGCGCGCAGCACGTCGTCGCGATGTTCGGCGCGACGTTCGTCTTCCCGATCGTGATGGGGCTCGACCCCAACCTCGCGATCATGATGAGCGGGATCGCCACGATCCTCTTCCTGCTCATCGTGCAGGGGAAGGTGCCGAGCTACCTGGGCACCAGCGCCTCGTTCGTCGGCGGGGTGGCCGCCGTCCGGGCGCAGGGCGGCGACTCCTCCGACGTGGTCGGCGCGATCCTGGTGTCGGGCGTCGTGCTGGCCCTCGTCGGCCTGGTCATCCACTTCGCCGGCGTGCACGTGGTGAACAGGGTGCTGCCGCCCGCCGTCACCGGCGCCGTGGTCATGCTGATCGGCTTCAACCTCGCCCCGGTCGCCGCGAGCATCTACTGGCCGCAGGACCAGTGGGTCGCACTGGCCACGATGGTCTTCGTCATCGTCTGCGCGCTGGCGCTGCGCGGCTTCCTCGCCCGCATCGCCATCCTGCTGGGGCTGGTCTTCGGCTACGTGCTGTCGGTCCTGCTCGACGTCACGGTCGGCGAGATCACCTCGCCGACGGCGACCGGCGAGGTCCTCACCCGCGAGCGGATCGACTTCGCCGCGGTGGGTGACGCCGACTGGTTCGGCCTCCCGGACCTCACCGCGCCGTCCTTCTCCTTCAACTTCAGCCTGCTGGTGCTGCCGGCCGTGATCGCGCTGGTCGCGGAGAACGCCGGGCACGTGAAGGCCGTCGCGGAGATGACCAAGCGCGACCTGGACCCGGTCATGGGTCGGGCGATCTTCGCCGACGGCGTCGGCACGACCGTGGCCTCGGCGTTCGGCGGCTCCCCGACGACCACCTACGCGGAGAACATCGGCGTCATGGCGGCGACCCGGGTCTACTCGACCGCGGCCTACTACGTGGCCGCCGTGGTCGCGATCCTGCTGGGCCTGGTGCCCAAGTTCGGCGCGCTGATCAACATCGTGCCGGGCGGCGTGCTCGGCGGGATCACCGTCGTCCTCTACGGGATGATCGGCCTCCTGGGCGCGAAGATCTGGAAGGAGAACCGGGTCGACTTCGCCAACCCGATCAACCTGGTGCCGCTGGCCGCGGGCATCATCATCGGCATCGGCAACGTCACGCTCACCTTCACCGAGACGTTCTCGCTCACCGGCATCGCGCTCGGTTCGATCGTCGCGGTGGCCGCCTGGCACCTGGCCCGGGCGCTCGCCCCCGCCGAGATGAAGGCCGCGCTGACCCGCGAGGGCTCGCACCCGGCCGCCGCCTCCACGCTCGGGCACGGAGAGGAATCCGGCACCGGCACCGCCACCCCGGCGCCCGACCCGTCCTCGGTCGACCAGGTGACCGGCGAGGAGACGCGCCGGCGCGGCACCCGCCGGACCGACACCCGCCCGAGCGACTCCCCGGGAGCGCCCGGGCGGTGAAGCCGGCTCCGTTCCGCTACGCCGACCCCGGCACCCTCGACGAGGCCCTGGAGGTCCTGTCCGCCGAGGGTGAGGGCGCCAAGGTGCTCGCCGGCGGCCAGTCGCTGCTCCCGCTGCTCTCGATGCGGCTCGCAGCCCCGGCCGTGCTGGTCGACATCAACCGGGTGCCCGGCCTCGACACGATCGAGGCAACCGGGGACGGCGTGCGGGTCGGTGCGCTCGTCCGGCACGGCGCGCTGCTGGGGGGCGGTCCGGACGCCGACGCCGCAGCCCGGGTCCAGCCGCTGCTGGCCCGGGCGACGGCGCACGTCGCCCACCCCGCGATCCGCAACCGCGGGACCACGGTCGGCTCCATCGCGCACGCCGATCCCTCGGGGGAGATGACCTCCGTGTTGGCCCTCACCGGCGGCTCGGTGGCCGTCGCGACGCCGTCCGGGACGTCGGAGATCCCGTGGGCCGACTTCTTCGTCGGACCGCTGGAGACCTCGCTGCCGGCCGCCGCCGTCGTGACGTCCGCCTTCTTCCCCGCCCTGCCGCCGCGGGCGGGGACGGCGTTCGCCGAGATCGCGCGCCGCCGCGGCGACTACGCGGTGTGCGGCGCCGGCGTCGTCGTCACCCTCGACGACGACCGCCGCGTCTCCGCCGCCCGCGCCGCCTACATCTCCGTCGGCCTGGTGCCCGAGGTGCACGACCTCACCGAGGCCGTGGCCGGTCAGCCGGCCGACGCCGCCGACTGGTCGGCCGCCGCGGCGCTCGCCCGCGGCAAGGTCGACCCCGACGCCGACCTGCACGCCGGCGCCGGCTACCGGCGGCACCTGGTCGGCGTGCTGACCGGACGGACCCTTCCCGCGGCCGCCGCCGAGGCCGTCTCCAGGAGTGCCGCGTGACCCCTGTCGATGCCGAGCGCACCGTCTCCCTCACGGTGAACGGTGTTCCACGTGAAGCGACGGTGCCGGTGCGGCGGCTGCTGTCGGACGCGCTGCGCCACGACCTCGGGCTGACCGGCACGCACGTCGGCTGCGAGCACGGCGTCTGCGGGGCGTGCACCGTGCTGGTCGACGGCGCGCCCGTGCGCTCGTGCCTGGTGCTCGCCGTCCAGGTCGACGGCCGGTCGGTGCGGACCGTCGAGGGCCTGGCGCGCGACGACGGCCGGGGCGGGCAGTTGCTGCACCCGGTGCAGGAGGCCTTCCGCGAGTGCCACGCGCTGCAGTGCGGGTTCTGCACGCCGGGCTTCCTCATGACCATCGCCGCCGGGCTGGAGGCGCGCGACGCCGCGGAGGAGATCAGCGAGGAGGAGGTCGACGACATGGTCGGCGGCAACCTCTGCCGGTGCACGGGTTACGCGAACATCAAGAAGGCCGTGCGGCACGCCGCCGCCGCGATGCGCGAGGACGCTCGGTGAGGGCCCCCGGGGGCATAGGAAGCTATGCCTGCGCTTCCGCCCCCGAGATGCCGGCAAAGCTTCCAATGCCGCGGGGAGGCGGGCGGGCGTGACCACCAAGTTGTTCGGGGAGCCGGTGCGGCGGCGGGAGGACGCCCGGCTGATCACCGGCCGGGGCCGCTACGTCGACGACATCGGCCACACCGCGCTGGCCGCCGCGTTCGTGCGCTCGCCGCACGCGCACGCCCGCATCGTCGACATCGATGTCGACGCCGCCCTCGACGTCGAGGGGCTCGTCGCCATCTACACCTACGAGGACCTCACCGGCCCGCTTGCCGAGCCGCTGCCGGTGCTCATCCCGCACCCGCAGCTGCACGCGCCGCGCACCGGCTACCCGCTGGCGAGCGGCGAGGTGAACCACGTGGGCGAACCGGTGGCGATGGTCGTGGCGACCGACCGGTACGTCGCCGAGGACGCCTGCGACCGGATCGTGGTCACCTACGAGGAGCTGCCGGCCGTCGTCGGGGTGGACGCCGCGCGCGCGGCGAGATCGGCCGTCCACGAGGAGATCCCGGACAACGTCGCCGCCGTCCACCACCAGGAGACCGGGGACGTCGAGGCGGCGCTGGCCACCGCCCCGCGCACGCTCTCCTTCACCCAGTACATCGAGCGCAGCGCCTCCATGCCCCTGGAAGGCAAGGGCGTGCACGCCCGGTGGGACGCCGACGACGGCTCGCTGCGGGTCCACACCAGCACCCAGGCGTCGACGTCGGTGCGGGCAGCCATCGCGGCCAAACTGCAGCTGTCGCTGGACCAGGTCGAGGTCATCGCGCCGGACGTCGGCGGGGGCTTCGGCGTGAAGATCGTGCACCCGTGGCCCGAGGAGCTGCTGGTCCCGATGGCCGCGATCGCGCTGGGTCGCGAGGTGAAGTGGACCGAGGACCGGCGCGAGCACTTCATCGGGTCGGCGCACGAGCGGCAGCAGCGGCAGGAGATCACCGTCGGCTACGACGACGACGGCCGGCTGGTCGCCCTCGACGTCCACATCTGGCACGACAACGGCGCCTACACGCCATACGGGATCATCGTGCCGATCGTGACCGCGACCCAGCTGGTCGGCCCGTACGTGATCCCCACGTACCGGGTGAAGGTCGAGAGCGTCTACACGAACACCGTCATCGTGACGCCGTACCGCGGCGCCGGGCGGCCGCAGGGCTGCTACGCGATGGAGCGGACGATGGACCGCATCGCCGACGTGCTCGGGCTCGACCGCGCCGAGGTCCGGGCGCGGAACCTCATCCGGCCCGACCAGTTCCCCTACGACCACCACCTGACGTTCCAGGACGGCCGGCCGGTCATCTACGACTCGGGCGACTACCCGGGCCTGCTGGACAAGCTGAAGGCGCTCGTCGGCTGGGAGGACGCCGAGGCGATGCGCCGGGACGCCGAGGCCCGCGGCACGCTGCTCGGCGTCGGCATGGCGCTGTACGTGGAGGGCACCGGCCCGGGGCCGTACGAGGGCGGGCACGTGCAGGTGCTCGGCAGCGGCAAGGTGCTGGTGTCGACCGGGCTGACCTCGCAGGGGCAGGGCCACGAGACCGTGCTGGCCCAGATCGTCGCCACCGAGCTCGGCGTGCCGATCGAGGACATCGAGGTGACCACCGGCGACACCCGGCGGTTCGGCTACGCGGTGGGCACCTTCGCCTCGCGGGCGGCGGTGATGAGCGGCAACGCGGTGGCGCTGGCCGCGCGCGGGGTGCGGGAGAAGGCCCTGCGGATCGCCGCCGACGTGCTCGAGGCCGACCCGGGCGACCTGGAGATCGACGAGGGCCTGGTCCAGGTGCGCGGCACCCCGGGCGCCGCCGTCCCGCTGCGCACGGTCGCCGTGCTGTCGAACCCGTTGCGCTACGCCTTCGACGAGGCGGCGAGGCAGGCGACGCAGTTCGCCACGCACGACGACAGCAAGCCGCCGGTCGCCGAGGACGACGAGCCCGGCCTGGAGTTCCGCGACTACTACTCCCCGCTGCGCTCGACGTTCGCCTCCGGCGCGCACGCGGCGGTGGTCGAGATCGACCCGGCGACGTTCGAGATCGACGTCGTGAGGTACGCCGTGGTCCACGACTGCGGCAACGTGGTGAACCCGATGATCGTCGAGGGCCAGGTGCACGGCGGCGTCGCGCAGGGCGTGGGCGGGGCGCTGTACGAGCGGATGGCCTACGACGCCGACGGGCAGCTGCAGAACGCGTCGTTCATGGACTTCCTCATGCCGTACGCCTCCGAGGTGCCCGACGTCGACATCGACCACCAGCAGACGCCGTCGCCGCTCAACCCGCTGGGCATCAAGGGCGCCGGGGAGGCGGGGGTCATCCCCGGCACGGCGGCGATCGCCTCGGCGATCGAGGACGCGACCGGACGGCGGATCACCCGGATGCCGATCGCACCGAGCGAGCTGTTCGACCTGGTGAACGACGAGTCGGCGGAGCGGACGGCCGCCTCGGCGCGCCGCGCGGGGACGGGAACGATGCCGGCGGGAACGATGCCGGCGGGAGTCAGGACGACGGGAGTCAGGACGACGGGAGTCAGGACGACGGGAGGCGGGGCGTGAACCTCGACGGCTCGGCGGTGCTGCACGCGGACCGCGAGCGCGTGTGGTCGGCGCTGACCGATCCGGCCGTGCTGGCCCGGACGATCCCCGGCTGCCGGTCGCTGGAGCAGGTCGGCGAGGACTCGTACCGGCTGGACGTCGCGGCCGGCGTCGGCGCGATCAAGGGCACCTACGCGGGCGAGGTGCACCTGACCGACCAGCAGCGGCCGGCGCGCTACGTCATGCACGCCTCCGGCGCCGGCGCGCCGGGCCAGGTGCGGGCGACGGTCACCGTCGACCTGGCGGACCAGCCCGACGGCCAGGACGGCGCGACGGTGCTGACCTGGTCGGCGGACGCGGTCGTCGGCGGGCCGGTCGCCGGCGTGGGTCAGCGGATGATCACCGGCGTGGCCAAGCGGATGGCCGGCCAGTTCTTCAGCGCGGTCGACGCCGAGCTGACCGGGGCCGCGGCCCCCGCACCCGCGGCCCCGGCCGCGCCGGTCGGGGCCGCACCGGCGGAGGCCGCACCGGCCGTTCCGGCAGCCGCGGCACCGGCGGCTGCCGGTCGCGTCTTCGCCGGCACCGCGGCCGCCCCGGCGCCCGCCGACGCCCGGGCCCTCGCGCTCGGCGCCGCCGGTGGCGCGCTGCTCACCCTGATCGGCGTCGCCGTCGGCTGGCTCCTCGGCCGCCGCCGCTGATCCCGCCGCCCGCGCCGGCCCGCGAACCCGACCCTCCGCAGCGGGAAGCACGCGGAGCACGCCGCGCCGAGCGCGCCGCGCGGCGGCGGTGCCTCACTCGGTGTCCAGGCCCATCGCACCGGTCTCCAGCTCCCCGGCGAACCGGTAGCTGCACATCAGCGCCCCGGTCGACGACGGCGTGCACGACTGCAGGCGCCAGGTGCGCGGAACCGCGCCGTCGCCGAAGAGCCGCTTGCCCGGGCCCACCACGACCGGGAAGACGACCAGCCGCAGCTCGTCGACGAGGTCGGCGGCCAGCAGCGTCTGGACCAGCCCGTGCGACCCGTGCACCTGCAGCTCGCCGCCGTCCGCGGCCTTGAGCGCGCGCACCGCCTCCACGACGTCGCCCTCGACCAGCCGTGCGGTGTCCCAGTCCAGCGAGGTCAGCGTGCGCGAGGCCACGTGCTTGGTCTTCGTCTGCAACCCGACGGTGACCGGGTCGTCGCCGGTCGCGTGCGGCCAGTGGGAGGCGAAGATCTCGTAGGTGCGGCGGCCGAGCAGGAAGTCCTCTGCCGGCCGGAACCACTCGTCCAGCTGCGTCCCGAGGGCGTCGTCGAAGTGCGGCACCAGCCAGCCGCCGTGGGCGAAACCTCCGTCGGTGTCCTCCTGCGGTCCTCCGGGCGCCTGCATGACGCCGTCCAGGGTGACGAACGTGGTGACGACGAGCGGTCGCACGGCTGCCTCCTCGGTGACGGGTCCTGTGCGACGAGACCGCCGGCGGCCGCCGGACTCATCGCTCACCGCAACCAGCGGCGGTCAGGCCGCGCGCAGCCAGGTGAGGACGGCGAGCACCCGCCGGTTGTCGTCGGAGCTCGGCGGCAGTCCCAGCTTGGCGAAGACCGCCGCGATGTGCGTCTCCACGGTCTTCGGGCTCAGGTACAGCTCCCGGCCGATCCTCGCGTTCGACCGCCCCTCGGCCATGAGCTGCAACACCTCGCGCTCCCGGGCGGTCAGCTGGTCGACTGCCGACGTCGTCCGCTGCCGGCGGAGCAGCCGGACCACCAGCTCGGGGTCGACCACCGTCTCCCCGGCGACCACCCGGACCAGGGCGTCGTGCAGCGCCGCGCTGTCCTCCACGCGGTCCTTGAGCAGGTAGCCGACCGACCGCGCACCCGACCGCAGCAGCCGGGCGGCGTAGGCCGACTCGGCGTAGGTCGACAGCACCAGCACGGCGAGCTCGGCGTACCGGGCGCGCAGCCGCTCGGCCACGACCAGCCCCTCGTCGGTGTAGGTCGGCGGCATCCGCAGGTCGAGCACCACCGCGTCGGGCAGGTCGGCCGCCACCGCCGCGAGCAGCTCGTCGCCCGAGCCCGCCAGGGCGGTGACCTCGACCCCGGTCGCGGTGAGCAGGCCGGCCAGCCCGCTGCGGAACAGCGCCGAGTCGTCGGCCAGGGCTACCCGCACGGGATCTCCGCGGTGATCCGGGTGCCCGCACCCGGGGGGCTGGAGATCCGCAGGGCGCCGCCGACGGCGCCGATCCGGTCGACCAGGCCGGTGAGCCCGCTGCCGCCGGCCGGGTCGGCACCGCCGACGCCGTCGTCCGCCACCTCGACGCGCAGCCGGCCGCCGGCCTCGTCGACCAGCACGCGGGCGGAGGTCGCCCCGGCGTGCTTGGCGGCGTTGGTGAGCGCCTCGCAGACGAGGAAGTAGGCCGCGGTCTCGGCGGCGACGCTCCACCGCCGGTCGGGCACGTCGAGGCGCACCGGCAGCGGCAGCCGCTCGGCGACCGACTCCAGCGCCGGGCCGAGCCCCGCCTGCCCGAGCAGCGGCGGGTGCAGGCCGCGCGCGAGGTCGCGCAGCTCCTCGACGGCGCAGCGCAGGTCGGCACGCGCGGCGTCGACCAGCTCCTTCGTGGCCTCGTCGGCGACGGCCGTGCGGACGGCGCCCAGCTGGATGGTCAGCGCCAGCAGCCGCTGCTGGGCCCCGTCGTGCAGGTCGCGCTCCAGCCGCCGGCGCTCGGCCAGCCCCGCCTCGACGATGCGCGCCCGCGACGCCCGCACCTGCTCCAGCTGCGCCCGGATGCCGGCCTGCAGCCGGGCGTTCTCCAGCGCCAGACCCGCCGCGCTCACCGCCGCCTCGACCAGCCGGCCGTGCCGCCGCAGCGACGGATCGGCCAGCACCAGGGCCAGCCGGTCGCCGTCACCGGCCGTCACCGGCACGACGAGCCGGCCGTCGCCGCCGGGCGGCTCGTCGGCGGGCCGCCCGTCCGTGCCGACCCAGGCCCGCTCGTCCGGCACCCAGTAGAGGACCTCCAGCCCCGGGTCTCGGAGCGCGCGGCGGAGCCGCTCGCGCACCTGGTCGAGCGGCGCCACCCCGGACAGGCCGACGACGACGTCGGCGACCGCGCCGCGCTCCAGCCGCCGTCGCAGGGCGGCCGCCGCGAAGGCGAGCGGGATGGCGAGCAGGGCGACCGCGTGCACCAGGCGCAGCGCCGTGACGGACTCTTCCGACCCGGCCAGCGCCCGGCCGATCCGGAAGCTGCCCAGCGCCACCCCGGCGGCGACCGCGCCGACGACGACCGGCACGAGTTCCCCGCGGTCCAGGCCGCGGGCACGGCGCACCTTGCGCGCCAGCAGGACGACGAACGCCGTCCCCAGCAGCACCGCGCCCACCCGGTCGACGGTGGCGAGCACCGCGGCCGACTCCGGGCCGAGCACCGGCGCCGGCCGCCACGGCCGCCCGCCCAGGGCACCCAGCGCCTCGACGCCGCCCGTCAGGGCCGAGCCGACGAAGACGGCCTGCAGCCACACGAAGAGGGTGACGACGAACGCCCGCTGCGCGGCTCCGGGCAGCCGGGCCGCGGGGTAGCGCAGCAGCACCGTGGCCCCGGCGGTGACGTACAGGGCGGGGCAGACCAGGGCGACGACCGACAACAGCGGGCTCTGCCAGGCGTCGAGCCAGACGCCGGACCACGCCACCCCGGTGAGCGCCAGCAGCCGGCCGTTGGCGCGCTGCCCGCGATGCTCGGCCAACAGGGCACCGGTCACCACGAAGGCGACGGTGCCGACCCCGTTGACCAGCGCCAGCGCGGGCGCGGCGGCCCAGACCGGCCACTGCGTGACCACCGCGAGCACGAGACCGGCGAGCAGCGCACCCAGCCGACCCACCGACACCGCCCCGCCGCCGTACCCGCCCCCGCCGCTCGCCACCGCCGCCGGGCCGGCCGCCCGCGACCGAGCCTCGTCGGCAGCAGTGTGACCACGGGGGCGGGGCCGCGGCAAGCACCCGGCGGGGGGACGGCGCGGACCGGGGTTTCCCCCGATCCGCCGGACGCCGCCGCCCGCGACGCTGGGCGCGTCCGGCCGCCCGGCCGGTCCTCCCCGACCGCCGCACCGAGCGGACGCCCGCGGCCCTGAACCCGCCGCGGGTAGCCGGCCCTGACCCCGCCGGCGGGTGCGCGCAGCGTGGTCCCGGCGAACCGACGGCCACGCTGCGCGCACGAGCCGTGCGATCAGCCCGGCGGCGGGTGCTCCGCCCGCCACTCGTCGAACGCGGCGAGGAACGACTCGGCCATGTGCTGCTCGGTCTCCAGCTGCACCCGGTCGCGGTCGTCGACCATCCGCTTCGCCAGCGCCATGGTGTTCATCCGGATCGCCCGGAAGTACGGGATGAACGACGACGGTGTGAACGCCTTCTCCGACGGCCGCGGGGTCACCCCCTCGGGCGTCCAGCCGGTCGGCGCGGGGACGGCGGGCAGGCCGAGGGACTCCAGCGCCGACAGCACCGGCTCGTCGTCCGGGCGGTCGGTGAAGTCGCGCGACAGCTCGCGGAACACCTCCCGCCCGTCCGGCGCCACCGCGATCACGACCGGCGCGAACACCCGGCGGTCGGGGTTCCAGGCGTCCAGCGGCTGCGCGAGGCGCTCGCCGCCGGGGTCGCTCACCCAGCGGAAGGGCAGGAACCACGTGCGGTTCATGGCCACCTGGACCTCCGGCGGGTCCACCGAGGCGAGCAGGACCTCCGCGCCGGCGGCCGACAGACGGGGCAGCGAACGGGCCAGGCGGACCGCCTGGGCGCAGCAGTAGGGCTACCAGTCACCCCGCAGGCCGACGAAGAGCAGGGCGGCGCGCTCGTCCGAGCGCAGGGACAGCAGGTCCGCGGACTCCATCGAGCGAGCCTACGTACGGCCCGACCCCCTCGCCCGACGACGCCGGACGGCCGGGACCCGTGCACCGTGCTCCCCACGGCTCGCCGCGCCCGGCCGGGCGTGCCAGGCTGCGCGGCGATGGGCACCCCGGACGGCACGGCGCGCCAGCGGGCGCAGCGGGCGGTCCGCCGTGCCCTGGGTCGCTCCGTCGTCGCGGTCGAGCGGTGGTGGGACGGGGCGGTCCTGGCCCGCTCGGCCGACCGGCCGCCCGAGCACTTCCGCATCGCGCCCTTCCTCGGGCACGGCGGCCCAGCAGGTGCCGTCGTCCGCGGCCGGGTCCTCGACGACGCCGAGCCGCCCACCGCCGTCCGCGGCGAGGGGACGCGGGCCGCCGTCCGCCGGACCGTCGCCCGCTTCCTCACCCGGGAGCTCCCCGCCGTGCCGCTGCGCGTCCGGCTGGGCGCGGCCGACGTGGAGACCGTCAGCGACGACGAGGGGTACGTCGACCTGCGGCTCGACGCGGGTCTCACGCCGGACGACGGCCCGTGGGCCGAGGGCACGGTGGAGCTGGCCCGGCCGTGGCGGGGGCTGACCGGCGCGCACCCCGCGGTGCTGCGGATCCGGGTGCCCGGCCCCCGCGCGGCGTTCGGCGTGGTCTCCGACGTCGACGACACCGTCCTGCACACCGGCGCGCAGCGGGCGGCCGAGATGGTCTCGCGCACGCTGACCGGGTCGGCCCTGACCCGGACGCCGATGCCGGGTGCGCCCGAGCTGTACCGCGCGCTGGCCGCCGGCCGGTCCGGCGACGAGGACAACCCGGTCTTCTACGTCTCCTCCAGCCCGTGGAACCTGCACGGTTTCCTCACCGCCTTCCTCGAGCACCGCCGCATCCCGATCGGCCCCCTGCTGCTGCGCGACCTGCTCGGCACCGGCGCGCGGCGCACCCACGCCAGCGGCAAGCTGGCGAGCCTCGCCGAGGTGCTCGACCTGCACCCGCACCTGCGCTTCGTGCTGCTCGGCGACTCCGGCCAGCACGACCCGGAGATCTACGCCGAGGCGGTCCGGCGGCATCCGGGCCGGGTCCTGGCCATCTACATCCGGGAGGTGCGCCTGGACCCCGGCGACGGCCGGGTGGAGAAGGTGACCGGCGCCTGGGACGACGACGTCCCGTTCGTGCTCGCCGCCGACTCCACGGCCATCGCGCGGCACGCCGCGGAACTCGGCCTGATCGGCGCCGGTGACGTCGCCGCGGTGGAGCGGGCGGTCGCGGCGGAGCGCGGGGGGCCGCCGACACGGGAGGATCACCCGGACCGGCGGGTTCCGTGATCGTCGTCCGGATGCCACGATCGGCGGCGTGGAGCCGGTCCGCCCCGACGACTACCGGGTGAGCGACGTCGAGCGCGCCGCGGTGCAGGAGAGGCTGCGCCGCGCGGTCGGTGACGGCCAACTCGACCTCGCCGAGTTCGACCAGCGGGTGGCCACGGCGTGGGCGGCCCGGACCCGCGGGGAGCTGACCGCGGTCACCCGCGATCTCCCCGAACCGCCGACCGCGCCGCCGCCTCTCCCGCCGGCGCCGCGCCGCCGGGTGTTCTCCGACGACGCCGGCGGCACCACGCTCAAGGTGCTCTCGATCATCTGGATCTGCGCGCTGGCTATCAATGTGACCGTCTGGATGCTGGTATCGCTCACCAGCGACGGCCCCGTGTACCCGTGGTTCGTCTGGATGGGACCGTCGGGCGCCGTCCTGGCCACCCTGTACGCGATCGGCATAGGCCGCCCGCGCCGGTCCTGACCCGCCGCCGCCCGGCCGCGTCGCCGGTCGTTCCGGGGCGGCGCGGCCGGGCATCCGTCCCGACCGTGCCCGCACGCGCGAACGGGCCCCTCCGCCGGGCGGAGGGGGCCGTTCGCGCGCGATCGCGACGGGCGCCGGCGTCAGCGGCTGGACGACCTCGCCGACGTGTCCGCCGAGGTGTCCGCCGCGGCCCCGGGCGTGCCCGCCGTGGCACCGGCCGCGCCGGTGGCGCCGGCCGTGCCGGTGGTGGCGGTGGTTCCCGACGTCCCGCCGCCCGGGCCGTTCCCGCCCCTACCGGTGAGCCGGCGCACGCCGGCCTTGGCGGCGGGCACCAGCCAGGGCACGGAGATCATGAAGGCCATGATCGCGAGCAGCACCACCGACGTCGTCCGCTCCAGGAAGATGCCGAAGCTGCCGTCGGAGATGAGCAGCGTCTGGCGCAGCGTCTCCTCGCCGAGCGGGCCCAGCACCAACGCGATGACCAGCGCGGCCGGCGACATCCCGTAGCGCCGCATGAAGAACCCGAGGACGCCGCAGGCCAGCATGATGCCGACCTCGATGATGCTGCCGTTGACGGTGAACGTCCCGAGGATGCAGACCACCAGGATCATCGGCGCCAGGAAGCTGAACGGGACCCGCGCGATGCTGGCGAACACCGGGATGAAGAAGATGTTGACGATCAGCAGCATCACGTTGCCCAGGTACATGCTGGCGATCAGGCCCCAGGCGAACTCGGGGTTCTGCTCCATCAGCAGCGGGCCGGGCTGCAGGCCCCACATCAGGAACCCGCCGATGAGCACCGCGGTCGAGGCCGACCCGGGGATGCCCAGGGTGAGCAGCGGCACCAGCGCGCCGGTGGAGGCCGCGTTGTTGGCCGCCTCGGGCCCGGCCAGACCGGGCATCGCGCCCTTGCCGAACTTCTCCGGCGTCTTGGAGAGCGACTTCTCCAGGTTGTAGGACATCAGCGAGGCCACCGTCGCCCCGGCGCCGGGGGCGGTGCCCACGGCGAAGCCCAGCAGCGACCCGCGCAGCATCGAGCCGTTGGACTCCCTGAAGTCCTTCCTGGTGGGCCAGAAACCCTTCGCGCGTGCCTTGACGCTGAAGTAGGCCAGCTTCTCGAGGTGCCCGCCGACCCACAGGGTGTGCAGCACCTCGCCGACACCGAACAGCCCGATGGCGACCGGGATGAAGTCGATGCCGTTGATCAGCTCGGTGGAGCCGAAGGTGTAGCGCTGCTGGCCGCCGCCGATGTCGATGCCGACGGTGGCCAGGCCGAACCCGATCAGCGCCGACACGGCGCCCAGCAGGCGGTTCTTGCCGACGATCACGATGAGCGTCAGCAGGCCGAGGATGACGATGAGGAACAGCTCCGGCGGGCCGAAGCTGGCCGCCACCGACGCCATGGCGGGCGCGGCGATGCTGATCAGGACCGCGCCGAGCGTGCCGGCGATGAACGACGCGACCGCGGCCATCACCAGCGCCGGCCCGGCCCGGCCCTGCTTGGCCAGGGGATAGCCGTCGAAGGTGCTGGCCACCGTGGCCGATTCACCGGGCGTGTTGATCAGCACCGAGGTGATCGTGCCGCCGTACATCGCGCCGTAGTAGACGGCCGCGAGCATGATGATCGCGCCGGTCGGGTCGAGCGAGAAGGTGAGCGGCAGCAGGATCGCCAGCCCGGCGGACGGCCCGAGGCCGGGCATGACGCCGACGACCATGCCGATCATCACGCCCGCGCCGAGCAGCAGGATGTTCTGGACGGTGAGCAGCGCGGCGATGCCCTGACCGAGATCGTTGAAGACGTCCACGACGAGAACTCCAGTCAGAAGCGGGGCAGGATGCCGCCCGGCAGACCCGCGTTCAGGAAGGTCTGGAACAGCAGGTACAGCGCCAGCGGCAGCAGCAGGCTGAGTGCGACGTTGAGCACCGGCCGACGGCGGTTCAGGTAGAACAGCATGACCAGCAGGAACAGCGCGCAGGCGACGATCGCGCCCAGGGTCAGGAACACCGCGAGCAGGCCGAAGCTGGCCGCCACGAGCGCGATGACCGGGATCGGGTGGTGGCCGTGCGCGCCGGAGCCCAGGTCCTCGCCGCCGCCGTCCTCCTCGGTCGCGTCGACGCCGGCCAGCGGGCCGTCGTCGTCCTCCGCGTCCGGCGCCCCGGCGCGCAGGCTCAGGACCAACGTGACCAGGGTGAGCACGATGGCGAGCCCGCCGATGATCCGCGGGAAGAAGCCCGGGCCGATCCGGCCGGCGACGGTCTGCCACTCCAGGTCGAACGCCATCTGCCAGTAGACGGCCTCGATGACGACCAGGACTCCGAGGAACAGGGCCTTGCCGGTGGGGCGGCGCCAGCCGCGCCGCCCCACCGGTGAGACCGTCCCCGCGGGGGCGGAGGTCACAGCGCTCCGGCCTCCGTGAGGATCTCCTCGAACTGGGACTGGGTCTCCTGCAGGTAGGCGGCGAACTCCTCACCCCAGCGGATGTCCTCGGTGAGGTAGTTGCCCTCGATGTACTCCCGCCACTCCGGCGTCTCGACCACTTGGGTCATGGTGTCGATCCACCAGGTCTGCGCCTCCTCGGGCGCGTCCGGCGGCAGGATCATCCCGCGCGGCATCGACGGGATGCCCTCGAAGCCCAGCTCCTGGTCGGTCGGGGTGTCGGGCAGGGCGTCGATCCGCTCGTCGGCGGTGGTCAGCAGCGGGGTGAGCTCACCGGCCTCGACTTGGCCGAGGATCTCGGCCGGGTTGGACACGATGGCGTCGACCGCGCCCGACAGCAGCGAGGTGATCAGCTGGCCCTCCTCGTTGAAGGGCACGTATTCCACCTCGTAGCCGGCCTGGTCGGCCAGCATGGCGCTGACGATGAAGTCGACGTTCACCGTGCCGATGCCACCGACGACCAGGCGCTCGCTCTTGGCGGTCTCGACCCACTGGTCCCAGGTCTTGACCGGGCTGCTGCCCGGCACGAGGAACACCGCGTCGTCGGTGGCCATCAGCCCGACGGGGGTGAAGTCCGAGGGCTGCCAGCCGGTGTCGGCCTGCAGCGGCGTGGTGATGAAGGAGCCCGACGTCGTCGAGATGCCGTAGCCCTCACCGGCCTGGCTGTACAGGTAGCCCCAGCCGGTGGCGCCCGAGCCGCCCTCGCGGTTCTGCACCACGATGTTGCCCGGGTACAGGTCGTTCTTCTCGAGGATGTCGACGATGGTGCGGGCCATGATGTCGTTGCCACCGCCCGGACCGAAGGCGATGGTCCAGTCGAGGTCCTCCGACGCCTCCGGGTAGCCCGCGGCTTCCGAGCCGGAGCCCGAACCGCCCTCGCCGCCGCTGTCGCCGCCGCAGGCGGCCAGGGTGAGGCTCAGAACGGCCGCGGCGCCGGCCGCGATGACCTTGGTGTTGCGCATGGTGCGTGTCCTCCTATCCGGCGGCGGTGCCGGGTCGAGACTGGGACGGGGAAGGCTGGACGGCGTCCAGGCGGTGCCATGTGCCGGTCGCGAAGGCGGCCAGCCGGTGCTGCTCGTCGTACAGGTGCGACTCGAGGTGCACGATCCGCTGCCCGGCACGCAGGATCCGTCCCTGGATCACGCCGGTCCCGGTGAGCGGCCGGAAGAAGCGCAGCTGCATCTCGATGGTGACCGCGGTGGACAGGAACCGGTGGCACAGGTGGCCCATCGAGATGTCCATCGCGGTCGTGATGACCCCACCGTGCACCGTCCCCTGCGGATTGCAGAGGAACGGCGCGTACGGCAGGACCACCGAGCAGGTCTGTGCCTGGTCGTCGTAGCTGATGTCCAGGGACAGGAAGCGGGAGAGGAAGAAGTTCCCGAAGCGGTGCTCCGGGTCGTCCGCCGCGGCCCGCGCCCGCTCGACCGGGTCGGCGAGCCCCAGGGGGGCCGCCGGCCCGGTCGGGGTCGGGTCGCTCACCGCCACGAGAACCGGGGGGCGCGCTTCTCGAGGAAGGCGCGGACGCCCTCGGCGTAGTCCTCGGTGTCGAACGAGGAGTTCCGGATGCCGGTGGTCTCCTCGTCGTCGGCCACCTGGCCGCGCACCACGCGGTTGACCATGGCCTTGCCCGAGCGGACGGCGAACTGCGCGCGCGTGGTGATCACCTCGGCGAAGGCGTAGGTGGCGCTCTCCAGCTCCTCGGTGGGGTGGATCTCGTCGAACAGGCCCAGCTGAAGCGCCCGCTCGGCCTCGATCTGCTGGCCGGACATGAGGATCCACTTGGCCCGGGAGGGGCCGGCCAGGTCGACGACCCGCTTGGTGGACTCGAGGCTGTAGACCAGGCCCAGCTTGGACGGCGTGATCGCGAAGCGGGCCCGCGGGTCGGCGAAGCGCAGGTCGCAGGCCAGCGCCAGACCCGCGCCGCCACCGATGCAGTATCCGTGGATCATCGCGATCGTCGGCTTGGCCATGCCCTCGAGGGCCCGCTCGGCCGCCGCGACGTGCTCGTTGTAGTTGCGCGCCGCCGTCGCGTTGCCGCGCTCCTGCTCGAACTCGCTGATGTCCGCGCCGGAGGCGAAGGCCTTCTGCCCGGCACCGCGGACGACGACGACCTTGACCTGCGGGTCGCCGTCGAGGTCGGCGACCAGGCCGGGCAGGTCGCGGTACATGTCGATGCTGATCGCGTTGTGGCTCTTCGGCTTGTTGAGCACCAGGGTGGCGATGTCGCCCTGACGCTCGACGAGGAGGTGGTCGGACACGGTCAGCGCTCCTGCAGCTCGGGGTGGGCGTCGTAGAGGACGCCCTCGGTGAACAGGGACTTGAGCTCGACGTCGTCCACGCCGACCTCGCCCAGGACCTCGGCGGTGTGCTGGCCGAGCCAGGGCGCGGGACCGCGGACGGCGAAGTCCAGCCCGGAGAACTTGGTCGGCGGGCCGATGGTCTTCATCGGGCCGATGACCGGGTGCTGCAGCTCCTGCACCATGCCGCGGGACAACACGTGCTCGTCGCGGAGCGCCTCGTCGTAGGTGAGCACCGGCCCGCCCACGACGCCGGCCCGGTCCAGCCGCGCGATCCACTCCTCGGTGGTGCCCGTCGTGGTGATGGCCTCGATCTCGCGCTCGAGCTCGTCGATGTTCTTCATGCGGTCCGGCAGCGTCGCGAACCGCGGGTCGTCGGCCCACTCGGGCCTGTCGAGGACGTCGTTGATCAGCCGCAACCACAGCCGGTCGTTGTTCGCGCCGATGACCACGTAGCCGTCGGAGGTCCGGTAGGCCTGGTACGGCGTCGACCGGCGGTGCCGGGTGCCGGTCGGCTGCGGGACCTCACCGTCGGCGAAGTAGGCCCCGGACTCCCACACCGTCCACGCCAGGCCCGCGTCGACGAGGGAGATGTCGATGTACTGACCCTCGCCGGTGGCCCGGCGGTGCATCTCGGCGGCCATGATCGAGTAGACGGCGGTGACGCCGGCCGCGATGTCGTTGATGGCGATGCCGATCTTGACCGGCTTGCCGCCGGGCTCGCCGGTCATGCGCAGGAAGCCGACGACACCCTGGGCCATGATGTCGAAGCCCGGCCGGTCGCGGTACGGGCCGGTCTGCCCGAAGCCGCTGATCGAGCAGTAGAGGATGTCGGGCTTGATCGCCTTCAGCGACTCGTGGTCGATGCCCAGCCGCTTCACCACGCCCGGCCGGAAGTTCTCGATCACCAGGTCGGCGGTCTTGGCCAGCTCGAGGAACAGCTCGCGGCCGCGCTCGGTCTTGAGGTCCAGCGAGACGCTGCGCTTGCTCCGGTTCGGCATCGCGAACGGGTAGCTCTCGTTGTTGATCTTGGGCGCCATGCGGCGGGAGTCGTCACCCGTCTCGGGCTGCTCGATCTTGATGACATCGGCGCCGAACTCGGCCAGCACCATCGTGCAGTAGGGCCCGGAGAGGAAGCGGGTCAGGTCGAGGACCCGGAAGCCGTCGAGTGGGCGCATCGTGACCTTTCCGAATGATGGGATACCATCCCGTGTCGCGGAACACAGTACGAGTGATGTCGCTTACGGGTCAAGGGGTCGGGCATGCTGCCGTCCGTGGAGCCGAGTCGCACCAACCGTGCCGGGGACGCCGGGGGACCCCCGCCGTCCGGCGCTCCGGAGGGGCTGCGCGGCGGGCCGCGCCGCTCCGGGCCGGTGGCCGGCGACGGGGCACCTGGCCGCAGCGCGGTGCAGTCCATCGACCGGGCGGTGACGATCCTGCGCTGCTTCGACGCCCGCCGGCCCACGCTCGGCATCAGCGACATCGCCCGAGCCACCGGGCTGTCGACCACGACGACCCACCGCATCCTGGCCGCCATGCAGGCCAACCACCTGGTGCGCCAGACCAGCGACCGCCGCTACGGGCTGGGCCCGCTGCTGGTGCAGCTGGCCCACAGCGGGGCGCTGCCCACGACGCTGCGCGACGCGGCGATGCCCCTCATGACGCAGCTGCGCGACGAGGTCGACGAGACGGTGGGCCTGCACGAGCTGCTGCCCAGCGGCGAGCGCGTCGTCGTCGACCAGGTGGAGAGCCACCAGGAGGTGCGCCGCACCTACACCGACATCGGGGTGCCCATCCCGCTGCCGCACGGTGCGCCGGGCAAGGCCATCCTCAGCACCCTGCCGCCCGCGGAGCAGGACTACTGGCTGTCGCGGCCGATCCGCTCGATCACCGCGCGCACGATCACCGACCCCGAGGCGCTGCGCGCCGACCTCGCCGCCACGCGCGAGCGCGGCTGGGCGGACTCGCGCTCCGAGCGCACCTCGGGCATCCGGGCGGTGGCCGCGCCGATCTTCGACCACACCGGGAAGCCGGTCGGCGCGCTGGGTCTCTCGGTGCCCGAGTTCCGCATGGACGACGACCGGGCCCGGCACCTCGGCGAGCGCGCGCGGCAGACCGCCTGGCTGGTGTCGGAGACGCTCGGCGCCACCGCCGAGGCGGTCGCCGAGACGCTGCGCCGGGCCGGAGGGGCCTGAGCCGCGCACCGGCACCCCCGGCCGGGCGACGAGCCCCGGCGCGGTGTCCGGCCCGGCACTAGCGTGCCGTCGTGGCGCGCACCGTGAGCCGGCGGCAGGCACTCGGGTTCCGGGTCCGGGCCCAGCAGCTGGAACGGACGGCGGGCTCGCTCACCGACACCGCCGTCCTCGACCTCGGCGTCCAGGACACCGGACCGGACGGCGGGCCGTGGGCGCTGGCGCTGCGGGGCGTGGACGCCGGCCCCGACGACGAGCTGGCGCTGGCCTGGACCCTCCGCGGCGCGCCGCACCTCTACCGCCGCGCGGACCTCCCGGCCGTCGCTGCCGCCACCGCCCCGTTCTCCGACGCCGACGCCGGCAAGCGCATCTTCGACGCGGCGAGACCGCTCGCGGCCGCCGGCATCGGCAACTTGGCGGCGCTGGACGCCGTCGCCGCGGCGATGCGCGCGGTCGTCGCCGCGCCGATGGTCAAGGGGGAGGTGTCGGCCCGGCTGACCGCCGCGCTGGACGAGCCGTTCCTGCGGTACTGCCGCCCGTGCGCCGCCATCCACCCCTACGAGATGCCGTTCCGCCTCGCGGCGTTGCGGGCCGGCCTGGAGCTGGAGCCGGGCACGTCGCCGCCGGTGCTGCGCCCGGTGCCCGGCTTCGCCCCGGCCCGGGAGGTGCCGCCGCGGCTCGACGTGGTGCGCGGCTACCTGCGCCTGCTGGGCCCCGCGCGGCCGGTCGACGTGGCCGGCTTCCTCGACGCGCCGGTGCGCGAGGTCCGCGCGCGCTGGCCGGCGGACGCCGTCGAGGTCCGGGTGGACGGCGAGCCGCGGTGGGTGCTGGCCGCCGACGCGGACGTCCTGGCGGCGGACCCGCCCGACGTCGTCCGCCTGCTCGGGCCCTACGACCTGTTCCTGCAGGCCCGCGACCGGTCGCTGCTGGTGGCCGACGCGGCGGCGGCGAAGACGCTGTGGCCGGTCCTCGGCCGGCCGGGAGGGGTGCTGCTCGGCGGGGAGGTCGCCGGGACGTGGCGGGCCCGCAAGGAGGGGCGGGCCGTACGGGTCTCCGTGCAGCTGTGGATGCCGCCGGCCGCGCCGGCGCGGGCGGCGCTGGCCGAGCAGGCCGAGCGGCTGGCCGCCCACCGCGGGCTGGCCCTCGCCGGGCTCGACGTCGCCGGCTGAGGACGTCGCCGGCCGAGGACGTCGCCCGGAGGGGCAGGGGCGCGCCCACGGGCGCCACGGCCATTCCGCCGCGGGGCGCCGAGCCACCCCGCCCCCATTCGACGACCGCCGGCGCAGAGTGCCGCGAACCATTGTCGACCATTGCGTCGCGCCATTCCCTCGGTAGCGTCGACTCCAGTCCGCCGACATTCGACGACGCCGTGGTCTGCGCCATACGCGCAGGTTGGAGCCGTGGCGGCCATCACAATGGCGGGCGTCCCGTGGCGCAGCTCACGGCCGGGAAGGCTGGGAAGTGCCGACTGTCACAGCGCCGGCCGGAAAGTTTCGCGCGCAACTGCCGTTAACGTGGACGTACACCTCGAAATGAAATTGCAGATGAGAGAGGCACGAGCGTGACCACGTCCGTAGCGCAGCGAGTTCTCCCCACGACCGCCCGCCCGCAGGCGCCGCGCCTGCACTTCCTCCCCCGCTTCTTCCGTTCGGTCGCGGTCGCCGGTTCCGCCGTCGCCCGGGCCAACCGTTTCGCGCAGGCCTACGAGTCGGCCGCCGGTCCCACCGCCAGGCAGCGCGTGGCCGCGGGTTTCCTCGCCGAGCTGAACCGCGGCGCCGGCAGCATCGCGGGCAGCCGCACGGTCTGAGCACCACCGCACCGCCACCCCGAGGCTCCGGCGCCGCTGCCGGGGCCTCGTCGTGTTCCCGGGCCCGTGGGGCCCAGCGGATCCGGCCGGACCCGGTAGAACGGCTCCGTGAGCCCCGGACCCGCGCTGCTGCTGGTGCTCGACCTCCTGGGCACGTTCGCCTTCGCGCTGAACGGCGCGCTCACCGCCGTCCGGACCGCACGCCTCGACATCGTCGGCGTGGTCGCGCTCGCCATGACCACCGCGCTCGGCGGTGGCGTCGTCCGCGACGTCCTGTTGGGCGACCTGCCGCCCGCGACCTTCGGCGACTGGCGCTACCTCGCGGTGGCCGCCGGTGGCGGGCTGCTCGCCTTCGCCTTCGGCCGGCCGCTGGGGCGGCTGCTCGGCCCGGTCACCGTGCTCGACGCGGCCGGGCTGGCCCTGTTCGCCGTCACGGGCGCCAGCAAGGCCCTGGCCTTCGGCCTCGGCCCGGCGCAGGCGGTCATCCTCGGCACGCTCACCGGCGTCGGCGGCGGCACGCTGCGCGACGTCCTCCTGCGGCAGGTGCCCACCGTCCTGGTCAGCGAGCTGTACGCGATCCCGGCCATGCTCGCCGCCACGGTCACCGTGGTCGCCGTCCTGACCGGCACCTACGGCCTGCCCGCCGCCCTCGCTGCCGCGGCCCTGTGCTTCACCCTCCGCCTCGTCGGGGTCCGCTTCGGTCTGAACGCCCCCCGCCGCGGTCCCCGCTGACCCGCGTCCCGCCCCGGCACGGCACCGCCCGCGCGGCTTCCCGCCCGGATATCTCAGCGCTAAGGTTCCAACGCATGGGCGAGGGGCGACGGGTCCGCATCGGCATCGACACCGGCGGCACCTTCACCGACGTCGTGGCCGTCGACGAGGACACACGGCGCGATCACCACCACGAAGACGCCGTCCACCCCCGCCGACCCGGCCGACGGCTTCCTGACCGGCGTGCACAAGGTGCTCGGCCTGATGGGCCTGTCCGGCGACGAGGTCACCGCGGTCAGCCACGGGACGACGGTGGCCACCAACCAGCTGCTCGAGGGGAAGCTCGACCGCATCGGCTTCATCACCACCGAGGGCTACGAGTCGGTGCTCGAGATCGCCCGGCAGTCCGTGCCCGACGGCTACGGCAACAGCTACTTCTGGGTCAAACCGCCGCGCATCGTGCCCGCGGACCTGGTGCGCACCGTGCGCGGCCGGCTCGACCCCACCGGGACGGAGGTCCGTCCGTTCGACGAGGACGACGCCGTCGCCGCGGCCCGGTTCTTCCGCGACGCCGGCATCCGGACCGTCGGGATCTGCTTCCTGCACTCCTACGCCGACGACGCGCACGAGCGCCGGATGCTGGACGTCCTCCGGCGCGAGCACCCCGGCTGCGTGGTCAGCCTGTCGTCGGAGGTGCTGCGCGAGTACCGCGAGTACGAGCGGTCGGTGACCACACTGGTCGACGCCGCGGTCAAGCCCCGGGTGGGCACCTACGTGTCGGGCATCCGCCGGCGGCTCGACGACCTCGCGCCGGGCGTGCCGTTCTACGTGATGAAGAGCAACGGCGGGGTGCTCAGCGCCGAGGAGGTCGCGCACCAACCGATCACCACCATGCTGTCCGGCCCGGCCGCGGGGGCGCTCGGCGCCGCCCTGGTCGCGGGCACCGCGGGCTTCGACCGGGTGCTCACCTGCGACGGCGGCGGCACGTCCACCGACGTGACCGTGGTGGTCGACGGCGAGCCCACGCTGACGACGGAGGGCTCGGTCGGCGACTTCCCGTCGAAGATCCCGATGATCGACGTGGTCACCGTCGGCGCGGGCGGTGGCTCGATCGCCTGGCTCTCGCCCGAGGGCACGCTCAAGGTGGGGCCGCGGTCGGCCGGCGCCGACCCGGGCCCGATGTGCTATCCGCACGGCGGCGAGGAGCCGACCGTCACCGACGCCCACGTGGTGCTCGGCCGCATCCCGCCGCACCTGCTCGGTGGGGAGATCCCGCTGTCGGTCGACGCCGCCCGGGCCGGGCTCGAGCGGCTCGGCGCGACGCTCGACCTGTCGCTGGAGCGCACCGCCACCGGCATCCTGGAGATCTCGGCGTGGAACCAGGCGAACGCGCTGCGCCAGGTCACAGTCGCCCGCGGCCTCGACGTCCGCGACTTCACGCTGACCACCTTCGGCGGCTCCGGGTCGCTGCTGGCCTGCCGGCTGATGGACGTCCTCGGCCTGCCCCGCACCCTCGTGCCGCCGAACCCGGGCAACCTCAGCGCGTTCGGGCTGCTGACCGTCGACGTCCGCAACGACCACGTCCAGACGGCGATCAGCCGGCACGCCGACCTCGACCTCGACCGGGTGCGGGCGCGCTACGCCGACCTGGAGGCCGCGGCGCGCGCGGCGCTCGACGGCGAGGGGTTCCCGCCCGACCGGCAGCGGGTGCAGCGGACGGCCGACCTGCGCTACGTCGGCCAGGCCTTCGAGGTGCGGGTGCCGGTGCCCGACGGCGTGCTCGACGCGGCGGCGGCCGACGACGTCGCCCGCGCGTTCCACGCGGCTCACCGGCAGCTCTACGGCTACGACTTCGCCGACGACCCGCGCCAGGCCGTCGAGTGGGTGAACCTGCGGGTCAGCGGCATCGGGCCGATCCGCCGTCCGGACCTGGTGGAGCTGGCACCGACGGACGGGAGTCCGGACCGGTCCGTCACCGGCACCCGCCGCGTGTTCTTCGACGCTGTGCACCCGTCGCCGTCCTCCGGCGGCGACTGGCTGGACACCCCGATCCACCGGCGGACGGACCTGGCTGCGGGCGACGTCGTCCGCGGCCCGGCGGTCATCGAGGAGTTCGGCTCCACCGTTCCGGTGCACCCCGGCTTCGCCGCGACCGTCGACCGGTTCGGCAACCTGCTGCTCACGAAGGAGACCACCCGATGAGCGCCGGTGATGGCCATGTCCGCCGCGACGCGGCCACGCTGACCGGCGGCACGGTGGACGCCGACCCGGTGCTCGTGGAGATCGTGGCCGGCACGCTCGCCGCGATCGAGAAGGAGGTCGAGACCTCCATCGGGCGGACGTCGCGGTCGCCGATGATCCGCGACGCGCACGACTTCCGCGCCGGCATCCACGACCGGCTGCTGCGCAAGCTGACCGGCCGCTCGTACTCGGCGCTGGTGCACCCGGTGGTCCGCGACCACCCGATCGACACGATGCGGCCCGGCGACGTCTTCTTCCACAACGACGTGTACCTCTCCGAGGGCGGCATCGGGCACCTGCCGGACCTGTGCGTCACGGTGCCGGTGTTCGCGCACGATCCGGACGGCCCCGCCGGCCGGGGCGAGCGCGTGGTCGCCTTCGTCCAGGCCTTCGGCCACCACGACGACATCGGCGGCGCGGTGCCGGGCTCCATGCCGTCGGCGGCGACCAGCGTCTACGAGGAGGGCCTGATGGTCCCGCCGATCCGGCTGTGGGACCGAGGCGTGCCCAACGAGGCCGCGCTGACGATCCTGACCCGCAACTCGCGGATGCCCGACTCGCTGGCCGCCGACCTCGACGCGGAGTGCTCGGCCTGCCTGGCCGGGGCGCGGCGGCTCGGCGAGCTGTTCGACCGCTACGGCGTCGAGGCCGTCGAGGCGTGCTTCGACGCGATCCTGGCGAACTCCACCGAGGTGTACCGGCGGGAGATCCTGTCGCAGATCCCCGACGGCACCTACATCTGGGAGGACTACGCCGAGCACGACGGCGTCGAGCCCCCGAAGCTGCACCGCCAGCGGATCACGCTCACCATGGACTCGACCGCCGACGTCCCGCTGGTCGTCGACTTCACCGGCACCGGGCCGCAGGCGAAGGGCCCGATCAACCACTGCGGCGACTACGCCGACGGCAACTTCCTCAAGAAGTGGCTGGCGCCGATCCTGCGCAACCTCGCCGCCACCCCTGAGCGGATGGCCGAGCTCGACGTCAACGAGGGCGTCGTCCCGCTGATCGAGATGCGCTTCCCGGAGAAGGGCACTCTGCTCACCCCGGTCTTCCCGGCGCCGACCAACGCCCGCACCTTCGTCATCCTGCGGCTGCTCGGCGTGCTGGCGGGGGTGCTGGCCAAGGCGACCGGCGGGCGGATGCCCGCGGACCAGGAGACCATCCGCTACACCGGCGTGTACGGCACCGACGCCGACGGCGAGCCGTACCTGATGCGCGAGGTGCTCGGCGGCGGCTCCGGCGGGCGGTACTACGCCGACGGCGAGGACACCATCCACGTCGTCCCCGACTCGCGGAACCTGCCCACCGAGTTCACCGAGTCGCGGTTCCCGCTGCGGATCGAGCGGCTGGGGCTCGCCGTGGACTCGGGCGGCCCGGGCCGCTACCGCGGCGGCTGCGGCTACGAGAAGCACATCCGGGTGCTGCGCGACGCGCACTTCATGTCGATCGCCGACCGCTCGATCCTGTCCTGCTGGGGCGTCAACGGCGGCCGGGCGGGCCGGCCGTTCCGGATCACCGTCGACCCGGGCGGCGCCGGCGAGCACGACGTCGATGCGCTGGCCGACGCCGAGCCGCTGCCCGCCGGCACCGTCGTGCGCATCCGGACCACGGGCGGCGGCGGCTGGGGCGACCCGCTCGACCGCCCGGTCGGGGAGGTGCTGCGCGACATCGCCTGGCGCAAGGTCTCGGTGCGCGGCGCGCGGGAGGACTACGGCGTCGTGGTGTCGGACGACGGCACGACCGCCGACGAGGCCGCGACGGCGGAGCTGCGGGCGGCGATGCGGGCCGCCCGCAGCGGCGACGAGCCGTTCTTCGACCGGGGCCCCGGCTACGCGGTCCTCTCCGGCGGGTCGACGCACAACGAGTTCGACGTCCTGGGACGGCACGACGCGGTCGGGAAGTCGTCGGACCGGTGGGGTGGCAGGCTCGGCGGCATGGGTGAACTCGCTGAGCGGTCCGACGACCCGATCCTCCACCCGGGACCGCGCGACGAGGGCGGCCAGGGCGGCATGGCCACCCGGGAGCAGGCCACCCGGGAGCAGGCCACCCGGGAGCAGGCCACCCGGGAGCA
>NZ_JAOVZT010000012.1:39401-132700 GCF_025716945.1 Geodermatophilus sp. YIM 151500
GGCCGCCCCGGAGAAGCACGACGACGAGGGCTGACCGGCGCCCGGCCGGTGCGCGCCCGCGGGCCGGGCGCCGGGCCGGCACGCGCCCGCAGGCGGGGCGCGGGGCCGGGCGCCGGGGCGGGACGTCGCGGTGAGCGCCACCGCGGCGGTGGCCCTCGCGGCCGCCGGGGACCTGGGCCCGTTCATGGCCGTCGACGCGACGCCGGGTCCGGACTGGGTCAGCTGGGCCGACGTCGTCGGCGAGCCGGTCGTGCTCCGCGACCGGGTCCGGCAGGCCCGGGAACTGCTGGCTCCCGTGCCCGGCGCCCCGGTCGTCGAGCCGCGGGTGGCGGCCTCGATCGTGCACCTCGGGCTCGTGGCGCGGCTGCTCTCGCCACTGCTCGGCGCCGCGCTGGTGACCGGCGTGCTGCCGGTGGCCGCGCCCGACCGGGTGCACCTGCGCCCCACCGGCAGCCACCCGCTGCCGCTCGCCCTCCCCGGCGCGGACGCGGTGCCGGTGAGCGGCGCCGACGAGGTGGCCGGCGCACTGGGCCGGCACTGGCTGACCCCCGCCGTCGAGCCGCTCGACGCGGCGGTGCACGACCGCTTCCGGCTCTCCCGGAAGGTGCTCAGCGGCAACGTCGTCTCGGCCGTGGCCGGGGCGCTGCGCACCGCCGCGGGCGCCCGGCCGGAGCTGGCGCGGCGGGCGGCGGACGTGCTGGACGCCGTCCTCACCGACGGCCCGCTGGCCGGCACCGGGCGGCGGCGGGACGACGGCTCGTTCGTCCGCCGCTCGTGCTGCCTCTTCTACCGGCTGCCCGGCGCGGGCACCTGCGCCGACTGCGTGCTCACCGGCTGACCCGGCAGGCTGACCCGGCACGGCAGCGGCCCGCCGTCCGTCCGTGGCAACCGCGGCGAGCCCGTCGCCGTCCCCGGGCGCGGCCACCCGCGAGCGCCCTCCCCGCCCCGTGCGCGCCCCTCCCGTTCCGGAGCCGGACCGGCCCGATCGGGTGACGGCGCACGCCGGTGACCTGCGCGGACGCGCCCGAGCCACCACGCTGTACCGGTGCCGCTGACCGCCCCCGGGCTGCCCGACCTGCCACCGGAGCTGCGCGGCCCGGTGGCGGTCGCGCTGGCCAAGCCGGTGCGGTCGATCCCCGCGGCGAGCGCGCTGCCCGGCGGTTGCCGCTACGAGCCCAAGTGGGACGGCTACCGGCTGGTCGTGGTGCGCGGGGCGACGTCCACCCGGCTGTGGTCCAAGCAGGGCCGCGACCTGACCGACCGCTTCCAGGACGTCGCCACCGCCGCGATCGCCCAGCTCCCGCCCGGCAGCGTCGTCGACGGCGAGGTGGTCGTCTGGAACGGTGACCGGCTCGACTTCGGCCTGCTGCAGCAGCGCATGGTCGCCAACCCGCGCCGGCTCGGCCCGCAGATGACCGCGCACCCCGCCTCCTTCGTCGCCTTCGACCTGCTCGCGGCCGGCGGGGTCGACCTGCGCGGCGAGAAGCTGCGCGAGCGCCGGGCCGCGCTGGAGGACCTGGCCGCCCGCTGGGCGCCGCCGCTGCAGCTCTCCCCCGTGACCGCCGACCCCGCCGAGGCCCGCCGCTGGTTCGACGACTGGCGGGTGGCCGGGGTCGAGGGCCTGGTGGCCAAGGGCGCCGCCACGCCGTACCGGCCCGGTCGCCGCGAATGGCTGAAGGTCAAGTCGTGGGAGTCGACCGAGGTGGTCGCCGGCGGCGTCATCGGTCCGCTCGAGCGGCCCGGCCAGCTCGTCGCCGGCACGTACCGGGACGGCGAGCTCGTGGTGGTCGGCCGCACCAGCCCGCTGTCCCCGCAGCAGGCCCGGGAGCTGGCCGCCGTCCTCGAGCCCGCCGGGCCGGACCACCCGTGGCCCGACCGGATCGGCACCGGGCGCTTCGGCGGCGGCCGGCTGTCGGTGCCGCTCACCCGGGTGGTCCCCTCGGTCGTCGTCGAGGTGAGCGCCGACGCCGCGCTGACCGCGGGGGTCTTCCGGCACCCGCTCCGCTACGTGCGGGTCCGGCCGGACCTCCGCCCGGAGGACCTCGACCCGCTGCCCTGAGCGACCGTCGCGGCCGCACCGCCGGTCAGGGATCCTGCGGCACCCGGCCGAGGGTGAGCAGGAACCGGCGGAGCAGGCCCGCCAGCTGCGCCCGGTCGTCGTCGTCGAGCCCGTCGAGCAGCGTGCGCTCCGTCTCGAGGTGATCGGGCAGCGCGGCGTCGAGGGCGGCCCGCCCGGCGGAGGTGAGGCTGACCACGACCGCGCGGCCGTCGTCCGCACTGCGCCGCCGGGTGATCAGGCCCCTCTCCTCGAGCCGGTCCAGCCGCTGGGTGATGGCGCCGGAGGTGACCAGCGCGGTGCGCATGAGCGCCGTCGGGGTGAGCTGGTAGGGCGGGCCGGCGCGGCGCAGCGCGGCGAGGACGTCGAAGGACGGCGCGTCGAGGCCGTGCCGGGCGAAGGTCGCGCGCTGGGCCAGGTGCACCTCGCGCTGCAGCTGGGTGATCCGGCCGATGATCCCCATCGGCGAGCAGTCGAGATCGGGCCGTTCCCGCCGCCACTGCGCAAGGATGCGGTCGAGGGCGTCCTCGACCGCATCCTCGGCGGCGGTCACCGGACCGGTCCGGGGAGCGATCGGCGCCGGCGCTCCGCTCCCCCGTCCACGGCGGATACCTCAGCAGTGAGCGATCCGGCACGTCAAGCCGCTCCGGCACGACCATCGCGGAGCCGCCACCGCAGGGGCGCTCGCCGCCGCAGCCGGCCACGGCGGAGCCGCTCGCCGTGTCGGGGCCTAGCGCAGCGCGGTGCTGAGCCGGACGGCGAAGCCCGCCCGGCGCGGCAGCACGTCGACGTGGTCGCACAACTTGCGGGCCAGCCACAGCCCCATGCCGCCCCGGCCCAGGTCGTCGCCGTGCGCCGGCCAGTACCCGTACAGGGGGTCCGGGAGTCCGGGCCCGCAGTCGGCGATGACGCAGACGAGCCGTCCGGCCGACGCCCACAGCCGCGCCGAGACCGGCGGGGCGCCGTGCCGGAAGGCGTTGGCCGCCATCTCGCTGAGCGCCAGGTGCAGGTCGTCGCGCTGGTCGCGGTCGGGCACGCTCGCGGACAGGGTGGCGCCGATGGCGTGCCGCAGCTCCGGCAGGGTCGGGGCACGGTCGACGGCGAGCAGCGGCGGGGTGTCCTCGATCGGCTCGCGCGGCACGTCCAATCCCCGGACGAACTCGACCGGATCGACGAAGTCGGGGCTGGCCCGCCAGTCGTCGCCGGCGACGAGCGGGTGGGTGACGCCGGCGCTGCGCACCAGCGCGGCGGGCAGTTCCCGCGCGTCGTAGAGGCACAGGGCGGTCACCGGCACCGTGCCGAGCATCGCGTTGGCGACCGACTCGAAGCACTGCCCCTCGCGCACGTCGCGCGGCGCGGCCCCGAAGTCGACCTGGGCGAGCAGGCGCAGCCGCCCCGATCCGCGGGTGGTGGCGCGCTCGGCCAGGCGGCCGGTGTGGCTGAACACCTCGGGGGCGCGGGAGGAGAACAGGCAGATGCGAGGATCGAAGTCGACGGCGCCGGCCCGCTCGCCCAGCGCCTCGGTGAGCCGGCGTTCGAGACCGGGCCGGGCCCCGACGACGGTCAGGTCGTCGGCGTCGAGGCCCGCGGTGACGTACTCGACAGCGAGCGACAGCAGCTGCTCGTCGGTCTCGACCACGGCTGCGGCGTGCCGGGCCGCGCGGGACGGTCCACCGCCCGCCATGCGGGCACCGGCAGACGCGACCGGCTCCGTCGCTGCGCGCGGCGCTCCGTCCACATGCCCCTCGACCGGTCGGGCCGGTGCCGGACCGGCCGTCGTGCTCGCCGCTCCTGCAGCGGATGACTGTTTACAACCCATTGTCCACGACCGGGGTCACCGGCCTGCCAGCGGCGCCCGGCTCCGGCTCACCCCAGCGGTGCCGCACCCCGCCGACCGGCGCAGGACGCCGTCCCGAGCCAGGTGTGCGGCGCACCCTGGTAGCACCATCCCAGCCGCGGCCGTCGCGCGCTCACCCACAGCGCGGGCACCCGCTTGTCGCCGCACCGCGACCCGGCCAGCGAGAAGCAGTTACGCGCACGCAGCACGCCCGGGTCGGAGACGAGCACCGACAGGCCCTCGGCGACGGTCAGCGGCGAGCGGCCGGCCCCGGTGATGCGGGGCAGCACGTCGGCGGGGGTCTGGTCCAACGTCTCCGGCCCCGTGTCGACGTCGAGCAGCAGGTACGGCCCGGAGGGCACGTCGATCTCCGGCAGCGGCCGGAACCGGGCCAGGTCGGCGGCGTCCATGGTGGTGAACCCGGAGCCGCCGAGGGTGTGCACCGCGCCCAGCACGTCGACGACCGGGAGGTCCGGCAGCACGACCACGAACGGGACGCCGGTGCTCCCTCCGTCGTCGGCGGGCAGCTGGTCGCGCAGCGGCTCCAGCCACGCCCGGAAGCACGTCTCCTTGAGGTCGAGCAGGGCCGGCAGGCCGGTGGTGGCGAGGGCGTCGACCTGGCGGTCGAACTCGAGCTCGGCCTCGGTGGGGAGCCTGGCTGCGGGCAGCGCGGACATCGGACCTCTCTTCCGGCCGCACGGGCGCGGCCGCGGAGCGGGCGGACCACGGCAGCGCCTTCGGCTCCCCCGCGCCACCGGCCCGCCAGCTTAGCGAGTCGGTCCGGCGCGCCGCCTCCGGCCGGCACCCGACCGTGTGACACCTCCCGACGTCCACGGGCGGGCGGCGGACGAGGGCGGGCTGGCATCCTGCCGGGGTGAGCGCCCTCGACACCTTCAACGACGAGCCTGCCGACCGGGCGGTGCAGGCGCTGCGGGCGTGCAACGCCGCGCCCCGTTTCGCCGCCGAGCTCGTGGCCGGCCGGCCCTACCCCGACGTCGACACGCTGGTCCGGCGGGCGGAGGAGGTGGCGCGCGGCCTGCCCTGGGCGGAGGTGGCGGTGGCGCTGGCCGCGCACCCGCGGATCGGCGACCGGGTGGAGGGGTCCTCGCCGGAGGCGGAGGCGTCACGGCAGGAGCAGAGCGCCATGGCCGGGGCGGACGCCGGCACCAGGTCCGCGCTGCTCGACGGCAACCGCGCCTACGAGGAGCGCTTCGACCACGTGTTCCTCATCCGGGCGGCGGGGCGCACGCCGGAGGAGATGCTGGCCGAGCTGCACCGCCGGCTGGACAACGACGAGGAGACCGAGCAGGCCGAGGTGACCGAGCAGCTCGCGCAGATCTCCGCGCTCCGGGTGCGCGGGATGGTCTCGTGAGCGGGCCTCGAGGGGCGAGCGGAGGAGATCCGTGCGGGCGACCCGCAGGGATCTCCTCCGCTCGCGTCACCGGGGGACGCCGACCGCCGGGTCGCCCGTCTCGAGGCCCACCCCGCCGAGGAACACCCGCGCGTGCACCCGCAGGTCGGCGAACCGCTCGTCGTCCGTGCGGTGCAGGTGCGCGTCGGTGCCCACGCCGCCGATCCCGCGGGTGCTGGTCCAGACGCGCCAGTCGCGCGGCACGGTCACGGCCAGGCCGCCCAGCAGCGCGCGCACCGTGACGTCGACCCCACCGGGCACGCGCGGGACACCGGTGAGGTCGAGGTGGCCGCCGGCCATCAGCAGGTCCACGCGGACCCGCGACAGGTGGTCGTTGTGCGGGCGCAGCACGACCTCGCCGAGCGCCCGCACCCGCCGGATGCCCGCCGTGCTCTCGTCCCCCTCGTCCTTGCGGCGGGCCACCAGCCGACCGCCGAGCGCCAGCCCGCCCTGCAACGCCAGCCACCCGGCGACCCAGGGCAGGGCCCGGCGCAGCGCGGGAGGCAGGGAGCGCGACGTCGTCATGCCGCACAGCCTGCCCGGAGCCCCGGGCCGCTGACCAGCGGAGCCCCGCCGGCCGGCTCCCGGTGGCGGACGCCCGGTTGCCGGCTCCGGTGGCCGCGGCTCAGTACCGGAAGCGCGCGACCGCGCTCTGCAGCGACCCGGCCATGCGTGCCACCTCGTCGATGGCCGCCCGCGCATCGGTCATGGCCCGGGTGGTGGCGTCGGTGGCCCCGGCGACGGCCGTGATGCTCTCGCTGATCCGGCCCGCCGACACCGCCGCCTCGGAGACGTTGCGGTTCATCTCGGTGGTCGTGGCGGTCTGCTCCTCGACCGCGGCGGCGATGGTGGCCTGCGAGTCGTTGATCAGCCCGATGATCGAGGAGATCTCGCCGATCGCCCGGACGGCGCCCTCCGTGTCGGCCTGGATGGCCTCGACGCGGGCGGTGATGTCCTGGGTGGCCTTGGCCGTCTCCTGGGCGAGCTCCTTGACCTCGTTGGCGACGACGGCGAAGCCCTTCCCGGCTTCCCCGGCCCGCGCGGCCTCGATGGTCGCGTTCAACGCCAGCAGGTTGGTCTGCTCGGCGATGCCCGTGATCACCCTGACCACGTCGGCGATCTCCAGCGACGACTCGCCCAGCGTGGCCACCGTGGACGTCGTCGCGTCGGCCACCGTCACCGCCTGGGCGGCGACCCGGGACACCTCACTGGCGTTCTGCGCGATCTCCCGGATGGAGCTGCCCAACTCCTCCGAGCCCGCCGCGACGGTCTCGAAACCGGCCAACACGCGGCCCGCCTCGCCGGACACCGCACCGCTGTGCGCGGACGACTCGTCGGCCAGGCGGGACAGGTCCCGGGCCGACGCCGACAGCTGCTCGGTGGCCGCGGCCAGGGTCGCGGAGCTGTCGCCGATCGTCCCGACGACGGCGCGCACGGAGGACATCGCGGCCTCCAGCGCCGCTGCCATCGTGCCGACCTCGTCGCGGCTCGTGACGCCGGTCGACCCGCGCAGGTCGCCGTCGGCCATCGCCGTGACGACCGCGCCGACCCGGCGCAGCGGCCCGACCACCGACCGGGTGACGACCCAGCCGAGCGCGACGAGCAGCAGCGCTCCTCCGGCGGCCACCGCCAGCGCCTGCCCGGTCGCCGCGCGCCGCTGGTCGGCGCTGGCCTGCGCCGCCTCCCGGGCGAAGGCCGCCACGGCCTCCTCCATGAGCGGCAGCTCGTCCTCGAGCACCGCGAAGTCGGCGGCGAACCGGGGGTACGCCGCCTGCGCGGCGAGCGGGTCCGTGCCGGCGGTCGCCACGATGGCCGCCGCCGAGGCCAGGTAGTCGTCGACGGCGGGCACCACGGCCTCGACGGCGGCGGTGACCTCGGGGCCGACGTCGTCCGCGGCGGCCTCGGCCAGGATCTCCCGGAACGTGGCGTCGTGCTCGGCCAGGTCGGCCGCCGCGCCCTCGTAGAGGGGGCCTCGCCCGCCGCTGAGCAGGGCCTGCAGGACGTCGGCCCGGACGGCGTCGTGCATCATGTCGGCCATCAGGACGTCGCCGGTCACCTCCGCCCCGGCGAGCAGGTCGTCCGCGCGCTCACCGGCGCCCCCGAGCGCCTGCACGGTGATGGCCGCGAAGGCGCCGAGCGTGAGCACACCCGACGCGACGAGGGCTCCCAGCTTGACGCCGAGCGGGCGGTCGGACCAGACGGTGCGGGCCATGGGAGCTCCTGCGCGGAGGTCGGTCGGTGCTGGCTGCACCCACCCGTGAGCCCAGGTTCGGCAGGGCCGGTCTCCCGCTCCAGGCGAACCGGCGGCCGCGGCGGGGCCGCCGCCCCGCCCGCACCGGTGGCCTCCCCCGCCCCGCCGGCCCCGGCGACCCGCGGACGGCCACCCCGCCGGTCCGCCCGCCCTCCGGCAGCCGGCGGCGTTCAGCGGCGGGTGGAGACGGCGACGACGAACCGCGGCCCGCGGGACACCAGCCGGGTCGGGCCCACCAGCCGCCGCAGCGCGCCGCGATGGGGCAGGGAGCCGTTCCAGACCGTCCACAGCTCGCCGCCGGGCCGCAGCAGCCGCGCTGCTCCGGCGAACAGCCGGTCGGCGGCGGTCGTCACCACCGCCGGGCCCAGGTGGAACGGCGGGTTGCAGACGACGAGGTCGGCGCTCGCCGGCCGCAGCGAGTCGCCGGCGTCGTCGCGCCCCACGCGTACCCGGTCGGCCAGCCCGTTGGCGGCCGCGGAGGCGACGGCGGAGGCGACGGCCGCCGCGGACTGGTCGACGGCCGTGACGGACAGCCCCGGCCGGGCGCGGGCCAGCGCGGCGGCCAGCACGCCGGTGCCGCAGCCCAGGTCGACGGCGGTCCGGGCCTCCGGCGCGGCGCGGTCGAGCACCGCGAGCAGCGCACGGGTGCCGGCGTCCACCTTCGTGCCCGCAAACGCCGCTCCGTGCGCGCGGACGGTGAGCCCGAGGTCGGGGTGGTGGCGTTCCCGCGGGAACGTCGGGCGCCCCGGTCGCGGGCTGCGGGCGACCAGCACCCGCGACTTCTGCCGCGCCAGCGTGGCGGACACGTCGCCGAAGGAGTCCGCGAGGACGTCGTTCATGGCGTGCGTCATGTGCTTGACCCGGCCGCCGACGAGCACGGTCACGTCCGGGGCCGCGCCCGCGGCGAGCACCTCGGCGACCTCGCGCAGCGCGTCCAGCGCCTTGGGCACCCGGACCAGGACGAGCCGCGCGCCGTCCGCCAGCTCCGACGTCAGCGGCACCGGGCGGAAGCCGCCGGTCAGCCCGGTCCGCTCGGCGTTGCGGACGAGAGCCCGCTCGCCGACCAGCAGGTCCTGGTGCACCCGGACACCGGTGGCCCCGGCCGCGGCAGCGCCCAGGGTGAGCGCGCCGTAGGAGTCGTCGACGACGGCGACCTCGCCGGGACCGCAGCTCCGCACCAGGTCAGCGGCGGTGTCGAGCAGCAGCCGGTCGGTGGCGTCGACGGCGACCAGGTCGGGCGCGTCGACGTCCGGCTCCCGGCGCAGCGCCGCCAGCACGTCCTCGGCGTCGGACATGGCCGTCTCCGACGGTCAGGGGTCGGGGGTCGCAGCGACGAGGTCGGCGACGACGCGGGCGAGCTCGGGGCCGGCGTCCTCCTGCAGGAAGTGCCCGCCGGCCAGCGTCACGTGCGGCCGCCCCCGCGCGCCGGGGACCCGCTCCTGGAACACCCGGTCGCCGCCGCGGGTGATCGGGTCGCCGTCGGAGAACGCGGTCAGGAACGGCGCGTCCCAGCGGGCGAGCACCTCCCACGCGGCCCGGTTGGCGGCAGCCGCGGGGTCGTCGGGCCTCGTCGGCACGAGGGCGGGGAACACCCGCGCGCCGGCCTTGTAGCGGTCGTCGGGGAAGGGCGCGTCGTAGGCGGCCAGCACGCCGGCTGGGAGCTGCGACACGGTGCCGTTGGCGATGACCCGCCCGACGTCGAACCGGTCCGACGTCGCCGCGAACCGCTGCCACGTGAGGAACGCCTCGCTCACCGGCTGCTCACCGGTGGGCAGGAACGTGTTGGCGACGACCACCCGGGCGAAGCGGCCGGGGTGCTCGGCGACCAGCCGGAGGCCGATCAGCCCGCCCCAGTCCTGCCCGACGAGGGTCACCCCGCGCAGCCCGAGCCGGTCGAGCAGCGCCTCGCGCATCCACCCGACGTGCCGGGCGTAGGTGTAGGCCGCGCGCTCGACGGGCTTGTCGGAACGCCCGAACCCGACCAGGTCCGGGGCGACCACCCGCAGGCCCGCGTCGACGAGCACCGGGACGAGCTGCCGGTAGAGGTACGACCACGACGGCTCGCCGTGCAGCAGCAGGACCGTCTCGCCGTCCTGCGGCCCCTCGTCGACGTAGGCGACCCGGAGCCGGCCGCCCGCGGTGTCGTCGACCTCGACGTACCACGGCGGGTAGCCGAACCCGGGCAGGTCGGTGAAGCGCTCCTCGGGCGTCCGCAGGACCTCCACGGGTCGCGACGCTACCGGGGGACGGCGTCAGACCCCCGGCAGGCCGACCGGGCAGGAGACCCCGGTGGAGTGCACCGGGCAGTAGCCGTGCGGCACCTTGAACAGGTACTGCTGGTGGTAGTCCTCGGCGTAGAAGAAGTCGCGCAGCGGGGCGATCTCGGTGGTGATCTCGCCGTAGCCGGCGGCTGTCAGCCGCTCCTGGAAGGCGTCACGGCTGGCCTTGGCCGCGGCCTCCTGCTCGGCGGACTGCGTGTAGATCGCCGAGCGGTACTGCGTGCCGACGTCGTTGCCCTGCCGCATGCCCTGCGTGGGGTCGTGGTCCTCCCAGAAGACCTTGAGCAGCTGCTCGTAGGAGATCTGCGCCGGGTCGAACACCACGAGCACGACCTCGGTGTGCCCGGTCCGGGCCGAGCAGACCTCCTCGTACGTCGGGTTGGGAGTGTGCCCGCCGGCGTAGCCGGCCGCGGTCGAGTAGATCCCGGGCGTCTCCCAGAACACCTTCTCGACTCCCCAGAAGCACCCGGCGCCGAAGACGGCGGTCTGCATCCCCTCGGGGAAGGGCGGCTGGATGCGGTTGCCGTTCACCGCGTGCACCTCGGGGACGTGCGGGAGCGGCTCGGCGCGGCCCCTCAGCGCGTCGTCGGCGGACACCAGCTGCGTCTTGGCCCGGGAGAAGAGCATGCCCCGAGCGTAGGCCGGGCCCGCAACCCGCTCGCCCGCCCCGGAACCGGCCGGCGGAGTGCCGAGCGCGAGGAATCCTCGCCTCCCGCAGTCCACCTCCGGTCAGGAGAACAGGGCGCTGTAGCCGTTGAGCGCCGGCTGCCCGCCGAGGTGGGCGTAGAGCACCGTGGACGACGGGTCGATCTCCCCGCGGCCGACCAGGTCGATGGTCGCCGCCATCGACTTCCCCTCGTAGACCGGGTCGGTGACCATGCCCTCGGTGCGGGCGGCCAGCTCCATCGCCCGGATCGTCGTCCCGTCGGGGATGCCGTAGGTGCCGGCGTGGTAGCGCTCGTCGAGCTCCACGTCGTCGGCGGTGATCGGCCGCCGGAGCCCGATCGCGTCGGCCGTGCGCCGGGCGATGCGCAGCACCTGGTCGCGGGTCTCGGCCGGCTTGGCCGAGGCGTCGACGCCCAGCACGCGGCGCGGCCGGCCGCCGTCCTCCGCCAGCTGCGCGAACCCGGCGACCATGCCCGCCTGCGTCGACCCGGTCACCGAGCAGACGACGACCGTGTCGAAGAAGACGCCGAGCTCGGCCTCCTGCGCGGCCACCTCGTGCGCCCAGCCGGCGAAGCCGAGCCCGCCGAGCGGGTGGTCCGAGGCGCCCGCCGGGATGGCGTACGGCTTGCCCCCGCGGGCCTCGATCTCGGCGAGCGCGGCCTCCCAGCTCTCCTTGACGCCGATGCCGAAACCCGCCTTGACCAGCCGGACGTCGGCGCCGGCCAGCCGGCTGAGCAGGATGTTGCCCACCTTGTCGTACACGGCGTCGGGCCAGTCGACCCAGCTCTCCTGCACCAGCACGCAGTGCAGCCCGACCCGCGCGGCGACGGCGGCGACCTGCCGGGTGTGGTTGCTCTGCACCCCACCGATCGACACCAGCGTGTCGCAGCCCTGCGCGAGGGCGTCGGCGACGAGGTACTCGAGCTTGCGCGTCTTGTTGCCGCCGTACGCGATGCCGGAGTTGCAGTCCTCCCGCTTGGCCCAGACCTCCGCTCCGCCGAGGTGCGCGGTGAGCCGGTCGAGCCGGTGCACGGGGGAGGGGCCGAACAGCAGCGGGTAGCGGGGGAAGTCGGCCAGGCTCACGGGTGCTCCTCGGGGTCGGTGGGTGCGTCGGCGAGCTCGTCGAGCAGCGCCGTCCAGATCTCGGTGGTCAGGCCGACGACGGCGGCCACGTCGCCCGCCGCGCACGCGTCGATGAGCCGCGCGTGCCGTTCCGCCGAGCCGCGGGCGCCGTCGGCGGCGAAGCGGCTGCGCTCGAGGCGGCGGATCAGCGGGGTGAACCGGTCGACGGTGGCCGTCGCGGCGGCGTTGCCCAGCCGGGCCAGCAGCACGCCGTGCAGCTCGTCGTCGGCGACCAGGGCCGCGTCGACGTCCCCGGCCGCCACGGCGACGGTGAAGCGGTCGTTCGCCGCACGCATGGCCGCCACGTCGTCGCCGGTCAGCCGGCCGGTGGCCTCCCGGGCGGCGAGCTCGTGCATCGCCCGGACGACGGCGGCGGCGTCGCGTACCTGGGGCACGGCCAGCTGGGTCACGCGGGTGTGGCTCTGCGGCTTGGCCTCCACCAGCCCCTCGTCGGCCAGCCGCGTCAGCGCCGCGCGCACCGGCGCGACAGACAGCCGCAGCCGGCTGGCCAGCTCGGCGTCCTTGATGACGCTGCCCGGCGCCAGCTCCCCGGTGACGATCGCCGCCCGGAGTCGTTCCAGTGCCTGGTCCCGGAGCAGGGTGCGGCCGACCGGCGACAGGCTGGGCACACTGACATCTCAGATGTCAGTGGGGCGGATGTCAAGGGGTGAGCCAGAGCTCCGGCGGCACCGGGCGGCGTCCGGTGGCGCCGCCCGCGTGCAGCGGGGGCTGCCGGACGGTGCCGAGGTGTCAGGCGCCCGGGGGCGGGACGTCGTCGTCCGCCAGCCGGGCCCACAGCAGCTCGTCGTGCTTGCGCCCGTCGCCGTACCGGAACGACCGGCGCAGCCGGCCCTCGCGGCGGAAGCCGGCCTTCTCCGCGACCCGGCCGGAGGCGGAGTTCTCCACGGCGTGGCAGAGCTCGATGCGGTCGACGGGCAGGCTGCTGAAGGCCCAGCGGCAGACCGTGTCGACGGCGCGGCCGGCGATCCCCCGGCCGCGGGCCGCGGCCACCGTCCAGTACCCGATCTGCGCGTCGCCCTGCAGCGGGTCGATCGAGTGCAGCGAGACCGAGCCGAGCAGCTCCCCGGTGTCGCCGTCCACCACGGCCCAGGAGGCGGCGGTGCCCGACGACCACTCGCGGCGCCGGGCGACGAAGCCCGCGGCGTCCTCGCGCGAGGCCTCGCCCTGGCCGTTCCACAGCTGCAGCTCGGGATCCTGGATCGCCGCCCAGACGTCGTCGACGTCCTCCAACCGCCACGGCCGCAACCGCAGCGGACCGGCGGCCAGCTCGATCGGTTCCACGGCGTCGATCGTGCCGGAGCCGGCCGCCCGACCGCGCGCGGCGCGGGGCCCCGCGGCCCGGACGGCGTCGGTCTGGCCATCACCGCCGGGAAGGGGTAGCCCGGGGGCGTGACCGACACCGGCGACGTCCTCGTGCGGGTGGCCGGGCCGCTGGCCTTCCTGCTCCCGGGCCGCGACCGGGCCGGCCGGGTGCGCCGGCTGGCGCACGATCCGGATGCCACGGTCGGGCACGTCGTCCAGGCGGCCGGGGTGCCGCTGACCGAGGCGGGCGAGCTGCGGGTGGACGGCGCCGCCGCCGGACCGGACGACCGACCCGGGCCGGGCGCCGTCGTGGACGTCGGGACGGCGCCGCGCCCGGAGCCCACGCCGCCCGGCGGCTTCCTGCTCGACGTCGGCCTCGGCGCGCTGACCCGCCGGCTGCGGCTGCTCGGCCAGGACGCCGCCTGGTCCGCCGACGCGGACGACCCCGACCTGGTCGCCACCGCGGTCGCCGAGCGGCGGGTCCTGCTCACCCAGGACCGCCGGCTGCTCATGCGCCGCGCGTTCGGCCGGGACGGCACCGCGCGCGGCGCGCTCGTCCGCGGGAGCGGGACCGAGGCCCAGCTGGCCGACGTCCTCGACCGGTTCGCGCCGTCGCTCGCGCCGCTCACCCGCTGCACGGCCTGCGGAGGGCCGCTGGTCGACGTGGCGAAGGAGGAGGTGGCCGACCGGCTCGAACCCGGGACGCGGCGCACCTACGAGCGGTTCTCCCGCTGCCGCTCGTGCGGGCGCGTCTACTGGCGCGGGGCGCACGCCCGCCGCATCGACGCGCTGGTCGAGGCGGCCGCGCGTGCGGTGCGCTGACCTCCGGGGACGGCCCCGGCGCCGTGATCGCGGACGGGCTAGGCTCGGCGGCACAACCGAAGACACCACAGGGGAGCGCCACGGCGCTGAGAGTGCGGGACACCGCAGACCCTCGAACCTGATCCGGGTCATGCCGGCGCAGGGAGTTGGGAGGCATCCATGGCCGAGCAGGCCGTCCGTCCGTCGTCGACCGGGCCCGCGGGGAAGCGCTGGCGCACCGTCGATATCGTCGTCACCGCCGTCCTGGGCGTCGCCTTCGGCGTCGTCTTCTGGGCCTGGGGCCTGCTGTGGGCCGCGACCGGCGCCGCCTTCGACGCGTTCCCGCCCGCGCAGGCCGTGCTGTACGGGATCTGGCTGATGCCCGCGGTCGTCGCGCCGCTGATCGTGCGCAAGCCCGGTGCGGCCCTGTTCGCCGAGCTCGTCGCCGCGACCGTCTCCGCGCTGCTCGGCTCGGCCTGGGGCGGCGTCGTCCTCGTCTACGGCCTGCTGCAGGGTCTGGCCGGTGAGGCCGGGTTCGCCGTCTTCGGCTACCGCCGGTTCGGCTGGTTCCCGGCGCTGCTGGCCGCGGCGCTCGCCGGCCTGATGGCCGCCGTGCTCGACCTCCTGTACTACTACCCGCTCTGGTCGGGGACCTGGAAGGCCACGTACACCGCCGTCGTGGTGGCCAGCACCGCCGCGATCGCCGGGGTCGGCGGCCGGGCGCTGGTCCGTGCCGTGGCGCGCACCGGCGCGCTGAGCTCCTTCGCCGCCGGTGGCAGCCGCGTCTGAACCTGCCGTTCCCGTGCGCCGACCCGGTCCCGCGGGGACCCGGCCCGTGCCCGCCGCCGGCGGGGCGCCGGGAGGCCCCCGGCCCGCCCGGGTGGTGGCGCGGGGGCTGGGCGTGCGGCACGCGTCCCGGCACGCGTGGGCGCTCACGGACGTCGACGTCGTCGTCGGACCGGGCGAGCGGGTGCTGCTCACGGGCGCCTCGGGGTCGGGCAAGTCGACGCTCCTGGCCGCCGTCGCCGGGCTGCTCGAGCACGAGGGCACCGAGCTGCGCGGCGGGCTGACCGTCGACGGCGTCGACCCGCGCGCCGCCCGCGACCGGCTCGGCCTGCTCGCCCAGGACCCCGACAGCCAACTGGTCATGACCCGCGCCGGGGACGACGTGGCCTTCGGCCTGGAGAACGCCGGCCTGCCGCCGGAGGCCATCTGGCCGCGGGTCGACGAGGCGCTGGCCGACGTGGGCTTCGGCTACGACCGCGAGCGGCCCACCCAGGCCCTCTCCGGCGGGGAGAAGCAGCGGCTGGTGCTCGCCGGGGCGCTGGCCCGCCGGCCCGGGCTGCTGCTGCTCGACGAGCCCACCGCGCAGCTCGACCCGGACGGCGCCGCGCTGGTCCGGTCGGCGGTGGCGCGGGCGACCGCCGACCGGGGCGCCACCGTGCTCGTCGTCGACCACGACGCGGCGCCGTGGTTGCCCCTCGTCGACCGCGTGGTGGAGCTCGTCGGCGGGAGCCTGGTCGAGCACGGCCCGGACTGGCGGCCGGCGCCGCGCGCGGCGGGCCTCCGGCTGCCGCCGGCCCCGGACGGACCGGTCCTGCTCGCCGCGGAGGCCGCCGGCTTCACCTACCCGGGTGCTACCACCCCCGCGCTGCGTCCCACGGACGCCGCGCTGCGGGCCGGTCGGGCGCTGGCCCTGACCGGCCCGAACGGCACGGGTAAGTCGACGCTGGCGCTGCTGCTGGCCGGCCTCCGCGCGCCCACCACCGGCCGCGTCGAGGCGGCCGCGGAGCTCGCCGCCGGCGTGCGCCGCGGCGTCCGGGCGCCGCACCGGTGGCGGGCCGGCGAGCTGGTCACCCGGATCGGCACGGTGTTCCAGCACCCCGAGCAGCAGTTCCTCACCGGGCGGCTGCACGACGAGCTGGCCCTCGGGCCGCTGCGGTCCGGCGGGCACGCGACGGCCGCCCGGGCCACCGCCGAGGCCCTGCTGGAGCGGCTCGGCCTGACCGCGCTCGCCGACGCCAACCCGTTCACCCTCTCCGGCGGGCAGCAGCGGCGGCTGTCGGTGGCCACCGCGCTTGCCACCTCGCCGCGGGTGCTGGTGCTCGACGAGCCGACCTTCGGCCAGGACGCCGCGACCTGGCGGGAGGTGGTCACACTGCTCGCCGAGCAACGGGCGCGTGGCTGCGCGGTCGCCGTCGTCACCCACGACGCCGACCTGGTCGACGTCCTCGCCGACGACCGCCTGGTCCTGCCCGCCCGGCGCGGCGCGCCGGCCCCCGACGGGGGACGGCGGTGACCGCGTCGCTGGCGCTGGGACCGGTGCCCGGGGTCCGGCTGGCGCGGATCAACCCGGTGGCGCAGCTGACCGCTGTGGGCGTGGTCACGCTCACCCTGTTGACCAGCCTGGACGTGGTCACCCCCGCCGTCGTGCTGGCCGCCGAGCTGTGCCTGTTCCCGGCGGCCGGGCTCGTCCGCCCGGGGGTGGTGTGGCGGCGCACCTGGCCGGTGCTGGTCGGCGCGTCGAGCGTCGCCGTGGTCAACGTGCTGCTGGCCGAGGACGCGGGCGTCGTCACCGGGGTCGGCCTGGCGCTGCGCGTCGTCGGGCTGGCGCTGCCCGGCGTGCTGCTGGTGGCCTCGACCGACCCGGTGCGGCTGGCCGACGCGCTCACGCTGCACTGGCGCGTGCCGACCCGCTTCGCCTTCGGCGCGCTGGCCGCGGTGCGGCTGGCGCCGCTGCTGGTCGCCGAGTTCGAGGCGATCCGGCTGGCCCGGCGCACGCGCGGGGTGGACGCCGGCCGCAACCCGGTCGCCGCCGTGCGGCTCCTGGCGGGCGCGGGCTTCACCCTGCTGGTCGGGGCGGTGCGGCGGGCCACCCGGCTGGCGACGGCGATGGACGCCCGCGGCTTCGACAGCGGCGTCCGGCGGACGAACGCCCGCGGCTCGGTCCTGCACGCGCGCGACACCGTCTTCGTCGCCGCCACGGTGGCCGTGTGCGCCGCCGCGGTCGGCCTGGGCCTCGTCCTGGGGACGTGGGACCCGGTCTTCGTCGGCGGCTGATCCCGATCGGACCATCGCCAGCGGCTCCGGGTCCACCCCCGGGACGGCGTCCAGCGGGCTCACCTCGCTCGCGCCGTCCCGCCGGGGCGTCCTGGCCCGCGACGCCCCCCGGCACCGGCCCGCCGCCCTGCTGGTGGAGGGCATCCGTGGTCAACTGGCCACGGATGCTGTGCCGCGGACCCGACGGTCACCCGCCCGGGGGTGACGCCCGACCCAGCAGGGTTTGGGCGCGCGGCGGGCAGCCCATAGGAAGGTGTCAGGCCGGCCGACCCGACGGTGGCCCCGCAGACGAGGGAGACCGCACGGTGACAGGGGACGCGGCCGGGCCGAGCTGGCCGACCGCGAGCCCACCGCCCGCCGGCCCGGCCCTGCGCTGGGAGCTTGGCGACGTCGCCGAACTGCCCCGCGTGCGCGCCGACGTCCGCCGTCACGTCACCGCCACCGGGTCCCTCGGCGACCGCGCCGCCGACCTGCTCGACCAGCTCGTGCTCACCCTCGACGAGATGGCGTCGAACGCGCTGCGCCACGGCGGTGGCCGCGTCGAGGCGGCGGTGCGGACGACCGGCGACGCCTTCCTCGTCGAGGTCTCCGACCAGGCGGCGCACCGGCCGCCGGTGCCCGCCGTCGACCGCGACCCCAGCGAGGGCGGCCTGGGGCTCTACCTCATCGCGGAGCTGGCCACCGAGCACGGCTGGTACGTGCGCGACGGCTGCAAGCACGTCTGGGCGCTGCTGCGCCGCGGCTGAGCGCCGCGCGGGGATGCCGGTGTCAGCGGCCGGCCGCGTAACCCTGCATGCCACGCGGGTTGGCCGCCGCGCGCAGCACGCCGGTCTCCGGATCGCGGCTGACCGCCGACAGCCGGCCCAGCGACCACGGTCCGGACACGGTGACCGTGTGCCCGCGGCGGCGCAGCTCGGCGATCACGTCCTCGCCGATGCGCGACTCGACGACGACCTCGCCCGGAGTCGTCTGGCGCGGGTAGAACGACGACGGGAAGCTCGTGGTGTGCCAGGCGGGCGCATCGATGGAGGCCTGCAGGTCGAGCCCGCGCACGGTGTGGGCCAGCCAGAAGCACAGCTGCCACTGCTCCTGCTGGTCTCCCCCGGGGGTGCCGAAGGCCATGACGGGGACGCCGTCCCGCAGGGCCAGCGAGGGCGTGAGCGTGGTGCGCGGCCGCTTGCCCGGGGCGAGGGAGTTGGGCAGGCCGCGGTCGAGCCAGAACATCTGCGCCCGGGTGCCGAGCGGGAAGCCCAGCTCGGGGATGACCGGTGAGCTCTGCAGCCAGCCGCCGGACGGCGTGGCCGAGACCAGGTTGCCCCAGCGGTCGACGACGTCGATGTGGCAGGTGTCGCCCCGGGTGGTCCCGCGGGCGTCGACGGTGGGCTCGCCGACGCCCGCTGCGGTGGCCGCCCCGGCTGCGGCGAGCGACGGCGCGGTGCCCGGCCGGTCGGTGCTGATCCGGCGCGGGAGGAGCGGCGGCGCCCCCGCCGGCGATCCGGGCCGCAGCTCGGTGCTGGCCCGCTCGCCGATCAGCGTCCGCCGCTCGGCGGCGTAGTCCGCGGAGAGCAGCCGGTCGACCGGCACGTCGCCGCTGTCGCCGTACCAGGCCTCCCGGTCGGCCATGGCCAGCTTCACGGCCTCGACGGCGGCGTGCACGGTGTCGGCGTCCGGACCCGTGCCCCCGGGGCCGTCCGGGCCGGCCGCCCCGTCCCCGGCTGCGGCACCCCGTCCGCGCGCGGACCGCACCGCCGGGACGCCGTCCAGCATCGCCAGCGCCTGGAGCAGTGCCGGACCCTGCGACCACGGCCCGGCCTTCGCGAGCGTCCACCCGCGCCAGTCCAGCGTGACCGGCGGCTCGTAGCCCGGCGTCCACGTGGCCAGGTCCTGCCCGGTCAGAAACCCGGGGTGATCACGACCGGAGTCGTCCCTCACCGGGTACCGGCAGAAGCTGTCGATCGCCTCGGCGACGAATCCGGAGTACCAGGCCGCCAGGGCCGCGTCGATCTGTGCCTCTCGGGTGGGTCCGTGCGCTGCGTCGAGCAGGCGACGGTAGGTCGAGGCGAGGACCGGGTTGCGGAACGGACGGCCGGCGGCCGGAGGTGCACCGTCGGAGGAGAGCCAGGTGGCGGCCGAGGTCGGCCAGTGGGTGCGGAAGTGCTCGGAGACCGAGGCGACGGTCGCGGCCACCCGGGGAACGAGGGGGTGGCCGGTCTCGGCGTACTCGATGGCGAAGCGGAGGACGGCGTCCAACGGCTGGGTGCCGTGGTCGCGCAGCAGGGTCAGCCAGGCGCCGACGGCGCCGGGGACGGTGGCGGCGAGGAGGCCGGTGCCCGGGACGAGGTCCAGCCCGAGCTCCTCGAAGGCCTCTACGGTGGCTCCGGCGGGGGCGACCCCCTGACCGGACAGAACGACGGGTCGCCCCGCGTCCGAGCCGGACCCCCCGCGGGCGAGGACGACGGGGACCTCGCCCCCTGGGCCGTTGAGGTGGGGCTCGACGACGTGCAGCGTGAAGCCGGCGGCAACGGCGGCATCACAGGCGTTGCCCCCCGCCTCGAGGGTCGCCATGCCGGCGGCCGTGGCCAGCCAGTGCGTGGTGGCGACCATGCCGAACGTGCCGGCGAGCTCGGGCCGTGTGGTGAACACCCCGACACCCTAGGTGCCCGCGCCGGGGCCGGCTCCGCGCCGGGGAGCCCGTTGGAGGGCGCGGTGGAGGGCGCGGTGGAGGGCGCGCCGGGGATCGCGGCCGGCGGCAGCACCGGCTCCCGGACCGACGGCGCCGCGACCGTGGGGGTGCTGGGCAGCTCGCGCAGCACGACCGGTGCGTCGACCGCGCGGACCGGCGGGTCGTCCCACGTCGCGCGGTAGGTCCGCCGCGGCGGCGGCGCACCCCACGCCAGGTGGGCGCCGTCCGGCCCGGCGCCCCACAGCGCCGCCCGGCGGTGCAGCGTCCGCAACCGCAGCCGCAGCCGCCCGAGGAGGGAGGACGGGGCATCCGCCGGGGCGGCGGCCGCCGGACCACCCGGCAGCGTCGGCTGCGGAGGCCGCCAGGCGGCGCCCGGGGCGGCGCCGGGATCGGCGCCGGCGCCGGCGGCCGGGGTGCCGGGCGCCGGCCTGCGCTCGCCCGGGGCCGGGAGGCCGGAGGCCGGGATGCGGGCGCTGGGCGCCGGCGGCACCTGCCGCAGCGGGACGGCGCGTGGGATGCCGCGCGCGGCCGGGGACCGGTACGCCGCCGAGCGCCGCGGGCGAGGGCCCTGCCGGACGAGCACGTCGGCCCGGTCGAGCACGTCGATCAGCCCGGCGAGGCTCAGCCCTGCGTCGCCCGCCGCCGGGGCGGCCGGCGCGGTCGACGCGGGTGCGGTGGCCTGCTCGGAGCCCATGCACGTCCTCCTGGAGTCGGTGACCGCGGCCGGGGAAGGTGCCGCGGTCAGGAGGAAAGGTAAGGAGCGGACGGCCCCGCGGCGCCGCTCCGCGGGGACTCCCGGGAGGCGCGTGACCCAACCGTTGCGCACCCCCTCGCGCGCGGCCGACGACCGCTCCCCCGCCGTGATCACTTGTCGACAAGCGGGTGGTCCGCACGCGGGAAAAGCGGCCGGGAGGCGCACGGTCACCCGAAGACGCCTCGGGCGCGGACGGCGTGTCGTGCACCCGGACGGGTGACGCACCCGTGCCGAATTGCCGCTCCGCCGCTCCCTGCACAGACTCGCCCGGTGAGCGATCCCGCCCGGCCCACGGGTGCCGGCGCCGGCGCCGGCACCGGCAGCGACACCAGCTCCGGCGGCGACACCAGCACCGGCGGCGACGCCGCCAAGGACGCCGACACGAACGGCGACACCGACGGCGACACGAGGCTCAAACGGGCGGTCTCGGTCCGGCTGCTCTACCTGTTCATCCTCGGCGACGTGCTGGGCGCGGGCATCTACGCGCTCGTCGGCGAGGTGGCCGCGGAGGTGGGCGGCGCCCTCTGGGTGCCGCTGGTGGTCGCCCTCGGGCTGGCCCTGCTGACCGCCGCCTCCTACGCCGAGCTGGTCGGCAAGTACCCGCGCGCCGGCGGGGCCGCCGTGTACGCGGAGAAGGCGTTCCGGCGTCCGGAGGTGTCCTTCCTGGTCGGCTTCTGCATGCTCGCCGCCGGGGTGACCAGCGCGGCCGGTCTCACGCTCGCCTTCGCCGGCGACTACCTGGCGGTGTTCGTCGAGGCACCCACCACGGTCACCGCGGTCGTCTTCCTCGTCGCGCTCGCCCTGGTCAACGCGCGGGGCATCTCGGAGTCGGTGCGGGCCAACGTGGTGATGACGGTGGTCGAGGTCAGCGGGCTGCTGCTCGTCGTCGTCCTCGGCGCGGTCGTGCTCGGCCGAGGCGACGGCGACCTGGGCCGGGTCATCGACTTCCCCGACGGCGTCCCCGCCGGCTCGGCGGTGCTGGCCGCGGCGCTGATCGCCTACTACTCCTTCGTCGGGTTCGAGGTGTCGGCCAACATCGCCGAGGAGGTGCACTCCCCGGCGCGGGCCTATCCGCGGGCGCTGTTCGGCGCGCTGGCCACCGCCGGCGTGGTGTACCTGCTCGTGGCGCTCGCCGCCGCGGCGGTCGTCCCGGCCGACACCCTGGCCGGCTCCTCCGGCCCGCTGCTGGAGGTCGTCCGCGCGGCCGGTGCCGGCGTCCCCGGCTGGCTGTTCAGCGCCGTCGCGCTCACCGCCGTGGCCAACGGCGCGCTGCTGGCCATGATCATGTCGAGCCGGCTGGTCTTCGGCATGGCCGAGCAGGGCCTGCTGCCCCGGTCGCTGGGGCGGGTGCTACCCGGCCGCCGCACGCCGTGGGTGGCGATCGTCGTCACGACCGCGGTGGCGATCGCCCTCACGCTCACCGGCACGCTGGCCGACCTGGCCACCACCGTGGTGCTGCTCCTGCTGCTGGTCTTCCTGAGCGTGAACACCGCCGTCCTGGTGCTCAAGCGCGACACCGTCGACCACCGGCACTTCGTGACGCCCCGCGCGGTGCCCGTGCTGGCCATCGGCTCCTGCGTGCTGCTGCTGTGGCAGCAGGAGGCCGGCACGTGGCTCCGGGCGGGCATCCTGCTCGCGGTCGGCGTGCTGCTGTACCTCCTGACCCGGCCGGCCCGCCGGCGCGGCGAGCCCCTGGACGACGACCGCCCGGGTGAGGCCGCGGCGGCCCGCTGAGCCGGGTCCACAGTCAGCCCAGCCGGGCGGCGAGGGCGGCTGCGACGCGCGCGGCCGCGCCGTCGTCGGTGGTGAGGAAGAGGCTGGGCTCGGTCAGCTCCAGCTCGAGCAGCACCGGGCCGCCGTCCGGCCCGGGCACGAGGTCCACCCGGGCGTACAGCGGCGGCGCCCCGGTCCGGGCCGCGACCGCGGCGAGCACGCGGTCGCCCACCTCCCGCTGGGCGGCCGTGGGAGTGCGCGCGGTGATCGTCTCGGCGGCGAACAGGCCCTCGCCCAGCGGCCCGCCGGCCAGCAGCGCGTCCTTGCGGAAGGCGTGGCTGAAGGCGCCGTCGACGTACACCAGCCCGGTCTCGCCCTCGTCGTCCAGCCGCTCGAGGTAGGGCTGCACCATGACCACCCGCCCGCCGGCGAGGACGGCCGCGGCGAAGTCGCGGGCCGCCGTCCGCTGCCCCGGCCGGAACCGGGCGGTGTCCCGGGCGCCGGCCGACACGGCCGGCTTGACGACGACGTCCTCACCGACCGCCAGCGCGGCGTCGAGGGTCGCCGGGGTGCCGGACCAGGCGGTGGGGACGACGGGCAGCCCCGCGGCGGCCAGCTCGGTGAGATACCGCTTGTCGGTGTTCCAGGTCAGCACGTCGGCGGGGTTGAACAGCGCGGTCGCCGCCTCCACCGCACGCGCCCAGGCGAGGAAGTCGTCGCGGCGGGGGGCGTAGTCCCAGGTCGAGTGGACGACCACGGCCCCGGCCGCCGCCCAGTCGACGCGCGGATCCGCCCAGTCGGCGACCGCCGCCGCCACGCCCGCCTCGGCGAGGGCGGCCAGCAGCAGCGGCTCGTCCTCGTCGGTCCCGGCGGCCGACGCGCAGCTGGCGAGGAGCACGGAGGACATGCGGCGATCCTGCCGTGCCGCCGTCCTGGCACGATGCGCCGGTGCCCGCGCCGACCCCCCTGGTGATCGACACCGACCCCGGCATCGACGACGCGCTGGCGATCCTGCTGGCGGTGGCCAGCCCGGAGGTCGACCTGCGGCTGGTCACCACGGTGCACGGCAACGTCGACCTGGCGCGGACGACGGAGAACGCGCTTCGGGTGCTGCACCTGGCCGAGCGGTCCGACGTCCCGGTGGCCGCCGGCGCCGCCGACTCGCTGGTGCACCCGCAGCCGCGGCGCGCCGGGCACGTGCACGGGGAGGCCGGGCTCGGCGGCGTGGTGCTGCCGCCCTCGCCGGCGACGGTGGACCCCCGCCCGGCCGTCGTCGCGCTGGCCGACCTGCTGACCCGCTCGGCCGAACCGGTGACGGTCGCCGCGATCGGCCCGCTGACCAACCTGGCGCTGCTGCTGCGGGTCTTCCCCGCGGAGGCTTCCCGGATCGGCCGGCTGGTGGTCATGGGCGGATCGGCCGCGGCCGGCGGCAACGTCACCGCGGTCGCGGAGTTCAACGCCTGGGCCGACGCCGAGGCCGCGCACGTCGTGCTCTCGTCCGCGCTGCCGACGGTGCTGGTCGGCCTCGACGTCACCCGCCCCACCGTGCTGACCGCGGCCGGCATCGAGCGGTTCGCCGCCGCGGGGCCGGTGGGCGAGCGGGCCGCGGCCATCCTCGGCGACTACGTCGACGAGCCCCGCGACGGGCACGGCACCCCGGGGATCGTCGTCCACGACGCGCTGGCGCTCACCGAGGCGATCGTCCCCGGGACGCTGGGCACGGTCCGCCGCGACGTCGTCGTCGACACCACGCTCGGAGCCGGCCGCGGGCAGACGCTGGTCGACCGGAGGTCGGTGTCCCGCGCGCCCACGGCGGTCGAGGTGGCCGAGACCGTCGACCCCGCCGCCGCGACCGAGTTCCTGGTCGGCCGCCTCTGCTCCCTCTGACCGGAGTGGATCCCGTGCGGGTGACCCGGGCGGATCCACTCCGGTCAGCGCGGCTGGGTGGAGGCGACGATGCCGGTGGCGATCTCCCGCAGCTTGCGGTTGTAGCGCTGGGAGGCCTCGCGCAGGATGTCGAAGGCCGCGTCCGCGTCCACGTGCCGCTGGGCCATCAGCACGCCCTTCGCCTGCTCGATGACCGCGCGCGACTCCATGGCCAGCCGCATGTTGCGCGCCTGCTCGACGACCTGCGCGTGCGCCTCGGCGTTGGCCACCGCCACCGCGACCGCCTCCGCGACCTCGCGCCCGGCAGCCAGCGACTCCTCGCCCGAGAAGGCGCCGGGCTGCGTGGAGTAGACGTTGAGCGCGCCGATGGCCGCGCCCTGGTAGGGCAGCGGCACCGACAGCGAGCTCCGGACGCCGACCCGCAGGACGTGGGACGCGTAGTCGGGCCAGCGCCGCTCGGTGCGCATGTCGTCGACCCGCAGCGTGATACCGCCCCGCCCGGCGTCCATGCACGGTCCGTAGCCGCGCTCGTACTGCAGCTCGTCGGCGGCCAGCGCCATGTCGCCGTGGTGCGCGGCGGTGAAGGGCTCCTCGCCCCGGATGAGGGTGATCGACGTGGCCTCCGCGCCCGGGATCGCCCCGGCGGCGATGCCGACGACCTCGGTGAGGACCTCCGACAGGGACCGCTCGGCCAGCACCACGCGGCTCAGCTCCCGCCACAGTTGCTGCACGGGCCCAGTGTGCCCGGCGGGCACCCCCCCTCGCCGTCCACCCTTTCGCGCAACGCGACGGTTTCGGTCAGGATGGGGACGGCCGGGCGCAGCCGGCCGGCCGGGCGGAACCGTGCGCGGCGGAGACGAGGGGGAGGCGATGGCGGAGGCGACGGCCGGGCACCCGCCCACGGAGCCGTGGCCCTGCCTGCCCGTGCCCTCCGTCCCCGGCGACGTCTGGCACTGGCACCTGGAGGCGATGCACGTCGTCTCGCGCGTGCGGTCGGACCTGCGGGCCCGCATCGCCCACCCGTCGGTCGCGCTGGGCTCCACCGAGGACGCGCGCGACGGGATGCTCCTCGTGTTCGAGGAGCTGGCCTCCAATGCGCTGCGGCACGGCGGCGGGCAGGTGCGCGCGCTCGTCGTCGCCGGTCCGGGCGCCTGGCTGCTCGACCTGAGCGACGAGGCACCCGACCGGCCGCCGGTCCCCGCGGTCGACCGCGACCCGGCCCTCGGTGGCATGGGCCTGCACCTGGTCGCGCAGCTGTCCCTCGACTACGGCTGGGAGCGCCGTCCCGGGCGCAAGCACGTGTGGGCCCGGCTGCCGTCCGGGCGGGACGACGGACCGTCCGGCGGGGGCCCGTGGTCTCGGCGTGGCCGGCTGCCCGAGCCGCGACGGCCGGGGGCCTGGCGCAACGACTGACCGGCCTGGGCCGGCCCTGCCGTACCGCCGTCAGTCGCTGAGCCGGGCGCGCTCCTCGCGCAGCGCCTGGAACACCCGGCGGCGCACCCGGTCCTGGTCCTTCTCGGCGATGTCGGGGAAGCGGACCGACATCGACCAGCGGGCACCGCGCGCCTGGACGCGCACCACCTCGGCCTTCACCTGGAGCGGGCCCGACTCCAGGTCGATCCGCAGGTCCATGGTGGAGCCGGCCTCGGGCAGCATGCCGAAGCCCTCGAGCAGCAGCCGGGCGCCGTTCTCGCTCAGGTCGGCGGTCTCGCCCGTCAGCTCCAGGCTGCCGAGGCCGGCCTCCAGCGGCAGCACCACCCGGCCGCGCACCGCCGTCCGCCGCTGGCTGACCTCGGCCGGTCCGGTCATCCGCAACCGCCAGCGCAGCACCGCACCCTGCTCGACCGCGGTCACCTCGGCGGGCGCGGTGCGGAAGTCGTCCTGCCCCTTCCAGAACAGCTCGACGACGCTGCCGACCGACACCACGGCCTGCTCCACGAAGTCGCCGGCCGACGGCCGGAGCACCACCGTGTCGTTCTGCACCATCTCGACACGCGCGGACACCGAGACACCGCGTCCGGTGAGCGACACGTGCGCCTCGCTCTGCTCTTCCGGATGGTCGATGCCGGGCACGCTCGTCATCGGTCCACTCCGTTCCTGTCCCTGCCGCTCGGCCCCGCGTGCGGCATGCGCCGCGCGCAGGGGACGGTAATCGCCCCGGCGGCCCCCTGACGGCCCGGGTCGGACGACGCGCCGCCCGGTCGGGCCGCCGTGCCGCCCCAGTCTCCCCGCCGCGGCGGGTGGCCGCGCACGGCGCAGTGCCGCGGCAGTGGCCGCGCACGCCGCCGTGCCACGGCGGGCACCCGGTGGGTCAGCCGTTGCGGCGCGCGGTGTAGCTGCTGACGAACTCGCGCAGGCTGCGGGTGGGGCGCAGCCACGCGCCGTCCGGGGGCAGCGCGTCCAGGCGCACCCGGTCCAGCGGAGCGGCGAACGCGCCCGGCACGTCCTCGATGTCGATGAAGTCCAGGACGTCGGACCCGATCGCGTACCCGGCGACCTCGCTGAAGGCGACCACGACGACCTGCACCCCGGAGCGGGCCAGCTCCTCGAGCGGCTCGGCGAAGTTCCGGCCGTCCCCGGAGAAGACCACGAGGCGGCGCAGGCGGTGGCTGTGCCGGCGCACCTCGATGTGGTCGAGCATGTCCTGGTCGATGTCGTCGTCCGGCTGGGCCTTCGGTCGGGCGAAGACCGCGAAGCCGAACCCGCGCAGCGCCTCGACCCAGCGCTGCAGCGAACCCACCACCGGCGGGATGTTGGCGAAGACGCACGCCTCGACCTCGGGGGCGTCGGGCGCGGCGGGATCGCCGGCCCCCTCGACGAACCAGGCGGCGATGGCGTCGAACCGTGGGCGGGAGGCCGCGGTCGGGCGGGCGCCGATCACCGTCGACAGGGTCATGTCGATGTTGGGCGCGTCCCAGATCAGCAGGTCGAGCACCGGCCTCGACGGGCCCGCAGCCCGGGCACCGAGCGGCTCGGTCCCGGGGCCCTCGTCGAGGTCGACCTCGTCCTCCGGGTCGGCCAGCACGGCAGTGTCGTCGAGATCGTCCAGCACGGGTGCAGTCTGCCGGTCGGCGACCGGCGGACCGGCGGGGGTCGTCGCGCGCCGCGCGACCCGGCGGGTGCGGCCGGCGCCGCCGACGGCCGGCGGCTCAGCGGCCATGGGGACGACGGACCCCGCCGGCCGGCGCCCCCGACGCCGCGGCCACCTCCGCGATGCGGCACAGATCGCCGCCGGCCGCCTCCACCCGGCGCACCCAGCCGGGCACCTCGTCCGCGGGCATCGGCCGGCCGAGCAGCCAGCCCTGAGCCAGGTCGCAGCCGGCCGCGCGGACCATCCGCAGGTGGTCGACGGTCTCGACGCCCTCGGCCACGGAGCGGATGCCCAGCGTCCGGGTGAGCGCGACGATCGCGGCCAGCACCGCGCCGGTGTCGCCCGAGGCGGCGCGCTCGGCGGCGGCCAGCAGCGACCGGTCGATCTTCAACGTGCCGATCGGCAGCGCGAACAGCTGGGCCAGCGACGACCACCCGGTGCCGAAGTCATCGATGGCGATCCGCACGCCGATACCGCGCAGCACGGTGAGCTGGTCCTCGGCGCGGGTCGGGTCCTCCGCGACGCTGGTCTCGGTCAGCTCCAGCACGAGCTGCTCGGGTGCCAGGCCCGAGTCGCGCAGGGCGAGGCGGACGTCGCGCACCAGCGTCTCGGTCGCGAAGTGGCGGGCGCTGACGTTGACCGACATGCGCAGGTCCATGCCCTCGGCGGCCCAGGCCGCGGCCTGCGCCGTGGTCTCCCGCAGCAGGCGCCGGGTGATCGGGATGACCTGACCGGTCTCCTCGGCCACCGACAGGAACGCGTCGGGCAGCAGCAGGCCGCGCTGCGGGTGCTGCCACCGGACCAGCGCCTCCAGCCCCTCGACCAGCCCGGTGTCCAGCCGCACCACCGGCTGGTAGTGGACGACGAGCTGGTCGATGGCGTCGTCGCGCAGGCGGGTGGCCACCTCCAGCCGCCACCGGGCCGCCTCGCGCAGCCCCGGTGAGAACAGGTGCACGCGGTCGCGGCCGGCGCTCTTGGCGGCGTACATCGCGGCGTCGGCGTCACCGAGCAGGGTCTGCGCGTCGTGCGTGCCGAGGTGGGCGACGGCCACGCCGATGCTGCTCGACAGCGGGACGGACAGGCCCTCGGCGGGGAAGGGCAGCGCGAACGAGGACTGCAGGCGGAAGGCGAGGGCCGCGGCCTCTGCGGAGTCGCAATCCCTGGCCAGGACCAGGAACTGGTCGGCGCCCAGCCGGCCGACGGCGTCACCGGGACGGACCTGGTCGAGCAGCCGGGTGGCGACCTGGGCCAGCAGCACGTCGCCGATGTGGTGGCCGAGGGAGTCGTTGATCGTCTTGAAGCCGTCGAGGTCGAGGTGGAGCAGGGCCGTGCTGTTGCGGCCGTCGCGCCGTCCGGCGGCCTCGTCGAGCGCGTCGTCGACCAGCCGCAGCATCCGCCGGCGGTTGGGCAGCCCGGTGAGCTCGTCGTGGCCCGCCTGCCACTGCAGCGCCTGCTCGCTGCGGACCCGCTCGGTGATGTCGGTGTGCGAGACGACCACCCGGTCGGAGCCCTCCACCCGGGAGGCCTGCAGCCGGAACCAGAACGTCGTCGTGCCGAAGCGGCCCTCGTAGTCGAGGTCGAACGTCCGATGGGCCCCGTCCGGGGTGCCCGCGAGCAGCCGGTGCAGGCCGGCGGTCAGGACGGCGTGGTCGTCGGGCGACAGGCCCAGGGCCATCGCCTCGAGGTAGTCGTCACCCAGTTGGCCGGGCTGCTTGCCCTCCCGGCGGAGCAGCTCGCCGTTGGCGTGCCAGGCGCGGTTGGCCGACAGGATCCGCAGGTCGTGGTCGACCAGGACGGTCGGCGCCGGCAGCGCCTCGAGGACGCCGGCGAGCTCGTGCAGCGCGGCGGCGTGCCGCTCCTCGCGCCGCCGCCGCTCGTCGATGTCGCGGAAGAGGACCGAGATGCCGTTCGGGTCGGGGAACGCCCGCAGCTCGTACCAGCGCTGCTGGTGGCTGTGCAGGTGCTCGAAGACGCGCGGCTCGCCGTGGCGCACGACCTGGGCGAGCCGGCGCGCGAGCGACCGGCCCGCAGCCGTGGGGAAGCACTCGAGAAGGGTGCGGCCCAGCATGTCCTCGGCGCGGCGGTCGAGGAGCCGCTCGGCGGAGGCGTTGAGGTAGGTGAAGCGCCAGGAGCGGTCGAGGTGCGCGACGGCGTCGGGTACCGCGGCCAGCGGATCGGGCTGCGCCGACCGCGCCCCGTGCTCGTCTGGGTGCACTCTGCCCGCTCTCCGTCCCCTGCGTGCGGATCACCGGTTCGCGACGTGACTCACGGCACGCGGGCACCCGCTACGCCGACGGCGACCCGCACCCGAACCGGTGCTCAGGGTAGTAGCCCGGACCGGCTCGCACGCCACCGTGACGACGGTCGCGTCCGACGCCGCAGGTCACGCCGCCGCCGCTGTCCGCCCGTCGGGGACGTCGATCAGCGTGCTGGCGGCGCGGGGAGGTCGGCGGTCACCAGGCGGCGCAGCGCGAGCCGGGCGAGCGGCGCGTAGGTGACGACCAGCGGGGCGGGCCCGGTGATGCGCAGACCCGTCGTCGTGCCGCCGTCCGGACCGGGCGCCACCCAGTGCACCAGCCGCAGCCGCACCGGGCCGACGTCCACCTGCCAGGACCACCGGCGGTCGGTCTCGTCGACGGTCGCCACGACGAAGGGCACCGCCAGGCCGAGCGGGCCGCGCACCCGCCCCCCGGCTCCGGCGCGGAGCCGGGCGGCCGGCGTGTCCACGCCGGTGATCTGCGGCGACCACTGCGGCCAGCGCGCCGGGACGGCGTAGCGCTCCCACACCTCGGCGGGGTCGACCGGCCCGGTTGCGTGCAGCGTCACGGTCGTCACGCATCCTGCGTGCCCGCGCCGCGGGTCGGGCACACCCGCCGGCCGGCCCCCGGTCCGGGGTCAGGCCACCGGGCCGCCGAGGAGCAGCTGGCGGAGCAGGTGCAGGGCGAGCGTGACGGACCGGTCCCGCACCGTCGTCCGCGACCCGGGCAGGACGACGGCGCGCGACTGCCGCCCGTCCGGACCCGCCGCGCACAGGTGCACCGTGCCGACCGGCTTGGCCGGTGACCCGCCGCCGGGCCCGGCGATGCCGGTGATGCCCACGCCGAGGTCGGCGCCGAACCGGTCGCGCGCGCCCTCGGCCAGGGCGACCGCGACCTCCGCGCTGACCGCCCCGTGCGCGACGAGCAGGTCGGCCCCGACCCCGACGACCTGCTCCTTGGCCGAATCGGCGTAGACGACCGCGCCGCCGAGCACGTAGGCCGACGACCCCGCCCGCTCGGTGAGGCGGGCGGCGAGCAGGCCGCCGGTGCACGACTCGGCGGTGGCGACGGTCAGCCCGCGCTCGGCCAGCGCTCCGGCGACCAGGTCGTCGACGGTCGGGCCGGCGGAGAACAGCGTGTCGCCGAAGCTGCCGCGCAGCAGCGCCGCGAGGCCGTCGTAGGCCCGCTGCCGCTCGGCCGGGAAGCGCGTCACGATCTCCAGTTCGCCGTCGCGCAGGCAGGTGGTGATCTCCAACCCGGCCAGCTCGGCGTCGTGCTCGCGCAGCACCGCGGCCAGCTGGCTCTCCAGCGTCCCCCACAGCCGCACCGTCTCCTGGCGCAGCTCGGCCCCGCCGGCGAGCACCCGCGCCACGACGTCCGTGGCCAGCGCGGCCGGCCACATGCCCCGCAGCTCGGCCGGCGGCCCGGGCAGCACGAGCACCGGCGGACCGGCGCGGCCCTCGACCGGGGGGACGACGAGTCCCGGCGCGGTGCCGACCGGCTCGAGCACGGTCGCCCCGATGGGCACCCGCGCCTGCTTGCGCACCCCGGCAGCGGTCGCCACGGGGTCGGCCCGCCAGCCCCGGCGGGCCATGAGCCGCTCCACGATCGCCCCGATCCGCTCCTCCAACGCGGGGTCGACGGCGGACGGACGCCCCTGGAAGTCGCCGACCAGCTCGGCGGTGAGGTCGTCGGCCGTGGGACCCAGCCCCCCGGTGGTGACGACCAGGTCGAGGCCGGCCCCGGTCAGGAAGGCGAGGGCGGCACGCAGGTCGTCCGGGCGGTCGCCGACGACCACCACGTGGCCGACGTCGACACCGCGGAGGCGCAGCTCCTCGGCCAGCCACGGGCCGTTGCGGTCGGCGACCCGACCGGTGAGGACCTCGGTCCCGGTGACGACGATGCCGGCGCGCGTGCCCACCCGCCCGACCCTAGGTGGGTGCCACCCGTCCGGGCAGGTCGGACGCGGACGGGCCGGCGCCTCCCCGCTGGCCGGCCACCGCGCGGCTACGGTGCAGGCGGAGAGGTCCGCACCCGCGGACCCCGAGCGCCGCGAGGAGGCCCCGTGAGTGCGCCGTCCGATCCCCAGCAGCCCGCCGGGTCCGGGCAGCCCTCCACGCAGGAGATCCCGATCGCCCAGCCGACGGGCGAGCAGCGCCCGGCCGCCGCCCCTCCGCCGCCGGCCGGCCAGCCGGTGCCGGGCCAGCCCGTGCCGGGCCAGCCGGTGCCGGGCCAGCCCGTGCCGGGCCCGACCGTGAACCCGGGTCAGACGGCACCGGCCGGCCTCGGCGGGCCGGCCGGGCCGCACGCAGCGACGAGACCCGGAGCGCCGTCCGAGCACCCCGAGGTCCCCCTGGTCGCACCTCCGCCGCTGCCCCCACCCCCGACGGGCAGCACCGCGTCCGGGGCCCGCCCTCCGCTGCCGCCGGCACCCGGGCAGGCGACCCCGTCGGCGCCGCAGCCGCCGTCCTGGCCCGACACGCTGGTCGACCGTCCGCAGCCCGGGGGTCGGCACGACGACCCGTCGCGGACCACCGACTTCGTTCCCGGCCTGGGAAGCGGCGCGACGCCGAAGCCGCCGCGCGCCCGCCGCAGACTTCGCGTCCCGGGTGACCGCGGGATGCTGGCGGCGGTGGGGCTGGCCGCGCTGTCGGTGGTGCTGCTGCTCGGCGGCCTGTCCACCGGCGCCGTCGACCTCTGGACGCTCGCGCCGCTGTGGTCGGCGTTCGCCACGCTGACCGCGGTCATCGGACTGCTGACGCTGGTCGCGGGTGTCGCCGGCGGCGACGGCGCGCGGTCGGCGACGGCCGTCCGCGGTGTCGCGGCGGGCGTGGCGGGACTGGCGATCTTCTGGCTGCTGGTCGTGCTGCCCGTCGTCGCGAGCAACGCCGGTTTCCTGTGCACGATGGCGCTGCTCTGCCTGGGCGGGGCGCTGTGGCTCGGCCGCCGCCGGGACACCGGCGCCCCCTCCGGGCCGGGAGGGCCCGCGGCCGGCGGCTGACCGGCCGGCGGCGCAGGTCGCCGCCCGGTCCCTCCGCGCCCGGTGCTACGCCCCCGCAGGAGCGGTGCCGGTCCCGGCCGGCGTGCCGCCGGTCACCGCCGGGCTCCCGCCCGGCCCGCCGGTGCGCCCCGGACCGGTGGCGCCAGCGCTGCCCGTCGGCTCCTCGGCGCCGAGCGACGCAGTGGGCTCGTTCGCGTCCGCCGGCTCCGTCGCGATCGCGTCCGCCGGGTCCGTCGCGGTCCCGCCCGCCGGCGCGGTCGTGGTCGGGTCGGTCGGCTCGGTGGCGGTCCCGTCCGTCGGCTCGGGCGCAGTGGGGTCGGTCGACTCGGTCGGCTCCGTGGGTTCGGTCGGGTCCGTCGGCCCGGTGGTCCCGGACGGGTCGGTGGTCCCGGACGGGTCGGTGGTCCCGTCGGGTTCCGTCGGCGGAGCCGGATCCGTGGGGATGCCGGCGGACGGCGTCGGCTCGGGCGTCGGCTCGGGGGCGTCCTCGGACACCTGTTCGGGAGCCGGTGCGGCCGGTGGATCGGGCTCCGGAGCCGGCGGGGGTGCGGGGTCACCGGCCGGCTCCGGCACGGTCGGCGGAGGGCCGGCCGGCGGGACCGCGAAGCGGACGACGACCCGGTCGCCGGGGACGAGCGGGGTCCCGGCCGGGTCGACGGCGGTGACGGTGCCGGGCTGCGCGGTGGCCGAGACCTCCTCCTCGCGCTGCACGGCGAGCCCGCGGGCGGCCAGCTGCACGGCGACGTCGTCGACCGGGCGGCCGACGTAGTCCTCGGCGACCAGCACGACGGCCACGCCGTCGCGCTGCTCGGCTGCGACGGCCGTCGAGTCGGGGACGTCCCCGGTGACCGCCTGCACCACCCCGGTGGCCAGGCCCGCCCCGGCGAGCACGCCGAGGACGCCGAGCGCGACGGGCACCCTCCGCCGGGCCCGCCGCGCGGGGGGCCGGGCGGACCGCGGGCCGCCGACGCCCTCCCCGCGTCCGGCCGCCGCGGCGGTGACCGCGACCGTGTCGGGGACGTCGCCGATCGGGCGGCCCGCCCGGACGTCCTCGACGGCCGCGGCGAAGGCCGCGCCGTCGGCCATCCGCGCACGGGGGTCCTTGGCCAGCGCGCGGCGCACCAGGCGCCGCACCCGGTCGGGGAGGTCGCCGGGCAGCGGCTCGGGCTCGTCGCGCACCTGCTTGAGCGCGATGGTCACCGCGTTGTCGCCGTCGAACGCCGGATGCCCGGTGAGGCACTCGTAGCCGATCAGCCCGAGCGCGTACACGTCGCTGGCCGGGGTGGCGTGCCGACCCTCGGCCTGCTCGGGCGAGAGGTACTGCGGGGTGCCGATCACCTGGCCGGTGCGGGTGAGCGCGACGCTGCGGGCCGACCAGGCGATGCCGAAGTCGGTGATCTTCACGTCGCCGTCGCGGGTCACCAGGATGTTGCCGGGCTTGACGTCGCGGTGCACCATCCCGGCGCGGTGCGCCTGGGCCAGGGCGGCTGCGGTCTGCGAGAGCAGCGAGAGCGTGGTCGCGGTGTCCAGCCGACCCTCCCGGCGGAGCAGGTCCGACAGCGGCTCACCGTCGACCAGCTCCATCACCAGGTAGGCGAGCGTCTCCCCGCTGCCGTCGGCGGCGGGCACCTCGCCGTAGTCGTAGACGGCGGCGATGTGCGGGTGGCTAAGCGCGGCGGCGTTCTGCGCCTCGGCGCGGAACCGGGCCAGGAAGGTCCCGTCGCCGGTGTACTCGCTGCGGAGGACCTTGACCGCGACGGACCGGCCGAGCAGCGCGTCGCGGGCGCGCCACACCTGCCCCATGCCACCGGCGGCGATGAGCCCGACGAGCTCGTACCGGTCGCCCAGGCGGCGTCCTCCGGGTTCGACCACGGGGGCGGCTCCTCGGGCAGTGGGCTCGGGCGGCCGGGCCGCTCCCGGGCCGCCCGGGGGAACCCTCTGATGGACTCCCACCAACGGTTGTCCACATCCGGCTCCGGATACACATCGATCCGGGGCGCCGGCACCGCCCGGCCCCGCCGGATCAAGAGCACGGGCATGGCAAGGTGGCCGACGGCCGGGCCCGGCGGCGGTCCGGCGGAGAGGCGGGACGACGATGTCCGAGACCACGACCGGCGAGCTCGTCACGCGGGACGACGCGGCCGGTGTCGCGACCCTGACCCTGCAGCGCCCGGGGCTCTCGCACGCGTCGCGGCGCGAGCTGCTCGACCGGGTGCGGGAGGTGGCGGAGGACGACGCCGTCCGCGCCGTGCTGCTGACCGGCACGGGGCGGGCGTTCTGCGTCGGCCAGGACCTCGCCGAGCACGTCGCGGAGCTGCGCGCCGGCGGAGGCGACGCGCTGTCGGTGGTGGAGGAGGAGTACAACCCCCTGGTCCTCGCGCTGGCCGACCTGCGGGTGCCCGTGGTGGTGGGCATCAACGGAGCGTGCGCCGGCGCCGGGCTGGGGCTGGCCCTCGCCGGCGACCTCCGGGTCGCCGCGGCGGGCGCGAAGTTCACCACGGCGTTCACCGGGGTGGGGCTCGGCAGCGACTCCGCGCTGGCGTACCGGCTGGTCCACGCGGTCGGCGCCTCACGGGCGGCCGAACTGCTGCTGCTGCCCGAGCCCTTCCCGGCCGAGACGGCGGCGGCGTGGGGGCTCGTGCACCGGGTGGTCGCCCCGGAGCAGGTGCTGGCCGAGGCGGAAGCGCTCGCCGCGCGGCTCGCGGCCGGTCCGACCGCCGCTCACCGGGCGGTCAAGACCGTGCTGGCGGCCGCGGCGACCGACTCGCTGCGGGAGACCCTGGCGCGCGAGGCGCGGCTGCAGACCGAGCTGGGTCGCACGGCCGACCACCGGGAGGCGGTGGAGGCCTTCGTGGCCAAGCGGGCGCCGTCCTTCGTCGGCGGGTGACCGTCCGGCGCCGGCGGGCCGGCGTCCGGTAGCAGGTCACCTGCCGCCGGGGCGTCCCCCACGTCCCGGCGGCAGGGGGTCAGCGGGCCAGCGTGCTGCAGGCCGGGCAGACGTCGCGGGCGACGACCGGCCACTGCTGCTCGGTGCTGATCCGGGCGAGCGAGCCGCACACGGTGAGCTCGCAGGCGCCGTCGACCTCCGACGGCGGGCGGTGCACCTCGACCGCGTGCCACAGCGCGGTCGTCGGGCCGTGGGCCCGGCTGCGTGCGGCGGCGAAGACGAGGGCGGGGGCGGTCGGAGCGGTCATGCCCCAACGGTCGGCACGGGCGGACCGGCGCCTGACGGTCCCGGGAACCGGACTCACCCGGAAGGGGGGATCCCGGCAGGATGGGCCCATGGAGCTCCAGAAGCACGGGCACGCGTGCGTCACGCTCGGCAAGGACGAGCGACGGCTCGTCGTCGACCCGGGCGCGTTCACCAACCCGGCCGCCCTGTCCGGCGCGGACGCCGTCCTCGTCACGCACGAGCACCCGGACCACTTCGAGCCCGAACGGCTGCGCAAGGCCCTGGACGCCGATCCCGCGCTCGAGGTCTGGACGAACCGGTCCGTGGCCGAGCGCCTGGAGGGGTTGGGCAACCGGGTGCACGTCGTCGGTCACGGCGACGCGGTGGAGATCGCCGGGTTCGACGTGCACGTGCACGGGGAACTGCACGCCGAGATCCACCCCGACATCCCGCGGATCCTCAACGTCGGCTTCCTGGTCGACGAGACGGTGTTCCACCCCGGCGACGCGCTGACCGTGCCGGACGAGCCGGTGGCCACGCTGCTGGTGCCGATGCACGCCCCCTGGTCGCGGACCGCCGACGTCATCGACTTCGTGCGGGCGGTGCAGGCCGACCAGGCGTACGCGGTGCACGACGGGCTGCTCAACGACACCGGTCTCGGCGTCGTCGGCGGCCTGCTGGGCGAGCGCGGGCCCGGCACGCCCACGCCGTTCAGCCGGCTGGCCCCCGGGGAGTCCGTCGAGCTGTGAGGGCTCCCCGGGGCAGCCGGGCGCCGGACGTCAGCGCAGGGCGCGCCGGCTGCGACCGCCGCTGAGCGCCTCGGCGGTCCCCACCAGGAGCACGGCGGCGACGACGGCGATGACGAAGCCGATGACGTTCAGCTCGAAGATGCCGCCGGTGCCGATCAGGCTGGCGATGATGCCGCCGATCAGCGCGCCGACGACGCCGAGGGCGATCGTCCCCAGCATGCTCAACCGCTGCTTGCCGGGCGTGATGAGCCGTGCGAGCACGCCGATGATCAGGCCCACCACGATGAGGCCCAGGATGTCCCACAACACGGTGCTCTCCTCCGCTCTGCGGCGCCGGGCGCCGGCACCGTGCCGGACACGACGCGCCGCTGTGGCAAGAACGTCGATACCCGCGGTGACGTGCCCTGACGCACCCGTCGCCCGGAGGGGGGACGGCGCGGCGCAGCACTGCGTGCCGTCCCGATCGCGCGGCCGGCCGACCGGTCAGTCCGCGCGCTGGGCGATGTGCTCGGGCAACCGGTCGAGCTCGGCGGCGAGGGTGCGCCGCACGAGGCGCCGGTCGGCCGGCCCGCGCAGCACCCGGCGCAGCGGGGTGCCGCCGGAGGCCGCGCGGGAGAGGGCCATGCGCACCCGGGTGCCCCCGGTGCCCGTCGGCGCCAGCTCGATGCGCGTCGTCCAGGTCTCGGCGTGCACCCGGAGCAGGCTGGTGACGACCCGGGGCGGTTCCCACTCGACGATCTCCCCGCGCGCGGCGCCGTCGGCGACCGGCGCACCGTCCTCGCGGCGGCCGGGCACGCAGGAGAACGTCGCTCCCCGGCCTTCGCCGCGGACGACGTAGGACACGTCGCAGACCGCGCAGTAGGGCGCCAGCTCGGCCAGCGCGCGCCAGACCCGCTCGGGTGGCTCGGCCACCTCGCGCTCCCCGGACGCCGCCGTCGTGCCCATCCCGCCTCAGCGCCCGCCGACCGACACCTCGAACTCCACCTGGCTGACGTCCGGGCGCAACCGGGAGAAGCTGTGCACCAGCGGGTGGCCGGTGCTGTCGCGCACGGTCGTGCGCACCACGAGCAGCGGCGACCCGGCGATGACCCGCAGCAGGTCGGCCTCCTCGGGGGCGGCCGTGCCCACGTCGACGACGATGCGCGCGTGCGCCAGGTCGGCGCCGTACTCCCGCCGCAGGTACTCGTACAGCGAGCCCTCGCTGAAGTCCTGCTCGGCGGCCTTCGGGTAGAGCGCGGCGGGCAGGAAGCTGTGCGCCACGTGGTTCGGCGCACCGTCGACGCTGCGCAGCCGCTCCAGCTCGACGACGTCGGTGGCGGTGTCCAGCGACAGCTCGGCGGCGACGTAGGCCGGGGCGGGCACGACCCGCTGGGTCAGCACCGTGGTGCCGACCTGGGCGCCCTGCTCGGTCATCACGGAGTTGAACCCGGCGATGCGGTGCACGAAGCTCTCGCGGTACTCGTGCCGGATCGCCGGCCGGGTGACGTAGGTGCCGCGCCCCTGCTCGCGCACCAGGTGCCCGTCGGCGACCAGCCCGTCGACCGCCCGGCGCAGCGTGATGCGGCTGACCCCGTACTCGGCGCACAGCACCGGCTCGGGGGGCAGCAACGTGTGCTCCGGCAGCCCGGAGACCCGCCGCCGGAGGTGCTCGCGGACCGAGAGGTACTTCGGTCCTGCCACGGGGCTCGCCACAGGCCAAAGGTACTGCCCGAGGAGACGTCTGGACGTCATGTCGTCCAAGACGTCCCACGGAGGCGGGAGACGGCCCGGTCGACCGCACGTGGGCCGGCCGCCGTTGGGTCGGCTGCCGTTGGGTGGGCCGTGTCCGGGGCGCGGGGTGACGGAGCCGACACGCTGCGGACCCGAGACATCTAGACGTCATGACGTATCGTCGGCCGGGTCCTGGCCACCACCACCCGAGGGAGAGCGGCCGGTGCGCATCGGTGTCCTCACCGGCGGGGGCGACTGCCCCGGCCTCAACGCCGTCATCCGGTCCGTCGTGCGGACGGCGACCACCCAGTACGACAGCACGGTGCTCGGCTTCCGCGACGGCTGGCGCGGTCTTCTCGAGGACCGGACGACGCCCCTGGACGTGGCCGCGGTCGACGGGCTGCTGACCCGCGGGGGGACGACGTTGGGCTCGGCCCGCGTGGCGCCCGAGAAGCTGCACGCCGGCATCGCGCAGATGAAGGGCGTCCTGGCCGCGCACGGGGTCGACGTCCTGATCCCGATCGGCGGCGAGGGCACGCTGACCGCGGCCCACCTGCTGTCGGAAGCGGGTGTACCGGTGGTCGGCATCCCGAAGACCATCGACAACGACATCGACTGCACGGACCTCACGTTCGGCTTCGACACCGCGGTGAGCATCGCCACCGAGATGATCGACCGGCTGCACACCACGGCCGAGTCCCACCAGCGCGTGCTGCTCGTGGAGGTCATGGGCCGGCACGCGGGCTGGATCGCCCTGCACGCCGGGCTGGCGGCCGGGGCGCACGTCACGCTCGTGCCCGAGGAGCCCTTCGACGTCGACGAGGTGGCCCGGCTGGTGACCGCCCGCTTCGAGCGCGGCGACTCCCACGTGATCGGTGTGGTCGCCGAGGGCGCCACGCCGCTGCCGGGCAGCATGCCGCTGCGGGACGGTGGCGTCGACGAGTACGGGCACCGGCGGTTCACCGGCGTGGCCCAGCAGCTCGGCGAGGAGCTCGAGCGGCGCACCGGCAAGGAGGTGCGCACCACCGTGCTCGGCCACGTGCAGCGCGGGGGCACGCCGACGTCGTTCGACCGGGTGCTCGCCACGCGCTTCGGCCTGCACGCCACCGTCGCCGCGCACGAGGGCGGCCACGGCCAGATGGTCGCGCTGCGGGGCACCGAGATCGAGCTGGTCCCGCTCGCCCGGGCGGTGGCCCGCCTCAAGACGGTGACCCCGCGCCGGCTGGCCGAGACCGGCGCCTTCGTCGGCTGACCGGCCCGGCATCCCCACCCTTCCGGACCGGAAACGTCCGCAGATCGGTCGCGCCTGTGGCCGCGACGGGTTGCGCACCGCAACATTGTTCGCGTGGCCCCCGCGAACCGTCGTGAGCAGCGCAAACGGGACACCAGCGAGCGCATCGCCGCGACGGCCATGCGGCTGTTCCAGGAGCAGGGGTTCGACTCGGTCAGCGTCTCGGCCATCGCCGCCGAGGCCGGCGTGACGGTGCCGACGTTCTACGCGCACTTCGCGAGCAAGGAGAACGTGCTCATCAGCCTGCCCACGCGCGAGGAGCTCGCGGCGGTGCTGGCCCGGCTGCCGGCCGAGCTGCCGCTGGCCGAGCGGGTCCGCGGCGCGATCCGGCTGTGGCTGCGGCACTTCGACACGAACATGCGGCAGGCCGTGCTCGACCGGTGGCGGATCATCGCGGCGACGCCGTCGCTGCGCGTCAAGGCCGCGGAGTTCGAGCGGGCCACCGCGGGGCTGGTGCTCGACGCGCTCCGGCACGGCCCGGACGAGGGGACGTCGCGGACGCAGGCCCAGGTCGCCGTGCCGGCGCTGATGGCGGCCTACACGCAGATCCTGCTGCGCTGGGCGGAGGAGGACGGGGCGCGGGAGCTCGACGTCGTCGCGTCGGAGGTGCTCGACGAGCTCCGCCGCGCGCTCTGACCCGGGCCGTCCCCCGCCGGCGGAGCGCGGACGGCGCGCCGGTCACGCGCGCGGCGCGCGCAGCTCCACGACGGCGACCTCCGGCCGGGCCCCGATGCGCATCGCCGGGCCCCAGTAGCCGGCGCCGGACGTGACGTACAGCTGCGTGTCCCCCACCCGCGACAGGCCCGACACCGCGGGCTGGTCGAGCCGGATGGCGTAGTCGAAGGGCCACAGCTGGCCGCCGTGCGTGTGACCGGACAGCTGCAGGTCGACCCCGGCCCGGCGCGCCTGCTCCACCATGACCGGCTGGTGCGCCAGCAGCACCACCGGCGTGGCGTCGTCCCGGCCGTCGAGCGCGGCGTCGAGGTCGGCGCCGTGGCCCGGGACGCCGAAGTCCGCGGCGATCCGGTCGTCGATGCCGGCCAGGTCGAAGGAGGCCCCACCGCGGCGGATGGGCACCCGCTCGTTGCGCAGCACGTCCACGCCGAGCGTCGGCAGGTGCCTCATCCACGGCAGGGTGTCGACGAAGTACTCGTGGTTGCCGGTGACGAAGTAGACGCCCTGCTCGCTCACCAGGTCCGCCAGCGGTGCGACGTCCTCGCGCAGCTCGTCGACGCCCGCGTCGACCAGGTCGCCGACGATCGCCACGACGTCCGGGCGCTGGGCGTTGACCACCTCCACCAGCCGCTCGAAGCGCCGTCCGCCGTAGGTGGCCGACAGGTGGCCGTCGGAGAAGGTGACGATGCGCAGCCCGTCGAGCCGCGGGTCCAGCCGGGGCAGGGTGACCGGTACCCGCCGCACGACCGGGGTCGTGTTGGCCAGGTACGCCCCGGTGCCGGCCGTGCCGAGGGCGACCACGCCGGCGGTCACGGCGAGGCCGCGGGCCAGCAGCCGGCGCCGGGACGGATCCGCGACGGTGTCGACGTGGCTGTCCGCGTGGTCCTCCCGGACCGCACCTCCGTGCGCCTCGCGGTCCTCCCGGACCGGACCGGCGTCGGGCGCCGTCCCACCGGCGATCGGAGCCCCTTCGTCGCCGTCGGGCGGAGTCCGGGCGCCACCCGACGCCGCAGGCCCGAGGAGGCGCACGGCGAGGCGCACCGGCTCCAGGGCGAGGAGCGCGAGGAAGGCGTAGAACGCGACGCCGAGCCAGCTGAAGCCGATCCACTCGACCGCGGCGGCGGCGTCCAGGGGCAGCGAGTCCCCGAGCAGGACGGCGGCCGCCGGCAGCAGAGCGAGCAGCACGGTGAGCGCGGTGAGCCGCCGGCGCAGCCGACCGGGCACGGTGGTGCTGCGGACCAGCCGGAACCACAGGTAACCGTGCAGCAGCAGCATGGCGAGCAGGACGACGGTGCCGAACCCCAGCAGGCCGATGATCGACAGGGCGGACCTCCGGGGCGGGACAGGAACGGCGCCGTCGACGGTACGGCCCCGTGGTGTCGGACGCGCGGACCGCGCCGGACGTTCCCGCCGGTGTCAGCGCTTCTTCGTCGCCTTGGCCAGCACCCGGTGCACGGCGGGCTCCATCGCCCAGAAGGCGGCCTCGGCGCGGGTGGCCCGTGCCTCCTCCAGCCCGTGCAGCCGGCCGTAGGTCCAGGCGTTCTCGCCCGCACCGGCGGCGGCGATGCCCAGCCGCCGGCAGAGCTCGCGGGTGACCTGCGTGTCCTGCCGCTCGCCGAGGACGTCCTGCACCTGCTCCATGCAGTCGACCAGCGCCTGCACCCGGCCGCCGAGCTCGCCGGCGGCCACCTCCCCGGTGTAGCGCACGCGCTTGGCGGCCTTGCGCAGCTCGTGCAGGGCGTGCCCCCGCCCGGCGTCGTCCGCCCCGCGGGCCGCGTCGAGCCGTCGGCCCAGCCGCCTGCCGCTGCGGCGCACCGCGCGCCGCAGCACCGGCGCGGCGGGCGCGCCCGCCCGGTCGGCGAGCGGAGGATCGGCGACCAGGGCGTGCAGGTCGTCGACCAGCCGCAGGTAGCGGGCGTCGGACAGCGCCGCCGAGGCGCGCTCGGCACCCTCCTGCGCCTCCCGGATCCCGGTCTGCTGGAGCCGGGCGGCGACCGGGCCGAGCACCAGCTCCGCCGGCTCGGCGGTCACCACCTGGCGCAGGTGCGCGAGCGCGACCTCGTGGTCGCGGGCATCGGAGAGCTGCTCGCCCAGCCACCTGAGCTCCGCCCGCAGCGGGTCGGTGGCCTCCCGGTCCAGCACCGTGCGGAAGGAGGCGAGGATGCTGCGCAGCCGGCGGCAGGCCACGCGCAGCTTGTGGACGGCGTCGGGCTGGTCGGTGCGGACCATCACGTCGGCGTCCCGCAGGGTCACCAGCTGCGCCGTGACGGCGGCGAGGACGACGTCCGCCCCGGTCGCCCCCCGTCGCGCGGCCGCCTCCGCCGCCGCCTTCTTCGCCTTGCCCGTCGCTGCGCCCTGGGGCAGCGCCGCCGCGGGCCGGACGCCGTCGGCCCGGGCGGCCAGCCGCGCGGCAAGCACCCGCCCGAGCTTGGAGGCCGCCGCCGACGGACGTGCGCCGGCGGCGAGCAGCCGGTCCCCGACGGCGGCGAGCAGCGCCTCGCCGTCGGGTGCCCCGCCGGTGACCGCGTCGCCGTCCGCCGCCTGACGGCTCGACGTGTGACCGCCCGCCGTACCACCATCGGCCGGGTTCCCGCCCTCGGCGTCGCCGACCAGCTCGACCTCGACCTCGCGCCACTGCAGCTCCTCGGCGGGCTCCCCGGGGGCGCCGGCGGGCGCGCTGGCCGTCACCGAGTCGTCGGCGACCTCCGCCAGCGCGCGCCCCTCCGCGTCCCGCAGCACGGTCACCAGCCGCTGGGTGCGCAGGGTGGCCACCGGCGCCGTGGGCGAGGTGCGCACCACACCGGCGATCAGGTCCCGCAGCGCCCGGGGAGGCGTCTTCTGCGCGCGGCCGAGCGGCTCGTGCTGCTCGCGGCGCGCGCCCGCCGAGGCCGGCAGCTTGAGGTGCCACCCGGCGTCCGCGCCGCCGGTCCGCCGCCGCAAGGTGATCGCCGCGCGCAGCAGCCGCAGGTCGGCGGTGTCGTGGTACACGGCCTCGAGCCGGTGTTCGACGGGGTCGTCGGCCGACGCGACGCCGTCGACGGCGGTGAGATCGGGCAGTGCGAAGGACGGGTCCACGTCGAACTTGCGCTCGACCTCCAGGTGCGTTCCGACCATCGCCCGTCCTCCGTCCCGCGGCGCGTCGGCTCCGCCCCGCCCTGCCCGACGCTATGCCCAGGCCGCGGCGCCCACCACGGCACTCGGCGTCCGCGTGCCGGCCCGCGGCGGAGGGGCGAACCCGGCGGGCGGCGCCGGCCGCCTGGCTACGGTGGGCGGCGATGCCTGCCGATCCGGACCGCCGCCGGTTCGCCCTCGCCGCGGCGTGGCCCTGGGTGGCGTGGGCGGTGGTCCGGCTCGCCGGGGCGGAGCGCGGGTTCCCGCTCGTCCCCGCCATGGCCTTCACGCCGTACGCCGCCGGCACCGCGGTGCTGCCGGTGCTCGCCGGTCTGCGGGCCGGATCACCCGGAGCCACGGCGCTGGGCGCCGGCGCGGCGGCGGCGCTCGCCGCCGCCGCGCTCGGTCGCGCCCGGCGACCGCACGACCTGCGACCGCGCACCCGGCGGGCTCGGTCCGGGCGGGCTCGAGCCGGGCAGGCTCGAGCCGGGCGGGTGGCCGCCGGCACGCCGCTGCGGGTGGCCACGGTCAGCCTGCGGCTGGGGCTCGCGTCGGCCGAGGCGGTCGTCGACCTGGTGCGCGACCGCGGCGTCGACGTCCTCTCGGTGGCGGAGCTGACCCCGGACGCCGAGCGGCGGCTGGCCGCGGCCGGGCTCGGTGACCTGCTCCCCCACGCGTGCGTGCGCCGGGCCCGGGCCGGCTCGGTCGAGTCGGCGTCCGGCGCCGTGTGGAGCCGGCTCCCGCTGGAGGCCGCCGGAGCCGTGCCGGGCACGTACGAGCAGCCGACCGCCCGGCTGGTCCCCGGGACGCTCGACGGCGGCCCACCGGTCGAGGTGACCGCCGTGCACTCCGCCGCACCGGCCACCGGGCCGCGCTCCGTGCGCGACTGGACCCGTGACCTCGCCGCCCTGCCCGTCCCCCGGCCGGGCGCCCTGCGGGTGTTGGCGGGGGACTTCAACGCGACCGCCGACCACGCCGCGTTCCGGCGGGTGCTGGCCGCCGGATGGCTGGACGCCGCGCAGGCGGCCGGGCGGGCGCTCGCCTGGACCTGGCGGCCGCTGCGGCTGCCGATGCCGCGGCTGACGCTGGACCACGTGCTGGTCGACCCGCGGATCACCGTGGCCGGGGTCGGGTTCGCGCGCCTGGCCGGCAGCGACCACCGGGCGGTGGTCGCCGACCTGCGGTTGCCCGCGGTCGCCGGTCGACGCCCGACGGGCCCGGCCGGTCCGGTTGACGCGCCACCGGTCCTGCCCGGGACGGCCTGACGGCCGAACGGCCCGCACGGCGACGGGCTGACGCGTGACCGGTCCGGCCGGGGCCGGGCACCCGCGGCGGAGGCTTTCCCCCGGCCCGCTGACGTGGCATGTTCACGCCCGCGCCCGCCTGGGCACGCCCGGTCCCGACCGGCGCCCGACGACGCCCGACGGCACCCGACAGGGCACCGTCGGCGCTCGACGGCCAAGCAGCCGCCGGCCCCGACAGGGAGGCACGCGCCCGTGTTGAACGACCGTGAGCTGTCCGCCGCCGTGGGGAGCACCGCCTACGACGCCGACGGCGAGAAGATCGGCACCGTCGAGCACTTCTTCGTCGACGACGTCACCGGCGCGCCGACCTGGGTGGCCGTGAGCACCGGGCTCTTCGGCACCCGGCACTCCGTCGTCCCGGCGGCCGAGGCGGCCTTCGCCGACGGCGTGCTCCGGCTCCCCGTCCGCAAGGACGCGGTCAAGCACGCCCCGCACGTCGACACCGACCACCTCGACGCGGCCTCGGAGTCCGAACTGCGGCGGCACTACGGGCTGGGCGGACCGCCCCCCGGGACCGAGGGGACCGGCACGGGCACCGAGGGGACCGGCGCGGGCACCGAGGGGACCGGCGCGGGCACCGAGGCGGCGGGGCCGAGCACCGCGCCCGGTGCGGCGCCGTCCGGACCCGGTGCCGCGCCGACCGGGTCACCGGGTACCGCGACGTCCGGCGGACCGCCCACGGCTGCCGACCCGGCGGTCCGGGACGCGACTCCGGGGAGCGGCCCACCGACGCCGGAGGACGAGGGCGGCGGCGGGCGCGACCGGCCGTGGTCACCCACGGAGACCGGTGTGGTGCCCGTGGGCGCCGTGCGCGGTGCGACCGACGCCGAACCGCCCGGCCCGGTCGCCGTCACCGACGCCGAGGTGGCCGCTGCCCGGCGCGGCGACGACGGGACACCGGCCGGCGAGCCCGGCGCGGAGGGCGCGGCCGCGCAACCGGACCGGACGGCCGGGGAGGAGGCCGGGACGGCCGCGGCCCGGGCGGGCGGGATGGTGCGCGGCGAGGAGCAGCTCCGGGTGCGGACCGAGTCGGTGCCCGACCGCCGGGTGCGGCTCGTGAAGTACGTCATCACCGAGGAGGTGCAGGTCACCGTCCCGCTGCGGCGGGAGGAGTTCCGGCTGGAGGAGGTGCCGGTCGGGGAGGACCCGGCCGGCGGCGACGTCGCCGGGCCTGCGGTGACGGGTGAGTCCCTCGCCCCGGGCGGACCGACGGGTGAGGCGCCCGGCGGCGGGCTGCCGGCCGAGATCGTGCTGCACGCCGAACGACCCGTGGTGGGCGTCGAGGTGGTGCCCGTGGAACGCGTGCGCCTGCGCATCGAGCAGGTGACCGGCGAGGAGCGGGTGACCGAGCGGGTGCAGCGGGAGCAGGTCGTCGCCGACGAGAGCTGAGCCGGAGTGGATGCGTGCGGGTGACCCGCAGGTCCACTCCGGTCAGCGGCGGTCGGCGAGGAAGCGGAAGCGGTCGCGGGTGGCGGCCACCTCGGCCGGGTCGACGTCGGCGACCAGCACCGTCTCCACGCCGGCCGCGGTGGCCAGCAGCTCTCCCATGGGGCTGACGACGCGGCTGTCGCCCACGTGCTCGGTGCCGTCACCGGCCGTCCCGACCCGGTTGCAGCCGACCACGTACGCCTGGTTCTCGATCGCCCGGGCCTGCAGCAGCGCCTGCCAGTGCAGCCGCCGCGGGCTGGGCCAGTTGGCGGGGACGAGGAAGACGTCGGTGTCGCGGGCGGCGTGCCAGAAGACGTCGGCGAAGCGCAGGTCGTAGCAGATGAACGGGGTGACCCGCAGGCCGGCGATCTCCACGGTGACCGGCTTGTCGCCGGCGCGGAAGCGCTCGTGCTCGCCGGCGTGGGTGAACGGGTGCAGCTTGCGGTAGCGGTGCACCGACCCGTCGGGCCCGGCCATGACCAACGAGTTGTACGGCAGCCCGGCGTCCGCTCCCCCGTCGGCGACCACCTCCGGGCAGCTGCCGGCCACCCAGACGCCGTGCTCGGCGGCCTGCGCGGCCAGGAACCGCGCCGACGGCCCGCCCTCGGGCTCGCCGATGCCGGGCGTCATCGAGAAGCCGGTCGAGAAGGTCTCCGTCAGCAGCACCAGCTCGGCGCCGAGACCGACGGCGCCGGCGACCAGCGGGGCCAGCCGCGCGAAGTTGGCCTCGCGGTCCTCCCAGACGATGTCGTGCTGCACGGCGGCGATCCGGGTCATGCCATCCTCCTCAGCCGCTCGACGGCCTCGCCGAGCACCTCGTCGCGCTTGCAGAAGGCGAACCGCACCAGGTGCCGGCCCAGGTGCGCGTCGGCCGGGTCGTAGAACACCCCGGACGGCACCGCGACCACCCCGGCCCGGGCGGGCAGCTCGCGGCAGAACGCCAGCCCGTCGCCGTCCGGCCGCACCGGCCGGACGTCGACCGTGGCGAAGTAGGTGCCCTGCGGGCAGACGACGGGCAGCCCGCCGGCGGCGAGCCCGTGGACCAGCAGGTCACGACGGCGCTCGAGGTCGCGGGCGATGCCCGTGAAGTGCTCGTCGGGGAGGTCGAGGCCGACCGCGACGGCCGGCTGGAACGGCCCGCCGTTCACGTAGGTGAGGAACTGCTTGGCCGTGCGGACGGCGGCCACGAGGGCCGGCGGCCCGCAGATCCAGCCGATCTTCCAGCCGGTCGTGTTGAACGTCTTGCCGGCGCTGCCCACGACCAGCGTGCGCTCCCGCATGCCCGGCAGGGTGGCGATCGAGGTGTGCCGGGCCGCGCCGAACACCAGGTGCTCGTAGACCTCGTCGGTGAGGACGAGCAGCCCGCTCTCGGCGGCGAACGCCGCGACGGTCCGCAGCTCGTCGGTACCGAAGACCTTGCCGGTCGGGTTGTGCGGGGTGTTGAGCAGCAGCAGCCGGGTGCGCGGCGTGACCGCCCGGCGCAGCTCGTCGGCGTCGAAGGTCCACGGATCGGTGGTCGCCGTCCCGGCGTCCGGGGCCGGGGCGCGCAGCGGCACCGCGCGGACGACGCCGCCGGCCATGGCCACGGCGGCGGCGTAGCTGTCGTACATCGGCTCGAACAGCACCACCTCGTCGCCCGGCTCGAGCAGGGCGAGCAGCGCGGCGGTCAGCGCCTCGGTGGCCCCGGCGGTGACGAGCACCTCGCCGTCCGGGTCGTAGACCAGCCCGGTGAACCGGCGGTGGTGCCGGGCGACGGCGTGCCGGAGCTCCGGCAGGCCGGGTCCGGGCGGGTACTGGTCGTGCGCCGTGCCGATGGCCGCGCGGGCGGCCTCGAGCACGGGCGCCGGGCCGGGGTAGTCCGGGAAGCCCTGGCCCAGGTTGATCGAGCCGGTGGCGACCGCGAGAGCGCTCATCTCCGCGAACACCGTCGTCCCGAAGCCCTGCAGCCGGGCCGACAGGTAGGGCGTCCGCGTCACCCGGCCAGCGTCGCAGAAGGAGCGGTTCCACGTGGAACGGCCCGCCCCCGTCGGCGTCCCGCCCCGGACACGCCGCGGGAGGGGTCCGCCCTCATCCGACGCGGACGTCGTCCATGCCGTCGACGGAGACGACGTCGCCGCGGCGCAGTTGCCGGCCGCGGCGCTCCTCGGGCTCGCCGTTGACCCGGACGGCACCGGCCAGCAGCACGTCCTTGACCTGCGCGCCGGTGTCGGCGACGTCGGCCAGCTTGAGCAGCTGGCCCAGCCGGATGGTGTCCTCGCCGGGACGGAGCTCGATCGTGCGCACGGACCTCAGTCCAGCACGGTCGCCTCGTCCCCGCGGCGCACGGTGCCGGGCCGCTCGACCAGCGCGCCGACGGCGAGGGTTCCCCCGCGCTCGCGGTGGATGGTCTTGAGCACCGAGGTGTCACGGCCGACGGCGCCCGGCTGGGGACGGGTGACCATGACGCAGCGCGGGATGTGCGTGACGACGGCCAGGACGGCGTCACCCAGCCCGATCCGGCGACCGACCAGCACGTCCTCCCCGACGCCGTCGAGCAGCACGTTGGACCGGAACCGCCGCGGGTGCCAGCCGCCGGTCGTGCCCGTGGACACCAGCGACACCCGGGTGCCCGGGTCGTCGTGGAACGCGCCGGCCGCGCCGTCGAAGGGATGCCACGGACCGGCCTCGTCGGTGGCGTCGTCGAGGTTCTCGTAGCGGCGGGCGCCGGGCGCGTCGGCGACCGACCGCAGCGCGACCCGGCGGCCGGTCCAGGCGGAGAGGGCGGCGTCGTCGGCGGCGACGGTGCCGTCGGGCAGCACGACCTCGACGCCGCCGTCGGGACGCGTGCGCGCCGCCGCGAACAGCAGGTCGGGCACCCGGCGGGCGGTCAGCCCGAAACCGGTGTCGAGGTCGAACAGCGCCCACTGCCGGTCGCCCTGCACGCCCTCCGCGCCGAGCCGGGCCGCGTCCAGCCGCTCGCCCTGCAGCGACTTGACCGGGTACCGCCAGAGCTCGACGACGGTGAGCGCACGGCTCACGCCGCGGTCCAGGCCAGGCTCCAGGTCCCGGCCCACGCCTCGCCCGGGGCCAGGACGACGAGGTCGACACCGTCGGCCAGCGCGTTGGGCGGGCAGGTCATCGGCTCGACCGCCACGCTGCGCCGCCGCTGGCCCTCCGGCAGCGTGTCGCCGGTGTAGAGCTGCAACCACCGCCAGGTGGGGTCGACCGCCAGCTCGAGCGTCCCCGCGGCGCCGCGGAGCGTGGTGCGCGCCCAGCCGTCGCCGTCCCGCACGAGATCGGTGACCGCGTCGTCCAGGGCTCGGCCGCCGAGCCGGCCGACGGCACCCTCGAACGGCGAGCGGCCGCCCGTGGGCAGGCCGCCGTCGAGGTCGAGCGCGGTGCGCGCCGGCACGGCGAGCTCCGCGTCGTCGACGTCGCCGTCCGCCGTGGCGCCCACGGACAGGTACGGGTGCATGCCGGCGCCGAAGGGCGCCGCGCCGTTCCCCTCGTTGCGGACGCGGACGGTGACGGTGAGCCGGTCGGGCGCCAGTGCGTAGTCGATCGCCGTGGCGAGGCGGAACGGGTAGCCGGACCGCGGCTCGACCACGGTGCCGACCGTCACGGCCGCGCCGTCGGCCGCGACCACGGTCCACGGCTGCCACGACAGCAGGCCGTGCATCGCCGTCGGCTTCTCCGGCGAGGCGACGTCCAGCTGGAGGTCCTGCCCCTCCCACCGCCACCGGCCGTCGCGGATCCGGTTCGGCCAGGGCAGCAGGACGCCACCGCGGCGGCCGTCCGGCACGGTGCCCGCCGGGTAGCCGTCGAGCACCGCCCAGTCGCCGACGACGAGCTCGCGCAGGCCGCCGCCGCACAGGTCGACCGCGAGCCGAGCCGCTCCTGCGGACAGCTGCACCTCGGTGGGCTCGATCGCAGGCCAGGGCCGGTCGTCGACGGGGAGGGCGGGAACGTCGCTCACCGGCACACTCCACCACAGCCGGGCGCCGGGGACAGCCTCCGTCCGAACCCGGCTCCGGCGGCCGCCCGGCCCTCAGCCGTTCCCGAGCGGGTCCTCGTCCTTGCCGAGCAGCGAGACGCGCACGAGAGCGGCCGCGAAGCGGGCCAGGTCGTCGGGGCCGACGAGATCGGCGAGCGCGCCGACGTCCCGGGGCAGGCCTGCCCGTTCCGCGCCGTCACGGGCGCGGTCGTCGAGGTAGGGGCGCACCCACGGCCACACGGCCTGCACCTCGCGGAGGAACACCGCCGCACCGGTGGCGCCGATGCCCTTGACCTCCTGGAGCAGCTCGGCCGCGCGGTCGACGTCGCCGCCCGCCTCCTCGGCCAGCTTCCGCAGGTCGCCGCCGTACCGGTCGAGCACCAGCTGGGCTGCCTCGCCGAGCTGGGTGGCCGTGCGCTCGTCGTAGCGGCGGTAGGAGCCGCGGCCGAGCGCGTCCACGCGCTCCTGCCAGTCGGCGTCGCGCATCTTCTCCGGGGTGGTCATGCCGGCCTCGGCGAGCTCGCGTGCCGCGGCGACGGCGATGTCCGCGCTGATCCGCGCCGAGAGCAGGTCGGCGAGGACGAGCAGCCGGAACAGCGGGGCCGGCGCGTCCTCGAGCCGGATGCCCGCCTCCTGGGCGTAAGTCGTGCCGTACCGGTCGAGCACGGCGCGGGCGGTGTCCCGGTCGGAGCGGCTCACGGACGGCGGGCTACCCGGACCGGCACCCGCTACCCCTGCGCGTGCCCGGAGGCTGACCGCGCGGAAGCGAGACCGGGCGCGACGACGCGCTCGGCGGTGGGGCGGCCGGAGGGCGCCCGCTGCCGGGTGTCCTCGCCCGGGCCGTGGGGCCTCCTCGTCGTCATCCCGAGATCATGCTGGTCGGAAGCCCGTGACGGACCGGTTCCGTCAGTGCTGTCCGCTAGCGTGCACCCGTCGTCGAACACCTGTTCGGAAGGAGGGGTCGGCCGTGTCGCAGTTGCGCTCGTTGCTCGACGAGCTGGCTGCTGCCGATCCCGCCGGACTCGACGTCGAGGCGCTGACCGGCGAGGAGCTGCGCGACGGGCTGCCGGCCGTGCAGGCCGCGATCAACCGGCTCACGGCGCTGCAGACCCGCATGGTGGCCGCCGGGGAGGCGCAGCAGGTGCACGCCGTCGACGGCATGCGCTCGATGAAGAGCTGGCTGACCGGGCACTGCCGCCTGTCCGGCGTCGCTTCGGACGCACTGGTCCGTGCCGGGCGGCGGCTGCGCCGGCTGCCCGAGCTGGCCGCCGCTTACGACGACGGCGACGTCACGCCCGCGCACGTGGCGGAGGTGACCAAGGGCGTGACCCCGGCCCGGATGGCGCGGGCAGCAGGGATCGGCGTCGACCACGGCGAGACCGACCGGCTGCTCGCCGAGGCGGCCCGCCGGCTCGGCCCGGAGGACACCGCCCAGGTGGTGCGCCGGTGGGTGATCGGGGTCGACCCCGACGGCACGCTGGACGACGACGCCGGCCGGCCGCGGGTCTTCCGCATCGCGTCGTCCTCGGGTGGCCGGCACCACCTGTCCGGCCACCTCGATGCGGCCGGCGCCGAGACGGTGCACACCGTGCTCGAATCCATCATGGGCGGCGATCGCCCGGCCGGAGACACCCGCACGCACGCCGAGCGGCAGGGTGACGCCCTGGTCGAATTGGCGCGGCAGGCGCTGATCGGCGGTAACCTGCCCGCCGTCCGCGGGGAGCGGGCGCAGGTGCGCGTGACCATCGACTGGCAGAGCCTGTGCGCTGCGACCGGTGCCCTCGGGATCGCCGGCGGACGGCTGGCCTTCGCCGGGCCGATCACTCCCGAGACCGCCCGACGGTTGGCCTGCGACGCGTCGGTGGTCCGGGTCATCACCGGCCCCGACGGACTGCCGCTCGACGTCGGCCGCGCCCGGCGCACCGCCAGCGAGGCCATCCGCCGGGCCGTCGAGCTGCGCGACGGCCACTGCGTCTTCGCCGGCTGCAGCGCGCCGCCCGCCTGGTGCGACGTCCACCACGTCGTGCACTGGGCGCACGGCGGCCCGACCTCCTGCGACAACGGCGCGCTCGTCTGCGAAGCCCATCACACCGCCGTCCACGAGGGCGGGTTCAGCCTGCGCCGCAACCCCGGCACCGCCGTCTGGCACACCTACCGCCCCGACGGCTCGGAGGTCCTGCCCCGCGGCCCCACCCCGCTCCGGCTGTGAGGCGCGGATCGGGAACCGGCGAACCCGTCGAGCCGGGTCGTGCACGCGGTCGTCGGACGGCGGCCCCCGGCTTCCGCTGCGCCGCGGGAGCCGACGGAGCTGACGGAGCCGACGGAGCCGACGGCGGAGCCGATCGGCCGGGACCCGGCGCCCTCGCTCCGACGGATCGCCGCGGGCCGGCGCCGGTACCGTCGTCCGTGCCGTCTCAGCGTCGAGGAGGAGCCGTGCCGGTCGACCGCGAACTGCCCACCGAGGAGGCGCAGGACCTCATCGCGCTGACGCGCGACCTGGCCGACCGTGAGCTGGCTCCGCGCGCCGCGAAGTACGAACGCGAGGAGCGCTTCCCGCGCGAGGTCTTCCGGACGCTGGGGGACGCCGGGCTGATGGGCCTGCCGTTCCCCGAGGAGGTGGGCGGCGGTGGCCAGCCCTACGCCGTCTACCTGCAGGTGCTCGAGGAACTGGCGATGCGGTGGGCCAGCGTCGCCCTCGGCGTCAGCGTGCACACGCTGTCCTGCTCGCCCATCGCCCGGTACGGCACCGAGGCGCAGCGCCGCGACCTGCTGCCCGAGATGGTCGGCGGCACCCTTCTCGGCGCGTACTCGCTCTCCGAGGCGCACGCCGGCTCCGACGCCGCCGCCATGAAGGCCTCGGCCACGGCCACGGACGACGGCTGGATCGCCCGCGGGGAGAAGGCGTGGGTCACGCACGGCGGGCACGCCGACTTCTACACGACCTTCCTGCGGACGCCGGCGGACGGCCCCCGGGGCATCTCCTGCTTCCACCTCACCCCCGACCTGCCCGGGTTCGGCGCCGCCCGGCCCGAGGAGAAGATGGGCCTGACCGCGTCGACGACCGCGGCGCTGCGGCTGGACGACGTCCCGATCCCCCGTGACCGCCTCATCGGCGAACCCGGCCGGGGCATGGCCATCGCGCTGGGGGCACTGGACTCCGGGCGGCTGGGCGTCAGCGCCGTGGCCGTCGGGCTCGCCCAGTCGGCCCTCGACCTCGCCGTCCGGTACGCCACCGAGCGGGAGGCCTTCGGCCGGCCGATCGTCCAGCACCAGGGCGTGGCCTTCCTGCTGGCCGACATGGCCGCAGCCGTGGAATCCGCGCGGGCCACCTACCTCGCCGCCGCGCGTCGCAAGGACGCCGGCAAGCCGTACGCGCGGCAGGCCAGCATCAGCAAGCTCGTGGCCACCGACGCCGCGATGAAGGTGACGACGGACGCGGTCCAGGTGCTCGGCGGCGCCGGGTACACCCGCGACCACCCGGCCGAGCGGTACATGCGCGAGGCCAAGGTCATGCAGATCTTCGAGGGCACGAACCAGATCCAGCGCATGGTGATCGGCCGGCTGCTGGCCGGGGAGGCGGCTCCCGCGGCGGGCTGACACCGCGGCCCGGCGGCGGGCTGACACGGCGGCCCGGCGGCGGGGCGAAGCCTGCCGGCCGACGCGGCAGGGGGGCCGAAGCCTGCCGGCCGACGGCGGCGGGCCGAGCGCGGCCGCCCCATCCGTCGGTGCTGCCGTGCACGATCCGGCCATGGCCTCCTTCGCCGACGTCGAGACCGAGGAGCCGGAGTTCGCCGTGCGCGTGCGGGCGGCCTTCGACGCCCACCGGCACAAGATCCTTGCGACGCTGCGTGCCGACGGTGCACCGCGGGTCAGCGGCATCGAGGCCGCGATCGCCGGCGGCGAGCTGTGGCTGGCCGGCATGCCCCGATCGGTGAAGTTCGCCGACCTGCGCCGCGACCCCCGCATGGCGCTGCACAGCGGCAGTGACGAGCCGGACGGCTGGTCGGCGGACGCCAAGGTGTCCGGACAGGCCGTGGAGGTCGTCGACGTCGCGGGTCGCGCCCGCTTCGCCGCGGCGACCGGCACCCCGGCCGACGGCGACTACGAGCTCTTCCGCATCGACCTCGACCAGGTCGTCCTCACGGGCCTGAACGCCGAGCGCAGCGCCCTGGTGATCGCCTCCTGGCGGCCCGGCCGCGGGCTCACCCGGGTGGAACGCACCTGAGCCTTCCGACGACGAGTGGGAACACGGCGGCCGCGGCGGGCGTCCATCCGGGTGGAGTGCGGTGGACCACCGGCAACCCCGGGGCCCACACTGGAGCACCCGAGGAGGAGAGCCGCGATGCCCGAGCCCCACCTGCGTGCCGGAGATGCCGACCGCACCGCCACGGCCGACCTCCTGGGCAAGCACATGGCCGCCGGGCGGCTCACCCTCGACGAGTACGACGAGCGGTTGGCCCGGGCCTACGCGGCGAAGACGTACGGCGAGCTGGCCGAGCTGACCGCCGACCTGCCGTCCGCGCGGCCCGCCGCGACGCCGGCTCCGGCGACCCGGCCGCCCACCGCACCGCGACCGCACCCGGTGGCCATGCGATCGTGCGGCGGCAGCCCGTGGAGCCGGCCCGGGCACCGCGACCTGGCCCACGCCTGGCGCGCCTGGCTGACCACCTCGATCACCGTGCTGGCCATCTACGTCATGACCGGCGTGATCGGCGGATTCGGCTACCCGTGGCCGGTGTGGGTGATCGGTCCGTGGGGGCTGGTCCTCCTGGCGCAGACCAGCGCGCAGCGCCTGGGCCTCGACGGCGACCGCGGCCGGCAGCTCGGCTCCTGACACCACCCGTGGCCGCGGGTGGGTGCCCGGCAGCCCGGCCGGGTAGGGGCAGGCGACCGACCGGAACGATCGAGAGGCCGCCATGCACACCATGACCAACCGCTTCACCGAGGCGCTGCACCGGATCGACAGCGATCGCGACGTCCAGCCCATGGTCGACCTCACCGGCGACGACGCCGAGCTGATCAAACTCGACGAGCACCACGAGACGACGGGCAAGGACGGCGCGAAGACGTTCTGGGAGGACTACCGGAACGTCTTCGGCGAGCTGGAGACCACGTTCACCAACAGCATCGTCGGCGAGCGCAGCGCGGCGCTGGAGTGGACGTCGGAGGGCACGCTGCGCAACGGCAAGCAGTTCCGCTACCGCGGGGTCACCGTGATCGAGGGCGACGACGAGGCGCTGACCGGCGTCCGGACGTACTACGACTCGGCGGCCTTCCTGCAGGAGAGCGCCGGGGCGGCGCGGTCCTGACCCGCAGGCTCCACCCGGCCCGGACGGCGGCGCGGCCCCGAGGTCTCCCCTCGGGGCCGCGCCGCGCCGACGCGCGGTCACGGCCCGCCAGCCGCGTGATGGTCACGCTCGTCCCGTCCCCCGAGCTGCTGGTCGCCGATTTACCTTAGCCCTAAGGTATCGGCATGATTCTGGTGACGGCGGCCGGCGGCACGACGGGCCTGGCGGTGACCGGGGCGCTGACGGCACGGGGCGTGCCGGTCCGGGCGCTGGTCGGCTCCGATCGCGCCCGGGCGGCCCTCGAGGCGCACGGCGCGCAGGTCGTCCGTGGTGATCTCGAGGGCGATCTCGGCGCGGCTCTGGACGGCGTCGAGTCGGTGTACGCCATCTGGCCCAACTTCGACGAGGGCGAGGTCGCGGGGGCGCCGCGGCTGTTCCGGGCAGCGAGAGCCGCGGGCGTCCGGCGGGTCGTCTACCACTCGGTTCTGCGACCGGGCCTGCGCGTCATGCCGCACCACGCCGGCAAGGCAGCCGCGGAGGAGCAGCTGGACGCGGTGGGAGTCGCCTGGCGGGTGCTGCAGCCGTGCGCCTACGCCGACAACCTCGACGCCGCCGTGCGGGAGGCCGTCGAGACCGGGCAGCTGCGCAGTGCGTGGGGCCTGTCCCGGCCGCAGTCGTTCGTCGACGTGCGGGACGTCGCCGAGTGCGCGGCCGTGCTGCTGACCGAGGAAGGGCTGGACTCGGGCACCTTCGAGGTGGCGGGCCCGGAGCCGCTGACCGCCGCCGACCTGGCCGAGCGGGTGACGGCCGTCAGCGGGCGGGACGTCGTCGCCGTCGATGCGCCCGCATCCCCCGACCGCGGCACCTACGCCGGACGCTGCCTGGCCACCATGTTCGACTGGTACCGGGACCACGGCTTCGCCGGTAGCCCCCGCGTCGCCACGGCCCTGCTCGGCCGGCCGCCTCGCAGCTACACCGACCACCTGGCCGACGTCCTCGGCACCGTGGGCGGCGCAGCGGAGGGCGTTCCTCCGGCCAGCAGCTAGGAAGACCACCGCGGCCGACGCGGACGCGGGCGGGCTCCCGGAGGCGCTCGGCGAGGTCGCGGCGGAGCCGGCGCGGCAGGACAGCACGTGGGACGAGCAGAACCATCCCGATGGCGCCGGGGATCGAGACGGGATCGGAGCTTCCCTCGGGGCGGGGGACGGCCACGGCCGCCGGGAAGTCCTGGGGCATCCCCCAGGAACGGGTGGGCAAGGGGGGAGTTGAACCCCCACGTCCTTCCGGACACACGGACCTGAACCGTGCGCGTCTGCCATTCCGCCACTTGCCCTGGCGATCACCGAGACTAGCAGCCGGTGAGCGGGGACCCGGTGGGGGTCCGTCGCGAGCCGGGCACACGCGGTCGGGTCCTGAGCCCCCGCGGACCGGCGTGCGGACGGCGGTCGGCGGTGCGTCGCGGCTACGCACCCGGACGGGACCCGGTCGCACGGCTACGATCACGGGTGCACAACCGACCATGCCGACGCGAAGGAGCGACTGTGGGTGTGCTGCAGCGCTTCGAGCGTCGCCTCGAGGGCATGGTCGGCCTTGCGTTCGCCCGCATCTTCAAGGGCAAGGTGCACCCGGCGGAGATCGCCAACGCGCTCCAGCGCGAGGCCGACGAGCAGCGCTCGGTGCTGGGCGAGGGCCGCGTGCTCGCGCCGAACGTCTACGTGGTGCGGCTCGGCGAGGCCGACTACGGCCACCTGGCCCAGTGGTCCGACCAGCTCGCCGTCGAACTCGCCGACATGGTCACCGAGCACATCGAGGACGAGGGGTACCAGGTCTTCGACAAGGTGACCGTCCGCCTCGAGCGCGACGACGACCTGCCCACCGGCGTGTTCGAGGTCAGCTCCCAGGTCGCCGACCCCGCCCGGCCGGCGTCCGGGCACGTCCCCGCGTCACCGACCGGGCACCCGTCGCTCCCGCCGCTGCCCCCGCTGCGCGGACGGGTGGCGTCCGACACCGGCCGGCAGTCCCCCTCGGTGGTCGGCCGCGCCGGCACGCGGACCGGCGCCACGCACGTGCTGGTGGTCGACGGTCCCGGCACCCGGCACGAGCTCACCACCGGCCGCAACGTCATCGGCCGCGGCACCGAGGCCGACATCCGACTGCCCGACACCGGGGTGAGCCGCAAGCACGTCGACGTCGTCCTCGAGCAGGGCACCGCCTGGGCCGAGGACCTCGGCTCGACCAACGGCACCCTGGTCAACGGCCGGCGGATCACCCGGCACGCACTGTCGGACGGCGACGTGATCCGCATCGGCCACTCGGTCCTGGTCTACCGGCAGGACGGCGCGTGACGGCGCGAGCGAACCAGAGCAGGACACGCACCGCGCCGGCCGGCGAGGCGGGCACCGCAACCGGGCGGGGGGTGGCCGCGTGACCGAGATCGTCGTGCAGGTCTTCCGGTTCGGGTTCCTGCTGCTGCTCTGGCTGTTCATCTTCGCCGCGTTCCGCGTCGTCCGCGCCGACCTGTTCGGCGGCCGGGCCGGCCGGGTGACCGCCGTGCCCCCCCGCGCCGCGACCGGCAAGAAGCGGCAGCGAGGGCCGAAGACGCTCGTCGTCACCGCCGGGCCGCTCAGCGGGACCAAGATCACGCTCGGGGACCAGCCGATCCTCATCGGCCGCGCCGACGACTCGACGCTCGTGCTCACCGACGACTTCGCCAGCTCGCGGCACGCCCGCCTGACCAACCGCGGCGGCCAGTGGTACGTCGAAGACCTCGGCTCGACCAACGGCACCTACCTCGACCAGCAGCGCGTGCAGGGCCCGCTGCTGGTCAACCCCGGTCAGCCGATCCGCATCGGACAGACGGCGCTGGAGCTGCGCACATGACGGCTGCCGGGCCCCGCGGACGGGCGGGTTCGCGGTGACCCTCGTCCTGCGCTACGCCGCCCGCTCCGACCGCGGCCTCATCCGCGGCAACAACCAGGACTCGGTGTATGCCGGGCCCCGGCTGCTCGCCGTCGCCGACGGCATGGGCGGCCACGCGGCCGGCGACGTCGCCAGCAAGGTGGTCATCGCCGCGCTGGAGCACCTGGACGACGACACGCCCACCGGCGACCTGCTGCAGGCCCTGCGCCAGGCGGTGTTCGACGGAAGTGAGCACCTGCGCGAGGTCATCCGCGAGTCGCCGCAGCTGGAGGGCATGGGCACCACGCTCACCGCGATCCTGTTCGCGGGCGGGCGGCTGGCGCTCTGCCACGTCGGCGACTCGCGGGCCTACCTGGTGCGCGACGGCCAGTTGTCGCAGATCACGCACGACGACACGTTCGTGCAGACGCTGATCGACGACGGCCGGATCACGCCCGAGGAGGCCAACAGCCACCCGCAGCGCTCGCTGCTGCTGCGCGCCCTCAACGGCCAGGACGTGGAACCGGACCTCTCCATGCGCGAGGTGCGGGAGGGTGACCGCTACCTGCTCTGCTCCGACGGCCTGTCCGGGGTGGTCAGCGAGGAGACCCTCGCCGAGGCGCTCAAGGACCCCGACCCGCAGGCCACCGCCGACCGCCTGGTGGAGCTGGCGCTGCGCGGCGGCGGGCCCGACAACATCACCGTCATCGTCGCCGACGTCGTCGAGGACGGCGGCCGCGGCCCGGCCCTCATCGACCCCGTCGTCGACGGGGCCGCCGGTGGCTACGTCGGCCAGCGCGAGGTCGACCGCCGGTCGGCCGCCGGGCGCGCCGCGCTCGCCGACCCACCTCCGTCACCCCCACCGCAGACGACACCGCCATCGGGCGGTGGCCCGGCCGCCCGCCGCCGCCCGCTGCGCATCCTGTTGGGGGCGGCGGCCGTGCTCCTCGTGGTGGTGGGGGGCGGCATCGGTACCTACGCCTGGGCGCTCGGGCACTGGTTCGTCGGCGTGACCGGCTCGGGCGACCACGAGCAGGTCGGCGTCTTCCGCGGGCTCGACGTCTCGGTCGTCGGGCTCGACCTCTACCGGCTCGACGAGGCGACCACGCTCGCCGTGACCGACCTCACCCCGGCGGCGCGCAACCGGGTGCGCGGAGGGATCACCGCCTCCGACGCCGGCGACGCCCAGCGGATCCTCGACGCCCTGCGCGACCAGCGGCTGCCGCTGTGCCGGGCCCGGACCGACGACGACAGCGCCGCGACGAGCGCGCCCCCGTCGCCCACCGCCGCGGACCCGACCGCCACCGCGCCGGTGCCCGATGGCGCCACCGACCCGACGCTCCCGGCACCGCCGGCAACCGACGCTCCGGCCCCGGACACGGCACCATCGGAGACGGCGCCCGCGCCGACCCGCGCGGCGCCGTCCCTCGAGCCAGGGGTCGACTGCCGGGAGGCCGACTGATGAGCGCCGCAGGCTCCGGAACCCCACCGGAGGTGCGTCGGTGAGCGCCGCAGGCTCCGGAACCCCACCGGAGGTGCGTCGATGACCGGGCCGTCCACCGACCCGCGGGCCCCCGCGGCCGGGACGGCGCCGCCGAAGCGGCGCGGCACGGAGCTGGCGCTGCTCGGCTTCGCCGTGCTGATCACGGTGGTGGCCCAGTGCGTCGTCGACCTCACGGTGACCGGGTCGCTGAGCCCGGAGCTGGCCACGTTCAGCACGTGGATCGCCGCGCTGTGGGTCGTGGCGCACCTCGTCGTCCGCCGGTTCGCGCCTTACGCCGACCCGCTGCTGCTGCCCACGGTCGCCCTCCTGGTCGGCCTCGGTCTGGCGGTGATCCACCGGCTGGACCTCGCCGCCACGCAGGTCGACTCCCCCGTCACGCGCGAGGACGCCCCGGTCCAGCTGCTCTGGGCCACCATCGGCGTCGCGTTGTTCGTCGCGGTGCTCGTCGTCGTCCGCGACCACCGGTCGCTGTCCCGGTTCGCCTACACCCTGGCCCTGGTCGGCCTGGTGCTGCTGGCCGTCCCGGCGCTGCTGCCCGCGTCGATCTCCGAGGTCAACGGGGCCAAGATCTGGATCCGGGTGGCCGGCTTCTCCATCCAGCCCGGCGAGTTCGCCAAGATCTGCCTGATCGTGTTCTTCGCCGCCTACCTGGTCGACAAGCGCGAGGTGCTGGCGCTGGCCAGCCGCCGGGTCATCGGCATCGAGCTGCCCCGCGGCCGCGACCTCGGTCCGGTCCTGCTGGCCTGGGTGATCTCCATCCTGGTGCTGGTCTTCGAGCGCGACCTGGGCAGTTCGCTGCTGCTGTTCGGCATCTTCGTCGTGATGCTCTACGTGGCCACCGAGCGCTCCAGCTGGCTGCTCATCGGCCTGGGCCTGTTCGCCGGCGGCGCCCTCGTCGCCTACCAGATCTTCGGCCACGTGCAGGCCCGGGTCGACACCTGGCTGGACCCCTTCGCCTACCGCGACGGGGCCGGCTACCAGCTGGTGCAGTCGCTGTTCGGGCTGGGCACCGGTGGCCTGTTCGGCGCCGGGCTCGGTGGCGGGCGCCCGGACCAGGTGCCGGTCGCCAAGAGCGACTTCATCGCCGCCGCGATCGGCGAGGAGCTGGGCCTGTTCGGCCTGGTCGCCGTGATCATCGTCTACCTGGTGCTCGTCGAGCGCGGCCTCCGGACGTCGCTGATCGTGCGCGACTCCTTCGGCAAGCTGCTGGCCGCGGGCCTGGCCTTCTCGCTGGCCTGGCAGACCTTCGTCGTCCTCGGCGGGGTCACCGGCCTGCTGCCGCTCACCGGCCTCACCACGCCGTTCCTCGCCTACGGTGGGTCGTCGCTGGTCGCCAACTTCGGCCTGGTCGCACTGCTCGTGCGGATCAGCGACGCCGCCCGCCGGCCGGCCACGCCCGCCGCCGCTCCGCTGCCCAAGCTGGGTGACGCGCCCACCGAGGTGGTGCGGCCGTGAACGCCCCGCTGCGCCGCGTCGCGATCAGCGTGCTGGTCCTGTTCACGCTGCTCATCGTCAACGTCAACTACATCCAAGTCGTTCGCTCCGACGAGCTGCGCCGCGACCAGGGCAACACCCGGGTGCTCGCCGAGGAGTACAACCGCGAGCGCGGCTCGATCATCGTCGACGGCACCGAGGTCGCCCTGTCGGTGCCGACCGACGGACGGCTGACCTACCTGCGCCAGTACCCGCAGGGCCCGGAGTACGCCGCGGTGACCGGCTACTACTCCCTGGTCTACGGCAACGCCCTCACCGAGTACGCCGCCAACGACGTGCTCTCCGGCAACGACCCGCGGCTGACCCTGCGCCGGCTGTCCGACCTGTTCACCGGCCGCGACCCGGCCGGCGGCGACGTCCTGCTCACCCTGGACGCCGCCGTCCAGGAGGCCGCGATGACCGCGCTCGGCGACCGGACCGGCGCGATCGTGGCACTGGACCCCCGGACGGGGGCCGTGCTCGGCCAGGCCAGCACCCCGACGTACGACCCCAACCAGCTGTCCAGCCACGAGCCGGACGCCATCCGCGCCTACTGGGACCAGCTGCAGGCCGCCGACCCCGAGCCGCTGTTCAACCGGGCGATCAGCGGCAGCTTCTCGCCCGGCTCGGTGTTCAAGGTGGTCGTCTCCGCGGCCGCGCTCGCCGACGGCTACGAGCCCGACACCGCCGTCCCCGCGCCGGACGTCTACGAGCTGCCCGGCAGCTCGGCGACCCTGGAGAACTTCGACGGCTCCAGCTGCAACGGCGGGGCGGACCAGCCGTTGATCGAGGCACTCACCATCTCCTGCAACACCGCCTTCGCCGAACTCGGTGTCGCACTGGGTGAGGAGCGGCTGCGGGAGACCGCGGAGGCCTTCGGCATCGACGGTGAGGGCTTCGAGATGCCGCTGCAGGTCGAGGCCAGCACGCTCGGCGAGATCGAGGGCGACGCGCAGCTGGCGGTCAGCTCCATCGGCCAGCAGGACGTGCAGCTGACCCCCATGCAGGCGGCCATGGTCGCCGCCGCGATCGCCAACGGCGGCGTCCTGATGTCCCCCTACCTGGTCGAACAGGTCCGCGCCCCGGACCTGTCGGTCATCGACCAGACCGATCCCGAGGAGCGGCAGCGCGCCGTCTCCGCGGAGGTGGCGGAGCAGCTGACCGAGATGATGCGCAGCGTCGTCGACAACGGCACCGGCCGGGCCGCGCGGCTGCCCGGCATCCAGGTGGCCGGCAAGACCGGGACCGCCCAGGTCGCCGAGGGCGTGCCCGACCACAACTGGTTCATCGGCTTCGCGCCGGCCGACGACCCGCAGATCGCCGTGGCCGTCTTCGTCGCCAACGGCGGCGGCACCGGCGGCGGCGTGGCCGCACCGATGGGCCGCGACGTCATGGCCGCCCTGCTCGCCGGGCAGGGGGGCTGATGGCACTGGCCACCGGCAGCCTGCTCGCCGGCCGTTACGAGATCACCGCCCACATCGCCACCGGCGGGATGGGCGAGGTCTGGCGCGCCCGCGACCGGGTGCTCGACCGGACGGTGGCGGCCAAGGTGCTGCGCGCCGAGTACACCGGCGACCCCAGCTTCCTGGCCCGCTTCCGCAACGAGGCGCGGCACACCGCGGCGCTCACCCACCAGAACATCGCCTCGGTCTACGACTACGGCGAGACGCTCGACGAGACGGGCACGCGGCAGCTGGCCTTCCTCGTGATGGAGTTCGTCGACGGCCACCCGCTGGTCACCATCCTCCACCAGGAGGGCCGGCTCCCGGTCGACTGGACGCTGCACGTGCTGCAGCAGTCCGCCGAAGGTCTGTCCGCCGCCCACCGCGGCGGCGTGGTGCACCGCGACATCAAGCCGGGCAACCTGATGGTCCGGCCCGACGGCGTGGTCAAGCTGACCGACTTCGGCATCGCCCAGGCCCGCGACGCCACCCCGCTGACCAAGACCGGGATGGTCGTCGGGACGGCGCAGTACCTCTCGCCCGAGCAGGCCCAGGGCATGGAGGTCACCGCGGCCTCCGACGTGTACTCCCTGGGCGTCGTCGCCTACGAGTGCCTGGCCGGCGTCCGGCCGTTCGACGGCACCTCCCAGGTGGCCATCGCCCTGGCGCACATCAACCGGCCGCCGCCGCCGCTGCCCGGTGACATCCCGCCCGCGGTGCGCCTGCTGGTCGAGCGGGCTCTGGCGAAGAACCCGGCCGACCGCTTCCCGGACGGCGCCGCCTTCGCCGAGGCCATCCGGCGGGTGGCCAACGGCGGGGCGCTCTCCGCCACCCCGACGCTGACGACGCCGACGCCGGTCGTGGGTGCCGCCGACGGCCGGACCGAGGTGTTCGCGACCCCCACCGGAGCGGCCGCGGCTGCTCCGGGCGCGGCCGCCGGGGCCGCCACGCCGGGCACCGAGGCCGACCGGCCCATGCCACCGCTGCGCGCCCCGTCCGACGACGAGGACGCCGTCGCCGACCGCGGTCCCGTCACCGGGCCCGGGACCGGCGCGGGCGACGTCCGGCGGGCGCGGCGGGCCCACGGGGCTCCGTCCCGGCGCCCGCCCTGGATCTGGGCCGCCGTCGTCCTGCTGGTGCTCCTGCTCGGGGGCGGCGCCTGGCTGGCGTTCGGCGGCGACGCCGACGAGCGCAGCGGGACCACCCCGGCCTCCGACCCGACGGGCACCGCGACCAGCGCGCCGGCCGACGGCGTCGCCCTCGACGCGGCCGCCTACGTCGGGGAGCCGGTCGACGCCGTCGAGACCGCGCTCACCGACCTCGGGCTGACCGTGTCCCGCGAGGCCGCCGGTGAGGACCAGCTGGTGGGCGCCGGCGAGCCGCTCGAGGCGGGCGACGTGGCGGCCCTCTCCCCCGGCTCCGGCACCGTCCCCCCGGGCACCGAGGTCGTGCTCTACGTCGCCGAGGAGGCCTACCCGCCGGAGGAGGCCCCGGAGGCGCCCGCCCCGGCGCCCGAGGCGACGTCCGAGGCGCCGGCTCCGCCGACCGCGGAGCCCTCGACCTCGGCCGCGGCACCGACCACGAGCGCGCCGCAGGGTCCGACCGCGACGGCGACCCGGACCAGCGCCGCGCAGACCTCGTCGACGCCGACGACCGACCAGGCCCCGGGCAGCCCGGCGAACACGCCGCCGTCCACGACGGCCGGCCAGGCACCGGGCAGCGCGGCGCCCGAGGAAGCAGGAGGCCAGGCGGCGCGGAGCCCGGCCGGGTGAGCCGACACCCCCGCGCCGTCCCGGAACCGCGTCGTCCAGCGGATAGGCTGCCCGATGGCCCCGTGTCCGCACGGCAGGCCTGGTCCGCACCCGCCCGGCCGGCACCGGCGCACCCCCGGACGACGCACCGCACCGCCCGAGAGGACTCCCGATGACCACCCCGCAGGTGCTCGGCGAGCGCTACGAGATCGGCGGGGTGCTCGGACGCGGCGGCATGGCCGAGGTGCACCGCGGCCGCGACCTGAGGCTGGGCCGCGAGGTGGCGGTCAAGGTGCTGCGCAGCGACCTGGCCCGTGATCCGTCGTTCCAGGTGCGGTTCCGCCGGGAGGCGCAGGCCTCGGCGTCGCTCAACCACCCGTCGATCGTCGCGGTCTACGACACCGGTGAGGACCGCACCAGCACCGGCGCGACGCCCTACATCGTCATGGAGTACGTCGAGGGCGAGACGCTGCGCGACGTGCTCCGCCGCGAGGGCCGGCTGTCGGCGGAGCGGGCGATGCGCGTGTCGGCCGACGTGTGCGGTGCCCTGGACTTCAGCCACCGCAACGGCATCGTGCACCGCGACGTCAAGCCCGGGAACGTCATGATCACGCCGCAGAGCGCGGTCAAGGTGATGGACTTCGGCATCGCCCGCGCCGTGTCCGACTCGGCGGCCACGATGACCTCCACCGCCGCGGTCATCGGCACCGCGCAGTACCTCTCCCCCGAACAGGCGCGCGGCGAGGGCGTGGACGCCCGGTCCGACGTGTACTCGGTGGGCTGCATGCTCTACGAGCTGGTCACCGGGGCGCCGCCGTTCACCGGCGACTCCCCGGTCGCGGTCGCCTACCAGCACGTGCGCGAGGATCCGAAGCTGCCCTCGTCGATCAACCCGGAGATCCCGGCCGAGCTCGACGCCATCCTGCTCAAGGCGATGAGCAAGAACCCGGCCAACCGTTACCAGTCGGCCGCGGACATGCGCAACGACCTGCTCCGGGCGCTGGCCGGGCAGCGGGTCGAGGCCACCCCGGTGATGAACGACGAGGACAAGACCACGATCCTCGCCGCCACGCCCGGCTCGTACGGCTACGGCCGCGACGAGGCGTGGGACGACGAGGACGCCGAGCGGCGCCGACGCCGCCGATTGTTCGCGGTGCTCGCCGTCGTCGGGGTGCTCCTCGTGGCCGGGGTGGTGGCCCTCGCCCTGTCGCTCCGCGGCGAGCCGGGCACCGAGGCGGCCGCCCAGCAGGTCACCGTGCCCGACGTCGTCAACCAGGAGCAGGCCGCCGCGGTGGCCGCCATCGAGGAGGCCGGCCTGCGGGTGGGCGAGGTGACCCCGGAGGCCAGCGACGCCCCGGTCGGCGTCGTGGTGGGTAGCACGCCCGCCGGTGGCGCCCGGGTCGAGGAGGGTTCCACCGTCGCCCTGCGGGTCAGCGGCGGGCCCAACACGCTCACGGTGCCCAACGTGATCGGCCTGACGGCCGACGGCGCCCGGGCCAACCTCCAGGCGGCCGGCTTCACCGGCAGCATCAGCACCGAGCAGGTGCCCTCCCTCGACGACGCCGGCCGGGTGGTCGAGGTCGAGCCCGGCGAGGGGTCGCAGGCCTCTCCCGACACCGCCTTCACGCTGCGGATCTCCACCGGCAGCCTGCCGCTGCCGGATGTGACGGACGTGGGCGAGGCCGAGGCCCGCCAGCTCCTGGTGGCCGAGGGCTTCTCCGAGAACCAGATCGTCACCGAGAGCGTCGAGCGCGACGACGTCCCGGCCGACACGGTCGTCGAGACCCGTCCCGGCCCGCGCAGCGCCGTCACGGCCGACCAGGAGATCACCCTGCTGGTCGCCGTCCCGGTACCGACGGCGACCACGCAGCCGACGCGGCCGACGCAGGCCACGCCCACGACGCCGGCGCCGACCGGCCCGGCGACCCCGACCGCGACGCCGACCGGGACACCGACACCCTGAGCCCGGCCGCGAGCCCGGCGGCCGGACCCCCGGCACGGACCCCCGGCACGGACCCCCGGCCGGCCGGGGAGCTCAGGCGGGCGCGGGCGCCAGCCGCGTGACCGTCGCCGCGGCGGCGTCGACGACCGCGGGGTCGGGGGCCAGCCCGCAGGCGGCCAGCCAGGTGGCCAGCATCCGGTGCCCGCACTGGGTGAGCACCGACTCCGGGTGGAACTGCACGCCCTCGATCGGCAGCTCCCGGTGGCGCAGCGCCATGACGATGCCCGACGACGTGCGCCCGGTGACCCGCAGCTCCGCCGGCACCGTCGCGGGGTCGACGGCGAGCGAGTGGTACCGCGTGGCCGTGAACGGGGACGGCAGGCCCGCCAGGACGCCCTCCCCCTCGTGCACGACCTGGCTGGTCTTGCCGTGCAGCAGCTCGGGCGCGCGGACCACCACTGCTCCGTAGGCCTCCGCGATCGCCTGGTGGCCGAGGCAGACACCGAGGACCGGCGTCCCGGCCTCCGCCGCGGCCCGCACCATGGGCACGGTCACGCCGGCCTGGGCCGGCGTGCCGGGCCCCGGGGAGAGCAGGACGCCGGCGACACCGAGGTCGGGCAGCTCGTCGACGTCGACGGCGTCGTTGCGCCGCACGATGCAGCGGACGCCGAGCTGCCCGAGGTACTGCACCAGGTTGTATACGAAGCTGTCGAAGTTGTCGACGACGAGGACCGGGCGGTCGGCGGCGGCCGGATCCGGCGCGGCGGCGGAGCTCGACACGGCGGTGCTTCTCCCGTCTGGAGGGTTCCCGGTGGCCGCCGGCGCGGCCCGACAGGCCCGCGGGGTCAGCCGACGACCGCGTACTCCATGTCGAGTGAGCCATCGTAGGCGGGCAGCTGGACCTGGGGGCGCGCACTCACCTGGAAGGTGAGGCCGAAGGCCTCCACGGCCTGCTGCAGGATGGCCACCTGCCGGGAGGCGGCCAGCTCCTGGCGGACGGCGTCGGCGTCGACGACCGCCGTGATGACGAACGGCGGCGAGTAGGTGCGGCCCTGCAGCAGCAGGGTGTTGCCGACGCACCGGACGGCGCTGGTGGCGATGAGCCGCTGGTCCATGATGGCCACGCCCTGGGCGCCCGCGGCCCACACGGCGTTCACCACCGCCTGCACGTCGGACTGGTGGATGACCAGGTCGTCGGGTCGCGCGTCGGCCGGCCGGCTGCCGTCGGGGCGCTGCGGGGCGTCGTCGAGGGTGATCTCCACGCCCGGGCCGGACACCGCCACCAGCGCCGCGTCGACCGCGCCCGCGTCGCCGGAGGAGCGTGCGGCGGCCACCGCGCCGTCCTGGCTGGCCGCCTGCTCCGTCAGCCGCTCGACCTCGGCCTGCAGCTGGGCCAGCTGCTCGGACTGCCGGGCGATGTCCGCGTTGCGCTGGGCGACCAGGCCGGACAGCTCGGTCATCTCCCCTCGGATGTCCGTGCCGTCGGCGGTGCGCCCCGACGTGGCGAACAGCAGTCCGGCCGCGAGCGCGACCACCGGGACCAGGGCGCCCCAGCCGGACGGCCGGCGACCCCGCAGGAACGAGCGGCGCACGGCACCTCCCCCGGACGGACGCGGACGGACGGCGGACCGCCGTCGCGACGACGGCGGACGGTCCCGTCACCGCCCCTCGCGGGTCCGGCCGTCCCCCGATCGGCGGCGTCACCACCGCCTCGGACCCCTCGCAGCTTAGGCTGGAAAGCGTCACAGCCGGGGACGACGACCCGGCCCGGAGGGAGCAGGCACGGTGCCCAAGTCGAAGGTGCGCAAGAAGTCGGTGTACACGCCGCCGGAGGGCGTGCTGCAGTCCCGGGCCGCGTCCGCCCGCGCCGCCCGGCCCAGCCCCCGCTGGTACGCCCCGGTGATGGTCACGCTCATGCTGCTGGGCCTGCTGTGGATCGTCGTCTACTACGTGGCGAACGAGCGCATCGCCTTCCTGTCCGCCCTCGGCCCGTGGAACTTCGCGATCGGCTTCGGCGCCATGGTCGCCGGGCTGGTCATGTCGATGCGCTGGCGCTGAGCCGCGACCCGGCGCGGCTGCACCGGCGCCAGGCAGCCGCACGGATCCACATCCTCGACGGCCCTCGTCCCCACCCGGGGACGGGGGCCGTCGTCGTCCCCGGCTCCCGGTCGTGCTGTGCACGTACCGCGACCTGGTGTCCACAGGTCGACTTGGCGGTCCACCCCCAGGGTTGTCCACCGGGTGTGGAGCGACGGGCTCTCGCCGTCCACCGCTGACCTGCGCGGATGCCCGTGCTGGTGCGGATGTGACGACCCGGCCACCCGCGTAACTACAGGTGTGTGAGTCTGTCCCCAGCTGTGCACACACCTGGGGACAAGGAGACATGTCCGTGGACGACGACCGGTCGACCGCTCCTCCCGAGGGGTGCGAGCCACCGGTGTGCGGCCGCTCGCCTGCCGGCGGCATGGCCTGGTCACCGCACCCCCTGGGGACGGCGACGCTGGTGGTCGCGGCGGTCGTGCTCGGAGCGGCCGCGCTGTCGCTGGACGCCGCCGGCCGGCTGCTGGTGGGCGCGGCGACGCTGCTTGCCCTGGGGGTGGCGGGGCGCGACGTCGTCGCCCGGCCGCGGCTGGCGGTCGACGCCGACGGGGTCGTCGTCCGCACCGGCACGGGACGGCGGCACCTGCCCTGGGCGCACGTGAGGATCGGGGTGCGCGCCACGCGGCGGTTCGGCCTGCGCAGCCGGCTGCTCGAGCTGGACACCGCCGCCGGGCCGGACGACACGGGGGTGCTCGTGCTGCTGGGCCGGCGCGACCTGGGCGCCGACCCCGAGGAGGTGGCCCGCACGCTGCGCGGGCTGGCCCCTCGGACGGGCTAGAACCCGACCACCACCATCGTGGTCACGGTGAGCGCGAGCACGAGCAGGACCAGACCGAGGACTGCCAGGGAGACCGCCTGCACTACGGGTGCGCGCCGGGTCAGGACCAGCAGCAGCGCCGTCACGGCGCCGGCCACCAGCCCGCCGAGGTGGCCGAGCAGCGAGACGCCGGGCAGGAAGCTGATGACCACGTTGATCGCCAGCAGGGTGAGGATGCCGCGCACGTCCTGCCGGTTGACGACCATTAGCACGCCGAGGCCGCCGAGCAGGCCGTAGATGGCCGTCGACGCCCCGGCCACGGCCGCGTCCGGGAAGCCGAACAGCTGGATCGCCGCCGCTCCGCCGAGCACCGACAGCAGGTACAGCGCAGCGAAGCGTCGCCGGCCGAGCTGCCGTTCCAGCTCGGAGCCGAAGACGAGCAGGGCGAGCATGTTGAGCACCAGGTGCAGCGCGCCGATGTGCAGGAAGGCGGCGGTCACCAGCCGCCAGACCTGCCCGAGGTCGACCAGGACCGGGACCTGCGACAGGGCGGCGAAGACCGGGGAGCGGTAGTTGGCCAGCGGCGAGTTGCCGACCAGCGCCGCGGAGGCCGCGGTCACGACGAACATCGCGACGTTGACCGTGATGAGGCCGACGGTGACGGTGCCCCAGCGCCGGCCGGCGCTGCGCAGCGGGGAGGTGCGCCGGGGGGCGCGGACGGTGGCCGCACCCTCCCGGACGCACTCGGGGCACTGGAAGCCGACCGACGCGGGCGTCATGCACTCCGGGCAGATGGGCCGGCGGCACCGCGTGCAGGAGATGCCCGTCGGGCGGTCCGGGTGCCGGTAGCAGGTGGTGGTCGCGGGCGCCGGCTGGTGCTCGCTCAGCTGCGCTGCACCTCGACCGACTGCAGGACGACGTCCTCGACGGGGCGGTCACCGCGCGCGGTCGGCACCTTGGCCAGCCGGTCGACCACCTCGCGGCTGGCCTGGTCGGCGACCTCGCCGAAGATGGTGTGCTTGCGGTTGAGCCAGGTCGTCGCCGCCACCGTGATGAAGAACTGGGAGCCGTTGGTCCCCGGCCCCGCGTTGGCCATCGCCAGCAGGTACGGCCGGTCGAACTGCAGCTCCGGGTGGATCTCGTCGTCGAACTGGTAGCCCGGGCCGCCGACGCCCTGCCCCAGCGGGTCGCCGCCCTGGATCATGAAGCCGTCGATGATCCGGTGGAAGACCGTCCCGTCGTAGAGCCGGTCGGTGGTCCGCTGCCGGGTCCCCGGGTGCGTCCACTCGCGGCGGCCCTCCGCCAGGTCGGCGAAGTTGGCCACGGTCTTCGGCGCGTGGTCGGGGAACAGGTCGACGGTGATGTCGCCGTGGTTGGTGTGCAGGACGGCACGCCGTGCGGCGGGGGTCGATGAGGTCACGACGGCCAGTCTCCCACCGCCGCGCGGCGGGCGACGGCGGTGGCTCACGTCACCCGGCCGCGACCGGTCCCTGTCGGCACCGACTCGACGGCACCGACCCGTCAGCCCACGAACAACAGGAGATCCGGCGATCCGTCGCCGGGGTCGAGGACCTTCTCCGGGGTGGCTGCCTCGACCAACCGGTCGGCAACGGTCTCCGGCGAGGCCGACGGCTGCAGGCCGAGCAGCACCGCGGCCGCACCGGCCACGTGCGGAGCGGCCATCGACGTGCCCGAGAGGCTGTGCATGCCGCCGTCGGCCCAGGTCGACACGATGTCGACGCCGGGGGCGAAGAGGTCGACGCAGCGGCCGTGGTTGGAGAACGGGGCACGGCGGTCGGACTGGTCGGTGGCGCCGGTGGTGAGCACCTCCGGCACGCGCGCCGGCGAGACCGAGCAGGCGTCGTCACCGGTGTTGCCCGCAGCGACGGCGACCGTGATGCCGTCCTCGACCATGCGCGAGACAGCGGCGTCGACGGTGCGGCTGCGTGGCCCGCCCAGGCTGAGGTTGGCCACCGCAGGGGCGCCGTCCGAGTGGTGTTCGGCGATCCAGTCGAGCCCGGCGATGACACCGGACCAGCTGCCGGCACCGGCGCAGTCGAGCACACGCACCGGCACCAGGGTGACCGCGGACGCGACGCCGGACCGGGTGCCGCCGATCGTCCCGGCGACGTGGGTGCCGTGGCCGTTGCAGTCGGACGTGCCGGACTCCTCACCGAAGGCCGTGTGGCCGGGGGCGATGCGGCCGGCCAGCTCGTCGTGCGGCGCAATGCCGGTGTCGACGACGTAGGCGGTGACGCCCGCGCCGTCGCCCGGGGCGGTCCACGTGCCGCTCAGCGGCAGCGCACGCTGGTCGAGCCGGTCGAGGCTCCACAGCGGCGTGTCGGCCGTGGCCGTGACCACGCCGTCGGGCTCGACCAGCGCCACCTCGGGATCGCGGCGCAGCGCCTCGATCTCCGCGTCGGTGAACTCGCCGGAGAAGCCGGACACGGCCGCGTCGTAGACGTGCCGGACGGCGCCGCCGCGCGCGAGCGCCTGACGCGACTCGCTGGCCGCGTCGCTGCCCGGGACCAGTTGGACGATGACCCGGCTGCGCTGCTCGGGTGCCGCGGCGGCAGATGGGGCGGCGAAGGACACACCGGCGACGGCCAGGGCCGCCGCGAGCGCAGCGCTGCGCAGGGTCGGTCGGTGGCCACGGGCCGTGCGGACCGTGCAGCGCGATCGGATGCCCACGTCGACTCCCCGAACGGCGTCCGGACGGGCGCCGGATGTCGTGCCTGCGGCAGCGGGGCGACGTGCCGTCGATGACGGGACCCGTGCCGATGGCGAGGACGGTACCGCAGGACACCCCGGACGTGCGCCCCTGTGGAACGTGGTGGTCCGCAGGACTCGTACCGACCGGAAGGAGGACCGGAGGTGGAGACGAGGGGAATCGAACCCCTAACCCCCGCCTTGCAAAGGCGGTGCTCTGCCAATTGAGCTACGTCCCCGGGTGGGGCGGGTGGGTGGTACCACGCACCCGCGGGGTCAGCGGGTGGTCGGGCCGGTCACCGCGTCGGGGTCATGGGGGTCGGGGTGCTCACCGCATCGGGGCCACGGGTGGCCTCGTGCCACAGGTCCGCCTCGCCCTTGGCGCTGGTGCGCCGGCGGACGACGGCCAGGGCGCCGGCGGCGGCAGCAGCCAGGGCCAGCTTCTTGAGCACGTGGGGACCTCCTCGAGCGCTCGGTGCGGCACACCGAGCGGTGACCGCCGTGCCTCGCGGCGCCGGGAGCACCGGCACACGGGTGGGCCTGGGAGGACTTGAACCTCCGGCCTCATCCTTATCAGGGATGCGCTCTAACCGCCTGAGCTACAGGCCCGTGAACCTCGATCAGTCTAGCGGCCGCTCGTGGCCCGCCGGTGCGGGGGGCACGACCGGCCGCGGTGGCGCGGGGACGACGAGGTCCTGTCGTCAGTCCCGCTCGGAGAGGGTGACCTCCAGGCCGCCGACCAGGTCGGAGCACAGGTTGTAGATGAACGTGCCGACGGTGCCCAGCGACGTCAGCAGCACGATGTTGATGGCACCGATGACCGCCGCGCCGCCGAAGACGATGCCCGGCGTGATGACCGAGCCGCCGACGTCGGACCCGGAGGCCGTGCCGAGCTGGCCGAAGAGGTCGTTCAGCGTGTCGAAGACGCCCAGGCCGCTGAGCACGCCGTAGAGGACCCCGACGGCGACCATCCAGATGAAGAACAGTGCGATCGACAGGACGAGCGAGATCTTGAAGGCCGACCAGGTGTCGATGTGCCGCAGCTGCAGCCGGGCTCGCCGCGGCCCGCGGCCGCCGGCCTTCACCGGTCCGCGGGCGGCACCCGGCTGGACGGCGGCAGCCGCGCCGGACGTCGGCCCGGCCGCGCGCGCAGGGCCGACCGGGGCCGTGGCGGACGGCACCCCACCGGGCTGGGCGGGGGCCGCGTGCACGGCACGTCCCTGCCCCGTGCCCGGCTGCACCGGCGCCGACTGGGCCGTTGCGGACTGGACCGCGGCCGCGTGGGCACCGCGTCCCTGCCCCGGGCCTGACCGGTCAGCGCCGGACCCGGCGGCCTCGGCCTTGCCGGCGTTCCCGCTCGCCGGGCGGTCGCCCGTGGACGACGGCTCCGGGGCTGCCTGGCGGCGGGAGCCGGCCGACGGAGCCGCCTTCTGCCCGCCGGACTGCTCGCGGGACGCCGTCCCGGACGGTTCTTTCCCGGCCGAGGCTGCCTTCTGCGCCCGCTGGCTGCCCGTCGTGGGGATGGCCTGGGTCGACGACGCCGACGATCCCCCGGCCGCAGCGTCGTTGTCCTGGTCCGTGCCGGTGTCGCCGGCCCGGGACCCGGTGCGCACCGAACCCTGCGTCCGGTCGCTCATGCGAGTCTCCCGTTCCCCGGCGGCCCCTGCCGCTCGCTCGGTACCGGCACGCAGCGGGTCGAGCCGCTGGCGAACCGGTCGGATCCATCACCGGACAGCCGGAGATCCCGGGGCCGTTGCGACGGCCGAACCCGGGACGACCCGCCTGTCATCGCACCCACCCTAGGCGGAGGGCTCGTCGTTGTCCGTCGTACGGGCGATCGCCACGATGCTCACGTCCTCCGGCAAGTTCATGAGCTTGACACCCATCGTGGCGCGGTCCTTGTTGTGCCGGACCCCGTTGACCGGCGTCCGGATGACCCCGCCGCCTGAGGTGATCGCGTAGAGCTCGTCGCCGAGCCGGACCGCCAGCGCACCCACGAGGGCGCCCTTGCGCGCCTTCGGGTCGGCGGTGAGCACGCCCTTCCCCCCGCGCCCCTGGTTCGGGTAGTTCTCGATGCCGGTGCGCTTGGCGAAGCCGCGCTCGGTCGCGACCAGGACGTCGACGCTCTCCTCGGCGACGATCATCGACAGCAGCCGGTCGTCGTCGGCGAGCGAGATCCCGCGGACGCCCTCGGTCGCCCGGCCCATCGGGCGAAGCGCGTTGTCGTCGGCCGTGAACCGGATGGACATGGCCTTGCGGGTGACCAGCAGCAGGTCGTGCTCGGGCCCGATGAGGGCGGCGCTGACCAGCTCGTCGCCGTCGCGGAGGTTGATCGCGATGACACCGCCGCTGCGCGGGGAGTCGAACTCGGTGAGCCGGGTCTTCTTCACCTGGCCGTTCGCCGTGGCCAGCACGAGGTACGGGGCGACGCCGTAGTCCTTGATCTGCATGACCTGGGCGATCCGCTCGTCGGGCTGGAACGCCAGGATGTTGGCCACGTGCGCGCCGCGCGCGGTGCGGTTGGCCTCCGGCAGCTCGTAGGCCTTGGCGCGGTACACCCGGCCCTTGTTGGTGAAGAACAGGATCCAGTCGTGGGTGGACCCCACGAAGAAGTGGTCGACGATGTCGTCCTGCTTGAGCGTCGCGCCCATCACGCCCTTGCCGCCGCGGCGCTGCGACCGGTACAGGTCGCTCTTGGTCCGCTTGGCGTACCCGGTGCGGGTGATGGTGACGACGACCTCCTCCTCGGCGATGAGATCCTCGACCGAGACGTCGCCGTCGTTCGCGACGAACTTCGTGCGGCGGTCGTCGCCGTACTTCTCGACGATCTCGGCCAGCTCGTCGTGGATGATCTGCCGCTGCCGCTCCGGGGAGTCGAGGATCGCCTGCAGGTCGGCGATGCGGAGCTCGATCTCGGCCAGCTCGTCCACGATCCGCTGCCGCTCGAGGGCGGCCAGCCGGCGCAGCTGCAGGTCGAGGATGGCCGTCGCCTGGATCTCGTCGACGTCGAGCAGCTCCATGAGCCCGGTCCGGGCGGCCTCGGCCGACTCGCTGTTGCGGATCAGGGTGATGACCGCGTCGAGCTGGTCGAGGGCCTTGGCGTAGCCGCGCAGGATGTGCGCGCGTTCCTCGGCCTTGCGCAACCGGTAGCGGGTGCGCCGCTGGATCACGTCGATCTGGTGGTCGACGTAGAGCCGGACCAGTTCGTCCAGCCGCAGCGTCCGCGGGACGCCGTCGACGATGGACAGCATGTTGCAGCCGAACGAGGTCTGCAGCTGGGTGTGCTTGTACAGGTTGTTCAGCACGACCTTGGCCACGGCGTCGCGGCGCAGGGTGATGACCAGCCGGCGGCCCACGCGGTCGCTGGACTCGTCGGCGATCTCGCTGATCCCCTGCAGCCGGCCGTCCTTGACCGCCTCGGCGATCGCCTCGGCCAGGTTGTCCGGGTTGACCTGGTAGGGCAGCTCGGTGACGACCAGCTGCACGCGGCCCTTGGCGTCCTCCTCGACGGTGACGACGGCCCGCATGCGCACCGAGCCGCGGCCGGTGCGGTACGCGTCCTCGATGCCGTCGCGGCCGACGATGAGGCCGTGGGTCGGGAAGTCCGGGCCCTTGATCCGCTCCATGCAGGCGGTGAGGGCCTCCTCCGGCTCGGCGTCCGGGTGCTCGAGCACCCAGTACACGGCCTCGGCGACCTCGCGGAGGTTGTGCGGCGGCATGTTGGTGGCCATGCCGACGGCGATGCCGGCCGAGCCGTTGATGAGCAGGTTGGGGATGCGCCCCGGCAGGACCAGCGGCTCGGTGTTCTTGCCGTCGTAGTTGGGCTGGAAGTCGACGGTCTCCTCGTCGATGTTGGCCAGCATCTCCATCGCCAACGGCGTCAGCCGTGACTCTGTGTAGCGCATCGCGGCCGCTGGGTCATTGCCGGGGGAGCCGAAGTTGCCCTGCCCGTCGATCAGCGGGTAGCGCATCGACCAGGGTTGCGCCAGCCGGACGAGGGCGTCGTAGATCGCGCCGTCGCCGTGCGGGTGGTAGTTACCCATGACCTCGCCGACGACGCGGGCGCACTTGACGTAGCCGCGGTCGGGGCGGAAGCCCTGGTCGTACATCGCGTAGAGCACCCGGCGGTGCACTGGCTTGAGACCGTCGCGGACCTCCGGCAGTGCGCGGCCCACGATCACCGACATCGCGTAGTCGATGTAGCTGCGCTGCATCTCCTGCTGGAGGTCGACCGGTTCGATCCGGTCGCGGGCAGGTGTCTCGGTCACGGTTCAGGTCTCCACAGGTCGGTGCACAGAGGTGGATGGAGCCGCAGGCCAGGAGCGTGCGAGTGGCCGGCGCATCCATCCACCTCCCGCCTCGGGCGGCTTGTCGTACGTGCTTCGGGTACGGCCCCTGCGGGGTCCCGCCGCGCGCTCGCGGCGGGGCAGGGCGGCCCCCGTCCGTCCCGCCCCGAGCGGGCCGAGGGCGGGGCGGACGGGTCCTCCTAGACGTCCAGGAAGCGGACGTCCTTGGCGTTGCGGGTGATGAAGCTGCGGCGGGCCTCGACGTCCTCGCCCATGAGGACGCTGAACAGCTCGTCGGCGGTGGCGGCGTCCTCGAGGGTGACCTGCAGCAGGATGCGGGTCTCCGGGTTCATGGTGGTCTCCCACAGCTCGGTGGCGTTCATCTCACCGAGCCCCTTGAACCGCTGGATCATGTCCTCGCGGACCTTGCGACCCTCCTCCTTGCCGGCCTTGAGCAGGGCATCGCGCTCGCGGTCGGAGTAGGCGTACTCGTCACCCCACTTGCCGCCCCACTTGATCTTGTAGAGCGGCGGCTGGGCGAGGTAGACGTGCCCGGCCTCGACCAGCGGCCGCATGAAGCGGAACAGCAGGGTCAGCAGCAGGGTGCGGATGTGCTGGCCGTCGACGTCGGCGTCGGCCATCAGCACGATCTTGTGATACCGGAGCTTCGACAGGTCGAACTCGTCGTGGATGCCCGTGCCGAAGGCCGTGATCATCGACTGGACCTCGGTGTTCTTCAGCACCCGGTCGATGCGCGCCTTCTCGACGTTGATGATCTTGCCGCGGATGGGCAGGATCGCCTGGAACATCGAGTCGCGGCCGGACTTGGCCGATCCGCCGGCCGAGTCACCCTCGACGATGTAGACCTCGGAGTTGCGGGGGTCGGTCGAGCGGCAGTCGGCCAGCTTGCCCGGCAGCGAGTTGTTGCTCAGCAGGTTCTTGCGGGCCAGCTTGCGGGCGTCCTGCGCGGCGCGCCGGGCGCGGGCGGCCGAGGCGGCCTTGGTGATGACCAGCTTAGCCTCGGTCGGGTTGGCCTCGAACCAGTGGGTCAGCTGGTCGTTGCAGACCTTCTGCACGAAGCCCTTGACCTCGGTGTTGCCGAGCTTGGTCTTCGTCTGGCCCTCGAACTGCGGGTCGCCGATCTTGACCGAGACGATCGCGGCCAGGCCCTCGCGGATGTCCTCGCCGGTGAGCTTCTCGTCCTTCTCCTTGAGCAGCTTCTTGTCGACGGCGTACTTGTTGACGATCGAGGTCAGCGCCGCGCGGAAGCCCTCCTCGTGCGTGCCGCCCTCGTGCGTGTTGATCGTGTTGGCGAAGGTGTAGACCGACTCGGAGTACGCGTCGGACCACTGCATGGCGATGTCGACCGACATGCGCATGTCGTTCCTGCCGACGCCCTCGGCGCCGAAGCCGATGACCGACCTGTGGATCGGTGACTTCTTGGCGTTGATGTGCCGGACGTAGTCCTCGAGCCCGCCGTCGTAGCGGTAGGTGATCTCGGTCGGCTCGAAGGCCTTGTCCTCGGTGCCGGGCGCGGGCGCCGCCTCCGACACCGGGACGACCGGCGCGGCGCCGTCGACCAGGCCGGTCTCGGCCTTGGAGTGCCCGGGCCGCTCGTCGCGCAGCACGATGGTCAGGCCCTTGTTGAGGAAGGCCATCTCCTGCAGCCGGCGGCTGATCGTGTCGAACGAGTAGGAGGTGGTCTCGAAGATGTCGCCGTCGGCCCAGAAGGTGATCTGGGTGCCGCGCTTCTTCGTCGGCCCGACCTTCTCCAGCGGGCCCGGCTTGGCCATGTCGTAGTGCTGGTGCCACTCGGTGCCGTCGCGCCAGACGCGGACGTCGAGGGCGGTCGACAGCGCGTTGACGACGGTGACGCCGACGCCGTGCAGGCCGCCGGAGACCGCATAGCTCTTGCCGTCGAACTTGCCGCCCGCGTGCAGGATGGTCATGACCACCTCGACGGTCGGGCGCTTCTCGACCGGGTGCATGTCGACCGGGATGCCGCGGCCGTTGTCCTCCACCCGGACCCCGCCGTCGGCCAGCAGCGTCACCCTGACGGTGTCGCAGTGGCCGGCGAGGGCCTCGTCGACGGAGTTGTCGACGACCTCCCACACCATGTGGTGCAGGCCCCGCTCACCGGTCGAACCGATGTACATGCCGGGGCGCTTGCGCACCGCCTCGAGCCCTTCGAGGACGGTGATGGAGCTGCCGGAGTAGGCAGCGTCGGGCTGGGGTCGAGCGACCACGTGGGGCCTTCCTCTCGCGCAACCGGTGCCCGCGTCCGGCCCCCGGGCCGGCGCGCGGCGGTGGGCGGCGACAGGGGCAGAACGGCGCAGAAGGGCGCTGAGCCGGTTGCTGGCGGTTCCTGCACCCCAGTTTACCGGGTGGGCCGACAGGAATGCCGTCGTGCACGCCCTCACGCCGTGTCTGCGCCGCTGCGGCGCGCTCCACCACCACGGGTGCCGCCCCCCGCACCGACACGCCGTCCTCGGCGGACTGGCGGCGCCGCCGCCGTGCCCCGCGGACCTGCCGTCGGCCCCGTCCCGGTCCCGCCCCGCGCGGGCGCGAGGTGGGGAGGACGGGGTCCTTCCTCAGTCGCGCGACCCCTCGGGGCCCTCGCCGCTGACGTGGGTCGGGTCCAGCCGCGGGGACCCCCGGCCCGCGCGCCGCCCGGCGAGCACCGTGGCCGCCCACAGCAGGACGCCGATGCCGAGGAGGACGCCGGCGATCTGGTACTGCACCACGGGCCGGCCCGCCCACGGCGTGGCCAGGTACGCGCAGGCGAGCGCGCCGACGACGGGCAGCACGGTCGGCGTCCGGAAGTGGCCGGCGTCCACCTCGTCCCGGCGCAGCACCAGCACGGCCACGTTGACCACCGTGAACACGCACAGCAGCAGGAGGGCCGTCGTCCCGCCCAGGTCGGGCACCTCGCCGACGAAGGTGATCAGGCCGAAGGCGAGGGCGGTGGTGAACAGGATCGCCGTCCAGGGCGTGCGCCGGTGCGGGTGCACGCGGCCCAGCACCGACGGCAGCACGCGCTCGTTGCTGAGGCCGTAGACCAGCCGGCTCGCCATCAGCATGTTGATCAGCGCGGTGTTCGCGACGGCGAACATGGTGATCAGGCCGAACAGCCCGACCGGGAAGGCCGGGGCGCCGGCCTCGACCACCTGCAGCAGCGGCGTCTCGCCCTCGCTGAGCCGGTCGGCGGGTACGAGCGCGATCGCGGAGATCGACACCAGCACGTAGATGACGCCGGTGATGCCCAGGCCGAGCAGCAGCACCCTGGGGAAGATCCGCCGCGGCTCCTTGCACTCCTCCGCCATGTTGACCGAGTCCTCGAAGCCGACCATCGCGAAGAACGCCAGGCCGGTCGCCGCGATCACCCCGGCGAGCACCGAGCGGTCGCCGGTGTCGAACTCGGTGACCCGGGAGAAGTCCCCCTCGCCGATGCCCAGCGCCCAGGCGCCGATGACGATGATGATCAGCAATCCGCTGAGCTCGACGCAGGTGAGCACGACGTTCGCCTTGACGCTCTCGCCGACACCGCGCAGGTTGACCGCGGCGACCAGCGCCATGAACGCGAGCCCGACGAGCGTGATGCCGATCCCCTCGCCGAGGTCGAGGCCGACGACCTTGCCGAAGTTGGCGCTGAAGGCCCGGGACGCCGTCGAGGCGGACGTGATGCCCGAGCTCATCACCGCGAAGGCGACGAGGAACGTGACGAAGTGGATGCCGAAGGCCTTGTGCGTGTACAGCGCGGCGCCGGCGGCCCGCGGGTACTTGGTGACGAGTTCGAGGTAGCTGAACGCGGTGACCAGCGCGACCAGGAAGGCCACCAGGAACGGCAGCCACACCACGCCGCCCACCTCGGCGGCCACGGTGCCGGTCAGCGCGTAGATGCCGGTGCCGAGGACGTCACCGACGATGAACAGGAGCAGGAGCCCCGGGCCCATCACGCGCCGGAGGCTCGGGTGACCGCCGGTCTCCTGCTCGGTGACCCCGGTGTCGGACATGCCGTGCCTCCCCGGCCCGTGCGGCAGGACCCAGGTCGCTGCCCGCCCTGCACCGATGCTGGTCGTCGGCCGGTCCGCTGTCGAGCCGCACCCCGCCGGAGGCCCGCGCAGGCGACCGGGCGGGCGCGCCGGCCGGCGCGGCCGCAGACTCGGTGCATGAGCGATGCTTCCGCCGGGCCGGACCCCGTCGCCCGCACCGGCGACCGTCCGCTGCGCGAACCCCTGCCCGAGCCGACCGGCAAGCTGTGCCTGGTCACCGGCGCGACCGGCTACATCGGGGGCCGGCTGGTGCCCCTGCTGCTCGAGCGGGGCTACCGGGTCCGGGTGATGAGCCGGACGGCGCGCAAGCTGCGCGACCACCCGTGGATCGACCGCGTGGAGGTGGTCGAGGCCGACGCCACCGACGCCGACCAGGTCACCGAGGCCTGCCGGGACGTCGACGTCGTCTACTACCTGATCCACGCGCTGTCCAGCGGCTCGTCGTTCGAGGACACCGACCGGCGGACGGCGGAGGTGATGGCGGAGGCCGCGGAGCGGGCCGGCGCGGGGCGGGTGGTCTACCTGTCGGGCCTCACCCCGGACGGCGAGGAGCTGTCCAAGCACCTGCGCTCACGAGCCGAGGTGGCCGAGATCCTGCTCGCCTCGGGGGTGCCGACGGTGGTGCTGCGCGCCGCGGTCATCCTCGGTTCGGGGTCGGCGTCGTTCGAGATGCTGCGCTACCTCACCGAGCGGCTGCCGGTCATGATCACGCCCCGGTGGGTGCAGAGCCGCATCCAGCCGATCGCCATCCGCGATGTCCTGCGCTACCTCGTCGGCTGCGCCGAGCTGCCGGCCGACGTCCACCGCTGCTTCGACATCGGCGGGCCCGACGTCATGACCTACGCGGACATGATGCAGCGGTTCGCCGCCGTCTCCGGACTGCCCCGGCGACGGATCATCCCGGTGCCGTTCTTCAGCCCGGGCCTGTCCAGCCACTGGGTCGGCGTCATCACCCCGGTGCCGGCGTCGCTCGGCCGCAACCTCGTCGAGTCGCTCAAGAACAACGTCGTGTGCGTCGAGCACGACATCGCCGAGCACGTGCCGGACCCGCCCGAGGGTCTGCTCGGCTTCGAGGACGCCGTCCGGTTGGCCCTCCAGAAGATCAAGGATCGCCAGGTCGAGACGCGGTGGTCGTCGGCGTCCGTGCCGGGCGCACCGTCCGAGCCGCTGCCCACCGATCCGGACTGGGCCGGCGGCAGCCTGTACGTCGACGAGCGGACCCGCAGCACGAGCGCCTCGCCCGCGGAGCTGTGGCGCGTGGTCGAGGCCATCGGCGGTGACAGCGGCTGGTACTCCTTCCCGCTGGCCTGGGAGGTGCGCGGCTGGCTGGACCGGTTCGCCGGTGGCGTGGGCCTGCGCCGCGGCCGCCGCGATCCCGCCGACCTGCAGCTCGGCGACGCCGTCGACTGGTGGCGGGTCGAGGAGCTCGACGAGGGGACCCTGCTGCGGCTGCGGGCGGAGATGCGCGTGCCCGGCCTCGCCTGGCTCGAGTTCCACGTGGAACACGACGAGCGGGGAGGCGCACGGCTGCGGCAGCGGGCAACCTTCCACCCGTCCGGCCTGCTCGGCCAGCTCTACTGGTGGAGCGTCGCCCCGTTCCACGGCATCGTCTTCGGCGGCATGCTGCGCAACATCTGCCGAGCGGCCGAGGCGGGCACCGCGGCCGGGCGGGGCAGTGCGCGGTCGGCCGGACCCGACCAGCGGCGCGCGGCGGCCTGATCCCGCCGCCCGCCGGCCCGTCATCCGTCGGTCCGCCGCCGGCCGCCCCGTATCCCGTCCTCCTGGTCTCGTCGGCGCCCCGGGAGCACCGCGTGGTTCGTCAGGCGCCGCCGGTGACGGCGCGGACGACGGCGGTCAGCATCCGGGCGTGGTGCTCGACGAGCAGCGGACGGTGGGCGTCGGGCCGGATCGCGGCCACGTGCCCGGCGGCGGCCCAGAACTCGTCGCCGTCGTCGGTGCCGAGCAGCAGGCCGCGCACGGTTGCATCGGCCGCCAACCGGCGGACCGGCTCGCCGTCCTCGGCGGTCAGCAGCACCCACCGGGCGTCGAACTCGGCGTCGCCGGTCGGCACGGGCACCAGCCCGCCGGTGCGGTGCCGCCAGAACCGGGCCGGGGACAGCCGGAGGTACGGCAGCGGCAGCAGCAGCGGCGCGGCGGTGATCGCGTACTGCGGCACCAGGTAGCCGCCCGAGGCGTAGACGACGTCGAAGGCGACCAGGTCGAGGGTGTCGGCGCGGCCGCGCAGCACGTTGCCCGGCCGGTGGTCGCGGCTCGCCCGCTGCACCGGCGCCGAGGCGATCAGCTCGGCGAGGACGGCGTCCTGCGGTGCGCTGCCGTCGGACACCGTCCAGCCGTGGTGGGCGGCCCAGGCCTGGGTGCCGAAGGGGTCGCCCTGGTCGCGGAAGACCTCCGCGGCCGCGCCGCGGGGTCGTCCGGCGCCCCACCCGGACCCGGGCGGCGGGGTCCCCGGCTGCCCGGCCGGCGACGGGTCCGGGTACGGCGGTCCGGTCCGGTCCGACGGCGGCGGTACCGGCTGCCCGGTCGCGGGCGGCGGCTCCTCCGGGTGCTCGGCGGATGGGGGCGGAGCGGGCCGGGTCGACGGGTCGGCGGGCGGCATGGACCAGCCGGGCGGCTCCCAGCCGGGGGCGGAGATGTCCTCGCGGGGGTGCCGGCGCCGGTCAGCGAAGTTCGGCCGGTCGATCTCCTCGTCGTCGCGCGTCGGTCCCGCGCCCTCCGGCTCGCGAGCCGCACCGTCGTCGTCCCGACCGAGGTGGGCCGGCTCCTGCCAGCCGCGGCCGTCGTCGGGTCCGTCGTCGAACCGGTCGCGTGGGCTCATCGCTGCATCGTCCTCCGGGCCGGCCGGCGCGCCGGCCCCTATCCGTAGGTGTCGCGCGGTCCACGGCCGCGGACCGACCGGGGACCCTTCTTCCAGCTGGGCGCCGTCGGTCCGACAACGCGCAACCGGGTCACCACGTCCCCGCCGACCGAGCCGCGCAGCTTGGCCAGGATGGACGGCGCCAGCAGCCGCAGCTGCGTGGCCCACGCCGTCGACTCGGCCACGACCAGCAGCTCCCCCTCGGTGAGCGTCTCCGGCCGGCAGTGCGCGGCGATGTCGGGTCCGACGAGGGCGTCCCAGCGGCCGAACACCGACCCAACCTTCGTGTGCGCCGACCAGTCCTGCTCGGTGACCAGCTGGTCGACCAGCCGGCCGAGCGGCTGCGGATCGTCGGCGCCGGGATGGGCGCCGGTCCAGCTGCGCCGCGGCCCGGCGACGCGCCGCCGGGTCGGCCGCGGCCGGGCCGCCGACGCCGCGCGCGCCGCCTCCAGCGCGGCCCGGGCGATGTCGCTGGGCCGCGCTGGTCGTTCCTCGGTCACCTGCCCTCCTCCTCCGGCCCGCCGCCGGGGGCGCCGGCCGCCGAGCTCGGGGCGACGGACCCGTCCGACCCGCCGCCGTCGGAGGCCGTCCCGTCCCGCACGGTCGCCGCGCCGCCGCCCACCTCGACCCGGACGCCGCGGAGCTCCTCGGGCACGTCGTCCAGCACCGCCGCGGTGACCAGCGTCTGCTCCGCCGACCGGGCCACCGTGGCCAGCGCCGCCCGGCGTCCCGCGTCGAGGGTGGCGAAGACGTCGTCCAGGATCAGGATGGGGTCCTCGCCGTCGGCCCTCAACAGCGCGAAGGTGGCCAGCTTCAGCCCCAGCGCCAGCGACCACGACTCGCCGTGGCTGGCGAAGCCCTTGGCCGGCCCGGGGCCGAGGTGGATGACCAGGTCGTCGCGGTGCGGCCCGACCAGCGTGACGCCGCGGTCGAGCTCGTCGGCCCGCCGCTCGACCAGCCGGTCGCGCAGCGCCGCTGCCAGCGCGTCGGCGTCCGGCAGCGCGTCGGCGTCCGGCAGCGCGTCGGCGTCCGGCAGCGCCGGGACGGGCGCGGCCCCGGACGGGCCCCGGGACGGGCGCGGGCTGCCGTCGCCGGCCGCGGGGACCGTGCTCGCGTAGCCGAGCGTGGCCGTCACCGCGCCCTCCCCGGCGACGGCGGCGTACGCGGACGCCAGGTGCGGCGCGAGGTCGGCGACCAGCCGGAGCCGGGCGGCGAGCAGCTCACCGCCCAGGGCCACCAGGTGACCGTCCCACGCGTCGAGGGTCTCGATCGCACGGCCCCGCGCCATCCGCGCGGTCTTGAGCAGGGCGTTGCGCTGCTTGAGCACCCGCTCGTAGTCGCTGCGGACGCCGGCCAGCCGCGGGGTGCGGGTGACCAGCAGCTCGTCGAGGAAGCGGCGCCGCTCGGTCGGGTCCCCGCGCACCAGGGAGAGGTCCTCGGGGGCGAACAGCACCGTGCGCACCAGCCCGAGCAGGTCGCGCGGCCGCTGCAGCGGGGCGCGGTTGACCCGCACCCGGTTGGCCCGGCCCGGGTTGATCTCCAGCTCCACCAGCAGCTCCCGGTCGCCGCGCCGCAGCGCCGCCCGCACCACGGCCTGGTCCGCGCCGTGCCGCACCAGCGGGGCGTCGGTGGCGACCCGGTGGCTGCTCATCGTCGCCAGGTAGGCGACCGCCTCGACCAGGTTGGTCTTGCCCTCGCCGTTGCGCCCGACGAGCACGACCGGACCGGGGCGCAGGGCCAGGTCCGCCTGCGCCCAGTTGCGGAAGGAGACGACCTGGAGGTGCCGGACCCACACCTCAGCGGCCACCTGGCCCGGGTGACGTGCTCGAACGGCTCTGCTCCGGGACAGGCCCCGTCCCGTGCACCGCCCCGGGCCTGCGAGGGGCGGGGAGGACGGGGTCCTCCGTCATGCGGGTTCCTCGACCTCGTGGGTCCGCACCGCCTGCACCGCGTGCCCGCCGAACTGGTTGCGCAGCGCGGCGACCGCCTTCATGGTCGGCGAGTCCTCCTGCCGGGACGAGAAGCGGGCGAACAGCGACGCGGCGATCGCCGGCATCGGGACCGCGTGCTGGATGGCCTGCTCCACGGTCCACCGGCCCTCACCGGAGTCCTCGGCGTAGCCGGAGATCTTCTCCAGGCCCGGGTCCTCCCGCAGCGCGCGGACCAGCAGGTCCAGCAGCCAGGAGCGGATGACCGTGCCCTGGGTCCACGAGGCGATGACGCCGGGGACGTCCTCGATGAGCTCGGAGGCGTGCAGCAGCTCGTAGCCCTCGCCGTAGGCCTGCATCAGCGCGTACTCGATGCCGTTGTGCACCATCTTGGCGAAGTGCCCGGCACCGGCCGGGCCGGCGTGCACGAACCCGGCGCCGGGCAGCTCCTCGCCGGACTCGTCGGTCGGCGCCGGCGGTTTGAGCGCGTCGAAGATCGGCTGCACGGTGGCGACGTCGTTCGCGCTGCCGCCCACCATCAGGGCGTAGCCGTTCTCCAGCCCCCAGACGCCGCCGGAGACGCCGGCGTCGATGAAGCCGATGCCCTTGGTGGCGAGGTCGTCGGCGTGCACCTGGTCCTCGGTGAACTTGGAGTTCCCACCGTCGACGACGACGTCGCCGTCGCCGAGCAGGTCCTTGAGCCGGCGGATGGTCTGCTGCGTCGGCACACCGGCAGGCACCATCACCCAGACCACCCGCGGGGACCGGAGGGCGTCGACCAGCGCCTCGAGGCTGTCGACGTCCCGCTTCCCCGGGTCGCGGTCGTAGCCGACCACCTCGTGGCCGGCGCGACGCAGCCGCTCGGCCATGTTGCCGCCCATCTTGCCCAGCCCGATCAATCCCAGCTGCACGGCGAAGTCCCCTCCCGAGCGAGTCGTGACGTCCGTCCCTGCGCGGTGCCCGAGCGTCGCCGCCGTGACACCTCGGCCCCCTTCGGCCCATCCCAGGGCCCCGCGTCGAGCGTCGCGGGGGGTGAGGAGGCGGGCCTCCTCACCCCCCGCCGGCTCGGGGCGAGCCTCGGGACGGGGCCATCAGCCCGGCAGGCGCACCGGCATGATCAGGTACCGGTAGCTGCCCGCCCGCTCCGCGGGCGCGGCGGGCTGGTCGTCGGCGGCCGGCTCGTCGACCCCGGAGAGGACGGCGGGCTTGAGCGGGCTGGTGAAGTCCATCCGCGCCCGCTCGGTGTGCACCGCGGCCAGCCCGTCGAGCAGGAACGACGGGTTGAAGCCGATGGTCAGCGGGTCGCCGTCGAACTCGACGTCGCAGCGCTCCTCGGCCTGGCCCTCGTCGTCGGTGCCCCCGGCACGCAGGGTGACCTGACCCGGCGTGAACTCGCAGCGCAGCGGGGTGCCCCTCTCGGCGACCAGCGCGACCCGCTTCGCCGCGTCGGTGAACAGGGCGACCGGGAGCACCGCGTGCGCGGCCGACTCGGTCGGCATGATCGCCCGGTACTTGACGAACTCGGCGTCCAGCAGCCGGGTCGTGGTCTGCCGGTCCTTGCCCGAGAGGCCGAGGATGCCCTCGCCGCTGCCGCCGGACGACAGCGACACCACGATCTCCGGGCCGCTGGTCAGCGTCCGCGCCGCATCGGCCAGGGTCCGCGCAGGCACGAGCACGGCCGCCGACGTCCCCGGGCTCTCCGGTCGCCAGCCGAACTCCCGTACCGCCAGGCGGTAGCGGTCGGTCGCGGCCAGGGTGATCAGGTCGTCCTCGATCTCCAGCCGGACGCCGGTGAGCATCGGCAGGGTGTCGTCACGGCCGGCAGCGACGGCCACCTGGCCGACCGCCTCGGCGAAGACGTCGCTGTCGACGACGCCCGCCGACGAGGGCATGGCCGGCAGGGCGGGGTAGTCCTCGACCGGCAGCGTCGGCAGGCTGAACCGGGCGTTGCCGCAGACCAGCGCCAGCCGCGGCCCCTCGGCGGTGATCTCGACCGGGTGCGGCGGCAGCGCGCGGGTGATCTCCGCCAGCAACCGGCCGGGCACCAGCGCCTTGCCCGCCTCGGTGGCGGTCACGTCGACCTCGGCGCGCGCGGACACCTCGTAGTCGAAGCCGGAGACCGACAGCTGGCTGCCGTCGACGTCGAGCATGATGCCGGCCAGCACGGGCACCGACGGCCGCGGCGGCAGGCTGCGCGCCGTCCAGGCGACGGCGTCTGCGAGCACCTCACGTGCCACCCGGAACTTCATGACTCGACCCACCCCACCCGTCGCTCGTTTCTCCGTGTGCCGGGTCCGGTCGCTGACGCAGCGCTGCCCGTGCGCAGCACATCGTGCCCGCAGCCCCGGTCCGTCGGGCAACCCCCGTCCACCGGTAGATGCCGGAGGAACCGTGCCAGCACGCCCAGCGGCCCCTCCGGGCGCACCGTCCCCACCCTGCCTGCTGTTCGAGAAAGCCTCGGGATCTCTCCTTCATCCTCGTCATCACCGGTGTGGAAGCTGGGGAACGGGGCCCTCTGCGCAGGTCGGCCGCCGGATCGGGCTGTTGGCCGGATGTGGGCGGTGGGCGTCGTCCTGTTGTCGACACGTGGACATCTCGACGGCTGTGCACCGGGTGGCTGCGCCGTCCACCCGCTGTCCCCGGTGAACTCACGGCCGGTCCCCAGGCTCTGCACGCGGCGCCGAGCCCAGCGGCCAGGCGACCCGGGCGCTGCGTGCGCGAGACCTCGCAGGGCGACGTCGTCGCAGGTCAGCGGCCTGCTGCCCGCCACCGCCGGCGACGTGGCGGTGAACGGCGGCCGGCAAGGTCGTGACACGAGGTGACCCGGCGGGCATCCGTCCGTCCCCAGACTGTGCACATCCCTGGGGACAACTTCTCGACCAGTCGACCGCCGGCGGGGCGGCAACCTCGGCGCGACCGCGCCGGACTGGCCGTCGACGACTCGCCGTCGACATCCCCACCTGTGGACAAGTCCGTGGGCGGCCGGTGCACGGCGCCCCCGGCGGGGTTCACGCAGCGTCGCCGCCGCGCCGAGGACCATCCGGTGCGTTCCTCGCGGGCCGCGGCCGGCACGGCCTCCGGGGCCGGAGGACCACCCGAGCTGCGGTCGGGAACGGGTCAGGACCGGGCGCGGCTCTTGATGCGCGCGGTCAGCTCGGTGACCTGGGTGTAGGTGGCCCGGCGCTCGCTCATCAGGTTGGTGATCTTCTTGACCGCGTGCATGACGGTGGTGTGGTCCTTGCCGCCGAAGGAGGCCCCGATCCGCGGCAGCGACAGCTCGGTGAGCTCCCGGCACAGGTACATGGCGATCTGCCGGGCGTTGACCAGCGTGCGGCTGCGGTTGGCACCCTGCAGCTCCTCCATCGTCACGCTGAAGTACTCGGCGGTGGCGGCCATGATGATCGCCGCGGTGATCTGCGGGCCCTGCTCGTCGCTGATCAGGTCCTTGAGCACCAGCTCGGCCAGCGGCAGGTCGACCTGCTGCTTGTTCAACGACGCGAACGCGGTCACCCGGATCAGCGCGCCCTCGAGCTCGCGGATGTTGGTCTGCACCTTGCTGGCGATGAACTCCAGCACCGCGTCGGGCACCTGCAACCGTTCGCCCCACGCCTTCTTGCGCAGGATCGCGATGCGGGTCTCCAGGTCCGGCGCCTGGACGTCGGTGATCAGGCCCCACTCGAAGCGGGTGCGCAGCCGGTCCTCCAGCGTGGTCAGCTTCTTCGGCGCCCGGTCGGAGGTGATGACGATCTGCTTGCTGGCGTTGTGCAGCGTGTTGAAGGTGTGGAAGAACTCCTCCTGCGTCCGTTCGGCGCGCTCCAGGAACTGGATGTCGTCGATGAGCAGGAAGTCGATGTCGCGGTAGCGGCGGCGGAAGTCCTCGGCCCGGCCGGAGTGCACCAGGTTGATGAACTCGTTCGTGAACTCCTCGGTGCTCACGTAGCGCACCCGCACGTTGGGGAACATCCGGGCGGCGTAGTGGCCGATCGCGTGCAGCAGGTGCGTCTTGCCGAGGCCGGACTCGCCGTAGATGAACAGCGGGTTGTACGCGCGGGCCGGCGCCTCGGCCACCGCCACCGCCGCGGCGTGCGCGAAGCGGTTGCTGTTGCCGATGACGAACGAGTCGAACACGTACTTGGGGTTCAGCCCCGGGTCCTGGCCGGCCGGACGACGCTCGACGAAGCCCGCGCCCTCGCGGCCGGTGCCGCGCTCGGGTCGGAGGAGGGGCTCGGGAGCGGCCGCCGGCTCGGTGTCGAACGGCAGGACGGCGGCGACGCCGACACCGGGGCCGCTGTCGACCGGCGCGCTGTCGGGGTCCGCGGGCGTCGGCTGCGCGCCGGACCACGCCGTCCCGCCCCAGTCCTCCGGGGCGCCGCGGTCGACCGACGCCGGCCGGTCGGCTCGGCGCAGGGCGGCGGCGTCCTCGTGCCCGGCGGACGACGCATCCGGCAGCTCGCGGTCCCACGGTGGGCTGCCGGCGTCGGTGCGGACGCCGAACGCGCTGCGCCCGTCGTCGGCGCGGTCGCGGATGGCCCGGTCCTCCTCGGTGAGGGACGTCTCGACCGCCGACCACGGACGCCGCACCGGCTGCTCCTCGCGGGGTGCCGGCTCGGGCGGCAGGTCCTCCAGCTGGACGGCGACGCGGATGTCCCGGCCGAAACGCTCGGACAGCGCTTCGGCGAGCACGCGGCGCATCCGTGACTCGAGCACCGTCTGGGTGAACTCGTTGGGGGCGGCCAGCACCGCGGTGTCCTCGAAGAGCCCCAACGGCCGGGTGAGGTTGAGCATGGCGTTCTGCTGCGGCGAGAGACTCGTCGCCAGCCGCGCGCGGATCTGGTCCCAAACCGCCGTCAGGTCGAGCGTGGCGTCGGCCATGCGGTGTCGTCCTCCCCTGCTGTCGGCCCCGGTCGGCGGCCGGTCACTGCGCGGCGGTCGCGCCCGGCTCTGGCTCCGGAGGAGCCGGGCCCCGCAGGACCCGCTCCCGGCGGCCGCTCGCGGCCGTGCCCGACGCAGGCGGCGGGCACTCGCCGGCCCGCCACCTCCCGCGCCGTCCCCGCCGGCGCGCCCGGTGCGCGTGGACTGCCGGCTCCGCCCGTGACCGCCTGTGGACAGGTGGACACAGTACGTCCACACCGGTGTTCACAGGGTGTGCACGGCCGGGGAGGAGGTGACCGGACCTCCGTCCGGATGCGTCCGCGCGACCGGCGTCGCTGCAGGTCACGGGCCGATCCGGAGGTGGATCGGGCGGGCCGGCGACCGCTCGGCCACCGGGGTCGGCCCGCGCGCCGGATCCTGGTTCGCCCGGCACGGAGCGACGGCGACGCTAACAGCCCTGTCCACAGCCCGGCAACGATCCTGCGGTTCGACCCGGCGCGTCGACGCGAGGAGGTGCCGCTCCGGCTGCGGCGTGCCGCCGCCGGCCGACCCGGTCGGAGGGCGAGCATGTCCGGTCGGTCCCCCGCCGGCCGCCGGGACGTCGCCGACCTCGGTTATGCTGGCGGGCAGTCCGTGGCCGGTTCCGTGCTGCCTGCCGGCAGCCGCACGTCGGAGCAGGTGCGTCCCTGCCCTCGAGGCGAGTGGACCGGCCGCGGCGATCAGCTTCCGGGGGTCACCGGGGTGCGGCTCCCGCCGTCCGTCCGGCACCCCCTGCGCGCCCGTCCACCGGCGGGCGGGCACCGCCGACGTCTGCAGTGGGAGTACCTCGTGAGCAAGCGCACCTTCCAGCCGAACAACCGCCGCCGGTCGAAGACCCACGGCTTCCGGCTGCGGATGCGCACCCGCGCCGGCCGCGCGATCATCGCCGGCCGCCGGCGCAAGGGCCGCGAGAAGCTCTCCGCCTGAGGTGCTGCCCGCGCAGGCCCGCCTGCGCCGGCGTCCGGAGTTCACCGCGGTCGTCCGGTCCGGGCGACGCGTCGGGCGCCCCACCATGGTGATCCACTTCCTGCCCGGACGCGGCGCCGCCGGCGGCGCGGGTTCGGCACGCGCCGGCTTCGTCGTCGGCCGGACGGTGGGCGGTTCGGTCGCCCGGCACCGCGTCACCCGGCGGCTGCGCGCCCTCGTGCGCGACGAGCTGCCGCGGCTACCCGCGACCGCCGACCTGGTGGTGCGCGCGCGCCCGGAGGCGGCCGACGCCGACTTCGAGTCCCTGCGCCGCGACCTGCGCAGCGCGCTCGACCGGGTGCTCGCCGCACCGCCGGTGCGCCCGGACGGGACGGGAGCCCGGCCGTGAGCGCGGCGCCGGGCCGCCGCGGCCGTCGCGATGGGCCCTCCCGCGTCGGACGGGGCCTGCTGGCAGTGGTGCGGTTCTACCAACGGGCGGTGAGCCCGGCGCTCCCGCCACGCTGCCGCTTCCACCCGACCTGCAGCGCCTACGCGGTCGAGGCGATCGAGCGGCACGGCGCCGCCCGGGGCAGCTGGCTCGCCGTGCGCCGGTTGGCCAAGTGCGCGCCATGGCACCCGGGCGGCGTCGACCTCGTCCCGCCGGCTCCGCCGTCGGCCGTCCCGCCGCCGGCGGACCCGTCCCCGGGGGAGCGGGCCGGAACCGCGCACGCCGCCCGCTCGTCGAGCACTCCGGCGCCGACGTCCGGTCCCGATAGCCCACCGACCGCCACCCCGCAGGCCCGCCGGCGGGCCACCCAGGAGGAGTCCTCCGTTGCTTGACTGGCTCTACACCGCCATCGCGTGGGTGATGAAGCAGTGGCACACGCTGTTCTCCACGTTCCTCGACCCGGCCGGCGGCATCACCTGGGCGCTGTCGATCGCCTTCCTGGTGGTCACCGTCCGTCTGATCCTGTTCCCGCTGTTCGTGAAGCAGGTCAAGTCGCAGCGGGCCATGCAGGAGATCGCGCCGGAGTTGCAGAAGCTGCGCCAGCAGTACGGCGCCGACCGGCAGGGCTACAGCCAGGCCGTGATGGCCCTGCAGCGCGAGCGCGGCGTGAACCCGCTGGCCGGCTGCCTGCCGATCCTGCCGCAGATCCCGATCTTCCTGGCGTTGTTCCACGTGCTGCGCCGGCTCGCACCGGGCAAGGAGGGCCTCTACAGCTGGTCGACGGAGCTGACGCAGCAGGCCTCGGTGGCCGAGTTGTTCGGCGCGCCGATCTCCGCGTCGTTCGACATGACCGGCGCCAAGGAGGACGCGATCCTGGCTCTGCCCGGGGTCGGGTACACCGAGATCCGGGTCGTCGCGTTCGTGCTGATCGTGACGATGTGCTTCACGACCTTCTTCACCCAGAAGCAGATCATGCGGCGGTCCGGCCCGGTCGAGGGCCAGGCCGCGATGGTGCAGAAGTTCCTTCTGTACGGCATGCCGCTGTCGCTGTTCGTGACGGGCTTCTTCTTCCCGATCGGCGTCCTGCTCTACTGGATGACGAACAACCTCTGGACCATGGGTCAGCAGTTCTTCATCCTCCGCAAGATGCCCCCGCCCGGCTCGGCCGCCGCCAAGGCCAAGGCCGAGGCCGGCAAGCCAGTCGTCGACCCGAAGACCCTCGCCCCCAAGCCGGGCGCCAAGCCGGTCCGGCCCAAGGCCGGCCGCCCGCAGCCCCCGGCGGCCGCGTCCGGCGACACCGCCGCGGCCGGCGACACCGCCGCGTCCGGGGACACCGCCGCGGCCGGCGACGAGGCGCCGTCAGAGACGCCGTCCCCCGCCGACGCGGCATCCGCCGGCGGCAGCAGCGACGGGAGGCCCGATGGCAAGGCCGCCGGTACCCCGGCCCGCCGGAGCCCGCAGGGCCGACCGCGGGCAGCCGCCGGGCGGGGTGGCCAGGCGCCGGCCAACCGCGGCAAGCGCAAGCGCCGCTGAGCCGACCGCCGGCCCGCCGGCCGACCGTCGGCCCCTCCGACCCACCGGGCACGTCCCGCCGCCGCACCGACCTGGAGGACCCCCCATGACGTCCCCGCAGCACCAGCCCGGCACCGATCCCGGTCCGGGCGACAGCCTCGTGACCGCCGAGGCCACCTCCGGTGCCGTCCTGAGCCCCGCTCCTGCTCCGTCGTCCGATGCGGGGCCGCCCGTGCTGCCGGACGCGGACGCCGGCAGCGACGACGCCCTCGTGGAGCCGGTCGAGACCGAACCGGTACGCGCGCGCGGCGCGGCCGGGCGTGCCGACGAGGACCTGCTCGTCCGCGAGGGTGACGTGGCGGGCGACTACCTCGAGCGGCTGCTGGACATCCTCGACGTGGACGGCGACATCGACCTCGACGTCGAGGGTGACCGGGCCTCCGTCGCCATCGTGGGCGGTGGGCTGGACGACCTGATCGGGCCGGACGGCGCCACGCTGGAGGCGCTGCAGGAGCTCACCCGCCTGGCCGTCGCCCAGTCGACCGGGGTGCGCAGCCGGCTGATGCTCGACATCGGGGAGTTCCGCGCGCGGCGGCGGGCCGATCTCACCGCGCTGGCAGGTGCGACCGCCCGGCGGGTGGCCGACAGCCGCCAGCCCGAGCGGCTCGCGCCGATGAACCCGTTCGAGCGCAAGGTCGTGCACGACGTCGTCGCCGCGGTCGCCGGCGTCCGCAGCGAGTCCGAGGGCGAGGAGCCGAACCGCCGCGTCGTGGTCCTGCCGGATCAGTGAGCGGACAGGGGCGTGAGCATCGCAGCGAGGAACGAGCGAGGAGCGGAGCGCCCCGCGGGAGCGAACCGGCGATGTCGAGCGGACAGGGGCGTGAGCATCGCAGCGAGGAACGAGCGAGGAG
>NZ_JAOVZT010000012.1:132800-154314 GCF_025716945.1 Geodermatophilus sp. YIM 151500
CGGAGCGCCCCGCGGGAGCGAACCGGCGATGTCGAGCGGGCGGGGGCGTGAGCAGCGCAGCGAGGGCGAGGCGTCCACCGCCCCACCGCCGCCGACGCCGGGCGCTGCCGCTGCGGTGTTCGCGGCCGCCCTGCCGGCTGCCGAGCGCTACGTCGCCCGGCTGGCCACGGACGGAGTCACCCGCGGCCTGATCGGGCCCCGCGAGGTGCCACGGCTGTGGGAGCGGCACGTGCTCAACAGCGCGGCCGTCGCCGAGGTGGTGCCGGACGGGGCGCGCGTCGTCGACGTCGGCAGCGGCGCGGGGTTGCCCGGCATCCCGCTGGGACTGGCTCGGCCGGACCTCACCGTGACGCTGGTGGAGCCGATGGCACGGCGGATCGCCTTCCTCGAGGAGGCGGTGGCCGACCTCTCCGACGAGACCGATCGGGATCGGAACCGCTGGCGGATCGTCCGCGGGCGGGCGGAGGACCGGTCGGTCGCCGCCGCGGTCGGGCCCGTCGACGTGGTGACCGCCCGGGCGGTCGCGCCGCTCCCCCGTCTGGTCACCTGGTGCCGCGGGCTGCTGCGCCCCGGCACCCGGTTGGTGGCCCTGGTCGGCGCCCGCGCGCTCGCCGAACTGCCCGGACTGACGGGCGAGCTGATCGCTGCGGGCATGCAGGACATCCACCCGCGGGCTGTCGGCGCGGAGCTCGGCGACGCTGCCACTACCGTGGTGGTCATGTGGCGTGGACCGCGGTGACGGAGCGGCGCGGCTCCGGACCTGTTCCACGTGGAACCCGTAGATCGACCCGACCCCGTTCCACGTGAAACGGATCGGCAGGAAGGACCCGCGATGACCGACCCGGGCGAGCGGCTGCGCAGCAGTCTCGCCGATCAGGCGTCTCCCCCCGGGACGGACTTCGACTCCCCGATCGCCATGGAGGCGCTGCGCGCCACGCGGGTCCTGCACGCGGCCGACCAGGATCCGTTCCCCCTGCCCGGCCGGATCCGGGTCATCACGGTGGCCAACCAGAAGGGCGGCGTCGGCAAGACGACGTCCACGGTCAACCTCGCGGTCGCCCTGGCGCTGTACGGGCTGCGGACGCTCGTCATCGACCTCGATCCGCAGGGCAACGCCAGCACCGCCCTCGGCGTCGAGCACACCGTCGGGACACCGTCGGTGTACGACGCCCTCGTCGGAGACGCGACTCTGGGCGAGGTCGTCCACCCGACGACCGCGAGTCCGCACCTGCTGTGCGTGCCCGCCACCATCGACCTCGCCGGCGCGGAGATCGAACTGGTCTCCGTGGTCGCCCGCGAGCACCGCCTGCGGCGGGCCATCGAGGCGTACCTCGTCTCGCTGCCGACGGAACGGCGGCCGCACTACGTGCTCATCGACTGCCCGCCGTCGCTCGGGCTGCTGACGCTCAACGCGCTGGTCGCCGGCGACGAGGTGCTGATCCCCATCCAGTGCGAGTACTACGCGCTCGAGGGCCTCGGGCAGCTGCTCAACAACATCGACCTGGTCCGCCAGCACCTGAACCCGGGCATCGCCGTCCGCACCATCCTGCTCACCATGTACGACGGCCGGACCAAGCTCGCCGACCAGGTGGCCGACGAGGTTCGCAACCATTTCGGCGACCTGGTGCTGCGGGCGGTCATCCCCCGCAACGTCCGCGTCTCCGAGGCCCCCGGCTACGGCCAGTCCGTGCTCACGTACGACCCGGGCTCGCGCGGCTCGACCAGCTACGTGGAGGCGGCCCGCGAGCTCGCCGAGCGGGGCGCCCACCTGCGGCCCCTGCCCGCCGAACGTCCCGGCAGCAGCCCGGCCGCGCCCCCGGTCGCCGCGCTCGCCTTCGGCGGGGCCGCCCCCGATCCCTTCCCGACCGAGGAGCAGCGATGAGCAAGCGTGGTGGCCTGGGCCGGGGGCTGGCGGCGCTGATCCCCACGAGCGCCCCGCCGGCCGAGAGCCCCGCGGCCGGACCGCCGGGCGCGCCGTCCCCTCCCCCGCCCGCAGCGACCGAGGCCTCCGGTGCACCGGACGGCGGAGGGGCAGGGTCACCGATCAGCCTGGTCCCCGATCCGGTGGTGCCTCCTCCGCCGGTCGAGGAGCCGACGGTGGGAGTGCCCGGCGCCCAGCTGCGCGAGGTCGCGGTCGCCGACGTCGCCCCCAACCCCAAGCAGCCCCGGCAGGTCTTCGACGACGAGGCGCTGGAGGAGCTGACCCACTCCGTGCGGGAGTTCGGGCTGCTGCAGCCGATCGTCGTCCGGGAACGGACCGGGGACGGCGACTCCCCCGCCCGGTACGAGCTCATCATGGGCGAGCGCCGGCTGCGGGCGGCGCGTGCCGCCGAGCTGGACACCGTGCCGGCCATCGTCCGCGACACCACGGACGACGCCCTGCTCCGCGATGCGCTGCTGGAGAACATCCACCGGGTGCAGCTCAACCCGCTGGAGGAGGCAGCGGCCTACCAGCAGCTGCTCGAGGAGTTCGGCGCGACGCACGAGGAGCTGGCCGGCCGGATCGGCCGCAGCCGCTCCCAGGTGACCAACACGATCCGGCTGCTCAAGCTGCCGGTGAAGGTGCAGACCCGGGTCGCCGCCGGCGTCATCTCGGCCGGGCACGCCCGGGCGCTGCTCGGCCTGGCCGACGCCGACGCGCAGGACGCGCTGGCCACCCGCATCGTCGCCGAGGGTCTGTCGGTGCGGGCCACGGAGGAGGCGGTGGCGATGGCCGCCGCCGAGCAGCCGGCCGCGAAGCGGCGTACCCGGCGGATGACCGCGCCGGGCGTCGAGGACCTCGCCGGCCGGCTCTCCGACGTCTTCGAGACGAAGGTCAAGGTGCAGATCGGTCGGGCCAAGGGCCGCATCGTCGTGGAGTTCGGCTCGGTCGACGACCTGCAGCGCATCATCGGCCTGATGGCGCCGGACATCACCGGACGCCGTCCCGAGGCCTGATCCCCGGCCACGACATCGATCCCCGGCGGTTCCGTCACGGCGGATATCGGGGGCGCGGAGGACCGGACGGGTGACCGGGCGGAGAGGTCAGCGGCGGGCGGAGCGGGCGCGGCGGGCGATGAGGTCGGCGAGGACGTCACCGAGCGCGTAGCCGGCCGCCTCGACCGCCATGGGGAACATCGAGGTCTCGGTGAGCCCGGGGGAGACGTTCACCTCGAGGAAGTGGACCTCGCCGTCCGGGGAGACGATCGCGTCGGTGCGCGAGAGGTCGGCCAGGCCGAGCGCCTCGTGCACCCGCACGGCCAGCGCCGCCGCCCGGTCGGCGACCCCGGCATCCAACCGGGCCGGGGCGTGGTACTCCGTGAGGCCCGGCGTGTAGCGGGCGGTGTAGTCGAACACCCCCGACTCGGGCGCGATCTCCACCGCGGGCAGCGCCTCGGGTCCCTCACCCAGGTCGACGACGGCCAGCGCGACCTCCACACCGTCGACGAAGCGCTCGACCAGCACGGTGTCGCCGTAGGCGAAGCAGCTGACCATGGCGGCGGGGAGGTCCTCGACCCGGCTCACCTTCTGCGCGCCGAGCGCCGAGCCCCCGGACGCCGGCTTGACCATCAGCGGCAGGCCGAGGCGGGCGACGATCAGGTCGAGCACGGCGCCGGCCCCGAGCTCGCGGAAGGTCGAGTGCGGCAGGGCGACCCAGTCCGGCGTCGACAGCCCCGACGACCGGACGACGGACTTCGCGGCGGGCTTGTCCCAGGCCACCCGACAGGCGGCGGCCGGTGACCCGACGTAGGGGACGCCGGCCAGGTCGAGCACCGCACGCAGCGCGCCGTCCTCACCGGTGGCGCCGTGCAGCGCTATGAACACCGCGTCGGCCGGTGCGGCCGCCAGGCCGGGCAGCAAGTCGGCGTCGGCGTCGCGCAGCTCGGCGTCCAGCCCGACGCGGACCAGCTCCTCGGCGACGCGGGTGCCCGACGAGAGGCTGACCTCCCGCTCGAACGCCAGCCCGCCGGCCAGGACGACGGTGCGCAGGTGCCGGGCCCCGGCGGCGGACCCGCTCACCGGGGCGGCGACTGAGTCGCTCATGCCGACGGGTCCTCCGCCGCGTCGTTGCCGGCCGGGCCGACGAGCGGGGCGGTGTCCTCACCACGGGCCGGCCGGGCCGGCTGCGCGACGGCCCGGAACGAGCCGGTGTCGACCGCGTCGAAGGTGCTGTGCAGGTCGAGCTCGGCCTCGATGACCCGGGCCAGCCGGCGCACGCCCTCCCGGATCTGGTCGGGCTCGGGGTAGCAGTAGGACAGCCGCATGTTCTCCCGGCCCGATCCGTCGGCGTAGAACCCGATGCCGGGCACGTAGGCCACGTGCGCGTTCACCGCGCGCGGTTGCATCAGCTTGGCGTCGAGCCCGTGCGGCAGCTTCAGCCAGACGTAGAAGCCGCCGTCCGGGTGGGTCCAGGTGGTGCCCGCAGGCATCAGCGCGGCCAGCGACTCCAGGGTGGCGTCGCGGCGCTCGCGGTACAGCTCGGTGAACACCTTGATCTGCTCGCGCCACGGCTGGGTGTCGAGGTAGCGGGCGACGGCGTACTGGGTGAGCGACGGCGGGCAGAGCACCTGCGCCTCGGTGGCCAGCACCAGCTTCTCCCGGACGGCGAGCGGCGCGAGCACCCAGCCGACCCGCAGCCCCGGCGAGAACGTCTTGGAGAACGAACCGAGGTAGATGACCCGCTCGGCGTCGCGGGCGCGGAGTGCATGCATCGGCTCGTGGTCGAAGCCCAGCAGGCCGTAGGGGTTGTCCTCGATGACGAGCAGGTCGTACCGCTGGGCCAGCTCGATGATCGCCTGGCGCCGGGGCTCGGACAGCGTGACGCCGGCCGGGTTGTGGAAGTTCGGCACGGTGTAGAGGAACTTGACCCGCTCGCCGGCGGCCCGGCAGCGCTGCAGCGCCTCCTCCAGCGCCTCGGGCACCAGGCCGGCGTCGTCCATCGCGACGTGCCGCACCCGGGCCTCGGCGGCCTGGAAGACGCCCAGGGCGCCGACGTAGCTCGGTCCCTCGGCGAGGATGACGTCACCGGGGTCGCAGAACACGCGGGTGACCAGGTCAAGGCCCTGCTGCGAGCCGACGGTGACCACGACCTCGCTGGGCGAGGCGTCGGTGATGCCCTCGAGCGCCATCACGTCGCAGATCCGCTCGCGCAGCCGCGGATCGCCCTGCCCGGAGCCGTACTGCAGGGTCTGCGCGCCCATGCCCGACACCAGGTCGCCGATCATCGAGCCGACCGCGTCGAGCGGGAGGGCGGTGACCGCCGGCATGCCGCCGGCCAGTGAGACCACCTCGGGCCGGCTCACCACGGAGAACAGCGCCCGGATCTCGGAGGCGCGCATCCCGTGCGTGCGGGCGGCGTACCGGTCGGCCAGCGGATCGAGCCGCGGATGGCGCGGCGCGGGGTGGGGCGCACCGTGGGTCAGGTGGTGCGTCCCCGGGGATCCGGGACCGGCCGGCGGGCCGGACGGAGTAGTGGCCACCTGCAGCAGTGTAGGGAGCGCCCGGCCAGACGTCGGGTGGACACGGCGGTGCGGACGGACCCGTCCGGCTCCCGGGTGGGAGCAAAGCTTCCTATGCCTGCGGTCCCGCGGTCGGAGGGCGGGGCAAGGCTTCCTATGCCTGCGGTCCCGCGGTCGGAGGGCGGGGTGAAGCTTCCTATGCCTGCGGTCCCGCGGTCGGGGGGCGGGGTGAAGCTTCCTGTGCCTGCGGTCCCGCGGTCGGAGGGTGGGGCAAAGCTTCCAATGCCCTCGGGGAGCGGGCTCAGGCCCGGGCCGGCAGCGTGAAGGTGCCGGTGGGCGGGTCGGCCTCGGCGGGGAGGAAGAGCCGCTGGACGGCGGCCAGCACGGCGTGCGCCACCGTGCTGCGCAGGCGCGCGTCGAGCAGCAGCAGCCGGTCGACGTCGTGGGAGAGGTATCCGCAGTCGAGCCGGACGGCGGGCATCCGCGACATGCGGAGCAGGTCCCAGGTCTTCGGGTAGGAGCCGAGGTCGAGCATGCCGGTGCGGGCGACGACCTCCCGGCGGACCAGGTTGGCGAACTGCTCGCCCACGGTCGAGGAGACGCCGGACCCGGTGCCGTAGTAGTAGCTGGCCACGCCGCGGGCGTGCTCGGAGCTGTGCGCCTCCATGTGCAGCGAGAGCAGCAGGTCGGCACCGGCCTCGTTGGCGAAGCGGGTGCGTTCGGCGGCGGTGGGCGCCTGGTCGCGCCCCCGGGTCAGGTAGACCGTGGCGCCCGCCGCCGCCAGCCGCCCCTCGATGCGGTACGCCAGGTCGAGCACCAGGTCGGCCTCGGTGGTCTCCCCCGCGGTGAAGCCGGTGTCCTCGCCACCGTGCCCGGGGTCGACGACGATGCGCCGGCCGATGAGGTGGGGGCCGCTCTCGACGAACGACGCGCTCTGCCGCAGCAGCTGCGGCCGGCCGCCGGTCACCTTCCGGCCGAGCTGGCGGAGGGCTCGCAGCGTGGAGGGCCCGCAGGTGCCGTCGGCGGTCAGCCCGTAGTCGCGCTGGAAGGCGCGCAGCCCGGCCTCGGTCTCCGGGCCGAGGATGCCGTCGGCGCGCCCGGCGTCGTAGCCGAGTTCGAGCAACCGCTCCTGCAGGTGCGTGACGTCGTCGCCGCGCATCGGCCGCTCGGGGTCGTAGCGCAGCAGCCGGTCGCCCAGAGCCCACCGGGCCTCCGTGAGGGCGCGGTAGGTCTCGTCCCCCACCAGCCCGTCGACGGACAGCCCGCGCACCTGCTGGAAGTGCCGGACGGCGAGCTCGGTGTCGGTGTCGAAGACGGCCGACTCCAGGCCGGCGCCGACGTCGGTGGACGCGCCGCCGGCGCCGACGTCGGTGGACGCGCCGGCGTTGCCGGCGGGGGGCGCGGCGTCCCCACCGGCGGGCGGCAGCAGGCCGAGGATCTGCAGCGAGATCTGCACGTCGGCCACCGCCGGCCCGCGATCCCCGGGCCTCAGCGGCCGCATGCGGCTGTGCTCTCCCATCGGGGGGATTGTCGCCCGCCCGCCGCGGCGCGGCCCGGCGGGGGGTTCCCTTCCGGCCACCCGACCGGTCAGGGACGACCGGGCCCACCCGTCCGGAGGGACGGGTGGGCCCGGGTCGTGTCGACGTCCGCTGGTGACGCGGACGTCGATCAGATGAAGTCGGACAGGTCGTTGAGGATCTGCCCCTTGGGCTTGGCGCCGATGATGCTCTTCACCGGCTTGCCGCCCTGGAACACCGTCATGGTCGGGATCGACATCACCTGGTAGTCGCGCGCGATCTGCGGGTTCTCGTCGATGTTGAGCTTGGCGACGGTCAGCTTCTCGGCGTGCTCGGCGGCGATCTCCTCGAGGACGGGGGCGACCATCTTGCACGGGCCGCACCACTCGGCCCAGAAGTCGACGAGGACGGGCTTCTCGCTGCCCAGGACGTCGTCGGCGAAGCTGGCGTCGGTGACGGTCACGGTGTTGCCTGCCATGGTCGTTCTCCCTGTCGGTCGACTGGCGGGTGGTTCGGTTCTGCGGTGGCTCCCGGGGAGGCAACCCGCCTGCCCCCGGTCTTATGCCCGGACCGGTCCGGCCGTGTGCACGGGCGACGTCACCGTCCGGCCGTGTGCACGGGCGACGTCACCGTCCGGCCCGGTGCGGGCCGGACGGCCCGGGACGCCGAGCGGGACCGGGGGGACGCCGGACCGGCGGCCGGCCGGGCCTAGGAATCAGCGCTCGTCGAAGGTTTCCGCGAGCCAGCGCTCGGCGTCGATGGCGGCCGCGGCACCCGTACCCGCCGCGGTGATCGCCTGGCGGTAGATGTGGTCCACGACGTCACCGCAGGCGAAGACGCCGTCGAGGTTGGTCCGCGTGGAGGGGTGCTCGACCTGCACGTAGCCGGCGTCGTCGAGCTTGAGCTGACCGGCGAACAGCTCGCTGCGCGGGTCGTGCCCGATGGCGACGAACACGCCGGCCACCGGCACGTTCTCGGTGCTGCCGTCGGCGACGTCGGTCAGCTCGACACCCTCGACCGAGTTCTCGCCGAGCACGTCGGTCACCTGCTTGCCGAGCGCCCAGCGGATCTTCCCGTTGTCCTGGGCGCGCTTCTGCATGATCTTCGAGGCGCGCAACTCCTGGCGCCGGTGGACGACGGTGACCGACTTGGCGAACCGGGTCAGGAATGTGGCTTCCTCCATCGCCGAGTCGCCGCCGCCCACGACGACGATGTCCTGGTCGCGGAAGAAGAAGCCGTCGCAGGTGGCGCAGGCGGAGACCCCGCGGCCGAGGAGCCGCTGCTCGTTGTCCAGGCCCAGGTACCGGTACTTCGAGCCGGTGGCGATGATGACGGCGTGCGCGAGGTGGACCTCGTCGCCGACCTTGACGACCTTCGGGTTGGCGGTGAGGTCGACCTCGCTGACGTCACGGGCCTGGAGCTCCGCGCCGAAGCGCTCGGCCTGGGTGCGCATGTCGTCCATGAGCTGTGGGCCCTGGATGCCCTCGGGGAACCCGGGGAAGTTCTCGACCTCGGTGGTCGTCATCAGAGCGCCCCCGAACTGGGAGCCCTCCAGGACCAGCGGGTGCAGGTTGGCGCGCGCGGCGTAGACGGCCGCCGTGTAACCGGCGGGCCCGGAGCCGATGATGATCAGATCGCGCACGCCGTCGCGCTCGCCCGGGGGGACGGCGGGGTTGCCGCGCGTCGTCACGGCGGGGCCGGGGGTCGGGTGCTCTGAGGTCACGGGCGGCACAACCAGCATGGTAGGGGCGCCATTCCCCGGCGGCGCACCCTCGCCCGGCACCGGCGCCCGCACGGACGACGGCGTCCGGGCAGGACGGCGTCCGGGCAGGACGGCGTCCCCGGGACGGCGGGCTGCCCGGACTCAGCCTGCGGCGAGCAGGCCGACCTCGGCGAGGTCGGCGGCGAACCCGTCGCCGCTGGGCACCAGCTGGGTGATCCAGACCAGCACGTAGCGGCCGGTCACCGGCTCGGCGAAGGTGAGATCGGTGGACCCCTCCAGAGTGCCCGCGGCCACCACGGGGAAGGCGTCCAGCCCGGCGTCCGGATCCGGGACGGACCGGACCTCCACGGTCGTGCCGGGCAGCGAGGTGGCGATCCGCGCGCCGGCCAGCGTCTGCTCCGAGCCCAGGTCGTAGAGCACGCCCATGCCGGGCTTGAGGTTGCCGAACGCGGGCGAGCGGAGGTAGGTCACCGTCGACCAGGCGGTCGCCGGGTCGCCGTCGAAGGACAGCGGGACGTCGCCGTCGTTCTCGGGGCCGGCGTCGCCGAAGGGGTCGAAGACCCGGGCCTCCGCGATCGGCACCGGCGCCCCGGTGGACGGCGGCGCGTCCTCGGCGGCCGTCTCGTCGCCGGCACCGGCCGACGCGCTGGGCGGCGGCGTCGAGCCGGGGACCTCGTCGACGGACCCGGCGACCGACAGCACGCTGTTGCCCAGCCAGAAGCCCACCCAGACGACGAGGGCCAGCGCGAGCACGGGCAGGCCGACGACCAGCAGCCGGCGGCGGGCGCCGGTCGGCGCCAACCGCTCGTCGTCGGCGTCGTCGTCGTGGGGGGTCCCGGCCTCGTCGGCGTCGTCGTCGAGGACGGCGAACGGCTCGTCGTCCTCGACGGCCGGACCCGGCCCGTACACGTCGCGGGGCAGCGCGCGGGTCCGGTCGTCGGCGACCGGGGGCAGCCCGGCGACCACCGTGTCGCCGGGGCCGGCCGGCCGCACCGGGTCGGGGGCCGGACGGTCGGAGGCCGGGCGGGCGGAGGGCGGCACGGGGACGGGCGGCACCGGGGTGGGCGGTGGCACGGGCGGGCGGGCCTGCGGATCGAGCCGGACGGGAGCCTCCGCCGCGGTTCCGGCCGGGATGTCCTCGTCGCCCGCGGCGGGGCGGGCCGCGGCCGGTGACCGGTCGGTCCGCCGGCGGCGGGGCAGGCCGGCGACCGCGCCGCGGACACGCGCGTCCGGGCCCCGGCGGCCGCTGTCGGGGCCCGCTGCCGTCTCGGCCGGGCGGTCGCGCCGGCGCCGTCGACGTCCGCTCTCGGCCTCGTCGCCGCGACCGCCGGAGGGGACCGGTCCGGTTCGCGGCGGTCGCTCGGCGAGCAGGGACGCCATCGCCGCCACCGACGACAGGCCCTGGCCGGGTTCGCCCGACCGGGCGCGGCGGGCGAGCGCGACGAGGTCCGGCGCCGCACCCGGCGGAGGCGTGTCGGGCTGTGCCGGCCCGTCCGGGTCGCCGCTGAGGCACGCCTCGAGCAGGACGCCGAGGGCGCGGATGTCGCCCTCGATGCTGCCGGTGGCGGCCGGGACGGCGCGCAGTCCGACCAGCCCGGAGGGGCGCAGCACGACGGTGGCCGGCGTGATGCCGCCGACCGCCAGCCCTACCCGGTGCGCCTCGGCGACGCCCTCGGTGAGCCGGCGCATCATCGTGCGCACCTCGCGGTCGGGCAGCGGGCCGCGGCCGAGCCGCTCGGCGAGGGTCTCCCCGTCGATCCACTCGTTGACCACGTAGGCCGCCGAGCCGGGCACGCCCTCCTGGTCGGTGCCCTCGGAGGCGTCGTAGACCATGGCCAGCGCGGGGTTCGCCAGCCCGCCGGCGGTCAGCGCCCGGTTGATCCAGGAGCTCGCGGCGGCGCCGGCCGGGCTGTGCACGCGGACCGCGACGTCGCGGTTGAGCACGCGGTCCCGGGCGCGCCAGCAGCGGATGACGCCGGTCGGCGTCTGCTCCTCGGGCCCGATCTCCTCCAGCGGGCGGTACCGGTCGGGCAGGTCGGTGGTCGTGGACGTCATCGCCGCCGCCGCCTCCCACCCTCGGTCCGCCACCGGTGCGGCCGCACCGGTACCGGCGCCGCCTGCCGCGAGACCGGTGTCATCCGCGCCCACCGCGGGCGCGGACCGCGGCCAGGGGCTCGCGGATCTCGCGGACGCGGGCGAGCACGAGACCGGCGAGGGCCGCGACGCCGACGACCACCGTACCCAGGGCCACGCGGGCGAGCGAACCTCCCACCGAAGTGCCCAGCGCGTCGTCGGCCAGGGCGAGCGCCAGCCGGCCGATCAGGCCGGCGACGACGGCCACCGCGGCCATCGTCGCGACCGGGACGAAGGTCCGGCGGGTGTGCAGACCGCCGAGCCGGCGGCGCAGCGCGACGTCCCCGAGGACCCAACCGGCGACGTAGGTGGCGCTGGTGACGAGCATCAGCCCGGCCACCACGTCCCGCGGCTCGACCACGACCGGCACGAGCAGCAGCAGCGGCACCCGGACGCCGACCATGCCGACCTGGATGAGCGTCGGGGTGCGGGCGTCCTTCATGGCGTAGAACACGCGCAGCTGCAGCAGGGTGACCGCCATCGGGAGCAGGCCGAACGCGCCGATCGACAGCGCGGTGCCGATCGCCCGGGCCTCCTCGACGCCGGTCTCCCCACGCGCGAAGGCGACGACGGCCAGGGCCGGCCCGATCACGACCAGCGCGGCGGTGACCGGCAGCAGGCCCAGCGCCGACAGCCGGGTACCGAGCGACAGGTCCTCGACGACGCCGGGCACGTCGCGGCGGGCGGCGGCCCGGCTCATCCGCGGCAGCAGGGCGGTGAGCAGCGCCACGCCGATGATCCCGTAGGGCATCTGGAACAGCAGGCTGGCGTAGGAGTAGGCGCTGGACCCCAGCCCGCCCTGCCGGGTGGCCTCGTTGGCGATGCGGTAGGCCACGACGACGCCGAGCTGGCTCACCGCCACGTAGGCGGTCACCCACAGGCCGAGGCCGCCGGCCTCCCGCAGGCCGGTCTGGCGCAGTCCCCAGCGCGGCCGCACCGGCACGCCGGCCCGCCGCAGGAGGGGCAGCAGCACGACCGCCTGGACGGCGATGCCCAGGGTGGTGCCGATGCCGAGCAGCCAGACCTGCGGCGGGGTGATGCTCGCCGGGGTGAGCCCGCCAGGGCCGCCGGCGGCGATGAACAGCGCACCGGTGGCGATGACGACGACGTTGTTGAGCACCGGCGCCCACGCCGGCGGTCCGAACACGTTCCGGCTGTTGAGGATCGCGGTCGCCACCGCGCCCACGCCGTAGAAGACGATCTCGACCAGTAGGATGCGGGCCAGCCAGTTGGCCAGGCGCACCTGCTCGGCGTCGTCGGCGATGCCGTAGAGCGCCGTCAGCAGCGGTGCGCCGAGCACGGCGAGCACGGTCACGACGCCGAGCCCGGCGACGGCGACCGTGGCCAGCCGCTGCGCGTAGGCCACGCCCCCGTCCCGGTCGCGTTCCTGCGCGTGCACGAGCAGGGGGACGACCACGGACGTCAGGACGCCGCCGAGCAGCAGCTCGTAGACGATGTTCGGCAGCGTGTTCGCGGTGTTGTACGCGTCCGCGACGAGGCCGACGCCGAGGGCCGCAGCCAGCACCATCGTGCGCAGCAGCCCGGTGACCCGGGACACCAGCGTGGCCACCGCCATGGTCCCGGCGGCCCGCAGCAGCCCACCGCTGCGGCCGGGCGCCTCCTCCTCGGTGCCGGTGTCCTCCCGGGGCGACGGCTGCGGCACCGGGGGAAGGGCCGTGATGATCTGGGTCTCCTCCGCCGCCGGCAGCCACCGGTGGCGGACCGCAGAAGCCGGTGGCGGCGGCAGCGGGAGGCCGGTCGGGCCCCGCTGCGGCCCGCTGCGGGACGCCGGAGTCGGTGCCGCGGGCGGCGGCGATGGTGGTGGCGGCGGTGGTGGCGGCGGTGGGGGCGGTGGCGGTGGTGGCGCCGGACGAGCCGGGGTCGGGGCGGGCCGAGCCGGGGTCGGGGTCGGGGTCGGCGCCGGGGTCGGTGGTGTGCCGTCGTCCCCGGGTGCCCGACCGGACAGAGCATCGGCCGACGGCGCCTCCCGGGGTGGTTCCGCGCGGTAGGGCGCGGGTGGCAGCGGAGGAGGCGATCGCCGAGCGGCCGGTACCGGGCGGACGCCGTCCTCCGGACCGGCGCTGCCGGTCGGCCCGGCGGCGGTCGGCCCGGCGGCGGTCGTCCCCGTGGCGGTCGTCCCCGTGGCGGTCGTCCCCGTGCCGTCGTCCCCGTGCCGGTCGCCCGCCCCGTGGTCGACGACGTCTCCGTGGGCGGGGTACGGGTCGGCGAGCTCCCGGGCGGAGGGCTGCTCCTCCGCGCGGTCCTGGTCGGCGGAGCTCACACCGGGCTCCGGGCCGGCGGAACCGGGGAGAGGGCGCCCTCGGGCGCGCCCTGCGCGCCACCCGCCGCAGCGGCCCGGCGCTTGAGCAGGAAGCGCACGAGGCGGCGGAGGAAGAGCAGGCCGAGCAGTGCGAAGGCGCCGCCGGTGATGAGCAGCGAGAGGGTGCCGTAGGCGTTGCTCCGCACCTGCAGGCGCACGGTCTCGCCGAGAGGCCTGCCCCCGGGGGTGCTCAGGCCGGCCGTCACCGCGAAGCGGCCCGACTGGCGCACCTCGGTGGGCACCTGCAGCGTCGTCCGCTCCCCCGGGGCCAGCACCTGCGGGCCGACGTCGTCGACGGAGAACCCACCGCTGCCCCGGCTGCGCAGGTCGAGGAGCACCTCGACGGCGAAGGGGAGGTCGTTGACCACCGTCAGCAGCAGCGGGGCGTCCTCGGACGCGAGGCTGTAGGTGCCGTCGGCCGGGGCCAGCAGGGTCACCCGGTCGAGCAGCCCGTCCACGGTGGCCCGGAGGTCGGCGGCGGCCTCGCCGAACACCAGCGGCTCGTCGCGGTGCTCGACCGAGGTGGTCCGGGCGATGGCGGCGTCGACGGACTGCAGCGCGGTGGCCGGGTCGTCGACGACCGCGCCGGCCAGGTCGTCACGCAGCTGCTCGGCCGCGGCCACGTCGGCCAGGCCGGCGGTCCCCAGGCGCACGGCGTCGGGTGGGTCGACCAGCTCGCCCCCATCCACCACGGCGTCCTGGACCAGCAGGCCGTCGAGGGAGACCGGCTGCAGCCACGGCAGGCCGGCGGTGTCGGCCATCATCGCGCCCGCGCCGTCCGGACCGGCGTCGACCGCGCGCGGTGGCGCGACGAGGACGGTCGGACGGCTGCCTGCCGGGGCCTGCAGGCCGATGACGGCGAGTTCGGCGAGGTAGCGCTGCTCGGCCAGCCGCGGCCCGCCGCCCCACTCCTCGGCCTCCGCAGCGACCGTGCCCAGGACCGCGTCGGCCACCAGCACGTCCAGCTCACCGGAAGCGCTGTCCACCGAGACGCGCGCACCGGCGGTGCCGGGATCCAGGCCCAGCGCCTCCTCGGAGTCGCTCACCCCGGCGGGTCCCAGGACGGTGTGCCGGACGCCCCCGCCACGGAGCGTGGCGACCGAGTCCTCGCGTAGCGAGCCGCCGGGCGCCCAGGCCAGGTCGGTGCGCGGGACGACGCCGAGCGCGTCGGCCAGGATGCGGGCGCCGGCACCGGCCGGGGCCCCGTCCGCGGCCGCCGCGTCCGGCGTGCCGGTCGGCGCAGCGGTGCTCTCCGCCGGCGCGGCCGGCTCGGCGGCTGGCTCCCCCGCCGGCGCGCCCCCCTCCGCGGCGTCGCCCTCGCCGCTCTCCGCGTCCGGGCCGGGCGAGGGCGACGGGGACGGCGCGGCGTCCTCCGCGCCGATGGCGGCCGGCGGACGGCCCGGTGGGTCCTGCGCGGTGCCCTCGGCGGTGCCGGGCAGACTGCGCGTCACGACGTCGGTCAGTCCCGCGGCGCTGAGCGCGTCGATGTCGACGTCGCCGTAGGGCAGGGCGACGACCGGGTGGACCGCGGCGGCCGCGCGCAACCGGTCGAGGAACGCCCTGGCGGCCTCGGTGCCGCGGCCGTCGTCCTCGACGCCGGCGACCGCGTAGGGCCCGGCCGCCATGAGGACGAGCTCCTCGACCAGCGCGGGGTCGACGGCGAGGGCGACGGGCAGCAGCGGCACGGCCGCCGCCCCCTCGGTCGGGGCGCTGCGCGGCAGCCGCTCCACCACGGCCAGCGCCCGGTCGAGCCGGCCGCCGGAGCCCACCGACCGGGCGAGGTCGCCGTCCACGATCTCGCCCGCGGCGTTGCGCGAGCTCTCCTCGACCAGCGGCCACAGCCAGGCGACCGTCGTCCGGACGTCGGGGACGACGGGCTGCTGCACCAGGTAGCTCGAGAGCTCCGCCACGCGGCGGCGCAGGCCGTCGGTGGTGGCGTTGACGTTGAGCAGGACCGGGTAGACGCCGTCGCGGTCGATCTGCAGGTCGCTCGCGGGCACGGAGTAGCTGAACGGCAGCGAATCCCCCGGCGCGAGCTCACCGGGCACGTCCTGGAAGGTGGCGAGCACCGTGGTGGACGGGTTCTGGTCCGCCTCGATGGCCAGCGCGGCGCGCGAGGTGAGCCTCTCCCCCCGTTGCAGGCGGACGGCGAGGTCGCTGATCGCCTGGTCGCCGGTGTTGGTCAGCGTCCCGGTGACGGTGACCGTCGACTCCGGCGTCAGCGTGCGCGGCTCGAGGCGCCCCACGTCGATGCGGACCGGGCGGTCGGGGTCGGACGTGTCGTCGTCCGGCTGCGGGCGGGTGGCCGCGCCGGGAGGCGGCGTGCGCGGAGCGGTCGACGCCGCGAGCCCCGCCGGGTGCGCCTGCGGGGGACGCGGTTCTCCAGCGGCGGCGTGCGCCGGGCCGGGCAGGGCGGCGGGCAGCAGGACCACCGCCACGGCGGCCGCCCACCGCGACAGCATCGTCCGCGCAGAGCTCCCGGGTCGGGGACGGCCGGTCCTCCTGCCGCTGGTGCGCGGGGGGTCGACGGCGGCGTGGCGGCCGGCGCGACCGGCTGCCGGCCGCGTCACGCGCTGTCGGCCAGCAACGCGGGCACGCGCTCGACCAGGGCCCGCTCGTCGGCGTAGGCCAGCCGTCCGCTCAGTTCCGTGAGGGGCACCCAGGCGACCTCGGTCACCTCGATGTCGGCGTCCGAGAGGGCTCCGCCGATGGCGCGGAGCAGGAAGTGGTGCACCGTCTTGTGCACGCGGCGGCCGTCGGCGACGAACCAGAAGTCGATGATGCCGAGCGGCGCGACGACCTCACCGATGATGCCGGTCTCCTCGGCGACCTCGCGGACGGCGGTGTCCTCCGGGGTCTCGCCTTCTTCGATGTGCCCCTTCGGCAGGGACCAGAGCAGCCGCCCACGGCGATCGGTCCGGCCGATGAGCGCAGCTCGTGGTCCGGTCACCCCGTCGTCGGCCACCACCAGGCCCCCGGCGGAGGTCTCGTCGACCCGGCGCAGCCGGCGGCCGGGGCGTCCGCGACCGCCCGTCCCAGCCATGTAGGGAGGGTAGCGCGACGCGCGCCACTACCCTGGCTCGTCGTGTCCGCACCGCCCCCGCGTCGTCCCTCGACAGCCCCGGGAGCACCACGGCGGGGAACGAGCGATCGGTGGCCGCGCAGCAGGGTCCCGCCGCGAGCCTGCGGGTGGTGGGGGACAGGACGGTCCTCCCGCGGGGCGCGGAGCCGGACCGGTTGACAGGGCCGGACCGGTGGACAGGGCCGGACGATCGGTCCGGGACGATCGCGGCGACGTCGGAGCCGACGGGGCGCGAGGGTCACGACGAGCGCCGGCGAGCGAGGAGCGGAGGGACCGCGGAGGTGAAGGTGACGTCGAGCGAGCACCCGACCGTCGGGGGCGGCCCGGCGGGGCGGCGTCGTCCGGCGCCCCAGCCGGTCCCGCCGGCGGTCCAGCAGACGGTCCGCGAGCTCGTCGACCTCGCGCCGGTGCTGGCGGAGCTCGGGGAGCGGTTCGCGGCCGCCGGCTACGAGGCCCACCTGGTCGGCGGGTCGGTGCGCGACGCGTTGCTGGCGGCCGGCCGCGGGACGCCGCGGGTCCCCGGCGACCTGGACGTGACCACCGACGCCCGGCCCGAGCAGACGCTCGGCGTGCTGCGCGGCTGGGCCGGTTCCACGTGGAACACCGGCATCGAGTTCGGCACGGTGGGAGCGGAGGTCCGCGGCGTCCGGCTGGAGATCACCACCTACCGCGCCGACCGCTACGACCGGCACTCGCGCAACCCCGAGGTCGCCTACGGCAACTCGCTCGAGGACGACCTGGCTCGTCGCGACTTCACGGTCAACGCGATGGCGGTCTCGCTCGGCCCCGACCGGACGGTGACCGATCCGTTCGGCGGGCTGGGCGACCTGCTGGCCGGCCGGCTGCGGACGCCCGGACCCGCGGTCGACTCCTTCGCCGACGACCCGCTGCGCATGCTCCGCGCCGTCCGCTTCATCGCCCAGCTGGGTCTGACCCCCGATGACGAGGTCGTCGAGGCGATCACCTCGATGGCGGGGGAGCTGGCGAGGATCACGCCGGAGCGGGTGCAGATGGAGCTGTCCAAGACGCTGCTGCAGGACTCCCCCCGCGCGGCGCTCGAGCTCTTCGTCGCGACCGGGCTGGCCGACGTCGTCCTGCCGGAGCTCTCCGCGCTGCGGATGGAGATCGACGAGCACCACCAGCACAAGGACGTCTACGCCCATTCGCTGACCGTGCTGGAGCAGGCGATCGCGCTGGAGCAGGCGGATCCGGCGGCCGGGCCGCCGGACCTGGTCCTGCGGCTCGCGGCGCTGCTGCACGACATCGGCAAGCCGGCCACCCGGCGGCACGAGCCCCGGGGGCGGGTGTCCTTCCACCACCACGAGGTGGTCGGCGCCAAGCTGGTGCGCAAGCGGCTGACCGCGCTGCGGTACTCCAAGGAGATCATCGAGTCGGTCGCCCGGCTGACCTTCCTGCACCTGCGCTTCCACGGCTACGGCGGCGGGGAGTGGACCGATTCCGCCGTCCGCCGGTACGTCACCGACGCCGGTGACCTGCTCCCCCGGCTGCACAAGCTGGTGCGTTCGGACTGCACGACGCGCAACCGCCGCCGGGCCGCGGCGCTGGCGGCGACCTACGACTCGCTCGAGGCGCGCATCCGGGAGATCGCAGCGAAGGAGGACCTGGCGCGGGTGCGCCCGGACCTCGACGGCAACGCGATCATGCGGATCCTCGGCATCCCGCCCGGGCCGGACGTGGGCCGGGCGTGGAAGCACCTCAAGGACCTGCGCCTCGAGCACGGACCCCTGGAGCCCGACGAGGCCGAGGCCGCCCTCCGCGCCTGGTGGGCTGCGAACCGCAGTGGAGCGTGAGAGTGCAGGAAAGCTCGCTTCCCACCCATGGCGGCCCGTTGACCCAGCGGGGACGGTGGTTGGCCGCGCCCTGCTACGCGGGGAGCGCGGCCGTGCTGTCGCACCGCAGCGCCCGGGCGGCGCGGGGCGCTGCGGATCGACGAGCCGAGCCCCGGTGGACCGGCCGGGTGGCACTGCGGGCTCGAGCTAGTGCACCTCGTGGCTCGAACGGAGTGCGGGAGGCGAGAAGACCTCGCCTCTCGCACTCCACCAGGCGAAGAGGGCGGCGGTGAGGAGGTAGAGGACGGCGACGGCGACGAGCACGCCGTACGACACCCCGGACGGCGGCAGCGCGAACGCGCCGATCACCAGCGCCACGACGAACAGGACGTTGAACAGCGTGTCGTAGACGGAGAAGACCCGGCCGCGGTGGTCGTCGTCGATCGACTCGTGCAGCGTCGTGTCCACGCAGATCTTCACCGCCTGGCCGACGAAGCCGATCCACAGCCCGCCCGCGACCGCCGTCGGCGGGATCAACGGCAGGGCCAGCGTCACCTGGGCGAGCCCCGCCCCGACCAGCAGGACGGTGATCCAGCGCGGCTTGCCGATCCGCCGCACGACCCGCGGCGTGACGACCGCCGCGAGCAGGGTGCCGAGCCCACCCGCGGCGAGCACCTGGCCCAGCCCCACCAGCCCGCCGGGGAAGGGCGCCTCCCACCCGGCGAACGAGTTCCGGTAGAGCAGCAGCGTCATCAGCGTCAGGGCGCCGTAGCCCACCCGGTGCAGGCTGATCGCCGCCAGCGCCGCGGCCGCCGGCGGGTGCGCCCAGGCGTGCCGGGCGCCCGCGACCATGCCCGCGCCGACCGCGCGGGCCGACAGGCGCGCCGACCGGGTGGCGGCGTCCGGCCCCAGGTGGTCGCGGGAGAAGCCGGCGACGACGGCGGAGGCGGCCAGGTACGGCAGCGCGGAGGCCAGCGCCACGGCGGCGTACCCGGCGTCCCCCGAGCCGGTCAGCTGCAGCAGGCCCAGCGCCGCTCCGCCGCCGACGATCGCCGACACCGCGCCCGACGTCGTCGAGAAGGCGTTGGCCGACACCAGCGAGGGCCGGTCGACGGTGTGCGGCAGCGACGCCGACAGCGCGGCGAGCACGAAGCGGTTGACCGAGATGACGGCCAGGCCCGCGACGTAGAAGGCGCTGCCGGTGACGCCGGTGACCACCAGCGCGGCCACGACCGCCACGAGGGCGGCGCGCACCACGTTGGCGTGCAGCAGCACCTGCCGACGGCTCCAGCGGTCGATCCACACCCCGGCGAAGGGGCCGACGAGGGAGTAGGGCAGCAGCAGGACGGCGAAGCCCGCTGCGACGTCGAAGGGATCGGCGGCCCGCTGCGGGTTGAACAGCACCGTGCCGGCCAGGGCCGCCTGGAAGACCCCGTCGCCGAACTGGGACAGCAGCCGGGTGCCCAGCAGCCGCCGGAAGTCCGCCCGCGGCAGCAGGTGGCGCACGGTCGTCGGCGCCGGCTGCACGTCGGTCACCCTACGGCGCCGCAGCGGGTCGCCGGGTGACCGCCGAGCGCCGCTCGGCCGGGCCGGGGCCACGGGCGGGCGACCGCGGCACCGATCCGGGCGCCTCCGTGCCGCGGCGCGCGCTGAACGGGATTTTCGCGCGGAGCGACCTGCGCCGACGTCCACAGGCGCGGAGTCCCGACCTCCCTCGCGCGCCGGGGTGATGCACACTGGTCGGCGATGACTTCGGTGCCCGCGTCGCCCGATCCCGAATCCGGACCGCCGTTACGGCCCGCGACGGGACGACGCCGCCCCGGCGCTGTTCCGCGGCTGTCCATCGGGTGCCTCGACGACGTGTGCCCGGGTGCCCTGCTGGTCGCCATGCCGTCGCTCAGCGATCCCACCTTCGCGGGCACCGTCGTGTTCGTGCTCGACCACTCCGACAGCGGCACGGTCGGCGTGGTGCTCGGCCGGCCCAGCCAGGTCGAGATCCGTGACGTGCTCCCCGGCTGGAGCGAACTCGCCGTCGAACCCGGCGTCTTCCACGTCGGTGGCCCGTGCGAGTCCGACACCGCGCTGTGCCTGGCCACCTCCGTCCCGTCCGCCGGTGAGTCGGGGGCGCTGCGTCGCGTCGCCGGCCCGGTGCACCTGGTCGACCTCGACAGCGATCCGCAGGAGCTCTGCGGCCGCCTCGGCGGCCTGCGGGTCTTCGCCGGCTACGCCGGCTGGTCCCCCGGGCAGCTCGCCGGGGAGATCGCCGAGGGGGCCTGGGCCTGCGTCCCCGGTCATCCGGACGACGTGCTCAGCCCCGCCGCCGGGCCAGATCTGTGGCGCGCGGTGATGGGCCGGCAGACCGGCCGGCTCGCGGTGCTCTCGACCGCGCCCGCGGACCCGACCGCCAACTGAGCGCCCGGGGGCGCCGCGCGTCACCCGGTCGGATTCCCGCGGCGCGTCGCGCGGCGCGGACCCCGTGGGTCTGGTAGGAAATGCGTCGGGAGGGGGCGGTCTGGGGAAGAGGCCGCCTCCTCCTTTCCACGTCCGGGCCCGACCGCCCCGCGTGCCGCCCGCCGGGCCCGCCCGACGCCGGGCCCGCCGTTCAGAGCGCCAGCGCCTCCACCACGGCAGCGTGGTCCGCCGCGTCGGCGGTCGCCGCGTCGTCCGGCAGGTCGATCTCCTGCCGCCCGTGCTCGTCGAGGGTGACCGTCACGACGGCGTCCGTCCCCGGGACGGGCGTGCGGAACTCCACCAGGAGCGCGTCGGCGGCACCCACCGCGACCGCCCGGCCGCCCGCCTCGAACGTGACCACCGGTCGGCCGTCGACGGCCCGCTCCCCCTGCCAGGTCCAGCCACCGTCGAGGAACGCCCGCGGGTCGTCGGCGGTGCGCGCCGACAGCTGCAGCACCAGGTGCGCCAGGACGTCGACCAGCGCGGCGGTCTCCCCCTCGATGACGGCCAGCGGACGGCGCAGGTAGTCGGCGTCCGGAGCGCCGTCAGTGGCCAGTGCCTCGGCCAGACCGGGCACGTCGCCGAACCAGATCTCGTCACCGTTGAAGAAGACGGTGTGCGTCTCCTCCTCGCCGTCGTCGGTGGTGAGCTGGGCCTGCGCACGGCCGCGGGCGGTGCGGAAGTCGACCTCACCGGTGAGGGTCAGCACGGCGGCCTCGCCGAAGCGCGTGCTGGCCACGAAATCCGCGCCACCCTGGCGGTGGTTGCGCTGCAGCAGCCCGGCCAGCGTGCCGGCCTCCTCCTGGGTCAGCCCGTCGCCGGGCCGGCGGTCGGCGTCGCCGTCCGTCGAGCAGCCGACCAGCAGCGCCGCCGCCGTCCCGAGCGCGGCGAGCCGGGCGGACGGTGGCATGCGGCCAGCCTAGGCAGCACGGCACCGTCCACGGGGACGACGCGGCCGGACCCGCACCCTCGCTCGGGTGCGGGTCCGGCCCTGGCTCTCCTGCAGGGCCCACTTTCAGCGGTCGATGTCGCCGCGGATGAAGGCTTCGACGAGGTCGCG
>NZ_JAOVZT010000013.1:0-109458 GCF_025716945.1 Geodermatophilus sp. YIM 151500
GGCCATCACTTCAAGTTCACGACCGGTTACCCAACACCCTCTGAGCCCGCACCCGCCGACGCGAGAACGGAGCACTCCGGTGGAAGGCATCGAGAACGTCCCGGCCGTGCCCGACAAGGTCCCCGTCGCGGGTACGTGCGCCGACCGGTTCAGCCCGGTCCGCGACGCGTTCGCCTACAACCTCGGCACGGGCCAGGACGTGGGGGCGTCGGTCGCGGTGTTCCTCGACGGCGAGCCCGTGGTCGACCTGTGGGGCGGCTACTTCGACGGCACCTACACCCGGCCCTTCGGGGCCGACACGATCGTCCAGGGCTACTCGACGACGAAGACGGTCACGGCGCTCTGCGCCCTGGTGCTCGCCGACTGGGGCAAGGTCGACCTCGACGCGCCGGTCGCCCGGTACTGGCCGGAGTTCGCGGCCGAGGGCAAGGCCGACGTCGAGGTCCGGCAGCTGCTCGGGCACACCTCGGGGCTGTGCGGATGGGACGTCCCGATGACGCTCCGCGACGTGTACGACCGGGAGAAGTCGACGGCGCTGCTGGCCCGGCAGGCGCCGCTGTGGAAGCCCGGTCGCACGAGCGGGTACCACGGGATGAACCAGGGGCACCTCGTCGGCGAGGTGATCCGACGGGTCACCGGGAAGACGCTCGGCACCTTCCTCCAGGAGGACGTCGCGGGTCCGCTCGGCGTCGCCCCCGACTACCACATCGGCACACCCCCGGCGTTCGACGACAAGGTGTCCCCGCTCATCCAGGGGGCCCAGCACGACCCGGCGACCGACAACCGGTTCCACAGCCTCGCGCTGCAGAACCCGCACCAGACACCGCAGGACACCTGGGCGCTGGAGTGGCGGCGGGCCGAGATCGGCGCGCTGAACGGGCACGGCAACGCCCGGGGTCTCGCCACGATGCAGTCGGTCCTGGCCTGCGGGAGCGCGAACGGCGTCCAGATGATGTCGGACGCCGGCCGCCTCCGCGCGCTGGAGCAGCAGTCCGACGGCGTGGATCTGGTGCTCGGTGTGCCCTGCCGATGGGCGATGGGCTACTCGCTGGAGACGTCGATCTTCCCCTGGGCGCCGCCGGACTCGCGCGCGGCCTGGTGGGCCGGCAACGGCGGCGCGATGTCCTTCGTCGACCTGGATGCGCGCCTGGCCATCGGGTTCACGCCGAACCGCTGGATCAGCGGGCCGCACGAGCAGACCCGCAGCCGACGCATCATCGCGGCCGCGTACCAGAGCCTGGCCGGCTGAGGCCGAGGCGCGGCCGGGTCGGGGAGGCGGTCGTGGGCCTGCGGTGGTGGTCGCGGTTCCTGGCCGGGTTCGCCGTGCTGTACGGCGTCCTCGCCGGGACGGCGGCGGTCGATGCCAGCGGCCGCTACGGGCTGGCGATCCTGGGTGCGGTGCTGCTGGCCGGCGGGGTGGTCGAGCGAGCGCTCGACGGCACGGGCCCGCGCGCCGCGCTGCGCCGGCTCGGGCTCGGCCGCCCGGAGCGGCGGGCCCTCGCGGTGGCCGCCGCCGTGTCCGCTGTGGTGGTCCTGGTCCACCCGCTGTTCGCGGTGGCGACCGGCGCGGCGCTCGGCCTGCACCCGGACTGGCCGCTGCTCCTCGTCGGCGTGTTCGCCTTCCACGGGGTGGCGGAGGAGGTCGTGTGGCGCGGCTACGCGTTCCGGCGGCTGCGGGCCGGGCGGTCGTTCGGCCGCGCGGTGGCCTGCACCATGCCGCTGCTCGCGGCCACCCACGTCCCCGTCGTCGTCGGCTCCGGTCCGGCCGTGGGCGGCGCCGCGATGCTCGTCGCCGCGGTCACCTCCCTCCCGCTGGCCTACCTGTACGAGACCGGACGGGGCACGGTGTGGGCCCCGGCGCTGGTGCACACCGCGATCGACAGCTTCAAGCTCGTCGTCGTCCCCTCGGCGGTGCTGACCACGTACTCGCTGGCGCTCGCCGCCACCGCTCTCGTCGTCCCGCTGCTGGCGCTCGCCGTGCCCCGCCGCCTGCTGGCCGGCCGGGCCCGGCCGGCCGAGCGGCAGCGGGTACCCGACCGCGCCGGTCGGGCCGGCGGCGGCGACCCCGCGGGGTAGCCGCGCCCGGCACCGCTGCCGGCGACGGCGTCCGGCGGCCTAGCCCACCGGGTCCGCGAGCCGCGCGCCCGCCCCGAGGCCGGACAGGATCCGGCCGACCACCGCCGAGGCGTCGTGGCGGACGCCGTCGATGAACGTGGAGTTGCGCCGGCTCTGCAGCCGCGCGCCGACGACGTGCAGTCCCGGCGCGGCGGTGGTGCCGTGCACGTGGCGGATCTCGCCGTCCGCATCGAGCACCGGGACGTGCAGCCACGGGTAGTCGCGCCGGTAGCCGGTGGCCCACACGACGCCGGTGATGCCGGCCGCGGCGAGGTCCAGCTCCACGGGGGCGCCGTCGGTGCGCGCTCCGGGGACGTCCGGCGGTACCGGGGCGATCTCGTCGTCGAGACCGACCGCGTGCGCGTAGGCGTCCATGCGCCGGAGCAGCCCGCGCAGCCGGTCGTCGGCCGCCCTCGTGGTCGAGGCCAGGTCGTCGCCGAACCGGACCCGCGTGCCGTCGGCACCGCGGAGGCGACCGACCAGCGTCACGCCGCGGTCCTGCAGCGACGGCAGGTCGACGTCGCGGAGGTCGTCCCGGCCGGCCAGCTGCACCGACGGCTCCGCCACCGCCCGGCCGGGAGCCACGTGGACGGGGGTGCGACGGTCGAGGAGGCGCATCGCGTCCAGCCACCACATGACGTCCAGGCCGCGGTAGGTGCGGGTGAGGCGGCGGTGACGCCCGACGGCGAGGACCACGCGGCGGCCCGCGGCGGCCAGCTCGTCGGCCAGCTGGACGCCGGACGCCGAGGCGCCCACGACCAGCACGCCGCCGTCGGGCAGGGCGTCGGCGTTGCGGTACGTGGTGGCCGACTGCTGCACCACGCCCGGGGCGAGACCGGCGGCCGAGGCGGGCACCAGCGGCAGGTCGCACCAGCCGGTGGCGACGACGACGGAGCGGGTGTGCCAGCTGCCCGACGAGGTGTCGACCCGGTAGCCGTCGCCGTCCGCCCGGACCGATCGGACGTCGGTGTCCTGCAGCACCGGTGCGTCGGAGGCCACGGCGTAGGCGGCCAGGTAGTCGACGACCGCACGCGCGGGCATGAAGCCCGCCGCGTCCGGACCGGCGTAGCGCCACCCCGGCAGGCGGCTCATCCAGTTGGGGGTCAGCAGGCGCAGCGACTCCCACGGACGGGCCCGCCACCGTTCGGCGACGCGGCCGCGCTCCAGGACGACGTGGTCGACGCCCGCGCGTCCGAGCAGGTGGCTCACCGCGAGACCGGCCTGGCCGGCTCCGATGACCGCGACGGTCGTGGAGATCATGGGAACCCCTCCCCGGACCCGGTGCACTGCTTGACGTCGCCGACGCTAGGGACGCCGCCTTGCACGGACCTTGCGCCGTCCTTGCCGGGCCCTGCCGCCCGCGAGCCAGGGCCCGTGCGGCGCCGGGTGGAGCCCGCGCCGGTCAGGCCAGCGGCAGGGACAGCGCCGCATAGGCGCAGCCGCCCGCGCCCACGACCCAGAGCATCGACCGGCCGCGCCAGGCCAGCAGGGCGCCGACCCCGACGGCGAGCAGCACGGCGGGATCCGGCCGGGACCCGGCACCGCTGCCGACGACGGCGAGCACGACCAGGGCGGTCACGGCCCCGGTGCCGGCGTGCCGCAGCGCGTCGGCCATCCGCGGAGGCAGTCCGAAGCGCTCGACGGCGAGGAAGGGGAGCAGCCGGACGGCCAGGCTGGCCGCCCCCACGGCCAGGACGCAGAGCCAGACGACCATCACGACCTCCTGCGGGAGACGACGGACCCGGCGATCCCGGCCGCGGCCATCGCCAGCAGCACGTCCGCCCCGGGCAGGAGGGGCCGGGCGGCGAGTGCCGTGACCACCGCGGCCACGACCGCGGCGAGGCCGCCGGGGCGTCGCACGTGCGGGACGACGAGCGCGAGCAGGCACAGCGGCACGGCCACCGCCAGGTGCGTCGCCAGGCCGTCGACGCGTCCGACGACGCTGCCGACGGTGACCACGGCCAGCCAGCCGACGGTCATCGCGACCGCGGCACCGGCGTAGTGGACACGGGCACCGACGGGATCGGTCGGCTCCCGGGCGCGCCGCTCGGCCACCGCCCAGGTGGGCTCGACGACCGTGGCGGCCGCGAGCACCTTCCAGCGCAGCGGGGCACCGGCGAAGACGGGGGCCAGCGAGGTGCTGTACACGGCCAGCCGGGCGTTCACCAGCACGGTGACGAGCACGGCGGTCCACGCGGCGGCGCCGTCCCGGAGCATCTGCAGCAGGGTGAGCTGGGCGCTGCCGCCGTAGACCAGCAGCGTGCCGGTCCAGGCGGCGAGCACGTCGGTGCTGCCGCCCACGGCCGCCCCGACGAGCAGCGCGAAGGGGGCCAGGCCGACGACCAGCGGCGCGGCGGCCCGCGCGCCGGCGCGGAACTCCGCGCGGCGGCCGGCCGGAGCCGGGCTCCGGCCGGCCCGGGGAGAGGGGCGCAGCGCTGCAGCCATGCCGGGCAGCGTCTCCGACCGGCCTTTCCCCGACCTTCCACCGCGCTTCCACCCCGACCGGGCGGGAGCGGGTCAGCCGGCGGCTGCCGGGTGCCCGGCGACGGAGGCCCGGCACCGGACGGCGTCGAGCGGCTGGCCGGCGGTCTCGAACAGCGCCGCGGCCGCGGCCAGCAGCCGGCCGGCGGCCTCCTCGTCGCCCTCGGCGCGGGCCACGTGCGCGCGGGTCTCGCACAGCGCCGCCTGCCAGGCGGTGCCGTCCCAGCGCGCCACGACCGTCTCGGCGGTGGCCAGGAACCGCCGGGCACGGTCGAGCTCACCGCCGGCGGCGCAGGCCCGCGCTGCCGGCAGGGCGAACATGATGGCGCAGAACGGGCAGTGGTCCTCGGGCGCGAGGCTGCTCTCCGCGCGGTCCACGACCGCGAGCGAGGTCGTCACGTCGTCCGCCCCGTCGATCATCGTCGCGTAGATCCGCGGCAGCAGGCACTGGGCGACGATCGACCAGCGGGCCAGCGGCAGCGCGCGCTGCAGCAACGGCGCGGCGGCCGCCGGATCGCCGCGGCGCACGTGCACCTCGGCGAGCCGCTGCAGCGCCACCGCTTCGCCGCCGGGCATCTCCAGGCCGTGGTGGAGGTCGGCGGCGTCGGTCAGCTCCGCCTCGGCCAGGTCCAGGTCGCCCTTGAGCAGCGCCGCCTCGCCGGCCAGCGCCGCGGCGAAGCCGACCGCACGCAGCGCGCCGGCCTTCTCCGCGGTGCGGCGCAGGTCGGCCGCCAGGGCGAGCACCTCGTCGTAGGGCGTGGGACCGTACAGCAGCACCTCGGCGACGCACAGGTGGGAGTCGAACAGCTGCACGGCGAGGTCGGGACGCTGCACCCCGGTGCGCAGCTCCGCCCGCAACTGCTGGAACCACTCGCCGCGGTAGTGGGCCAGCAGGCCCTGCAGGGTGACCAGCTCGAACAGCCGCAGGTCCGTCGGCCCGCCCAGGGCGATCCGGCGGCGCGCCTCGGCCGCCGCGTCCGCGGCCGTCCCGAAGTCCCGGCGGTACAGCGCCAGCGTGCCGCGGACCATGAGCAGGTCGCCGTCGTTGGCGCTGCCGTCGAGGGCCAGCCCGTCGAGCGCGATGGTGGCGGTCTCCAGGTCACCGCGCTGGGTCGCCGTGCGCGCCAGGCGGGTGCGCAGCCGGTTCCGGGCGACCGGTTCGTCGGTGGCCGACAGCGCCTCGCGGTAGGCGTCGAGCGCTCCGAGGTCGCCACAGGCGGCGAGCAGGTCGGCGCGCAGGGCGAGCAGATCCGCCCGGTCCTCGCCGGTGGCCGATCCGCGCACCGTCTCCAGCATCGCCAGCGCGTCCCGGTAGGCGCCGAGCGCGGCCTCGGTCCTGACGGCCTCGAGCACCCAGGGCACGGCGGCCGCCGTGTTCCCGGCGTGCACCAGGTGGTGCCCGATCCGGCCGGGGGAGCGGCCGAGCCGCTGCAGCGCACGGGCCGCCGCGCGGTGCGCCGCGCGGCGGCCGCCCTGGCCGAGCCACCGGTCGAGGAGGGCTTCCCGCTGCAGCGCATGACCGAAGGCGAGTCCCTCGCGCGTTCGGCGGAGCAACCGCGCGGCCAGGGCCGCCTCCAGGACGGCGTACGCCTCCGCGTCGGTCATACCGGACAGGGCGACGAACTCGTCGGTGTCGAACGACGACCCGAGCACCGCCGCCTGCGCCAGCGCCCGCAGCACCCCCGGATCGAGCTCCGCGGGCAGGAAGGCGGCCCCCGGTGGTGCGCTCGGGTCGGCCGCGACCACCCGCGCCCCCTCCACGACGGCGAAGGGCAACCCGCCGGACGCGGCGGCGACGGCCCGCAGCAGCTCCGGCGGCGCGTCGGGGGCGTGCCGGGCGGCGAGCGCCTCGGCGTCCGGCGGCCGCAGCGGGCGCAGGTCCAGGACGGCGGCGCTCCCGCGCCCCTGCAGGCTGCTCCGCACGTCGGCCAGCACACCGCCGTCGGCCGGACGGTGCCCGACCACGATCGCGACCCGCTCGGTGACGGTGGAACGGGCGAGGAAGTGCACCAGGCGCAGGCTCGCCTCGTCGGCCTCGTGCAGGTCGTCCAGGAGCAGCACCGCCCCGCCGCCGGCGGCGGCCAGCCGCAGCAGCTCCGCGGTCGCGACGAACAGCCGCTGGTGCGCTCCCTGCCCGTCCCACTCGCCGTGCCGCCCGGACAGCGCCCGCTCGATCTCCTCGCGCATGTGGTCGTCCAGCCCGTCGAGCAGGGCGGGGTGCCGGCGGCAGAGGTCGGCGAACGCCTCCAGCACGGGGGCGTAGGGCCAGGCGCCGTCGATGCGCGCGGCGGCGCCGGAGCCGACGCGCATCCGCAGTGCCGCGGCCTCGTGCCCGACCGCGGTGAGCAGGCTCGTCTTGCCGACGCCGGCCGGACCGCCGACGAACAGCACCCGTCCCCGGCCGGCGTGCACCCCGGCCAGCACCTGCCGGACCCAGGCGAGCTCCTGGCGGCGGCCCAGCAGGCCCGGCCCCCGCGGTGCGGCGGCCACGGTCGCGCCGGACGCGAGCAGCGAGTCCCGGAACCGGGCCGCCTCGGGGCTGAGTCCGACGCCGAGTTCGGTGCGCAGCGCCCGCTCCAGCCGCTCGAACTGGCGCAGAGCCGCGGGGCGGTCACCGGCCGCCGCCAGCCGCCGGGCCACCTCGACGTGCGCGCGCTCGTCGGCCGGATCGGCGGCGGCGACGTCGCCCCACCGGCCGGCCAGGCGCAGCACGTCCTGGTGCAGCAGCCGGAGCCGGTCCCGGAGCTCGCCGGTCCACGGCTCGTAGAGGTCGTCGGGCAGCAGGTCGCCGGGGTAGGTGTCGGCCGCCGCGCCCGCCGCGGCGGGGTCGGCGGCGGTCACGGCGGCGCGGGCCATCCCCTCGAAGGCGACGGCGTCCACGGTGACGCGGTCATCGGGGTGGAGGGCGACCGCCTCGTCGGAGAGGACGAGCGACCCGTCGGTGCCGAGCCACCGGCGCGCGTAGTGGGCCGCCTGGTGCAGCCGGGGTGCCGCCGCGGTCGGGTCGTCGTCGGGCCAGAGCGCGGCGAGCACCCGCTCCCGGTGCAGCCTGCGGCCGGGAGCGAGCGCGAGCAGCTTGACCAGCGAGGCGGCGGAGCGCCGGCGCCAGCCGCCCGGGGGCAGCCGACGTCCGTCGACGGCCACGTCGAAGCCGCCGAGGACGCGGACGTCGATCTCGTGGGCGTCCACCCGACCAGCCCCGGCCGAGCCTAGGGCCGCTCAGGCCGCCCGAGGGAGGCCTGCGAGCAGGTCGACCTCGTCGGTCATCGCCGAGGCCATCTGCCGGAGCAGCACCCGGATGCCGTCGAGGTCCCAGTCGTGGGCGGCCACCCGCTCGACCACGGCCAGCATCGGGAGGGACAGGTCGTCCCGCGCCCGGGCGTACCGCCGCAGGGACGCCGCCTGGGCCGGCCCGGGGCGCGGTGCCTCGACCACCGCCCGGGCCAGCAGTTCGGCGTCGCGGAGCGCGGCGGTCATCCCGTGCGTGCTGAGCGGGTCCTTCCAGTACCCGGCGTCCCCGACCAGCGCCCAGCCCGGACCGGCGGCGGCCCGCAGGTGCCCGGGCGTGCCGCGGACGTGGCGGACCGCGCCCCGCGGCTCCGCGCCGGCGAGCCCCTCGCCCAGCGAGGTGCGCCCGGCCAGGGCGCGCAGCGCGCCCTGCGGTCCGACGTCGCGGACCAGCCCGGCGACCCGGTCCGGCCGGCCACCGGCGAAGACGCAGGTGAGGCCGTCGTTGGTGGGGATGGTGCCGGCGCTCACCCCGCGGTCGTAGTACCAGCCGTACCCGTCCGCGGGCAGGCCGGCCCAGTAGCCGTAGACCACCCCGGTCGCCGACCGTCCGGCGAACCGCAGCGCGGCACCGGCCTCGGCCGCGACCAGCGAGGAGCGCCCGTCGGCACCGATCACCAGCGCGGTGCGTTCGGTGCGGGCGGTGCCGTCGCGGTCCGTCGTCCGGACGCCGGTCACCCGGCCCACGGCGTCGCGGAGCAGTCCGGTCACCCGGGTGCCGTGCCGCACGGTCGCCCCGGCACGTGCGGCGGCATCGACCAGCACGCGGTCGAGCAGCGTGCGCCGCGGCGCGTACAGCGCCTCGACCCCCGAGCTCGGCCGCACCGACACCGGGACCTCGTCGTCCCCGTAGTGGAAGACGACCCGGTGCACCGCCGGCGTGCCCGCCGCGACGATCTCGTCCAGCAGGCCCCAGCGCCGCAGCTGCAGCACGCCGGCCCGCATCAGCGCGTGGGTCGAGACGGTGTCACTGCCCCGGCGGCTGCGGTCCAGGCAGAGCACCCGGAGACCGGCCCGGGCCAGCAGCAGCGCGGTGGAGGCGCCCGCCACCCGGCCGCCCACCACCACGGCGTCCCAGCGGCCGGTCACGCCGCCCACCCCACGGCTGCGGGCGAGCGCGATCCGGCCCCGGGGCCGGCTCCGATCCGCGGCAGGTCGCACCGGCCGGCGGCGACGACGGCGGTCAGGTCGGCGGTGAGGTCGATGGTGCTCACGGGAGCTCCCGGGGGTCGGGGGCGACCGGCCCGCGGCACCCAGCGGCGGGCCGGTCGCAGGTGGGAGGACGGGGCCTCGACCGCTCAGCGGGTGGCCACGTCGATGACGACGTCGGTGCCGTTGGTCAGCACGTCGTAGACCGCCGAACGGCGGCGGGACTGCTCGACGAGCGCGCGCAGCTCCTCCGGAGAGGCGTCGCCCTCGACGTCGAGGTGCACGCGGATCTGCGAGTAGCCGTTCCGGACCTCGGCGGAGAGACCGAGGACGCCGAGCAGGTCGATGTCGCCCTCGACCGTCGACGCGACACGGCGCAGCGTCACGCCGCGCGCGGCGGCGATGTTCGCCAGTCCGGTGGTGAGGCAGGCGGCGATCGCGTGCAGCAGGAACTCGACCGGCGTGGGTCCGTTGCCGCTGCCGACCAGCACCGCCGGGTGGTCGGCGTCGTAGACGAACGGCTCCGCCCGGCTCCCGTCCTCCTGCCCGGCGCCGTAGAAGCCCTGGATCCAGGTGCGGTTGTGCGTGCCGCTGATCCACTCGTTGCGGGCGCGGAACCGGAAGTCCGCGAGCTCCGGTCCGCCCTTCACCGCGTCGATCGTGGCGAACAGGGTCGGCACGTCCACGCCGTTGCGGGCCGGGCGGGTGGGGGTCTGCGTCATGGCGGGTGCTCCTCCGTCGGTGGTCTGCCTGACGCCGGCGGACGCTAGGGAGGCCGCCTTCCGCGGGCCTTGCGCCGTCCTCCCGGGGTCCTCCGCGCGGGAAAGGCCGGTGGAAGCCGCCCGGCGGACGCTTCCGACGTCCGGCCGTCGTGCGCGTCCGGTCGGAGGGAGGAGGAGGCCGTGACCACGCCCACCCCGGCCGGCGGCGGCCCCGGGCTGGAGGTCGTCGACCCAGCGGCACTGCTCCTGCCGCGGGTGGTGCTGCGGCCGCTGGACCGCGGGGACACGGCGACCGTGACGCGGGTCTTCGACGGACTGTCCGAGCGCTCCCGCCGGCTCCGTTTCCTGGCGCCGACACCGCGGCTGGACGCGGAGGTGCTCGCACTGCTCACCGACGTCGACCACGACCGGCACGGCTGCTGGGTGGCGGTCGTCGACGGAGAGCCGGTGGGCGTTGGCCGGTACGTCCGGCTGGGGGACGAACCGGACGTCGCCGAGGTGGCGCTCGAGGTCGTCGACGCCTACCAGGGGCACGGCCTCGGACGGCTCCTGCGCGGCGTGGTCGCGGTCGCCGCGGCCGACGTCGGCATCACCCGGCTGCTGTGGGTGCTGGACCCGGCGAACACGGCGATCCGCCGGCTCGCCGTCCCGCTGGGCGGTCGCTTCGCGCTCGAGGCCGGCGCCCTCGAGGGGCGCACGCCGATGCCCGTGGTGGACCCGCTGCTCGCGGCTCGCGTGCGCCGGGCGGCGCGCTGCGCCCGCGACGGCGCGACACTGCAGGGTGCGGCGTGAACCGGCCCGGCTCGTGCCGGACCGGGCACGGTGCTCGGCGGGAGGAGGCGGTGGAACGTGCGGGTGGGCGACTCCGCGACCCGGACCCGGGAGGTCCGGGCACGTGACATCGAGCTGTTCACCGAGCTCACCGGCGATCGCAACCCGCTGCACCACGATCCGGAGCTCGCGGCGCGCTCGCGGTTCGGCGGCATCGTCGTCCAGGGTGGCGTGACCAGCGGCCTGCTCAACGCGCTCGTCGCCGAGGACCTGCCCGGCCCGGGCAGCGTCTTCCTCTCCGTGTCCTGGCGCTTCCGCGCGCCGGTCCGGCCGGGCGACGTGCTCACCGCCCGCGCGGTGGTCACCTCGGTGCGGGAGGACAAGCCGGTGACCGGGCTGGACACCTCGATCACCAACCAGGACGGCGTCGTCGTGCTCGACGGCAGCGCAGTGGTCTGGCGGGATCCGGCGGTGGCCGCCCTCACCTGACGCCCGACAGCACGTCGTCCAGGACCGCGACGGGGTCGGCGTCCGCAGCCGCGGGCCGCGCCGGTGTCGTCGCCAGACCGTCGCGCACCGAGCTCACCAGGGCCGACCAGGTCGGCCACGGCGCGACGCCGAGGCGGTCCCGGGTCCGATCCGCTGCCGCGGCGGCGCGGTGTGCGAGCTCCGGGCGGTCCGCCTGGAGCGCGATCGCCGCCGCCGCGTCGAGAGCCATGGCCGCATCGGCCAGGTAGCGGCCACGATGCAGGGGGCTCGCGCTGGCGCGCAGCGTCTCGAGTGCCCCGCGCCAGTCGTCGTCGACGATCTGCAGGAAGGTGAGCTGGACGAGGGCCTGCAGCTCCTCCGGTTCGCAGGCGATGCGCCGGGCGAAGGCCAGGGACGTCGCGAGGTGGGACCGGGCCTCCTCGCGGCGTCCCATCGTGGCGAGCACGCTGCCGAGCTTCGCCTCGGCCAGGCTCACGCCCCAGTCGTGCCCGACCGACGCGAACAGCGACGACGACTCACGCAGGGCGGAGAGCGCGGCCGTCGAGTCGTGGTCCTGGGAGAACAGCACGAACCCCAGCGTGTGCAGGGCGACCGCCGCTTCGAAGTGCATCCCGTGCCGGCGGAAGACGACCAGCGGTTCCTCGAGCTTCCGGTGCACGTCGGTGTAGTCACCGTGGTGGATCCGGGTCCCCGCGTGCAGGGCATCGAGCCTGGCCCGGGTCACGTCGTCGAGGCCGTCCCGGTGGGCCTGGGCCCGGGTGAGCCAGGAGTCCGGCTCGTCCACGGCGTCACGGACGTAGTAGTGCACGATCACGTCCCACACCAGGTCCACCACCTCCGACGGGCGTCCGGTGCGCAGCGCGTGTTCGACGGCCTCGCGGATGTTCGGCAGGTCGGGATCGAGCCTCGCCAACCACTCGCGCTGACCGGGCCCGCACAGGCTGGGCGCAGCCACCCGGCCCAGGGCGCGGACCTGGGCGAGCAGACGATCCCGGACGAGACCGGTCTCCCCCCGGTCCTCCAGCCGCCGAGCGGCGTACTCGCGCACGGTCTGCAGCATGGCGAACCGCGGCTCGCCGCTGTTCCCGATCTCCCGAGCGCCCACGAGGCTCTTGTCCAGCAGACCCGCCAGGGCCTCCACGGCATCGACGTCGGCGCCGCAGACCGCTTCGGCTCCGGGGAGCGCCCAGCTGCCGGCGAAGACGCTGAGCCGCGCGAACACGGCCTGCTCGTCGGGGGACAACAGGTCGTGGCTCCAGTCCAGCGTGGTCCGCAGCGTCCGCTGACGACGAGGGAGGTCGGGGCCGCCGCCGACGAGCAGCGAGAAGCGGTCCTGGAGGCGCGCCAGCACGTCGTGCGTCGAGAGGATCCGGGTGCGTGCGGCCGCGAGCTCCACCGCGAGCGGAAGCCCGTCCAGGCGACGGGTGATCTCTGCGACGTCGGCAGCGTTCTCGTCGGTGAGGGCGAACCGCTCGTCGACGGCTCGAGCTCGGCTCACGAAGAGCTGCACGGCGGCCGCGGCGGTGACGTCGGGGTCGTCGACCTCCGGCACGGCCAGGGGATCGACGCGGACCTCCTGCTCGGCCGTGATCCGCAGGGCGTGCCGGCTGGTGGCGAGCACGGTGAGCTCGGGCAGCCGCTGCAGCAACGTGCTCACGACCCGGTCGGCACCCTCGATCTGCTCGAGGTTGTCCAGGCAGAGGAGCACGGGACGCTCGCCCAGCCTCGCCACGATGCTGTCCAGCACGCTCCGGGTGCCGCTGACGTACCCACCGGCTGCGGCTTGGATCAGGTGGAGCATCTGGGTCGGATCCGCACTCTCCGCGAGCGGGACGTACAGGACCTCGCTGCCCGCGCGCTGCGCCCGCAGGCCCAGCTCGGTCGCCAGCCTGGTCTTCCCGACCCCGCCGGTGCCGGTCAACGTCACCAGCCGGGATGACCTCAGGTGCCCCGCGACCCGGTCCAGCAGCGCGGCGCGGCCGAGGGTCGCCGTCGGCGGCGTGGGCAGGGTGGCGCCCGGAGGCGGCGCCGCCACCGTCGGAGATCGGCGACGGGCCGCCTCGAAGGCCTCGCTGAGCAGCACGGCCAGGTCGTCGCGCACCAGCCCGCCGAGCTCCCGGGCATCGGTGAACCGCTTGTACGACGCGCGCTCGTCGTCGGCGAACTCCTTGAGCAGCTGCTGGAGCCGCGGCTCGCGGTCCGGGGCCGGCGTCTTGATGTACAGCAGTCGTGGCCGGTCCCCGGCCAGGCGGTACTCGTCCTCGAGGCCGGACACCGCCTCGCCGGGAGCAACCCACCCGTAGCTCGCCCCGTAGACGCCCAGGAACACGTCGCTCTGCCGGAGGTAGGCCCGGTAGAGCTCTCGAGGTGCGTGCGGGCGGGCGCCGAGCTCGAACATCACCGGGACGAGCCGCAGGGACTCGATGGCGGCCCGGACCGCGTCGCGCTCGGGTCTCAGTTCGCCGAGGGTCGAGCTCACGAACACCCGGACCCGTCGATCCGGCGTGTGGATGACCGGGCCTGCCGCGCCCACGGGATCCATGCCCGCATGGTGTCGCAGGGGGTCGGCGTCGCACCACCGCCGAGACCTCGTCCACGGAGGTCATGGGTCCGTGGCCGTTCCCGGGGATAGAGCGGCGTCACTGCGCGCCGTCGGAGCCGGGTGCGCAGTCGTGGTCGCCGACGCGCGCCGGCGGGAAGCAGCCGGACGTGCTCGGTCGACGGTCACGGAGCTGCGGGCACCTGCGCCCGGACGGCGAACGAGTCCCCACGGGCGGCCGCTCCGTGCGGCGGCCCGTGGGGACCCGTCGGGACTGCTGCTGCCTCCCAGCGGTGCACACCCTGGTCAGCGGTTGCGGAACTCAGATGTCGTAGTACATCGCGAACTCGTGCGGATGCGGGCGCAGGCGGATCGGGTCGATCTCGTTCTCCCGCTTGTACTCGATCCAGGTCTCGATCAGGTCGGGGGTGAACACTCCGCCGTCGACCAGGTACTCGTGGTCGGTCTCGAGGTTGTCGAGGACGGCGTCCAGCGAAGCCGGCACCTTCTCGATGCCCAGGGCCTCCTCGGGCGGCAGCTCGTAGAGGTCCTTGTCGACCGGCGCCGGCGGCTCGATCTTGTTCTTGATGCCGTCGAGGCCGGCCATCAGCATCGCCGAGAAGGCGAGGTAGGGGTTGGCCGACGGATCGGGCACGCGGAACTCGATGCGCTTGGCCTTGGGGCTGTCACCGGAGATCGGGATGCGGCAGCAGGCCGAGCGGTTGCGGGCCGAGTAGACGAGGTTGATCGGCGCCTCGTAGCCGGGCACCAGCCGGTGGTAGCTGTTCACCGTCGGGTTGGTGAAGGCCAGCAGCGAGGGGGCGTGCGCCAGCAGGCCGCCGATGTAGTGGCGGGCGGTGTCGGACAGGCCCGCGTAGCCGGTCTCGGCGTGGAAGAGCGGCTCGCCGTCCTTCCAGAGGCTCTGGTGGCAGTGCATGCCCGACCCGTTGTCGCCGAACAGCGGCTTGGGCATGAACGTCGCGGTCTTGCCCGCCGCCCAGGCCGTGTTCTTGATGACGTACTTGAACAGCATCAGGCTGTCGGCCGCCCGCAGCAGCGTGTCGAACTTGTAGTTGATCTCGGCCTGGCCGGCGGTGCCCACCTCGTGGTGCCCGCGCTCGAGCTCGAGGCCCGAGGCGGTGAGGTTCTTCATCATCGTGGCGCGCAGGTCGCTGTAGTGGTCGTAGGGCTCGACCGGGAAGTAGCCGCCCTTGGGACGGGTCTTGTAGCCCAGGTTCGGGCCGCCGTCGGCGCCGGTCGGGGAACCCGAGTTCCACGACCCCTCGACCGAGTCGATGTGGTAGTAGCCCTCGTTGATCCCGGTGCTGTGCCGGATCGAGTCGAAGACGTAGAACTCCGCCTCCGGCCCGAAGTAGGCCGTGTCGGCGATGCCGCTGCTGGCGAGGTAGGCCTCGGCCTTCTTCGCCACGTTGCGCGGGTCGCGGCTGTAGGCCTCCCGCGTGATCGGGTCGTGGATGAAGAAGTTGATGTTCAGCGTCTTGTGCGCGCGGAACGGGTCGACGAAGGCGCTGTTGGCGTCGGGCAGCAGCAGCATGTCCGACTCGTTGATCGCCTGGAAGCCGCGGATCGACGAGCCGTCGAAGCCCAGGCCCTCCGAGAAGGTGTCCTCGCCGAACGTCGACGCCGGGATGGTGAAGTGCTGCATGACGCCGGGGAGGTCGCAGAAGCGGACGTCGACGAACTCGACGTCGTTGTCGCGGATGTAGGCGGCGACCTCGTCGGGACTGGTGAACATCGATCCTCCGGGAGTGGACGGACAGCCAGACGGCAACCTACGAGCGCGGTGTTCCTCCCGCGTGTCCCGAGTGTTTCGGAGGGGTAACAGCGGCCTTCGGCGTGTCGGCGGTCACGGTGGCCACCGTTCGCGACCCGCGCCCCGCTTGCGAGGCGTGGGGGGAACGGCGGTCCTCTTACTACGCTGGCGGTCATGGTCCGGGACGCAGAGCAACCCTCTCAGGGGTCCGCCCGCGGCGCGTCGCTGGGGTTGCCGGCCAGCGGTCCGGGCTCGCTCGCCCCGTTCGGCACCCGCGTGCTGGCCTTCCTGGTCGACGCCGTCGCCGCGGCCCTGATCGCCTGGGCCTTCACCTTCCCGGCGCCGCCGGGCAACTGGAGCCTGCTGCCCTTCGGGGTGGGCACGGTGCTCACGCTCGTGCTGCTCGGCCAGACGCCGGGCATGCGGGTTCTCGGGCTGCGGCTGGCGCACCCCCGCCCGCAGGAGCGGCTGGCGCTGTGGCGGGCCGTCGTCCGGACGGCGCTGCTGATGCTGCTGGTCCCGGCGCTGGTGGTCGACGCCAACGGCCGCGGCCTGCACGACCGGATCACCGACACCGCCGTCGTGCGTGATCGGTGACCCGGCGGTGATCGTCCGCCGCGAGCGGCCGGCCGACGCCGACGCCGTCCGGGAGGTGCACCGGGCCGCCTTCCGGCCACCGGACGGCGCTGCCGACGCCGAGGTCGTCGAGGCCCGGCTGGTCGACGAGCTGCGCGAGGACGCCGGCTTCCTGCCGCACCTGTCGCTGGTCGCGGTGGACGGCGGGCGCGTCGTCGGCCACGTCATCGCCACCCGCGGCTGGGTCGAGCCACCGGGCGCCCCGGCCCTCGGCCTCGGCCCGGTCGGGGTGCTGCCCGCCGCGCAGGGAAGGGGCACCGGCACGGTGCTGGTGCACGCCCTGCTGGCGGTGGCGGAGGCCGCGGACGAGCGACTCGTGGTGCTGCTGGGCGCGCCGGCCTACTACGGCCGGTTCGGCTTCGTGCCGGCGTCCGAGCTGGGCGTGCGACCGCCGGACCCGGCGTGGGGCGAGCACTTCCAGGCCCGCCGGCTCGGCCGGTTCGACGCATGCGGCACGTTCCGCTACGCCGCGCCCTTCACCCGGCTGTGAGCCCCCGGGCATCGAAGGGACCCCCCGGGCATCGAAGGGACCCCCCGGGCATTGGAAGCTTTGCCGACCAGATCCGCCCGGAACTGCAGGCAAAGCTTCCTATGCCCGGGTCGGCGTGCCCGGGTCAGCGGCGGCGGACCTGCCGGGAGCTGACCGTCATCTGCCGGCCGCCGGGCAGCGGGCCGCCGGGCACCGGCATCCGCGGCCCGCCGAGCGCGCCCATCCGCCGGTTCAGCGTGTTGACCTCGGCCGCCGTCAGGTTGCGCGGCAGCTTCATCACGTGCGCGCTGAGCTTCTTGAGCGGGATCTGCCCCTCGCCGTCGCCGACCGTGATGTCGTAGATCGGCGTCTCGCCGACCACCCGGGCCAGCCGCTTCTTCTCCTGGGCCAGCAGCCCGCGCACCCGCTGCGGCGCGCCCTCGCCGACCAGCACGATGCCCGGCCGGCCGAGCACCCGGTGCACCGCGTCGAGCTGCGGGGTGCCGGCGACCCCCTTGTCGACGCGCCAGTTGCCACGCATGCCCTCGAGCACCCAGGCCGCGGCCCCGGGTTGGCCCTCCACCTGGCGGTAGGCCGACCCCTGCGCCCGGCGGCCGAAGATGATCAGCGCCACCAGCGCACCCAGCACGAGCGCGAAGGGCAGGAACAGGAACGGCGAGCCGAACAGGATGCCGAGCAGCTCGACCACGCCGGCCACCGCGACGAAGGCGATGAGCATCAGCCACGGGAGCTTGGGGTCGTTGCGGCGGGTCATCGTGTAGGCCTGCCGCATCATCGACAGCTGCTGGCCGAGCTTGGCCAGCCGCCGCTTCTTCGGCTTCGCCTCGCGGTTCCCACGGCGCAGACCGCGCCACCTGCGCCCCCCGCCGGTCGCGCCGGCGGCGGTGGAACCGCTGCGGGAGCGGCCGGTGTCGGGGCCGCGGCCCGCCCGGCCGCCGGGCGCCGTCGGGTCGGAGGGCTTGCTGCGTGCCATGCGTCCAGGATAGGGCCGCGGACCTGCGCGACCGTCGTCCGGCGGGCCGACGGCTCGGAGAGCGGGCCGGACGCCGGCGGGACCGGGCGGACGCCGGGACGACGGCAGGCCGACGGTGCAGCGCGCTCGGGCCGGACCGCGTAGCGCGCTCGGACCGGCCCGCTCCGTCAGACGGTCGGGGTCAGCCCGCGCGCCTCGACCGCCTGCTGGTAGAGCCGGCCGGCCCGGTACGAGCTGCGCACCAGCGGGCCGGCGAGCACGCCCGCGAAGCCGATCTCCTCGGCGCTGCGCTGGAAGTCCACGAATTCGTCGGGCTTGACCCAGCGGACGACGGGATGGTGCCGCGGCGAGGGACGCAGGTACTGGGTGATGGTGAGCAGGTCGCACCCGGCCTCGTGCAGCGCGTGCATGGCCTCGACCACCTCGGCCGGCTCCTCGCCCATGCCGAGGATGAGGTTGGACTTGGTGACCAGGCCGGCCCCGCGGGCGGCGGTCAGCACCGACAGCGAGCGTTCGAACCGGAACCCGGGCCGGATGCGGCGGAAGATCCGCGGCACGGTCTCGACGTTGTGCGCCAGCACCTCGGGTCGCGCGGAGAAGACCTCGGCCAGCTGGTCGGGCTTCGCGTCGAAGTCGGGGATGAGCAGTTCGACGCCGCAGCCCGGCACGGCCGCGTGGATCTGCCGCACCGTCTCGGCGTACAGCCAGGCACCGCCGTCGGGCAGGTCGTCGCGCGCGACGCCGGTGACGGTCGCGTACCTGAGGCCCATGGTGGCGACGCTCTCGGCCACCCGCCGCGGCTCGTCGGCGTCGAACGCGGCGGGCTTGCCGGTGTCGATCTGGCAGAAGTCGCACCGCCGGGTGCACTGGTCACCGCCGATGAGGAAGGTGGCCTCGCGGTCCTCCCAGCACTCGTAGATGTTGGGGCAGCCGGCCTCTTCGCAGACGGTGTGCAGGCCCTCGCGGCGGACCAGCGACTTGAGCTCGGTGTACTCGGGCCCGGTCCGCAGGCGGGTCTTGATCCACTCCGGCTTGCGCTCGATCGGCACCTGGCTGTTGCGCACCTCGAGGCGCAACAGCTTGCGGCCCGCCGGTTCGATCCGCTGTGCGGGGACAGGGGGTCGGACCGGCGCCTCGCTCATGATCCCCACGGTACCCGCAGACACGCGGCGCCCCCGCTGCCACGGCAGCGGGGGCGCCGGCGTGCTCGGACGGGGGTCAGGACCGCGACGAGCCGTCCGCGGGGTCGGTGCCCCGCTCGTCGACCGGCTTCGGCTCCTGGCCGGGCGTCACCTCGTCGTCGGAGCCCCTCAGTGCCGGATCGGCGCCTTCGCGCTCCTCGGGGCTCAGCGGGCTGGCCGCGAACTGCTGGGGCTGCATGCCCAGGTCGGACTCGACCGGGGTGCCGTCGCCGGGGGACTGCTCGGCGTCGGAGACCTGCTTGCCGCTGGGTGAACTGGGCACGGGATCCTCCCGGTAGCTGGGCACGGGCCCCTCGCCGGACGGCGCGGGGTTCCAAGCGTCGTCCTTGCGACGGCGCAGGACGACGGCGACCCCCGCGACCACGGCGAGGACGGCCAGCACCCACGGCCAGCGGCGCGGCGCCGGTTCGATGCCGACCCGCCGCTTGACCCGGGTGGTGGTGCGGGCCGCGGACCGGCCGAGCTCCTTGCGGCGGGCGGCCGCCTCCTTGCGCGCCTTGCGCGACCGCTTGACCGCCCGCTTGCGCGCCTGCGCGCCGCTCTTCGCCAGTTCGGCGCGGCGCGCCTCGAGCTCGCCGCGCGCGGTCTCCACGCCCGACAGCATGCTGCCGCGGGCATGCTCCAGCTCCCGGTTGACCGCCTCGCGTGCGGCGGCCATCCGCGGCGCCGCGTAGGCCAGCGTCGCCGCCTCGGCGGCGGCCAGCGCCGGGACGACCTCCTCGACCAGCCGCTTCTGCGCGGCGTCGCGGGCCGCGTCCACCCGCGGGCCGAGGTCGGTGACGGCGCGGTCGACCGCCTCCTGGGCGGCCGCCAGCGCCGCCTCGATGCGCGGGGCGGCGGCCTCCCGCGCGGCCTCGAGGCGTGGCGCCGCGGCCTCGCGCGCCGCCTCCACGCGCGGCGCGATCGTCTCCCGCGCGGTCGCGACAGCCGGTGCAGCGGCGGCCACGGCGGCCGCCACCTTCGGCGCGACCGCCTTCTGCGCCGCCCCCAGCCGGGGGGCGGCGGCCTCGCGCGCGGCGTCGACGCGCGGGCCGAGCTGCTCCGCGGCGGCGCGGCCGGCCTCGTTCACCGCAGCGCCGAGGTGGCTGAACCCCTCCTGCAGCTCGGCGGTGATGACCTGGCCGTGGCTCTTGTGGCGGACCACTGGATGCACCTCCCTGGTGATCGTCTCGGCGGCCATCCTGCCCGGTCCCGCGATCGACCACACCCCGACCCCCGCGGCACCCGGGCGGCGGCCCCGTCGCCGGAACGCGCGGGGAGGGTCAGGCGACCGGGAGCCGCGGTCCGGTGGGCTCGCGCAGCCAGGCGAGGAAGTCCACGACGGGCATCGGGCGGGCGAGCAGGAAACCCTGGACGATGTCGCAGCCGAGGTCGGCCAGCGTCCGGGCGGTGGCGTCGTCCTCGACGCCCTCGGCGACCAGGTCGAGGCCGAGGTCGTGGGCCAGCGCGACGGTGTGCCGCACGATGGTCGCCGCGCGCGGGTCGGCGGCCACGTCGCAGGTCAGGCTGCGGTCGAGCTTGAGCTCGTCGGCGGGCAGGGTGCGCAGGTAGGCCAGCGAGCTGTAGCCGGTGCCGTAGTCGTCGATGGAGGTCCGGACGCCGAGCCGGCGCAGCTCGCCGAGCACCTCGCGGCCGCGCTCGGGATCGGCCATCAGCGTGTCCTCGACCAGCTCGAGGGTGAGCGCCGAGGCGGGCAGGCCGTGGCGGACCAGCGCCTGGGCCACCTTGCCCGGCAGGTCGAGGTCGGTGACGTTCGCCGCGGACAGGTTGACCGACACCGGGACCCGGGCGGTCGGCCACCAGCGGGCCGCCGCGGCGAGGGCCAGCTCGAGCACGGCGTCGGCGAGCGGACGCAGCAACCCGGCCTGCTCGGCGGCGGGCAGCAGGTGCGCCGGCGACAGCAGCCCGCGGGTGGGGTGCCGCCAGCGGACCAGCGCCTCGGCGCCGGTGACGCGACCGTCGGACAGCGCGACCTGCGGCTGCAGGTGCACCTCGAGCTGGTCGTTCACCGACAGCGCCGTCCGCAGCTCCTCCATGGTGCGTAGCCGGTCACTGGCTCCGCCGTCCGGCTCGGGCAGGTAGACGTGCACGCCCTCGCGGCCGGTCTTGGCCGCGTACATCGCCACGTCGGCGCAGCGCAGCAGCTCCCGCACCGTGGCCGCGGGCACCGGGGCGGTGGCCACGCCGATGCTGACCCCCACGTGCAGACGCACGCCCTCCACGGTGAACGGCTGCAGCACCAGCTCGCGCAGCCGGACGGCGAGGGCGTGCGCCTCGTCCAGCCCCGCGTCGCCGAGCAGTACCGCGAACTCGTCGCCGCCGAGCCGGGCCAGGACGTCGCCGGTGCGCAGCGCGCTCCGCAGGCGCGGGCCGATCTGCCGGAGAAGCTCGTCGCCGGCGGCGTGCCCGAGGCTGTCGTTGACCTCCTTGAACCCGTCCAGGTCCAGCAGCAGCAGGGCGGCCGGCCGGGCGGCCGACGCCCCGGTCAGCACCGCCTCGGCCCGCTCCAGCAGCGACCGCCGGTTGTCCAGGCCGGTCAGCTCGTCGGTGCGCGCCTCGGCACGCACCTCGTTGAAGGCGCGGACCTCGCGGAAGGTGATCGCGGTCCGGGCGAGCGCGGCGAGCACGCAGCCGACGGCCAACCACGCCGCGGCCGGGTTGAAGCGGTCGCCGTAGCCGGCACCGAGCACCAGCAGGCTGGCCAGGTTGCACGCCAGCGGCACGGCCAGCACCCGCCAGCCCACCCGGGTGGTCGCCTCCTGCGCGGCGCGTGCTGCGCGCCCGGCGTCGCTGGTGTGCGCGGCGAGCGCCAGGAGGAACGCTGCGGCGAGCCAGGTGAGGTCCAGCGGTCCGCCCTCGACGTAGATGCCGCGCGTCGCCAGGTCGAGGAACACGATGTCGCCGACGAGCGTGGCGGCGATCCCGGCGCCGAGCAGCAGCAGCGTGCGGTCGCGCCGGACGCCGAGGATGGCGCCCATCGCCACCAGCAGGGCCAGCAGGACGACGTCGGCGATCGGGTAGGCCAGGCTGGTGACGACCGCGGCGGGGTCGCCGTCGGTCAGCTCCAGCGCAGGGCCGAGCAGCACCGCGACCGCGACGGCGCCGGCGCCGAGCGCGCCGACGACGCCGTCGAGCCACATGCTCGCGTGGAAGCGCGCCACCCGTGCCCGGACCAGTGCCAACAGCGCCACGTACAGGGGCAGGTAGTAGGCCAGGTAGAACACGTCCGCCACCGAGGGGAACGGCTCGGGGTCCATCCGCGCGACGACCAGGCTGTAGGTCAGGTTGCCGATCACGTTCAGCGCCAACCCGGAGGCCAGGGCCAGCCACGCCGTCCGCTCCGGAGCGCCGCGGCGGGCGGCCAGCACGCAGACCGCCATGGCGGCCAGGGATACCGCGTTGTACAGGACGACGTCGTACCCGGTCGCCCACGGCTCGCCCTCCGGCCGGGGGCCGACGCCGGTGGCGAAGAGCGCCAGCGCGGCCCCGGAAGCGGTCAGCCAGGCGCCGGACGACGCTCGGCGGTGGCCGCGCGAGATTGATTGCACGCGATCGTTCTCGGCGGGCCGGGTGCCGCTCCGCACCGTGCCCGGCAGGAACCTCACCCGTCGGGGGGAGACGCGGGACGCGGGCCCGCCGCGTCCGCCGCGGCGCCGGGCGGTATCGCGGCGGCCGGCACCGGCGGCGCGCGGTAGGCTCGCGCGCGTGACCGGCCGGCTGCTCCTCGCGGGGCCGTGCTGACCTGACCCGGATCGGACAGCACGGCGACCCCTCCTGCGCGAGGGGTCTTTTCATGTCCGACGTCCGGGTCCCCCGCCGCCACCCCTTCGACCCCGGAGCACCGACGATGAGCCAGACGGCCAGCCAGCCGAGCACCGATCCGACCGCCGACGGGGTGCCCCCGCACCGCTACACCCCGGCGCTGGCGCAGTCGATCGAGCTCGCCTGGCAGGACCGGTGGGAGACCGAGGGCACGTTCCACACGCCCAACCCGGCCGGCCGGCTGGCCGAGGGCTTCGACCGCGTCGCCGACCGGCCCAAGTACTTCGTCATGGACATGTTCCCGTACCCCTCGGGCGCCGGGCTGCACGTCGGGCACCCACTGGGCTACCTGGGCACCGACGTCACCAGCCGGTTCCGCCGGATGGACGGCGACAACGTGCTGCACCCCATGGGGTACGACGCCTTCGGGCTGCCCGCCGAGCAGTACGCCGTCCAGACCGGGCAGCACCCGCGGATCACGACCGAGGCGAACATCGCCGCCATCCGCGCGCAGCTGCGCCGGCTCGGCGTCGACCACGACCAGCGCCGATCGTTCGCCACGATCGATCCCGAGTACTACCGGTGGACGCAGTGGATCTTCCTGCAGATCTTCGGCGCCTGGTTCGACGAAGAGGCGGGCAGGGCCAGGCCCATCGAGGTGCTGGTCGCCCAGCTGGACGCCGGCACACGGGAACCCCACCCTGGCACCAACCCCTTCGGCCGGCCGTGGGCCGACCTGGCATTCGTCGAGAAGCGCAAGGTCGTCGACGCCCACCGGCTGGCCTATCTGCACGAGGCGCCGGTCAACTGGTGCCCGGGGCTGGGCACCGTGCTGTCCAACGAGGAGGTCACCCCGGACGGGCGCTCGGAGCGGGGCAACTTCCCGGTGTTCCGGCGTCCGCTGACCCAGTGGATGATGCGGATCACCGCCTACGCCGAGCGGCTGCTGGCCGACCTGGACCGGCTGGACTGGCCCGACTCGCTGAAGCAGATGCAGCGCAACTGGATCGGCAAGTCGACGGGCGCGCGGATCGGCTTTCGCTGCGGCGACGAGACGATCGAGGTCTTCACCACCCGGCCGGACACCCTCTTCGGCGCCACCTACATGGTGCTGGCGCCGGAGCACCCGCTGGTCTACGCGCTGACCGCCGACTCCTGGCCGGAGGACGTCGACCCGCAGTGGACCGGTGGGGCGTCGACCCCGCGGGAGGCGGTCACCGCATACCGGCGCGAGGCGTCGCGCCGCTCGGAGCTGGAGCGCCAGACCGAGGGGCGGGACAAGACCGGCGTATGGACGGGCGCGACCGCTGTCAACCCGGTCAACGGCCGCGCGCTGCCGGTGTTCGTCGCCGACTACGTCCTGATGGGCTACGGCACCGGCGCCATCATGGCGGTGCCCGGCGAGGACACGCGTGACTTCGAGTTCGCGGAGAAGTTCGGCCTGCCCGTCGTCCGGACCGTGCAGCCGCCGGAGGGCTTCGAGGGCGGCGCGTGGACCGGCCCGGGCGACATGATCAACTCGTCCAACGACGAGGTGTCGCTGGACGGACTGGACACGGCCGAGGCGATCGAGCGCATCACCGGCTGGCTGGTGGCGCGCGGGCACGGCGAGGCGACGACCACCTACAAGCTGCGCGACTGGCTGTTCAGCCGGCAGCGCTACTGGGGCGAGCCGTTCCCGATCGTCTACGACGAGGACGGTCTGCCCCGCGCCGTCCCGGAGTCGCTGCTGCCGGTGCTGCTGCCCGAGGTCGACGACTACTCGCCGAAGACGTTCGCCGACGACGACGCCGACTCCGCCCCGGAGCCGCCGCTGTCGCGGGCGACCGACTGGACGACGGTCGAGCTGGACCTGGGCGACGGGCCCCGCACGTACCGGCGCGAGACGAACACGATGCCCAACTGGGCGGGGTCGTGCTGGTACTACCTGCGCTACCTGGACCCCGGTGACGGCGCGCGGATGGTCGACCCGGAGCTGGAGCGCTACTGGCTGGGTCCGCGCTCGCCGGGTGACCCGGGCGGGGTGGACCTGTACGTGGGCGGCGTCGAGCACGCCGTGCTGCACCTGCTGTACGCGCGCTTCTGGCACAAGGTGCTGCACGACCTGGGGTACGTGTCGAGCGAGGAGCCGTTCCGCCGGCTGGTCAACCAGGGGTACATCTCCGCCTACGCCTACACCGACGAGCGCGGCTTCTACGTGCCCGCGGCCGAGGTGGAGGAGAAGGACGGCCGGTTCTACCACCAGGGCGCCGAGGTCAACCGCGAGTACGGGAAGATCGGCAAGAGCCTGAAGAACATGGTCACGCCCGACGAGATGATCGGCGCGTACGGGGCGGACACCTTCCGGGTGTACGAGATGTCCACCGGGCCGCTGGAGCAGTCCCGGCCGTGGGAGACCAAGGCCGTGGTCGGCTCGCAGCGGCTGCTGCAGCGGATCTGGCGGGTGGTGGTCGACGAGCGGACCGGCGCGGTGCGGGCCGCCGACGTCGAACCGGGCGAGGACACGCTGCGTGCGCTGCACCGCACCATCGCCGGGGTGCGCGACGGCATGGCCACCCTGCGGTTCAACATCGCCGTCGCCCGGATCACCGAGCTGACCAACCACCTGACGCAGACCTACGGCGCCGACTCGCCGGTGCCGCGGTCGGTGGTCGAGCCGCTGCTGCTGCTGGTCGCGCCGCTGGCGCCGCACATCGCCGAGGAGATGTGGTCGCGGTCGGGCCACGCGGAGTCGCTGGCCTGGCACCCGTTCCCGGTGGCCGACGAGCGCTGGCTGGTGGAGGACACCGTCGAGGTCGCCGTCCAGGTCAACGGCAAGGTGCGCGCCCAGGTCACCGTGCCGGCCGACGCCGACGCCGACGCACTGGAGGCCGCGGCGCGGGCGGACGAGAAGGTGGCCGGCCACCTGTCCGGGCGGACCGTGCGTCGCGTCGTGGCCGTCCCCGGCCGGCTGGTCAACTTCGTCGTCGCCTGAGGAGGAGATCCGTGCGGGTCACCCGCACGGATCTCCGCCGCTCACGACGGTCGCGCCGCGGTCGTCGTCGGTGACCACCCGCGGGCGCAGCCCGGCCCGGACGACGGCGTCTGCGAGGGCGGGCGCCTGCGCGCCGCTCGTCTCGACCAGCAGCGCGCCGCCGGGCGCCAGCCACGCCGGTGCGCCGGCGACCACCCGCCGGAGGACGGCGAGGCCGTCGGCGCCGCCGTCGAGCACCGCACGCGGCTCGTGGTCGCGGGCCTCGGGCGGCATCAGCACGATCGCGTCGGTCGGTACGTAGGGCGCGTTGGCGACCAGCACGTCGACCCGGCCGGCCAGCGCGTCCGGCAGCGGCGCGTACAGGTCGCCCTCGTGGACGGCGCCGCGCGGCAGGTTCCGGCGGGCGCACCGGACGGCGACCGGGTCGACGTCGACGGCGTGCAGCTCGACCGCCGGCACCGCCGAGGTCAGCACCGCGCCGACCGCACCGCAGCCGCAGCACAGGTCGACCGCGACGGGACGGCGCGTGCCGGCGACCGTCCGGAGGAGGGCGGTGGCCCGTTCGGCCAGGAGTGCGGTGCGGGCGCGGGGTACGAAGACGCCCGGCGACACGACCAGGCGCAGCCCGCAGAAGTCCACACGGCCGAGCACGTGCTCGAGCGGTTCGCCCGCCGTGCGCCGGGCCGTGAGCGCGGCGAGCTGGCCCGGGGTGCGCGCGGCATCGCGGAGCAGCCGGGCCTCGTCCTCGGCGTAGACGCAGCCCGCCGCGCGCAGCGCCGCGACGAGCTCCGGCGGTGCGTCAGCCGGCGGCGGCACCGGTCGTGGCACCGGCGGTGGCGGTCATCGCGGCCGTAGCGGGCGGGGCAGCGGCCGCCACGGGCGGCACTGCAACCGTCGCGGGCGGGGCAGCGGTCGCCGCGGGCGGGTCCGCCGCCGCGCCGTGGGCGCCCGTGGACGCGAGCACCCGGCGCACGGCCGTCTCCACCCGGTCGATCACCTCGGCGACCGGGACGTCGCGACCGAGCTCGGCCGACAGCGACGTCACGCCGGCGTCGGTGATGCCGCACGGCACGATCGCCCCGAAGGCCCGCAGATCCGGATCGCAGTTGAGCGCGAAGCCGTGCATGGACACCCCCCGGGCCACCCGGACGCCGATCGCGGCGATCTTCCGCGCCGGCCGGCCCGCTCCGCCCGGCGGGTCAGCGGGAACCCAGACACCGCTGCGGCCATCGATGCGGCCGGTGGGCAGCCCGAGGTCGGCGCACACGTCGATCAGCGCCTGCTCGAGGCGGCGGACGTGCGCCACCACGTCGACCGGGTCGGGCAGCGCCACGATCGGGTAGCCGACCAGCTGTCCCGGGCCGTGCCAGGTGATCTTCCCGCCGCGGTCGACGTCGATGACCGGGGTGCCGTCGAGCGGGCGCTCGTGCGGCTCGGTGCGCCGTCCGGCCGTGTAGACCGAGGGGTGCTCCAGGAGCAGGAGCGTGTCGGGCCCTCCACCGGCGACCCGGGCGGCGTGCAGCTCGCGCTGCATCGCCCACGCCTCCTCGTAGGGGACGGTGCCGGCACGCAGGACCTGCAGCTCAGTCACGAGGTCCAGGGTAGCCAGGCGCCCTCCTGCCCTCGCATCTCGCCGACGCTCGCGGCGGGTCCCGCAGGTGGGTCGCCCGTGCCGCACGTTCCGCCGACCCTCGCCGCGGGTCCCTGCCGGAGGACGGCAGGGCGTCACCCCGGCGCGGCGGGAATCAGCGTCCTGGCCCGCCGCCCGCGCGTGCGGCTCGCTCGCCGACGGAGCGGATGTCGGCGAGGTGGTGCAGCCCCTCGTGCAGCGCCTGGCGGACGAGCCACCGTGCCGTGCGGCGCTCCGAGGGCAACCGCGTGACCACGCGGTCCCACTCGTCCGCGCGGGTGGCGGCGATCTCGTCGCGGAAGCCGCGGACCGCCGCGGCTAGTTCCTCGAGCACCGGCTCCACCTGCCTCTCCCGGTAGCGGAAGCGGCGGGCGCGGAAGTCGTTGAGCAGGGGCTCGACCGCCGGCTGCGTCTCCTTGCGCGCGCGGTGCAACCGGATCGTGTAGGCGACGTACACGTCGCGCAGGTGGCAGACGTACTCGACGACCGACCACACCTCGGGCTCCGGGCGGAGGTCCAGGACCCCGGAGGGCACCTCGGCGACGGCGCCGACGACCTCCGTGGGCAGCGCGGCCAGCCGCGCGGCGGCATCGGTGACGGAGGTCCGCGCGTAGTCCAGCGGGCAGGTCGGGCAGACGTGGTCCTCCGCGGCGAGCGGGGTCAGGTCGAGACCCGGGTCGGCGGGGCCGCTCACGCCAGCCGCCGCGGGGCGATCCGGGTCTCCACCACCCCGCCGTCCGGCCCGCGCTCGACCCGGTAGGCGGCGGCGTCCGGCCGGTCGGCGACGGCCTCGACCAGCTCGGTGCCCCGGTACACGAGCCCGACCCCGTCGTCCGTGGCGTGCCCGGCCGGCAGCGTGCCGTCGGCGACCAGCCGGTGGTAGAGCGGGCGGCGTTGCTCCTCGGAGTCGTGGTGCACGCCGTTCGACGTCGGGATCAGCCCCAGGCCGTCGGTGACCGGCCGCAGGTCCGGCCCGAACGAGTCGGTGGTCCCGCCGACGTGCCAGCACAGCGACCCGGCCGAGACGCCGCCGAGCACCACCCCGGCCCGCCACGCCTCGGCGAGGACGTCGTCCAGCCCGTGGGTCCGCCACACGGCGAGCAGGTTGGCCACGCTGCCGCCGCCCACCCACACCACGTCCTGCGCGAGCAGGTGCGCGCGGACGTCGGGAACGGTCGGCATCGGGAACAGGCTGAGGTGGCTGACGTCGACGCCGCTGCCGGCGAACGCCCCGTAGACGCCCCCCACCCGTACCGGGTCGTCGCCGGTGGCCGTGCCCAGGTAGCACAGCCGCGGCCGCTCGGGCCCACCGGCGAGGGAGAACGCCAGATCGAAGACCGGCCCGGGACGCCAGTCGTACGGCCCCCGGCCCCGCGAGGCGAAGCCCATGCTCGTGGCCAGGATGGTCGGCGCGGTGGCAGGCATCAGGCGGCTCCGGTGGACGACGTCGCCCCGGCGGCGGGTGGGTCGGCCGGCCCGCCTGCCGGTGACCGCGGGCGCAGGGAGCGCAGCACCGCCCGGGCGGCGCGGGCGCCGCTGGCCATGGCGCCCTGGATCGACGGGGTGTCGCGGTGGTCGCCGCACACGAACAGCCCACCACCGAGGTCGACCGGTTGCCGCAGCCGCAGCGGTGGCAGGGCGGCCGGCTGCGCACCGGGGACGGTCACCGACGTCAGGTGCTCGAGGTCGGCGGCGGCGACGCCGTGCAGCCGGGCCACCTCGTCGCGGACGTCGGCCTCCCGGGTCGGTGCCATCGTCGAGCTGGCCACGAGCGCGCGCCCATCGGGTGAGTAGCGGGGCTGGGCGTCGGTGACGACGGCGCTGTTCACGACGTGCCCCTCCGGGCGGCCGAGCACGATCAGCGGCGCCGGCCACGGCGAGCGGGGGAGCACGTGCAGGTGGGTGGTCACCTGGCGCGGCGCGCTGGCCGCGACGCCCGGCAGCAACTGGGCCGCGGTGGCCGGATCGGCCGCCACCACGACGGCGTCGGCGCGGACGCTGCCGGCGTCGGAGTCGACCCGGTCCCCGGCGACCGCCGACACCCGGACGCCGAGGTGCACGCGGCCACCGCCGACCCGGGCGGCGAGTTGCTCGCCGACGGTCTGCATGCCGCAAGCGGGCAGACCGAAGCCGCCGCGGGCGAAGCTGCGCCAGAGCAGGTCGAGGTAGCGGCTGGACGTGGCCAGCTCCCGTTCGAGCAGCACGCCGGCGAGGAAGGGGCGGAAGAAGCGTTCCAGCGCGGCGCCGCCCACCCGTGCCCGGAGCAGCGCCTGCTCGGCGGTGGTCTCGCGCGCCCGGAGCAGGCGGGGTACGGGCACGTACGCGGCCCGCGCGGCGAACGCGCCGATGGCGGCCTTCTCGACCAGCGAGCCGACCGGCGCCCGCAGCGTGCCGAGCGCCGCACCGGGTCGCCGGCGCGGGTCGACCAGGCGGTGTGCCCGGCCGTCGTCGGTGCGCAGGACGGCGCCCGGCCAGAACCAGCCCAGCTGCAGCGCACCGAGGTCGAGGTCGGCCACCCGCGGGTAGCCGGTGTTGAGCACCTGGAAGCCGCGGTCGACGACGAAACCGTCGATCCGCTCCGTCGCCAGCCGGCCACCGGCGTGCCCGCCGGCCTCCAGCAGGTGCACGTCGCAGCCGGCGGCGGCCAGGCGCGTGGCGGCCGACAGCCCGGCCAGCCCCGCGCCCACGACCACGACCTCGGCGCGCTCGGGCAGGGATGTCACGCGAAGAACGTAGGGCAGCCCGGGGAACCCGACCTGCCGGGACGGCGGAGCTGTGGACGGGCTGCCGGCCTGTGGACGACCGGAGCGGCGCGGACGCTCGGCGTCCTACCGTGCCCGCGTGCTGCTCACCGACCCGTCCGACGACGACCGCTCCGGCCCGCGGGACGTGCCACCACCCGTGCCCGGTTACGTGCTGGAGTCGCTGCTGGGTCGCGGCGCCTCGGGGGAGGTGTGGCGCGCCGTGCCCCGCGGCGGCGGTCCGCCGGTCGCGGTCAAGCTGCTGGTCGCCGGCGACCCGGTCCGCCAGTCGCGGGAGGCGGCGCTGCTCGGCGAGCTCGACCACCCGCACCTGGTGCGCCTGCACGAGGTGGTGCACCAGCCTCGTCGCGGCGGCGCCCCGCGGGTCGCGCTGGTGCTCGACCTGCTGGCCGGGGGCAGCCTCGCCGCGCTCCTCACCCGGCGCGGCCGGCTGCGGCCGGGCGAGGTCGTGACGGCGATCGCCCCGGTCGCCGCCGCGCTGGCCCACGTCCACGACCGGGGCGTCGTGCACGGCGACCTCTCCCCGGGCAACATCGTCTTCACCGGGGAGGGCCGCCCGGTGCTCACCGACCTCGGCGTGGCCCGAGTCCTGGGCGACGACTCAGCCGCCGAGGTCACCCCGGCGTACGTCGACCCGACCGTCGCGCGAGGCGGCGCGCCCGGTCCGGCGTCCGACGTGTTCGGTGTCGCGGCCGCGGCCTTCCACGCGCTCACCGGCGTGGCGCCGTGGAACGCCGCGCGGCCGGCCGACGTGCTGGCCGTCGCGGCCGCCGGGGAGCTGCCCGACCTCGACGAGCTGGCCGCCGACGCTCCCGCCGAGCTCCGTGCCGTCATCGCCCGCGGGCTCGCCGCCGAGCCGCACGCCCGCGGATCCGCCGCCGAGTTCGCACTCGACCTGCGGCACGCCTGCCGGCCGGAGCCGGTCCGCCTGCCGGCCGACGGCGTACCCGACGGAGAGCTGGGGTCGACCGGCCGGGGTCCGCGCACCGAGCTCACCCACCAGGTGCCCGGTCGGAGTCCACGTCCGGCGCCGGTCGTCGTGGACGCCGGTCGCCGACGCCGGCGGGACCGGGCGAAGGCCGCTGCCGAGTGGGGCCGCGGCGACCGGGTGTCGCCGGACGTCGACGAGGGCTCGGGGCGGCGCCGGGTGCACCGGGTGCTGCGGGCCGGCCTGGTCGGTATGACCGCCACGGTGCTGATCGCGGTCATCGGGGCGGGCGTCGTGCGGCTGGCCGGCGGCAGCCCGCAGGTCGGCGGGACGAGCGTGGCCGCACCGTCCGCCCCGGCCGCGGGCGACTCCAGCGGGGCGCCGCGGCCGTCGGGGACGGCGCCCGCCCCGACCGCGGCTCCCGCCACCGCCGCTCCGCCGGTGTCCGCACCGGCGTCCGGCACGGGCCTGGCTCCCGGGCCCCTGCCGGCTGCGGCGACCTGGCCCGCGTCCGCGGCGGAATGGCAGGCGCTCGTCGACGGGCTGTACCGGACCCGGGCCCGCGCCCTGACGACGGCCTCGACCGAGCTGCTGGGGCAGGTCTACACCCGGGACAGCCCGCACCGGGGAGCCGACGAGGAGTACGTGGCCGCCCTCGCGACGGCGGGCGGGTCGCTGCGCGGCTTCGCGCCCCAGGTCGTGCGGGTCGACGAGGTGGTCACGACCGCTGCCGGGACCGGTGCCGGTGGCGGGACCGGTGCCGGTGGCGGAACCGGAGCCGGTGGCGGGACCGAGAGCGGTGCGGGCGCCAGGGAGGGGCCCGGTGGCGGGCCCGGGGAACGGCCCGATGGGTCAGGAGCGGTGGTGGGCGCCCGGGCCGAGCTGCGGCTGGTCGACCGGTGGCCCGGCTACACGGTCGTCCCGGCGGCCGGGGACCCCGCGCCGCGCGCCGTGCCCGGGCGTCCAGCCGCGGAGGTCCGCATGGTGCTCGTCGCCGAGGAGGGCGGCTGGCGGATCGAGCGTGCCGAGCAAGGCGGATGACCGGATCGGGCGGTGCGGTGGGTCTGCGTGCCGCGCGGAGCCTGCGTGCCGAGCGCCGCGAGCGGTGGCGGGCGGCGGGCGAGCCCTTGGATCAGCGGCTGACCAGTGCGGCGCGCAACCCGTCCTCCACCGAGGTGTGCGCGAAGGAGAAGCCGGACTCCTGGAGTCGAGCGGGCACGGCCCGCTGACCGGCGAGCACCCCGATCCGCGCGAACTCACCGAGCACCACCCACAGGGCCGCGCCGGGGACGGGGAACGGCGTGGGCCGCCGCACCACGCGGCCGAGCGCGGCGGTGAACTCGGCGTTGGTGACCGGCGTGGGCGCCGTCAGGTTCACCGGTCCGCTCAGCGGCGTGGTGAGGAGGAAGCGGATGGCGCCCACCTCGTCGTCGATGCTGATCCACGGCCAGTACTGGCGACCCGAGCCGAGACGACCGCCCACACCGAGGCGGAACAGCGGGGTCATCCGGCCGAGCAGGCCGCCCCGCCCGAGGACGAGGCCGCTCCGCAGGTTGGCCACCCGCACGCCGGCGGCGGCGGCCGGCGCGGTCGCCTCCTCCCAGGCGACGCACACGTGGGCGAGGTAGTCGTCCCCGGGAGGCGCGCCCTCGTCGACGACGCGGTCGCCGGTGTCGCCGTAGTAGCCGACCGCGGAGGCGGAGAGCAGCACCCGCTCGCGCGAGGGGTCGGCGGTGGCGGCTTCGGCGAGCGCCTGGCTGACGGTCGCGGTGCCGTCGACACGGCTGTCGAGCACCCGCCGCTTGTGCGCCTCCGACCAGCGCCGGTCACCGATGCCCACGCCGGCGAGGTGCACGACGGCGTCGACGTCGGAGAGCAGCGCCGGGTCGATGCGGCGGTGCTCCGGGTCCCACCGGTGCTCGTCCTCCGTGCGCGGGGTGCGCCGGACGAGCCGGAGCACGTCGTGGCCGTCGTCCCGGAGGCGGGGCACCAGCGCCCGCCCGATCAGCCCGGAGGCGCCGGTGACCGCGATCCGCATGCGTGCTGCTCCCTCGTGGCGTCGGCAGGGGCGGGCGCGGGGCCGGTGTCAGCACCGGCCCCGCGTCCGTGGTCGCGACCTCAGGCCAGGCCGACGTCCCCCTGGAACTGCCCGCCCTCGAGCCGCTCGCGGACCGTGGTGAGGAACCGGGCCGCGTCGGCGCCGTCGACGATGCGGTGGTCGTAGGTCAGCGCCAGGTACACCATCGAGCGCACGGCGATCACCTCGCCGAGTTCGTCGTCCTGCACGACGACCGGGCGCTTGACCACCGAGCCGGTGCCCAGGATGGCCACCTGGGGCTGGTTGATGATCGGCGTGTCGAACAGGGCGCCACGGCTGCCGGTGTTGGTGAGGGTGAACGTGCCGCCACCGAGCTCGTCCGGCGTGATCTTGTTCGTGCGGGTGCGCTCGGCGAGGTCGGCGATCTTGCGCGCCAGCCCACCCAGGCTCAGATCGCCTGCCCCGTGGATCACCGGCACGAGCAGGCCGCGCTCGGTGTCGACGGCGATGCCCAGGTTCTCGGCGTCGTGGTAGGTGACCGTCCCCGCATCGAGGTCGATCGAGGAGTTGACCGCCGGGTGCGCCTTGAGCGCCTCGATCGCCGCCTTCGCGAAGAAGGGCAGGAACGACAGCTTCACGTTCTCGCGGCGCGCGAAGTCGTCCTTGACCCGGGCCCGCAGCTGCGCGATGCGGGTGATGTCGGCCTCGACGACCGTGGTCAGCTGCGCGCTGACCGCCAGCGACTCGACCATGCGCTTGGCGATGACCGACCGCAGGCGGGACAGCTTCTCGGTGCGACCGCGCACCGAGGTGTCCGGCGCCGGAGCGGCCTTCGCCGCCTGCCCCGCCGGCGCCGCGGCAGCCGGTGCAGCCTGCTGCTGCGCCTGCTCCGCGGCGGTCAGGACGTCCTGCTTGCGGATCCGCCCCCCGACGCCGCTGCCCTGCACCACGGCGAGGTCCACCCCGCGCTCCGCGGCCAGGCGGCGCACCAGCGGTGTCACGTAGGCGCCGCCGCCGTCCGCGCCCGCAGAGGGCGCGGGTGCGGACGGTGCCTGCTGGGCCGGCCCGGGCGGCGCCGGCCGCTCGCCGGCGGAGGCGGCCGCCGTCGTCTCGGCCGCGGGCAGGTTGCCGTAGTCGGCACCCATCTGCTGGGCCGGCGCGGGCTGGGTCTCCCGCGGCGGTGCCTCCTGCCGCGGCGGTGCCTCCTGCCGCGGCGGCTCCTCCTGCGGCGCGGCTTCCTGCGGGGCCTCCTGCGCGGGCGCGGCACCTCCGCCGCCGATGATGGCGAGCTGCGCGCCGACCTCGACCGTCTCGTCCTCGCTGACGAGGATCTTGGTCAGCGTGCCGGCGGCGGGGGAGGGGATCTCGGTGTCGACCTTGTCGGTCGAGACCTCCAGCAGCGGCTCGTCGGCCTCGACCTGCTCACCCTCCTGCTTGAGCCAGCGGGTGACCGTGCCCTCGGTGACGCTCTCGCCCAGAGCGGGCATCGTCACCGGCGTCCCCTCGCCGCCGCCCCGCGCGCCCTGGTCGCCCCCCGCCCCGGAGGGCTGGGAGGCCGACGGCGTCTCCGGGGCCTGGGCCGGCTGTTCCTGGCCGGTGGCCTCCGCGGCCGCGTCGACCTCGGCGTCGGGCTGCTCCTCGGCGGTGGCAGCGCCACCGCCCCCACCGCCGTCCCCGCCCTCGTCACCGCCACCGATGACGGCGAGCTCGGCGCCGACCTCGACCGTCTCGTCCTCGCTGACGAGGATCTTGGTCAGCGTGCCGGCGGCGGGGGAGGGGATCTCGGTGTCGACCTTGTCGGTCGAGACCTCCAGCAGCGGCTCGTCGGCCTCGACCTGCTCACCCTCCTGCTTGAGCCAGCGGGTGACCGTGCCCTCGGTGACGCTCTCGCCCAGGGCGGGCATGGTGACGGAGGTCGGCATCGGGGCAGTGCTCCTTCTGGCGGTGGGTGGACGAGGGAGGAGTGCGGCGGTGCGGGGTCAGCTGTGCGCGTGCAGCGGCTTGCCGGCGAGCGCCAGGTGCGCCTCGCCGACGGCCTCGCTCTGCGTCGGGTGCGGGTGGATCAGGCTTGCGACCTCGTCGGGCAGGGCCTCCCAGTTGTAGATCAACTGGGCCTCGGCCGTGAGCTCACCGACGCGGCTGCCGACCATGTGCACGCCGAGAACGGGCCCGTCCTTCTGGCGCACGAGCTTGACCGCGCCCTGGGTCTTGAGGATCTGGCTCTTGCCGTTGCCGCCGAGGTCGTAGGTGAGCGTTTCCACGTCGCCGTACTTCTCCCGGGCCTGGGCCTCGGTGAGCCCGACCGAGGCGACCTCCGGATCGGAGTAGGTGATCCGCGGGACGCCCGCGTAGTCGATCGGCACCACCGGCAGGCCGGCCAGCCGCTCGGCGACGAGGATGCCCTCGCCGAAGCCGACGTGGGCCAGCTGGAGCGTCGGGATCAGATCGCCGACGGCGGAGATGGTGGGCACGTTGGTGCGGCAGTACTCGTCGACGAGCACGAAGCCGCGGTCCATCTGGACGCCGGCCTCCTCATAACCGAGGCCCTCGCTGACCGGGCCGCGGCCGACGGCGACCAGCACGAGCTCGGCCTCGAAGTTCTTGTCGTTCTCCAGGTCGACGCGGACGCCGTTCTCGGTGGTCTGCACGCCCGACACCCGGCTGCCCAGGGAGAAGTCGATCTTGCGGCGCCGGAAGGCGCGCTCCAGCAGCTTCGACGACGCCTCGTCCTCGAGCGGGACCAGGTGGGGGAGGGCCTCGACGATGGTCACGTCGGCGCCGAAGGACTTCCAGGCGCTGGCGAACTCGCAGCCGATGACGCCGCCACCCAGGACGATCACCGAGGTCGGTACGCGGTCGAGCTGGAGCGCGTGGTCGCTGGTGATGACGCGGGTGCCGTCGATCTCGATGCCCGGCAGGCTGCGGGCGTAGGAGCCGGTAGCCAGCAGGACGTGCTTGCCTTCGTAGCGCTGCCCGCCCACCTCGACGGCGGTGGGCGACACCAACCGGCCCTCGCCCTCGATGTAATCGATCTTGCGGCTCTTGATCAGGCCCTGCAGCCCCTTGTACAGCCGGGCGACGACGCCGTCCTTGTAGGCGTTGACGCCGTCCATGTCGATGCCGGCCAGCGAGGTCTTGACGCCGAACTGCTCGCCCTCGCGGGCCTGGTCGGCGATCTCGCCGCTGTGCAGCAGCGCCTTGGTGGGGATGCAGCCGCGGTGGAGGCAGGTGCCGCCGACCTTGTCGCGCTCGATCAGCACGACCGACATGCCGAGCTCGGCCGCGCGCAGTGCGGCGGCGTATCCACCCGAGCCACCACCGAGGATGACCAGGTCGGCAGGGGAGGTGGGTGCGCTCACGGAAGCTCCTCGTGCTGTCGTCCGGATCCCCGCGCGGGTCGGCGAGGGTGCTGCGGGCCCATCCTGCCACTAGGGGAACGGGGCGGCCCGAAGCACCGTTGCGCTGGTCACGTGGTCCGGCCGCGCGGCGGTCGCCGACCGGACGAGGAGGGTGCGACATGGGGTTGTTCGACCGGCTGCGCGGTCGTCGGCGCGGCGGCCGCGCAGCCGACGCCGGACGCCGCGCCACGCTCGACCGGAGCTCCGGCAAGGCCGACCTGGCCCATCTCGAGCGATTCGTCGCCACCCGCCGGGGCGTGGAGGGGTACGTCGAGCCCCGGACGGCGGTCACCGAGACGACCATCGTCCTCGTGGCCGCCGACGGCGAGTGGACGCGGCGACGGATCGACGGGCCCGGGACGGCGCGCCGGCTGTCCCGCGAGCTCGCCATCCCGGTCTACGACGCGCAGGTCACCGGGTATCCCCAGCGGATGCGCGACTGGAGCGCCCGGCAGAGCGGTGACCGTCGCGACTGACGCGGATGCCGCGACCGTCGCCGACCGCACCGCAGGCGAGAGCTCGGCCGCCCCGTCCACGGCGTTCCCGAGCCGCCGGAGGGGCCGAGGACGGGGTCCTGGTCACGAGGACGGGGTCCTGGTCAAGAGGACGGGGTCCTGGTCAAGAGGACGGGGTCCTGGTCAACCGGCGAGGAGGCCCTCGATCGTGGCCAGCAGCGTGCGCACGGGGACGCCGGTGCCGCCCTTGGGCGTGTACCCCCACGGCGAGCCGGTGTTGTAGCTGGGCCCGGCGATGTCGATGTGCGCCCACGGCAGGCCGTCGGGGACGAACTCGGCCAGGAAGTGCCCGCCGACGAGCATGCCGCCCATCCGGTCGGCGTTCGCGTTGACGAAGTCGGCGATCGGCGAGTCGATGCCGCGCCGCAGCTCCGCCGGCAGCGGCATGGGCCACATGCCCTCGCCGACCCGCTTGCCCGCGGCCACGACCGCGTCGCGCAGTTCGTCGGTGCCCATCACACCGGCCGTCCGGCTGCCGAGTGCGACCAGCTGTGCGCCGGTGAGCGTCGAGGTCTCGAGCAGGTAGTCCGGGCCGTCCTCGGCCGCTCGGGCGAGCGCGTCGGCGAGGATCACCCGGCCCTCGGCGTCGGTGTTGGTGATCTCGGCCTTCTTGCCGTTGCGGAACGTGACCACGTCGGCGGGCCGGTAGGCGGTGCCACTGGGCAGGTTCTCGGCCATGGGCACGGTGGCCACGAGGTCGACGGGCAGGCCGAGCTCGGCGACCAGGCAGGCGGTGGCGATCACGGCGGCGGCGCCGGCCATGTCGCTCTTCATGTCCTCCATCTTCAGCGCCGGCTTGATCGACAGCCCGCCGCTGTCGAAGGTGATGCCCTTGCCGACCAGGGCGACCTTCCTCCGCGCCCGGCGCCCCGAGTAGGAGAGCCGCAGCAGCCGCGGCTTGCGGACCGACCCGCCGCCGACGGCGAGGATGCCGCCGTAACCGCCGTCGGCCAGGTCTGCCTCGTCGAGGATCTCCGCGCTCAGCCCCGCCTTCTTCCCGGCCGCCGCGCCGCGCTCGGCCAGCTCGGCGGGGAACAGGTCGTTGGGCGGGGTGTTGACCAGGTCGCGCACCAGGGCGACGGCGTCGGCGACGGCGCGCACCCGGCCCAGCGGCGCCTCCGCTGCCGAGGAGGCGGGCACCACGACGGTGAACTCGCGCGGTGGCGTCGCCCGGTCGGCCGGCAGCTCGGACTTGTACGTCGTGAACTCGTAGGCACCCAGCAGCGACCCCTCGCCCACGGCGTGCAGCCGCTCGGCGTCCGGGGAGCCGCCGACGGCGGCCAGCAGGCTGACCACGGAGCCCCGTCCGCCGAGGGCCCGGCTCGCGGCGCCGGCCGCCCGGCGCACCGCGTCGGGCGCGTAGCCGCCGGCCGCGTCGGGGGCACCGAGCCCGGCCGCGGCCACGACCGGGAACGGACCCTGGCCGAAGGAGGGCAGCCGGGTCACCTCGTCCTCCCCGCCCCGGGCCCCGAGGTCGGCCAGCGCGGGCAGCAGCCGGCCGCCGAGCAGCCGGTCGACGGCTTCGGCCCCGGGCGTGGGCAGCAGCCCGTCGGGCCCCTTGCCGACGCCGACGACCACGGCGTCGGCGGAGAGCTTCTCGAGCGGGCGGTCGGTGGCGGTGATCGTCGGCGGCACCGCTCGATCGTAGGAGTCGGGAAACCCCGGCCTCCTCCCGCCTCGCGGGCCCGGCGCGAGCCCGGGAGCGCCGGCGGTGGGCCCGGGAGGGGCCGGCGGTGGGCCCGGGCCGGGGCGCCCGGCACCCACTGCCCGCACGCTCGCGGTGGGCCCTGCGGGAGTGCCGCTCGGCGACCGCCGGCCCGCACGGCGTGCGCGTATAGCGTGCGCGGGCGTGAGCTCGCGGACCTCCTCCCTGCACGACCGCCACGTCGCGGCCGGCGCCAAGATGGCCGACTTCAGCGGCTGGTCCATGCCGATCGAGTACGCCGGCGGAGGCGTGCTGGCCGAGCACACCGCCGTCCGGCAGGCCGTCGGCCTCTTCGACGTCTCGCACCTCGGGACGGCAACCGTCCGCGGGCCGGGAGCGGCGGCCTACGTCGACTCCTGCCTGACCAACGACCTGTCCCGGATCGAGCCCGGGCGGGCGCAGTACACCCTGTGCTGCCTGCCCGACGGGGAGCCCGACGCCGGCGGCGTCGTCGACGACCTCATCCTCTACCTGCACGGCCCGGACGACGTCCTGCTGGTGCCCAACGCGGCCAACGCCGCCGAGGTGCTGCGCCGGCTGTCCGAGCGGGCCCCGGACGGCGTCACGGTGACCGACAGGCACGAGGAGATCGCCGTCCTGGCGCTGCAGGGGCCGCGCTCGCCGCAGGTGCTCGCCGCCGTCGGCCTGCCCGGCGAGCTGCCGTACATGGCGTTCACCGACGAGGGCGGGCACGGCGGCGACGAGGTGACCGTCTGCCGCACCGGCTACACCGGCGAGCACGGCTACGAGCTGCTGGTGGCCGCCGAGCGGGCCGGCGCGCTGTGGGACGCGCTGCTCGCGGCGGGCGAGGCCGAGGGCATCCAGCCGTGCGGGCTCGGGGCCCGCGACACGCTGCGCACCGAGATGGGCTACCCGCTGCACGGGCACGAGCTGTCGCGGGAGATCACGCCGAACCAGGCCCGCAGCGGCTGGGCGGTCGGGTGGCGGAAACCGGCGTTCTGGGGCCGCGAGGCGCTGCTCGCCGAGCGGGAGGCCGGCGCCGCCCGGCTGTTGTGGGGCCTGCAGGCGCCGGGTCGGCAGATCCCGCGACCGGGGATGGCCGTGCTCGGCGCGGGCGGCGCGGCCGTCGGCACGGTCACCAGCGGCACCTTCTCGCCCACGCTGCGCGTCGGCATCGGCCTGGCCCTGCTGGACACGGCGGCCGGTGTCGCGGAGGGCGCCGAGCTGGCCGTCGACGTCCGGGGGCGGCCGCAGCCGGTGCGGGTGGTGAAGCCGCCGTTCGTCGCCCCGAACGTCCGCTGACCGAGGGGCTCCGTGCGGGTGACGCGCACGGAGCCCCTCCGCTCAGCGCTTCGTCGGCTCCGGGGGGTCGGGCAGCTCGTCGGCCATCGTCGCGTCGCGCTGCCCCATCGGCCGGGGTTCGCCCTCGGTCGTGTCGTGCGCCGTCTGGTGCTCGGCCTCGGAGTTGATCTCCGCGCCGAGCAACACCAGGAAGCAGGTCAGGTACAGCCACAGCATGAGCACGATGACGCCGGCGATCGCACCGTAGGTCTCGTTGTACGAGCCGAAGTTGTCGACGTAGAAGCTGAAGGCCAGGCTCACCAGCACCCAGACGACCGTGACGATCACCGAGCCGAGGCTGACCCAGCGGAACTTCGGCGCATCCCGGTCGGGCGCCACCCGGTAGAGGATGGCGAGGGCGCCGGTGAAGACGCCGAGCAGCAGCGTCCAGCGGACGACCTGGGCGAGCACCGTGCCGACGACGCCGAGGGGGAGCGCCTCCAGGACGGCGGGGACGACGGCGACCAGGGCGAAGGTGATCAGGACGAAGACGACGGCGCCCAGGGTGAGCGCCAAGGAGGTGGCCTTCAGCTTGACGAAGTTGCGTGTCTCGACCTCGTCGTAGGCCAGGTTCACCGCGGTGATCAGGTTGCCCACGCCGCCCGAGGCGCTCCAGAGCGCGCCGAGGATCGACACGATCAGGCCGATGGTGAGCGCGCCCCCGCCGCCGGTGGCCAGGCTGCGGAGCTGGTCGCCGATGAGCTCCGCCGCGGACTCGGGCAGCTGCGCGGAGAGGTCCTCGATCTGCCGCGCGACGTCCTCGGACGAGGCGACCAGGCCGTAGATGGACACCGTGGCGATCAACGCCGGGAAGATCGCGAGGAAACCGAAGAAGGCGACCCCGCCGGCGATGATCGGCATGTTGTCGGCCTTGTGCTCGGCCCACGAGCGCTTGAGGATCTGCTTCCACCCGGCCCACGGGATGGCGGTGGGCTTGTCGGCGGTGACGCCGGGCAGCGTCTCGTGGCCCGGAGCGCCGTCCGGCGGCCGGTGCGGGTCGGTCGCCGGCGCCCGCCGGGCGGCCTCCTGCGCCGCCGCCCTGCGGGCGGCCTTCTCCTCGACCCGTTCCCGGATCCGGTCGACTGCGCTCTCCCGGCGGCGGGTGCCGGCCATGGTTCCCCCTCGACTGCGGGTGGGCCGCCGGGGCGGCCGACGGTGTGGACGGGCGGAGCAGTGGGACGGCGGCGGGTCAGTCGCCGGGCCAGGTCCCGGTGAGCTTGGTGAAGCCGCGGGCGCCGGCACGGTCGATGGCGGCCTTGGTGGCGGCGAAGATCGCGCCCTGGATCGCGGCGGCGAGCACCACCTCCCGCATCCGGTACTCGCCCTCGAGCGCGCGCGGGGCGTCGTCTTCCTTGGCGACCCGCTTCCAGACCTGCTTGAACAGCGCGCCGGAGACGACACCCGCGAGGATGCCGCCCGCCAGGCCGAACGGCCGGTACGCGAGCTTGGCTGCCGTGCTCATCGGTTCCTCCTCCGCTTGCGCGCCTCGTCCTCGGCGGCGTCCTTGGCGCTCGCCCTGGCGGCCCGCAGGGCCGCCCGCTCCTGCTGCAGGAACGACGTGGCCAGCAGCGCGGCGCGCCGCTGCCTCCGCCGCCGGCGGACCCGGAGGACGACGAGCAGTGCGAGCAGACCGGCCAGGGCGGCGCCTGCGCCGATGACCGCCGGAGGGCTCTCCCGGTAGGTCTCGACCGCCGTGTCCTTGGCCCGGGCGGCGCCCTCCCTGGCCCGCGCCGGGACGTCGAGGCGGGCGCTCAGCTCGTCGACCGTGCGGCCGAGCTCGGCGCGGGTGGCCTCGATGTCGGCCTTCAACTGCTCGGGGTCGGTCGTGCCGGACGCTGCGCCGTCCCCGCGCTGCGGTTGCGCCGCCGTCACCGGGACGCCGCCTTCCTCACCGTGGCGATGTCGGCCTGCACGCCCGCGATCGCCTGCTCGGGGATCGGCGGAGTCCCCTTCTGCACGTCCTTCTTGCCGACCAGGGCGAGGACGCCGGCGATGGCGAACAGGACGACGGCGACCACCAGGGCCGCCAGCCACGGCGCCACGACCAGCGCGAGGGCCAGGACGGCGGTGGTGACGAGGACGGCCAGCCCGAAGAAGGCGAACAGGCCGGCGCCGCCGAACAGGCCGGCACCGATGCCGAGCCGCTTGGCCTTCTGCGCCACCTCGGCCTGCGCGAGCCGGGCCTCGTCCTTGACCAGTCGGGAGATCTGCTCGGTCAGCTGGCCGACCAGCTGCCCGGTCGACGCGCTCTCGGGAGCGGTCGCCGCGTCCGCGCGGGTGGCGCCGCCCGTGGGGGTCTGGGTCATCAGGTCCTCCGACCTCGTTCGTGGGGTCGGTCAGCCTCCATGCCCGGACCCCGGCCGCGGTAACCCGTCGGGAGGCAAGGGTTGCCGAACCGCGACCACCGCGGCGGCCCGCCGGGGTGCTCACTAGCCTGCGGTCCATGAGCTGGCACTGGCGTCTCGAGGACCCGTCCGGAGCGACCGTCGACCCGGCGTCCGTGGGGGTGGAGATGCCGGAGACCGACAACCAGGGCGACGCCGAGTCGTGGCTGGGGGAGAACTGGCGGGACCTGCTGTCCCGCGGCGTGGCGACGGTGACGTTGTTCGACGACGACACCGAGGTGTACGGCCCGATGGGGCTCGCGGCGGAGTGAGCCGGGTCGGAGGAGCCCCGGCCCCGGTCAGACCTTGGCGCCGACCGGCACCGTGGGCTTCGGGAACCGCCAGCGGCGGACCATCGTCGAGCGGCTGATCCCGTACCAGACGGCGCCGCGCGTGCGCTGCTTGGCCTCGGGGAAGCGCTCGGCGATGGTCCGCGAGATCCGCCGGCCGAGCACGAAGGAGTCGGCGATCAGCAGCAGGAAGTAGAAGAACAGGAGGAACGTGGCGTAGCTGCGCACCGCCAGGCTCGGCACGACCGTGCCGATCAGCGCCACACCGGCGACGGCCACGAACAGGCTGCCGATGTTGCGCCGGGAGTCGACGACGTCGCGCACCAGCTTGCGCACCGGGCCGCGATCGCGCGCCGGGAGGGCGGCATCGTCACCGGCCGCCGCGGCGGCCCGGACGTTGGCGCGGCCGGCTGCCTGCTGCGCGCGCATCCGCTTGTAGGCCTCCTTGCGGGTGGTCGGCGGAGGCGGCGGCGGGCCCGGGCGCCGGCCCTGGGCCTCGCTGCGCCTGGGCGTCGGCCGGCCCTTCCCCTGCTGCGTGAGCTGCTCCGCGGAGGCGTCCCCGCCGGCGTCCGTCGTGGTCGGAGCGGTCGTCTCGGCGCGGTCGCGGCGGCCGGGCAGGCGGAGCTTCACGACCCGGCAGTCTACGTGGGCACCACCACAGTCCGGCTGCGCCGGTGCCGGCGGGCATCCCCGTCGCCGTACAGTGGAACAGGCTCCGCCACGGCGGTGTTGGTCCGCGGCAGGACGTGCGCAGCGGACACCTCGACTGGAGGAGGACTCGGACATGACGGTGCAGGACACCTCGACCATCGGCGGCCCCGCCGCCGGCCCCACCGGCGTCGTGCTCAGCGACCCGGCGGCGGCGAAGGTCAAGGCGCTGCTGGACCAGGAGGGTCGCGACGACCTGCGGCTGCGCATCGCCGTCCAGCCCGGCGGTTGCTCGGGCCTGCGGTACCAACTGTTCTTCGACGAGCGGTTCCTGGACGGCGACCAGACCTACGACTTCAACGGTGTCGAGGTCATCGTGGACCGGATGAGCGGCCCCTACCTCGGCGGTGCGGTGATCGACTTCGTGGACACCATCGAGAAGCAGGGCTTCACGATCGACAACCCCAACGCGCAGGGCTCCTGCGCCTGCGGCGACAGCTTCCACTGAGCGGTGACGCTGCGGTCCTCCGGATCGCACCGCGGCCAGGTGTCGTCCCCCGGACACGTCGAGCCGCTGCGTCGACGGCGCCCCGCCTCCGCGCAGGAGGCGGGGCGCCGCGGTGTCCGGGCCCGGCGCACACCCGAGGGCAGGGCTACAACCGGACGGGGTAGACGGTTGCGGGCACCTCGGGGGTGATCCGGCCCTCGACGAAGATGCCGTGCCAGACCATGAACACCAGCAGGGTCCACAGCTTGCGCGAGTAGTCGACCGGTGAGCCGGCGATCTGGTTGGCCCGGTGGGCGGTGAGCATCGCCAGCACCTGCTGCCTGTCCAGCCATTCGTCGGTCTGGCTGTCCTCGATGATCTGCCGGGCCCAGTCGTGCAGCTGGTCGGCCAGCCAGTGCCGCGTCGGCACCGGGAAGCCGAGCTTGCGCCGGTTCAGCACGTGCGGCGGCACGATCTGCTCCATCGCCCGCCGCAGCGCGTGCTTGGTCGTCTGCCTGGTGACCCGCTGGTCGACCGGCAGCGTCGAGGCCACCTCGAACACCTCGGGGTCGAGGAACGGCACCCGCAGCTCCAGCGAGTTGGCCATCGTCATCTTGTCGGCCTTGACCAGGATGTCGCCGCGCAACCAGGTGAACAGGTCGACGTACTGCATGGCCGTCACGTCGTCGTAGCCGGCGGCTCGGGTGCGCTCGTACAGCTCGGCGGTCACGGCGACGTGGGACAGGTCCGGGTCGCGGGTCTCGAGGAAGCCGAGCTCGTCGTCGCGGAAGATGCGGGCGTTGCCGTAGTACCGCTGCTCGAGCGGGATGGAGCCGCGGCGCAGCAGGTCCTTGCCGCGCATCCCGTCGGGCAGGCGGCCGGACAGGGAGCCGAGCGCCCGGCGCAGACCGGCGGGCAGCCGCTCGAAGGCGGCCAGCGACAGCGGCTCCCGGTAGATGTTGTAACCGCCGAACAGCTCGTCGGCACCCTCCCCGGAGAGCACCACCTTGACGTGCTCGCGGGCCTCGCGGGCGACGAAGTACAGCGGCACGAGCGCCGGGTCGGCCACCGGGTCGTCGAGGTACCAGACCACCAGGGGGATGGCGGCGGCGAACTCGTCCGGCGTGACGACCTTGGTGATGTGCTCGACGCCGATCGCGGCCGCCGACTCGGCCGCGACGTCGATCTCCGAGAACCCCTCGCGCTCGAAGCCGACGGTGAAGGTCATCAGGTCGGGGTTGTACCGCTTGGCCAGCGCGGCGATGGCGGTGGAGTCGATGCCACCGGAGAGGAACGAGCCGACCGTGACGTCGGCGCGCATGTGGACGCGCACCGACTCGTCGAGCGCGTCCGCGATGCGGTCGTAGAGCGCCTGCTCGCCGTCCTTGCTGACCGGCAGCACCGGGAAGGTGGGGTGGAAGTAGCGGCGGGTGTGCAGCTCGCCGTCCACCACGGTGAAGCAGGTGCCGCTCTCGATCCGCCGGATGCCGCGGTGGAGGGTCGCCGGCTCGGGCACGTACTGCAGCGTCAGGTAGTGCTGCAGCGACGCGGCGTCGACACCGCCGGCCGCCGCGGAGCCGCCGAGCATCTCCAGCACGGCCTTCTTCTCCGAGCTGAAGACCAGCCCGCCGTCGGCGAGCCGGGCGGTGAAGAGGGGCTTGATGCCGAACGGGTCGCGGGCGCCGAACGCCGTCCGGGTGCGGGTGTCCCAGATGACGAACGAGAACATGCCGCGCAGCCGGGTGACGACCTCCTCGCCCCACAGGTGGTAGCCGGCGACGATCGCCTCGGTGTCGCCCTCCGTGGCGAAGTTGGCGCCGGCGTCGGCCAGTTCCTTGCGCAGCTCGAGGTAGTTGTAGATCTCACCGTTGAACAGGATCCGGTAACGGCCACCGGCGTAGGGGAGCGGCTGCGGGCTGCCCTCGAGGTCGATGATCGACAGCCGGTTGAACCCGAGCACCGCCCGCCGGTCCCACCAGACCTGGGTGTCGTCGGGGCCGCGGTGGTGCAGGCTGTGCAGCGCCTCGCGGACGCCCTCGACGGTGTCGTCGAGGACGCGGTCGGTGTCGGTGGACAGGTAGGCCAGCAGGCCGCACATCAGGCGCAGGTCTCCCTGGTGTCGGGTGCCGTCCCGGTGCGGACCGGGCGGGGAGGCGTTCGGACGGTCAGAGGCGCTCGCCGGCGCGGGTGCGCCGGGTGGCCACGCGCTCGGCGTAGAAGGACAGCACGGGAACGGTACCGGCCAGCACGGTGCCCACCGTGAACCAGAGCCGCCAGCGGGCGCGCAGGGCCAGGTCGCACGCGGTGAGGAAGAAGATGAAGTAGAGCCAGCCGTGCAGGGTGCCGATCACGGCGACCGGCTCGTCGACCCCGGCGAGGTACTTCACCGGCATCGCCACGAGGAACAGGACGACGAGCAGGACGCCGACCACCGTGGCCATGACGCGGTAGCGCCGCAGGGCGGCCGGCACGTCGCGGCCGGCGCGGCGGGCGAGGACGGCGGGGAGGGCGCTGGAGCGCCCGGCGGGCGCGGCGGTGCGCTCAGCGGGCACCGTCACCCCGCTGCTGCAGCGCCCGCTCGTTGAGCTCGGCCAGGTAGGCGTTGTAGGCGGCGAGCTCCGGGTCGTCGGAGGTGTCGATGCGGGGGCGCTGGTAGAGGACGACGGCCGTGCCGGGTTCGTCGGCGTCCGGGTCGCGGTGCAGCTCGTCCCTCACCATCTTGATGTAGAAACCCAGGCCCATGAAGCCGTACAGGGGCCACTGCAGCGCGTAGCTCCAGTTGACCGCGCCGCCGCCGCCCGCGGCCTTGGTGAGCTGCCAGTGGCCGAGGAAGAAGGTGGCGACGAAGAGGCCGACCACCAGCAGGTGCAGCAGCACCCACTTGGGCGTCAGCAGCCGCATGTACACGCCTCCGACTCTAACCGCCGGACGGGTGCCCGCGGCCCTCCGCGCCACAGGTCACACGCTCCACGACCTCCGGCTCGGCCGTCCCGTCGGGTGTCCGATCGGACGCGGCGCGCCGGGCCGCACCAGCGCCTCTCCGGTGGTCGGCCGCCGCGCGCCGTCGGCTAGTCTCGGCGCACACTGATCGGCGGACGTGCCGCGTACCGGGAGGCCCGGTCGGCGGCGCGCCGCGGGACCGCTCGATGGCCGGGCGGAGGACGAGGAGGCAGCGAGCGGTGGCTCGAGGCAAGCTGGCGCGGCCCTCCGCGCTCGGTCTCCCGGGGGAGACGGCTTGAACCTGAACAACGAGTTCTGGCGCTTCGGGTGGCCGGAAGGCGTCACCGACGAGGCCGAGGCCATGCGCGAGCTGTGGACCGGCTCGGTCATCGCGGCCCTCGTCGTCGGCTTCCTGGTGTGGGGCCTGATCTTCTGGTCGGTGATTTTCCACCGCAAGCGCAGCGACGAGCTGCCCAAGCAGACCGCGTACAACCTGCCGCTGGAGATCGTCTACACGATCATCCCGTTCCTGATCATCGCGGTCCTGTTCTTCTACACCGTGGTCGTGCAGAACCGGGTGCAGCAGCGCAGCCCCGACCCCGACGTCACGATCGCGGTCAACGCCTTCAAGTGGAATTGGCAGTTCGTCTACCCGGAGACCCAGGACCCGGACGGCGAGCCGGTCGACACCATCGGCACGAGCACCGAGATCCCCGTCCTGGTGGTGCCGGTCGACCAGACGCTCCGCTTCGAGCTGGCGTCGGCCGACGTCATCCACTCGTTCTGGGTGCCCGAGTTCCTCTTCAAGCTCGACGTCATCCCGGGCAACGAGAACGGCCGGGACAACGTCTTCGAGGTCACCGTCCGCGAGGAGGGTGCTTACGTGGGCCGCTGCGCGGAACTGTGCGGCACCTACCACGCCTACATGAACTTCGAGGTCCGCGCGGTCAGCGCCGAGGACTACGAGAGCTACATCGCGGCGCGGGAGGACGGGCAGGACACCTTCGAGGCCTTGGAGTCGATCGGTCTCCCCGGCGAGTCGGTGACCACGTCGCCCTTCCCGCTGGTCCCGGGCGGCGAGCAGCAGCTCGCGGAGGGGTGACCCGCCCGTGAGCCCGACCGGAGCCCGCAGGACACCGCAGGAGGAACGGCCGTGAAGGTCGAAGCGCTCATCTTCAACATCATCACGCTGTTCTGCTTCATCGCCGCGGCCGTCTACGGCTTCTGGGCGAAGGAGCCGATCGGCACCACCGCGCTGGTCCTGTCCGGCGGGCTCACCGGCCTGATCGGCGGCTTCTTCTGGTTCGTCTCGCGGCGCATCGACCCGCGGCCCGAGGACCGGAAGGACGCCGAGATCGCCGAGGGCGCCGGCGAGCTGGGCTTCTTCAGCCCCAGCAGCTACTGGCCCGTCGCCGTGGCGGCCTCCGCCGCCCTGCTGGGCCTGGGACTGGCCTACTGGTACGCCTGGCTGCTGGTCATCGGGGTCGTGGCCCTGCTCCTCACCATCGGTGGCCTGCTCTTCGAGTACTACGTCGGGCAGAACGCCACCCAGGGCTGACGCCCCGCCGCGTGCAGCGGCCGACGTCCACGAGGGCCCCTCCGCACCGGCGGAGGGGCCCTCGTCGCTGTGCGCCCGGCGCCGCTGGGCCGGCCGGTGTCCGGGGAGGCCCTGTCGCAGGCTTCGACGCGGCCGGCTGCCCGCCGGGGCGGCGCGCAGGTCCTCCCGAGCGGGCGGCGCCACCGCCGGGGCGGCCGATGGCCGGGGGGGAGGAGATCCCGCGTCCGCTGACATGGGCACCCGAGGAGACTTCGCGGCGACTCGAGAGATCCATGGGTCTGCCACCGTCCACGGTGGAGCGGCGGGCGCGATCCCCCACGGGGAGGCGGCGCGCGATCGTCCACGGTCGGGCGGTCAGGCGGTCAGGCGGTCAGGCGGCGGCGCACCGGGCGGCGGCACCCGGAGCCGGGGCCCGGCATGCAGCGGAGCCCCGGTGGATCGCTCCACCGGGGCCCCGGACGCGTCCTGCCGTGCGGGCTAGTCGCGCGGCTCCTGCGGTCGGCCGCCCTCGGACGGACGACCGCCCTCGGACGGTCGGCCGCCCTCGGACGGACGACCGCCCTCGGTGGGCCGGCCGGCGGAGGTCAGCTCGCGGCCGCCCTCCTCGGCCGTTGCCAGACCGCGACTCTCCTCGCGCTGCTCGAGCTCGACCCGGATGGGCTCCTCGATCGGCGTGAAGAACCCGCGGATCGCCCGGCGGGCTCCGCCCACCTGGTTCATCCGCTTGGGCACCGGCGCGCCGCCGTAGGCCAGCTGGCCGTGGCCGTGCGCGTCGACGGGACCCAGTGGCTGGTGCACCTCGATGAACTCGCCATTGGGCAGCCGGCGGATGACGCCGGTCTCGATGCCGTGCTCGAGCACCTCCCGGTCGTGCTTCTGCAGGCCCAGGCAGACCCGGTAGGTGAGCACGTACGCGGCCGCCGGCAGGAGGATGAGGCCCAGGCGACCCGCCCAGGTCATCGCGTTGAGGCTGATGTCGAACTTCTCCGCGATGACGTCGTTGGCGCCCGAGAGCAGCAGCACGACGTAGAAGGCGATCGACATCGCGCCCAGGCTGGTGCGCACGGGCACGTCCCGTGGCCGCTGCAGCAGGTGGTGCGACGCCGTGTCACCGGTGAGCACGCGCTCGAGCACCGGGTAGAGCGCCATGAGCGTGAAGATGATGCCCGGCAGCACCAGCGTCGGCCAGAACAGGGCGGGGATCGTGTAGTCGCCGGGGAGGTTGATGTCCCACGCCGGGAACAGTCGCGTCGACCCGTCGAGGAACATGATGTACCAGTCCGGCTGCGACGCGGCGGACACCTTCGCCGGGTCGTAGGGACCCCACAACCACACCGGGTTGATCTGGACGGCACCACCCAGAGCGGCGCACACGGCGAACACGACGAAGAACAGCCCGGTCGACTTCACGGCGAAGGTCGGGAACATGCGGACGCCGACCACGTTGTGCTCGGTCCGCCCCGCACCGGGGAACTGGGTGTGCTTCTGCTTGACCAGGATCAGCAGGTGCAGCGCGATGAGGCCCAGCATGATCGCCGGGATCAGCAGCACGTGGGCGATGTAGAGGCGACCGACGATCAGCTCACCGACGTAGTCACCCCCGAACACCGCGAAGTGCACCCAGGTACCGACCACCGGGATCGCGAGCATGATCGCCGAGGCGATGCGCAGGCCGGTGCCCGACAGGAGGTCGTCGGGCATGGAGTAGCCGGCGAAGCCCTCGACCAGGGCGAGCACGAGCAGGGCGATGCCGATCAGCCAGTTGGTCTCCCGCGGCCGGCGGAAGGCGCCGGTGAAGAAGATCCGCATGAGGTGGACGACGATCGCGGCCACGAACAGCAGCGCCGACCAGTGGTGGATCTGCCGGACCACCAGGCCGCCGCGGACGTCGAAGGACAGGTCGAGCGTCGAGGCGTAGGCCACCGACATCTCCACGCCCCGCAGCGGGGCGTAGGACCCCTCGTAGACGACCTCGGTCATCGACCCCTGGAAGAAGAAGGTCAGGTACGTGCCGGTGAGCAGCAGCACCACGAACGAGTAGAGCGCGATCTCACCGAGCAGGAACGACCAGTGGTCGGGGAAGACCTTGTGCAGCGTGCGCCGGAGCGGGCCGGCGACGATGAGGCGCTCGTCGAGTTCGACGGCGGCCTTGCCGAGAGCGGTCCGAGGAGCGCCCGGAGCGGTGGCGGTGGCCATCAGATGCGCTCCCGATTCCAGTACGTGGGACCCACAGCCTCAATGTAGTCGCTGCGTGCGACGAAGAAGCCTTCCTCGTCGACCGTGATGGGCAGCTGCGGCAGCGCCCGGGTGGCCGGTCCGAAGACCGGCTTGGCGCCCTGCGTGACGTCGAACTGCGACTGGTGGCAGGGACAGAGGATCCGGCTGGTCTCCTGCTCGTACAGCGACACCGGGCAGCCGGCGTGCGTGCAGATCTTCGAGTAGGCGACGTAGTCGCCGTAGCCGAAGTCCTCCTGGCCGGCGCGCGCGGTGGCGGACTGGACCTGGGCCGGCCGGAGCCGGATCAGCATGGTCGCCGCGTCGGACTCCCGGTTGCCGCCCGGCACGGCCGGGAAGACGGTGGCCAGCGAGCCGGGCTCCTGGTCGCCGGGCCGGACCGGCGTCCCGTCCTCGCGCAGCAGCCGCACGCCCTCGCCCCACGACGTGGTGCCCAGCGGGTTGCCGGCGTTCGGGTTCTTGATCAGACCACCGAGCGGGGCGAGGAGCATGAGACCCAGACCGCCGCCCATGAAGCCCACCGAGCCGAGCAGCAGCTTCCGCCGGCCCAGGCCGCTGTTGTGCCAGCCCTTCTGCAGGGTGGCCGCGGCCGTGACGCGCTCGAAGTTCGAACCCTCGTGCTTCTCCTGCATGGCCGTCTCGTGCGGGAGCAGCTTCTTGGTGTAGACGACGAGGGCGGCGCCCACGCACAGCAGCGACAGGCCCATCGAGATGCCGAGCATCGGGGTGAACAGCAGGCCCCACCAGTCGCCGCCGACCTCCCACCGCCAGTCGGGCAGGAACCAGCCGGAGCCCACGTAGACGAAGACGAACAGGAAGGCGAACAGCCCCGCCAGGGCGAACAGCATGCTGACCTGGCGGGTGGCCCGCTTCTCCAGCGGCGAGCCGGGTGCCGGCGGCGGGTCGACGTGCAGCACGTGCACGCCGTCGTACCGGGCCCCCAGGTGGTCGAGGTCCTCGCGGCCGATCGCCGCCAGGCGCTCCGGCGGGTAGTCGTCGTCCGGGCCGCCGTGGCCGGAGTCCTGGACGTCGCCCGTGCCGACCTCGGCGCGGGTGTCGCGCGCGGTCACGCTGCCTCCTCGCTGGCGGGTGCCGTGCGCGCCGGCACGGCGGTGAGGACGGTCCGGGTGCGGGCGGGCGCGCTCACGCCTTGGTCCCGATCCAGTAGACGCCGAACAGCGTGGCGGCCACGCCGACGACCCAGATCACCAGGCCCTCGGGGGCCGGGCCGAGGCGACCGATCCCGGCGCCGCCCGGGTCGCCGGCGCCCTTGATGGTCTGGACGTAGTTGATGATCGCCCGCTTCTCCTCGGGGGTGATCTGGTTGTCTCCGAAGACCGGCATGTTCTCCGGGCCGCTCAGCATCGCCGTGTAGATCTCGAGGTCGTTGCTGGCCTCGAGGCTGGGCGCGGCCTTGCCGGAGGACAGCGCGCCGCCCTGGCCGACGAAGTTGTGGCAGGAGGCGCAGTTCAGACGGAACAGCTCGCCACCCTCGGCCAGGTCGCCGTCGCGCAGGTCACCGGAGGGCAGCGTCGGGCCGCCGCCGTTGGCCTGGATGTAGGCGCCGAGCTGGTCGATCTCCTCGTCGGAGAAGACGACCGGCTTGTCGGGGGCGTCGGCCTCCTGCCGCACGAGCGGCATGCGGCCGGTGTGCACCTGGAAGTACACGGCGGCCTCTCCGACGCCGATCAGCGAGGGGCCGCGGTTGTTGACGCCCTCGAGGTTCTCGCCGTGGCAGGTGATGCAGCTGCGGGTGTACAGCTCCTCGCCGGCCTCCACCGCGCTCTCGGTGTCGGCGTCGGCGCTCGAGTCGGCCGCGTGCGCCGGCGCCAGCGCCGAGTAGAGGGCGCCGGTGAGGATCAGCCCGGCCAGCAGGCCGGCGACGTTGCCGAGGCGGCGGCGCCGGCGCGACCGCAGGCGCGCGCGGGCGGCCGCGGCCGGCGTCCCGTCGGCCGGACGGCGGCCCCAGCGGGACCGCCGGGGGGCAGCCCCGGCGGTGCCGGGGTGCGGGGCGTCGGACTGCTGGTTCGTGGTGGACACCGGTTCCCTAGCGGATCAGGTAGATCGTGGCGAACAGCCCGATCCACACGACGTCGACGAAGTGCCAGTAGTAGGAGACCACGATCGCGGAGGTCGCCTGCGCCGGCGTGAACCGGCCCATGGTGGACCGGATGAGCACGTAGACGAACGCGACCAGGCCGCCGATGACGTGGAGGCCGTGGAAGCCCGTGGTCAGGTAGAAGACCGAGCCGTAGGTGGACGACGAGATCGACGTCCCCTCCTCGACCAGCTGGACGTACTCGAAGGCCTGGCCCAGCACGAAGACCAGGCCCATCACGAAGGTCAGGGCGAACCAGCGGCGCAGCCCGTAGACGTTGCCCTGCTCGGCGGCGAACACGCCGTACTGGCAGGTCACCGAGGACGCCACCAGGATGATCGTGAAGACCAGCGCGTACGGCAGGTTCAGCTCGGTGGGCTCGGGCGGCCAGCCCTCCTCCGCGCCCGCCCGGGCTCGGGCGGTGAAGTACATGGCGAACAGGCCGGCGAAGAACATCAGCTCGCTGGACAGCCAGATGATCGTGCCGACGCTGACCATGTTCGGTCGGGTCAGGGAGTGCACCCGGGAGGTGTCGAAGGTGCTGCTCGCCACGGGGGCCGTTGTCACGCCCGCCATCATGGCATCGGCGCGGGGCGGTCACGACTGCGGGTGGAGCGCGCGCCGCGGTCCGTGACCATCCCGAGATCGCGCCGGACCTGCAGGTCGACGGGTGCCCGGCCCCGGGCGCACTAGGCTCGCGCCGTGAGCTCCGCCGAGTCGACCGCCGCGCCGGCCACCGTGCTGGTCTACAGCCACCGCCCCGACGTCCGCGCCGCCGTCCGGACGGCCGTCGGCCGCCGCCCGGCGGCCGACGTCGGGCCGCTCACGTGGATCGAGTGCACCACCGGGGAGGAGGTCGTCGCCACCGTCGACCGCGGCGGCGTCGACCTGTGCATCCTCGACGGGGAGGCCCAACCCACCGGCGGCCTGGCGCTGTGCCGGCAACTGGACCAGGAGGTCGCCGACCGGCCGGCCGTGTGCGTGCTCATCGCCCGCCAGGCCGATCGGTGGCTGGCGCACTGGTCGCGGGCCGAGGGCACCCTGCCGTTCCCGGTCGATCCGCTGAGCGCCCCCCGCGTGGTGGCGGAGCTGCTGCGCGAGCGGGTGGCGCGGCGGCCCGTCGCGCGCTCCTGAGCCCGGGCGCGCCGATGGCAGCGGGAGCACCGGCCGCCGCGGGGACGACGCCGACCTGGCCGTCGCTGCTCAACCGGCTGCTGGCCGGCCGGCACCTGTCGGCCGACGACACCGCGTGGGCGATGCGCGAGGTGATGACCGGCGAGGCGACGCCGGCCCAGGTCGCCGCGTTCGCCGTCGCGCTGCGCGCCAAGGGCGAGGCACCCGAGGAGGTCGCCGGGCTGGCGCGCACGATGCTGGAGCTCGCCACGCCGGTGCGGTTGCCGCGGCCCGCGGTCGACATCGTCGGCACCGGGGGCGACGGGGCGCACACGGTCAACATCTCGACGATGGCCGCGGTGGTCACCGCCGCGACCGGGGTCCCGGTGGCCAAGCACGGCAACCGGGCGGCGTCCTCGTCGTCCGGGGCGGCCGACGTGCTGGAGGCGCTGGGGGTGGTCATCGACCTGCCCGGCGACGGCGTGGCCCGCTGCGTCACCGAGGCCGGCATCGGGTTCTTCTTCGCGCCGGTCTTCCACCCGGGGTACCGGCACGCGGCCGCGCCCCGGCGGGAGATGGGCATCGGCACCGTCTTCAACTTCCTCGGGCCGCTCACCAACCCGGCGCGGCCGGTCGCGGCCGCCATCGGCTGCGCCGACGCGCGCATGGCGCCCGTGCTCGCCGCGGTGCTGGCCGGCCGCGGCGGTCGCGCCCTGGTGTTCCGCGGGGACGACGGGCTGGACGAGCTGACCACGGCCACCACGTCGGCGGTCTGGGTCGTGCGGAACGGCGAGGTGGAACCCGACCGGGTCGACCCCGCGGCGCTCGACGTCCCTCCGCCGCGACCCGGGGCCCTGCGCGGAGGCGACGCCGCGGCCAACGCGGAGGTGTTCCGGCGGCTCCTGGGCGGCGAGCGCGGTCCGGTGCGCGACGCGGTGCTGCTCAACGCGGCCGCGGCGCTGACCGCCTTCGACGAGCGCGCCGCGCGGCTGCACGACGCGCTCGCGGCGGGCATGGTGCGCGCCGCCTCGGCCATCGACGACGGGCGGGCCGCCGCCCTCCTCGAGCGGTGGATCGAGGTGAGCCGGGCCGCCGCGGCGGCCCGGCGGGCGCCGGCGTAGCCGCTCGCACCGTTCCGGTCGCCTCCCGTCATCCCGCGGCGTCCTTCCCGCGCCGTCCACGCCGCCGCCGTGGACGACGGCATCCCGCAGCCTCGGTGGAGCCCCGACAATGCCGTCATGGCCAGGGCGGGTGGCGCCGGTCCGACCCCGGCCCGGTCGCCGGTCCGGCTGGCCGAGCTCGTGGTCGGGCTGTCCGGCGTCGCCGACCTGGGCATGGGCCTGCCCGTCGGCTCCGCCGCGCGCGTCGCCGACGTCGGCGTGCAGCTGGCCGGACGGCTCGGCTGCGGCCGCGACGACGTCGCCGCCGTGTTCTGGGCGGCGTTGCTGCAGCACATCGGTTGCACCGGGTACTCGCACGAGGTCTCCGCGCTGTTCGCGGACGAGACAGCGGTCAAGCGGGCGAGCCTGGCGACGGACTTCACCCGACCCCGCGAGTTCCTCCTCGGATACCTGCCGCGGATCGCTGCCGGCGCACCCCCCGGCGACCGGCTGCGGAGCCTCCGCTCGGCGCTGCTGCACGGTCGGCAGATGACGCGCGGCTACCGGGCGGCCAACTGCGAGACGGCGGCGGGTGTGGCCGCGAGACTCGGGCTGCCCGCCGCGACGCGGCAGGGACTCCTCCACATGTTCGAGTGGTGGAACGGCGGCGGTGGTCCGAACGGGCTGCGCGGCGGGCAGATCTCGATCGTGGCGCGGGTCGTGAACACGGCCGGGTACGCGGTGTTCTTCGACCGCATCGGCGGGCCGCCCGCCGCCCGGACGGCCCTCGCCCGACGATCCGGCGGCTACCTGGACCCGGCGGCGGTCGCCGTGCTGCTGGCCCACGCCCACGAGCTGCTCACCCCGCAGGCTGCCGGGGATGCCTCCGACCGGCTGCTCGCCGCGGAGCCGACGCCGTGCCGGCTCGTGCCCGACGGCCCGGCCCTGGACGAGGTGCTCCGGGTCTTCGGGGAGGCCGCCGACCTGAAGTCGCCGTTCCTCCACGGCCACTGCACGAGCGTCGCCCGGCTCGCCGAGGGTGCGTGCCGGCGGCTGGGTCTACCGGAGCGCGCGGTCGTCCTCGCCCGGCGGGCTGGGCTGGTCCAGGACGTCGGCCGCGTCGCGGTCCCCTCCTCGGTGTGGGAGCACGCCGGTCCTCTGGGCAGCGACGCCTGGCAGCAGGTCCGGCTGCACGCCTACCAGAGCGAGCAGGTCCTGAGCCGCAGCAGGCACCTCGCCGACGTCGCACGGTTGGCCGGCAGCCACCACGAGCGGCTCGACGGGTCGGGCTACCACCGCGGCGCCGCGGCCGCGGAGCTGCCGACCGCCGCCCGCGTGCTGGCCGCGGCCGATCGCTACGCCGCCCTGGTCGCCGAGCGACCGCACCGGCCGCCGGCCTCCGCGGCACGGGCCGCCTCGGAGTTGCGGGCGGACGTGCGCGCGGGGCAGCTGGACCCGGACGCGGTCCAGGCCGTCGTCGCCATCGCGGAGGGCCGGCGCGCCGACCGCTCGGCGCGACTGCCGGCCGGACTCACCGCGCGGCAGCTCGAGGTGCTCCTGCTGCTGGTCCGCGGGACGTCCAACCGCGAGATCGCCCGGCGGCTGACGATCTCGACCCGCACCGCCGAGCACCACGTGCAGGACGTCTACGGCCGCATCGGGGTCAGCAGCCGGGCCGCCGCCGCGCTGTTCGCCATGGAGCACGGGCTGGTCCAACCGGCCTGGATGAGTAGTCCTGCCGATGACCGCGCGCCCGCCAGGCCGTCACGCTCGCTGCCGACGGCCGGGCACCGGCCGCACGATCCGACGAGGAGGGCTCCATGAGCGCGACGACGAGCAGGGTGACCACGGACAGGGCGACGGCGGGCAGCGCGACGGCGGGCAGCGCGACGGCGGACAGCACGACGGCTCACGGGGCGACCGCGAACAGGGCCCTGGTGCTGCGCTTCATCCGCGACTACCAGGAGGGCGGCGACGAGCGGGTCCTCCAGGAGGTCGTGTCCCCGTCGCTGGTGAACCACACACCGATGGTGCCGGACCCACCCGGCGGTCCGGCCGAGGTCAAGGCCATCTTCGACGGCCTGCACGCGGCGCTAACGGGCTTCTCCGTCGAGGTGCGGCACCAGGTGGCCGACGACGACCTGGTGATGACCCACAAGGTCTTCAAGGGCCGGCACACCGGGGAGCTGTTCGGCCTGCCCCCGACCGGCCGCCACGTGCGCTTCGCGGTCATGGACGTGGTCCGCATCGCCGACGGTCGGATCGTCGAGCACTGGGGCCTGGTCGACCTGCCGGCGCTGCAGGCACAGCTCGCGCCGGAGCCCACGCCAGCCCCCACGCCCTGACCGCTCCACGTCGCCGTCGGGACCGACGGCCCCGGGGCCGGAGGCGCGAGTGCGGTCGATCCCGGCCCGGACGTGGCGCGCGATGAGTTCGACGCCGGCGGCCGGTCGGCCCTGCGAGGAGGTGGTTCGATGGCGACCTTCGCGTTGATCCACGGCGCCGGCGACGTCGGGTGGTACTGGCACCTCGTCGAGCCGGTCCTGCGCCGGCTCGGCCACGACGTGGTCGCGCCAGATCTGCCCTGCGAGGACGACACCGCAACTCTGCTCGACTACGCCGCCACGGTGGTCGAGGCCGTGGGCGAGCGCCGGGATCTCGTCGTCGTCGGCCAGTCGTACGGCGGGTTCACCGCTCCCCTCGTGGCCGACCGCCTTCCCGTCGACCTCGTCGTCTACGTCGCCGGCATGGTCCCCGCTCCGGGCGAGAAGCCGGCCGACTGGTGGGAGAACACCGGCTACCGGTCAGCCGTCGAGGAGCAGGCTCGCCGGGATGGGGGCCTGACCGGCTCCGACGACCCGTTCGTCGCCTTCTACCACGACGTGCCCAGTTCCCTGGCCGGGGAGGCGCTGCGCAGGGAACGGTCCGAGTCGGACGCGGCCTACTCCGGCCCGTGGCCGCTCGACGCCCTGCCCGCTGTCCCCACGAGGTTCGTGGCGTGCACCGAGGACCGGTTCTTCCCCGTCGCCTTCGTGCGGCGGGTGGCGGCCGAGCGGCTGGGCGTCGTCCCCGACGAGATCTCCGCGGGTCACTGCGTCGCGCTGAGCCGCCCGCACGACCTGGGCGACCTGCTCGACAGCTACGCGCAGCGACCCACGTCGGAACGACGACGTGCCCGGACAGCGGCCGGCTAGTCGGTGGCCTCGAAGCCGATCGAGAACGCCGCCTCCAGGTCGTGCCGGGAGTAGGCGCGGAACGCGATGTGCGTGTCGGTCTCCAGCACCCCGGCCACCTTGTTGATGCGCCCGGCGACGACCTCGGCGATCTGGTCGAACTCCCGCACCCGCACCACCGCGATCAGGTCGACGTCGCCCGCGACCGAGTAGACCTCGCTCACCCCGTCGAGGTCGGCGACCGCCTCGGCCACCTCGGGGATCCGGTCGGTGGCGGCGTCGATCATGACGATGGCGGTGATCACGACCGGGATGCTAGCCGGGGCTCCGGGGCGTCGCGCGCGGCTGCGCCGACCCGCTCGGGGCGCGCCCGGGTGCCCATCGGGCGACCGTCGGCGAACGGGTCGCGGAGGGCGCGCCCGGCCTCCACCCGGGCGAGGAAGCCGCTGTAGGCCCCGGTTCCGGGGGCGGGGCTGGCGAGGGTGCCGGTCAGCTGGACCAGGCGGGTTCCCGGCTTCTCCAGCCACCGCAGTAACAGCTCGGTCTCGTCGACCGACGCCGCCGCCTCGCCGTCCGGGCCGGCGGGTGTCTCGGCGGTGGTGAGCAGGCCGGCCAGCGCGTCGCGCACGGAGGCGCCGCGGGGAACGCAGCCGGCGGCCACCAGCCGGCCGCGGCGGACGACGGTGAGCTGCCAGCCGCCGTCGCCGTCCGGGCGGGCCAGCACCAGTTCCGGGACGGCGGCCAGCGACTGCAGCCGCTGCCGGCGGCGCACCGCGCGCACCAGCACGGTGATGCGGTCGCGCAGCACCGCGGCGTCCTCGTAGCGCTCGTCGGCGGCCAGCCGGTCGATCCGCGCCAGCAGGGGCGCGACGAGGGCACGCGGATCGCAGTCGACGGCGGCGCGGAAGACCGCGGCGATCGCGGCGTACTCGGCCACGGACTGGGCGCCGGTGCAGGGGGCGCCGCAACGGCCCATCCCGGCCAGCGCGCAGGCGCTGGTGGGCGCCCGCGGCGAGAGGCGCGTGGTGCACTGCCGCAGCGGCAGCGACTCGTGCACGGCGGCCACCGCGGCGTCTGCGGCGAGCCGGTCGGGGAACGGACCCAGGAAGGCGCCGGCCCCCGGCCGGACCCGGCGCACCACCGACAGCCGGGGGAACGGCTCCTCGGTCAGCCGCACCCACAACGCCCGCTCGGGGAACCGCGAGCGGCGGTTGTAGCGGGGCTTGTGCTCGGCGATCAGCCGCAGCTCCCGGACCGCGGCCTCGAGCGGGTGCGCGCACGGGATCGCCTCGACGCGCTCGGCCAGCCCGACCATCTCGGTGATCCGGCTGCGCTGCTCGCTGGAGGTGAAGTAGCTGCGCACCCGGCTGCGCAGGTCGGTGGAGGTGCCGACGTAGAGCGGCTCGTCGCGCGGGCCGCGGAACAGGTAGACGCCGGGCCCGGACGGGACGTCGTCGGCCAGGTGCCGCTTGCGCCGCCGCTCGGGGTCGACCTGACGGGTCAGCCCGGTGAGCTCCTCCAGCGTGGTGACCCCGAGCGGGCCCAGCCGTTCGAACAGGCCGTGCAGCACGTCGACGGTGGCGCGGGCGTCGGCCAGCGCGCGGTGGCACGGCTCGGTGCTGGTGCGGAAGTACGGCGCCAGGGTGGCCAGCTTGCAGTTGGGCACCTCGTCGCGGGTGAGCACCCGGCGGGCCAGGACGGCGGTGTCGACCGAGGCCGCCGCGGGCCAGGGGATGCCCGATCCGGCGCAGGCTGCCTTGAGGAAGCCGACGTCGAAGGGCGCGTTGTGCGCGACGAGCACCGCGCCCCGGGAGAACTCCAGGAAGGCCGGCAGCACGGCGGCGATCCGCGGGGCGGACGTGACCATCGCTGTGGTGATGCCGGTGAGCACGCTGATGTACGGCGGGATCTCCCGGCCGGGGTCGACCAGCGTCTGGAACTCCCCGAGCACCTGGCCGCCGCGCACCTTGACCGCGCCGATCTCGGTGATCGCGCTGTCGTTCGGCGACCCGCCGGTCGTCTCCAGGTCGACGACGACGAAGGTGACGTCGACCAGCGGCGTCCCCAGCTCCTCGATCGAGACCTGCTCGTAGCGCGCGACCGCGGCGGAGGAGGGCACGTGCGGAAGCTAGGTCGCGGGTGTGACAGATCCTGGGACGCGCGCCGGACGGGACCGTCCGTCACCCCGCGGGGCCGGTGGGCGCTCGGGATCGCGCCGGCGTCAGCACTCCCACAGCCGGTCGGGCGGAGTCTCCTCGTCCAACCGCTTGACGTAGGCGTCGCCGCTGGTCCCGTCCCGCGCGGCGCAGGCGGCGGACCGGTCGGGGAACGGCCCGCGGTAGACGGCGTAGATCCGCTCGCCGTCCAGGCTCTGGCGCAGCGAGGCGCAACCGCCCTCGGTGAGCAGGTAGTCGGCGCCGGGGTGCGCCTCGAGCAGTGCGGCGACCTCCTCCTCGTAGGTGCCCGGGGTGACCGCCGAGCCGACGACGAGGACCCAGCCGCCGTCGCAGGCCGGATCGGAGATCGGGGTCGCCAGCCCGAGGTCGCCGCGGGCCCGGGGCGGCGGGGTGCCGGGCCCGCGAGTCGCCGTCACCGGCGGGCTGCCGGCGGACGGCGCCGGGCCGGCCGAGGACACCTCGCCGCCGCGGTCGGCGTCCGCCGTGCTCTCCCCGGGAGCGCCGTGCGCGAGCAGCGCGGCGGCGAGGACGGCGACCGCCACGAGGCTCCCGGCGGCCAGCAGCCAGCCGGCGAGGCGGCGGCGGCGCGCCCGCCGGCGGGGATCCGCAGGCGGCCAGGGCGCGGTCGGCGGCGCCGGGACGTCGGTCGGCGGGGCGGGCGTCGGGACCGGCCGCGGCGCGGGCACCGGCACGGAAGGGGGGTGCCGGCGGAGCCGGGCGACGACCGCGGCCGCCGCGGCGGCCAGGTCCCCGCAGGTCGGGTGGCGGTCCTCGGGGGCCTTGGCCATGCCGCGGGCCACGACGTCGTCGAACCCGGCGGGCAGATCCGGGCGGAACGCGGTGACCCGCGGGGGCGGTTCGTACAGGTGGGCGTGCACGAGCGCGGCGACGTCCCGGACGGCGTAGGGACGCCGGCCGGTCAGCATCTCGAACAGCACGCAGGCCAGCGAGTACACGTCGACCCGCCGGTCGACCTCCCTGCCGCGGAGCAGGCGCTCGGGCGCCATGTAGTCGAACGTGCCCACCGTCGACCCGTCGGCGGTGAGCGGCCGGGCGCCGATGCCCTGACCGCCGAGCAGGGCGATCCCGAAGTCCACCAGGTAGACGAAGTCGTGCGCCGTGACCAGCAGGTTGGACGGCTTGACGTCGCGGTGCACCAGGTCGCGGGCGTGCGCGGCGTCGAGCGCCTGGGCGGCCTGGCCGAGGAGGGACACGGCTCGCTCCGCCGGCAGCGCGCCCTCCCCGGCGATCAGGTCCGCGAGGTCGACGCCGTCCACCAGCCGCATGTCGATGTAGAGCCGTCCGTCGATCTGCCCGTACCGGTGGATGGGGATGACGTGCGGGTCGGTGAGCTGGGCGGCGGCGTAGGACTCGCGCTTGAACCGCTCGACGAGCTCCTCGTCGGCCGCCATCCCGGCGGGCAGCAGCTTGAGGGCGACCGTCCGCGCCTGCTCGCGGTCGTAAGCGCGGTGCACCTCGCCCATGCCCCCGCGGCCGAGGAGTCCGCGCAGCTCGTACCGGCCGAAGCTGGTCGGGGTACCCCCCCGACCGTCCCCCCGACCGTGCCCCGGGCCGTGCCCCGGGCCATCGCCACCCGACGCCGTCGTCCCGGTCCCGCCGACGACCACCTGCGGCACCCTAGGAGCCCCCCGGCCGGCTGCCCAGGCCCTCGTGCGCCCTCCCGTCGGGGCGCGCGGCGCGACTCCCGCTCGGCGCCGGCTCGGACCGCGACCGGTTTCTGTCGTCGGGTGCTCCTACGGTGCGGGCGACTCATGGAGGAGAGGTCATGCTCATCGACTGCGACACCTGCACCGCCCGCGGCGCCGGCTGCGGCGACTGCGTCGTCACCGTGCTGCTCGGCGCCCCGCCGTCCTGGTCCGCGACCGACCCGGTGGTCGTCGCCCTGCCCGCCCGGCCGCTTCCGGGCGCCGGTGCGGACCGGGGGAACCGGAGCGCGACGGCGACCGGCAGCGGGCCGTCCGCCGAGGACGCGGTCGTGCCCGCTCCCGGCAACGTCGTCGAGTTCGACGAGGTCGAGCGCCGCGCCGTCCGCGCCCTGGCCGAGTGCGGCCTGGTCCCCCCGCTGCGGCACCGGACGGCCGACGAGCGGGCCGCCGACGACGCCGGTGGGCGTCCGGCGGCGGGGGAGCGCGCCACCGGCTGAGGGGCCGGTCGGTCCTCCGGCGGTGCCTAGGATCGAGCGGGTGAGCGCACGTCGCGCCGCGCTCGTGGCCGCGGTCGTCCTCGGCCTGGCGTTCGTCGTGGTCGTCGCGGTGACCACACCGTGGGACGTGCTGCCCGGCGGCGCCGCGCGGTCGCCGGCGGTCGACCCGACCACCGTGGTGCCCCCGGAGCGCATCGCGCGCGCCGAGGCCTTCGCCGCCGCCCTGCGGCCGGCCTCGCTCACCTCCCTCCTGCTGGGCCTCGCGGTCGCGGGGGTGCTCGGGCTCACCCGGCTCGGCGGCCGGCTGGTGCGCGCCCTGGCTGCGCCGCTCGGTGGCGGATGGGTCTGGCAGGTCCTGCTCGGCGTCCTCGCGCTGGTCCTGATCGGCCGCTTGGCGACCCTGCCGCTGGCCGCCTACGGCGAGGTGGTCCGCCACCGGTACGGGCTGTCCACCCGTAGCTGGCCGCTGTGGGCCCGCGACGTGGCCGTGTCGACGGCGATCGACGCGGCCCTCACCGCCGTGGCCGTGCTCGGCCTGGTCTGGCTCGCCCGGCGCGCACCGCGCAGCTGGTGGGCCTGGGCGGCGGCGGGCGCCGCCGCGCTGGTGGTCGTGGGCTCGTTCCTCTGGCCGGTGGTGATCGAGCCGGCGTTCAACCGGTTCGACCCGCTCCCCCCGGGCGAGCTGCGCACCGAGCTGCTCGCCCTGGCCGAGACGAACGGCACGCCGGTGCAGGACGTGCTGGTCTCCGACGCCTCACGGCGCACGACCACGCTCAACGCCTACGTCTCCGGGTTCGGGTCGACGCGGCGGATCGTGCTGTACGACACGACCCTCGACCAGCTGCCCGACGAGGAGATCGCCTCGATCGTCGGCCACGAGCTGGGGCACGTGGCCACCGACGACGTCCTCGCCGGCACCCTGCTGGGCGCGCTGGGCGCGGCGGCCGCGGTCGGCGCCCTCGGCTGGCTGCTCCCCGCACCGCGGGTGCTGCGCCGGGTGGGTGCCGCGTCGCCGGGTGATCCGCGCATCGTGCCGCTCGTGCTCTTCCTCGCCGCCGCCGGCACGCTGCTGGCCACCCCCGTGCAGAACGTGGTGTCGCGCAACGTCGAGGCGCGCGCCGACGTCCGGGCGCTCGAGCTCACCGCGGACCCCGACGCCTTCGTCGCGATGCAGCGCCGGCTGGCCCTCACCAACCTCAGCGACCCCGACCCGCCGGAGGCCTGGCAGTGGTTCTTCGGCTCGCACCCCACCGCGCCGCAGCGGGTCGCGCTGGCCCTGGACTGGGCCCGGTCGGCCGATCCGTGACGGGCACTCCCAGGCGCCCCGGGGGCCGGTCCGGGCCGGTGCCGCGGTGAGGCGCACGCTGGTCGTCACGAACGACTTCCCACCCCGGCAGGGCGGCATCCAGACGTTCGTCGCCGCGCTGCTGGCCCGGCGGCCGCCGGAGTCGCTCGTCGTGCTCGCCTCCGACCACCCGGGCTCGGTCGAGCACGACGCCCGGTTGCCCTACCCGGTCGTCCGCCGGCCCACGGGCGTGCTCCTGCCGACGCGGGCCACCGCCCGCGCCGCCGTCGACCTGGTCCGCCGGTACGGCTGCGACACCGCCTTCTTCGGGGCGGCCGCGCCGCTGGGGCTGCTCGCCCCGGCGCTGCGGGCCGCCGGCGTCCGCCACCTGGTCGGGGCCACCCACGGGCACGAGACCGGCTGGGTGGCGCTGCCCGGCGCGCGCGCCGCGATGCGCCGCATCGCCGCCGGCCTCGACGTGCTGACCTACATCAGCGAGTACACCGGCAGCCGGCTGACGCCCGTCCTGGGCGGGCGGACGCGGCTGGCGCAGCTGTCACCCGGGGTGGACGTCGACGCCTACACCCCGGCCGCCGACGGCGCGGCGGTCCGCGAGCGGTACGGCCTGGACGGGGCGACGGTGGTGGTCTGCGTCTCCCGGCTGGTGGCCCGCAAGGGGCAGGACGTGCTCGTCGCCGGCTGGCCCCGGGTGCTCGACCGCCATCCCGGCGCCCGGCTGCTGCTGGTCGGGGGTGGGCCGGCCGAGGCGTCGCTGCGCCGGGCGGTCACCGAGCGGGGGTTGGCCGGCTCCGTGGTCCTCACCGGGCCGGTGCCGCACGTCGAGCTGCCCGAGCACTACGCCGCGGGTGACGTCTTCGCCATGCCGTGCCGGACCCGCCGCGCCGGGCTGGACGTCGAGGGGCTGGGCATGGTGTACCTCGAGGCCGCCGCGTGCGGCCTGCCGGTGGTGGCCGGCACCTCCGGCGGCGCGCCCGAGGCCGTCGACGACGGCGTCACCGGGCACGTCGTCGACCCGCGCTCGCCGTCGGCGGTCGCGACCGCCATCGCCGGGCTGCTCGACGACCCGGAGACGGCGCGCGCCATGGGAGCGGCCGGCCGGTCGTGGGTGGAGCGGCGGTGGTCGTGGACGACGATCGCCGCCACCTTCGCCGACCTGCTCGACGGCTAGCGGCCCCGCTGCGGGGGCCCGCTCCGAGCCTGCGAGGGGTGGGGGGCAGCGGGGTCCTGCGAGTACAGCGCCTCGACCTCGGCGTCGAACTCCGCAAGCACCGCGGCCCGCTTGAGCTTCAGGCTCGGGGTGAGCAGCCCGTCGGCCTCGGTGAAGTCGCGGCCCAGCACCCGGAACGCCCGGATGGCCTCGGCCTGCGACACCGCCCTGTTCGCCTCCGCGACGGCCGCCTCCAGCTCCGCGCGCAGGTCGGGGTCGTTCCGCAGCTGCTCGGGCGTGGTGCCGGGGGGCTTGCCGGTGGACTCCAGCCAGAGCGGCAGCGCCTCCTCGTCGAGGGTGACCAGCGCGGCGATGAAGGGGCGCTGGTCACCGACGACGATGCACTGGCTGACCAGCCGGTGGGCGCGCAGCCGGTCCTCCAGCACCGCGGGCGCGACGTTCTTGCCGCCCGCGGTCACCAGGATCTCCTTCTTCCGCCCGGTGATCTTCAGGAAGCCGTCGCCGTCGAGCTCGCCGAGATCACCGGTGTGCAGCCAGCCGTCGTCGTCGATCGCCTCCTTCGTGGCCTGCTCGTTGTTCCAGTAGCCGCGCATGACGATGCCGCCGCGGATCAGGATCTCGCCGTCGTCGGCGATCGCCGCACCGACGCCCGGCAGCGGCCGCCCGACGGTGCCGATCCGCAGCGCGTCGTCGTGGTTCACGGACGCCGCCGCGGTCGTCTCGGTCAGCCCGTAGCCCTCGTAGACGGTGACCCCGATGCCGCGGAAGAAGTGCCCCAACCGGTCGCCGAGCGGCGCACCTCCGGAGATGGCGCCCGCGCAGCGGCCACCGAGCGCGGCGCGCAGCTTGCGGTACACCAGCTTGTCGAACAGCGCGTGCTGCAGCCGCAGGGCGAGCCCGGGCCCGTCGGCGTCGCGGGCGCGGGACCAGTCGACGGCGACCCGCGCCGCCCGGTCGAAGATGCGGCCCTTGCCGTCGGCCTCCGCCTTGGCCTTCGCGCCGTTGAAGACCTTCTCGAACACCCGGGGGACGGCGAGGACGAACGTGGGCCGGAACGCGCCGAGGTCCTCGACCAGGTTGCTCACGTCGGCGGTGTGGCCGATCACCGTGCGGGTGCGGACCGCGCCGACCTCCAGGACCCGGGCCAGCACGTGCGCCAGCGGGATGAACAGCAGCAGCGAGCCGTCCGCGTTCATGTAGCGGTCGAGCAGGCTCATGCCGTTGCCGACCTCGAACAGGAAGTTGGCGTGGGTGAGCTCGCAGCCCTTGGGCCGCCCCGTCGTCCCGGACGTGTAGATCAGCGTGGCGAGGCTGTCGGCCGACAGCGTGGCGCGACGGGCCTGCAGCTCCTCGTCCGGCACGTCGCGGCCGGCGGCCACCAGCGCGCCGACGGCGTCGTCGTCGAGCACGTGCAGCGACCGCAGCGCCGGCGCCTGGTCGCGGACCGACTCGACGGCCGCGGCGTGCTCGGGCCGTTCGACGATCGCGGCCGTGGCACCGGAGTCGGCGAGGATCCACGCGACCTGGTCGGCGCTGGAGGTCTCGTAGACCGGGACGACGACGGCGCCGGCCGCCCAGATGGCGAAGTCGCAGACGGTCCACTCGTAGCGCGTCCGGGCCTGCAGGGCCACCCGGTCGCCCGCCTGGACGCCGGCCGCGACCAGCCCCTTGGCCACGCCGGCCACCTCGTCGCCGAACTGCCGCCAGGTGACGTCGACCCACCGCCCGTCGACCCGACGGCGCAGGCCGACCTCGTCGCCGTGTTCGGCGACGTTGGCGGCGAGCATGTCGGGGACGGCCTCGTCCGGACCCACCTCGCAGATCGCGGGGACGGAGAACTCGCGCACGACTGGTCCCTTCCCCCCGACCGGCCGGGCGCCGTCGCCCGCCGCCCCGGCCCGGGATCGTCCCGTCCGAATCTAGCCGCTGCCCCTACCCGTGAGTAGCAGAACGCCGGGACGGCACCCCGGAGAGCGAGGTCGAACGGTTAGCCTGCTGCGCATGGCCGACCAGTCCACCCAGTCGATCGTCGTCGACGCGCCCGCGGCCGAGGTCATGGCGGTCATCGCCGACTTCCCTTCCTATCCGCAGTGGGTGGCGGCGGCCCGGGAGGTCGAGGTGCTCGAGACCGGGCCGGACGGGCGGGCCCGCCGCGTGCACTTCGTCCTCGACGCCGGCGCGGTGAAGGACGACTACGTCCTCGACTACACGTGGGAGGACGACCGCCGGGTCTCCTGGAGCCTGGTGCAGGGACAGATGCAGAAGCGCCAGGACGGTTCCTACGTGCTCGCCGAGCTGGGCGGCCGCACCGAGGTGACGTACGCGATCGCGATCGACCTCTCCATCCCGATGCTCGGGATGATCAAGCGCAAGGCGGAGAAGGTCATCCTCGACACGGCGCTCAAGGAGCTCAAGAAGCGCGTCGAGGGCTGACCGCCGTGCAGATCCTCCTGATCACCGGTCCCGGCGGGGCCGGGACGTCGACCTGCGCCGCGGCCGCGGCCGTGCGCGCCGCCCGCGCCGGCCGGCGCACGGTGCTGCTCACCCGGCAGCGCCCGCCGGTCACCGGGCTGGACGGCGAGCCCGGCCTCGAATCGGTCGTCGTCGACCCCCGGGCGGCGCTGGAGCGGTTCTGGGCGGGCTCGGTCGACCGGGTCAGCGCCGTCCTGCCCCAGCTGGCTCCGCCGCCGGCCAGCTCGGTGGTGCCCGTGCCCGGCGTGGCCGAGCTGGCCCTGCTGGCCGAGCTGGCCCGGATCGAGGCCGACCTCGTCGTCCTGGACGCCGGCCCGGTCGAGGCCGCGACCGGGCTCGTGGAGCTGCCCTCGACGCTGCGGTGGTGGCTCGCCCGGCTGGTCCCGCCGCGGGTGCGCACCCTCGCCGCGGTCGGCCGGTCCGCCGGCGTGCTCGGCGGCGCTCCCGGCGCCCTCGGCGCGGCCGCGGTGTCCGCACTGCCCGCGCTGGAGGGGTTGCTGGCGAGCAGTCCGCTCGCCGACCCGTCCCGGATCACCGCCTGGTTCGCCGCGCTGCCCCGGCCGGGCACGGCCGCGGAACTGCGCACGGCGGCGACGGCGCTGGCGCTGCACGGCGTCCGGGCGACGGCGGTGCTCGCGCGCGTGCTGCCGAAGCTCGACGGATCCCCGTGGGCCGTGCTCCGCGGCGCGGAGCAGGAGGCGGCGCTGGCCGAGCTGGAGGAGGTGGCCCCCGTGCGGCGGGTCCCCGAGGCGGCGAGCGCCCCGGCCGACGTCGATGGAGTGGTGGCGCTGTTGCCCGACGGCGGCCCGTTCGCCGGCAACGTGCGGGACGGCGGCGCGGCGCCGGACAGCGGCACCCCGTACGCCGCACCCGAGCGGATGGCCGGTGGCTGGCGGCTGTCCGTGCCGTTGCCCTTCGCCGAGCGGTCCGACGTCGGCCTGGCCCGGTGGGCAGACGACCTCGTGGTGCACGCGGGCGGGCGCCGGCGGTCGCTGCGGCTGGACCCGCTGCTGCGCCGGTGCACCGTGACCGGCGGCCGGCTCGACCGCGCCGGCACGGCCGACGCCGTCCTCGAGGTCACCTTCGTCCCGGATCCGCAGCAGTGGCCGGCCGACCTGCTCGCCGCCCAGGAGCGGACCGGATGACCGCCGCCGACCCGGACGACGGTGCGCGCGCCCTGGTCGACGCGTTGCGCGCGCTGCTCGCCGACGCGGCCGCGCGGCTCGCGGCCGGCGCCGGCCCGATCGGCGTGGCGGACCCGGCCGGCGCACCCGGCCCGGTCGGTGGCGCCGCCCCGCCCGGCCCGCCCGGTGAGCCCGGCCCGCCCGGTGGGCCCGGCCCGCCCGGTGGGCCCGGCCCGCCCGGTGCGACGGCGCACGGCGGCCCCTACTGCAGGTGGTGCCCGTTGTGCCAGGCTGCCGCGGTGCTGCGTGGCGAGCGTCCCGAGGTCACCGCCGCCCTGGCCGACGTCCTGTCGGCCACGGCGACGGCGCTGCGGACCCTGACCGCGGCCGCCGCGACGCCCCGGCCCGGCGACGGGACCCCGGCCGCCGGCGGGGGTGCGCCCCCCTGCGACGCGGACGGCGAGCGTCCCGCGGACCCACCGCCGTCCGTCCAGTGGATCGACATCGCATGACCACCTCCTCGCAACGCACCGTCGACGGCGTCCCCGCGGCCGCGCCGGAGGACGCCGCCGGGTTGCCCGCCCTGGGCATCGACATCGGCGGCACGAAGGTCGCCGGCGGGATCGTCGCCCCCGACGGCCGCGTGCTCGACACCGCCCGCCGGGCCACGCCCGGCACGTCGGTGAGCGAGACCGAGGACGTCATCGTCACGGTGGTCGAGGAGCTGGCCGCCCGGCACGGCGGTGAGCTCGTCGGCGTGGGCATCGGGGCGGCCGGCTGGTTCGACCGCACCGGTGACACCGTGCTGTTCAGCCCGCACCTGGCCTGGCGGCACTCGACGCTGCGCAGGGACCTCATCGCGCGGCTGCAGCGGCCGCTGTGGGTGGGCAACGACGCCGACGCCGCCGCCTGGGCCGAGTACCGCTACGGGGCCGCCCGCGGCGCCAGCCTCGCGCTGATGATCACCCTGGGCACCGGGATCGGCGGCGGCCTCGTCATCGACGGCCGGCTGCACCGCGGCGCCCACGGCGTGGCGGGGGAGTGGGGGCACATGCGGGTCGTGCCCGACGGGCGGTTGTGCGCCTGCGGCAACCGCGGCTGCTGGGAGCAGTACGCCAGCGGCACGGCGCTCGGGCAGACCGCCCGGGAGGTCGCACGCAGCTCGCCGGCCGCGGCCGCCCGCTTGCTGGAGCGGGTGGACGGCGACGGCGCCCGGCTCACCGGCGAGGACGTCGCGAAGGCCGCCGCGGAGGGCGACCCGCTGGCGCTGGAGCTGCTCGCCGAGGTCGGCACGTGGCTCGGCCAGGGCATCGCCGATCTTTCCGCCGTCCTCGACCCCGAGGTCGTCGTGATCGGCGGCGGGGTGAGCGTGCTCGGCGAGATGGTGCTCGGCCCGGCGCGCAGCCGGCTGGAGCGAGCGCTGCCCGGCCGCACGTTCCGGCCCGGGCCGCGGGTGGTGGCCGCGGAGCTGGGCGCGCAGGCCGGTCTCATCGGCGCCGCCGACCTGTCGCGCCAGTCCGTCGCCGAGCACCAGCCCTGACGCGGAGTGCGGGGAGCGAGGAAACCTCGCTCCCCGCACTCCGCGTCAGGTCAGCTCGCGGGCCAGCTGCTCGAGGAACAGGCCGATGTCGGTGACGATGCCCATGGCCTGCGCACTGCCGCGGTCGGCCAGCTTGGTGACCGTCGCCGGGTTGATGTCGACGCAGACCAGCGGGATCGACGCAGGCAGGATGTTGCCGGTGGCGATGGCGTGCAGCATGGTCGCGACCATGATCGCGAAGCCGACGCCGGGGAGCTGCGCGCGCATCGCCCGCTGACCCTCGATGACGTCGGTGTGCACGTCGGGCAGCGGCCCGTCGTCGCGCACCGAGCCCACGAGCACGAACGGCTTGCCGGCCCGCACCAGGGCGTGCATGACGCCGCCGGTCAGCACGCCGGACTCGACGGCCGCGGCGATCGATCCGGCCGCGCGGATGGTGTTGATCGCGCGGATGTGGTGTTCGTGGCCGTGCGGCACACCGGAGCCCTTGGCCAGATCGACGCCCAGCGAGGTCCCGTACAGCGCCGACTCGATGTCGTGCGTGGCCAGCGCGTTGCCGGCGAACAGGACGTCGACGTAGCCGGCCTCCACCAGCCGCACCATGGCGGGGGAGGCCCCGGTGTGCACGACGGCCGGCCCCCCCACCCACAGCACCTTGCGGCCGGCCGCCTTGACCTCGCGCATCCGCTCGGCGATCTGGCGCACCAGCACCGCCTGCGGCTTCTCGCTCGACACCGCCGAGCCCATGAAGCCGAACTCCTCCTCCTCGCCCCGGACGACCGACGGCGGCATCTCCACCCGGACGCCGTGCGCGCCGCACACCACGGCCTCACCGGCGCGCACGTCGCTGACCGGCACGGTGCGGACGACGCGCCGCCCGCCGGACTCGTCGACCACCAGCCCGCAGTCCATCTCGGCGCGGTCGGTGGGGATCCACTCCCGGTCCAGCCGGACGAAGGTGTCGAGGTTGGTGGTCGAGTAGAAGTCGTCGGGGAAGACGCCGTCGGCCGGCGCGGGCCGGGTGATGGCCGTCCCCGGGTCGACGGCGTTGGCGCCGTGGGTCTGCAGGCGCATGACGATGCGCTCGAGCAGGTCCGGGTCCGTGGCGCGGATCTGGATGTGCGCCCGCGACTCGTCCTCGTGCTCCCGGCCGAGCTCCAGGCTCTCGATGCGGTAGTCGCCGCCGTACTCCAGGACGTCGTCGAGGACGCGGGCGAGCACGCCGGTGTCCATGAGGTGGCCGGACAGCGTGACCGTCGTCGAGTGCGGATCGGTGCTCACGCCCGGCACGGTAGAGGACGCGTCATCACCGCTGACCACGTCGGCGGAGGTCGCGACGAGTGGGGGTCCGGAGGGTCTCCGCGAGGAGCGGCGGGCGGGCTCCGCTCGGGCGGAGGACGGCTGCTGGCCGCGGTGGGAGTGACGAGTGGGAGTCCGGAGGACGACAGGAGGTGGAGCCTCACACGACCGCGCCGTCGTCGCCGTCGTCGACCGAACGCTCGCGCATCCGCGACACGAGCAGGGCGACGCCGCCGGCGATGGCCGCGACGCCGAGGACCAGGCCGACGTCGGCGGACAGCCGCAGCAGCCCCGGCATGCCGACGAGCAGGACGCCGGCGACCACGAGCAGCACCGCGTAGAGCGCGGCCGGTGCCGGCACGCCCAGCGGCGGGGCGGGCGGCGGCTCGTAGTGCTCGTCGGGCCGGTCGAGCACCGAGGGTTCGTGCGGCGGCGGGGGCGGCGCGTCGGAGGGCTCGCCGTCGGCGACCGGGCGCCCCTCCTCCGCCTCGAACGCCGCCACGATGCGGGCCCACTCGGCGTCCTCGTCGATGTTCCGGCGGACGGCGGCCCGCTCGGGCACCGGCCCCGGGGCGCGCCGCTCGGCGTGGTCGTCGGCGCGCCGCTCGACGTGGTCGTCGGCGTGCCGGTCGACCAGCTCGCGCGCCTCGGCGCGGCGGGACCGGTCGACGTAGAGCCGGTCGGTGGGCGGGCTGGGCAGGAACACCGTGCGGGTGTACGGCCCGACGTCGGCCGAGGGCTCCAGGTAGGCGGGGATGCCGGCCAGCTGCAGGACGTCGAGCAGGTGTTCGCCCACCCGCGGGTCGACGTCGCGCAGCGGGCTCCACAGGGCGGCGTCCAGGCCGTTGTCCCGGCGGCCCCGCCGGGCCGGGGTCACCGCCGCCCCGCCGCAGGGCGGGCGCCGGCGCGCGCCCGCATCCACTCCGCGGACCGGGCGAAGATCGCCGGGGCGTCGTTGTCCAGGGTCGCCACGTGGTAGCTGTCGTCGAGGAGCACCTGCTCCACGTCGTCGGTGGACACCCCGTCGAGCAGCAGGTTGCTCGACTCGGGCTCGACGACGTGGTCCTCGCGGCTGGTGAAGACGAGCACGGGGGCGGTGACGCGGTGCAGGTCGGCCCGGGTCGCCGCCCACAGCCGTCGCAGGGCCAGCATGCCGCGCAGCGGCAGCCGGTCGTAGGCCAGCTCGGCGACGCCGGGCTTCTTGATGTCGCTGCCGATCGGCGACCAGCTGCCGGTCACCCGTGCCAGCACCGGCAGCAGCCGCGCGTCGAGCCGGCGGGTCGACAGCGACGGGTTCACGGCGACCAGACCCGCGACCTCGTCGGGCCGCAGCTCGGCCACCCGGGTGGCCAGCGTGCCGCCCATCGACAGGCCGGCCAGGAAGACCGCGTCGCACCCCGCGGCGAGGGCGTCGAAGGCGGTGAGCACCGTCGCGAGCCAGTCGTCCTCGCCGACGGCGTTGCAGTCCTGCCAGCGCGTGCCGTGCCCGGGGAGCAGCGGGCAGCGCACGGGGAAGCCCTCCGCCGCCAGGTGCTCGCCCCAGGGGCGCATGCTCATGGGGGTGCCGGTGAAGCCGTGCACGAGCAGCACGCCCGTGCGACCGGCCGGGCCGTGGCCGGTGAACTCGAACGGCTCGCCGCCGGGCATCACCCCGGCGGCGGGCACGTCGGGTCTCGACACGTCGGCCTCCTCGGCGACCGGGCGACAGGGCCGACCGGCTGGGACGGCTGCGGGTGTGCCCCGCAGGCGGCGGCCGATTGTCCATCGGCCCATGGGCTCCCTAGTCTGGCAGCTCACGAGGGAGGCGTGTTGTTCTACTGGTTCCTCAAGTACGTCGCGATCGGGCCGGCCGTCCGGCTGGTCTTCCGGCCGCGTGCCGAGGGCACGGAGCACGTCCCCCGGACGGGTGCCGCCATCCTCGCGAGCAACCACCTGGCGGCCTCCGACTGGATCTTCATGCCGCTGTCGCTGCGCCGCCGGGTCACCTTCCTGGCCAAGGCCGAGTACTTCCGAGGCTCCGGCGTGAAGGGCTCCCTGCAGCGGCTGTTCTTCGCCGGCAGCGGGCAGGTGCCCATCGACCGCACCGACGCCTCCGCGGCCGAGGACGCCATCCGCACCGGCATCCGCATCCTCTCCGAGGGCAAGCTGCTGGGCATCTACCCGGAGGGCACCCGCTCGCCCGACGGGCGCCTGTTCCGCGGCAAGACCGGGGTGGCCCGGATGGCGCTGGAAACGCGTGTCCCGGTCGTGCCGGTCGCGATGGTGTACCGCCGGCGCGCGCTGCCCTTCGGCCGGTCGATCACCACGGTGCGGGTGCGCTTCGGGAAGGCGCTCGACTTCTCCCGCTACGAGGGACTGTCCGGCGACCGGTTCGTCGAGCGGTCGATCACCGACGAGATCATGTACGCGATCTTGAAGCTGTCCGGTCAGGAGTACGTCGACGTCTACGGCGCCGCGGTGAAGAAGACGATGGACGCGACCGGGTCCAGCGCCGTGGAGATCATCGCCCGGCTGCTGCCGCCGGTCGACGAGGCCGTCGACCGGGCGCCGACGTCGCTGGCCGGCTGAGCTGGGGCGGGCTTCCAGCCCCGCCCGGCCGCAGGCTCGCGGCGGGCCGCTGCACGGCCGCCGCTCCCCGGCCCTCGCGAGCTCGCGGCGGTGTCCGGGACGCCGGTGACGGAGGACGGCGGCACCTACCGTGGGTCCGTGCGGCGGTTCTTCTACGACACCGAGTTCATCGAGGACGGCGCGACGATCGACCTGGTCTCGATCGGGGTCGTCGACGAGACCGGCCGCGAGTTCTACGCCGTCAGCACCGAGTTCGACCCGGGCCGGGCGATCCCCTGGGTGCGCCGCAACGTGCTCGACCAGCTGCCACCGCCGGCCGACCGCGCCTGGCGGAGCCGGGGGCGCATCCGCGATGACCTGCTGGCCTTCCTCACCGGCCCGGGTGAGGAGATCGAGCTGTGGGCGTGGTTCGCCGCCTACGACCACGTCGCCCTGTGCCAGTTGTGGGGGCCGATGCCCGCACTGCCGCGGCCGATCCCGCGGTTCACCCGCGAGCTGCGCCAGCGCTGGGACGACGTCGGCCGCCCCGAGCTGCCGCCCCCGCCGGAGGGCGCCCACGACGCCCTGGTCGACGCCCGCCACAACCTCGCCCGCTGGCGCGCCATGGAGGGCGTCCGCCGCTGAGGCCGAGGGCCGGCGGGAGGGAGCCGCCCGCCGTCGAGCATGAGCGGAAACGTCGCGGAGCCGTCATGGATCCGGCCTACCGCTGGTCGTACCTGCCGCCTAGCGTCCGGACATGGCGACGGGGTTCGGCTCCACCGGCCCGTCCCGGCTGCAGCTGGCCGGGGAGGTCTGGCACGCGCTGCTGGTCGCCGCCCGACGCGTGGCGGCCGGCGTCTACTTCGTGCTCGCGCTGCTCGGCGCGGTCGTGGGCCCACCCTCGGCCGCCCTGGTCTGGGGACCGGTGGTGGCGGCGCTGGCCGCAGGTGTGGTCGCACTCGTCACGCCGGGCTTCCGGCAGTCCCCCACGGCGCGCCGGGCGGCGGCCGCGGCCGCCGGGCTGGGCCTGCTCGCCCCGCCGTTCAGCCACGGTCTCGGATTGCTGGGTCCCGGTGGTGCCGTCCTGCTGGTGGCCCTTCTCGTCCTCGGTGCCGTGACCGTCGTCGACTGGATGCTGACCAGCCCGGAGGACGGCCCGGGCGCGGCGCTCTGCCGACTGGCCCAGCTGCGGCGCGTCCTGCCCGAGCTCCCCGTCGAGGCGCTCGAGCGCGAGTGGCACGACTCCTCGGCCGCCCTGCGGTCCGCCGCCGGACCGGAGGCGCAGGCCCTCGCCGTCCAGCTGCGCGCCGAGCTGCTCGACGAGCTGGCCCGGCGAGATCCCGAGCGGCTCCGGCGGCTGCTCCGCGAGCAGGACGGCGGCCCGGACCCGTGGGGTGCCTTCCGAGGCGCGTGACCAGCCCGTGCGGGACCCTGCCGGGGCGACGTCGGGCCCCCGCCCTCAACCGCGCAGGGCCACCCAGTCCTCGGGGTGCGCGCGCAGGTGTTCGCCGACGGTCCGCGCCGGGCGGCCGGTCAGCCGGGGGACGGCGTCACCGACGGTGGCCATCTCGCCGGCGGCGATCGCCAGGTAGCTGGTCACCCAGCCCTCGACCTCCCAGTCGCCGCGGCCGAGGGGACGCCGGGCCGCCCATGCCTCCTCGACCGTCTGCGGGCGGTACTCGGCCGGGCGCCCGGTCACCTCCTGCAGCACGGCGGCCGCTTCCGCCAGGCTGACGGCCTCCGGGCCGGTCACGTCCAGGGCCTGCCCGTCGAACCGGCCGGAGTCGTCGAGCAGGACCACGGCGGCGACGTCGGCGAGATCGTCCCGCGACACGAAGCTGACGCGTCCCTCGCCGGCCGGGGCGGCGATGACCGCCCGGTCGCCCTCGACGCCGGCGAAGAACGGCACGAAGTCGGCGTACAGGCCGTGCCTCAGGAAGGTCCACCGGGCGCCGGTGGCCCGGATCCGGTCCTCGGTCGCCGCGTGCTGGCGGCCGAGGGTGAACGTGGCGTCGAGGCGGGCGCCGAGGTAGGAGGTGTAGACGATGCGCTGGACGCCGGCGGCCGCGGCGGCGTCGACGGCGGAGTGGTGCTGCGCCAGCCGGTCCTCGGCCTCGGCGGCCGAGACCAGGTACACGGTGTGCGCACCGGTGAGCACGGCGGCGAGGCCCGGGCCGTCGGCGTAGCCGCCGCGGTTCTCCGCCACCTCCGCTCCGGGCACACGCGGCGCCCGGGAGGCGTCGCGGACGACGAGCCGCAGGTGCACCCCCTCCGCGCCGGCGAGCCGGTCGACCACCCGTCGGCCGAGCGCGCCGGTCGCCCCGGTGATCGCGACGGTCCTCCGGTGCTCCGCTGCCGAGGTCACCCGCGCCGCAACCGTCCTCCGCCGGAGCGCATTCCCGCCGCCGCGGGCTCGGTCGCGGCGGCGCGACGGGCCCAACGACCGCGACGCCCGGTCCGGCCGGATCAGACGGTGAACACGCCGAGGAGCCGGTTGAGCTCGCGGGACGACGCGTCGAGCCCGCGGGCGGCGCCGCGCGCCCGCTCGATGTCCTCGGCGCTGTCCTGCGCGTTCCGGCTGACGTCGGTCAGCGTCCCGGTGACCGCGCCCACGCCGTTGGCGGCGGTCGCCACGCTGCGGGTCAGCTCCCGCCTGGTGGCCGACCGCGCCTCCACGGCGCTGGCGATCGTGGTCTGGTGGTCGACCATCGTGCGCACCACGTCGGCGATCCGGCCCATCGCGCGCACCGCGGCGCCGGTGTCGCCCTGGATCGTCTGCACCGACTCCGTCTCCGCGGCCAGCTCGGCCGCCTGCCGGCCGACCGCGGCGCACGCCGTCGTCCGCCCGCTGCCGTCCCGTTCCGGCCGCGTGGCCTGCGGCATCATGACGCCCAGCGACCCGAGCAGCCGGCGTCCACCTCCCGGAGGAACGACATGCGCATCGGCATCCTGACCGGCGGCGGCGACTGCCCCGGTCTCAACGCCGTCATCCGGGCCGTCGTGCGGAAGGGCGTCGGCCAGCACGGCGACGAGATCGTCGGCTTCCGCGACGGCTGGCGCGGCGTGCTGGAGGGCGACACCGTGCCGCTGGACCTCGCGGCCGTGCGCGGGATCCTGCCGCGCGGCGGCACGGTGCTGGGCACCAGCCGGACCAACCCCTACGCCATGGAGGGCGGTGCCGACCGGGTCATGGCCACGCTCGACCGGCTGGGCATCGAGGCGCTCGTGCCCATCGGCGGGGAGGACACCCTGGGGGTGGCCACCCAGCTGGCCGCGGCCGGGCTCCGCGTGGTCGGCGTGCCCAAGACCATCGACAACGACCTGGACGCCACCGACTACACGTTCGGCTTCGACACCGCCGTCGGGGTGGCCATGGAGGCGATCGACCGGCTGCACACCACCGGTGACAGCCACCACCGCACCCTGGTCGTGGAGGTGATGGGCCGGCACGCCGGCTGGATCGCCCTGCACGCCGGCATGGCCGGCGGCGCGAACGTCGTGCTGATCCCGGAGCGCCCGTTCGACGTCGACGCCGTCGTCGCGCACTGCCAGCACCGGTTCGACTCCGGCTTCTCGCCGATCGTGGTGGTGTCGGAGGGAGCCGCACCCGCCGGCGGCGAGCTGCAGCTGCTGACGGGGGAGAAGGACGCCTTCGGGCACGTGCGGCTGGGCGGCATCGGGCCGGCGCTGGCCTCGCTGATCGAGGAGCGCACCGGCCGGGAGGCGCGGGCGGTGGTGCTCGGTCACATCCAGCGCGGCGGCACGCCCTCGCCCTTCGACCGGGTGCTCGCGACCCGGTTCGGGCTGGCCGCCGTCGACGCCGTCCACGACGGGCAGTCCGGGGTGATGGTGGCGCTGCGCGGCACCGACATCGTGCGGGTCCCGCTGTCGGCGGCCACGGCGCAGCTGAAGCTGGTGCCGGTGGAGCGCTACGCCGAGGCGGAGGTGTTCTTCGGATGAGCCGCCCCGGCCGGAGCCCCGGGCGGCCGGGCCTCCGGCCCGCCGGGCCGGGCACCGGCCGAGGGATCGGTCACCCCGGCCGGGGCTGTCCGGATCGGCGGACCGCCCGCCGTACCCTCGACGGCGTGAGTCTCCCCGAGCTGCTCCCCGGGCTGGACCGGTGGCGGGACCTGCCCGCCGCCCAGCAGCCGCGGTGGCCGGACCGTGCCGCGCTGGACACCGTGCTGGACACCCTGTCGACCGTCCCGCCGATCGTGGCGCCGTCCGAGGTCGACGACCTGCGCTCCCGGCTGGCCGCGGTGGCACGGGGCGAGGCCTTCCTGCTCCAGGGCGGGGACTGCGCCGAGACGTTCGACCTCAACACCGAGCCGCACCTGCAGAGCACCACCCGCACGCTGCTGCAGATGGCCGTCGTCCTCACCTACGGCGCGAGCGTGCCCGTGGTCAAGGTGGGCCGCGTGGCCGGGCAGTACGCCAAGCCGCGGTCGGCCGACACCGACGCGCTGGGCCTGCCGTCCTACCGCGGCGACATGGTGAACTCGCTGGAGCCCGACCCGGCCAAGCGGGTGCCGGATCCCTATCGGCTGGTCCGCGCCTACGCCAACTCGGCGGCCGCGATGAACATGATCCGCGCCTACGCCCGCGGTGGGCTGGCCGATCTGCACGCGGTGCACGACTGGAACAAGGACTTCGTGGCCACCTCGCCGGCGGGCGTCCGCTACGAGGTGATCGCGCGGGAGATCGACCGGGCACTGGCGTTCATGCGCGCCTGCGGCGTCGACTCCAGCGCGCTGCACAGCGTCGAGCTGTTCAACTCCCACGAGGCGCTGGTCCTCGACTACGAGCGGGCGCTCGTGCGGGTGCACGACGGCCGGGCGTACGACCTGTCGGCGCACTTCGTCTGGGTCGGGGAGCGCACCCGCCAGATGGACGGCGCGCACATCGAGTTCGTGTCCCGGCTGGCCAACCCGATCGGCGTGAAGATCGGCCCGACGACGACGCCCGAGCAGGCCACCGAGCTCGTCGAGCGGCTCGACCCGGAGGGCGTGCCCGGCCGGCTCACCCTGATCAGCCGGATGGGCAACGGCAAGATCCGCGACGTGCTGCCCGGCATCGTGGAGAAGGTGACCGCGTCGGGCCACTCCGTCGTCTGGCAGTGCGACCCGATGCACGGCAACACCCACGAGTCCTCGACCGGCTTCAAGACCCGGCACTTCGACCGGATCGTCGACGAGGTGCTCGGCTTCTTCGACGTGCACCGGGCGCTGGGCACCTGGCCCGGCGGCATCCACGTCGAGCTGACCGGTGAGGACGTCACCGAGTGCCTCGGCGGTGCGCAGGAGATCAGCGACGAGGACCTCAACAGCCGGTACGAGACCGCCTGCGACCCGCGGTTGAACACCGGGCAGTCGCTGGAGCTGGCCTTCCTGGTCGCCGAGATGCTGCGGGGCTAGCACGTGTACTCGATCGACACCCACGCCCCCTCGGGCGTCGGAGCCGACGCGATCGACCTGCGCTCGGACACCGTCACCCGCCCCACCGAGGGCATGCGCCGCGCCATGGCCGAGGCCGAGGTCGGCGACGACGTCTACCGCGAGGACCCGACGCTCAACGCCCTCGAGGAGCGCGTCGCCGACCTGTTCGGACACGAGGCGGCGCTCTTCGTGCCGTCGGGGACGATGGGCAACCAGATCGGGTTGCGGCTGGTCTGCCGGCCGGGCCAGGAGATCCTCGGCGACGCCGAGTGCCACGTGCTGACCTACGAGATGGGTGCGGCTGCGGCGGTGTTCGGGCTGTCCAGCCGGACCGTCGTCTCCGACGGCGGGCGGCTCGACGCCGACCAGTTGATCGCCCAGGTGCGCCCGCACGGCGACTGGCACGTCACCGCCACGGCCGCGATCACGGTGGAGAACACGCACAACCGCGGTGGCGGCCGGGTGCAGCCCCTCGACGAGCTGCGGAAGCTGTGGGACTGGACCCGCGCGCACGCGGTGGACGTGCACCTCGACGGTGCCCGCATCTTCAACGCCGCCGTCGCCGAGGGGCTGCCGCTGTCGACCTACGGCCGGCTGGCCGACACCGCGTCGGTGTGCCTGTCCAAGGGGCTGGGCGCGCCGGTCGGCTCGGTGCTGGTCGCCTCGGCCGAGCGGATCGCCGAGGCCCGGTTGTGGCGCAAGCGGCTCGGCGGTGGCATGCGCCAGGCCGGCGTGCTCGCCGCGGCGTGCCTGTACGCCCTCGACCACCACGTCGACCGGCTCGCCGACGACCACGAGCACGCCCGGCTGCTGGCCGCCCGGCTCGGCGTCGACCCGGCGACGGTCGAGACGAACATGGTCGTCTTGGACGACGTCCCGGCGCCGGTGATCGCCGAGGCGGCCAAGGCCGAGGGCGTCCTGGTCGGGCGGGCGGGTCCGCGTCGGCTGCGGCTGGTCACCCACCTCGACGTCGACAAGGCCGCGGTCGAGCGCGCCGCCGACGTCCTGGCCCCGCTCCTCGACGACTGAGCTCCGGCGCGCCGACCGCGCGACCTGCGGCGTCGTCTGGTTCCCTCGTGACCATGGGCGTGTCGGACGGGATCGTCGCGGCGGTCGCCGTCCTCGCGCTGCTGGTGGCGACGCTGGCCCTGTTCTACAGCCGGCGCGCCGCCCGGGCGGCGGGCCGGTCCGAGGCGGCCGCGCAGCGCGCCGCCGATCTCGCGGCCGGTGAGCAGTCGGCCCGGCGGCGGCTGGTCCAGGACCACGCCATCCGGTGGGCGCTCAAGCGGCAGGGGGCCGCGACCAACGATCTGGTCAACATCGGCGACGCGATCGCCTACGACGTCCGCGTCGAGGTCCCCCAGGGCATGGACCTGCTGGGCCTGCCCACCGCGCGGGCGGAGGTGCCGTCGGGCGACTCGATCACCATCGGTGTCGCCCGGAGCGCGGCGTCCCGGGGCGGGATCATCCGCGTCCTCTGGCGGGACGCGCCCGACGGGCCCGACCACGAGTGGCAGCACCCGGCCGTGTGAGCCCGCGTCCGGTCAGGCGGCGGGGCGCTCCGTGCCTACCGCGCCGCGCAGGGAGCGCAGCAGGTCGATGTCCCGCGCGTGGCCGGCGGACGGCGAGCCGTCGAGTTCGCTCGGGGTCTCCACCACCACGGGGACGCCGGCCGCCGACGGGTGCGCGAGCAGTTCGCGGAACGGCCCGGGACCGGACGCGCCGCCGCCGATCGTGCCGGCACCGATCGGAGCGTGCCGGTCGCGGCGGGACCCGCAGGCGTCCAGCGAGTCGTTGGCGTGCACCAGGCCCAGCCGCCCGGGCCCGACCGTCGCCTCGAGCGCGTCCAGCGCGGCGGTCATCCCGCCGGGCACCGCGAGATCGTGCCCGGCGGCGAAGGCGTGGCAGGTGTCGAGGCAGATGCCGACCAGCGGGTGGTGGTCCAGCGCCGCGAGGTAGGGGCCGAGGTCCTCGACGGTGGCCGCCAGCGACCGCCCGCCCCCGGCGGTCGGCTCGACCAGCAACCGCGGGCCGTCGTCCGGAACCCGCTCGAGCACCGGCAGCAGCCGCTCGCGCAGCTGGCGCAGGGCCGCCTCGTAGCGGTCCTCGCCGACCGCCGAGCCGGCGTGGACGACCACGCCCGCGCAGCCCAGCTCGGCGCCGCGGCGGAGGTTGTGGGCGATGGTCGCGATCGACCGCTCGACGGTGGCCTCGGTCGGCGACCCGACGTTCACCAGGAACGGCGTGTGGACGAAGGCCGGCACGCCCCGCTCGAGGCAGCCGGCGGTGAAGGCGGCGTCCTGTGCGGGGTCGCCGTCGGAGAGCCGCCAGCCGCGCGGGTTGCCGACGAAGACCTGCACCACCTCCGCGGACACCGCGTCGGCGTAGGCGAGGCCGCCGGTGGCCAGGCCACCGCGGGTCTGGACGTGCGCGCCGATCGGCGTCGCGTGGGGGGAGCGGTGCACCGGCGCGGGCTACCCGAAGCTCAGCAGGATCTTGACGGTGGTGCCCTGCTCGACGACCTCTCCGGCCGCCGGGCTCTGCCGGTAGACCCGGTTGCCGGCCACGAACGTCGACGTCTCGACCCGGAGACCGGCGCCCTGCAGCGCCGCGGTGGCCTCCGGCTCGCTCAGGCCGTTGACGTCGGGCACCGTGACCAGCGGCGGCCCCGCGGAGACCTGGATGGTGACGGTGCTGCCGTGCGGTTGCGGACCGGCCGCGGGGCTGGGCTCCACGGCCATGACCTCGCCGACGGCGACGTCCGCGCTGCGGCCGTCCTCGGCCCGCGCGACCTGGAAGCCCTGCCGCTCCAGGTTCGCCGTGGCCGCCTCGGGGCCCAGCCCCACGACGTCGGCCACCACGACCGGGGCCGGCCCCAGGCTGACCACGACGGTGACCAGCTCGTCGCGGCGCAGCTCGGTGCCCGCCGGCGGGTCGAAGCGCAGCACCCGGCCGGCCGGGGTCTCGGCGTCGTGCTCCTCGGCCGTCGTCACCTTGACCGCCGGCAGCGTCTCCTGGATGCGGGCGGTCACCTCGTCGACCGGCCGCCCGGCCAGCTCGACGGGCACCCGGAAGCGCTCCGGTCCCTTGGAGACCACCAGGCGGACGTCGGTGCCCCGGATGGCCTCGCCGCTGCCGGGGTCGGCGGAGATGACCGAACCCTCGAGCACGTCCTCGCTGAATTCCTCGACGATCGGGTCGGGGTCCAGCCCGGCCTCCTGCAGCAGGTCGACCGCGGCCTCCTGCGGCTGGCCGGCCAGGCGCGGCACCGTCGTCCAGCGGCCCGAGCCGAGCCACCAGCCGACGGCGCCGATGGTGATCGCCAGCAGCAGGACGACGGCCATGGCCAGCCGCGCGCGGCGGCGGCGGATGTGCGGCGGCGGGCCCAGGTGCAGCCGGTCGGTGGAGGGGCGGCGGACGGGAGCGCCCGCGGGCGGCATCGCCGTCGTCCGCCCGCTGCGCCCGCCGCCGAGGACGGCGGTGCCCGGGTCGCTGGGGTGCCGGGGCCGGGGAGGCCGGTTGGTCGGCCGCAGCGTGCCGGGGCCGGCGGAGCTGCGCCCGGTCGGCACGGGCACCGGTTCGATGCCCAGGTCGTGCCGCAGGTCGGCGAGCTCCGCGAGGAAGGCGCCGGCGTCCAGCGGCCGCCCGGCCGGGTCGCGCCGGGTCGTGCGGGCGACCAGGTCGTCGACCTGCCAGGGGAGACCGGGGACCTCGGCCGAAGGCGCGGGCACGTCGTGGTGGACGTGCTGGTAGGCCACGGCGAGCGGCGTGTCACCCCCGTAGGGCGGGTGGCCGGTGAGCATCTCGTAGAGCACGATGCCGGCCGCGTAGACGTCGGTGCGCGCGTCGGCCTTGCCGCGCTCGAGCTGCTCGGGGGAGAGGTAGGCCACGGTCCCGATCAGCACGCCGCCGGTCTGGCTGGTCTGCTGCCCGGTGCCGACCACCGCGCGGGCCAGACCGAAGTCGGCCACTTTGACCACGCCGTCGACGCCGATCAGCACGTTCTCGGGCTTGATGTCGCGGTGCACGATGCCGGCCCGGTGCGCGGCGGTCAGCCCGGCGAGCACCGGCTCGAGCACGGCGAAGGCCTCGGCGACGGTCAGCCGCCCGCGGGCCTGCAGCAGGTCGCGCAGGGTGCGGCCGCGGACCAGCTCCATGACCAGGAAGACCAGGCCCTGGTCGCTGCCCTGGTCGCTGACCGACACCACGTTGGTGTGGCTGAGCATCGCCGCCGCCCGCGCCTCGCGGATGAACCGGTCGACGAAGGTCGGGTCGTGGACCAGGTGGTCGGCCATGACCTTGACCGCGACCGTGCGGTCCAGCCGCAGGTCGGTGGCGGCGTAGACGGTGGACATCCCGCCGCGGGCCACCCGCTCCTCGAGGCGGTAGCGCCCCTCGAGGACGAGGCCGACCACGGGGTCGGTCACGGCGGTGTCCACCCGGCGAGTGTAGAAGCGGGACGGGCCCGTCCCGGCCGTCACACGCGGCGTCCGGGGTGGTCGGTGCGCCTGGTGCACCTGCGGCGCGCTGCGCGGTCGACGACCGACGCGGGCGACCGGCGCGGGCCCCGGGCGTCGCCGCATAGGCTCGGTCGCATGGAGACGCTGACCCCCGGGGAGGTCGCGGAGGCGCTCGGGACCTCGCCCAACCGCGTCCGCCAGTTGCTGCGCGACGGCAAGCTGATGGCGGTGCCCGGCAGCGGGAACAGCCGGATCCCGGCGGACTTCCTCAAGGACGGCGCCGTCCTCAAGCACCTCCCGGGCCTGCTGACGGTGCTGCGCGACGGCGGCTTCACCGACGAGGAGGCGTTCACCTGGCTGTTCCGGGCCGACGACTCGCTGCCCGGCACGCCGGTCGAGGCGCTGCGCGGCGAGCGGCACACCGAGGTCACCCGCCGCGCCCAGGCGCTGGCCCTGTGACGCCGGTGGGCGCCGTGCATCCGGTTGCCGCGCCGCGCCCGAAGCGGGTGACGTGGGGCAGCTGACGTACCTGGCGCTGCTGGCCGGCTGCCTGGTGGTGACCGCCCCGCTGGAGCTGCTGCTGGGGGTGCGGGTGTACGCGCGGTGGCGGCGGCTGCTGCTGGCCCTCGTGCCGGGGTTCGTCGTCTTCGTCGCGTGGGTGCTGTACGCCATCGACCAGGGTCACTGGGCCTACGACGGCGGGCAGACCCTCGGCGTGCGGTTGCCCGGCGGCATCCCGGTCGAGGAGGTGCTGTTCTTCGTCGTCGTCCCGGTGTGCGCGGTGATGGCCCTGGAGGCGGTCCGCCGGGTGACGCGCTGGGACGCCGGCTACGTACCGGAGGAGGCGGAGCCGGTGGCGGATCGGCCATGAGCTACTCCGCGCTGGCGGTGACCTCCGTGGTCGCCGTCCTCGTCGTCGACCTGGCCGTGTACCGCACCCGCATGGTCACCCGGCCGGTGTTCTGGGTGGCCTACGCGATCATCGTGTTCTTCCAGCTGCTCATGAACGGCGTGCTGACCGGTCTGGACGTCGTCACCTACAGCCCCGGCACGATCTGGGGCCCGCGCCTGGCCTACGCGCCGGTCGAGGACCTGCTGTTCGGCTTCTCCCTGGTCACCCTCACCCTGGCCACCTGGGCCGCGGTCAACCGCCGGGCGAACACGGCCAGGCGCCGCGGCCTGGACACCCGCACCCGGCGGTCGAGCACCCGGTAGTCGGCCTTCACGATCTCGTCGAGGATCCCGCCGTACAGGGCGGTGGCCGCCCGGACGCAGTCGCGCGACTCGGGCGCGAGCATCGGCGTGCCGGGGGCGGCGTCGTCGTAGCGGCGGCGGACGACGGACACCATCTCCTGCATGAGTGCACGGAAGCGGGCGTCGTGGTGCTTGGCCGCGAGCTGCTCCCGGGTCACCCCGTGCGCGGCCATCAGGTCCGCCGGCAGGTAGACCCGGCCGCGGTCGACGTCCTCGCCGACGTCGCGCAGGAAGTTGGTCAGCTGGAAGGCCTCGCCGAGCGCGATCGCGTGCGGCGCGGCCTCCTCGCGGGTCACCCCGCGGGCCGTGCCGAGCACCGGCAGCACCTGCAGTCCGATCACCGACGCCGACCCCCACATGTAGCGGTCGAGGGCGTCGAGGTCGGCGTAGCCGGTGACGGTCAGGTCGCTGGTCATCGCCGCGAGGAAGTCGACCAGGTGCTCGACCGGGATGCGGTGGCGGCGGTAGGTGTGCACGGTGGCCAGCCGCACCGGGTCGTCGGACCAGCCGGCCTCCAGCTCCACGAGCAGCGCGCGCGACCAGTCGGCGAGATCGCCCGCCGGGTCGGCGCCCGGGACGTCGACGAGGTCGTCGGCCGTGCGGGCGGCGGCGTACAGCGCGTGGACCGCCGGACGACGGTCGGCGGTCAGCAGCCGGGTGGCGAGGTGGTAGCTCTTGCCGTGCCGGGCGTTGATCGCCGCGCAGTGCCGGTACGCGGCGTCGAGCAGCTCCTGCTGCCGCGCCCGGTCGGCGGGCGGGGACGGCGGTCGGTCGAGGGCCGTCATGCGCCGACCGGCCCGGTGATCCGCTCGGCGGCCAACCGCCCGCTGATGAGCACCATCGGCACGCCGACGCCCGGCTGCACCGTCGACCCGGCCAGGACGACGTTCTCCGGGCCCGAGCGCGGCAGCGTCGAGGGCCGGAACGGGCCGGTCTGGGCGAAGGTGTGGGCCAGTGCGAACGGGGTGCCGGCGGCCATGCCCTGGGCGGCCCAGGTCAGCGGCGTGTCCACGTGCTCGACCTCGACGGCGTCGGACAGGCCGGTCCAGCCGCGCGCCTCGAGCACGGCGAGCAGCTCGTCGCGGTAGCGCGGGGCCAGCGCCGTCCAGTCGATGTCGGGGTTGCCGCCGCTGCGCCGGTCCAGGTTCGGCGTCGGGGCGACGACGCTGAGCGCGTGGCCGCCCGGCGGCGCCAGCGACCGGTCGGTGACCGACGGCATGCTGACCAGCAGGCTCGCGTCGCTCATCGGCCGGCCGAGCCGGGTCAGCTCGGCGAACACCTCCTCCCACGCGGCGCCGAAGCTGATCGTGTGGTGCGCCTGCCCCGGCAGCTCCGCCCGGACGCCGAGCTGCAGGGCCACGCAGGACGGCGACCACACCGGCCGGCGCGGCGGCCGCAGCCCCGGCACCAGCCGGTGCGGCTGGTCGGCGGAGACGACGACGGCGTCGGCCGGGAGCCGCTCGCCGTCCGCGAGCCGGACGGCGGTGACCCGGCCGCCGGAGAGCTCGAGCTCCTCGACGGGGGAGTCGTACCGGAACGCGACCCCGGCGTCGGCCGCGGCGGCGGCGAGGGCGCGCGGCACGGCGGCGATCCCGCCCACCGGGTGCCACACGCCGGCGCCGATGTCGAGCTGGGCGATGACGGCGTACGCGGCGATCGCCCGGAACGGCGACACCCCCGCGTACAGCGCCTGGAAGCTGAACAGCCGGCGCAGCCGGTCGTCGTGGAAGGCCCGTGCCACGTGCCGGGACAGCCGGCCGAAGCCGCCGCGGCGGACGAGCGCGACCAGCTCGGGGCCGAGCAGGTCCAGCGGGGTGTCGAGGTTGCGGTCGATGAAGGTGCGCAGCTGCAGGCGGTACAGCTCGGCCAGATCGGCCAGGTAGCGGCGCAGGTTGCCGGCCTCGGCGGGACCGGCCAGCCGCTCGACCTCGGCGGCGAAGGCGTCGGGGTCGGCGTGCACGTCCAGGTGCGAGCCGTCGGCGAACTGCGCCCGGTAGGTGGTGTCCAGGCGGATCAGGGAGAGCCGCTCCTCGAGCTTCTCGCCCACGGCGGCCAGCGTGTCGGCCACGAGCTCCGGCGCGGTGAACACCGACGGGCCGGTGTCCAGCGCGTAGCCGGCGCGTTCGATCCGGCCGGCGCGCCCGCCGGGGCCTGCGCCGCGCTCGACGACGGTGACCTGGCGGCCGGCGCCGCGCAGCCGGAGGGCGGCGGCGAGGCCGGCCAGGCCGGCACCCACGACGACGACGCGGTCGGTCCGCCCGGGGACGGTGCGCAGACGGGGCATCCGGGGCTCAGGCGGCCCGGGTGGTGGCGGCGACGGCGAGCGCGTCGAGGGCGCTGCGGGCGTCGTCGCTGATCGGTGCCCCGGCGATGGCCGCGCGGGCCACCGCGGTGCGCTCGGCGATGCGCTCCTCCACCCGCCGGCGGGCGCCCGTGGACTCCATGAGCGCGCGCAGCGCGTCGAACTCCTGCGGCCCGGCCGACGGGTCGCCCAGCGACTCGGCCAGCAGCCGGCGCCCGGCCGCATCCGCGGCCTGCTCGGCCAGGGCGACCAGCAGGGTCCGCTTGCCCTCGCGCAGGTCGTCGTCCGCGGACTTGCCCGTGACGGCCGGGTCGCCGAACACGCCGAGGACGTCGTCGCGCAGCTGGAACGCCTCGCCGAGGGGCAGCCCGATCGCGGTGCAGGCCTCGAGGACGTGCTCGTCGGCGCCGGCCAGCGCGGCGCCGAGCTGCAGCGGCCGCTGCACGGTGTAGCCGGCGCTCTTGTAGCGGGCGACGGTGAGCGCGCCCTGGGGCCCGGGCAGCCCGCCCGCCGCGCGCAGCAGGTCGAGGTACTGGCCGGCGGTCACCTCGGTGCGCATGGTGTCCCACACCGCCCGGGCCCGGATGAGCGCGGGCACCGAGATGCCCGAGCAGCGGAGCAGCTCGTCGGACCAGACCAGTGCCAGGTCGCCGACCAGGATCGCCGCCCCGGTGCCGAACAGCGCACCGTCACCGGCCAGGCCGCCGTCGCCGTGCGCGGTCGCGAAGCCGACGTGGGTGGCCGGGCGGCCGCGGCGGGTGACGGCGCCGTCCATGACGTCGTCGTGCACCAGCGCGCTGGCGTGCACGAACTCCAGCGCCGCGACGGCACGCAGCACGGCGGCGTCGTCCTCGGCCGGCACGGATGCACCGGCGACCGCGCCGCGCCAGCCCCAGTAGGCGAACAGCGGTCGCAGCCGCTTGCCGCCCGCGGCCAGGGCGCAGACCTCGTCGACCACGGGGGAGAGCGAGGGGTCCATCGCGGCGAGCGTCTGCCGCTGCCGCTCGAGGAAGGCCTCCAGCGCCGCCGACACCGCACCGCGCACGCGATCGAGGTCGGCCGCGGCGAGCGGGACCCGGATCGCGGACTCGGTCGCGCGCTGCTGGGTACCGGCCGTCACGGGCTCAGTATCGCCCGATCCGGCGGGCCACCACCTCCGGAGCAGCTCGTCCGGGGCACGCGGTGTCGTGATCACGCACCTCCTTCGCCCGGCGGGAGCCGCCCGGATGCAGGCCGCGGCCCGGTTCCGCGCCCGTCCCGGACCCGCGCCGGCGTCCCGCACCCGTACCCTCGTCGCTCGTGACCCGGACCGTGCGCGAGCTGCTCGCCGAGGGGCGCCCGACGTGGTCGTTCGAGTTCTTCCCGCCGCGCACGCCGGAGGCGCACACCCAGCTGTGGACGGCGCTGCGCGAGCTGGAACGGCTCCGCCCGTCGTTCGTCTCGGTCACCTACGGCGCCGGCGGCACCACTCGGGAGGGCACCGTGTCGGTGACCGAGCGGATCTCGGCCGAGACGACGATGACCCCGCTGGCGCACCTCACCGCGGTCGACCACAGCGTCGCCGAGCTGCGGCACGTGGTGAGCCGGCTCGCTGCCGCGGGCGTGCGCAACCTGCTCGCCCTGCGCGGCGACCCGCCGGGCGCCGACCCGCAGGCCGAATGGACGGCCCACCCCGAGGGCCTGTCCTACGCCGCCGAGCTGGTCTCGCTCATCAGGACGATGGGCGACTTCTCCGTCGGCGTGGCCGCGTTCCCGGAGCGGCACCCGCGGTCGCCGGACTTCGACACCGACGTCGACATGTTCGTCGCCAAGTGCCGGGCCGGCGCCGACTTCGCCATCACCCAGATGTTCTTCCGTGCCGACGACTACCTCCGGCTGCGCGACCGGGTGAGCGGCCGCGGCTGCGACGTGCCGATCATCGCCGGGGTCATGCCGGTGACCAACGTGCGGCAGATCACCCGCATCGTGCAGCTGTCGGGCCAGGCCTTCCCGGAGGACCTGGCCGCACGCTTCGCCGAGCTGGACGGCGACACCCCCGAGGCGAAGGCCGCGGTGCGCGCCTACGGCGTCGAGGTGGCGACCGAGCTGTGCCGCCGGCTGCTCGACGAGGGCGTGCCCGGCATCCACTTCATCACCATGAACCGGTCGACGGCGACCCGCGAGGTGCACGCCAACCTGACCGGCGCCGGGGCGACGGACCTCGCGCGGGCGTCGGCCGCCGGCTGACCCGCGCAGCGACGCCGCGCCGCCGGCCGACCGTGCTCAGCCACCGCCCGCTGCGCGTCCCGGCGCCGGGCGTCCGTCCTCGTCGTCGAGGACGGCGGCCGCCCGCGCCGCCGCCTTGCGCAGGGCCTGCCGCTCGGCGGCGTAGCCGCCGGCCACCCCGACCACCGGGAACGCGGCCAGCGCGCGGTGCCGCAGCCGGCCCTTGGGCCGGGCGTCGAGCGCCTCGTCGATGCGGGCCAGCAGGCGGGCGACCCGCCACAGCGTGCGCACCACGCCCCGCCGTCCGCGGGGTCCCAGCGCCTCCTCCCGGTAGGTGCCCCGCGCCCGCTGGAGGAGGGGCTCGACCCGCCCGGCGGGGAGGTCGCGGTCCAGCAGCACGCGGGCGAGCAGGCTCACCCGCTCGGCCGGTGCCCGGACGCCGTGCTCGCCGGCCACCCCGAGGACCACGACCGACTGCGCCGCCGCCCCGACGGCGTTCTGCACCGGGAGCAGGTCGGCGAGCCGGCCGAGGACGCGGGGGAGCGCCGAAGCGAGCGCGACCACCCAGGGCACGCGCTCGGCCCACCAGCGGTCGCGCGCGACCCGGGGTCGGCCCGGCGACCGTCGGAGGCGGTCGGCCAGCGGGGTGACCAGCCGGTCGACCCGGCGGAGGACGTCGACGACGACCGCGTCGCTGATCGGAGGTGCCACGGGGGGCGCTTGCCCCGCCCCGCGGCGGCCGAACCGTGCCCGCCCGCCGGTGACCCGGAGCGGAGCACGCGCGCTCGCCCGGCAGTCGGCGCCACGGCGGACGGTCGACCGGATCGGCCCTGCTGGCCGTGGCCGGTGCGCGACGGTCAGCGCGCTGACCTGCGCAGTCATTTGATGCGCGAGCCGCCGTCCAGTACCATCGAACACACGTTCGACAAGGAAGGGGAAGGTCATGGGCGAGCTCGCCTCCGCACTGGACGCGCTGGCCGCCGACGACCTCGACGGCCTGTCCGACGGTGAGCTGCTGGACCGGGTGCGTGAGCTGGCGGTCGCGGAGCACCGGATCACCGCCGCGCTGACCCGCACCGTGCGGCGCGCCGAGGTGCGCCAGGCGGCCGAGCACGACGGGCTGACGTCGATGCGGCCGTGGCTCACCGGGCACGCCCGGCTCTCCGGCGCCGCGGCGTCCCGCCTGCTCGCCCAGGGCCGGGCGCTGGACCGGCTGCCCGCGGTCGAGGCCGCTTACGCCGCCGGGCGGCTGGGTGACGACGCGGTCGACGTGCTCGCCGAGATCACCCGGCCGGAGAACCTGGACAAGGCCGCCGCGCAGGGCGTCGACCTGCCCGCCATGGAGGCCGCGCTGCTCGACGTCGCGGTCGGCGGCACCCACCGGCAGCTGCAGTCCGCGGTCGGGCACTACTTGGCCGCTCTCGACCCCGACGGGCCCGAACCCGACCCCACCGAGGGCCGCGCGCTCACCCTGAGCTCGCACCCCGACGGGTCGTGGACCCTCGGCGGGGCGCTGGACACCGTCGGCGGGGAGAAGGTGGCCACCGCGCTGGAATCCATCGCCGCCGCGTCACGCTGCGCCGGGGAGACCCGCACCCGTGCCCAGCGGCTCGGCGACGCGCTCGTGCAACTGTGCGACCTGGCCCTGGCCTCCGGGCAGCTGCCGATCTTGCGCAAGGTCCAGCCGCACGTCCTCGTCACCGTCGGCCTGACCGAGCTGGCAGACCCCGCCCTCGGCCCCGGCGCGGCCTGCACCGCCCTCGGCGCCACCCTGTCCGCCGCCCGCGCCCGTTGGGCGGCCTGCGACGCCCAGCTCACCCGCCTGGTCCTCGACCCCGACGGGCTGCCGCTGGACGTCGGCCGCCGGCCCCTGCGCAGGGGCCCGCCGCGTGCGGAGCGCGTGGCGGGGGGCGCAGGGGTCCTTTCCTTCGCCGGCTGCACCGCCCCGCACTGGTGGTGCGACGTGCACCACCTGGTCGAGTGGATCCAGGGCGGCGAGACCAGCCTGGACAACTCCGGCCTGCTGTGCGAACGGCACCACACCAAGGTCCACCACGGTTTCCGGGTCGAACGCGACGACACCGCCCCACCCGGAGCCCGATGGCGCACCTACCGCCCCGACGTCACCGAGATCCTCCTCACCGCGCCCCTGCGGGTCTGACGTGAGCTCCCGCGCCCCGATCACCGGGGGAGGGAGACGGAGTGGCTCGGCCGTGCGGCGGAAAAGCGAGTGCGCTCCGGCATCCGCCGCGCGCGGCCACGCCGTCCCGGGCCGACACGGCCTCCCGTCGTGGCTGTGAGTCGGCTGTAGGTCTCGCGCAGCACGCCGACCGGGGCTGCGGCCGTCGTACCGTGGCTCCCGTGGTCGCGTCGGGGTACGGAGCGGCGCGGCGCTGGGCCGTGGTCGCCGTGCTGGCCGGCGTCCTGTTGGCCCTGCCGTCGGTCGTCGGCGCCCTACCCGCCTCCGACGCCGACGTCCCGGCCCCGCAGCTGAGGGCCGACGCGCTGGCCAGCGCCGACGTGGCGTTCTCCGGCTACGCGGAGTCGGCCGGAGGGCTGACCCTGCCCGTCGGCGACCGCCTCTCGCGGCTCTCCGACCTGGTGAGCGACCGGACGCTGATGCGCGTGTGGGACGCCGGGCCCGACCGGCGCCGGGTCGACGTGCTGGCGGCCGGCGGCGAGACCGGCTACCACGCCGACGGCGCCGGCGGTTGGGTGTGGGAGTACGAGGACGCCCGTGCCACCCGCACCGCGCCGTCCCCGCTGTCCCTGCCGACCCCTCCGGACCTGCTGCCGACCTCGCTGGGTCGTCGGTTGCTCTCCGAGGCCGCCGACGAGGAGCTCAGCCGCATCGGCGCCCGGCGGGTCGCCGGGCGCGACGCGCTCGGCCTGCGGCTGGTGCCGTGGGCGCCGGCGGCCGCCGTCGAGCGGGTCGACGTCTGGGTGGACGCCGCCAGCGGGCTGCCGCTGCAGGTGCAGGTGTTCGGCGCCGCTGACGTGCCCGCGCTCGACACGCGCTACCTCGACCTCGAACTGGGCTCGCCGGATCCGGCGGTGACGTCGTTCGTCCCGCCGCCCGGCGCCCGGGTCGCCCTCGACCGCGAGCGGGACCTGCTCGAGCAGGCCGACCGGCGCATCGCCCGCGTGCCGCTGCCCGCCGAGCTGGCCGGGCTGCCGCGCCGCACCATCGAGGGCGCGCCCGCGGCGGTGGGGCTCTACGGCCGCGGGGTCACGCTGCTGGCCGCCGTCCCGGTGGCCGGACGGCTGGCCCGGGACGTCGCCGGCACGCTGCGCGCCAGCCCGGAGGCCGTGGACGACGGGCGGGGCCTGCGGGTCGCTGCCGGTCCGCTCGGCCTGCTCGTGCTCGACCCCCCGGGGGAGGGTGCCTGGCTCGTCGCGGGCACCGTCACCCTCGACGCGCTGGCCGCCGCGGCCGCCGCGCTGCCCCCGCCGGCGGAGGAAGGGTGACCGCGGTGATCGTCACCCGCGGCCTGGTCAAGCGCTTCGGCCGGGTGCGCGCCGTCGACGGGATCGACCTCGACGTCCGCGCGGGCGACGTCTACGGCTTCCTCGGTGCCAACGGCTCGGGCAAGACGACCACGGTGCGCATGCTGCTCGGGCTGGTGCTGCCCACCGCAGGCGAGGTCGAGCTGCTCGGCCGGCGGATGCCCCGCGCCGCGCGCTCGGTGCTGCCCCGCGTCGGCGCGCTGATCGAGGGACCCGCGCACCACGGACACCTCTCCGGCCGTGCCAACCTGTCGCTGCTCGACGCCTCCGGGCCCGGCGGGTCGTGGCGGACCAGGCGGCGGCGGATCGACGCCGTGCTCGAGCAGGTCGGCCTGGCCGGCGTGGGCCGCCGCCCGGTGGCCGCCTACTCGCTCGGCATGCGCCAGAGGCTCGGGCTGGCCGGCGCGCTGCTGCGCCGTCCGGAGCTGCTCGTCCTCGACGAGCCCACCAACGGCCTGGATCCGCAGGGCATCGCCGAGATCCGCGAGCTGCTGCTCGAGCTCAACCGGCAGGGGACGACGGTCTTCCTGTCCAGCCACCTGCTGGCCGAGATCGAGCAGATGGCCACCCGCGTGGGCGTGCTCGACCGCGGCCGGCTCGTGCTGCAGGACCGGCTGGCCACGCTGACCGCGCCCACCGGCGCGACGGTGGTGCGCACCCCCGAGCCCGACCGGGTGCGCGCAGCCCTCGACGGGCGGGTCACCGCGGTCGACGGCGAGCGGGTCGTCGTCAAGGGCGACGACCCGGCGGAGGTGAACGCGCTGCTCGTCGGCGCGGGCGTGCCGGTCATCGGGCTGGCGCCGGAGCGCCCCACGCTCGAGGAGGTCGTCCTGGCCGCGGCCCGCGCCGCCGGGGACCGGGTCGAGGTCCGGGAGCGCGGCCGGTGATCGCCGTCGAGCTGCACAAGCTGTTCCGCCGACCGCGGACCTGGACGACGATCGCCGTCCTCAACGCCCTGCCGTTGCTGGTCGCGGTGCTGCTGCAACTCACCGACCTGGCCCCGCGGCCCGGTGAGGGCCCGCCGTTCCTGTCGGCCGTGCTGACCAACGGCACCCTCTTCCCGCTGGCCGCACTGGCCATCGTGCTGCCGCTGTTCCTGCCGATCGCGGTCGCGGTCGTCGCCGGCGACTCGGTGGCCGGCGAGGCGCAGGCCGGCACGCTGCGCTACCTGTTGGCCCGGCCCGCCGGGCGGACCCGGCTGCTCGTCGCCAAGCTCGTCTCGGTCTTCGCGTTCGTGCTGGTCACCGTGGTCGTCGTCGCGGCGGTCGGCTACGTCGTCGGGACGACGCTGTTCGAGGCGCAGCCGATCGCGGGCACCTCGGTGTCGGGCAGCACGCTGACCCCGGAGGAGCTGACCGGTCGCACCGTGCTGGCGATCGGCTACGTCACGGTGTCCATGCTCGGGGTCGCGGCGTTCGCGCTGTTCTTCTCGACGTTCACCGACTCACCGCTCGGGGCGACCCTCGGCGCGCTCGCCGTGCTGGTGACGTCGTCCCTGCTGTTCACCCTGGACGCCGCCTCGCCGATCGCGCCCTACCTGCCCACCCGGTACTGGCTGGCATTCGTCGACCTGTTCCGCGACCCGATCCTGTGGCGCGACGTCGTCCGTGGGCTGGCCCTCCAGGGCGTCTACGTCGGCGTGCTGCTGACCGCCGCGTGGGCCAACTTCACCACCAAGGACATCACCAGCTGATGAAAGGACCCCGTCCTCCCCACCCCTCGCACGCTCGGGGCGGGACCCGGGACGGGGCCGCTCATGCCCCCCGCCAGGCGCCGCGCACCGCGGCATCGGCGGCGTAGTCGGCGAACGACGTCGCGGCCCGGCCGGTGAGCTGTTCGACGGTGCGTGTCGGGACGTCGTCGCCGAGGGCCCGCAGCGCCGCGAAGGCCTCGATCTCCCGGCGGACCTGGGCGGCGTCGAGCCCCGAGCCGGTCATCGTGCGCCAGTAGTCGTCGGGCTCGCCCAGGTGGCGCACCGGGCGGCCTGCGGCGCGGGCCACGACCCCGACCGCCTCGCCGAAGGAGAGCGCCTCCGGTCCGGTCACGTCGTACGTGGCGCCGGTGGCGGCCTTCCCGAGCAGCACCGCGACCGCGACCGCCGCGACGTCGCCGGCGTCGACGAACGCCTGCCGCACGTCGCCCACCGGGACGACCACCTCGCCGGCGAGCACCGCGTCGCGGAACACACCCTCGTCGAAGTTCTGGTCGAACCAGTCGGCGCGGACCACCGACCAGGCCGGACCCGCGTCGCGGACCGCGGCCTCGGCCGCGAGCAGCCGCTCATCGCCCATCGCCTCGACCGCGCGGCTGGACAGCAGCACGAGGCGGCGCACGCCCGCGTCGGCCGCCCGGCGCAGGAAGGCGTGGTCGACCGGGACGCCGTCCGGCGCCATGACGAACGCGCCGGTCGCCCCGTCCACGGCGGCGTCCCAGGTGGCCGGCTCGGTCCAGTCGAAGCGCACGGCGGCGCTCGGCGAGGCCGTCGTCACCGGGCGCCCCGCCTCCCGCAGCAGCCCGGCCACCCGGCGGCCGACCGAGCCGGTGGCGCCGAGCACGAGGATCCGTCCGTCGTCGGTCTCTCCGGTCACGGCGCCACCCCAGCACGAGGCACCGACGGTTCGCGGAGGAGATCCGTGCGGTGGACCCGCACGGATCTGTTCCGCATCAGCCGCCGAGGCGGACGCAGTCGGCGGCGGTCAGCTCGACCGGGGCGGGGCCGGCCAGCTGCTCGAGCACGATCTCCTGCACCAGCGGGTCGCGCGGCAGATCGCCGTGGCCGATCCGGGCGTCGGCGCACACCGCCTGCACGGGCACGTTGACCGCGCCCTCGAGCCGGGCGGACTCCGGTGGCGTCACCGTCTCGTCCCGCTCCGTCCACACCGACACCCAGGTGGGCCCCTCGGGGGTCTCGTCGCCGGCGTTGAGCGCGGCGAGCAGGTCGCTGCCCGTGGCCAGCTGCCGGCAGCCCTCCGGGCACGAGGCCGGGGCGACGTCGACCGCGAGGTCGGCCAGCGTCGTCCCGTGGTGCGGCGAGCCGAGGGTGACCACCCGGCGGGTCAGCCCGGCGCCGTCCCCGTCGACCCACAACCGCGCCACGACGCCGCCGGCCGAGTAGCCGACCACATCCACACCGGCCGCGCCGGTGCGGTCCAGCGCCGCCCGGGCGGCCCGGCCGAGTTCCGCGGCGGCGGCGCCGAGGTCGCCGGTGCCGTCACCGGGCCACCGGACGACGGTGGCGTCCCGGCCGGCCGCGGTCAGCCGGTCGGCGAGGCTCTGCACCGCGCCGGTGGACCCGCCGTACCCGGGGACGACCAGCACCGGGCCCGGCTCGTCCTGCGGGACCGGGACGACCTCGCCGGCGGCCAGCCGCGGCACGAGCAGGACCGCGCCGGCCCCGACGACCGCGGCGACGGCGAGTGCCAGCAGTCCGACCACGAGCCGGCGGCGGGCGGGGGCGAGACCGGCGAGCACGCCTCTACTGTCCCTGCTGCACCCGGTCCCGCCACCGCCGGTGCCGCGGAGGAGGGAGGACCGTGCTCGACCGCGAGGAGTACCTGGCCGCGTGGGCGCGCTGGCACGGCGACGCCGATCCCACGGCCGGCCGGCTGGTCCGCGGCTGGCTGTCGGCGGCCTACACCCTGGCCCGGGTGCTGCGCTGGGTGCCGCCGCTGGCCGCCACCGCGCTGGGCCTGCTGGTGGCGGTGGCGGGCGCCGCCGTGGTGCCCCTCGGCGCCTGGGGCCTGGTGGCGGGCGGGCTGCTCGTGGGCCTGTCCGGTCTGCTGGACTCGCTCGACGGTGCACTGGCCATCGCCGGCGGCCGGGCGTCGCGGCGCGGTTTCGTCCTCGACTCCGTCGTCGACCGGCTCACCGAGGTGGCCTACACCGTCGCGCTGTGGCTGGCCGGCGCCCCCGGGCTGCTCGCCGCGGCCTTCGGGGCGCTGTGCTGGCTGCCCGACTACCTGCGCGCCCGCGCCGGACAGGCCGGCGTCCGGGAGACCGGCTCCATCTCGGTCTGGGAGCGGCCGACCCGGGTGGTCCTGACCGGATTCACCCTGGGCGGGGCCGGCGTCCTGTCGGCCACCGGGGCGGCCGGTCCGGTGATCACCGCCGGGACGGCGGTCGGCGTCCTGCTCGGCCTCGTCGGTACCGCACAGCTCGGCATCTGGCTGCGCCGCGCGCTGAGCCAGTGAGCTCCGACCGGCACACCGGGACCGCCTGCTCACCCAGACGATGTGACACGCCCGGGCGCGCGGCCGGTGGGCCGCCGTGGGACGACGGCTCGACCGGCGCGACACGCCCGGGATCCCTAAGGTGGACCAGCCCGCCCACCGTCCCGGTCCCGCGTGGCCGGCCCGCCGATGCGCCACCGAGGGAGCGTCCCGTGCCCGTCGCCGTCACCGGTTCGATCGCCACCGACCACCTGATGACCTTCCCCGGCCGGTTCGCCGACCAGTTCGTCGTCGGCGAGATGGAGCACGTCTCGCTGTCGTTCCTGGTCGACGACCTGGTGCAGCACCGCGGCGGCGCCGGGGCGAACATCGCCTACGGCCTGGGGCTGCTGGGCCTGGCGCCGGTGCTCGTCGGCGCCGTCGGCAGCGACTTCGCCGACTACGAGGCCTGGCTCTGCCGGCACGGCGTCGACACCCGCAGCGTCCACCGTTCGGAGCTCAAGCACACCGCGCGGTTCGTCTGCACCACCGATCAGGACAACAACCAGATCGCCTCCTTCTACTCGGGCGCCATGGCCGAGGCCGCGGACATCGAGCTCGCGCCGGTCGCGCACCGGGTCGGCGGCCTGGACCTCGTCGTGGTCGGCCCCAACGACCCGACGGCGATGGCGCGGCACACGCAGGAGTGCCGCGACCGCGGTTACCCGTTCGTCGCCGACCCCAGCCAACAGCTCGCCTGGGCGGACGGCGCGCTGATCCGCGACCTGGTCGACGGGGCGGACGTGCTCTTCACCAACGAGTACGAGGCCGCGCTGCTCCTGCAGAAGACCGGCTGGAGCACCGAGGAGGTGCTCGCCCGCGTCGACACCTGGGTCACCACCCGCGCCGCGGACGGCGTGCTGGTGCGCCGGGCGGGGGAGGAGCCGCTGTCGGTCATCGCCGTCCCGGAGACCAAGCCGGTGGAGCCGACCGGAGGCGGCGACGCGCTGCGCGCCGGCTTCATCGCCGGGCGCGCGTGGGGCCTGGGCCTGGAGCGGGCGACCCAGCTCGGCTCGGCGGTGGCGACGGCGGCCGTCGAGGTGGTCGGCACCCAGGAGTACGACCTGCCGAGCGCGGAGTTCCTGGCCCGCTTCGCCGACGCCTTCGGCGCGGACGCCGCCGACGAGGTGGCGCCGCACCTTCCCGGCTGACCGCCGTCCCGGCGACGCCCGGTCAGGACCCGTCGCCGCGGATGCGTTCGCCGACCGAGGGGTCCTCGCTCCACCGGCGGTAGGAGATCCGCCGGATCTCCGACACCGCGCCGATGGTGGTCCACTCGTTCCCGCCGAGGCGGGCGAGCGGCCGCAGCTGCTCGACGCGGGGCCGGCCGTCGCGGACGGCGCTCTCCCACACGCTGATGCGCAGCACCCGGCCGAACACCACGGTGCTGTCGCCCAGGCGCAGCGCGGCGTGCAGGGTGCACTCGAGCGCGACGGGGGACTGGGCCACCCGCATGGTGCCGATCAGGTCGCTGGGCTCGAGCCGGACGCCGGTGTGCTCGGCCTCGCTGTGATCGGGCGGGAAATCGGTCGCGGTGGCGTTGACCTGCTCGATCAGCGGCTCGGGTGCCAGGTTGATCGTGAACTCGCCGGTCGCCTCGGCGTTGCGCAGCGAGTCCTTGCGGCCCACCGAGGTGAACTGCACGACCGGCGGGTCGACGCACGACACGGTGTAGAAGGAGTGCGGCGCCAGGTTGTGCACACCCTCGGCCGACCGCGTGCACACCCAGGCGATCGGCCGCGGCACCACCACCGAGTTGAGGATCCGGTAGAAGGCGCTGGCGTCGAGGACGCCCGGGTCGAAGTGCACGCGGGACGGGGAGTCGGCTGGGGTCACGGCCCCATCGTGGCCGCCTCGACCGGCTCCGGCGCGCGCAGGACCCGCGGCCGGCGGGGCCCGGGCCGCCGACGCCCGCCTCCGCTGGACGCACGCCTACAGGGCGCGACCGCGCCAGGTGAGCGTGCCGCGCCGCCGGCCGAGCAACGACCGCGCCATGAGCACGTCGAACAGCAGCACCGAGACCGGGTGGGCCAGCGCGTCGGGCCACACCGGCCCGCCGCTGCGCGCGGCGACCACGGCCCGGCCGGCGACCCCGGCCGCGTACCCGACCAGTCCGGCCCGCGACCCCGCGAGCGCAGCCGCCGCCGGGAGCACGTAGACGGCCGTGAGGGCGGCCGCCGCTGCCGCGCTCGCGCCCGGGCGCCCGCCGGCCGCCGCCCACAGCGACTTGCTGTAGCCGTCGCGCAGCTGCGGCCACCCGTCGTACATGCGGCAGGCGGCGAGGCCGAAGCCGTCGATCGGCCCGCCGCGGCCCCCCGCGCGCTTCACGGCGCGCAGCAGCGCGATGTCCTCCAGCACCTCGCCCCGGACGGCGGCGTGCCCGCCCGCGGCCTCGTACGCGCCGCGCCGGACGACGAGGAACTGGCCGTTCGCCGCGGCCAGCGACGGCCGGCGGGACCGCTCCGCGAGCCGCAGCGGCAGCGTGGTCGCCCACAGCCACGGCGACAGGGGCTGGACCAGGCGCTCGGCGGCCGATGCGGCCAGCGGCCGGGGCCAGGGCGACACGAGGTCGAGGCCGTGCTCGTCCAGGACGGCGACGGCGGCCGCCACCGCTCGCGGGGCCAGCCGGACGTCGGCGTCGACGAAGACCAGGACGTCGTCCGGCCGGCTGCCGCCGTGGACCTCCCCGGCCGCGCGGGTGCCGGCATGGGCCGCGCCGGTGGCGCAGGCGTGCGGCTTGCCGAGCCAGCCGGGCGGCGGCGGGTCGGCGGTCACCAACCGCACGCGGGGGTCGGCGACGCCGCGCACCACCGCGGTGGTGCCGTCGGCCGAGCCGTCGTCGACCACGACCACGCACAGGTCGTCGACGCCCCGCTGCGCCAGCACCGCCGCCAGGCAGTCGCCGACCCGGTGCTCCTCGTCGCGCACCGGCAACACCACGACGACCCGGCGGTGCACCGGCGGCGGGTCGCCCGGCGGCCGGCGCAGCAGCCCCGCGTTGACGGCCGCGTGCCCGGCGCCGACCACCGCGAGAACGGCCGCCACCCGGAGCGCGCCCCGGGCCGGCACGCGGACCACCCGCCGGATCGCATCGCGCCGCAGCGCCGTCCTCACCGGCGGACCGCCGCCGCCCGTCGCCGCTGGACCAGAAGCACCGCCAGCACCGGGAGGGCCAGCGCCGCGCCCCACGCGGCGGAGCCGGGCAGGCCCAGCCAGCCCGCGTGCGCCACCGCACCGCCGAGCGTCATCCACCCGAGGACGAGCAGCGCGGGGGCGTCGCCGGTGCGTGGGGAGCGGGGCAGGGCGGTGCGCGCCACGAGCGGGTCGAGCAGGGACATCAGGACCACGCCGGCCAGCAGCCATCCGGCCAGGTTGGTCAACGGGACGGTGTCGATGCCCGGCAGGCCGGGACTGGGGTCGGCCCACGTCCAGTAGCCGGCTTGGACCATCTGCGGGTCCAGGACGACGTCCCACCCCGCGAACACCGCCGCTGCGGCGACCACGCGTGCCGGCCGGCGGCGGCTCGCGCGGACGGGCGCGGCCAGCCGCCGGGCGAGCACCCAGCTCGGCCACGCCATCATCAGCCAGGCCAGCGGCACCAGCAGCGGCACCCCGAGCAGGGTGGGACCGAGGGTGTCGCTGTAGGTGTACCTGCCGTACGGGAAGCCGGTGGCCAGGCCGATCGCCTCGAAGGCGACCGCCACGGCCGTGACCAGCGCGAGGACGGCCAGGCCGCTGCGCGGGCCGCGGGACGCGCCGGCGTGCACGACCGACAGCGAGGCGCCGAGCAGCACGATCGTCCAGCTCACGACGTCACGCGCGGCGCCGGACGCCAGCGGGTAGGCGATCGCGGCGAGGACGAGCAGGACGGCGAGAGCGAACGGCAGCCCGCGGAGCAGGCCGTCGCCCGGGGCGGCGCGGGCGGCCGGCGCCGCGGTCACCTCTGCGCTCCGCGACGGCCCGCGCGCAGGCGGACCAGTGCGGTGCCGGCGGTGGCGCGGGCGCGGGCCAGCGGCCGTTCGTCGGCGAGCAGCAGCCGGGCCGCCGTCCGGCCGGAGTTGCCCTGCACCCCGCCGCCGGGGTGGGTGGAGGCGCCGGCGAGGTAGAGGCCGCGCAGGCCGGGCACGCGGTAGCCGGACAGGGCAGGGGTGGGCCGGAAGGCGAACATGCTGGCCAGCCCCATGTCCACGTGCATCACGTTGCCACGGGGCAGGGACAGTTCCCGCTCCAGCGCCAGCGGCGTCTGGACGTACAGCCGCTGTACCGAGTCGGCGAAGCCCGGCGCGAACCGGTCGACGGCGGCGACCAAGCGCTGCGCCGCGGGTTCGGCCAGTGCGTCCCAGTCCGCGCCGTCGGCGGTCTCGTACGGGTACCACTGGCCCCACACCGTCACCACGTGCTGCCCGGGCGGGGCCAGCGTGGAGTCGCTGGCCGAGAAGCACATCGCCAGCGGCACCGGTTCGCGCGGCAGGTGCCCGGCCAGCCAGTCGCCGTGGGCGGCGGCCAGCTGCGCCCGGTCGGTGCACAGCAGTTGCAGTCCCTGTAGCGATTCGTGCTCGGGGACGCCGGGATAGCGGGGCGGCGCGTCGGTCAGCGCCCGCAGCACCAGCCCGAAGCCATTGCCGAGGGGCGGGTCGGCATCGGCGAGGGCGCGAGGTGCCGCGGCGCCGGCCAGCTCGCGGGTGGCCCGCACGTGGCAGGCGGCGACGACGGCGCGGGCGCGGATCCGCCGTCCGGACACGGTCTCCACCCCGCCGACGCGCGCGCCGCCGCCGTCGTACCCGACGAGCAGCCGGGCGGCGCCGTCACCGAGCGCGACCCGTCCGCCGTCGGCCTCGAGCCGTCGGCGCAGCGCCTGGGTGAGACCACCGGAGCCGCCCACGGGGTGACCGGGCGGGACGTCGTGCAGCAGGGCGGCCCAGCCGACCATCGCCGCGGTGCCCGGCTCGGACATCGGGGGGCCCGACTGCGCGCCGAACCAGGCGAGCGCCGCCTTCAGCCGCTCGCTGCGGAACCACCGGTCGAGCAGCGCATCCCCGGAACCGAGGAAGTCGACGGCCAGGTCGCCGCCGGACGTCCGCGGCGCCCCTCCGGACGGCGCCCCGAGCGGCCAGAAGGCGCGGACGAGCTGCGCGGGGGCGGGGCGCCGTCCGAAAGCGGCGACGACGGCGCGGCTGCGCGGCCCCCACACGCCGACGAACCGGCGGTAGGCGGCCGCGTCGTCGGGACCGCACGCGGCGGCGATCGAGGCGCAGGTGGCGTCGAGGTCGACGGAGAAGACGAGCGGGCAGCCGTCGGGGCCGGGGTCACCGGGTGCCGGGGCGGGCGCGAAGCCCCACGGGTCGCAATCGAGGTAGCGCAGGCCGACGGCGCCCAGGTCGAGCTCCTCGGGGATCCCGCTGTGACGGATCATGACGTGGGCGCTGGAGCCGCGGTCGACGCGAACACCGGGCCACCGCTCGACGGTGGAGACCGCTCCGCCGAGCACCTCGTCGCGCTCGACCACCTCCACCCTGCGGCCGGCCCGGGCCAGGTAGCAGGCGGCGACCAGGCCGTTGTGCCCCGATCCCACGACGACGACGTCGACCCGCTCGTCGGGGGCGTCGCGGGCGCCGGTCGGCTCGCCGCTCCTCCCGGGAGCGGACGGCACGCCGGTCAGCCCCCGCCCCGCCGGTCGGCGGGGCGGAGGGGGAGCCGGACGCCGAGGATGGCGAACGGCCGGGCGTCGCCCGGGAAGTGGTAGCCGCGCGCCAGGTCGACGAAGCCCTCGGCCCGGTAGAGCCGGAACGCCTTGGTGTCGGCGTCGGGGGTGGAGAGCAGCGCGGTGTCGTAGGGCAGGTCGGCGAGCAGGGCGTGCAGCAGCTGCCGGCCCACCCCGCGGCTCTGGGAGTCGGGGTGCACGTGCAGTTCGCAGACCTCGAAGGCGCCGGCCAGCCAGCGCTTCGCCGTCCGCCGGTCGAGGGCGGCGCGGACCTGGTCGTGCCACCACTGCCCGGGTGCGGTGAGGTAGCCGTAGCCGAAGCCCACCAGCCGCTCGCCCTCCTCGGTCGCGGCGAAGGCGCCCACCGCGCGGAAACCGGGGCGCTCGGTGTGCTGGACGGCGTACCCGTACCGGCCCGCGACGACGGAGGAGTCGTAGCCCATCGCGAGCCCGTAGATGGTGAGCGCCTCGTGCATGTGCTCGCGCAGCCAGCGGATCGGCAGATCGGTGACCCGCGTGGCCGGGGTCGTGCCCGTCACGGGGCCCCCACCGGTGCCACCTCGTCGGCCGGGCCGCCCGTGACGGTGAGCCGGCGGGCGACGGGTGCACCGCCCACGGTGAGCGCGGTGGGGTCGGTCGGCCCGTTGCCGACCTCGGCCGCCGTGCCGGCGGTGAGCCGGAGCAGTTCGTCGTAGGTGGTGGGGAAGACGGCCGAGGGATGACCGGCGGCCGCCCAGACCCGGTCGTGGCGCGCCAGCTCGACGTCGACCAGCGTGCCGATGGGGTACGGGTGGCCGACCGGCGCCACGCCGCCGATGGCCTGCCCGGTGTGCCGCCGGACGAACGCGGCCCCCGCGCGGGCGATCCGGGCGACCCCGAGCAGCCCCGCGACCTTGTCCTCGTCGACGCGGTGGGCACCGCTGGTGAGCACCAGCAGCGGTTCGTCGCCGACGGCGAAGACCAGGCTGTTGACGATCGCACCGATCGGCACGCCGAGCTCCGCCGCCGCCGCCGCGGCGGTGCGGACCTCCGCGGGCAGCACCTGCACCTGACCGGTGCTGCCGGCCTCGGCCAGCGATCGGGCGACCTCGGCCACGCGGGGGTGCACCGGTCGGGTCATGCGGTGATCCTGCCACCGGGCCGGGCCGCCCGCTGTCGGCCCGGGACCGGCAGGAGGGTGAAGCGCCCGCGCCGGCTTGACGGCCGGGCCGGCGTCCGGTCTACTTGCCGGTGTTCGAACACGCGTTCGAAAGATGCCGGCTCGGCCGCTCCGGGTCCTTCCCCGCCCGGGCGGTGGAGCCGGGCCGGGGGCGCAGGAAGGGGAGTCTGCCATGAGCCGGGTGCTCGGTGAGGTCGCCGGCCGGGTCGGTGAAGAGGTGCAGGTCGAGCGGGGCCCGGCCGGGCCGGCGCAGTTCTGGCGGGGCGGCAGCCGCTACGTCGTGGGGGAGCTGCTCGACTCGTGGGTGGAGACCCCGCCCTGGTGGGACGCCGAGATGCGCGGGGGTGCCTCGGCCGACCTGGTTGCCACGCAGCAGGTGTGGCGGATCGAGGCGGTGCGGGCCGGCCGGTCCCGGATGAGCTTCGCCGGCGTGTACGACCTGTCCTGGGACGCCGCGGCCAACCGCTGGTGGCTCGTGCGGGTGCACGACTGATGGCCGCCGCCCGGGCCGTGCCGGCCGCCGGCCAGCTGCCGCTGCCCCCTCCGGTGCCCGTCGCCGCCGGCCAGCTGCTCGGCCAGGCCCACCGCGCGCTCGGCGAGGCGGCCGGTTCCACCGACCCCCGGCAGCGGTACGCGACGGCGCACCTGGCGGCGCTGCGCGGGGCCGCGGCCGTGCTCGCCGCCCGCACCCGTCCCGAGGGCGGGCGGCGGCGCCCGCGCAGCGCCTGGGTGCTGCTCGGGCAGGTGGCGCCGGAGCTGGAGGAGTGGGCCTCCTTCTTCGCCGCCGGCGCGGCCAAGCGGGCGGCCGCCGAGGCCGGCCTCTCCCGGGCGGTCACCCCCCGGGAGGCCGATGACCTGGTCCGTGACGCCGGCACCTTCCTCACGGTGGTGGAGAGCTGCCTCGGGCAGGAGCCGCCTCCGCCTCCCCGACCCCGGCTGGTCGCCGGGCAGCGGAGGTGAGCGACCCCTTCGTCCACCTGCACGTCGCCTCCGGCTACTCCATGCGGTACGGGGCCAACCACCCGGCCGACCTGGTGGCCCGCGCCGCCGAGCACGGGATGGCGGCCCTGGCCCTCACCGATCGCGACGGGCTCTACGGGGCGGTGAAGTTCGCCCTCGCCTGCCGCGCGGCCGGGGTGCGGCCGCTGTTCGGGGTGGACCTCTCCGTGGCGCCGACGCTCGACGCGGCGTTGCCGCCCGCGCTCGCCCCCGGCCTCGGGGAGGCGCCGGCTCCCCGCGCGCGCCGCGCGCACCCCCCGGGTGGGCAGCCGGCCGGCCGGCCGGCGCGGCGGGTGCCGGCCCGCGGCGGGGCGAGCGTCGACCCGCGGCTGCCGCGGGTCACCTTCCTCGCCCGCGACGGTGCCGGCTGGCGGTCGCTGTGCCGGTTGACCAGCGCCACGCACCTGCGCGGCACCCGGGGCGAGCCGGTCAGCTCGCTGGCGGTGGCCGCCGAGCACGCGACCGGGCTGGTCGCGCTGCTCGGGCCGGGTTCCCCGGTCGGCCGGGCGCTGGCCGCGGGGCGGGCCGACCTCGCCGAGGCGCACCTGGACGCCTGGCGCGCGGTGTTCGACGCCGGCCGGCTGGTCATCGAGGTCGTGCACCACCGCGGCCGGGGCGACCGGGCGCGGGCGCAGGCGCTGCTCCGGTTCGCCGACCGGACCGGTGTGCCCGCGGTCCTCACCAACGCCGTCCGCTACGTCGACGCCCTCGACGCGCCGACCGCCGACGTCCTCGACGCCACCCGCCGGCTGGTGCCCCTCGGGCAGCGGCACGTCGACCGGCGCACCGCCGAGGGCTACCTGAAGTCGGGCAAGGAGATGGCCGAGGTCGCCGACGACCTGGCCGGCCCCGACCGCGACGCCGCCCTCCGGCTGCTCGAGCGCACCGCCCGGCTGGCCGAGCAGTGCGCCGTTGACGTCCGGGCCGACCTGGGCATCGGCACCGTCCGCTACCCGGAGCTCGACGTGGTCACCACGCCCGCCGAGCGGGGGCTGACGCCGGCGCAGGTGCTGCGCGCCCGGTGCGAGGCGGGCCTGGGCCGCCGCGGCATGGTCGACACCCGCACGGTGCGGCAGCGGCTCGACGAGGAGCTGGCGGTCATCGACCAGCTCGGCTACCCGTCCTACTTCCTCACCGTCGCCGACGTGGTCGACCTCATCAAGAGCTCGAGGGTCCGGGCGGCGGCGCGCGGGTCGGGGGCCGGCAGCCTGGTCACCTACCTGCTGGGCATCTCCGACGTCGACCCGATCCGCTACGGCCTGCTGATGGAGCGCTTCCTCTCCCCGCTGCGCCACCAACTGCCCGACGTCGACATCGACGTGGAGTCGGCCCGGCGGATGGAGGTGTACGACGCGGTGATCGAGCGCTTCGGCGCCGACCGGGTCAGCTGCATCTCGATGATGGACACCTACCGGGTGCGCCACGCCATCCGCGACGTCGGCGCGGCGCTCGGGCTGCCGGTCGCCGAGGTCGACGCGGTCGCCAAGGCCTTCCCGCACATCCGGGCCAGCCAGGTGCACGCCGCGCTGCGCGACCTGCCCGAGCTGCAGGCCAGCCGGCTGGGATCCCGGCGGACCGGCGGCACCGGCGACCTCGACCTGCTGTTCGACCTCGTCGCCCGGCTCGACGGCCTCCCCCGGCACATCGCGCTGCACCCCTGCGGGGTGCTGCTGTCCGACGCCACGCTGCTCGACCGCACCCCGGTCGAGAACAGCTACCTGGGCTACCCGATGAGCCAGTTCGACAAGGACGACGTCGAGGAGCTGGGGCTGCTCAAGCTCGACCTGCTCGGCATCCGGATGCAGTCGGCGATCGCGCACGCCCTCGACGAGGTGGCCCGGGTCGACGGGGAGACCGTCGACATCGACGCGATCCCGCGCGACGACCCGACGACGTTCGAGCTGATCCAGAGCACCCGGACGCTGGGCATGTTCCAGATCGAGTCCCCGGGGCAGCGCGAGCTGGTCGGCAAGTTCGGTCCCCGCACGTTCGAGGACATCATCATCGACATCTCGCTGTTCCGGCCCGGGCCGGTGAAGAGCGACATGGTCACCCCGTTCCTCATGGCCCGGAACGGCTGGCGGGAGCCGGTCTACCCGCACCCCGACCTCGCTCCCGCCCTGGAGCAGACCGCGGGGGTGGTGGTCTTCCACGAGCAGGTGCTCCAGATCGTGGCGCGGATGACCGGCTGCACCCTGGCCGAGGCCGACGAGGTGCGCCGGGCGCTGGGGGAGAGGGACGCCCATCCGGAGGTGCGTGCCTGGTTCATGCCGCGGGCGCTCGACGAGGGCTACCCCGTCGAGGTGGCCGAGAAGGTGTGGGAGGTGCTGGCCGCCTTCGGCTCGTTCGGGTTCTGCAAGGCGCACGCGGCGGCCTTCGCGCTGCCCACCTACCAGTCGGCGTGGCTGAAGACCCACCACACCGCGGCCTTCCTCGCCGGGGTGCTCACCCACGACCCGGGCATGTACCCGAAGCGGCTGATCCTCGACGACGCCCGCAACTTCGGCGTCCGGGTGCTCGGCCTCGACGTCAACGCATCGGCCGACACCTACCGGGTCGAGAAGCTCGCCCCGGAGTGGCTGCGTGGGGATGACACCGACGGATCCACTCCGGTCGGGTCGCGGCCGGGGTGGATGCCCGCGACGATGCCCGACCCCTCCCGCTACGGCATCCGGCTGTCCCTCTCCGACGTCAAGGGCATCTCCGACGACGAGGTCGTCCGCATCCGCGCGGGGCAGCCCTACCGGTCGCTGGCCGACTTCTGGCAGCGGGCCTCGGTGTCCCGGCCGGTGGTCGAGCGGCTGGTGCTGGCCGGCGGGTTCGACTCCCTCTACGGGTTCGGCATCCGCGACCGGGAGGCCGGCCGGCCCACCCGCTCCCGCCGGCAGGTGACCCGCCGTGACCTGCTGCTGCAGATCGGTGAGCTGGACCGGTGGAGCCGCGGCGGCGCCCGCGGCGGGGTGGTCGGGCAGCTCAGCCTCGACCTCATGGGCCTGGAGGGTGCCGACGCCGCCGGCGGGACCGGTGAGACCTCGACCAGCGGTGGGGAACCGGCGCTCGACTGGGCGGCCGGCAGCGGGCTGCCCGAGTTCACCGACGCCGAACTGGTCCGCGCCGAGCTCGAGGTGCTCGGCCTGGACGCCAGCCGGCACGTCGTCGCCTTCTACCGGCCCTTCCTGGCCGCGCTCGGCGCGGTGCCGGCCGGTGAGCTGCTCGGCTGCCGCAGCGGGGCCGAGGTGCTGGTGGCGGGGGTCAAGGTGGCCACCCAGACCCCGCCCATCCGGTCGGGACGCCGGGTGGTGTTCGTGACCCTGGACGACGGCACCGGCTGCACCGACTCCACCTTCTTCGAGGACGCGCAGGGACCGTACGCGGCGACGGTCTTCCACTCCTGGCTGCTGGTCATCCGCGGGGTGCTGCGGCGCACCGGCCCGCGCGGGGTGTCGCTGCGGGCGACCGGCGCGTGGGAACTGCCGGCCCTGCACGAGGCGTGGGAGGCGGAGGGGGTGCCCGCGGTGGCCGAGCTGATGGCCGCGCCCGGGCGGTACACCGAGCAGGCGATCGCCGGGGCGGCGGCGTCGCACGGTCCGCGCCCGGTGGTCGTCAAGCCGGTTCTCGTCCACCCCACCGGCTTCCGGATGTCGCCGTACGCCGACATCAAGCCGGCCGGCGACGACACGATGACCCGCGTCCGGCGGGAGGCCGGAGCGCCGCGCAAGCTCTGGCACTCCAGCCCCGGCAGCTCCGGTCACTGACCCTCCGCGACGGTGTGCGCAGGCGCCCGGCCCGCCATCGGGAAGGGGATCCCCGCACACCGTCGCGGCCCGGGACGGCGCGGTGGCCGGCGCGGCACCGGGTGCCCGTGCCGCCGTTACGCTCCGGACGTGACGACCGCCTCCCGGGCCGCGGAGCAGCTCCCCGCCCGCACCGCCGCGATGTGGTCGGCGCTCGACGCGGTGCTCGGCGCCGGCTCGGCGCTGCGCGTGCTCGACGTCGGCGGCGGCAGCGGCACCCTCGCCGTCCCGCTGGCCCGGGCCGGGCACGACGTCACCGTGGTCGATCCCAGCGCCGACGCGCTGGCCACCCTCCGCCGCCGCGCCGAGACCGCGGGCGTGGGCGCGCGGGTCCGCGGCGTCCAGGGCGACGGCGACCTCCTGCACGAGGTGCTGCCCGCCCTCACCGGCGGAACCGGTGCCTGCGGAACCGGCGACGGCGGCGACGGCGGTTACGACGTCGCCCTGTGCCACTCGGTGCTCGAGGTCGTCGACGACCCCGCGACCACCCTCCGCGAGATCGCCGGCGCCCTGCGGCCCGGCGGGCTGGTGAGCGTGGCGACGACCAACCGTGCCGGCGCCGTCCTCACCCGCGCGCTGAGCGGTCACCCCCGCGAGGCGCTCGGCCTGCTGGAGGGCCGCGACGCCGAGCCCGGCCGGGCCCGGCCGGTGCGCCGCCGCTTCGATCCCGCCGGTCTGCTCGCGCTGGTGGAGGAGGCCGGCCTGCGACCGGGGCGGTGGCGCGGCGTCGCCGTCGTCGCCGATCTGCTGGAGTCCGCCTCCGGCGCCGATCCCGACGCGATCCGCGCCGTCGAACTCGCCCTCGCCGAGGTCTCGCCCTACCGCGACGTCGCCACGGGGCTGCACCTCCTGGCCGAGCGGCCGTGAGGCCCGCCCGCCACGCGGCGGACGGCGCCCGGCCCGGCCCGCCGCTGCCCCCGGACCCGCTGCCCCCGGACCCGCTGCCCCCGGACCCGCTGCCCCCGGAC
>NZ_JAOVZT010000013.1:109558-126037 GCF_025716945.1 Geodermatophilus sp. YIM 151500
CTGCTGCGCCCGGACTACGGCCGGGCCACCCTGGCCGACGTGCTGCCCGGCACCGCCGCCGCGCTCGGGGTCGCCGTCCACCGCGACGGCCTCCCCGCCGATCCCCTCGACCTGACCGCCGCGCTGGGCGGTGCCCGCCGGGTCGCCGTCCTGCTCGTCGACGGGCTCGGCGCCGACCTGCTCCGCGCGCACGCCTCCCTCGCCCCGACGCTCGCCGCGCTCGCCAGCCCGGCCGGTGACCTGTCCGCGCCCTGCCCGAGCACCACCCCCGTCAGCCTCACCACGCTCGGCACCGGGCTGCCACCGGGCAGCCACGGGGTTCTCGGCTTCGTCACCGACGTGCCGGGGGAGGGGCGGGCGCTCAACCACGTGCAGTGGGGCGACGACCCCGACCCGATGGCCTGGCAGGCGCGGCCCACGGTCTTCCAGCAGGCGGCCGACGCCGGCGTCGCGGTGACCGCGGTGGGCCCCCACCTCTACGCCGGCTCGGGGCTCACCGTCGCGGCGTACCGCGGCGCCGACTACCCCGGCGCCGTCGGTCCCGGTGACCTCTCGGCATCCGTGCTGCAGCGGCTGGCCGCCGCGCCGACCGCGCTGGTCTACGCCTACATGGCGGAGCTGGACCTGACCGGGCACGTCCGCGGCATCGACTCGCCGAGCTGGCGCAACCAGCTGGCGCTCGTCGACCGGGTCGTCGAGCAGATCGTCTCGGGCCTCCCGGACGACGCGGCGCTGGTCGTCACCGCCGACCACGGCATGCTCGACGTCCCGGCCACCACGAAGCTCGACGTGGACGACGAGGCCTACCTCACCGAGGGCGTGCGCCTGCTCGCCGGGGAGCCGCGCGCCCGCTACGTGCACGCGGTGCCCGGCGCCGGGGCCGACGTCCTGGAGCGCTGGCGCGGTGTCCTGGGCAGCCGGGCGTGGGTCGCCGGCCGCGACGAGGCCGTCGCCAGCGGCGTCTTCGGCCCCGTGGACGACGACCTGGTGGCGCGTATCGGCGACGTCGTGGCGCTCGCACGCGGCAGCTGGGCGTTCACCTCGCCGCGGCAGGAGCCGGGCGGCAGCCGGCTGGCCGCCTACCACGGCTCGCTCACCGCCGCGGAGACGGCGATCCCGCTGCTCGTGGGGCTCGGCCGCGCGCTGGGCTGACCGTGGCGCCGCCCGGCTGCCCGGCTGCCCGGTGGCCGGTGGCCGCTGCTCAGCTGGCGGCGGCGTCCGCGGGCGCGGGCGTCAGCGACAGCAGGCGCCAGGCGCGCGGGTGCACCGGGTGCACCGCCCGGCAGGTCAACCGGCCCGCGTCCGCGCCCGGGCGGCTCTCCACGATGACCTCCACCCCGCCGTCCGGGCCGTCCAGGACCACCCGCCAGTGCTCGACCGCCGAGCCGCTGCGGGTGAGCTCCCGCACCGCGCGCGGCGGCAGGTCGTCGGCGCCCACCAGCCCCAGCTCCCGGCGGGCCAGGTGCTGCGCCGCCTGCGCGGCGGCCGGCAGCCCGGCCCGCCCGCGCAGCCACGGCAGCGCCACCTCCCCGCGCCGGTGGGCGGCCACCACGTCGGCGCCGTCCCCGGGCACCTGCCCGTAGTAGAAGCCGTGCGGAAGCACCAGCAGGTTGGCCGCGAACCGGCACCCGCCCAGGTGGCTGCACTCCCAGACGCTGTCCGGGTCGGCGGCGGGCAGCGATCGGGCCAGGGATCGGCCGCGCACGGCGCAGCACACGTCGTGCCCGCCGTGCGCGCACACCAGGTAGGCGGGTCCGGCCACGGGGGTGCCGGCGGACCCGTCCCACGGCGCCTCGAGCAGCTCGGCGTCGCTGCCGCGCACCGCCCAGGAGATCCGCTCGCGCCCGGGCCGGGAGTCGACGACGGCCCACCACCGTCCGGGCGCCGCCGGCCGGTTGCCCGGACGTCGGATCATCAGCAACCGCAGGTTCTCGGCCCGCACCCGGGACGCCAGCCGCGGCGCCACGTCGCGGTCGAACCGCGAGTGGTCCAGCGCGTTCTGCCCCCAGGGGCCGGGCTGCTCGACCAGCAGCCAGCGCTGGGCCGGCGGGGCGGTCGCCATCGGGGCGTCCCCGCGGTCCAGCGCCTGGACCGAGCAGCGCCCGGCGTCCAGGCGTCCCGCGGGCGGCGACGCCGACCGCCCGCCGTCCCGGGCCGGGGTACCGCGGGCCGTCACGCCCCGCGCGGGGTCGGCTGCCGCGTCATCGGGCGGTTCCGAGGCTGTCCCCACGCCTCCCATCGTGCACGCCGCCCGCTCCGGCGCCGTGGGCCCCGCCGGGACCGGCACGGTCGACCCCGCCGGGCCCGGCACCGGCGGACTCGGCGGGCCCGCGGGGCCCGGCACCGTCGGACCCGGCGTCCTCCGCCGGCCGGCCACCGCCGGCCACCGCGTCGGGCACCACGGCCACCGACTCGGTGACCAGCCGCCGCGCCAGGGTGAGCTGGTCGGCGGCGTCGAGCCCGGTCAGGTCACCGACCTTCAGCTCGCCCGCGGCGAGCAGCGCCGCCAGCGCCGGGCGGGTGCTGGCCGGCAGGTCGTGCGTGCGCCGCCCGGCCACCAGCGCCACCCGGTCGCCGACCGGCTCGCGGAGCACGCAGCGCAGCCGCGGTCGGAGCCGCAGCACGGTCTCGCCGGTGAGCGACGCGGCGGCCGCGGACTGCGCCAGCGGGGCGACCGGCTCCGGCCGCACCTGCGACCAGGTGCGGGCCCGCAGCCGGTCGGCGACCTCGTCCGGATCGACGCGGTCCAGCCAGCTCTTCAACGCCTCGACCACGGTGGCCACGTCGTCGCGGACGGCGGCCGGGTCGGCCAGGTCGACGCCCAGCGGCAGCGCGCGGCGCAGGTCGGCGTCGTCGACCGCCAGCGTGCGCACGAGGTCCAGCGCGGCCTCGGCCGCCGACCAGCGGGTGACCGCGTGCACGCCCACGGTGAGGTGGGCGCTGATCTCGCCGAGCGCGGTCGCGGCGTGCAGGTAGCCGCGGGGCAGGTAGAGCGCGTCACCGGGGCGCAGCACGGCGTCGATCACCGGCTCGCCCGCCGCGGCGGCGGCGACCTCCGCCGGCCGGTCAGTCCACGGCTGGCTGCGCAGCGGCTCGGTCAGCACCGGCTCGTGGATGCGCCAGTGCTTCTCGCCGGCCACCTGCAGCACGAAGACGTCGTGCACGTCGTAGTGGGCGCTGAAGCCGCGCGAGGACGGCGGGGTGATGTAGGCGTTGACCTGCGTGGGGTGGCCCAGGTCGGCGGCCAGCTGGTCGGCGAACCCGATCAGCGGCGGCCAGAGCCGGTGCAGGCCCTGCAGCACGACGGTGCTGCCGTCGGCGAACAGCCGCAGCACCGAGTCCGACGACACCTGGTCGGCGATCTCGGCACCGGCCCCGCCGGAGGTGGTGAACCGCTTCGCGTCCACCACGGTGCCGTCCTTCGCGATGCGGAGGAACGGCGTGCGCAACCCGCGGCGGGTGAGCAGTTCGTCGACCGCCGCCAGGCTCAGCAGGTCGCCGAAGGACTCCCCGGTCTCCTCGGCACGCGCCAGCAGCGGCCGGCGGGACCAGTAGCGCTCGGCGAAGACCCGCGGATCCAGGCCCGTGCACCGGCGCAGGGCCGGGCGGAGCGACTCCTCCCCCCGGCCCTCACCGGTGCGCTGCTCGTTCAGGCCGAACCGTCCGCGCCGCCATCCGCGCCGCCATCGGCGCCGCCGTCCTGCTGGCCCGGTGTGCCGCCGCCGGCCCCGCTGTCGAGCGGTCCCTCGGCGCCGCTGTCGGCGCCGCCGTCGGCCCCGCCGTCCTGCTGGCCCGGTGTGCCGCCGCCGGCCCCGCTGTCGAGCGGTCCCTCGGCGCCGCTGTCGGCGCCGCCGTCCTGCTGGCCCGGCGTGCCGCCGCCGGCCCCGCTGTCGGCCGGACCCTCGGTGCTGGTCATGTCGTCGTCGTCGAGCGCCATGGCTCCTCCATTCGTCGGGTGCGGGCTGCTGTACCGAGATGGATGCTGGCCCACACCTGCGACTTCCGCTCGGCGGCCGTCGCCACCCGCTGCGGCGCCGCACGTGTGCCGCTCCGGTCCTGCGGGGTAGCAGCGGCCGGTGGTCGCCGTCGAGGAGGGCCGGCTCGCCGCCGCCCGCGCCTTCACCATCCTCGTGGACGGCGGCTGGGCGCCACCCCTCCCCGGGACCGGCGCCACCCTCGCGCGGTGGCAGGCCCTGGCCGCACTGGGTGAGCGCGACCTGTCGCTGGCCCGCCTGGCCGAAGGGCACGCCGACGCGCTGGCCGTCCTGGCCGAGCTCGGCGGGCCGGCCGTGCCCGCCGGATGCCGGCTGGGCGTGTGGGCCGCCGAACCGCCCGACGCGCGGCTGGTCGCCCGCGGTGCCGGCGGGGGGTGGCGGCTGTCGGGCCGCAAGGCCTGGTGCTCGGGGGCGCGCACCCTCACGCACGCGCTGGTCACCGCCGCCACCGACGACGGGCCGCGGCTGTTCCTCCTCGACCTGGCCGCCGGCGGCGTGCGCGTGGACGCGACGGTCTGGCGCGGGCCGGGCATGGCCGCGGCCGACACCGCCGACGTCCACCTCGACGACGTGCCGGCCGATCCCGTCGGTCCGGTCGGCGGCTACACGGGCCGGCCCGGCTTCTGGCACGGCGGGATCGGCGTGGCCGCGGTCTGGACCGGCGGTGCCCGTGCGGTGGCGACCCGGCTGACCGCGGCCGGCGACGGGGACCCCTTCGTGTCGGCCGCCCTGGGCGCGGCCGACGTCGAGCTGCACGGGGTCGACGCCGCGCTGCGGGTGGCCGCGGCCGAGGTCGACGCCGGTCCCGGCGACCTCCCCGCGGCCCGGGTGCGCGCCATGCGCGTCCGCGCGCTCGCCGCCCGCGGTGCGGAGGACGTGCTGCGGCTCGTCGGCCACGCGCTGGGCCCCGGCCCGCTGGCCCACGACGCCGAGCACGCGCGCCGGGTCGCCGACCTCACCGTGTACCTGCGCCAGCACCACGCGGAGCGGGAGCTGGCCGCGCTCGGTGACCTGCTGCGCGGCGCGCGTCCCGACGCGGCGGCTGCCGACCGCGGGCGCCCGGCATGACCGCCCGCCCGCATCCCGCGCCCGGCGGGCCGACGGCGGCTCCGGGCACCCCCGAGCCGGCGTGGCGGGCCTGGCTGGCCGCCGCCGCGCTGCCCGAGCTGGTTCTCGCCGACCAGTGGACCGACGTGCTCGTCTGCGCCGCGCACCCCGACGACGACGTGCTCGCCGTGGGCGGCCTGCTCGTCGCGCTCAGCCGCCGTGGGGCCCGGCTGCACCTGCTGTGCGCCACGGACGGCGAGGGCAGCCACCCGGGCTCCCGGGTGCTGGCACCCGCCGAGCTGGCGCGCCGGCGGGTCGCCGAGTCGGCGGCCGCGGTGCGGGCGCTAAGTCTGCACCCGGCCTCCACCACCCGCCTCGGTCTGCCCGACGCCGGCCTGGCCCGCGCGGAGGCCGCGCTCACCCGGGTCCTGGCCGGAACCCTCGCCGAGCTTCCCGCGGCTGCCCCCACCCGGGCCGGCACCGGCTCCGCCGCCGGAGCCGCCGTCCACGGGCCGCCGACCCCCGGACTGGTCCTGGCGCCCTGGCGCGGCGACGCCCACCCCGACCACGAGGCGCTCGGCCGGGCGGCGTCCGCGGCCGCCGCCGCGCACGGGGCAGCGCTGCTGGAGTACCCCGTCTGGGCCTGGACCTGGGCGGTGCCCGGGGATCCCCGGGTGCCGTGGCACCGGGCGCGGCGGGTGCCGCTGCATCCGGAGCTCCGGGCGCGCAAGCGGCGGGCCGTCGGCCGCTTCACCACCCAGGTGCGGCCGCTCGGCCCCGCGGCGGAGGACGCCGCCGTGCTCGAACCCTCCGTCCTCGCCCATTTCGACCGCGATCCGGAGGTGGTCCTCGGGTGAGCCTGCCCGGCTCCTTCTTCGACGCGCTCTACGCCGCCTCCGACGACCCGTGGTCGATGCGCAGCCGGTGGTACGAGCGCCGCAAGTACGCGCTGACGGTCGCCGTCCTGCCGCGCGCCCGGTTCGCCTCCGCGGTGGAGGTCGGCTGCGCGGTCGGCGAGCTGACCGCCCTGCTGGCACCGCGCTGCGATCGGTTGGTGGCCTGGGACGTGAGCGGCGCCGCCGTCGCGCTCGCCCGCGCGCGCACGGCCGCGCTGCCCGGCGTGTCGGTCGAACGACGCGCCGTCCCCGCCGACGAGCTACCGGCGTGCGACCTGCTCGTGCTGTCCGAGGTGCTCTACTACCTCGGGCCCGAGGACCTCGCGGCGGTCGTCGACCGGGCGCGGTCCGCGGTGCGGCCCGGCGGCACGCTGCTCGCCGTCCACTGGCGGCACCGGGTCGACGGCTACCCGCAGACCGGCGACGCCGTCCACGCCACGCTGCGCGCGGCGCTGGACTGGCCCCGCGTCGCGGCGCACGAGGAGCCGGACTTCCTCCTCGACTGCTGGACGGCGGCACCCGCCGGCGACGTGCGGGCCGCCTCGGTGGCCGCCGCCGAAGCGCTGTGGTGAGGGCGGCGGGCGGGCGACCGCGGCTGGGCGTCGTGGTGCCCGCCCGCGACGAGGCGGAGCTGCTGCCCGCCTGCCTGAGGGCGCTGCAGGTGGCCGTCGCCCGCGTCCGGCAGGGCCGGGTCCCGGTCGTGGTCGTGGCCGACGGCTGCACCGACGGCACCGCCGCGATCGCCCGGGCCGGTGGTGCCGTCGTCGTCGAGCGCGGTCGGGCCGGGGTGGGCGACGTCGGCGGGGCACGCGACGCCGGCGTCCGGCTGCTGCTGGCCGACGCCGCCGCGGATGGCGTCGGCCCGGAGGAGGTGTGGATCGCGACGACCGACGCCGACAGCACCGTGCCGCCGGACTGGCTGGTGCTGCAGGCGACGGCGGCGGCGGCCGGGGCCGACGCGCTGGTCGGCACCGTGGCCGTGGCCGACTGGACCGGCTGCCCGCCGCCGGCCGCGGCGGCCTTCGAGCGGGCCTACGGCGCCTGGCGGGCCGCCGGAGGCGAGCACCCGCACGTGCACGGGGCCAACCTCGGCGTCCGGGGGAGCGCCTACCTGGCCGGCGGCGGCTTCCCGCCCGTGCCGGTCGGCGAGGACGTCGCCCTGGTGCGGGCGCTGGAGGCGGTCGGCGGGACGGTGCTGCGCACCCCGGCGTGCCCGGTGCGGACGTCGGCGCGCCGCCGGCCGCGCGCCCGGGGCGGGTTCGGCGACGACATCGACCGCCTGGTGACCGGCCTGCCCGGCTCCTGACCGCTACGATCCCCGCAGGTCGAACACGTGTTCGAGGTCGGGGAGGGATCGTGGGAGCGCCGGGCGGGCGGGCGGCGGGGTGCAGCGTGCTGCACGTCGACATGGACGCGTTCTTCGCCAGCGTCGAGGTGCGCCGCCGTCCGGAACTGGCCGGGACGCCGGTGATCGTCGGCGGCGCCGGCAACCGCGGGGTGGTCACCTCGGCCACCTACGAGGCGCGCCGGTACGGCGTGCACGCGGCGATGCCCACCGCCCGTGCGCTGCGCCTGTGCCCGACCGCGACCGTGCTGCCGGGTGACATGGCGCTCTACACCGAGGTGTCCCGCTCGGTCATGGCGCTGTTCCGCTCGATCACCCCGCTGGTCGAGCCGCTGTCGCTGGACGAGGCCTTCCTCGACGTCTCCGGCGCCGGCCGCCGGCTGGGCGACGCGGCCGAGATCGGCGAGTGGCTGCGCGCCCGCGTCTACGACGAGCAGGGCATCACCTGCTCGGTCGGCGTCGCCGGCACCAAGTTCGTGGCCAAGCTCGCCTCGACCCGCGCCAAGCCCGACGGGATGCTGGTCGTCCGCCCGGTCGAGGTGATGGGCTTCCTGCACCCGCTGCCGGTGGGCGCGCTGTGGGGGGTGGGGCCGAAGACCGAGGAGGTCCTGCTGCGGCTCGGGCTGCGCACCGTCGGCGACCTCGCGCACGTGCCGGCGCGGACGCTGCAGCGGGCGGTCGGGGCGGCGGCCGGCGCGCACCTGCACGAGCTGGCCTGGGGGCGCGATCCGCGCCGGGTGGTGCCCGACGAGCCGGAGCGGTCGACCGGCGCCGAGGAGACCTTCGCCACCGACGTCGACGACCCGGCGGTGATCCACCGCGAACTGCTGCACCTGTCCGAGCGGACGGCGGGTCGGCTGCGTTCGGCCGGGGCGCTGGCCCGCACCGTGTCGATCAAGGTCCGCTTCGCCGACTTCGCGACCATCACCCGCAGCCGCACCCTCGAGGTGCCCACCGATGTCGGGCAGGAGCTCTACGAGACCGCCCGCGGGCTGTTCGACGCGCTCGGCCTGGACCGGGCGCGGATCCGGTTGGTCGGGGTGCGGGCCGAGCGCCTGGTCGACGCCGGCTCGGCGCCGCGGCAGCTCGAGCTGGGTGCGCGCGAGCACGGCCGGCGCGACGCCGAACTGGCCGCCGACCGGGCCGCACGCCGCTTCGGCGCCGGTGCCGTCCGCCCGGCCACGCTGCTGCACCGGGGGGGTCGACCCGGGTCCGCGGGCCCCGTTCCCACCCCGCGTGGCACCCCCGGAGGCGGCCCCGGCGCGCCCCGGCGGGGTGTGCCCGTCCACCCGGACGGGTAGTCACCCGATCGGTGCGGCGGGTCGCCGCACCGTCGCCTTTCGCCACCCGCGAACGGCTCGTATCCTCGATGTCACCGTCGGCGGGAGCCTCCGACGGCATTGGCTCCGCCCATTGGAGGTCGACGTGCCGCTCTCCGAGCACGAGCAGCGTCTGCTGGAGCAGATCGAGCGCGCCCTCGTCGATGACGACCCCAAGTTCGCGTCCTCGGTCCGTACCGGCGACCGGCGGGGCAAAGCCCGCCGGAAGCTGCAGATCGGCGGCCTGCTGGCCGTCGTCGGACTCGCGCTGCTGATCGGTGGCGCGGTCGCGCCCTCGGTCGTGCTCGGCGTGCTGGGATGGCTGGTCATGTTCGGCGGCGCGGCTCTCGTCGTCCTGAACTACCGGTCCGCGACCGGTGCCGCGGAAGGGTCCCCGGGGAGCGCCGCCCCGACGGCGGGCGTCGGCCGAGGGGGCCGCGCCAAGAGCCGCCGTCAGCCGCTCAAGAACCGCCTCGAGGACCGGTTCCGCCGCCGCTACGACCAGTAGCACCCCGCGCCGGGCGCGGCGATCGCCGCTCGGTTCCCCGCTCTCCCGACCGGCCGCCGTCCCTCCGGACGGCGGCCGGTCGTCTGCGCGGGCCGGTCGTCTGCGCGGGCCGGTCGTCTGCGCCTCCTGCGGTCTGCCGCGCGGGCCGGTCGTCCGCGCGGGCCGGTCGTCTGCGCGGCCCCTGCGGACCCCCGGCCGACGTCACGCCGCGCGCGGCGGCCGGCGCAGGGCCCCGGCCAGGCGCCGGGCGCCTGCGGCGAGCCGCTCGTCGACCCCGGCCACCAGCGAGTCCGGCCACAGGGTGGCCCGCAGCCGCGCCCGCCGCGGCGCGGCCCGGCGCAGCCCGCGCGAAGCCGTCCGCAGCGCGGCGCGCAGGGCGGCGGTCCGCTCCGGGTCCGTCGGTGGGCCGGCGGGCCCGTAGCTGGCGTGCTCCTCGGCCAGCCCCAGCCGCCGGACGGCGTCGGCGGCGCCGCTGGCGAGCAGCGGGTCGGGTGCCGCGCCGGCGGCCGAGGCCAGCCGGGCCGCGGCCTGGCGCGGGGTCCAGGCGGCGTCGAGGGGCAGGCGGAGGTCCTGCGCCGTGGCGGTCAGCTCGTCCCAGAGGGCACCGGCCGTGCCCTCGGCCGTCCGCCGGCGGCGCCGGGAGATCCGCACCGCGGCCGGCGCGGCGAGCAGGGCCACGGCGGCGAGCGCGACCGTGCCGCCGACGACCAGCGACCGCGAGGACGAGGCGGGGGCCGCCCTCGGCGTCGGCAGCGCCCCGCCCGCGCCCTCCCGGTCCGGCCGCGGCAGCGGCGCGGCCTGGGGCGGCGGGGCGGGCGCCGGCGCCCCGGCCGCGTCGGCCGGGGTGTCCGGGGCGCCGACGCGGGGCGCCCAGGCCAGCTCCACGGCCCGGTCGGGGTCGATCGGCGTCGGGTCGAAGGGCACCCAGCCCAGGCCGCCGAAGTACACCTCCACCCAGGCGTGCGCGTCGTCGGTCGTGATGAGCCGGGAGCCGTCGGAGAGCACCCTGCCCGGCGTGTAGCCGAGCACCACCCGCGCCGGCACCCCGGCCGCGCGCACCATCACGGCCATCGCACCGGCGTACTGCTCGCAGTAGCCGCGCCGCAGCTGCAGGAAGTCGACGAGGTCGTCACCGCTGGTGCCCGGCGCGGTCGCCAGGCTGTACACGAAGCCCTGGCCCCGGTCGCCCAGGAAGTCGTGCACCCGGCGCACCCGCTGGTAGGGCGTCTGCGTGCCCTCGACCAGCCCCGCCACGAGGTCGGTCACGCTCGGGTCCAGCGGCGGCAGCGACGTCCACCGCGCCTGCACCGGATCGTCCGGCTGGAGCGACGGTGCGGTCTGCAGCAGGGCGGGGGAGGGCTGCGGCTGCTCGGCGATCACCTCCCAGGTGCGGGCGGCGGTGGTGGTGTCGCGACCGAACACCGTGGTCGTGGCCGGGTCGACCCGCCAGTTCTCCGGGTCGCTGAGCCCGACCCACTGCGGGGCGTAGGGGAGCGGGAGGAACCGGTCGTCGTGCCCGCGGGCCACGATGCGGGCGCGCACCTGGCGCGACTCCTGCGCCGCCGGCAGCGGGTCGAGCGCCGCGGCGCCGGGGTCGGCCACCGAGTCCTCGCCGTCGAGGTTGCCCAGGGTCCAGCCGTTCTCCGCGTCGTACTGGTCCAGGGCCACGGCCCGCAGGTGCCCGGGATCCGGCACGTCGGTGCGCAGGCGCATCAGCTCGGCCGGCTCGGGGCGGGTCAGCTGGCCCTGCAGCGCGGCCACCGGGTCCAGCGCCCGGCCCGTCGACCCGACCCCCGGGCCCGTGCCGACCCCCGGGCCGATGACGCCCTCCGGCAGGGTGGGCACGAGCGCGCCCACGACCACGGCGAGCAGCAGCGCCAGGGCGCCGGAGCGCACCGCGGCGCCCCCGCCCCGCGAGCGCACCGCGCGGGCCGCCGCCCGGTCGCGGGTGGCCAGCCACCTCCGCTGGTCGGCCCACAGCAGCAGCCCGAAGCCGGCGGCCGGCGCCGCCAGCGGCACCAGCCCGATCTCCCCGGTGATCGTGCTGATCGGCACGCAGTAGAGGGCCAGCAGCCCGAGGCCGGCGGCCGCCGCCTGGCGCCCGGCCACGGCGACGTTGTCGACCACCACCGCCACGAGCCCGACGAGCAGGGTGGTCAGGGCGAGCAGCCCGGTCAGCGGCAGCGCCGGGGTCGCCTGCTCGCGCAGCTCCACCGTGCCGTCGGCCAGCACCCCGCGCAGCCCGTCCAGGCTCTCCCCGGTGGGCAGCACGCCCGCCCACGCGCCGTCCGGCGCCCAGAGGGTGGTGAGCAGGCACAGCAGGAGCAGCACCTGCGCACCGGGGACCAGCGCGGTCGCCACGGCCCGGACCCGCTCGGGGACGGGGCGTTCCCGCGTCACCCGGTCCCACCCGGCCGGGCCGCCGTGCCGCAGCAGCAGGCCGCCCCCCCACACCACCAGCACGACGGCGAGCACCGGCGGCAGCCAGGCCCGCGTCGTGAAGACCGGCACGAGGGCGCAGGAGCCCAGGAGGGTGGCGCCCGCCGCCGCGCCGGCGGTGCGGCGGTCCGCCCGCGTCACGCCGGCACCTCCACCCCGGGGCCGCCGGCGGGCAGGCCGACGCCGCGGACGAGCTCGGTCCACACCCGCTCCACCGGGAGGTCGGCGCGCGCGGTGGCCACCCGCCAGCCGGCGGCCCGCAGCAGGGCGGCGCACTCCTCCCGCTGCCGGTCCAGCTCGGCGCGGGCGGCTCCGGACAGACCCCGGCGACCGGCTCCGGGCCCGCCCCGGCCGGCCTCGGCCCAGCTGCCGATGTCGGCCAGCACCGCGACGTCGGTCGCCGGGCCGGTCCGCGCGCGCAGCAGCGGATCCACGTCGTCCGGGCCGACGGCGCCGAGCAGGCAGACCACCGGGCCCTCGCCGGCGACGCGGTCGAGCTCCTCGACGGCCGGGCCCAGGCCGGTGGCGCGCGAGGGCCGTACCAGCGCCAGCTGCTCCAGCAGTTCGTCGGGGCCCAGGCTGCCCCGCCCGGACGCCGGTCGCAGCTCGCCGGTGTCGGTGACCACGCGCAGGACCGAGCCGCGGCGGCCGAGCAGGGTGCCGATGCTCGCGGCGGCCTCCACCAGCCACTCGAGGCTGTCCGGCGGGGGGCTGGGGTCGCCGCGCGGGCTCACCGGGACGGCGCCGTCGCGCCGTCCGGCCAGCAGGTGCGCCCGCGCCCGGGTGTCGAGCAGCAAGGTGGCCTGCGAGCGCCAGGGCCGTTCCTCGAGCCGCACCATCAGCTCGCCGGTGCGCGCGGTCGCCCGCCAGTGCACCTTCCGGAGGTCGTCGCCGTGGCGGTACGGGCGCAGGCTGACGTCGTCCTCGCCGTGCACCGCCACGGCCTTCCGGGACCCGTCGGCGCCCTCGCCGTGCCCGCCCGCCGGCCCGGCGCCGCGGAGCGGCCGGACGCGGGGGAGGACCAGCAGCGGGGTGGTCCCGGTCCCGGTCACCGTGCGCTCGACCAGCCCGAAGGGGTCGACCAGGCGCAGCCGGAGCGGTCCCAGCAGGTGCCGACCGCGGCGGGCGCCGCGCACCCGGTAGTGCAGGGGAGCGCTCGACCGGCTGCCGAGCCGCTCGACGACGAACCGGGGGGCGGGCCCGAGGTCGGCCGGGAGCTGCTCGGAGAGCAGCCACAGCCCGCCCGGGTGCCGGTCGGTGTTGGTGACCTCGAGCAGGACGTCGGCCGGCGCGCCGCGCTCGACCCGCGAGGGGGTCGCGGTGCGCCGCGAGCTGAGCCGGAAGCGCTGGCGCCCCACGCTCAGCACGGACAGCAGCGGGAGGGCGAGGACGAACACCGCGAGCTGCACCAGCGAGCGCTCGCCCAGCAGCGCGCCGAGCAGCAGCAGCGTGCCGCCGCCGGCCGCCACGGCCCGGCCGCGCCGGGTGAGCGAGCCCAGGGCCGCACGGAGTCCGCCGCGCACGGGGCTCAGCGCCGGGGGACGGGCACGGTCGCCAGCAGGCCGGTGACGACCTGCTCGGCGGTGGTGCGGCCGAGCGTGGCCTCGGGCGACAGCAGCAGCCGGTGGGCCAGCACCGGCACGGCCATGGCCTGCACGTCGTCGGGGAGCACGTGGTCGCGCCCGGTCAGCGCCGCGGCCGCCCGGGCGGCCCGCAGCAACTGGAGCCCGGCGCGGGGTGAGGCGCCCAGGCGCAGCTCGGAGGAGCGCCGGGAGGCCTCGACCAGGAGGACGACGTAGCGGCGGACGGCCTCGGAGACGTGCAGCCGGGACACCGCGGTGACCAGCTCCCGCACGGTGGCGGCGTCGGCCACCGCCGGCAGCGTGGTCAGCGGGTCGGTGACCGCCCGCTCGTCGAGCATGGCCAGCTCGGCGTCGCGGTCCGGGTAGCCCATCGAGACCCGGGCCGTGAAGCGGTCGCGCTGCGCCTCGGGCAACGGGTAGGTGCCCTCCATCTCGATCGGGTTCTGCGTCGCCATGACCAGGAAGGGCCGGGCCAGCTCGTAGCTGACGCCGTCGACGGTCACCTGGCGCTCCTCCATGCACTCCAGGAGGGCGGACTGCGTCTTCGGCGACGCGCGGTTGATCTCGTCGGCGACGACGACGTTGGCGAAGATCGCGCCCGGCTTGAACTCGAACTCCCGCGTCTCCTGGTCGTAGATCGCGACCCCCGTGACGTCGCTCGGCAGGAGGTCGGGCGTGAACTGGATGCGCCGCACGCTGGCGTCGATGGACGCGGCGAGCGCCTTGGCCAGCGTCGTCTTGCCGACCCCGGGCACGTCCTCGATGAGCAGGTGCCCCTCGGCCAGCAGGACGACGAGGGCCAGCCGGACCACCTCGGGCTTGCCCTGCACCACCCGGGAGATGTTCGCTGCGATCCGTGCGCCCTCCGCGGCGACGTCGACCGGTGGACCGGCCGTTCCGTCGGCGGTCCGTGTCGCCTCCGTCACGGATCCCACGGTACGTGGCCGCGTGCCGCACGGAGCGCTTCCCGGGCACGGCGAGCACTCCGTCCCCACCCGGCACCGCATCCCTGCCCGACCAGCGCCGCACCCCTGCGTGACCTGCAGCGCGAGCCGTGGGACGGACAGGTCACGACACGGCGACGAGTGGTGTCCGGTGGGGGCTAGTGGGTTAATGTGTCGCCCGGTGGGGAGGCAGGGACCGTCCGGGGAGCCCTGCGGAGCCAGGGGAGGACAGATGCGGGGGGTGATCCGGTGTTCGTCGGCAGCTACCCGCTCCGACTCGACGAGAAGGGCCGGCTCGCCCTCCCCGTCCGCTTCCGGGAGCAGGTGGCCGACGGCATGGTGATCAAGAAGGGTCAGGAGCGCTGCATCTACGGCCTGACCATGGCCCGGGTCGCCGAGCAGAGCTCCGCCCTGGCCGCGATGGCACCGGCCGACACCGCCGCCGCCCGCATGCGCGCCCGCATGAGCTTCGGCTCCATGGTGGAGATCGAACCGGACAAGACCGGCCGGATCACGATCCCCGCCGCCCTGCGCGAGTACGCGGGCCTGGACCGCGACGTCGTGGTCGTCGGTGTGGACACCCGCTTCGAGATCTGGGACGCCGCCACCTGGGACGCCTACGTGGCCGAGCAGGAGGCCGCCTACGCCGACATGGAGAGCGAGGGGATGCCGACGCTGTCGTGATCCCGGGAGCCCACCCGCCCGTGCACGCTCCGGCCCTCCGCCCTCGCACCCGCACGAGCCGCCTTCCCCGCGGCTCGACCGGGTCGGCCCGAGCCGCCTTCCCCGCGGCTCGGACCACCGACGGCGGGACCCGGCGCCGGTCGCCGGGCACGCCGGGGCCGGCCGCGCACCGGCCGGTAGAGGCTCCACCGCCCCCGCGGGGCCCCTCCTGGCGCACTTCCCCGGTGCCAGGCGGGCCCCGCGGGGTGCGGACCCCACCCGACGGGTGGGCCCGCGCCCCATCTGCCCCCACGATCCCCACTGCGCCCCACCGGCGCCCCCGGCCGGTGCCCGCGGCGCCCCTCGCCCTCTCCCCGCCCGGCTGCCCCGTCCCGTCCGCCGCCGGGCCGCCTCCCGGCCCGCCGCCCCGCGATCCGGCCCGCCGATCCCGGTCGTCCGGTGCGCCGCCCCGTCCGTCGCGGCCGCAAGCGGCACCATCGGGAGCGGACCCGACCAGTACGAGAGGCTGCCGACGATGAACAGCACCGAGCCGCTGCGGCCGCCGGTGCACGTCCCGGTCCTGCTGGAGCGGGTGGCCGCGCTGCTGGCCCCGGCCTGCGCCGCCGACGGCGCCGTCCTCGTCGACGCCACCCTGGGCCTGGCCGGGCACGCCCTCGCGCTGCTGGACGCCCACCCCGGCCTGCGCCTGGTCGGCCTCGACCGCGATCCCGAGGCGCGGGCCGAGGCGGCCCGGCGGCTGGAGTCGGCGGGCCACGCGGACCGGGCCACCCTGGTCCCGGCGGTGTTCGACGAGCTGCCCGACGTGCTGGCGCGGCTCGGCATCGACGAGGTGCAGGGGGTGCTGTTCGACCTCGGCGTCTCCTCCCTGCAGCTGGACCGGCCCGACCGCGGGTTCAGCTACGCCACCGACGCGCCGCTGGACATGCGCATGGACCCCGGCGCGCCGCGCACGGCGGCCGACGTGGTCAACACCTACTCCGCGGGTGACCTGACCCGGGTGCTGCGGGTCTACGGGGAGGAGCGCTTCGCCGCGCGGATCGCCGCGGCCATCACCCGCGAGCGCGAGCGGGAGCCCTTCACGAGCACCGGCCGGCTGGCCGAGCTGGTGCGCGCGGCCATCCCGGCGGCCACCCGCCGCACCGGCGGCCACCCGGCCAAGCGCACCTTCCAGGCGCTGCGCATCGAGGTCAACGACGAGCTCGGCGCCCTCTCCCGGGCGTTGCCCGCGGCGCTGGACGCCCTGGCCCTCGGCGGGCGCGTCGTCGTGATCACCTTCCACTCCCTCGAGGACCGCATGGTCAAGCAGGTGCTGGCCGCGGGCGCCGGCGACCGGACGCCGCCCGAGCTGCCCGTGCCGCTGCCCGAGCTCGGCCCGGTGCTGCGGCTGCTCACCCGCGGCGGCGAGGCCGCCGGCGCCGCCGAGGTCGCCGCCAACCCGCGGGCGGCCTCCGCCCGGGTACGGGCCGCCGAGCGCATCCGGCGGGCGGCATGAGCGCCCGCGCGACCGCGCGGTCGACGACGGGCACCGGCACGGGGGACGCGACGTCCCGCACGGCGACCCCGCGGTCCGGCAGCTCCCGGACGGCGCCGGGCGCCTCGCCGGGCACCGGCGGGCGGCGGGCGGCACGGCCGGGCGCCGGCGAACGGCGGGCGGCACGGCCGGCGCCACGCCCCGTGGACGGCGACGTCGCCCTCGGGCCCGCCGACGCGACCGAGGCG
>NZ_JAOVZT010000014.1:0-26622 GCF_025716945.1 Geodermatophilus sp. YIM 151500
GGGTGGATCCGTCGCGGTCACCGCGACGGATCCACCCCGGCGTGGCGGCCGCCACGCCGCTAGCGTTCTCCCCATGTCGCGCCGCGCGAAGATCGTCTGCACCCTGGGTCCGGCCACCAGCTCCCCCGAGCAGGTCCGGGCCCTCGTCGAGTCCGGCATGGACGTCGCCCGGCTGAACTTCAGCCACGGGGCGCACGCCGACCACGAGAAGGCCTACCGGATGGTCCGCGAGGCGTCCGACACGACCGGTCACGCCGTCGCCATCCTCGCCGACCTGCAGGGACCCAAGATCCGCCTGGGCACGTTCGCCGAGGGCCCGGTCCACTGGAGCACCGGCACCCAGGTCTGCATCACCGTCGAGGACGTCGAGGGCACCGCCGCCCGGGTGTCGACCACCTACAAGGGACTGGCCGACGACGTCCGCGTCGGTGACCGGCTGCTGGTGGACGACGGGAAGCTGGCGCTGACCGTCGTCGGCGTCGAGGGCCCGGACGTGTTCTGCCTCGTGGTCGAGGGCGGCGAGGTGTCGAACAACAAGGGCCTGTCGCTGCCCGGCGTCGCGGTGAGCGTCCCCGCGCTGTCGGAGAAGGACGAGGAGGACCTGCGCTTCGCCCTGCACCTGTCGGTCGACTTCATCGCGCTCTCGTTCGTGCGCCGTCCCGAGGACGTCGAGCTGGTGCGGGAGATCATGCGCCAGGAGGACGTCGAGGTGCCGGTCATCGCCAAGCTGGAGAAGCCGGAGGCGGTCGAGCGCCTCGACGAGATCGTCGAGGCGTTCGACGGGGTCATGGTGGCCCGCGGCGACCTCGGGGTGGAGCTGGCGCTGGAGGAGGTGCCGCTGGTGCAGAAGCGGGCCATCCAGGCGGCCCGCGAGCGGAACAAGCCGGTGATCGTGGCCACCCAGATGCTCGAGTCGATGATCAGCAACTCGCGGCCCACCCGGGCCGAGGCCTCCGACGTCGCCAACGCCGTCCTCGACGGCACCGACGCGGTGATGCTGTCGGGGGAGACCTCCGTGGGCAAGCACCCCATCGCGACGGTGCGCACGATGGACCGGATCATCGCCGCCGTCGAGTCCGGCAGCGTGGGCGTCCCCGAGCTGCAGCGCAGGTCCCGGTCCCGGTCGGGCGCGATCGTGCGCGCCGCCCGCGACGTCGCCGAGGCGCTCACGGTGAAGGCGCTCGCCGCGTTCACGCAGTCCGGTGACACCGCCCGCCGGCTGGCCGCGCTGCACCCGCGTCAGCCGCTGCTGGCCTTCACCGTCGACGGGCGGGTGCGCAGCCAGCTGGCGCTGTCGTGGGGGGTGGAGACGTTCCTGGTGCCGTCGGTCCAGCACACCGACGACATGGTGCGGCAGGTCGACTTCTCGCTGCTGTCGATCGGCAGGCTCCGCGACGGCGACCGGGTCGTGGTGGTCGCCGGCAGCCCGCCCAACACGAGCGGCTCCACGAACCTCATCCGCGTGCACGAGGTGGGCACCGACTCGTGAGCGCGACCGGTCGGACCGGGACGCCCGCGTGACCGACCTGCTGGGCGGCAGCCAGGCGGCCGCGCTCATGGCGGTGCTCGACCTGGAGGAGCGCGACCCCGACGTCTTCGTGGGGCAGACGCCGACGACGCAGTTGCAGCGCATCTTCGGCGGGCAGGTGGCCGGCCAGGCGCTGATGGCCGCGGGCCGCACCGTGCCGGCCGAACGGGGTGTGCACAGCCTGCACTCCTACTTCCTGCGCCCCGGTGACCCCCACGAGGAGATCCGCTACGCCGTCGACCGGATCCGCGACGGCCGCTCGTTCAGCACCCGGCGGGTGATCGCCCGCCAGCACCGCAGGGGCGAGGACGTCGCCATCTTCGCGCTGACCGCCGACTTCACGGCCGGGGAGGAGCCGGTGGCCGCGCACGCGCTGCCGAAGCCCGACGTGCCGGATCCGGAGACGCTGCCCTCGCTGGCCGAGGTGGCCGCCGACCACCCGGACGTCTCCGCCGACGCCCTGCTGATCAGCCGGGCCATCGAGCAGCGGCTGCTGGAGGACCCGTTCGCGCCGGAGCCCAAGACCCACCCGGACACCCGGACCCGGGTGTGGATGCGGGTGGCCGGCCGGCTGCCCGACGACCCCGCCGTGCAGGCCGCCGCGCTGACGTTCGCGAGCGATCTGACGCTGCTGTCGGCGGGGCTGGCGCGGCTCGGCGGCGGGTGGGGCGGGCGCTACGTCGGGGCGAGCCTCGACCACGCGGTCTGGTTCCACGCGCCGGTGCGCGCCGACGAGTGGTTCCTGTACGAGACCGACAGTCCCGCTGCCTCCGCCGGACGGGCGCTCTGCCTCGGCCACGTGTGGGCGCTCGACGGCACGCACGTCGCGACGGTGGCGCAGGAGGGCCTGATCCGGCTGCGGGAGGCCTGACGCCGTCCGCCGGTGTGCGCCGGGGTGCAGGTCGGGCGCCGGATGGGCACGTGGCGCACACCGTCGGCGGCGACGGACCCGGTCAGCCGCCCGGTCGGTCCCCGTCCGGCCGGGCCGCACCGGCCAGGCTCTCCTGGGCGGTCGCCTGGGCCGTGGTCTCGTCCTGGGCGGCGGGCACCTCGGGTGGCGTGGGCACCGCAGGCGGCGTGGTCACCGCAGGCGGCGTGGTCACGGCGGGGGTGGCGGGCATGGTGTCGTCCGGCGCGCCGGGAGACGGGACGGCGTCGGGCGCCGGAAGGACGTCGGGTGCCGGAAGGACGTCGGGTGCCGGGGCCGCCTCGGGCGCGGGGGCTCCGGCGGGCCCGCCCGCGGCGTCCTCCGCCCGGTCGGCGGCGACCGCGGCCTGCGCGGCGGCCGCCTCGGCCGCCCGGGCGGCCCGGGCAGCGGCGTCGGCCTCGGCCCGGGCCGCCCGCTCCGCCGCCTCCCGCGTGCGCTCGGCGGCCTGCTCGGCGAAGTCGGCCGCCAGCCAGTCGTGGCCCTCGCCCAGCAGCGCCCACACCCGCTCGACGTGCGCCCGGGTCGTCGCGGGCGCCCCGACCGCGATCCGCAACGCGACCCGCCCGCCCACGGTCGTGTGGGTGAGGAAGACCTCGCCGCCGTCGTTGAGCCGCTCGAGCAGCGTCATGGTGGCCACGTCGGCGTCCACCCCGTCGGCCCACCGCGGACGCAGGCACACCAGCGAGAACGGGTGCGGGGCGACGACGTCGAAGCGGTCGTCGGCGTCCGCCCAGCCGGCCAGCTCCTGCGCCCACGCCACGTGGGCACGCAGGTGGGCGCGCAGCCCCTCCGCCCCGTACCAGCGCAGCACGAACCACAGCTTGAGGGCGCGGAAGCGCCGGCCCAGCTCGATCTGCCAGTCGCGGTAGTCGACGACGGCGCCCGCGTCGGTGGCGGAGTTGCGCAGGTACTCGGGCAGGATCGCCAGGGCGCCGGTCAGCGCGGCCCGGTCGGCGACCCAGAACAGCGTGGCGTCGAAGCCGGTCAGCAGCCACTTGTGCGCGTCCGTGGTGTAGCTGTCGGCCCACTCGACACCGGCCTGCAGCGGGCGCAGCTCGGGGACCAGCCCGGTCACGCCGGCGTAGGCCGCGTCGACGTGCAGCCAGACGCCGTGGTCGCGGCAGATCGGGCCGAGCTGCGCCAGCGGGTCGACCGCCGTGGTCGAGGTCGTGCCCACGGTGGCGCACACCAGTACCGGCCGGAAGCCGCGGGCGAGGTCCCGCTCCAGCCGCGCGGCCAGGGCGGCGGGGCGGATCGCCAGGTCGTCGTCGACCTCGACGATGCGGACGGCGTCGGAGCCCAGCCCGGCGATCCGCACCGCCTTCTCCATCGACGAGTGGGTCTCGGCCGAGACGTAGACGGTCGCCCGCTCCGGCTGCACGCCACCGCGCACGGTGGCGCCACCGCTGGCCCGGTGCAGCGCGGCCAGCAGGGCGACCAGGTTGGCACCGGAGCTGGAGTCCTGGATCACGCCGCCGCCGGCGCCGGTCGACCGGAACGAGGCCGGCAGGCTCAGGAGGTCGGCGAACCAGTCGAGCACGTGCTGCTCGAGCTCGGTGCACGCCGGGCTGGTCACCCACGACATGCCCTGGACGCCCAGGCCGGCCGAGACCAGGTCGCCGAGCACGGACGGCCCGGAGGTGTTGGCGGGGAAGTAGCCGAAGAAGCCGGGGTGCTGCCAGTGCGTCGTCCCGGGCACGACGACGCGGTCGAGATCGGCCAGCACGGAGGCGAACGGCTCGCCGCGCTCGGGTGGGGACGCCGGGAGCGCGGCGCGCACCTCGCCGGGCCCGAGCGGCGAGCGGACGGGGAGCGACCCGACCCGGGTCCAGTAGTCGGCGATCCAGTCGACGACCTCGTGGCCGTGCCGCCGGAACTCCTCGGCGGTCATGTGCGGGGCTGCGGCGGAGGGGTCGGTCACCGGCTCACCGTATTGCGTGACCGCCGGGTCCCGTCGGGGCGGCCGGGGCCGGGACCGACTGCGGGGAACCAGGCCTCTGGTCGCCCGTCCGGGGCCCGACCTCCCTGCAGCACGGGGAGGTGGGGCTCCACGCTACGGGCGGACGGCACCCGGCCGCGTGCCGTCCGGAGGACGACGGTGCCGCGGTGCGGTCCGGAGGACGACGGGGCCGCGGTGCGGTCCGGAGGACGACGGGGCCGCGGTGCGGTCCGGAGGACCGCGGTGACGGGGTGCCCCCGGTGCGACTCGAACGCACACTGCGCGGGTTTTGAATCCGCTCCCTCTGCCGATTGGGGTACGGGGGCTCGCCGGGCGACCGGCCGCCCAGCAGCGTAGCCGGGGGGTGGTCCGGCTCCGCCATCGCTAGGCTCCGACGCGTGACGAGCCAGCCGACACGGGTTCTCATCGCCGAGGACGAGGCGCTGATCCGCCTCGACCTCAAGGAGATGCTGGAGGAGGAGGGGTACGCCGTCGTCGCCGAGGCCGGCGACGGTCAGCAGGCGATCGAGCAGGCGAGGGAGCTCAGCCCCGACCTGGTCATCCTCGACATCCAGATGCCCGTGCTCGACGGCCTGAGCGCCGCCGAGCGGATCGCCACCGACCGGATCGCTCCGGTGATCGTGCTCACCGCGTTCAGCCAGCGCGAGCTCGTCGAGCGGGCCCGCGACGCCGGCGCCATGGCCTACCTCGTCAAGCCCTTCTCGAAGAACGACCTCGTGCCCGCCATCGAGGTGGCCCGCGCCCGGTTCGCCGAGATCACCGGCCTCGACGCGGAGGTCCGCACCCTCGAGGAGCGGCTCGAAGCGCGGAAGGTGATCGAGAAGGCCAAGGGGAAGCTCATGGCCGAGCGGGGCATCACCGAGGCCGAGGCCTTCCGGCACATCCAGCGGACGGCGATGAACGAGCGCACGTCCATGCGGGCGCTCGCGCAGACGATCCTCGAGAGCGACCCGGCCGCCGAGGGGTCCACCGCCTGACGCAGGGCGGACGAGGACCGTCCCTCCGGTCTCGAGCACTCCGATCGAGGTCACGACCTCATCACGGCTGGTGCCCGGGCGGGTGCACTTGCGCGCATGGCAGTTAGGTTCTGCGCACCGATCGGGCGTCCGACGGCGATCCCTGCCGGGATCGGCGCTGCGACGCCGCCCCTCGAGGACACTGGGAGTTGCTCGATGCGCACTGGCTTCACTGCCCGCAGCATCGCCGTGAGCGGTGCTGCGCTGCTGGCGCTCACCGCGTGCGGCGGTGGCGGCGAGGAAGGCACCGCCACCGGTGGAGGTGGTGGAGGCGGCGAGAAGCAGGTCAACATCTACGGCACCGACGGCAACATGGGCAACGCCCTCGGGGAGTCGTTCTCCGAGCAGGGCGCCCTGGCCGGCATGCGGGGCACCACGCCGCTCACCGAGCTCGGCTCCGACTTCACCGACCGGCTGCTCGAGGTCGACCCGAACCTGCAGGACTACAACTACGCCGGCGAGACCTACGACGCCATCGTCATCACCGCGCTGGCCGCGCAGCTGTCCGGCAGCACCGAGGCGTCGGCCTTCGCGCCCTACGTCAACGGCATCACGTTCGGCGGCGACACGTGCAGCGACTTCGCGAGCTGCCTGGAGATCATCAACGGTGGGGGCAACCCCGACTACGACGGCATCTCCGGTCCGCTGAGCTTCACCCAGGCCGGCGAGCCGGCGCAGGCGAGCTTCGGCATCCTGCAGTTCGGCGAGGAGAACCAGCTCGACGACACCGCCACCGAGTACGTGCTCACCGGCGACGAGGCCGAGGCGGCCACCGACGAGGGCCCGGCGCCCGCAGCCCCCGGCACCACGTCGGCCGACCCGCTGGTCATCGGCACCCTGCTGCCGCTGACCGGCAACCTGGCCTTCCTCGGCCCGCCGGAGGTCGCCGGCGCCCGCCTGGCCGTCAACGACATCAACGCCGCCGGTGGCGTGCTGGGCCAGCCGGTCCAGATCGTCGAGGGTGACTCGGGCGACACGTCGACCGACACGGCCACCCAGACCGTCGACCGGCTGCTGCAGGCCAACGTCGACGCGATCATCGGCGCCGCGTCGTCCGGCGTGAGCCTGACGGTCATCGACGCGATCACCGGGGCGGGCGTGCTGCAGTTCTCGCCGGCGAACACGTCCGACCAGTTCACCACGTACAACGACAACAACCTGTACTTCCGCACGGCGCCCCCGGACACCCTGCAGGCGCGGGCGCTGGCCGACCTGATCATCGCGGACGGCAACAACACCGTCGGCATCCTGGCCCTGAACGACCCGTACGGCACCGGCCTCGCGGAGAACACCCGCAACAACCTGATCGAGAGCGGGCTCGCGGAGGACGACATCCAGTCGATCATCTACGACCCGCAGGCGGCCAACTTCGACAGCGAGGTCCAGGAGATGGTCAACTTCAACCCCGACGCCATCGTGGTGATCGGCTTCGAGGAGTCGGCCCGCATCATCGAGGGCCTCAACGCGCAGGGCATCGGCCCCGCGCGCTGAGCCGGCACGCCGGGTCACCGACCCGGCGTGACGACCGGGACGGCCCGGCACCGCGTGCGGTGCCGGGCCGTTCCGCATCCGGCGACGGCGCCGTGGATCGGCGCGGCGGATCAGCGCTGCAGCCGCTGGCCCGGCGGCGCCCAGTCGGCCGGGCGGCCGGTGTGGTTGGAGAACTCCACCGACCAGCGCCACCAGCTGTGGTCGTCGGCGTGCTCCCAGGCGAGGAGGACGCCGACCTCGCCGCCGGGCAGCAGGACGGGCAGCCCGACGTGGTCGGGGTCCGGCCACACCTCGGCGCGGTCGACCCGGTCGGGCGGCGCGAGCTCCAGCAGCGTGATCGGCGAGTACGCCGCGGTGCGGTCGCTGTCGCCGCGCACGACGACCTCGCCCCGGTCGGTGGTGACCGACACCGACAGCTGCGCCGGCGCGGCGTGCACCAGGACGCGGCGGAAGCCGCCCGCGGTGGTCGCCCGCGCGAACTCCAGCCCGTTCATGCCGCCGTCGCGCGAGCGCAGGTCCCAGATCCAGTTCATGGCCGGCCAGTACCCGTCCCGGCCGCCGCGCGGCACGCCCGGCCGTGCGCGTCAGAAGGCGCGCCACGCGGCCGGTGGGCACCACCCTGGGCGTGCGGCCACGGACGCGGCCCGCCCTCCTCCGAGCCGGTGCGCCGGACCGGCCGGTCCCGCCGACGGGCGGCCTAGTGGGCCTTGGCGAGCGTGCCCAGGTAGAGCTCGATGACCTTGGGGTCGTGCATCAGCGAGTCGCCGGTGTCGGTGTAGGCGTTGCGGCCCTGGTCGAGCACGTACCCGCGGTCGCAGATCTGCAGGCACCGGCGGGCGTTCTGCTCGACCATGATGATCGACACGCCGGTGGCGTTGATCCGCCGGCACCGGATGAAGACCTCGTCCTGGTAGGCGGGGGAGAGGCCGGCCGACGGCTCGTCGAGCAGCAGGACCGACGGATCCATCATCAACGCCCGGCCCATGGCGACCATCTGCCGTTCACCGCCCGACAGCGACCCGGCCTTGCCCTTGCGCCGCTCACCCAGCAGCGGGAACAGCTCGACGACGTAGTCGAAGCGCTCCTTGAACGTCTTGGGCCGCAGGTAGACGCCCATCTGCATGTTCTCCTCGATGGTCAGCGAGGGGAACACGTTGTTGTTCTGCGGCACGTACCCGACACCGAGCGACACCAGCCGGTGCGCCGGGGCCGAGGTGATGTCCTCGCCCCGCAGCGTCACCGACCCCGACCGGACCGGGATGAGCCCGAAGAGGGTCTTGAGCAGCGTCGACTTGCCGGCCCCGTTGGGGCCGATGATGCCGACCAGCTCGCCGTCCTGCAGGTAGAAGTCGCACCCCCGCAGGATGTTCACGCCGGGCAGGTAGCCGGCGACGAGCTCGTCGGCCCGTACCAGGGCCCCCTCGGCGAGCCGCACGTGCTCCTCGCGGGTCGCCGCCTTCTCCGCGGGCGTGAGCTCGCCGGTCGCGGCAGCGGGTGGCGCCTCGGCGTCGACCGCCCCGGGCTCCTGCTCGACCGGCCGGTCGAACTCGAGGGCGGGATCGGTGCTGTGCCGCGGGTCGGTCATCGGGCCTTCTCCCCGTCGTCGGAGCTGATCTCGGCCCCCTCCTCCTCGGCGATGCGCGCCACGGCCTCGGCGAGCACCTGGTCCTCCTCCTCGATGGTGAGGGGGGCGTCGTGGTGGGCACCCAGGTAGGCGTCGACGACCGCCTGGTTCTGGCTGATCGACTCGGGTGGCCCCTCGGCGATCACCTTGCCCGCGGCCATGACGACCACCCAGTCGCTGATGTCGCGGACGACGTCCATGTCGTGCTCGACGAAGATCACCGTCATGCCCTGCTCGCGCAGGTCCTTCACGTGTCCGAGCAGGCTCTGGGTGAGCGCCGGGTTCACGCCGGCCATCGGCTCGTCGAGCATCACGACCTTGGGGTCGCTCATCAGCGCCCGCGCCATCTCCAGCAGCTTGCGCTGGCCGCCGGACAGCGTGCCGGCGAAGTCGTCCTTCTTCGCGTCCAGCTTGAACCGCCCGAGCAGCTCCATGGCCTTCTCGGTGTTCGCCCGCTCCTGCGCCCGCCACCGGCCGGGGACCAGCGCGGAGAAGAACCGCTCACCCTTCTGGTCCTGCGCACCGAGCAGCATGTTCTGCAGCACGGTCAGCCGGGACAGCGCCTTCGTGAGCTGGAAGGTGCGCACGACGCCCAGCCGGGCCACCTGGTGCGGCCCGAGGTCGGACAGCGACTTGCCGTCGAAGCTCCAGGAGCCGCTGTTGGGCTGGTCGAAGCCGGTCAGCAGGTTGAACAGCGTGGTCTTGCCGGCGCCGTTGGGGCCGATCAGGCCGGTGATGCCGCCGCGCTGGATCTCCAGGTGGTCCACCGACACGGCGGTCAGACCGCCGAAGGTGCGCCGGACGTCGTCCACGACCACGGCCGGGTCGGGCTTGGCGACCCCGACCTCCCACGGGACGTCGCGGAGCGCGGCCTGGGCGAGCCGGCGCGGGGCACCGGCGGTAGACGCGGTCGCGGCGCCGTGCGGGCCCGGCTGTTCGTCAGCGGGCATCGAGCATCACCTCTCGTCGGTCGCCGAAGATGCCCTGCGGTCGGAAGATCAACAGCAGCATGAGTCCGAGGCCCACCAGGACGAAGCGGATCTGCGCCACGTCGGTCGACGACAGCAGCCCCTCCGGGATGATCCCGTTGCTGATCAGGGTACGCAGCCCGGTGTCCGCGAACTGGATCAGGAACAGCAGGATCGCCGCACCGACCACCGGCCCCAGCACGCGGGCCGCCCCGCCCAGGATCAGCGCCGCGTAGGCGAGGAACGTGTTCGCGTTCTGGTACTGGTCGGGGATCGCCGAGCCGGTGCCGACCGCGTAGATCATGCCGCCGAGGGCGCCGAAGATGCCGCCGAGCACGAGCGCCTGGATCTTGTAGGCGTAGACGTTCTTGCCGAGGGCCCGGACGGCGTCCTCGTCCTCGCGGATGGACTTGACCACCCGGCCCCACGGGCTGCGCACCAGCGACCACACGAGCAGGCAGGCCAGGGCGACCAGGAGCCAGCCCACGAAGGCGACCCACAGCTCGCCGCCGCTCCAGGTGGCGCCGAGGATCGAGTAGCGGCGCGCGGTCTCCCACGGCGCCAGTGCGATGAAGTCGCGGTTGAAGCCGGCCAGGCCGCGGGTGCCGCCGGTCACCGGCGTGGCGGAGACCGACCGGAACAGCAGCCGCAGGCCCTCGGCCGTCGCGATCGTGGCGATCGCGAGGTAGTCGGCGCGCAGCCGCAGGGTCGGCAGGCCGAGGAGCAGGGCGAGCAGGACGGCGGCGAGGAGGCCGATCACCACGCCGACCCAGAAGTTCAGCCCCCACTGGCTGACCGACACGGCGATGCCGAACCCGCCGAACAGGGCGAAGGCGATCTGCCCGAAGTTGAGCAGGCCCGTGTAGCCGAACTGGATGTTGATGCCGACCGCCAGCAGCGCGAAGAGCACGGCCTGGAAGCCCAGCCCCGCCTTGAGCGCGATCGCGAGTGCGTCGAGGAGTTCGCCCACGTGTCAGCCCACCCGCGCGCGGCTGCCCAGGATCCCCTGGGGCCGGATGATCAGGATGACGATCAGCAGCAGCAGCCCGCCGACGTACTTGACGTCGTTCGGGATCACCAGCGTCGACATCTGCACGAAGACGCCGACGACGATGCTGCCGACCAGGGCGCCGTAGGCGGTGCCCAGGCCGCCGAGGGTGACGCCGGCGAACATGAGCAGCAGCAGCCGGAAGCCCATGTCCCACTGCACCTCGTCGGACAGGCCCAGCAGCACGCCGCCGAGGGCGGCCAGCGCACCGCCCATCATCCAGACGAACAGGATCACCTGGTTGACGTTGATGCCGGACGACGCGGCGAGGTCACGGTTGTCGGCCACCGCGCGCATCGCCTTGCCGATCTTGGTGCGTTGCAGCATGACCGCCACGAGCAGCAGCACGCCCAGGGAGATGACGATGGACGCCAGGTCGGCGTTGGTCATGCGGAAGAGCCCGTAGTCGACCGCCCGCTGGCCGCGGAAGTCGGCATAGGCCTCCGACGCCCCCCCGTAGATGATCTGAAACAGGTAGCGGAGCAGCAGCGACAGGCCGATCGAGACCACCAGTGCCGCGATCAGGCCGGTGCCCCGGCGGCGCAGCGGTCGCCACAACCCGACCTCGTTGAGCGCGCCGATGCCCGCGCCGACGATCATCGCGATGACCGCGGCGGCCACCAGCGGCACGCCGCCGCCCACGTTGACGAACCACGCCACCAGCGCGCCGGCGGTGACCAGCTCGCCGTGCGCGAAGTTGGTCAGCCCCGTGGTGCCGAAGATGAGCGAGAGGCCGACGGCCGCCATGGCGATGAGCAGGCCGAAGCGCAACCCGTCGACGAACAGCTGGATGGCGCGGACGCCCCCGCCGCCGCCGCGGCTGCCGTCGGTCAGGGAGAACAGCACGCCCTGGCGTCGTCCCTCGTCGACGGTGATCGTCCGGGTGTCGGCGCCGCTGAGCCCCACGCCCTCGGGCAGCTGCTCCGCGTCGAGGGTGACGACGTACTGGCCCGGCCCGGGCAGTTCGACCGTCCAGCGGCCGTTCTCGTCGGTCTCGACCGTCTCGACCTCGTCGCCGTCCGGCGTGGTGACGACGATCTCGACACCTTCGATGGGCCCGCTGAGGCTGGTCTGCAGCGTGCCCAGCAGCTGCTCCTCGCTCTGCGCCGAGGCGACGCCCGGCGCGACCGCCGACAGCCCCGCGGCGAACAGCAGCACGAGCAGCAGCCGCACCATCGCGGACCGCTGCCCGGCCGCGCGGCGCCTGCCTGTCCCGGGTGATCCCGTGGCGGACCCTGCGCAGCCCGGTCGACGACCGTGCCGGCGGGCACGGTGCGGCGCGTGCGTCACTCGACCTCCCTGGCGGATGGGATGAGGGACGGTAACGCAGGTGAGCCGGTGTGCGACCCGAGCTCACCCACCCGTGACCTTTCCGCGACACGCCGTTGCGGTGACAGTGCGTGCGTGATCGGCGCGTCGCCGTGATGAGCGCTGCTCAGGGGTGCATTCTCTGGCCACCGTCCAGGGGAGGCTCCGGTGGCAGCATCCGGCTCGCGGTCACGCGTGGTGGCGCGCACGGCGCGCCCCGACGACCTGCCCGCCGTGCTCGCGCTCGTCCGGCAGTACCGCACCGACGCGCTCGCCGAGGGCGTGCTCACCGGGCAGACGCCGCTCGACGCGGCGGCCGGCGGTTTCGGCCGCCTGCTCGCCGACCCGGGGCACCGCGTGGTGCTCGCCGTGCTGCCCGGGGCCGCCGCCCCGGCCGGCGATCAGGGTGCCGACGGCGGCGAGGTCGCCGTCGGCCTGGCCATCCTCGGCACCGATCCGCTGTCGACCGTGCTGGGCAGCCCGCAGGTGACGGTCGACACCTTCGTCGTCCACCGGGCCCACCGGCGCAAGGGCGCGGGCGCCGCGCTGCTCGGCGCGGCGGCGGCCTACGCGCAGGAGGTCGGCGCCGCGCACCTGGTCGCCGCGGTCGGCGGGCACGAGGCCGAGCGGCAGCGCTTCCTGGCCCGGATGGGGTTCGCACCGCTCACCGCGCGGCGCATCGTCGCGGTCGAGACGCTGACCCGGTCGCTGGCGTCGTGGCGGCGCGGAGCGCTGGCCCCGCCCTTGCTGCGCCGGGCGCCGTCCCGCCGGCGGTCGGCCCCGCTGCGCGGGCTGCCGACGCTGGACACCCTCGCCGCGGAGGGCTGAGCGCCGGCCCGTCAGGTCGGCACGATGGCGCAGGTGAGGCGGGCGCTCGCGGTGATGCGTTCCTCCTCGTCGCGCACCTCGACGAGGAAGGTGGCCAGGGTGCGCCCGCGGCGCACCGGCGTGCAGACGGCGGTGACCACGCCGGAGGTGGCCGAGCGCAGGTAACTGGCGTTGAGCTCGATGCCGACGGCGCGCCGCTCGGGCCCGACGCCGAGCATCGCCGCCCACGACCCGATGGTCTCGACCAGGGCGCAGGTGGCGCCGCCGTGCAGCACGCCGAACGGCTGCTGGTTGCCCTCGACCGGCATCGTCGCCACCAGCCGGTCGGGGTCGAAGTCGACGATCTCGATGCCCAGCTTGTCGTCGAGCGGGCTGCTCGCGCCGGTCGGGGCCCAGGACGGGGGAGGGGTCGCCACGGCCAGCACGCTAGCGACGCGCCGCGGAGCCGGCCCGGCTCGGGCGAGCCGGCCCGGGCGCGGGCGAGCCGGCCCGTCCGGGGCGGCCCCGCCGCAGGGTCCCGGCCCGAGCTCGCGAGGGTCGGGGGGGCAGCGGGGTCCTTCTACTATCGGCGGCGATGTCCGCTCCGGTCGCCACGCCCGCTCCCGCCGCTCCCGCACAGGCCGGGGCGCGTCCCCGGCTGCTGCTGCTCGACGGCCACTCCCTGGCCTACCGCGCCTTCTTCGCGCTGCCGGTCGAGAACTTCTCGACCACCACCGGCCAGCCGACCAACGCCGTCTACGGCTTCACGTCGATGCTCATCAACGTGCTGCGCGACGAGCAGCCGACCCACCTCGCGGTGGCCTTCGACGTGGGCCGCACGACCTTCCGCAGCGAGATCTACGCCGAGTACAAGGCCAACCGCACCGAGAGCCCCACCGACTTCCGCGGCCAGGTGAGCCTGATCCAGGAGGTGCTCGGCGCACTGCGGGTGCCGGTGCTGACCGCGGAGGGGTACGAGGCCGACGACGTCATCGCCACCCTCACCGTGCAGGCGGTCGAGCAGGGCATGGACGTGCTCATCTGCACGGGCGACCGCGACGCGTTGCAGCTGGTCAACGAGCACGTGACGGTGCTGTACCCGCGCAAGGGCGTGTCCGACCTGACCCGCTTCACGCCCGAGGAGGTCGAGGCCAAGTACGGCCTGTCACCCGCGCAGTACCCCGACTTCGCGGCGCTCCGCGGCGACCCGAGCGACAACCTGCCGAGCATCCCGAGCGTCGGGGAGAAGACCGCGGCCAGGTGGGTCCGCGAGTACGGGTCCCTCGACAACCTGGTCGACCGCGTCGACACGGTGAAGGGCAAGGTCGGCGACAAGCTGCGGGAGCACCTCTCCTCGGTGCTGCAGAACCGCCGGCTGACCGAGCTCGACCGCGCCGTCCCGCTGGAGCAGGGGCCCGGCGACCTCGCCGTCCGCGCGTGGGACCGCAACGAGGTCCACCAGCTGTTCGACAACCTGCAGTTCCGGGTGCTGCGCGACCGGCTGTTCGCCACGCTCACCAGCGCCGAACCCGAGGTCGAGGGCGGGTTCGCCGTCGCCGTCGACGACGTGCCGGCGGGCGGCCTGCGCGCCTGGCTCGACGCGCACGCCCGCACCGGACGCACCGGTGTGGTCTTCCGCGGGTCGTGGGGACGCGGCGGCGGTGAGCTCACCGGCGTCGCGCTGGCCGCGGCCGACGACCGCACGACCGTGGTCCACACCGGGCCCGACCTCGACCAGGCGGACGAGCAGGCCCTGGCCGAGTGGCTCGCCGACCCGTCGGCGGCCAAGGCCGTGCACGAGGTCAAGGGCCCGCTGCTGGCGGTCTGGGCGCGCGGGTGGGAACTCGCCGGGGTGGTCAGCGACACCGCGCTGGCCGCCTACCTCGCGCTGCCCGGGCAGCGGTCGTTCGACCTCGGCGACCTCGCCGTCCGGTACCTGCGGCGGGAGCTGAAGGACGTCGCCGCGCCCGAGGCCCAGCTGGCGCTGGACGGCATGGGCCCGTCCGACGCCGAGCTGGCCGCCGAGGCCGACACGTCCGACGCGCTCAAGGCGCTGGCCGTCAACGACCTGTCCGACGCGTTGGAGCAGGTGCTCGCCCAGCGCGGCGGCGACCGGCTGCTCGGCGAGCTGGAGCTGCCGCTGACCCGCGTGCTGGCGCGGATGGAGGCGCGCGGCATCGCCGCCGACGTCGACCTGCTGCACGAGCTGCAGCGCGAGTTCGCCGACGGGGTGGCCGCCGCGGCCGCCGAGGCCTACGCGGTCATCGGCCGGGAGATCAACCTCGGATCGCCCAAGCAGCTGCAGGCGGTGCTGTTCGACGAGCTCGGCCTGCCCAAGACCAAGCGGATCAAGAGCGGGTACACCACCGACGCCGAGGCGCTGACCAACCTGCTCGCCCAGACCGGCCACCCCTTCCTCGAGCACCTGCTGCGCCACCGCGACGTCACCCGGCTGCGCACGGTCATCGACGGGCTGCTGCCCATGGTCGACGACGTCGGCCGCATCCACACGACGTTCAACCAGACGATCGCCGCGACCGGCCGGCTCTCCTCGACCGACCCGAACCTGCAGAACATCCCGATCCGCTCCGCGGAGGGGCGCCGCATCCGGCAGGCCTTCGTCGTCGGCGCCGGCTACGAGACGCTGATGACCGCCGACTACAGCCAGATCGAGATGCGGATCATGGCCCACCTGTCCGGTGACGCCGGGCTGATCGAGGCCTTCACCTCGGGGGAGGACCTGCACTCCTTCGTCGCCTCCCGGGCCTACGGCATCCCCATCGACGAGGTCGACCCGGAGATGCGCCGGCGGATCAAGGCGATGAGCTACGGCCTGGCCTACGGGCTGTCGGCGTACGGGCTGGCCCAGCAGCTGCGGATCACCCCGGAGGAGGCCCGCGAGCAGATGCGCGCCTACTTCGAGCGGTTCGGCGGGATCCGCGACTACCTCGACGGCGTGGTCGACGAGGCGCGGCAGACCGGGTTCACCGAGACCACCCTCGGCCGGCGGCGGTACCTGCCCGACCTGACCAGCGACAACCGGCAGCGCCGCGAGATGGCCGAGCGGATGGCGCTCAACGCCCCGATCCAGGGATCGGCTGCCGACGTCATCAAGGTCGCGATGCTGGACGTCGAGAAGGCGATCGCCGCGGAGGGACTGCGCTCGCGGATGCTGCTGCAGGTGCACGACGAGCTCGTGCTGGAGGTGGCGGCGGGTGAGCGCGAGGCGCTCGAGGCGCTCGTCCGCCGCGAGATGGCCGGGGCCGCCGAGCTCTCGGTGCCGCTGGAGGTCTCGGTCGGCTTCGGCGCCAGCTGGGACGCCGCCGCGCACTGATCACGCCGGCGGCGGCTGTCGTCGGCCGTGCTCAGGCGGGCCTGCGGCAGACCAGGATCAGCGTGCCCGGCACGAGCGCGCCGCGCGCCGGCGACCACTGGCCCCAGGTCTCGGTGCGACCCGGCGTCCACTCCGGCTCGACCAGGTCGTCGAGCACCAGACCCGCCCGGACGACGGCCCGCACCCAGTCACCCACAGTGCGGTGGTGCTCGACGTAGACGGCGCGGCCCACGTCGTCGGTCTCCACGTACGGCGTCCGGTCGAAGTACGACGAGACGACGGTCAGTTCCGCCGGATCCGGGGAGTCGGGGAACGGCCAGCGCACCGGGTGGTTCACCGAGGCCACGAACCGCCCGCCGGGCCGCAGCACGCGCGCGACCTCGGCCAGCGCCCCCTCGACGTCCGCGACGAACGGGAGCCCCCCGAACGCCGAGCAGGCCACGTCGACGGCCGCGTCGGCGATCGGCAGCGCCCCGACGTCGGCCTGCACCAGCGGGACGGCGATCCCCGTCGAGGCGTTCAGCCCGGCGGCCCGCGCCAGCATGCCGGCGGACAGATCGAGCGCGACGACCTCGGCCCCGGCGGCGCGCAACCAGCGAGCGCACGGCGCCGATCCGCAGCCGAGCTCGAGCACCCGCCGTCCGGCCACGTCGCCGAGCAGCCGGGCGTCGGCCTCGCGCAGCCCCTCGGGACACCAGAGGAAGTCGACGTCCCCGAGGTCGGCCCCGTGCTCGGCGAGGTAGGCCGGCGCGGCGGCGTCCCACCACCGGCGGTTGGCCCGCACCGACTCGGCCCGGCCCGCCGGGCGGCGGGCGACACCCCCGGCCGCCGGGTAGCCGTCGCCCCCCAGCGGCAGCCCGGGCCCGGACGGCGGAGCGGACTTCATGACACGCCGATCGTGACACGCCGGGGTGAGTCCGCGATGCGGGAACCCAGGTGGACCCGCGCGTCCGGGCGTCCGTACCATGGGAATGCGCCAGAGGTCTGGTGTGCTGTTGCCGTCCGGGGAGATCCAGCGGGATCGCCGCGGGGGAACGGCGCGCGCCGGCTCTCCCCGCTCACCGCGGTCACCCGGCCGCGGCCCGTCCTGTCCCTACGCAACCCCCCGTCCGGAGCACCCAACCACATGACCTCCACCCAGGTCCGTCCCGACAGCACCCCCCAGATCGCGGTCAACGACATCGGCACCGCCGAAGACTTCCTCGCCGCGATCGACCAGACGATCAAGTACTTCAACGACGGTGACATCGTCGAAGGCGTCATCGTCAAGGTCGACCGGGACGAAGTGCTGCTGGACATCGGCTACAAGACCGAGGGCGTCATCCCCTCGCGCGAGCTGTCGATCAAGCACGACGTCGACCCCAACGAGGTCGTCAAGGTCGGCGACGAGGTCGAGGCCCTCGTCCTCCAGAAGGAGGACAAGGAAGGCCGGCTGATCCTGTCCAAGAAGCGCGCCCAGTACGAGCGCGCCTGGGGCACGATCGAGGCCAAGAAGGAGGCCGACGAGGTCGTCACCGGCACCGTCATCGAGGTGGTCAAGGGTGGCCTGATCCTCGACATCGGCCTGCGCGGCTTCCTCCCGGCGTCGCTGGTCGAGATGCGCCGCGTCCGCGACCTGCAGCCCTACGTCGGCCGTGAGCTCGAGGCGAAGATCATCGAGCTCGACAAGAACCGCAACAACGTCGTCCTGTCCCGGCGGCAGTGGCTCGAGCAGACCCAGTCCGAGGTCCGCAGCGAGTTCCTCAACAAGCTGGCCAAGGGCCAGGTGCGCTCCGGCGTCGTCTCCTCGATCGTCAACTTCGGCGCATTCGTCGACCTCGGCGGCGTCGACGGCCTGGTGCACGTCTCCGAGCTGTCCTGGAAGCACATCGACCACCCGTCCGAGGTCGTCGAGGTGGGCCAGGAGGTCACCGTCGAGGTGCTCGACGTCGACCTCGACCGCGAGCGGGTCTCGCTGTCGCTGAAGGCGACGCAGGAGGACCCGTGGCGCCAGTTCGCCCGCACGCACGCCATCGGCCAGGTCGTGCCGGGCAAGGTCACCAAGCTGGTGCCGTTCGGTGCGTTCGTCCGCGTCGACGAGGGCATCGAGGGCCTGGTGCACATCTCCGAGCTGGCCGAGCGCCACGTGGAGATCCCCGAGCAGGTCGTGCAGGTCGGCGACGAGATCCTGGTCAAGGTCATCGACATCGACCTCGACCGACGCCGCATCTCGCTGTCGCTCAAGCAGGCCAACGAGGGCGTCGTCGGCGAGGACGACCAGTTCGACCCGGCCGCCTACGGCATGGCCGCCAGCTACGACGAGCAGGGCAACTACATCTACCCCGAGGGCTTCGACCCGGAGACCGGCGAGTGGCGCGAGGGCTACGACGCGCAGCGCGAGGAGTGGGAGCGGCAGTACGCCGAGGCCCAGGCCCGCTTCGAGGCGCACCGCAAGCAGATCGCCGACGCCCGCGCGGCCGACGCGGAGGCCGCGGCCGGTGGCAACTACTCCAGCGGAGGCACCGAGTCGGTCGGCGCCGAGGTGTCCGGCGGCACGCTGGCCAGCGACGAGGCGCTCGCCGCGCTGCGGGCCAAGCTCGCCGGCGGGGAGTGATCCCGCGCTCGGTCCGCACCGAGCCGGGAACGCCTGAGGCCCAGGACCCCGCGGGGTCCTGGGCCTCAGGCGTTTCTCAGGCCTGTTCCGTGCTCGGGAGGTGGGTGGGGACGGCGGCCCTTCCGCAGGGGGCCGTCGCGGCCCGTCCGGGTCGGCTCCGTCGGGCCGGCCCGTCCGGCCCGGACGGGCCGGCTGACCCCGGGCCTGCGAGGTGCGGAGGACGGGGTCCTCGCTCAGAGGCTGAGGATGATCGCGAAAGCGGTGCGCGGGCGGCCGCCGGAGCCGGCCAGGAAACTCCAGGTGTGCCGGCCCGCCGGCACGGCGGGGAGCAGCCAGCTCAGGAACGAGCGGCGGTGCGGTGACGCGGTGCCGGCGAACTGCATCCGCTCCCGGACGGCGGCCAGCTCGGTGCAGCGCACCCCGCCGGGGGTGCCGAGCCGGTGCCGACCTCCGCGGCGGCCGGCGCGCGCGGTGGGGGAGCCGGCGGTCGTCTGTCGGGTCATGGTCGGTCCTGCCTTCCTCGGCGGGGGTCGTTCGCCGCGACGGACGTTAAGTCCCGTGACTCGTGTGACTGGAGCGACGCGCCGGGCGGTTCGGGCGTCCGTTACCTCTCCGTGACCGCCCTCCGGTGGATGGCTACTGTCCGTGCGTGCTGCGCATCGGACTGACCGGCGGGATCGGCTCGGGGAAGAGCACCGTGGCCCGGCTTCTGGTGGACAGGGGCGCGCACCTGGTCGACGCCGACGAGCTGGCCCGAGAGGTCGTCGCTCCGGGGACCCCCGGGCTCGCTGCGGTCGCCGAGACCTTCGGCGAACGGGTGGTGGGCGCCGACGGTGGTCTGGACCGCCCCGCGCTGGCGGCGGTGGTGTTCGCCGACCCGGGGGCGCGGGCCCGTCTCGACGGCATCGTGCACCCGCTGGTGCGCCGGCGCGCCGCCGAGGTCATCGCCCGGCTGCCGTCCGACGCCGTCGTCGTCCAGGACATCCCGCTGCTGGTCGAGACCGGCCAGGCCGGCTCCTTCGACCTCGTGCTGGTCGTAGAGGCCGACGCGGCCACGCGCCTGGCGCGGCTCGCGGCACGGGGCATGAGCGAGGACGACGCCCGCGCGCGCATCGCCAGCCAGGCCACGGACGCGCAGCGGCGAGCCGTCGCCGACGTCGTCCTGGACAACAGCGGCACCGAGGACGACCTGGCCGCCCAGGTCGACCGCTTCTGGGCCGAGCGCGTCGAGCCGGCGCGCTCGTGAGGATCAACCGGGACCGGACCCGTGGCCTCGCCCGTGAGGCGCCGGTCCTGTGGCTGCTGCCGGCGATCGGCGTGGGAGCCGGGTGGACGACGCCGGCAGCCTGCTACAGCTGGACGCCGCGGGTGAGCGCCCCGTCGACGACCAGGTGGGCCCCGGTGGTGAAACTCGACACCGGGCTGGCGAGGAACACCACCGCGCGGGCCATCTCCTCCGGCGTGCCCATCCGGCCCGTCGGGTTGAGCCCCAGCGCCGTCGCGTACAGGTCGGGCATGCCCTTCTCGGCGCCCTGCCAGAACCCGTCGTCGAAGTAGGTGTTGCCGGGCGAGACGACGTTGGCCCGCACCCCCCGGCCGGCCACCTGCAGCGCGAGGCCCGAGATGTAGCCGACGATGGCGGTCTTCATCGTCCCGTAGGGGCCCGAGGCGAAGTCCGACTCGCGTCCCGAGACGCTGGAGATCGCGACGACGGACCCGTTGCTGCTGGCCTCCAGGTGCGGCAGAGCCGCCTTGGCCAGGCGCACGGTGTGCATCAGGTCGACCTCGAAGGAGGTGTACCAGTTCTCCTCGGTGTCCGGGACGGCGATCGCGCTGACGTTGGCGACGACGGCGTCCAGGCCGCCCATCCGCTCGGCCGCGGCGGCCACCCAGGCGGTGAGCGCGTCGCCGTCCCGGACGTCGAGCCGGACGCCGGAGACCGTGCCGCGCCCGGCCAGGGCCTGCTCGGTGGCCTCGATCTCCGCGGCGTCGCGGGCGCAGAACTCCACGGTGGCGCCCTCGTCGAGGAAGGCCTCCACGATGGCGCGGCCGATGCCGCGCGTGCCGCCGGTGACGAGCACGCGAGCGCCGGTGAGCTGCAGGTCCACGGGGTTACCTCCTGGTGGGGTGGGCGGGTCGGGGCTCTCAGAGCAGGCCGCGGGCGCGGGCGCGCAGCTCGTCGTGCAGGCCGCCGTAGGCCTGAGCGGCCGGCAGCAGCGACTTGCGGGCCTTGACCACGGCGCTGTAGTTGGCGTCGACCACGTTGGCGATCGGCACCTCGGTGATCTGCGACAGCAGCTGGTAGGCGTCCATCGCGTCCAGGCCGTAGAGCTCACCGAACCAGCGGACCAGCTCCACCATGCCGATCCGCCAGGCGTCCTCGAGCGGGCGGCTCGACCCGACGGTCATCCAGTGCGTGTCGTTCTCGATGCGCGGCCACAGCGGTGCCCCGCCCTTGATCAGCTCGACGATGAAGGTGCTGGTCATCGCGCCCTCGACGGCGGTGCCGCATGCCTCGCCCTCGCCCTGCCGGTAGTGCCCGTCACCCACCGAGAACAGCGCACCCTCGACGTTCACGCCGAGGAAGCAGGTGGCGCCCGGCCGCATCTCGGGGGAGTCCATGTTGCCGCCGAACCGCTCGGGCACCAGCGAGCTGCGCACCTCCCCGCCGGTCGGTGCCACGCCGACGGTGCCGAGCATGGGCTCCAGGGGCAGGTCGACGCGCAGCTCACCGCGGCGGGCGGTGAAGGTGACCGTGCCGCGTGTGCGGTCCAGCTCGTAGATCCAGGTGGTGTCGGGCAGCGGCTCCTGCAGCAGGGCCACCCGGTCGGTGCCGGTGAGCCCGCCGAAGTACGGGATGGCCGCCGAGGCGCCCCAGTCGCGGGCCGGTTCCAGAGCCACGAAGTGCAGCGCCAGCGTGTCGCCGGGCTCGGCCCCTTCGACGTGGAAGGGGCCGGTCTGCGGGTTGACGAAGCGCAGGTCGACCTTGTCGCCGGAGAGGTCGTCGACCGAGCGGAGGACCCCGCCGAAGGCGTCGTCGGACCACACGCGCAGCGCCGTCCCCGGCCGCACCCGGCGCAGCGGTGCCACGCCGCCGAAGGTGTAGGCGTACTGCTCGGCGTTCGGCACGACCTCGACGACGTCCATCCCCGGACAGTAGGAACACCCAGGTCAGGCGGCAATCCGTAGTCGTCGGCCGGAGGCCGGTCCCGGAGCGCCCGGCACGGCGCACCCGCGGCGGTCCGTCCGTCGCGCCGGCGACGTGGCCGTGCGATGAGTTCCGCACTCCGCGGCGGTCGGAAGGACGACGCCCGACGACCACCGCTCGAGAGGACCCGACCATGCCGCGGCAGCGCGTCACCCCGAACCTCTGGTTCGACACCCAGGCCGAGGAGGCCGCGAACTTCTACTGCTCGATCTTCCCGAACTCGCGGATCGTCTCGATCGCCCGCTACCCGGAGGGCTCACCCGGGCCGATCGGCGAGGTGATGACCGTGGAGTACGAGCTCGACGGCCAGCGCTACGTGCACATCAACGGTGGTCCGCAGTTCACCTTCAGCGAGGCCGTGTCGTTCCAGATCAACTGCGCCGACCAGGCCGAGGTCGACTACTACTGGGAGAAGCTCACCGACGGCGGCGAGGAGTCGCAGTGCGGCTGGCTCAAGGACCGCTACGGCTTCTCGTGGCAGGTCGTCCCGGCCGGCATGGAGGAGCTGTTCGACGACGCCGACGAGGGCCGTGCCCAGCGGGCCATGCAGGCCATGCTGCAGATGCGCAAGCTCGACGTCGCGGCGATGCGCCGCGCCGCCGACGGCGTGCCGGCCACCACCTGACCCCGGACGCCGCGGAGCCCCGGGTCGGATGACCCGGGGCTCCGCGTGCTGGTGGGCGATACTGGGTTCGAACCAGTGACCTCTACCGTGTCAAGGTAGCGCGCTACCACTGCGCCAATCGCCCGAGCCGGCTGCGTCGGTCACCCGCCCCCGGTTCCGCCTCCGTGCTCGTTCTCCGCGGGGGAGACGAGGTGGAGACGGGATTTGAACCCGTGTAGACGGCTTTGCAGGCCGTTGCCTCGCCTCTCGGCCACTCCACCGCACACGGGCGCCGGTCTGCCGACCGACGCCCGGGTCCGAGCGGACGACGGGATTCGAACCCGCGACCCTCACCTTGGCAAGGTGATGCTCTACCGACTGAGCCACGTCCGCGTTGCAGGGAGAACGTTACCCGACGCTCCGGGACGCTCCAACCAGGGGGTCCCCCGCGCCCCGGGCGGCGACCGGGACGGCGCTGGGCCCAGGCGCATCGGCCGAGCTCAGCGGCCCGTCGGATCGGCGCCGCCGCTCGACAGGATCGCCGCCAGCTCGTCGTCGAGGTCGAGCAGGGCGGCCTCGGCACCGACCGGCACCAGGTCCTCGGTCGCCCGGAGGAACGCCGTCACCGTGCTGCGCGACACCTCGAAGAGCGCCTCGCCCGACGGCGCGCTCAGGTGCAGGTACAGGACGTCGGCGGCGCCGCGCGAGGGCCACAGCCGGACGTCGCCGTGGCCGGCGGGGCGCCGGGTGCCCTCGCGCAGCAGGTCGCGGCCGAGCAGCCAGCTCACCCCCGCCTCCGGGTCGGCCGCTCCGGCGTCCTCGCCGCCGCCGAAGACGACGCGGACGGCGAAGGGGTCCACCGGGTCGTAGCACAGCAGCGCCGGCACCTCGTTCCACGAGTCCGGACCGACCAGGTGCAGCAGAACGGGTGCGGTGTACCCGGGCGTCCATCGGCTGGCCATGCCCCATAGAACGACGGACCCGGCCCGGAGGTGACGGATGCCGCCTCGGAGGTCGCTCACGTCACTCCCGGCGCACCCGTTCGGCGTGTCGCCGGACGCGCCGGACGCCGGTCGACGGCACGCCCGGGGGAAGCCGGGTGCGGTGCGTGGCGCGAACACCGCGTGTGACGATGGGACCCGTGAGTCGACCGGGAGCGCGGTCCGAGCACGGGTCCGGCGACGCCGACCTGCTGCGGCGCATCGCCGCGGGGGAGCGGGGAGCCGTCGACGACCTCTACGACCGCTTCCGCCGCCCCGCCTTCGCCCTCGCCCGGCGCATCCTCGCCGACGACGCGCTGGCCGAGGACGTCCTGCAGGACGTCTTCCTCGGGGTCTGGCGGGATCCCGGGGCCTTCGACGCCGGCCGTGGCTCCTTCGCGTCGTGGCTGATGGCGATGGTGCACCACAAGGCCGTGGACGCCGTCCGCCGCGAGGAGTCGCAGCGGCGCCGGCGCGCTCTCGCCGAGGACGACCTGGCGCTGAACGCACCTACGGCCGCCCGTGACGTCGAGGACGAGGCGGCGGCCCGCGTGGTCGCGGCGCGGGTGCGCGCGGCCCTGGGCGAGCTGCCCGCGTCGCAACGGGAAGCGCTGACCCTGGCCTACTACGGCGGCTACACCCAGCGGGAGGTCGCGGCGTTGACCGGTGCGCCGCTCGGCACGGTGAAGACGCGGATGCTCGCGGGCATGCGGCGGCTGCGCGAGGGACTGGGCCACGCGGTGGCCGCCGACGCCCTGGGCGGCGCGCTGGGGCCCGCCCCGGTCGAGGGGACCGGGCGGTGAGCGGGGCCTTCCCCGCCCGCCCGGGGCGCGAGCACGAGCCGTTCGACGAGCTGGCGGTCGGCTGGGCGCTGCACGCGCTGGAGCCCGAGGACGAGACCCGCTTCGCCCGCCACCTGCCGGACTGCCGGCGCTGCGCCAGCACGGTGGCCGAGACCACCGAGCTCATGGCGGCGATGGCCACCGACCTGCCGCCGGCCGAGCCGTCCGACGAGCTGCGGACGCGACTGCGCGCCGCGGTCGCCGGGACCGACCAGGTGCGCCGGCCGACGGTCCGCCCGCCGGCGGACGCCGCACCGGTGGACCCCCGGACGGTGGACCCCGCGTCGGTGGATCCCGGGGGAGCGGACAGGGGGACGTGGGACCACGGCGTCTCCCCGGCCCCCTGGGAGGCCGCCGCGCTGCGCGACCTGCTCCCCCCGGACGCCCTCCCCGGCACCACGGCCGAGCCGCCGCCGCAGCCGCCGGTCGACAGCGGGCGCCCAGCGCTGCGGCGGGTCCTGCCCGTCGCGCTCGCCGCGGCGGCCGTCGCCACGATCCTCGGCCTCGGGGTGTGGAACGTCACGCTCACCCAGGCGCGGGACCGGGCCGAGTCGGCCGCGGCGGCCCAGGACGCCGTCGTCGAGACGCTGCTGGAGCCGGGCCGCACGGTCACCGCCGCGCTCAGCGGCGACGGCGGGCCGCCGGTGGCCACGGTCGTCGTCCGCGACTCGCAGCTGCACGTCGTCACCGAGACGCTGCCCCGCAACGACGACCGGCGGACCACCTACGTGCTGTGGGGGACCGGTCGCGACACGCCGGTGGACCTGGGCACCTTCGACGTCGAGCGTTCCGGCCTGCAACTGCACGCCGTAGGCTCGGGCGGCACCGGCCTCGATGACTTCCCTGGTTACGCCATCAGCCTGGAGCCCGGCAGGGAGGCACCACCGGTGCCGACGGAGATCGTGGCGAGCGGGCAGGTGACCAACTGAGCGGACGGGAGACGGTGGCGGCGCCGGAGCGCGGAGCGGACAGAGAGGCAACGGCTCCGCACGACCCGCCCGGGCCGGCCCGGCCGCGCCATGCGGAGGAGCAGCACCGGGAGACCGCTGCCGAGCGGCGCGCCCGGTACGACGCCGACGAGGTGCACAGCCTGCGCGAGCGCGTCGCCGAGACGCGGTGGCGGCGCCGGCTGGCTGCGCGTCGCTCGGTCGACCACACCTACCGGACGGCGGTCGGCGCGGTGGGCGGCCTCGTCGTCGCCTTCGGCCTGGTCACGATCCCGCTCCCCGGCCCGGGCTGGCTGACCGTCATCGCCGGGCTCTTCGTGCTGGCCACGGAGTTCACCTGGGCCGAGCGGCTCCTCGAGTTCACCAAGCGGCACGTCCACAGCTGGGGCGAGTGGCTCCGCCGGCAGCGGATGTGGGTCCGGGTGCTCGTCTCGTTGGCCACGGCCGCGTTCGTCTACGGCGTCCTGGTGGTGACCCTGCACCTGACCGGCGTGCCCGACTGGGTGCCGGGGTGGGTGCCCCTCTGGCGCTGAGCGGTTGGCTACACTCCACGGTGCAGCGCACCACCGGCTGCAGCGAGGGCGATTGGCTCAGTGGTAGAGCGCTTCGTTCACACCGAAGAGGTCACTGGTTCGAACCCAGTATCGCCCACCGGCAGAGGGCCGGGCCGCCGCGGCGGTCCGGCCCTCCGTCCTGCCGGGGTCAGGACCTCGCCGGGGGCCGGGCGCCGCACCGCAGGGGCCTAGCGTGAGACCCGTGGACGACGTCGTCGGCCGGGTCGCGCGGATCAGCGTCTACCCGGTGCGCTCGCTGGCCGGCCGCGACCTCGACACCGCGGACGTCGGCCCCGCCGGTCTCGCCGGGGACCGGACCTGGGTGGTCCTCGGTCCGGACGGTGCGCCGCTGCGCGGCAGGGACGCGCCCGCGCTCGCCGGCCTGCCGGCCACCGGCGATCCCGGCGTGGACGCCGCGACCGTCGCCGCGGCACTGGGGCGTGCCGTCGAGCTGGCGCCGTCCGGCGCCAGGGAAGGCGTCGCCCCGGTGCACCTGGTCTCCCGGCAGGCGGTCGACCGCGCCGCAGCCGGGGACGTGCCCGAGGGCTGCTCGGCCGACGATCCGCGCGCCAACCTGCTGCTCGACCTCGACGGCGGCGCCGACGAGCGCGCCTGGGTCGGCACGACGCTGGAGGTGGGCTCCGCCGTCCTCCGGGTGACCCGCACGCCCAAGCACTGCCTCGGGGTCTACGCCGACGTCCAGGCGCCCGGGCGGGTCGCCGTCGGCGACCCGGTCCGCCGGCGGCCCGGGCCGGCCGGTGCGCCCGACCTCGGCGGCGCGGGCCGGCCGGGCGATCAGCCCAGGACGACGGGCACCTCGCGGTAGCGGGTCCACAGCGGCAGCGGCTCCAGCTCGAGCTCGGCGCGGTCCACCGCCAGCCG
>NZ_JAOVZT010000014.1:26722-41855 GCF_025716945.1 Geodermatophilus sp. YIM 151500
CCGCGTTGCTGATCAGGTGGTAGGTGGTCTCGTAGCCGGCGGTGACGAGCGTCAGCACCATGGTGACCAGTTCGTCGTCGCTGAGCCGGTCGCCCTCCTCCTCGGCCCGGATCAGGCCGGTGAGGATGTTGTCGCGAGGATCACCGCGGTGCCGCTCGACCAGCTCGCGGACGAAGTCGATCAGCGCGGTGATCTCCGCGGTCCACCGGTCCTCGCCGATGCGCTCCGTCTCACCGACGGCGACCTGCGCGCCGCGGTGGAAGCGTCGCTTCTCCGCCTCGTCGACGCCGACCATCTCGCTGATCACGGTGAGCGGGATGGGGAGGGCGAACTCCTTCTTCAAGTCGACGCGGCCGCGGGGTTCGAGCTCGTCGAGCAGTCGGCCCGCGAGCTCGCGGACACGGTCGGCGAGGTGCTCGATCGCCCGCACGGTGAAGGGCTTGGCGACCAGCTTGCGCAGCCGCTTGTGCTCCTCTCCGTCCTTCATCAGCATCGACGCGGCCGACAGCAGCCGGAGGTGCTCCGGTAGCTCGGCGGCCATCGCCGAGCCGCCGCCCCCGGGCGAGCGCGGGAAACGCGGGTCGCGCAGCAGCGCCTTGCAGTCCTCGTACCGCGACACCAACCACACGTCCCGCTCGGTCAGGTAGGCCAGCCGGCCGCGGTACACCGGCGCGTTCGCCCGCAGCCACGCGTAGTGGCCGTGCGAATCGGCGCGGAACTCCGGGCTCCCGACCGTGATCGGGTGGCGGACGGTCAGCGCGGTCTGCGTCGTGGACACGGCGTACCTCCTCGTCGGTCCCCCGTGCCGGAGCCGGAGCGGGTGCGGTGCCCGGCGGAACCGGCGCGTCCGCACGACCCCAGCGTCCCCCAGGACGGGGGAGAATGGGAGGCGATGCCCCGCCGCTGAGCCGCCGTCCCCGCCGCCGCCGAGGACGCCGCCGTCGAGGACGGCACCGAGGACGCCGCCGAGGATGGCCCGGCCACGTCGGCGACCCGCGCGCCCGGGCGCGCCGAGCGGTTGCGGGCGGTCCTCGACCGCGACGGCCCGTCCTGCATCTGGTGCGCCCGCGCGTTCACCGGCCAGGTGCTCCCGACGACCGAGCACGTCGTCCCCCGGGTCAAGGGCGGACCGTCCTGGCTGGAGAACGAGGTGGCCGCCTGCCGCCGGTGCAACGGCGGGCGCGGCCACCGCGGCCCGGTCGAGTGGCTGGAGGAGTGCCGCCGCCGCGGCTGGGAGCCCGACGAGGCGCGCCTGCGGCGCGCTCTCGATGCGCTGGCCGGGGCCATCGCCCGGCGCGGTGGCCAGCGCCGCGCGCGGCCGTACCTCGACGCGCAGGCACGCCGGCTGCGCCGGCAGCGGCCGGTCGCGCAGGCGCGGTGACCGCCGTTCCCGGCGAACGTCCCGGGGCCGTCCGCGGCGCGCACTACCCTTCCCCTGTCCGACCACCGCCTCCGGCGGCACCCGCCCGACCCCTGGGAGCGCCCGTGTCCACCCCGCCCTCGCCGACCGCCGTCACCCCGCTCCGGGTGCCGGCCGGGACGAGCGCGCAGCAGGCCCTCAAGGACGCGGGAGTGCCGCTCAAGGGTCCCGACGGCGCCGTCGTCGTCCGCGACGTCGCCTCCGGCGAGCTGAGGGATCTCGCCTGGACCCCGGACGGCGACGCGCAGGTCGAGCCGGTGCCGGCTGCCAGCCCCGAGGGGCGCGCGGTCATCCGCCACTCCACCGCGCACGTGCTCGCGCAGGCGGTGCAGGACCTCTTCCCCGGCACCCGGCTGGGCATCGGGCCGCCGGTCGAGAACGGCTTCTTCTACGACTTCGACCCCCGGCGGCCCTTCACACCCGAGGACCTGCAGGCGCTGGAGAAGCGGATGCAGGAGATCGTCCGGGCCGGGCAGCGCTTCGCCCGCCGGGAGATCACCGACGCCGACGCCAAGGACGAGCTGGCGCACGAGCCGTACAAGTTGGAGCTGGTGTCGCTCAAGGGCAGCGGCGACGGCGTCGAGGCCGCCGAGGGCGCCTCGGTGGAGGTCGGCGGCGGTCAGTTGACCATGTACGACAACCTCGACGCGCGCACCGGCGAGCGGGTCTGGACCGACCTGTGCCGGGGACCGCACCTGCCGCGCACCAGCGCCATCCCGGCCTTCAGCCTCACCCGGTCGGCGGCCGCGTACTGGCGGGGCAGCGAGAAGAACCCGCAGCTGCAGCGCATCTACGGCACCGCGTGGGAGAGCAAGGAGGCGCACAAGGCCTACGTCGAGCAGGTCGCGGAGGCCGAGCGGCGCGACCACCGCCGGCTGGGCGCCGAGCTGGACCTGTTCAGCTTCCCCGACGAGATCGGCTCCGGCCTGGCGGTGTTCCACCCCCGGGGCGGCGTCGTCCGGCGGGAGCTGGAGAACTACAGCCGGCAGCGGCACGAGCAGGCCGGCTACGAGTTCGTCAACACCCCGCACATCAGCAAGGGGCAGCTGTTCACCACCTCGGGGCACCTGGAGTGGTACGCCGAGGGCATGTACCCGGCGATGCACCTCGACGAGGAGCGCGACGCCGAGGGCAACCTGCGCCGGCAGGGCCAGGACTACTACCTCAAGCCGATGAACTGCCCCATGCACAACCTCGTGTTCCGCTCGCGCGGCCGGTCCTACAAGGAGCTGCCGCTGCGGATGTTCGAGTTCGGCACGGTGTACCGGTACGAGAAGTCCGGCGTGGTGCACGGGCTGACCCGGGCCCGCGGCTTCACCCAGGACGACGCGCACATCTACTGCACGCCGGAGCAGATGCAGGGCGAGATCCGCTCCCTGCTGCGGTTCGTGCTGGACCTGCTGGCCGACTACGGGCTCAGCGACTTCTACCTGGAGCTGTCGACCCGGGACCCGGAGAAGTCGATCGGCCGCGACGAGGACTGGGAGCGGGCGACCGACGCGCTGCGGGAGGCCGCCGAGGCCAGCGGGCTGGACCTGGTGCTCGACCCGGGCGGGGCGGCCTTCTACGCGCCGAAGATCTCCGTGCAGGCGCGCGACGCGATCGGCCGGACCTGGCAGATGTCGACCATCCAGGTCGACCTCATGCTGCCCGAGCGCTTCGACCTGCAGTACACCGCCGCCGACGGCACCCGGCAGCGGCCGGTCATGCTGCACCGCGCCCTGTTCGGCTCCATGGAGCGGTTCTTCGCCGTGCTCACCGAGCACTACGCGGGCGCGTTCCCGGCGTGGCTGGCCCCCGTGCAGGTCGTCGGCATCCCGGTGACCGACGAGCAGGTGCCCTACCTGCGCGACGTCGCGCTGCGGCTGCGCGAGCGGGGTGTCCGGGTCGAGGTCGACGACTCCGACGACCGCATGCAGAAGAAGATCCGCACGGCCAGCAAGCAGAAGGTGCCGTTCGTGCTGATCGCCGGGGCGACCGACGCCGAGGCCGGGGCGGTCTCCTTCCGCTACCGCGACGGGTCGCAGCGCAATGGTGTCCCGATCGCCGAGGCGGTCGAGCAGGTCGCCGGCTGGGTGGCCGCCCGGCACAACGCCGACCCGACGGCCGGCACCGGAGCCGGGCCCGGCACCGGAGCCGGGCCCGGCACCTCGGCCGGTACCTCGGCCGGTACCGCGGCCGGCACCGCCCTGCCCGCCGCCGCCGAGCGCCCGCAGGGGACCGGATGATCGCGAGCGCCTCGGAGACCCACCGCGTCGCCACCCCGGCCGGCGACGGTGGGCCGACGACGGTCTTCGAGCACCTGTGGACGCCGTACCGCATGGCCTACATCCGCGGCGAGGGCAAGCCGACCGGCTCGCACGACTGCCCGTTCTGCGTCATCCCCGACCTGCCCGACGCCGAGGGACTCGTGGTGGCCCGCGGCACCACGGTCTATGCCGTCCTCAACCTCTACCCGTACAACGCCGGGCATCTCATGCTGGTGCCCTACCGGCACGTGCCCGACTACACCGACCTCACCGTCGAGGAGGTGGCCGAGTTGGGGGCGTTCACGCAGACGGCGATGCGGGTCGTGCGGTCGGTCAGCGGCGCCCACGGCTTCAACATCGGCATGAACCAGGGCTCGGTCGCCGGCGCCGGGATCGCCGACCACCTGCACCAGCACGCCGTGCCGCGCTGGGGCGGCGACACCAACTTCATGCCCGTCATCGGGCTGACCCGGGTGCTGCCGCAGGTGCTCACCGAGACGCGGGAGCTGCTCGCCGCGGCGTGGCCCGGGACGGCACCCGGTGCCCCGCGACCGACGGGGGAGGTCTAGTGCGCAGCGATGCCGCGCGGCCCCGCGTCGCCCGCGCGCTCGCCCCCGTGGTGGGCGGGCTCGGCCGGGCCGGAGTCACCCCGGACCTGGTCACCGTGACCGGCACGCTCGGCGCGATCACCGCGGCCGTGGGCCTGATCGCCACCGGGCAGCTGTTCTGGGGCGCGTTCGCCGTCACGCTGTTCGTGCTGCTGGACATGCTCGACGGCGCGCTGGCCCGCGCCCGCGGCGGCGGGTCGGTGTTCGGCGCGGTCCTGGACTCCACCGGCGACCGCGCCGCGGACGCCGCGATCTTCGGGTCGCTGGTCTGGTGGTACTCGGGCGCGGGCGCCAACCGGCTGCTGGTGCTGCTCGCCCTGCTCTGCCTGGTCCTCGGGGTGCTGACCTCCTACGTCAAGGCCCGGGCCGAGGGGATGGGTCTGCGCTGCGACGTCGGCCTGGTCGAGCGCACCGAGCGGCTGGTCCTGGTGCTGATCGGCACCGGCTTCACCGGCCTGGGCGTCCCCTTCGCCCTGCACGCCTCCCTCTGGCTGCTGCTGGCGGGCAGCGCGGTGACCGTCGTCCAGCGTTTCGTCGCCGTCCGCCGGTCGGCCGCCGGCCGCACCCTGCCGTGACGGGGCCGGTCGACGCCGTCGCCGTCCCGCGCCCGGCCCGGGCGGTCGCGGACCGGGGCGCCGCCGCCCGGCTGTCCGCCCGGCTCACCGACGTCGGCTACGCCGCCGGCTGGCGGGCGGTGCGGATGCTGCCGGAGCCGGTCGCCCGGGGCGCCTTCGACCGGGCCGGACGGCGGGCGGCCGGGCGCGACGGACGCGGGGTGCGCCAGCTGCGGGCCAATCTGCGGGTCGCCACCGGCGGCCGGCTCGCCGCCGCCGAGCTCGACGACCTCACCGTGCGGGCGGTGCGCTCCTACGCGCGCTACTGGCAGGAGGTCTTCCGGCTGCCCACCCTCGGCACCGAACGCATCCTCGCGGGCACCGAGGTCCGGGGCATCGAGCACCTCGCCCGGTGCCGCGAGCAGGGCCGCGGCATCATCGCCGCCCTGCCGCACAGCGGGAACTGGGACGCCGCCGGTGCCTGGTTCGTCGACTGGCTCGACGGGCCCTTCCTGACCGTGGCCGAGCGCCTGCGGCCCGAGTCGCTGTACCGCCGGTTCCTCGCCTACCGCGAGTCGCTGGGCATGCGGGTCGTGCCGCTCACCGGCGGACCGCGGCCGAGCTCGGCCGTGCTGCGCGAGTGGCTCGCCGCCGGCGGTGCGAGCTGCCTGCTGGTCGACCGCGACCTGGGCAGCGGCGGGGTGCCGGTCAGCTTCTTCGGGCGGCCGGCGACCATGCCCGGCGGTCCGGCGGTGCTGGCCGACCAGACCGGCGCCGGGCTGTTCCCGGTCGTCGGCCGGTTCGACGGCGACGGCTGGCAGCTCGACGTCCTCCCCGAGGTGCCCCTGGACGGCGGACCGCGGCTGCGCGACCGGGTGGCCACCGCGATGCAGGCCGTCGCCGACGCGTTCACCGCGGGCATCGCCGAGCGGCCCGAGGACTGGCACATGCTCGGCCGGATCTGGGCCGACGTGCCGGCGGATCCGCCGCGGCGCGCCGCGGCCGGCCGGCCGCGCGAGGACGACGGCCGACCGCGGGAGGACGGCGGCTGATGTGGACCGGCCCGTGCGCATAGGCATCGTGTGCCCGTACCAGTGGGACGTCCCCGGCGGCGTGCAGTACCACGTGCGCGACCTCGCCGAGACGCTGCGCGGCATGGGCCACCACGTCGAGGTGCTCACCCCCGCCGAGCGGGAGGAGTCGCTGACCGACCCGTGGCTCACCTTCGCCGGGCGCACGGTGCCGGTCCCCTACAACGGCTCGATGGCCAGCGTGCAGTTCGGCCCGGTGTCGGCCGCGCGGGTGCGCCGCTGGCTGCGGGAGGGGCACTTCGACGTCGTCCACGTGCACGACCCGGCGCCGCCGTCGGTGGGCCTGCTGGTCTGCATGATGGCCGAGGGGCCGATCGTGGCCACGTTCCACGCGGCCGCCGTGCGGTCGAAGTGGCTGGCCGCGTGGGGACCGGTGATCCGCCCGTGGCTGGAGAAGATCAGCGGCCGGATCGCGGTCTCCGACTTCGCCCGCCGGCTGCAGGTCGAGCACCTGGGCGGCGACGCGGTGATCATCCCCAACGGGGTCCACGTCCAGGCCTTCTCCGCCGGCCCCCCGTTCGCGGGCCACACCCGCGGTGTCGACGGGCCGACGATCGGCTTCGTCGGCCGGTACCGGGAGCCGCGCAAGGGCCTGCCGGTCCTGCTCGAGGCCATGCGTGCGGTCGTCCGGGCCCACCCCGGTGCGCAGCTGCTCGTGGCCGGGCGGGGGGACGCCGGGGAGTTCCGGGAGCTCGTGGGGGAGGACCTGCGGCCGCACGTCCAGCTGCTCGGTGAGCTGTCCGAGGCCGACAAGGCCGCGTTCCTCCGGTCGGTCGACGTGTACTGCGCCCCCAACCTGCTCGGCGAGTCCTTCGGCGTGATCCTCATCGAGGCGCTGGCGGCCGGGGCGCCGATCGTCGCCAGCGACCTGGACGCCTTCGCCTCGGTGCTCGAGGGCGGCACGGCGGGCGTGCTGGTACCCCGCGGCGACGCCCGGGCCCTCGCCCGCGCCCTGACCGCGCTGCTGGCCGACCCCGCCCGCCGCGCCGAGCTCGCCGCCCGGGGGCCGGCCGTCGCCGCGGCCTACGACTGGGCGGTGGTCGCCCGCCGCATCCTGGCCGTGTACGAGACCGTCCTGCCGCCGGGCGGGGGCGAGGTCACCGCCGGTGACGAGCCGGCCGGCGGTGCCGCCGAGCTCACCGTCGACCCGCGGCCCGCCCGCGACGCCGCGGACCGCCTGACCCGGTGGGCGCGCCGCTAGCCTGGGGTGCCGTGACACCCGAGGTCTGGTTCCTGCTGGCCGGCCTCGCCGTCCTGCTGCTGGCCTGGGCCGGCTGGACCCTCACCCGGCTGCGGCGGCTCGAGGTCCGCGTGGACCGGGCCTGGACGACGCTCGACGCGCAGCTGCAGCGGCGGGCCGCGCTGGCCGAGGAGCTCGCGCGCTGCCATCCCGCTGCGCTGGGGGAGGAGCACGCGGCCCGGCTGGCCGCCGCCGCCGGCGAGGCGCGCACCGCCGGCGCCGGTGACCGCGAGCTCGCCGAGAACGGCCTCGGCCGGGCGTTGCGCGAGCTGCCCGGCGACCTGCCCGGCGTGCCCGCGGCGCTGCGGACCGAGCTGGCCGGCACCGCGACGCGGGTGGTGCTGGCCCGGCGGTTCTACAACGACGCCGTCCGCGACACCCGGGAGCTGCGCGGCCGGCGGCTGACCGTCCTCACCCGGGTGCACGCCGGGCGGCCGCTGCCACGCTTCTTCGACATCGACGACCGGCTGGGCGCAGTGGCGAGCAGCACCGACGGGGCCGGCCGCACCCACGAGTGATCGCCGTAGCATGAGGTGAGTCCCTCCCGTCGATCCTCCGAGGCAGCATCCCGTGGCGCAGCACCAGACCCCCTCCCCAACCGGTAGCCCGAACACCCTGCCGGCGAGCACCGTCACCGGTGGCGACACCGTCAAGCGCGGCATGGCCGAGCAGCTCAAGGGCGGCGTCATCATGGACGTCGTCACCCCCGAGCAGGCCAAGATCGCCGAGGACGCCGGCGCCGTCGCCGTCATGGCGCTGGAGCGGGTGCCCGCCGACATCCGCGCCCAGGGCGGCATCGCCCGGATGAGCGACCCCGACATGATCGACGGGATCATCGGCGCGGTCTCCATCCCCGTGATGGCCAAGGCGCGCATCGGCCACTTCGTCGAGGCCCAGGTGCTGCAGGCGCTGGGCGTCGACTACATCGACGAGTCCGAGGTGCTCACCCCGGCCGACGAGGCCCACCACATCGCCAAGCGCGAGTTCACCGTGCCGTTCGTCTGCGGCGCGACCGACCTCGGCGAGGCGCTGCGCCGGATCGCCGAGGGGGCGGCGATGATCCGCTCCAAGGGCGAGGCCGGCACCGGCAACGTCGTCGAGGCGGTGCGGCACATGCGCGCCATCCGCGCGGGCATCCGCCGCCTGGGCACCCTCGACGAGACCGAGCTCTTCGTCGCGGCCAAGGAGCTGCGCGCGCCGCACGACCTGGTGGCCGAGGTGGCCCGGCTGGGCAAGCTGCCGGTCGTGCTGTTCACCGCCGGCGGTATCGCCACCCCGGCGGACGCGGCGATGATGATGCAGCTGGGCGCCGAGGGTGTGTTCGTCGGCTCGGGCATCTTCAAGTCCGGTGACCCGGCCCGGCGCGCCGCCGCGATCGTGCAGGCCACGACCTTCCACGACGACCCCGACGTCCTCGCCAAGGTGTCCCGCGGCCTGGGCGAGCCGATGGTCGGCATCAACGTGTCCACGCTGCCGGAGAGCGAGCGCTACGCCACCCGGGGCTGGTGATCCCCGGCCGGGACGCCGGCGCCGAGGCGGTGGCGGGCCGGATCGCCGGCCTCGACGTCGCCCGCGGGCTGGCGGTCCTGGGCATGTTCGCCGCGCACTTCCAGCTCGGTGGTGACCTCGTGGCGGCCGAGCCGGCCAGTTGGGGCGGCCTCGCCGACGGCCGGTCGTCGATCCTGTTCGCCACCCTGGCCGGGATCTCGGTCGCGCTGATCTCGGGGCGCACCCGCCCGCCCGTCGGCCTGGGCCTCGTGCGGGCGCGGCTGCGCATCTTCGTCCGCGCGCTGTGGGTGTTCCTGATCGGCTTCCTGCTGGAGCGGCTCGACACCTTCGTCGCGATCATCCTCGGCGTCTACGCGGTGCTGTTCGTGCTGGTCCTGCCCTTCCTGCGCTGGCCGGTGCGCCGCCTGCTGCTCGCCGCGGGTGCGATCGCGGTGGTCGGGCCGCCGCTGGTCGTCGTCCTCGGCCAGCTGCTCACCTCCGCCGGGCTGGCGGAGAACCCCGTCGCCTTCCTCTTGGTCACGGGCTACTACCCGGCCTTGCTGTGGTGGGCCTTCGTGCTGGTCGGCCTGGCGGTGGGCCGGCTCGACCTGGGGGCCGCGACGGTGCGTCGGCGGCTGGCCGCCGCCGGCGCGGCGGCGGCGGTGGCCGGCTACGGGGGCGGGTGGTCGACCACCCGGCTGCTCGCCCGCGGCGTCCCGTCGTCCGGCCCGGAGGTCGGCTTCCGGTCCCCGGTCGGCGAGGTGCGGGTCGTCTGGCTCACCGGGGCCGAGCCGCACAGCGGGACGACGTTCGAGATGGTCGGCTCCACCGGGTTCGCGCTGCTCGTCGTCGCCGGTTGCCTGGTGCTCGCCGAGCGGCTGCCCGCGCTGACCGCGCCGGTGGGAGCGGTCGGCGCGCTGGCGCTGTCGGTCTACAGCGCGCACATCGTGGCCATCTGGGCGCTGCTGCAGCTCGCCCCGCAGGCCGCGCAAGGTCTCGACGTCTGGGTGCTCTTCGTCGCCGGCGCGGTGCTGGCGGCGACGACGTGGCGGCTGGCGTTCGGCCGCGGCCCGCTGGAGCGGCTGCTCACCTGGACCTCGAGCCGGGCCGCCGGCGTCCGGCCCTCGTCGCCGGCGATCTGACGGAGGATCCCGGGAAGGACCTCGAGAAGGACCTCGAGAAGGACCTCGAGAAGGACCCCGAGAAGGACCCCGTCCTCCCCACCCCTCGCAGGCTCAGGGTGGGGCCCGGGACGGGGCCGACCAACCCTTCGCAGGCTCAGGGTGGGGCCCGGGACGGGGCCGACCGACCCTGTCGGAGGCTCGCATCGGCCTGGGGACGGCGGTGCGGCTCGGGCGTCGGCGGGCCGGGCCCGGCGGCGCCGTAGCCTGGGCGGTCGTGTCCACCCCCTCCGCTCGGCCCGTCGTCGGTGTGCTCGCCCTGCAGGGCGACGTCCGGGAGCACCTGGCCGTCCTGCGCGCGCAGGGCGCCGACGCCGTGCCGGTGCGGCGGCCGGCCGAACTCGCCGCGGTCGACGGGCTGGTCATCCCGGGCGGGGAGTCGACGACGATCGTGAAGCTCGCCGACCGGTTCGGGCTGCTCGAGCCGCTGCGCGCCGCCGTCCGCGACGGCCTGCCCGCATACGGTTCGTGCGCGGGGATGATCCTGCTGGCCCGGCGGCTGCTCGACGCGCCGCCGGACCAGGAGACGATCGGCGGGCTCGACGTGACCGTCCGGCGCAACGCCTTCGGCCGCCAGGTCGACTCCTTCGAGACCGACGTCGACGTGGCGGGTGTCGAGGGCGGCCCGATGCACGCGGTGTTCATCCGCGCGCCCTGGGTCGAGGAGGCCGGGCCGGGCGTCGAGGTCCTCGCCCGGGTCGTCGGCGGACCCGCCGACGGTAAGATCGTCGCGGTGCGCCAGGGGGACGTCCTGGCCACGAGCTTCCACCCCGAGATGACCGGGGACCGCCGGGTGCACGCCCTGTTCGTGGACGTCGTGCGCGACCGCCTGGCGCGCAGGGCCGGCGCCGACCGCGGTGCCGGGGGACGAGGAGGAGCCAGATGAGCGGCCATTCCAAGTGGGCGACGACCAAGCACAAGAAGGCCGCCATCGACGCCAAGCGCGGCAAGCTCTTCGCCAAGCTGATCAAGAACGTCGAGGTCGCGGCCCGGACCGGTGGCGGTGACCCGGCGGGCAACCCGACGCTCTACGACGCGATCCAGAAGGCCAAGAAGTCGTCGGTCCCGAACGACAACATCGACCGGGCGGTCAAGCGCGGCGCGGGCCTGGAGGCCGGCGGGGTCGAGTACCAGACCATCAGTTACGAGGGTTACGCGGCCGGCGGCGTCGCCGTCCTCGTCGAGTGCCTCACCGACAACCGCAACCGGTCGGCGTCCGAGGTGCGCACCGCGATGACCCGCAACGGCGGGTCGATGGCCGATCCGGGGTCGGTGTCCTACCTGTTCTCCCGCAAGGGCGTCGTCGTGGTGCCCAAGGCGCAGGAGTCCGGGGAGATCGACGAGGACGCCGTGCTGCTGGCCGTGCTCGACGCCGGCGCCGAGGAGGTGCGCGATCTCGGCGACACCTTCGAGGTGGTCAGCGAGCCCGGCGACCTCGTCGCCGTGCGCTCGGCGCTGCAGGACGCCGGCATCGACTACGACTCGGCCGAGGCCGGCTTCGTGCCCAGCACGACCGTGGAGCTCGACGAGGAGACGGCCGGCAAGGTCTTCCGGCTCATCGACGCCCTCGAGGACTGCGACGACGTGCAGAACGTCTACGCCAACTACGACGTCTCCGACGAGGTGCTCGAGAAGGTCGGCTGACCCCGGGCTCCACCAGGGCATTGGAAGCTATGCCCCCGCGGATGAGGGCCGAAAGCCGGGGCAAGGCTTCCTATGCCCTGGAGAGGGCGCGGCGTGTTGCGGCGGTCCCCTGTCGGTGCGGGCGGTTAGCGTGGGTCGAACGTGCGTTCGGTCCGGGCGGGAGGCGGCCATGCGGGTGCTGGGCATCGACCCGGGGCTGACCCGGTGCGGCTGGGGTGTGGTCGACGGCCGCCCCGGTGCAAGACCGACGGCAGTGGGCGTCGGCGTCGTCCGCAGCTCCGCCGAGCTCGACCTCGAGCTGCGGCTGCTGGAGCTGCACACCGCGATCACCGCGCTGCTGCGCGAGCACCGGCCCGACGTGGTGGCCATCGAGCGGGTGTTCACCCAGAACAACAAGGGCACGGCCACCGGCACGGCGCAGGCGGCCGGGGTCGCGGCGCTGGCCGCGGCGCAGGCCGACCGGCCGGTCGCCTGGCACACCCCGAGCGAGGTCAAGGCGGCCATCAGCGGCAGCGGCCGCGCGGACAAGGAGCAGGTCACCCTCATGGTCACCCGGGTGCTCGGGCTGGCGAGCCCGCCCAGGCCGGCCGACGCCGCCGACGCGCTGGCGCTCGCCGTCTGCCACGTGTGGCGCGGCCCGGCCCAGGACCGGTTGCGGGTCGCCGCGCTCGCCCGCGGCATCGGCGCACCGGTGACCGCGGGCACGCTGCCGCGCTGGACGGGGGTGCCGCGGTGACCGGACGGTCGGCCGGTACGGCCCGACGCCGCCTCGACCGGCGATGCGGGACGGGAGCGCAGCAGTGATCGCCAGCGTCAACGGCCGGGTGGCGGCCGTCTCGCCCGACGGCGCCGTGGTGGAGGTGGGCGGCGTCGGCCTCGCCGTCCAGTGCACGCCGGGGACCATCGCCCGGCTCACGGTGGGGGAGCCGGCCCGGCTGTCGACCAGCCTCGTCGTCCGCGAGGACTCGTTGACGCTCTACGGCTTCGCCGACGACGACGAGCGGCAGCTGTTCGAGCTGCTGCAGACGGCGAACGGCGTCGGCCCACGGCTGGCCCAGGCCGTGCTGGCCATCCACCCGCCGCGCGAGGTGCGCCGCGCGGTCACGATGGGCGACCTCAAGGCGCTGATGCAGGTGCCCGGCATCGGCAAGAAGGGCGCCGAGCGGCTGGTGCTCGAGCTGCGCGACCGGCTCGGCGCCGGCGCGGCCGACACTGCGGCCGACGCCGCGTCGCTGCCGGCCGGTGCGACGCCGATCACCCCGGTGGCGCCGTGGCGCGACCAGCTGTCCGCCGCGCTCGTCGGGCTGGGCTGGAGCGGCCGCGAGGCCGACGGCGCGATCGCGGCCCTCGCCCCGGTGGCCGACGAGCAGCAGGTCACCACCGGCCGGGTCGACGTCGCCGTCCTGCTGCGGCAGGCCCTCCAGCTGCTGGGCCGGTCGTGAGCCGCCCGACCGGCTCGGCCACCTCAGCTCCGGCCCGCCCCGGGAGGCGGCGGTGAGCGCGCCGTTCGACCGGCCGCTCACCGCGGACGCCACCGACGGCCTCGGCCGGGACGCCGTCCCGCTCGCGTCGGGCGCGGTCTCCCCGCAGGCCGGCGACGACGAACGGGTCGTCGAATCGGCGCTGCGGCCGCACTCGCTGGCCGACTTCATCGGCCAGCCGAAGGTCGCCCGGCAGCTCGACCTCGTCCTCGAGGGCGCCAAGCGCCGCGGCCGGCCGCCGGACCACGTGCTGCTCTCGGGCCCGCCGGGGCTGGGCAAGACGAGCCTGGCGCTGATCATCGGGTCCGAACTGGGCACCTCGGTCAAGATCACCAGCGGACCGGCGATCGAGCGGTCCGGCGACCTGGCCGCCATGCTGTCCAACCTCGGGCCCGGCGACGTGCTGTTCATCGACGAGATCCACCGCATCGCCCGGCCGGCCGAGGAACTGCTGTACATGGCGATGGAGGACTTCCGGGTCGACGTCGTCGTCGGCAAGGGGCCCGGCGCCACGGCCATCCCGCTGGAGATCAACCCGTTCACCCTGGTCGGCGCCACCACCCGGGCCGGCCTGCTCACCGGGCCGCTGCGCGACCGGTTCGGCTTCGTCGGGCAGATGGAGTTCTACGAGGTCGCCGAGCTGCAGCAGGTCCTCGCGCGCAGCGCCGCGCTGCTCGGCGTCGAGCTCACCGACGAGGGGTCGGCCGAGATCGCCGGTCGCTCGCGCGGCACGCCGCGGATCGCCAACCGGCTGCTGCGCCGCGTCCGCGACTTCGCCGAGGTCAGGGCCGACGGCCGGGTCACCCGCGAGGTCGCCCGGGCGGCGCTGGCGCTCTACGACGTCGACGAGCTGGGGCTCGACCGGCTCGACCGGGCCGTCCTCGAGGCCCTGGTGGTCCGGTTCGGCGGCGGACCGGTCGGCGTGGCCACGCTCGCGGTGGCCGTGGGGGAGGAGCCGCACACCGTGGAGGAGGTGTGCGAGCCGTTCCTCGTGCGGGCCGGGCTGCTGGCGCGGACCCCGCGCGGGCGGGTGGCCACCGAGGCGGCGTGGCGGCACCTCGACGTCCCGCTGCCGCGCGGCGGGGTGCCGCTGCTGGGCGGCGGGACGGCTGTTCCGGGAGGGACGGGTGGCGCACCGCCGTCCCCGGGTGCGTCGTCAGAGACGCTCTTCGACGCATAGACTCCCCGGTGCTGGCGCGCAATTCGTAGGCCCGCGGCCGTGCGCGCCCCGCCCGGTCGCCTCCGCGCGCCGTACACCGAGACCCCGAGCGGTCCCGCCCCGCGGGACCGCACCCACCGCGGAGCACCACTCGCGGTAGAGAGGCACCTGTCGTGGACGCGTTGTTCCCGTTCCTCCTGCTGGGCCTGGCCGTCCTGCTGCTGTTCGTGCTGCCGGCCCGCCAGCGCAAGCGGATGCAGCAGCAGGCGCAGGCGCTGCAGAACTCGTTGACCGTCGGCACGCCGGTCATGACCACCAGCGGGCTGCACGGAACCGTGGCCGGCCTCGGCGACACCACCGTCGAGCTCGAGGTGGCGCCCGGCGTGATCATGACCTTCGCGCGCCCGGCCATCCTGGAGATCCGTCGTCCGGCCGCGCAGTCCCCCCAGCCCGGCGACGACACGCCCGGTGCGCCCGGCGGGCGGCCCGCCGACGGCACCGTCTGACCCGGGACCGCTCCGTGGCCCCACGCACCCTGCCCGCGCGCCGCTACTTCGGCGCGTTCGTCGTGATCGTCGCCCTGCTCTACGGGTTGATCTACCTCACCGGCACCGAGCGCACCCCGCAGCTCGGCCTCGACCTCCGCGGCGGGACGACGGTGACGCTGACCGCCCGCACGCCGGACGGCCGGCCGCCGGCGCCGGAGGAGCTGGAGCTCGCGCGGCGGATCATCGAGCAGCGGGTCAACGGCCTCGGCGTGGCCGAGGCAGAGGTGGTCACCGAGGGCGACTCGAACATCGTCATCGCGGTGCCCGGGGACGACGGCGAGCAGGCCCGCGAGCTGGGCGAGACCGCACAGCTGCGCATCCGCCCCGTCGTCGAGGGCCCCGCCCCGGCCGCGCCCGCGGCGGAGCCCAGCGACGGTGCCGAGCCGACGGACGCCGCGCAGCCGACCGACGCCGCGCAGCCGACGGACGCCGCGCAGCCGACGGACGCCGCGCAGCCGACGGACGCCGCG
>NZ_JAOVZT010000014.1:42091-69731 GCF_025716945.1 Geodermatophilus sp. YIM 151500
GACGCCGCGCAGCCGACCGACGCCGCGCAGCCGACCGACGCCGCGCAGCCGACCGACGCCGCGCAGCCGACCGACGCCGCGCAGCCGACCGACGCCGCGGCGCCGGTGGACCCCGGTGCCGCCCCGGCGACCCAGGAGGAGGCGGCGGCCCGCTACGCCGAGCTGACCTGCGAGCCGGCGGACACCTCCGGCGAGGTCGCCCGGCCGGACAGCTTCCTCGCCGCCTGCAGCGAGGACGGCCAGTTCAAGTACCTGCTCGGGCCGACGATCATCGAGGGCACCGAGATCGACGACGCCTCGGCCGCCACCGAGCCGACGACCGGCGAGTGGATCGTGCTGCTGGACTTCAAGTCCGAGGCGCGGGCGACCTGGGCCGAGTACACCGCCGCGAACATCGGTCAGAACGTCGCCATCACGCTCGACGGCCGCGTGGTCTCCGCACCGAACATCACCGCCGCGATCAGCGGCCAGACGACCATCCAGGGCCAGTTCGACCAGGAGACGGCCGAGCAGCTGGCCAACCAGCTGCGCTACGGCGCCCTGCCGCTGACCTTCACCCAGGCGACCGCCGAGTCGATCTCCACCGAGCTGGGCGCCGAACAGCTCGAGGCGGGGCTGATCGCCGGTGCCATCGGCATCGCGCTGGTGTTCGTCTACGCGCTGCTCTACTACCGCCTGCTCGGCCTGGTGATGATCGCCAGCCTCGTGCTGTCCGCGGTCGTGGTGTACGCCAGCCTGGTGCTGCTCGGCCGGCAGATCGGCTTCACGCTGAGCCTCGCCGGCATCGCCGGGTTCATCGTCGCCATCGGCATCACCGCCGACTCGTTCGTCGTCTACTTCGAGCGGCTCAAGGACGAGATCCGCGAGGGCCGCACCCTGCGCTCGGCGGTGCCGCGGGCCTGGGTGCGGGCGCGGCGCACCATCCTGTCCGCCGACGCGGTCAGCTTCCTCGCCGCGGCGATCCTCTACGTCCTCGCGATCGGCGACGTGAAGGGCTTCGCGTTCACGCTGGGCCTGTCGACCGTGCTCGACCTGGTCGTCGTCTTCCTCTTCACCCACCCGCTGATGGCCGTGCTGTCCCGGTTCAAGTCCTTCGGCAGCGCCCGCTTCTCCGGGCTCGGCAGCGTCGACCGGTCCCGCCGTCCGGCCGCTCCGGCGGCGACCGCCGACCGGGAGCTGGTCGGCGCCGGCACCAGCGCACGAGACAGGAGCACCCGATGACCGGCCGCCGACCCGACGACCGGACGACGGCCACCGGCCCGCCGGCGGGCACCGACGCCGACGAGCGGCAGGACGCGGCACGCGTCGAGCGGGACGCCGCCGCGGCCGCCGACGACAGCGCGCTGGAGGAGGCCGGCCTGCCGCGGGCCGGGAGCCCGGCGGCGCGCGGCACCCGGCCCGACCGGGCCGGGCGTGCGTCCCTGGCGCACCGGTTGTACAACGGCGAGGCCGGCCTGGACGTCGTCGGCCGCAGCCGGCTGATCTACCGGGTGACCGCCGTCGTGGTGCTGCTGTGCCTGGCCGTGATGGTGCTCCGCGGCTTCAACTTCGGCATCGACTTCGCCGGCGGCAACAGCCTGCGGCTGCCCGGATCCGAGGCGCAGCTGCAGGAAGTCCGCGCGGCCGCCGAGGGCGCCGGGGCCGAGGTGGCCAGCGCCCAGGTCGTCGGCGGCGACGAGATCCTGCTGCGCACCGGGCAGCTCGACAACGACACCGAGCGCGCCGCGATCGAGGCCGTCGCCGAGGCTGCGGGCCTGCAGCCGGACCAGGTGAGCCCCGACTCGGTCAGCGCCGAATGGGGCCAGGACATCACCGACCAGGCGCTCATCGCGCTGGCGGTGTTCCTGGTGGCCGTCGTCATCTTCCTGGCCCTCCGGTTCCAGCCGAAGATGGCCATCGGCGCCATCGCCGCGCTGGCCCACGACCTCCTGGTGACGGCCGGGATCTACGCGCTGGTCGGTTTCGAGGTGACCCCGTCGACGGTCATCGGTCTGCTGACCATCCTGGGCTTCTCGCTGTACGACACCGTGGTCGTGTTCGACAAGGTCGACGAGAACACCCGCGACCTGGCCGCGGGCGCCCGCATGACCTGGGGCGAGGCGGCCAACCTCGCGGTCAACCAGACGCTGATGCGCTCGATCAACACCTCGGTCATCGCGCTGCTGCCCGTCGCGGGTCTGCTGTTCGTCGGCGCCGGCCTGCTCGGCGTCGGCACGCTCAAGGACCTCGCCCTGGTGCTGTTCGTCGGCCTGGCCGCCGGCACCTACTCGTCGATCTTCCTGGCCACGCCGATCGTCGCCGACCTGAAGGAGCGCGAGCCCGAGGTGCAGGCGCTGCGCCGCCGGGTCCTCGCCCGCCGGTCGTCGGCCGGCCGCGCGGGCGGCGTGACCGCCGCCCCGGCCGGTGGTCGCGTCGCCACCGCCCGCCGCGGCGGCGGCACTCCCCGTGCCTCCGCGGTCGCGGTCGCCGAGCGCGAGGACGAGCTGCCCGGTCCGGTGGAGGCCGACGTGGTCGTGGAATCGCCCGCCTCGGTGCGGCCGGAGCCGCGCAGCGGCGGGACGAGCACGCCGCGGCCGGGGCAGCGACCGCAGCGCCCGGGCGGGCGGCGCTCGGCCGGCAAGCGGCACCGGTGACCGGCGGCGGCGCCGTCCCGGCGGCGGACCGCGGCGCGCCCCCGACCGCGCCGGCCCCGCCGGCCGTCGGGGCACCTCCGGCGGGTCCGGAGCAGCCGCTGCATGCCCTGATCGCCGGGCTCACCGTCGACGTGCCGGACTACCCGACCGCGGGGGTCCTGTTCCGCGACCTGACGCCGGTCTTCGCCGACGGGCCGGCGTTCCGCCGCATGGTGCGGGGACTGCGGGCACCGGCGGACGCCGATCCGCGGGCGGCCGCCGTCGCCGGGCCCGACGCGCCCGGCGCGGACCCCGGGTTCGACGTCGTCGTCGGCGTGGAGGCGCGCGGCTTCCTGCTGGCCGCCGCGGTGGCGCTGGACGCCGGCGTCGGCGTGGTGCCGGTCCGCAAGGCCGGCAAGCTGCCCCGCGAGCGCATCGCCGCCGACTACGCGTTGGAGTACGGCGTGGCGACGCTGGAGATGCATGCCGACGCCCTGCGGCCCGGCCAGCGGGCGCTGGTCGTCGACGACGTGCTCGCCACCGGCGGGACCCTCGCCGCCGCGGTGGGCCTCGTCCAGCAGGTCGGCGGCGTCGTCACCGGCGTGTCGGTCGTGATCGAGCTGGCGGCACTCGGCGGCCGGGCGCGCATCGCGCCGCACGTCGTGCACGCCCTGTGGACGACGTGACGCGGCGCCCAGCGCCCGCTCGACCGGCCTCCGCCGGCCGCTGACCCGCAGTCCTCCCACCCGGACGGGGTGGCCGGGCGCGCAGCCCGGCTAGCATGGGGGCGCTCCGCTTTCCACAGCCCTGCAGGAGTCGCCGTGGCCCCGGACGTCGCCGCCGACGCGGTCCCCGGCGCGCCCGCGCCCACGGCCGCCCCGCCCGACGCGCCCGATGCGGCGCCGTCCCCCCGGACGCCGCCCAGCGACGCGCGGGTCACCGGAGCGGAGACCTCCGGGGCATCGTCGTCCGGGGCGTCGTCGTCCGGGGCGTCGTCGTCCGGGGCGTCGTCGTCCGGAGCGTCGTCGTCCGGGGCGTCCTCGTCCTTGGCTTCGTCGTCCGTGGCGACGTCCGCCGGAGCGCCGGCCCCCACGCGCCCGCCGCTGCCCGACCGCCCCGGGAGCCGCCGTCCCGAGGACGTCGCCACCGAGCCGTTCGACGGCGACGGTGTCGCTCCGCGCCGCCGGGTGCGCGACCGGCTGGTCCGCCGGATCACCGCGGGCCAGCGCAGCGGCCCGGTACGCCCGGTGCTCGAGCCGCTGGCCGCGCTGCACCGGCAGAGCCACCCGAAGGCCGACCTCGCGCTGCTGCAGCGGGCCTACGACGTCGCCGAGGCCGCGCACGCCCAGCAGAAGCGCAAGAGCGGCGACCCGTACATCACCCACCCGCTCGCCGTGGCCACCGTGCTGGCCGGGCTGGGCATGGACACCACGACGCTGGTCGCCGCGCTCCTGCACGACACCGTGGAGGACACCGGCGCCACGATCGAGTCGATCACCGCCGACTTCGGCCCCGAGGTCGCGCACCTCGTCGACGGCGTCACCAAGATCGACAAGGTGAAGCTGGGAGACGCCGCCCAGGCCGAGACGATCCGCAAGATGATCGTCGCCATGGCCCGCGACCCGCGGGTGCTGGTCATCAAGCTGGCCGACCGGCTGCACAACATGCGCACGCTGCGCTTCCTCCCGCCGGAGAAGCAGGAGAAGAAGGCGCGCGAGACGCTGGAGATCCTCGCCCCGCTGGCCCACCGGCTGGGCATGAACACGATCAAGTGGGAGCTGGAGGACCTCGCGTTCGCCACGCTCTACCCGAAGCGCTACGACGAGATCGTCCGGCTGGTCGCCGAGCGCGCGCCGTCGCGGGACACCTACCTGGCCGAGGTCACCTCGGCGGTGAGCGAGCAGCTGAAAGGGGCCAAGATCGAGGCGGTCGTCACCGGCCGCCCCAAGCACTACTACTCGATCTACCAGAAGATGATCGTGCGCGGTCGCGACTTCACCGACATCTGGGACCTGGTCGGCATCCGCATCCTGGTCGACTCGGTCCGCGACTGCTACGCGGCGCTGGGCATCATGCACGCGCACTGGCAGCCGGTGCCGGGCCGGTTCAAGGACTTCGTCGCGATGCCGAAGTTCAACATGTACCAGTCGCTGCACACGACGGTGATCGGCCCGCAGGGCAAGCCGGTCGAGCTGCAGATCCGGACGCACGACATGCACCGCACCGCCGAGTACGGCATCGCGGCGCACTGGAAGTACAAGGAGAAGGCGAAGGCCGGCGGCAAGCCCGGGCCCGGCGAGCTCGGCGCGCCCAGGGGAGGCTCGCCCGACGACATGCTGTGGCTGCGCCAGCTGCTCGACTGGCAGCGCGAGGCGCAGGAGCCGGGCGAGTTCCTGGAAACGCTGCGCTACGACCTCGGACCGCAGGAGGTCTTCGTCTTCACGCCGAAGGGCGACGTGATCAGCCTGCCCGGCGACTCGACGCCGGTCGACTTCGCCTACGCGGTGCACACCGAGGTGGGCCACCGGTGCATCGGAGCCCGGGTGAACGGCACCCTGGTGTCGCTGGAGAGCAAGCTGTCCAACGGCGACGTGGTCGAGATCTTCACCTCCCGGTCGCCGACGGCCGGTCCCTCGCAGGACTGGCTGTCCTTCGTCGGGTCCTCCCGGGCGCGCACCAAGATCCGCCAGTGGTTCACCAAGGAGCGCCGCGAGGACGCCGTCGACGCGGGCAAGGAGGCGCTGACCCGGGCGATGCGCAAGGCCGGGCTGCCGCTGCAGCGCCTGCTCGGCGGCGAGGCCCTGTCCACCCTGGCCAAGGACCTCCGCTACGCCGACGTCACCGCCCTGTACGCGGCGGTGGGGGAGAACCAGATCTCCGCCGCCTCGGTGGTCGACAAGCTGATGACGGCGCTCGGCGGCGCCGAGGGCGCCACCGAGGACATCGCCGAGACCGCCATCCCCACCCGGCGCCCGGTGCGCCGCCGGCCGTCGTCCGGCGAACCGGGCGTCGTCGTCCACGGGATGACCGACGTGTGGGCCAAGCTCGCCAAGTGCTGCACGCCGGTGCCCGGCGACGGAATCCTCGGCTTCGTCACCCGCGGCGGCGGGGTGAGCGTGCACCGCACCGACTGCACCAACGCCGCCGACCTCCAGCGCAAGCCCGAGCGGCTGGTCGAGGTGGAGTGGGCCAACGCCCCCGGCTCGGTGTTCCTCGTGGCCATCCAGGTCGAGGCGCTCGACCGGCACCGCCTGCTGTCCGACGTCACCAAGGCGCTGGCCGACGAGCGGGTCAACATCCTGTCGGCCTCGGTGCAGACCAGCCGTGACCGGGTGGCGATCAGCCGGTTCACCTTCGAACTGGCCGACCCCGCGCACCTGGGCTCGGTGCTGCAGACGGTGCGCAACGTCGACGGCGTCTTCGACGTCGAGCGCGTCACCGCGTAGCGCCCCGGCTCTCCGGCCCCGGCGGGCGGCCGCCCCCCGCCGCGCTCCCGCCGCGCTCCCGCCGCCCCCGCCGTCGGGGGAGCGAAGCGGTCAGGGGACGACGGGGACGGCGAGCCGGCGCCCGGGATCAGCCGACGACGGCGACGTCCTGGACGGTCACGGGCAGGTTCGGCGCCCCACCGCCGGGGCTGGGCTCGAACGAGCCGTCGTCGCCCGCCGCGGCGATCCGGTCGAGCACCTGCAGCCCGGCCTCGTCGACCGTGCCGACCACCGTGTAGTCCGGCGCCAGCTGCGCGTCGGTGAAGACCAGGAAGAACTGGCTGCCGGTGGTGCCCGGATCCGCGCTCTTGGCCATCGCGATGGTGCCGCGGGGGTAGGTGGTCTCCGGGGTCACCTCCTCGGCGAAGCGGTACGCCGGCCCCCCGCCGCCGGTGCCCGAGGGGTCACCGCACTGCAGCACGCCGAAGGTCGGCTGGGTGACCAGCCGGTGGCACGGGCTGCCGGTGAAGAAGTCCTGCTCGGCGAGGTGGGTGAAGCTGGCCGCCGCGCACGGGGCGAGCGAGCGGTCGAGCGTGAGGGTCAGCTCGCCCTGGTCGGTGGTCATCCGCAGCGTGGTCGTGCCCTGGGCCGGCGTCGCCCCCGGGTTCGGCGGCGTGCCGACGTCGGTCACGTCCGGCGCGTCGGTCGGCGTGGGCGCGTACGTGCAGGTGACCGTGCCGTCAGGGTTGGTCGACGGGGCCGGCGGGGCGCTCGTCGGCGCCGCGGCGGCGGTCTGCGCGGCGCCCGGGGTCGCCGTCGCGTCGGCGGCGGCGTCGGAGGCCGGGTCGCCGCCACCGATGACGCCGGTGCCGAGCAGGACCACCCCGGTGACCACCAGCGCGGCGACGACGGCGGCGACGATGCCGGTGTTCCGGCGGCGCCGGCGGGCCGCGTCGGCCCGCCGCTCGAGCTGGCGCTGCAGGTGGCGCTGCGCGGCCTCGCGGCGCTGCTTGTTCGTGGGCACGGGGCAGGGCTCCTCGGGGTGCTGCGATCGCGTCGGGCGGGCCGGGAGCTGGCGGGGCAGCGCGTCCGGCACCGGTCGACCCGCGAGTGTAGGTGGCGAGCCTGGCCGTCCCCCGGACGCGGCGGGCCCGCCTGCCCCCGGCGCGGCGGGCGGGTGATCACCCGCGCGTAACCTGCACGGGTGCTCATCCGCTCCTTCCCGGCCGGCGTGTTCGGCACCAACTGCTACGCGGTCGCCCCCGGCCCGGGGCAGGAGTGCGTGGTGGTCGACCCCGGCATGGACGCCGTCGAGCCGCTGGCCCGCCTGCTCGCCGACGACGGGCTCAAGCCGGTCGCCGTGGTGCTGACCCACGGGCACCTCGACCACACCTTCTCGGTGCTCCCGGTCTGCGACGGCTACGACATCCCCGCCTACCTGCACCCCGCCGACTCCGGCATGCTCGCCGACCCCGCGCGCTGGCACGGTCCCGCGCTGGCCCCCCTGATCACCGGCGCCCGGCTGCCCGACCCCGCCGAGGTCCGGCCGCTGGACGACGGCGCGGTGCTCCCCCTCGCGGGCGTGGAGCTCACCGTGCGGCACGCGCCCGGCCACACCCGCGGCTCGGTGGTCTTCTCCCTCGACCTGGGGGAGGCGCCCGGCCTGCTGGCCGGCGACGTGCTGTTCGCCGGCTCGGTCGGCCGGGTCGACCTGCCGGGTGGCTCGTGGGAGGACATGCTGCGCTCGCTGCGCGACGTCGTCCTGCCCCTGGACGACGCGACGGTGGTGCTGCCCGGGCACGGGCCGGCCACGACGGTCGGCCGGGAGCGCGCGACCAACCCCTACCTCGCGGAGGCCGCGGCGGGGGCCGGCGCGCCGCCCGCGCGGAGGGGGCTGTGAGGAGTCGACGGGGACCGCGGAGGCGACCGCTGTGACCGACGTGCTGCGCGCGCCGAAGGGCACGTTCGACACGCTGCCGCCGGACTCCGAGCGCTTCCTCGCCGTCCGCGACGCGCTCGTCGCGCCGCTGCGCCGGGCCGGCTACGGCTACGTCGAGACGCCGGTGTTCGAGGAGACCGCCGTCTTCTCCCGGGGGGTGGGGGAGTCCACCGACGTCGTGACGAAGGAGATGTACACCTTCGACGACCGCGGCGGCCGCTCGCTCACCCTCCGCCCGGAGCTGACCGCCGGGCTGGTGCGGGCCTTCATCGAGCACCGGCTGCACACCGGCGCCCTGCCGGTCAAGCTGTGGACGGTCGGGTCGGCGTTCCGCTACGAGCGGCCGCAGGCCGGCCGGTACCGGCACTTCACCCAGGTCGACATGGAGGCCCTCGGCGTCGACGACCCGGCGCTGGACGCCGAGGTCGTGGCGCTGGGCGTGCAGGGCTTCCGCGACCTGGGGCTGACCGACTTCGAGCTGCTGCTCACCTCGCTCGGCGACGCCACCTGCCGGCCGCAGTACCGCGAGTTGCTCGTCGAGTACCTGGCCGAGCTCGACCTGGACGACGACACCCGGCGCCGGGCGGAGATCAACCCGCTGCGGGTGCTCGACGACAAGCGCCCCGAGGTCCAGGCGCAGCTGGACGACGCCCCGCTGATGGTCGACCACCTGTCGGACTCGACCAGGGCGCACTACGACGCCGTCCGGCAGCACCTCACCGATCTCGGCGTCACCTGGAGCGAGGCACCCAAGCTCGTCCGCGGCTTGGACTACTACACGAAGACGACGTTCGAGTTCGTGCACCACGGCCTCGGCTCGCAGTCGGCCATCGGCGGCGGCGGGCGCTACGACGGGTTGTCGGCGGCGCTCGGCGGGCCGGACGTCTCGGGCATCGGCTACGCGGTCGGGGTCGACCGGACGCTGCTCGCCGTCCAGGCCGAGGGGCTGGACGTCGTCGCGCGGACCGGCGTCCAGGTGTTCGTCGTCCACCTGGGCGCGGAGGCCAAGCGGGTCGCCGTACGGCTGGTCGGCCGGCTGCGGCAGGCGGGGGTGGCGGCCGACACCGTGTACGGCGACCGCGGGCTCAAGGGCGCGATGAAGGCCGCCGACCGCTCCGGCGCCTCGCACGCGGTGGTCATCGGCGAGCGCGACCTGGCCGACGGCGTCGGGCAGCTCAAGGACCTGCGCAGCGGCGAGCAGCGCGCCGTCCCGGTCGGGGAGCTGTTCGAGACCGTCCGTGCCACGGTGGGGGGATGAACATGGAGCAGCGGCCTCTCGGGCGGACGGGAGCCGACGTGTCCGTCGTCGGCCTGGGCACCTGGCAGCTCGGCGCCGACTGGGGGAACGTCGACGACGACACCGCCGGTGAAGTGCTCGACGCCGCGCTGGACGCCGGTGTGACCCTGCTGGACACCGCCGACGTCTACGGCGGCGGGCGGTCCGAGGAGCGCATCCGCAGGGCCCTGGCACCGCGGTCGGACCGGCCCTTCGTCGCCACCAAGGCGGGCCGTCAGGCCAACCCGCACACCGCCGACCAGTACTCGGCGGACAACCTGCGGGGCTGGGTCGACCAGTCGCGGCGCAACCTGGGCGTCGACACCCTCGACCTCGTGCAGCTGCACTGCCCGCCGACGGAGGTCTACTCGGACCAGCGCGTCTACGACGCCCTCGACCGCCTGGTCGAGGAGGGGGCGATCGCCGCCTACGGCGTCTCGGTGGAGACGGTGGCGGAGGGTTTGACCGCCCTGCAGCACCCCGGCGTGCAGACCATCCAGGTCATCCTCAACATCTTCCGGCGCAAGCCGCTCGAGGAGCTGCTGCCCGCGGCGCAGAAGGCGCAGGTCGGGATCCTCGCGCGGGTGCCGCTGGCCAGCGGCCTGCTCACGGGCAAGTACGACGAGACCACCTCCTTCGCCCCCGACGACCACCGCAACTTCAACCGCCGCGGCGAGGCCTTCGACGTGGGCGAGACCTTCGCCGGCGTGCCCTTCGAGGTCGGCGTGGCCGCCGCGCGCCAGGTCGCCGAGATCGCCGGCGATGCGCCGACCGCCGCCTTCGCGCTGCGCTGGGTCATCGATCAGCCCGGCGTCACCACCGTCATCCCAGGCGCCCGCTCGGTGGAGCAGGTGCGCGGCAACGTGGCCGCCGCCGCCCTGCCGCCGCTGACCACCACCCAGCTGGCCGACCTCGAGCGCGTCTACGACGAGCGCGTCCGCGCGCACGTGCACGACCGCTGGTAGCCCGACCGCTCGTATTCGTTCCTCCCGAAAGGCACTCCCTTGCTGCGCACCCACGACGCCGGCACGCTGCGCGCGTCCGACGCAGGTTCCACCGTCACCCTCGCCGGCTGGGTCGCCCGTCGGCGCGACCACGGCGGCGTGGTGTTCGTCGACCTCCGCGACGCGTCGGGCTACGTGCAGGTCGTCGTCCGCGAGGAGGAGGCGCACCACCTGCGCGCGGAGTTCTGCGTGCTGGTGACCGGGGAGGTGCGGCGCCGTCCCGAGGGCAACGAGAACCCCGAGCTGCCGACCGGCGGGATCGAGGTGGCGGCGTCGTCGTTGGAGGTGCTCTCGGCGGCGGCCCCGCTGCCGTTCCCGGTCGAGACCGACGCGGCGGCCGGTGACGACGTCCGGTACCGGTACCGCTACCTGGACCTGCGCCGGCAGGGCCCGGCCCGGGCGCTGCGGCTGCGCTCGGAGGTCAACCGCATCGCCCGCGGGATCATGGCCGCGCACGGCTTCGTCGAGGTGGAGACGCCGAACCTGACCCGCTCGACGCCGGAGGGCGCCCGCGACTTCGTCGTCCCGGTGCGGCTGCAGCCCGGCTCCTGGTACGCGCTGCCGCAGTCGCCGCAGCTGTTCAAGCAGCTGCTCATGATCAGCGGGCTCGAGCGCTACTACCAGATCGCGCGCTGCTTCCGCGACGAGGACTTCCGCGCCGACCGGCAGCCGGAGTTCACCCAGCTGGACTTCGAGATGAGCTTCGTCTCCCGCGAGGACGTGCTGGCCGTGGTCGAGGCCGTCGTCCGGGCGCTGTGGAAGGAGCTCGCCGGCTACGACGTCCCGTCGCTGCCCCGGATGACCTACCGGGAAGCGATGGACCGGTTCGGCTCGGACAAGCCCGACCTGCGCTACGACGTCGAACTGACTGAACTCACCGGGTACTTCGCCGACACCCCCTTCCGGGTGTTCCAGGCGCCGTACGTGGGCGCGGTCGTGATGCCCGGCGGCGGGTCGCAGCCCCGCCGCGCCTTCGACGCCTGGCAGGACTGGGCGAGGTCGCGGGGCGCGCGCGGGCTGGCGTACGTGACCGTCGGCGAGGACGGCGAGCTCGGCGGGCCGGTCGCGAAGAACATCTCGGACGCCGAACGCGCGGGGCTGGTCGAGGCCGTCGGTGCCTCGCCCGGTGACTGCGTGTTCTTCGCGGCCGGCGCCCGGAAGCCGTCGCAGGAGCTGCTGGGCGCGGCGCGCGTGGAGGTCGCGCGGCGGCTGGAGCTCGCGCGACCGGGCACCTGGTCGATGCTGTTCGTCGTCGACTTCCCGATGTTCGAGCAGACCGAGAGCGGTGACTGGACCTTCACCCACCACCCGTTCACCTCGCCCACGCCGGAGTGGCGCGACCGCTTCGAGCAGGACAAGGCGGCGGCGCTCTCGGACGCCTACGACCTGGTGGTCAACGGCAACGAGCTGGCCAGCGGCTCGGTCCGGATCCACGACGCGGCGCTCCAGGAGCGGGTGTTCGAGACCCTCGGCATGTCGGCCGAGGAGGCCCGCGAGCGGTTCGGCTTCTTCCTGGAGGCGTTCTCCTACGGCCCGCCGCCGCACGCCGGGGCGGCGATCGGCTGGGACCGCACCTGCGCCCTGCTGGCCGGCGTCGACTCGATCCGCGAGGTCATCGCCTTCCCGAAGACCGGTGCCGGCTACGACCCGCTGACCGGGGCGCCGACGCCGATCACCGAGGAGCAGCGCAAGGAGGCCGGCGTCGACGTCCGGCCCGACGAGCCGCCGCTCCCCGACGAGCCCGGCGGCCCCGGCTCGCCGCATCCCATCCGCCGCTGACCCCGCCCCGTCCCCTCGAGTCGATCATCGTCGGATGGCTGCGCGACACGCCGGCGGGACCAGCCGTCCGACGATGGTCAACTTCCGTCCAGGAGGGCGAGGCGGGCGGGGGAGAGCTCCAGGTCGGCCGCCGCGGCGGAGTCGGTGATGGACGACGGCTTGGAGGCGCCGGGGATGGGGACGACGACGCCGGCCTGCGCGAGGTGCCAGGCGAGCGCCACCCGGTGCACCGAGACGCCCAGCTCCTCGGCGACGGCCGCGAACCCCGGCGCCGCCGAGCCCAGCGACCCCGCCGAGCCGACGCCCCCGAACGGCGACCACGGCAGGAAGGCCAGCCCGTGCCGGGCGCAGTGGGCCAGCTCGCCGGCCGACGACCGGTAGCCCGGCGAGAACTGGTTCTGCACCGCGACCAGGGCGTCGCCGAGCACGGACCGCGCCGCGTCGATCTGCGCGACGTCGGCGTTGGAGATGCCGACCATCCGCACCAGCCCGTCGTCGAAGAGCGCGCGCATCCCGGCCATCGACTCCTCCCACGGGGTGGCCGGGTCGGGCCGGTGGAACTGGTAGAGCCCGATCGCCTCGACCCCCAGCCGGCGCAGCGACGCCTCGCACGCCCGCCGCAGGTAGGCCGGCGACCCGTCCAGTCCCCACGCGCGGCCCTCCCGGGTGTGCCCGCCCTTGGTCGCCACCAGCACCGACGACGCGTCGCCGCCCCACGAGCGCAGCGCCCGCGCCACGAGCTCCTCGTTGTGCCCGAACTCGCCCTCGTCCAGCGCGTAGGCGTCGGCGGTGTCGATGAGCGTCACCCCTGCGTCGAGGGCGGCGTGCACGGTCTTCTCGGCGTCGGCGGGCGAGGGCCGGTCCTCCTTCGTCGACAGGGGCATCGCCCCGAGGCCGATGGCGCCGACCGCGACGGTGCCGACGGTGGGGTTGCCGATGGTGCGCTGCTGCACGGGTGCCTCCGGGTTCGGGACGACGGGCCGGATCCGTCGTGCCCCACGGGTAGCGTCGCAACCCTGGGCGGAAGGCATGTGGGAGCCGAGCGCCTCGCACGAGCGGAGAGAGGGCACCGTGGCTTCGCTGTTCGACGGCGCGGACGACGTCGGCGGTGTCGCCGACGCGGTCGACCCCGGGGCGCCGCTCGCCGTGCGGATGCGGCCGCGCTCGCTCGACGAGGTGGTCGGCCAGCAGCACCTGCTCGGCCCGCGCGCGCCGCTGCGCCGGCTCGTCGAGGCCGACGAGCCGATGTCGCTGGTGCTCTACGGCCCGCCCGGCACCGGCAAGACCACGCTGGCGCACGTCGTCTCGCTGGCCACGAAGCGCCAGTTCGTGCAGCTGTCGGCGCTCGACTCCGGCGTCAAGGAGGTCCGCGCCGTCATCCAGGCGGCCAAGCGCGAGCTCACCTACGCCGGCCGGCGCACCGTGCTGTTCATCGACGAGGTGCACCGCTTCTCCAAGACCCAGCAGGACAGCCTGCTGTCCGCCGTCGAGGACCGGATCGTCAGCCTCGTCGCGGCCACCACGGAGAACCCGTTCTTCTCCGTGGTGAGCCCGCTGCTGAGCCGCAGCCTGGTGCTCGCCCTGCAGCCGCTCTCCGACGACGACGTCCGCACGGTGCTGCGCCGCGCCCTCACCGGCGAGCGGGGTCTGGCCGGCGCCGTCACGCTCACCGACGAGGCGGAGGAGCACCTGGTCCGCATCGCCGGGGGCGACGCCCGCAAGGCGCTCACCGCGATGGAGTCCGGCGCCGGGGCGGCGCAGGGCGCCGGATCGGCGGTGGTCGACCTCGCCACGCTGGAGACCGCCGTCGCGCAGGCCGCCGTCCGCTACGACCGGCAGGGCGACCAGCACTACGACGTCGCCAGCGCGCTGATCAAGTCGATCCGCGGCAGCGACGTCGACGCCGCGCTGCACTACCTGGCCCGCATGGTCGAGGCGGGGGAGGACCCGCGCTTCATCGCGCGGCGGCTGGTCATCTCCGCCAGCGAGGACATCGGCATGGCCGACCCGACGGCGCTGCCCACCGCGGTGGCCGCCATGCAGGCGGTGCAGTTCATCGGCATGCCCGAGGGGCACTTCCCGCTCGCGCAGGCCGTCGTCCACCTGGCCACCGCGCCCAAGTCCAACGCGGTCACCGTGGCGATGGGCGAGTCGGTCGCCGACGTCCGGGCGGGGCTGGGCGGCCCGGTGCCGGCGGGCCTGCGCGACGCGCACTACCCGGGCGCGAAGAAGCTCGGCCACGGCACGACCTACCGCTACCCGCACGACACGCCCGAGGGCATCGTGGCCCAGCAGTACCCGCCCGACGCGCTGGTCGGCCGCGACTACTACCGGCCGACGACGCGCGGCGCGGAGGGGCCGCTGGCCGCACGACTGGTCAAGCTGCGGGCCATCCTGCGCCGCGGCAGGTGAGCGCGCCGTGGCCCCGCTCGGGTCGGATGGCCGCCGGCGCGCCCGGCTAGGGTGATCGGCGCCGGGCGCGAGCCGTTCCGGCTCGCCGACGACGAGGAGACCGCGTGTCCGCAGGAGAGTGGGCCGGGCTGATCGCAGCCCTCGCCCTGGTGGTCCTGGTGCTGCTGCTGGCCGTCCCGCTGCTCAAGCTCGGGCGCACGCTCGACGAGACCACGCTGACCATCCGCCAGGCACGCGAGCAGGCCCAGCCGATCCTGACCCAGGCGCAGACCACCGTCGCGCACGTGAACAGCAACCTGGAGCGGGTCGACGACATCACCGGCAACGCGGCGAACGTCTCCAGCAACGTGGCCGCCCTCACCAGCGTCGTGGCCGCCACCCTCGGCAGCCCGCTGATCAAGATCGCCGCGTTCACCTACGGCGTGCGCACCGCGGCACGCAAGAAGCGGGAGGGCCAGGCCATCGCCGACGCCGCCGCCCGTGACAAGGCCGCCCGCCGCGAGCGCCGCGCGGCCCGGCGCGCCGGGCGGGCCGCCTGATGCGCCGGCTGTTCTGGCTGGCCATGGGCATCACCATCGGCGTGCTCGTCGTGCGCAAGCTGTCGGCCGCCGCCGACCGGCTGACCCCGCAGAGCCTGGCCGGGTCGCTGGCCGAGGGGCTGCGCGACCTGGCCGAGGCGATCGGCGACTTCGGCGCCGACGTCCGCGCCGCCGCGGCCACCCGCGAGCAGGAGCTGCGCGCCGGCACCGGCCTCGACGCCCCGCTGCCCGACCGCGACGAGACCCCGCTGCCGCAGCGGCGCGGCGCGCACGCCGCCGACAACTGACCCTCCGCCGGGCACGCACCGCGCCCGGCCCCGCCGAACCGGACACCAGATGCAGACCGCCGAGATCCGCCGCCGCTTCCTCGAGCACTTCGCCGAGCGCGGGCACACCGTCGTCCCCAGCGCCTCGCTGGTCAGCCCCGACCCGTCGCTGCTGTTCACGGTGGCCGGCATGGTCCCGTTCATCCCGTACCTCACCGGCCGGGAGCCCGCGCCGTTCCCCCGGGCGGCCAGCGTGCAGAAGTGCGTGCGCACCCTCGACATCGAGGAGGTCGGCAAGACCACCCGCCACGGCACGTTCTTCCAGATGAACGGCAACTTCTCCTTCGGCGACTACTTCAAGGAAGGCGCGATCCAGCACGCCTGGGACCTGGTCACGGGCAAGACCGACGAGGGCGGGCTGGGCTTCGACCCGGAGACGATCTGGGCCACCGTCTACCTGGACGACGACGAGGCCGCCGACGCCTGGAAGCGGATCGCCGGCCTGCCCGACGAGCGGATCCAGCGCCGCGGGCGGAAGGACAACTACTGGCACACCGGCCAACCCGGCCCCGGCGGCCCGTGCAGCGAGATCTACGTCGACCGCGGCCCCGAGCACGGCCGGGACGGCGGCCCGGTCGTCGACGAGGAGCGGTTCCTGGAGATCTGGAACCTGGTCTTCATGCAGTACGAGCTCGACGACGTGCGGAGCAAGGAGGACTTCCGCATCGTCGGCGACCTGCCGAAGAAGAACATCGACACCGGCATGGGCCTGGAGCGGGTGGCCTACCTGCTGCAGGGCGTGGACAACCTGTACGAGATCGACGAGGTCGCCCCGGTGCTGCGCCGCGCCGCCGAGCTGGCCGGCGTCACCTACGGCCGGGGGCACGACGACGACGTCCGGCTGCGGGTCGTCGCCGACCACGTCCGCAGCGGGCTGATGCTCATCGGCGACGGCGTCACGCCCGGCAACGAGGGCCGCGGCTACATCCTGCGCCGGCTGCTGCGCCGCGCCGTCCGCTCGATGAAGCTGCTCGGCGTCGACGAGGCGACCCTGCCGGAGCTGCTGCCGGTCTCCCGCGACGCGATGAAGGCCAGCTACCCGGAGCTGGAGACCGACTTCGCCCGCATCTCCGCCGTCGCCTACGCCGAGGAGGAGGCCTTCCGCCGCACCCTCACCTCCGGCACCGCGCTGTTCGACACCGCGGTCGGCGAGGCGCGGAAGGCGGGCGCGGCGACGCTGTCGGGCGCGCAGGCGTTCAGCCTGCACGACACCTACGGGTTCCCGATCGACGTCACCCTCGAGATGGCCGCCGAGCAGGGCGTGACCGTCGACGAGGCGGGTTTCCGCGCCCTCATGCAGGAGCAGCGCGACCGCGCCCGCGCCGACGCACGGGCCAAGAAGACCGGCGCGATCGACGTCGCCGCCTATCGCGAGCTGCTCGCCGCCCACGGCCCGACCGACTGGCGGGCCTACACGACGCTGCGCACCGATTCCCGCGTGCTTGGTGTGGTGTCCGGCGACGAGGACGGCCCGGGGGTCGCCGCCGCCGGCGAGATCACCCGGGTGGTGCTGGACCGGACGCCGTTCTACGCCGAGTCCGGCGGACAGGTCGCCGACGCCGGCCTGCTCAGCTGGGACGGCGGGCGCGCCGAGGTGCTCGACGTGCAGCGACCGGTCAAGGGCCTGGTCGCCCACCAGGTCCGGGTCCTGGAGGGCGAGCTGCGCACCGGTGCCGCGCTGGTCGCCGAGGTCGACCGCGAGTGGCGGCTGTCGGCCTGCCAGGCCCACTCGGGCACCCACGTCGTCCACGCCGCGCTGCGGCAGGTGCTCGGCCCGCAGGCCCTGCAGTCGGGCTCCTACAACCGCCCCGGTTACCTGCGGCTGGACTTCGCCTGGCAGGGCGCGCTCACCCAGCAGCAGCGCACCGACATCGAGGACGTCGCCAACGCCGCCGTCCGCGCCGACCACACCGTCACCGCGAACTACATGACGCTGCCCGAGGCGCAGGCGATCGGCGCGCTGGCGCTGTTCGGCGAGACCTACGGCGAGAAGGTGCGGGTCGTCGAGATCGGCGGGCCGTGGTCGCGGGAGCTCTGCGGCGGCACGCACGTCCGGGGCAGCGCGCAGATCGGCACGATCGCCCTCACCGGCGAGTCGTCGGTGGGCTCCGGCGCCCGCCGGGTCGAGGCCGTCGTCGGGCTCGAGGGCTTCCGCTACCTCGCGCGCGAGCGCGACCTGGTCCGCCAGCTGGCCGACCTGCTGAAGACGCCGGCCGACGGCCTCGCCGAGCGGGTCAGCGGCATGCTCGCCCGGCTGCGCGACGTCGACCGGGAGCTGGCCGACCTGCGCGCCCAGCAGACGCTGGCCGCCGCGGGCTCGCTGGCCGCGGCGGCGCACGACGTGGGCGGGGTCGCCGTCGTGACCGGTTCCCCGGCCGGGCTGGCCGGTGGGGATCTGCGCTCCCTCGCCCTCGACGTCCGGGGACGGCTGCCCGGCGACAGGCCGTCGGTGGTCCTGCTCGTCTCGGAATCCGGTGGCAAGGTGGCACTCGTCGCGGCGCTCAACCCCGCGGCGCAGGAGGCGGGCCTGTCGGCCAGCGACGTGCTGCGGGCGGCCGCGGCACCGGTCGGCGGACGTGGGGGCGGCAAGCCCGACGTCGCCCAGGGCGGCGGTACCGACCCCTCGGGCATCCCCGCTGCCCTGGAGGCCGGCGAGCAGGCGGTTGCGACCGCCACGAGGAGGTGACCCCGTGCCCGAGCGCGAGCACACCGGATCCGACGACACCGGCCCGGTCGGCGGACGGCGGCGTGAGCTGCCCGCCGTGCCCCCCGCGCGGCAGCGGCCGGCACCACCCGCCGAGCAGCCGGGCCACCACCCGACGACGGAGATCGACCTCAGCCGCGGCATCCCGGCACCACCCCGGCACGAGACCACCGAGATCGACCTGAGCGGCGGCTGGCCGCAGCACCTGCGGGTGCCGCCGCCGCCCGCTCCGCCGCGGCGCGGCGGCCGGGTCATGGGCGTCGACGTCGGCTCGGTCCGCGTCGGCGTGGCGCTGTCCGACCCGACCGGCACCCTGGCCAGCCCGCTCGAGACGTTGCGCCGCTCCCGGGACGGCGCCGACCTCGACCGGCTCGCCCAGCTCGTGGCCGAACACGAGGTGACGGAGGTGGTCGTGGGGGAGCCGAGGCACCTGTCGGGTGCGTCGGGCGCCTCGGCCCGGGACGCCGACGCCTACTCTCAGGCATTGGCCGGTCGCATAGCGGATGTGCCGGTGCACCTGATCGACGAGAGGCTCTCCACCGTGACCGCAGCCCAGCACCTGCGCGCGGGCGGCATCGACAGCCGCCGGCAGCGGCCGGTGATCGACCAGGCGGCGGCCGTGGTCATCCTCCAGCACTACCTCGACGCCAGGCAGGCGCGGCCGTGAGCGACGCGGGAGGGCCGCCGCGGGCCCGACATCCCTGGGCTCCCGACCGCCCGGGCGGTCGGGGAACCGCGTGGCCCCCCGCGGGCCCGGTGATCCCGACCGCACCCTCTCCCCGCGCCGGCGATCGCGCCGTCCCGCCGTCGGCCCGCGGCGGCCGCCCGTCGGCCGGGCTGCCCCCGGTCCCGCGGCCCGACACCCGCCGGCCCCGGACGGCGTCGGCGCCCTCCGGTCCGGCTCTCCGCCGCGCGCCGGACCCGGCCGACGCGACCGGTCCCCTCGACGAGGTCGCCCCGTGGCGGTACCCCGGCGACCGCCGGCCCGCCCCGACCGACCCGGCGGACGACGGGCACGGCTTCCTGCCCGGCCGCCACCCCTCGGCACCGCTGCCCCCACGGCCCGCGGGCACCTGGGAGCGCTGGGCCCGGGCGGCCGCCGCCGGCCGCGCCGGTGACGGCTCCGACGACGGCTCCGACGACGCGCCCACCGAGGTCCGCCCGCTGGTCGAGCACCCGGACGAGGCGCCGGCCGACCCCGGCTGGCAGGACAGCACCGGCGGTCTGGACGTCATCGGCGACCACGTCGACGACGGCTCCGCACGCGGTGGGGACGGACGTGGTCGGTCCGCGGCCTCCGCCGGGGATGCCGCCGGCGAGGAGTGGGGGGACGACCCCGGCCACCCGGCCGACCGTTACGACGACGCCATCCCCGACCTCGACGGCCCGGCGCCGCGTCGCCGCCGCCGGGGGCGGCCGCTGGGCGTCCTGGTCTCCCTGCTCGTGCTCGCCGGCGCCGTGGCCGGCATCGTGCTCGGCGGGCGGGCCCTGCTCGAGGTCGTGAACCCGACCGCCGAGGACTACACCGGCTCGGGCAGCGGCTCGGTCGAGGTCCGGGTGGGCAGCGGCGACACGCTGAGCGACATCGCCGGCACGCTCGTCGACACCGGCGTGATCGCCTCGGCCGAACCCTTCGTCGACGCGGCCGAGGCCGATCCCGCCGCGCTCGGCATCCAGCCCGGCACCTACACCCTGCGGTCGCGCATGAGCGGCCAGGCGGCGCTGGACCTGCTGCTCGATCCCGCGTCGCGGATGCTCAGCCGGGTGACCCTGCCCGAGGGGTTGACGGTCGGGCAGACGTTGCAGCGCCTGGCCGACGCGACCGGCCGTCCGCTCGAGGAGTTCACCGCCGCGGCCGCCGACCCGTCGGCCCTGGGCGTGCCCGCCTACGCCGGCGGCCAGCTCGAGGGCTACCTGTTCCCGGCCACGTACGACTTCGAGCCCGACGACGCGCCGGTCGACATGCTGCGCGCGATGGTGGCCAAGTTCACCGAGGTCGCCGGGCAGCTGCAGCTCGAGCAGCGGGCCGCGGCACTGGGCCGCACGCCGGGCGAGATCGTCACCGTGGCCTCGATGATCCAGTCGGAGACCCGCCTGGACGCCGAGCGGCCCGCCGTCGCCCAGGTCGTCTACAACCGGCTCGCCCGTGGCATGCCGCTCGGCATCGACGCCACGTTGGCCTACGGCCTGCAGAAGAACGGCAACGAGCTGACCAGGGCCGACCTGCAGACCGACTCGCCGTACAACACCCGCACGCGGACCGGTCTGCCGCCGACCCCGATCAGCGCCCCGGGCGAGGCCAGCCTGGAGGCGGCGCTGGCCCCGAGCACCGGCGACCTCCTGTACTACGTGCTGCAGTCGGCCGACGGGACGCACTTCTTCACCGCCGACTACGCGGAGTTCGAGGCGGCCCGGCAGCGGTGCGCCGACGCCGGCCTCGGCTGCGGTGGCTGACCGGCCCCGACGCGCCGCGGTCGTCGGGCGGCCGGTGAGCCACTCGCTGTCACCGGTCCTGCACCGTGCCGCCTACGCCGCGCTCGGCCTCACCGGCTGGAGCTACGACGCGCTCGACCTCGGTGCCGAGGACCTGCCGGTGCTGCTGGCCGGCCTGGGCGAGGAGTGGCGCGGGTTCTCGGTGACCATGCCGTGCAAGCAGGCCGCGGTCCGCGTCGCAGACACGGTGGGGCGGCTGCCCGCGCTGCTCGGCGCGGCGAACACGCTGGTCCGCGACGACGCGGGTTGGCGGGCCGAGAACACCGACGTGGCCGGCATCGGCATGGCGCTGCAGCTCGCGGGGATCGAGCGGGTCGACACGGCGGCCGTCGTCGGCGCTGGCGGGACGGCGGCCGCGGCGGCGGTCGCGCTCGCCTCGCTGGGCGCCCGGCACGTCGAGGTCGTCGTCCGCGACCCCGCCCGGGCGCAGGAGCTCACCGGCGTGCTCGGCACCCTGCGCGTGCCGGCCGAGGTGCGCCGGCTCGACGAGGTGGCCCGCCCCGGCCGGCACGCCGCCGGCGGGCTGGACGCACCGCTCGTGGTGAGCACCGTGCCCATCGACGCCCAGCCGGCGCTGCTCGACCTGGGCTGGCGGGCCGGTCAGACGGTGCTCGACGTGCTGTACGCGCCGTGGCCCACACCGCTCGCCGAGCGGGTGAGCGCCGCGGGCGGCCGGGTCGTCGGCGGCGCCGAGGTGCTCTTCTGGCAGGCGACCGAGCAGGTCGAGCTGATGACCGGGCACGCGGCGCCGATCGAGCCGATGCGCGCCGCGCTCGACGCCGCACTGGGGCACGGGAACGGCCGGTCGTGACCGCCGCGGTCCTGACCGCGGTGCTCGTCGCGCTCGTCGCGGGCCCCCGGCTGGCCCGCGCAGGGCTCCGGCACGCCGCCCGCTACCGCACCCCGGCGGGGCCGGACGACCCCGAGGCCGACCTCCCGCCGGTGCCGGTCGGGTCGGCGTCGCCGGTGCTCGTCGTCGACCGGCCGGGTCAGCTGCGGGTCGTCGTTGTCACCGTCGTCCTCGCCGGGCTGCTCGCCGGGGCCGTGCTGCTCGTCGGCCCCCGGCCGTTCCTGCTCGCGCTGGTCTGGAGCGCCGGTGCCGGGGTGGTCCTGGCCCAGGTCGACCTGGCGGTGCACCGGCTGCCCGACCGGATCGTGTACCCGTCGCTCGCCGTGACCACGGCCGCCGGCTTCGCCGATGCCGTCGTGCTCGGCAGCTGGGGCGAACTGCTGCGGGCCCTCCTCGCCGGGCTCGCCGCCTGCACCGCGGCCGCCGTCGTCGGGACGGTCAGCCCGCGCGCCCTGGGTTTCGGCGACGTCAAGCTGCTCGGGCTGCTGGGGGTGCTGCTGGGCTGGTTCGGCTGGTCGGTCCTGGTCCTCGCCGTGCTGCTCGGCTGCTTCCTCGGCGCCGTCGTCTCGCTGGTCCTGATCGCCGCCCGGCGCGCGTCGTGGCGGACCGAGATCGCGCTCGGGCCGTCGCTGCTGGCCGGCGCCGTGCTGGCGCTGGGCTTGCCCGGGGTGCTCCCCGGAGCCTGAGCAGCGTGGCTCACCCGGGCTGGCAGAATCGCCGGCATGTTGCGCTGGCTGACCGCCGGTGAGTCGCACGGCCAGCAGCTCACCGCCATCCTCGAGGGCCTGCCGGCCGGCGTCGAGGTGCAGACCGCCGACGTCGCCGCCGCGCTCGCCCGCCGCCGCCTCGGGCACGGCCGGGGCGCGCGGATGTCCTTCGAGCGGGACGAGGTGACCCTCACCGGCGGCGTGCGGCACGGCCGCACCCAGGGCGGGCCGATCGCGCTCCAGGTGGGCAACACCGAGTGGCCGAAGTGGACGACGGTCATGTCGGCCGACCCGGTGGACCCCGAGGTGCTGGCGGGCCAGGCCCGCAACGCCCCGCTGACCCGGCCGCGACCCGGCCACGCCGACCTCGCCGGCATGCAGAAGTACGGCTTCGACGACGCCCGCCCCGTGCTCGAGCGGGCCAGCGCCCGCGAGACCGCGGCTCGCGTGGCGCTCGGCGCGGTGGCGCAGGCGTTCCTCCGCCAGGCCCTGGGCGTCGAGGTGGTCAGCCACGTGGTCGCCATCGGCCCGGTGGTCGCGCCCGCCGGCGTGGTCCCCGGCCCGCACGACACCGCCCGGCTCGACGACGATCCGGTGCGCTGCGCGGACCCGGCGACCAGCGAGCGGATGGTCGCCGAGATCGACGACGTCCGGAAGAACGGCGACACGCTCGGCGGCGTGATCGAGGTGGTCGTGCACGGCCTGCCGCCGGGCTTGGGCAGCCACGTGCACTGGGACCGCCGGCTGGACTCCCGGCTGGCCGCCGCGCTCATGGGCGTGCAGTCGGTCAAGGCCGTCGAGGTGGGTGACGGGCTGGAGACGGCCCGGCGCCGCGGCTCGGTGGCCCACGACGAGATCGTCGCCGAGGGCGGCCGGCTCCGGCGGGCCACCGGCCGGGCCGGCGGCATCGAGGGTGGGATGACCACCGGCGAGGTGCTGCGGGTGCGCGCGGCGATGAAGCCGATCTCCACCGTGCCGCGGGCCCTGGCCACCGTCGACGTGGCCAGCGGCGAGGCGGCCGTGGCGATCAACCAGCGCAGCGACGCCTGCGCGGTGCCCCGCGGCAGCGTGGTGATGGAGGCGATGGTCGCGCTCGTGCTCGCCGACGCCGCGCTGGAGAAGTTCGGCGGTGACTCGCTGACCGAGACCCGCCGCAACGCGCAGGCCTACCTCGAGGCGCTGTCCTTCCGATGAGCGGTCCGGTGCTGGTGCTGGTCGGCCCGCCCGCATCGGGCAAGACCACCGTCGGGGCGGCGGTCGCCCGCGCCCGTGGCCTGCCGTTCCGCGACACCGACCGGGACGTCGAGGACGAGTCCGGCTCGACGGTCGCCGACTTGTTCGTGGAGCGCGGCGAGCCGTACTTCCGGGCCCTGGAGGAGCGCGCCGTCGCCCGCGCCCTGGCCGAGCACGACGGGGTGCTGGCCCTGGGTGGCGGGGCGGTGCTCAGCCCGGCCTCGCGGCGGCTGCTCGTCGCCCGCGGTCGCGCCGGCGGCGTGGTGGTGTGGCTCGACGTCGACCTCCCCTCCGCCGCGAAGCGGGCCGGTCTCGGCCGCGACCGGCCGATCCTCGGCGTCAACCCGCGCGCGATGCTGCGGCAGATGCTGCAGACCCGCGCCCCGCTCTACGCGGAGGTCGCCACGGTCACCGTGCCCACCGGCGGCCGGACGCCGGACGACGTCGTCGCCGACGTGCTGGCCGCGCTGCCGGCCGGGGCCGCCCGGTGACCGGCGCGGCGGACCCGGGGACCGGTGGGGCCGAGCCGGTGACCGCTGGGGACGGCGCGGCGCGGCGCATCCGGGTTGCGGGGGACCGCCCCTACGAGGTGGTGGTCGGCCCGGGTGCGCAGACCGAGCTCGGCCTGGTGCTGGCCGGCACGGCGCGAGCGGCGGTCGTGCACGCCCCGCCGCTGGCTGCGGCGGCCGGCGCGGCGCTCGAGACGCTGCAGTCGGCCGGCGTCGCCGCCGAGGCCGTCGTCGTCCCCGACGGCGAGGTCGCCAAGACCGCCGAGGTGGCGGCCCGCTGCTGGGAGGAGTTCGGCCGGCTCGGGCTGACCCGCTCCGATGCCGTCGTCGGCGTCGGCGGCGGCGCGGTCACCGACCTCGCCGGCTTCGTCGCGGCCACCTGGTTGCGCGGCGTCCGGGTGGTGCAGGTGCCCACCAGCCTGCTGGGCATGGTCGACGCCGCCGTCGGCGGCAAGACCGGTATCAACACCGCGGCGGGCAAGAACCTGGTCGGCGCCTTCCACCCGCCGGCGGCGGTGCTCGCCGACACCGACCTGCTGGACGGCCTGCCCGACGCCGAGTTCCGCGCCGGGCTGGCCGAGGTGGTCAAGTGCGGGTTCATCGCCGACGCGGAGATCCTCCGCCTGCTCGAGGCCGATCCGACCGGCCGCCGCCACACCACCGAGCTGATCGCCCGGGCGGTGCAGGTCAAGGCCGACGCCGTGGGGGAGGACCTCTACGACACCGGTCGTCGGGAGTTCCTCAACTACGGGCACACCCTGGGGCACGCCATCGAGCGGGTCGAGGACTTCGGCTGGCGGCACGGCGAAGCGGTCGCCGTCGGCACCGTGTTCGCCGCCGAGCTGGCCGGGCAGGCCGGGTTGCTCTCCCGTGCCGACGTCGACCTGCACCACGACCGGCTCGCCGCGATGGGGCTGCCCACCCGCTACGCCGGCGACTGGCTGCGGCTGCAGCGGGTGATGCGCGTGGACAAGAAGGCCCGGGGCGCCGCGCTGCGCTTCGTCGTCCTCGAGGGCCTCGGCAACCCGCGCATCCTGACCGATCCCGACCAGGCCTGGCTCGACGCCGCCTGGGCGGCGGTGTCCGCCACCACCCCGGGCACCCCGGCGAGCGAGGAGACCCGATGACCATCCAGGTGCTCAACGGCCCCAACCTCGGCCGGCTCGGCACCCGCGAACCGGAGATCTACGGCCGCACCACCCACGCCGACCTCGTGGAACTTCTCGAGAAGACCGCTCAAGACCTCGGCGTCGAGGTGCGGGTGCGCCAGACCGACCAGGAGGGGGAGCTGCTGCGCTGGGTGCACGAGGCCACCGACGCCGGCGACGCGGTGCTGATCAACCCGGCGGCGTGGACGCACACCTCGATCGCCCTGCACGACGCTCTCGCCGCCGTGCGCGCGCCGGTGGTGGAGGTGCACATCACCAACATCCACCGGAGGGAGGAGTTCCGGCACGTCTCGTACGTGTCGAAGGTCGCCACCGGCGTGATCGCCGGCCTCGGCGTGGAGGGCTACGTGCTGGGCCTGCAGTGGCTGGCCCGGCAGGGTGCCCGATGAGCCGCGACACCAGCCGGGAGGCCGGGCGCCGGGAACACCTGCGCACCGTCGCGGCGCAGCAGGAACTGGACGCCGTCCTGGTCACCAACCTGCTCAACGTGCGCTACCTGACCGGCTTCACCGGCTCGAACGGCGCGCTGCTGCTGCGCACGGACGGTCGCGACGTGTTCGGCACCGACGGGCGCTACACCACCCAGGCCGGGGTGCAGGTGCCCGACGTGGAGCTGCTCGTCGACCGCGGCACGGTGGCCGCCCTGGCCCGCGCGGCGGTCCGCGGCGGCGCCGGCCGGCTCGGCTTCGAGTCGCACGACCTCACCGTCGACGGGCTCGCCTCGCTGGAGCGGGTGCTCGCCGAGGAGGCGGACGAGCGGGCGGTGCCCGAGCTGGTCAGCGTCCGGAGGGCGGTCGAGGCGCTGCGCGCGGTCAAGGACGACGGGGAGATCGAGTCGCTGCGCCGGGCCTGCGCGGTCGCCGACCAGGCGCTGGCCGAGCTGGCCGCGGAGGGCGCGCTGCGGCCCGGCCGCACGGAGCTGCAGGTCGGCCGGGAGCTCGACGCGCGGATGCTCGCGCTCGGCGCCGAGGCGCCGTCGTTCGAGACGATCGTGGCGGCCGGCGCCAACTCGGCCATCCCGCACCACCGGCCCGACGGCACCGAGCTGCGCGCCGGCGACTTCCTCAAGCTCGACTTCGGCGCCACCGTCGACGGCTACCACTCCGACATGACGCGCACCCTGGTGCTGGGTGAGCCGGCCGACTGGCAGCGGGAGGTCCACGCCCTCGTGGCCGAGGCGCAGGCGGTCGGGCGGGCGGCGCTGGCGGTGGGCGCCGACGTCGTCGCCGTCGACGCCGCCGCCCGGGAGGTGATCGCCGCCGCGGGGCACGGCGAGCACTTCTCCCACGGCCTGGGCCACGGGGTGGGCCTGGAGATCCACGAGGCACCCGGCATCGGGCCGCTCGGCGCGGGTACGCTGACCGCCGGCATGGCCGTCACCGTGGAGCCGGGGGTCTACCTGCCCGGCCACGGCGGTGTCCGGATCGAGGACACCCTGATCGTGACCGATGACGTGCCCGAACTGTTGACCCTCACGAGCAAGGAACTGCTGGTCCTCTAGATGGCTACCACCAACGACCTCAAGAACGGCATGGTCCTCAACCTCGACGGCCAGCTCTGGGCCGTCACCGAGTTCCAGCACGTCAAACCGGGCAAGGGCGGTGCGTTCGTCCGCACCACGCTGAAGAACGTGCTCTCGGGCAAGGTCGTCGACAAGACCTTCAACGCCGGCACCAAGGTCGACACCGCCACCGTCGACAAGCGGTCGATGACCTACCTGTACAAGGACGGCACCGACTTCGTCTTCATGGACGGCGAGACCTTCGACCAGATCCACGTGCCGGCCGAGACGGTCGGCGGCGGCGCCGACTACCTGCTGGAGAACACCGAGGTCGTCGTCGCCGTGCACGAGGGAACGCCGCTGTACGTCGAGCTGCCGGTGACCATGGAGCTGGTCGTCGAGCACACCGACCCGGGCCTGCAGGGCGACCGCTCCACCGGCGGTACCAAGCCCGCGACCCTGGAGACCGGCGCGCAGATCCAGGTGCCGCTGTTCATCAGCACCGGCGAGAAGCTCAAGGTCGACACCCGCGACGGCCGGTACCTCGGCCGCGCCAACTGACCGTCCCCGCCTGATGGGCGCCCGGTCCAAGGCGCGCAAGCGCGCCGTCGACGTCCTCTACGAGGCCGAGCTGCGCGGCCGGGACCGGCTCGAGGTGCTCCGCGAGCGGCTCGCCCTCGCCGACCCGCCGGTGCCCGACCACGCCGTCCGGCTGGTGGAGGGCGTGGCCGAGCACGCCGCCCGCATCGACGGGCTCATCTCCGCGCACGCCCGCGGGTGGACCCTCGAGCGGCTGCCCGACGTCGACCGCGCCATCCTGCGGATGGCCGTCTTCGAGCTGCTCTGGGTCGACGACGTGCCGGACCCCGTGGTGATCGACGAGGCGGTCCACCTCGCCCGCGTCCTGTCGACCGACGACTCGCCGGCCTACGTCAACGGCGTCCTCGGTGCCGTGGTCGACGCCGAAGTGCCCACGTAACTCTGCACTCTGTCGCCCTCCGGGCTCCGACCGCGGCCACGTGCCGTCCCCCGGCTGCGCGGAGCCCCGCCTCGCATCCCCGGCGGGGAACCTCCGGCCCCCGCGCCGGGTCCGCGACCTCCCAGGGCGGCCCGCCGACCGACCGCGGCCACGTGCCGTCCCCCGGCTGCGCGGAGCCCCGCC
>NZ_JAOVZT010000014.1:69831-100014 GCF_025716945.1 Geodermatophilus sp. YIM 151500
CGACCGACCGCGGCCACGTGCCGTCCCCCGGCTGCGCGGAGCCCCTGCGACCTCGTGATCGATCGCGGTCGTGCTCGGCGGGGATCGCGGGTCAGCGGGGGGAGCGGCGGCGTTCCCAGTGGGGGTCGATCGGCTCGTCCTCGTCCTCGTCTCCGCCGGAGCCGACGATGCCCTCCATGCCGGGGGAGAGCACACCCCACTCGATCAGCCGGGTGGTCAGCTCGTCGGGGCTCATGTCGTAGATGATCGCCAGCGACTTGAGGTCCTCGGCGCGGATGGACAGCACCTTGCCGTTGTAGTCGTGCCGCTGCGCCTGGATCGTCGACGCGTAGCGGGCCAGCGGACCGGCCTCGTCGGCCGGCAGCGAGCCCAGCGACTCGAGGTTCAGGACGATCTTGGTGCTCGAGGTGACGGCGGACGACGGGCGCGGGTCGGGCAGCAGCTCGGAGACCGGCACGCCGTAGAACACCGCGAGCTCCGACAGGCGCTGCACGGTGACGGCACGGTCGCCGCGCTCGTAGGACCCGACGACGACCGCCTTCCACCGGCCGTGCGACTTGTCCTCCACCCCCTGCAGGGACAGGCCCTGCTGGTTGCGGATGGCGCGGAGCCGGGCGCCGAGGGCCCGTGAGTAGTCGGTGCTCATAGCTGTGCTGCTCACCGTCCGTGGTCGAGGAAAGGTCATGCTCGTCACGCAGCGTACTGGCCTGTCGGGAAGTGCAACACCCGGAGTTCCGCTCGAAGGAAGTAGTTGTTCAGGTGCGGACAGTGAGCACCACCGGCGTGACCTGGGCGGACCGTCTGCCCCGAGGCCGGGGTGGGCGACGGCGCCCGGTGCAGTACCGTCGTCCCCGGTCCACCCGCTCCTTTAACGACCCGTCCCGTGAGGCGGGGAAGGAGGCCCGATGGCCGGCTCGCCCGAGCCTGCCCCGCGCGGCGCGCCCTCGTTCGGCGCCCCGTCGCCGCCCGGCGGCGTCCTGATCCCGGCCGCCGACCTGGCCCGCGTCGTCGACCGCATGGCCCACCAGCTCATCGAGCGGGTCGCCAGCAGCGGCTCCGATCTCGGTCTGGCCGACCTCGTGCTGATCGGCATCCCCACCCGGGGTGCCCCGCTGGCCCGCCGGCTGGCCGCCCGCGTGGAGGCGTTCTCCGGCACCGCGGTCGACGCCGGCACGGTCGACATCACCCTGTACCGCGACGACCTGCGGCTGCGCGGCGTCCGGGCCCTGGAATCCACCGTGCTGCCGACCGCGGGGATCGACGGCCGGCTCGTGGTCCTCGTCGACGACGTCCTGTACTCCGGCCGCTCGGTGCGCGCCGCGCTCGACGCGCTGCGCGACCTCGGCCGGCCCCGGGCCGTGCAGCTCGCCGTGCTGGTCGACCGCGGCCACCGGGAGCTACCCATCCGGGCCGACTACGTCGGCAAGAACGTGCCCACCTCGCGCAGCCAGCAGGTGCGCGTGCACCTGACCGAGGTGGACGGCGTGGACGAGGTGCTGGTCACCGAGGGGGAGCAGCTGTGAGGCGACGGGGAGCGGGCACCGCGGCGGGCGAGGGACGCGCGGCGGGCGAGGGACGCGCGGCGCAGCGTGCGCGGGGCCGGACGGGGGTGCGCGGGTGAAGCGGCACCTGCTGGAAGCGGCCGACCTCGACCGGGGCGACGCGACGCTGGTGCTCGACACCGCCGCGCAGATCGACACCGCGCTCGCCGGGCGCGAGGTCAAGAAGCTGCCGACGCTGCGCGGGCGCACGGTGGTCAACCTGTTCTACGAGGACTCCACGCGCACCCGGATCTCCTTCGAGCTGGCCGCCAAGCGCCTCTCCGCCGACGTCATCAACTTCTCGGCCAAGGGCAGCAGCGTGTCCAAGGGGGAGAGCCTCAAGGACACCGCGCTCACGCTCGAGGCGATGGGCAGCGACGCGATCGTCGTCCGGCACTCGGCCTCCGGAGCCCCGCACCGGCTGGCGCGATGGGTGCGCGGCAGCGTCGTCAACGCCGGTGACGGCACGCACGAGCACCCCACGCAGGCGCTGCTCGACGCCTACACGATCCGCCGCCGGCTGGGCCGGCTCGAGGGCGTGCGGGTGGCGATCGTGGGCGACGTCCTGCACAGCCGGGTCGCCCGGTCCAACGTGGGCCTGCTGCACACCCTCGGCGCCGAGGTCACCCTCGTCGCGCCACCGACGCTGCTGCCCGTCGGCGTCGGCAGCTGGCCGGTCTCGGTCAGCTACGACCTGGACGCCGTGCTGCCCAAGAGCGACGTGGTGATGATGCTGCGGGTGCAGGCCGAGCGGATGAACGCCTCGTTCTTCCCCAGCGCCCGGGAGTACAGCCGCCGCTACGGCCTGGATGCCCCGCGCATGGCCGTGCTCGCCGACGACGCGATCGTCATGCACCCCGGCCCCATGAACCGGGGCATGGAGATCGCCGCCGAAGTGGCGGACTCGGTGCGCTCGACCATCGTCGAGCAGGTCGGCAACGGCGTGTCGGTGCGCATGGCCGTCCTCTACCTGCTGCTCGGAGGGAACCCCACCGCGTGACGACCTACCTGATCACGGGCGCACGACCGTACGGCGAGGCCGCCGTCGACCTGCTGCTCGCCGACGGCCGGATCGCCGAGGTGGGCGCCGGCTTGTCGTCGGCCGCTGCCGAGGTCGTCGACGCCGGCGGGCTGGTCGCCCTGCCCGGCCTGGTCGACCTGCACACGCACCTGCGCGAGCCGGGCCGGGAGGACGCCGAGACGGTCGAGACCGGCAGCCGCGCCGCCGCGCTCGGCGGCTTCACCGCCGTGCACGCCATGGCCAACACCGACCCGGTGGCCGACACGGCCGGCGTGGTCGAGCAGGTGTGGCGGCTGGGCACGCAGGCCGGCCTGGTCGACGTCGTCCCGGTCGGGGCGGTGACGGTGGGGTTGCGCGGCGAGCGGCTGGCCGAGCTCGGCGCGATGGCCGACTCCGCCGCCCGCGTGCGGGTGTTCTCCGACGACGGCTCCTGCGTGAGCGACCCGGCGCTCATGCGCCGGGCGCTGGAGTACGTCAAGGCCTTCGACGGCGTCGTCGCCCAGCACGCCGAGGAGCCGCGGCTGACGGCGGGAGCGCAGATGCACGAGGGCGACCGCTCGGCCCGGCTCGGGCTGACCGGCTGGCCGGCCGCCGCCGAGGAGGCGATCATCGCCCGCGACGTGCTGCTCGCCGGGCACGTCGGTGGCCGGCTGCACGTCTGCCACGTCTCCACGGCCGGGTCGGTCGAGCTGCTGCGCTGGGCGAAGGGCCGGGGAGTGCAGGTGACCGCCGAGGTCACCCCGCACCACCTGCTGCTCACCGACGAGTGCGCCGAGACCTACGACCCGGTCTTCAAGGTCAACCCGCCGCTGCGCACCACCGCCGACGTGCACGCGCTCCGCGAGGGTCTCGCCGACGGCACGATCGACGCCGTCGCCACCGACCACGCGCCGCACGCGGTGGAGGACAAGGAGAGCGAGTGGGCCCAGGCCCGGCCCGGCATGCTCGGGCTGCAGCAGGCGCTCTCCGTGGTCGTCCAGACGATGCTGGAGCCGGGTCTGCTGGACTGGCGCGGCGTCGCCGACCGCATGTCCGCGCGGCCGGCGGCGATCGGCCGGCTGGCCGGGCTGGGCGCCCGGTCGCAGGGCCGGCCGCTGGCCGCCGGGCAGCCGGCCAACCTGGTGCTGGTCGACCCGGCGCACCGCTCCGTCGTCGACCCGGCCGCGCTGGCCAGCCGCAGCCGCAACAGCCCCTACGCCGGCCGGGAGCTCCCCGGGCGGGTGGTCGCGACGTTCCTGCGGGGCGAGGCGACCGTGCTCGACGGAAAGGCTGTCAAGTGAGAGAAGCGGTCCTCGTGCTCGAGGACGGGCGGACGTTCCGCGGCGAGGCCTACGGCGCCGTGGGGACGACGGTCGGCGAGGCGGTCTTCGCGACCGGCATGACCGGCTACCAGGAGACGTTGACCGACCCGAGCTACGCCGGGCAGGTCGTCGTGATGACCGCCCCGCACGTCGGCAACACGGGCGTCAACGACGAGGACGACGAGAGCCGCCGCATGTGGGTGGCCGGCTTCGTCGTCCGCGACCCGGCCCGGCGGCCCGCCAACTGGCGGGCGACCGGCAGCCTCGACGACGAGCTGGCCGCGCAGGGCGTGGTCGGCATCAGCGGCATCGACACCCGGGCGCTGACCCGGCACATCCGCGAGCGCGGTGCGATGCGGGTCGGGATCACCAGCGAGCGCGGCGACCGCGACGCGCTGCTCGCCCGCGTGCAGGCGGCACCCCGGATGGAGGGCGCCGACCTGGCGCCGGGCGTGTCGACCACCGAGCCGTACGTCGTGCCCGCCGAAGGGGAGAAGCGGTTCACGATCGCCGCGCTCGACCTGGGCATCAAGACCGCCACGCCACGGCACCTCGCCGCGCTCGGCGTGGAGACCCACGTCCTGCCCGCCACCGCGACCGCCGCCGACCTGCTCGCCGCCGGCCCGGACGGGGTCTTCCTCTCCAACGGCCCCGGCGACCCGGCCGCGGCCGGCTACGCGGTCGAGGCGGTGCGCGGGGTGCTCGAGGCCCGCCGCCCGCTGTTCGGCATCTGCTTCGGCAACCAGATCCTCGGCCGCGCGCTGGGGTTGGGCACCTACAAGCTGCGGTTCGGCCACCGCGGGCTCAACCAGCCGGTGCTCGACCGGGTCAGCGGCACGGTGCGGGTGACCAGCCACAACCACGGGTTCGCCGTCGACGCGCCGCTCGACCGCCCGACCGGCACGCCCCACGGCGCGGTCGAGGTCAGCCACGTCGGCCTCAACGACGACGTGGTGGAGGGCCTGCGCTGCCTGGAGGTGCCCGCGTTCAGCGTGCAGTTCCACCCCGAGGCCGCGGCCGGACCGCACGACGCCGCACCGCTGTTCCAGCGGTTCGTCGACCTGATGGCCGCCCACCGGGACGACGGCGAGGCGGTCGGCCCCCCGCCGGTCGTCGAGCACACGACGGGGGAGAAGGCCTGATGGCAGCGGGACCGCGGGGGACGCCCGACCGCACCGGCCGACGCGACGCGGGGGTGGCCTGACCGTGCCGAAGAGGACCGACATCTCGCACGTGCTCGTGATCGGCTCCGGGCCGATCCTCATCGGCCAGGCCGCCGAGTTCGACTACTCGGGCACGCAGGCCTGCCGCGTGCTCAAAACCGAGGGGCTGCGGGTCAGCCTGGTCAACAGCAACCCGGCGACGATCATGACCGACCCGGAGGTGGCCGACGCCACCTACGTGGAGCCGCTCACGCCCGAGTTCGTCGAGCAGGTCATCGCCGCCGAGCGGCCCGACGCGCTGCTGGCCACCCTCGGCGGTCAGACCGCGCTGAACCTGGCCATCGGGCTGTTCGAGAACGGCACGCTGGACCGGTACGGGGTGCGGCTGATCGGCGCCGACGTCGACGCCATCAACCGCGGCGAGGACCGGCAGCTGTTCAAGGACATCGTCCGCTCCGTCGGTGCCGACGCACCCCGGTCGAAGGTGTGCGGCAGCGTCGAGGAGGCGCTGGCGACCGCGGCCGAGGTCGGCTACCCGGTGGTGATCCGGCCGAGCTTCACCATGGGCGGGTTGGGCTCGGGATTCGCCACCGACGAGCCGATGCTGCGCCGGATGGCCACCCACGGGCTCGCCGACTCCCCGGTGCACACCGTGCTGGTCGAGGAGTCGGTGCTCGGCTGGAAGGAGTACGAGCTCGAGCTGATGCGCGACCGCAGCGACAACGTGGTCGTCATCTGCTCGATCGAGAACGTCGACGCGATGGGCGTGCACACCGGCGACTCGGTCACCGTGGCCCCGGCGATGACGCTCACCGACCGCGAGTACCAGCGGATGCGCGACGTGGGCATCGCCGTGCTGCGCGCGGTCGGCGTCGACACCGGCGGCTGCAACATCCAGTTCGCCGTCCACCCGGACACCGGCCGGCTCGTCGTCATCGAGATGAACCCGCGCGTGTCCCGGTCGTCCGCGCTGGCGTCGAAGGCGACCGGGTTCCCCATCGCCAAGATCGCCGCGAAGCTGGCCATCGGCTACACCCTCGACGAGATCACCAACGACATCACCGGCGTCACACCGGCGTCGTTCGAGCCTGCGCTCGACTACGTGGTCGTGAAGATCCCGCGGTTCGCGTTCGAGAAGTTCCCCGGCGCCGACCCGCGGCTGACCACGACGATGAAGAGCGTCGGCGAGGTGATGGCGCTGGGCCGGAACTTCCCCGAGGCGCTGGGCAAGGCGATGCGCTCGACCGAGACCTCGGTGGCCGGCTTCTGGACGGGCGGGGACCCGGCCGACGGCGGATCCGCCGGCGAGCTGCTCGAGGCGCTGCGGACGCCGGTCGACGGCCGGCTGTACCTCGCCGAGCGGGCCCTGGCGGCCGGGGCCACGGTCGAGCAGGTCGCCGAGGCCAGCGGCTTCGACCCGTGGTTCGTCGACCAGGTCGCACTGGTCCGCGAGGTCGGTGGGAAGGTCCGCGACGCGCCGTCCCTCACGCCGGACCTGCTGCGCCGGGCCAAGCGGCACGGCCTGTCCGATCGGCAGGTCGCGGCCCTGCGACCGGAGCTCGCCGGCGAGGACGGCGTCCGGAGGCTGCGGTGGCGGCTGGGCATCCGGCCGGTCTTCAAGACCGTCGACACCTGCGCTGCCGAGTTCGCCGCCCGGACGCCGTACCACTACTCCTCCTACGACGAGGAGACCGAGGTGCCGCCCCGGGAGAAGCCGGCGGTGCTGATCCTCGGGTCGGGCCCCAACCGGATCGGCCAGGGCATCGAGTTCGACTACTCCTGCGTGCACGCGGTGCTGGCGCTGCAGGACGCCGGCTACGAGGCGGTCATGGTCAACTGCAATCCCGAGACCGTCTCCACCGACTACGACACCGCCGACCGGCTGTACTTCGAGCCGCTCACCTTCGAGGACGTGCTGGAGGTCGTCGAGGCCGAACGCGCCGCCGGTCCGGTGGCCGGGGTCATCTGCACCCTCGGCGGGCAGACCCCGCTGGGCCTGGCCCAGCGGCTCAAGGACGCCGGTGTCCCCGTGCTGGGCACTGCGCCGGAGGCGATCGACGCCGCCGAGCACCGCGGTTCGTTCTCGCGGGTGCTGGCCGACACCGGGCTGCCCGCGCCGGCCCACGGCACCGCGACGACCTTCGCCGAGGCGCGGGAGATCGCCACGCGCATCGGCTACCCGGTGCTCGTCCGGCCCTCGTACGTGCTCGGCGGGCGCGGGATGGAGATCGTCTATGACGACGCCACGCTCGAGGCGTACATCGCCAAGGCCACCGAGGTGAGCCCGGAGCACCCCGTGCTGGTCGACCGGTTCCTCGAGGACGCGGTCGAGATCGACGTCGACGCGCTCTACGACGGCACCGAGCTGTTCCTCGGCGGGGTGATGGAGCACATCGAGGAGGCCGGCATCCACTCCGGTGACTCGGCGTGCGCGCTCCCGCCGATCACCCTGGGCCGGGCCGACCTGGTGCGCATCCGCGCGGCCACGGAGAAGCTCGCCGCGCGGATCGGCGTGCGGGGTCTGGTGAACGTCCAGTACGCGATCAAGGACGACATCCTGCACGTCATCGAGGCCAACCCGCGGGCCTCGCGGACGGTGCCGTTCGTGTCGAAGGCGACCGCGGTGCAGCTGGCCAAGGCCGCCGCCCGGATTGCGGTGGGCGAGTCGATCGCCGACCTGCGGGTAGCCGGGGTGCTGCCGGCCACCGGCGACGGCACCGACCTGCCCGAGGACGCGCCCATCGCGGTCAAGGAGGCGGTGCTGCCGTTCCACCGGTTCCGCACGGTCGAGGGGCACGGCGTCGACACCGTGCTCTCCCCGGAGATGAAGTCGACCGGCGAGGTCATGGGTCTCGACGCCGGCTTCGGCACCGCCTTCGCCAAGTCGCAGGCGGCCGCGTACGGGTCGCTGCCGACGTCCGGGACGGTGTTCGTGTCGCTCGCCAACCGCGACAAGCGCTCGGCGATCTTCCCGGTCAAGCGGCTGGCCGACCTCGGGTTCCGGGTGCTGGCGACCGCCGGCACCGCCCAGGTGCTGCGCCGCAACGGGGTCGCCTGCGACGTGGTCGGCAAGTACAGCGAGGGACCGGGCAACTGCGTCGAGCGGATCCTCGCCGGCGAAGTCGACATGGTGGTCAACACGCCGTTCGGGTCGCCGGGCAACAGCGGGCCGCGGCTCGACGGCTACGAGATCCGCACCGCCGCCGTCGCCGCCGGGATCCCGTGCATCACCACCGTGCAGGGGATGGCCGCCGCAGTGCAGGGCATCGAGGGGCTGCGCCGCGGCGACGTCGGCGTCCGGAGCCTGCAGCGGCTGCACGCCACCCTCGCCGCCGCCCGCCCCCGCGCCACCCCGTGACCCCCGCCCCGTCGGCCGTGTCGGCCGGGATGGCCGTCCAGCGGGTGCGCGACGACCTGCTGGCACGCGGCCTGGTCGCCGGCCTGACGGCGGAGTTCCTCGCCGGCATCACGCGGTTCGCACGACCGCCGGAGCCGGAGCTCGACGCGCTGGCGGCGGCGGCCGGGGGGCTGGCGGCCCGGCTCGCGGACGGTCGGGCGGGGGACGACGACCTGCCGCTGCTCACCCGGGTGCTCTACTTCGCCGGGCACGCCGGCGTGCTCGCCGACGCCGGGCTCCGGACGCCGGCCTACGACGTGCGGGGCTCCTACCGCGACAACCTCGCCGCGCCGCTCGGCCCGCGGCTGCCCGAGCGACCGCGAGCGGGCGGCGGCAGGCGCTGGCGCGTGCTGGGTCGCGCGGTCGGCTTCCCCATCGGGGTGCCCGCGTGCGTCCTCAACGGCGGCGCGGAGGAGGTGCGCCACAACGCGCGCAACGGCTGGAGCGTGCTCACCTACAAGACCGTGCGCAGCCGGGCACACGAGCCCAACCGCCGACCGAACTGGGCCTTCGCCTCCCGGTCGACCGCGAGCTTCCCGCCGGGCGCGGCGGTCGAGGTCGTCGCGGACCCCTGGGACTGGGTCGACCCCGGCGCGCCGGAGGTCAGCACGGTCAACTCGTTCGGCGTCCCGTCGCCGGCGCCCGAGGAGTGGATGGCCGACCTCGAGCGGTCGCTGGCCGTGCTCGACGACGACCAGCTGCTGCTGGTCAGCGTGATGGGGGAGGACGCCGACGGGGGCGGGATCGGCGCGCTGGTCGCCGACTTCGCCCGGACGGCGCGGATGGCCGAGGAGGCCGGGGCACCGGTCGTCGAGCTGAACCTGTCCTGCCCCAACACGCTGGACCGGTCGGCGTCCGGGGTGAAGCCGCCGCTGTGCCTGGACGCCGACGCGGCCGTCGCCGTCGTGGAGGGCGTGCGCCGGGCGCTGGGCGACCGCACCGGGCTGGTGGCGAAGCTGTCCTGGTTGGACGAGGGGCGGCTGGCCGCGCTGGTGCCGCGGCTGGCGCCGCTGGTCGACGGCATCGCCGGCATCAACACCCTGCAGGGCGTGGTGCGCCGCAGCGACGGCGAGCCGACCTTCCCCGGCCGCCGGCTGGCGGGCGTGTCGGGGATCGCCGCGCGGGACTCCGCACTGGACTTCACCCGCCGGCTCGTCGCCCTGCGGGAGGGTGGGGGTGCGCACTTCGACGTCCTCGCGATGGGCGGGGTCACCGACGTGGCCTCCTGCGCGGCGCTGTTCGCGCTCGGCGCGGACGCGGTGCAGTCGGCGTCCGGTGCGTTCGCCGACCCGTACCTGGCCCGCGACTGCATCGCCGCGCTGGGTGCCACGCTGCCGCGCGCCGTGGAAGGGGACCGGTGACTGCGCCGTTCGGCCGGCGGCTGTCCGATGCCGTGCTCGCCCGCGGCCCGCTGTGCGTGGGCATCGACCCGCACCCGCCGCTGCTGGACGCGTGGGGCCTGCCGGACGGCCCGGACGGCCTGGCGCGGTTCACCGATGCGGTCGTCGAGGCGCTGGCCGGCACGGTGGCGGTGCTCAAGCCGCAGATGGCGTTCTACGAGCGGCACGGCTCGCGGGGCCTCGTCGTCCTCGAGGACGGCGTGGCCCGGGCGCGGGCCGCCGGGGCACTGGTGCTGCTGGACGCCAAGCGCGGCGACATCGGGTCGACGATGAGCGCCTACGCCGACTACCTGCGCCCCGACCATCCGCTCGCGGTGGACGCCCTGACGGTCAGCCCGTACCTGGGTACCGGGGCACTCCAGTCGGCGGTCGACACCGCACGGCAGCACGGCGGCGGCCTGTTCGTGCTGGCCCGCACCTCGAACCCCGACGCGGGCACCTTGCAGCACGCGCGGGTCGGCGACCGCTCGGTCGCCCAGGCGGTGGTCGACGCGGTGCGCAGCTGGAACACGCCGGGGTGGGTGGTCGGCGACCCGCTGCCCGACGTGGCCGCCGTCCGCGACGTCGCGGGCGGGTGGGGGCCGGCCACGGGCTCGTTCGGCGTGGTGGTCGGCGCGACGCTGGCCGAACTGGACGTCGACCTCGATGGCCTCGGCGGGCCGGTGCTGGCGCCCGGGTTGGGTGCCCAGGGCGGCTCTCCGGCCGACCTGCGCCGGCTGTTCGGGGACCACCGGGCCGTCGTCCCCACCGTGTCGCGGGACGTGCTGGCCGCAGGCCCCGATCCGGCGGCGCTGCGCGCCGCCGCCGACCGCTGGACGGCCGAGCTGGCCAGATAGCCGGCTCGATCAGTTGATGAGGCAACCGTGTTCGTCGACGCAGACGCCGGCCAGGCCGGCTGCGACGCCGTTCGCGATTGCCACGATCGGCCTGTGCCCGTGCGGACGCGCGCACATGCGGGGCCCGAGCAGCGGTCACCCGGGTCCTGCGCGGCTGCCTGGTTGACGGCTCAGGCGCGTAGCGGTGGGTCGGTGGGGATGAGGATCGGGGTGCCGTCGGGGCGGTAGGTGCGCCAGCGGGCGCCGGGTGGGGCGGTGTCGTCGCGTGCGAGGCGGTCCGGCGTGGACCTTGGTGGTGGGTCGAGCGAAGCTGGGCAACGCATAAGTGCAGGTCAGTGGACAGATGGGTCGTGTCCGCGACGTACTGCATCCCGCCCGCGCGGAGACGGGACGGTTGCCGGCAGGGCGGTACCCCGACTCTGCCGCGCGATCCTCCGGTCGTCCTGTCGGCGCGGCCGGCCGTCGAGCGGGCTGGCATCCGGCCGTCAGGCAGCGACAGCGGTGACGAACGTGCAGATGCCCTCGCCACGGTCCGCGCGCAGCCGCAGCCCGAGGACGCGTAGCGCGGCGATCTCGAGCCGGTGGGCCACCCGGCGCATGCCGGTGTAGAAGGTGTCGCCGGCCGTCGTGACCTCGATGCGGTCGAACCCCGCGAGACGGACGTGCTCGGTCAGCATCCAGTCGGGCAGGATCGAGATGTGGCCCGGCTGGTAGTAGTGCGACGGGCCGAAGATGTACGGCGCGCCCATGAGCAGCATTTTCAGCCGCGAGTGCGGGTGCGTCACGTTCGGCGTGCTGACCAGCAAGGTGCCGCCGTCCCGGAGCAGTGACCGCATGGTGCGCAGCACCTTGCGGGGGTTCTCCACGTGCTCGAGCGTCTCGACGCAGACGACCATGTCGAACGGGCCGCGCGTCTCGTCGGTCCACTCGGGCTCGTCCAGGTCGAGCGGCTGGATCCACTCGTGCGGTGGTTCGAGGTCGGTCGGCACGACGTCGAACCCGGCATCGCGCAGCCGGAGGGTCAGCGCCCCGCAGCCCGCCCCGACCTCGAGGATCCGGCCGCCCTCGGGGAGGTTGCGGCGGACCAGCTCGACGGCGTACTCGTGCACCCCCGGAGCCGCGTGGACGACGTGCCCCTTGTAGGACCACCCCGTCTCCGTCCGGTGAATGGTCCTGCGCTCCGTCCCCACCACGCGGTCAGCGTGCCACACTCCGGCCGTCGCACCGGTCCGCCCGTCCGCCGGGCATACCGTTCGCCGGGACGTCGTCCCGCCTGACGGTGGTCGGACCGCCCGTGCGGGGCGGGGCTCATCGGTGTCGGAGCAGGTCACGCGGCCGTCACCGGCGTGTCGCCCGCGCGACACGCCGGAGTCCGGCGTCCGGCGACCCGACCGGACCGCCGGACGGCGGGGCACGCTGACCAGCGGTGATGACGGACCGTCACCCGTGTCGCGGACGGTGCGTGAACGGTCGTCGCCCATCGTTCGCCGACGGCGCGCAATCGGGGCGTGACCAGCGGATATGCCGGGAACTAGGTTGGCTGCGGGGCTCAGCCGCGGGCTCCCCGTCCCGACCGAACGACCGCCTGACCCGCCGGGTCGACCACGTCCGGCGCACGACACGAATGGGTCGAACGATGCCGCTTCCCGAACTGTCCCCCGAACAACGCGCCGCCGCCCTCGAGAAGGCCGCCGCGGCCCGCAAAGCGCGGGCCGAGCTCCGCGAGCGGCTCAAGAGCAAGGGCGCCACGGTCGGTGACGTCCTGCGCCAGGGCGAGTCCGATGAGGTGATCGGCAAGATGCGGGTCTCCGCCGTGCTCGAATCCCTCCCCGGTGTCGGCAAGGCGCGGGCTGCGAAGATCATGGAGCGCCTGGAGATCTCGCCCACCCGACGGGTCCGGGGCCTGGGCGCCAACCAGCGCCGGGCCCTGGAGCAGGAGTTCGGCGGGGAGAAGGTGGAGGCCGACCAGGTCCCGGCCGACCAGGCTCTGTGAGCCCGCGGGCCGGGGACCGGCCCGCGGGACGATCGGACGGGGACGACGAGTGGCACACGCACCGACCGCACGGCTGACCGTGCTCTCCGGCCCCTCCGGGGTGGGCAAGGGCACCGTGGTGGCGGAGGTGCGGCGCCGGCATCCCGACGTGTGGCTGTCGGTGTCGGCGACCACCCGTCGTCCGCGTCCGGGCGAGGTCGACGGCGTTCACTACCACTTCGTCGACGACGCGGAGTTCGACCGGCTGATCGCGGCCGACGGCCTGCTCGAGTGGGCCGAGTACGCGGGCAACCGATACGGCACGCCGGTGGCCCCGGTCCGCGCCCGACTGGCGTCCGGGGCCCCGGCCCTGCTGGAGATCGAGCTGCAGGGCGCGCGACAGGTGCGCGCCCGGGAACCCGAAGCGCAATTGGTCTTCCTCGCCCCGCCCTCCTGGGCGGCGCTGGTCAGCCGGCTCGCCGGCCGCGGCTCCGAACCTCCTGCCGTGCAGGAGCGGCGGCTCGTGAGGGCGCAGGCCGAGCTGGACGCCGCCGGCGAGTTCGACGCCGTCGTGGTGAACGACGACGTCAGCCGGGCGGCGGATGAATTGGTAAGCTTGCTGACTGCGCCCTCGTCCGGATCGCTCCGGAGGTCGGGCGCCCACGAGTGACGAGCTGCCGGACGAGCACGCCGGCCTCCGCACTGCCGCCACCGAACGAGGAGCCCGCCCGCCCGTGTCCGGAGTCGCCCCTGCCCCCGAGGGCATCACCAACCCGCCGATCGACGAGCTGCTCGAGCGCACGAGCAGCAAGTACGGGCTGGTCATCTTCGCCGCCAAGCGCGCCCGGCAGATCAACGCCTACTACAGCCAGCTCTCCGAGGGCCTGCTGGAGTACGTCGGCCCGCTGGTCGACACCGCGCCGCAGGAGAAGCCGCTGTCCATCGCGTTGCGCGAGATCAACGAGGGCCTGCTCGCCCACACCGCCGGCGAGGGCTGAGGTCCCGGCCCGCGCGCATGAGCCGCATCGTGCTCGGCGTCGGCGGAGGGGTCGCCGCGTACAAGTCCGCCCTCCTGCTGCGCGCCTTCACCGAGGGCGGGCACGACGTCCGCGTCGTCCCGACCGCCGGCGCACTGCGCTTCGTCGGCGCCGCCACCTTCGAGGCGCTGTCCGGCAGTCCCGTCACCTCCGACGTGTGGGACGACGTCCCCGAGGTGGCGCACGTCCGCATCGGCCGGGAAGCCGAGCTGGTCGTCGTCGCGCCGGCCACAGCCGACCTGCTGGCCCGCGCCGCCACGGGCCGGGCCGACGACCTGCTCACGGCGACCCTGCTCACCGCCACCTGCCCGGTGGTCTTCGTGCCGGCGATGCACACCGAGATGTGGCTGCACCCGGCCACGCAGGACAACGTCGCCACGCTGCGCCGCCGCGGCGCGGTCGTGCTGCCGCCCGCGGTCGGCCGGCTGACCGGCCCCGACTCCGGTCCCGGCCGGCTGCCCGAGCCGGCCGACATCGCCGCGCTGGCCCGCGTCGTCCTCGCGCACGGCACGCGTGCGCTCGCACCCGACCTGGCCGGCCGCCGGGTGGTCATCAGCGCCGGCGGCACCCGTGAGCCGCTGGACCCGGTGCGCTACCTGGGCAACCGCTCGTCGGGACGGCAGGGCTGGGCGCTGGCCCGCGTCGCCGCCGCCCGCGGCGCCGACGTCGTCCTCGTGGCCGCCGGCGTCGACGCACCCGCCCCGTTCGGCGTGCGGGTCGTGCCCGTCGGCACCGCCGAGGAGCTCCGCGCCGCGATGCTGGCCGAGGCGGCCGGCGACGACCGGCCGGCCGACGCCGTCGTCATGGCCGCCGCGGTGGCCGACTTCCGCCCCGGCACCCCGTCGGCGACCAAGCTCAAGAAGGGCAGCGCCGCCGAACCCACGTCGGTGCCGCTGGTGCGCAACCCGGACGTGCTCGCCGAACTGGTCACCAAGCGGGCGCCGGGCCAGCTCGTCGTCGGCTTCGCCGCCGAGACCGGTGACGACGAGGGCGACGTGCTGGCCCACGCCCGCGCCAAGCTGGCCCGCAAGGGCTGCGACCTGCTCGTCGTCAACGACGTCTCGGCCGGTCAGGTGTTCGGCGCGGAGGAGAACGCCGTCGTCGTCCTCGCCGCCGACGGGACGGTGACCGAGGTCCCGCGCACCGGCAAGGACGCCGTCGCCGCGCACGTCTGGGACGCCGTCGTCCCCAGGCTGTCCACCCCCCGCCCCGACTGACCCCAGCGGTCCCGAACCCGCACCCGCCGTCGGTCCGCGCCGGTAACGTGCGCCGGTGGGACCGCCCGCAGGCCGCACCGAACCAGGGAGCACCGAGTGCCACGTCGTCTCTTCACCTCCGAGTCGGTGACCGAGGGACACCCCGACAAGATCGCCGACCAGATCAGCGACGCCATCCTCGACGCGATGCTCGAGCAGGACCCGCGCAGCCGGGTCGCGGTCGAGACGCTGATCACCACCGGCCAGGTCCACATCGCCGGTGAGGTCACCACCTCCGGGTACGTCGAGATCGCCGAGATCGTGCGCCACACGATCCTCGGCATCGGCTACGACTCCTCCCGGAAGGGCTTCGACGGCGCCTCCTGCGGGGTGAGCGTGTCGATCGGCGCGCAGTCGCCCGACATCGCGCAGGGCGTCGACGTCGCCTACGAGGCGCGCGCCGCCGAGCTCGGTGACGACGCCGCGCGGGCCAAGGAGATCGACGACGCCATCGCCCGCCAGGGGGCCGGCGACCAGGGGCTGATGTTCGGCTTCGCGACCGACGAGACCCCCGAGCTCATGCCGCTGCCGATCGCGCTCGCCCATCGGCTCTCCCGGCGGCTGGCAGCGGTCCGCAAGGACGGCTCGGTGCCCTATCTGCGGCCCGACGGCAAGACCCAGGTCACCGTCGTCTACGAGGACGACCAGCCGGTCGGCGTCGACACCGTCGTCGTGTCCTCCCAGCACGCCGACGACATCTCCCTCGAGCAGCTGCTCACCCCCGACATCCGGGAACTGGTCGTCGAGCCCGAGCTGGGCGTGCTCGGCCTGCCCACCGACGGCTACCGGTTGCTGGTCAACCCCACCGGCAAGTTCGTCATCGGCGGCCCGATGGGCGACGCCGGGCTGACCGGCCGCAAGATCATCGTCGACACCTACGGCGGGATGGCCCGGCACGGCGGCGGCGCCTTCTCGGGCAAGGACCCGTCGAAGGTCGACCGGTCCGGCGCCTATGCCATGCGCTGGGTCGCCAAGAACGTCGTCGCCGCGGGGCTGGCCCGTCGTTGCGAGGTGCAGGTGGCCTACGCGATCGGCACCGCCTCCCCGGTCGGCCTGTTCGTCGAGACCTTCGGCACCGGCGTGGTTGCCGACGACGTCCTCGAGAAGGCGATCGGCGCGGTGTTCGACCTGCGGCCGGGCGCGATCGTGCGCGACCTGGACCTGCTGCGGCCCATCTACAAGCCCACCGCGGCCTACGGCCACTTCGGCCGCTCCGACGTCGAGTTCCCCTGGGAGCGGCTGGACCGCGTCGACGCGCTGCGCTCGGCCGCGGGCATCTGAGGAAGGACCCCTCTGCCCCCCACCACTCGCAAGCTCGCGGCGGGTCCCTGCAGAGGGGCCGTTCCAGCACGTCACCGGCTCGCGGCGGGTCCCTGCAGCGGGGCCGTTCCAGCACGTCACCGGCTCGCGGCGGGTCCCTGCAGAGGGGCCATCTCTGCCGCGGGAGCACAGGTGTGACCGGGGAGCCCGACCGTCCCACCGTGGCCCGTGTCGTCGTCGACGTCCCGCTGGCCCACCTCGACCGGCCGTTCGACTACGTCGTGCCCGACGACCTGGTCGGCGAGGTCCGGATCGGCTGCCGGGTGCGGGTGCGTTTCGCCGGCCAGCTCGCCGACGGCTTCGTCGTCGGGCTGGCCGACCGCAGCGAGCACACCGGGAAGCTGACGCCGCTGGCCAAGCTGGTCTCGTCCGAGCCCGTGCTCACCCCGGACGTGGCCGCGCTGGCCCGCGCGGTCGCCGACCGCTGGGCCGGCACGCTCACCGACGTGCTGCGGCTGGCCGTCCCGCCGCGGCGGGCCGCCGCCGAGAAGCGGCCGCCGGCGCCACGGCCCGCGCCGCCGCCCCCGCCGGACCCGGCGGGCTTCGCCCGCTACGCGGACGGGCCCGCGCTGCTGGCCGCCGTCGCCGAGGGCCGCCCCGCCCGGGCGGTGTGGACGGCGCTGCCCGGCGAGGACTGGCCCGCCCGGCTGGCCGAGCTGTGCCAGGCCGCGCTCTGCGGTGGGCGTGGTGCGCTGGTCGTGGTCCCCGACGGCCGCGACCTCGACCGCGTGGCCACCGCGGTGGAGGCCCGCCTGCCGGCCGGATCGTCGGTGGTGCTGCGCGCTGACGCCGCGCCCGACACCCGTTACCAGCGGTTCCTGGACGCCGCCCGGGGGAGCGCCCGGGTGGTGCTGGGGGTCCGCTCCGCGGCGCTGGCGCCGGTCGCCGGCCTCGGCCTGGTCGTGGTCTGGGACGACGGTGACGACCTGCACGCCGAGCCGCGCGCGCCCTACCCGCACGCCCGCGACCTGCTGGTCCACCGCGCCCACCTGTCCGGCTGCGCCGCCGTGGTGGCGGGTACGGCGCGGTCGGCCGAGGCGGCGCTGCTCGTGGAGAGCGGCTGGGCGCACGGGCTGGCGGCCGACCGGACCGCGCTGCGCGCCGCCGCCCCCCGGGTGCAGGCGCTGGGTGACGACGCCGAGCTGGCGCGCGATCCCGCCGCCCGGACGGCGCGGCTGCCCTCGCTGGCCCACCGGGTGGCCCGGCAGGCGCTGGCTGACGGTGCCCCTGTGCTGGTGCAGGTGCCGCGCGCCGGCTACGCGCCGGGGCTCTCCTGCGACCGCTGCCGGGCGCCCGCCCGCTGTGCGGTGTGCGGCGGCCCGCTCGGCATCGCGCCGCGGCCGGGCCCCGGCGGCGCCCGGGTGCCGGCCTGCCGTTGGTGTGCCCGCCCGGCGGCGACCTTCTGCTGCCCGCACTGCTCCGGGACGAAGCTGCGCGCCTCGGTGGTCGGCGCCACCCGCACCGCGGAGGAGCTGGGCCGGGCGTTCCCGGGCGCGGCGGTCCGCGTGTCGGGCCGCGGTTCCGGCGTGCTGGCCTCGGTGCCGGCGGGCCCGGCGCTCGTGGTGGCCACACCCGGCGCCGAACCGGTCGCCGAGGGCGGCTACGGCGCGGCGCTGCTGCTCGACTCGTGGGCGCTGCTGGGCCGCGCCGACCTGCGGGCGGGGGAGGAGACGCTGCGCCGCTGGCTGAACGCGGCCACGCTCGTGCGCCCGGCGGCGGCCGGCGGTCAGGTGGTGGTGGCCGCCGACGCCGCGCACCCCGTCGTCCAGGCGTTGGTGCGCTGGGACCCGGCGGGTCTGGCCGTACGCGAGCTGGCCGACCGCCGGGCGCTCGGGTTCCCGCCGGTCACCCGCATCGCCGCGCTGTCGGCCTCGGCGGCCGCGCTCGCCGAGTTCCTCGACGCGCTGCGGCTGCCGGACGGCGCCGACGTGCTCGGCCCGGTGCCCGAGCCACCCCGCCCCGGCCAGGAGGACGAGCGGGAGCGCTATCTGGTGCGGGTGCCGCGGGCGGAAGGGCTCGCGCTGGCCCGCGCACTGGCCGAGGTGCAGGGCGTGCGCAGCGCGAAGAAGGCGCACGAGCACGTGCGGGTGCAGCTCGACCCGCTCGACCTGGTGTGAAGTCCCGGGGTCACGCGCCCGTCGTCAGCAGCTCGGCGATCTCGTCGTCCAGCTCCTGCGCGGCCCGGTCGCCCTCCGCCCGGTCGGCTGCCCGTGCCCAGAGCACCGGCAGCGTGCAGAGGCCGCCGGCGGCCCCGGCCACCATCCCGATCAGCAGGTGGGGCCGACGGGCGCCGTGCCGACGCAGCAGGCGGGCCAGCGGACCGTCGACCACCGTCACCACCGCGCTCCACCCGAGGGTGAGCAGGCTCCGGCGCACGAGCACCGTGAGCTCGGCCGAGTCGCGCGCGTCGTCGGGCATCCCGGCGGCGGCACTGCGCAGCGCCGGCCAGTCGCGCCACAGGGCGTCCGCGACGACGGAGGCGGCGAGCACCAGGTAGAGCCGTCGACGGGCGGCGGACCGGCCGGGGTGGTCGAGGGCCGCCTCGGTGACACCGACGACCAGCCCGTCGACCAGGCTGCCCGCGACCGCCTGCACCCGGTGGGAGGTCAGGGAGGCCACGACCGGACCGTAGCCGTCCGCCACCGGGGCCGCGCCCGTGGCGGGCGCGGACGGGCGACCTACGATCGCCGGGTGAGCGTCACCCCCATCCGCCTGTTCGGCGACCCGGTGCTGCGCACCCCGGCCGCCCCGGTCGTCGACTTCGACACCGAGCTGCGCCGGCTGGTCGACGACCTCACCGACACCATGCACGCCGCCGGAGGCGCCGGGCTGGCCGCACCGCAGATCGGCGTCGGCCTGCGGGTGTTCACCTGGTACGTCGACGGGGAGGTCGGCCACCTGGTCAACCCGGACGTGACGCCGGTCGGGGAGGAGCAGGAGGAGGGCCCCGAGGGCTGCCTGTCGATCCCCGGCCTGCGCGCCGACTGCCGCCGCCACCTGCACGTGGTCGCCACCGGCTGGTCGGTGCACGGCGAGCCGGTGCGCGTGGAGGGCTCGCACCTGCTGGCGCGCGCGGTGCAGCACGAGGTCGACCACCTCGACGGGGTGCTCTTCGTCGACCGGCTGGACGGCGAGGCGCGGGCGGCCGCCCTCGCGGCGCTGGCCGGGGTGCCGTGGTCCGGCGAGCAGGCCTGGCTGCCCCGGGGCGTGAAGGTGAGCCCGCACTGAGACTCCTGTTCGCCGGCACCCCGGCACCCGCGGTCCCGTCGCTGGAGGCGCTGCTGGCCTCCGGCCACGAGGTCGTCGCCGTGCTGACCCGCCCCGACGCGCGCGCCGGCCGCGGCCGGTCGGTGAGCCGGGCGCCGGTCGCCGAGCGGGCCGACGCGGCGGGCATCCCGGTGCTGCAACCGGCGTCACCGCGCGACCCGGCGTTCGTCGACCAGCTCGCCGACCTGGCCGTCGACTGCGTGCCCGTGGTCGCCTACGGCGCGCTGGTGCCCGAGCCGCTCCTCGGCGTGCCGCGGCACGGCTGGATCAACCTGCACTTCTCGCTGCTGCCGGCCTGGCGCGGCGCCGCGCCGGTGCAGCACGCGATCATGGCCGGCGACGAGATCACCGGCGCGTCCACCTTCCGGCTGGAGGCCGGCCTCGACACCGGCCCCGTGTACGGCACGGTGACGGCGGCGATCGGTGCGCACGAGACGGCCGGTGACCTGCTGGCCCGGCTGTCGGTCAGCGGCGCTCGGTTGCTGGTGGCCACGCTGGACGGGATCGAGGCGGGCACGCTGGACCCGCAGCCCCAGCCGGCCGAGGGCGTGAGCCTCGCCCCGCGGCTCACCGCCGCCGACGCCCGGGTCGACTGGTCGTTGCCGGCGCACGTGGTCGACCGGCGGGTGCGCGGGGTCACCCCCGCGCCCGGCGCGTGGACGACGTGGCGCGGCGACCGGCTGCGGATCGGCCCGGTCCACCCGTTGGAGTCGTCCCTCGCGCTGGCCCCGGGTGAGCTGACGGTCGGCCCGACGGGCGTGCTGGTCGGCACCGGGCGCGGCGCCGTCCGGCTCGGTGACGTGCAGCCGGCCGGGAAGCGGATGGTGCCGGCCGAGGACTGGGCCCGCGGCGCCCGGCCCGCCGCCGGCGAGAAGGTCGGGGAGTGACCCGGCCTGGTCGACCGCAGCGCGGCCGTCCCCGGCCCGGTGGCTCGCGCCCGGGCCGGCGCCACCGGCCGGCACCGCGGCTGGACGGCGCCCGGCTCACCGCCTACGACGTCCTGGACGGCGTGACGTCACGGCGCGCGTACGCCAACCTGCTGCTGCCCCAGCTCCTGCGGGAACGAGCGGGCGACCTGTCCGAGCGCGACGCCGCGTTCGCCACCCAGCTGGCCTACGGCGCGCTGCGGGCGCAGGGCACCCTCGACGCGGTGCTCGCCCGGCTGGTCGACCGGCCGCTGGGCGACCTCGACCCGCGCGTGCTCGACCTGCTGCGGCTCGGCGCCTACCAGCTGCTCGACCTGCGGGTGCCGTCGCACGCGGCGGTCGACACGACCGTCGACCTGACCCGGGCCATCGTCGGTGCCGGGCCCGCCGGGCTGGTCAACGCGGTGCTGCGGAGGGTGGCCGCCGGTGGTGACCGCGCGGCGTGGCTGGCGACGCTCGCCGCGTCCGGGGACACGGCACTGGCGCTGGCCACCGACCACCCGGAGTGGGTGGTGCGGGCCTGGCGGGACGCGCTGGGCGGCGACGCCGAGCTCGAGGCGGCGCTGCGGGCCGACGACGCCGCGCCCGAGGTGCACCTGGTCGCCCGGCGGGTGTCCCGCGACGCCCTGGTGGCCGAGTCGGGCGGCGAGCCGGGGCCGTGGTCGCCGTACGCCGTCCGCCTGGGCGGGGGCGACCCGGGCCGGCTGCCGTCGGTGCGCGCCGGCGACGCCGCCGTGCAGGACGAGGGCAGCCAGCTGGCCGCGCTCGCGCTGGTCCGCGCCCCGCTGGGCGGTCCGGACGCCGCCTGGCTGGACATGTGCGCCGGGCCCGGCGGGAAGGCGGGGCTGCTGGCCGCCGTCCGCCCGCCCGGCGTGCGGCTGACGGCCGCCGACCGGGCGCCGCACCGTGCCGAGCTGGTGCGCGGGGCGCTCTCCGGGGTGGACGACGTCGAGGTGGTGGTCGCCGACGGGCGCGAGCCGCCGTGGCCGGCGGGGTCGTTCGACAGGGTGCTGCTCGATGCGCCGTGCACCGGTCTGGGGGCGCTGCGCCGCCGTCCGGAGGTGCGCTGGCGGCGGACACCGGCCGACGTCCCCCCGCTGGTGGAGCTCCAGGCCGCGCTGGTCGACTCGGCGCTGGCGTCGGTGCGGCCCGGTGGCGTGGTCGCCTACGTGACCTGCTCACCGCACACCGACGAGACGGTGGGGGTCGTCGACGCGGCGGTCGCGCGGGACGACGTCGAGGCGCTGCCGGTCGCGCCGCTGTTCCCGGAGGTGCCGGACGTCGGGCGCGGGCCGCATGCGCAGCTGTGGCCGCACCGGCACGGCACCGACGCGATGTTCATCGCCCTGCTCCGCCGCACCCGCTGACGGCTACGGTGCGCGCCATGCCCTGGCTGCGCGACGACTTCCAGCACCCGACCCGCGCCGAGCTGCCGACCGGCCAGCACCTGCGGCCCATGGGCGCGGCCGACACCGAGATCGACCACCCGGCCGTCATGGGCTCCCGCGAGCGGTTGTGGACCCTCTACGGCGAGGCCTGGGGCTGGCCGCCGGCGCACCTGACGATCGAGGCCGACCGCGAGGACCTCGCCCACCACGAGCGCGAGATCGCCGCGCACGAGAGCTTCCTCTACGGCCTGTTCGAGGACGACGAGGCGGAGCTGCTCGGCTGCCTGTACATCGACCCGCCCACCAAGGCCGGCGACGTGGGCGCCGAGGTGTCGTGGTGGGTCGTCGACAAGCTGGTCGGCAGCGACGTGGAGCGCAGCTTCGACGAGTTCGTGCCCCGGTGGCTGGCCGAGCAGTGGCCGCTGCCCGCCCCGCCGCGCCTCGTCGGCTGGGACCTCACCTGGGCCGAGTGGAACGCGCTGCCCGCCCGCGGCTGAGCGAGGTCCGGCGGAGCCGCGCCGCTCGTGCGTCGACGCCCCCGCGACGCGGCCGTCAGGACATGAAGAGGATCGCGCCCAGGACGGCGTTGGCGATCGACAGCACGATCCCGGCGTAGCCGCAGACGAGGGCCGTGAGGGCCTGCTTCCCGCCGCCGGCGCCGCGGGCGGCGAGCGACCGGCCCCGGTGGCCGAGGACCACCGCCACGATGCCCCCGGCCAGACCCGACACGACGAAGGCGAACGGCACCCAGAACGTGGTCACCGAGATGATCCCGCAGATCATGCCGGCGAGCGCCCGCCCGTTGGTCGCCGGCAGGACGCCGCTGGTCGGTGCCTCGGACACGGCTCCTCCTCGGTCGCGGTGCTCACGTGTGGCGACGGAACGCTAGGGGCGATCCGGAACCGACGCCATCCGGAAGGGGTGGAGTCACCCGTCCGGCGGACGAGGACCCGACGACATCCGGAAAGGCCGAGCACGAGCAGGCGTTCCCGCGGGAACGCCCGTTCCTCCTCCGGCGGGACCGCCCGGCCCGGGCGGGCGTCGCGTGACGCTCGTCGACCTCCGGCCGTCCCGACCGCACCCGACACCGCCGCATGTCGACACGGGCGGACGGACGAGACGGGCGGGCCTGCTCAGTAGTAGGGGACCGATCCGCCGTCCGCGGCGCCCGCCGCGCGGAGGTTGTGCCGGTGAGCCACGTCGAGGTGCGCGGTGACCGCCTCGCAGATCCACCGCAGCGGGCCGGTCGGGGAGAGGTCCTGCTCGTCGACCGGCTCCGGACGTCCGCCGGCGCCGCAGGCGAGCCCGAGGACCCGGACGGCCGCCGCGCCAGGAGAGCCGTCGTCGGGCGGAGGGCCGGCGAGCAGCCGGCGGTCGTCGGCGGCGACCGCGGACACGTCCTCGTACCGCCGTCCGGGGAAGCGGCGCCGCACCACCCATCGGCCCGAGGCCAGGTTCGCCTCCGCCAGGTCGCGCATCCGCACGCCGCCGTGGTCCAGCCACCAGTCGAGCGACCGCTCCGGTTCGACCTCCACCGCCGCGAGCAGCCGGTCGGCGGGCGGGAAGCCGGTGGGCGCGGCGTCGACGGTGATGCCGTCGTCCTCGTGCGCGAGCCGGTCCGCGCGCGCCAGGTCGACGAGCAGCGCGCCACGGACGGCGACGTCCCAGAGGGCGAAGTCGCGCAACCGTCCCCGGGCGTCCAGGCACAGCGACGCCAGGCGGACGGCGACGCCGCCGGTCAGGTCGACGGGGGTCACGGCCGTGGGAGCGGATCGGCCAGCCAGCGCGGCGCCCACCGTGCCCGGCGGCGGGACGCGGCGTCCTGCTCGGAGCGCGCGGTGGCCCTCGCGCGGTCGAGCGGCGTGTCCGGCACGCGCGCAGCGTAGGAGCCGGTCCGGGCTCGCGACCTCCGCGTGCACCCCATCGGGCGACGGCGGCGGTGCGCGCCGCAGCTCGACCTGCGACGGCCTCGAGCACCACGACACCGCCGCATGCCGGCAACGGGCGGGACGACGTCAGCGGTGGCCGGCCAGGAGCGGGCGGCGTCCGCATCGGGCGCCCAGCTCCACGGGGCGACCGGTGATCACCGCGCACCTAGACTCGGCGGACGTGCCCCGGCAACCGATGATCGCCCCGAGCCTGCTCTCGGCGGACTTCGCCCGGCTGGCGGAGGAGGCGCAGCGGGTCGCCGATGCCGACTGGTTGCACGTCGACGTGATGGACGCGCACTTCGTCCCCAACCTCACCCTCGGCCTGCCCGTCGCGCAGGCCATCCAGAAGGTCAGCCCGGTGCCGCTCGACTGCCACCTGATGATCGACGCCCCCGAGCGGTGGGCACCCGGCTACGCCGAGATGGGCGCCCGAAACGTCACCGTGCACGCCGAGGCATGCTCGGGCGACCCGCGCGCCGTGGCCCGCGACCTGCGCGCCGCCGGCTCGCTCGCCGGGCTGGCCATCAAGCCGGGCACCCCGCTGGACGACGTCCTCGACGCGCTGCCCGGCTTCGACACGCTGCTGGTCATGACCGTCGAGCCGGGCTTCGGCGGGCAGGACTTCATCGCCGAGGTGCTGCCCAAGGTCCGCCGCGCCCGCACGCTGGTCGAGACCGGCCATCTGCGGCTGTTCATCGAGGTCGACGGCGGCATCAACGCCGACACCATCGAGCAGGCGTCCGAGGCCGGCGCGGACGTGTTCGTCGCGGGCTCCGCCGTCTACGGCGCCGACGACCCGGCGAAGGCCATCGCCGCCCTCCGTGCCCAGGCCACCGCGGCGACGAGGTGACCACCACCCCCGCCGAACGAGCGGCCACGGCCCGGGCGCGCGAGTCCACCGCCATGGCCCGGGCCCGCGAGCTCGGCGACTCCGTGCTCGGCCGCACCAGCCCCAACCCGCCGGTCGGTGCGGTCGTGCTCGCCCCCGACGGCAGCGTCGCCGGCGAAGGGGCCACCTCGCCGCCGGGCGGCCCGCACGCGGAGGTCCGCGCGCTGGAGCAGGCCGGCGCCCGCGCCCGTGGCGGCACCGCCGTCGTCACCCTGGAGCCGTGCGCGCACACCGGCCGCACCGGCCCGTGCGCCGAGGCCCTGATCGCGGCGGGCATCGCCCGGGTGGTCGTCGCCGTGCCGGAGCCGACCGAGCTGGCCGGTGGGGGAGCCCCGCGGCTCCGCGAGGCCGGCGTCGACGTCGAGCTCGGCGTCGAGCAGGCGGCCGCCGAAGAGGGCGCCCTCGCCGGCTGGCTCACCGGCGTCCGCCAGCGCCGGCCGTTCGTCGTCTGGAAGGTCGCCGCCACCCTCGACGGGCGGGTCGCCGCGGCCGACGGCAGCAGCCGCTGGATCACCGGGGAGGCGGCGCGGGCCGCCGTCCACCGGCTGCGCGCCACCTGCGACGCCGTCCTCGTCGGGTCGGGCACCGCCCTGGTCGACGACCCGCAGCTGACCGTCCGCGACGCCGACGGCGTGCCGGCCGACCACCAGCCGCTGCGCGTGGTCGCCGACCGGCGCGGCCGGCTGCCGGCCACGGCCAAGGTCCTGGACGGCGCCGCGCCGACCCACGTGAGCCGGGCGGGCACGCCCGCCGAGCTGCTGGCCGAGCTGTACGGGCACGACGTCCGCCGCGTGCTGCTCGAGGGGGGCCCCGGGCTGGCCGCCGCCTTCCTCCGCGACGGCCTGGTCGACGAGGTGGTCGTCCACCTCGCGCCGAAGCTGCTCGGGGCCGGTCGCCCGCTGGTGGGTGACCTGGGAATTCCGACGATCGGCGCAGCGCTGGGCTTCGAGGTCCAGGAGGTCGCCCTCCTGGGCGGTGACGTCGCGGTCCGCGCCCGGCCGACCCGGCACACTGGTCGCCAGGAGCGCGGGCAGGGGAGGGGCTGAGGTGTTCACCGGCATCGTCGAAGAGGTCGGCACACTCGTCGTCCGCGAGGAGCAGAGCGACGCCGCCCGGCTGTCGATCCGCGCGGCGAGGACGCTGGAGGGGGTCGTGCTCGGCGACTCGATCTCCGTTAACGGGGTGTGCCTCACCGTCACCGACGTGGGCGACGGGGTGTGGAGCGCCGACGTGATGGCCGAGACGCTGCGCCGGACCAGCCTGGGCGCGGTGCCCGAGGGCGGCACCGTCAACCTGGAGCGCGCGGTGACCCCGCACGGCCGGCTCGGCGGGCACCTGGTGCAGGGCCACGTCGACGGCGTCGGCACGGTGCTCGCGCGCACGCCCGGCGAGCACTGGGAGGTCGTGCGCATCGCGCTGCCGCGCGAGCTGGCGCGCTACGTCGTCGAGAAGGGCTCCATCACCGTGGACGGCGTCTCGCTGACCGTCAGCGCCGTCAGCGCCATCAGCGACGTCGACGACGCGACGTCTCCCGGTGGCCCCTGGTTCGAGGTCAGCCTGATCCCCACCACCCTGCGCGAGACCACGCTGGGCACCCGCGATCCCGGCGACCCGGTCAACCTGGAGGTCGACGTGATCGCCAAGTACGTGGAGCGGCTGCTCGGAGCGACCCGATGAGCGACCCGGCGAGCGGACCGATCACCCGCCTCGACACCGTCGAGGACGCGATCGCCGCGATCAAGCGCGGCCGCCCGGTCGTGGTCATCGACGACGAGGACCGCGAGAACGAGGGCGACCTGATCTTCGCCAGCGAGCTGGCCACCCCCGAGCTGGTCGCGTTCATGGTCCGCTACACGTCGGGCTACATCTGCGTGTCGGTCACCGAGGAGGACGCCGACCGGCTGGACCTCCCCCCGATGTTCCGGGTGAACCAGGACCGGCGCGGCACCGCCTACACCGTCACCGTCGACGCCCGCGAGGGCGTCACCACCGGCATCTCCGCCGCCGACCGTGCGCACACCATCCGCTTGCTGGCCGGCGCCTCGACCACCAGCGCCGACCTGGCCCGGCCCGGGCACATCGTGCCGCTGCGGGCCAAGGACGGCGGCGTGCTGCGCCGGCCCGGGCACACCGAGGCCGCCGTCGACCTCGCCGTGCTCGCCGGACTGCGGCCGAGCGGCACGCTGTGCGAGCTGGTGAGCGAGAAGGACCCGACCGGCATGGCCCGCGGCGAGGAACTGCGCGTCTTCGCCGACGAGCACGATCTGTGCCTGATCTCCATCGCCGACCTGATCGCCTACCGCAAGCGCTTCGACAAGCTCGTCGAGCGGGTCGCCCAGGCCACCGTGCCGCTCGCGCCGGGGACCTTCACCGCGGTCGGCTATCGCAGCTCCTACGACGACCGCGAGCACGTCGCCTTCGTCTACGGCGACATCAGCGACGGCGAGGACGTGCTGGTCCGCGTGCACTCCGAGTGCCTCACCGGCGACGTGTTCGGCTCGCTGCGCTGCGACTGCGGCCCCCAGCTGCAGGCGGCGCTGGCCGCGGTGGCGCGCGAGGGCCGCGGGGTCGTGCTCTACATCCGCGGGCACGAGGGCCGGGGCATCGGCCTGCTGCACAAGCTGCAGGCCTACCAGCTGCAGGACTCCGGGGTCGACACCGTCGACGCCAACCTCGACCTCGGGCTGCCCGCCGACGCCCGCGACTACGGCACCGGCGCGCAGATCCTCGTCGACCTCGGGGTGCGCACCATGCGGCTGCTCACCAACAACCCGGCCAAGCGCGCCGGGCTGGAGGGCTACGGCCTGCAGGTCGTCGGCCGGGTGCCGCTGCCCACGCACGTCACCGCGGAGAACCTGGCGTACCTGCGCACGAAGCGCGACCGCATGGGCCACCTGCTCGACATCATCGAGCCGGAGACCGAGGCCGGCCCCGCCGACACCCCTCCCGCGCGGTCCACCCCCGACCCCGGTGACGCGGCGGTCGCCGTCGGGCACGACCCGGCCGCGGTCGGCAGCGACCCGCTGCCCGAGGGCATCCCGCTGCGCGTCGACGAGCAGGAACCCACGACCGCCCGGCCTCGTCGCCGGCGGCCGTGGCTGCCCACGTGGCCCACCGGCGACGACGAGCCGCGCGCATGAGCGGCAAGGGCGCCCCGGAGGCGCGGCCGGTCGACGCCTCCGGCCTGGGTCTGGGCATCGTGGCGACCACCTGGCACGCCGAGATCACCGACGCGCTGCTGGCCCGCGCGGTGGAGGCGGCCCGGGCTTCCGGCGTCGCCGAGCCAACCGTCGTGCGCGTGCCCGGCGCGGTCGAGCTACCGGTGGTCGCCCAGGCGCTGACCGAGCGGCACGACGCGGTGGTCGCGCTCGGTGTGGTCATCCGCGGCGGCACACCGCACTTCGAGTACGTCTGCGACGCGGTCACCGCGGGGCTGACCCGGGTGGCGCTCGACGCGGGCACGCCGGTCGGCAACGGCGTCCTGACCTGCGACACCGAGGAGCAGGCCCGCGACCGGGCCGGGCTGCCCGGCTCGGCCGAGGACAAGGGCTGGGAGGCCACCGTCGCCGCCCTGTCGACCGCACTGGTGCTGCGCGGCCTGCGCGCGCCGCAGCGCGCCACCGGCTTCGGCGTGGCCCCGGCGGGAGGTCGGGCGTGAAGCGCTTCGACGAGCTCTTCGACGAGCTCTCGGCCAAGGTGCTGGCCGGCGACCCGGCCTCGGGCACCGTGGCCGCCGTCCGCGAGGGCGTGCACGCCGCCGGCAAGAAGGTGGTCGAGGAGGCCGCCGAGTCGTGGATGGCCGCCGAGCACGAGAGCGACGAGCGGACGGCGGAGGAGATCAGCCAGCTGCTGTACCGGGTGCAGGTGCTCATGCTCGCCCGCGGGCTGACCCTCGACGACGTCTACGCTCACCTCTGAAGGAGAAGGACCCCGCTGGTGAAGGACCCCGTCCTTCTCACCCCTCGCACGCTCGGGGCGAGCCTCGGGACGGGGCCTGATGCCACAACGCATCTCGACGAAGGAGCTGTGCCGTGCTGCGCATCGCCGTGCCCAACAAGGGCGTCCTGAGCGAGCCGGCGGCCGAGATGCTCGCCGAGAGCGGCTACCGGCAGCGGCGCAGCACCAAGGACCTCGCCGTCTACGACCCCGACAGCGACACCGAGTTCTTCTACCTGCGCCCGCGGGACATCGCCGTCTACGTCGCCGCCGGAACCCTCGACGTCGGCATCACCGGGCGCGACATGCTGCTCGAGACCGCCCCCGCCGACGGCGAGGGGCCCGCCGCGGTCGAGGACATGGCGTTGGGCTTCGGCCGGTCGTCGTTCCGCTTCGCCGCGCCCGTCGAGTCCGTCGTCCGCAAGGTCGACGAGCTGGCCGGCAAGCGCATCGCCACCGCCTACCCGGTCCTGCTGCAGCGCTACCTCGACGACTGCGGGATCAAGGCCGCCGTGGTCCGGCTGGACGGCGCGGTGGAGACGGCCTGCCGGCTCGGCGTCGCCGACGCGGTCTGCGACGTGGTGGAGACGGGCACGACGCTGCGCGCGGCGGGGCTGCAGATCATCGGCGAGCCGGTGCTGGCCAGCGAGGCGATCCTGGTGCGGCGGGAGGGCGCCGAGGAGATCCCCGCGGTGGCGCAGCTGCGCCGGCGGCTGCGCGGCGTCCTGGTCGCCCGCCAGTACGTGATGCTCGACTACGACTGCCCCAACGACCTGCTCGACCGGGCCACCGCGCTCACCCCCGGCCTCGAGGGGCCCACGGTCAGCCCGCTGCAGACGCCCGGCTGGTCGGCGGTGCGCGCCATGGTCGCGCAGTCCGACACCAACCGGGTGATGGACGAGCTGTGGGAGCTGGGCGCCCGGGCGATCCTGGTCACCAGCATCCACGCCTGCCGCATCTGATCGTGAACGGGCCGGACGTGCGAGCGCGCCCCCGGCCGGCACTTTCGCCGCGCGCCGCTCGTCAGACCGGTATGCGCGTGCTCGCCGTCCCGCTGTTCGCGCTCCTCGCCCTGCTCGCGGCCTGCGCCGGCACACCCGGGAGCGGGGACGCGGCGGGCGGGGACGCGACCGGCGACGCCACCGGGACGCCTCCGTCCGCCCCCGCCGGCGAGGACGGGCCGACCGCCGGCGGCGGGGACGACGACCTGGTGATCGAGATCGACCGCGGCGACGGCTCGCCGGTGCAGCGGTACACGCTCGCCTGCGGTGGTTCCACCCCCGGCGACCTCCCCGGTGCCGAGGCGGCCTGTGCGCACCTGACGGGCATGGCGGAGCCCTTCGCGCCCGTCCCGGCCGACGCCGTGTGCACCGAGCAGTACGGCGGGCCGCAGACCGCGCGCATCACCGGCCGGTGGCACGGCCAGCCGGTCGACCTGGAGCTCTCCCGGGTCGACGGGTGCCGCATCTCCCAGTGGGACGGGCTCGGCCCGCTGTTGCCCGGCCCGGTGGGCGTGGAGGCCCCGCCCAGCTGACCCCGCCCAGCTGACCCCGCCCTGCTGACCCCGCCCTGCTGACCCCGCCCTGCTGACCCCGCCCTGCT
>NZ_JAOVZT010000014.1:100114-125356 GCF_025716945.1 Geodermatophilus sp. YIM 151500
GACCCCGCCGGGCCGACCGGCTGGTGCGCGAGCCCGCCGTCCTGACCCCGCGGGCCGGGTGCGACGCGTCAGCGGGACCGGCGGGCGTTCAGCCGGGCGGCCTGGCGCGTCAGGTGGTCGCGCTCGGCGAGGTCGGGGGCGTGCCGGGCCGCCTCGGCGTACAGCCGGGCCGCCGTCGCCAGGTCGCCGTCGAGATCGTGGAGGTACGCCGCCACGGCGGCGTGGCGGGGCAGGGAGTCGTCGAGCTCCGCGAGCGCCGCCAGCCCGGCGCGCGGCCCGTCGGCCTGGCCGACCGCCACCGCGCGGTTGAGCCGGACGACCGGGCTGTCGGTCAGGCGTACGAGCTCGTCGTACCACTCGACGATCTGCACCCAGTCGGTCTCCTCGGCAGTGGGCGCGTCGGCGTGCAGCGCCGCGATGGCGGCCTGGGCCTGGAACTCGCCCAGCCGGTCACGGGCCAGCGCCGCCTGCAGGATCTCCACCCCCTCGGCGATCGACGCGGTGTCCCACCGGCTGCGGTCCTGCTCGGCGAGCGGTACCAGGCTGCCGTCGGGTGCGGTCCGGGCGGCGCGCCGGGCGAAGTGGAGCAGCATGAGGGCGAGCAGCCCCGCGACCTCGGGGTGGTCGATCGCGGCCGCGAGCTGCCGGGTGAGCCGGATGGCCTCGGCGGCGAGGTCGACGTCGCCGGAGTAGCCCTCGTTGAAGACCAGGTAGAGGACGCGCAGCACGGTGGCCACGTCGCCGGGCTGGTCGAACCGCACGCCGGAGACGGACCGCTTGGCCCGGCTGATGCGCTGCGCCATGGTCGCCTCGGGAACCAGGTAGGCCCGGGCGATCTGGCGGGTGGTCAGCCCGCCGACCGCGCGCAGCGTGAGCGCGACCGCGGACGACGGCGCCAGCGACGGGTGGGCGCACAGGAAGTAGAGCTGCAGCGTGTCGTCCACCCCGGGCGCGGGCCCGGGTTCCGGCTCCTCGTCGACGAGCTCCTCGCGCCGGCGGCGGGCGGCGTCCGCCCGGGTCGCGTCGATGAACCGGCGCCAGGCCACGGTGACCAGCCAGCCCTTCGGGTCCCGCGGCGGGCCGGCCGGCCAGACGCGGACCGCCTCGACCAGCGCGTCCTGCACGGCGTCCTCGGCCGTCGCGAAGTCGGCTCCGCGGCGGACGAGGACCGCGAGCACGCTGGGCGCGAGGCTGCGGAGCAGGAGCTCGTCCAGCTGGGTGCTCACTCCGTGATGGTGGGCGGCTCGGTCAGGAACGGGCGCACCTCGAGCCATTCGTGGATCGGCTGCCCGCCCGCTCCGGGGGCGGCCGACAGCTCGCCGGCCAGCTCGACGGCGCGCTCGTAGCCGCCGACGTCGATCACCATCCAGCCGGCGATGAGGTCCTTGGTCTCGGCGAACGGGCCGTCGGTCACCGGCGGGCGCCCCTCGCCGTCGTAGCGGACCCACGTCCCCTCGGCGGCCAGCGCCTGCGCGTCGACGAACTCGCCGGTCCCTTCCAGCCGGGCCGCGAAGTCCCGCATGTACTGCACGTGGGTCGAGATCTCCTCCGGCGTCCACCGGTCCATCGGCACGTCGTTCACCGCGGCCGGGGCGCCGCGGTAGTGCTTGAGCAGCAGGTACTTGGCCATCGCGGGTTCTCCTCGGTGCTGGTGCGACCATCCTGGTCGCGTGCACAGCAGGGACGAAGCCGGTTCCGGGTTCTCGACATCGTCGTCCGGACTTCTTGCTCCAGACCGGGTGAGCCGTCCCGCGGCTGCCCCTGTGACGAGCCCGGCCGACCCGGCGCCGCCAGCCGGGGACGCGCGGAGGCCCCGCCCGGGATCGGACGGGGCCTCCGCGTCGGTCGGGGTCAGCGGGGGCGGGTGGTGCGCTCCACGAGGTCGATGGCGGTGCAGAGCCCCAGCCCGAGCGCCCGGCCGCTGGTCGAGCCGGTGGACAGCAGGTTCGCGATCGCCGGGCCCAGCGGTCGCTCGCCGACCAGGCCCTGCAGGACGGCGGCGTACTCGCCGCTGACCCGTCCGCAGGCGGCGTGCCGCAGCAGGGCCCGGGACAGCTCGGTGGTGCGGCCGGCCAGCGCGTAGACGCCGGCGGCGAAGCGAGGAGCGGCCGGGTGACCGAGCAGCACGAGCCCGGCGAGGGTGCCGGCCATCACGTCGTCACCGGCGGGGGTGAGGCCGGGGCCGAGGCCGATCAGCCGGGCGGCCGTACGGAGTGCCGCCTCCATGTCGGCGCGGCGGACGGCGCCGCGCAGCGCGGCGAGCGGTCCGCCGGGGCCGGTGGGCAGACCGGGCAGGGTGAAGGCGCTGTGCGGGACGCCCTCGCCGTAGAGGGTGCTGCGCAGCTGCCGGACGCCCTCGGGGAGCAGCGCCGGGCGCGGGCTGGGCAGCCGGGGGCGCGGGTCCCACCAGGCGGCGGCGCTGACGGCGAGGTCGCCGACCACGATGCGCCCCCCGCCCACCTCGGCCGGTGCCCCGGTGGGCAGGGCGACCAGGGGGCGGCCGTTGCCCGGCCGGAACAGCACGCAGCCCAGCGGCAGCCGGGCGGCGTCGTTGGTGAGCACGCCGACCACGTCGCCACTGCCGCGCTCGGTGGTCACCGACAGGTAGACGGCGGTGGGGAGGCTGACCAGCACGCGCGCGGGCCGGACCGGACCGCGGAGCAGTTCGGCGATGCCGGTGCTGGCCGAGGCGGGCACGGCGGTGGCCGCCCGCGCCGGGCGGGCCGTGCGCGCGGTCGCCTGCGCGGACTCCTTCGGCAGGGGGATCGTGGGCACACCGGCCCGGGCGGCACGGCCCGGCACGGTCGTCGGGGTGGTGGCGCGGCGTTCGCCCGCGCCGGTGACGTCGTCGATGGTGCGCATGGCGACCCTTCCGCCGGAGGATCACGGGAGGTGCCACGGCTTGACGCCCCCGTTGGTCCCACACCCGTTGGGGGGAGGCGCGGTCGCTGCCGGCTCGGCGAGGACCTACGATCCACCGGTACGGGTGTGAGCCCGAACGTGAACTTATCGGCGCGTCGCCTGCCCCCGTATGGCGGATGTAGCCAAGAATGGTCGTCGACGTCCAGGGACACCTGACAGCCGGTAGTGGTGTGGCACCCTGGTGGACGACTGAAGGGGGAACACGCCGTGACCCAGGGTGACGCCTCGCTGGTGGCCCCGGCGCAGCGGAACGGTGCCGTACCGTTCCGCCGGTCGTGGCCGTACGCCGATGCGCTGTCCCCCTCGCTGCCGCGGGACGACCGCACCGGCTGGCAGGAGCGCATGGGGCTGACCCTGGAGGAGGCGCTCGCGCTGCCGGCGATGACCGGGACGTCGGTCGCCGTCGGGTCGGCCGGGTTGGGTCGGGCGGTGCGACACGTGGTCGTCGACGACCCGGCCGACCCGCTCGCCGTCGCCGGTCCCGACGTGCTCGTCGTCCTCGGCGCCCGGCTGCCGCCGGCCGACCCGGTCCACTGCCGGGCGCTGGTGGAGCGGTTGGTGGCCGTGGGAACCAGCGGGCTGGCGTTCCGGCGCACCGAGGGGCCGCCGGCCGTTCCCGGCGAGGTGCTCGCCGAGGCCGAGCGGCGCGGCTTCCCGGTCCTCGCGCTGCCGCCGCAGGTCCGCATGGACGAGGTGGTGTCCGACGTGCTCGGCGCCGTCGTCGCGAAGCAGGGCCAGGCCCTCGCGCTGTCGGCGCGGATGGACCACGAGTTCATCGGCGTCGCCCTCACCGGCGGCGGGCTGGCCGAGGTGACCGAGCGGCTCGCCGTCATGCTCGAGGGAGCGGCCGTGCTCGGCCTCGGACCCGACCGCGAGGTGGTGACCAGCGCCGGGCCGGAGGAGGACGTCGCCGAGATCAGCGACTGGCTGTGGCTGCTGGACGCCGCGGCCGACGACGCGTTGGCCGAGCTGGCCCCGTCGCGTCGGCTCTCCGGCGTGCGCGCCGACCAGAGCGTGGTCACCCCCGCCGACGTGCTGGCCGACGCCGACCTGTCGCCGGCCGACGGCATCCTGCTCGTGCCCGGGCACCACGAGCTGCCCGGCGGGGTGGGGGAGTACGCCGTCGCCCCGATCATGGCCGGCGACCAGCGGCACGGCTGGCTGGTCGCCGTGAACCGGACCGGCCCCATGCTGCTCGGCGCCGGCGGTGTGCTGGAGCGCGCGGCGGTGATCGCGGCGCTGTCGGTCATCCGCTCGCAGGCCGTGCACTCCGTCGAGCTGCGCTTCCAGGGCGACCTGGTGCGGCGGATCGTCGGCGGTGGGGTCCGGCACACCGAGCGGATGCTGGCCTACACCCGGTCGTTCGGCTGGCGGCTGGACGGGCCCTGCGTCGTCCTGGTCACCGCGACCGAGACCGTGGCCGACGCCGCCGCCGACCCGACCCGGGCGCTGGACGTGCTCGACCGGCTGGCCGACGGGTGGCGCGCGGCGCTGGAGACCGAGGTCGCCGGTGCCGCCGTCGCCGGCCTGTCGACCGAGATCGTCACCGTCCTGCCGCTCGACGGTCGGACGCCGGAGGAGCTCACGGCCCTGGTGACGGCGGTCAGCTCCCGGGTGAACGGCCGGCTGCGCCGGGTGGGCCGCGTGCTCGGCACCGGCATCGGGCGGCCGGCGGGGTCGCTGTCGGCCCTCGGGGAGGCGCACCAGCAGGCGCAGCGGGCGCTGGGCGTGGGCCAGGAGATCCACGGCACCGCCGCGGTCACCCACTTCGACCAGCTCGGCGTCTTCCGGCTGCTGTCGCTCATCCCCGACAGCGCGGAGCTGCGGTCGTACGTCGACGAGGTGCTCGGCCCGCTGGCCGACGCCTCCGACGCCGACTCCGCCGACCTCCGCGAGACACTGCGCGTGCTGCTCGAGACCAACCTCAACGTCGCCGAGTCCGCCCGCCGGCTGCACTTCCACTACAACACCATGCGGTACCGCATCGGCAAGCTGGAGCGGCTGCTCGGGCCCTTCACCACCGACCCGACGCTGCGGTTGAACCTGCTGCTGGCCCTGCACGCCGCCCGGATGCGCGGGCTGGACCAGCCGCACCGGCCGCCGATCGAGGCCGGGATGGCGCTGCCGCCCGACGAGGGCCTCGACGCGCTGGTCTAGGCCGCTGCACCCGGATGGCCGAGGCCGTCGACGCGGTCGTCGCCCGGATGACCGCCGCGCTGGAAACGCTCACCGAGGCCGGGGACCCCGCGCGGTTCTTCCTCGGCACCTATCTGCGGATCACCGCGGCCGTGGGCGGCGCGCTGGACGACGGGTCGTTCGAGGACGCCGAGTGGGTGGCGGAGTGGGACGTCGTCTTCGCCGACCTCTACCTCGACGCGCTCGACCGCCACCGCCGCGACCCGGCGACGGTCGCCGAGCCGTGGCGGCGGGCCTTCGGCGCCGATCCCGCGCTGCCGCCGGAGGCCCACGTGCTGCTCGGCGTCAACGCCCACGTGAACTTCGACCAGCCGCAGTCGCTGATCCGCATGGTGCCGCCGGCCGACGTCGACGACGCGGCCGTGCTGGCCCGGCGGCACCGCGACCACGACCGCATCGACGGCGTGATCGCCGCGCAGGTGGCCGCCGAGGACCGCGCGCTGCAGCGGGCCGGCGGTCGGCGGACGCCGCTCGACCGGGTGGCCGCCCCGGTCAGCCGCCGGGCCGTGCGGGTGTTCATGGCCGAGGCGCGCCGGAAGGTGTGGGCCAACACGCTGGCCCTGCACGCTGCGCGGGTACGCGGCCCCGAGGCCTATGCCGAGCGGCTGGCGGCGCTCGAGCGGGTCAGCGCCGCGCGGGTGGCCGATCTGCTGCGCCCGGGCCCGGTGCTGCTCCGCCTCGCCGTGCGCGGCTTCGGAGTGACCCTGCCTGCGGCGTGACCGCTCCCTCGCCGCGCGCAGCCGGCCGGTGCCGGGCAGGGTGGTCGCGGGGGCGCCGCACCGGGCGGCGCGGAAGGAGCGCCCGCATGACCGCGACCGCCCGTCCGCTCGAGGGCAAGGTGGCGCTGGTGACCGGCGCGTCGTCCGGCATCGGCGAGGCGACCGCGGTGGCGCTGGCCCGGGCGGGCGCCGCGGTGGCCGTCGGCGCGCGCCGCAAGGACCGGCTCGACGACCTCTCGGCTCGGCTGCGCGCCGACGGTGCCGTCGTCCTCCAGCTCGACCTCGACGTGACCGACGAGCAGGCCTGCACGGACGCCGTGGCGCGGACGCGCGCGGAACTGGGTGGGCTCGACGTGCTGGTCAACAACGCCGGGGTCATGCTGCTCGGCCTGATCGTGGGCGCCGACACCGAGGACTGGCGGCGGATGCTGCACACCAACGTGCTCGGCCTGATGTACATGACGCACGCCGCCGTCGAGGGCATGGTCGAGCAGGGCTCCGGCGACATCGTCAACGTCTCGAGCGTCGCCGGCCGGCAGGCGCGCAAGGGCGCCGGTGTCTACAACGCCAGCAAGTGGGCGGTCAACGCGTTCAGCGAGTCGCTGCGCCAGGAGGTGACCGGCCGCGGTGTGCGCGTCGGACTGGTCGAGCCGGGCGCGGTGACCACCGAGCTGACCGACCACATCACCCAGCCCGCGGCCAGGTCGGCGGCGCAGACCATGTACACCAGCATGCGTGCGCTGACCAGCGAGGACATCGCCCGCGCCGTCCTGTACGTGGTCACCCAGCCGCCGCACGTGGCGGTCAACGAGCTGCTGGTCCGGCCCACCGACCAGGAGCGCTGAGCAGCCAGGGTGGGAGCCCGGGGTCAGCCGAGCCGCTCGGCCAGCGCGACGATGATCCCCGCGGGGCCGCGGACGTAGCAGAGCCGGTAGCTGTCCTCGTACTGCGCCACGTCGCCGACGAGTCGCGCGCCATTGGCCGGCGAGGGCGGCGTCGACGTCGTCGACGGTGGACGTGCGTGCAGGCCGGCTGCCGAGGGGACGCGGTCGAGGACGACGGGGTGCCGGCGTTCCAGCGGGAACGCCGGTAGCCCCTGGCATCGATCCTCTAGTCGGAGAAGACCTCCAGCTGCGCACCCATCTCGACCAGCCGCTCGTAGAGGTGCTCGTAGCCCCGGGCGATGATGTCGACGTTGCGCAGCACCGACGTCCCCTTCGCCGCGAGCATCGCGAGCAGGATGCAGACCGCCGGCCGCAGCGCCGGCGGGCACACCACCTCGGCGCTCGACCAGTGCGTCGGGCCGTTGACGAGCACCCGGTGCGGGTCGAGCAGACGCACGTCGGCACCCAGCCGGGTCAGGTCGGACAGGTGGATGGCCCGGTTGTCGTAGACCCAGTCGTGGATGAGCGTCGAGCCGGAGGCGTGCGCGGCGATCACCGCGAAGAACGGCAGGTTGTCGATGTTCAGGCCGGGGAACGGCATCGGGTGGATCTTGTCGATCGGCGCGCGGAGCTGCGACGGCGAGATCGTGATGTCGGCCAGCCGGGTGTGCCCGTTGTCGGCCAGGTATGCGGCGGACAGCTCGTAGCGCAGCCCCATCTCGGCCAGGACGGCCAGCTCGACCTCGAGGAAGTCGATCGGCGCCCGCCGCACGGTCAGCTCGGAGTCGGTGACGATGCCGGCCGTGAGCAGGCTCATCGCCTCCACCGGGTCCTCGCTGATCGTGTAGTCGACGTCGGCGTGGAGGACCGGGCGGCCGTGCACGACCAGCGTCGTGGTGCCCAGCCCCTCGATGCCGACGCCGAGCAGCTGCAGGTAGAGGCACAGGTCCTGGACCATGTAGTTGGAGCTGGCGTTGCGGATCGTCGTGGTGCCCTCGACCCGCGCCGCGGCGAGCAGCGCGTTCTCCGTGACGGTGTCGCCGCGCTCGGTCAGCACGATGGTGCGGTCCCCGGCGGCCGGTCCGGCGACCGTGGCGTGGTACTCGCCACCGCGCGCCTCCACCTCGAGGCCGAACGGGCGCAGCGCGATCATGTGGGGCTGCACGGTGCGGGTGCCCAGGTCGCACCCGCCGGCGTAGGGCAGCGCGAACCGGCGCGCGCGGTGCAGCAGCGGGCCGAGGAACATGATGATGCTGCGGGTCCGGCGGGCGGCATCCGCGTCGATGCCGTCGAGGTCGAGCTCGTCGGGGACGACGAGCGTGAGGTCGCGCCCGGCGGCGTCCCACGTGGCGGCGACGCCGATGGAGCGCAGGACGTCGAGTATGCGGTCGACCTCGACGATCCGCGCCATGTTGCGCAGCGTCGTCCGGCCCCGGTTGAGCAGCGCGGCGCACAGCAGCGCGACGGCGGCGTTCTTCGACGACTTGACCGCGACGCTGCCGCGCAGCGGGTGGCCGCCGACCACCCGCAGGTGCGTCGGCCCGGCCGGGCCGACGCTGATCAGCTCGCTCTCGAGCGCGGCGGACAACCGGCCGAGCAGCTCGAGGGTCAGGTTCTGCCCACCGCTCTCGATGCGGGCCACCGCGCTCTGGCTGGTACCGAGCCGCTCGGCGAGCTGGTGCTGCGTCAGGCCGCGGTGCCGGCGGGCGTCCCGGACCAGCAGTCCGATGCGCCGCATGATGCCGGATCCGGGCGCTCCGGCCTCGGCGGTGCCGGGTTGCGTGTCGAGAAGCGTCACACCGAAACGCTATCTCGCATGTGAGATGAGCCCGGCAGGTGGCCCGCGACACGCCGGGCCGTCCGGGCCACCGGCTGCCCGCCGGTCCGCCCGGACGGGTCGCGCACGGCGGCCGGTCGCCGGCCCCTGGCGGGTCGCGCCCGCGACCCGCCAGACTCGGGCGCCGTGGAGACACTGGTCACGGGAGGTACCGGCCGGCTCGGCCGACGGCTCGTCGGCCCCCTGGAGGCGGCCGGCCACCGCGTCCGGGTGATGTCGCGGCGGGGAGCCGGGCCCGGGGGTGTCCGCGGTGACCTGGCCACCGGCTTCGACCTGCGCGAGGCGCTGGCCCGAGCCGAGCTGGTCGTGCACGCCGCCAGCGACCCGCGCGGTGATCCGTGGCAGGTGGACGTCGCGGGCACCCGACGGCTGGTGGAGGCCGTCGACCGCGACCGCCTGCGGCACCTGGTGTTCGTCTCGATCGTCGGCGTGGACCGCATCCCGTACGGCTACTACCGGGCCAAGTTCGCCGCCGAGCAGGTGCTGCTGGCCTCCGGGCTGCCGGTCACCCTGCTGCGCATCACCCAGTTCCACGACTTCGTCGACATGCTGCTCGAGCAGGCGCGCCGCGGGCCGGTGCTGCCCGTGCCGATGAGCTGGCGGGTCCAGCCGGTCGACGTCGGCGAGGCGGCGTCCTACGTCGTGGAGGTGGCCGGCCGGGCGCCGTCCCGGGACGTCGTCGAGTTCGGCGGGCCGGAGGAGCTGACCGCCGCGGAGCTCGCGCGGGCCTGGGTCGCCGCCCGCGAGCCCGGCACGCGCGTGGTGGCCACCCCGCTGCCGGGGCGGCTCAGCACCGCTTTCCGCGACGGCGCCGCGCTGCCGCTGCGCGGCGATCGGGGACGGCGGACCTACGCCGAGCATCTGCGGGGTTGAGCGGCCCGCGACGGTGGGCCTCCGCCGGCGCCGGCCGCACCGTTCCTGCCGACGTCCGCAGCGTCCCGGACGACGTCCGGAATCCGCCGGGAAACGTCCGACCGGTCGCCTAGCGTGCCCTCGTGACCGTCCCCGCTCCGCCCGCACCGGCCCTCCGCCCGACCGCAGCCCCGCTGGCGGCCGTCGCGGTCACCCTGTTCGCCTGGGCCTCGGCCTTCGTGGCGATCCGCGGGGTGGGGGAGGAGCTCTCACCGGGCCCGCTGGCGCTCGGCCGGCTGCTCGTGGGCACGGCGGTGCTGGGCGTCCTGGTCGCCGGGCGGCGCTGGGTGCGACCCACCCGGCGCCAGTGGCTGCTGCTGGCGGCCTGCGGCGTGACCTGGTTCGGCGTCTACAACCTGGCGCTCAACGCCGCGGAGCAGACGCTGGACGCCGGCACCACCGCGATGCTGGTCAACATCGGGCCGATCCTCATCGCGGTCCTGGCCGGCCTGCTGCTCGGCGAGGGCTTCCCGCGGCAGCTGGTGGCCGGCATCGCCATCGCCTTCGCCGGCGTCGTCCTCATCGGGCTGGCCACCCGGGGCAGCCCGGCCGATCTGACCGGCGTCCTGCTCTGCGTCGTGGCGGCGACGACGTACGCCCTCGGCGTCGTCGCGCAGAAGCCGGTGCTGCGGGGCCTGCCCGCGCTCCAGGTCACCTTCACGGCCTGCGCCATCGGCGCGCTGTGCTGCCTGCCGTGGGCCGGCGCGCTCGTCGGTGAGCTGGGCGCGGCGTCCGCCGGCTCGCTGGCCGGCATGGTGTACCTGGGCGTCGTGCCGACCGCGCTGGCCTTCAGCACCTGGGCCTACGCCCTGGCCCGCATGGACGCGGGCAAGCTCGGTGCCACCACGTACCTGGTGCCGCCGCTGGTCATCGTGATGGGCTGGCTGCTGCTCGGGGAGGTGCCGCCGGCGCTCGCCGTGGTCGGTGGCGCGGTCTGCCTGGTCGGGGTGGCGGTGTCGCGTCGCCGGACCCGGGTGCGCCGACCGGTGCCGGTACCGCAGGAAGCGGGCTCGGCGTCCTGACGCGGCGCGGTCGGTCCGGGCCGCGGGCTGCAGGTAGGCGCGACCGTCCACGGGCGGGGGCAGCCGGCCGGGCACGATCCGCCGGCCGCTGATCGCGTGGGGGATCAGCCGCAGCCATCGGACGTGGCCCGGCGCTCGGCCGTTCCTCCGCGCTCGGGCGTCGGTCAGCGGTCCCGGCGTCCGCGGGGAGCCCAGTGGTCCTCCACGTCGCCGTCGTCGCCGTCGCCGTCGCCGCGGGATGCGTCGCCCGCCGCGGTGCCGGCCTCGCCGAGGCGGGGAGCAGGGGGTGCCGGATGCCGCTGCTCCAGCTGCCGGGTCGCTGCCTCCAGGGCGGCATCGCGCTCGGCGGCCTGCGCCGCGCGCTCGGCCCGTCTCCGCTCGCGGAGCGCCCGCCGCGAGGGGACGCCCTCCGGGTCCCGGCGCCCGACGGCGGACACCGGCCCGCGCAGCAGTGCCCCGCCGGCGATCGCCAGCCCGACCGGCAGCACGTAGGCCGCGACGCGCTCCGTGCCGCCGGTCCCGAACCAGTCGGTGATGTCGGCGACGTAGAACACCGTCATCGCGGTGCCGATCACGCCCAGCGCGGCGAGCGTGGTGCCGAGTGCCTCCGACCGCGGTCGCAGCGTCGTGGCCAGGGCGATCAGCCCGAGACCGCCACCGACGAGGTAGAGGCCGGCGCCCAGCGTGTGCAGCGTCGTCCCGGCGTCGAGCGGGAACACGCCCACCAGCAGCACGCCGGCGGCCGCCACGGCGAACAGCACGGCACCCAGCCGCCCGGAGGTGCCGGGCAGGGCGGGCCGGAGCAGCAGAGCCCCGCCGAGGACGAGCACCGCCTGCACGACGAAGGACGCGTTCATCGCGGTGGCCGCGGGGGAGCCGGCGGCGCCCAGGACGCTGATCACCTCGTCGGCGCGGGAGTACGACCGGCCCAGGCGTGCCTGCACGATCGCCTCGACGACGAAGAACTGCAGCGTCAGCACCCAGGCGAGCGCACCCCAGCGCAGTCGCGTCCCTGCCATGGCCCCATGTTCCCAGCCAGGAGCGAACGGCCCGGCGGACCGCCCGGTTCGGTGCGCAGGACAGCGCTGCGATCAGTCGGTGGCCGCGTGCGGCTCGGCCCCGCCGGGTGCAGCGTCGTCCGACCCGACCGCCTGGCGTTCCTGCTCGGTCCGGTGCTGCAGCGCCTCGTCGTTCGGCCGCGGGGATGCCTTGCCGTGCTCCTGCCGGTCCTTGGGCGCGGACTCCTGGGGGTCGATCACGTCGTTCAGGTCGGGCTGGTCGGGGGTGGTCATCGCGGGGCTCCTCCGGTGCGTCGTCCGTGCTCGGGAGAGCCCATAGCCGGGCGGGCGGGGTGGTAACCGCGGCTACCGCTGCCGCAGGCGAGCCGCCGGCAGCCACGACTCGACCAGCACCGGGCCGTGCGGGCCTGCCACCGTGTACGCCACCCGGCCGTGCCAGCCATCCGCCCGCTGTCGCCACTCGACCAGCAGCCCCGGCCACGTGCCCGGCCACTCCGGCGGGTCGTCCACCCAGCAGTGCCGGCCTGCCGCCCCGCCGGGGCGCGCGCTCCGGGCCGGCCCGTCGAGGGCCCCGACCGGCTCGACCGACGCAGCGACGCCCGAGTCGGCCGCACGTTCGCCCAGCGAGGGCCGCGACCGCTCGCTGCGCATGCCTCCCGCCATGCCGGAAGTGTGGCACGCCTCGAACGCGCGTTCGAACCGGCACGACGACTGTGTCCCGTCGACGTCCCGGGCCGGACGTCCGCGCCGTGCGCCCCGGCCGGCTGTCCGCGCCGGACGTCCGCGCCGTACTCCCGTGCCGGCCCCGCGGACGCCCCGGGTCAGGCCCCCGGCTCGACCGGTGCGACCTGCACCGCGCCGACGGCCGCCCCCAGCGTCCCGGCGACCTCCTGCAGCAGGGGGTGGCCCGGCAGGTCCTCGACGAGCACGGGCAACGGCAGCGACCAGTTGGGGCGGTCGGTCGTCCCCGGCATGTTGGGCCGGCGTTCCTGGGCGACCGCGTCGTCCAGCGTCGCCGAGAGCAGCGTCGACGGCGCCCGCGCCAGCAGCTCGTGCGCCTTGCGCACCGCCGTCGTCGGCTTCGCGTTCTTCCGGACGCCGCGCAGCTTGGCCATCAGCGCGGCCCGGCCGCGCTCGAGCTCCTCGTCGGTGCCCGTGCCGTGCGTGCGCTGCTCGGCCACGTCGGCGCCGCTCCACAGCCCGGCGACGGTGGGCAGGTCGTGGGTGGTGATGGCGGCCATCGCCTCGGCCGGCCAGTCGGCCGGGTCGTCCTCCTCGAACCACAGCAGGCGGTAGGACAGGATGCCGTGCTCGGCGAGCGCCTCCCGCACGCCCTCCTCGACCGTGCCGAGGTCCTCGCCGACGACGACCGCCTGCGCCCGGTGGCTCTCCAGGGCGACGATGTCGAGCAGGTCCTCGGCCGGGTAGCGCACGTAGGCGCCGTCCGCGCCGCTCCCGCCCGAGGGCACCCACCAGAGCCGGAAGAGGCCCATGACGTGGTCGATCCGCAGGCCCCCGGCACCGGCCATGGTGGCCCGGATCGACTCGACGAACGGCTCGTAGTCCGCGGCCCGCAGGCGCCACGGGATCAGCGGTGGGGACCCCCAGTTCTGCCCCTGCGCGTTGAAGGCGTCCGGCGGGGCGCCCACGTCGACACCGGACGCGAGCACGTCCCGCCAGGTCCAGGCGTCGGCGCCGCCGCCCGCGACGCCGATGGGCAGGTCCTGGATGACCGTCATGCCCTCGGTCGCCGCCGTCAGCTGGTGCAGCAGGGCCCACTGCAGCCAGGCGTGGAAGGCCACCTCGCGCTCGTGCTCGCCGGCGAAGGCCCGGACGGCGTCGGCGCGGGGGTCCTGCAGCTCGGCCGGCCAGGTGGTGCGGTCGGGCCCGTGGACGTCGGCGATCGCGCACCAGGTGGCCCAGTCCTGCAGCGGCTGGCCCTGGTGCCACCACCAGTCGCGGAAGCCGGGGGCGTCCTCGCCGGTCGCGTCGAAGATCCGGCGCAGCACCCTCCGCTTGTGCGCCCAGATGGCGTCGCGGTCGATGAGCCCGCCGTCGGACAGCGCCCGGCCGGCGTCGGTCTCCAGGTCCAGCTCGGTCGGGTCGGCGCCCGGGACCTCCTCGATCCGCAGGTAGACCGGATTGCGGAAGCGGCGGGTGGCCGGCAGGTAGGGGCTGGCCTCCTGCGCCGGCGTCGGGGCGACCGCGTGCAGCGGGTTGACCAGCAGGAAGCCGGCTCCCTGCGCCGCAGCCATCTCGCGCAGCGCGCGCAGGTCACCCAGGTCGCCGATGCCCCGGCTGACCCGGCTGCGCGTGGCGTAGAGCTGCACCGCCCAGCCCCACTCGCGACGGCCCTCGGGCAGCCAGCAGCGGCCCGGCGAGACGATCAGCCGCCGCTCGGGCCCGTCGGCGGTGCGCAACCGGTGGTAGCCGAGCGGGAAGTCGTCGGGCAGGTTGCCGTCGACCGTGCGCACCTCGCCGTCCTCGCAGACGACCTCGGCGCGCTCCACCTCGAGGGCGTCGCCCGGCCGGGCCACGATCGGTGCGCGCTCCTCCAGGTCGGCCGGCGGCCGGCCGATCACCTCGCGCAGGCGCTCGATGGTCGCCGCGGGGACCTCGTGCTCCTGCTCGTCGAAGGCGTCCAGCCAGGTCGCGTCGATGCCCCACTCGTCGGTCGTCGGTCGTGTCACGACGCCGATCCTCCCCGCCGGGACCGGGCTCCCGCAGGGCGAGGCCGGGCGTGCCGCAGCATGGCGGGGTGAGTCTGGCCACTGCCGTCGCCGGGTTCGCCGTCGTCGCGGCCGCGCTGACCGTGACCCCCGGGCTGGACACCGCGCTGGTGCTGCGGGCCGCGCTCACCGGCCGCCGCCGCGATGCGCTGGCCACCGCCGCCGGGATCGTGGCCGGCCTGTTCGTGTGGGGCACCGCCGCCGCGGTCGGCGTCTCGGCGCTGCTCACCGCCTCGCGGCTGGCCCACGACGTGCTGCGGTTCGCCGGCGCGGCCTGGCTGCTGTGGCTCGGCGCCCGGCTGCTGCGGCGGGCGGTGCGCGGCGCGGACGCCGAGGTCGTGGGCCCCGGCCGGTCGGGCGGGTCGGCGTGGCGGGCGGTGCGGACCGGTCTGCTGACCAACCTGCTCAACCCGAAGGTCGGCGTCTCCTACGTCGCGCTGCTGCCGCAGTTCGTCCCGCCGGGCAGCGACCCCCTCGCCGTCGGACTGCTGCTGGCAGGCGTCCACGGGGCGCTGTCGGTCGCGTGGTTCGTGCTCATCACCCTGGTCGCGTCGGCGTTCGCGGCGTGGCTGCGGCGTCCGGCCGTCGCGCGGGCCGTGGACGGCGCCACCGGCGCCGTCCTGGTCGCCTTCGGCGCCCGGCTGGCCCTCGGGCGGTGACATGGCGAATCCTCCGGATCGCACCGCGACCACGTCCCGTTCTCCGGCTGCGCGGAGCCCACGCCGCCGATCCTCGGGGAACCTGCGGGTCCCCGCTCCTCGCGGCACCACGCGGGCGCTTCGGTTGGCCGGTAGGCGGCACCGCGGGTAGGCAGGGACCATGCCGGTCATCGGGTTCCACAACTCGCACGAACAGGTGCACCCCGCCGAACTGCTGCGCGCGGTGCAGCACGCGGAGGAGGTCGGCTTCACCGCAGCGATGTGCTCCGACCACCTGACGCCCTGGAACCCCCGCCAGGGGGAGTCCGGCTTCGCCTGGTCGTGGCTCGGCGCGGCGATGGCCACCACCGATCTGCCCTTCGGCGCGGTCAACGCCCCCGGGCAGCGCTACCACCCGGTCGTGGTCGCGCAGGCGATCGCCACCCTCGGGGCGATGTTCCCCGGCCGGTTCTGGGTCGCCCTGGGCAGCGGCGAGGCCATGAACGAGCACGTCACCGGCGGCGTCTGGCCGCGCAAGGCCGTCCGCGACGCCCGGCTGCGCGAGTGCGTCGAGGTCATCCGCGCGCTGCTGGCCGGTGAGGAGGTCAGCCACGACGGCCTCGTGACGGTCGACCGCGCGATCGTCCACACCCTGGCCGATCCGCAGCCCGCCCTGGTCTGCCCGGCGGTGAGCCCGCAGACGGCGCGCAACGGCGCCGACTGGGCCGACGGCCTGGTCACGATCAACCAGCCGCACGACACGCTCCGCGAGGTCATCGCCGCCTACCGCGACGCCGGCGGCCAGGGGAAGCTCGCGCTGCAGGTGCACGTGTGCTGGGACCCCGACCCCGACCGCGCGCTGACCATCGCCCACGACCAGTGGCGCAGCAACGTCTTCCCGCCGCCGCTGTGCTGGGACCTCGACAGCCCGGAGGCGTTCGAGCAGGCCAGCGCGCACGTGACGCCGGATGACATGCACGCCGCCGTCCGCATCTCGGCCGATCTCGGGCAGCACACCGCCTGGCTGCACGAGTACGCCGAGCTGGGCTTCGACGAGATCTACCTGCACCACGTCGGCAAGGAGCAGCGCGCCTTCCTGGACGCCTTCGGCGAGCACGTGCTGCCCCAGCTCGACGTCGTCGCCCCGCCGCGGGCGGAGGCGATCGACCCGCCCGGACCGGCGTCGAACCGCCGTCCCCACCTGAAGCCGGTGCCGGCGCCGTGAGGATCACCGACACCAGCGACCTGTGGTGGAAGACGGCGGTCGTCTACTGCCTGGACGTCGAGACGTTCATGGACTGGGACGGCGACGGCTGCGGCGACTTCGCCGGCCTCGCCCAGCGGATCGACCACCTCGCCGACCTCGGGGTCACCTGCCTGTGGCTGATGCCCTTCTACCCGACCGAGGAGCGCGACGACGGCTACGACATCACCGACTTCTACGGCGTCGACCCGAGGCTGGGCACGCACGGCGACCTGGTGGAGGTCATCCGGACGGCGAACGACCGCGGCATGCGGGTGATCGCCGACCTGGTGGTCAACCACACCTCGATCCACCACCCGTGGTTCCGGAGCGCCCGGCAGAGCACCGACGCGCCCTACCGCGACTACTACGTCTGGCGGGACGACGAGCCGCCGGACACCAGCGACCAGGTGGTCTTCCCCGACCAGGAGGACAGCATCTGGACGCGCACCGAGGAGACGGGGGAGTGGTACCTGCACCGCTTCTACAAGGAGCAGCCCGACCTGGACGTCACCAACCCGCTGGTCCGCGACGAGGTAGCCAAGATCATGGGGTTCTGGCTGCAACTGGGGCTGTCGGGCTTCCGGGTGGACGCCGTCCCGTTCTTCCTCGAGACGCAGGGCGGAGACGACGAGGAGCGCTTCCCCGAGCCGCACGAGTACCTGCGGTCGCTGCGCTCGTTCCTCGGCCGGCGCACCGGCAGCGGCATCCTGCTCGGCGAGGTCAACCTGCCCTTCGAGCAGCAACTGGACTTCTTCGGCGGCGCCGACGGCGACGAGCTGACGATGATGTTCGACTTCGTCGGCATGCAGCAGATGTACCTGGCGCTGGCGCGCCAGGACGCCGGGCCGCTCGCCGCCGCCCTCACCGGCCGTCCCGAGGTGTCGCCGGACAGCCAGTGGGCCACGTTCGTGCGCAACCACGACGAGCTCACCCTCGACAAGCTGTCCGACGACGAGCGCGCCGAGGTGTTCGCCGCCTTCGGCCCCGAGGAGCGGATGCAGCTGTACGGCCGGGGCTTGCGCCGGCGGCTGCCCCCGATGCTGGACGGCGACCCGCGGCGCATCCGCATGGTGTACAGCCTGCTCTTCTCGCTCCCGGGCACCCCCACGCTGTTCTACGGCGAGGAGATCGGCATGGGGGAGAACCTCGACGCGGAGGGCCGGCTCTCGGTGCGCACGCCGATGCAGTGGACCTCCGAGCGCAACGGCGGCTTCTCGACCGCCGACGCCGACGCGCTGCCCGGGCCGGTCGTCGACGGCGGCTTCGGCCCCGAGTACGTCAACGTCGCCGACCAGCGCCGCGACCCGGACTCGCTGCTGTCGTTCATGAAGCTGCTCATCCGCCGCTACCGCGAGTCGCCGGAGCTCGGGTGGGGCGGGTTCCGGGTGCTCGACCAGCCGCACCGGGAGGTGCTGGCCCACCTGTGCACCTGGGACGACGGCGCGCTCGTCGCCGTGCACAACCTCGGCCCCGAGCCGCGGACCGTCCCCCTGGCGATCGACGACTGCGGCGCGCAGCACTCGCTGGTGGACCTGCTGGGCCAGGGCAGCACCCGGCTGTCGGAGAAGGGCGAGGTGGAGCTGCCGCTCGAGGGATACGGCTACCGCTGGCTGCGCGTGGTGGCCGACGGCAGCCGCCGGCTGGTGTGACGCGGCACGCCGGGGCGGATGCGCGGATCGCCGCGCGGTTGCGCCTAGCGTGACGGGTGAGGTGAGAGGGATGAGCGAGAGCAGGACCCCCGGCGGCACCGCGACGGCCGGGCCGGGCAGCGGCACCCGCCCGATCGCGGAGGTCCCGGCCGGACCCCAGCCGCTCGCCGGCGGCCCGACCGCCCAGGGGCAGCCGTCCGACGCGCCACCCGCCGGTGACGTCCCCGATGCGGCGCAGGCGCCCGGGCCGGGCGGGAGCCGGTCGGCTGCGGGCGCGGCCGGGGCGCACGCCGCCACCGCGGGCGGGGCGCAGGCGCCCGCCGGAGGCGGGGCGCAGGTCACCGCTCCGGTGACGGTGCGGCCGCGGGTGCGCGGCCCCCGGCGCGGTCCGCTGACCCGGATGGGCCCGTGGGCGCCGATCGCGGGCCTGCTGCTCGGGCTGCTCGTCGGCGCCGTCGTCGTCCTGGCCCTGGCCGGGTCGGTGGCCGGCTTCGCCGAGCGGCTCTCCCTGGTCTTCGCCGTCGTCGGGCTGGGCATCCTGGGCTCCGCCGCCACGCTGCTGGCCGACGAGGTCGGCATGCTGCGCCACGCCGCCCGGCAGTCCGCCGTGCGGCCGGCCGCCGTCGGGCCGGTCGCGGCCCTGCTGACCGGGCTGACGCCGGGCCGGCTGCTGCTGCTGGTCGGCGCCTTCCTGCTGTTCGTCTCCGCCTACGTGGTCCGCTGACGCGGACGGCCCCGGCGTCGGACCGCACCGCCGCGTCAGGTGTAGGCCTGCACCGCCAGGTGGACGGCGAGGCCGAGGCCGGCCAGGGCGATGAGGCGGCGCAGCAGCGCCTGAGGGGCGCGACGGACGATCGGCGGGCCGAGCAGGCCGCCGGCGAACAGCCCGATCGCCAGCGGCAGCGCGGCAGACCAGACCACCGTCCCGAACAGGAGGAAGCCGAGGGCGGCGACGGCGTTGGCGCAGCCGAGCACGGCGTTGCGCAGCGCGTTGCCCCGCGGTAGACCCTCGCCGGTGGTGAGCAGGTACATCGCCACCATGACGACGCCGGCCGCGGCGCCGAAGTAGCCGCCGTAGATCGAGACGACGAACGTGCCCAGGGGCAGCCACGACGGGTCGCGGTGCGGGTGCACCCGCTGCTCGCGGACGCCCTCGGCGGCCAGCTCGGCGGGCGGCCGCGACACCAGCAGGACCAGCGCGGCCGCGCCGATCAGGGCGGGCACCACCTTCTCGAACGCCGCGGAGGGCGTGAGCATCAGCAGCGCGGCGCCGACCCCCCCGCCGAGCAGTCCGGCGAGACCCAGCCGCAGCAGCCGCCGGCGTTGACCGGCCAGCTCGGGACGCGAGGCGCTCACCGAGCTGGCGCTCAGCAGCGACAGCGCGACGGTGTTGGTCATGTTGGCCGTCACCGGCGGCACGCCGGTGACCAGCAGCGCGGGGTAGCTGATCAGCGAGGCCAGCCCCGCGATGCTGCCGGTGAGCCCCGCGCCCACGCCGGCGAGCACCAGGAAACCGAAGTCCAGCGCGCTCACCCGGTCACCAGGGCGCCGGTAGAGCCGGGTCCCCCCGGCGGCGTCCGGCCCGTCGCCGCACGGGTCACGTGCGGCGACGGGGAGCCATTCCCGCCGGGTCGTGCGCGCATCGGTGCCGAGCGTGGCACGGCACGGCCGGCAGCCATCGACGCGGAACTGAGAGATTCATCGCTCCGGTCCGGCGGCCCGACGCCGGACCCGGCGGGCGACCGCGACGTCTCAGTCCCGGCGGCCGGCCTCCACGAGCCGGATCACCGCTGCGCCCTCCTCGTCCGAGGCGGCGAGGTCGACCTCGACGTCGATACCCCAGTCGTGGTGACCGGCGGGGTCGTCGAGGATCTGCCGCACCCGCCAGACGCCGGGCTCGTCCCGGTCCCAGATGAGCAGCGCCGGCCCGCGCGCGTCGGCGCCGGTGCCGACCTCGTCGTGCTCGGCGAAGTAGGCCCGCACGACCTCCCCCCAGCGGTCGGCGTCCCAGCCCGCCCCCCTGTCCAGCTCGCCGAGGTCGTACCAGCGCCGGCGGGCCCACAACTGCACCCGGTGGAACAGTGCGTTGCGCACCATCGCGGTGAACGCCCGCGGGTTACCGGTCAGCGGGCGCGGCCGGGCCGGGACGGCGACCGGCTGGTCCAGCGGCTGGTCGGGCGAGGTCAGCTGCTCCCACTCGTCGAGCAGGCTGGAGTCGACCTGGCGGACCAGCTCGCCGAGCCACTCGACGAGGTCGGTGACCTCCTCGGTGCGCGCGGCCGCGGGTACGCCGGACCGCAGCGCCTTGACCGCGTCGGAGAGATAGCGCAGTACGGCACCCTCGGCCCGGGTCAGCCCGTAGGCGGTGACGAACTCGCGGAAGGTGAACGCCTTCTCCCACATCTCCCGCACCACCGACTTGGGCGAGAGGTGCGCGTCGGCCGCCCAGGGGTTCGTCGTCCGGTAGACGGCGAATGCGTGCTCGAGCAGTTCCTCCAGCGGCTTGGGGTGGCCGACGTCCTCCAGCAGCTCCATGCGCTCGTCGTACTCGACGCCCTCGGCCTTCATCTGCGCGACCGCCTCACCGCGGGCCTTGTTCGCCTGGGCGGCGAGGATCTGCCGAGGGTCGTCGAGGGTCGCCTCGATGACGCTGACGACGTCGAGGGCGTAGGTCTCCGAGGCCGGGTCGAGCAGGTCGATGGCGGCCAGCGCGAAGGTCGACAGCGGCTGGTTGAGCGCGAAGTCCGGCGGGAGGTCGACCGTCAGCCGGTGGCGCCGCCCGTCCGGCTCGGGCTCGGGCAGCCGCTCGATGACACCGGCCTGCAGCAGCGACCGGGCGATGCCGACCGCGTCGCGGACGTGCCTCAGCTGCCGCTTGCGCGGCTCGTGGTTGTCGAGCAGCAGGTGCCGGAGCGCCCCCACGGGGTCGCCGGGCCGGGCCACGACGTTCAGCAGCATGCCGGTGGTGACCTGGAAGTGGCTGGTCAGGGGTTCGGGCTCGGCCGCGACGAGCCGCTTCTCGGTGGCCTCGCTCCAGGGCACCATGCCCTCCGGCGCCTTCTTGCGGACCAGCTTGCGTCGCTTCTTCGGGTCGTCGGCGACCTTGGCGAACTGCTTGAGGTTCTCCACCTCGTGCTCGGGCGCCTGGACGACGACGGTGCCGGCGGTGTCGTAGCCGGCCCGTCCGGCCCGCCCGGCGATCTGGTGGAACTCCCGCGCGGTGAGCAGCCGGGTGCGCGTGCCGTCGTACTTGGACAGAGCGGAGAAGACGACCGTGCGGATCGGCACGTTGATGCCGACGCCGAGCGTGTCGGTGCCGCAGATGACCTTGAGCAGTCCCGCCTGGGCGAGCTGCTCGACCAGCCGCCGGTACTTGGGCAGCATCCCGGCGTGGTGCACGCCGATGCCGTGCCGGACCAGCCGCGACAGCGTCGTCCCGAAGGCGGAGGAGAACCGGAACCCGCCGATCGCGTCGGCGATCGCCGCCTTCTCCTCCTTGGTGCACACGTTGACGCTCATCAGCGCCTGCGCCCGCTCCAGCGCCGAGGCCTGGGTGAAGTGGACGACGTAGACGGGAGCCTGCCGGGTGTCGAGCAGTTCCTGGATCGTCTCGTGGATCGGCGTCGTGGCGTAGTAGTGGTGCAGCGGCACCGGGCGCTCGGCGCTGGCGACCAGCGCCGTCGGGCGGCCGGTCCGGCGGGTGAGGTCCGCGCGCAGCTCCGTGGTGTCGCCGAGCGTGGCGCTCATCAGCAGGAACTGCGCCCGCGGCAGCTCCAGCAGCGGCACCTGCCAGGCCCAGCCGCGGTCGGGGTCGCCGTAGAAGTGGAACTCGTCCATGACCACCAGGCCGATGCCGGCGTCGGATCCCTCGCGCAGCGCGATGTTGGCCAGCACCTCGGCGGTGCAGGCGATGACCGGGGCGTCGTGGTTGACCGCCGCGTCGCCGGTGAGCATGCCGACGTTGCCCGCGCCGAAGATGCCGCAGAGGGCGAAGAACTTCTCGCTGACCAGCGCCTTGATCGGCGCGGTGTAGAAGGCGCGCCGCCCGGCCGCCAACGCGGCGTACTGCGCGCCGGTGGCGACCAGCGACTTGCCCGACCCGGTGGGCGTGGCCAGCACGACGTTGGCGCCGCTGACCAGTTCGATCAGCGCCTCCTCCTGGTGCGGGTAGAGCGCCGTGCCGCCGGCCGCGGCCCACTCGGCGAAGGCGGTGAACAGCTCGTCGGGGTCGGCGCCGCGGGCGCGCAGGGCGGTGAGGTCGCCGGGGTCGTCGAGCAGCGGAGGCGGCACGGTCGCGGTCATCGTGCCGTCCAGCGTGCCCGACGCCGTCGTGCGCCGAGCACCCGCGGTCCGACGGACGCCGGTTCTGCGGAACGCGAGTCGGGTAGGCGCGCGGGAGAACGACGCGGGTGAGCAGGGTCCGCGTCGCGCCCGCACGTCACCCGGAGGACCGCGATGTCATCACCCCGTCCCGAGAGCCAGCCGCCCCAGGAGCAGACACCGCCCGGCGTGCTCGGCGAGATGGAGCCCCGGCCCGACCACGGCGAGGAGAGCTACCAGGGGTCGGGCCGCCTCGCCGGCAAGGCGGCGATCATCACCGGCGGCGACAGCGGCATCGGCCGCGCCGTCGCCATCGCTTTCGCCCGCGAGGGCGCCGACGTCCTGATCAGCTACCTCGACGAGCACGAGGACGCCCGCGACACCGCGAAGTACGTGGAGGACGCCGGCCGCAGGTGCGTCCTCGTCGCCGGCGACCTCGCCGACCGCGCGCACGCCAAGACCGTCGTGCCGACGGCGATGGAGGAGTTCGGCCGCCTCGACGTCCTGGTCAACAACGCGGCGTTCCAGATGACGCACGAGACGATCGAGGAGATCCCCGACGAGGAGTGGGACCACACCCTGGCGCTGAACCTCTCGGCGATGTTCACCCTCTGCAAGGACGCCCTCCCGCACATGAAGCCCGGTGCCTCGATCATCAACTCGTCGTCGGTGAACTCCGACCAGCCCAGGCCGACGCTCATGCCCTATGCGATGACCAAGGCGGCGATCGCCAACTTCACCGCGAGCCTCGCCCAGATGCTGGGGGAGCGGGGCATCCGGGCCAACAGCGTGGCGCCCGGGCCGGTCTGGACGCCGCTGATCCCGTCGACCATGCCTGCGGAGCACGTCGAGAAGTTCGGCGGCACCCCGCTCGGCCGGGCCGCCCAGCCGGCGGAGCTCGCGCCGGTCTACGTGATGCTCGCCAGCGACGAGGCCTCCTACGTGTCCGGCGCCCGCATCGCCGTCACCGGCGGCAAACCCATCCTCTGATCGAGCGCCCCGTGCCCCTGCCACGAGCACGCTCGCGGCGGGACCCCGCACGGGGACCGCGCGGCAGCGTGGTGCCCACCCGGCACGGCGCGCTCCAGGGCGTGACCGTGCCGTCGGTGCGGACGGCGCGGACCCGGTAGGCCAGCGCGGCCGCGTCGGCGATCGCGGCGGCCCGGCCGGCGTCGTCCGCGGGCACGCCGCTGCCCCGGGCCAGGTGCAGCTGGATGCACGCGTCGGCGGGGAGGTCGGCCACATCCGGGGAGGCTCCCTCGGTGGTCACCGCATGCACCTCCCAGCGCGCCACCGCGTCGTCGCCGCTGCCCGGGGCGAAGCACGCCCGCCACACGGTCGACCAGCCGCCGTCCGCGGTCACCTCGTCGACCAGCGCCGCCGACGCCAGCGAGGGCGCCGCGCCGGTCCCGGGAGACGACGGCACGCCGGGCGGCGGCGGGGTGCTCGACGGCGCGGTGGGTCCCGTCGCCGACGGCGGGTGGCCGGTCGCGCAGCCGCACAGCCCGGTGGCCAGCACGAGCAGCGCCACCACCGGGACGACCGGTCGGGGGGCGGTCATCGGGCGGCCGGCCCGCCGATCACCACTCGACGGGGCCGAAGACCTCGCCGTTGAGCACGACCGTCCGGTCGGGCACCACGCTGTCCGGCGGCAGGTCGGTGCCGACGACGGCGCTCCGCTCGCCGATGGTCGCGCCGTCGCCGATCGTGCTGCGGAAGACGATGGCTTCGTCCTCGAGCGTGACGCCGTCGCCCACCACGGTCGGCTCCTCCGGCTCGCCCTCGGCGACCACCCGGCCGCCGCCGTGGACGATGGCGCCGCGACCGAAGCGGACGTCGGTGCCCACGACCAGGTCGGCCTCCTCGAGCACGTGGAAGATCACGTCGTCGTCCATGCCGGCGATCTTGCCGAGCGCGATGGGTTCGCCCTCGTCGGCGCGCAGCGCGACGTCGTCGCCGACGACGCGGTCGAACTGGCCGAACCGGTCACCGAGGTCGACGTCGCCGATGATCCGGTTGCGGTGGCCGGGGACGGCCAGCTCGGTGCCGGCGAAGCTCGGCAGGTCGCGCTCGGGGTTGAACGTCGAGCCGCCCGGGTCGACGTTCACGCCGTGCACCGCCAGCGGGTCCTCGCGGTAGAGCTCGGTGTACTCGCGGGCGAGGGTGACGTTCACCTCGATGACGGCTTCGTTGAAGGCGACGTCCGCCTCGTTGATGTCCCGCACCTTGCCCAGCGACCGGTCGTCGGCCTCCTCCTGGGTGGTCACGTCCTTCCCCGGCAGGACCAGCGTGCCGCTGCGCAGCACGATGCCGGGGCCGACGCGGGCCAGCGCGGAGACGCCCGTGTTGATCTCCAGGACCGCGCCGTCGACCCGCGCGCCGAACGAGAGGAACACCTCTGGGATGCCGTCCGGATTCGCCGGGATCTCGCTGCCGTCGAGGCCGATCTCTGCCGGACCGAGGACCGACGAGCCGTGCGCCATGATCACGCGCTCGCCGACCCTGACGCCCGGGTCCGGTTCGACCGCGCCCGGCGCTGGGTCGCCGGGGGTGCCGTGCTCGGCGGACTCCTCGTCGGGGTTCCCCACCAACCCCCGGGCGCCGATGACCGAGACGTTGTCCTGGACGTCGCTCTCCGGGCCGATGCTGACCGGCGCCTCGGCCGAGGCGACGAGCTCGGCGAAGGGGCCGACGTAGACCGAGTGCCCGAGCGACACGTGCTCCCCGCCGACCACCCGCGCCGACGGGTCGACGAAGGCCGCGGTCTCGGCGGGACCGTCGGCCGGGCAGACCGGGGTGTCGGCCGGCACCGGGGAGCAGCCCTCCTGGGCGCCCGCCGCGAGCTGGGGGGCCGGGAGGCCGACCGCCACCAGCGCGGCGGCCGCCCCGGTCAGCAGTGTGCGTCTCATCGCGGCCTCCGTCCTTCCGGGTCCCGCCCCTCGGCGGGTGGCGCGCGACACGATCCGATCGTGCGCGATGTGCCGTCAATCGGGTCGCCGTGACCGGACCGTGACCTGGCGGGCGCCACGCGGTGCCACGCCGGCGTCCGCAGTCGACACGCCACGCTCCGTTCCCGAGCAGGGGGATGGCCGCGGGGGGCCGGCCTCAGAGGGTGTTGGGTAACCGGTCGTGAACTTGAAGTGATGGCC
>NZ_JAOVZT010000015.1:0-18733 GCF_025716945.1 Geodermatophilus sp. YIM 151500
CCCCACCCGGCGCCCGCTGGCGCACCTACCGCCCCGACGGCACCCAGATCCTCATCCCCACCCACCCACCGCTGCGCATCTGAATGCCATGAAGACGGGGGCCTCCCCCGTATCGCGCTTGCGGTGAGAGCCGGAATGCGTGGCGGAAGGAGCCCCGGTCCTCATGTGCACGTTGGGGAGGACCTGAGCCGATGGCTCCTCACATCGCTCGGGGCATCGGCCCTGCCCGGGGCATGGGTGCACCGACCCCCGGTGATCCTCGATGGCTCGCGGTGCTACGAGCCGAAGGGCGTGCCCTCCGGCCCCGGCACGTTGACGGTCGGGATACCCTCGCCGGCCCGGGCGATGACCGCCACCGCGGGTGCCTCCGTCGGATTGGACTCCCGGTGCACCACGTGCGGCGGTACGTGGACGAAGTCCCCGGGTCCGGCCTCGACCACCGATGCGCCACCGGGCCCGAACTCCAGGCGCATCGCGCCCGACACGATGTAGAGCGACGTCTCGTGGTCGCCGTGGTGGTGCCACCCGGAGGTGGCACCGGGGTCGGTGGTCACCCGGCCAGACCACAGCCCACCGGCCTCGACGGCCCGCTGCCGGTGCATGCCCGGGGTCGGGTCGGCGTCGACCAGGTCCTGCTCGCGGAGCACCTCGATCGGCTGCATGCCGGCATCGTTCTCCCATGACAGGCACGGCGGAAGCGTCCGACCGACGGATCTCGACCCGTCTGCGGCGGCTCCCAGCGGCCGGGGGTGATCGGGCCGACGGTCGGGGCCCGGGTGCGCGGAGCGACCGGTCGGGGACGAAGGGCCGCGAGCGGTCGGGGAGAGTGGAGACGTGAACCCCCCCGACGCCGCCGAGGGCGCCCGCCGCGCCGCCGACCTGCTCCGCCTGCTCGAGCGCGGCGAGACGACCGCCGCCGCGGAGCTGTTGGCGCAGCTGACCGACGTCCGGGAGCTGGTCTTCCTCGGCGCGGGACTCACCGCCGTCGCCCGCACGGAGGGGCGGCGGCTGCCGCCCGCCCAGCGGGCGCAGGCCAGCACCCGCCAGGTCCGGCTGGGCCAGCTGCGCGACGCCAACCGGCAGGACCCCGGCGGGCTGCGCACCTGGCTGCAGCGCTCGGCCGAGGAGGTGCTCTTCCTGCGCGCGCTGACCGCCCGCGCGAGCTGAGCGGCGCGAGCGACCGAGCGACCGAGCGGCCGGGCGACCGAGCGACCGAGCGGCCCGGGAGCCACCGCTGGGGGTCGCCCCGGACCGTCTCGCTCCGGGCCGGGTGGGGGTCGTTCCAGGGTCCTCCCCGATGTGGCCGGTGGCCCCGGCCCGCCAGGCTCGCCGCATGACCTCCGCGACTGCCCCGTCCGGGGTGACGCCGTGATCGTCGCCCACGACCTCACCAAGACCTTCAGCGGCAAGGCCGCGGTCGACCGCGTCGACTTCACCGTCGAGCCCGGCCGGGTGACCGGCTTCCTCGGCCCGAACGGAGCCGGGAAGTCGACCACCATGCGCATGGTGCTCGGGCTCGACCGGCCCACCTCCGGCTCGGTCACCGTCAACGGTCACCGCTACGTCGACTCCCCCGCCCCGCTGCGCGAGGTGGGGGCGCTGCTGGAGGCCCGGGCGGTGCACCCGGGCCGGCGGGCCCGCGACCACCTCCGCGTGCTGGCCGCGAGCAACGGCATCCGCGTCAGCCGGGTCGACGAGGTGCTCGAGCTCGTCGGCCTCACCGCGGTGGCCGGGCAGCGGGTCGGCCGCTTCTCGCTCGGCATGGGTCAACGCCTCGGCATCGCCGCCGCACTGCTCGGCGACCCGCCCGTCGTCGTCCTCGACGAGCCGGTGAACGGCCTGGACCCCGAGGGCATCCGCTGGGTGCGCCACCTCGCCCGCGACCTCGCGCGGGAGGGCCGCACCGTCTTCGTGTCCAGCCACCTCATGTCGGAGATGGCGCTGACCGCCGACCACCTGCTGGTCATCGGCCGCGGCCGGGTGCTCGCCGACTGCCCGATGTCGCAGTTCGTCGCCGACCACGCCGCCTCCTACGTGCGGGTGCGCAGCCCCCGACGGGCCGACGTGGCCGATGTGCTGCGCGCCGCCGGCCTCGACGTCATCCGCCACGGCGACGAATTGCGGGTGTGCGGGCTCGACACCGCCGGGGTCGGCGACCTCGTCGGCCGCAACGGGCTCCCGCTGCACGAGCTCACGCTGGTCAGCCCCTCCCTCGAGGACGCGTTCATGACGCTCACCTCCAGCAGCGTCGAGTACGCGGCCCACCGGCAGGCGGCGGGGGTGACGCCGTGACCGACACCGTGGTCCTCGACCCCTACCGCAACGTCCCCCGCGCCCGGCGGCAGCTCTGGGCGCACGCCCTCCGGGCCGAGTGGATCAAGTTCCGGTCGGTGCGCTCCACCACCTGGTCGACGATTGCCCTGTTCGTGCTGGGCGCCGGCCTCACCACCCTGGTGTGTGCCACCAGCGCGGCCTGGCTCGCGTCGGGCCGGGCCGACGAGTCGGTGGCATCCTTCCTGACCTGGGGGATGATGTTCGCCCAGGTCGGCGCCATCGTCCTCGGCACGCTCGCGGTCACCAGCGAGTACGGCACCGGCACGATCCGCGCGACGCTGGCGGCCACCCCCCGCCGCGGTGCGGTGCTCGCGGCCAAGGCCGTCGTCCTGGCCGGGACGCTGTTCGGCGTCGGCACGGTCACCGCCGTCGCCGGCTACCTCGGCGGCAACGCCTTCCTGGACGCCGAGGGCATCGGTGTGCCGGTCACCCACGAGGGCGTGCTGCGGGCGCTGGTCGGCAGCGGGCTGTACCTCGCCGGCCTCGGCCTGTTGGCGGCCGGCGTCGGCCTGCTCGTCCGGCACACGGCGGCCGCGCTGTCCATCGTGCTCGCGCTCGTCTTCGTCGTCGGCAACATGGTGATGCTGCTGCCCGGCGCCTGGGGCGAGTGGACGACGAAGCTGATGCCGGGCAACGCCGGCTCCGGCGTGGCGCAGGTGGAGCCGTTCAACCCTCTCCTGCTCGACCCGTGGACCGGCTTCGCGGTGTTCTCCGCCGAGGTCGCCGCCGTCCTGGTCGCCGGCTGGCTCGCCTTCACCCGCCGCGACGCCTGACGACAGCCGTTCCCCGAGGAGCATCGCAGCGAGCGCCGGTCCCGGCCTTCCCCTGAGCGGGGGAGGGCCGGGCCCGTGCGTTCACCCTCCCGTGTTGAGATGCGATGACGAGCGCCCGTCCCGCCCCACCCGGCGACGCCGCGCAGGCACACTGGCGGAGATGTCGTCGATGCCGTCCGGTAGCACCCGCCGCACTCCGACCGCCGCTCCCGGGCTCGCCCGGCGGCGGGCGGTCGCGCGCCTGCTGCCCGCCGGGCTGGTGGCCCTCGCCGTCCTCACCGCCTGCACCTCCGAGCCGGCCCGGAGGCCGGCGCCGGCTCCTCCGGACAAGGACGACGGCGGACTGCAGGTCGGCTCCGAGGTCGTCTTCGAGGGCGACTACGAGACCGGCGACTTCACGCAGTGGACGCGGTGCCAGAACCGGAAGTACAGCGACCCCTGCGCGGACTACGACGGCGACTTCTACGGCGCGCGCATCGACGACCAGGAGGTGCGGCAGGGCGACTACGCCGCTCGGTTCGAGGTCCGCAACGGCGACGACCCGTCCTGGGGCGGTGGCGAGCGCTCCGAGGTGTCGCGCTACGAGGAGGCCATCGTCCGGGAGGGCGACGAGCGCTGGTACGAGTTCTCGTTGAAGTTCGACGAGGACTTCCCCGACGTCGAGGGCAACTTCTTCATCGTCATGCAGTGGCACGCGGGCGACGACAGCTCGCCGCCGATGGCCCTGGAGGTCGACCGGAAGGGCCGGCTGGTGCTCGCCGACAACACCAGCGACGACGCCGAGGACGTCGTCATCGGCGACATCGTCCGCGGCGAGTGGGTCGACTACGTCATCCACGCCACGTTCTCCCGCGACGCCGAGGAGGGCTGGGCGGAGGTCTGGCAGGACGGCGAGCTCGTGGTCGAGCGGCACGCGCGGGCGAACATGACCACCGAACGCAACTACCTGAAGATGGGCATCTACCGGGCCAAGCAGGAGCGCAGCACGGCGATCGTCTGGCAGGACGGGCTGCGGATCACCGCACCCTGACCGGGCGGCGGAGGCCTCAGCGCACCCGGCTCCCGACGGGTCGGCGCCGGTCAGCGCGGTCGCGGGTCAGGCGCCGCCAGACCCACCCCGAGGGAACGCGACGACCCGTCGTCACGTACTCGGCCACGCCGTCGACCACGAGGGTCGTCGCGAGCGCGCGCCGGGCGGCCGGCCACCCGGCGAGCAGCACCTCGTCACCGGCGGCCAGCACGAAGTCGTCCGCCGGCGCGAGCGTCGCGTCGTCGCCGCGCCGCACCAGCAGCACGATGGCGTGCAGGTGCTCGTCGCGGTTCTCGGGGTTGCGGAGCACGTCGCCCAGCCGGGCCTCCCCCGAGGCCAGCCAGCCGGTCACGGCCGGGGCCTCGCGCGGCGTCAGGGTGACCTTCCAGAGCGCCTGGAGGTCGGTGCCGCACAGACCCGTGAGGCGCTCGACGAGGTCCGCCGCCCAGGCGTCCCCCCGCTCGGGCATGTCCCGCAGGAACCGCCACAGCAGCGGCGTCGACAGCTGCGCGTAGACCTCGTGCGCGACCGCCTCCGTGGGCACGAGGAGCGCATCGATCGGCATCGCCGCGAACAGCGGCGTGCTGTCCGGCCGGTTCTGCCTCGCGGCGACGAACAGCGACGGGTTGAGCCGGCGCGCCGCGGCGACCAGCGAGAGGTTGGTCGTGTCGTTGTCCGTGCCGGCGACGATGCCCGCCGCCTGCTCGAGCCCGACACGGGCCAGCACGCCCGGCTCGGAGCCGTCGGCGACCACGAGGTCGTCGGCGACCACCCCCTCCGGACGCGGCTCGACGACGGTCACCTCGCACCCCTCCCGGCGCAGGTCGGCCGTCAGCTCCCGGCCCAGCCGGCCGTAGCCGCACACCACCCAGTGACCGCCGCGGGGTGGCGTACCGCGCACCGGGAGCGGAGCCCCCGGCCCGCTCTCCAGCCAGGTGAGCAGCTGGTAGGACGCCGGAGCGCGCAGTGCCAGCCGGAGGTGGTTGCTGAAGCAGTCGAAGGGGTTGACGACGCTGGGCCCGCCGAAGGCCAGCATCCGCTCGGCCATCCCGTGGGTGGTGACGCGCGCGATGACGGGCACGTCGTGGCGCAGCAGCGCGGTGGCCATGACGACCGCCAGGTTCGCCTCGTCGTCGTCGGCGAGCGCGACGACCGCCTCGCACGCCGGGTGACCGAGCCCGGCCGCGGCCAGGTGACCGGGGTCGCGGGCGTCGGCGGCCAGCCCGGGGACGTCGGCGTGGTGGCTGGCCAGCTCCAGCTCGTCGATGCGGTCCTCGGAGCGGTCGAGGACGACGAAGCGCCGGCCGAGCGCGTCCAGGGCGTGCCCGAGCATCTCCCCGGCGCGGCCGTAGCCCGCGATGAGGACGAACGGTTCGCCGATCCGCCCCACCTTGCGGGTGAAGTGCTGCAGGGCCAGCGCCTGGCGGAAGGCGCGGTCCTGCATCAGGGCCAGGAGCGACCCGATCGCGTAGGCCCAGCCGACCACCGTGAGGTAGATCGAGATCGTGACCCACATCCGCTGGTTGTAGGTGAACGGGTACGGGATCTCGCCGAAGCCGATCGTCGTGGCCGTGTAGCTCATGATGTAGAAGGCGTCGAAGAAGCCCATCCGCCACGGCCGGCCCTCGGCGTCCTCGCCGGGGATCACCGTGAGCCCCAGCACGCTGACGGCGAAGATGACGATGAGCACGATCAGCGGCGCCCGCATCCGCCGCATCACCAGGAAGATCGTCGCCGACGCCTGCGCCGCCGAGTCGGCGGCCACGGCCCGCGGCACCCGCCGGTCGCGGCGGTGGTCCGGCCCCAGGAACAGCCGCGCCCAGAAGGCCAGCAGCGGATTGCCCATGGGACCTCCCGGTCACCCGCGGTGGAAGGACACGGTCTCCACGACCAGCAGGACGACGGAGACGACGTTGGCGAAGAGGGCTCCGCCGGACAGCGACACGACGCTCGCCATCCAGGCGTCGGTGAGCCCGGCCGAGGAGACGTAGACGGCGTAGCCGTACATCAGCGACGCCCCGATGAGCTGCAGGTCGGCGACGAGGCTGGTCGCCAGGTGGACCGCGCCGATCTGCGTCCGGTCGCCGAACTTGAGCACGGTCGCGATGAGGTTGACCACGACCGCCGCGAACAGCTCGTAGGGGTTGTGCAGCTCGGGTCTGTCGATGTCGCCGATGAAGAACCCGAAGTTCAACGTCGCGGCGAGCACGACGAAGAAGCCGAAGACCACTTTCTCGAGATTCACCCGCGCCCTCCCGCCGTCGGGGAGGATCCTGCACCGCATCGGCGATCGCGGCAGGTCAACGCGTCACGAACCCGTGCATCGCCCCGGCGCGGCGCCCGGGCCGCCACGCCGGGTCAGCTCCTCGCCCGGCCCGGGTGGGCCGCCGCCACGGCCAGCGGGAGGCCCGCCGCGAGCAGCACGCCCACCACCACGTAGGTCGCGGGCAGCCCGAGGGCGACGGCGACCGGGCCGAGGGCCAGCGCCCCGACGGCCGTGCCCGCGTCGAACGAGGCGTTCCACATCGCGCTGGCCGCCGTCGTCCCGCCCTCCCCGGCGCGGGCGAAGGCGGCCAGGAGGGTGAGGTTCTGCACGGCCCCGAAGCCACCGCCGAAGACCGCCGCCCCCAGCAGCACCCCCGCCGGGCCGCTCCACGCCAGGCCGGCGGCGACGACGGCCAGGCCCAGCCCGGCCAGGCCCAGCCCGCCGGGCAGCAGCACGCCGCTGCCCAACCGGTCGGCGAGCAGCCCGGCCCGCCACCGGGTCAGGGCCCCGGTCACGCCGAAGACCAGCAGGGCGGAGGTCGCCAGGGCGCCGTCCGGACGCTCGATGGGCAGGAAGGTGACCAGGCCGCCACCGGCCAGGGTGACCGCGAACAGCACGACGGACGGCGCCAGCGCGGCGCGCGCCGCGGCCCGGCCGGAGCCCGTGACGGCGGTGTCCGCCTGCCGCCCGACGGCGCGGGCCAGCCGGGGCACGAACAGGACGCCGAGCACCGGGGAGGCCGCCAGCCACGCCAGCCAGGCGGTGTGCCCGTCGAGCACCAGCGCCACGCCGGCGGGCACGGCGACCAGGTTGGGCACCGCGATGGCCAGCCCGTAGATCCCGATTGACTCCCCACGCCGGTCGGCCGGCGCCACCTGGGCGGCCAGGGTCGAGCCGAGCACGGTGAGGACGGCGAAGCCCGCGCCGCGCACCACCGACAGCGCGCACAGCCACGCCAGCTCGTCGTCGACGACGTAGAGCGGCGAGGGCAGCCCCATCGCCAGCAGCCCGGCCGCGAGCACCGGGGCCTGGCCGAACCGGGCGCTCAGCGCCGGCACGGCGGCCTGCACCGCGATCGTCACCACCAGGAACACCGCGGTCACGAGCCCGGCGCCGGCCGCAGGAGTGCCCCCGAGCACCGCGTACGTCGGCAGCGAGGCCAGCGTCAGGCAGTAGCTGGCGAAACCGAGCACCGTGACGCCGACCAGCGCCTGCATGGCCGGCACCCGCCACAGCGACGTCCGGACCCCGCCGGCCGCTCCTCCGCGCACCCCGCCTCCTCCGTGTCCGCCCGAGCATGACCGCCCGGCGGGGGCGGCGCGCGGCGGGTCGGCAGGAAGCGGTCCGCTGCACGCACCGGCCACGTCAGCCGGTGGCGGTCACCGACGCGGCCACCCGGTCGAAGGTGTCCGCGTGCTCGCCGTACACCGACGGCGGGGCGAAGAAGACGAGCAGCTGGCGCGGCGAGGACTCCACCGACCACACCCGCAGCTGCAGCGACGCGTCGCCCCCGAGCCCGAGGGTGCCGGTCATGCCGGTCGCCGGGAGGTCGCCCACCGTCGACGCGTCACCGGGGCGCAGGTCGGCGTCCTGACCGGGCAGCAGGGCCTGCGCGGCCGGCAGCTGCGCGGCCGCCGTGTCGCCGTCCAGCCGGGGCCGGTGGTAGATGGCGAGCCCGACCACCGACCCGGGGTCGGCGCCGGCGGCCTCCGCCGCGGCGGCCATCCCGGCGGGCTCGTCGGCGAACAGGGCGGTGAGGTCCGTCGGCGAGAACACGCTGACCGAGCTGTCGCCGGCGTCGTGCAGCTGCTGCGTCCAGTCCTCGGGCACCTCCAGCGTGTACGGGACGCCGTCCGCGGACACCGTCGTCCAGTCCTCCCCACCGGTCAGGAGCACCACCCCGGCGGTCGCCGCGACCGCCAGCACCGCGAGGGCTCCGGCGGCGGCCGCCACCGCCCGGGAGCGCCCGCCCCGGCGCGGAGGACCCGGCCGCGGGCCGCCGTCGGCCGCGGCCGGACGGTGCGGAGGCGCGTGCGGCGCGGACCGCCCGGGGCCCGGCCGTCCGGCGGGCACCGGCCCGCGCGGTGGGTTCGCCCGCGCCGGCCGGCCGGCCGGCGGCGGTCCGGCACGCCGGCCGGCTCCGGACGGCGACCCGGCGGGCCTCGACGGGAACGACGGGTGGGAGGGGCGATCGGACCGGGAGCCCGCCCAGGGCTCCTCGTCGGGCGCGCGCTCGGGGCCGGGCGGCGCGACCGCTGTGCCCGGCTGCGGCTCCCGGCCCTCCATGAGGTCGACGAGCTCGCCGCACGTGCGCGGCCGGTCCTCCCGCGCCTTGGCCAGCCCGGCGGCGAGCGCGTCGTCGACGTCCCCGGCCAGTTCTGGTCGCACGCTCGCCGCCCGCGGCGGGGTCCGGGACAGGTGCGCCCACATCAGGGCGACGTCGTCCTCGGAGCCGAACGGCTGCTGACCGACCAGCACCCGGTAGGCCATGCAGGCGAAGGAGTACACGTCGGCGCGGCCGTCGACCGCCTCCCCGCGGATCTGCTCGGGCGCGACGTAGTCGAGGGTGCCCAGGAACTGGCCCGTGGCCGTCAACCCGGAGATCGACGCCGACCGCCGGGTGAGGCCGAAGTCGGTGAGGTAGGCGTGCCGGCGGCCGGTGGGCGCCGGCGCGGTGAGCAGGACGTTGCCCGGCTTGACGTCGCGGTGCACCAGGCCGGCGGCGTGCGCGGCGTCGAGCGCGTCGGCGACCTGCCGCAGCAGATCCAGCGCGACGGGCGGCTCCAGGTACCGCCCGTGGTCGATCTCGGAGCGCAGGTCGACCCCGCGCACGAAGCGCATCGCGATGAACAGCGTCCCGTCGGCGTCCCCGGCCTCGTAGATCGGGATGATGTTCGGGTGGTCGACCGCGGCCGCCAGCCGCGACTCCCGCAGGAACCGCGCCCGGAAGTTCTCGTGCGCGGTGAACTCGGGTGCCAGCAGCTTGAGGGCCACCGTCCGGTCCAGCCGGACGTCACGGGCCTGGTAGACCACGCCCATGCCGCCGCGACCGACGACGGAGCGGATCTCGTAGTGGGCGAAGGCCGCCCCCGGGTCCAGGAACGGGTGCTGCGGGCGCATCTCACCCCACCGGCGACCCGCACGAGCCGCAGAAGCGCCACCCCTCGCGCAGGGGCGCCCCGCAGTTCGCGCAGGGTCCGGTCGCCGGCCGGTCCGGGGGCACCGACTCGCGCACCATGGCCGGAGCCCGCCCGAGCCGGGTCCGGTCCCGGTCGGACGACGTCGCGCGGGCCGGTGCGGGTGCGGCCGTGACCGACCGCCCGTGGGCTTCCGACCGGTCGGCCGGTGGGGTCGCGCCCCGGGGCACCGGCGACGGTCCGGAGCGGGCCTGCGCGGCGTGACCGGGGCCGTTCGGCGCCGTGGACCCCCAGCCGGCGGCCGCGGCGCGGCCGGAACCGGCCGGCGCGGCGTGGCCGGGACGCCGGCCGGGCGTCCTCCGCCGCACGACGACGAGGGCCGCGACGGTCAGCAGGGCGGCGGCGAGCACGCCGAGTGCGATCCGGACGGCGGTCGCGCCGAGGCCCCCGCCACCTCCGGCCGCCGCCGCCCCCGCAACGGGCTCACCGGCAGCGGCCGCCTCCGCGGTCCCCAGGTGCTGGGCCGCGAGGGCGGAGTCGTAGTAGGCGAGCGCCTCCTGGAAGGACGTCACCGCGGACCCGCTCCGCTGGCCGCTGGCGAGGTGGTCGATGCCGCGGCGGAAGACCACGTCGAAGGCCGAGCTGGCCGGGGGTGCCCCGGCCTCCTCGAGCGCCTCGTGCAGCGCCCGCACCGGCACGAGCGTCGGCCGCCCGCCGGCGGTGGCGACCAGGCCGGTCACCGCACCGGTGCCCGGGTCCAGCACCGGTCCGCCGGCGATCCCCGCGGCGAGCGGCCCGGCCAGCTCGTCGGCCGGCGACAGCGAGCCGGTCCCGGGGTCGACGCCGACCGGCACCGCCGTGACGGGCACGTCGGGAGCCGGTCGGTCGGGGAACCCCACGAGCAGCGCTTCCTCGCCGGCCGACGTGTCCGGGCCGGCCAGCTCGGCCGTCGGGGCGCCGCCACCGCCGACGATCCGCAGCAGGCCGACGTCCCCGGGCCCGTCGGGGGCGCGGACCAGTTCGGCCGGCGCGCTCGTGGCCTCGCGCGTCCAGGGCAGCACCGTGTACTTCTCGACGAAGAAGAGGATGCAGTGGGTCACCTGGTCGTAGCAGTGCTGGAGGTGGGGCGCCCAGTAGGGGTCGGCCGCCCGGGCGCGGACGGACAGGTCGCCGTCGTTGCCGACCAGCTCGGCGCCGATCTGGTCCTGGAACAGCTGGTTGGCCGCGTGCACGACCACCTCGTCCTCGGTGACCACCAGCGTGCTGCCCGCCGTGGCGATGACGCCGTCCGACGAGGTGAAGACCCCCGTGCCGCTCCGGATCGGGACCTCGTACCGGCCGCGCGCCACGACCGCCTCGCCCGACGAGGCGTCGACGTGCGCGATGTGCGCGGTGGCCGACACCTCGATGCGCACCAGCGCGGCCTTCGCGGCCTCGGTCCCGCTGACCAGGTCCGCAGCGGCCGGCGCGGCGACGGCGTCTGCCGCGACCGCGGGTCCGGTGGCCAGCAGCGGCAGGACGGCGAGGGCCAGAGCGGCGCCGACCGCGCCCACCGGGCGTCGCGACGCCGTGGTCACGCCGGCCGCCCGATCGGTGCCCGGTGCGCCGAGCCGGTCAGGACGGCCATGGCTCCCGCCCTCCTCGCCGCTCCCGCCGTCCCGCCTTCTCGGGCCGCCGGGTTCCCGCGCACCATCGACCGCGGCGGCCCGGCCGTCAACCACCGGCCCGCGAAAAGGTCCACCGTCCCGGCGCGCGGCGACACTCCGAGGTGCACGCCGTCACGCTGCGCCTCAGGTCGCGTTCGCACCGACAGCGGCGCTGGCCGTGGCGCTGGCCGTGGCGCTGGCCGTGGCGCCGCTGCGAACCTGCGAGCGACGGGGCGGGCGGCGGGACGGGCGGAGCCTCATCCCATGTGCGGGTAGCGGTGGTCGGTCGGCGGCACGAAGGTCTCCTTGAGCGTGCGGGTGCTGGTCCAGCGCAGCAGGTTCTGCATCGCGCCGGCCTTGTCGTTGGTGCCCGAGGCGCGGGCCCCCCCGAAGGGTTGCTGGCCGACCACCGCGCCCGTCGGCTTGTCGTTGACGTAGAAGTTGCCCGCGGCGTAGCGCAGCACCTCGCGGGCGTGCGCCACCGCCGCGGCGTCCGCAGCGATGATCGACCCGGTCAGCGCGTACGGCGCGACCGACTCCATCTGGGCGAGCACCGCGTCGTAGTCGGCGTCGTCGTAGACGTGCACGGCGAGGATCGGGCCGAAGTACTCGGTGGTGAACACCTCGTGCCCGGGGTCGGTGCCCTCGATGATCGTCGGCCGGACGAAGAAGCCCTCGCTGTCGTCGGCCTTGCCCCCGGCGAGGGTCGTCAGGGCCGGGTCGTCGTCCACCCGGTCCAGGACGCCGGACAGCTTCGAGAACGACTTCCGGTCGATCACCGCGCCCATGAAGTTCGAGAAGTCGGTGACGTCGCCCATCGGCAGCGACTCGGTCTCGCCGATCAGGTCGTCGCGCAGCCGGCCCCACACCGAACGCGGCACGTAGGCCCGCGACGCCGCCGAGCACTTCTGCCCCTGGAACTCGAAGGCGCCCCGGATCAGCGCGGTGCGCAGCACGTCGACGTCGGCCGACGGGTGGGCGACGACGAAGTCCTTGCCGCCGGTCTCCCCGACGATCCGCGGATAGCCCCGGTACCGGTCGATGTGCTGCCCGACGGTGCGCCACAGGTGCTGGAACACCGCGGTGGAGCCGGTGAAGTGGATGCCGGCCAGGTCGGGGTCGGCCAGCGCCACCTCCGACACGGCCACCCCGTCACCGGTCACCATGTTGACCACCCCCGGCGGCAGGCCGGCCGCCTCCAGCAGGCGCAGGACGAAGTGCGCGGCGAACTGCTGGGTGGGAGCCGGCTTCCAGACCACCGTGGTGCCCATCAGCGCCGGTGCCGTCGGCAGGTTGCCGGCGATCGCGGTGAAGTTGAACGGCGTGATCGCGTAGACGAACCCCTCCAGCGGGCGGTGGTCGACGCGGTTCCAGACCCCGGGCGAGGAGATCGGCTGCTCCTCCAGGAGCTGCCGGGCGAAGTGCACGTTGAACCGCCAGAAGTCGATCAGCTCGCACGCGCTGTCGATCTCGGCCTGGTAGGCGGTCTTGCTCTGGCCCAGCATGGTCGCTGCGTTGAGCGTCTGCCGCCACGGCCCGGCGAGCAGCTCGGCGGCGCGCAGGAACACCGCGGCGCGGTCGTCGAACGGCATCGCCCGCCACCCGGGGGCCGCCTCCTTCGCGCAGCGCACCGCCTCCTCGGCGTCGGCGTGCGTGGCGTGCGCCGCCGTGCCGAGCACGGCCGCGTGCCGGTGCGGCTGGACGACGTCGAACCGCTCGCCGCCGCCCATCCGCGACCGGCCGCCCAGGGTGATCGGCAGCTCGATGCGCTCGGTGGCCAGCTCGGCCAGCCGGGCCTGCAGCGTGGCCCGCTCCGGCGAGCCCGGTGCGTAGCCCAGCACCGGCTCGTTGCGCGGGGGCGGGACGCGGGTGATGCCGTCCATGGCGGTCCTCTCTCACCTCGTCGGCGACGGGCAGCGGACGCCCGGCGCCTTCTCGTCAGGTCTTCGTCGCCAGCGAGCGCAGGAAGAAGCGCACGTTGGCCGGCCGCTCGGCGAGGCGGCGCATGAAGTAGGGGTACCAGTCGGCGCCGTACGGCACGTAGGCGCGGACCCGGGTGCCGGCGGCGGCCAGCCGCCGCTGCTCGGCGGGCCGGATGCCGTAGAGCATCTGCACCTCCCACGAGTCAGCCGGGCGCGAGTGCTGGGCCGCCAGCTCGTGCGCCAGCGCGACCAGCGCCGGGTCGTGCGAGCCCACCATGGGGTACCCGGGGCCGGTCATGAGGATCCGCAGGGAGCGGGCGTAGGCGGCGTCGACGTCCCGGCGGCGCCGGTGGGCCACGGTGGCCGGCTCGTCGTAGGCGCCCTTCACCAGTCGCACCCGGCTGCCGGGAACCGCCAGCGACCGCGCGTCCTCCTCCGTGCGGTACAGCATGGCCTGCAGCACCGCACCGGTGCCCGGGTGCTCCTTGCGCAGGTCGGCCAGCGCGGCGAGCGTCGAGTCGACGGTCCGGTGGTCCTCCATGTCCAGGGTCACCGTGGTGCCGATGCCGGCGGCCGCCTCGGCCACCGGCCGGACCAGCTCCAGCGCCAGGTCGTGGCCGCCGTCGGGCAGCCCCTGGCCGAAGGCGGAGAGCTTCAGCGAGACCTCGGCGGCCGCGCCGAGCCCGAGCGGCGCGAGCCCCTCCAGCGCCGCGAGGTAGGCGTCGCGGCTGCGCCGCGCCTCGGCGCGGGAGGTCACGTCCTCGCCCAGGCGGTCGAGCGTGACCGAGAGGCCGTCGGCGGTCAGGGCCCGGACGGCGGCGAGCGCGTCGCCCAGGTCCTCCCCGGCGACGAACCGGTCGACCACCCGCCGGGTGGCCGGGGTGCCGGTCACCAGCCGGCGCAGCCCGGGCCGCCGGGAGGCGGCCAGGAGGGCCTTCGAGACGAGCACCGGCACCTCCGGGGGCGATGGGTCTGCCTCGCACGGTAGGCAGCGCACGGGCGGGTCGCCAGGACTCCGTCGCCCTCCCCGCGCGTCCGGGTGATGCGCCGCCACCGCCGGCGGCCCCCGGCCCCGGAACGGCACCGGCCGGGGTTCCCTACGCTCGACGGCGATGACTGCGGAGAGAACCGCGGCGCCCGCGGACCGCGGCGCCCGTGACGTCCTGCGGCGGTTGCGCGTCGCCACCGCCGCAGACCACGGGCGCGTCGAGCGGCACCTGGACCTCATGGCGCCCGGTCTCGACCGCGACCGCCTGGCCTCCGCGCTGGCGCTGCTGCACGGCTTCTGGCGGGCCGCCGAGGCCGGGCTCGACGCGTGGGCCGTCCGAGAGCCGGCGGCCGCTGCGGCGCTGGCCTGGCCGCACCGCCGCCGGGCCGCCCTGTTCGCGGCGGACCTGGCGGCCCTGGGTGCCCGGCCGGCCGACGCCGGACCGCTGCTGCCCACGGTGGCGGGCACCGACGCCGCGCTCGGCCGCATGTACGTGCTGGAGGGGGCCACCCTCGGCGGCGTCGTCATCGACCGGCACCTGGCCGGGCTGCCGGCCCTGGCCGGCGTCCGGCTGCGCGCGTTCTCCCCCTACGGCAGCCGGACGGGAGCGATGTGGGCCGCCTACCGGCGCGCCGTGCGGGCGCACGTCGCCGCGGGTGGGGACGCCGACGCCGTCGTGACGTCGGCCCGCGGCACCTTCGCGGCGCTGGCGCGCTGGTGCGGCGCCGACGAGCCGGTGCGCGCGTGACCGTCGTCCGGCGGAGCACCTCCCGCCGGGAGGCGCGCAGGCCGACCTGGACGGCGCCGCCCCACCTCGCACGGCGGTGATGGCCCGAACCGCCGCGGGGGTCAGCCCGGCGGCGGGGTGAAGCGCGGGCTGAGGCCGTCGTCCTGGGCGCCGCCCTCGCCGGTCGGCAGCGGCGCCTCGTCGTCCGCGGCGCGGCCGGCGGCCGGCGTCTCCTCCGGGGGCTGCTGCCCGGCGGGTCCACCCCCGGCATCGTCCAGCTCGGCCAGCAGGCGCCGCTCGTCGTCGTCCAGCGGGCGGCGGTCACCGTGCTCGCCCGGCCGGCCGGCGTCCGACCCGGAGGCCATCCCGCTGTCGGGTCCGGTGCTGGTCATCGAGCGCACTCCTTCGTGTCGGCTGCACCCCTGCCTACCGTGGCCGGCCGCAGCCCAACCCTCGGACGCTCGCGGGCCGTCAGGGGACCGGCGTGCGCGCGGCCGGGCGGTCGCCGCAGCGGCGCTGCACGACCCGCGTCGAACCGATGCCGACGGCGATCGCGGCTACGACGACCCACGACGACACGTTGAGCTGGGCGACGCCGGACAGTCCGTGGCCCAGGTTGCACCCGCCGGCGATCCGGCCGCCGGCACCGAGCAGCGCGCCGCCGAGGGCGAGCTGCCCGTAGCGCACCCGCGTCTCGCCGCGCAGCCACCACCCGCCCGCCGTGCGGGCCGCCGCCCAGCCGCCCACGGTCACCGCCCCCAGCGCCGGGCCGGTCACCGCCCAACCCCACTGCCGGCCCGGCCGCCGCTCGCGGCCGGCGCCGCGGCGGGCGAGCAGCACACCGACCACCCGCGCGAGGAACAGCGCGGCGACGAGCGGCCGCGGGAGGCCGAGCAGGGCGGGGACGGTCGCGGCCTCGCCACCGGCAAGCGCCACCGGGCCCGGGCGCGGCACCTGTCGGGCCACCAGCTCGCCGGCGCCCCACCCGGCCAGGCCGACCAGCGCCCCGAGCATGCCGGCGCCGAGCGGGGTGGCCCCGCGGCGGCCGGTCCGGTCGCGCCCGACCGGATCGGTCGCCGCATGTCGGTCACCGGGGGAAGTTCGGCTCGAGCCGGGGGACGATCTGCATCTCGGGCACGAACGCCGACGGGTGCAGGAGCACCAGGGTGCGCACCATGTCGGCGACGGCGTCCGGCGGCATCATCAGGTGCGACGGGATGCCCCACTGCTCCATCATCGGGGTGTCCATGGCCGCCGGGATGACGGCCTGCACCCGGCACGGGAAGGGCCGCTCGGTCCCGTCGGGCAGTCGCGACGCCTTCTCGCGGAGCTCGCGCTGGATGCACCGGGTCGCGTTGAGGAAGCCCGCCTTCGACCCGTTGTAGGCGATCGCCCCGCTGCCCGACGTGATCGCCGACAGGGACACGACGTGCACGACGTCGGCGGTGCGGCCCTCCGGCAGGTGCTGGACCCGCTTCACGAACTCGCTGGTCAGGAAGACCGGCCCCTCGCAGTTGACCGCCTGCACCCGGCGGTAGTCGGCGAGGCCGATGTCGGTGATGTAGCCGGGCCGGTCGATGCCGGCCACGTTGACCAGGACGTCGAACGCGTCGCCGTGCCGGTCGAAGAGGTCGGCCACGACCGACCGCCGCGTGGCGTCGTCGGTGACGTCGAGCGCCACCACCTCCGCCGACCCGCCGGCGTCGAGCACCGCCGACCGGGTCCGCTCGCTGCCGGCGGCGTCGATGTCGCCGATCGCCACGTGGGCCCCGGCCGCGGCCAGCGCCCGGGCGGTCGCGCGCCCCAGGCCGCTCGCCCCGCCGGTGACCAGCGCGACGCGCCCCTTCAGCGACCCGGTCCCGTCCATCCGTTCCTCCGTCCGTCGGTGATCTTCCGGCGACAGCCTCGCGGACGCCGCCGCAACCCGCAGTTCCGGTTGCGCAGAGTGAGGGCGCATGCGCGACCAGGTCGCCGCATGGCCGTCGGGAGCTATTGGCCGATAACTCTGCGTGATGGGAGCGGTCCTCAAGCGCGGTGCCGTCCATGCCGATGAGGGGATGTCGGTCGCAGTCATCCCTGGGAGTGAGATCGAGGAGGAGCCGTGTACCGGTTGCATACAGCTCCTCACACTTCGTGTCGAAGGACCCACGTCACCGCACATGGATGTGCTCCGACACGACACAGGGAAGTGCACATGAAGCAATCCACCGCGGGGCACGGCCCCGCGTCCGCGCCCGGCTTCGGCGTCACCTGGGGCGGTCCGCCCCGGGCCGCCGGCCGGGTCCTCACCGTGGCCGCCGCGGCGGCCGTCATCGCCGGCATGGCCGGTCCGGCGGCGGCGCAGACCGTGGCGTCCGCGCCGGCCGACCCGGTCTCGGTGATCGTCCAGGAGCTCCCGGGCTCCGGGAACGGTCCCGAGCGGGCGGTCGCCGCCCTCGGCGGCTCCGTCGTCCGGCCGCTGGAGGTCATCGACGGCTTCGAGGCCAGCGTGCCGGGCAACCGGCTCGCCGTGCTGCGGGCCGCCGCCGGCGTCAAGGACGTCACCGAGAACGCCGCGGTGACGCTCACCAGCGCCGAGGTGGACCAGCAGGCCGGCCTCAACGGCTCGCTGCGCCGCATCACGCACGAGATGACCGGCGCCTCGGCGCTCTGGGACGCCGGGTACACCGGTGCCGGCGTGGACGTCGCCGTCATCGACTCGGGCGTCGTCGCGGTCGACGGCCTGCGGACCGCCGGCAAGGTCGTGCACGGCCCGGACCTGTCGTTCGAGGCCATGGACTGCAAGTGGGGTCAGGGCTGCAAGCCCAGCCCGGTCAACAAGCTGGACACCTACGGGCACGGCACGCACATGGCCGGCATCATCGCCGGCCGGGACGACACCGCCCCGGCCACGGTGACCAGCGGGACCGCCGGCGAGTTCGTCGGTGTCGCGCCGGACGCCCGGATCGTCAGCGTCAAGGTCGCCGACGCCCAGGGCCGCACAGACGTCTCCCAGGCGATTGCCGCGATCGACTGGGTGATCCAGCACAAGAACGCCAACGGGATGAACATCCGCGTGCTGAACATGTCGTTCGGCACCGACGGTGTCCAGGCCTACCAGCTGGACCCGCTGGCGTACGCCGCCGAGCAGGCCTGGCACAAGGGCATCGTGGTCGTCGTGGCCGCCGGCAACACCGGCTACGGCTCCGCGAAGCTCAACAACCCGGCCTACGACCCGTACCTGATCGCCGTCGGCGGTTCGGACGGCGTCGGCACGCCGGACACGGCCGACGACATCGTCGGCTCGTGGTCGGCCAGCGGCGACGGGACGCGCAACCCCGACGTCGTGGCCCCGGGCCAGTCGGTGGTCAGCCTCCGGGTGGCCGGCTCGGCGCTGGACACCGCCTACCCGGCAGCGCGCACCGGTGAGCGGTTCTTCCGCGGCACCGGCACGTCGCAGGCGGCGGCCGTCGTCTCGGGTGCCGCGGCCCTGCTCCTCGAGCAGCGGCCGGGGCTGACCCCGGACCAGGTGAAGGCGCTGCTCACGGGCACCGCCCGCGAGCTGCCCAACGCCGACGCCATCGCCCAGGGCTCGGGCCTCATCGACGTCGCGGCCGCTTCCGCCGCCCCGACGCCGCAGGCGGTCCAGACCTTCGAGCGCGCGACGGGTACCGGTTCGCTGGACAAGGCGCGCGGTACGAACATCATCGAGGAGGACGGCAAGGAGCTGCGCGGCGAGCGCGACTTCACCGGCCGCACCTGGAACTCCGGCGAGTTCGCCTCGAAGCTGCGCGAGGCCGTCCGGTCCGGCACCCCGCTGAGCGGGCTGTCCTGGAGCGGGCTGTCCTGGAGCGGGCTCTCGTGGTCCGGCCTGAGCTGGTCCGGGCTGTCCTGGAGCGGCCTGTCCTGGTCCGGCCTGAGCTGGAGCGGG
>NZ_JAOVZT010000015.1:18833-100884 GCF_025716945.1 Geodermatophilus sp. YIM 151500
CTCTCGTGGTCCGGTCTCAGCTGGTCCGGGCTGTCCTGGTCCGGGCTGTCCTGGAGCGGGCTGTCCTGGTCCGGCCTGAGCTGGAGCGGGCTCTCGTGGTCCGGTCTCAGCTGGTCCGGGCTGTCCTGGTCCGGGGCGACCTGGGCCTGACGCCGCCATGACGACGACGACGACGGACGGCGGCCTCGCAGGCCCCCGGCGCCTCCAGCTGGGCGTGTCCCAGCGGATCGCGCTGCTCACCGTGGCTGTTGCCGCGGCTGCGATGACGCTGTTCGTCGTCGTCGTCGAGCCACTGCCCGCAGCACCCACGGCCATGACCCTGCCGTGGGTGCTGTGGGCGGGGGTGTTCGCCGCCAGCGAGGTGCTGGTGGTGCACGTCCAGTGGAAGCGCGAGTCGCACACCTTCTCGCTGAGCGACCTCGTGCTCGCCGCCGGCCTGGTGCTGGCCGCCCCCGCGCAGCTGGTGCTCGCCCAGGTGGCCGGCGCCGCCGTCGCGCTGGTGCTGCACCGCCGCCAGCGCGGCCTCAAGCTCGCCTTCAACTCCGCGCAGTTCGCCCTGGCGGGCTGCATGGCGACGATCGTCTTCCACCTCCTGGGCGGCCCGCTGGGCGCGGAGTGGGCGTGGGTGGCCCAGCTGCTCGCCGTCTCGGTCTCCACGCTGACCGCGTCGGTCACGATCTTCGCGGTCATGACGATCGCCGAGGGCCGGGCCGACATCCGCCCGCTGCTCGGCATGCTGGGCTTCTCCCTGCCCTTCACCATCGGCGCCGCCGCCGTCGGCGTCGTGGTCGCCCGCACCTCGGTCAACGATCCGGCCGCGCTCGCGCTGCTCATGCTGCCGACGCTGCTGATCATCGGGGCCTACCGCGCCTACACCCATGCCCGCGAGCAGCAGGAGAACCTCAAGGTGCTGCACGAGGCGACCACGCTGCTGCACGGCGGCGACGTGGACGCCGCGCTCGGCGACTTCCTCGCGGCCGTGCGCACCGCCTTCCGCGCCGGCATGGCCGAGCTCGTGCTGGTCGGCGGGAGCAGCAGCGGACCGACCGTCAGCCGCGCCGCGGAGAGCGGGGAGCCGACGGTCATGGCGCCCCTGGACGACCACGTCGGCCAGCAGCGGCTGCTGCGGCTGGCCCGCTCCACCGGCGCGCTGGCCGCCCGCAAGGGCGGCGGCGGCAGCGGGCCGCTCGACCTCTACGCGGCCGACCACGGCTACAAGGACGCCATGATGGCGCCCCTGCGCACCGAGGACCGGGTGCACGGCCTGCTCCTGGTGGCGGGCCGGCTGGGTGACGTCAGCACCTTCAACCGCAGCGACGTCGCCCTCCTGGAGACCTTCGGCCGGCACGTGGCCACCTCGCTCGAACGCGGTCGCCTCGAGGAGACGCTGCGCCAGGTCACCGACCTCAAGGAACAGCTCCGCCACCAGACGCTGCACGACGCCCTCACCGGGCTGCCGAACCGGGTGCTGTTCCTCGACCGCGCCCGCCAGGCCGTCGAGGTGGCCGCCCGCACGCATGCCTGGCCCGCCGTCCTGTACATCGACCTCGACGGCTTCAAGCCGGTGAACGACCAGTACGGCCACGACGTCGGCGACGCCGTCCTGCGGACCGTCGCCGGCCGGCTGCGCGGCTGCCTGCGCCCGGCGGACACGGCCGCCCGCCTGGGCGGTGACGAGTTCGCCGTCCTGCTCGGCGGCCCGCTCGACCGGGAAGGCGTGCTGCGGGTCGTCGACCGCCTCCAGGCGCAGTTCGACGTCCCGGTCGACCTGGGCGACGGGCGGATCGCGGCGATCGGGGCCAGCATCGGCATCGCGCTCGGCGACCCGGACGTCGGCACGGCCGACGAGCTGATCCGGCAGGCCGACATCGCGATGTACGCCGCCAAGCGCGGCGGCGGCGGCGCGGTGTGGTACCAGCCCGGCATGGGCGACCCGACCTCGGCCCGCGAGGACGCGGTCGCCGAGCTGACCGCCGCCATCGCCGAGGGGCAGCTGCTGACCGTGTTCCAGCCGCTGGTCAACCTGCGCACGGGCCGCCCCAGCGGCGCGGAGGCGCTGGTGCGGTGGGCGCACCCGGACGGCATGCGCGGCCCCGACCGGTTCATCGCGTTGGCCGAGGAGACCGGGCTGATCGTGGAGATCGGCACGCTCGTCCTGCGCGAGGCGTGCCGCCAGGCGGCCCGCTGGGCGGAGGCGGAGCCGGACCGGCCGCTGACGGTGACCGTCAACCTCTCCGCCCGCCAGCTGGCCGACCCGGGCATCGTCGACGTGGTCACCGCGGCCCTGGCCGACGCCGGCCTCGACCCGCGCCGGCTGGTGCTGGAGATCACCGAGACCGTCCTCATGCAGGACCGCGACGCGGCGGCGGCGACGCTGTGGCAGCTCAAGGCGCTGGGCGTCCGGATCGCGATCGACGACTTCGGCACCGGGTACTCGTCGCTGGCCTACCTGCGCCGCTTCCCGATCGACATGCTGAAGATCGCGCGCGAGTTCGTCGACGGCCTGGGCCGGGACGAGCACGACGACGTCATCACCCGCGCCATCGTCGAGCTCGCCGGCACGCTGGGGTTGCTCACCGTTGCCGAGGGCATCGAGACCCACGACCAGCACACCATCGTCACCGCGCTGGGCTGCGACCTCGGCCAGGGGTACCTGTTCTCCAAGCCGGTGGGCGCCGAGGACGCGATGCGCGTGCTCACCGCCGAGCCGGCCGCTCCTCCGGCGCCGGTCGTGCGGGACGAGCCGCCGTCGCCGCTGCTGCGCGTGGTCTGACCGCGGTTCCCGGGCGCGGCGTCCGCGTCAGTTCCCCCGGTCGCCGTCGAGCAGGCCGGCCTCCTCGATCAGCCGCGCCTGCTCCCGGCACCACGGTGACCACGCCTCGCCCTCGGTCTCCTGGCGGTGGCGGAACCGGCTCCAGTCGAGCAGCTGCCACTCCCCCACCTCGGTCGGCTCGGGCGCGGGCGTGCCGGCGAAGCGGCCGAGGTAGACCGGGCAGACCTCGTTCTCCACCACCCCGCGGAACTCGGCGCGGTAGCGGTAGCCGGGCAGCGCCGGCCGCAGGTCGGAGACGCCGAGCCCCAGTTCGAAGGCGGCGCGCCGGGCGATGGCGGCGGCGTCGTCCTCGCCGGGCCCGGGGTGGCCGCAGACGGTGTTGGTCCACACGCCGGGAAACGTCTGCTTGCCCTCCGCCCGCCGGGTGACCAGCAGCCGCCCGCCGTCGTCGAACAGGTAGGCGGAGAAGGCGCGGTGCAGCGGGGTCTCGCCGTGGTGCACCAGCGGCTTGGGCATCGTGCCGATCGCCGTCCCGTCGTCGTCGACCAGGACGATCAGCTCCTCCGCCATCCCCCCATGGTGCCCTGCCGACCACGCCCCGGCACTCACGTGCGCCGCGTGCGATGTCGTCGTCCCGTCGCGGGGCCGGAGGCTCCCGACGGGACGGCGAGGACACGCTCAGCACGACCGGGGCACGGCACCCGGCCGCGGTACGGCGCGCGAGCCGCGTGCGATGTCGTCGTCCTGTCGCGGGGCCGGAGGCTCCCGACGGGACGGCGAGGACACGCTCAGCACGACCGGGGCACGGCACCTGGCCGCGGTGCGGTCCGGAGGACCGCCATGTCACTGGTCGAAGTCGACCGTCACCTCGTCGGTCACCGGCAGCGACTGGCAGGTGAGCACGTAGCCGGCCGCGACCTCCTTCTCGTCCAGCGCGTAGTTGCGCTGCATCCGCACCTCGCCGGCGGTCACCTTGGCCCGGCAGGTGCCGCACACGCCGCCCTTGCAGGCGAACGGCAGGTCGCCGCGCACCTTCTGCGCGGAGTCGAGCACCGGCACGTCCCGCGGCAGGGCGAGCGGGGTGGCCCGGCCGTCGAGGACGACGGTGACCTGGGCGGCGTCCCCGGGCACGGTCTCCTCGTCCCCGCGCACCGGTTCCGGCGGTACCTCGTCGACGTAGAAGAGCTCCTGGTGCACCTTCTCGCCCGGGACGCCGAGCTCGGCGAGCAGCGCCTTCGCGTCGACCACGAGCCCGTGCGGGCCGCACAGCCACCAGTGGTCGACGTGCACGACGTCGACGAAGGCGGAGATCAGCGTGCTCAGCCGCTCGCGGTCGAGCCGGCCGCTGAGCAGCTCGGCGTCGCGCGGCTCGCGGGAGAGCACGTGCACCAGCTGCAGCCGGGGCCCGTGGGCGTCCTTCAGGTCGGCCAGCTCGTCGGCGAACATCACCGTGTCGGTGCGCCGGTTGCCGTAGAAGACGGTCACCGTCGACTCGCCGTCGCGCAGCACGGTCGAGGCCAGCGACAGCGCCGGCGTGATGCCCGAGCCGGCGACGACGAACACGTGGTCGCCGGGCACGGACAGGTCGGCGGTGAAGGTGCCGGACGGCGGCAGCACCTCGATCGCGTCGCCCGGGCGCACCTGGTGCACGAGCCACGACGAGAAGAAGCCACCGGGCACCTCGCGCACGCCGACACGGGGCGGGCCGCCCACCGGCGCGCAGATCGAGTACGACCGCCGTTCGTCGCGCTCGCCCTCGACCCGGCGCAGCGTCAGCGCCTGGCCGGGACGGAACGCGTAGTCGTCGACCAGGTCGTCGGGGACGTCGAAGGTGACGGCCACGGCGTCGTCGGTGAGCTTCTCGACGCGGGCCACCGTGAGCGGGTGGAACCGCGGACGCCGGCGAGCGGGTGCGACCACGCTCAGATCTCCTTCACGTGCTCGAAGGGCTCCCGGCACGCCCGGCACCGCCGCAGCGCCTTGCACGCTGTCGCGCTGAACTCGCTGATCTCCTCGGTGTCGGGCGAGCCGCACAGCGGGCAGCTCGCCGTCCGCCGGGTCGGCCCCAGCGACAGCGGCAGCGGGCCGGCGTCGCGCACCGGCGCGGGGCCGGGCGGGGCGATGCCCGCCTCGCGCAGCTTGCGCCGGCCCTCGGCGGTGATCCAGTCGGTGCTCCACGGCGGCGACAGCACGGTGCGGACGTCGACGTCGCCGAAGCCCGCGGCGTGCAGCGCGTGCACGAGGTCGGCGCGCATCGTGCCCATCGCGGGGCACCCGGAGTAGGTCGGGGTGATCTCGACGACGACGGTGCCGTCGTCCGCGGTGCGGACGTCGCGCAGCACGCCGAGGTCGTCCAGGGTGAGCATCGGGAGTTCGGGATCGGTCACGGTCACCGCGACGCTGCGGGGATCCAGTGTGGTCGTCATCACATTCACCATGTCGAGGCGGGGTGCCGGCGCGCCAGCCCCTGCAGGGTGGACAGCAGTTCGGTCAGCGCCGGACCGTGCTCACCCGACCGGCCGGCGGGCTCGGCGTCCGGCGGCTCCGGCGGCGCGGTCAGGGTGCCCCGGGCGAGCACCTCGGCCAGGACCCGGCGCACCTCGTCCCGCACGGACGACGGGTCGACGGCCACCCCGGCCGCGACCAGCCGGCGCTCGACGCCGGTCGCGGTGAAGAGCTGCGCCGTGAGCGGCCAGATCGCGTCGACCGCCCGCTGCGCGCGGCGGTGCGACTCGTCGGTGCCGTCACCGAGGCGCAGCACCCAGCGGGCGGCGTGGTCGCGGTGGTAGGTGAGCTCGTTGACGCCCTTGGCCGCGATGGCGGCCACCACGGGGTCGCGCGAGCCGCGCAGGCGGGCGAGCACCGCGAGCCGGAACGACGACGCGACCAGCAGCCGGACCATGGCGTGCGCGAAGTCGCCGTCGGGCTCCTCGACCAGCGGCGTGCAGCGGAACTCGTCGGCGTCGCGGAAGTAGGCCAGCGCGTCCTCGTCCGGGACGGATCCCGTGGCAAGCGAGCGGGACCGGCCGAGCTCCCCCACCGACCCGGCGCGGGCCAGCAGCAGCCGGGCCTGGCCGAGCAGGTCGAGGGCGATGTTGCCGATCGCCACCTCCTCCTCGAGCTCGGGCGCGCGGGTGATCCACTCGGTGAGCCGCTGCGAGAGCACGAGCGCGTCGTCGCCGAGCATCAGGCAGTAGGCGCCGAGGTCGGCGCGGTCGACCCCCGGCGGCACGCTGGTGTCGACCCCGGCCAGCGGATCGTCGAAGCCGGTGCCGAAGACCCAGTGCCCCTCGTCGCCGTGGGCGTGGACCAGCGACTCGTAAGCCGTCTCCTCATGCACCACGACGGAACGCTCCTCGGACTCGGGACGGATGGCTGGAAGGCCGCCGTGCAGGGGCCCGCCGCGAGGGACGAGCGGTGGGGAGCACGAGGGTCCTTTCCGAGCGGCGGTGGGGGGAGAGGGGGTGTCTCACATGTGGGGGACGTCCTCGGGGATCTCGTAGAACGTCGGGTGGCGGTAGACCTTGTCGCCGCTCGGGCGGAACAGCGGGTCCTTCTCGTCGGGGCTCGACGCGGTGATGTCGGCGGCCCGCACCACCCAGATGCTCACGCCCTCGTTGCGCCGCGTGTAGAGGTCGCGGGCGGCGTGCACCGCCATCTCGTCGTCGGGGGCGTGCAGCGAGCCGACGTGCACGTGGTTGAGCCCGCGCTTGCCGCGGACGAACACCTCGTACAGCGGCCAGTCGCGCCGGGCGGCGCCCGGCTCCGGCTCCACCGGCACGTCCGGCCCCGTCGGGATCGCGCCGTGCCCGCCCTCGGCGGTGACCTCCGACGTCGCCGTCGTCCGGACGTCGTCGCCACCGGTCACGCCGCCGCCTCCCGCACGGCGTGCTTCCGGGCGTACGCGCTGGCCGCCTCGGTCACCCACGCGTTGTCGTCGCGGGCGGCCCGACGGCGGGCGATGCGGACGTCGTTCATCGGGCCCTGGCCGGAGATGACGCGCTTGAACTCGTCCCAGTCGACCGCGCCGAACCGCCAGTGCCCGGCGTCGGCGTCCCAGGCGAGCTCCGGGTCGGGCAACGCCACGCCGAGGAACTGCGCCTGCGGCACGGTCATGTCGACGAAGCGCTGGCGCAGCTCGTCGTTGGTGTGCCGCTTGATGCCCCACGCCATCGACTGCGCGGTGTTCGGGCTGTCGGCGTCCGGCGGGCCGAACATCATCAGCGACGGCCACCACCAGCGGTCGACGGCGTCCTGCACCATCGCCCGCTGCTCCTCGGTGCCCCGCATCATCGTCATCAGCAGCTCGTAGCCCTGCCGCTGGTGGAACGACTCCTCCTTGCAGATGCGGATCATCGCCCGGGCGTAGGGCCCGTACGACGACCGGCACAGCGGCACCTGGTTGCAGATCGCCGCCCCGTCGACGAGCCAGCCGATGACGCCGACGTCGGCGTAGCTCAGCGTCGGGTAGTTGAAGATCGAGCTGTATTTCTGCCGGCCTTCGATCAGCTTGTCGGTGAGGTCGGCCCGATCGGCCCCCAGGGTCTCGGTCGCCGAGTAGAGGTACAGCCCGTGGCCGGCCTCGTCCTGCACCTTGGCCAGGAGGATCGCCTTGCGCCGCAGGCTCGGCGCCGCCAGCAGCCAGTCGCCCTCGGGCTGCATGCCGATGATCTCCGAGTGCGCGTGCTGCGCGATCTGGCGCACCAGCGTCCTGCGGTACCCCTCGGGCATCCAGTCGCGCGGCTCGATGCGGTGCTCGGCGGCGATGGTCGCCTCGAAGTGCTCCTGCAGCGCGGTCTCGTCGGGCGCGGGCGGGCGGTCCGGCGTCGGCGCGGGCATGGCGGCTCCCTCGGACGGCGATCAATTACTGACCACTCGGTCGGTAATGCCGAGTGTGCCCCACACCCCACGCGGGCACAAGCGTCCGGCCCCACGTCCGCGGCGGCGCCTCGATCGCGGCCGGCGATCACGACGGAGGGTCGGCACTTGACAGCCACCGACGGCGCGAGTTCATTACTGACCGCACGGTCGGTATTCCGCCCGGCGGATGCGACGGGCCACGGCACCACGGACGGCGGAACGGGCGGTACACCGGCGGAACGGGCGGCACACCGGCGGGACCGTCGGCTCCCCGGCGGAACCGGCGGGGCACGACGGCGCGGTCGAGCGGACCGGAGGGATCCATGACCACCACGGCCAGCAGCGCGCGGCTCGGCGATGCACCCGAGCCCGGCCTCCTCGACCCCGAGGAGCGGATGGGCGTCGACGAGCTGCGCGCGCTCCAGCTCGACCGCCTCCGGCAGACGCTGCGGCACGTGCACGCGAACGTGCCGCACTACCGGCGGGCGTTCGACGCGGCGGGGGTGCACCCCGACGACTGCCGGGAGCCGGCCGACCTCGCGCGGTTCCCGTTCACCGGCAAGGCGGAACTGCGCGACAACTACCCGTTCGGCATGTTCGCCGTCCCCCGCGAGCAGGTGCGCCGGGTGCACGCGTCGTCCGGCACCACCGGGCGTCCGACCGTCGTCGGCTACACCGAGGCCGACCTCGACATCTGGGCCACCGTGGTGGCCCGGTCGATCCGCGCGGCCGGCGGCCGCGCCGGCGACGTGCTGCACAACGCCTACGGCTACGGCCTGTTCACCGGCGGCCTGGGGGCGCACTACGGCGCGGAGAAGCTGGGCTGCACGGTCGTGCCGGTGAGCGGCGGCATGACGCCGCGCCAGGTGCAGCTGATCACGGACTTCGGGCCGCGGATCATCATGGTCACGCCGACCTACATGCTCACCGTCATCGACGAGTTCGAGAAGCAGGGGCTCGACCCGCGGAGCAGCAGCCTGGAGATCGGCATCTTCGGCGCCGAGCCGTGGACCGAGCAGATGCGCCGCGAGATGGAGGAGCGCACCGGCATCCACGCCGTCGACATCTACGGCCTGTCGGAGGTCATCGGCCCGGGGGTGGCGCAGGAGTGCGTGGAGACCAAGGACGGCCTGCACGTCTGGGAGGACCACTTCTACCCCGAGGTGGTCGACCCGGTCACCGGCGACGTGCTCCCGGACGGCGAGGAGGGCGAGCTGGTCGTCACCTCGCTGACCAAGCAGGCGATGCCGGTCATCCGGTACCGCACCCGCGACCTCACCCGGCTGCTGCCCGGCACCGCCCGGCCGGGCATGCGCCGGATGCAGCGGATCACCGGCCGCACCGACGACATGATCATCCTGCGCGGGGTCAACCTCTTCCCCACGCAGATCGAGGAGATCGTGCTCCGCACCCCGGGGCTGTCCCCGCACTTCCGGCTGGTGCTGACCACCGAGGGCCGGCTGGACGCGATGACCGTGGAGGTCGAGGCGCGGCCCGACTGCCCGCCCGCCCGGCGGGCGGCCGCCGCCGAGGAGGTCGGCCGGGCGGTGAAGGACGGCATCGGCACGACCGTCGACGTCGTCGTCGTCGACCCGGACACGCTGCCGCGCTCGGTCGGCAAGCTCAAGCGGCTCGACGACCGGCGGCGGCGCGCATGACGACCGCGACCGGACGCCGCGGCCGCCCCGGCCACTCGCTGGAGACGCTGCTCGACGGGGCCGTGGCCGTGTTCAACGAGCGCGGCTACGAGGCGACGTCCATGGAGGAGCTGGCCGGCCGGCTCGGCATCACCAAGTCGGCGATCTACCACCACGTACCGAGCAAGGTGGAGCTGCTGCGGATGGCCCTCGACCGCGCCCTGGACGCGCTGTTCGCCGTCACCGCGGAGCCGGGTGCCACCTCCGGCCGGGCGATCGACCGGCTCGAGCACGTCGTCCGCGGTTCGGTGCGGGTGCTGGCCGCCGAGCTGCCCTTCGTCACGCTGCTGCTGCGGCTGCGCGGCAACAGCGACGTGGAGCGGTCGGCGCTGGAGCGGCGCCGCCGGTTCGACCGCATCGTCACCGACCTGGTCCGCGCGGCCGAGGAGGAGGGCGACGTGCGCCCCGACGTCGACCCCGCGCTGACCAGCCGGCTGCTGTTCGGCACGGTGAACTCGCTCACCGAGTGGTACCGCCCGGACGGCGACCTCTCCCCCGACGCGCTCGCCGACGCCGTCGTCGCCACCGCGTTCGGCGGCCTGCGCACGACGTCCCCCGCCGTGCCGGCCGCGGACGCGGCGGCCGGCTGAGCGCGTGCGCCCCCTGCCGGTCGGCGCCGAGGCCCGGCTCGACGTCGTCGTCACCGCGGCGATGACGGTGCGCTTCGCCGAGCTCGGCCCGGTGCACCCGGTGTACGCGACCTACGAGATGGCCCGCCACTTCGAGGAGGCCGGCCGCAAGCTGCTGCTGGCCCACCTCGACCACGGGGAGGCGGCCGTCGGCAGCGCGGTCGCGGTCGAGCACCGGGCACCCGCGCGCGTCGGGACCGCCGTCCGGGTGGTCGCCCGGTGCGCCGCGGTGCGCGGCAACCGGGTGCGGTGCGCCTGCACCGCGACCGACGGCGACGGCCGGCTGCTCGGCGAGGGCTCCACCGAACAGGTGGTGCTGAGCACCGACGCCCTCGCGCGCCTGACCGGAGTGGATCCGTGCGGGTGACATGCGCGTGACCGCCACGGATCCACTCCAATGGGGCGGTGGACACATATCGCCGTGACGGGTTGACCTTCGACGTCCGCGACGGCGGACCGCCGGACGGCGACACCGTCGTCCTGCTGCACGGCTTCCCGCAGGACTCGACCTCCTGGGACGGCGTCGCCCCGGCGCTCCACGCGCGCGGGCTGCGCACCCTCGCTCCCGACCAGCGCGGTTACTCGCCGGGTGCCCGCCCGCGCGGCCGCGCCGCCTACCGGATGCGCGAGCTCGTGGACGACGTCGTCGCCATGCTCGACACCGCCGGCCTCGAGCGGGCGCACGTCGTCGGGCACGACTGGGGCGCCGCGGTGGGCTGGGCGCTCGCCGCCGGGCGACCGGACCGCACCCGGTCGCTGACCGCCATCTCGGTGCCGCACCCGGCCGCGATGGCGCGGGCGATGGTGCGCAGCACGCAGGCCCTGCGGTCGTGGTACATGGGGCTGTACCAGCTGCCGGCGCTGCCCGAGCGGCTGCTGCTGGGCGGCGGGGGCGCGGGCCTGCGCCGGGGACTGGTGCGCAGCGGGCTGCCGGCGGCGGACGCCGACCGGTACGTGGCCCGGGTGCGCGAGCCCGGCGCGCTGACCGCGGCGCTGAACTGGTACCGCGGCATGCCGTGGAGCGCCGGGGAGCCGGTCGGGCGGGTCCGGGTGCCGACGCTGATGGTCTGGAGCACCGGCGACGCGTTCCTCGGGAGAGCCGCCGTCGAGGACACCGCCCGCTTCGTCGAGGGGCCGTACCGCCTGGAGGTGCTCGAGGCCCTGCCGCACTGGATCCCGGAGGTGGCGCCCGACCGCGTCGCCGAGCTCGTGTCCGCGCACGTCCGCACCACCTGACCGGGGGCGCGGCGAAGCGAGGGGCTTCCGCCCTACTGCGCCACCGCACGCCGGGTTTCCGTCCTACTGCGCCACCGCACGCCGGAAGTGGGGCAGCAGGGTCGTCCACCCGCCGAGGTTGCGCTCGCGCCAGGCCGCGCCGCGGCCGCCGAGCCGCTCCCAGCCCGCGTGCTCGATGTCGACCCGGGTGGCGCGCGCCCCGGTCGCGGTGAACCGGACGGTCACGTCGGTGGCGTCGGACCGGTCGGTGCGCAGGAACCAGAGGTAGCCGAGCGCGGACGGCGGCTGCCAGAGCACGACCTCGCCCCACTCGTGCTCCTCACCCGACGGGGTCCGCTCGTAGATCCGCCCGCCGGGCCGGCCCTCGAGCACGACCCGGCTACCGGGGTCGCCGGAGGCGGTGTGGTCGGCCGGCCACCAGGTGGCGATGCCCTCCGTCCAGACCGTGAACGCGTGCTCGACCGGGCAGGCGACCTCGAACGACAGCCGCAGCGGCTCGGTCACCGCCGCTCCCCGGGCGGGCGCTCCGGGAGGTTCCCGGCCGCCAGCCGGAACCGGGCCGCGGTGCCGCCCCAGACGCGCTCCAGGTAGTCCCGGACGGCGACGAGCCCCTCCTCCTGCAGCCGGTAGATGCGCCGGGTGCCCCGCGGCTCCTCGGTGACCAGCCCCGCCGACCTGAGCAGCCGCAGGTGCCGGGACACCGCCGGCCGGCTGACCGGCAGGGCGTCGGCGATCTCCCGGACCGAGCGGTCACCGGAGCCGAGCAGGCTCAGGATTCGCCGGCGGGTCGGGTCGCCGAGCGCCTCGAAGACCGCGTCCCCGCGCGCCGGCTCAGGCACCCGACTCGACGCGCCGCTTGAGCCCGGCGGCGAACTGGTCGAACGAGCCCTGCATGTCGGGCATCGAGCGCCAGACCAGCGGCAGCAGCGGGCCGGTGAACTCCTCGCGCATCCGGAACGTCGTCCCGCCGTCGGCCGGCGTGAGCGTGTAGGTGCGCACGCCGCGGAACAGGCCCAGCGGCATACCCCCGGTGAACGCGAAGCGGTGCGGCGGCTCGAAGTCGCTCACCCGCACCGGGAAGGCCCGCCCCGGCGCCAGCCTCGACCGGATCCGGACCTTCTCACCCGGCGCGATGCGGCCCTCGACCGCGTCGACGCCGGAGTCCCAGCGCGACCACCCGTCGCCGTCGACGAGCACGCGCCACACGTCGTCCGGCGCCGCCGCGATCGTCGTCGCCGCCTCGTAGTGCTCCACTCCGGACCTCCTCGGCCATCGGTAACTCGCGGGTTACCTTAGCGCCGCGGGGAGCGGTCTCGGCCCGGCGTCGGCACGACCGGGCGGCACGGCACCACCGCCGGTCAGGACGCGACCGCTCACGCCGGTCGGGACGGGACCGCTCCCAGCTGGCGCAGCAGCCCGAGCGCGTCGTACTCGGCCCAGGTCTCGACGATCCGGCCGTCCAGGATCCGCGCGATGCCGATCCCCGTCGCCGTCACCGCGGTGCCCGTTGGCGGGATGCCCTGGAAGCTGCCCGCGTGCCGACCGCGGCCGGTCACGCGGATCACCACGCGGTCGCCCTCGACGAGGACGTCCTCGACGGTCTCGGTCCAGTCCGGGAAGCCGGCCCAGAACGCCTGCAGCAAGGCGAGGTGCCCTGTCCGGTCCAGCCCGCCGGCAACGCCCGGGAAGTGCGCGACATAGTCCGGGGCCAGCAGCTCGTCCGCCCCGGCTGCGTCGCGACCGTTGACCACCTCCTCGAACCATCTCCGGTAGAGCGACGCGTTCCGCCGCGCGGCCTCCGGGTCCGCGGCCCCCACCCGTCCGGTCACGGCTCCTCCTCCCGTTCCGCGGTGTGTCGGGACGTGCTGACCTTCCCGCGGTGGCGGTCCACGTGACTACAGCCGGGGTCGCCGAGGTATGCCTGAGCGCATGAGCGACGACGGCCGGACAGAGGCCCGGCCGCTGCTGCGCCGCGCCGAGCGGCTCGACCGGCTGCCCTTCACCCGCGAGCACGGCCGGCTCGTGGTCGGCTCCGGCCTGGGCTGGGCGCTGGACGCCATGGACGTCGGCCTCATCTCCTTCGTCATGGCCGCGCTGGCCGTGCAGTGGGAGCTCACCCGCACCGAGCTGTCGTGGATCGGCTCGATCGGGTTCGTCGGCATGGCCCTGGGCGCCACGCTGGGCGGCCTGCTCGCCGACCGCTTCGGACGGCGCCAGGTCTTCGCCCTGACCCTGCTCGTGTTCGGTCTCGCAACCGGCGCCGCGGCGCTGTCCTGGTCGGTCGGGGCGCTCATCGTCTTCCGCTTCCTCATCGGCATCGGGCTCGGCGCCGAGCTGCCGGTCGCCTCGACGCTGGTCAGCGAGTTCGCGCCGGCGCGGGTGCGCGGCCGGGTCGTGGTCGCGCTGGAGGCCTTCTGGGCGGTCGGCTGGACGCTGGCGGCGCTGATCGGCTACCTGGTCGTCCCGCGCGGCGACGCGGGCTGGCGCTGGGCGCTCGCCCTCGGCGCGGCGCCCGCGCTGTACGCGGTCGTCATCCGGCGGGGCCTGCCCGAGTCGGTGCGCTTCCTCGAGCTGCGCGGGCGCTCCGAGGAGGCCGAGGTCGCCGTCCGCCGCTTCGAGCGGGCGGCCGGGGTCGACCCGGTGCCCTCTCCCCCGCCGGTCCGGACGACGGCGCCGAGCCCGCTGGCGCTCTGGGCGGCGGGCATCCGGCGGCGCACCGCCGCGCTGTGGACGGTGTGGTTCTGCATCAACTTCTCGTACTACGGCGCATTCATCTGGCTGCCGACCCTGCTGGTGGCGGAGGGCTTCTCGCTCGTCCGCTCGTTCGGGTTCACCCTGCTCATCACGCTGGCCCAGCTGCCGGGTTATGCGGCCGCGGCGTTCCTCATCGAGAGGTGGGGGCGCCGGCCCACGCTGGCCACCTTCCTCGTCGGCTCCGCGCTCGGCGCCGGGCTGTTCGCCGCGGCCGGCGGGGAGACCGCCGTGCTGGTCACCGGGATGGTGCTGTCGTTCTTCAACCTCGGCGCCTGGGGCGCGCTGTACGCGGTGACGCCGGAGGTCTACCCGACCGCGCTGCGGGCCACCGGGGCGGGCGCCGCCGCGGGCTTCGGCCGGATCGCGTCGATCCTGGCGCCGCTGTCGGTCCCGCCGCTGCTCGACCTGGCCGGCACCGGGCTGGTCTTCGGCACCTTCGCGGCCGTCTTCGTGGTCGGCGCGCTGGCCACCTGGGGGCTGCCCGAACGCCGGGGTGAGTCGCTGGACCAGGCCCCGGCCGTTCAGGTGCCGAACGCCATCGGGTGACGCGCTTCGTACAGCCCCACCCGGCCACCGCCGGGCAGCCCGATCGCGGTCAGCCGCCTCCGGCGTCGGCGTGCCGGAGCCCGAGCAGGTCCCGGAGGAAGGCGCGGTCGGCGTCGGCGTCGCAGCTGTAGAGGATGACGTGCGCCCCGGTGATCACGCGGTGCAACGTACGCGCGGGTTGGCCGGTCCCGGGACGGGTAGCGGCAGCCCATGGCCGAGACACCTCCCTCCCACCTGCGCGGGCTGAAGGTCGCCGTCACCGGCGCGAGCGGCAACGTGGGCACCGCGCTGCTGCGCCGGCTGACCGCGCCCGAGCACGGGGTGGCCGAGGTGCGCGGGCTGGCCCGCCGCCGGCCGCCGTCCGTCGCGCCCTACGACTCGGTGCAGTGGCACCTGGCCGACCTCGGGCAGAGCACCAGCGAGACGTTGCTGAGCTCGTTCGTCGAGGGCGTCGACGCCGTCGTCCACCTCGCCTGGGCGCTGCAGCCCGGGCGCGACCCGGAGCGGCTGGAGCGGGTGAACGTCGAGGGCACGCGGCGGGTGGTGCACGCCGCGACCGACGCGGGCGTGCAGCACGTCGTCCACATGTCGTCGCTGGGCACGTACGCCCCCGGCGCTCCCGGCCGGAAGGTGACCGAGGACTGGCCCGCCACCGGCGTCCCGTCCTCGCAGTACAGCCGGCAGAAGGCGGCCGCCGAGCGGATCGTGCGCGAGGTGCTCGCCCGGCACCCCGGCACGACGCTGACGATCGCCCGGCCCACGCTGGTGCTCCAGCCGGAGGCGAGCAGCGAGATCGCCCGCTACTTCCTGGGCCCGCTGCTGTTCGGCGCCGCGCGGGCGGTCCCCGCCGCGCTGGCGCGGCTGCTGCCCCTGCCGGCCCCCGGCATCGAGCTCGCCCTGGTGCACGCCGACGACGTCGCCGACGCGCTGACCCGCATGCTCGACCGGCGGGTGCCCGGGCCGTTCAACCTGGCCGCCGAGCCGCTCCTGGACGCCGCCGGCCTGGCCCGCGCGCTCCGCAGCCGGCGGGTCCCGGTGCCGCGGCGGCTGGTCCGGACGGGGCTGTCGGCGGCGTTCCACGCCCACCTCGTGCCCACCGAGCCCGGCTGGCTGGACCTGGGCATCGACTCGCCCGCCCTCGACAGCACCCGCGCCCGCACGCTGCTCGGCTGGGAGCCCGCGCACCGCGGCGACGAGGTGCTCGCCCAGTTCGTCGCCGCGCTCGGCCGCGGCGAGGGCGCGCCGGGTCCGCTGCTGGCCCCCGCGGGAGGCCGCACGCACGACCCGGCGGACAGTCCGGCCAACGTGCCCGACTGAGCCCGCGGAGGCGGACCGGGCTCCCTTCCCGGCGCCCGGGAAGGGAGGAGGCGTCACGGCTCCGCAGCCCCCGGGACGGAGGCCGGACGGAGCGGCCGACCCGGCGTGCAGCCGTCCTCGCCACGGTGGCGGAGAGGGAGGAGGGTGGAGGCCTGCATACCGGAACAGGATCGAGGCGGGCATGGCCCACAGGGACGTCGTCGTCGGCGGCGCCTCCGCCGGCGGCGTGGAGGCGCTGCGCGGCCTGGTCGCCGGGTTCCCGCCCGACCTACCCGCCGCCGTGCTGGTCGTGCTGCACCTGCCCTCCAGCGGTGGGAGCGCGCTGGCCCAGGTGCTCGACCGGGCCGGCCCGCTGCCGGCGCGTCCCGCCCGCGAAGGTGCTCCGCTGGAGCACGGGACCGTGTCGGTCGCCGTGCCCGACCGGCACCTGCTGCTGAGCGAGGGCGATCGGCTCACCCTGTCGATGGGACCGCGGGAGAACGGCCACCGGCCCGCGGTCGACGCGTTGTTCCGCTCCGCCGCGCACGTCGCCGGCGCCCGCGTCATCGGCGTCGTGCTGTCCGGGGCGCTGGACGACGGCGCCGCCGGCCTGGTGGCGGTCGCCGCGCGGGGCGGCGTCCCTGTGGTGCAGGACCCGGAGGAAGCCCTCTATCCGAGCATGCCGCGGTCGGCGGCCGCCGCCCTGAAGGTCGAGCACGTGCTGCCCGCCGCGGGGATCGGCGCGCTGCTGGGCCGGCTCAGCGTCGAGGAGGTCCCGGACGGCGGCGTCGCTCCGCTGCCACTACCGATGCGTCAGGAGAACGCAATGGCCGCGATGGACGACGACGCGATCGGCGGAGTGGAGCACCCGGGCTCCCCCGTGGCGATGACCTGTCCCGACTGCCACGGCCCGCTGTTCAGCATCCCCGACGAGTCGCTGCACCGGTACCGCTGCCTCGTGGGGCACGGCTGGTCGGCCGAGTCGCTGGCCATCCAGCAGAACAGCGCCGTCGAGGGGGCGCTGTGGATGGCCCTGCGCAGCCTCGAGGAGAAGGCGCAGCTCGCGCGGACCATGGGAGACCGGGCACGCGCATCCGGGCACGCGCTGACCGGCGAGCGCTTCGACGAGCGGGCCGCCGACGCGCACCGCGCCGCGCTGCTGATCCGCGACCTGCTCGAGCGCGCCACGCTGGGCGTCACCGACGAGCCCGCGGACGGCGTGGCATGAGCACCGGCGAGTACACGGACGACTCGGCGCTCACCGCGGTCGACCCCGACTTCGAGGAGCTGCTCGCCTGGCTGAAGGAGAGCCGCGGTTTCGACTTCACCGGCTACAAGCGGCCGAGTCTGCTGCGCCGGATCACCCGCCGGATGCACGACGTCGGCCTGGACTCCTTCACCGGGTACCGCGACCACCTGGAGCTGCACCAGGAGGAGTTCGTCGCGCTGTTCAACACCATCCTGATCAACGTCACCTCGTTCTTCCGCGACCCCGACACGTGGGCCTACCTCGCCGATCACGTGCTGCCCGAGCTCGTCACCCGCGGCCGGCCGATCCGCGCCTGGAGCGCCGGGTGCGCGTCCGGGCAGGAGGCCTACTCGTTGGCGATGCTGCTCGCCGAGCAGCTCGGTCACGAGGAGTACCGGCGCCGGGTCAAGATCTACGCCACCGACGTCGACGAGGAGGCGCTCACGGCCGCCCGGCTGGCGACCTACACCGAGGCCGAGCTCAAGGGCATCAGCCCGGAGCGGCTGGAACGCTTCTTCGAACGGGAGGGGACCCGCGCCGCGTTCCGCAAGGACCTGCGCCGAGGGGTCATCTTCGGTCGCAACGACCTGGTGCAGGACGCGCCCATCTCGCACGTCGACCTGCTCCTGTGCCGCAACACCCTCATGTACTTCAACGCCGACACCCAGCACCAGGTGGCCGAGCGGCTGCACTTCGCCCTCGAGCCGCACGGGGTGCTCGTGCTGGGCAAGGCCGAGCTGCTGCTGTCGCACTCGGCGCTGTTCGCGCCGGTCGACCTCTCGCGGCGGCTGTTCCGCAGGCGGCAGGACTTCGGCGGGAACGGACGGCGCGGCCGCGTCTTCCTCGCCGCCCGGACCGCGAACCACGAGGTCCGTCGCCCGGACGAACGGCTCCGGGAGCAGGCACTGCTCGCCGCGCCGTCGGCCCAGGTGGTCCTCGATGCCGCGGGCGTGCTGGCGCTGTCCAACATCGAGGCCGACCGGCTGTTCGGCCTGAACCCGCGTGACATCGGCCGGCTGTTCCAGGACCTCGAGCTCTCCTACCGCCCGCTCGAGCTGCGCACCCACATCGAGCAGGCGGCCACCGAGCGGCGCGTGCAGTGGATCCGCGGCGTCGAGGTGCACCGGCTCGGCGCCGATCCCGTCGTGCTGGACGTCCAGGTCACCCCGCTCGCCGACGACACCGGTGAGCTGATCGGCACCAGCGTGGTCTTCGAGGACGTCAGCCGCTACCGGTCGCTGCAGCGGGAACTCGAGTACGCCAACGAGCAGCTGGAGACCGCCTACGAGGAGCTCCAGTCGACCAACGAGGAGCTCGAGACCACCAACGAGGAGCTGCAGTCGACGGTCGAGGAGCTGGAGACCACCAACGAGGAGCTCCAGTCCACCAACGAGGAACTCGAGACGATGAACGAGGAGCTGCAGTCGATGAACGACGCGCTGCACTCCGGCAACGACGACCTGCGCGAGCACACCAGCCAGGTCGCCGAACGCAACGACCTGCTGACCGCGGTGCTGTCCAGCGTCCGGGCCGGCCTGGTGGTGCTGGACGGCGGTTACCGGGTGCTGACCTGGAACACCGCAGCCGCCGAGCTGTGGGGCGTGCGCGAGGACGAGGCCCTCGGCCGGCTGCTGGCCGACCTGGACATCGGGCTGCCGGTCGACCGGGTCAGCCCCGTGCTGCACGAGCTGACCGGGAGCGGCGCGCACCAGGAGGTGACCGTGCCTGCGGTCAACCGACGCGGCAAGCGGATCCGCCTCCGGGTGACGGCCAGCCCGCTGCGCGACCCGGCCGGCCGGCAGACCGGCACGGTTCTCCTCATGGACCCGCAGGCGGATTGAACGCGGCTCACAGCTGCCGCAGGAGCGCGTCGGTCGCCTCGCCCCGGACCAGCAGGGCTGCGACGTCGCGCAGCTTGACGTTGTGCCGGCTGGAGTAGGCGACGAGCCGGGCGAAGGCCGCGTCGGCGGTGCCGCCGTGGCGGGCCATGACCATGCCCTTGGCCTGGTCGATGACCGCCCGTGACTCCAGCGCCCGGTTGAGGTGCCGGCTGAGTTCCTGCAGGGATCTCCGCTCCTCCACGGCCTCGAACACGGCGCCCACGGCGACGACCACGAGTTCGCCGATGCGGACCGCATGCGCGGAGAAGACGTCCCGTCCGCGTGCGTAGACGTTGAGCACGCCCACGTGACGGTCCTGAACCGGGATGGGCAGCGCGAGGACGGACCGGACACCCGCCGTGTGCGGGTCCGCCCGCGCGAGACCGGGCCAGCGCGGATCCCCCGGCAGGTCGTCGCCGACGACGACGGAGCGCTGCTCGTAGGCATCGACGCACGGCCCCTCGCCGGCCTGCAGCTGCAGGCCGTCGAACTGCTGGGCGAGGGCGTCGTCGCTGGCCAGCCGTTCCGGCGCTCGGGGCGACCCGAGGGAGACCCCCGACGCGTCGGCGCCCGGGATCGCGGCCGTGACGACGGCGGCCAGGCGGCCGAGCAGCCGCTGCGGATCGCTGCTGTCGAGCGGTAGCAGGCACAAGCGGGCGAACGCGGTCGCGACCGCCTCCGCCTCCCCGACCGGCGGCTCGGGCGGCGAGGCCGCCGCGGGGGTCCGAGCGGTCGACGGAGGGCCCTCCGTCGTGACGCCATCGGGCCGCGCCGGCGCGGCCCGATCGGGGACGACGACCCACCGGACGCCGCCCTCCACGTGCATGCCGACGAGCTCGACCGGCAGCGGCGCGCCGCGGCGCGGCGCCAGCGTGACCCGGACCCGCTCCTCGGCTGCCCCGTGCACGAGCCGGCGGAGCGAGGACCGCAGCGCGGTGCGCTCGTCGGGCCGGACGAAGACGGGGAGCGGCTTGCCCACCAGGTGCACCGGCCGGATGCCGATCAGGTCGCAGGCCGCCGCGTTGGCCTCCAGCACGCCGCCCTGCGCGTCGGTGACCAGCACCCCGACGGCGAGCAGATCCGTCAGCCGCTCCCGCCAGCCCCGCTCGGCGGCCTGCCGGGCGAGCAGCACGTCGAGCTCGGCCCGCTGCGCCGTGATCTCCTCCTCGGCGACGCGCAGCTCCTCCTGCGCCACTTCCAGCTCGCCCAGGGCCGACAGCAGCTCGGCCGACCGGCCGGGTCGGGTGCGCCCGGTCCCGACCGGGTCGACCTCGCCGGCGCCCGCCGCACCCGTCACCTGTCCACTTTCCCGCGTCGTGCGGTCGCGCGGGGTCGCGGGTGCCACGGCACGGCCCCTCGGCCTCCTTGACCGCTCTGCGCAGTCGCGTCACCACTGGGTGTTGTGATTCGTCGGGGATGGGCCTACCGTCAGGACCGGTTCCGTCGAAGCGACGGCGTGGACCAGCGAGCTGAGGAGAAGGTGTGCCCCCGCTCAACGTCGCCCTCGTCCCGGGCCCGGACCAGGTCGTCGTCCGGCTGACCGGTGAGGCGGACCTGTCCACCGCCGCGCTGCTCGCCGACGCCCTCGCCCAGGCCGCGGGCCTGGGCACATCGCGCGTCGTGGTCGACGTCGCCGCGGCCCGGTTCTGGGACTGCTCGGCACTGCACGTGCTCGCCGACTTCACGGCCGACCTCGCCCGTGCCGCACGGCGCTGCCGCATCGTCGGCGCCTCTGCGGCCACGCGGCGTCTCGTCGTGCTGGCCGACTTCTCCGCAGCGCTGGAGCTCGACGGCCCGGTGGACGCACCGGCGGTCGCCCCGCCGACCGAGCCGCACCGCTGCCCACCGCCGGTCGTCCCGACGGCGCCGCCCACGGCGGGCACGCCGCCTCCCCCAGCGGGACTCCTGCGGCCTTCGGCGGCCGGACGTCGCGACGAGCGCGGGCACCGCCGGTCGCGGGTGCCCGAGCACCCGGCGCCGGCCCGCCGCCGCACCCTCGGCTCCCACCGGGGCAGCGCGCTCTCCCTGCGTCGCTGGCGCTGAGCCGGCGCCGCTCCCCCGGTCGTCCGGGCCGGTGACCGGTCGCCGGGCCGGGTGGCAGCGCGACCGCCCTCGCCGGGATGCCCCTGTGCCTGTTCGATGTCGCCATGGGTGGTGACCGGGGCCAGATCGTCGTCCTGCGGCACGGGCAGACCGAGTGGAGCCTCAGCGGCCAGCACACCGGCGTCACCGACCTGCCGCTGCTCCCGGAGGGCGAGGAGCAGGCGCGGGCGCTGGCCGCGGCACTCGCCGGGCACCGGTTCGTCGAGGTGCGCGTCTCCCCCCGGCAGCGGGCGGTGCGGACCGCCGAGCTGGCCGGCCTGCGGGTCACCGCGACCGACGAGGACCTCGTCGAGCTCGACTACGGCGGCTACGAGGGCCGGACGACGGCGGAGATCAGCGAGGAGCTCGGCCGCGAGTGGTCGATCTGGCGCGACGGCACCGTGCCCGGGCCGACGCCGGGCGAGACGTTGGCCGCCGCCGGGGGCCGGGTCGACCGGGTGCTCGACCGGGTGCGGGAGCGGCTGGACGACGGTGACGTCGCGCTGGTCGCGCACGGGCACGTGCTGCGGGTGCTCACCGCCCGCTGGCTCGGCCTGGAACCGGAGGCCGGGCGGCTGTTCGCCCTGCCGGCCGGCAGCTTCGGCGTCCTCGGGCACGAGCACGGTCGCCCCGTGCTCACCCGGTGGGGCCTGACCTGAGCCGACTTCCGCCCGGGTCAGCTCGCGTGCGGGACGGCGGGTTGCCAGCGGACGTCGGGCTCCGCGACGGACGGCCCGGGACGGGCCGGGCGGCCGAACAGCCAGCCCTGACCGAGGTCCGCGCCGAGCTCGGCGACCTGCTCGGCCAGCTGCTCGGTCTCGATGCCCTCCGCGACGACCACCGCGCCGAGCTCGTGGGCCATGTCGGCCACCGCCTTCACCACGGTGCGGGCACCGTCGTGCGGCAGCTGCTGCACCAGTCCCTTGTCCAGCTTGACCACGTCGGGCCGGACGGCGGCCAGCAGCGTGAGGCTCGACCAGCCGGCGCCCACGTCGTCGAGTGCAACCCGCCAACCCAGCGAGCGGTAGTGCTCCAGCAGGGAGACGAGGTGCCCGCGGTCGGCGACGGCGTGCGACTCGACCACCTCGAAGACCAGCTGGTGCGGCGGGACGCCGGTGTCGTGCACGACCCGCTCGGTGCTGGCCAGGCAGACCTGCGGGCGGAAGATCGACGTGGGGTTGAAGTTGACGTAGAGGTCGTCGTCGCCCAGCCACGGGACCGCGCCGGCGATGGCCGACTCGCGGCCGATGCGGTCCAAGCGGTCCAACCACCCGGCGGCCTCCGCGACGAAGAAGAGGTCGCCGCCGCCGACCTCCCGGCCGTCGACCACCCCCCGGAGCAGCGCCTCGTGGGCGACGACCCTGCGGTCGGCGAGCGAGACGATCGGCTGGTAGACCGACCAGAACTCGGCCTCGGCGAGCACGCCCACCTCGACGGTGATGCCGCGCCGGGCCAGCTCGACGGCGAAGGTCGGCGCCGTGAGCAACCGGGCGGTGAGCTCCGTGCCGTCGTCCGGTGGATCGGTGACCACCCGCAGCGCCTCGGTCTCGGCGGCGGTCAGGTCCCGGGCCAGCCGTTCGAAGAGCCGCTCGAGCCCGCGGCCGCCCCGGTCGTCGACGACGTCGAGCAGCGACGGGGCGGTGTACACGGTCAGGCCCAGGGCGTCGGCGGTCCGGGCGACCGCCGGGAGGACGTGACCGACGGAGGTGGCCAGCAGCGCCCGGGACGCCCGGCCGGGCACCTCCCAGTTGGACCGGCACCCGCAGGTGCCGCCGCAGATGGTTCCCACAGGCGCAGGATGACCCACGGTCGGGCGGCTGCGGAACAGGCGCGCGGCCGGGCCCGACGCCCGCTCGGGTGATGCCTCCGCGACCTGCGCGGATGATCCCACCAGGTCATCGCTTAAGTGTCTAAAGTCAGCGACATGAGCGCCGCCATGACCGAGACACCCCGTCCCAGCCGGGGCGGTCGCCCACGCGACCCGAGTCGCGACAGCGTGATCCGGGCCGCGATCCTGCAACTGCTCGCGGAGGTCGGCTACGGCGCGCTGACGATGGACGCGGTCGCGGCCGAGGCGGGGGTCGGCAAGGCGACGATCTACCGCCGGTGGCGCACCAAGCAGGACCTCGTCGTCGACACCATCGCCGAGCTCAACCGCGCCGAGATCACACCGCCCGACACCGGCTCGCTGGAGGGCGACCTCCGGTCGATGCTGCGCTCCCTGGTGGGGGTCATCAGCGGGCCGGCCGGTGCGGCGACCCTGTCGCTGCTGTCGACCGTGCCGCACCACCCGGCGCTGGCGGAGGCCTTCCGCGCCGGGCCGATGGGCGTGTGGCGGCACGGCTTCGACGAGGTCTGGGCGCGCGCGGAGCAGCGCGGCGAGGTGCGACCGGGTCTGTCCGGCTCGCTGACGGCGGAGGCGGCCAGCGCGCTGCTGGTGCAGCGCTGGCTGCTCACCGGCGAGCGGGTCGACGAGCTGTACGCCGACGAGGTGCTCGAGCAGGTGCTGCTGCCCCTCATCCGGGCCACCCACGCGCCGGGCTGACGCGGTCCGGCGCGGGAGAGGCCGCCGTCACCGGTCCGTCACCAGCCCCAGGTACCCGGCTCGCCCTTGAACGGGCCGACCACCTCGTCGGTGATCCACCCGCCGTAGAACTCGCCGGGCTGCGGTCGCGCCTGCTCGCCGTCGACCAGCGCCCGGTCCACCCGTCCCGGGTAGAAGGCGACGGCGCCGCGCAGCTGCTCGTAGCCGGGCGCAGGGTCTTCGTAGGACCACGCGACGGCGGGCAGTCGGCGTCCGTCGACGACGACGTCCCAGTAGGTCGCCTGCCCCTTCCACTCGCACCACGACCCACCGCCGGCGCGCTCGAGCACGCCGTCGGCGACGTCGTCGCGGGGCACGTAGTAGACGGGCGGGTGGCTGGTCTCGCAGACGCGCACCGCGCGGTCGGTCGAGGCGACGACCCGGCCGGCGACCTCGACGACCACCCGCCGCGGCGTGACCTCCGCCGACGGCGGGCGGGGGTAGTCCCAGACGGACTCCTGACCGGGGCCTGCGGGATCGCGAGAGGGGTGCACGCCGTCCAGTGTGCGCCGGTCAGCGGCTCCGGTGCCGGGCCTTCCGGACGGCGCCCACGGTCATGACCAGTCCGAGGACGCTGACCACGGCGATCCCGGCCGGCGACTGCAGGAACCGGAGCGCCGCCGCCTTGCCATCCCCCGCGAGCCGCTTCGGGCTGCCCCGGAAGGCGAGCGTGTCGAGCGTCGCGGCCAGCGACTCACGGGCGGCGTCGATCTCCAACTGGATCTCTCGAGGGTCGCGAGGCACGGCGACAGCCTGCCAGACGGCGCCGGATCCAGCGCATTCACGCCCTGACCGGCACCCGCCCGGGGGACTCCTAGACTCGGGCCGACGCGGGAGTGGTGTAACGGCAGCCACGCCAGACTTAGGATCTGGTGCCTTCGGGCGTGGGGGTTCGACTCCCCCCTCCCGCACCGTCGATCGCCGGTGGGAACCTCGGGCACGGACACCGGTGCGGTCGTCGCCGAGCGGGTCGCGGCCGATCCCGCTCCCGGCCCGGTCAGGGAGCCGGGCTGCACGACTCCGTCTGCGGTCCGGGGCAGGCGTGGGACGGCGTGGCCGTCGCCGGCTGCTGGTCGGTCGCCGGCTGCTGGTCGGTCGGCTGCCCGTCGGTCGGCTGCTCGCCCACCGGTGGCTGCGGCTCGACGGGTGGCTGCGGCTCGACGGGTGGCTGCGGCTCGGACGAAGGGTTCGAGTCCGACGTCCGGCCCGGATCCGAGGTGGGGCCCGGGTCGACCGGCGCACCCGGATCCGAGGACGGAACCGATCCCGGGGAACCCGTTTCCGGCGACCCGCTCGACCCCGACTCCGGGGATCGCCCCGGGTCCGAGGAGGACGACGGGTCCGGGGTCGAGCCCGAACCCGACGTCGGGCCCGAGTCGGGCGTCCCTCCCGGCGCCGACGATCCGCTGGACCCCGACGTCGACGATCCGCTGGACCCCGACGTCGACGATCCGCTCGACCCGCCGTCCGACGTCCGGCCGGGCGGCGGCGTCGTGGGGTCGTCGGGGTCGGTGCCCGTAGCACGCTGCGACGGCTCGTCGTCCGGCTCGTCGTCGAACGCGGGGTCGAACGGGACCACCGCGGCGGTCTGGCGGGCCGCCTCGACCACCTCGGGGGGAGCGGGACGGTCCTCCCCACCGTCGGTGCCCCGCGGCCGTTCGAGGACGACGGTGAGGTTGTGCTGCACGTCGACGACGACGAAGTTCTGCACGATGACGGGTGCCGGGCGCACCACCGCCACCGGTTTCGTCGCCAACGCCGGCCAGGGCTGCCCGACGTAGCGGACCGCGGGTCGGGCGGCGGGTGCGTCGAGCGGGTTGCCGCAGGAGCACCGCACCCGCGGTGTACCGCGGTCGTCGACGAGCACCGCGGTCCCGGCCTGCAGGACCGACTGGTACGCCTGTGCCCGGCCGCCCCGGAAGCCGTGGTTGGTGACCGCCGTGTCGGCGCGGAGGACGACCGGCGTGAGACCCGTCACGAAGGGGCGGATCTCGTCCCGCGGGATGCCCTGGGCGCGCGCCCAGGCCGCGCCCCGGTCCGGGTGCTGCTCGAGGAACGTGGCCAGGCCCTCCTGGTCGCACGCCTCGGCGCCCGATCCGCCGTACAGGCCCGCGGAGTCGCCGGACACCGGGCGCTCCGACTCGGCTCCTCCGGCTACCGGTGGACCGGCCGCCGATCCGCCGGCCGCCGGGGACGTGCCCGCGGACGGCGACGGTGTGGCGGGCGTGGCAGCGTCGGCCGGTGGCGGCACGAACGGATCGGCACCGGGCGAGCCCGCCGGCTCGGCCGTGACCGGGACCGGTTCGACGGAGCCGAGCAGATTCGCCCCGAGGGCCATGGCGCCCGCGGCGACCAGCAGCGCGGCCGCGACGAGCAGCGCACGCGTCCGGCGCCGCCGCCGGTGGCGGGGACGCGGGGACGAGTCGGGGCCGAGCAGCCACGGCGTCCCGGCGCGTGGGGGCCGGGGCGGCAGGTCGACCGACTGCGTGACCGGGACGGGACCGCCCGCCGCTCCCGGGGCGACGCCGGTGACCGGGGCGACGCCGGTGACCGGGGCGATGCCGGTGACCGGGGCGACCCCGGTGACCGGGGCGACGCCGGTGACCGGGGCGACGCCCGTCACCGCGCCGGTCCCCGGCGCCCAGCCCGACCGGCCGGACAGCGCCGCGGCGGCGGCGAGGGCCATCTCCCCCGCGCTCCCGTACCGGGCACGCGGGTCCTTGGCCATCCCGCGCACGACGACGTCGTCCAGGGTCGGCGGTACCGACGGCACGAGCAGGGACGGCCGGGGCGGCTCGACGGTGAGGTGGGCGTACATCATCGCGGGCAGCTCGTCCGCCCGGAACGGCGGCTGCCCCGTCAGCGCCTCGTGCAGCAGGCAGGCGAGGGAGTACACGTCCACCCGGTGGTCGGTGGGCCCACCGGTGAGCCGCTCGGGCGCGATGTAGTCCATCGTCCCGACCGTCGTCCCGGTGGTGGTGAAGGACCCGGTGCCGCCGACGGCCGCGGCCACGCCGAAGTCCGCGAGGTAGCAGTGCAGGCCGGTCCCGTCGCTGCTCAGCAGGACGTTCGACGGCTTGACGTCGCGGTGGAGGAGGCCGGCGGCATGGGCGGCGTCGAGCGCCGCGGCGACCTGGGTGACGACGTCGACGGCGCGGTCGGCCGGCAGCGGGCCCCGCTCCGCCAGGACCTTCTCGAGGTCGTCGCCCTGGATCAGCCGCATGTCGAGGTAGAGCCGGCCGTTGATCTCCCCGAAGTCGTGGATCGGGATGACGTGGGCCTCGGTCAGCTGCGCCGCCCGCTGGCACTCGCCCAGGAAGCGAGCGCGGAACCGGTCGTCGGCGGCGAACTCGGGCCGCAGCCGTTTCAGGGCGACCGCGCGCCGCCGCACGGTGTCGTAGGCGCGGTGGACCTCGCCCATGCCGCCACGACCGATGAGCTCGTGGACCTGGTAGGGGCCGAACGACTCGGGAGCCATGATCATCCTTCGACGGCGGAGGCCGGGCAGGGAGCTCCGCGGTCGGGTGGGTGGCGGGCACCGTGCCGGCACGGTGCCGCCGTCCGGCACGCGGCTGCCGGTGCCGCCGCCCGTGGGCCGCGACCGGAACGCGTCACCGCCTGCTCCGGCGACGCAGCGGCTCGTCCCGCCGCAACCCGAGGTGGACGGCCAGCAGCATCACCACGACGAGACCGGTCAGCACGAGGACGTCGGCGAGCCAGGTGGTCGCGCTGGGCCGCCACAGCGGGTCGTCGACCGGTGGGGTGAGCGTCCCGCCCAGCTCCATCGACACCGAGCCCATGGCGTACGCCCAGCGCGCGGGCACCGCCCACGACAGCTGGTCGAGCCCCGCGCGGCCGTCGAGCACGAACAGCCCGCCGGACAGCACCAGCTGCAGCATGACCACCATGACCAGCAGCGGCATGCCGCGGTCGGCGTTGCTGATCAGCGAGGAGATGACCAGGCCGAGCACCATCGAGGCGACCGTGACGGCGGCCACCACCAGCCCGATCTCCACCTCGCCCCAGGGCAGCAGGACCGGGTCGCGCGGGCCGGGCCTGCCGAGCATCGAGAGGGCGGCGAAGACTGCCACCTGGAGGAAGGTGACCACGGCGAGCACCAGCACCTTGGCCGCCAGGTACGCCCCACCGGACAGGCCGATCGCCCGCTCCCGCTGGAAGATGGACCGCTCCTTGACCAGCTCCCGGATCGAGCTGGCCGTGCCCATGAGCGCGCCGCCGAGCACCAGGACGAGCAGGAGCTGCGCCGGCCTCGGGTCCCCGACCTCCGCGGTCAGCCCCCGCGGGCTCGGTGTCGCGTGCGCCAGGCCGCTGAGCACGACGGGCAGGAAGGCGAGGAACGCCAGGTAGGTCCGGTCGGCCAGCAGCACGTCGAGGGTCCGCCGGGCGACCACGCCGAACTGCACCAGGCCGGCGCCGCTGCGCACCGGGCCGGCCGGCCAGGACCGGTCCCGCGAGCGGCCCGGGAGCGGGGACACCAGCCCGGCGCGGGGGCGGCTGCGCCAGTCGACGAGGGGGTCGTCCTCCAGCCGCAGGAACACGTCGGCGAAGGTCGCCACGCCGAAGTACCCGAGCGCCTCGCCGGGCGGCCCGTCGTAGGCGACCCGACCGCCCCGGGCGAGGATGACGAGCCGATCGCACGCGTCCAGGTTGAGGACGCTGTGGGTGACGACGACGACGGTCTGCCCCCGGTCCGCGAGCCCGCGCAGCGTCCGCATGACCTGCTTGTCCAGGCCGGGATCCAGCCCCGAGGTCGGTTCGTCGAGGAACAGCAGGGACGGCCTGGTGAGCAGCTCGAGCGCCACGCTGGTCCGCTTGCGCTGCCCGCCGGACAGGCTGCTGATCCGCTGGGAGGCCTGGTCCGCCAGCCCGAGCTCGCCGAGCACCTCGGCGATGCGCCGCTCGCGGTCCTCCCGCGGGACGTCGGTGGAGAAGCGCAGGCGCGCCGCGTGGGACAGCGCGCGGGACACGGTGAGCTGCGGGTGCAGGATGTCGTCCTGCGGCACGACGCCGATGCGGTGGCGCAGCTCGTCGTAGTCGCCGTACAGGTCGCGCCCGCCGTAGCGGACGACGCCGTCGTCCGCCGGCCGGGTGCCGGCCAGTGCGGCCAGCAGCGTGGACTTGCCCGCACCGCTCGGGCCGAGGACGGCGACGAGGCTGCTGCCGGGGATGCGCAGGTCGACGCCGTCGAGCAGCCGCCTGCCCTGCCGGGTGACGACCAGGCCCTCGGCCTCGATGTCGACGTCCCCCTGGTCGCGGTACTCCAGCAACCGGTCCCCGCGCAGCTGCAGCAGGGCGGGGCCGACGCCGATCACGTCGCCCTCGGCGACGTCCCCGCTGTCGACGCGACGTCCGTTGAGGTGCGTGCCGTTCGTGCTGCCCAGATCGCGCAGGTGCCAGCCGCGCGGTGTCCGCTCCACGACGGCGTGGTGCCGCGAGACCAGCAGGTCGTCGACGACGACGTCGTTGCCGGCCAGGCGCCCGATGCTGATCTGCGAGCCGGAGACGGAGTGCTGGCCGGTCCTCCGGGCGTGCGTGGGCGACGCCCCGCCCGGGCCGCTCGCGCCGGCGATCGGCGTGAGCGTCATCCGGACGCCGTGCACCGGGTGCCCGAGCTCGACCGAGGTGGGCGTGGTGACGAGGACCTGCGCCGACCGCTGCCCGTCGATGAACACGCCGTTGCGGCTGTGGTCGGTGAGCAGCCACCCCCCGGCGGCCGGCCCGACGGAGGCGTGGCGGCGGGACACCAGCCCGTGGTCGACGTGGACCTCGGCGTCGACGTCCCGACCGATGGTGAGCGACCCGCCCGGCGGGACCACCCAGGATCGGCCGCCGAGACGCACCACGAGGGGCACGGACGCGTCGCGCGCCATCGTCCCCTGGTCCATGCCGGCTCCCGTGTCCGTCCCCGCTGGCAGTCACCGGACGGCCCGCCGCCGTGCCACGGGCGACGGGTCCGGGAGCGGGCCCGTGTGCCTCCCCGTGGCACCGCACGCCCCGACATGCCCGACCGAAGGCGGGAGCATCGTCGCTCCGGTGCCGCGGGTCGATGGCCCCGTGCGCCGGATCGCTGGAACGCCCGGTGCGTCCCTACACCCGGTGACCGGAACGCGCACGTTCCGGAGTGCCGGGCGCTCCCTCCCCCACCCGGGGAGGCGCGTACCCCGCCGGAGGGTGGGGCGGATCCACCCCTGGGGTGCCTGGATGCGGCCGGTCGCGCGACCCGACGCTCCCCGGGTCGGTGCTCGACCGACCCGAGGAGAGGACGAACACGATGCAGTCCCCCACGCACCCCGGCCTCCGGGCCGTGCTCGTGACCGCCGCCGTCGCCGCAGGCCTGACCGTCCTGCCCGGCACGGCCGCCCCGGCTGCCGCCGCGACCGCGGACCCGGCGACCGCGGACCCGGCGGCCGCGGACCCGGCGACCGCGGACCTGGCGACCGCGGACCCGGCGGCCACGGCCGGCACCGCCCGGGATGCCACCGCCGCCAGCGCCGCGCGGGCGGGGTCGATGTGGGACTTCCTGCAGACGCAGCTGCTCGACGTGCACGAGTACTGGTCGCGGTTCCAGGGCGCAGCGGGCGGCCCGGCGACCTCCGTGGACTACGTCTTCCCCGTGCCGGGCGAGGTCTTCCCGACCAGCTGCGGCCCCTCGGACGACAACTCGATGTTCTACTGCCCGGCGGACGACCTCGTCGTCTTCTCCCAGGACGTCGCCATCCGGCTGTGGAACGGGGAGTACCAGGTGAACCCCGACGACCACGCGGGCAAGGTCGCCGGCGACTTCGCCGTGGCCCTGATGGTCGCGCACGAGTACGCGCACAACGTCCAGTGGGAGATCGGCCTCGGGACCGATCCCGCGGAGTTCCCGCTCATCGCCCTCGAGCTGCACGCCGACTGCTGGGCCGGCGTGTGGATGAACGACAGCTATTACGCCGGCCAGCTGCAGGGCACGGACGTCGAGGAGGCCGTCGCCACGATGGAGCGGCTCGGCGACTACGAAGTCGGGAACCCGACGACCCACGGCACACCGGCGCAGCGGGCCGCCGCGTTCCTCCACGGTTACGACTCCGGGGAACCGGTCGCCTGCGACGCCGTCCTGACCCACTCCTGGCTGTAGTCCTCGTCCCCCCGGCGGTGGCTCCCCCGGTTCCGCGGGGCTCCCGCCGTCCCTTCCCCGCCTCACCCCCGGGGGTGGAACCCGGGGACCGGGGTCGGGAACCGGTGTGGACCTGTCGATGCCCCTGGGGTGACGACGCCATCCCCGCCGGGCCGCGCGCTGCCGGAGGTGCTGCTCCGGGTCGCCGCCGTCCTCCGGCTGCCCGTGGACCGCGACGCCGTCCCGGTCGACCCGGCACCCGTGCCGCCCGGCTGGGAGCGGCAGGACTTCGACGCCGACCGCGACCGCGACCTCGACCCGCTCGAGTGGCTGGGCTTCCGGCCCGCGCCGCGCCTCGACCGGCCGCGGCTGTCCTGGTCCCGCCCGGCACGCTGGCCGGCCGGGGAACCGGCGGAGGCGCCCGGGGAGCCGGCCGACCCGCCGGCCGGCGAGCGCCCCGGTGGGCCGGCCGTTCCAGGATGAGGCGTCGTCGGGTGGTGCTCAGCCGGCCGCGAGCGTCGCGGCGACCACCGGGACGAGCGCCGCGAAGGCCTGGCCGCGGTGACTGCGCGCGTCCTTCTCCGCGGGGTCCAGCTCGGCCGACGTGACGGTCAGCCCCTCGGGCACGAACACCGGGTCGTAGCCGAACCCGTTGGATCCGCGCTTCTCGCGGATGACCCGGCCGCGCCAGGCCCGCTCGACGACCTGCTCGACCCCGCCGGGGGTGACCAGGGCGGCCGCGCAGACGAAGGCCGCGCCCCGCCGCTCGTCGGGCACGTCGGCGAGCTGGCCGAGCAGCAGCGCGGTGTTGGCGTCGTCGTCCCCGTGCCGCCCCGACCAGCGGGCCGACAGCACGCCCGGCATGCCGTTGAGCGCGTCGACGGCGATCCCCGAGTCGTCGGCCACCGCCGGCAGGCCGGTGGCCCGCGCCCCGTCGCGGGCCTTGAGCAACGCGTTCTCGGCGAAGGTCGCACCGGTCTCCGGCGTCTCGGGGAACGGCTCGACCGCGTCGAGCCCCACCACCTGCACGCCGGGGACGGCGCCGTCGAGCAGCCGCTGCAGCTCGGCCAGCTTGCCGCGGTTGCGCGTGGCCAGCAGCAACCGGACCGGTGCCGCGCTGCTCATCGGGCCAGCGCCTCCTGCTGGCGGCGGGTGAGGTCCGCGCACCCGGCGACGGCGAGGTCGAGCAGGGCGTCCAGGGTCGGGCGGTCGAACACGGCGGCCTCCGCGGTGCCCTGGACCTCGACGAACCCGCCCTCGCCGGTGCAGACGACGTTCATGTCGCTGTGCGCCCGCACGTCCTCCTCGTAGGCCAGGTCGAGGCGCGGCTCGCCGTCGATGACGCCGACGCTCACCGCGGCGACCGACTGCACCAGCGCCGTGGGCCGGGCCAGCTTCTTCCGCTCGCCGAGCCACGCGACGGCGTCGGCCAGCGCCACGTAGGCGCCGGTGATGGCCGCCGTCCGGGTGCCGCCGTCGGCCTGCAGCACGTCGCAGTCGATGGCGACGCTGTTCTCCCCGAGCGCCGCCAGGTCGATCGAGGCGCGCAGCGAGCGGCCGATGAGCCGGCTGATCTCGTGCGTGCGTCCGCCGATGCGGCCCCGGACCGACTCGCGGTCGCTGCGCGTGTGCGTGGCGCGGGGCAGCATGGCGTACTCCGCGGTGACCCAGCCCAGGCCCGAGCCCTTGCGCCACCGCGGGACGCCGTCGGTCACGCTGGCCGCGCAGAGCACGCGCGTACGGCCGAATTCGACGAGCACCGAGCCCTCGGCGTGGTCGAGCCAGTGGCGGGTGATGGTCACGGGGCGCAGTTCGTCGGCGGCGCGGCCGTCGGGTCGGGTCACGGGCATCGAGGCTATCCGCGGTGCAGGTGCCCGCTGGAGTGCGACCCCGGTGCGGCCCGGCGAGGATCGCGGGCATGCGATCGGAACTCCGAGCCGTCCGCACCGGCGGCGCGCCGGCGGTGGTGGACCTGACCGACGAGTGCGCCGAGTTCGTCCGCTCCGACGGCGACGGCCTGCTGCAGGTGTTCGTGCCGCACGCGACCGCGGGCATCGCCATCCTGGAGACGGGGTCGGGGAGCGACGACGACCTGCTGGCCCGGCTCGACGAGCTGCTGCCCCGCGACGACCGCTGGCGGCACCGGCACGGCAGTCCCGGGCACGGCCGCGACCACGTGGTGCCCGCGTTCCTGCCGCCGCACGCCAGCGTCCCGGTGCTCGAGGGCCGCCTCATGCTCGGCACCTGGCAGCGCATCTGCCTGGTGGACACCAACGCGGACAACCCGCAGCGGCAGGTGCGCCTGTCGTTCCTGCCCGGGTGAGGGACCCTGGGCGGGTGACGGGCGGGCCTGGGCCGGTGACGGGGCGGGCCCGGCCGGGTGACCGCCGGCGCGGCGCACCCCCCGCGCACCGGACGGACGCGCACGGCAGGATGCCGGGTATGAGCGAGACCGACAGCGGGACGACGGCCGCCGTCCGCCTCTCCCCCGGCGACCCGGCCCCGGATTTCACCCTGCCCGACGCCGACGGCAACGCGGTCTCCCTCGCCGACCACCGCGGACGCCGGGTGATCGTCTACTGCTACCCCGCCGCGCTGACCCCCGGCTGCACCACGCAGGCGGTCGACTTCACCTCCGCCGCCGGGGAGCTCGCCGAGGCGGGGCTGGACATCATCGGCATCTCGCCGGACCCGCCGGAGAAGCTGCTGCGCTTCCGCGAGCAGGAGGGTCTCGGCATCACGCTGGTCTCCGACGTCGACAAGCAGGTGCTGCAGGCGTACGGCGCCTACGGACCGAAGAAGCTGTACGGCAAGGAGGTCGTCGGCGTGATCCGCTCGACCTTCGTGGTCGACGCCGAGGGCCGCATCGAGCGCGCCGCCTACAACGTCAGGGCGACCGGGCACGTGGCCAAGCTGCGCAAGGACCTCGGCCTGGCCTGACCGTGCCCACCGGCGGTCGTCAGCCCGCGCGGTCGAGCAGCCGGGCCCACTCGTCGTCATCGGGGTTGCGGAGCAGAGTGCCGTCGCGGGCGACCACGACCGGCAGGTCGTCGGCGGTCACGCCGAGGGGGTCGAGCCGGCCGGCCGCGCCGTCGGCCGTGACGTCGACGACGACCGCGTCGAGCCCGCGCGCGGCCGCCGCGGCGCGCAGCCGCTCGGTCTCCGGCGCGTCGGGACGGCCGAGGATGCGCAGGTCGGCGGCCAGCTCGAACAGCAGGGAGCGGCGCACCAGGTAGGCGCGCAGCAGCAGGTCGGCGAAGGACGGGTCGGCTGCCTTGGCGGCGTGCAGCTGGGCGTCGTCGAGCCGCAGCACCTCCGCGTCCTCCACCACCGCCGCGGTGAGCGAGACGACGTCGCGGCTGAAGAGGTCCAGCTCGCCGAGGAAACGGTGGGCGCCGTGCACCGCCACGAGCCGCTGGCCGACCCGGCCGACGTCCTCGACGATCGCCACCCGGCCGGAGAGGACGACGAAGAAGTCGTAGCCGACGTCGCCCTCGCGGAACAGGGTCTCGCCGCGCGCGACCCGGCGCCGCTCGCCGAGGCGCTCCAGCACGCCGAGCTGGGCGTCGTCCAGCCTGGGGAAGGCGCCTCGGTCGTCGGGCGTCTCCGGCAGGCCGGCCGGCAGTTCCTCGGCCGGCGCCGGGGCGCCGCGCCGCGCCGGATCCCGGCGGGCGCCGATCAGGGGCAGCGCTGCGGGCGCGCCCTCGGCGGCCGGGCCGACGGCCAGGTCGACGCCCGGCTCCGCGGAGGCGAGCAGCGTCGCGGTCAGGCTCTGCGCGTCGAACGGCCCGGTGTGCCGCAGCCCGCCGACGAAGAAGGTGGGCGTGCCGGTCACCCCGCTCGCCTCGGCGGAGGTCAGGTCCTCCTGCACCCGCCGGGCGAAGCGGCTCTCGCCCAGGTCACGGGTGAAGCGGGCGAGGTCGAGGCCGACGGCCGCGGCGTGGTCGAGCAGGTCGGCGGGTGCCAGCCGGTCCTGGTGGTGGAAGAGCCGGTCGTGCATCTCCCAGAACCGGCCCTGCGCCGCCGCGGCCTCGGCGGCTTCCGCGGCCAGCCGGGCGTGCGGGTGCACGTCGACCAGGGGGGTGTGCCGGAACACGTAGCGGAGCCGGTCGCCGAGCACCTTCCGCACCTCGTCGACCGAGCCGGTGGCCCGGCCGCAGAACGGGCACTCGAAGTCGCCGTACTCGACCAGGGTGAGCGGTGCGTCCACCGGGCCGCGGATGTGGTCGCGGTCGGGGTCGACGGGCATGTCGAGCCGGGTCGGGCGGCCGCTGCCGTCGTCGCGGTGCCGCCGGTCGGCGATGCGGAACAGCAGCCACCCGAGCAGCGACGCCACCGCCGTCGCGGTGAGGACGCCGACGCGCGCCTGGTCGGCCGTCCGTTCGTCGTCGAAGGCGAGGTCGACGATGAACAGCGAGATGGTGAAGCCGATGCCGCTGAGCGCCGCCCCGCCGGCGACGTGCAGGAGGTGCACGCCGGGTGCCAGCTCGCCCAGCCGGGACCGGACGGCGAGCCAGGTGCCGAGCACGATGCCGAGCAGCTTGCCGACCACCAGGCCGGCGACCACGCCGAGCGTGATCGTCGAGGTCGTCGCCGCCCGCAGCGTCTCCCCGTCGAGCGCCACCCCGGCGTTGGCCAGGGCGAACACCGGGACGATGACCAGGCTGGTCCACGGCTGCCACAGCGCCTGGAGCCGCTCGGTCGCCGAGACCGAGCGGTCGATGCTCAACCGGGCGGCGCGGGCGTACTCGGCATTGGGGGACTGCTCGTAGGCGCGCAGCCGGCGGGCGGCGTCCAGGACCTCCTCGCGGCGCGCGGGGTAGGCGGGCGAGAACAGCGCGATGACGACCCCGGCGATGGTGGGGTGCACCCCGGACTCGTGCATGGCCACCCACACCGCGACGCCGACGACGAGGTAGGCCGGCCCGCGCCACACGGCGAGGTAGCGCAGCCCGACCATCAGCGCGAGCCCGAGCGCGGCCAGGCCGAGCGGGCCGAGGGCCAGGTCGTCGGTGTAGAAGAGCGCGATCACGCCGAGCGCGCCGACGTCGTCGGCGATGGCGAGGGTGAGCAGGAAGAGCCGCAGCTGGGCGGGGCAGGCGGGGCCGACGAGGGCGAGCACGCCCAGCAGGAAGGCGGTGTCCGTGGAGATGACCACCCCCCAGGCGCCCACTGCCGGGGCCCCGAGGTTGAAGCCGACGTACACCAGCGCGGGCACGACCAGCCCGGTGACCGCGGCGATCGCCGGCACGGCGGCCCGCCGGCGGTCGGTGAGCTCCCCCATGACCAGCTCGCGCTTGATCTCGAGCCCGACGACGAAGAAGAAGAACACCATCAGCCCGTCGTTGACCCAGTGCTGCAGGTCGAGGGCCAGCTCCGTCGCGCCCACGCGGACGGCGAACTCGGTGTGCCAGAAGGCGTCGTAGCTGTCGCCGACGGGCGAGTTGGCCCACGCCAGCGCCACGACCGTGGCGATCAGCAGCAGACCGGCGCTGCCCGCCTCGGACCTCAGCCGCCGACCCAGGGGCGCGACCCGCGACAGCAGCCGGGCACCGCCCGGGGTGGACTGCGCTCCGGTCACCGGCAGGCCGGACGGTGCCCTCGCTCCGGTGGTCGTCGTCACCGACGGTCCGGCCCGGGACGGCGGGCCGGGACGGCGCCCCCGTCGCCGGTCGCTCGTCGCCGCTCGCGCGCAGACACCACCGCAGCTCCCCGGGTCGTGCCGACCATGCTGTGGCACGCGCCAGGTCGGGCGCAACGCTCGGCCGGCGCCGCACCGGGGCACCCGCTCGCCGCACCGTGGCGATCAGGCACGCCACGCGCCCGGCCGCGGCTGGCAGTCCGGGCCGCACGGGTAGCCGGCCTCCCACGGGAAGGCGCCCTCCCCGTGCGTCCACGTCAGCTGGAACGCCGGCACCGACACCACGGACGGCCGCTGGTAGAAGCGGTTGGCCGCGAGCACGACGTCCCCGGGGTTGGGGCACTCCTCGACGAAGAGCCGGATCCCCCGGTCGTCGAGGACGAGCAGCTCGCCGGGCACGAGATCCCGCCCGTCGGCGACTCCGCCGGCCACCCGGTCGAGGACGCCGTGCGTGCTGCCGCAGTCGAGGCCGACCACGACCAGCTCGGCGTGACCGAGGCCGAACAGGCCGATCGTGTAGCCGAAGGAGGGTTCGTCGGGCCCGTCGCCCGCACCGACGTACTGCACGGCGAACCGGCTCGTGCGGATCACCTGGGCGAGGTGGGCGTCCTCCTGGTCGAGCCAGGCCTGGATCTGCGGATCGGTCGTCATGGGCGGCAGCGTGCGCCCGACCTCCGACACCGGGCGGACGCCGGACGGCCACCTGTGGACGGGCGCGAGCCCCTGTGGACGGCCGAACCGGTCCGGGAGCGCGGCTCGGGGCGCACCGGTCGGGGCGCACCGGTCAGGGCGGACCGGCCTGCCGCCGCGCCCGGGCCCGTCGCAGCCCGGCGTGCATCGCCGCCACCCGGGCCACCGGTATGCCGTGCCCCTCGGCCACCAGGTCGTCGGGCAGCCGCTGCGGTGCGGGCAGCGCGGCGGCCCACGGATCCCCGTCGCCGAGCCGCTCCCCCGCCGTCCGCACGGTCACGTCGCCGGGTCGGACGTCGGCCAGGTGGTCCCACGCCACCGGGGCCGACACCGGCAAGCCGGGCCGCACCCGCGGGCTGTAGGCCGCAACGAGCGTCGCGCCACCGGCCCGGGTCGAGTCGAGGAAGACCTTCCCCCCGCGCTCGTCCTTGACGTAGGCGGTGGTGGCGACGTCCGCGCCGATCCGCTCGGCCCGTGCCGCCAGCGCGCGCGTGGCCGCCGCGGCGTCCTCGAAGCCGGTGTCCCGGACCGGGACGACGACGTGCACCCCCTTCGCGCCGCTCGTCTTGACCGCGCCGGACAGACCGGCGTCGGCGAGCGCGCGCCGCACCAGGCCGGCGGCGGCGACCACGGAGTCCCAGCCGGCGCCCTCCGGCGGGTCGAGGTCGAGCACGATGCCGTCCGGGCCGTCGTCACCGACCCGCCAGAACGGCACGTGGAACTCCACCGCGCGCTGGTTGCCGAGCCACAGCAGCGTGCGGCGGTCGTCGCACAGCACGTGGTGCACCTCGCGCCTCGACGCCTCCGCCCAGATCGCCGTCGTCCGCACCCAGCCCGGCGCGCCCTTGACCACGTTCTTCTGCATGAAGGGCGCCTGGCCCGGTCGCACCCGGACCACCGACAGCGGCCGGCCGGACAGGCGGGGCACCAGCCGGTCGGCGTGCGCGTCCAGGTGGTCGACCAGCTCGCGCTTGGTCACGCCGAGACCGTCACCCAGCGGGGCGTCGAGCGAGGTCAGCCGGACGCCGTCCCGCTCCTCGTCCACCACGGTCGTCACGCTGCCGCGCCGTGGTCGTCGGGGCAAGTCACCCGACTGCGGATCCCCGCCGGGTCCCTTCCTCAGACGTCGTACGTCGCGCCCGGGCGGACCAGCTCGGTGTTCGGGAAGACCGCGCTCGCGGCCGCGAACTGCGCGTCGGCGTCCACCCACGGCGGCACGTGGGTCAGCAGCAACCGCGCGACGCCCGCCGCGGCGGCGTGCTCCCCGGCCTGCCGGCCGGTCAGGTGCAGCGCCTCGGGAAGCCCCGGCCCCTCCGGGAAGGCGGCCTCGGCGAGCAGCGCGTCGGCGCCCCGGGCCAGCTCGACGACCCGGTCGCACGGGCCGGTGTCGCCGGTGTAGACCAGCGACCGGCCGGCGGCGGTCAGCCGGACGGCGTGGCACTCGATCGGGTGCGCGGTGCGGGCGGTGCGCACGCCGAAGGGCCCGAGGGTGAACGCGCCCGGGCCCACGGGGACGAAGTCGAAGACGTCGTCGAGGGCGGCACCGTCGCCGTCGTAGGCCAGCGCCAGTCGCCGGTCGGCGTCGACCGGGGCGTACAGCGGCACCCGGCGGCCCGACGAGCGTCCCGAGTAGCGGTGCCAGACGACGAAAGGGGCCACGTCGAGGCAGTGGTCGGCGTGCAGGTGGGAGAGGTAGACCGCGTCGACCGCGTCGGGGTCGAGCAGCCCCTGGAGCGCACCGAAGGAGCCGTTGCCGAGGTCGAGCAGCAGCCGGAACCCGTCGTGCTCGACGAGGTAGCACGACGCCGGGGACGCCGGGCCCGGCGCGCTGCCGGAGCAGCCGACGACGGTGAGCCTCACGCCGCACCCGTGCGGGCGGCGTGCAGGACGGCCTCGACCTCCGGGCCGAGGAAGCGCCGGCCCAGGCGGGCGAAGGGTTCGGGGTCACCGGTGGCCAGGAACCGGTGCTCCGGCGGCGGGCCGTCGGGGTCGCGGAGCAGGTCGGCGCGGGTGAGCAGCCGGTAGACGTCCTTCGCGGTCTCCTCGGCGCTGGACACCAGGGTGACCTCGTCGCCGAGCACGAGGGAGATCACACCCGTGAGCAGCGGGTAGTGCGTGCAGCCGAGGACGACGGTGTCGACGCCGGCGACCAGCAGCGGGTCCAAGTAGGACTGCGCCAGCCCGAGCAGCTGCCGCCCGGAGGTGACGCCGCGCTCGACGAAGTCGACGAAGGAGGGACACGCGGCGCTGGTGACCGTCACGTGCGGAGCGGCGGCGAACGCGTCCTCGTAGGCACCGCTGGTGACGGTCGCCTGCGTGCCGATGACGCCCACGCGGCCGGTGCGGGTGGCCGCGGTGGCGCGGCGGACGGCGGGCAGCACGACCTCGACCACCGGCACGTCGTAGCGCTCCCGCGCGTCGCGGAGGGACGCCGCACTGGCCGAGTTGCAGGCGACGACCAGCATCTTGACGCCGCTGGCGACCAGGTCGTCCATCACGGCCAGCGAGTGCCGGCGGACCTCGGCGATCGGCAGCGGGCCATAGGGGCCGTGGGCCGTGTCACCGATGTACCGGATCGATTCGTGCGGGAGCTGGTCGAGCACCGCCCGCGCGACGGTCAGCCCGCCCACGCCGGAGTCGAAGATCCCGATCGGCGCGTCGGCGTCCGGGGCACCCGCTGTCATCGGGGGCGAGGGTAGTGGCCCACGTGCGGATCGCGCCGCGAGCCCGGTGAGGTGCTGGAACGGCCACCCTCCAGGGGCCCGCGCCGCCCGCCCGGTGAGGTGCTGGAACGGCCACCCTTCAGGGGCCCGCGCCGAGCCTGCGAGGCGTGGGGGGAAGGGTGGTCCTTCCTCAGGCCCAGAGCTGGCCCTCCAGGGCGGCGGTGGCCTCGTCGAGGGTGCCCGCGTAGGCGCCGGTGGAGAGGTACTTCCAGCCGCCGTCGCACACGATGAAGCAGATGTCGGCCCGCCGTCCGGCGGCGACCTCCTTGTCCGCGATGCCGAGCGCCGCGTGCAGGATCGCGCCGGTGGAGATGCCGGCGAAGATGCCCTCGCGCTCCACCAGCTGCCGGGTGCGGTGCACCGCGTCCTCCGGGCCCACCGAGAACCGCGAGTCGAGCAGCGTCGGGTCGTAGAGCTCGGGGATGAACCCCTCGTCGATGTTGCGCAGGCCGTAGACGAGCTCGCCGTACCGCGGCTCGGCCGCGATGACCTGCACGTCGGGCTTGTGCTCCCGCAGGTACCGGGAGACGCCCATCAGGGTGCCGGTGGTGCCGAGACCGGCGACGAAATGGGTGATCGAGGGCAGGTCGGCGAGGATCTCCGGGCCGGTGCCCTCGTAGTGCGCCTGGGCGTTCGCCGGGTTGCCGTACTGGTACAGCATCACCCAGTCGTCGTGCTCGGCGGCCAGCCCCTTCGCGACGGCGACCGCCTGGTTCGACCCGCCCGCGGCGGGCGAGAAGATGATCCGCGCGCCGTACATCTCCAGCAGCTGCCGCCGCTCGACGGAGGTGTTCTCCGGCATCACGCAGACCAGCCGGTAGCCGCGCTGCCGGGCCACCATGGCCAGCGAGATGCCGGTGTTGCCGCTGGTCGGCTCGAGGATCGTCGCGCCCGGCTTGAGCGAGCCGTCCTTCTCGGCGGCCTCGATCATCTTGATCGCGGCGCGGTCCTTGATCGACCCGGTCGGGTTGCGGTCCTCCAGCTTGGCCCACAGCCGGACGTCGGCGGTCGGCGAGAGCGACGGCAGCCCCACGAGCGGGGTGCCGCCGAGCGAGTCGACGAGTGAGGCGAATCGGGCCATGGCTGGGATCTCTCCGGGTCTGCGGACGGCGGGGCGGGGGCGTGCGCCCTCAGCAGCCCCCGGCCACCGCGGGCAGGATGGTCACCGAGTCGCCGTCCTTGACCTGGGTGTCGAGCGCGCCGGTGAAGCGGACGTCCTCGTCGTTGACGTAGACGTTGACGAAGCGGTGCAGCGTGCCCTCGTCGGTGACCAGCCGGTTCTTCAGACCGGGGTGCTTGGCGTCCAGGTCGTCGACGAGCGCGCCGAGCGTGTCACCGCTGCCCTCGACGGTCTTGCTGCCGCCGGTGTGGGTGCGCAGGATGGTCGGGATCCGGACCTCGATGGCCATGACGTGCGGTTCTCCTCGTGACGGGGTTCGGGATGTTCATCGGCGCGTGGCGCCGGTTGCTTGAGCGCGACGCCGGTTGCGCGAGCGTCGCGCCGGGTGCTCGAGCAGGCCAACGCGCGGGGGCCGTCGGCGATTCCGCGCTGCGGGTCCCGCGCGGTCGGCCCTCCTGCCGGGCCCCGGCGCGCGCGTGCGAGCGGCGGGGCCCTGCAGGAGGGTCCTGCGTCAGTCGTAGACGACGGTCGTCGGTGAGTGGCCGAAGAGGAAGGACTCCACGACCTCGACCTCTTCCTCGGTGACCTGGCCCTCGACGATGCGGAAGCTGCGGAACTCGACCTCGTCGTCCACCAGCCCGGTCTCGGCGCCGTGCTGCCGGGTGGAGACGAGCACGTAGTGCGCGTTCGGCTCGGCGGCCAGACCGATGTCGGTGCGCGACGGGTAGGCCTCGGTGGCCGTGTGCGAGTGGTAGATGACCACCGGCTCCTCGTCGCGGTCGTCCATCTCGCGGTACAGCGTGAGCAGGTCACCGGAGTCGAACTCGTAGAACGTGGGCGACCGGGCCGCGTTCAGCATCGGGACGAAGCGCTCGGGGCGGTCGCTGCCCTCGGGCCCGGCGACGACGCCGCAGGCCTCGTCCGGGTGGTCCTCCCGGGCGTGGGCCACGATGGCGTCGTAGGTCGCGCGGTCGATGCGCAGCACAGGGGGCAGTCTAGGCGGGCGCTCCGCGCCGCCCGCGGGCGCCGGTGTCCCGGTGGACTGCCCGCGAGCACCCGGTGTCCGGGGCGATACGGTTCGGCCTCGTGCTGGCCAAGCTGTTCGTCATCGCCGGCGTCGTCCTGCTCGCCGTGCCGGCGTTCGTGCTCGGCTGCCGCGGCGCGGGTCGGCGCAGCGGCCTGAGCACCGACGAGCGCGCCGACCGCACGTCCTACGCCCTGCTCGTCGCGCTCCGCGTGCTGACGCTGGCACTGCTGCTCGCGCTCTCGGCGCTGCTCCTGCTGTCGGGCGTCGGGGCGCTGGTCCGGGACGTCGATCTGCACGGCATGGTCTGGGTCTTCTTCGTCCTGGACCTGCTGGTCGCCACCTCCGTGCTGCTCACCTTCGGACGCCGGGAGCGCCGTCCGGCCCGCCGGCGGGCACCCACGGCGGCCCGCTGACCCCCGGCGGAGCTGCCGCCCGTGCGGTCACGCGCGGCCGCGGGCGGCGACGACCGCGTCGACCAGCGATCCCTGCAGCGCGGTGAGCCAGTAGTAGACGGCCAGCTGCTGCTCCTCCTCGCCGGTGACGTCGTCCGGGGGTTCGGTGTCCTCGGTGACGTCCAGGCGGGTGCCCAGCGCCAGGCGCAGGTCGTTGGTGCTGCGCAGCCACGCGCCGGCCTGCTCCACGTCGAGCCGCACCTCTCCCCCGCCGCTGGGCAGGGTCGCCCGCACGGTGGCCAGGTCGTCGGCCTTCCCCCCGCGCAGCGACGCCTCGGTCATCTCGCGGTAGTCGGCGGCCAGGCGCGGATCGCCGCGGTGCCCCTCGGGCAGCAGCCGGGCCAGCACCGGGTCGTCGCCGACGTCGTGGGTGTCGGCCGTGAGCAGCTGCTCGAGCTGGTCGAGCAGCAGGCCGACGATGCCGGCCTCGGCGGGTTCGAGCCGGGCGACGACCTGCCCGCCCCTCACGCGGAACGGCCTCACGAATCGCGCTGGTAGCTGGCCCACAGCCCGTAGGCGTGCAGCCGGCTCGTGTCGTGCTCCATCCGCTCCCGCGGGCCGGAGCTGACGATCGCCTTGCCCTCGTGGTGCACCTGCAGCATCAGCGTGGTCGCCGTCGGCTCGTCGTAGCCGAACAGCTCCTGGAGCACGAAGGTCACGTAGGTCATCAGGTTGACCGGGTCGTTCCAGACGATGGTCACCCAGGGGCGGTCGAGGTCGTGCGCCTCGTCGACCGTCGTGTCGGGCGTCCGTTCGGGCGCGAGCGGTCCTGCCACGCATTCCAGCCTAGGCTGCCGATCATGCCGACGACGGATTGCCCGACGGCCCCCGCCCTGCTCACCGACCGGTACGAGCTGACCATGGTGGCCGCCGCGCTGGCCGACGGGACGGCCCACCGGGAGTGCGTGTTCGAGGTGTTCGCCCGGCGGCTGCCGCACGGTCGGCGGTTCGGCGTGGTCGCCGGCACCGGCCGGCTGGTGGAGGCCCTGCCGCGGTTCCGGTTCGGCGACGACGAGCTGGCGACCCTCCGCGACCAGGGTCTCACCGACGAGCGGCTGCTGGCGTTCCTGACCGACTTCCGGTTCACCGGCGACGTCGAGGGCTACGCCGAGGGCGAGCTGTTCTTCCCCGGCTCCCCGGTGCTGACCGTGCGGGCGCCGTTCGCGGAGGCGGTGGTGCTGGAGACGCTGGTGCTGTCGATGCTCAACCACGACAGCGCGATCGCCTCCGCGGCGGCCCGCATGGTCTCCGCCGCGTGCGAGCGGCCGTGCATCGAGATGGGGTCGCGGCGCACCCACGAGGAGGCCGCCGTCGCCGCGGCCCGCGCCGCCCACCTGGCCGGCTTCGAGGCGACGTCCAACCTGGAGGCCGGACGGCGCTACGGCATCCCGACGCGCGGCACCAGCGCGCACGCGTTCACCCTGCTGCACGAGGACGAGGAGTCCGCCTTCCGAGCCCAGGTCGCCGCGCTCGGCACCGGGACGACGCTGCTGGTCGACACGTTCGACGTCGAGGAGGGCATCCGGACGGCGGTGCGCGTCGCCGGACCGGGGCTCGGCGCGATCCGGCTCGACTCGGGCGACCTGCCCACCCTGGCCACCCGGGCCCGGCAGCTGCTCGACGAGCTCGGCGCGAGGCGGACCCGGGTGATGGTCACCAGCGACCTCGACGAGTACGCGATCGCCGCCCTCGCCGCCGCGCCGGTCGACGGGTACGGCGTGGGCACCTCGCTGGTCACCGGCTCGGGGGCGCCGACCGCCGGCATGGTCTACAAGCTGGTCGAGCGCGACGGCGTGCCGGTGGCCAAGCGGTCGGAGGGCAAGCACTCGGTGGGCGGCTACAAGCGCGCCGTGCGCCGGCACGACGGCGGCACGGCCACCGCCGAGGTGGTCAGCAGCGAACCGATCGCCGCCCGGGCCGGCGACCGCGAGCTCGTCGTCCCGCTGGTCAAGGCCGGCGAGGTCGTCGACCCGGCCGACCCCGCCGAGGTCCTGGTCCGCGCCCGGGCGCACCACGAGACGGTGCGCGCGGCGCTGCCGCAGGAGGCCTGGGCACTCTCCCGCGGGGAGCCGGCGTTGGAGACGGTGTCGGGCTAGCGGACCCCGCAGGAGGAGCGACATGACCCGCGCACTCGTCGTCGTCGACGTCCAGAACGACTTCTGCGAGGGCGGCAGCCTCGCCGTGGCCGGCGGCGCCGCCGTGGCGACGGCCATCACCGAGCACGTCCGGACGGCGGCCGGCGACTACACCCACGTCGTGGCCACCCGCGACCACCACGTCGACCCGGGCCGCCACTTCTCCGAGCACCCCGACTTCCTGGAGACCTGGCCGCCGCACTGCGTGGTGGGCACCGACGGGGTGGAGCTGCACGAGAACCTCGACCGCGGACCGCTGGAGGCGGTGTTCGACAAGGGTGAGCACGCGGCCGCCTACTCCGGGTTCGAGGGCGCCGCCGACGGCGTGCCGCTGGCCGACTGGCTGCGCTCGCGCAACGTGGACGCCGTCGACGTCGTCGGCATCGCGACCGACCACTGCGTCCGGGCCACGGCCCTCGACGCGATCGGCCACGGCTTCGCCACCCGGGTGCTGCTGCACCTCACCGCCGGGGTCACCGACGGCACGACCGAGGCCGCGATCGAGGAGCTGGCGGCCGCCGGCGTGGACGTGCAGGGCGAGGTCCGCCGCGGCTGACCCCGCGGCGTGGTGCCCGGCCGCACGCTGCAGCGCGAGGTCGGGCACCGCGCGATGAGGCCGGGCACCGCGAGGTGAGGCCGGGCACCACGCGGTGAGGCCGGCGGCCCCCGGCGCTACACCGCGTCGAGCACCTCGTCGCGGGAGAAGCCGAGCACCTGCAGGACGGCGTCGAGATAGGGCTGGTTCAGCGCGGCGTGCGCCTGCTCCCGGACGACGGGCTTGGCGTTGAACGCGATGCCGAGCCCGGCGGTGTTGAGCATGTCCAGGTCGTTCGCCCCGTCGCCGACGGCCACCGTCTGCTCCAGCGGGATGCCGTACCGCTCGGCGAAGCGGACCAGCGCCCGCGCCTTGCCGGCGCGGTCGACGATCTCGCCCACCAGTCCGCCCGTCAGCCGCCCGTCGGCGACGTCGAGGGTGTTGGCCGCGGCGAAGTCCAGGCCGAGCACCTCGGCGAGCGGATCGGTGATCTGGGTGAAGCCGCCGCTGACGATGCCGCAGCGGAAGCCCAGCCGCTGCAGCGTGTGGATGAGGGTGCGCGCCCCCGGGGTCAGCTCCAGCGCCTCCCGCACCTCGTCGAGCACTTCGACCGGCAGCCCGGCCAGCGCGGCCACCCGGGCGCGCAGCGACTCGGCGAAGTCGAGTTCGCCGTGCATCGCCGCCGCGGTGATCCGGGCGACCTCGGCGGCCCGACCGGCCCGCGCGGCGAGCTCGTCGATGACCTCGCCGCGCACCAGCGTGGAGTCGACGTCGAGGACGATCAGCCGCTTGCTGCGCCGGGCCAGGCCGACCTGCTCGACGGCGATGTCGGCCCCGGCCGCCGCCGCGACCGAGGCCAGCCCGGTGCGCAGCGGGGTCGACTCGGCGCCGGACACGGTCAGCTCGAAGCTGGTGACGGGGTAGTCCGACAACCGCCGGATCGCGTCGATGTTGCCGCCGACCGCCGCCACCGCACGCGCGGCCTCGGCGACCGCGCCGGGCGGCACCGGGCGGCCGAGGACGACGACGTGGTGCGGCCGGCCCGTGGGCGCGGGTCCGGGCGGGCGCTCGGTGGCCGATTCGACCTGCACGCGCATGCCGGTCTCGGCCGCCACCGCGTCGGCCACCCCGGTCAGCCGGGCGAGCAGCGCGGCGTCGTCCTCACCGCCCGGGGCCGCCGGAGCGCCGGGGACCGGCGGTGCGCCGACCGAGGAGACCGGGGCGCCGTCCACGACCGACGGTGCGCCGTCCGGGACGGACGGGGCGCCGTCCGCGACCGACGGTGCGCCGACCGGAGCCGCCGTGCCCGGCGGCAGCGCCGCGACCACCACGCCGAGCACCAGGTGCCCGTGCACCACGACCTGCTCGACGTCGACCACCTCCACCGGCGGCCGGCTGGCGGCCAGCGCGGCGAACAGCCGTGCCGTGACGCCCGGCCGGTCCTCGCCGGTGACCGTCAGCAGGGCGCGCGGGCCGGCGCCGGTCCGGACCGACGGCGCGCGGGGGGTGGGATCGAGCGGCACCGCGACATCCTTCCGCACCGGGCACAGCTGCTCCCCGCCCGGCCCGGCCGTCGTCGGGGACGCCGCATCTCGGGCGTCCCCGACGATCCGAGGTCCCGCAGGCCCAGGTGCGCGAGGAATGCCCTCGGCGCCCGGGGATCGCGGGAGATGGCCGGGCCAGGGGCTCCGGTCAGGTGGGGTCGGGGTCGTTGTCCCCCTGGCGCGGGCCGGTGCCGGGCACGAGCTCGCTGACCCCGCCGTACGGGCCGTGCCGCTTGCCCGCGTGGGCCTCGTCCTCGAGGCGCTGGCGCAGGTGCGGGTAGTGCAGTTCGAACGCCGGGCGCTCGGAGCGGATCCGCGGCATCTCGACGAAGTTGTGCCGCGGCGGCGGCGACGAGGTCGCCCACTCCAGCGAGTTGCCGTGGCCCCAGGGGTCGTCGCGCAGGGCGAGCTTCCCGTACTTCCACGACCGGACGACGTTGTAGATGAACGGGATGGTGGAGGCGCCCAGGATGAACGAGCCGATCGTGGAGATCGTGTTCAGCGTGGTGAAGCCGTCGGTCTCCAGGTAGCTGACGTACCGGCGCGGCATGCCCTCGGCGCCCAGCCAGTGCTGCACCAGGAAGGTGGCGTGGAAGCCGATGAAGGTCAGCCAGAAGTGCAGCTTGCCGATGCGCTCGTCCATCATCCGGCCGCTCATCTTCGGGAACCAGAAGTAGATGCCCGCGTAGGCGGCGAACACAACGGTGCCGAAGACGACGTAGTGGAAGTGGGCGACCACGAAGTAGGTGTCGGACAGGTGCCAGTCGACCGGGGGCGAGGCCAGCAGCACGCCGGTGAGCCCGCCCAGCAGGAAGGTGACCAGGAAGCCGACGGCGAAGAGCATGGGCGTCTCGAACGTCAGCTGCCCGCGCCACATGGTGCCGATCCAGTTGAAGAACTTGATCCCGGTCGGCACCGCGATGAGGTAGCTGAGGAAGGCGAAGAACGGCAGCAGCACGGCCCCGGTGGCGTACATGTGGTGGGCCCACACGGCCAGCGACAGGGCGCCGATCGCGATGATCGCGAAGACCATGCCCTTGTAGCCGAACAGCGGCTTGCGGCTGAAGACCGGGATGACCTCGGTGATGATCGCGAAGAACGGCAACGCGATGATGTAGACCTCGGGATGCCCGAAGAACCAGAACAGGTGCTGCCACAGGATGGCGCCACCGTTCTCGTCGGTGAAGATCTGCGCGCCCACGTTGCGGTCGGCCAGCAGGGCCATCAGGGCGGCGGTCAGGATCGGGAAGGCGAGCAGCACGAGCAGGCTGGTGACCAGCGCCGACCAGACGAAGATCGGCATGCGGAACAGCGTCATCCCCGGCGCGCGCAGGCAGACGATCGTGGCGATGAAGTTGACCGCGCCGAGGATCGACCCCAGGCCGCTGACCACGAACCCGGCGATCCAGAGGTTCTGCCCGGCCCCGGGGCTGTGCGTGGCGGTCGACAGCGGGGTGTAGGCGAACCAGCCGAAGTCGGCGGCGCCACCGGGGGTCAGGAATCCCGCCATGACGGTGAGCCCGCCGAAGAGGAACAGCCAGTACGAAAAAGCGTTCAGCCGCGGGAACGCGACGTCGGGGGAACCGATCTGCAGCGGCATGATGATGTTCGCGAACGCGAAGAACAGCGGCGTCGCGAACAGCAGCAGCATCACCGAGCCGTGCATGGTGAACAGCTGGTTGTACTGCTCCGGGGAGAGGTACTGCAGGCCCGGCTGCGCCAGCTCGCCCCGCATCAGCATCGCCATCAGGCCGGCGGCGAAGAAGAAGCCGAACGAGGTGACCATGTACATGAGGCCGATGGTCTTGTGGTCGGTGGTCCGCAGCAGGTTCGAGAGCCGCGATCCCTTGTCGACCTCGCGAGCCGGGCTGGGGCGGCTCACGATCGGTGCCGGTGCGATCGTCACGTCGGCAGCTTAGACGGTCGCCTGCGGGGCTTCCCGGCGGCGCGGGAGGGCACGCCGCGCCCGCCGCCCATCCGGCGGACGCGCCGTCCCCGGTGCGGCGGCGGGTCAGGGCGCCGGGCGGTAGGTGCCGATGCGCACCGAGACGGTGACCGGCAGCGGCTCGGGCAGCGCGGCGACGGCCGCGGCCCGCTCGGCGCGGGACCGGTGGCGCGCGTGCGGTCCCATGCCGACCAGCGCGGTGACCGCCGCCCGGTCCAGGCGCAACTCCTCGCGGTGCGTCCGTTCGGCCAGCGGTTCCAGGTGCGGCTCCAGCGAGGCAGCGAGGCGCTCGGCCTTGTCCGGGTCGACGCGCAGCAGCCCCAGCCGCCCGACCAGCTCGGCCAGGTGGTCGGCGGCCGGCGTCACCACGACCAGCCGCCCCTCCGGCCGCAGCACCCGCGCGATCTGCGGCCCGTTGCGGGGGGCGAAGACCACCGTCACGCGGTCGAGCACGCCGTCCCGCACGGGCCACCGGGCCCAGCCGTCGCCGACGACGGCCACGGCGCGCGGATGCGCCCGCGCCGCCCGCCGGGCGGCGTAGCGGGAGGAGTCGAGGACGACGCCGACGGCTCCGGGCACCCGGTCGAGCAGGGCGGCGAGGTGGTGACCGGTGCCGCCGCCGAGGTCGAGGAGCGTGGCCGGCGCACCGGTGTCCGGCGCCAGGACGGCGTCGGCCAGCGCGCCGGTCAGGCCGGCGAAGTGGCCCGCGGAGAGGAAGGCCACCCGGTCGGCGACCATCTCGGCGGTGTCGCTGGACGGCGGCCGGGCGCCCGGCGGCAGCAGCGTCAGGTGCCCCTGGCGCGCCCGGTCGAAGGCGTGGTCGGCGGCGCAGCGCACTCCGGCGCCGCCCGCGTCGCGCATCCGGGCGCCGCAGACCGGGCAGGCCAGCAGCGCGATCGCCGCCGCCGGCCACGAGGACGCGGTCACGGCGTCGGCACCGGCGGCGGCACGGCGGCGGCACCGGCGGCGGCGCCGTCGTCGGCACCCGGAGGTGGGCTCACCGGCGCCCCGGCACCCGCGGCACCGCGTGGAAGACCACGTCGCGCAGCGTGCCGCCGTCCGCGACCGCCGTCACGAAGGTGCCGTGCGGCTGGCGGCGCCGGTCGGTCGGCGAGCCGGGGTTGACCAGCCGCAGGCCCGTGCCGGCCGTGGTGTCCCAGGGGATGTGGCTGTGCCCGAAGACGAGCACGTCGGCGTCGGAGAAGCGGGCGGCGCAGCGCGCCTCGCGGCCCTGCTTGCCGCCGGTCTCGTGGATCACGGCGAGGCGGACCCCCGCGATCTCGGCCCGGGCGACCTCCGGCAGCCGTTCGCGCAGCTCGCCGTGGTCGTTGTTGCCGTACACGGCGACCAGCCGCCGCGACCGCCGCTCGAACTCGTCGAGGAGGGCGACGTCGACCCAGTCGCCGGCGTGCACGACGACGTCGGCGGCCTCGATCGCCGCCCAGAGCGCGGGCGGCAGGTCGCGGGCCCGCTTCGGGACGTGCGTGTCCGAGGTGAGCACCAGCGACACCGCCACGGCCCCATGGTGCACGGGCGTCGGGCGCCCCCCGTCAGGCGCGGCGCTCGGCCATCGCGCGCAGCCGGGCGTTGTAGGCCTCGAGCTCGGCGTCGTCGGTGCGTTCCGCGGCACGGTCGAGCCGCTTCCCGCGGCGTTCCTCCGAGCGGGCCCAGGAGAAGAACACCACCGCCATCACCAGCACGGTGGGCAGCTCGCCGAACGACCACGCGATGCCACCGGCGACGCCCTGGTCGGCCAGCGGGTCGATGCCCCAGCCGGACGGTGGAGTGGCGAAGGTCCCGACGACCAGCGATCCGGCCATCATGATCGCGACGCCGAAGAAGGCGTGGAACGGCACCGGCAGCAGCAGTTCCAGCATCCGCCCGGGGTGGCCGGTCGTCCGCGGCCACGGGTCCTGCGCGACGATCGGGCCGAAGAACAGCAGCCCGGTGACGGTGAAGTGGGCCAGCATGAACTGGTGGCCCACCGGGTTGGCCATGAGCGCGTCGAAGACCGGCGTGAAGTAGACGCCGTACAGGCTCACGATGAACAGCGGCACGGTGAACAGCGGTGAGGCGACCATCCGCGCCGGCCGGCTGTGCAGCGCCTCGAGCAGCAGCGCGCGGGGGGTGCCGGCCGTCCCCCGCCCGCGCGGCAGGGCGCGCAGGGCCAGCGTGACCGGCGCGCCGAGCAGGAGCAGCAGCGGCGTGACCATCGACAGCACCATGTGCTGGGCCATGTGCACGCTGAACAGCACCATGCTGTAGCCGTTCAGCCAGGTGCCGGTGACCGCGAACAGCGAGAGGACGCCGGCGGTGAACGCCGCCGTCCGCCACCAGGGCCAGCGGACGCCGGACCGCGCCAGCCGCCCCGCGCCCGCGAGGTAGACGACCAGCGCCAGGACGCCGGCGACCGGCACGACCGACGTCGGCTCCAGGTGCGGCAGGAACATCCGGGCCCAGGTCGGCGGCTCGGCGGGGACCCACATCCCCGCGTGGTGCCCGTGCTCCACCGCCGTCCTCCCGCTCCGCCGCCCCGCTCGCTGCCGCGTCCCACTGTCCCACTCCCGGGGCGCCCCGGGACGGGGGTCCTCCGGTCAGTCGTGCACGCGCGTCTCGTGGGCGGCGTGGCTGACCGCCTCGAGCTGGAAGGTGCAGTGGCCGACGTCGAAGTGGGCGCCGAGGCAGGTGCCCAGCGCGTCGAGCACCCGGCCGCCGTGCCCGGCCTCCAGCGCCTCGTCGCTGACGACGACGTGCGCCGACAGCACCGGCGAGCCCGAGGTGATCGTCCACGCGTGCAGGTCGTGCACGTCGACGACGCCGTCGATGCTGCGGATGTGGTCGCGGACCCGGTCCAGGTCGACCCCTCGCGGGGTGGCCTCCAGCAGCACGTCGAGGGCCTCGCGCAGCAGGGTCCAGGCCCGCGGCAGCACCAGCGCGCCGACCAGGAGGGAGGCGACCGTGTCGGCGGCCGTCCACCCGGTCGTCGCGATGACCACGGCGGCGGCGATGACGGCCAGCGAGCCGAGGGCGTCGCCGAGCACCTCCAGGTACGCGCCGCGCACGTTCAGCGACTCCCGCCGGCCGGCACGCAGCAGCAGCAGGCCCACCAGGTTGGCGGCGAGGCCGACGGCGGCGAAGCCGAGCATCAGCCCGGAATCGATCTCCGGTGGGTCACCGATGCGGCGGACCGCCTCGACGACGACGTAACCGGACACCCCGAGCAGCAGCAGCCCGTTGGCGACGGCGGCCAGGATCTCGACCCGCTGCAGACCGAAGGTGCGCCGGGAGCTGGTCGGCCGCTGCGCCAGGGTGACCGCACCGAGCGCGAGGCCGATGCCCAGCGCGTCGGTGGCCATGTGCCCGGCGTCGGCGAGCAGCGCCAGGGACCCGGACAGCAGCGCCCCCACGACCTCGGCGGCGAGGACGGTGACGGTGAGCACGAGGACGACGACCAGCCGGCCGCGCCGTCCCGCTGCCGCCGTCCCGGCGCCGTGGTCGTGCCCGTGCCCCACCGCTCGCCTCCGTCCCGCGGGCCTGCCCGGGAGCCAGTCTCCCGCACCGGCACGGCCGGCCGGCGGCACGGCGCCCGGACGGCGCGCGCGGACGGCGCGCGGCCGGCGCCCGGACGGCGCCTCGGAAGGAGCGGGTCAGAGCTCCAGGCCGCGCTCGCGCAGCCACGGCAGCGGGTCGATCGGCGGCCCGTCGAGGCCGCCGACGCGGACCTCGAGGTGGAGGTGCGGGCCGGTCGACTGGCCGCGGTTGCCGAGCAGGGCGATGGTGTCGCCGGCCTTCACGACCTGGCCGGGCGTGACGAGGATCTCGGACATGTGGCCGTACACGGTGACGTCGCCGTTCGCGTGCTGGACGTAGACCACGAGCCCGTAGCCGCTGGCCGGGCCGGCCTCCAGCACCACTCCGTCGGCCACGGCACGCTCGGGCGTGCCCATCGGCGCGGCGATGTCGATGCCCGCGTGCAGCCGCCCCCACCGGGGCCCGAAGCGGCTGGTGAGCCGCCCGCCGTCGACCGGAGCCGCGATCTTGGGGCGGGCCGCTTCGGCCGCCGCCGCGGCCGCCGCCTCGGCGGCTAGCCGGTCGGCCTCCGCCTGGGCCTGGGCCGCCACGGCCTGCTCGGTCTCCCGCTGGGCTCGGCTGGCGGCCAGGTCCCCCAGCCGCTCGGTGGCGACGGCGTCGGGGATGGCCGCGGCCGGCCCGGACTGGATGCCCAGCTGCTCGGCCACGCTGACCGACCGGCTGACCGATGCCGCCGTCTCGGCCTGGGCGGCCGGTCCGACGGTGGTCGACGCGGCCACCCCCAGCGCCCCGACCAGGGCGGCGGCGAGGTACAGGGCCGGCCGCCGGCGGCCCGACGGCAGCCGGCGTGCCCGGCGCGGTGCGGCGGGCGCCCCCTCCGCGGCATCCTCGCGAACGGCCGGGCCGCCCGCGCCGGAGCCGGCGGCGTCCGGTGCGGTCCGCGGGTGCGGCACCGGCCGGCGGACCTCCGCGGTGCCGCGCGTCCCCTCGCGCGGTGCGGCAGCGGCGCTCCCCGTCGTCCTCTCGGCCGTCCCCGTGGTCCGGCGGGACGGCGTCCCGGAGGCCTGGACGAGGGACGTCGACGACCCGGGCTCGGGTGCCTCGCCCTCGCGCGGGAGGCGGTCGGTCGGGGTCGGGCTCATGCACCTGGCTTCCGTCGGCGGACATCACGACTTGCCCCCGGGGAAGAGGAGCGGGGCCCATGTAAACATGGCGTGACCATTTCGTGATGTGCATCCACAGGTACCGACCAGCAGTTCTGTGACGTGGACCACCAGACATCACGACTGTGGTTCGCCCGCAGGTCGCTGTTCGTTCACGCTGCGTCAGCGACGCGCCGTCCCGCCGCGGCGGGCGGCGCGATGGACATCACGGCCGGGCAGTGCCCCCTCGGAAGAGCCGAACCGTCGCAGTCCGAGGGGAACCCCATGCGCGCAGTAACCTGGCACGGCCGAGCCGACGTCCGCGTCGACACCGTGCCCGACCCGGTCATCACGGACCCGACGGACGTCGTCGTCGAGATCACCTCGACCGGCATCTGCGGGTCCGATCTGCACCTGATCGAGGTCATGGCCCCCTTCATGACCGTCGGCGACGTCATGGGGCACGAGCCGATGGGCGTCGTCCGCGAGGTCGGGCCGGAGGTGACCGCGGTGCGGCCCGGTGACCGGGTCGTCGTCCCCTTCAACATCTCCTGCGGCACCTGCTGGATGTGCGAGCAGGGCCTGCAGTCGCAGTGCGAGACCACCCAGAACCGGCAGCAGGGCTACGGCGCCTCCCTGTTCGGCTACACGAAGCTCTACGGGCAGGTGCCCGGCGGCCAGGCCGAGTACCTGCGCGTCCCGTTCGGCAACACGCTGCCGATCAAGGTGCCCGACGGCCCGCCCGACGACCGCTTCGTCTACCTGTCCGACGTGCTGCCCACCGCCTGGCAGGCCGTGCACTACGCCGCGGTGCCGCAGGGCGGCACGCTGCTGGTGCTCGGGCTGGGGCCCATCGGGGACATGGCCACGCGCATCGCCCGCCACCTCGGCGTCGAGAACGTCTACGGCGTCGACACGGTGCCCGAGCGCCTCGCCCGGGCTCGTGCCCGCGGGGTCGAGGTCATCGACTCGACGAAGCAGGACGACGTCGTCAGCGCCGTCCGCGACGCGACGGCCGGGCGCGGTCCGGACGCCGTCATCGACGCGGTCGGCATGGAGGCGCACGGCTCCCCGGTCGCGACCATCGCGCAGAAGGCGTCGGCGATCGTGCCGGACGCGGTCATGGAGAAGGTCATGCAGGTGGCCGGGGTCGACCGGCTGGCCGCGCTGAACACGGCGATCGAGGCGGTCCGGCGCGGCGGCACGATCTCGCTGTCCGGCGTGTACGGCGGCGCCACCGATCCGCTGCCGCTGTCACGCATGTTCGACAAGCAGGTGCAGCTTCGGATGGGCCAGGCGAACGTGTGGCGCTGGGTGCCCGACATCCTGCCGCTGCTCGAGGACGGCGATCCGCTCGGCGTCGACGACTTCGCCACCCACCGGGTGCCGCTGGAGCAGGCACCCGAGGCCTACGCCAACTTCCGGGAGAAGAAGGACGGCGCGGTGAAGGTGCTGCTCAAGCCCTGACACCGCAGGGGCATTGGAAGCTTTGCCGCGCTCTCCCGGCCAGATCAGGGGAGCAAAGCTTCCAATGCCGCATCCGGGCGCCGACGCAGCCGACCGCGTTCAGCGGAGGTGCTCGGCCGCGAACCGGCGGACGAGCTTCGTCAGCGAGGAGCGCAGCGCGCGCGCTTCGGCTCCGCCGAGGTGGTCGATCCACTGCTCGTCGAGATCGCGCAGCGCCCCCCGGGCGACGTCGACCAGCTGCTCGCCCTTGGCGGTCAGCGCCACGAGCTTCGCCCGGCCGTCCGCCGGATCGGGCCGCCGCTGGAGGTAGCCGCGCTGCTCCAGCGCCGCGCACAGCTCCCCCATGGCCTGTTTGGTGATCCGCATCCGGGCTGCCATCTCCGTGATCCTCGAGCCACCGGGGTCGAGTGCGTCGAAGACCGCGCCGTGCGCGCGGGTGACATCGGTGTAGCCCGCGTCCTTCAGTGCACGGTCGATCGCGTCGGGCAGCACTCGGTTGACGACGTCGACCAGCAGCGGCAGCGGGTAGGCGCTGAGTCCCTCCGAATCCATCATCCAGTAAGGCTCCTTGACTAGTCGGTCAGGACACCTTACCTTGCTACTAGACAGGGATCCTTACCGATTGGAGCCGGCCATGCCGCCCGTCGCCCCCACCCGAGCCCACCACCGGCGAGCCCGCCCGGGCGCGAGCTGGTGGTACCTCGGCTGCCTGGTCACCCCACTCGCGGAGGCAGCGCACACGGGTGGTCGGCTCTCGGCGGTCGAGGCCGTCGTCCCGGGTGGGCTCTCGGTGCCGATGCACGTGCACGGGCGCGAGGACGAGGCGTTCTTCGTCACGGACGGCGCGATCCGGATCACCGTCGGCGGCGAGGCCGTGGAGGCGTCGGAGGGCACGTTCGTCTGGATGCCGCGGGCGGTGCCGCACGGCTTCGAGGTGCTCAGCCGACAGGCCACGGCGCTCATCCTCTGCACACCGGGCGGGCACCTGGAACGGATGTTCGCGCCGTTCAGCGAGCCGGCCTCGGAGCTGGTGCTCCCACCCCCACCCGCGGACCCGCCGATGGCCGACATCCTGGCGCTCGACCTCGAGCTCGGCGTGGAGTACCCCGGGCCCCCGGCGGGCTCCTGAGCACGGCCCGGTCGCGGAGCACCTTCGTCGTGCTCGATGCGGTGGGCGTCGGGTCGGCCGGTGCGCGGTCCGCGCCCGGGGCTATCAGACCGAGGCGAGGCGGTGGCGGGCCAGCCGCTCCACCAGCTCGGGGATGGCGTCGACCGGCACGCCGCTCAGGTCGGTGCGGCAGGTCTGCACGGTGCGGCGGATGAACTGCCGTTCGAGGCGGTCGCGGAACTCCGCTTCGAGGCGGGCGATGGCGAGGTCGACAGAGGGGTCACCGGTGAGCTCGGGGCGCGGAACGAGGAGGTCCGACGTCATCGAGTTCCTTCTGTGCGTAGCGCGCGGGCGCTGGGCGGTGGCGGGCGCTGTTGACCCAGTACGTGCCGGAAGGCTGGTCTCCCGACCGGTGCACTCACTGCCGGGAGCCCGCTCAGCTTCTCTGCTGTGGCTGCTGGGACACCAGGGTCCTTGGTCCCGGGACGGCTGCCGAGGGTGCCCGCGCCTCGACGCAGCGTGCGCTGCGTCCCACCGGGAGGCCCGGGAGGCGCGGCGAGCCGTCGTCCCGTGGCGGCTCTCAGGCGCCGGAGTAGGCGTTCGTGCCGCCGTTGGTCGCGGCCACGGCGTCGCGGACCAACCGGTCGAGCTCGACCGTGTCGACCCGGTCGAGCGAGGTGAACCGGATGCAGCTGCGGCCGCACGACACCTGGCCCAGCCGCTCGGCCCGGGCCTCGGCGAGGTAGGCCCCGTCGACGACCGCGCACACGTACACCGACAGGTGCCGCTTCTGCGCGGCCAGGGCGATGAGGGGCCAGGAGGTCTCCTCCTTGGCCGACTTCGGCTTGTAGGGCATCAACCCGTAGCCGAGCATCCGCCCCGAGCCGACCGGCACGAGCTGGCGGTCGATGCCCGGTGCCGCGGCCATGATCAGCGCGTCGACGCACCGCAGCTCCCCCTCGCGCGGGCCCGCGGCGGCGAACCAGGCGTCGAGCTCCTCCGACATGCCGGGCTCCTCTCAGGTCAGCAGGAGGGACAGCACCGTCGCTCCCGCGGCCAGCAGCATCGCGACCACCACGACCGAGGCCACCAGGCGCCGCCGGCGGTCGGCCCGCGGGCCGTCGGCCCCACCCATCCCCCACACGCTTGCGCACGCTACGCCGGGCGGCCGGCGCTCCCGGCGGGACGCCGACCCCACAGCAGGGTGTCGAGCGCGGTGCCGGCCGGCGTTCCGCGGCGCACCTGCTCGAACCGGTCGACGTCGAGCCGTGCGGCCACCGGGGCGAGCCGCTCGACGCTGTGCAGGATGGCCGGGTCCTGGGGCCCGCCGACTCCGTGCGCCACGTTGTCGACGTCGTGGCCGAGCACCAGCAGCCGGCCGCCCGGCCGCAGCCACGAGACGGCCCGGTCGAGCACGGCCAGCGTGGCCGGGAGGTCCAGGTGCAGGTAGGCGACCAGCACCAGGTCGAGCGACGACGCCGCGGCGTCCCAGGCGGAGACGTCGGCGGTCACCCAGGTCACGCCGCCCGCGTCCGGCTGCGCGCGGCCGCGGGCCAGCCCCACGTCGCTGAAGTCGACGGCGGTCACCCGCCAGCCGCGGGCGGCCAGCCACAGCGCGTGCCGGCCCTCCCCCGCCGCCAGGTCGACCGCGTCGCCCGGCAGCAGCCCGCCCAGCAGCTCCGCGACCAGCGCGTTGGGTCCGGACGACCACTGCCGCTGCGCGCGGTAGCGCTCGTCCCAGTCCTCCGCCCGCACGCCGGCCATGGTGCCGAGCCGCCGGGCTCAGCGCATCGCCATCCCGCCGGCCACGTTCAGCGCGTCCCCGGTCAGGTAGTCCGAGTCGCTCGACGCGAGGAACACCGCCGCCCGCGCGACGTCGCCCGGCTCGGCGAGCCGGCCCAGCGGCGAGTGCGCCGAGAGCGCGGCCAGCCGGGCAGGCAGCCGCTCGGCCGCGTCCAGCTCCTCCGGCACGACCCCCGGGCACAGGCAGTTGACCGTGATGCCGTGCGGGCCGAGCTCGTGCGCGGCCGCCGTCGTCAGTGCCATCACCGCGGCTCGGCAGGCCGCGTAGTGGGCGGGTGCACGGTCGCCCGCGAGGCTCGCGCCGGCCACGTTGATGACCTTGCCGGGGCAGTCGGACGACGGGGTGCGGAAGCCGATCATGGCGCGGGCGGCGATCTGCGTCGTCAGCAGCATCGACCGCGTCTGCATCGCGAAGGGCTCCACCACGTCGGCCGGCTCGACCTCCAGGAGCGAGGCGAACCGGGCGATGCCCGGGTTGTTGACCAGAACGTCGATGCGCCCCAGGTGGGCGATCGCCTTCTCCATCGTCTCGCGGACGTCGGTGGGGTCCTGCAGGTCGACCGTCCAGGCGCGGCCGTCGACCTCCACGGCGATGCGGGCGACGTCGTCCGGGTGCCGGGCGAGCACAGCGACGGTGGCGCCGTCCGCGGTGAACGCGCGGACCATCGCGGCGCCGACGCCGCGCGCGCCGCCGACGACGAGCACACGACGTCCCGACAATCGGTTCACGACGGCTCCGGAGGGGTGCGCAGGACGCGGTTCGGCGGGGAGTTCTCGCGCATCGGGGCGCCCTCTACCCCTGCGCGACGCCCGTGCACGCGGACCGGGCAGTTTTATCGACGGATGTCGGACCCGGCTGCGAGGGTGGCCGCATGACCTCGACCGCCGACATCGGGCCGCTCCGCCTGGCGGCGCAGCGGTTGGTCGGGCCGCCGGAGCCGACGGCGGCCGACGCCGTCCGGCGCCTGCTGGCCGTCCAGGCGCAGGACCTCCCCGGCGCGCTCACCTCGATCGCGCTGCGAACGGCGGGGGCGCGGCGGGACGACGTCGCGGCTGCGCTCGATTCCGGCGAGGTCGTCCGGTCCTGGCCGATGCGCGGCACCCTGCACCTGGTCGCGGCCGACGACCTGCCCTGGCTGCTCGGCCTGGTCGGCGACCGCGCGCTGGCCGGTCTCGGCAAGCGGTGGGCGAACCTCGGGCTCGACGAGGCGCAGGCCGAGCGCGCCCGTGAGCTGGCCGTCGCGGCGCTGGCCGGCGGGGGGCGGGCGCGCCGCTCCGAGCTGCTCGCGGCCATCGACGCGGGTGGCGTCGACACCGGCGGCCAGCGCGGCTACCACCTGCTCTGGTACCTCTCGCAGACCGGCACGCTCTGCCTGGGCCCCACCGACGGCGACGCGGAGCAGCGGTTCGTCCTGCTCGACGAGTGGATCCCGGCGCCGCGCCGGCTCGACCGCGACCAGGCGCTCGCCGAGCTCGCGCTGCGCTTCTTCGCGGGGCACGGCCCGGCCACCGTCGCCGACCTGGTTCGCTGGGCGGGCAGCACCGCCCGCGACGTCCGCGCCGGGCTGGCCGCCGTCCGCGACCGGCTGGCGGTCCTGGCCGTCGACGGCACCGAGTACCTCATGGATCCCGCCACGCCCGACCGGCTCGCCGCGGCGCGCGCCGAGGCCGAGGGCACGCTGCTGCTGCCCGGCTTCGACGAATTCGTGCTGGGCTACGGCGACCGCGGGGCCGTCCTGGCCCCGGAGCACGCGAACCGCATCGTGCCCGGTGGCAACGGCGTCTTCCGGCCGACCGTGGTGCACGCCGGTCGCATCGTCGCCACCTGGCGGTGGACCGGCCGCGGCGCGAACCGCGCGGTCACCACCGAGCCGTTCACCGACGTGCCCGACGACGTCGCGGCGGCGGTGCCGCGCCTGGCCGCCCGGCTGCCCGTCGCGTGAGCTGCGGGGCTGCCCGTCGCGTGAGCTGCGGGACGCCCGCTCAGCGGCGGGTCCGGTAGCGCAGGAACACCGTGCCGTCGGTGAACCGGCGCTCGTCGACGAGGCGGAGGTCGAACCGGACGCCGTCGGGCAGCGCCCGGAGACCCCCGCCCACCACGACCGGGACGACGAAGAACTGGTGCTCGTCGACCAGGCCGGCGCCCAGCGCGTGCGCGGCCAGCACCGGTCCGCCGATCACCAGGTCGGCCGAGGCGGCCTCCTTGAGCGTGCGGACGGCGTCGGGATCGAACTCCCGCTCGAGCCGCGTCCGGGCGGAGCGCACGCGGTCCAGCGTCCGGGAGTAGACGACCTTGTCGGCCGCCAGCCACAGCTCGGCGAAGTCGCGCATGTGCGGCGGCTCGTCGTCGAGCGGGAGCGTCTCCCAGGCGAGCATGACCTCGTACGTCCGGCGTCCGTAGAGGTGGGTGCCGATCGGACGGATGAGGTCGTTGAGGAAGCGGTGCACCTCGGGGTCGGGCTCGGCCCAGTCGAAGGAGCCGTGCTCGTCGGCGACGTAGCCGTCGAGCGAGCAGATGACCGAGTAGACCAGCGCACCCATGCCGCTACGACCGTCCGGACCGGCGGAAGTCGTCGGTGCCGGCGCGCGCCGGGTTCACCGGCGCCGACCCGCGCGGCGGTCGGGAACGGTGTGGTCGATCGTGTGCGGGACGAAGTAGGAGAGGTTGTCGGTGATCAGGCCGTCGCTCTCGCGGATGCCCAACCCGGCGGGCTCGCCGTCCACCACCCAGGCGCCGAGCACCGGGTGGTGCGGGCCGTCGACGCCGGCGAAGTCCGGCAGCGGGGCGAACTCCTGCACGACCCAGCCCTCCGCGCCGTACCGGCCGGGCAGTGCCGCCTCGACCGCGCCGTCGCGCACGATCGAGACGTTGGCCCCCTCGCGTCCCCACAACGGCTTGCGCACGTAGGTGCGCCAGGACGACGGCGCCTCGTCGGCGAAGTAGGCCGGCAGCAGCAGCTGGCGGAGCTCGGGATCGGTGCCGAACAGCTGCCAGAGCACCGGGAGCAATGCCTTGGTGCTCCACAGCATCTTGTAGACCGGCTCGACCCACGTGGTGCCGCCCGGCCGGGCGGAGTCGGCGAGGACGGCGGGGCCGAACTCGTCCTCCAGCAGCCACTCCCAGGGGTACAGCTTGAAGACGACGTCGAGGTGGCGGCCCTCCGGGTCGTAGAACCGCCCGTCACCGGAGTCGAGCACGATGTCCTCGACGAGCAGCTCGTGCGCGTCGTACCCGGCCTGGACGACGGTGTCCATCAGGTAGGCGACGGTCATCCGGTCCTCGCCGGAGGTCTCCTCGCTGGTCCAGGCCAGGTGCACGCGCGGGCGGACGCCGGTGCGCCGCTCCCACTTCAGCAGGTTGCGCCGCCAGGTGGTCACCAGCCGGTCGTGCAGCGCGTTCCACTGGTCGCGGCCCTGCCCGGTGAACAGGTGCCAGTTCCACTGGGTGACCGCGGCCTCCACCAGGCCGGTCGGGGTGTCGGCGTTGAACTCCAGCAGCTGCGGCGGGCCGTCGCCGTCGTAGCGCAGGTCGAACCGGCCGTAGACGCTCGGCGGCTCGCTCTCCCACGTGGCCCGGATCTGCGGCCGGGCCGCCGGCGGTATGCGCATCCGGTCGAACAGGTCGTGCGCGATGACGTGGTCACCGGCCGCCACGCACATCGAGAACAGCTGGGCGACCCAGCCCTCCAGCCGGGCCACCTCGTCGGCGGCGAAGTCGTAGAACGGCCCCTCCCGCCAGTAGCTGCGGACCTCGCCGCCGGGCACCTGGGTGCGGTTGAACACCAGGCCCTGCGCCTCGATCTCGGCCTCCCAGCCCGGCCGGACGACCCCGCCCTCGATCCGCCTCACGGGCTGCCGGACGGGATCTGCCCCCGCGCCCCGGTCGGCGGGGCGGGGGACGCCCCGTCCGGCGGGGCGGGGGGCGCGCAGGCGGCGGGGCGTGGGGCCGTGCCGGAATCCGGGAGGAGGATGGCGCGCACCGGCGGTCGGCTCAGCTGCCGGCGCCGACGCCGGCGCGGTTGCCGACGCCGCTGCCGATCCCACCGCTCACCCGGGTGCCGCCGCTCACCGTGCCGGTGCCGGGCAGCCCCGCCCGCTGGCGGGCCTGGGTGTCGGTCGGGTCGACGCGGGTGCCGCCGGGCGGCAGCGCCGTCCCCGGGGGCAGGCCGGACCGGAAGCCGCCGAGGTACAGGAAGAAGAAGCCGGCGCCGGGCCCGCGGTAGTCGTCGTCGCAGTACTCGTCGTCGACGATCTCGTCGTTCTCGTCCACGCAGTAGGCGCGCCGCTCCTCCGCTTCCTCGGCGGTGTCGCCGCCGCAGCCGGCCATGAAGCCGGTCGCCGCCGTGGCCAGCGCGGTCGTCGTCAGGGCGGCACGAACGCGGTTGCCGAACGCCACGGCTCCTCCTGCGGTCGATGGACCCCGACCTTAACGGCGCCAGGACACCGGACGGCGGCGTTCCGGTGATCTCGCTACGGTCGGACCAGCCCGAGGGGAGGCGCGATGCCCGCGAAGAAGCCACCCGAGATGGCGTCGGCCGCCGCCGAGACCGGTGCCCGGAAGACCGCCCGCAGCTGGGACCGGGTGCTCGTGAGCACCTCACGCTGGTCCTCGTCGGCAACCTGGTCGGCGCCCTCTTCGTCGCCTCCTTTCTCGCCGTTCAGTCCGGTGTCATCGGCGACGCAGCCAGCGCGTCCGGCAGCTCGGCGGCGCTCACCTTCGAGCGGCTGACCGAGATCGCCCAGGGCAAGGCGACCGGGCACACCGCCTGGGAGACGTTCCTGCGCGCCGTGGGCTGCAACTGGCTGGTCTGCCTGGCGGTGTGGATGACGCTGGCGGCCACCACCGTCTCCGGGAAGATCCTCGCGCTGTTCTTCCCGATCATGGCCTTCGTGGCCATGGGCTTCGACCACGTCGTGGCGAACATGTTCTTCCTGCCCGCGGCGATCTTCGCCGGCGTCCCCGACGTCGGCTGGGACGACACCGTGGTGAACTGGCTGATCGCCGGTGCCGGCAACCTCGTCGGCGCGGTCGTCTTCGTGGCGACGTCCTACTGGTACCTCTTCCTCAAGGACGAGCCGGCGGACGACGGGTCGGGAGCCGAGGCGCCCGAGCGGGCCTGAGCACGGCGGCTCGACCACCGGCCGCCCCCGCGCACGCGACCGGCCGACCCGGCACGCGACCGGCCGTTTCACGAACGCCCCGGCGGGGGTAGTCCCCGCCCGTCCGTGGCAGGGGCTCAACCAGGCAGCCCCGCCCCGTCACCCCGTACCAGGGGTTCCGGTCCCACCCGAGCCGCACGGATGCGCCGGGAAAGACCCGGGCCACCCCCTTCCTGCCCTCCGGCGACGGAGCGGCAGGCCCGCGCGCGCCGCTCCGACGGTCGTGTGACGGCGCACCCGCGGGGTAGCCCACGAACCGACACCTTCCGACCGAGGAGGACCGATGACGCACTCCGTCAACGCCCCGCTCCCCCCGCCGGCACCGACGACCGGCATCGACACCCCGACCACGCAGAGCACGTCCACCGGCGACGTCGCGAGGAACGAGGCCGCGAACGTCGGCCAGACGGCCCAGCAGGCCGGCGGCCAGGTCGCCTCGACCGCGGCCGACCAGGCGCGCGAGGTCGCCGCCGAGACCCAGCGGCAGGCACGCGACCTGCTCGACCAGGGCCGCTCCCAGCTGCGCGACCAGGCCGCCACCCAGCAGCAGAAGGCCGCCGGCGGGCTCGGCTCGCTGGCGCAGGAGCTGCGCAACCTGGCCGACGGCACCAGCGAGGGGGCCCCCGGTCCGGCGCGCGACCTGATCCGGCAGGCCTCCGGCAAGGTCGACGAGTTCGCCTCGTGGCTGCAGCACCGCGAGCCCGCCGACCTGCTCGACGAGGTGCGCCGCTTCGCCCGCCGCCGGCCCGGCGCCTTCCTGCTCGGTGCGGCCACCGCCGGCGTGCTCGCCGGCCGGCTGACCAGCGGGGTCAAGGCCGCGCACAGCGACTCGGGCACCGGCCGGACGACCCCGTCCACGACCCGCACCAACTACGTCGACCCGACCCCCGCCTACGCCGGGTACACCGGCACTCCGGGCGAGGTCGCCGGCGCGGGCTACACCGGCGCGACGACCGGCTACCCGACCGGTACGACGACGGCGGGCTACTCCGGCACCGTGCCGGCCGAGCCCACCACCACGGGCACCGCGCCCGGCACCGGCAGCCCGCTGCCCCCGCCGCCGTACGGCACCACGCCGCCCGCCGGCAGCGTCGTCCCGCCGACGACCCCGGCCGGCTGGGACGACGACCCCGCACGCCGCCCGGGTGAGGAGCGCTGACCGTGAGCTCTCCCTACTCCGGAGCCACGTCCGCCAGTGGCCAGACCACGGTTCCCCCGGGTGGGCCGGCGAACTATGCCGCCGACACCGGGACGACGTCGTACAGCGGCAGCATGGGCACCCCGACCACCGACGCCGGCCACCCCGACGTGGAGGGCGTCTCGGTCGGGCAGTTGATCGGTGAGGTCAGCAAGGACCTCTCCACCCTGATGCGCCAGGAGCTCGAGCTGGCCAAGGCCGAGCTCCGGGTCGAGGCCAAGAAGGCCGGGCAGGCCGCCGGCATGTTCGGTGCGGCCGGCTTCGCCGGCTACATGGTCGCGCTGTTCCTGTCGTTCGCGCTCTGGTGGGCGTTGGAGAACGTCATGGACGCCGGGCTGGCCGCGTTGATCGTCGCCCTCCTGTGGGCCGTGGTGGGCGCTGTCGCCTTCGTGCTCGGCCGCCAGAAGTTCCGGCAGGTGAACCCGAAGCCCGAGCGCACCGTCGACACCCTCCAGCAGGTGCCCGGCGCGCTGAAGCCGCACTGACCTCACCGAACCACGACTTGGAGCAGACATGACCAGCAGTGACCCGGAAGCCATCCGCCGGCAGATCGAGGACACCCGGCGAGAGCTCAGCTACGACGTCGACGCGCTCAACGAGAAGGTCAACCCGGCCCGCGTGGTGGACCGCCGGATGACGGCCACGAAGGGCCGCATCACCCGCGCCCGGGACCGGGTGATGGGCTCGGCCTCCGACACGTCGTCCACGGTGCAGGGCCGCGCCTCGGACGCGGCCTCCACCGTGCAGGACGCCGCGTCGTCGGCGGCCGGTGCCGTGCAGCAGGCTCCCGAGGCGATCACCCGCCAGACCCAGGGCAACCCGCTGGCGGCCGGGCTGATCGCCTTCGGCGTCGGCTGGCTGGTGTCGAGCCTGCTGCCAGCCTCGCAGAAGGAGCAGGAGCTGGCCCAGCAGGCCGAGGCGGCTGTGCGGGAGCACAGGGACACGCTGATCGAGCCGGCCAAGCAGGCCGCGCAGGAGATCGGCGAGGAGCTGAAGCCGGCGGCCCAGCAGGCCGCTCAGGAGGTCAAGGCCACCGCCCAGGAGGCGACCTCCACCGTGGCGGAGGAGGGGCGGTCGGCCGCCCAGGACGTCCAGGCCCAGGCCCAGCAGTCCCGGGAGACGGTGCAGAGCCACTCGTCGCGCAGCTGACGCTCCCCGCCCGATCCGCTCCACGGCGCCCCGCCGGCCCCGGCCGGCGGGGCGCCGTGCTGTCCGCGACCTCCCGGGTGGCCGGTGGCGCTCGCACCCGATCGGGTGACCCCGACCCGGGCAGGGGTGCAGGCCGCGGGCCGGGGCGCCGTCCTCGTCGGGGACGACGCCAGCCGTTCCGCGCCCGCGGGACCTGTCCCGACGGGAGCCGAAGTGGACACCGGAGTGACCCCCGTCGCGCCGCGGGTGCTGGTCGCCGACGACGAGGACGACGTCCGCGGGCTGGTCGACCTGGCGGTCGGCCGGGCCGGGTGCACGCTCGTGGCGTCGGTCGCCGACGGGCCGGCCGCCCTCGCCACCGCCCGCGCGCAGCGACCCGACCTGGCGGTGCTCGACGTCTCGATGCCCGGCTCCACCGGCCTGGAGGTGTGCACCGCGCTGCGCGCCGACCCGGCGACCGCCGGCGTCCGGGTGCTGCTGCTCTCCGCCGGTGCCTCCCCCGACGACGTGGCCCGCGGCCTGGCTGCGGGCGCCGACGCCTACCTCGCCAAGCCCTTCTCCGTGGCCGAGCTGGTCCGCGCAGTGCGCGGGCTGTCCACCGCGCCGCCGCGGACCGCCGGGTCCCGGCCGACCGCGGGGCTGCCGGCATGACCGCCGCCGTCCTGCCCCGGCCGGTTCCCGACGGTGCGCCGTCCCCGGTCCGGCCCCGCCCGGGCTCCGCGCCGGACGACCTCCCGACGCTCATCGGCTTCGCCCTGGCCGCGGTGCTGCTGGCCGTCGGGGCGCTCCCGGTGGTCGACGTCCTCTTCGTCCTGACCGGCCTCCTCGTCGCCGTCCTCGGCCGGCTCGCCGGGCTGGCCTCGCCGGCCGGCTCGCCGCGGAGGTGGCTGCCGGGACCGGCGGCCGCCCTGGCCGGCGCCGCGCTCCTGCACGCGGGCACCGGATCGGCGGTGACCCTGCTCCTCCTGACCGGCCCGGTCGCCGCGCTGGCCGGCGGGGCCGGCCGGCGCGGTGCCCTCGCGGGCGCGGCGGGCGCCGCGCTCGCGGCCATGGCGCCCGGCCTGCTCACCGGCGCCCCCGTCGGGCTCGCCGTGCCCCTGCTGGCGACGGCCGGCGCCGCGGCCGCCGGCTTCGCCGTCGCCGATCTCGCCGCCCTGCAGCGCAGCCGCGACGCGGAGCTCGACGTGGCCACCCGCATGCTCGCCGCCCGCGCCCGCACGATGACCAGCGTCATCGACGCCGTCACCGAGCAGTCGATCATCGGCACCGACGTCGACGGCGTCGTCCGGGTGTGGAACCCCGGCGCGGAACGGCTGCTGGGCCTGCCCCGGCACGAGGTGGTGCGCGGGCGGTCGATCGTCGACTTCCACCTGTCCGAGGAGCTCGCCGCCGCGGCCGAGGCGGCCGGCACGGCGCCCGGCCTGGCCGCGCTGGTGCACGCCGCGCAGGAGAACGGCAGCGACGTCCGCGACTGGACCTACGTGGCCGCCGACGGCAGCCGGCGCACCGTCTCGGTCGCGATCACCCCGCGCACCGACGACCGGGGCGAGCACGCGGGCTGGAACTTCGTCGGCACCGACATGACCGAGGCCCGCGCCACCGAGCGGCTCAAGGACCAGTTCGTCAGCCTGATCAGCCACGAGCTGCGCACTCCGCTCAGCTCCATCCTGGGCTACCTGGAGTTGGTGCTCGACGAGGACGCCGACCCGCTCACCGACGAGCAGCGGCAGTTCCTCACCACCGTCGAGCGCAACGCGCACCGGCTGCAGCGGCTGGTCGGCGACCTGCTGTTCACTGCCCAGGTCGAGGCGGGCCGGTTCACCCTCCAACCCGCGGACGTGGACCTGGCCGGGGTGGTCCGCGCCGCCGAGGAGACCGCCCGCGTCACCGCGGCGGCCGGTGGGGTGGAGCTGGTCGTCGCCGTCCCGGACGACGGCCTGGTCGTGCGCGGCGATGCCGTCCGGCTGGGCCAGGCCTGCGACAACCTGGTCTTCAACGCCGTGAAGTTCACGCCGCCCGGCGGCCGGGTGACCCTGTCGCTGCGGGCCGGGTGGCGGGCCGCCGACGGGCGGGTCGTCGACGGGCGGGTCGTCGACGACCCGGGGTCCGACGGCGAGCCGGTTGCCGTCCTGTCGGTGCGCGACACCGGCGTGGGCATCCCGGCCGGCGAGCAGAAGGAGCTGTTCACCCGCTTCTTCCGCGCCTCGACCGCGCGGCGCAACGCCGTCCCCGGGGTCGGCCTCGGCCTCACCATCACCAAGGCGATCACCACGGCGCACGGCGGCACGATCGAGGTCGACAGCGCCGAGGGCGAGGGCACCACCTTCACGCTCGTCCTGCCCGCCGCGCGCTGACCGACCGCGCACTGACCGACCGCCTCCCACGGCGGGATGCGCGGACATCGCGCACACCTTGCGGATTCCTTGCGGAACGCGAGCGGGTCCCCTGCGGTAAGGCCTCCAGAGTCGTCCCTGTCGCCGGGAGCCCCCGGTGGCGGAGATCGACCCAGGAGACGCAGACATGAGCACCACCCGCCTCGCCGCCAGCTCGACCGCCACCAAGGTCGTCGGCTCGCTCGCCGTCCTCGGCACCGCCGCCGCCGTCGCCGGCCTCGGCACCTACGGCACCTTCACCGACAGCACCACCCCGGTCGAGACCTCGGTCGCCTCCGGCACCCTGAACATCGACCTCACCGCCCCGAACGCCGGCATCCCGCTGAAGGTGGCCGGCTTCGTGCCCGGCGACGTGATGACCCGCACCGTCGACCTGAAGAACACCGGCGACGTCGCGATGTCGTCGGTCAGCCTGACCACCGCGGTCACCTCGCCGGCCAATGTGCTCACCTCGGACGGCGTCAACGGCCTCCAGCTGAGCGTCGCCTCCTGCTCCGTGCCGTGGGCGCAGGGCGGTACCGCCGAGGCGCCGACCTTCACCTGCTCGGGCGTCCGTCAGGACCTGGCCGGCGGCCAGCTGACCAATATCTTCAAGCTGTCGAACCCGGCCAGCCTGAACCCCGGCGGCGTCGACCACATCGCCTACTCCATCTCGCTGCCGACCACGGCGGGGAACGAGTTCCAGGGCAAGTCCGCCGCGATGACGCTCACCTTCACCGGTGTGCAGCGCACCGGCTCGGCCCGCTGAGCCGCTGACCGACCGCTGACCGACCGCTGACGACAGGTTCGGAGAACCCGCCATGACCGCCTCTCTCCTGGTCCGCCGCCCGGGGGCAGCCGTCGCGCTGCCCCCGGTGGAGGCCCCCGCCTCCGCGGCCCGCCGCGGGGCCGGGCTCGCCCGCCGCGTGGCGGCGCGCACCCTGCCCTGGCTGGTCCGCGGGCTGGTGGGCTCGGCGATCGTGGCCTTCGCCGCCCTGGCCGTCGGCCCGCACGTCCTCGGCTACCGCACGATGACGATGCTGACCGCGAGCATGTCGCCGGTGATCGACCCGGGCGACATCACGATCGTGACCCCCGTCGCCGTCGACGACGTGACCGAGGGCATGGTCATCGCCTACAACATCCCGATCGACGACCACCAGGTCGTCACCCACCGCGTCATCTCGGTCGAGCGCGACGCCGCCGGCGTCGTGACCGTGCAGACCAAGGGCGACGCGAACGAGGCGGTCGACCCGTGGCGGGCCGCACTGCAGGGCGACACCGCCTGGCAGGTGCGGGCCGTCGTCCCCGAGGTCGGCCACGCCATCCAGGCCCTGCGCGGCCCGCTCGTGGCCGAGCTGCTCCGCTACGGCGCCCCGGCGCTGCTGGCCGGCTGGCTGCTGCTGGCCATCTGGCGGCCCGCCCGCGGTGAGTCCGCCGCGGACGCCGCCGAGGCCGCCGGCACCGCGACCGACGAGGAGGTCCGGCCGTGACCGCCGCCCGCCGCACCCTGGCGCTCGTCCTGCTCACCATGGCGATCATGGTCGGCGCCGCGCTGCCGGCCTCGGCCGAGTTCGCCGCCGTCCGCCCGGGCCCGCAGCTCGGGGTCGACACCTACACCGTCGCCCCGCCCACCGGCGTCCTGGTCACCAAGTCGCAGTGCTACCTGACCACGACGACGCGCGAGGTCAAGACGACCGGCCTGACGACCAGCGTGACGATCACCTCGCGGACCGAGCCGACCGAGACGGTGGTCTTCGACGAGACCACCGCGACGGTTGGCAACACGACCACGACCACCACCCGCACGACCCGGCTCGACGTGGGTCTCCGGTGGACGGCGAGCGCCTCCAAGGGCGTCGTCGGCTACGCCGTCGTCGCCCACGCGCCCGGTGCCAGCGGCGCCATCGACTCGACCGTCGGCACCACCTGGAACGAGCGCGTCGACGCCCGCTACCTCGGCTACACCCCCACCCTCGCCGTCCGCACGCTCACCAGCTACGGCTGGACGGCGGACTCCGCCCAGACGGGAGCCCTGACGTGCTGACCGCCCTCGTCGTCGACGACGAAGCCGACGCCCGCACCGAGATCGCCGGCCTGCTCCGGCTCAGCGGCTGGCAGGTCCGCGAAGCCGCCGACGCCGCCGAGGCCCTCCGCCAGTCCCTCTACAGCGACCCCGACCTGGTGGTCACCGACCAGGCCATGCCCGGCGCCAGCGGCACCGCGATGCTGCACCGCCTGCGCCGCCGCGGCTCCCGCGCCCGCTTCGTCGTCATCACCCAGGACGGCTCCGCCGACGTCCGGGAGGAGTCCGCCGCCGCCGGCGCGGAAGCCTGCCTGGTCAAGCCGGTCGGACCGCAGGTCCTGATGAACTTCCTGCACAGCCGCGCCACGGGGGCCGCTGTGCAGGAGACCCCGTCGGAGATCCGCGAGATCGACGACCTGCACGACGCCGACATCGAGGCCGAGATGCAGGACCGGCTCGAGGAGATGTACGCCGCGGCGCTGCCCGGCCGGCTCGCCGCGATCGTCGACGGCGCCCGGTTCGGCAACACCCGGGCCGTCGTCGCCGCCGCGGACTCCCTGGCCGGCACCAGCGGCCAGCTCGGCCACCCCGACGTCGCCGCGGTGTGCCGGTCGATCGCTGCCGACGCCCGGCGTGGCGTGCTCGCCCACGCGCGGGTGGCCGAGCTCGAGGCCCTGGCCCGCGACTGACCCAGCGGAGTGGATCCGTGCGCGTCACGCGCAACGGATCCACTCCGCTTTCAGGCGACCAGGCGGTAGCCGACCCCACGGACCGTCTTGATCTCCGGCGAGCTGAGTCCGGCCGCGTGCAGCTTGCGCCGCAGGTTGGACATGTGCGCCTCGACCAGCCGGACGCTGCCCTCCCAGTCGGTCTGCCAGACCTCGCGCAGCAGCGTCTCGCGCTGCAGCACCCGGCCGGGGCGGGAGGCCAGCGCGGCGAGCAGGTCGAACTCGGTGCGGGTCAGGTCGACGACCTCGCCGTCCACCCGGACCTCGCGGCTGTCCTCGTCGACCTCCAGCTCGGCCAGGCGGCGCACCGCGTCGGGAGCGGCAGCGGGGGCGGGTGCGGGCGCGGGCGCGGTGCGCGGGAAGCGCAGCATCGCCTGCACCCGCGCGACCAGCTCGCGGGGCGAGAACGGCTTGGCCATGTAGCCGTCGGCTCCGACAGCCAGACCGATGAGCAGGTCGACCTCCTCGGCGCGGGCGGTCAGCATGAGCACGTAGCAGGCGGTCTCGGCGCGCACCTGGCGGCACACCTCCGTGCCGTCGGCGTCGGGCAGCCCCAGGTCCAGGACGATGAGGTCCGGCGGCTGCCGGCGCACCTCGTCGAGGCACGCGGCCCCCGATCCGACGGCCCGGACGTCGAAGCCGGCCCTGCGCAGCACGGTGCACACCAGCTCGCGGATCTCGTCGGTGTCCTCCACCACGAGCACGCTCTGCTCGGCCACCGTTCCCCTCCTCGTACCGGCCGCCGGGCACGCCGGCGGGCTCGTCACCTGACCGGGTGATCGGCACGGAGGAGGTCCGCGGCAAGCCGTTCGGGCCACCGCCCACCCCCGAAGGGTGAGCCGCCCCAGGCTCCGGCGCCGCCGTCCACGACAGCCGGACCGACGCCGTCACCGGTCCGGCCTCACCAGCCTCAGTTCAGCCGGCGAGTGCCCTCCGGCAGCGAGCCACCGGCCACCAGCGCGGCGGCCGCGTCCTGCAGCGCCGTGAGGGCGACGCACTGGCTGAAGGGGCCGGCCGAGACCCGGGTGACCCCGAGCTCCGCCAGCTCGCGCACCGACGGCGAGAGGCGCGGCACGGTGAGAACGGACAGCCGACCCCGCCCGAGCCCGTCGACCAGGGTGGCGATCTCCTCGCGGGTGACCGCGCCGGGGACGAAGACGACCGGTGCGCCGGCGTCCAGGTAGGCCCGGCACCGGCGGACCGCCTCCTCGAGGGCGGCACCCCGGTCGGCCGTCCCGCTGGCACCGCGGCCGAGCATCGCGTCGGTGCGGGCGTTGAGCACGAAGTCGATCCCGGCGTCCCGGCCGGCGGCGAGCACCGCCTCGACCGCGGCGACCGCCTCGTCCAGCGGGCGCATCCCGTCCTCCAGGTTGCCGCCGACGGCTCCGGCCTCGATCGCCCGCCGCGCGGTCCCACCGGGGTCCCCGTAGCCGGCCTCGAAGTCCATGGTCACCGGCAGGTCCACGGCGGCGGCGATGCGGGCGACCACGTCGAGGTGCAGGTCGAGCGGGATGTGCTCGCCGTCCTCGTAGCCGAACATCGCGGCGATCGAGTGGCTCGCGGTGGCGATGGCCCGGACACCGTCGGTCGCGGCGACCACCGTGGCCGACACGACGTCCCACACGTTGGGCAGCACCAGGATCTCCGGCGCGGTGTGCAGGTCGAGCAGCGTGCGGGCGCGGGCGGCGAGGTCGGGCACGGCGGCGAACCTAGTCGTCGACCGGAGCGGGGAGCGCACGGCGGTCGCCGTCCGCCGGCCACGGGCCTCGCCGTGCGGTGGCCGGCCTCCTCCTGCAGCACGAGGTCGGGCCCCGCATCGTGAGGACGGCCTGAGGGCGGCGGCGCCCGACGGCCGCGGTCAGCCGAGCTCGGCCGACAGGCGCTCGACGATGAGCGACGCGGCGGTGGGACCGATGCCGGTGTAGAAGACGTCGTCCTCCACGGGGATCGCACGGCCCTCCTGGACGGCGCTCAGCCGCGACCACAGCGGGCCGGCGACGACGGCGTCCGCACCGGACTCGCCGCTGGAACCGTAGGAGCTGTACAGCACGACGTCGGCGTCGGCGAGGTCCAGCTGCTCCGGGCTGAGCTCGGTGAACGCCGGGTACTCGCCCTCGGTGAACCCCGTCAGCGTCACGCCGATGTCGCCGAGCACGGTGCCGATGAACGACTCCGGCGAGTAGGCGCGGATCGAGCCCTGCACGAAGCGCAGCGGGCTGACCGTGGTGGCGGCCGGGTCGCCGATCGCCTCGCCGAGGGCGGTGGCCGCCTGCTGGTACTCCGCGAGCACGGCGTCGGCCTCGGTCTCCATGCCCAGCGCCTCGGCGGCCAGGCCGACGTTGTCCTTCCACGGAGCGCCGACGTACTCGGCGAAGACCGTGGGCGCGATCTGCGCCAGCTCGTCGTAGAGGTCCTCGTGGCGGACCTGGTTCGACAGGATCAGGTCCGGGCCCAGCGCCGCGATCGCCTCCAGGTCGGGTTCGCCGATGGTGCCGACCTGCTCGACGCCCTCGGCCGGCTCCTGCAGGTAGGACAGGAAGCCGGTCGCGACGTCGGTGGTCACCGCGCCGACCGGCGTCACGCCGAGGGCGACCACCGAGTCGAGCTCGCCGGTGTCGAGGACGACGACCCGCTCGGGCTCGGCGGGGATCTCGGTCGAGCCCATGGCGTGCTCCACCGTCCGCGGGAACTCGTCGGCGGACGCCCCGGACGCCCCGGACGCCCCGGACGCCGCGGCGGGTTCCGCGTCGCCCGCTCCCCCGCAGGCGGCCAGGGGCAGCGCGGCGGCGAGGACGACGGCGGCGGTGCGGGTGCGGATCACGGGGCTCCTCCGGACGGGGTGGCGGCCCACCGGGAATGGCGGGTGCCGATGGGGACGACGAGGACGCCGTCGGACACGGGGTCGGGCAGCACGGCCGCGGACAGGCCGAACACCTCCGACAGCAACTCCGGTGTGATCACCTCGCGCGGCGGGCCCTGGGCGACGATCCGGCCGTCGCGCATGGCGACGAGGTGGTCGGCGTAGCGCGCGGCCAGCGACAGGTCGTGCAGGACCATGACGACGGTGCGCCCGCGGTCGTGGTGCAGCTGGTCGACCAGGTCCAGGACGTCGACAGCGTGCGCGAGGTCCAGGTGGGTGGTCGGCTCGTCGAGCAGCAGCAGGTCGGTGCCCTGGGCCAGCGCCATCGCGATCCAGGCGCGCTGCCGCTGACCGCCGGAGAGCGCGTCGACCGGGCGGTCGGCGAGGTCGAGCACGCCGGTCCAGGTCATCGCCTCGGCCACCACGGCCTCGTCGTCGCGCGACCACTGCCGGAACCACGCCTGGTGCGGGTGCCGGCCGCGGGCGACGAGGTCGGCGACGGTCAGCCCCTCGGGGGCGACCGGCGTCTGGGGCAGCATGCCCAGCGTGCGGGCCACCTCGCGGGTGGGCAGCCGGTCGATCCGCCGTCCGTCGAGCAGCACCTCACCGCCCTGCGGGCGCAGCAGTCGGCCCAGCGCGCGCAGCAGGGTCGACTTGCCGCAGCCGTTGGGGCCGATGACCGCGGTGATGCCCCGGTCGACGACGTCGAGGTCGAGGTGCTCGACCACCACGCGGTCGCCGTAGCCGAGGGTCAGGTCGCGGGCGACGAGCCGGCCGGCGCGGGCGCCGTCGGCGAGAGCGGTCATGCGTCGAGCCTCCGGGTGCGGCGGGCGAGCAGGGAGAGCAGGTACGGGGCGCCGACGGCGGCGGTCACGATGCCGACCGGCAGCTCGACGGGCAGCACCGTGCGGGCGACGACGTCGCCGCCGACGACCAGGACGGCGCCGACCAGGCCGCCGGCGAACACGGGCGGCCCCGCCGAGCGGACCAGCCGTAGCGCCACCTGGGGCGCGATGAGCGCGACGAAGGCCAGCGGCCCGGCGGCCGCGACGGCGACCGAGGCGAGCAGGACGGCGATCGCGAGCAGCGCCGCCTGGCCGGCCTGCAGCCGGACGCCGAGCGCGCGGGCGCTGTCCTCGCCCAGGCGCAGCGCCGACAGCGTCGCCCCGCCGGTCAGGGCCAGCAGCGCGCTGCCGCCGACCGCGAGCAAGACCGGCACCACGTGCTCCCAGCCGCGGCCGTTGAGGCTGCCGGTGAGCCACACCGTCGCCTGCGCGGCCTGCGTGATGTCGGCGACGATCAGCAGGTAGGACGTCGACGAGGTGAGCAGCGCCGCGAGCGCGATGCCGACGAGCACCAGCCGGAAGCCGTCGACGCCGCGGCGCCAGGCGAGCAGGTACATGGCGGTGGCCGTCAGCAGCCCGCCCAGCAACGCCGCCAGCGGCAGCCCGACGAGGGCGAGCGCGCCGCCGAGCACGCCGCCGCCGAGCACGATGAGCGCGACCGCGCCGACGCTCGCGCCCGCGGTGATGCCGAGCAGATCCGGGCTGGCCAGCGGGTTGCGGGCGACCGACTGCAGGATCGCCCCGGACATGCCGAGCGCGGCACCGACCAGCAGGGCGGTCAGCGCACGCGGCAGGCGGAGCTCGACGACGACGAAGCGGTCGGCCTGCCCGCCTCCGCCGAGCACGATGCGCAGCACGTCGAGGACGCCGATCGGGTAGTCGCCCCGGCCGACGTCGACCGCGGCGAGCAGCAGCGCGACGACCGCGAGCACCGCCGGCACGAGCACCGCGCGCGGGCGCCACACGGCCGAGACCGGGCCGACCCGCACCGCCCGCCGTCCCGGCACGCCCGGCGCGACCGTGGCGGCGCTCACCGAGCCCGCCGTCGGACGTGGCCGTGTCCGGCGCTCGGACGTGGTGGTCACCGGCTCCCGCACCCGGCTGCTCACAGCGACACCAGCCGGCGGCGGCGGACCAGCGCGATGAAGAACGGCGCACCCACGACGGCGAGCACCAGCCCGACGGGCAGCTCCGCGGGGCGCACCAGCACCCGGCCGACGACGTCGGCGCCGACCAGCAGCACGGCACCGAGCAGGCCGGAGTACGGGAGCAGCCAGCGGTGCGCCGGGCCGGTGATCGCCCGCGCGACGTGGGGGACGACGAGGCCGACGAAGGCGATCGGCCCGGTCACGGCGACCGCGGCCCCGGTGAGCAGGGTGATGGCGGCGACGCCGGTGAGCCGCGCCGGCCCGATGCGCTGGCCAAGACCGCGGGCGACGTCCTCACCCATCTGCAGCGTGTCCAACGCCGGCGCGTTGACCAGCGCGAGCAGCAGGCCGACCAGCAGGAAGGGCGCCACCTGGGCGAGCACGTCGTCGCCCCGGCCGACCAGCGAGCCGACCACCCAGAACCGGTAGGCGTCGAGGGTGACCGAGTCGAGCAGCACCAGGCCGCTGGTCAGCGCGGTGAGGAAGGCGGTGACCGCGGCGCCGGCCAGCGCGAGGGTCACCGGGCTGCCGCCGCCGCCGGAGGTGCCGAGCAGGAAGACCACGACGCTGGCCAGCAGCGCGCCGGCCAGCGCGAACCACACCGAACCGGTCACCGACGAGACGCCGAAGGCGTAGACGGCCAGGCACACCGCGAACGCGGCGCCCGCGCTCACGCCGAGCAGGCCGGGGTCGGCCAGCGGGTTGCGGGTGTGCCCCTGGATCAGCGCCCCCGCCAGGCCCAGCGCGGCGCCGACGGCCAGCCCGAGGGCGGTTCGGGGCAGCCGCAGCGCGCGGACCACGACGTCGTCGTCGGTGCCGGTGGGCGCGACGAGCGCCGTCCAGACGTCGACCGGTGCGATGGACCGGGCGCCCACCGCGATGCCGAGCACGCCGACGACGACCGCGAGCACCAGGAGGCCGAGCAGGCCGACCAGCAGCCGCACCCGGCGACGCGCCGGCCGGGCGGTGCGCTGCGGCACCCGGCCGGCCGGCGCGTCGGCCGCCGCGGTGCGCGTCACGAGGAGGCGTTCGCCGCGGCCTCGGCCAGCCGGTCGACCAGCTGGTCGAGCGTGTACGGGATCGACAGCGGGCTGACCATGCTGGCCGCTGCGGCGAAGCCGGTGTCGTCGAGCACCACGGCCGCGTTCCGCTGGATGGCCGGCACGCTGGCGTACAGCTCGGAGGTCAGGACCTCCTCGACGGTCAGCCCGTCGGTCCACCCGATGAGGACGTCGGACTCGATCTCCGGCGCCTCCTCCAGCGACAGCTGCGCGTAGAACGACTCCGCGTCGTCGCCGGCCAGCTCGGCCACGCTGGGCGCGAGCTCGAGACCGAGGTCCTCGACCAGCTGCACCCGCGGGTCGGTCGGCAGGTAGAGGTACAGGGCGTCGGCGCCCAGGCTGGTGTAGGCGAAGCTGAGGCCCTCGAACTCGGGGTGCTCGGCGGCGACGCCGGCCACCTGCTGCTCGGTGTCGGCGATCAGCTGCTCGGCCTCCTCGGCCCTGCCGAGCGCCGTCCCGATCATGCGGGTCTGCTCCCGCCACGGCGTCGTCCACGGCTGGTCGGGATAGGCGACCGTCGGGGCGATGGCCGACAGGTCCAGGTACACGCTCTCGTCGAAGCCCTCGTAGGGGGCCAGGATCACGTCGGGCCGCAGCGCGGCGATCTCCTCCAGCGGCGGGCCGTCGGCGGTGTCGAGGAGGGTGGTGACGTCCGGGTCGTAGTGCTCGTCGTTCCAGGGGACGACGCCGTCGTCGCCGCCGCCCCACGTGTAGGTAGGCATGCCCACCGGGTCGACGCCGAGGGCGTACAGCGTGTCCTGCGCGCTCCAGCCGAGGACGACGACCCGCTCCGGCTGCTCCTCGATGGTGGTGCTGCCGAAGGTGTGCGCCACCTCGACCGGGAAGGCGCCGGCGGGGGCCTCGCCCTGCGCGTCCGCCGACGCCGGCTCCTCGGTGGAACCGCAGCCGGTGAGCAGCGCCAGGGCCGCGAGCGCCGACAGGGTGGGGCGTGCGCGCATGGGGGACCTCTCGACTCTGCCGCGGCCTTACCGCGGCGGTGAAGGAAGGCTAGCCTAACCTTCCTCAGCCACCGCCACCCGGGGAGAGCGATGACCGTACGGACCGCGCAGGTGCCCGCCTACCGGACCTTCGCGGTGGAGGTGGCGAGGGTCCGCCGGCTCTCCCCGAGCTTCGTCCGGATCACCTTCACCGGCTCCGACCTGGACGAGTTCGCCTCCGCGGGCCTCGACCAGCGGATCAAGGTGTTGTTCCCGCTGCCGGCGCGCGGGTTGCGGGACTGCCCGACGGGCGCCGACTGGTACGCCGAGTGGCGCGCCCTGCCCGAGGGCCACCGCAACCCGATGCGCACCTACACGGTCCGGGCGGCCCGACCCCTGGAGAGGGAGGTCGACGTCGACTTCGTGCTGCACGGGGCGACCGGCCCCGCGTCGACGTGGGCGGGCCGGGCCGCGCCCGGTGACGAGGCGGTGCTGGTCGGGCCGAACGCCCGCTTCGCCGAGCCGACCGGCGGCGTCGAGTGGCGGCCGCCGGCCGACGCCCGCCAGCTGCTGCTGGCCGGCGACGAGACCGCGGTGCCGGCGGTGTGCGCGATCGCCGAGTCGCTGCCGGCCGGGACGGCGGCCCGCGTCGTGCTGGAGGTGCCGACCGACGACGACGTCCTGGACGTCGAGGTCGCGCCCGACGTCCGGCTGACCTGGTTGCCGCGCCGGTGCGGCGCCACCGTACGGCCCCGCGGCGTGCTGCTGACCGCGGCGGTGTGCGCGGCGGCCGACGAGCTGGGCGGCGCGGCGGCGGCAGCCGGTGCCGACGACCTCGACCCCGACGCGCTGTTGTGGGACGTGCCGGCCGGGGCCGCTCCTGGCGCCGACTGCTACGCCTGGCTGGCCGGGGAGGCGGGGGTGGTCGCGGCGCTGCGGCGCCACCTGCTGCGGGAGGCGGGCTTCGACCGCCGGTCCGTGGCCTTCATGGGCTACTGGCGGCTGGGCCGGGCCGACGCGGGCTGATCACCCCGTCGGGTGCTCCGGTTGCTCGCACCGGCTGCCGATGAGGGGAGTGCCCGGACCGGCGCCACCGGGGCCCGCTGCCCCGCCGGAGCGGAAGGACCGCTCGGATGATCGCTGTCACCTGCCGCAACGGCGAGCACTTCACCCTCGACCCGAACGCCGTCGAGCGGGTCGAGTGCCGCAGCGACACGCACGTCTTCATGGCCGACGGCACGCACTACGTGCTCGGGCAGACCTTCGACGAGCTGCTGCGGACCGTCCGCGACTCCCGGGCCGCGGCTGTCTCGGCCCGGCGGCGGCTGTCCGGGCCCGCGCCGGCGCCCGGCTCCGTGCCCGGCCGCCCGCCGCGCGGACGGCGGCGGCCCACCGGACCGGCCGGCGACTGAGCGCCGCCGGGCCCGCGGGACCGGTGATCAGTCGTCGTCGTCGCCGTCGCGGTTGCCGCTGTTCCCGTTGCCCCTGTTCTCGTTCCCGCCGTCGCTGTTGCCGCGGTTCTCGTTCCCGCCGTCACCCTCGCCCGGATCCGTCCCGCTCGTCGGCGTGGGCTCCGGCGCCGGCGGAGGCGGGGCGGGCGCGACCGCGTAGGCCACCTCGACGGTGCTGCCGGGCACCAGTTCACCGACCGGGGCGACGGCGGTGACGGCACCCGGTGCCTGTTCGACGGTCTCGACCGGCAGGGCGGTGACCTGGAGGCCGAGCCCGACCAGCTCGTCGCGCACGTCGGCGAGCGGTCGGCCGACGTAGGCGGCCGCGTCGACGAGGACGCCGGCCGGGGCGGTCCCCGAGGGCGTGGGCGGCGCCGACGAGGTCTCGACGGGCGTGGTGCTGCCGGCCGGCGGGCCGGGATCGGCCAGCACGACCCCGGTGACGACGGCGACGACGGCGAGCACGCCGAACGCCACCGCGAGCGCAGCCTTCAGGCCCCGCCGGCGGCCGTCGGCCCCCTCGTCCGGAGCCGACCCGGCCCCTGCCCCGGCCGCGGGCATCGGTGCCGTGGATGGGTGCGCCCACCCGCTGGCACCGGCCGCGGCGGTCGCCGCGCCCCCGGCGCCGGGGCCGAGCGGCAGGGGCAGGACCGCGGTGTCCGCCAGCGGCGCCGGCCGGCCGGTGAGCACCGCCTCGGCGGCGTCGCGGAGGGCGGCGCCGTCGGGGAAGCGCTGGGCGGGGTCCTTGGCCAGCGCGCGCGTCACCAGCGCCCGGACCGGCCCGGGGACGTCGTCGGGCAGCGGGTCGGGCTCGTCGCGGATCTGCCGCAGCGCCACCTGCACGCTGCTGTCGCCCTCGAACAGCCGCCGACCGGCGAGGCACTCGTAGGCCACCGCGCCGAGCGCGTAGACGTCGCTGGCCGGGCTCGCCTTGCCGCCCTGCGCCTGCTCGGGCGAGAGGTAGTAGGCGGTGCCGACCACCTGACCGGTCTCGGTCAGGGGCACGCTGGACGCCGACCAGGCGATGCCGAAGTCGGTGATCTTGACGACGCCGTCGGGGGCCACGAGGACGTTGCCCGGCTTGATGTCGCGGTGCACGACCCCGGCGGCGTGCGCGGCGGCGAGGGCGGCGGCGGTCTGCCGGACGATGCTGACCGTGAGCTGCGGGTCCAGGCGCGGCTCGCGTTCGAGCAGCGACGACAGCGACTCGCCGTCCACCAGTTCCATGACCAGGTAGGCCAGCGGCTCGCCGTCGCCGGCGCGGACCTCGCCGTAGTCGAAGACGGAGGCGATGTTGGGGTGGATGAGCGCGGCCGCGTGCCGGGCCTCGGCCTGGAAGCGCGCCCGGAACGTCGGGTTGTCGCTGAACTCGCTGCGCAGGATCTTCACCGCGACCGGACGGTTGAGCAGCGTGTCGCGGGCCCGCCACACCTGTCCCATGCCTCCGGTGGCCAGCCGCGAGACCAGCTCGTAGCGTTCGCCGAGGACGCGCGTCTCCGCCTGCATGCGACCTCCTCCGCGGTGTCCGACGTCCGGGTACCCGCGTGCGGGCAGCCCGACCCAGTGTCCGCGACGCGGCACGCCCCGGGGAGACGACCCCCGCGAATCGCCGGGCGCGGACCCGGTCGGGCGACAGCAGCCCCTCGGGTCACTCGCAGCCGACGCCGTCGCCGTCGCGGTCGAAGCTGGCCCGCCAGCCGGGGTCACCGACGCGGATCGGTGCGGCGCCGGCGGCCCGGACGGCGTCGCAGTTGCGGTAGGAGGCGCCTCCCGGCGGCGCCGGGACGGGTGCGGCCGCCGGCTCCGGCACGGAAGCCGGCCCCGGAGCCGGCGTGGGCGCGGCCGCCGGTGCAGCTGCCGGCTCGGGCGGTGCGGCTCCGTCGCCGTCCGGGAGGGGCTGGTCGGGGCAGCGGCCCAGCACGGTGGCCATGGCGTCGTGCTCGGCACGGGTGACCCACAGGTCGTAGCCGAGCTTGACGGCGATCTGACGGGCGACGTAGGCGCACCGGTAGCCGCGGTCGGGCGGCAGCCAGGTGGCCGCGTCGCCGTCGCCCTTCTGCTGGTTGAGCCGGCCGTCGACGGCGAGCAGGTTGAGCGGGTCGTTGTAGAAGGCGACGCGGCGGGCGGCGTCCCAGGCCTGGGCGCCCTTCTGCCAGGCGTCCGAGACGGCCACCACGTGGTCGATCTGGACGTCGTCGCTGGTGTCCTGCCCGCGGCGGAAGGCGATCGTCTCCCCGGAGTAGGGGTCGACGAGGGTGCCGGTGGCGACGACGCAGTCCCGGGTGCCCGGCTTGAAGGTCTCGTCGGTGAGGTCACGGGCCAGCACGTCGTTGCGGGCGTCGCAGCCGTTGCGGTCCGGGTCGCCCCAGCCGTCGCCGAACAGGTCGCGGTCGTAGCCGGTCCGCGGGGCGCGGCCCTTGACCTCCAGTTCGGCAAGGGACGCGAGCGCCGTGCCGGGCTCACCCGGGTCGGCGGGACCCGGACCGCCCGCCGTCCCGGGCGGCTCCGGCGCCGCCGAGGACGACTGCGGCGCCCCGGTGGACGTCCCCGACGACGGCTCCAGGACCGGGGTGCAGGCGGTCAGCCCCGCCACCGCGAGGAGCAGCGCGACGGCGGAACCCGCCGCGGCCACCGGGCGACGCCGGCAGCGGTCGCCCCGTGCGGCCATGACGCCCTCCCCCGGTGCCGGCGTGCGGTCGGCGGACCGCCCGGCAACCTACGCGCCGTGCACGCCGATGCCGCCGAAGCGCGCCGGGCGGACCGTGTCACCACCCCAACCAATCCTCGTTCCTCCACACGCCGGCGCGCGACGGGCTCGCATCGACCCGCTGACACCCCGAGCGCCGCGGGGACGCCCGGCCCAGGCGGTCAGGGCCGCTGCCGAGGGACCGGGTCCGACATACGGTGCGGCTGTGATCGAAGTGGGCTCGCGGCGGCGCAATCAGCCGGCGCCCCCACATGCGATCTTCGAGGCCCTGGTGGAGCCGGATCGCGACCCCACCCGGCCGTGGTTGCTGTTGCTCGATGACGAGCAGCGCCCCGAGGTCGTCGAGGCCGACGAGCCGGTCCTGGTGGTCTGGTCGTCGCTGTGGAAGCGCAGGCCCGACGCACGGATCCGCTTCGAGCTGCCACGTGACCGCAGCGGCTTCGGCACGGATCTGCGCTGGCTGCTGCTCGTCGACGAACCGCCGCCGGACGCCTCGTTGCTGGGCCACATGCGCCGGCGGATCAACGAACTGGTCAATGCCCGCTTGAGGTACACCTTCGGTCAGTAGCGCGGCAAGCCGGGAGGCACGACGCGCCGCTCGTCGTCGCTGGCCCGCGGGCATGCTCGGCTGACCGGCCGCGAACGCGTCGGGCACGAGTTCGCTCACCGCTTCCGGCTGCCCGTGGCGCGGCGTCGGATCCCGACGTCGGGTGACGTCACGGCTGCCCGCTGATGCGCCGTCGCGCTGGTTGGCGTCGTTCTGATGTGCCGTCGGCTCAGATCCGTAGCGGTGGGTGGGTGGGGATGAGGATCGGGGTGCCGTCGGGGCGGTAGGTGCGCCA
>NZ_JAOVZT010000016.1:0-31624 GCF_025716945.1 Geodermatophilus sp. YIM 151500
GGGAGCATCGCAGCGAGGAACGAGCGAGGAGCGGACCGCGGCGCGGAAGCGGACCAGAGCCATCGTCCGCTGACAGCCGCGGGAGCATCGCAGCGAGGAACGAGCGAGGAGCGGACCGCGGCGCGGAAGCGGACCAGAGCCATCGTCCGCTGACAGCCGCGGGAGCATCGCAGCGAGGAACGAGCGAGGAGCGGACCGCGGCGCGGAAGCGGACCAGAGCCATCGTCCGCTGACAGCCGCGGGAGCATCGCAGCGAGGAACGAGCGAGGAGCGGACCGCGGCGCGGAAGCGGACCAGAGCCATCGTCCGCTGACAGCTGCGGGAGCATCGCAGCGAGGAACGAGCCGGGTGCGGCCGAGGCACGGACTGCGCTCGCACCGGGATTCCTCGACGGGGGTGTCCTCCCGGCCGCAAGCTGCGCGTCGGTAGGGCAGGACGCACCGACCGGCGCGTCCCCCGACCGAGGAGAACCCCGATGCAGTACGTGATGCTCCTGTCCGCCGACCCCGAGTCCTGGGGCAGCCCCGACGCCGCCCGCGTGGAGGAGTGGGCCACCTACACCCGGGCGCTGCACGAGGCCGGCATCCTCGTCGGCGGCGCGGGGCTGGAGCCGCCGTCCGTGGCGACCACGGTGCGGGTGCGCGACGGCGAGCGGCTGCTGACCGACGGTCCGTTCGCCGACACCAAGGAGCACCTGATCGGCTTCTACGTGATCGACGTGCCCGACCTCGACGGCGCGCTGGACTGGGCCGCGCGGGTGCCCAACGTGCGCACCGGCAGCGTCGACGTCCGGCCGGTGACGCCGGGCACCGACACGCGGACGATGCTCGCCGCGACGGCGGCCGCCGGCTGACGTCGGTGGACCCCCTGGAGCGGGCGTTCCGCGAGGAGCGCGCGCAGGTGGTCGCCACCCTGGCCCGGCGGCTGGGTGACCTGCAGCTGGCCGAGGACGCCGTCTCCGAGGCGTTCGCGGCGGCCGCGGGCACCTGGCCGTCGGCCGGCGTCCCCGACCGGCCGGGCGCGTGGCTGACCACGACCGCCTGGCGAAAGGCGCTCGACGCGCTGCGCCGGGACCGGAGCGCGCCCGGCGCGCCCGCCGACGGCGCCGTGCCGCCGGCACCCGAGCCGGGCCTGCACGGGGAGGACGACGTGCTGCAGCTGCTGCTCACCTGCTGCCACCCGGCCCTGGCGGTGGAGGCACGGGTCGCGCTGACCCTGCGGCACGTGGCCGGCCTGACGGTGCCCGAGATCGCGGCCGGCTTCCTCGTCCCCGAGGAGGCGATGGCCAAGCGCCTGGTGCGCGCGCGCACGAAGATCCGGCGCAGCGGCATCTCCTTCGAGCTGCCCGGCCCCGACGGCCTCGGCGAGCGCCTCGCGAGCGTGCAGGCCGTGCTCTACCTGGTCTTCACCGAGGGGCACCTGGCCAGCGGCGACGGACCGGCCGTCCGCGCCGAACTGTGCGACGAGGCGATCTGGCTGGCCCGGCAGGTGCACCGCCTGGTGCCCGACGACGCGGAGACCGCCGGGCTCCTGGCGCTGATGCTTCTGCAGCACTCCCGCACCCGTGCCCGCTCCGATGACGTCGGTCGGCTGGTCCCCTTCGACGAGCAGGACCGTTCCCGGTGGGACGGGCGGGCGGTCCGCGAGGCCCGGGCGCTGCTGGCGACCACCGGCACCGCCCCGCCCGGGCCGTACCAGGTGCAGGCCGCCATCGCCGCCCTGCACGCGCTCCCGGACGGCGACGTCCCGTGGGCCCGCATCGCCGACCTGTACGGCCTGCTCGAGCGGATGACGCCCTCGCCGGTGGTCACGGTGAACCGGGCCGTGGCGGTCGGGCGCGCCGACGGAGCGCGCGCGGCGCTGGCGCTGCTCGCGCCGGTGCTCGCGGAAGGCCGGCTCGACGGCTACGCCCCGCTGCACGCCGCCCACGCCGACCTGCTCGACCGGGCCGGGGACGCGACCGCCGCGGCGACCGCGTGGCGCCGCGCCGCCGCGTGCAGCCGCAACCCCGCCGAGCGGGCGGCCCTGGAACGCCGGGCGGCGGAGCGGGGGTGCTGAGCCGCCCTCCCGGTCGGACGGGCGGAACCAGGGTCCCCGTCGCCCGCCGCCGACCGCTCCGTTAGCGTCCGCACCATGCTGGCCGCCTTCGTCTCCCGCCCCGCTCCGGACGACCCGCTCTCCGTGCTGGAGGTCGGCGAGCGCCCCGATCCGGAGGTGCCCGAGGGCTGGACGACGGTGCAGGTGAAGGCGGCGTCGCTCAACCACCACGACCTGTTCAGCCTGCAGGGCGTCGGCCTGCCGCCGGAGCGGATGCCGATGATCCTCGGCACCGACGCGGCCGGCATCGACGCCGACGGCAACGAAGTCGTCGTCCACAGCGTGGTGGCCAGCCCGGGGTGGACCGGCGACGAGACCCTGGACCCGAAGCGCTCGCTGTTCTCCGAGCTGCACCAGGGGACGATGGCCGAGCACGTCGCCGTCCCGAAGCGCAACCTGCTGCCCAAGCCGGCCGAGCTGTCCTTCGCCGAGGCCGCCTGCCTGCCGACGGCCTGGCTGACCGCCTACCGCATGCTGTTCGTCAAGTCCGGCCTGCGCCCGGGGCAGACGGTGCTGGTGCAGGGCGCCAGCGGCGGCGTCGCGACGGCGCTGGTCGCGCTCGGCCGCGCCGCCGGTTTCCGGATGTGGGTGACCGGGCGCAGCGAGGAGAAGCGCAAGGCCGCGCTGCAGCTGGGCGCCGAGCAGGCGTTCGAGACCGGCGCGCGGCTGCCCGCCCGGGTCGACGGGGTCATGGAGACCGTCGGGAAGGCCACCTGGGCGCACAGCATCAAGTCGCTCAAGCCCGGCGGCGTGGTGGTCACCTCCGGCGCGACCACCGGGTACGACCCCGGCGCCGAGCTCAACCGGGTCTTCTTCACCCAGCTGTCGGTGATCGGCTCGACCATGGGCACCCGCCAGGAGCTCGAGTCGCTGGTCGAGATGTGCCGGCTGACCGGCATCCGGCCGCAGATCGACGTCGAGCTGCCGCTCACGCAGGCGCGCGACGGGTTCGCCCGCATGCACGAGGGCCGCACCGCCGGCAAGATCGTCTTCACGATCTGACGGGCGGCGCGGCCCCGGCGGGTGCACGGTCGGTCGGTCAGTTCTGGCTCGCGGTGATGTACGTGCCGAGCTCCAGCACGCCGTCCGGGTCGTACTTCCGGACGACGGCGGCCAGGCGGGCCAGCGTGTCCGGGTCGTAGGCCCGGCGCGCGGTCGCCCCGTCCTGCGGCGGGCCGAAGTTCGGCCACACCCCGCCGGTCGCCCAGTCGTCGAGCGCCGCGAAGATCTCCTGCGCGTGCTCCTCCGAGCGAGCCGCGGACAGCGGGTCGAACGCCAGGCCCACCGCCAGCACGCTGTAGCGGGCCGCCCGGTGGGAGAAGGCGTTGGCGTGCTCGGCCTCCCGCCCGTAGGCGCCGCCGACCTGACGGACCTCGACCAGGACCTGGGGCGAGTCCGAACCGTGGCCGGCCAGCGCCAGCAGCCGCTCGGCCGCCTCCGCCGGGAAGTCGCGGAGCAGCGTTGCCGGGTCGGCGACCGGCATGGGGTCGACCGGGTCCGCGTGCACGTGGTCGACCTCGGTGTACGGCCGCAGCATGGCGTCGTCCAGCACCACCGGGGCGACGGCGCGCATCCGGTCGAGCAGCCGCGCGCCCTCCGCCGGGTCGCCGGTCCAGGCCAGCCGGACGCCGATGGTCATCCGCCCCGCCAACGGCGGCGGGACGTCGGGTATCTCCGGCAGCTGGAAGATCGCGAACGACGTCGTCCCGAGCTCCGGCAGGTCCGCCGACCAGGCCCGCCACCGGTCGACCACCGCGGCGGCGTCGACGGCGTCGAAGTAGATCGCCCCGCCGTAGAACGTCGGCAGGTGCACCATGTCGAACTCGACGGCGGTGACGATGCCGGTTGCCCCCTTGCCGCCGCGCAGCGACCAGAACAGGTCGGGGTGCTCCGTGGGCGTCACCCGCCGGAACTCGCCGTCGCCGGTGACGACCTCGAAGGCGCGCACCCGGTCGGCGGCGAGGCCGAAGGTGCGGGTCAGCGGGCCCACCCCACCGCCGGTGGTGTACCCCACGACGCCGACGTCGCTGGTCGAACCGTTGAGCGGGGCCAGGCCGTACGGGGCGGCGGCCTCGATGACCCGGGCCCACTTGACCCCGCTGCCCACCCGCGCCCAGCCCTCGGCGTGCACGGTGACCTCGTCGAGGCCGCGGGTGGCGACCAGCAGGTGCCCGGCGATGCCGGCCTTGGCGCCGTGGCCGGTGGCCTGCACGCCGGCGGTCATGCCGTGCTCCCGGGCGAAGCGGACGGCAGCGACGACGTCCTCGGCCGTGCGGACGCCGACGACGGCGGCCGGGCGCATCGGCTCGGCCAGGTTCCACGGGCTGACCAGCGCCTCGTACTCCGGCTCGTCCGGGGTGTGCAGGGTGCCGGTCAACTGCGCGCGCAGCGGCGCGTAGTCGATGTCGGCGGCGACGACGGTGCTGGTCGCGGCGGTGTCGATGGTGACGGTCACGGTGGTCCTCCAGTCGCTGGATCTGACGGGGAGGACCGTGCACGCGGCCGCTTGCGGAGCACCTGCCGCGACCTTGCGGGCCGGATCTCAAGTCGGCGGGGCCGGGATGCGGGTGTGTGCCTCCGCCCGGTTCCCGGCGGGCGGGACCGGGCGTGGGCGCGCGCGCCGGTGCGTGCGGGCGGTCGGCAGCCGCGGGTGGGCAGCTGCCGCGGGCGTCAGCAGCCGCGGACGTCAGCAGCCGCGGGCCGGCGTCGCGGGGTGCGGGTCGAGGAAGAGCCCGGTGGGGTCGACGCGGCGGCGGATCTCCGACAGCCGCGCGTGCACACCCGGCGGGAAGACCTTCCGGGTGTCGGTGGCGTCGTCGAGCATCGGCAGGTAGTGCCGGCCGCTGGCCCACGGCGTGACCGCGGTGAGGAAGCGGTCGGTGTCGGCGCGCAGCTGCTCCCACCCGGCCGGGTCGTCGCCCAGGGCCAGGCCGAGCGCCAGGAACTCGCCGTCCAGGTACGACAGCGCACCGCCGGCCGGGTCCGGCCGGCCGAGCCGGCCCCCGAGCTGGCGCAGCTCGGCGACGGTGAGCGAGGTGCCCGAGCGCGGGCCGGCGGCCTCGACGACGGCCGCGATCGCGGCGTCGGGCAGGCCGGTGAGGAGCATGCTGCTGGCGTAGCCGGGGGTGGGTCCCTCCGGCTCCAGGTGCAGGCGGACCAGCGTCGACGCCGGCACGCGGGTCACCGTGTCGAACTCCGGGGTCAGGGCGCGCAGCGGCGCGAGCAGCTCGGCGGCGGCGTCGTCGTCACCCAGGACGGCGCCGTCGACGACGACCAGCCGGCGGCCGCGCAGCCCGGCCGGCACCTCGTCGACGGCGGGGGCCTGCAGCAGCCGGAACGACGTGGTCGCCTCCTCCGGCGCGTCGGCGCACCAGGCCACCCAGGCCGGCAGGACCTTCTCCACCGCGGTCCAGTCCCAGGCGAGGTAGCCGGCGACGACGGTGGGCAGCGGGAACAGGTCGAACTCCAGGGCGGTGACCACCCCGAGCGGCGCCCCGCCGCCGCGCACCGCCCAGAACAGGTCGGCGTCGGCGTCGGCCGTCGCCCGGACGAAGGTGCCGTCGGCGAGCACGAGCTCGACGGCGGTGACCGCGGCGGACTGCAGCCCGAGCCGGCGGGCGTACCAGCCGATGCCGCCGCCGAGCGAGAAACCCACGACCCCGACGTCCGGCGACGACGGGTGCAGCGCGGCCAGCCCGTGCCGTCCCGCCGCGTCGGTGAGGTCGCCCCACAGCACCCCGGCGCCGACCCGCGCCGACCGGCGCTCGACGTCGACCGACAGCTCGGCCATCGCGGCGGTGCGCAGCAGCACGGCGCCGGCCAGCCGGCCCTCCAGCGGCGGGGCGCCGTGCCCGGTGCCCTGCGGGGCGACGGCGAGGCCGGCGGCCGCGGCGGCGCGCAGCACGGCGGCGACCTCGTCGGGGAAGGCCGGGTAGACGACGGCGGCCGGGTAGTCGGCGAACCGCAGGTTCCACCCGCCGCGGGCGAGGTCGTAGGCGGGGTCGCCGGGCAGGTGCACCGCACCGCCGCACAGCCCGCGCAGCGCCTCGGCCGGCGACTGCACGAGCGACGGTGCCTGCTGCTGCGTCACGGAACTCCCCGACCTCTCGTCACGTGGGCACACGATCCGTCGGCGGACTTGCGAGCGACTTGAGGCCGATCCCGCCTACGGCGGTGCGGTCCGTCGTCCCGGAGCGGCCCGGGTCGACGCCCGCCCAGGTCTCGACGGCCGCCCGGACCGTCCCGGGCGTGAGGAGCAGCTGCTGGGCCACCTGCCGCACGTCGAACCCGGCCGCGGTGAGGTCGAGGATGCGGCGTTCGGTGACCGACGGCCGGCGCACGGTCCCGCGGTGCTCGTCGTCCGGGCAGCCCCGCGCGCCCAGCGCCGCGCGGGCCCGCTCGCGGACGGCGACGGCCCCGCGCGCGTGCGCCTCGTCGATCGCCGCGACCAGCAGCGGCACCGCCTCGTCGTGCGGCACGTCGGCGCGGCTGCCGAGCGAGCACCGGGCCCGGGCGAGGTCGACGGCCGCCGACGTCGGGGCGAGCAGTGCGACCGCCTCGCGCAGCTCCGGCAGCCCGTCGCGGCCGCGCAGCTCGCCGAGCAGGCGCAGCGCCCCGCCCAGGTGGCTCGGGGCACCCCACCGGCGCTGAAGCCGCACCTCGTCCTCCATCAGGGCGACGGCCTCGTCGGTGCGGCCGAGGCCGCGCAGGGCCAGCGCGGCGGTCGGGCGCCACGGGTTCCACACCGGATTGGGCACCGGCACGGGCGTGGGGACGGCGTCCAGCGCGGCGAGCGCCTCCGCGGGGCGGCCCTCCACGGCCAGCAGCCGGGCGATCGCGTGGCCGACCAGGCGCGCCCCGTCACCGAAGGCCTGACGGGCGAGGGCGGCGTCGGCGACCCGGCGGGCCGCGGGGAGGTCACCGCGGTCGAGGTGGCAGCCGATCCGCAGGGCCTGCGCGTAGGGCGTGCCGGCCCCGGCACCGCCCCACATCCGGTCCTGTTCGAGCGCGGTGCCCAGGCACGAGTCGGCCTCGTCGAGGTCCCCGCGCCGCCAGTGCCAGAAGCCCTGCCACAGGTTGGTCGACATGGCCGCGAACAGCGAGCCCCGCGCGTAGGCCTCGGCCCGGGCCCGGGACCAGAAGTCGCCGAGGTCGTCGTCGGCGAGCGTGCGGATGATGGCCGCGACCACCCAGAACAGGCCGTTGTCGACCTTCCACAACCGGTCGCCCTCGAGCGCGAACCGGGCCAGCTGCACGGCCCGCGGCCGGTCGACCCCCGCGACGGTCGTGTCGAAGGCGAGCGCGGCCGCCAGCATCTGGGCGCCGTAGCCGTCGCCCTCCGGCTCGGGGAGGGCCCGGCGCCAGCCGGCCGGGTCCAGCGCGTGCATGTACCCGCTCGTCATCTCCAGGGCCAGCAGCGCCTGCCGGTGGTCGGTCAGCTCCTCGGGCAGGTCGGCGGCCGCCTGCCGCGCGAAGGCGGTGGCGATCCCGGGTGGGCTGGCGAACACGTGCGTGCGGGCCGTCGCCACGGCCAGCCGGGCCCGCCGGCGCGGGTCGCGCTCCAGCACGTAGGCCTGGGCCAGGTGCTCGGCGCTGGCCGACCCGTCGAGCAGCGCCTCCAGCAGCCCGAGCTCGCCGAGCACCTCGCACCGCTGCGCGTCGTCGGGCAGTTCCTCGAGGGCCCGCCGGAGGTAGGTGACGGCGCTGTCGGTCGCGCCGCGGTCGGCCGCGGTGCGGGCCGCCCGGCGCAGAGCGCCGACCGCGCGGTCGTCGCCCCGCCTCGGGGCGAGCATCAGGTGGGCGGCGACCTGTTCGTCGCTGGCCCCGGCCGCCTGCAGCACCCGCGCGGCCTGCTCGTGCCGGAGGGAGCGTTCCGGCGCCGGCAGGTCGCGGTAGACGGCCTCGCGGACCAGCGGGTGTACGAAGGCCAGGGGTTGCTCGTCGCGCAGGATCTCCGCGCGGGCCAGGACGGCGAGCGCGGCGGCCGTGTCCCGCTCGGACAGGCCGGCGAGCGCGGCGACGGCCGGCAGCGAGGCGCCGTCCCCCAGGACGGCGGCCGGCCGGACCACCGCCAGGACGTCGCCGCCCAGCCGGCGCAGCCGGACGAGCACCATGCTCGACACCGCCCGCGACCCGACCGCGACGACGGTGTCGGCGTGCGCCGCGTCCGGGTGCACGCCGTCCGCCTCCAGCGCACGCAGCAGCTGGCGCAGCAGCAGCGGATTTCCCCCCGTGGTGCGGTCGCACGCCGCCGCGAACAGCGGCGACACCGGCTCGCCGAGGCGCCGACCGACGATGGTCGTGATGGCCTCCGGCGACAGCGGGCCGGGCTGCACGACCACGGCCGCCGGTTCGAGCGCCAGCTCGGTGAGCAGCTCCTCGTCCTCGTGCGGCTCCCCGGTGCGCACGGTCCCGACGACGAGCACGGGGACCGCCTCGAGCCGGCGGACCAGATAGGCGAGGAAGCGCAGCGACGCGCCGTCGCACCACTGCAGGTCGTCGACGGCCAGCAGCACCGGGCCCGCCGCGGTGAGGTTGACCGTCAGCCAGTAGAGACCGTGCAGGGCAGCGAAGGAGCCCTCGGTGGAGTCGCCGGCGAGGTCGAAGACGCCCCGGGCGCCCGCCGCCGCGCCGCCCAGCAGGTGCTCCCGCCGGTCGGGTGCGGCCAGCTCCGGCTCGAAGAGCTGGCGGACCGACCCGAAGCCGAACGCCTTCTCCAGCTGGCTGCCCCGGGCGGAGAGCACCCGGACCCCCCGGTCGGCGGCGAGCCGGCGTGCCTCGGCGAGCAGCCGGGTCTTGCCGATCCCGGGCGGGCCCTCGACCAGCAGCAGCCGCGGCTGCCCGGCGAGCAGGTCGTCCAGGGCCGACCGGACGGCGGCCAGCTCCCGCTCGCGGTCGTGCAGGTAGTCCGGCGGTGGTCCGGCCGCGGCCGCCGGGCGCGCCGCCGGTGCGATCCCCGCCGGCGGTGGTCCTGACCGTCCCGGTGCCGACGGTCCCGGTGCCGGCGGTCCCGGTGCCGGCGGTCCGGGCACCGACGGTCCGGGCCGTGCGGCGGAGCCGGCGCCCGGCGCGGAAGCGCTCCGCGGCGCGGTCGCGGCCACCGGCGGCCGAGCGCCCCCGGGCCGCCGACCGGCGGTGAGCGCCGGCGACTGGGCGCGCACCTGCCGCTCCAGGTCGCGCAGCGCCGGCCCGGGGTCGACCCCCAGTTCCTCGGCCAGGCGGTCCCGGGCCCGGCGCAGCGCGCCGAGCGCGTCGGCCTGCCGCTGGGCTCGGTACAGCGCCAGGACCAGCAGTCGCCAGCGCTCCTCCCGCAGCGGCTCCTCGTTGACCATCGCCTCGAGGTCGGGCACCAGCAGGGCCGCCTCGCCCAGCTCGAGCCGGGCGGCGAACAAGCGCTCCCGTGCCACGGCGCGCAGCTCGCTCAGCCGGGCGATCTCGGCCTCGGCCCACGGTTCGTCGGCGTAGCCGGTGAGGGCGGGGCCGCGCCACAGGCCGAGCGCCTCGTCGAGCATCTCGGCCGCGCGAGCCGGCTCGGGCTCCGCGACCGCCCGGTGCAGCAGCCGCTCGAAGCGCCAGGCGTCGACGGCGTCGTCCGGCAGCCGGACGGCGTAGCCGCGGCCCTCGCTCACGATGACGCGCGAGCGGTCGCGGGCGGCGCTGCCCGGTTGCAGCCGGCGGCGCAGGTGGGAGACGTAGGCCTGCAGGGCACCGGCGGTGTCGGCGGGCGCCCGGTCCCCCCACAGCTGTTCGGCGAGCCGGTCGGCGGGCACGACCTCGCCTCGGGCGAGCAACAGCAGGGCGAGGACGGCGCGCTGGCGGGGCCCACCCAGGTCGAGCGGCCGGTCGCCGTGCGTCGCCGTGAACTCACCGAGCAGGCCGACCCGCAGCTGCGCGGTGCCGCCGTCCACAGCGCCTCCTCCCGGCGGGGAAGGTAGACGAGGGAGCCGCGACCCCGGAAGCCCTGCGGCCCTGGTCGGCCGGACGGACGCCGTCCCGGCCGGTTGGCCGGGACCCTGCTCGACCAACAGCGGGCCGACCCGCCAGCGCTCGCCGAGCAGCGCTCCGGTCAGGTCGACGCCGCGGGTGCGCAGTCTCGCCGACGGCCGGGCGGGAGGTCCCGGCCGAGCTCGGCGGCCCACCAGTCGGCGTCCGGCCCCCTGCAGGGGCCCGCCGCGAGCCTGCGAGCGGAGGGGGGCGGGAGGGTCCTTCTACTGCTCGTCGCCGGCCGGACCAGCGGCCGGTCCCTCCCCCGGGTCGGCGGCGTCCGGGCTCACTTGCCGGTCTTGGAGGGCTCGGCGTTGGAGAGGGCGGCGACGAAGGCCTCCTGGGGGACCTCGACCCGACCCACCATCTTCATCCGCTTCTTCCCCTCCTTCTGCTTCTCCAGCAGCTTGCGCTTGCGGGTGATGTCACCGCCGTAGCACTTGGCCAGCACGTCCTTGCGGATGGCGCGGACGGTCTCGCGGGCGATGACGCGGCTGCCGACGGCGGCCTGGATGGGCACCTCGAACTGCTGGCGCGGGATGAGCTCGCGCAGCTTGCCGGCCATCATCACGCCGTAGCTGTACGCCTTGTCCTTGTGCACGATGGCGCTGAACGCGTCGACCGGCTCGCCCTGCAGCAGGATGTCGACCTTCACCAACTGCGCCTCCTGCTCGCCGGCTTCGGCGTAGTCGAGGGAGGCGTAGCCGCGGGTGCGCGACTTCAGCGCGTCGAAGAAGTCGAAGATGATCTCGCCGAGGGGCAGCGTGTAGCGGAGCTCGACCCGCGACTCGCTCAGGTAGTCCATGCCGGTGAGCGAGCCTCGCCGGCTCTGGCACAGCTCCATGATCGTGCCGGTGTAGTCGCTGGGCGCAATGATCGTCGCGCTGACCACCGGCTCGTGGACGGTGGCGATCTTGCCGCCGGGCCAGTCGCTGGGGTTGGTGACGGTGCGCTCGGTTCCGTCCTCCATGACCACCCGGTAGACGACGTTGGGCGCGGTGGAGATCAGGCTCAGGCCGCTCTCCCGCTCCAGCCGCTCGCGGACGATCTCCAGGTGCAGCAGCCCGAGGAAGCCGACCCGGAAGCCGAAGCCGAGCGCGGCGGAGGTCTCCGGCTCGTAGACCAGGGCGGCGTCGTTGAGCAGCAACTTGTCCAGCGACTCGCGCAGCAGCTGGTACTCGCTGCCGTCGATGGGATAGAGCCCGGAGTAGACCATCGGCTTGGGGTCGCGGTAGCCGCCGAGCGACTGCTCCGCCGGCCGGTGCTGCAGGGTGACGGTGTCACCGACCCGCGACTGGCGGACGTCCTTCACCCCGGTGATGAAGTAGCCGACCTCGCCGACGCCGAGGCTGTCGACCGGCTTGGGCTCCGGCGAGATGACCCCGATCTCGAGCAGCTCGTGGGTGGCGCCGGTCGACATCATCTTGATCCGCTCGCGGGCGGAGATGCGGCCGTCGACGACGCGGACGTAGGTGATCACGCCGCGGTAGATGTCGTACACGCTGTCGAAGATCATCGCCCGGGCGGGGGCGTCGGCGGCGCCCTCGGGGGCGGGGATCTGCGTGACGATCGCGTCGAGCAGCTCGGGCACGCCCTCGCCGGTCTTCCCGCTGACCCGGAGGACGTCGTCGGGGTCGCAGCCGATGATGTGCGCGAGCTCCGCGGCGTACCGCTCCGGCTGGGCGGCCGGCAGGTCGATCTTGTTGAGCACCGGGATGATCGTGAGGTCGTTCTCCAGCGCCAGGTAGAGGTTGGCCAGCGTCTGGGCCTCGATCCCCTGCGCGGCGTCGACCAGCAGGACGGCGCCCTCGCACGCGGCCAGCGACCGGGACACCTCGTAGGTGAAGTCGACGTGCCCGGGGGTGTCGATCATGTGCAGCACGTGCTCGGTGCCGGCCTGCTCGCCCGACTCTGGCCTCCAGGGCAGGCGCACGTTCTGCGCCTTGATGGTGATCCCGCGCTCGCGCTCGATGTCCATGCGGTCGAGGTACTGGGCGCGCATCTGCCGTGCCTCGATGATCCCGGTGACCTCGAGCATCCGGTCGGCCAGCGTCGACTTGCCGTGGTCGATGTGGGCGATGATGCAGAAGTTCCGGATGCGGGCCGGATCGGTGGCAGCAGGAGTCGTCACAGTGCCTGCCATGGTCCCACGACCCCGCCGCCGCCCGTAGCACCGCGCGGTGCTCGGGAACTCATGGGGCTCGGGAACTCATGGGGCTCGGGAGCTCATCGGCTCGGGAGCTCATGGGCTCGGGCGGGGACGGGCTCGTGGAGGGAGGCGGCGGCCCGGGAGAGGCGGCGGCCCGGGAGAGGCGGCGCCGGGAGAGGCGGCGGCCCGGGAGGCGGCGCCGGGGAGGCGGCCCGGAGAGGCGGTCGGGTTGGGTCGCCGGTACCCGCGCTGGTATCTTGGCAGGCCGGTCCGCTGGCGCCCGCCGCCCGGACGCGTTGTCAGATTCCCCCAGCGAGACACCGAGGCTCACGCGTGGCGAACATCAAGTCCCAGATCAAGCGGAACAAGACCAACGAGAAGGCACGCCAGCGCAACGTCGCGGTCAAGTCCGCCTTGAAGACGGCGGTCCGACGGTTCCGCACCGCGGCCGACGCCGGGGACAAGGAGGCTGCGGTGAGCGCGCTGCAGGTCGCCAGCAAGGCGCTGGACAAGGCCGCCAGCAAGGGCATCATCCACAAGAACCAGGCGGCCAACCGGAAGTCCGGCATGGCCAAGCGCGCCGCCACCCTCTGAGGCGCCACCCTCCGAGGCGCCACTCCCGGAGGTGTCGTCCGGAGCACTCCGCTCCGGTGCCCTGACGCGACGAGCCCCCGCCCGCTCCGGGACGGGGGCTCGTCGCGTCGGGCGGTTCTCTCCCCGGGTGCGCCGCTCAGCGGCCGGAGCGGACCCGGCTCCCGCGGCCGGTCTGCGCGCGGATGGCGACGATCCGGCGGATCGCCCGCTCCAGGGCGTAGTCGGCGCTGGCCGCCGCCCCCTTGACGTCGGCGTTCAGTTCGGCGGCCACACGGAGGGCCTGTTGGAGGCCCTCGATGCTCCAACCCCGTGACTGCGCCTGGGCCTTCTTCACCTTCCACGGCGGCATCTTGAGCACCCGCGCGAGCTCGCCGGGGTTGGTGCTCGCCAGCGAGCTGACGCGCGCGGCGGTCCGGACGCCGTCGGCGATCGCGTCGGCGACGAGCACGTGCGCGACGCCGCGTTGCAGCGCCCACCGCAGCGCCTCCAGCGAGCCGGCGCGGTCGCCGACGAGCACCCGCTCCGCGACGGTGAATCCGCTGACCTCGGCCTGGCCGCGGTGGAACCGGGCGACGGCGTCGGCGTCGATGCTGCCGCCGAAGTCCGACACCAGCTGCCCGGCCGCTGCCGACAGCGCCCGCAGATCGGCGCCCACGGCGTCGACCAGCGCGGCGACGGCGTCGGCGGAGATCCGACCGCCGGAACTGCGCACCTCGTTGCGGACGAACGCCGCCCGGTCGCCGGCCGAGGTGAGCTTGGGGCACTCATCGACGGCTGCACCCGCCGCCCTGAACGCCTTGAGCAGGGCCTCGTTGCGCTTGCCGCCCGCGTGCACCACCACGAGCGTCAGGTCGGGGTCGGGCGCCTTCGCGTAGCCGGTCAGGGCGTCGGCGAGTGCGCCGGCGGCCTCGTGCACGCCGGTGACCACGACCAGCCGGTGCCCGCCGAACAGCGAGGGGGCCAGCACGTCGGCGAGCTGACCGGGCGGAAGACCCGCCGCGGCGAGCTCGTGCACCTCCGCCTGCGGGTTGCGGGCGAGCACCGCCGCCCGGACGGCGGCGACGGCGCGGGACCGCAGCAGCTCCTCCTCGCCCACGACCACGCGCAGGCGCGAGGTCGGCTCCACGGCGGCGGCAGGCACCCGAGCATGGTGTCACGGACCACCGACAGTCCTGGCGTCCCGGCGCAGTGCGCCGCGACCCCGAGTCGTCGCCCCTGGGACGGGGACGACCGGTGCCGCCGGCCCGGCTCCGCCTCCACCGGCATCGACCGGACCGGCCGGGCGTGCCATCGCTCCGGCGCCCCCGGGTGGACGTACCCATCCCCCGCCGTCCCCGGCCGGGCGCGCCACCGCTCCGCCCCCGGCCGCCCGACCGCGGGCCGCGACACCCCAGCGGCCCGCCGTCCCGGCCACGGCCAGGTCGCCCTCCCGGTCGGTGCGGTGGACCCGCATGCCCGCCCGCCCCAGCCAGGTCAGCAGCCGGGCGGCGGGATGGCCGTACCGGTTGTCGGCCCCGACCGAGACCAGGGCGACCCGTGCGCCAGTGGCGGCGAGGAAGGCCGGATCGGCGTCCCCGCTGCCGTGGTGCGGCACCTTCAGCACGTCGGCCCGCAGGTCGGTGCCCGCTCGGAGGATGCGCCCCTCGGCCTCGGCGCCCAGGTCGCCGGTCAGCAGGATCCGCAGGCCGTTCCGGCTGACCCGCACCACCAGGGAGAGGTCGTTCCCGGTCGTGCTCGCCGTCGCCTGCTCCGGTGCCGGGGCGAGGACGTCCACGCGTACGTCCCCCACGTCGCGCCGGTCCCCCGGCGCCAGGACGGTGCGGGGAACGCCGCGGCGCCGCAGCAGGGCGTCCAGCCCGGCGGCGCGCTCGTCGGAGGGCGGGAGGGTGCCCGTCGCAACCGTGCCCACCCGGCGCCCGGTCAGCGCGCCGGCGAGGCCGTCGACGTGGTCGGCGTCGAGGTGGGAGAGGAGCACGAGCGGCAGGACGTCGACGCCCAGCCGGTCCAGGCAGCGGTCGACGGCGCCGACGTCGGGACCGGCGTCGACGAGCACGGCGGCGCCGGGGGCGGTCGGCACCACCAGCGCGTCCCCCTGGCCGACGTCGCAGGCCACCAGCACGGTGTCGGACGGCGGCCAGCCCCGGGCGAATTGCCGCAGCGGCCACCCGACCGCGACCAGGGCCACGAGCGCCACCAGGGCGAGCGGTCGCAGCCGTCGGAACCGCCACAGGAGGCCGCCGCAGAGCAGCAGCAGCGCAGTGAGCAGCACGGCCCCCCGCGTGCCCGCCGGCCAGCCGGCCACGGCGTCCGGCAGCCCCGCGGCGCGCTCCGCGACGAGCACCAGCCAGCGCGTCGGCCAGCCGGCCAGCCACACCAGGAGGTCGGCGAGCGGCGGGACGAGCGGGCCCAGCACGGTCGCGGCCAGGCCCAGCACCGTCGCCGGCGCCACGGCGGGCACGGCCAGCAGGTTCGCCGGCAGGGACACGATGCTCACCGAGCCGGACAGCCCGGCGACCAGCGGTGCCGTCGCGAGCCCGGCGGACGCGGCCACGGCGACCGCGTCGGCGAGGGCCGGCGGCCAGCCGTGGTCGCGCAGACGGCGCGACCACCCGGGCGCCAGCAGCACGATCGCCGCCGTCGCGGCCACCGACAGCGCGAAGCCGGGATCGCGGGCCAGCTCGGGCACGGCGAGGAGGAGGACGGTCACCGCCGCGCCCAGGGCCGGCATCGCCGCGCGCGGTCGCCCGGCCGCCAGTCCCCACAGCGTCACCGCACCCATCGCGGCGGCGCGGACCACGCTGGCGCCGGGCCGGGCCAGCACGACGAACGCCAGCAGCGCGGCAACCCCCACGAGCGCCTGCACCCGGCGGTCGACCGCGCGGCGGCGCAGCGGCCAGAGGACGGCAGTCAGCGCGATCGCCACGTTCGCGCCCGAGACCGCGGTCAGGTGGCTCAGCCCGGCCCGCCGGAACTCGTCGTCGAGCACCGGGTCCAGGTCCCGGGTGTCGCCGACGACGAGACCGGGCAGCAGGCCGGCCGGCCGGTCGGGCAGCAGTCTTGCGGCGGCGTCCGCCAGCCCCGCCCGCAGCACCCCGGCGGCCCGCTGCGCCGGGCCCAGCGTCCCGAGCGGCTCCGGTGGCCCCCGGGCGGAGAGGGTCGCCACCAGTAGGTCACCGGGCCGTGGCGGTGATGCCTCGACGCGGACCGCCACCGCTTGGCCGGGCAGCAGGTCGAGCCAGCCGTCCGCCGGGGCGAACAGCACCACCGCGGCGTCCAGGTCGTTCACGGGCCGGGCACCGGCCAACGCCGTGACCGTGGCGTCGGCGACGATCCGGCCCGGCGCTCCGCCGGCGAGGAGCCGCGGGTCGCCGTCGAGCCGCAGCTCGACGTCGGCGACGGCGCCGGTCCGCGCCAGGTCGGCCAGCGGGGAGGTGCCGCGGGCGACCGCGCGACCGGCGGCCAGGCCGGCGGTGACCGCGATCGCCGCGAGCACGGCCAGCACGGCGCCGACCGCCCGGCGCGCGGCCCGGCGGCGGAGGATCGCGCTCGCGGCGGCGCAGACAAGCACCGCCGTCGCCAGCGCGGGCGCCGGGACGTGCGGCGCCAGGACGCTCGTCGCCCACACGGCGCCGGCCACCGGTACCAGGCGCAGGTCGACCCAGATCCACCGGCCGGGTTGCACCGACGGCACCGGCCGGAAAGCAACCGACCGGCGGACGCGGGCGATCAGAGCGTCCGCGGGCCAACTCACACGGTCACCGCCCCGGCCACGCCCTCGAACACCGCCGGACCGATCCCGGGGACGTCGTCCAGCTGGTCGACGCTCCGGAAGGGGCCGTGGCGGGTGCGGTGGTCGACGATCCTCCCGGCCAGCACCGGACCGATGCCGGGCAGCGCGTCGAGCTCGGCCTCGGTCGCGGTGTTGAGGTTCACCGTCACCGGACCGTCCGGGGTCGCCGCGCCGGCGGCAGCGGGTGGGGCTGCGGGCGCCCCGGGTGCGCCCACTGCCACCTGCTGGCCGTCGGACAGCGGTGCGGCCAGGTTGACCGACGCCGGATCGGCCTCCGGCAGGAGGCCGCCGGCCGCGGCGACCGCGTCGGCGACGCGGGCGCCCGCCGGCAGGGTCACCAGGCCCGGGCGGACGACGAGGCCGACGACGGACACGACGACCGGAGCCGTCGCCTCGGCGGCGGTTCCCACCGAAGGGGTCGCGGGCGGTGCGCCCACCGACCCGGCTGCCGATCCGGCGGTCGCCTCCGCTCCCGGTCCGGCCGCGCCCGCGGGACCGGCGGGGACCGGCTCGACCCGGGGCCGGTCCAGCCAGGTCCACCCGAGCAGGAGCACGACGGCGAGCAGCCCGGCCGACCAGAGCGCCCGTGCGCCGGGACGCCCCGTGTCCCACCGGGCGGCCGTGCCGGGGGTGCGGTGCCGTCCCAGGCCGGCGGGCAGGGCGCACTCGTCGTCCGTGGGCCCGTCCGGTCCTTCGGGCGAGCGGTCCGGAGCCGCCGGCGGCTCCACCGGGCACCGGTCACCCTCGAGGTCGTCGGGCACCCAGCCGGACGGCCGCTCGGCCTCCTGCAGCAGCGCGCGCAACCGGGCACGGATGACGTCGGCATCGTCGGGACGGCGGGCGGAGAGGCGCACGGCCGGACGCTAGGAGGGACCCGCCCTGCGGAGGGGCCGGTCGAGCGGATCTGTGGACGGCGACCGGGCCTGTGGACGGGGCGCGACGCCCCGGCGCCGGATCGGCCAGGGTGACGCGGGTGTCCGTCCCGAACCGTCCTCCCGCCGCGTGCCCGCCGTGCGGCCGCGCGCCGGCGGGCGGTCCCCGCATTTCCGCGGCCGGCGGGACGGCGCCCCGGGGCGGCTCAGGTCGACGGAGGAGGCGCCGAGACCAGCGGCCCGTCGGTGGGCGACACGACCACGCCGACGGCACCCGGGCCGACGTGCGCGCCGATCGCCGCGCCGAGTTCGCTCACGTGCAGCTCCACCAGGTCGGGCAGGCGGTCGCGCAGCTCGCCGGCCAACCGCTCGGCCCGGTCGGCTGCGGCCAGGTGGTGCACCGCCACCGACACCGGCGCACCCGCGGCCGCCTCCGCCGCCCGCTGCACCAGCCGGTGCACCGCGCGTGCCGTGGTGCGCACCTTCTCCAGCGGTACGACCCGCCCCTCGTGCACGTGCAGAACGGGCTTGACCGCGAGCGCGGACCCCAGCACCGCCGCGGCGGCCCCGATCCGGCCGCCGCGGCGCAGGTACTCCAGCGTGTCGACGACGAAGAAGGTGCGCGTGGCGGCGGCGGTGCGGACCGCGACGGAGGCGACCTCGTCGGCGTTCGCGCCGCCGGCCGCGGCGCGCGCGGCGGCGAGCACGGCGAAACCCGAGCCCATCGCGGCCGAGCGCGAGTCGACCACGGTCACCAGGTGCTCGCCGACCTGAGCGGCCGCCAGGCGCGCCGCGTCCCACGTGCCCGACAGCTCGGCCGACAGGTGCACGGCCACGAGCCGGTCGGCGCCGCGGTCCAGGCACCGCCGGAAGGCGGCGACGAAGTCGCCGGGGGTGGGTCGCGAGGTGGAGACCTGCTGGCCGCGCAGGGTGAGTGCCCGGGCGACGTCGTCGGGCCCGATGTCCTCGCCCTCCCGGCCGGACCGTCCGGCGAGGACGACGTAGAGCGGCACCACCTCGATGCCGTAGCTCCCGACCAGCTCGTCGGGCAGCGAGGCCGACGAGTCGGTGACGACGGCGACGGGCACCCGGCGAGGCTAGCCGCCCGGCCACCGCTGCCCGGGGCCGTCGGGCGGGCGGTGCGTCAGCCGGCGGCTTCGGCGTCGTCGGCCCGGCTGGGCGCACCCTCCTCGGGGCTGCCGGAGGTGCCGCGCCGGGGCGCGCCCTCCACGCCGTCCGCAGCGTGCGACGGGGCGACGTTGTGCCGTACCAGCCGCCAGCGCGGGCCCTGGACGGCCAGTTCGCTCCACGCGCAGTTGGCGAGCGGGCCGAGGACGCGCCGGTGCTCCGGTCCGAGGGCCAGCAGCGCCTCGAGCAGCCGACCGGCGGTGCCGGAGTGGGTCACGACCACCGCGGTCTCCGCCCGCGGGAGGTCACCGAGGGCGGCGAGGGCGCGGGCGACCACGTCGGCCGGTTCCTCGCCGCCGCGGCCGCGCACCGGCCGCCCCGCGCGCCAGTCGGCGTACTGCTCCGGGAAGCGGTCGGCCACCTCGGCGCGGGTCAGGCCCTCCCAGCTGCCGAGGCCGTGCTCGCGCAGCCGCGCGTCCACCCGCAACGGCACCCCGAGCAGGTCGGTGAGCGCGGCCGCCGTGTCGACCGCGCGCACCAGGTCGCTGGAGACCACGACGGTGCCGTCGGCGCGCAGTCCGTCGGCGAGCATCTGCCGGGCTGCCCGGGCGGCCTCGCGCCGCCCGGTCTCGACCAACGGAGGGTCCAACTGGCCCTGGAAGCGGCCGTCGACGTTCCAGGCGGTCCGCCCGTGCCGCCAGACGAGCACCCGCGACACCGGCAGCGCCGGGCGGACGCCGTCCGCCGCGGCCGCCCGGGCGGAGTCCGCCCGGGCGGAGTCGCCCCGGGCAGAGTGGGCCGCGGCCGCCCGGGGGGTGGACACCTCCAGGTCCCCGGCCGCGGGACCGGCGTTCTCGGCCGGTCCCGTCACCGGTCGGTCGGCCCGGCGTCCGGCCGGCCGTCGGGCGGCGGCTCCAGCGGGGTCGGGTCGGCGCTGCCGGGATCGACGTCGTCCGCGGAGAGGAGCTCCCCCGCCGCGCTGTCGGCGGGGCGGCTCGCCGGGGCGTCCCGGTCGGCGAAGGGGATGGTCGGGCAGTCCTTCCAGAGCCGCTCGAGGGCGTAGTAGGCGCGCTCCTCCGCGTGCTGCACGTGGACCACCACGTCGACGAAGTCGAGCAGCACCCAGCGCGACTCCGCGACGCCCTCTCGCCGGACGGGCTTCACGCCGTGCTGCCGCAGCCGCTCCTCGACCTCGTCGACGATCGCCTGCACCTGCCGCTCGTTGGGTGCCGAGGCGAGCACGAAGGCGTCGGTGATGGCCAGCCGCTCGCTGACGTCGACGATGGACACGTCGGTGGCCAGCTTGTCGGCCGCCGCCTGGGCGGCGAGCAGAGCGGTCTCCGTCGCCTCGACCGAGGCGGTCATCGCGGCACCTCCTGGTGCTGGGGATCGGGACCCTCGGGGTCGGTGGAGGCCGGCACGGGCCGCTCGTCGCGGCCGTCGGGGCCGGGGTCGCGGACGGCGCGCGAGCGGGGCGTGGGGGCGTTCGGCCGCCGCGGACCCTCCCGGTACAGCCCGCGCTTCTCGATGTACTGGACGACGCCGTCGGGCACCAGGTACCAGACCGGCATCCCGCGGCCGACGCGCTCCCGGCAGTCGGTCGAGCTGATCGCCATCGCGGGCACCTCCACCAGGCTGACCACCCCCTGGGGCAGGTGGGAGACGGCGAGGTGGAAGCCCGGCCGGGTCACGCCGACGAAGCGGGCCAGCTCGAACAGGCGGTCGTTGTCGCGCCAGCTGACGATCTGCGCCAGGGCGTCGGCACCGGTGATGAAGAACAGCTCCGCGTCGGGCCGCTGCTCGCGCAGGTCGGTGAGCGTGTCGATGGTGTAGGTCAGGCCACCGCGGTCGATGTCGACGCGGCTGACCGAGAAGCGCGGGTTGGACGCGGTCGCGATGACCGTCATGAGGTAGCGGTCCTCGGCCGGGCTGACCGCGCGCTCGGACTTCTGCCACGGCTGCCCGGTCGGCACGAAGACGACCTCGTCGAGACCGAACAGACCGGCGACCTCGCTCGCGGCGACCAGGTGACCGTGGTGGATGGGGTCGAACGTCCCACCCATCACCCCGATCCGGCCGCCGATCACCGATCGAGCGTATCCGGGCACACCGGCGCCGGCCCGTGTGGACCGACGCCGGCATCCCCGGCGTCCCGACCGCCGCACGCCCGACCGGCCCCCCCGTGCAGCCGGTCGGGAGCCGCTCGCACACATCTGGCACGGTTCGACCGGGCGGTGCGGGCGGTCACGACGTCACCGTGCTCAACGGCCGGAGGCCGCGGAGGTTACGGCCCTCTTCCGATCAGTTGCCGAGGTCACACCCGGTCGGCCGGAACCCCCGGAGGCCTCCGACCGATCCGGCGCCGTCGTGACGACCGGAGCGGTCAGAGCGTCGTGACGAACTCGGCCAGCTGGGCGGCGTTGCGGCACTCGACCATGTCGACCACCTCGCCGTACCGGTCGGCGGCCGAGTCGCCGCTGCCCCACAGCCGGCGCGGCTCCGGGTTGAGCCAGTGCGCCGAGCGCGCCCGGCGCACCACGTCGGCGAGCACCGGCAGACCGGGCGGGCGGTAGTTGGTCCGGCCGTCGCCCAGCACCAGCAGCGACGTCTTCGGCCCGACGACGCCCGGCCACCGGTCGACGAACGCCTCGAACGCGGTGCCGTAGTCGCTGTGCCCGTCCAAGCCGACGACGTCGGCCTCCCGGCCGATCCGGGCAACCGCGTCGACCACGTCGGCCCCGGGCCGGAAGAACCGGGTGACCTCGTCGGTGGTGTCGACGAACGCGAAGGCCCGCACACCGGTGAAGTGCTCGCGCAGCGCCTGGGTGAGCATCAGGGTGAAGTGGCTGAACCCGGCCACCGAGCCGCTGACGTCGCAGAGCACGACCAGCTCCGGCTTGTGCACCTTCCGCGGGCGGTGGTGGGTGACCACCGGCACGCCGCCGGTGCCCAGCGAGGCCCGCACCGTGCGCCGGAAGTCCAGCCGCCCCTCGCGGCCCAGCCGCCGCCGCGCGGAGAGGCGCACCGCCAGCCGCCGGGCGAGCGGCCCGACGGCCCGGCGCAGCTCCGCCAGGTCGGCGGACTGCGCGCGCAGGAAGTCGACCTGGTCGACCAGCGGGCGGACGGCGCTCTTCGCGACCCGGTCCCGCCCGCGCTCGGCCGCCGTCCGCCGGCGGACCTCCGCCTCGACCGCCGCGCGGAAGGCCGCCTGCCGTTCGCGCACCGTCTGCCGCGCCACCTGCTCGGCGAGCCCACCGCGGTCGCCGTCGCCGAGCAGGCCGGCGAGCAGCCGGGTCACCAGGGTGTCCGGCGACAGCGCGCGGAACACCCGGTAGCTGAAGAACGACTGGCCGGACGGCGAGGGCGGGGTCCGGCCGAAGGTCTCCACCGCGTCGCGGGCCAGGCGGCGCAACGCCTCGTCGTCGCCCTCCAGCAGCAGGCGGAACAGCTCCTCGCGCAGCACCGACGCGAGGTCCGCGCCGTCGGGCAGGTCGAGCGTCGAACCCGGCCGGTCCGCGTCCCGCTCCGCGGTGCCGTCGTCCGCGTCCGGCGCGGCCGGGAGGCGGTCGCCCAGCGGCCACCACAGGTCGAACAGGACGTCGTAGGTCGGCCGCTGCGCGGCGCGCTGCAGCAGCACCGCGGCCAGGCCGTGCCGGAGCTGCTCGCGGTCGAGGAGGTCGACGACGGTGAGGATCTCCGCGGCGTCCACGGCCTGGCTGATCCCGACGGGGATCCCAGCCTCGCGGACGGCGCGGACGAACCCGTCGAGGTGCCCGGCGAGCCCGCCGGGCTCGTACGGCGGGGCGGCGGGACCGGGAGCCGGGGCGACCATCAGTTCAGCCGCAGCTCGGCGGCGGCCCGCTCCTGGTCGCTGGCGTGCTTGAGCACCACGCCCAGGGTCGAGCGCACCGCCGGCTCGTCGAGGGTGTCCAGCCCCAGCTCCAGCAGCGTCTGCGCCCAGTCGAGCGTCTCGGCGATCGACGGCGACTTCTTCAGCTCGAGTGCCCGCAGCGCGCGGACCGTGCGCACCAGCTGCTCGACCAGCCCCGGCCCGAGGTCGGGCACCCGGGACAGCACGATCTCCCGCTCCCGCTCGGCCGAGGGGTAGTCGAGCGCCAGGTACAGGCAGCGGCGCTTGAGCGCCTCCGACAGCTCCCGGGTGGCGTTGGAGGTGAGCACCACGGTCGGCCGGCGGACGGCGGTGACCGTGCCCAGCTCGGGGATGGTCACCTGGAAATCCGACAGCACCTCCAGCAGCAGGCCCTCGACCTCGACGTCGGCCTTGTCGGTCTCGTCGACCAGCAGCACGGTCGGCTCGCTGCGCCGGATCGCGGTCAGCAGCGGCCGGGCGAGCAGGAACTCCTCGCCGAAGATGTCGTCGTGCACGGTGTCCCAGTCGGCACCGCCGGCGCCCTGCGCCGCCTGGATCCGGAGCAGCTGCTTCTTGTAGTTCCACTCGTAGAGCGCCCGCGCCTCGTCCAGGCCCTCGTAGCACTGCAGCCGGATCAGCTCGGCCCCGGTCGCCGTGGCCAGCGCCTTGGCCAGCTCGGTCTTGCCGACCCCGGCCGGGCCCTCGACCAGCAGCGGCTTGCCCAGCCGGTCGGCCAGGAACACCGTCGTCGAGATCTGCGCGTCGGGCAGGTATCCGGCGGCCGACAGCCGCTTGGTCACGTCGGCGACCGAGGAGAAGTGCGGGGCCTGGGACGGCGGGCGGGGCATGCGGCTCCTCGGGACGGCGGGACGCCGCGGGCCCGGAGCCCGGCGGCGGACGGGCCTCTAGCGGACGTGCCCGCTGCCGGTGACGACGTAGGTGGTCGAGGTGAGCTCGGGCAGGCCCAGCGGACCCCGGGCGTGCAGCTTCTGCGTGCTGATCCCGATCTCCGCGCCGAACCCGAACTCGCCGCCGTCGGTGAACCGGGTGGAGGCGTTGACCAGCACGGCGGCGGCGTCGACCCCGGCGGTGAACGAGGCGATGGCGCGGGCCGAGTCGGCGACGATCGCCTCGGAGTGGCCGCTGCCCCACCGCGCGATGTGCTCCAGGGCGGCGGGCAGGTCGTCGACGACGCGCACGGCCATGTCCATCGACAGGTACTCGGCGGCCCAGTCGTCGTCGGTCGCCGGGACGACGGCGCCGTGCGCCGCACGGGCGGAGTCGTCACCGTGCACCGTCACCCCGGCGTCGACCAGCGCGCCGAGCAACCGCGGCAGGAACGGCACGTCGCGGTGCACCAGCAGGGTTTCGGCGGCGTTGCACACGCTCACCCGCTGGGTCTTGGCGTTGAGCACGATCGCCTCGGCCATCGCGGCGTCGGCGGAGGCGTCGACGTACACGTGGCAGTTGCCGACCCCGGTCTCGATCACCGGGACGGTCGACTCGCGCACCACCCGCTCGATCAGCGAGGCCCCGCCGCGCGGGATCACCACGTCGACCAGCCCGCGCGCGCCGAGCAGCTCGCCGACCGACGCGCGGTCGGTGGGCAGCAGCTCGACCGAGCCGACGGGCAGGCCCGCCTTCTCCGCCGCCTCGGTCAGGACGGCGACCAGCGCGGTGTTGGTGCGGAAGGCCGAGGCCGACCCGCGCAGCAGCGCGGCGTTGCCGCTCTTGAGGCAGAGCCCGGCCGCGTCGACGGTGACGTTCGGGCGGGCCTCGTAGACGATGCCGACCACGCCGAGGGGCACCCGCACCTGCCGGAGCTGCAGCCCGTTGGGCAGCGTCGATCCGCGGACGACGTCGCCGACCGGATCGGGCAGCGCGACGAGCTCGCGCAGGGCCGCGGCCACGCCGGCCACCCGAGCGGCGTCCAGCCGCAGCCGGTCGACGATCGCCGGCGCGGTGCCGTCGGCCTCCGCGGCGGCCACGTCGGCGGCGTTGGCGGCGAGCACCTCGTCGGTGCGCTCGACCAACGCGTCGGCCATCGCCGACAGGGCGCCGTCCTTGACGTCGGTGGGCAGGGTGCGCAGCACCCGGGCGGCCGCCCGCGCGCGCAGCGCGGCGGCTCCGATCAGCGGCAGGTCGGCGGCGGCGGGCACGACGACGAGCCTACGCGGCGCCCCTCCCTCGCCGACGATCATGGATACCGGGAGGCGACACGCCGCTGGCGGAGGGCGCGTCGCTTCCGCACCGCCGTGATCGCGGCGGTGAAGGGGCGGCCGGCTCACCGGAAGGGGTCGGTGATCTCGCGCAGCCGCTCGAGGGCGGCCCGCAGACCGGCGGTGACCTCCTCCCCCAGGTAAGCCGTCCACTCGGCCTCCACCTCGGCCTCGACCCGGCGGGCCACCGCCACGGCCGCCTGCCCGCGCCGGGCCATCCGGACCAGCCGGGCGCGCGCGTCCGTCGGGTCGGGCACGCGCTCGACGTACCCGGAACGCTCCAGCTGGTCGACCAGGTGCCCGGCCGTCTGCTTGGTCACCAGGGCCCGCTCGGCGAGGTCGGTCAGCCGGGTGCCGTCCCGGCCGATCCGGGCCGCGATCCGCCCCTGGGCCGCGGTGATGTCGTCGAACCCGGCGGCCGCCAGGGCGGCGAGGATGCGCGCCTCCATCGCCCGGTGGGGGTAGAAGCACAGGACGCCGAGGTTCTGGCGGTCCGCCGCGCCGTCGCTCATGCCACCCCTTGACACGGTCAGATGATCTGACGATATTGGTCAGAACATCGTACCAATCGGGGGGAGGCGTCGTGGATCTCGACGCGGTGTGGCGGACCGTCGACGTGGAGCGGTCCAGCCTGGCGGACCTGCTCGACGACCTGTCCCCGGCGGAGTGGGTGACGCCGTCGCTGTGCGACGCCTGGCGCGTGGCCGACGTCGCGACGCACCTCACCCAGGCGCACATGGGGCTGGGTGGGGTGCTGGTCGGCGCCGTCCGGGCGCGCGGCAGCTTCGACCGGATGATCCGCGACGCCGCCCTGCGGGCCGCTCCCCTGCCGCGCGCCGAGTACGCGCGGCGGCTGCGGGCCATGGTCGGCTCCCGCCGCACGGCCCCGTTCGTCACCCCGCTCGAGCCGTTGACCGACGTCCTCGTGCACGGCCAGGACATCGCGCTCCCGCTCGGCCGGACCCGGCCCGTGCCGGTCCCGGCGGCCGTCGCGGCCGCCCAGCGGGTGTGGGACACGGGCTTCCCCTTCCGGGCCCGGCGCCGCTTGTCCGGGCTCCGGCTGACCGCCACCGACACCGACTGGACCGTCGGCTCCGGCGCCCCCGTCGAGGGGCCGGTGGCCGCGCTGCTGCTGCTGGTGACCGGGCGCGACGCCGCCCTCGACCAGCTCGACGGCGAGGGCGCGCACCGGCTCGCGGCGCGCCGCGGCGGCCGGGCCGAGCCGACGGGGAGGCCCGGCTGATCGGTCGCCGGCCCGCTCGCCCCCGGGGTGGTCGGCTGCCGGTCAGCCCCGGCGGGCGGCCAACCGGTGGCGCAGTCCGTTGCGGACGGCGGGCCACTCCGCGTCGGTGATCGAGTAGACGACGGTGTCGCGCAACGAGCCGTCGGGGAGGCGGCGGTGGTTGCGCAGGACGCCGTCCTGCTTGGCGCCCAGCCGCTCGATCGCCGCCCGCGACTGCCGGTTGTGCCAGTGCGTGCGGAACTCCACCGCGACGCAGCCGAGCACCTCGAAGGCCTGGCCGAGCAGCAGCAGCTTGCTCTCGGCGTTGACGCCGGTGCCCTGGGCCGAGCGCGCCGTCCAGGTCGAGCCGATCTCCAGCCGGGGCACGTCGGCGTCGACGTTCATGTACGTCGACATGCCGACGACCCGGTCGTCGGCCACCCGGCGCACGGTGAAGGGCAGCATCGTGCCGGCCAGCTGCTCGGCGAGCCGCCGGTCGATCTCGGCCCGCATCCCCTCCGGTGACGGCACCGACGTGTACCAGAGCTCCCACAGCCGCCCGTCCGACGCGGCCGTGACCAGCTCGTCGTGGTGGTCGGGGACGAGCGGCTCGAGGACGACGACGTCGCCGCGGAGCACCACCGGCTGCAGGTTCACCCGGCGCCCGGGGTCCGCTCGCGGCACCACGGGCTCGCTCCCGCGGCGCGCTCCGCTCCTCGCGCGTTCCCCGCTGCGGTGCTCACGCCCCTGTCCGCTCGCGCAACGCTCGCAGGGCCCGCCTGCGCGCGTCGCCGGTGAGCCGGTCGAGGAACACCTTGCCGTCGAGGTGGTCGACCTCGTGCTGCAGCGCGCGGGCCATCAGCCCGCTGCCCTTGACCGTCCGCGGCTCGCCGTGCACGTCGAAGCCTTCCACGACGGCGTGCATCGCCCGCGTGGTCGGGGCCCACAGGCCCGGCACCGACAGGCAGCCCTCGTCGCCCTCCTGCAGCTCGTCGGACAGCTCGGTGATCCTCGGGTTCACCAGGTGCTGGATGACGCCGTCGATGTTGAGCGAGAACACCCGGGCGCTGACGCCGATCTGCGGCGCGGCCAGGCCGGCCCGGCCGGGGTGGTCGACGGTCTCCTCGAGGTCGCGCACGAGGGCCGCCAGCTCGCGGTCGAAGGCCCGGACCGGATCGGCGGGCGTGCGCAGCACGGGGTCGCCGAGCTCGCGGATGGGGCGGATCGTCACGCGCGGCAGTCTCTCAGCCCACCGGACGGCCACCCGGCCGGGAGGTCGCCGGGCCGGGGGACCACCGGGTGTGTGCGCCGGCGCGGAGTTCCGACGCCCGGAACTCCGCGCCGGCGCACACGCTTCTCGGTCAGTGCACCGCGCGGCGGCCGAGCAGCACCATCTCGTCGCGGTGCACCACCTCGCGGCGGTACTCCGGGTCGAGCTCGCCGGTCTTGCGGCCGAGCAGCTCCGGCAACTCCCGGGCGTCGTAGGCCACCAGACCCCGTGCGACGACCCCGCCGTCCGGACCCACCAGCTCGACCGGGTCGTCGGCGAGGAAGTCGCCGACGACCCCGGTGATGCCGGCGGCCAGCAGTGAGGCGCCGCGCTCGCGCACCGCCCGCACCGCTCCCGCGTCGAGCAGCAGCCGGCCCCGCGGCCGGCTGGCGTAGCGCAGCCAGAACTGCCGGGCGCTGGGCCGCCGGCCGGTGACGGCGAACAGCGTGCCCACCCGCTCGCCGGCCAGCGCCGCGGGCGCCGCCGCGGTCGAGGTGACGACGACGGGGACGCCGGCCCCCGAGGCGATCAGCGCCGCCTCCACCTTCGTGGCCATGCCGCCGGTGCCGACGCCGTTGCGGCTGGCGCGGCCCAGCGTGACCGCGGCGAGGTCCGCCCGGCCGCGCACGGTGTCGATGAGCGCGGCCGGGCCGGTGCGCGGATCACCGTCGTAGACGCCGTCGACGTCGGAGAGCAGCAGCAGGGCGTCGGCCACCGCCACGTGCGCCACGAGCGCGGCCAGCCGGTCGTTGTCGCCGAAGCGGATCTCCTCGGTGGCGACCGTGTCGTTCTCGTTGACGATCGGCAGCACGCCGAGGGACAGCAGCCGCTCCACGGTCTGCCGGGCGTTGCGGTAGTGCCCGCGCCGGGTGAGGTCGTCGGCGGTGAGCAGCACCTGGCCGACGGTGATGCCGTGGCGGGCGAAGGCGTCGGCGTAGGTCTGCACCAGCCGCAGCTGGCCGACGCTCGCCGCGGCCTGCGCGGTGGCCAGGTCGCGCGGCCGCCCGGTCAGCCCCAGCGGGGCGAGCCCGGCGGCGATCGCGCCGGACGAGACCAGCACGACCTGGCGCCCGGCCGCCCGGACGGCAGCGAGCACGTCGACCAGGGCCCTCAGCCGCTCCTCGTCGAGGCCACCGGGCAGCGTGGTCAGCGACGACGAGCCCACCTTCACGACCACCCGCGCCGCAGCGGCGATCTCCGGCCGGACGGCGGCCGCGGGCGTCCCGGGCACGGTCCCGCTCACCGGTCGTCGTCCGGGGCTTCCAGCCCGGCGAGCTCCTCGTCGGTCCAGCCCGCCTCGGTCACCTCGTACGGCACCCGCCGGGCCTTCTTGGCCGCCAGCCGCTCGGACGCGCGGACCCGGGTGGGGGCGTCGATGCGCGCGTCGGTGCCGCGGCCGCCGAGCCCGGCGGTCTCCTCGGCCGTCAGCGTCCCGGCCGGCAGGGTCGGCACGAAGTCGAAGGTGACCCCGCCGATCGTGACCGCGTCGCCCTCGCGGGCACCGGCCTCGGCCAAGGCGACCTCGACCCCCAACCGGTTGAGCCGGTCGGCGAGGTAGCCGACGGCCTCGTCGTTGGTGAAGTCGGTCTGCCGCACCCACCGCTCCGGCTTCGCGCCGCGGACGACGAAGGCGTCGACGTCGTCCGCATCGCGCGCCACGGTGAACCCGGCGTCGTCGACCGCCCGCGGGCGCACGACGACGCGGGCGGGCTCCGGCGGGGGCAGCGACGCCCGGTGCTCCTCGACCGCGGCAGCGAGGGCGTAGCCGAGCTCGGTCAGCCCCTCCCCCGTCGCGGCGCTGACCGGGAACACCCGCAGGCCGCGCCGCTCGAGCGACCCGCGGACCAGATCGACCAGCTCCCGGCCGTCGGGCACGTCGATCTTGTTGAGGACGGCGATCCGGAGCCGGCCCACCAGGTCGAGCTCCTCGCCGCCGTAGGCGCGCAGCTCCTGCTCGACCGCGGCGACGTCGCTCTCCGGGTCGCGCCCCGGCTCCAGCGTGGCCATGTCGACCACGTGCACGAGCACCGCGCAGCGCTCGACGTGCCGCAGGAACTGCAGGCCCAGGCCCTTGCCGGCCGAGGCGCCCGGGATGAGCCCGGGGACATCGGCCATCGTGTAGGTGACGTCGCCGGAGCGGACCACCCCGAGGTTGGGCACCAGCGTGGTGAACGGGTAGTCGGCGATCTTCGGGCGGGCCGCCGACATGGCCGCGATCAGCGACGACTTGCCGGCCGACGGGAAGCCGACCAGGCCGACGTCGGCGACGCTCTTGAGCTCGATGACCGCGTCGAAGGCCTCGCCGGGCTCGCCGAGCAGGGCGAAGCCGGGTGCCTTGCGCCGCGGGTTGGCCAGCGCGGCGTTGCCGAGGCCGCCCTTGCCTCCGGCGGCCAGCACCACCCGGGTGCCGGCGCCGACGAGGTCGGCGATGACCCGGCCGTCGGGCGTGCTGACGACGGTGCCGGCCGGCACGCGGAGGACGCGGTCCTCGCCGCGCGCCCCGTGCCGGTTGCTGCCCGCACCGGGGCGGCCGTTGCCGGCCCGCTGGTGCGGGCGGTGGTGGAAGTCCAGCAGCGTGTGGACGTTGGGGTCCACCTCGAGGACGACGTCGCCACCGTCGCCACCGTTGCCGCCGTCCGGGCCGCCGAGGGGTCGGAACTTCTCGCGGTGGACCGAGGCCACGCCGTGCCCGCCGTTGCCGGCGGCGACGTGCACGACGACCCGGTCGACGAAGGCCGCCATGGGTTCTACCTACCGATCGGAACGCAACGAGCGCACGAGCCCGGTCGGGCCCGTGCGCTCGTGGGGGTGTGGAACGGTCATCCTCCAGGGCCCGCGCCGAGCCTGCGAGGCGTGGGGGGAAGGATGGTCCTCTACTCGACCGCGGTGATGGAGACGGTCTTGCGTCCCCGCCGGGTGCCGAAGGTGACCGCGCCCGGCTGCAGGGCGAACAGCGTGTCGTCGCCGCCGCGGCCGACGCCGAGCCCGGGGTGGAAGTGGGTGCCGCGCTGGCGGACGATGATCTCGCCGGCCTTCACGACCTGGCCGCCGAAGCGCTTGACGCCCAGCCGCTGGGCGTTCGAGTCGCGGCCGTTGCGGGAGGACGAGGCGCCCTTCTTGTGTGCCATGTCGGCGTCAGCCCTTCGTCTTGATGTCGCGGACCACGACGTCGGTGAGGGGCTGACGGTGCCCCTGCCGCTTGTGGTAGCCGGTCTTGTTCTTGAACTTGTGGATGCGGATCTTCGGGCCCTTGCCGTGGCGGACGATCTCGCCGGTCACGGTCACGCCGGCCAGCTTGCCCGCGTCGGTGGTCACGGTGTCGCCGTCGACCAGGAGCACCGCCGGGAGGGTGACGGTGTCGCCCGCCTCACCCGCGAGACGGTTGACCGTGAACCGGTCGCCCACGGCCACCTTGTGCTGCCGGCCACCGGCCTTCACGACTGCGTACACCACTGACTCCTCGATCGGTTCCCTCGTGTCCTGCAGGGTGTCCTGCGCGCACGACCGGTGCCGGGCACCGGGTGCGGGACGGGTTGCCCGCCGGCCAGCCGGCACCGCGAGGTGCCCGGCCCGGGACGATGCAACCTGGCCAGCGTACCCGAGCGGCGGCGCGCCGGTCGAACGGGCCAGGGTGACCCCGCTCCCCCGACGCACCCGCGCCCGGCCCGCGCGTGCGGGGAGCGGGCTGGCCCCGTCCGGGGGCCCGCCCCCGCGCCCGCGTGGGCGGGGGCTCTCCTCAGGCGGGCGGTCCCGCCGGGCGGCTCGCCCCCCGGCGCCGGCGCGGTCGGGCCAGCAGTGGCGGGTGCTCCTCGGCGGGCGCCTCGGCCGCCGCGGTCCCGGCGGTCGCGTCCTCGACGGCGGGCTCGGCGGCCGGGGTCTCGGCGGGCACGGGCACTTCCGGCACGGCAGCTTCCGGCACGGCAACTTCCGGCACGGCAACTTCCGGCACGGCAACTTCCGGCGCGGCCACCTCCGGCAGGTCCGCGGCCGCGACCGGCCGGGCGTCGAGGGTGACCGGCTGCGCCGCGGCGGCCTCGACAGCGGTCCGGGAGCCGGCGTCACCGCCGCCCGCGTCCGCCTCGCCGGTGCCGCCCGCGTCCTGCTCGCCGGTGCCGCCCGCGTCCTGCTCGTCGGCGCGCGAGGCGGTCTCGTCGGCGCGCGAGGCGGTCTCGTCGGCGCGCGAGGCGGTCAGGATGGCGGCGTCCTCGGCCTCGAGCTCCTCCCCGGCCTGCCCGCGGTTGCGCCGTCCGCGGTTGCGGCGGCCACCCGAGCGCGGACCCCCGGTGTCGTCGTCCGGCCCGGCCCCGTCGGGACCGGACGTCCCGCCGGCCGCGACCAGCTCGCGGCCGCCGTCCCGCGCGGTGTCCCTGCCGGTGTCCTTGGCCGTGTCCCTCGCGGTGTCCCTCGCGGTGTCTCTGGCGGTGTCCTT
>NZ_JAOVZT010000016.1:31724-88792 GCF_025716945.1 Geodermatophilus sp. YIM 151500
GGCCGTGTCCTTGGCCGTGTCCTTGGCCGTGTCCTTGGCCGTGTCCTTGGCCGTGTCACGGCCGCCGGACCGGTCCCGGCGGTTGCCGCCGCCCCCGTTGCCGCCGCGGCGCCGCTCGTCGACGGGTTCGGTGTGCACGACCAGGCCGCGCCCGCGGCAGTGCTCGCACGGCTCGGAGAAGACCTCGAGCAGGCCCTGGCCGACCCGCTTGCGGGTCATCTGCACCAGGCCGAGCGAGGTCACCTCGGCGACCTGGTGCTTGGTGCGGTCGCGGCCCAGGCACTCGGTGAGCCGGCGCAGGACCAGGTCGCGGTTGCTCTCCAGCACCATGTCGATGAAGTCGATGACGATGATGCCGCCGATGTCGCGCAGCCGGAGCTGGCGGACGATCTCCTCGGCCGCCTCCATGTTGTTGCGGGTCACCGTCTGCTCGAGGTTGCCGCCGGCGCCGACGAACTTGCCGGTGTTGACGTCGACGACCGTCATGGCCTCGGTGCGGTCGATGACCAGCGAGCCGCCGGAGGGCAGCCACACCTTGCGGTCGAGGGCCTTGGCCAGCTGCTCGTCGATCCGCTTGGCGGAGAAGACGTCGCCCTCGCCGGTGTAGCGGGTCAGCCGGCCCGACAGCTCCGGGGAGACGTGCGCGACGTAGGCCTCGACGGTGTCCCAGGCCTCGTCGCCCTGGACGACGAGCTCCTTGAAGTCCTCGTTGAAGACGTCGCGGATGACCCGGATGGCCAGGTCGGGCTCGCCGTAGAGGAGCGTCGGACCGCCGCCGGAGGAGTTCTGGGCGGCCTCGACCTTCTTCTGGATGACCTCCCACTGCGCGGTCAGCCGGTTGACGTCGCGGGTCAGCTCCTCCTCCGAGGCGCCCTCCGCGGCGGTCCGGATGATCACGCCGGCGTCCTCGGGGACGATCCGCTTGAGGAGGTCCTTGAGCCGGTTGCGCTCGGTGTCGGGCAGCTTGCGGCTGATGCCGGTCATCGACCCGCCGGGCACGAAGACCAGGAAGCGGCCGGGCAGGTTGATCTGCTGGGTGAGCCGGGCGCCCTTGTGGCCGATCGGGTCCTTGGTCACCTGGACGACGACCTTGTCGCCGGTCTTGAGGGCCTGCTCGATCGAGCGCTGCTTGCCGCTCAACCCGGCGGCGTCCCAGTTCACCTCGCCGGCGTAGAGGACGGCGTTGCGGCCCTTGCCGATGTCGATGAACGCCGCCTCCATGCTGGGCAGCACGTTCTGGACCCGGCCGAGGTAGACGTTGCCGGCGAAGGACGTCGCCTGCGCCTGGGTGACGTAGTGCTCGACGAGCACGTCGTCCTCCAGGACGGCGATCTGCGTGCGCTCGCCGCGCTGCCGGATCACCATCGCCCGGTCGACCGACTCGCGCCGGGCGAGGAACTCCGACTCGGTGAGGATCGGCGTCCGCCGGCGGCCGCTGTCGCGCCCGTCGCGCCGGCGCTGCCGCTTGGCCTCGAGCCGGGTCGACCCGGTCACCCCGCGGACGTCGTCGTCGCTGGTCAACCGGCCGCCGCGACCGGCCCGCTCCGGGCGCTCCTCGTCCTCGGCCTCCTCGGCTCGGTCGGCGCGGTCCTCGGCGCCGCCCCGACGCCGGCGCCGCCGACGACGCCGGGTGCCCGAGGGCGCGCCCTCGTCCTCGTCGGTGTCGGCGCCCTCCTCGGCGTCGGCGCCGGACTCGTCCTCGCCGGTGTCGAGGTCGGTCTCGTTCTCGCCGGTGTCGGTCTCCTCGTCGCCGGTGTCGGCGTCGGTGTCGGCGTCGGTGTCCGCCCGGCCGCGGCCCCGGCCCCTGCGCCCGCGCCGTCGGCGCCGGCTGCCCGAGGGCTCCTCGTCGCGGTCCTCGGTGTCGGCGTCGCTGTCCTCGGTGTCGGCGTCGCGGTCTTCGGTGTCGGTCGCCTCCGCGGTGCCGGCGTCCACCTCGTCCGCGACGCCGGTGTCCGCCTCGTCCGCGGTGCTGTCCTCGCCGGCACCGGTGTCCTCGCCGCCGGCCCGGCCGCCGGCCCGGCGACGGCGGCCGCGCCGCGGTCGGGGCTCCTCGTCCTCCGGCCGTTCGGCGGCGCCTTCGGTGGCCCCGGTGTCGGGGGTCTCCGCGTCGGGTGACTCGGCGGCGGCGCGGCGGCCGCGCCGACGCGGTGCCGGCGGGGCCTCGGTGGCGGTGGGAGCCATGAAACTGACGAAGGCAGCCGCCGGGGGCGGGGCCACCACCGGCTCGGCGGCGTCCGGCTCGGCGGCGTCCGGCTCGGCGGCGGCTGCGGGCCGGGTGGCCCGCCGGCGGGGACGGGCGACGACGGCGGTCGGCTCCGGGGAGCTGAACTGCGCGCCGAAGCGCGGCAGCGCGGGTTCCGGTTCCGGCTCGGCCGGCGCGACGGCGGCCGCCGTCCCTGCGTCGGCCCCGGCGCCTTCGGCCTCCTCCGTCTCGACCTCGTCGTCCTCGGCCTCGTCGTCCTCGGCCCCGTCGTCCTCGGCCTCGTCGTCCTCGGCCCCGTCGTCCTCGGTCTGCGCGGCGGCGGGCAGCCGATCCGCGGCGCCTGGCTCGCCGGGCTGCTGACCCGCGGCGTCCGCCCCGGCGGCCGGTTGCGACGGGTCGCCCTCGGTGGGCGGCTGCGGCAGGTCGCCACCGGCGCCCTGCCCGCGGTCGGCCGGTTCCCCGGGGCCGTCGGTCGGCCCGGGCCCGACGGGCGCGGTGTCCTGCTGGGTGGCGTCCGCCTCGGCGGCGGCGGTTCCGGTATCGGCGTCGGTGCTGTCGTTGTCAGCCACGAGGGCTCCTCCTCGGGCGCTCCCGGGCGCCGATCACGAGGACTGGCGGCCGCGCAGGAACGCGGGTCTGGCCGGACGGGCCGCCGCACGGGTGCGGCGGTCGGCCCGTCCTGCGAAGTCTGTGGTCGGCCACCGGGCGACGGGGGCCGCGTCCGGTGGCCGGTGGTGCGGTGCACCCGGTCGAGCTGGGTGCGGTGCTGCTGTGCGTGTGGTGCTGGTGGTCTGGGTCGCCCCGGCGGACCCGGGACGGTGCGGCGCGTCTGGCAGCCGTGCCGCGCGACGGCGTCAGGCCACCGGCTCCGCCGGTCGGGCCGCCGCGTGCTCCCCCTGGCAGCGGGTGCGCGCCGCACGGTCGGGACCGAGCGGATCGGCCACGGCTCCGGTGTCGTCGAGCCGGCCCTGCGCCGCACGCACGGCCCGGGGGGGCAACGGCGGGCGCAGGTCGGCGACGGCAGCCAGCGCGGCCAACACGTCGTCGGGTCGAACGGCGGGCGTCACCTGCCGGACGACCATGTGCAGTATGGCACAACCTGCCTCATCGACCGCCGAGGCGCTGGTCACGGGCGCCCGCGCGTCGACGTCGCGCAGCCCGTTCTTCGTGCGCTTGGCGACGGTCACCACGCCGCTGGCGAGGAACTTCTCGACAGCCGGCTGCAGCTCGGCCAGGGCCACCCCGGGCAGCTCGACCCGCCAGACGGCGGCGTCGATCCGGTCGGCCAGCGCGCCGGTGCCCTCGGCCGCCTCGACGCACTCGAGGACGGCGACGTCCGGCGGCAGCGCGGCGTCCAGCCTCGCGCGCACCTCCTCGGGGTCGCGGCGCTCGGCGAGGCCGAGCTCCACGTACTCGGCCTCGCTGGCCGCGCCGGTGGGGGCGGCGCCGAGGTAGGAGATCTTCGGGTGCGGCGTGAAGCCGGCGGAGAAGGCCATCGGCACCTGCGCGCGGCGCAGCGCCCGCTCCAGCGCCCGGGCCAGGTCGCGGTGCGAGGCGAAGCGCAGCCGGCCGCGCTTGGCGTAGCGGAGGCGCAGCTTCTGCACCGTCGGCGGCGGGGGTGGTCCCTCGGGTTGACGGGCCATCAGACCGGGGTGAGCGGGAGGAGGCTGCGGCCGGTGGGACCGATCTGGATCTCGGTGCCCATGGTCGGGCAGACGCCGCAGTCGTAGCAGGGCGTCCACCGGCAGTCGGCGACCTCCTCCTCCGCGAGCGCCTCCTGCCAGTCCTCCCAGAGCCACTCCTTGTCCAGGCCGGAGTCCAGGTGGTCCCAGGGCAGGATCTCGTGCTCGGTGCGCTCGCGGGTGGTGAACCAGTCGAGGTCGACGCCGAAGCGGGCGAGCTCCTCGGTGGCGGCCGTCGTCCACCGCTGGTAGGAGAAGTGCTCGCTCCAGCCGTCGAACCGCCCGCCGTCGCGCCACACCCGCTCGATCACCCGGCCGACCCGGCGGTCGCCGCGGGAGAGCAGGCCCTCGACGATGCCGGGCTGGCCGTCGTGGTACCGCAGCCCGATCGAGCGGCCGACCCGCCTGTCGCTGTTGATGGCCTGCCGGAGGAGCTTGAGCCGGGCGTCGATGGTCTCGGCGCTGGCCTGCCCGGCCCACTGGAAGGGAGTGTGCGGCTTGGGCACGAACCCGCCGATCGAGACGGTGCAGCGGATGTCGCGGCGGCCGCTGGCCTCCCGCCCGGCGCGGATGACCTCGACCGCGAGGTCGGCGATCTCCAGCACGTCCTCGTCGGTCTCGGTGGGCAGGCCGCACATGAAGTAGAGCTTCACCTGCTGCCAGCCGTTGGCGTAGGCCGTGGTGACGGTGCGGACCAGGTCCTCCTTGGAGACCGTCTTGTTGATCACCCGCCGGATCCGTTCGCTGCCGCCCTCGGGAGCGAAGGTCAGCCCGGAGCGCCGGCCGTTGCGGGACAGCTCGTCGGCCAGCGTGACGTTGAACGCGTCGACCCGGGTGCTCGGCAGCGACAGGCCCGTGTTGGTGCCCTCGTACCGGTCGGCCAGCTCCTTGGCGATCTGCCCGATCTCGGAGTGGTCGGCGCTGGACAGCGACAGCAGGCCGACCTCCTCGTACCCGGTGGCCTTGAGCCCCCGGTCGACCATCGAGCCGATGCCCTGGAGGGTGCGCTCGCGCACCGGCCGGGTGATCATGCCGGCCTGGCAGAACCGGCAGCCCCGGGTGCAGCCGCGGAAGATCTCCACGCTCATCCGCTCGTGCACGCTCTCGGCCATGGGCACCAGCGGCTGCTTCGGGTAGGGCCACTCGTCCAGGTCCATCACGGTGCGCTTCGCCACCCGCGCCGGGACGTCGTCCCGGTTGGGGGTGACGGCGGCGATGGCGCCGTCCGGACCGTAGGCGACGTCGAAGAAGCGCGGCACGTAGACGCCCTCGACCCGGGCCAGCCGGGCGAGCAGCTCCACCCGGCCGCCGGGCCGGTCCTGCTCCTTCCAGGCCTTCACGACGTCGGTGACGTCGCCGACCACCTGCTCGCCGTCGCCGAGGACGGCGCAGTCGACGAAGTCGGCGACGGGTTCGGGGTTGAAGGCGGCGTGCCCGCCCGCGACCACGACGGGGTGCGTCTCGTCGCGGTCGACCGCGTGCAGGGGCACCCCGGCCAGGTCGAGCGCCTCGAGCAGGTTGGTGTAGCCGAGCTCGGTGGCGAAGCTGACGCCGAGCACGTCGAAGTCGCCGACGGCGCGGTGCGCGTCGACGGTGAACTGCGGCACGCCGTGCTCGCGCATCAGCGCGGCGAGGTCCGGCCAGACGGCGTAGGTGCGTTCGGCCAGGGCATCGGGGCGCTCGTTGAGCACCTCGTAGAGGATCATCAGGCCCTGGTTGGGCAAGCCCACCTCGTAGGCGTCGGGGTACATCAGCGCCCAGCGGACGGCGACGTCGTCCCAGCCCTTGACCTGGGAGTTCAGCTCCCCGCCGACGTACTGGACCGGCTTCTGCACCTGCGCCAGCAGCGGCTCCAGCCGGGGGTAGAGGGACTCGCCCGTGGACGTGCGCGGCTTCCTCGTCATGACCCGTCCAGGGTAGCCGCCGCCGTCCCCCCGCCCCGCCCCTCCAAGGCATTGGAAGCTTTGCCCCCGATGTTCGCCCCCTCGACAGGGGGCAAAGCTTCCAATGCCCGGGTCAGCCCAGGTCGGGGAAGAACAGTGCGATCTCGCGCTTGGCGGACTCGGGCGAGTCGGAGCCGTGCACGATGTTGTTCTGCACCTCGAGGGCGAAGTCGCCGCGGATGGTGCCGGGCGTGGCCTTGACCGGGTCGGTGGCGCCGGCCAGCGCGCGGAACGCCTCGATCGCGCGCGGCCCCTCCGCCACCAGCGCGAGCAGCGGGCCGCCGGTGATGAACTCGACCAGCGGGGCGAAGAACGGCTTCTCGCGGTGCTCGGCGTAGTGCTGCTCGGCCGTCTCGCGGCTCAGGGTGCGCAGCTCGGCGGCGACCAGCCGCAGGCCCTTGGCCTCCAGCCGGGAGACGACCTCCCCGACCAGGCCGCGGGTGACGCCGTCGGGCTTGACGAGGACCAGGGTGCGCTCGGGCGCGGGTGCGGACACGAGCCGGAAGCCTACGGGGCGCCGCGGGTCAACTTGAGTTGACACGACAACGCCTGTCAACTTATGTTGACGTTGTGACCGCCACGCCACCCCGGGACGCCGTCGCGGCGGCCGCCGCCGACGACCCGGCCACGGGCCTGCGGGCGATCCGCGCGCTCCGCGAGCTGGCCGACCGGCTCGAGGCCCTGCAGGTCGACCGCGCCCGGCGACAGGGCTGGTCGTGGCAGCAGATCGCCGACTCGCTGGGGGTCACCCGGCAGGCGGTGCACAAGAAGCACGCCGGCACCCGGCTGGGCCGGCCGCGAAGGGAGCGCTGAGGTGTTCGAACGGTTCACCCGGGACGCCCGGGACGTCGTCGTCCGGGCGCAGGAGGAGGCGCGCGACCTGCGCGCCGACCGGATCGAGCCGCTGCACCTGCTGGTCGCCGTCGCCGCGGTCGACGGGCCGGGGCGGGCGGCGCTGGCCGCGGCGGGCGTGGACGCCGAGCGGCTCCGCCCGGCCGCCGCCGGTGCCGCCGGTGATCCGCTGGACGCCCAGGCCCTCGCGGCGCTCGGCGTGGACCTCGACTCGGTGCGCACCGTGGCGGAGGAGGTGTTCGGCCCCGGCGCGCTGGACCCCGCCCCGAGCGGTGGGCACCTGCCGTTCGCCGACGGCAGCAAGCGGGCGCTGGAGGAGTCGCTGCGCTACGTGCTGGACCGGCGGCCGCGCCGCCGCCGGCGCGCGATCGACAGCGCGTGCGTGCTGGTCGGCGTCCTCGCGGTGGACGACCCGGTGGTCGAGCGAGTGCTGCGCTCGCTGGGTGCCGACGCCGCGGACGTCCGCGACCGCGCCCGGGAGCAGCCCGGGGCGGCCTGAAGCTCCGGCCCGGATGCTCCCCGGAGCGCCGGCGTCGGTCGGGCGGCGTCAGTCGCCCGGCTCGGCCGGGGGCGGCGCCGCGGCGGGGTCGCCGAAGCTGCTGCCGAGCAGCTCCTTGCGCACCTGCAAGAGGTAGAGCCAGATCAGCACGAACACGCCGCCGACGATCCACATGACGCCGGACAGCAGGCCGGTGAGCAGCAGCGGCACCTGGAGCGCCGTCCCGACCAGGAGCCCCCGCGGACGGCGCTGCACCCCGCCTGCCAGCACCAGCACCACGGCCAGCAGGAGCAGGAAGGTCAGCCGCGTGCCGGTCAGGCCCGGGCCGCTCTGCGCGATGCCCCGCGGCACGAACAGCACGGCGATCCCCTCGAGCAGCAGCACCGCCGCCGCGACGCCGCGCAGCGCCCGCGTGGCCCGCTCCGGATCGGGCGCCGTCATGCCCGCGGCCCGGCGAGCAGGGTGCGGGCCTCCCCCGCCGTGATCACGCTGCCGATCACCAGCACACCGGAGCCACCCAGGGCGTCGTCCGGGCCGGCCTCGGCCAGCTCGACCGCCGACTCCAGCGCCTCGGGCAGCAGCGGCGACACGCTCACGCGGTCGGCACCGAAGACGTCGACGGCGAGCGCGCCCAGCTCGTCGGCCGGCATCGCCCGGGCCGAGCTGTTCTGCGTGACGACGAGCTCGGCGCAGACGTCCTCGAGCGCGGTGAGCATGCCGGTCACGTCCTTGCCGCGCACGCAGCCGACCACGCCGACCAGCCGGGTGAAGTCGAACGACTCGCGGATCGCGTCGACGGTCGCCGCGACGCCGGCCGGGTTGTGCGCGGCGTCGACCAGCACGGTCGGGCTGGTCCGCACCCGCTCCAGCCGGCCCGGCGAGCGGACGCCGGCGAACGCCTGGCGCACCGTCTCCTGGTCGATGGGCCCGGTGGCCGCGCCGGCGCCGAGGAAGGCCTCCACCGCGGCCAGCGCCACCGCGGCGTTCTGCGCCTGGTGCGCGCCGAACAGCGGCAGGTAGACCTCCTCGTACTCGCCGCCCAGGCCCTGCAGGCGCACCTGCTGCCCGCCGACGGCGACCGTGCGCTCCAGCACGCCGAACTCGTTGCCCTCGCGGGCGACGACGGCCTCCACCTCGACCGCCCGGCGGACCAGCGTGTCGAGGGCGGCCGGCTGCTGGTGGGCGAGCACGGCGATGGCGCCGTCCTTGATGATCCCGGCCTTCTCGCCGGCGATCGTGCCGACGTCCGGGCCGAGGTACTCGGCGTGGTCGAGGTCGACCGGGGTGACGACGGCGACGCGCGCGTCGGCCACGTTGGTGGCGTCCCAGGTGCCGCCCATGCCGACCTCGACGACGGCGACGTCGACCGGCGCGTCGGCGAACAGCGCGTAGGCCATGCCGACCACGACCTCGAAGAACGACATGGGGACGTCGGACGCCGCGTCGACCATCTGCACGTACGGCGCGACGTCGTCGTAGGTCTCGACGAAGCGCACGGCGTCGACCGGCTCGCCGTCGAGCACGATCCGCTCGCGCATGCTCTGCAGGTGCGGGCTGGTGAACCGGCCGACCCGCAGGCCGAAGCCGCGCAGCAGCTCGTCGACCATCCGGGCGGTCGTGGTCTTGCCGTTGGTGCCGGCGACCTGGATCACCGGCATCGCGCGGTGCGGCGAGCCGAGCAGGTCGACCAGGGCGGAGATCCGGGTCAGCGACGGCTCCAGCCGGTTCTCCGGCCAGCGGGCGAGCAGCGCCTTCTCGACGCGGGCGAGTTCGGCGTCCTCGGGGCCGTGCGGGCTGCTGCTCACCCCTCCCAGGATGCCAGCCGTCGGCGTCCGCTCGGTGTCCGCGCGGTGACCGCCGACCGCGGACGCACCCCCGCCCCGTGCTCGCGGCGGGCGGGCCCACGGGGGTCCGGCGAGGTCGTCGAGCGCCCTGTGCTGTGGGTGCGAGGGGCACGCAGAGCACGGGGACGCGGGAGGAGGACCGCTCCGGCCGACCCGCGCCGGCCCGGCCGGACCGACACGGTCAGCCGTGCACCGGGCCGGCGCGGGCGCGGCCGGAGCCGCGTTGCCCGGCCTTCCTAGGATGCGGGGCATGGTTGCCGACACCTCCCGCCCGGACAGCACCACCCCGGGAGCCGTGCTCGGCGTACCCGAGAAGCCCTCGCTGGACGGGCTGGAGGAGCGGTGGATCGCGGCGTGGGCGTCATCCGACGTCTACGCCTTCGACCGCGCCGCGGCGCTGTCGGTACCGCGCGAGCAGATCTGGGCGATCGACACCCCGCCGCCGACGGCCAGCGGGTCACTCCACGTCGGGCACGTGTTCAGCTACACGCACACCGACATCGTCGCCCGCTACCAGCGGATGCGCGGCCGCCACGTCTACTACCCGATGGGCTGGGACGACAACGGCCTGCCCACCGAGCGGCGGGTGCAGAACTACTACGGCGTGCGGTGCGACCCGTCGCTGCACCACGACCCGTCCTTCGCGCCGCCGGAGAAGCCCGGCAAGGAGCAGGTGCCGGTCTCGCGGCGCAACTTCGTCGAGCTGTGCATGCAGCTGACCGAGGAGGACGAGAAGGCCTTCGAGCAGCTGTGGCGCCGCGTCGGCCTGTCGGTGGACTGGACCAACGTCTACCGCACGATCTCCGAGTCGTCCCGGGCCACGGCGCAGCGCGCCTTCCTGCGCAACCTCGCCCGCGGCGAGGCGTACGCGCAGGAGGCGCCGACGCTGTGGGACGTCACCTTCCGGACGGCGGTGGCGCAGGCCGAGCTCGAGGACCGCGAGCGGCCCGGCGCCTACCACCGGGTCGCCTTCCACGCGCCGCACGGCCCGGTCTTCATCGAGACCACCCGGCCCGAGCTGGTCCCCGCCTGCGTCGCGCTGGTCGCGCACCCCGACGACGAGCGGTACCAGGGGCTGTTCGGCACGACGGTGCGGACGCCGGTGTTCGGCGTCGAGGTGCCGGTGGTCGCGCACCGCCTCGCCGAGCCGGACAAGGGCTCGGGCATCGCGATGATCTGCACCTTCGGCGACCTCAACGACGTCACCTGGTGGCGCGAGCTGCAGCTGCCGACCCGGGCGGTCGTCGGCTGGGACGGCCGGCTGCTCGCCGACCCGCCACCGGGCGTGCCCGCCGGGCCGTACGCCGAGCTGGCCGGGAAGACCGTGTTCAGCGCCCAGCAGCGGATGGTCGAGCTGCTGCGGGAGTCCGGCGACCTGGACGGCGAGCCGAAGCCGATCACCCACCCGGTGAAGTTCTTCGAGAAGGGCGACCGGCCGCTGGAGATCGTCACCACGCGGCAGTGGTACATCCGCAACGGCGGCCGGGACGCCTCGCTGAACGCCGAGCTGATCGCGCGCGGGCGGGAGATCCAGTGGGTGCCCGAGCACATGCGGTACCGCTACGAGAACTGGGTCGAGGGGCTGAACGGCGACTGGCTGATCAGCCGTCAGCGGTTCTTCGGCGTGCCGTTCCCGGTCTGGTACCGGCTCGACGAGGCCGGTGAGCCGGTCCACGACGACCCGATCCTGGCGGCCGAGGACGCGCTGCCGGTCGACCCGTCGTCCGACGCGCCACCCGGGTACGACGAGTCGCAGCGCGGCGAGCCGGGCGGCTTCATCGGCGACCCCGACGTGATGGACACCTGGGCGACGTCGTCGCTGTCGCCCCAGGTCGCCTCGGGCTGGGACACCGATCCGGAGCTGTTCGCGCACGTCTTCCCGATGGACCAGCGTCCGCAGGCGCACGACATCATCCGGACCTGGCTGTTCTCCACCGTCGTCCGCTCGCACTTCGAGCACGGCACGGTGCCCTGGACGCACGCGACCATCTCCGGCTTCGTGGTCGACCCCGACCGCAAGAAGATGTCGAAGTCCAAGGGCAACGTGGTCACGCCGATCGACGTGCTGGAGCGGTACGGCACCGACGCGGTGCGCTGGCGCGCGGCCGGGGCGCGGCCGGGTGCGGACTCGCCGTTCGACGAGGCGCAGATGAAGGTCGGCCGGCGGCTGGCCATCAAGATCCTCAACGTCGGCAAGTTCGTGCTGGGGCTCGGGGCGACGGCGGGGCTGTCGGGCGACCAGGTGACCGAGCCGATGGACCGCGGCCTGCTCGCCGCGCTGGCCGCCGTCGTCGACGAGGCGACCGCGGCGATGGAGGCGTTCAACTACACCCGCGCGCTGGAGGTCACCGAGGCCTTCTTCTGGTCCTTCTGCGACGACTACGTGGAGCTGGTGAAGTCGCGGGCCTACGGCTCCGGGCCGGCCGCGGAGTCGGCGCGGGCGGCGCTGGCGCTGGCGCTGTCGGTGCAGCTGCGGCTGTTCGCGCCGGTGCTGCCGTTCGTCACCGAGGAGGTCTGGTCGTGGTGGCAGACCGGCTCGGTGCACCGCGCGCCGTGGCCCACCGCGACCGAGCTGCCGACCGGCGGCGACCCCGCGGTGGTCGGCGTGGTCGCCTCCGCGCTCGCGGGTGTGCGCAAGGCCAAGTCCGACGCCAAGGTCTCCATGCGGGCCGACGTCGCGTCCGCGGTGGTGCGGGCGCCCGCCGAGCAGGTGGCCGCGATGGAGGCCGGCCGGAGCGACCTGGTCGACGCCGGCCGGATCGCCTCGCTGACCCTCGAGCAGGGCGAGCAGCCCGACGTGACCGTCGACGTCGTCCTCGCCCCACCCGCCGACGCCTGATCGGTGCGGGGCCGGGTTGCGCCGCGACGGTGTGCGCCGCTGTGCAGTTCCACCGCCTCGAACTGCGCATCAGCGCACGACGTCGCCCCGGAGCAGCCTGCGGCGAGACGCGGCCACGGCGATGATCTCCGCCTGGCAGTGCTCCGTCGCCTGCATGATCCGGCGGTAGCCGAAGCGCAGCGTCTGCCAGCCGACGGTGGCCAGCAGCGCGTCACGGCGGATGTCGCGTTCACGCTGCGTCTGCGAGCCGTGCCACGCCGCGCCGTCCAGCTCGACGGCGAGCATCGCCTCCTCGCACGCGGCGTCGAGGAAGAAGACCTCGCCGCGCACGACGACGCGGCGCTGCCGGACGAACCCCGGCATCCCCTGCCCGCGCAGCAGGCGCAGGCAGCCCCAGATCTCCAGCTCGCTCTGGCAGCCGTCGGCGAGCAGGTCGACCAGCGAAACGAGCGCGGCCCGACCGCGCAAACGAGTGCTGCGCTGCAACTCGTAGCCCAGCTCCCGCGGCGAGCACAACCGGCGGCGCACAGCCGTGATGGCCGCCGCTCGGACGTCACCCGGAGTGGAACCGCCCCGCAGCCCCCAGCTCTCCACGACGGCCCGCTCGACCGAAACCACGGGAAGTCCGTCGACCCGACGCCGGTCGTCCCACGCGCCCGACGCCCGGTGCACGACCACGCGATCCGAGCCGCGGGCGCTGCCGTTCTCGTCGACGGTGACGTGCACCGGTCCGGACGGGTGCGGCGCGAGGTTCCAGAGCGCGAGGGCGGTGGCGTGGCTGAGCACGGCCTTCCTCCCGGCGACGGCGGCCGCTGCCCGGACCCGCCAGTCCGACGCCGCCCCCGGCGCCGCGTAGACACCGGGACGGAGCCGCACCAGCCGGCCGGCGCTCAGCCAGCGCTGCAGGGTGCGCCGGCTGATGCGGGTCAGCAGCTCGGACGCCGTCGTCCACCCGTCGGGGCCGACCACCTCGTCGACGTCGAAGACCACGGGAGCACGGTGGCCGGTGGCAGCACCCGCGCGGAACGGCTGGCGGCGATCTGTGGACGGCGGCGTCCGTCATCATCGGGCGCGGTTGTGCACTTCCAGGGCCTGGATGTGCACAACCGCGCACGGTGTCGGCGACGTCGGCGGGACTGGCGGCCGTAGACGCGGACGAGCCCGCCCCGGGGATCGGGACGGGCTCGCCGGTGCGGCTGCGGACGCGCCTACGCGGACTTCTCGCGGCGCTCGCGGGTGGGCTTGCGCGGCACGATCGTCGGGTTGACGTGCTCCAGGACGACCTCCTTGGTGATGACCACGGAGGCGACGTCGTCGCGGCTGGGGACGTCGTACATCACCGACTGCAGCACCTCCTCCATGATCGCCCGGAGCCCGCGGGCGCCGGTGCCCCGGAGGATGGCCTGGTCGGCGATGGCCTCGAGCGCGTCGTCGGTGAACTCGAGGTCGACGCCGTCGAGCTCGAACAGCCGCCGGTACTGCCGCACCAGGGCGTTCTTCGGCTCGGTGAGGATGTTGATCAGTGCCTCGCGGTCCAGCTTCTGCACGCTGGTGATCACCGGGAGCCGGCCGATGAACTCGGGGATCATGCCGAACTTCAGCAGGTCCTCGGGCATGACCTCGGCGAAGGCGTTGGACTCGTCGATCTCCTTCTTGCTGCGGATCTCCGAGCCGAAGCCGATGCCCTGCTTGCCAGCCCGCGCCTCGATGATCTTCTCCAGCCCGGCGAAGGCGCCGCCCACGATGAACAGCACGTTCGTCGTGTCGATCTGGATGAACTCCTGGTGCGGGTGCTTGCGGCCGCCCTGCGGGGGCACCGACGCCGTCGTCCCCTCGAGGATCTTCAGCAGCGCCTGCTGGACGCCCTCGCCGGAGACGTCACGGGTGATCGACGGGTTCTCGCTCTTGCGCGCGATCTTGTCGACCTCGTCGATGTAGATGATGCCGGTCTCGGCGCGCTTGACGTCGTAGTCGGCGGCCTGGATCAGCTTGAGCAGGATGTTCTCGACGTCCTCACCGACGTAGCCGGCCTCGGTCAGCGCGGTCGCGTCGGCGATGGCGAACGGCACGTTGAGCATCCGGGCGAGGGTCTGCGCCAGGTGGGTCTTGCCGCAGCCGGTCGGACCCATCAGCAGGATGTTCGACTTGGCCAGCTCGACGGACTCGTCGCGCGACCGCTCACTGCCGGCCTGGACGCGCTTGTAGTGGTTGTAGACGGCGACCGAGAGGGTGCGCTTGGCCTGCTCCTGCCCGATGACGTACTGCTCGAGGAAGTCGTGGATCTCCTTGGGCTTGGGCAGCTCGTCGAACTTCAGGTCCGACGACTCCGACAGCTCCTCCTCGATGATCTCGTTGCAGAGATCGATGCACTCGTCGCAGATGTAGACCCCGGGGCCCGCGATGAGCTTCTTGACCTGCTTCTGGCTCTTGCCGCAGAACGAGCACTTGAGCAGGTCGCCGCTCTCACCGATACGTGCCACCTGTTGACCTCCACCTCGGGATCGGGCCTGGGAAGTTGGCCCCGCGTGCATGTCGTGCTGCCGTGCCCTCGTGCACCCCGCAGTGCCCGCGAGGCTCTCCTCCCGGCGCCACCGGCCGGGGATCGGGCGCTCGCCGACCGTACCGGGCGCCACCGACCGGTGGGGGCAATGACTCACCCGGTCCGACGGTGGCATCACATCCGTCGCCTGTGCTCCGCCTGCCCCTCGAACGGTACGGGCCGAGAGCGCGACACGCGCGGTCTCGGCCCGTCCCGTTGCGCGTCAGCGCACCGGCAGCGCGTTCAGCTTCCGGCTCTGGATCACCTGGTCGACCAGGCCGTACTCCTTGGCCTCCTCGGCGGTGAGGATCTTGTCGCGGTCGATGTCCTTGCGGACCTGCTCGATGTCCTTGCCGGAGTGCCGGGCCAGGATCTCCTCCATCTGGATGCGCACCCGCTGGATCTCCGCGGCGTGGATCTCCAGGTCGGACACCTGACCGCCGGACTCGCCCGAGGGCTGGTGGATGAGCACCCGGGAGTAGGGCAGGGCGAGCCGCTTGCCGGGCGTGCCGGCCGCGAGCAGGACGGCGGCCGCCGAGGCGGCCTGGCCCATGCACACGGTCTGGATGTCGGGCCGGACGAACATCATCGTGTCGTAGATGGCCATGAGCGACGTGAACGAGCCACCGGGCGAGTTGATGTAGATCGTGATGTCGCGGTCGGGATCGGCCGACTCCAGCGTGATCAGCTGGGCCATGACGTCGTTGGCCGACGCGTCGTCGATCTGCACCCCGAGGAAGATGATCCGCTCCTCGAAGAGCTTGTTGTACGGGTTGGACTCCTTCATGCCGTAGCTCGTGCGCTCCACGAAGGAGGGCAGGATGTAGCGGCTGGAGGGCATCTGGAAGGTCATCGGTCTCTCCTCCGGGCCGTCAGTTGTCGTTGACCGGGTTGGCGCTGTCGGTCATGGCCGCGCGGCTGACGACGTGGTCGACGAAGCCGTACTCCAGGGCCTCCTGCGCGGAGAACCAGCGGTCGCGATCGGAGTCCTGCTCGATCTGCTCGACGCTCTGTCCGGTGTGGAACGACTGCAGCTCGTTGAGCTCCCGCTTGAGGCGGCGGAACAGGTCGGCCTGGATGGCGATGTCGGCCGCGGTGCCGCCGACGCCCGCCGACGGCTGGTGCATCATGATCCGCGCGTGCGGCAGGGCGTAACGCTTGCCCTTGGCGCCGGCGGTGAGCAGGAACTGGCCCATCGAGGCGGCCAGGCCCATCCCGTAGGTGGCGACGTCGCACTCGATGAACTGCATCGTGTCGTAGATGGCCATGCCGGCGCTGACCGAGCCACCCGGGCTGTTGATGTACAGGTGGATGTCGCGCTTGGGGTCCTCGGCCGACAGCAGCAGCATCTGCGCGGCGAGCTGGTTGGCGATCACGTCGTCGACCTGGCTGCCCAGGAAGATGATGCGCTCGCGGAGCAGGCGCTCGTAGACCGAGTCGTTGAGGTTCATCCCCCCGGCGTTGCCGCGCAGCAGCGGCGCGCTCGCCAGGTTCGGGTGGGTGGTGCTCACGGGTGCGATGACCTCCGTTGGACTGTCGTGCTGCGGGTCTCGGTGGGCGGATGGCTCGGTGGTGCGGGCCCGGGAACGACCCCTCGGAGGGCCGGGACCCTCCGGCGAACGCCTGAGTCCTGTCGACCCTAACGCGCACCTCCGACGGCGCAGTCCCGGCGCCGGCGGTGTTCGCCGACGGCGCAGCGGGCGGCCCGCGCACGGCTCGGGAACGGGTCGGGGACGGCTCGGGGACGGCTCGGGGACGACGTCGCCGGCGGCTCCGGCGGTCGGCTCGCGACGGGTCGCCCGGGGCCCGGATGCGACGACGCCGCCCACCCGGGGTCGGGCACGGCGGCGTCGTCGGGGTCGTGCTGGAGTCAGGAGCGGACGTCGTCCCCGGCCTCGTCGGCGGCTGCGGAGGCGTCCGCACCGGCGGCCTTCTCCTGGGCCGGGGCCTTCTTCGCGGCGGCCTTCTTCGCCGGAGCCGCGGCGGCGGGAGCGTCGTCGGCGGCGGTCTCGTCAGCGGCGGTGTCGTCGGCGGTGTCGTCGGCGGCGGCGGCGTCCGCACCGGTGTCGTCCGCACCGGTCTGGACGGCGGGACCGAGGTCGGCCTCGGCGGCGACCCCGCCGGCCTCGGCCAGCGGCTCCTCCCCCAGCTCCTCGGTCGCCACGGCCGTGCCCTCGGCGGAGGCCGCGGCCGGCGCCTGCGCCGTGCGCGGGCGCAGCGCCTCGAGGTCGACCGTGGCGCCGGACTCGGTGGTGATCGTCGTCTGCTCGAGCAGCTGGGCCAGGGCCTTGGTGCGGCGCACGTCGGCGACGAACTCGGCGATGTTGCCGCTCTGCTGCAGCTGCTGGGCGTACTGCTCGGGGCTGATCCGGTTGCGCTGCGCCTGGGCGATGATCTGCGCGGAGAGGTCGTCGTTGTCGACGGTCACCTCGCGGGCGTCGGCGACGGCGTCGAGGACGAACTGCGTGCGGACGGCCTTCTCGACGTTCGCGCGCTGGTCGGCGTCGTAGGCCTCGCGGCTCTCCGCCCCCGACATCTCGAGGAACTGCTCCCAGCTCATGCCGGCCTGCTGCAGCTCGGTCTCGAAGGCGCGGTTGCGCCACTCGATCTCGCGCTCGACCAGGTTCTCCGGGACGGGCACGTCGACGGCCTCGATGAGGTGGTCGACGAGCTTGTCGCGGGCCTGGGCGCCCTGCTGCATGGTCTTGGCCCGGGCCAGCCGGGTGCGGACGTCGTCGCGCAGCTCGGCCAGGGTGTCGAACTCGCTCGCGGTGGAGGCGAACTCGTCGTCCAGCTCGGGCAGCTCCTTGGCCTTGACCGAGCGGACGGTGACGCTGACCTCGGCCGTCTCGCCGGCGTGCTCGCCCGACAGCAGCGCGGTGGTGAAGGTGGCGCTCTCGTCGGCCGACAGCCCGCGGACGGCGTCGTCCAGTCCCTCCATGAGCTGGCCGGAGCCGACCTCGTAGGACATGCCGCTGGTGGTGCCGTCCTCGAGCACCTCGTCGCCCAGCTTGGCCTCGAGGTCGATGGACACGAAGTCGCCGTCCTCGGCCGGGCGGTCGACGCCGGTGAGCATCCCGAAGCGCTCGCGCATCACGGAGATCTGCTGGTCGATCTCGTCGTCGGAGACCTCGACGTCGTCGACGGTGACCTGGAGGTCGTCGAGCGCGGGCAGCTCGATCCGAGGGGCGACGTCGACCTCGGCGGTGAAGGCGAGGGTGTCGTTGTCGTCGAGCCGGGTCACCTCGATCTGCGGCTGGCCGAGCACGCGGACCTGGTTCTCGCGGACGACGGTCGAGTAGACCTCGGGGACGGCGTGCTGCACGACCTGCTCGAGGATGACCGGGCGGCCGATGCGCTGGTCGAGCACGCGGTTGGGCACCTTGCCGGGACGGAAGCCGGGCACGCGGACCTGCCGGCCGAGCTCCTTGTAGACCTCGCCGAAGGCGTGGTCCAGATCCCCCCACGGCACCTCGATGGCCATCTTGACCCGCGTGGGGCCGACTTCCTCGATGGTGCTCTTCACAGCGCAGTGCCTCTCTGGGGTGGGACGTCGGGGGATGGCGCCGGGCAGGGTCAACGGCGCCGGATCGCCCCGAGTCTACGGACGCCGCGGCGACCCCCGCCGGTGGCGCCGGACGCCGGCGGGGGTCGGTCGGGGTGGCGGGATTTGAACCCACGGCCCCCCGCTCCCAAAGCGGGTGCGCTACCAAGCTGCGCCACACCCCGTGGCCTGCGCGAGTCTAGGCCCCGCGCCACCGGGCGCCGCGACGCCGAGGGAGGCCCGAGGGACGGGCACCGAGCCGGCCCGCGATCCGCCGGCCCCGCAGACCTCACCGTGCCTCGAGGCGGCGGGTGACCGACGGCCGGAAGGCCAGCACCACCACGGCTACGGCCGGCCCGGCGAAGAGGAGGACGGGGAGCAGGACCTGCTCGCCCCCCGCGCCGAGGGCGCCGCTGGCACCCAGCCAGAGCCACCACCCGGCGATGCCGACGACCAGGCCCGCGGCCACCACGAGGACGCGGCGGTCGAGGCCGTGGAACAGCAGCACCGCGCCGACGACCAGCGGTACGGGGCAGGCGAGCTCCCAGAGCACGATGACGACGCCCAGGTCGTACAGCTCGTCGCCCATGGCGGCGAAGCTGCTGGTCGCCAGGGCGGTGAACAGGGCGCCCGCCGTCGTGAGCGCGGCGAGCGACCCGGCGAGGACGCAGGCCGCCACTGCCGGGCGCGGCAGGGGGATGTCGTCCGCGTGCGGTACGGGGACGTCGTCCCGGCGCGATGCGGGAGCCTCCGGGACGTCGTCCGGGACGTCGTCCGGGACGTCGGCCGGCTCCGCGTCCCGGCTCGTCCGGTCGTACCACCGCCGGACCGGCTCGCTCGCGGTCAGGAACAGCCCGACGGTCGGCGCCACGGCGAAGGAGAGAAGAGCGGCCCCCGCGATCGCCGCGTCCTTCGCCCATCCGTCGCCGTGCAGGAGGACCAACGCGACCGTGTGGACGGCGGCCACGCCCAGCTGCATGCCGAACGCCGCCACCAGGGCTCGCCACGCCAGGCGGGTCCGGCTCCCCAGCGCCACGAGTGCGAGGGCCACGGTGAGGAGGGACAGTGCCGGTCCCGCGGTGTCGAGGTGTCGTCCGGCTTTCGCGACATCGACGAGAAGGTTGCTTGAGAGGACGTCGAGCACGCCCTGGCCGACGAGGAGTGTCACGGCGGCGACCACTTCCCGCGGCCGGCGCGGCCCGCCCGGGACGACCCGCCCGCGGGCCCTGTCCGGACTCGGGACGGCGGGCATGTGGCGGAGTGTCCACCGGCCGCCGGAGCGCGTGAAGGCCCACGCGAGCGGGGCGGGGCAGCGACGCCGCACCGTCGACCGGGCGGCTACCCTGGGCTGGCACCTCCGCGGGTGTAGCTCAATGGCAGAGCCCCAGCCTTCCAAGCTGGCCATGCCGGTTCGATCCCGGTCACCCGCTCCACGTACTGACCAGCTCGCATGTCCTTCTGTCGAGCTCAGCACGGTGTCGGCGCCGCTTTCATGCCTCAGTCGTGCCGCCCCCTGTTGACCGCTGACCACCGGGTTTGACCCGTGCTTAAGGCACGGATAAGGCACGAACCAGTGAAACGGCCGTGGAAAGGGCCGAGTCGTGTCAGGCTGACCGCGGTGTCCGGCCGCCACGTGCCGGGGCCCCCGTCGGCGCGGTCGAGGACCCACCGTCCGTCGCGCGTACGCGGCCCGACGGGCACCCGGGCTCGGCGCCCACTGAAGCCGACAAGCTGTCCCCTGGCAGCGAAGGCAGCCCAGAGATGCCCTGTTAGGTCGGATTGCTCAGTGCCGACCAGTCCAGAGCCTCAAGGGCGGCTCTAAGGAGGCTTGGAGGTGGCTCGTGCTTGATAATCGGGGGCGACCGCTTCAGGTTAGCTCCAGGAGGCACGGAGGGTGCTCGGAGGAAGCTAAGCACCTGAAGGAGGTCATGCCCGACCTCACGTTCCGCGACCTGACCACGATGCAGGCGCAGGCGCTGCTCGCCGCGCACGAGGACATCGTGAACCCCGTCGCGGAGGTCACCTCGACGCCGGAGGAGATCATGGCCTCAATGACCCAGTTGCGAAGCGACTCGGCGGTGATGCCCAGCGCCGTGCAACGGAGCGGCGAGGTGGTGGCGTATCGGTAGCTGGGGGCAACTCCGACGCTGGTGTAGCCCCTTGACCGCTCGGGTTGTCTAGCAGCTGCTGGCCCTCACGGGCGCCATCAGGCCACGACCGTGCTCCCGGCCAGCCCCTCACCAGATTTTCCGTCGCCTAACGACCACTGATCCTGATCGGACTTGCTGGTCTAGCGAGGGATGAACTTCGACGCCACAAGACGCACGTCACGCAAGGGATCATGCTCCCGACAGACCACGATCAAGTTGGCCGGGTTCGGAGCGCCGTGGATGTTTCGTGGCGCAACGGTAAGCTCATCAGAGGAGGTTCGGGCGGCGCAGCCGCTCGGGTCTTCGCACCGCCCCCGCATCGCTAGAAACCGCACCACCCAAAACGGCTGGGGCACGCTGACCGGTCCGAGCGTCGGGTGTTTACGTACACGAGGGGCTCCCTCAGCGTCATATATGAGAGCACGGTTCGACTTCACGCGATTACACCATCCGCAGGCCAGCCGCAGATTATGTAAGAGGCTGGATCCGCCGGAGGAGTGTGCAACCACATGCTCCACTTCGATCCGAAGGTCGAGCAGCTTGACGCCGCGAGACGTGTAGAAGTCGACAAACGGCGGAGTCCGCGGCTCCGCATCGCTCTCCTCACCCAGAAACGCCGCGCGAGCCCAGTCACTGAACTCGGCGCCACACACCCAGCACCGCGGGTAGAGCTCCCAGAGGAAGAGGCGAGTCTCCCGATCGGCGACGACGCGTCGCCCCACCTCGAGTCGACCGATCTTTCGCCAGAGCAGCTTCGTCAACCGACTTGCGAGTTGTGTTCGCTCGTCGGCGGGCAACAGACCTGCATCGGACGCCAGAGCGTCACTAACGCGCTTGTAGAGGTGCGCATACTGCTGCGTACCCTCCAGGTAGGGCAAGGGATCAGCGAGCCCTTCGAGGAACCAACGGGCCCAGAGGTGATTTATGTCACCGCGCAGCAGCCAATTGGTCAGCCCACCCAAGCTTGCTGGTGCAACTTTCGCAGCAATATCTCGGACACCATCCTCGTCCCATACCGCTGCGTCGACCTCGAACGCCTGTTGAATGAAGTCGCCGAGCGCGCGGTCCACGGGGTCCTTAACCCGCCTTCTGGTGCCGGAACGTGCGAAGATCAGGCAGCTGCTGAGGATCCTTTCGGTACTGCACCCACAAATAGGCCCATTGTGCCCGCGTGCCAGGAGCATCCTTTTTGACTCCTGCGAGCTTCCAGTCGCGCGAGAAGTATGTCGTCTTCACATCCTCAAGCCACTCGTCGACCCACTTCGCGACATCCTCGATGTCATCAATACGTCGCTTAGTATCGGTCATGTACTGAAAGAAATCGGCCGCCAGTATAGTAAGGCTGATTTTGTTGAAGAGGTTGGAGGACCTGGGTGACCCCCAGTAGTTTCCCGCATCTTTGTCGTTGGTAGTAGCCAATCGATCGCGCACGGCTGTCCAGAAGGTGATGAAGACCTCACGCCAAGGCCCGTCTTGGCGACTCCAGTACTCGAACTTAGATTGATCGACAGGGGCACCAGCAACGATCTCGGACTCTTCGAGCTGACTCCGACGCCATTTGTCGGCGTAATCGTTTTTTTCGCCAAACAGTCGACCGCCCTTCAGTTCGCGAAAAATTCTAACGAGCGAGCCCAGCACGTTCCACTGGAGCAAGTCTGGACGTCCCTCGTTGGCGAGGCCCTTCTCAACAAGATCTTTGAAGGGACTGTCGGGGTGCCGCGTTAGGTATGCAATAGCCTGGGAATCTTCTAGCGGAATCCCTGCCGCCTCAAGCCGCTCGGAGACTTGTTCGAGTTCTTCCGCCGAGAGACTAGTTGCGACGATTGTGCCCAGCAGGGCAGGTTTAATCGGCGTGGCCTTCTGGTTGACCACGACGAATTGAAACACATGCTCAGCAGGAGAAGGCTCCATCAAAATCGAGACTGGCAACAAACGCGCTTCCCGTCGCCGCAGTTCGTCAACGACCTCGTCGACATCCCGTCCAGCATCGATGGCGGCCTCAACCTCGGGCTGCAACGCCTCCGAGTTCGCTGCCTGCTCGGCCGCCAGGATCGCGCCGCGAAGTCGGTGTTGGCCGTCTACGACCACGATCGGCTGGAGGTAGGAGATCATTGCCTCCTTCGAAAAGCCGAGAAAGCTGTCGTCGTCGAAACCAGCACTCGACTCCTCCAAAAGCTGTATGCGTGCTGCTACTTCCTCCCAGAAGTCTGCAATATGCGTTTCCCCTGAGAAGAGCACCGACGTCGCGGGCTGCTCGGAGTCGCCGCCCTCTGAGGGCTCGCCAGGAACCGCCGCGGCCGCTTCGTCGTCAGGCTCATCGCCTGCAGTCGGTCCGGCCATTTCAGCGTGATTGAAGTTGGCGCGCTCTTTAAGCCGCGCAAGCTTCGCGTCATCGATCTTCATACTCGCGAGGTCGGGCAATCGATGCTCAAGAGAGGTTCGCACTCGCCGTAGTAGTTCAACGAGTGGAAGCACCTTCAGATCTTCCCAATCGACGGTGAGCGACCCGATTGAGGTGTTAGCGTCGTCGCCCGTCGTCTCGAATGTCACACGGCTAGGGTCTCGGCTCGCACAAAGCAGCGGGTTCTGGATGACGTTGTTTCCATTACTGAAGAATGCTGCAAGCTCATGGAGCCGCTTGGGGCTCTCCTCGCGTTGGAATCCGATCGCTTCAGTGTTCGACCCGAGGCGCTCTCGTTGGGGCACGCCCGACCACTCGTCGATGTCGGTGGCCGGCGCGGCGAAGAGTACGAGATCGCCCGACTCAGCGGTCTGCCGAAGTCGGACGGCACTGTACGTTCGCTTGGGCATCGGCTCCCCCTGATCATCTGCACAGCCGGCATAGGCGTCCCTTGGAACGGGCCGATCCTATGTAGGCGCGGGATGGAGCTCGCAGATAGGCCCCGGGTCGGCGCGCCGGGTCGCTGCAAAGTGTGAGGCGAGCGCCTGGACTGGCGGTCGCGGGCTGCGCGGTGATCTGTTGGTGCCTGACGCCAGCCATCACCCAGAGGCCCGTGCCCGCAAGCTGAGCCTCCCTGTCCCATCCTGTTCGACGCGGTCAGCCGGTGGAGGTGCCTGCAGAACTTCTCGGGTCGTTGGAACGCGTCCGGAGAGCACCGCCTCGGCGCGCGCCGCTGCCGGTCCGGAATCCTATGACCACCAGCGCGGACACGCCGGCGGGGATGAGCGGCGCCTCGGGGACGTGCTTGCAGACCCACTTCCGCACCGCGGGAGCGACGTATGAGGCCGTCGTAGGGCCCTAGAAGCGGCCGCCCGGATACAGAAGCAGACCCCTGTGGCTGGTGAGCCGTGGGAGCCGTGCTGAGCATGTCTCGTTCCGGCGAAGTCCGCCTGTGCTTGCCGACTTGGACTGACACGCCGATGCACAGCCGTGTCGATTGAGCCGATGTGAGTCAAGCTCATCGGGGATCAGAGGCATCACCCTTCGTGGTGGATCACTGACCCATCACTACGCCAGCCGGTGGATGATGCCAACGATCAACTGCGTGGCCGCATCATTGCGCCGCCCGCCGCGGGACTGGGTCTCGGCCGCCGCGAAAGGGCTGATCTCGGAGGGGAGCAACTGCCCGCGTGACTGGGGACACTGCCTTCGGCGACGTGCGACCGCACACCTGGCTCGACGCCTTTCCCTGGGTCAAGGGGGCTGCCGACGGGGCGGAGTGCCCGTGGTGGGACGAACCCATCGACGCCCCCGGTGTCGCTGTCCGGCAACAGCGCGTCGCGCAGATCGCTGAGTTGGCGATGGCACGGCTCAGCCAGTGGACGATCGGTCAGATCTTCCCCGGGTTGTCGCCAGAGACCGAATTGCTGCAGCTTCGGCTGCCGGTGCGCGCCCGCAATGCGCTGGGCCGGTACGGCTGCCTGAGCGGGGCCGACCTCATGGGCGTCACCCTGCGCGCGGTGATGGAGTGGCAACAGGTCGGCGTCGGGACCGTTGATGCGATTCTCCAGGCTCTCGCGGATGTCTCGACGTCGCTGCCCACGCCCCGGGTCAGCGCCCTCTGGTATGCCGGGGACGCGCTGACGGCGCCGGAGGAGCGCGCGGCGCATCAGCCGGACTGGCTGGCGGCTTTCGTCGAGGACCTCGATCGCCTCGCCACCTGGTACGCCACGATCGGGCAGCCTCAGCGACCGCTGCTGGAGGCAACCCTCGCCCCTGGGACGCCGGACGAGGTCGTCAAAGCCCGGCAGCGCCTTGATTCCCTGTGCGCGAGCGACGTCCTCGCCGAGGATGCCGCAGAGGCGGATGTCGCTGCTCGCTTCGATGAGGCGCTGGCGACCCTCGATCCGCGAGCGGTCCAAGTCTTGGCCAATCGCCTGTTCGCCGATGACGCTCGCACGCTGGACGAAATCGGGCGCGACCACGGTGTAACCCGCGAACGCATTCGACAGATCGAGGGCAAGGCGCGCGGCGCGCTGCTCGGTTTGGTCGGTGACGGCGGACAGCTCGCCATGGTCGCCGAAGCCGCCCGGACCCTGATTGGCACCATCCGACCGCTGGACGATCTGCTGGCTCTCATGCCCGCCCTCGGGAAGACGGTTGCGTCGGTTGGCCAGCCGGCGTGGCGGGTCCTCGATCGCCTCGAGGACGCCTACGAGATCGAGGATGGCTGGTGTGTCGTGCCGACCGTCACCGCGGCGCGGACCATCACGCAAACCCAACTCCAGGAACGGGTTGACCGCTACGGCGTCGCCCGGATCGACAACCTCAGTCTCGTCGAAAGCAGCCAACCCGAGCGTCTGACCGGACTGACGGCGGCCTGGCTGACGCACTGTGGCTACGTCGTCGACGGCGACTTTGTCCTCACCCGGACGCAATCGGTGCAGGACTACGGCGCGGCGGTGCTGTCGATCGTGGGCTCGCCGCTCGGCGCCCAGGAGATCGTCGACCGCTTCGTGATCGAGCGCAGCGCCGCCTCACTGCGCAACGCCATTAGCGGCGATGACCGCTTCGAGCGCGTCGATCGGGACCGCTGGGCGCTCCGGGAATGGGGCATGGATGCCTACGCCGGTGTCCGATCCCTAATCCGGGAGCAGGTGGCGCGCAGCGGCGGACGCGTGCAGCTCGAAGACCTAATCGAGCACATCACTGCCCGTTATACCGTCACCGCCAGCAGCGTCGTGGCGTACGCCAGCTCGCCGCCGTTCCAGTGCAAGGGGGGCGTGGTCACTCTCGCGAGCGACGACCGAGAGGTGCGAAAGACGCCCGAGCAGACCCGCCGCCTCTTTCGGCATCCGGACGCCTGGGCTTACCGGGTGCGCATTACCGCCGACCACCTGAGAGGCAGCGGCTCAGCAGCACCGGTGGCCATCGCGAGCCTCCTCGACCTGCAGTTTGGACAGACGCGCCAGCTCTCCTCGCCACTGGGTCCGCAGGCGGTCGCGTGGACCGCCATCCAGCCGTCGTTCGGCACCATCCGCCGCTTCCTGTTGGCCGGCGACATCGCCGTCGATACCGAGGCGTTCCTGGTGATCCATGACGACGGCACGTTCTCCTTCGAGCCGGCCCGTGACATGACCGGCAACCCGCTCCTCGATGCACTGAGCTTGATCGGCGCGCCGGTGACCGCCGACCGCAACGAAGCCCGCAGCTTGCTCGCTGCAGCCGTCGGGCTCTCAGCAGCCACGCCCGTTACGAGCATGATCGGCAGCTACCGCGAACGCGGCGACAGCGACGTCGCGGATCTCCTGACGAGCGTCCGCGAATCCCTGGAGACGGGCCACACTCCGCCGTCTCCCACACACCGAGCCGCCGTCGACGACATTCTGGACCTGCTGTGAGCACGTCTCCCCGCGGCCTGCGGTCCCTTTCCCTACATGACCGCTATCGCAGCGATCAGGAAGACGTCGTCGCCACCTTCTACGTGCCGGCCTTCACCGTCGCGTCCAGCTACAGCCGCGCGGTGGGCTACTTCACCTCCAGCAGTCTCGCCCTCTATGCCCGCGGCATCGAGACGTTCGCTGCGCGGGGCGGCACGATGCGGGTGGTCGCCTCTCCGCATCTCAGCGAAGACGACATCGTGGACATCGAACGGGGCTACGACGTCCGCGCGGTCATCGAACGGGCGACCATGCGCGAGCTGGATTTCGAGGAGCAGGAACCGGTCCTCGATGGACTCGGCATGCTGGGCCGCCTGATCGCCGAGGGCCAACTCGACATCAAGCTGGCATTCGTCGAGCAAGCTGGGCGCGTTGGCATCTACCACGAGAAGATCGGCGTCTTTCGCGACGACTTCGGCGACCTCGTGGGCTTCACGGGCAGCAGTAACGAGACCTACGGCGGTCTCATGGCCAACTTCGAATCTGTCGAGGTCTACCGCGGCTGGGTGGCAGGGGACGGCGCGCGGGCGCTCCGGCTCGAGCGTGACTTCCAGGCGCTCTGGGCCAACCAGACGCCGAACCTCGCGGTTGAGCGCTTTCCGGATATTGCCCGCGAGCGGCTCATCAAGCTCGGCAGCGAGCGACCGAATCGCCCGGTGCCAGGCCGCGATGACGCGCTGACGCCTGCCCCGCCCACCGTTTCCGAGCCGATGCGGCTGCGCATCCCCAGCTGGCTGGACGTCCGCGGCTACCAGCGGCAGGCGGTCGAGTCGTGGCTTCGTCAACAAGGCCGCGGCATCCTCAAGATGGCCACCGGCACCGGGAAAACGAAGACGGCCATGATCGCCGCCACCCAGCTCGGCAACGTCCTGGGGCAGCGCGAGCAACCCCTTGTCGTGCTCATCCTGGCCCCGCTGCAGCACCTGGTCGACCAGTGGATCACCGAGGTAGGCGACTTCGGCGTGCGCCCGATCGCCATCTACGAGGCGAGCCAGAAGTGGATGCGCGCCGTCGAAGACCAACTGGCCGAAGCCCGTCTCGGCCAGCGCCCGGTGGTGGTCATGGTCGCCACCAACAAGTCGTTCGCCGGTGACAGGTTTCAGGCGGTGCTGTCCCGCATCACGCAGCCGCTGCTGGTCATAGCCGACGAGGCGCACAACCTCGGCTCGTCGACCTATCGCACGGCACTTCCCCCGGGCGCCACCTACCGCCTGGCCCTCTCGGCGACACCGGAGCGTTGGTTCGACGATGCGGGCACCGACGCGCTCATCGACTACTTCGGTCCGATCGTCTTCGAGCTCGGTCTCGCCAAGGCGATCGAGATGGGGGCGCTGTGCCGCTACACCTACCTCCCGCGGCTCGTGGAATTGAACGACCAAGAGACCAATCTGTACGTCGAGCTGACGACGCAAATCGCCAAGCGCATCGCTGCGGGCGACAGCGTGCAGGACGCCGACCCTGACTCCCCCATCGGCTTCCTGCTGCGGCAGCGCGCCGGCGTCATGGGACATGCCGAGGGCAAGGTGGCGGCGCTCCAAGCGGACCTGAGCGCACGCCGAGACTCCTGGTTCCAGCTCGTCTATTGCGCCGAGGGCCGGCGACCGACGGAGCCGGGTGACCCGCCGGGGCCTAACCAGCTCAACGACGTCATGCAGCTGGTGGGCCACCGGCTGCAGCTACCGGCCCACTCCTACGTCGACGGCGTCTCGCGGCCACAGCGCAGGGTAGTGCTGCGCCGTTTCAGCAGGGGCGACGATCTACGGGTACTGGTCGCCATGCGCTGTCTCGATGAGGGCGTCGACATCCCCGATGCCCGCATCGGTTACCTGCTAGCCAGCAGCAGCAATCCTCGCCAGTTCATCCAGCGGCGCGGACGCCTGCTGCGTCGTGCCCCCGGCAAGGAGCAGGCCGAGATCCTGGATTACCTCGCGGTGCCGCCGGCTGGGGCACCAGTCAACTTCGATGTCGAGCGAGCCCTATTGGCGCGTGAGCTGCAGCGGGCCCACGAGTTCGGCACGTTGTCGGAGAACTATGCGAGCACGCTCCAGGTGCTCCGGCCGCTGAAGGAGCGGTACCAGCTCCTGGACATGTAGCAGCGGCACCCCTACGGAACATCCACGGCAAGGGAGACATCGGTGACCGATGACGGTCGCACGGAGAAGCAGGTGCTTGAGGAGCTTGGCGACGAGGAGCGCGCCCTGCTCAAGCGCGTCCTGGAGATCGAGCGAGCCAAGCTCCACTTGAGCGCCTACGACGCCACGGACGACTTGCTCGCCGCGGTCAAGGAGATTATTCCGTGAGGCTGCAGTCCATCACGCTGACGAACTTCCGCCAGTTCGAGGGCGTACAGACGTTCGACTTGACCTCCGACGCCATCCGCCCCGTGTCGTTGCTCTTCGGCGCGAACGGAGCCGGCAAGACCACCTTCCTGAATGCCTTCACGTGGGCGCTCCACGGTGCGATGTCAGAGGATGTGGAACAGCAGGAGCGCATGGTGAGCGACAGCGTGTGGCGCGCGCTGCCGATCGGCCAGTCCGTCGAGGTCGCTGTCGAACTCCGGTTCGACCACGAGGGCCGCGACTACCGACTGCTGCGCCAGGCCAGCGTGCACAAGCAGTCCGACCACCAGACGCGCCCGTCACCCGAACTGCAGCTGTGGATGACCGCTGCCGATGGTTCGTCGGAGGTCGTGCGCGCGCCGCAAGAGACCGTCTACAGCATCTTGCCCCGTGGAGTGAGCCGCTTCTTCTTCTTCAACGGCGAGCGGATCGAGAACCTGGTCAAGAGAGGCGCCTACGCCGAGGTCCAACAGGACATCAAGGTGCTGCTGGACCTCGAGCAGGTCGAGCGCGCGCTCGCGCACCTGCCGAAGGTGGATCGCAAGCTCACCGCGGAGCTCAAGAAGCACGGCGGAGACAAAGCCACTGAGATCCAGGAGGCCATCGACGCCCTACGCGAGCGGGAAACCACCGATCGCGACCAGCTGAAACTGCTGGAAGGCGACCTGGCGGCGCTCACCGAGGAACGTGACGCGGTGCTCGACGTGCTGCGGCAGCACAACGAGACGCGGCCCATCCAGGAGCGTCGCGACGCGGTCGCCCGCGACCTGGAAGACGCCAAGGCGGCCCTTGCAACCGCCCAAGCCGAGCGGCAGCACCTCATCGCCACGCGCGGATTCCTGGCCTTCACCGAGTCACTCGGCGACACGACCCAGGCGATGGCCGAGAGCTTGTACGAGAAGGGGAAATTGCCGTCCCCACTGAAGCGGGAGTTCGTCGACAAGCTGCTGAAGAACGGAGCCTGCATCTGCGGCACGCCGCTGACCGAGCACTCCGAGCCGTGGCTGCACGTGAAGGACTGGCGCCAGAAGGCCGGCCTGCAAGCGGTCGAGACGGCGTGGCAGCAGCTGAGCGGCCAGATCGGCCCGCTGGCAACAGCCCGCGTCGACCTGCGGGAGAGTCTGTCGTCGCTCATGACGCGCATCAACGCGCAGCGCGACCGGGTCGACCGGCTCATCGAGGAGCAGTCGGAGCTCGACGGCAAACTGCGCGACAGCCGGCGGGAGGACGTGCAGGCGCTTGAGAGCAAGCGGATCGACCTGGACACGCAGCTCGGCATCAAGCAGCAGCGCATCGGCTCGGTGCGGTCTGAGCTGGATCGCCTGGGGAGAGACATCGAGCAGAAGACCAAAGAGCGCCGCACCGCGGAGGTGACGGACGAGCTGGCCGCCAAGGCCCGAGCCCGCTCGGACCTGGTGCAGTCGGTGAAGAAGGCCCTAGAGGAGATCCTCGCCATCCGCGAGGAGGACATGCGTCGTCGGCTCGACGCCGAGCTCAAGACCGTGTTTCGGAGCATCACCCACCAGAACCACGTCCCGTCGCTCAATCGGGGCTTCGAGCTGACGCTCCACAAGGACGTCGACGGCGTGCAGCTCCAGGTGCCGAAGTCAACCGGTGAGAACCAGATCTTGAGCCTGAGCTTCGTGGCCGCGGTGTCCAAGTTGGCGCGCGAGATCCGCAAGGAGCGCCGGGCCGAAGGAGAGGCGCCGCCCGACGCGGGCATCTATCCGATCGTCATGGACGCCGCGTTCGGCTCGCTCGACCAGGACTACCAGCAGGCCGTCTCGCGCGCCCTGGCGCAGATGGCACCGCAGTTGGTCGTCCTGGTCAGCAAGAGCCAGGGACTCGGCAGGGTCGTCACCGAGCTGATGCCCTACGTCAGCCACCTGGGGGTCATCGAGACCCACACCACGGCCGCCGGCGATGTCGCGGACGACATCGAGATCGAGGGCGTCGCCCACCCCTACATCAGGCCAGCGAGCACCGACCATTCCGAGCTGAAGGTGATCAAGTGACGACAGCCGCCGTCGACGTTCGGATCCGCCGTCCACAGCAGCACGAAGCCCTGTTACTTGAGCTGCAGACCGAGTCCCGGTTTCCGTACTTCCGCGACGTACTGCTGTTCGCGGCGGCACTCGGCTTCCGAAACGAACGCCGTGTGCCGTTCACGGCCGCGTCGGGTGACCCCATTCGTTACGACACCCTGACGGCGCCGATGTTCAGCGAGGCGCTCGTCAACATGATCGCGGCCAACGTGGTGACTGACGATCCCGAGGTCATGGACGCCAGCCGCATCGAGGAGCGGGTCAAGATCTTCGAGGAGTACGCCAACGGCGGGCTGGAGTACCTCCAGGAGCAGGTCAACTTCCGGCACCAGCCGGCAGCCCTCGTCGTCGACGCCCTCGTAACGGAGGCCCTGTCCGAGAGCGGAGCCGCCAAGCCGGTCTCGGTGGAGGAGCTGCTCAGTGGGGCGAGCTGGGGGTAGCGGGCCGGCGCACCAGCCGGTGGCCCTGCACGGTAACCCCGGCCTGCGCCAGCACCGCCTCCCAGCCGGCCCGTGTGCCGATGCGGCTGGGATCTGCGTAGAGACCCTTCCGGTGCTCCGCCTTGGTCAAGCGGGCGTACATCTCCCGCCGCGGATCATCCGGTCCGACGAACTCCTCCTTGCGATGCAGCAGCGGCGGGTTGTCGACCTGGCGGTAGTCGCGCCAGTCGACTGTTAGCTTTCGGAGATTGACCGTGACCGCGCTGGCCAGGGTCGGGTGTGCCTGGCGCTCGAACGTCGGATACGAGAGGTAGGACACCTGAGGCTGGGTGACTGAGAGCTTCACCAGATTGGCGTTCTCGACGGTCCCCGCCAACACGCGTGCACACCCTTCGTAGACCTGCAGCACCGGGGGCAGGTGGCCTATCGCGCTGCGGTGAACGTAGACCGCGCTTGGCGTCTGCTTACCCACCGAGGCGCTGCGCGCCGACACGAGCACGATGGCCGGGTCACCACAGGACAGCAGCAGCCGGTCCGCCTGCACGCAGGCCGCCTGGTAAGTCCCGAAGAGGCTCCGGATGTCCGTGGCCAGGCTGGCCGGCAGCTGGCTGTAACTGGGCCGTCGGCCGAAGCGCGACAGGGCGATGTAGATCAACAGCTCCGAGCGGCGCTGGATGGTGATCTGCTGCCAGAGGTCGGTATCGGTTACCTGCTGCAGCAGCCGGACCGCCCGGCCGATGCTGCCGAAGACCGTCGTGAGATCCCCTTCAGCCGCCTGGCTTAGCTCGCCCGGACGCGGCGGCCGAGCGTGCGCGGTCATGAAATCCAGCAGCGGCTCCAGCCGCTCGCGGTTGGATTCGTAGATGGCCTGCGGCTCGATGCGGACGCGCGGTCGGTAGGTGTGCACCCGGCGGGCCAGGAAGTCTTGGGCGGTGGATGGCTCCCGGAACAGATAGAGGATGCCGGGCGCCGCGGCAACCGGTGGAACGCCGAGGGTCTGTTCGATCCAGGTGGCCAGCTCTGCCTGTTCGTAGAACTTCTGGAAGGTGCCGGTCCGGGTGAGCAGACCATCGCCGAAGGGCCGGCCGACGAGGTCGCGGGCGTCCCACACGAGGCGCGCGCTGACAACGAGCAGCCGGTTGGCCAACCCCCAGGCTTGGCGAAGGCAGGCGGCGCGTTCGGATTGGTCCTCGATGACGTTGACGACGTAGCCGAGATTGACGACGTCGGCGGCGGCCCGGGGCCCATCGGGCTGGTGAACCGGATCCCAACCCGCAGCCGGAATGCCGAGTGCTTTGGCATGGCGCACGTCGTCGCCGCGGCCGCTGCCGTAGTCCAGCAGCGTCTGGGATGGGTTGAGCAAGTTGTCGGCCAGGGCGGTCGCGAGCGGCCGGGACAGGTGGGTGCGGACCAGCGCTGTCCGGTGGCGCGCGACCGCCGAGATCATGCGGCGGCCACCCCCTCCAGTGCCAAGCTGGCCAGGCCTGCCACATCCGTTACCCGAGGATCGCCGAAGAGGTAGCCGATGCCGCGGTGCAGGTGGAGCCGGAACTGCTGCGCCAGCGTCTCCTCGTCCAGTGCCAGGCCATCCTGGTGGCAGCGGGAGCGCAGCAAGGCCCAGAGCGCGTCGCCGTAGTCGCCGGCGAAGACGCGCCAGGTCATCTCGACGTTGCTGTCGAGGCTGAGTTTGACGGCGGGAGGCGGCGCTGGCTCGGCCAGCGAGCGGCAGAACGCCCAGCGACAGAGGACGTTCCAGTGCATGATGCCCGTCCGGCGCTTGAGCGTGATGAGCTGGTCGCGCGCCGCCTGGGACAGCCGGATGTGTTCAAGGGGCATGCGGACTCACTCCCAGAAGTAGCCGGGCACGACGGCGGTGGCGTTGGCCTTCGGATCGAAGGCCAGTTGGTAGCTGCGGCCGACGTGCTGAGCCAGCCGGCGGTGGGCAGCATCGACGATCTCTGTGTCGGTCGACAGAAGAATCACCTGGTGGCTGGCGTGCGGAAAGTAGCGCTCAAGCAAGTGCGCTCGGTGTTCCCCGTCCAGCCGACCGAGCGGCGTGTCGATGACCACCGGCAGTGGCTGGCCGGCAGCACGGGCGAGTCCCCAGAGCAGAGCGACGGCCAGCAGCTGGCGCTCCCCGGCCGACAGAGCGCCAGCCGGCAAGGCCTGCGCGTCCGGTCCGGTCAGTTGCACCGCGTAGGTCTGTGGATCGATGGACACATCGGTGATGAGGTTCGATTTGCGGAGCAGCCGGTTCAGGGCCTCGAGAACCAGAGTGGCGATGCCGTCAAGATGGCGGCGAACGGCGGCTTCGCGCAACTGCTCGAGGGTGGCCTGGACGCGGTCGACGTGGTCGAGGAGTCGGCGACCGTCGTCGGCCACCAGACCAGCTTCAGTCCATTTGGTCCAGGCCGTTTCATACGCGGCATTAGCCCGGGCCCGATTCTGGCGCAGAGCCGTCAACTGCTCTTCCAGTTGCGTGAGCTTGGCGTCGAGCCGCAGTGCCTCGGTCGCGGCGGCATCGCGCTCGGCGAGCAGCGGCGCCAGTGAGGCAGCGTCCGGGATGGCGACGACGACGCGCTCAGCCTGGTCGAGGTCGGCTCGCACCTCCGCCCGGCGGTGGACGAGCTGGGCGAGCCGCCGCTGCGCCGCTGGCAGGGTCGTGCCGGCCAGCTGCTCGATGACGACTGCATTACTCAGGCCCGTGATGATCGGCACGTCAGTGGCGCGGGCCCGCGCCTCACGATCGGCGGCCAGCCGCTGCTCCACCGTCCGGAGCGCCTTGGCCGTCAGCTTGTCCGCAGTTAGCTGCGCCAGGAGCGCCGAGTCACGCTCGTCCAGGGCCGCCGCGACGATCCGCTGGCGGGCAGCTGACGCCTCTGCCCCGGCCTGCCGGGCGACCCGCCCCAGCAGGGCGGTGACCTGCAGCAAGGGCGCGGCCTCGGCCAGTTCTTGGCGCAGTTCCTCCTCGTAGGCGGCCAGCTGGCCTTTCAGCAAGCTTGCCCGAGCCTCCGCGACCTCCCGCTGGTCGAGCAGCTCACCGCCCGACGCCCGGTAGCGCTCGGTCAGCTCGAACTCCTGCTTGTCGGCCCATTCCTTCTCCACCCGGGCCGCAGCCACGGCGGCAGACGCAGCCTCCTCGGCTTGCCGGGCAGCCGTCACGCCCAGCCGATGCTCATCGACCGCTTGACGGAGCTCGACGGGAACTTGTTGAGCGCGGTGGCGGCGCTTCAGCACGGCGAGGTCGGTGTTCAGCCGGTCCACCAGATCGAGCCCGAGCAGCGCGGCCAGGGCCGAGGCCAGCACCTGGCGCGACCGCTCCAAGTCGGCCAGTGCCTCGATCTGCTCGCCGTCAAAGAAGAACAACCCGGCGATGCCCCGCGGCAGAAACGTCTCGACGTAGTCGCTCCAGGTCGCCGTCAGGGCACTGTCGTGACGGCCGTCGACCGACACCAGCAGGATCTCGCGGAGCGACTTGCCGGTGCTCTTCCAGCTGCGACGGATGCGGTAGTGGCGTTCCCGGCCCTGCTGGTAGGCGTGGAAGGCCAGTTCGATGGCGGCGCCTTCGCTTTCGGGTACGCCGCGGTGAATCAGGCCGCGCAGGTAGTTCTCGTAGCTGCCCGAGTGCCGTCCAGAGACCGGCGCCAATGGCCCGTACAGGGCGACGTGGATGGCTTCCAAGATGGTCGTCTTGCCGGCCCCATTCAGGCCGCCGATCAGCACGATCGGCTTGCGCGGCGACGGGGGTGTCAGCTCAATGGCGTGACGGCCGGCGAAGGTGCCGACGTTGTGCAGGACAAGTTCGTCGAGGATCACGGCGCAACCCGCTGTCCGACCTCACGCACGAGGCCGTCGGCCAGGTCCAGCGGATCCGGCTCGGCGGCATCCGCCTCGTCCACCGGACGGGCAGCCACCTCTTGCCGCTGCAGCGCCCGGAGGACGGCATCAGCTTCGTCGTCGTAGAAGCCGCGGCGCAGCGCCTTCTCGATGGCATCGAAGAGGCCGGAGCGACGTGCCTGTGCCCGGTGGCGCTGCTCGATATCGAGCAGCTCGCGCACCAGCTCAAAGTGCAGGCGGTCCTCCCCCACTACGTCACCGAGCAGCTCGACCATGGCGGGGCCCAGCGGAAGGTGCTCATCAAGCGGGCGGCCGGGGTAGGGCGTGCTGGTGGCCTGCTGGTAGATGCCGGGCAGGTGGTCCTCGAACTCGTGCTTCTCGACAACCCAGAGACGACGGATCTCCTCCAGTTCGGCGAGGGTGATGAGCTCCAGCTGCCGGACGTAGTCGGGGCCGTTGGCCCGGATCCAGGTCTGGGCCTCGAGCAGCCGCCGCAGCCAGCGCTCACGCGACGCCTGGGTGTAGGGCCCGGGGATCAGCCGGTTGTCTTTGCCGAAGACCTGCACCGAACCGTTCATCCGCCGAAAGTCACGCAGGTGGCGGTCGTCGGCGACATCAAGCTCGTTGCGCAGCTCCAGGAGTGGCAGCATCCACTCCTTTTCTTCGTCGTTCTGAATCATGGCGGCCATCGACTTGTCCTGGTCGACCAGCGTGCACGTCCAGCAACCGAAGCGGCTGTCGCCGCAGCTCGGCGTGCTGGCGTCGACCACCAGCGGGCACTCACCATCAGCCGAGGCGCCCTGATACATGGTCAGCAACTCCTTGTTGGAGTAGCCCCAGGGGTTCTTGACCTGCATCAGGAAGGTCCAGACGTCGTCGTTCGACCAGTCCTCGACGGGCGAGTAGACGAGGCAGTTCGGCAGCGAGTCATTCGGGCTCAGCAGGTCACGCACCCGGCGCTCCTCGAGGGCCGTCATACGGTGCGACCGGCCGGCCGACTCGGCCTTGCGGGTGCCAAGCACCAGGATGGCCTCACCGTGAGCCTGAACCATCTCGCGGATGAAGGTGTTCGACGGCTTGATCTTCAGCCGCTCGGTGCACCAGCGGAACTTCGGCCGCGGCGCCGGATAGCCCCGGCCGATCAGGTTGACCCAGAAGGTATCGGCCACCGCCGGCGTCAGGCGGTGCGGCGTCAGCGGCAGACTGGCGCTCCGGGCGGCTTCAGCCATGACGTCGAGCGAGTGCGTCACCCAGGCGGCCACCACCGGGTTCTCGACCAACGTGTCGGTTGAGATGACGTGAACCGGCTTGTGGCGCTGCTCGGCCGGCAGCCGTTCCAGCGCCAGCCAGACCAGCTGCAGCACCGCCGTCGAGTCCTTACCGCCGGAGTACCCGACCACCCACGGAACGCTGTCGGCGAGGTAGAGCTGCTGCGTCTGCCCCACCAGGGCGTCCACGGTGGCGGCGAAGCCGGACCCGTCAAAGGCGGAGCGGGGCCGGATGGGCAGGCTGCGCGTCATGCGTCTCCTCGTCGAAAGGTGTCGTCGATCTGCTGCTCATCGGGCGGCAGCGGAAGACCAAGGGCGTTGCGGATGGCCGCCGTCGTCAGGAGCACGTTGGCGCGGCTCTTCGAGACCTTGCCGCCGAGGACGGCGCGCCCCTCCCAGGCGGCACTCCCCCGGTGCCAGTCAAGCTGCCGCAGGCCCTTCAGGGTCTTCTGCCAGCTGGCCCGATTCGTACTCGCCCGCAGCAGACTGTTGCCGATGATGCCGAGAGCGTGCAGAACGATGCCGTGGCTGTGGATGAAGTCGCGCCGGATCTCACCGGCGCTCAGCTCGCGCCGCCGGACCATCGCCCATTCCGGGAACTGCTCGGCGACCACCTCCCAGTAGGTCGTCGCGAGGTCGACCCGCCGCTCAAGCGAATCGGGCTCGATGTCCTCAAGCAGCGCGCGGTTGGCGTTGTAGAAAGCCGACAGAGTGAACAGCTTGCGCGATCGAGTCGACAGGTTGCTGGTCTCCGTCTCGGTCAGGTCGTTGTACAAGTCCGATCGGAATACGACCAGCCGTGAGATGGCCGACATCTCGTCCCGCTGGTCGTAGAGCACACCGATCGACTTGGCTGGACGGATGGCATAGCGGTTGAGGTCAGCGAACATCTGCTGGGAGCGTTCCAGCCCAATGTCCAGAAACATGACGATGGCGATGCTCTCGTCCCCCAGCTCCGGATTCTCGGCCAGCGCCTGCTGAATGCCAGCGCGGCGGTGCTGCCCGTCGTTGATGACGAACTTGGCTTCCATCGGGATGGTCAGGGTGCCGAGCCGCTCGCCGCCGCGGCCGTCGGCGTCGAAGGCCTCGAAGCGAACGTCCGCATTGACCGACGCGGTGAGGGCTGAGAACACGTAGCTGGTCGGGTTGTCCAGGATGTAGCGGGCGATCTCCGGGACGCGCGCCTTGTTGAGGGTGCGCTGCGCGCGCAGCTCCGGCGTCAGCTCCTCCTCGTCGAAGACGAACAGCCTGGGAATGAGGCGCAACGGGCACATCGTGACGTAGTACTCGCGGCCGGCCTGGATGCCCCGGATCGCCGGGAAGACGTACTCGAAGGCGGACGCCCGCGACCTGGCGGGGGCCGCGGAACTCACACGTGGTGCGGCCATGCCCGTCTGTCTACCCTTCAGATGTACGGAGCGCAACATCCGTACAGAAGCCCTGGCGTGTCCTAACTTCCGTCGTCACCCTGCCGTACCGTGCGACCCATGAGGACGGTAGAGGCGAGCACTGACAGGACCGCGCACCGGCTCGCGGCCGGCGACCACGGCCGTCCCGTCTACCTCGACTGCAACGCCACCACGCCGATCGAGCCCGCGGTTCTGGCCGAGGTGATGCACTACCTGAGCGAGGAGTACGGCAACGCCGGCAGCCGGACGCACACCTACGGTCAGACCGCGAAGGAGCGCGTCCAGCAGGCTCGAACGGAAGTGGCGGCGGTTGTCGGCGCTCAGCCCGAAGAAGTGATCTTCACGAGCGGCGCCACAGAGAGCAACAACCTGGCCATCCTGGGGCTGGCAGCGCACGGCGAGCGCACCGGGCGCCGGCACATCATAAGCACGCAGATCGAGCACAAGGCCGTCTTGGAGCCGCTCGAGGCGCTCGGCGCCCGCGGCTTTGACATCACCCTGCTCCCACCCATCGCTGGCGGATGGGTGGAAGCCGAGGCCGTCCGAGCCGCCCTGCGACCGGACACGCTTCTGGTATCCGTTATGGCCGCGAACAACGAGACCGGCGTCATTCAGCCGATCGACGAGATCGCCTCGACGCTCGATGGCCACGGGGCCTTCTTCCACGTCGACGCGGCGCAGACGTTCGGCAAGGTGATCGAACCGCTGCACAGCCGCCGCATCGATCTCATCTCCGCATCCGGCCACAAGCTCTACGCCCCCAAGGGCGTAGGCGCCCTCGTCGCCCGCCGGCGCGGGTTCACGCGGCCACCCCTGACGCCCTTGATGCACGGCGGTGGCCAAGAGCGGGGGCTGCGACCTGGCACGTTGCCGGTAGCGCTAATCGCCGGCTTGGGGACCGCCGCTCGACTGGCCCTGCAGCAACATGAGCAGCGCACGGCGCACAACGAGGCCCTCAAACGAGAGGCCGTCGAGGCGCTCGGGTCACTCGGCGCGTCCTTCAACGGCGACCCTGACCGGACCTTGCCTAACGCCATCAATTTCTCGATGCCTGAGATTGACTCGGAAGCAGCCATCGTTGCCTTGAGGGACATCGTGGCTCTTTCGAACGGCTCTGCGTGCACCGCTCAGACCTACAAGCCGAGCCATGTACTGATGGCCGCCGGATATTCCGACGAACGCGTGTCGGGTGCAATCCGCCTGTCCTGGTGTCACCTTACGGAAGAAGTCCCTTGGCCAAGGATTGCTGAGCGCCTACGCCACTTGGCCGTGTGATTCGAGCTGAGTCTGGGAGGATAAGGATGGCCTCGGCAATGAGAGCCTCCATCAGGTTCACCACGGACACTGGGCTTGCCGGTTGTCATCTGGCTGAGCTCGGTGACTGCTCAGCCAGTCGCTGACTCTCACTCGGTTCGCAGAGGAGACGAGGGCCAATTCATGCCTGACCAACCGGTCGCCCACCGGTCATTACACTGGGGCTTCGAGGCCTACCTGACACCATCTGACCTTGATTTCGAGCACGTGCTGCAGCACGGCATGGTGGCCCTGGACACTAACGTCCTGCTGGACTTCTACCGCTATGCCCGGGTCACGCGGGGGGACCTCGCAGCCCTCCTCAGACGGCTTGAGGACCGTCTATTCATCCCGCACCAAGCGGCCGTCGAGTTCTGGCGCAACCGCGAGGCAACCTTGAAGGAGTACCAGGCTTCCTCCTCACGGGTGCTGGAACGGCTCGCAACACTGGACAGCCAAGGTCGCCAGGCTCTCGGGGAGTGGGCCAATGTCGTCGCCCTCCCTTCGACCGATAGACGCCAGGTGCTGGAGGCGTGGGCGAAAGCCTTTGCCCGGATAATCGCCCAGGTTGAGCGCCTCGGCGAGGAGTACAGATCAGCCACGTCGACCGACACAAACAAGGACGAGGTCCTGCAGCAACTGTCCGAGTTGCTTGAAGGACGCATGGGTGCCGCGCCACAACAGGATGAGGCGGTCGCCGATCGACGAGAAGGACAGCGGCGACTGGAGCAGCAAATTCCGCCAGGCTTCGGAGACAAGAGCAAGTCTCAGGAGTACGCCGTCGGTGACTACTTGCTTTGGATCCAAGTCCTGCGCGAGGCCAAAACGCGCCAGGCGGACATCTTGCTCGTCACAAGGGACACCACGAAGGCCGACTGGTGGCGCAAGGTGGATGGTGCACCGGACCTGCCGCGGCTAGAGCTCCAGGATGAGGCCCGCGCGCTCACGGGCCAGCGCCTGTTCATGCTGACCCCTTCCGTCTTCCTCAGGCTCGGGGCACACGTGTTCGGCCTGCGGGTCCGTGAGGAATCGATCACCGACGTCAGGCGCGTGGGGCGGCGCACTGGCGTCGGCAGCGACCAGGGCAAGCGGCCGATTGACAAGCTCGGCGGCGGCATCGAGGGGGAAAGCTTTCTCTCGATTATCCTCCGCATGACCGGACTGGCAGCGGACGGCGACCTGACCTACGACCAGCTCATCTCCGCGTATCGGGCGGCCTTTCCGCGCATCACGATCGAGCGAGAGGCCAGGCGCCGCGTTGGCAACCTCTTCACCCTGGGCCTCCTTGAGATGGAGAACGAAAAAGCCGTCACAACAGCGGCGGGACAGGAGCTGCTTGCCACAGGCCACCTCGGGCTCCTGCAGCGTCTCTTCCTGGAGCGGGTGCTGGGGGCCGAAGAGGTTCGTCAGGTGGCCGTCAGCACCCCCTCGGCGGCAGAGCAGCTTAGGGACGATCCCCCGTCGGGGATGACCGCGACCCAAGCACTACTCATCTTTCGCTGGCTCACCGAGCTGGGCCTTGTCAAGGTGGGCGAGGAAGCGCCGTCGGAACAGGCGCTCGAGGTGCCCGAGACCTAGGGGTAGCAGTCCACTTTCAGCTTCTGGGCGCTACGGAAGGAGTGCCAGTCCGATCGACTTCGCCAGACGACCCCAGCGCTGATCCGTGGCGGTCAGTGCCGCGTCCTATCCGCTGGAAGCCCAGCGCCATCGTCGCCCTATCCGACTGTTGTCCACGTGAACGAGTACGTAGCGCTCCAGCGACCCACGGCCGCAACCCGCACTGCGAACGCCCACTCCAAGGCAGCCACGTTCGTCCGGATCTTCAAGATCACGAGCCATCACACGTCTTGCATTTCGGGCGGCTGGTCCGTGGCGGTCCGCTGGCAGGTGACGGGCGTCCAAGCCTAGGTGAGGCCTGAGGTTCGTGAGCGAAGCCTTGGTCTTCGCGCGGGGATCTGCGTCATGTCCCCGTCTACACGACCGACGAGGGGCCCTGGTCGACACTCTCGCGCCACCGGGCTACTGGAGAAGTGCGGCAGCCGTAGTGGAGACCACCTTCCTACGGTCCGCGGCCGTGATGACGCTGCACAAGTTGACTGCCGGGGACGGCTACACGTACCTGACGCGGCAGGTGGCAGCGTTCGACGCGACGGAGCGGGGTCACGCCGGCCTGGGTGACTACTACTCCCAGCGCGGCGAGTCCCCGGGGATGTGGACCGGCAACGGCCTGGCCGGGCTCAGCGGAATGAGCGCCGGTCAGCCCGTCGCCGAAGAGCAGATGAAGGCGCTCTTCGGCGAGGGGCGACATCCCGACGCCGATCGGCTCGCGAAAGAAGCCCTGGCTCGGGGACAGACGCCGCAGGAGGCGCGCGCGGCAGGAGCCCTGGGGCGGGCCTTCTACGTCTTCGCTCCTCAAGTCGACGGCTTCCGAGCCCGCTGCGCAGAGGAGCTTGCCGTCTTCAATACTGGCCGCGGACAGCCGGCCATAGCCCCGGTCCCGGACGGCGACCGCGCGCGGATCCGCAGCGACCTCGCCCGGGCCATGTTCGCCGAGGCCTACGGCCGTGCACCGCAAGATGCCCGCGAGTTGTCGGGGTTCCTCGCCCGGGTCTCACGGCCGGCGACGACGGCGGTGGCCGGCTACGACCTCACCTTCTCCCCCGTCAAATCCGTATCGGCGTTGTGGGCACTGGCCCCGCGGGCGGTGGCCGAGCAGATCGAGGCCGCCCACGCCACCGCGGTCGCCGACGCCCTGGCCTGGCTGGAGGAGAACGCGTGCTTCACCCGGCTGGGCACCGACGGAGTACGGCAAGTGGAGACCACCGGGCTCATCGCCCCGGTGTTCACCCACCGTGACTCCCGCACCGGCGATCCCGATCTGCACAGCCACGTGGCGGTGAGCAACAAGGTGCAGACCCGCCGCGACGGGCACTGGCGGGCGCTGGACGGGCGGGTGCTGCACAAGGCCGCCGTCACCGCCTCCGAGCGCTACGACACCCGGCTGGAGGCACACCTGGTCTTTCGCCTGGGTGTCCGGTTCGCCGACCGCCCTGGCGCCACCCCGGGACGGCGGACGGTGCGGGAGATCGCCGGTATGGACGAACGTCTGCTGAGCGCCTGGTCGTCGCGGCGTCGGGACATCGAGGGCCGCCGCGCGGTGTTGGCCGGCGACTTCCAGCGCGACCACGGCCGGCCGCCGACGGCGGTGGAGGCCATCGCACTGGCGCAGCAGGCGACGTTGGAGACCCGCGGCCCCAAGCACGAGCCGCGCTCCCTCGCCGAGCAGCGGGCCACCTGGCGGCAGGAGGCCGCCGCCGTCCTCGGCGGCCCCGACCGCATCACCCGGATGCTCGGCCGCGTACTGGGCGCTCGCGGGTCCCCGCACCCCGGGGTCGGTGAGGCCTGGGTCCGGTCGGCCGCCGTCCGTGTGCTGGACACCGTCTCCGCTGCGCGGGCCACCTGGCAGGTCTGGCACGTGCGCGCCGAGGCCGAGCGGGTGGTGCGGGCCGTCGCCCTGGCACCGGACGACGTCGACGGCGCGGTCACCCGGGTCACCGAGGAGGCGCTCTCCCCCGGCCTGTCGCTCCCGCTCGGTGACCTCGATCCGGTGGTCGAGCCACCGGAGCTGCGCCGCTCGGACGGGGCCAGCGTCTACACCGTCGCCGGGGCCCAGCTCTACACCAGCCAGGCGGTGCTGGACGCAGAGGCACTGCTCCTGGGCGCCGCCGGCCGCAGCGACGGACGACGTGCCGATCCGGCCACCGTGGAGCTGGCGCTGCTGGAAGCCACCGCCAACGGCGCCGAGCTCAATCCCGGCCAGGCGCAGTTGGTGCGCGAGCTGGCCGTCAGCGGCGCCCGGGTGCAGCTGGCCCTCGCCCCGGCCGGAGCCGGCAAGACGACCGCGCTGGCGACGCTGGCTCGCGCCTGGACCGCCGGCGGTGGCACGGTGCTCGGCCTGGCACCCTCCGCCGTGGCCACCGCCGGGCTGCGCGACTCCCTGAGATCTCCGTGCGACACGCTGGCCAAGCTCATCTGGTGCCTCGACGTCGGACAGGCACCCGACTGGTTGGCCGCAATCGGGCCAACCACGCTGGTGGTCGTTGACGAGGCCGGCATGGCCGGCACTCGGGAGCTGGCGCGCGCCGTCGAGTACGTCCTGGGGCGGGGCGGATCGGTGCGGCTGGTCGGCGATCACCAGCAGCTGACCTCGGTCGCCGCCGGCGGTGTGCTGGCCGAGATTGCCGCCACCCATGGCGCGGTCACCCTCACCCAGTTGGTGCGCTTCACCGACCCGGCCGAGGCCGCGGCCACCGTCGCCGTCCGGGACGGCGACACCCTCGGGCTGGGCTTCTACCTCGACTCCGGCCGGGTGCACATCGGGGACCTGGCCGCCTGCGCCGAGCAGGCCTACGCCGCCTGGGCCGCCGACTCCGCGCACGGCGTGGACGCGTTGCTGCTGGCCGCCACCCGGGACCTGGTCACACAGCTGAACCAGCGGGCGCGGGCTGACCGGCTGGCAGGCGCCCCCTCCTCCCCGGGTGCAGAGGTCGAGCTGGCCGACGGCACCTGCGCCGGGGCCGGGGACCCGGTCATCACCCGCGCCAACAACCGGCGGCTGCCGATCACCGCCACCGAGTGGGTGAAGAACGGTGACCGCTTCACCGTCCAGGCCGTCGGCCGGGACGGCGCCCTCGACGTCGTCCACACCGGCACCGGACGGCGGATCACCTTGCCGGCGGGCTACGTCGCTGAGCACGTGCAGCTCGGCTACGCGACCACGGTGCACGGCGCCCAGGGCACCACCGCCGACGTCTGCCACACCGTGCTCACCGGCGGCGAGTCCCGGCAGCTGCTCTACGTCGCCCTCTCCCGCGGGCGCGCAAGCAACCACCTGTACCTGGCCACCGTCGGCGACGGCGATCCGCACAGCATCGTCACCCCCGCCGCCGTGTTCCCGCCCACCGCCACCGACCTGCTGGCCGGCATGCTGGGCCGCGACGGCGCCCAGACCTCCGCGGCCGGCGCCCGTCGGGCGCTGGCCGACCCGGCCGGCCAGCTGCACGCCGCTGCCACCAGGTACGCCGACGCGCTGCGCGTCGCCGCCGACCACCGCCTGGATGCCGCGACTGCAGAAGCACTGGAGAACGCCGCCGAGCAGCTGCACGCCGGGCTGACCGACGCGCCGGCGTGGCCGGCGCTGCGCGGACACCTGGCGCTGCTCGCGCTCACCGGCGCCGACCCAGTCGCCGTCCTGAGGACGACGGCCGAGGCGCGGGAACTGGAGACCGCGAACGACCCCGCTGCCGTCCTCGACCACCGGCTGCCCGTGTCCGCTCTGGTCGGCCCGCTGCCGTGGCTGCCCGGCATTCCGGCCGCCCTGGCCGACGATCCGCGGTGGGGGCCCTACCTGACCGCTCGCGCCGACCACGTCACCGCCTGCGCGGCTCGGGTCGCCTCCACCGCGACCGAGATGACCACTGCCACTGCGCCGGTCTGGGCCCAGCGCCTGCTGGGCCCGGACCACGAGTCACTGCGAGCCGACCTCGCCGTCTGGCGCGCAGCACTCGCCGTTCCCGACAGCGACCGGCGCCCCACCGGACCGCCCCGGCAACCGTCTGCAGAACGCCGATCCCAGACGCAACTGGACGGAGCGTCGACCGCCGCCGCTCCCGCCCGGGACAGCTCGGTGTGGGCGGCGCTGGCCGACGGCATCGACCCCCGCATCCGCCGCGACGACCACTGGCCGGTTCTCGCCGACCGGCTGGCCGCCGCCGACCGCGCCGGACTCGATGCCGCCGGCATGCTCGCCGCCGTCGCCGCCCAGCGTCCCCTGCCCGACGACCTGCCCGCCGCGGCCCTGTGGTGGCGGCTGGCCCCCCATGTCGCCCCGGCCACCGTTCCCGCGGCGCCGGGCGCGGCCGGACCGCGCCCCGACTGGTGCGCCACCCTGCTCGGCCAACTGCCCGACGAGCAGGCCCGGCGTGTGCTGACCGCCCCCGCGTGGCCGGCGCTGGTCGCCGCGGTCACCACCGGCATCCGCACCGGCTGGTCCCCCGCCGACCTGCTCACCGCCGCATTCGCCTGGCTGCCACCCGCGGTGACCGGCGACGCGACCGGGCTGGCCGAGGCGCTGGCTTTCCGGATCGCCGCCCTCACCGATCCAGCCCCCGTGCACCACGACGAACCGCTCCAGGCCGATCTGCAGCCACCCGACGACGCGCACCTGCTGCCGCCCGTGCCCGCCCCTACCGCCGCCACCGACCCGGCGGACGTGCCGCCCGGCGACGAGGACGCGCCGTTCGACCCCGACTACGACACCCCTCCCTCGGCGTCGCCGCCGCGGTATCGCACGCCGGACCCGTTCCCCGTCAGCGACGCGGTCGAGGCCGCCGACGACGCGGACTACCTGCTCGAGCAGCATTTCTGGGCCACCGCCGTCGTCGGCCGCTACCGGCTCATCGAGCTCAACACCCAGGCCGCAGCCTTCTTCACCGACCACTACTTCGACGCCTGGGCCCCGGACTACCTGCGCGACCGGCTGGGCACCGACCTCACCGCCGATCCCCGCTTCACCCCCGGCCAAGCCCCCGCCGGCTGGACCACCCTCGCCGACCACCTGCGCCGCCGTGGCGCCACCGACGAAGAGCTACTCGCCGCCGGCCTCGCGCAACGCGCCCGAACTGGCGCGCTGATCGACCGGTTCCGCGACCGGCTCACCTTTCCCATCCACGACCACGACGGCGCCATCGTCGGCTTCATCGCTCGCCGCAACCCCACCGCGTCCGGCGACGGCCGCGCCGGACCCAAGTACCTCAACACCCCGGGCACCGACCTGTACCGCAAGGGCGATCACCTGTTCGGCCTTTACGAGACCCGAGGCCCGCTCGCTGGCGGAGCCATCCCCGCTCTCGTCGAGGGACCGTTGGACGCGATCGCCCTCACCCTGGCCGGCGCCGGGCGGACCATCGGTGTTGCGACCCTCGGCACCGCCCTCACCGACCGGCAGGCCGACCTCCTCGGCCGCTACATCGGCACCGACGGTGCCGGCATCCTGGTAGCCACCGACAACGACCTGGCCGGTCAGCAGGCCGCCGAGCGCATCTACTGGCAGCTCACCGCCCGTGGCGACGCCCCGCGCCGCCTCGCCCTACCCGACGGGCTCGATCCCGCCGACCTCGTCCAGCGTGGCGGCACCACCGCGCTGCGGACGGCCATCGACTCCTCATGCAGCCTCGCCGACATGCTGCTCGACGCCCGCGTCACCCCGGCTTCACGCGAGAGGAACGACTCGGACATCCACGCGGCCATGCACGAGGCCGGCGCGATCATCGCCGCCTTGCCACCCAGCCGGTGGCTGGCGCATATCGACCGGATCACCGAGGCACTTGGCGTGCCACCCGGCACCGTCCACAGGTCCGTGCTCGACGCCGACTCGAACACCTCGGCGCCTCTCAGGAGCACGGCTGGCCCCCGACGGGCGTCCCTCCCGACGCCCCCGAATGAGAATCCGCTACGGACGGCTAGTACGGGACTGGCGCCGCGAGGCAACTCGCCCGACATGAGTCCTTCCCGGTAACCGTTCCTCATTCGGGATCCGCGGAGCGCAGCCCGCACCATGAAGCTATAGATGCTGTCGTGACCGACGCCACCTCCGGCGACGGTGTCGCACGCTAGTGGCAGCCCTGGGTCACAACTCCGATCTGCCTACCGGACGCCTTGATGCCGATGAGCGGTCGGGGCGCTCCGCCCAGACTGTCGGCGGTCCATGGGAGCATCCGGAAGAAGTCAGCTAGGAGTCAACGGGCAGGAGCGTGCTACATGGCCAAGAAGGTCTTTCTGAGCTTCCACTACGACGGTGACGTGACCCGGTGTCAGCGCATCCGAAACATCGGCGCCATCGAGGAGGATCGCGAGGAGGTCAACGCCCAGCGTTGGGAAACCATCAAGGCGGGCGGCGATCAGGCGGTCAAGAACTGGATCGCGAAGGAGATGGCGGGCAAGGACGCCGTCGTCGTGCTGGTCGGCGGCGAGACGGCCTCCCGCAAGTGGGTCAGGTATGAGATCGAGAAGGCTTGGCAGGACAAGAGGCGTCTCGTTGGCATCCGTGTACACGGGATGCTTGACCTGAACGGCAACAAGGGTTTCTACGGCGAGAACCCCTTCGACAAAGTTTTCGACGCTGATGGCATGGCGCTCAGCCGCCACGTCACCCTCCACAATCCTAGCGGTATCGACAGTAAGGCTGTGTACGCCACCATCCGGGACAGTTTCGAGTCTTGGGTGAACGGCGCCGTCAAGCGCGCCTGATGAATCCCATACGCGAGCCGGACTGCGCCTTCTGCGACATCATCGCGGGGGACGCACCGGCTCGCATCGTCTCCCGGCGACTCGGTGTCACTGTGTTCCTGCCGGACGAACCGGCAACGCGGGGGCACGTCTTGGTGGTCCCAGACGATCACGCCGCCGACATATGGGCTCTATCTCAGGGAACAGCCCGAAATCTCGCCTCGGAGGTGCTGCGCGTCGCTGCCGCGGCGCGCGACGCCATGCGGCCCGAGGGGCTCAACGTGATCCAGTCGAACGGCCGGGCGGCCACTCAGACGGTCAACCATCTGCACGTCCACGTCGTGCCTCGATGGGCGAGCGACGCCGTGGAGGACTTTTGGCCGTCGCCGAACCCCAAATGGTCGACAGCAGACTTGGACGCGATGCGGTCCAGTCTTGAAGCCGCTGTGGCGACGTCCAAGCCTGCCGGATACGACATGGCCAGCGAGCAGGACCGAGAAGACCGACGAAAGCACCTTGACCTGATCTCGGGAGCCATTGGGCGGATGGCGGGGTCGTCGGCCGCGGCGAAGGGTTGGTCGGTCACGCTCGCTGGCGCAGCATTCGGAGTAGCCCTAGTGCGCGAAAGTTGGCCATTCATCGCGCTCGGCATTCTGACACTTATAGCGTTTGGAGCCCTTGATGCCCGGTACCTCAACGCCGAGCGTCGGGCCAGAAATGTCTACGACTCGGTTGCCGACGACAACTCGGTTGTTCCGTTGTCGATGAAGGGCTTAGCGACTCAGGCTCGCCCCCCTCGCTGGTGGTGGCCGAATCATTTCCGCAGTTGGTCTGTCTGGCTGTTCTATGGTCCGCTCGCGGTCGTCGGAGGCGCGCTCTTGGTCATCGCCCTATTCGCGGGCCCGGCGGAGAAGCCTGCGGGTTCGGAAACGCCCGGAAACACGCCCAGCCAGCAGCCGTAGCGCTCGGCAGAGAAGGTTGTCGCGATTAGGCAGTCGGTGTGCCCGCACCTAGCGTCGTGCGTCATTCCGTCGCCGTCGCTGCCGGAGCGCCCGCTCATGCCGCCATCGGCGCGTTCCCGTCGCCGGATCGGTTATCGGGACGGTGGGATCTGTCGCGACGCGCGGAGCAGCCGGATCCCCTGGCTGTCGCGGTCGACGGCGTGAGCACGACTGAGCACGCGCTCGGCGTTGCCCGGCACCTTCGCTCCCCGGTCGCGCCGGTCGGTTGGGGGCCGTTGCGCCACTGGCTCTGTCCCGGCCGCGCGGTGCAGCGCATCGGCCAGTCCTGTCGACAGATCAGCGGCCCGACCGACGACCTGCCGAAGACCGCCGAGGTCGGCGCCGCTGGTCCGCACGTGTCGTCCTGCGATCACCGCCTGGATGCGGTCCACGGGCATGGCTTCCATGGGGGGCAGGTCTCGGGCGTTCACGAACAGCTGGCCGGTGCGGGACCAGCGCTCGACCGCCATCGTGAGGCGGTAGGCGAGGACCGGCATGTGGCTTGCGACCTGCTGTACCGCAGCTGCCACGTCCGCGGACGTCCTCTGGCCGTGCTGCTCCCCCAATTCGGCGGGCACACCGACCGCGTTGCGCAGGACGCGGACGAGCGCCTGCGACGACGCGACGACGCCTCCGCGATCGCCTGGGGCTCCTCGACGTCCGTCGTGGAAGACCATGCTGGCGCGACCGGCAAGTTGCCAGGCGAGCCCGGAGACCAGCAGCGGTCCGGCGTCCTTCCCGGTCATGCCCGCCGCGACGGCGGCGTAGCGACTGGTGAGCTCGGCGGCAGCGACGGCGGCCCGGAAGTCCCGCAGTGTCAGGTCGTCGGCTTGCCGTGCGCGGTCGAGCGCAGCCAGGAGACCTGCGGCGGCGCCCAGGACGGTCACCTCTCCGGACGGCGGGCCTGCCGGGGGAACCAGACGCTCGAGCACCACGGAGGCCGCGGCGGTCGGCGGATCGGCCTGCGCGTCACGCTCGATCGTGGCGGCCAACTGGCGGACGACGTCCAGCTCCGGAGCTGCCGCCTCCGGCAGCAGCCGGCGACCGAGCCCTGCGCAGTGGTCGGCGACCTCGGCCACTTCGACGGTGACCGCCCAGCGGTGGGAGCGACCCATGAAGGACCGGTCGCGGCCGATGAGGTCGGCGGCGGCGCCGGCGAGGTCGGTGAGCGGCCCGCCGATGTGGGGCCACAGCCGGCCGGCGGTGGCGACAGCGGCTGCGAGTGCGGAGGCGTTGCGCTGCCGGTGGCTGTCGCCAGGGGTGAGCCCGTCCTCGGCCAGTCCGGACAGCGCCCGACCCAGGTGGGCCAGTGCTCCGCTGACGTCCTCGATGGTCGCCGCCGCGGGGCGGGAACCGGCTCGGTCGGTGAGGTCGTCGAGCAGCTGCCGCAGCGTCGTGACCACCGCTCAGCCCAGCCGTCGCAGGGCACGGCGGGCGGCGCGCGCGGCGTCGAGCACCGGTGTGCTGGCGAAAGTGCCCTCGTCGAGAAGGCCAAGTGCGCCCATCGCTGCGCGGATGCTGGCGACGGGATCGCCATCGATCAGCGGGACCGGTTCGGTGCGTCCGCCGGCGAGCTCGAGGAGTTCTGCAGCGTAGAGGCACTCCAGGGCGATGTCGGCAGGCACCTGCTCCCGGTCGGCGCCCACGGCGTCGAGCAGGGAGGCGGCATAGCCGAGTAGGTCGCTGACCGTGTCGACGGTCATGAGGCACGTCCTTTCCTCACGGGTTCGTTCTGTCGACGCTTGCGTCGCCGCGGCCGGCGGCGGGGGTGTCGCGGGACATCTGTGGAGGACCGACCGGGCTGTGCGCGTCCGAGGAACGCTGGTCGGTGGCGCCGCGCGCCGGCAGGGCGGCGGCGCCGTCGTCGAGCAGCCGCCAGTGCAGCTCGCGAGCCGGGTGCCGGGCGGGCAGCGGAGCGGCGGCGGCCAACGCAGGCAGCCGGGCAGCGACGTCGTAGCCGGCGGCCGCGGCGCGGGCGAGCGCGGCCGCCAGCGGCAGCCAGTCCGGGCCGTCAACGAGGCGGGCGTCGATGCGGGCCACGAGCTGCCGCCAGGCCGGGTCGGTGGCTGCGTCCTCGTCGCCGTGCTCGGGTTCGCTCTCCAGGTCGGCGGCGATCTGCAGGATGCGCGTGGCGATCGCGCGGCGGCCCTCGGCGGTCGCGGCGTCGCACCAGGCGGCCAGCAGGTCGGGGGTGTGCCGGACCATCCAGGCGCGGCTGATCCGCACGCCGGCGAGCAGCGACACCCACTCGCCGCGGTCGGACGGGAAGGCGTTGTGCATCACTGGCCTCCTGCCGCTTCGGCGGTGTGGCCGGTCGGGGTGGCGCCGAGGTCGCCGTCGAACGTCGCTCGACGCACCGCGGTCGCCTGCGGGCTCTTGTATTCGGCGGCCCATGAGCGGGCCGGCCAGTCGGTGTGCCGGCCGGGTGGACATCCGATGCCCAGCCGCTCGGCCAGGCGGGCGTGGAAGGCGGGCAGCGCGTAGCGGTGCCACTCCTCCAGCGCGTGCGGAGCCGGCGCGTCGGCGGCCGTCGCCCGCAGGCAGGCAAGGACCGCGAGTTCGTGCACGAGGTGGGGATGGGCGGGCCAGCAGGAGGGGATGGCCTGGGTGGTCTGCCAGGCGTAGCCGTGGTTGAGCCAGGCGGCGACGTCGTCCAGCCACGGCCACAGCCGGGCGCGCAGATGAGCCGAGCAGGTGGCCGGGTCCCAGGGCCGGTCGAGCAGCCGCAGGCCGGCGGGGTCGAGGCCGGCGTCCTCGGCCTGCCGGAGCTGCTCGAAGGCCCGGCGGATCTCCCGCGGCGGCGGCGGGAACGGCAGGGCCACGTGGGAGGCGCTCATCGAAGGCCCCGCTCGGCTGGGGTGAGACCCGCGCGGGCGGCCGCGGCGTGCGCACGACCGGTGCGCTCGGCCACGCTGGCGGTGTGCTCGCGGGCGGCGGCGACGCGGTCCCGGGCGGCGGCCTGCGCGGCCAGCAGCTGCGCGCCGCGGCGTCCGGTGAGGCAGCGGGTCAGCCCGGCGATCAGCGGTGGGGCGTTCTCCGCGACCACAAGGGCCCGGCCGGGCGGCAGCTGGCGGATCTCTTCCGGCCGCAGCACGGGCACGGTTTCGCCGTGGGTGGATCGTGACCAGCCGGTGCCCCGGTAGCTGTAGGACGTGCGCCGGACCCGGGTGCTGCCCAGCAGCTCGGAGAGTTGGCGGTAGAAGTCGCCGTCCTTGCCGCCGCCGAAAGCGACGAGCACGTTGGTGAGCCCGAACAGGGCGCGGGCCTCGTCCTCGCCGTAGATGAGCACCAGCTGCCGCCACGTCTGCGCGGCGTAGAGGAAGCTGACCCCGAGGGCTCGGTCGTTGGCCATCCGGGTGCGCAGGGTGGGCAGCGGCGCGGTGGAGGGCAGCTCGTCCAGGCAGGCCAGCAGCGGCGGGCACAGCCGCCCGGTCGGGGCGTCGCCTGCCAGTTGCAGGGCGGTGTCGAGGACGTGCTCGGCCAGAGCGGTCATCAGCGGGGCCGCCGAGGCGTAGGGATCCTCGCGGCCGAGCAGGTAGACGGTGCCGCCGGCGGCCAGCAGCGCGGCGATGTCGGTGGCCGGCCGACCGGGCCCGGGAGTGCACCGGCGGCGGATGGCCGCCTGGAAGAACAGGGTCAGCGCCTGCTGCACCGTGGTGGCGGTGTTTCCGGCGGTGCGCGGGTCGCCGTGCAGGGCGCCGTGCAGCAGACCGTCCCAGAAGGGCGCGGCGTGCGGATGAGCGCGCAGGACGTCGGCCGGCTGGGTCGCCGCCTGGGGGTGGGCGGCCCACTCCAGGACGTCCTCGATGGTTCGGCCGGTCAGCGCGGCGGCGTGCAGGTAGCCCTGGAGCACCTTGGCGGCTTCGAAGGCGTAGAAGCGGGCCGCCGAGTCGGTGGTCCCGCCGGTGACCGCACCGGGGACGGTGCCGGCGGTGAAGGCCTTGGCGCGGCGCTCGGCCGTCATGGGATCCACGCAGCCGGCGACGGGGTCCCACACCAGCTCCGGCAGTCCAGGAACCGCGCCGAAGGGGTCGAGCACGGCGACCGGGCGGTCGCCGGCGGCGCGGGCGTCGAGGGTGAGCAGCAGGTCCTCGGCCTTGGTCAGGGTGACCAGCGCCGCGCCGGGCGCGTCGAGCAGGGCAGGGGCGAGCAGGTCGAGGGTCTTGCCGGACCCCTGCGGGCCGTAGACGCCGGTCGTGCGGTCGAAGGGCACCCACAGCTGCCCGGCGGCGGGGACGGCGGCGTGGCCCAGCCGCCATCCCACGTCCGTGGTCATGACTCGGCGAGGCCCACGCCGACGAGCCGAGGCCAGGTCGGGACGGACGACGGGTCCGACCCGGCGCAGCCGGCCGCTGCCGAGCACGGCGCCGACCTGGCTGCGGGTGGCCATGCCCGACCGCCGGGTGAACCATCGGTCCCCGGCCCAGGCCGCTCCCCCGCTGCCGGCCAGGAAGAGTGCGAGGCACCCGGCGATGGCGGTGTACACAGCCGCGGGCGGCGGTAGCGCCGCCGTCTGCGCGGCGTCCAGGCCCGCGGTGCGGTCGCCCGTGAATAGGCCGCCGACGGCGGCGACCAGGGCGGCCGACCCGTCCGGCCACACCCAGCCGCCGCCGGCCAGCAACGCCGCGGCGGCGCGGCCCGCTGGTAGCAGCAGCGCGGCGGACACCAGCCACACCAGGGCGGCGGCCGTCGGGATCTCCCAGCCGGCAGGGCCGACGTCCTGGTGGAACCGGGCGGCGCTCACTGCCGCCGTCCTGTCGGCGTTCCGTTCATGGCCCCTCCTTCGTTGGTTCGCGGGCGTGGGTGGCTCATCCGGGGTCGGAGGCGTGCAGGTCGACGCCGCGGTCGGCCAGCCAGGGCACCGGGTCGACCGGCGCGCCGTCGATGCGGACCTCGAGGTGCAGGTGGACACCGGTGCTGTTGCCGGTCGAGCCCTGGAAGCCGACCAGCGTTCCGGCGGCGACGTGCTGGCCGGCGGTGACCGTGGACGCGGAGAGGTGCCCGTAGCGGGTGATCACCCCGCCGCCGTGGTCGAGCTCGACCAGGTTGCCGTAGCCGGCCAGGCTCAGGCCGCCGTCGCGGTCGCAGTAGTCGCTGGTGCACTGGGCTCGAAGCACGGTGCCGTCGGCGGCGGCGTAGACGGGCGTGTTGCGGGGGCCGGCGATGTCCACGCCGGCGTGCAGCATTCCCCAGCGGGACCCGTAGCCGGATGTGACGGTGCCGGCGGTGGGCCGGATCCACGCTCCGGCGGCCACCGGCAGTCCCGGGCAGACGGCGGGCGCCGCGCCGGCGGGGGCGGCCGCTGCGGCCTGGGCGGTCGGCCACAGCATGGCGGTCAGTTCCCGGGCCAGCGGCGCCCAGCGGGCGTAGGCGCCGCCGGCGGCGGAGACCTGCACGGCCTGGGCCGCCTGCGTGAGCGGGATGGTCTGCCAGTTGGGCACCTCGACCAGCCGGGCGTAGAAGGCCTCCGCGGCGTAGACGGGGTCCATGAGCTCGGCGACGGTGCCCCAGCCGGCCATCCAGCGCTGCTGGAAGGTGTTGACGCTGTCGTGGTCGGAGCCGAGCCCGTCGTGCGGGTAATGCAGGCTGGTCGCGGTCACTGCGGCCTGCTCGCCGGTGAGTTCGGGGCTGCTGCCGTCGTTGGCCAGCATCCGAATGCGGGATTCCTGGTAGGCCGTGGCCAGCGCCACCGTGGCCGCGTACGCATGGAGCCCGCGCGTCGCGGCGACGTCGGCGATGGTCTGCGCGTGGCCCATCTGGACGGCGTCCAGCTCGATGCCGGCGACGGTGGCGCCGGTGCCGCCGATCGAGCAGGCCGACGACGCAGTCGACGTCGACGCCTCGTGAGCACCGATTACCGCGAGCGGGATCAGCAGCAGCGTGAGCCCCGCGAACACCGGGAGGGCGCAAGGAGCGGCGGCCCGCCACAGCCACGCCCGCGCGTACGACTCCACCGCCCGCGCCGCCGTCCCGCTCACGTCGGGCCTCCGGCGGCGAGCGCCTCGTTGGTGTAGGTCAGCCGCAGCTCCGGCCCGGTGAGGACGGTCTGCACCTTGAACGCCCGGTCCCCGACCAGCCACAGCGCCCGGCCCTTGCCGGCGACCGCCCAGCCGGTGACCAGCCGCTGGGCGGCCGGCGCCAGGCCGAGCAGGCTGCCCAGCTCGTCGCCGACGGCCTGGTCCTGGCCGTGCAGCACCTTGACGTCGCACAGGTGCAGCAGGTCGCGGGCGATGGCGACCGCCTGGGACGCGGCGTCGCCGGCGGTGAGCATGTCCGACGGCTTGTGGGCCAGCAGGACCTGCACGTCGGCGTCGCGGCGGGACAGCCGCAGGTTGGCATCCAGGCTCTTCATCGCCTCGGCGCCCAGGCGCATCTGCCGCCACGTCTCGTCGCGGACGACGATCCGCAGATCACCGGGGTCGGCGATCTCCCGCATCGCCTGACCCCAGGAGTTCAGGCAGGTCAGCGCGATGCCGACGGCCTGGTCACCGAGCGGCTCGAGGCGGGACAGCGACAGGGACTGGATCGGGGCGCGCCAGTCGACCTCGATCGACGTGTGGTCGTCGAACAGCCCGGCCAGGGAGCCCTTGACCAGGGAGCCCAGCGCGTCGCGCAGCGTTCGGGTCGCGTCGAGGAAGTGCCGCCGGTCGGCGTAGCGGCAGCCGCTGACCAGCTCCGGCGGAGGCTCGTCCAAGGTCTGCCAGAGCTGCGGGATGGTCGGCTCGGTCAGCCGGGTGGCTGCGCTGCGGTACCCGGTGAGCAGGCGCAGCGCCGCACCGACGGCGGTCTCCTCCACCGGGCCGAACGGCACCGCCTGGGAGGCGACCAGCCCACGGAGCAGCACGAGCCACCGGGCGAACACGAGCGCCTCGCGGCGGCGGGCCTCGGCGGCGCCGAGTCGCTCCCAACCGTGCCCGAGCGGACCGAAGGCCAGCGGGTTGACGCGGGCGGGAAGGCCGTGGCCGATGACGAACGGCTCGACGCCGAGCGCGCGGCACAGCGGCTCGTACTCGTCCTTGGTGTCGCCGAGGACCAGGGTGCGGTAGCCGTAGGCGAGCATGCGCAGCGCGAAGGCCTTGACCGTGGCCGACTTGCCGCGGCCGGGCTTGCCGAAGACGACGACGTTCGGGTTGGTGACCGGGATGTCGTCGTCGGTGACCCACCCGACGGGGTCGCAGTAGAACGCGCCGCCCGACAGCAGGTCCAGTCCCATCTGCGCGCCGGTGGGTGGCAGACCGGAGGTGGCGATCAGCGGCCACACCACCGGCGTCTGCTCCGAGGTCATCCGCCACACCGACAGCGGGGCGAGCGCCGCCGCCCGGCCCCGGCCGCGACCGCGACTTCCGCGGCCGGGCACCAACTGGGTGAACGGGCCCCGTTCACGCGGTGCTGCATCCGCGGGAGGCAGCGGAGGCAGCCGGTGGCCGAAGTCGTCGAGCAGGACGGCGACGTCCCGACCCCGGCGAGTCCCGCGGCCGCTCACCGCCGGCTCCGGCGGTTGGGCAGTCCGACGCCGAGGGGAACGGCGGCGGCGGCGAAACCGGAGTCCTGCGCCAGGTCCAGCCGCAGCGGCACGTAGCCGGCCGCGCGGATGGACGCATCCAACCGCCGACCGTGCTCGGCCACCGGCCACGTCGCGGGGACCGTGACGCAGGCGGCGACGGCGGGGCGGACCAGGGCCCGCCCCGCCGCGAGCTTCTCGTCCGCCGCGCCGATCCGCTCGGTGTCGCGCCGCTGCCGGGCCCGCTGCCGGAAGCCCATCCGGGCGCGCAGCTCGTTGCCGGTGGTGGCACTCATCTCCTCCCGGCCGACCAGGCGGGTGGCCCGGTCCAGCGGCATCGGGGCCAGGAAGACGGTCAGGCAGCGCCGCTCCCCCGCCACCGTCGGCACCAGCACCGGGGCCAGCGCGCCGAGCACCGCTCCCGAGTCGGGAAGCAGGACGGTGTCGGTGACCGACGCCCACGCGTCGTGCGCGTAGTGCCGTACCTCGGCCCGGGCCTGGCTGGGGCCGGCGGCAGCCATCGGCACCCCGGTCGCCAGCTCGGCGCCGTCGGCGGCGGCCAGGTCGGCGGCGATGAGCTGGCCGCGCTCACCCGGGGCGAAGCCGGTGCGGACCGCGGCGGCGAGGGCAGCGGAGTCCAGCCAGGTGACCGCGGTGCAGCCGACCGCTCCGCGAAGCGCCGCCTCCACCTCGGCCATCACCCCGTGCAGGACCCGGGCGCGGCCGTCCACACCCCCGCCGGACTCCCGCGCGGCGCGGCTCATCCGCGCCTCGCCGACGACGACGGTGATGAAGGCCTCGGTGCGCACCGCGGCCGGGGTGAGGGTGGCCCCGAGGAGCGCGTTGATCCGGGTGGCCAGGGGTGCGGCGTCCGCGCGGGTGTGGGCTCGTTCCCACGCGGCGCGCTCGGTGCCGTCGTCGGGCACGGTACGTACCTGCAGGGCCAGGACGTCGACCAGCTCGGTGCGGGCAGCGAGTTCGCACAGCTCGGCCAGGCCGGCGCCCATCCGGTTGCGCTCGTCCGGTTCGGCCAGGCCGATCCCGGGATGGGCGATCGACGCGACGGCCGCCCAGGTCCGGGCCGCGCAGTTCTGCACGATCACCGGGCGGGTGAACAGCTGACCGAAGGGCGGCCCGTCGTGGGTGCGGATGCCGGCCAGGACGCCCGGCAGATCCGCCTCGGCCAGGTTCTCGGCCGTCCCTGACGCGGCCCGGGAGCCGAACACCGTCCATCCCATGAGTGCTCCGATCGCGTGCAGGAGCAGATCGACCAGCCAGCGGCCGGCCGAGCGCCCTCGGACCGGCACCAGCAGCACCGCGGCCAGCAGCGCCCACACCGTCAGCCACAGGACGAACAGGCCCCAGGCCTGGGCGTTGAGGGCGAGCAGCGCCGGAACCCCGGCGAGGGTGACCAGGGCCAGTTGGGCGCCGGTCATCCCGAGGAACCAGCCCGAGACGTCCCTGGCGTAGTCGCCGTATCGGGCCGCGCTCACCGCGCACCGCCGTCGCCAGGCCCGTCGTCGGTCCGCGGCATCCGCGGGGCCGGCGGATCGACCTCGCCCGGTTCGCCGGGCCCGGCGCCGTCGACGTGCTGCGCCGGCCAGGCCACGGCAACCGGGCCGTCGCCTCCGTCGGTCCCGTGCAGCTCGGACGTCGAGCCGCTGAGCGAGCGGGAGCCGTCCTCCCGGCCGGGCGGCCGCCCGAGCCGGGACG
>NZ_JAOVZT010000017.1:0-58993 GCF_025716945.1 Geodermatophilus sp. YIM 151500
TCCCGTCGTCCACCAGCAGCCGGTCACCGACGCGGACGTCGTCGGGGCGATCGGCCGGGGCAGCATGGAGCCGCCGGTCAACCACGTGTCGACGGCGCCGGCGGCGGCCCGGCCCTCGGCGATCGCCCAGACGATGAGCGACTGGCCGCGACCGATGTCGCCGGCGACGAAGACGCCGGGCACGGTCGACATGAAGTCGCGGTCGCGGACGACGTTGCCCCGCCCGTCGACCTCGACGCCGAGCCCGTCGACCAGCCCCTCCCGCTGGGCACCGGTGAAGCCCATGGCCAGCAGCACCAGGTCGGCCGGGATCTCCTGCTCGGAGCCCTCGACCTTCTGGAACCGGCCGTCGACCTGCTGCACGTCGTGCACGACCAGCGCGCGCACCCGGCCGTCGTCGGTGCCGAGGAAGCGCTCGGTGCTGACCGAGTACAGCCGCTCCCCGCCCTCCTCGTGGGCGCTGGAGACGCGCATGATCATCGGGTACGTCGGCCACGGGTTGCCGGCGGCCCGCTTGTCCGGCGGCGCCGGCATGATCTCCAGCTGCGTGACCGACGCCGCACCCTGCCGGTGGGAGGTGCCCAGGCAGTCGGCCCCGGTGTCGCCGCCGCCGATGATCACCACGTGCTTGCCCTGCGCGGTGATCGGCGGGGCGTCGAGCTCGCCGAGCGCCTGCCGGTTGCCGAAGGGCAGGAAGTCCATCGCCAGGTGGATGCCCGACAGCTCCCGGCCGGGGACCGGCAGGTCGCGTCCGACGGTCGCCCCGCCGGCGAGCACGACCGCGTCGAAGTCCGCCCGCAGCTGCTCGACCGACAGGTCGTCGGGACCGGAGCCGCCGACGTCGACGCCGGGGACGAACCGGGTGCCCTCGGCGCGCATCTGGTCCAGCCGCCGGTCGAGGACCCGCTTCTCCATCTTGAACTCGGGGATGCCGTAGCGGAGCAACCCGCCGATCCGGTCGGCCCGCTCGTACACGGTCACGTCGTGGCCGGCCCGCGTGAGCTGCTGCGCGGCGGCGAGGCCGGCGGGACCGGAGCCGACCACGGCCACGGACTTCCCCGTGCGCTCCTGCGGCGGCTGCGGCTGGACGTAGCCCTCGGCGAAGGCCCGGTCGATGATCTCCCACTCGATCTGCTTGATCGTCACCGGCGACTCGGTGATGGCCAGCACGCACGAGCCCTCGCACGGCGCCGGGCACAGCTTCCCGGTGAACTCCGGGAAGTTGTTGGTGGCGTGCAGCCGCTCGATGGCCTCGCGCCAGTCGTCGCGGCGGGCCAGGTCGTTCCACTCCGGGATGAGGTTGCCCAGCGGGCACCCGTGGTGGCAGAACGGGATGCCGCAGTCCATGCAGCGGGCGGCCTGCTCGCGCAGGGCCGCGACCGGGTAGACGGCGTCCTCCCCCTCCTGGCGGGAGAGGTAGACGTCCTTCCAGTCGAGGATGCGGACCTCGACCGGGCGGCGCGGCGGCAACGCCCGCTCGTACTTCAGGAACCCGGTGGAGTCAGCCACGGTCGATCTCCGGTCGGTCGGTGCGGCAGGGGTGGGGGCGACGGCGGCGCTCAGCCACGCGCGGCCTCCATGAGCGCGCGGTCCACGTCGTAGCCGGCCGCCTCCGCGGCGCGGCGGGCCTCCAGGGCGCGGCGGTAGTCGCGGGGCATGATCACGCTGAACCGCTCGGACCAGCGGCCCCAGTCGGCCAGCAGCGCGTGCGCCACCGGCGACTCGGTGTCCGCGGCGTAGCGGACGAGCACGTCGCGCAGCCACTGCGACGCCTCGCCGTCCAGCGGCTCGACGTCGACCATCTCGGCGTTGACCCGGTGCCGGGCCAGGTCGAGGACGTAACCGATGCCGCCGGACATGCCGGCCGCGACGTTGCGCCCGGTCGGGCCGAGGATCACCGCGCGGCCGCCGGTCATGTACTCCAGGGCGTGGTCGCCCACGCCCTCGACGACGGCCAGGGCACCGGAGTTGCGCACGCAGAACCGCTCGCCGGCGCGGCCGCGGAGGAAGACCTCCCCGCCGGTGGCGCCGTAGGCGATGACGTTGCCGGCGATGACGTTGTCCTCGGCGGCGAAGGTCGCCTCCCGCGACGGCCGGACGACGATCCGCCCGCCGGACAGCCCCTTGCCGACGTAGTCGTTGGCGTCGCCGAACAGCCGCATGGTGATGCCGCGGGGCAGGAAGGCGCCGAACGACTGGCCGGCCGACCCGGTCAGGGTGAGGTCGATCGTGCCGTCGGGCAGCCCCTCCCCGCCGAAGCGGCGGGTGACCATCGCGCCCAACATCGTGCCGACGGTGCGGTTGACGTTGCGCACCGGCAGTTCGAGGCTGACCGGCCGCGCGTCGAGCAGCGCGCCCTCGCACAGCTGGATGAGCGTCTGGTCCAGCGCCACGTCGAGGCCGTGGTCCTGCTCGCGCACCCGGTGCCGCGGCGCACCGTCGGGCAGCTCGGGGACGGTGAGCACCGGCGCGAGGTCCAGCCCGGCGGCCTTCCAGTGGTCGACGGCGGCGCGGACGTCGAGCAGCTCGGCGCGGCCGACGGCCTCGTCGATCGAGCGGAAGCCCAGCTCGGCCAGGTGGTGCCGCACCTGCTCGGCGAGGAACTCGAAGAAGGTGACCACGAACTCCGGCCGGCCGGTGAACCGCTTGCGCAGCTCGGGGTTCTGCGTCGCCACGCCGACCGGGCAGGTGTCGAGGTGGCAGACCCGCATCATCACGCAGCCGGAGACGACCAGCGGCGCGGTCGCGAAGCCGTACTCCTCGGCGCCGAGCAACGCCGCGACGACGACGTCCCGGCCGGTCTTCATCTGCCCGTCGACCTGCACGACGATCCGGTCGCGCAGCCCGTTGGCCAGCAGCGTCTGCTGGGTCTCGGCCAGGCCCAGCTCCCACGGGGAGCCCGCGTGCTTGAGCGAGGTCAGCGGCGCGGCGCCGGTGCCGCCGTCGTGCCCGGAGATGAGGACGACGTCGGCGTGCGCCTTGCTGACCCCGGCCGCGACCGTGCCCACGCCGACCTCGGACACGAGCTTGACGTGCACCCGCGCCTGGTCGTTGGCGTTCTTCAGGTCGTGGATCAGCTGCTTGAGGTCCTCGATCGAGTAGATGTCGTGGTGCGGCGGGGGGCTGATCAGGCCGACGCCCGGCGTCGAGTACCGGGTGCGGGCCACCCACGGGTACACCTTCTGGCCGGGCAGCTGGCCGCCCTCGCCGGGCTTGGCGCCCTGGGCCATCTTGATCTGGATGTCGTCGGCGTTGACCAGGTACTCGCTGGTGACACCGAACCGGCCGCTGGCCACCTGCTTGATCGCCGAGCGGCGCAGGTCGCCGTTCGGGTCGGGCGTGTAGCGGTCGGGGTCCTCGCCGCCCTCGCCGGTGTTGGACCGCCCGCCGATCCGGTTCATCGCGATGGCGAGCGTCTCGTGCGCCTCCTGCGAGATGGAGCCGTAGCTCATCGCGCCGGTGGAGAACCGCTTGACGATCTCGCTGGCCGGCTCGACCTCGTCCAGCGGCACGGGCGGGCGCACGCCGGTGCGCAGCCGGAACAGGCCGCGCAGCGTCGCGCTCTCCTCCGACAGCCGGTCGACGGTCTGCGTGTACCGCTCGAACACCTCGTACTGCCGCGAGCGGGTCGCGTGCTGGAGCAGGAACACCGTCTCCGGGTTGAACAGGTGCACCTCGCCCTCGCGGCGCCACTGGTACTCCCCGCCGGTCTCCAGCCGGCGGTGCGCCCGCTCGGCGGGGTTCGGCGGGTAGGCCCGGCGGTGGCGCATGGCCACCTCCTCGGCGAGGACGTCGATGCCCACGCCGCCCAGCGGGCTGGCCGTGCCGGTGAAGTACTCGTCGACCAGGTCCTGCGACAGGCCGACGGCCTCGAAGATCTGCGCCATCGTGTACGAGCCGACGGTGCTGATGCCCATCTTGCTCATCACCTTGAGCACGCCCTTGCCGAGCGCCTTGACCATGTTCCGCACGGCCTGCGCCGGCTGGACCCCGGTGAGGGCGCCGTCGCGGATGAGGTCCTCGATCGACTCGAACGCCAGGTAGGGGTTGACCGCGGCGGCGCCGTAGCCGAGCAGCAGCGCGACGTGGTGCACCTCGCGGCAGTCGCCGGACTCGACGACCAGGCCCACCTGCATGCGGGTCTTCTCGCGCACCAGGTGGTGGTGGACGGCGGAGGTCATCAGCAGCGACGGGATCGGCGCTCGCCGCTCGTCGCAGTCGCGGTCGGACAGCACGATGTTCCGCGCGCCGGCCGCGATGGCCTTGGAGACCTTCGTGCGCAGCTCGTCGACGGCCTGGGCCAGCGCGGGCCCGCCGCCGGTGACGTCGTAGTGGCCGGTCACCCGGACGGCGGCGAAGCCGGGCAGGTCGCCGTCGTCGTCGATGTGCAGGATCTTGGCCAGCTCGTCGTTGTCGATGACCGGGTAGGGCAGGAACACCTGCCGGCAGGACGCCGGGGTCGCGCGCAGCAGGTTCTGCTCGGGGCCGAAGGTGCGGCCCAGGCTGGTCACCAGCTCCTCGCGGATGGCGTCCAGCGGCGGGTTGGTCACCTGGGCGAACAGCTGACCGAAGTAGTCGTAGAGCAGCCGCGACCGGTCCGACAGGGCCGCGACCGGGGTGTCGGTGCCCATCGACCCGATCGGCTCGGCGCCGCTGGAGGCCATCGGCGTCAGCAGGACGCGCAGCTCCTCCTCGGTGTAGCCGAACAGCTGCTGCCGCCGGACGACGGACTCGTGGCTGGGCCGGGAGCGCCGGCGTTCGGGCAGCGACGGCAGGTGCACCAGCCCGGAGTGCAGCCAGTCCTCGTAGGGGTGCTCGGCGGCCAGGGCGCCCTTGACCTCCTCGTCGGACACGATCTTCCCGGCCGAGGTGTCGACCAGGAACATGCGGCCCGGCTGCAGCCGGCCCTTGGCGACGATGTCGGCGTCCGGGATGTCGAGCACGCCGACCTCGCTGGCCAGCACGACCTTGCCGTCCTTCGTGTGCCACCAGCGGCCCGGGCGCAGGCCGTTGCGGTCGAGGACCGCACCGATGACGGTGCCGTCGGTGAACGCGACCGCGGCCGGGCCGTCCCACGGCTCCATGATCGACGAGTGGAACCGGTAGAAGGCCCGCCGGGCCGGGTCCATCTCGTCGTGGTTCTCCCACGCCTCGGGGATCATCATGAGCACGGCGTGCGGCAGCGACCGGCCGGACAGGTGCAGCAGCTCGAGCACCTCGTCGAAGGTCGCCGAGTCGCTGAAGTCGCTCGCGGTCAGCGGGAAGATCCGCTCCAGGCCCAGCTCGGCGGCCGGGCCGGCGGGGCCGTCGAACAGCTCGGTGTCCAGCTTGGCCTCGCGGGCCCGCATCCGGTTCCGGTTGCCCTTGATGGTGTTGATCTCGCCGTTGTGGGCGATCAGCCGGAACGGGTGGGCCAGCGGCCAGCTCGGGAAGGTGTTGGTCGAGAAGCGGCTGTGCACCAGCGCGATCGCCGACTCGTAGCGCTCGTCGCGCAGGTCGGGGAAGAACAGCGGCAGCTGGTCGGTGGTCAGCATGCCCTTGTACGTCAGCGTGCGTGACGACAGGGAGACCAGGTAGAGCGAGCTGCCGGCCTCGACGGCGGCCCGCTCGGCCCGCTTGCGCAGCACGAAGGCGCGCCGCTCCAGCCGGGTGACGCCGTGCGGCGCCGCGGTGCCACCGAAGGCGCGCGCGTCGGCGCGACCGCCCATGGTCTCGGCCACGAACACCTGGGCGAAGTGCGGCATGACCGCCCGCGCCGTGGGACCGACGTCGGCACGGTCGGGGTCCACCGGGACGTCCCGCCAGCCCAGGACGGTCAGGCCCTCCTCGCCGGCCAGCCGGGCGAGGTCGTCGACCCGGGCGGCCCGCTCGGCCTCGTCGACCGGCAGGAAGGCGATGCCGACGGCGTACTCGCCCAGCGGGGGCAGGTCGAAGTCGACCGCCGCGCGCAGCAGCGCGTCGGGCACCTGGGTGAGGATCCCCGCGCCGTCGCCGGAGTTCGGCTCGGACCCGGCGGCGCCGCGGTGGTCGAGGTTGTGCAGCGCGGTCAACCCGTCGGCGACGATGGCTCGCGACCGCCGCCCGCGGACGTCGGCGACGAACGCGACGCCGCAGGCGTCCGTGTCGTTGGCCGGGTCGTACAGGCCCGAGGGCGCCGGGACCGCCGAGAAGGGCACGGTCCCGGCGGGACCGGCGGCGGGGACGGCAGCGGCGGGGGCGGAGCGGTCGGACATGTCACTCCCGTCGTCGGCGGCCTGACGGACCTCGGCGAGGTCCGGGTGCGGGCGGGGGCCCGGGCCGGAAGGTGGGCTGGGTCGAGCGGGCCGCACTGCGCTGGGCGGCACTGCGGTGGCGGGGACTGCGGTTGGTGGGCACTGCGGTTGGTGGGCACTGCGGTGGAGAGCACTGCGGTGGGTGGGCACAGCGGGGCACTGCGGTGGACGGCACTGCGGAAGGGCCGGGCGACCGGGAGGACGACGTCTCCCCGGCCCGGCGCAGGCGCGCGAGCCCACCGGCGGGGTGGCCGGTGGGCCGTCGTCCGCGGGGCGTCGCTGGCCCGGTTCCGACGGGTCCGGCCCGGCCAGGATCGCTGGCGGGCCTGGATGGAAGGGTACACAGCGCGCCGGGCGGGGCACGGTGGCGTGATGCCGGTCGCGGCCCCTGTCACGAGGCCGTCACACCGGGCCCGTCCGGCGGGCGGGCGGCCGGGACCGGGTCCGGGCGGGCGGGCGGCCGGTGCCGCTGCGCGCCGGTCCTCACCCCGGCCCGGTCGGCGGCCGCTGCCCGGGTGACGGGCCGTCCTCGCCGGAGCCGGCCGACCGGTCCCGACCGCTCCGGAGCACCCCCTCGCCGTCCCCGCCGCGGTCGCCGGCGCCGTCCCCGGCTGCTCCGCCGTCCCCGGCTGCCCCGCCGTCCCCGGCTGCCCCGCCGTCGCCGGGTGCCCCGCCCTTCCCGGCCGCTCCCCCGCTATCCGCGGCGGGCTGCACCTCCCCGGGCCGTGCCGCGGGCTCCGCCGGCCAACCGCCGCGCGTCCCGGCCAGCGACTCGCGCGGCCGGCCGCGCAGCGCGACCAGGTAGACGACCGCGAGCAGACCGACGACGACCGAGGTGAACACGTTGAGCCGGACGCCGAAGAACGTCTCGGCGGGGTCGGTCCGCAGCAGTTCGATCCACACCCGCCCGGCGCAGTACGCGGCCACGTACAGCGCGAAGGCGCGACCGTGCCCGAGCCGGAAGCGGCGGTCGGCCCACACGACCAGCGCGGCGGCGGCGAGGTTCCACAGCAGCTCGTACAAGAAGGTCGGGTGGAAGTAACCGAGCACCACGGGATCGCCGTCGGGCCCCACGACCGCCCGGCCACCGCTCCACTCGTAGATGCGCAGCCGCCACGGCAGGTCCGTCGCGCTGCCGTAGAGCTCGTTGTTGAACCAGTTTCCGAGCCGGCCGACGGCCTGTGCCACGAGCAGCCCCGGCGCGATGGCGTCACCGTAGGGCGGCAGCGGGACGCCGCGGCGCCGGCACCCGATCCAGGCGCCGAGCGCGCCGAAGGCGATCGCGCCCCAGATGCCCAGGCCGCCCTCCCAGATGGCGAAGGCGCGCAGCGGGTCGCCGCCCTGGCCGAAGTAGGGCCGGGGGCTGGAGAGCACGTGGTAGATGCGACCGCCGACGATGCCGAAGGGCACCGCCCACATCGCGACGTCCGTGACCGTGCCCGGTGCGCCGCCGCGGGCCCGCCAGCGGCGTTCGCCGATCCAGACGGCCAGCAGGATGCCGGCGATGATGCACAGCGCGTAGGCCCGCAGCGGCAGCGGGCCGATCTCCCAGACCCCCTGGGTCGGGCTGGGCAGGGCGGCGAGCGGCGTCACGGCGCGACGCGGGCCCGGCGGCGCACGCCCTCGGCCAGCTCACCCGCCAGCCGCCCGGCCGCGTCGGCGCCGGCCCGCTCGTCGCCGGCGTCCAGCAGCGCGCGCACGAAGGCCGAGCCCACGATGACCCCGTCGGCGAAGCCGGCGACCTCGGCGGCCTGGTCGGCGTTCGAGACGCCCAGCCCGACGCACACCGGCACGTCCCGCGCGGCCGCGCGGGTGCGCGCGACCAGCCGCTCGGCCGCGTCGCTGACGGTCGCCCGCGTCCCGGTGACGCCCATGGTGGAGGCGGCGTACACGAAGCCGCGGCAGGCGGCGGCGGTCGAGCGCAGCCGCGCGTCGGTCGACGACGGCGCGACGAGGAAGACGCGGTCGAGGTCGTGCGCGTCGGAGGCCGCCAGCCACGGCCCGGCCTCGTCGGGGATGAGGTCGGGCGTGATCGCCCCGGCTCCCCCGGCGGCGGCCAGGTCGGCGGCGAACCGGTCGACGCCGTAGCGCTCGATCGGGTTCCAGTAGCTCATCACCACCGGCACGGCGCCGGCCTCGGCCACCGCCTCGACGGCGGTGAGCACGTCGCGCATGCCGATCCCGGCCCGGACGGCGACGTCGACCGCCTGCTGGATGACCGGGCCGTCCATGCCCGGGTCGGAGTACGGGACACCGATCTCGACGACGTCGGCCCCCGCTTCGACCGAGGCGACCATCGCCGCGACCGAGCCGGGCGCGCTCGGGTAGCCGACCGGCAGGTAGGCGACGAGCGCCGCCCTGCCCTCGCCGTTGGCCGCGCGGATCCTCCGCCGGAGGGCGCTCATGCCTGCTGGCCCGCCGCCGGGCCGGGCACCGCCTCGCCGCGGGTGACCGCCCCCTCGGTGGCGCGCTGGTGCTCGTCCAGGCCCGCCCCGGGGGCGGAGTGGTCGCGGTCGCCGAGGCCGAACCAGGCCGACGCGGTCTCGACGTCCTTGTCGCCGCGGCCGGACAGGTTGACCAGCAGCACCGCCGGGTCCCCGCCCCGCCCACCCAGCTCGCGGCCGACGGTCAGCGCCCCGGCGAGGGCGTGCGCCGACTCGATGGCCGGGATGATCCCCTCGGTGCGGCAGAGCAGCGCGAAGGCCTCCATCGCCTCGGCGTCGGTGACGGGGCGGTACTCGGCACGGCCGATGTCGTGCAGGTAGCTGTGCTCGGGCCCGACGCCGGGGTAGTCCAGCCCCGCGCTGATCGAGTGCGACTCGATCGTCTGCCCGTTCTCGTCCTGCAGCAGGTACGACCGGGCGCCGTGCAGCACGCCGGGGCTGCCGCCGGTGATGGTCGCCGCGTGCCGACCGGTGTCCAGGCCGTCACCGCCTGCCTCCAGGCCGATCAGCCGCACCTCCTCGTCCGGCACGAAGGCGGTGAAGATGCCGATGGCGTTGGAGCCGCCGCCGACGCAGGCGAGCACGGCGTCGGGCAGCCGGCCGACGCGCTCGAGCACCTGCTGGCGGGCCTCGTCGCCGATCACCCGCTGGAAGTCGCGGACCATCGCAGGGAACGGGTGCGGGCCGGCGACGGTGCCGAAGACGTAGTTGGTGGTCTCGACGTTGGTCACCCAGTCGCGGAACGCCTCGTTGATGGCGTCCTTGAGCGTGCGCGAGCCGGTGGTCACCGGGATCACCTCGGCGCCGAGCAGCCGCATCCGGGCGACGTTGAGCGCCTGCCGGCGGGTGTCCTCCTCGCCCATGTAGACGGTGCAGGACAGCCCCATCAGCGCCGCCGCGGTCGCGGTGGCCACGCCGTGCTGGCCGGCGCCGGTCTCGGCGATGACGCGCGTCTTGCCGATCCGCCGGGTCAGCAGCGCCTGTCCCAGCACATTGTTGATCTTGTGCGAGCCGGTGTGGTTGAGGTCCTCCCGCTTGAGCAGGATGCGGGCGCCGCCGGCGTGCTCGGCGAAGCGCGGCACCTCCGTGATCGGGCTCGGCCGGCCGGTGTAGTCGCGCTGCAGCCGGTCGAACTCCTCGACGAACGCCGGGTCGGCCCGCATGACCTCGTAGGCCTCGGTCAGCTCGTCGAGCGCGGCGACGAGCGCCTCGGGCACGAACCGGCCGCCGAAGACGCCGAAGTGACCGGTCGCGTCGGGCCAGCCCGGCCGGGTCGGCACGAGGCGGTCGACGGGCGGTTGGACGGCGCTGCTGGTCATGGCCCCAGTGTCCCGCGCATCGCGCCGTTGCCGGTGAGCGGGTTCCGGCGGGTCGCCGTCCGCCCACCGGACGCCGCGCCCCGCATCGACGGCGTTCCTCGCGCGGCGCGTGTCACGCAGGCCCCGCCCGGCGCGAGCAGCGCCCGGGATGCGCGGACGGCGAGCCGGCGACGTCGGGCGTCAGCGGCTCGTGCGCGGGGTGGCCGGGTGCGCCCCGGCGGTGACCAGGTCGGCCACGGCCTGGCGGGCGTCGCCGGCGGTGACCAGCCCCTCCCCCACGAGCACGGCGTCGGCGCCGGCGGCCGCGTAGGCGAGGAGGTCGTGCGGCTCGCGGACGCCGGACTCGGCGACCTTGACCACCTCCGAGGGCAGCCCGGGCGCGATCCGCTCGAAGGTGGAGCGGTCGACCTGCAGCGTGGTCAGGTCGCGGGCGTTGACGCCGATCACGGCGGCGCCGGCCTCCAGGGCCCGGTCGGCCTCGGCCTCGGTGTGCACCTCCACCAGCGCCGTCATGCCCAGCGACTCGACCCGCTCGAGCAGGCCGACGAGCGCGTTCTGCTCCAGCGCGGCCACGATGAGCAGGACGACGTCGGCGCCGAGCGCCCGGGCCTCGTGCACCTGGTAGGTGCTGACCACGAAGTCCTTGCACAGCACCGGGACGTCGACCGCCGCGCGGACGGCGACCAGGTCGGCCTGCGTACCGCCGAAGCGCCGCCGCTCGGTGAGCACGCTGATCACCCGGGCGCCGCCGGCGGCGTACTGGCGGGCCAGCGTCGCGGGGTCGGGGATGTCGGCGAGCGCTCCCTTCGACGGGCTGCGCCGCTTGACCTCCGCGATCACACCCACGCCCGGGGCGCGCAGCGCCGCCAGCGCGTCGAGCGCGGGCCGCCCGTCGCGCGCGGCCGCCTTCACCTCGTCGAGCGGCGTGAGCGCCTCGCGAGCGGCGACGTCCTCGCGGACCCCGGCCACGATCTCGGCCAGCAAGTTCACGCCCTGCCCGAGGTCCTGCGGATGTGGCACCGGTTCGTCCCCTCACCAGTCGGATGGGTGGGCCAACTGTAAGGGGGGTAAGTGGCCGGGTTCGCCGGGGGGCGGGTGCACCGGCACGGCCGGGTCCCGCTACCGTGCCCGGTCCGCCGCCGGCCCTCCGCGTGCATCCGGGGTCCCCGGGACGACGTGTCCGCCGGTGCCGGGCGCGGCCCCGCCGGGGTCGGGCGCCTCGTCGCGGGTGGGCGCCTCGTCGCGGGTGGGCGCCTCGTCGCGGGTGGGGTCCTCGCCCCGGTCCAGCGCGCGCCAGGCGTCCTGGGCCCGTTCCTCGTCGGTGGCCGGCGCGGTCGGCGCGGCGACCGCGGCCGGCCGCTCGTAGCGCCGTCCCATCGCCGGCCAGCGGTGGCCGCGGACGACGGCCAGCGCTCCTCCGAGCGCGGCGATGCCCCCGGCGACGGCCGCCACCGCCGGCCAGGCGGCGGCCACGTCGCTGCTCGACCGCCCTCCGGCGACCACGCCGGCGAGCTCGGCGGCCAGCACCTCCGGGTCGACCAGGGCCCGCACGCCCGACCAGCCGAGCGCGGCCCCGGCCAGCACCACCAGCAGGCCGACCGCGATCCGGCCCGCGCCACGGACGGCGAGCAGCGCCACCGCGGCGGCGAGCAGCAGCAGCCCGGCGGCCGGGACGAGCGGCGCCGCCTCGGCCCCGGTGACGGTGGCCGACACCGGGGGCAGCGGCGGGCGGCGGTCGGCGGTCACATCGGCCCAGGGCCGGCCACCGGCGGCCAGGGCGAGCGCCCCGGCCAGCACGGCGGCCGCGACGGCGACGGCGAGCTCCCGCCGTCCGGTCCGCGACGCCGGTGCCGGTGCGCTCACCGCGCTCCCCGTCCGCGTCCGCCCCGCGGGGCCGGCACGACGGCGGAGCCGCTCACCGCACCTCCCGCAGCCCCTCGGCCGTGGCGATCGCCGACAGCACCGCCCGGGCCTTGTGCCGCGTCTCGGCCTCCTCGGTCGCCGGGTCGCTGTCGGCCACGATGCCGGCGCCGGCCTGCACGTAGGCGCGCCCCTGGTGCAGCACCGCCGTCCGGATGGCGATCGCCATGTCCATGTCGCCGCTGGCGTCGACGTAGCCGACGGTGCCGGCGTACAGCGCCCGCCGGGTGGGCTCCAGCGACTCGATGATCTCCATCGCCCGCGGCTTGGGGGCGCCGGAGACGGTGCCCGCGGGGAACGTCGCGTCGAGCACGTCGAGCGCGTCGCGGTCGGCGGCCACCTCGCCGGCGACGGTGGACACCAGGTGCATGACGTGGCTGTAGTGCTCGACCCGCATGAAGTCGGGCACCTCGACCGAGCCGGGCACGCAGACCCGGCCCAGGTCGTTGCGCGCCAGGTCGACCAGCATGACGTGCTCGGCGCGCTCCTTGGGGTCGGCCAGCAGCCCCTCGGCGAGCCGGGCGTCCTCCTCGGGCGTGGCCCCGCGCGGCCGGGTGCCGGCCGGCGGGTGCACCACCGCCGACGTGCCGGTGACCGTCACCAGCGCCTCCGGCGAGGAGCCGACGACGTCGAACGGCGTCTCCCGGCCGGCGAAGCGCAGCAGGTACATGTACGGCGAGGGGTTGGTCGCCCGCAGCACCCGGTACAGGTCGAGCGCGTCGACGTCGGTGGTCAGCTCGAAGCGCTGGCTGAGCACCACCTGGAAGGCGTCGCCGGCCCGGATGTGCTCGCGGACCCGCTCGACCCCCTCCTGGAAGACACCGGGCGGCATGTTGCTGCGCACCGGCGGCGCCTCGGCGGTCGACAGCACCGCCACGCCGGGCGGCGCGGCCTTGGTGAGGTCGGCGGCCATGGCGTCGAGCCGGGCGACCGCGTCGTCCCACGCCGAGCCGGGGTCGGCCGCGTCGCGCAGCGCGTTGGCGATCAGCAGCACCGTGCCGTCGGAGTGGTCGAGCACGGCCAGGTCGGTGACCAGCATCAGCGCCACCTCCGGCATGCCGAGGTCGTCGGTGCTGGTGACCGGCAGCCGCTCCAGCCGCCGGACCACGTCGTACCCGAGGTAGCCGACCAGGCCGCCGGTCAGCGGCGGGAGGTCCGGCGTCCGCGGCGAGCGCAGCCGGCGGGCCAGCACGCGGACGGCGTCGAGCGGGTCGTCGGGCAGCGCGTCGGTGAGCCCGGGCAGCGGTCCGCCCACCCACAGCGTCGCTCCGTCCCGCTCGGTGAGCACCCCGGCGCTGCGGACGCCGACGAAGCTGTACCGCGCCCACCGCTTGCCCTGCTCGGCCGACTCCAGCAGCACGGTGCCGGGCCGGTTGGCCGCCAGGGCGCGGTAGATGCCCACGGCGGTCTGCCCGTCGGCCAGCAGCCGCCGGGTCACCGGCACGACGGGTGCGTCGCACGCGGCGAACTCCTCGCGGGTCGGCGCGGTCCCCCCGAGCCTCACGCGGCACCTCCTCCGCGCGTCCCGGGAGCCGCTCCGCCGCTCGACCGCCGACCTCGCCGCGGTGCTCGCGAACCCGTCGTCACGCCGCCGCTCCGCGCACGGCCGGCAGCTCCCGCGAGAAGCAGCTGCGGGTGCCGGTGTGGCAGGCCGGGCCCTCCTGGTCGACCAGGACCAGCAGCGCGTCGCCGTCGCAGTCCAGCCGCACGTCGCGCACCCACTGCCGGTTCCCCGACGTCTCGCCCTTCACCCAGTGCTCGCCGCGGCTGCGCGACCAGTAGGTCGCCCGCCCGGTCGTCAGCGTGCGGCGCAGCGCCTCGTCGTCCATCCAGGCGAGCATGAGCACCTCGCCGGTGTCGTGCTGCTGCACGAGGGCGGCGACCAGGCCCGCCGGATCGCGACGGAGCAGGGCGGCCACCCGCGGGTCGAGGGCGGGCTCGGTGGGCGGTGCGGCGGACATGCCGCCAGTGTCCCGCACCTCCCCGTCAGGACCGCGCGCCGCCGCGGGACCAGCGCCGCACCTCGCCGCTCGCCAGGAGCCCGAGGGCGACCAGCGGGGCGGCGGCGAAGAGGCCGGCGCCCACGAGCAGGAGTCCCCCGAGACCGTCGCCGGCCAGGCCGACCAGCCGCACCGCCCAGTACAGCGCCAGCGCGACCTGGCCGCCGAGCCCGGCGACCAGCGCGCGCCAGGCGGCCCGCGGACCGAGCCGCACGGTCCACCGACCGAGGCGGACCGGCCTCGCGCGGCGCTGCAGCACGAGCACCCCGCCCGCGACCAGCGGGACGACCGACACCAGCTGGACGGCGGCGAGCACCGTCCCCTCGCTCGCCAGCGCGGTGGTGCGCGCCGACGAGTAACCCGGCGCGCCGCTGACCGCGAGCTCGGCCAGCGAGGCGAAGAACCAGACGTAGAGCGAGGCGAGCAGCACGAGCCCCGCCTGCACGAAGGCCAGCACGGCCGCGGCCACCAGCCGTCCCGGGCGGGAGGGGGCGGCCGGGCGCCGAGGCGTCGTCCAGCCGGGCCAGCCGGGGACGGGTTCCCACGCCGGCCCGTACGGGGGGCCGAGGGCGGCGGCGGGCCGGCCCCATCCCGCGTAGGGGTGCGGCGGCGGCGCGGTCGGCGGCGGGCCGGTGTACGGCGGCCCCGGCTCGGTCACCGTGGCCGGGTCGGCCCAGGGGTCCCCGGACGGCGACCGCCCGCCGTCCCCGCCGTCCGGTTCCCAGCGCGTCACCGAACCCCTCCCTCCCGCGGGGCGCTCCGCTCCGCGCTCGGCGCGACGCTAGCCGCCCGTCCGACCGCGACGCCCTCCCCGGGCGGGACGGCGCACCGCGGCCGGGGCGCTCCACGCGCGGACCGGGCGCCGCAGGCAGGTGGCCAGCGCCCCGACCGGGGCGACGAGCAGCAGCAGCGACGACCACAGCGGCGCGCCCCCGCCGAGGGCGCCGAAGAGCAGCGCCAGGCCGAGCAGCGACACGAGCGGGACGGCGCTGGCGACGGCGAGCACGAGCCAGCCCCGCGCGCGGCCGGTGAACACGAGGACCGAGCCGGCGAGCGCGACGGCGGCGAGGACGAGGGGGACGGCGAGGAAGCGGTCCAGCCCGGCCCCGGGCTCGCGCAGGAGCCAGGCCAGGTACCCGTCGACCACCGCGACGAGCACGCCGAAGACCGCGGCGAGGACGGCTGCGGTCGGCCGGGCCTGCGGTCGGGTCGGCGCGACCGCACGCGGCGCCGCCCGCGGGGACCGGCGGACCGGCGCGGCCCGCGGGGACCGACGGGCCGGTGCCGACCGGGGCGGTCTCCGGGACGACGGCATGCCCGGAGGGTAGGTCGCCGTCCCCGGCCGGCGCCGCGGCCGGCGAGGGCGTCAGGGCCGGACGACCCTCCCGCCCGGGCGGCCTCAGGGCCGGGCGACGCGCTCGGCGCGCCGGGCGGCCACCCACCGGCGCACGCCGGGCAGCACCGCCAGCACGACGGCCGCCCCCGGGACGAGCAGCGACGGCAGCGCGAACGCCCGGTCGTCACCGCTCAGGCCGCCGGACAGCAGGCCGAACAGGACGACGCCGGTGACCAGCGCGGCCGACAAGGCGAGCGGCAGCCATGACCGGCCGAGCAGCAGCAGCACCGCTCCGACGAGCAGCCCGGCGAGCACCACGAGCGGCAGCGCGATCAGCGCCACCCCCGCCGCTCCCGGCGAGCCGCCGGAGAAGGCGACCGCCACCAAGGCGAACGCCGCGGGCACCAGGGCGCTGACCAGGGCCAGGAGGGCGGCGGCGATCGCGGCGGCCGGAGGGCGGCGCGGAACGGAGCCGGCGGGCGGCTGGTCGGGCACGGGCGCAGCCTAGGTGGTCAGCCCACGGGCTCCGGCTCACCGGCCGAGGACCGCCGCCAGGAGGCGTGCAGCCGGGCGTAGGGGCCCTCGGCGTCCACCAGCTCGGCGTGCGTGCCGCGCTGCACGATGCGGCCGGCGTCGACGACGAGCACCTCGTCGGCGCGCTCGGCGGTCGACAGCCGGTGGGCGATGGTCAGCGTCGTCCGCCCCGCCGTCAGCGTGTCCAGCGCCCGGGTGAGCCGGCGCTCGGTGGCCGGGTCGACGGCGCTGGTCGCCTCGTCGAGCACGAGCAGGTCGGGATCGGCCACGTACGCCCGGGCGACGGCGACCAGCTGGCGCTCGCCCGCCGACAGCGACTCGCCGCGCTGCCCGACCGGCGTGGCCACCCCCTGCGCCAGGCCCTCGACCCAGGCGCCGAGCCCGAGCTCGTCGAAGGCGGCGGCCACGTGCGCATCGGTCATCCCGGGCCTTCCGTAGCGGACGTTGTCGGCCACCGTCGCGTCGAACAGGAAGCCGTCCTGCGGGACCATGACGACCCGCTCGCGCAGCGAGGCGAAGGCGACCTCCGGCAGCGGGACCCAGCCGCCGGGTGCGGCGTCGCCACCGGCGTCCGAGCCGGCGTCGGAGCCGAGCAGCACCCGTCCCTCGGTCGGGTCCATCAGCCGGGTCACCAGCTTGGCGAAGGTGGTCTTGCCCGACCCGGTCTCCCCCACGACGGCGACCCGCGTGCGGGGGGCGATGGTCAGGTCGACGCCGTCCAGGGCGTTGCGCGCCGCCGGCGCGTAGCGGAAGGACACCCGCTCGAAGCGGACGCCCAGCGGGCCGTCCGGCAGCTCCCGCGCCGCGCCGGTGCCGGAGGTCGCGGGGTCGGCGACGTCGGGGGCGGTGTCGAGGACGTCGAGCACGCGGCGGAAGCCGGCCAGGGCGTTCTGCGCCTCGGTGAGCACCTCGCTGGCCATCTGCACCGGGGCGACGAACAGCGTGACGAGGAAGAGGAAGGCGACCAACGTGCCCGCGGTGATGTCGCCGGCCAGGCCGAGCCACACGCCGACGACGACGACGGCGGCGTTGGCCACCGCGGCGACGAACTCGCCGGTGACGAAGACCGCCGCGGTGGTGCGCTGGGCGCGGACCGAGGCGCGGTAGTGCCGGTCGATCGCCCGCTCGATGCGGGCGGCGGTGCGCTCGCGGACCCCGTAGGCCCGCACGGTCGAGGCGCCGACCACCGACTCGGAGACCGCGGCGAGCACGTCGCCGACCCGCTCGCGGACGACGCCGTAGCGGGTGGCCAGCCGGCGGGCGAAGAGGCGGACGGCGACGGTCAGCGGCACGAAGCAGGCGAGCACGAGCAGCGTCAGCTGCCAGGAGTAGACGGCCATGACGACGGTGGCCACGGTCAGCTGCCCGAGGCTGATGACGCCGAGCACGCCGCCCCACTGCATGAACGTCGACAGCTGGTCGACGTCGCTGGTGACCCGGGAGACCAGCGACCCGCGCCGCTGGGCCTGCTGGTGCAGCACCGACAGGTCGTGCACGTGCCGGAAGGCCCGCACCCGCAGACCGGCCAGCGCGGTCTCCGTCGTCCTGAACAACCGGACGTTCATCCGGTAGACCGCCACCGCGGTGAGCAGCACCACGGCGGCGCTGACCAGCACCAGGCGCTGGACCAGCTCGACGTCCGGGCCACCCGGCGCGGTCAGGCCGCGGTCGATCGTCTGCTGCACCGCGATCGGCACCACCACGCGCCCGGCGGTGGCCAGGAGCGCCAGGGCGAAGGTCACCGGCAGTCCCCGGCGGAACTCGGGCATCATCCGCAGGCCCCGGCGCAGCGTGGCCAGCGCGCCCTCGGGGCGCCGGTCGGCGGGCAGGTCGATCTCGCTCACCGGTCCGTCCGTTCGCTCCCGCGGGGCGCTCCGCTGCCCGCTCGTCCCCCGCCGGTCACGCCGACACCCCGACGCCGTCGGCCTGGGCGTAGGCCCGCACCAGCGCGGCGTAGCCGGGCACCTCGGCGAGCAGCTGCTCGTGGCTGCCGCGGGCCAGCACCCGCCCGTGCTCGAGCCACACCACCTCGTCGGCCAGCGCGATGGTGGCCTGCCGGTACGCGACCACGACGACCGTGGAGGGGCGGTCGGCGGCGCGCAGCGCGTCGAGGATCTGCGCCTCGACCGCGGGGTCGACCGCGCTGGTCGCGTCGTCGAGGACCAGCAGCCGGGGGCGCCGGACGACCGCCCGCGCCAGCGCCAGCCGCTGCCGCTGCCCGCCGGACAGCGACGCGCCGCGCTCGCCGACCCGGGTGTCGAGACCGTCGGGCAGCGCGTCGACGAACTCCTCGGCGGCGGCCACCCGCAGCGCGGCCCGCACCTGCTCGTCGTCGTACGGCCCGCCGAGCGTGACGTTCTCGCGCACCGTGTCGTCGAACAGGAAGGTGCTCTGCGCGACGAACGCGACCGCGCCGCTCACCTCGCCCTCGCGCAGGCGGCGGAGGTCGACGTCGTCGAGCAGCACCGCGCCGTCGGCCGGGTCGACCAGGCGGACCAGCAGGCCGGCGAGGGTGGACTTCCCCGAGCCGGTGGGCCCGACGACGGCCACCGTGCTGCCGGCGGCGACGTCGAAGGTGACGCCGTCCAGGGTGCGGCGGGGCGACCCGTCGAAGGCGAAGCCGACGCCGCGGACGTCGAGCCCGGCCCCCGCCGTCCCGCGCGGGGCCGGTTCGGTGCCGAAGGGCGTCTCGCCGGTCGCCGCGAGCACCGGCGCGACCCGGTCGAAGCCGGCCAGGGCGCGCGGCAGGTCGGCGAGCACCCAGCCGATCGCGCGGATCGGGAGCACGAGGAGCGTGAACAGGTAGGCGATCGACACCAGGTCGCCGGCGCCGGTGACGCCGTCGACGACCCGGCCGGCGCCGAGGAGCAGCACCGCGAGGACGCCCAGGTTGGGCAGCGCCTCCATGATCGGGTCGAACAGGCCGCGCACCCGGCCGACGGCGACCAGCCCGTCGCGCAGCTGCCCGGCCCGGGCGGCGAAGCGGTCGGTCTCGCCGCCCTCGCGCCCGAGGGTCTTGACGACCAGGGCCGCGTCGAAGCTCTCGTGCGCGATCTCGCTGACCTCGGCGCGCAGCTGCTGTGCCCGCCGCATCCGCGGCGACATGGCCCGGGAGTAGAAGTAGTTGGCGAGCAGGACGGCGGGGAAGACGACCAGGCCGACCAGCGCGAGCAGTGGATCGGTGAGCACCAGGACCACGGCCGTGATCGCGATCATCACGATGGCGCCGCAGGCGAAGGGCAGCGGCGCGACGAAGAACCAGGCCGCCTCGACGTCGGCGTTGGCGTTGGACAGCAGCTGCCCGGTGGGGTGCCGGGTGTGCCAGGACAGCGGCAGCCGCAGGTACTGGCCGGTGACCCGGCGCCGGTAGTCGGCCTGCAGGCGGTAGCCCATGACGCCGGCGAACAGCCGGCGGCCGAGGATGCCCAGGATCTTCAGGACGGCGACCCCGAGGATCGCCGTCGCCGCCAGCGCGAGCGCGCCCGCGGTCGTGGCGCCGTTCTCGAAGGCGGGCAGCAGGACCCCGTCGGTGACCTCGCCGATGACGTAGGCGCTGGCCACGGTCATGACGCCGTACAGGCAGCTCGCGGTGAAGGCGAGCGCGAACATGCCGCGTTGCTCGCGGATGGCCCGGCCCGCGTGGCGGAGCCCGCGCCGCAGGACGGCGGCGTCTGGACGGCGGGGCACGGCACTCCTCGGGTCTCGCACGGTCTCCTGCGGAACCCTACGCTTTCGTTAGCTCCGCTAACCACTCGTTTTCGGGGACCGCAGGGGCGGTAACCACCGGCGGTGGGCGACTCTTCCCTGGCCGCGCGCGAGCGCGCGGCGCTGGCCGACCTCCTCGACCGGCTGGGTCCGGACGCACCGACCCGCTGCGCGGGCTGGCGCACGGCGCATCTGGCCGCGCACGTCGTCGTCCGCGACTCCCGGCCCGACGCCATGCCCGGCTTCGCGCTGGAGGGTGTGCGCGCCGCGCGTCGGCTGACCGACCGGGCGCACGCGCTGGAGGACCGGTTGCGGGCGTCGCTGCCCTACGCCGAGCTGGTGGCGCGGGTGCGCTCCGGCCCGCCGGCGTGGTCGCCGGTCGGCTGGCCGGTGCTCGCCGGGCTGGTGAACACCGTGGAGTTCGCGATCCACCACGAGGACGTCCGCCGCGCGCAGCGCGAGTGGGAGCCGCGCGTCCTGCCGCGGGCCGACCAGGACCGGCTGTGGCGCGAGGTCGCCGTCTTCGGCCGGGCGGCCGCCGGCCGCGCGCCCGGCGCGCTGGTGCTGGCCCGCTCGGACGCGCCGGACCAGCACCGCCGGTTCGGCTCGGGACCGGTGACGACGGTGCGCGGCGAGCCGCTCGAGCTGCTGCTGTGGGCCGGCGGCCGCCGCGACGCGGCCCGCGTCGACGTCACCTGACCGGAGTGGATCCGTGCGGGTCACGCGCACGTCCTGTCTCCGGTCACGCGCGTCCGGCTCAGGTCAGGGGCGAGTCGCCCCCCTCGCGCACCGGGATGCCGGCGCGGGCGAGACCGGCCTTGACGTCGCCGATCCGCAGCCGGCCGAAGTGGAAGACGCTCGCGGCCAGCACCGCGTCGGCGCCGGCCTCGACCGCGGGCGGGAAGTGCTCGACCGCGCCGGCTCCCCCGCTGGCGATCAGCGGCACGGTCACCGCCGCCCGCGCGGCCCGGATCAGCTCGGTGTCGAAGCCGGCCTGCGTGCCGTCGGCGTCCATGGAGTTGAGCAGGACCTCCCCCGCGCCGAGCTCGGCCGCCCGCACGACCCACCCGACGGCGTCGATGCCGGTGCTGCGCCGGCCGCCGTGCGTGGTGACCTCCCACCCCGAGTCCGTCCTCGTGCCCTCCGGGCAGCGGCGGGCGTCGAGGGAGAGCACCAGCACCTGGCGGCCGAACCGGTCGGCGATCTCGGCGATCAGCTCCGGCCGCGCGACGGCGGCGGTGTTCACGGCCACCTTGTCGGCGCCGGCGCGGAGCAGCCGGTCGACGTCGTCGGGACTGCGCACCCCGCCGCCCACGGTGAGCGGGATGAACACGCTCTCCGCGGTCCGGCGGACCACGTCGTAGGTGGTCTCCCGGTCGCCGGAGCTGGCCGTGATGTCGAGGAAGGTCAGCTCGTCGGCGCCCTCGGCGTCGTACACGCGGGCCATCTCGACCGGGTCGCCGGCGTCGCGCAGGTCGACGAACCGGACGCCCTTGACCACCCGCCCCGCGTCGACGTCCAGGCAGGGGATGACGCGGACGGCCAGACTCATCTCCCGGCTCCGCGGTCCGGGTCGCTCACGCCGGCACCGACCGGACCGCCTCGGCCTCGATCTCGACCAGCATCGCTGGATCGATGAGGGCCGCGACCTGCACCATCGAGGTGGCCGGGCGGATCTCGCGGAAGAACTCGCCGTGCACCCGGCCGACCTCCTCCCAGCGCGTGATGTCGGTGACGTACATGCGGGTGCGGACGACGTCGGCCAGGGAGAAGCCGGCGCGTGCGAGCGCCTCCTCGATGGCGGCCAGGATCTGGCGGGTCTGGCCCGCCGCGTCGCCGGGGTGGACGACGACGCCGTCCACGACCGCCGTCGTGCCGCTGACCCAGGCCGTGTCACCGCGCACCAGGACCCGGCTGTACCCGACCACGCCCTCCCAGGGCGTGCCGGAGCCGAGGCGGACGACGCTCACGCCGTGCCCCGGTCGCTCCCGCGGGACGTCCCGTCCCCCGCCCGGTCGGTCATGCGGCCTCCTCCGTGACGGCCAGCGCCTCGGGCAGCGTGAAGGCACCGGCGTAGAGCGCCTTGCCGACGATCGCGCCCTCGACGCCGACGGCGGTCAGCCCGGCCAGCGCCCGGATGTCGTCGAGCGAGCTCACCCCGCCGGAGGCGACGACCGGCCGCGGCGTCGCGGCGCACACCTCGCGCAGCAGGTCGAGGTTGGGGCCGCGCAGCGTGCCGTCCTTGGTGATGTCGGTGACCACGTAGCGCGCGCACCCCTCGGCGTCGAGGCGGGCGAGCGTCTCGTACAGCTCGCCGCCCTCGCGGGTCCACCCGCGGGCGGCCAGCCGGGTGCCGCGGACGTCGAGGCCGACCGCGATGCGGTCGCCGTGCTCGGCGATGGCCCGGGCGCACCACTCGGGCGACTCCAGCGCGGCGGTGCCGAGGTTGACCCGGCGGCAGCCGGTCGCCAGCGCGGCGGCCAGCGACTCGTCGTCCCGGATGCCGCCGGAGAGCTCGACGTCGACGTCGAGCTCGCCGACCACCCGGGCCAGCAGCTCCCGGTTGCCGCCCCGGCCGAACGCGGCGTCCAGGTCGACCAGGTGCACCCACTCGGCGCCGTCCCGCTGCCAGGCCAGCGCGGCCTCGAGCGGGTCGCCGTAGGAGGTCTCGCTGCCCGCCTCCCCCTGCACGAGGCGGACGGCCTGGCCGTCGGCGACGTCGACGGCGGGCAGCAGCTGCAGCTTCGGCACGCCGACAGCGTAGGGACCGGCGGCCCGTGGCCGGGATCACCGTGTCCCGCGGCGCCGCCCCTCACCCGGAGCGCGTCAGCGGTAGCCCACGTCGCCCGCGGGGCGCCCGGCCTCCTGCACCTCGACGAGGTAGCGCCAGCAGTCGGGCCGGGTCCCGTCGACGTCGGGGAAGCCGTACACCCGGGAGAGCTCACCGCTGGACGTCGACGTCCCCGACCACCGCCCCCGGTCGGGGTCGGCGGCGAGCGCGGCGACCGCCCGCCCCACGAAGAGCGGGCTCTCGGAGATGCAGAAGTGCGGCTGGTCGGCGGTGGCGTCGCGCCAGTTCTGCTCGGTCACGCCGAACAGGTCGAGCATCATCTCCGAGCGCAGCCAGCCCGGCGTCAGGGCGACGGCCGTGCCCCCGAACGGGCGCAGCTCGTGGGCCTGGGAGAACGCCAGCCGGGTCACGGCGACCTTGACCAGGTCGTAGAAGGCCGAGACCCGGTAGGTGCGGCCGTTGTAGGCGGCGGTCCCGTCGGTCATCTCGACCACCAGCCCGCCGGGCCGGCGGACGAGCAGGCGCAGCGCGTGCGCGCTGGTGACCAGGTGGGTCTCGACGCCCAGGCGCAGCAGCCGCAGCCCGCGGACCAGGTCGCTCTCCCACAGCGGGACGCCCTCCTGGAACAGCCGCTCACCGCCCCAGACGTCGTTGACCAGCACGTCGAGCCGCCCCGAGCGCTGCTCGATCCGGCTCACCAGCTCGTCGACCTGCCCGGGATCCAGGTGGTCGACGACGGCGGGCAGCCCCCGGCCGCCGGCCGCGGTCACCAGCTCGGCGGTCTCCTCGATCGTCTCGGGGCGGTCGTACTCCGACCGCCGTCCCGCGGTGCTCCGCCCGGTGCACCACACGGTGGCCCCGGCGGCGCCCAGCGCGACCGCGATCCCCCGGCCGGCGCCGCGGGTGGCACCCGCCACCAGCGCGACGCGGCCGCTCAGGTCCGGTGCGGTGTAGTCCACGGGGTCACGGTGCCAGGCACCGGTGACACTTCTCGGGCGCCGGGCACCCCCGGGCGCCGGGCCCCCGGGCGCCGGGGACCCGTGGTCGCCGGTGGCGTGCGTGGGGCCGCGGCCGGCCGGGTGACAGGGTGACCCGGTGGAGTTCCGAGAGGTGGTGCGGCGGCGCCGGATGGTGCGCGACTACGACCCGTACCGGCCGGTGCCCCCGGAGGTGCGCGACCGGCTGCTCGCGCACGCGGTCCGCGCCCCGTCGGCCGGCTTCAGCCAGGGCTGGGGGTTCCTGGTGCTGGAGACCGCCGAGGAGCGGGGCCGGTTCTGGACGGCCACGGCGCCGCCTCCCCCGGCCCGGCCGGACCGCTGGCTGACCCGGATGCGCCGGGCTCCCCTGCTGGTCGTGGCGCTCTCGCACCGGGATGCGTACCTCGACCGGTACGCCGAACCGGACAAGGGCTGGACCGACCGCGACGAGGCCCGCTGGCCGGTGCCCTACTGGGACGTCGACACCGGCATGGCCGCGCTGCTCATGCTGCTGACCGCGGTCGACGAGGGGCTGGGCGCCTGCTTCTTCGGCGTGCCCGCCGAGCGGGTCGACGCCTTCCGCGCCGCGTTCGGCGTGCCGGAGGGTCACCGGCCGGTGGGCGTCGTGTCGGTCGGCTACCCCGGGTCCGACGACCGCCGGTCGCCGTCGCTGCGCCGCGGGCGGCGCCCGCTGGACGAGGTCGTCCACCGCGGTCGCTGGTGAGCGGGCTCGAGACCGGCCTGCTGGCCGCCGCCGTCCTGCTCGGCGCACTCACCCAGCGGGCCACCGGCCTGGGGTTCGCCCTGGTCGCCGCCCCGTTCCTGGTGCTGGTCACCGGGCCGGCCGTCGGCGTCTCGCTCAGCAACGCGCTCTCGGCCTCGCTGTGCGCGCTGGTCCTGGCCCGGACCTGGCGGCGGGCGTTGTGGCGGGAGGTCGCGCTGCTCGCCGTGCCGGCGCTGCTGGTCATCCCGCTGGGGGTGCTGGTCGTGCGCACCCTGCCGGACGGGCCGCTGCTCGTCGCCGTCGGGACGCTGTCGATCGCCGCCGTGCTGGTCGTCGCGGTGGGCCGGCGGCGGGAGCTGCTGCCGGGCCGCCGGTCGGCGCTGCTGGCCGGGGCGCTGTCGGGCTTCATGAACGTGACCGCCGGCGTCGGCGGCCCGATGGTCAGCGCGTACGCGGTGTCCCGGCGCTGGCCGCTGCCGGTGTTCATCCCGACCGCGCAGGCCACCCTGCTCACCGTCAACGTGGCCTCGCTGCTCGGCAAGGGTGTCCCGTCACTGGGCGCGGCGGTGTGGGCGGTCTCCGGTTGCGCCCTGGTCGCCGGGCTGGTGGCCGGTGAGGCGGTGAGCCGCCGCCTCGACGCCGCGCGGGGCCTGCGGCTGGTGATCGCCGTCGCGCTGGCCGGCGGGGTGGCGGCCGTGGTCCGGGGTCTGGCCGAGCTGTGACCGGCTGGTTGACTGCCCGCTCGTGACGAACGACCCGACGCCTCCCCCGTCCTCCCGCGCCGTGCTGGTCACCGGTGGCTCGCGCGGCATCGGTCGCGCGATCGCGCGGGCCTTCGCCGCGCGGGGCGACCGGGTCGCGGTGCACTGGGGCGAGTCGCGGGACCGTGCCGAGGCGGTGCTGGCCGAGCTGCCCGGCTCGGGGCACGTGCTGGTGCAGGCCGACCTGACCGACGCCGGGGCGGTCGCCGCGATGGTCGACTCCGCCGCGGACGCGCTCGGGGGCCTCGACGTCCTGGTGAACAACGCCGGGGTGTTCACCGCCTCCCCGCCGCTGTCGTCGTCCTACGAGCGGTGGCAGGAGGTCTGGGCGCGGACCCTCGCGGTCAACCTGGTCGGCGCGGCCAACGCCACGTTCCGCGCCGTCCCGCACCTGCGTGCCGCCGGCGGCGGGGCGGTCATGAACGTCTCCAGCCGCGGCGCCTTCCGCGGCGAGCCGGACAACCCGGCCTACGGCGCGTCGAAGGCCGGGCTCAACGCGTTCGCCCAGTCGATGGCGGTCGCGCTGGCCCCGCTCGGCATCTCGGTGAGCTGCGTGGCCCCGGGGTTCGTGCAGACGGAGATGGCCCGCGAGGTGCTGGACGGCCCGGGTGGGGCCGCCGTCCGCGCGCAGTCGCCGTTCGGGCGGGTGGCGCGGCCGGAGGAGGTCGCCTCGGCCGTGCTCTGGCTGGCCTCGCCGGAGGCCCGCTTCAGCACCGGGACGATCGTCGACGTGAACGGGGCCTCCTACCTGCGCAGCTGAGGGAGCGGGGCCCTCGCCGGGCGGGTGCGGGCACCCGGCCCGGTCACCCGAGGGACGTCGTCCGGGAGACGACGACGAGGTCGGAGCTGTGCGTGCCGGCCGCGTCGACGCCCGGCGGGCGCGGCTCGAAACCGGGCAGGCCGGCCAGCCCGTCGCTGCCGTCGACGGCGCGCAGCGACGGCGACCCGCCGCCCTCGACGGTGAGCACCGCCTCCACGCCGTCGGCCGGCGGGGCGTGGAAGGTGACGGTCAACCGCTCGCCGCCCAGCGCCACCTCCGGCACGTGCCGGCCCTGGACCTGCGCCCCGGTGACCGTGCCGCCGTCCGTGGCCAGCTCGAGAGCGAGCAGCCGCACGTCGCGCCGGGGATCGACCCGGACGGTGAGCTGCCGGCCGGCGCCGGTCACGACGTCGGAGACGACCGCGACCTCCGGCGGCGGGAGGTCGGCGACCTCGGCGGGTCCGACGGCGAGCTCGCCGTCCAGGTACGGGAAGTCGACCGGCAGGTCGGCGCGACCGCCGACGTAGCGCGCCGTGTACGCGCCGGGCCGCTCCTCGGTGCTGGTCCACCACGCGCGGCCGGCGTCGGCGTCGAGCGCATAGGCCAGCTGGCTGGGCACCGGGTGGTCGGGGCCGGAGCGGTCGGCCGCCAGGCCCGCCGCGGTGAGGACGGCGGCCAGGACGACCGCCGCGGCCGGGACCAGCGCCGACGCGAGGCGGCGTCCGGGCTCGGGGAACAGCAGCTCGAAGGCCGGCAGCAGGGCCAGCGCGAGCAGCGTGGCGACGGCGGCGGGCGCGACCGCGTCCGACATCCCGAGCGCCGGCAGGAACAAGGCGACGGTCGGGGCGAGGACGACGACGGCGACCGCGCCGGCGGCCACGGCGCCGAGCGCGGCAACCGGACGGGAGGAGGTCAGCGCCACCGGCAGGCCGGCGACCGCCCCGGCGAGGGCGGGCAGCGCGGTCAGGTAGGAGCCGCCCGGGGCCACCACCGCCAGGACGGCGCCCAGCACGGCCAGCCAGACGAGCGCGCCGACCGCCAGCGCGGTCGGGCCGACGCGGCGGCGCAGCAGCGCGTACCAGGCCAGCACGACGGCGGCGACGAGCACGACGGCCGCGAGCCGGTAGGCGCCGGGACGCCAGGGGTCCAGCATCGCCGCGTAGCCGGGCCGCGCGGCGACCAGCAGCCGCCAGAGGCCGTGCACCGCGAGCGGCGCGAGCACCAGCGGGACGGTGGCCGCGGCGGTGCCGGCCGCCGTCCGCGGCAGCGAGGCCAGGCCCCGGCGGCGGACGACGAGCACGAGGACGGCGACCGCGCCCAGCGCTCCGGCGGCGAGCGGCCGCACCAGCGAGCCGGGGTAGTGCACGACGCGGTCGAGCACCGGGAAGTAGGTGGCGTCCTCTTCCGCGGGCCGGGCGAGCGGGGCGAGGTCGCGGCTGCCCAGCTCGCGCACCAGCGCGAGGGTGTTGTCGCCGAGGGCCTGGAGGGTGCGGCGGTCCAGCCGCTCGGGGGTGTCCTGCGGGGTGTGGTACGCGGCGGCGCCGTCGATGAAGGCGGTGTTGAGGCCGGTGAAGCGGCCGTCGGCCAGCAACACGCTGAAGTCGGTGTCGTTGGGCAGGGTGCGGTAGACCTCGACGGCGAAGCTCGTCGCCACCGGGTTCGGGGCCGCCGCGGCGTAGGCCTCGGCCAGCCGGGCGTTGCCGGGCGAGGTCTCGAACAGGATCGGCGGCCCGGTGGTGCCGCGGGCCTCGAGGTTGAGCACCACCCCGCCCTCACCGGCGAGGGCGTGCCTCGATGCGAACGCCTCGGCCCCGCAGAGGCACGCCTCCTCGGCGTCGGTGAGCACGACGACGACGTCGTTGCGCAGCGGCTGGCCGGCGGTGAGGGCGCGGACCGACTCGAGCAGCGCGGCGACGCCCGCCGCGTCGTCGCCCGCGCCGGGCCCGGTCTCGACCGAGTCGTGGTGGGCCACGAGGAACAGCCGGCCCGTCGAGTCGCTGCCCGGCAGGACGGCGACGACGTTGCGGACGCGGGCCATCTCCGCCGAGCCCGGTCCCGCCTGCCAGGTGCCGACGGCGTTCTGCACCCGGGTGTCCAGGCCCAGTCCGGCGAGCGTGGCGGTCAGGTACTCGACGACCTCGTCGTTCGCCGCGCTGCCGGCGACGTGGACGTCGTCGGCGATCGCCTGCACGTGCGGGAAGGCACGGGCGGCGCTGAAGGTGTCTGCCGGCGCGTCCGCGGCCGCGGGCGTTGGCGGGCGGAGGGCGAGGACGCTCCACGCCGTCAGCCCGAGCAGGAGGGCGACGACGACCACGCCCGCCAGCCGCGCCGGACGGCGGACGGCAGCACCGGTCGGGGTGCGTCCGGCGGGCAACGCTGCCTCCTGGGGCCGGGGACGGGATGCCGTCACCCTAGGTGTGCCGGCGACGACTCCCCGGTACGCGCGCCCGGCGCAGACTGAGGAGATGTCCCCGTTCCTGCGGGCGCGCCTGCCCGAGCGCGCCGGGCGGCGGACCAACCTCGGCCTGCTCGGGCTGTCGCTCGCCGCCGGCGGCACCGGTGTGCTGGCGTTCGGCGTGGGCGCACCGGGGCCCGCCCGCTGGGTGGTCGCGGCGCACGGAGCGGCCGGGCTCGGCCTGCTGCTGCTCGTGCCGTGGAAGTCGGTCGTGGTCCGGCGGGCGGCCCGTCGTCCGCTCGTCGCCCGGGCGCCGGTCGGGGCGTGGGCACTGGCGGGGCTCGCCGTCCTGACCCTGCTGACCGGGGTGCTGCACTCGGCCGGTGCGACCGGCCCGTGGCCGGCGACGGCCGGCCTGCCGGTGCTCCACCTGCACGTGGGACTGGCGGTCGCCACGCTGGTCGCCCTGGTCGCGCACGCCCGGGGGCGGCGGCAGCGTCCGCGCCGGACCGATCTGTCGCGGCGCTCGCTGCTGCGGACGTCGGCACTGGTGGCCGGCGCGGCGGCGGTCTGGGGTGCCGGCGAGGGGTTGCTGCGGCTGACCGGTGCGCCCGGCGCCGAGCGGCGGGTCACGGGGTCGTTCGAGCGCGGCACCGACGATCCGGCGGCGATGCCGGTGACCCAGTGGTTCACCGATGCGGTGCCGGCGGTGGACCACGACGCGGTGGCGATCGCCGGCGGAGGCCGCGTGGTCCGGGTGCCGGTGGCCGACCTGGCCGGGGACGATGCGGTGCGCGCGGCGCTCGACTGCACCGGCGGCTGGTACGCCGTCCAGACCTGGCGTGGCACCCGGCTGGACCGGGTGCTGGCGCAGCACCTCGGCGACGTGCGGCTGCCGGACGACGGCAGCATCGAGGTCGTGTCGGTGACCGGCTACCGGCGACGGCTGCCGCTGCGGGACGCCGCCGACCTGCTGCTGGCCACCTCGGCGGCCGGCCGGCCCCTGTCGGCCGGTCACGGAGCTCCGGTCCGCCTGGTGGCGCCCGGACGACGCGGCTTCTGGTGGGTCAAGTGGGTGGCGCGTATCGAGGTCGTCGACGCGCCGTCGTGGGCGCAGCCGCCGTTCCCGCTGCAGTGACCGGCCCACCCGCACCCCGACCGGACCATGGTCCGCCCCGTGTTCGGCCGCCGGATCCGTGGTCGGCCCGTGGGCGGCCCGTGGGCGTCGACGGTCGAGCCGTGACCCGGACCATGGTCAGCCGTGGTCGGGGCCCCACCGATCTCGTCGCCGGCGAGGCCAGGCGCGCGGAGCCCCGCGCGTCAGCTTGCTGCGCCCGCGGTCGCTGGCACGGGGAGCACCTCCTGGGCGAACGAGGTGTCGTACATCACCAGCGCGAGACCGACGACCTGGTTCTCTGCGGGCCGGCTGTTCACACCCACCGCCGTGACGGAAGCAGGCCCGGCACGGGCAGCTCAGAGCGTGCCCAGCCAGTTGGCCAGCAGGGCGGCCCCGGCGTCCCCGCTCTTCTCGGGGTGGAACTGCGTGGCCGACAACGCACCGTTCTCGACCCCGGCGACGAACCGGTCGCCGTGCTCCGCCCAGGTGACCAGCGGCGGCGCCAACGGGCTCGGCGGCCCCTCGGCACCGAGCGTGAAGGTGCGGACACCGTAGGAGTGCACGAAGTAGAAGCGCTGGTCGGCCAGACCGTCGAAGAGGACGCTCCGCTGCGGCACCTGCACCGTGTTCCAGCCCATGTGCGGCAGCACCGGCGCGTCCAGCTGCTCGACCACCCCGGGCCACTCCCCGCAACCCTCGGCGTCGTAGCCGTGCTCGACGCCGCGCTCGAAGAGCACCTGCATCCCGACGCACACGCCGAGCACCGGGCGACCGCCGGCCAGCCGCCGGCCGATCAGCTTCGGCCCGTCGACGGCGCGCAGGCCGGTCATGCAGGCGGCGAACGCACCCACGCCGGGCACCACGAGGCCGTCGGCGTCCATGGCGGTCCGGAAGTCCGAGGTGACCGTGACGTCGGCGCCCACGCGCGCCAGGGCGCGCTCGGCCGAACGCAGGTTGCCCGACCCGTAATCGAGGACGACGACCTTCTTCACGCTTCCCACGCTAGCCAACAGCCGACACCACTCCGCCGGCATTCCGGCGCAGCCCGCAGGCGGTCGCTCACACCAGCCGCAGGACGCCGGACACGGTGGCCAGCAGCGCGGCGGCCAGCAGCACGACGGCGATGGCGACCTGCGGGCCGGTCCGCCCCCTGGTCTCCGAGTCGGCCTTCCAGATGCTCCACGCCCCGCCGAGCAGGAACCCGCCCAGCACGACGAGGACGACGCCGAAGGTCACGCCGCTACAGCGCGCCCTTGGTGGAGGGCACGTCGGCCACCCGCGGGTCGATCGCCACCGCGGCCCGCAGCGCCCGGGCCAGCGCCTTGAACTGGCCCTCGACGATGTGGTGGGCATCGCGGCCGCCGTAGAGCACCCGCACGTGGAGGCTGATCCGGGCGTTGAAGGCGAACGACTCGAGCACGTGCCGGGTCAGCGACGTCGGGTAGTCCGGCCCGATCACCGGGGTCATGCCCTCGGGCTCGGCGTGCACGAAGTACGGCCTGCCCGAGAGGTCGACCGCGGCCTGCACCAGCACCTCGTCCATCGGCACCGTCGCGTCGCCGTAGCGGGTGATGCCCCTCTTGTCGCCGAGCGCCTCGGCGAACGCCTGGCCCAGCGCGATCGCGACGTCCTCGACGGTGTGGTGCGCGTCGATGTGCAGGTCTCCGTCGGCCCGCACGGTCAGGTCGATGCCGCTGTGCTTGGACAGCGAGGTCAGCATGTGGTCGTAGAAGCCGACGCCGGTGCTGATGCTGCTCTGGCCGGTGCCGTCGAGGTCGAGCTCGACGACGAGCTTGGTCTCGCTGGTGGCCCGCTCGACGCGCGCGGTGCGGTTCATGCCGCCGATCCTCCCCCATGCCCGGCCGCCGTCGCGGCGACCTCCCCCAGCGCGGTGAGGAAGGCATCCGTCTCCTCCGCGGTGCCGGCGGTCACCCGCAGCCAGCCGGGCAACCCGACGTCGCGGACGAGGACGTCGCGGTCGAGCAGCGCCTGCCAGGCCGCGCGGGCGTCGGCGAACCGGCCGAACAGCACGAAGTTGGCGTCGCTGGGCACGCTGGTCAACCCGAGCGCGGGCAGCGCGGCGACGATCCGGTCGCGCTCGGCCTTGACCGCGTCGACGGTGGCCAGCAGCGCGTCGGTGTGCGCCAGCGCGGTGCGGGCGGCCGCCTGCGTCAGCGAGCCGAGGTGGTACGGCAGCCGGACCAGCTGGAGCGCGTCGACCACGGCGCGGTCGGCCGCGAGGTAGCCCAGGCGCAGCCCGGCCATCCCGAAGGCCTTGCTCATCGTCCGGCTGACCACCAGCCGTGGCCGGCCGGCCAGCAGGGTCAGGGCGGACGGCGTACCGGCGCGGGCGAACTCGGCGTACGCCTCGTCGACGACCACGATGCCCTCCGTGGCGTCGTGGATGGCCTCGATCGTCCCGAGCGCCACCGCGGTGCCGGTCGGGTTGTTCGGGCTGGTCACGAAGACGACGTCCGGGCGCACCGCCCGCACCTGCGCGACCGCGTCGGCGGTGTCGATGGTGAAGTCGGCCCGGCGCCGCCCGTCGACCCACCCGGTGCCGGTGCCCGCGGAGATGATCGGGTGCATCGAGTAGGACGGTGTGAAGCCCAGCGCCGTCCGGCCGGCGCCGCCGAAGGCCTGGAGGACTTGCTGCAGCACCTCGTTGGAGCCGTTGGCCGCCCACACCTGGGCCGGCTCCAGCGCCACCCCGGAGGTCTGCCTCAGGTAGCGCGCCAGGTCGCCGCGCAGCGCGAGCGCGTCGCGGTCGGGGTAGCGGTTGAGGCCGGCGGCGGCCCGGCCGAGCGCGTCGGCCAGGTCGGCCAGCAGCGCATCGGGCAGCGGGTGCGGGTTCTCGTTCGTGTTGAGCCGGTGCTTCACCTGCAGCTGCGGGGCGCCGTAGGGCGTGCGCCCCCGCAGCTCCGGCCGCAGCGGGAGCCCGTCGAGGGAGGTCATGCGCACCCGGTCACCGCTTCTGCCGGATGCGCACCGCGGCGGCGTGCGCGGGGAGGTCCTCGGCGCCCGCGAGCGCGTCGACGTGGCCGGCCACCTCGGCCAGCGCCTGCCGGTCGTACTCGACCACGTGGATGCCGCGCAGGAACGACTGCACCGAGAGCCCGCTGGAGTGCCGGGCGCACCCGCCCGTGGGCAGGACGTGGTTGGAGCCGGCGACGTAGTCACCGAGGGAGACCGGCGACCAGGCCCCGACGAACACCGCCCCGGCGTTGCGCACCCGCATCGCCACCTCGCGGGCGCCGGCGGTCTGGATCTCGAGGTGCTCGGCGGCGTAGGCGTCGACGACGGCGAGCCCGGCGTCGAGATCGTCGACGAGGACGATGCCCGACTGGCGGCCGTCGAGCGCGGTCAGGATGCGGTCGCTGTGCTTGGTCGCCGTGACCTGTGCGGGCACCAGGTCGAGGACGGCGTCGGCGAGCCGCTCGCTCGTCGTGACCAGGACGGCGCCGGCGAGCGGATCGTGCTCGGCCTGGCTGATCAGGTCGGCGGCCACGTGCGCAGGATCGGCGGTGTCGTCGGCCAGGATGGCCACCTCGGTGGGCCCGGCCTCGGAATCGATCCCGATGAGGCCCCGCAGCAGCCGCTTGGCCGCGGTGACGTAGACGTTGCCCGGTCCGGTGACCATGTCGACCGGCTCGCAGGAGCCCGCGCCGTAGCCGAAGACGGCGACGGCCTGCGCCCCGCCGACGGCGTACACCTCGGTCACGCCGAGCAGCGCGCAGGCGGCCAGCACGCCGGCGTCGGGCAGCCCGCCGTTGTCGCGCTGCGGCGGGGAGGCGACCGCGATCGACTCGACGCCGGCGATCTGCGCGGGCACGACGTTCATGACCACGCTGGACAGCAGCGGCGCCAGCCCACCCGGCACGTACAGACCGACCCGGCGCACCGGCAGCCAGCGCTCGGTCACCGTGCCCCCGCGGACGACCTCGGTCGTGACGTCGGTCCGCCGCTGGTCGGCGTGCACCCGCCGGACGCGGGCGATCGCCTCCTCCAGCGCGGCGCGGACGGCGGGGTCGCACGCGCCGAGCGCCTGCTGCAGCGCCGCCGGTGGGACGGCGAAGTCCTCCAGGTCGACCCCGTCGAGGCGGGCGGTGATCTCGCGGACCGCCTGGGCGCCCCGGACGCGGACGTCCTCGCACAGCGGGCGGACCGTGGCCAACACGGAGTCGATGTCGGTCGCGGCCCGCGGGAGCAGTCCGGCGAGGGCGCGCGGCCCGGGCAGCGCGGATCCACGCAGGTCGATGCGGGCGAGCACGGGCCACCTCCGAGGCGGGCGGGCGGGAACCCCAGGGTAGCCAGGAGGGCCCACCGGAGCGCCGGGCCCGCTCGCGGCGCCGGTCGGGCACCCGTGGCGCGGGGCCGGGCCCGCGCCCGGCGCGGAGCGCGCGGCGGACCGTAGGCTGCCGGGATGGGCGAGCTGATCCCGCTGTTCCCGCTCGGGACGCCCCTGTTCCCGGGGGTGGTCCTGCCCCTGCGGATCTTCGAGCCGCGCTACCGCAGGCTCGTGCGGGACCTGCTCGCCCTGCCCGCCGGCAGCGACCGGCAGTTCTTCGGCGTCGTGGCGATCCGGCAGGGCTGGGAGGTCGAGAAGGTGGCGCCGGCGGAGGCGCTGTACGACATCGGCTGCACCGCGCGGCTGCAGGTGGTCCGCCCGCAGCAGGACGGCACCTTCCAGCTGGTCACCGTCGGCGGTGACCGCTTCCGGCTGCTCGACGTCGTCGCCGGCGAGGACCCGCCGTACCTCCAGGCCGAGATCGAGTGGCTGGCCGAGGAGGAGGCGGCGGAGGAGGCCGCCGGCGACCACGAGGGCCTCGTCGGCCCGCCCGCGCTGGGCGGCCCGGGCAGCGCGCGCGACGAGGTCGACGAGGTGGCCTCGTCGGTGGCGCGCGGGTCGATGCGCGTGCTGGTCCGGGTGGTCGGGGGCTTGTTCGCCCGCTACGTCACCGAGGTCGCCGCACTCCGGACCGGCCGCGAGGACGACGGCGGTGGGAGGCCCGGGGACGACGCCGGCGGGCTGGAGGAGCTCGCACCGGCCGCGGTGTCCGCCGCCGGGGACACCGACGACCCCGAGGTCGCCGGACTGCTGAGGGCCGTCGCCGGCGACCCCACGGCGCTGTCCTACCTGGTCGCCTCCACGGCCCTGCTCACCACCGAGGACCGGCAGGCGCTGCTCGCGGAGTCGGCGACCCGCCGGCGGCTGGCCGCCGAGGCGCGCATGCTCCGCCGTGAGCTGACCCTGCTGCGGGCGCTCGGTGCGGTGCCGGTCCCGCTCGCCCAGTTCGCCGCGCCGATGACGGTCAACTGAGCGCGCCCGCCTCCTCGGGGCTCTGCGCGCCGGTGCCGTCGGGCGCGCGCTCCGCGCCGGCCGGGAGCCGGGTGCGGCGCAGGTCGTCGGTGCGCGTCAGCAGCGCGGCCAGGACGTAGGCCAGCGCCGCGGCGAACGGCCCGGCGGCCAGGGCCGGCACCGCCGCCAGGTGCAGCGGCGTGGTCACCACCGCGCCCACCTCGGCCAGCTGCGCGTCCGTCGGCCCGGGAGCGAGCATCTCCCCGACCTGCCAGGCCACGACGCCGGCGGAGACCATGCCGAGCGCCAGGGCGGCCAGCAGGGCCACCCCGCGTCGTCGACGCGGCAGCCAGGCGAGGGCGCCGGCCAGCAGACCGGCGGCGAGCAGCAGCAGGACCAGGACGCCGTCGTCCGCGACCGCCAGCTCCAGCGGAGGATCGCCGACCGGCTGCGGCCCGTCCTCGGTGACGCGGAAGTCGGCGCGGGGCGCCAGCGCCCACCACGCCACGCCCAGGGGCGCACCGGCCACCGTCAGGACGGCGACCACGACGACCGCGGCCCGCAGATCGGCCCGCACCTCCGGCCATCCGCCCCAGCGGTCCTCCGGCGGCACCGCGCCCCTGCCGAGGAGCACCCGCCTCCCGTCGGGCGCCGGCCCGAGGACCGGGTCGGACGGGCCGGGGCGGGAACCGTAGGGGGAGCTCACGCGTCCAGTGAACCCCGCGGTCCGGGCGCGGAGCACGTCGGCGGCGGTGGTCGGCACCGTCGCCGCGGACCGGGCGGCGCCGCGCGGCAGGCTCGAGGAGGCGGTGCCGCTCAGAGGATGGCCACGCTGGTCGGCCCGAGCAGGGCCTTGATGTCGCCCATCAGCGCGGTGCTCGGCCGCACCCTCAGGCCCTGGTCGAGTCGCAGGACCGTCTCCCGGCTGCCGTTGACGAGCTTCAGCTGGACCTCGGTCGTGCCCGGGTGGCTGCCGAGCACCTCGCGCAGCCGCTCCACGACCGGCGGCGTGCAACGGGCGGCCGGCATCGAGACCAGCACCGGTCCGCGCGGGCCCTCCGTCAGCTCGGGGACCGTGACCTCGGCGGCGAACAGCGAGGGCTGGTCGTCGCGGCGGCTGATCCGCCCCTTGATGACGACGATCTGGTCCCGCACGACCTTCTCCGAGAAGTCCGCCCAGGTCTTCGGGAAGAACAGCACCTCGATGCCGGACTCGAGGTCTTCCAGCGTGGCGATCGCCCACGGTGCGCCCTGCTTGTTGGTGCGCGGGGCCACCGAGGTGAGGATCCCGGCGATCGTGACGTTCGCGCCGTCCTCCACCCCGCCGGCGTTGATCTCGGCGATCGGGGTGTCGGCGTGCGCGGTGAGGACGTGCTCGACGCCGTGCAACGGGTGGTCGGAGACGTAGAGGCCGAGCATGTCGCGCTCGAACATCAGCCGCTCGGACTTCGACCAGTCCGCCGTGGGGATGGCGACGTCCAGCGTCGACCCGAACGGGTCGTCGGCGCCGTCGCCGCCACCGAAGCCGCCGAACAGGTCGAACTGCCCCTCGGCCTCGCGCCGCTTGAGCCCCATGGCGAGCTCGACGGCGTTGGCGTGGATGGTGACCAGCCCCTGCCGCGAGTGGCCGAGCGAGTCGAAGGCGCCGGCCTTGCACAGCGACTCGATGACCTTCTTGTTGCAGACGACGGCGTCGACCTTGCGCAGGAAGTCGGCGAAGCCCGCGAAGGCGCCCTGCTCCTCGCGGGCGCGCACGACCGCGTCGACCACGTTGCGCCCGACGTTGCGGATGGAGGCCAGCCCGAAGCGGATGTCGGTGCCGACCGGCGTGAAGTCCGCGGCGGACTCGTTGACGTCGGGCGGCAGCACCTTGATGCCCATCCGGCGGCACTCGGCCAGGTAGATGGGCCGCTTGTCCTTGTCGTCGCCGACGCTGGTGAGCAGCGCGGCCATGTACTCGGCCGGGTAGTTGGCCTTCAGGTAGGCGGTCCAGTACGAGACCAGGCCGTAGGCCGCCGAGTGCGCCTTGTTGAAGGCGTAGTCGGCGAACGGGACGAGGATGTCCCAGAGCGTTTTGATCGCCGCGTCGGAGTAGCCGCGCTCCTTCATCCCGGCCTCGAAGCCGACGAACTCCGCGTCGAGCACCGACTTCTTCTTCTTGCCCATGGCGCGCCGCAGCAGGTCGGCCTTGCCGAGCGAGTACCCGGCGACCTTCTGCGCGATCGCCATGACCTGCTCCTGGTAGACGATCAGGCCGTAGGTCTGGCCGAGGATCTCGGCCAGCGGCTCGGCCAGTTCCGGATGGATCGGCGTGATCTCCTGCTGGCCGTTCTTGCGCAGCGCGTAGTTGGTGTGCGAGTTGGCGCCCATCGGACCGGGCCGGTAGAGCGCGCCGACCGCGGAGATGTCCTCGAAGTTGTCCGGCCGCATGAGCCGCAGCAGCGAGCGCATCGGCCCGCCGTCGAACTGGAAGACGCCGAGCGTGTCACCCCGCGCGAGCAGGTCGTAGGTGTTCTTGTCGGTCAGGTCCTTGCTGATGGCGTCGAGGTCGATCGGCTCCTTGCCGTTGGCCACGATGTTGCGCAGCGCGTCGTCGATGACGGTGAGGTTGCGCAGCCCCAGGAAGTCCATCTTGAGCAGGCCGAGCGTCTCGCAGGTCGGGTAGTCGAACTGCGTGATCACCGCACCGTCGGCCTCGCGCCGCATGATCGGGATGCTGTCGATGAGCGGGTGGCGGCCGATGATGACTCCGGCGGCGTGCACCCCCCACTGCCGCTTGAGGCCCTCGAGCTTGCGGGCCTGGTCGACCACCTCGGCGGCGCCCGGGTCGGATTCGTAGCGGGCGCGGAACTCCGCGGCCTCCTTGTAGCGCGGGTGGGCCGGGTCGAAGATCCCCGCGAGCGGGATGTCCTTGCCCATGACCGCCGGCGGCATCAGCTTGGTGAGCTCGTCACCGACGGAGTAGGGGCGGTCGAGCACCCGTGCGGCGTCCTTGATCGCCGCCTTGGCCTTGATGGTGCCGTAGGTGACGATCTGGCTGACCCGCTCCTCCCCGTACTTCTCCGAGACGTACCGGATGACCTCGCCGCGCCGGCGCTCGTCGAAGTCGATGTCGACGTCCGGCATGGAGACGCGCTCGGGGTTGAGGAACCGCTCGAAGATCAGCCCGTGGGCCAACGGGTCGAGGTCGGTGATGCCCAGCGCGTAGGCGGCCAGCGACCCGGCGGCCGAACCGCGGCCCGGGCCGACCCGGATGCCGTTGTCCTTCGCCCAGTTGATGAAGTCGGCGACCACGAGGAAGTACCCCGGGAAGCCCATCTGGGTGATGATCGAGACCTCGTAGTCGGACTGCGTGCGCACGTGGTCGGGAACGCCGCCAGGCCACCGCTTGTGCAGGCCCCGCTCGACCTCCTTGACGAACCAGGAGGTCTCGTCCTCCCCCGGCGGCAGGGGGAAGCGCGGCATGAGGTCGGCGCCCTCGGTGAACGACACCTCGCACTGCTCGGCGACGAGCAGGGTGTTGTCGCAGGCCTCGGGCAGGTCGGTGAACAGCGCCCGCATCTCGGCGGCCGACTTCAGGTAGTAGCCGTCGCCGTTGAACTTGAAGCGGTTGGGCTCGTTGAGGCGAGAGCCGGTCTGGATGCACAGCAGCGCGTCGTGCGCCTCGGCGTCGTCGCGGTGGGTGTAGTGGAGGTCGTTGGTGGCCAGCAGCGGGATGCCGAGGTCCCGGGCGATGGCCAGCAGCGCCGGGCGGGTCTTCTTCTCGATGGACAGCCCGTGGTCCATCAGCTCGGCGTAGAAGTTCTCCTTGCCGAAGATGTCCTGGAAGTCGGCGGCCGCCTGGCGGGCGCGGTCCTCCTTGCCCGCGCGCAGCCACATGTTGACCTCGCCCGACGGGCAGCCGGTGGTGGCGACGAGGCCGGTGCCGTAGCGCTCGAGCAGGTCGCGGTCGAACCGCGGCTTGCGGTACTGCCCCTCCAGGCTGGCCAGCGAGGAGATGCGGAACAGGTTGTGCATGCCCTCGGTGGTGCGGGCCAGCAGGGTCATGTGGGTGTACGCGGCCTTGCCGCGGGATCTGGAACCCTCGCCGGCTCCCTCACCCTCTTCGTCGACCAGGTTGTCGCCGAAGTCGAAGGGGGCGCGGTCGAACCGCGAGCCCGGGGTGTAGTAGCCCTCCATGCCGATGATCGGCTTGACCCCGGCCGCGGTGGCCTGCTTGTGGAAGTCGTAGGCGCCGAACACGTTGCCGTGGTCGGTCATCGCCAGCGCCGGCATCCCGGCGGCGGCCGCCGCCGCGGTCACCTCGGGCAGCTTGGCCGCCCCGTCGAGCATCGAGTACTCGGTGTGCACGTGCAGGTGCACGAAGGAGTCGCTCGCGGGCCGGGGCTCGGCGGTGCTGCTCACCTGGGTCTGCGCTCCTCAACTGGTCGTGCGTGCCCGTCCGGCAGGACGGCGGCGGGCGACCGGCGGGGAAGACCGGCGGGGCGGCTGCGAGGTCGGCGCCCCGGCGGCGACCGGTCCGGCCGGCCCGCCCGTGGCGTCGATCCTCGCACCCCCGGAGGTGTACGCGGGGGGTCTGACAGAAGCGTGTCCCGGCCGGCCGGACCTGCCCGTCACGGTGCCGCGCGGTCCGCGTGACGGTCGTCGCCGTCCGGCGCGAGCGTGCGGCGCATCGTCACGTGCCGGATGCCCGCCTCGAGGTACTCCGCGCCGACGGCGGCGTAGCCGGCGCGCTCGTAGAAGCCCCGGGCGGTCACCTGGGCGTGCAGCTCGACCTCGGTGGCTCCGCGGAGCCGGGCCTGCCGGTGCAGCTCCGCGAGGACGGCGGCGCCGTGCCCCCGCCCGCGGACGGCGGCGTCCGCGGCCATCCGGCCGATGCTCGCGCGCCGGCCGTCGACGAGCAGCCGGCCGGTGGCCACGACCCGGCCGGCCGGCGCGCCGTCGGCGGGCAGGCCGAGGCTCACCACGTGCACCGCCGTGGCGTCCCGGTCGTCGCGCTCGACCTCCGGTGGCACGCCCTGCTCCTCGACGAAGACGCGGGTGCGCAGGGCGGTCAGCCCGGGCAGGTCCGCCGCGGTCGCCAGGCGTGCGACGGGCGCACCCGCGTCCGCGTCCGCCGGTGGCGGGGGGCCGGGCGGGAGGACGGGGCCGGTCACCGGGCTCCCCCGCTGACCGCCGGCAGCATCCGGGCGGGGACGAGCAGGAACCGCAGGTCGACCAGCGCGTGCAGCAGGACGGGCAGCAACAACGACCCGGTCTGCAGGTAGAGCGCCGCGAACACGCCGCCCAGCACACCGGTCAGCGCGATCCCGGCCACCCCCTGGTAGGCGTGCGCCACGCCGAAGGCCACCGCCCCGGCCAGCACGAGCGCCGGCGTCGGCAGTCCGCCGGCGGCGGCGCTCACCACGGCCAGGAAGAACGCGCGGTAGAGCCACTCCTCGCAGATGCCGGCGGTCACTCCGACCACCGTGAACAGCCGGCGCTCGGCGGGGCTGCGCGGCAGCAGCGCCAGCGTGGCCGAGCTCGGCGGCTCGGCCGCGGCGTGCCGGCCCTCCCTCGGCCGCCGCGCACGCTCGGCGGCCGCCTGCAGCAGGGCGCCGGAGCGCAGCGCCCGCGTCGAGACGACCACGAACAGGAGGACGAGCGCGACCAGCGCCAGCGGGACCGGGCCGGGCAGGGCCTGCGGCCACCGCAGGCCGACGGCGGCCGCGCCGACGGCGGGCGCCGAGAGCCACGTCACCAGGACCAGCACCGCGAGACCCCACTCGAGCACCAGGAGTCGACGGTAGAACGACCGCCGGGCACCGGGGTCGGTGCGCAGCCGGCCCTCGAAGCGGCGGTGCAGCACCGCGCCGACCGCCGGCTCGCCGACCACGAGGTAGCCCGCCACGACGACGGCGGCCAGCGCGGCCGGCCCGAAGTCGGCCAGCGAGGTGGGCAGCCCGGTCACGGACGGCGGTCAGGCCTCGGCCCGCAGGACGGCCAGCGCGCCGGCGAGGTCGGGTGGGACGTCGCTGGTGACCTCGACCCACCGGCCGTCGGCGGGGTGGGGGAAACCCAGCCGGACCGCGTGCAGCCACTGGCGGTCGACGCCGAGCCGGGCGGCCAGGGCCGGGTCGGCCCCGTAGGTCAGGTCGCCGACGCAGGGGTGGCGCAGCGCGGCGAAGTGCACGCGGATCTGGTGCGTGCGCCCGGTCTCCAACCGGATGTCGACCAGGCTGGCGGCCGGGAAGGCCTCCACGACCTCGTAGTGGGTCACCGAGGGGCGGCCGCCGCTGACCACGGCGAACCGCCAGTCCTTCGTCGGGTGCCGGTCGATCGGCGCGTCGATGGTGCCGCGGGACGGGTCGGGGTGGCCCTGGACGAGGGCGGCGTAGTGCTTCTCGACCGTGCGCTCGCGGAAGGCCGCCTTGAGCGCGGTGTAGGCGCGCTCGCTCTTGGCGACGGCCATCACGCCGGTGGTGGCGGCGTCGAGCCGGTGCACGACCCCCTGCCGCTCGGCGGCACCGGAGGTGGCGATGCGGTAGCCCGCCGCGGCCAGCCCGCCGACGACGGTCGGCCCGTCCCAGCCCGGGCTCGGGTGCGCGGCCACGCCCACCGGCTTGTCGACGACGACGACGTCGTCGTCGTCGTACAGCACGGTCATCCCCTCGACCGGCTGCGGCGCCGGGGGCTCCCCCGGCGGCGGGGGCAGCTCCACCTCGAGCCAGCTGCCCCCGGCGAGCCGGTCGCCCTTGCCCCGGACGCGCCCGTCGACGACGACGAGCCCGGCGTCGGCCACCTCGGCCGCGGCGGCGCGGGAGAGCCCGAACAGCCGGGACAGCGCCTGGTCGACCCGCTGGCCCTCCAGGCCGTCCGGCACGGGCAGCGCACGGTGCAGGCCGGCCGACGAGGTCACGACGTCCATTGTGACGGGCGGGCCGACGGACCGGGCCGTGCCCGGCCGGGCAGGCACGGGCCGGGCGCGGACGGGCCCGGCGCGGACGAGCAGGGCGCGGACGGGCCGGGCGCGGACGGGCCGGGCGTGGACGCGGCGCTCAGGCCGACCGGTCCTCCCGGCGGGCACGGGTGCTCCCCGCGCTGCGGCTGCCGTCGAACTCGATCCCCCGGACGGCGAGCAGGGCGCCGAGGACGCCGCCGCAGACGATGGCCGAGTCGGCCACGTTGAACACCGGCCAGATCCGCCCGTCGGGAGCGAGGACGGAGAGGAAGTCGACCACGCCGCCGCGCAGGAAACCCGGCGCCCGGAACAGCCGGTCGACCAGGTTGCCGAGCGCACCGCCGAGCACGAGCCCGAGAGCCGTCGCCCAGGCGGCGGAGTGCAGCCGCCGGGCGGTGCGCACGATGACCACCGACACCGCGATCGCGATGAGGCTGAACAGGACGGTGGCGCCCTCGGCGAAGGAGAAGGCCGCGCCGAGGTTGCGCAGCTGGGTCAGGTAGAGCAGGCCCCCGAGCACCCGGATGTCCGCGCCGGGCTCGATCGTGGCGACGACCACGACCTTGGTGAGCAGGTCGGCCGCGAACACGGCCGCGGCCAGGGCGGCCAGCAGCCGCGTGCGGCGCGGCCCCGTGGGCTCGGGGCCGGACGGGGTGTCGGGCGACTCGGCCAGGACGGCTCCTCTGTCGGGACGCCGGGGGGCGCCGGTGCCGACGACGATAGCCGCCCGGGCCGCGCCGCCGGCCGACCTCGCGGTCAGCCCCGGTCGAGCCGGACCTCGCGGTCAGCCCCGGTCGAGCCGGACCGCCGGTCAGCCCCGGTCGAGCCAGACGGCGGTGTCGGGCGCCAGCGCGCCGTCGCCCGGCCCGCTGGCCAACAGCACGCGGCCGTGCCCGGCGAGCGGCAGCGGCTCGGCCGACAGGTTGACCAGGCAGCGGAACGCCGGACCGCGGTCGAACGCGAGCACCCCCGGCCGCCCGGCGAGGTCGTCGACCCAGGTGAGCGGCGCCTCGTGCAGCTCGGCCCGGCGGCGCCGCAGGTGCAGCGCGGACCGGTAGAGCGAGAGCGTCGAACCCGGGTCGGCCCGCTGCGCCTCGGCGGTGAGCGCGGCCCAGGTCGCGGGCTGCGGCAGCCAGGGCACGCTTCCGTCCGGGCCGAAGCCGAACGGCGGGCGGGTGCCCGACCACGGCAGCGGCACCCGGCAGCCGTCCCGGCCGCGCACCGTGCGGCCGGAGCGCTCCCACGTCGGGTCCTGCAGCACCTCCTCGGGCAGGTCCTCCACCTCGGGCAGGCCCAGCTCCTCCCCCTGGTACAGGTAGACGCCGCCGGGTAGGGCGAGGGTGAGCAGCACGGCGGCCCGGGCGCGGCGCAGACCGAGGGCGAGGTCGGTGGGCTCGCCGGTCGAGCCGGTGCCCATGAGCGCCACCCCGGTCTCGGCCCGGCCGAAGCGGGTGACGTGCCGGGTCTCGTCGTGGCTGGAGAACACCCAGGTCGCCGGAGCACCGTGCGGCTCCAGGGTGGCCAGCGTCGCGTCGACCACCGCCCGCAGCGTCGGGCCGTCCCAGGGGGCGTGCAGGTAGTCGAAGTTGAAGGTGGTGTGCGCCTCGTCCGGGCGCACGTAGCGGGCCAGCCGCTCGGGCCCGTTGACCACCGACTCGGTGACGATGAGGCGGTCCCCGTGGGCGTCGGCCAGCCGCCGCCACCGGCGGAGGACCTCGTGCACGCCGTCGACGTCCCAGTGCGGGTTGCCCACCCAGCGGGCGGAGTCGAACACCGCGCCGGGCCCGTGGCCGGCGTCGGGCAGCCCGGCTTCCTTGGCCATCGCCGGCGCGGCGTCGACCCGGACGCCGTCGACGCCGCGGTCGAACCAGAACCGGAGGATGTCGTCGAAGTCCGCCTGGACCTGAGGGTTCTCCCAGTCCAGGTCGGGCTGCTGGGGGGCGAACAGGTGCAGGTACCACTGGCCGGGCCGGCCGTCGGGCTCGGTGACCCGCGTCCACGCCCGCCCGCCGAAGGCGCTGATCCAGTCGTTGGGCGGGGACTCGCCGCCGTCGCGGCCGTCGCGGAAGAAGTACCGCGCCCGCTCGGGCGAGCCGGGGCCCGCGGCCAGCGCCGCGCGGAACCACGGGTGCTCGACCGAGGTGTGGTTGGCGACCAGGTCGACCACGACCCGCAGGCCGCGGTCGTGCGCCGCGGCGAGCAGCGCGTCGGCGTCGGCGAGCGTGCCGTAGCGCGGGTCGATGTCGCGGTAGTCGCTCACGTCGTAGCCGCCGTCGGCCATCGGCGACGGGTACCAGGGCGTGATCCAGACGGCGTCGACGCCGAGGTCGGCCAGGTGGTCCAGCCGCGAGCGCAGGCCGGCGAGGTCGCCCACCCCGTCGCCGTCGCCGTCGGCGAAGCTGCGCAGGTACACCTCGTAGACGACGGCCGAGCGCCACCACGGGGCGCGCGCGCCGTCGATCGTGCCCGGCTCCGCCGGCTGGAAGGACGTCACGGGCAGAAGTCTGCCCGGACGGCCCCGCCTCGCCGAGGCGGGGTCCGTGGGCGGGGCGACCCTCAGGCGACCTCGGCGCCCTCCGGCCCGCTGATGCCGCCGCCGTGGGCGCGCGCCTCCTCGACCTGTTCCTGCCGGTCCTCCTCGGCCTCGCGGGTGAGCCGGGCGCCGGCCTCGGCGTCGCGCGTGAGGTTCTCGCCGGTCTTCGGGTCGAAGACGTGCGCCTTGCGGCTGTCCATCCAGAACTCCGCCTCGCGGCCCTCGCGGATCCGGCTGGTGGAGTCGATGCCGATGACCGCCTGGGTGCGCAGCGCCTCGGAGTCCAGCTCGCGGGAGAGATCCCGCAGCTGCGCCTGGATCTGCTCGGGCGCGTCGTAGGGGATGTAGGCGAACTGCTGGTCGCCGAGCCACTCGGTGACGTCGACCTGCGCCCGGAAGGTGGTGCCGTGGGGGCGCTTGGCCTCGTCGACCAACGAGGCGTCCTCGAAGTGCTCGGGGCGGATGCCGACGAGCAGCAGGTCGCGGCCGGCGACGGCGGCGGCGCGCTCCTCGTCGAGCTCGATGTCGCCGAACGGGGTCGTCAACGTGCGACCGTCGAGGGTCGCCGGCAGGAAGTTCATCGGCGGAGAACCGATGAAGCCGGCGACGAACAGGTTGACCGGCTGCTCGTAGAGCTCGCGGGGCGAGGCGACCTGCTGGATGACGCCCTTGCGCAGCACGCAGACCCGGTCGCCGAGGGTCATGGCCTCGGTCTGGTCGTGCGTGACGTACACCGTGGTGATGCCCAGCCGGCGCTGCAGCCGGGAGATCTCCGTGCGCATCTGCCCGCGGAGCTTGGCGTCGAGGTTCGACAGCGGCTCGTCGAAGAGGAAGGCCTCGGCGTGCCGGACGATGGCCCGGCCCATCGCCACCCGCTGCCGCTGGCCGCCGGAGAGATTGGCCGGCTTGCGCTCCAGGTGTTCCTTGAGCTCGAGCACGTCAGCGGCCTCGGTGACCCGCTTGCGCACCTCGTCGTCGGGGGTCTTGGACAGCCGCAGCGGGAAGGCGATGTTTTCGAAGACGCTCATGTGCGGGTAGAGCGCGTAGTTCTGGAACACCATCGACAGGTTGCGGTCGCGCGGCGCCTTGTCGTTGACCCGGGTGCCGCCGATGACCATGTCGCCGCTGGTGATGTCCTCCAGCCCGACGATCATCCGCAGCAGCGTCGACTTCCCGCAGCCGGACGGGCCGACGAGGATCATGAACTCCCCGTCGGCGATGTCGAGGCTGACGTCGTTCACGGCCGGGAAGCCGTCGCCGTACTGCTTGACGATGTTCTTCATCTCGATCGAGGCCATGGTGGGTGTCCCCTCGGAGTCGGGAGGTGTGCAGGATCGGAGGGGCGTCAGCCCTTGACGGCACCGTTGGTGAGGCCGGCGACGATGCGGCGCTGGAACAGCAGCACCAGGACGACGACCGGGATGGTGACGATGACCGCGGCGGCCGCGATCGCCCCGGTCGGGTCCTCGAACTGCGAGGCACCGGAGAACAGGCCGAGCGCCGCGGGCACCGGCCGGGCGGCCTCGGTGGAGGTCAGCACGATGCCGTAGACGAAGTCGTTCCACGCGATGAAGAAGGCGATGATCGCGGTGGTGAAGACACCCGGCGCGGCCAGCGGCACGATCACCCGGCGGAAGGCCTGCCAGGTGGTCGCCCCGTCGACCTGGGCGGCCTGCTCCATCTCCCACGGGATCTCGCGGAAGAAGGCCGACATGGTCCAGATCGAGATCGGCAGGGTGAGCGACAGGTAGGGGAGGATCAGCCCCGGCCAGGTGTCGTACAGCCCGATCTGGCGCCACACGTTGAACAGCGGCGTGACGATGGAGATGACCGGGAAGATCGCCACCGCCAGCGCGGTCGACAGGATGACCCGCTTGCCCGGGAAGTCCAGCCGGGCGATGGCGTAGGCGGCGAACATCGCCAGCACGCAGGAGATCGCCGTGGCGATCAGGCAGATGCCGAAGGAGTTCCGCAGCGCCGGCAGGAACAGCTCGCTCGCACTACCGGTGAGGATGGTGCTGTAGTTGGTGAAGGACACGTCGGTGGGCGTGAACTGGCCGTTGGCGATGTCGGACGGCGCCTTGAGCGAGATCGAGATGATCCACGCGATGGGGAACAGCGCGTAGACGATGATCGCGACGCCGCCGACGATCCACCAGGTCTTCTCCCGGCGCGACATCACTTGTCCCCTCTCGCCTGCGACAGGTCGACCCTGAAGCCCTTGATGAAGCCGAAGGCGATGATCACCACGGCGACGAACAGCAGCACCGACACCGCCGACCCGAGGCCGATCTCCAGCCGCGCGATGGTCTGGCGGTAGGCCAGGAAGGAGACCGACTCGGTGCCGTTGGCGCCGGCCGTCATGATGAAGATGCTGTCGAAGACCCGGAACGCGTCCAGGGTGCGGAACAGCAGGGCGACCATGATCGCCGCCTTCATGTTCGGGACGGTCACCCGCCACAGCCGCTGCCACCAGCTCGCGCCGTCGACCTTGGCCGCCTCCTGCAGCACCTCGGGCACCTGGGCGAGGCCCGCGAGCAGCAGCAGCGAGATGAACGGCGTCGTCTTCCAGATCTCCGCCAGGCAGATCACCAGGATCGAGGTGCCCCACCCGCCGAACCAGTCCGTGGTCTCGGCGATGCCGGGCAGCCAGGCGAACCAGCTGTTGACGAAGCCGGTGTTGATGTCGAAGGCGAACTGCCAGGCGAAGGCCGACACCACGGTGATCACCGCGTACGGGATGAGGATGGCGGCCCGGAGGATCGGTCGCAGGCTCTGCAGCGCCTTCGCCATCACCATCGCCAGCGCGAAGCCGAGGACCAGCTCGACGGCCACGGTGACCACGGTGATGAGCAGCGTGACACCGATCGACTGCCACCAGATCGGGTCGGTGAGGACCACGACGTAGTTGCCCAGCCCGTTGAACGCCCGGTTCGCCGGGTCGGTGAGCCGGTAGGAGAACAGCGACTCGTAGACGGCTTGGAGGATCGGGTAGGCCGTGACCAGCAGCATGATCACGAACGCCGGGCCGGCCAGCATCCAGCCGAGCCGCCGTTCGGCCCGCGCCCGGTCGCTCACCGACGGTGGCGCCGACTTCGGTCGGGTCTTCTCGGTCGGTGGAAGCGTGGTCGTGGTCACAGCAGCTGCTCCCCTCGCAGGACGGCCAGGATGAGGTCAGCGGCCTCCGCGCCGGTCTCCCCGGGCACCACCGCGCTCGCGGGGTGGTACACCCGCTGCAGCGCGCCGGAGACCTCGCTGTAATAGACCGTCTGCGGCCGTGGCGCCGCCAGCTCCAGCGACTCCCGGATGGCGGGGGCCATCGGGAAGATCTCGAGGACCTCGGGATCGTCGTAGACCGCGGCCTTGGACGCCGGGTTGCCGTTGGTCGTGAAGTAGTAGGACTGGTTCTCCTCGGAGACGATGCACTCGGCGGCCTCGTAGGCGGCCTCGACGTTCCGGCTGAAGGCACCGACCCCGATGTTGATGCCGCCGTAGGGCGGAGCGCTCGGCTCGCCCTCGTCGACCCGCGGGTACAGCGTCCAGCCGTAGTCCTCGGGGACCGAGGCGTCGAGCGTGCCGGCCTCGACGGCGCTCAGCGCCCGCGGCCAGACGAACGGCCAGTTGACCATGAAGGCGGCGTCACCCTCCTCGAAGTCGGTGACGTTCGCGTCCTCGCCCGCGGTGGAGAACGCCGGCCCCCCGACCGGGGCGACCGCGTTCATCACCTCGGCGGCCCGCACCGCCGGGTCCTCCGTCAGCCCGAGCTGGATGTCCTCCGGGTTCTCGGCGGTCTCGGTGATGATCGACCCACCCGCCGACTCGACGAGCGCGTTGAGCCAGACGGTGAGCGCCTCCGCCCGGATGCCCTGCGCGGCGATGGTCGTGCCCTGGTCCTCGGCGACCTGCACCATCTGCTCCCAGGTCACCGGCTGCTCCATGTCCAGCCCGGCCTGCTCGACGACCGACTTCTTGTACCAGAGCAGCTGGGTGTTCGCCCAGAACGGGACGGCGACGAGCTCGTCGTCCCACGTCGAACCCTGCACGGCGCTCTCGACGACACCCTCGGTGACGCGCTGGGCGACGTCCTCCGGGACCGGCGCCAGGAAACCCGCCTCGGCGAACTCCGGGATGTAGGGCGGGTCGAGGCTCATTAGGTCGATCGAGTCGTCCTCGGCCGCCAACCGGCGGATGAGCTGCTCACGCTGCGCGTTCGACTCACGGGGCAGCTGGGCGACCTCGATCGTGTAGGCCCCGCCCGCCGCCTCGGTGCAGCGGCTGGCGATCTCCGCCTGGCCGCCGGAGTCCGGGTTGATGTACCAGGTCAGCTGCGACGACGCCCCGGTGTCGCCCCCGCAGGCGGCCAGCGTCGAGGCCAGCAGTGCGGCCGCGGACGCCCCCGCCAGCCGCCCCCGGCGGTGCTCGGCCGACCGGGTGGTGACCGTCCTCCCTCGTCGCGCGCCGGTCGCCCCGTCGGGCACGGACACCGCCTCCTCCCGGTTCGCGGTGACCCACCGTCACCGCCGTCCCCGGAGCGTGGCCCAGCTCACAGGGGGTGTCAACCGGAGCGTGACCTTGGTGCAACACGGCCGTCCGCCGGCGCGGCCGGGCCTCCGGCCGGGTGCCCGGCCGCCGGCTCCTCGGGGCGCGCCACCTGGGCGGCGGGCGGCACCGGTCGCACCGCGGCCGCCGAGCGGTCGGCGAGCGCGGAGGCGGTGGTGAGCTCCTCCGGCGTCCGCGGGAGCACGGTCTCGACGTACGACCGGACGGCGGCCGTCGTCCCGACGTCCCGCCCGGCCCGCTCGGACAGGAACCACCGGTGCTCCAGCACCTCGTGGAATACCTCGGCCGGCGCCAGCCGGCCGACCAGGTCGGCCGGGATGGCGTCGACGACCGGCTGGTACACCTCGGCCAGCCAGCGGTGCCCGGCGATGCTCTCCGGCACCGGGCCGCCGGCGCGCTGCTCCAGCCAGGCGCGGAACGAGCGCAGGTCGTTGAGCAGCCGCCGGGCCTGGTTCTCCTGCGCCTCGATGCCGGTGAGGCGGAACAGCTCGCGGCGCTGCTGACCGGGCTCCGCGACGCGGGTCTCGACCCGCAGCCGGGCGCCCTCGGCGTCGGTGACCAGCTCCACCTCGCCGACGTCGAACCCGAGGTCGTTGAGCCGCCGCAGGCGCTCGGCCACCCGGTAGCGCTGCTCCTCGGGCCGGAACACCTCCTCGCGCGTCACCTCGTCCCAGAGCGCCGCGTAGCGGTCCGGCACGCTGTCGGCGACCTCGATGGGGTCGATGCCCTCCGGGAGCAGCCCGCCGAACTGCAGGTCGAGCAGCTCCGCGCCGACGCGCTCCCGGGTCAGGTCGACGTCGTAGGCCCGCTTGCCCGATGACAGCGGGTGGTGGCGCTCGGCGGTCTCGGCATCGACGAGGTAGGCGGCGAACCGGCCGGCGTCGAGCCGGAACAGCGTGTTCGACAGCGAGCAGTCACCCCAGAAGACGCCGGCCAGGTGGAGCCGGACGAGCAGCTCGACGAGGGTGTCGAGCAGGCGGTCGGGCGAGTGGCCGATGCGGGGGCTGGAGAACAGGTAGCGGTAGGACATCGAGTACTCGAGGTAGCGCGTCACCAGGATGGCGTCCTGCTCGTCGGGGCGGTCGACGCAGATGCCGAGCACCGACACGGCCGGCAGGCCCTCCTCCTGGAAGTCGCCGAGCAGCGCGTACTCGTGCCGGGCCAGCGACTCGTTGATCTCCTTGAGCGCGTAGACCTGCCCCTCGCAGGCGACGAAACGGACGACGTGCCGCGAGATGCCGCGCTGCGGGATGCGCAGCAGCAGTTCCGGGTCCCACTCCTCCAGCGGCTGCTCCCAGGGCATGCTCAGCAGCCCGGCGGCCTCGGCGGCCGGGGGACGGAACAGGAACCTCATGGCTGCTCCGGGGACGGCGGGTCACGGGTCAGCGCCGCACCCGGCGGTGACCGGGGTCACCATCCCACGCCGGAGGGCCGGCACCCTCAATCGGTCCCCGAGGCGGCGCCGCGCTCGCCGCGCCAGGTGGCCAGCCGGCCCGCGCGGCTCACCGCCCGCAGCCGCCGCTCGGCCTCGGCCCGGGACCGGCGCGCGGAGACCAGCAACGCCTGGTCGCCGCGCATCAGCCGGGTGGTGTGGTCGGGCACGAACGGCCGGCCGTCGCGGACGACGAGCACGACGGCGGCGTCCTCGGGCAGCCGCAGCTCGGGCAGGTAGACGCCGTGCAGCCGGGAGCTGGGCGGCACCGTGAGCTGGAGCAGCTCGGCGTCGAGCTCCCCCAGCGGCGCGGCCTCGACCTGCACCTCCCGCGGGGTCACCGGCGCCCCGATGCCCAGTCGCCGGGCCACCCACGGCAGCGACCAGCCCTGCACGAGGGTGAACACCACGACGAGGACGAACACGGTGTCGAACACGAGCGGCGCCCGGGGTGCCCCGACGGTCAACGGGATGGTGGCGACGACGATCGGGACCGCGCCGCGCAGTCCCGCCCACGAGATGAACACCTGCTGGGCCCACGGGAAGCGGAACCAGACCAGGCTCACCAGCACCGAGAGCGGCCGGCCGACGAGGAGCAGCGCGGCGCCGGCGACGAGCGCGGGCACCAGCGCATCGGGCAGCCGGGACGGCGACACCAGGAGTCCGAGCAGCACGAACAGCCCGATCTGCGCGAGGGAGGCCATGCCCTCGGCGAACCCCACGCTGGCGGTGCGGTGCGGAAGTGCCGCGTTGCCCAGCACCACCCCGCAGAGGTACACCGCCACGAAGCCCGACGTGTGCAGCAGCACCGCCGAGGAGTAGGCGAGCACGCACAGCGCGAGCGTCGCGAGCGGGTAGAACCCGGCGACCGGCAGCGCCACCCGTCGCAGCAGCGCCGCCCCGGCGAAGCCGAAGCCGACGCCGACGACGGCACCCCCGGCCAGCTCGCCCGCCACGATCAGCGCGGCCACCCACCAGACCCCGGGGGCCTCCCCGGTCAGGAACTCGGCCAGGATGGTCACGAGCAGGATCACCGGGGCGTCGTTCAGCCCGCTCTCGGCCTCCAGCGAGGCGGCCACCCGGCGCGGCAGCGGCAGCCGGCGGAGCGTGGCGAAGACCGCGGCCGCGTCGGTCGAGCTGATCACCGCCGCGAGCAGCAGGGCGAACGGCCAGTCGAAGCCGAGCAGCCAGACGACGACCGCGGCCGTCGCCCCGACGCTGACCGCCACGCCGACCGTCGCCAGGGTGACGCCGGGGCCGATGGCCCGCCGCACGTCGGACCACCGGGTGGTGAGGCCGCCCTCGGCGAGGATGACGACGAGCGCGGCGAATCCCAGGGTGAGCGTCAGTTCGGCGTCCTCGAAGGGGATCCCGAGCCCCCGCTCCCCCAGGGCCACCCCGAGCGCCAGGTACAGCAGCAGGCTGGGCAGGCCCAGCCGGTCGGCCAGCCGCAGCGCGACGGCGGAGACCAGGACGACGAGCGCGCCGAGGGCCAGGGCGACGGTGACCGTGTCGTTCACCGCGCGCCCGCCATGCCGCGCAGTCTCCCGTACCGGCAGGTCGCCGGACGCCGCACCGGGCCGCCGGCCGGACGTGACGGCGGTCGCGGTCGACCGTTCGGGGAGAATGGCCGGCGTGACCGAAGCCGCCCCCGCCGCCCGGCCGTCCGGCCCCTTCTCGGCCCTGCCGCCGCAGGTCGACCTGCCCGCGCTCGAGCAGCGCATCCTGCAGCGGTGGGAGGCCGACAAGGTCTTCGCCCGGTCGCTCGAGGCGTCGACGGGCCGCCCGCAGTGGAACTTCTACGAGGGGCCGCCCACGGCCAACGGGCGGCCGGGCACCCACCACATCGAGGCCCGGGCGTTCAAGGACGTCTTCCCGCGGTTCAAGACCATGCAGGGCTGGCACGTGCCCCGTCGGGCCGGCTGGGACTGCCACGGGCTGCCGGTGGAGATCGCCGTCGAGCAGGAGCTCGGCTTCGCGGGCAAGCCCGACATCGAGCGGTACGGCATCGCCGAGTTCAACGCCCGCTGCCGCGAGTCCGTCGAGCGGCACGTCGACGCGTTCGCCGACCTCACCCGGCGCATGGGCTACTGGGTCGACCTGTCCGAGGCCTACTGGACGATGGACCCGGCCTACATCGAGAGCGTCTGGTGGTCGCTCAAGCAGGTCTTCGACAAGGGGCTGCTGGTCGAGGACCACCGGGTGGCGCCGTACTGCCCGCGCTGCGGCACCGGCCTGTCCGACCACGAGGTCGCCCAGGGCTACGAGTCCATCACCGACCCGTCGGTGTACGTCCGGCTGCCGGTGACCGGCGGCGAGTGGGCCGGCAGGGCCGACCTGCTGGTCTGGACGACGACGCCGTGGACGCTGCCCTCGAACACCGCCGTCGCCGTGCACCCCGACGTGACCTACCTGGTCGCCCGCCGCGGCGAGGAGACGCCGGTCGTGGTCGCCGAGCCGCTGCTGGCCGCGGTGCTCGGGGGCGAGGGCCCCGACAGCGGGATCGAGGTGCTGGCCCGCACCACCGGCCGCGACTGGGAGCGGGCGACCTACCGCCGTCCGTTCGAGCTGGTCGAGTTCCCCGAGCCGGCGCACATCGTCGTCCTGGCCGACTACGTGACCACCGACGACGGCACCGGGCTGGTCCACCAGTCCCCCGCCTTCGGCGCGGACGACCTCGCCGTCTGCCGCGCCTACGGGCTGCCGGTGGTCAACCCGATCGACGCGACCGGCCACTTCCTGCCCGAGGTGGGCCTGGTCGGCCGGCACTTCTTCAAGGCCGCCGACCCGGCGCTGGTCGAGGACCTGAAGTCCCGCGGCGTGCTGTTCCGCGAGCAGCGTTACGAGCACAGCTACCCGCACTGCTGGCGCTGCCACACGCCGCTGATGTACTACGCGCAGCCGTCCTGGTACATCCGGACGTCGGCGATCAAGGACCAGCTCCTCGCGGAGAACGAGAAGACCGCCTGGCACCCCGAGACCATCCGCTGGGGCCGCTACGGCGACTGGCTGCGCAACAACGTCGACTGGGCGCTGTCCCGCGACCGCTACTGGGGCACGCCACTCCCGATCTGGCGCAACGACGCCGATCCGGACCAGATGGTGGTGGTCGGCTCGCTGGCCGAGCTGTCGGAGCTGGCCGGCCGCGACCTGTCCGGGCTCGACCCGCACCGGCCGTTCATCGACGAGGTGACCTTCACGCGCCCCGGCGAGGAGGGCACCTACCGGCGGGTGCCGCAGGTCATCGACGCCTGGTACGACTCCGGGTCGATGCCGTTCGCCCAGTGGGGCGCTCCGTACCGCAACCAGGACGAGTTCGAGGCGGCCTACCCGGCGCAGTTCATCTGCGAGGCGATCGACCAGACGCGCGGCTGGTTCTACTCGCTCATGGCGGTCGGCACGCTGGTGTTCGGGGAGAACTCGTACGAGAACGTGCTCTGCCTGGGCCACATCCTCGCCGAGGACGGCCGCAAGATGAGCAAGCACCTGGGCAACATCCTCGAGCCGATCCCGCTGATGGACCGGCACGGCGCCGACGCCGTGCGCTGGTTCATGCTGGCCGGCGGGTCGCCCTGGTCGGCCCGCCGGGTCGGGCACGAGACGCTGTCCGAGGTCGTCCGCAAGGTGCTGCTCACCTACTGGAACACCGCGTCGTTCTTCACCCTCTACGCCGGGGTGAACGGCTGGGGTCCGGCGGCCGCCCCCGCCCCGCCCCGCGAGCAGCGGGGACTGCTGGACCGCTGGGCGCTGGCCGAGCTGGCCTCGGTCACCGCCGACGTCACCGAGGCCCTCGAGCACTTCGACACCCAGGGCGCCGGCCGGCTGCTCGCCGGATTCGTCGACGACCTGTCCAACTGGTACGTGCGCCGGTCGCGGCGGCGGTTCTGGGACGGCGATCCCGCCGCGCTGGGCACGCTGCACGAGGTGCTCGACGGACTGACCCGGCTCATGGCGCCGTTCACGCCGTTCGTCACCGAGGAGGTGTGGACGCGGGCGGTGACGCCCGGCCGCGAGGACGCGGTCGACTCGGTGCACCTCGCGTCGTGGCCGGCGGTCGACGAGGGGGCCCGCGACGATGCGCTGGTCGCGCAGGTGGCGCTGGTCCGCCGGCTGGTCGAGCTCGGTCGTGCGGCCCGCACGTCGGCGAAGGTCCGGACCCGGCAGCCGCTCGCCCGGGCCGTCGTCGCCGCGCCGGGCTGGGCCGAGCTGCCGCGGGAGCTGGTCGCCGAGGTGGCCGACGAGCTGAACGTCGTCGAGATGGCCGAGCTGGCCTCGGTCGGTGGCGACCTGGTGGACGTGAGCGCGAAGGTCGACTTCCGTGCGGTGGGCCGGCGGCTCGGCGGGCAGGTGCAGGCGGTGGCCCGCGCGGTGGCGGCGGCCGACGCGGCCGCGCTCGTCGCGGCCTACCGGGCCGGGACCGCCTCGGTGTCCGTGGACGGCGCGCAGGTGGCGCTGGAGGACGGCGACCTGGTCGTGACCGAGACGCCGCGCGAGGGCTGGACCGTGGCCAGCGAGAGCGGGTTGACCGTCGCCCTCGACCTCACGGTGACCCCCGAGCTGGAGCGCGCCGGCCTGGCCCGGGAGGTGGTCCGGCTGGTCCAGGAGGCCCGCAAGAACGCCGGCCTCGAGGTCAGCGACCGGATCGAGCTGTGGTGGACCGCCGAGGGGACAGGTCCGGAGCGGGAGCCCGCGCAGCAGGTGGCGCAGGCGCTCGCCGAGCACGCCGAGCAGCTGGCCGCCGAGGTGCTGGCGACACGGGTGCACGCCGGCGAGCCGGGACCCGGCGCGGCGGTCGAGGGCCCGGCCGGGCTGCGCGTCTGGCTGGCCCGCGACTCCTGAGCGTCCGGCCCGCGCGCCGGCGCCGCGCGTCGGGGGCCGGGGCGCCGCGCGCGCCGGGGCCGGCGGTCAGCTGCCGTCGCGCGGGACGCGGCGGGCCCGCGCGCGGGCGGCGAGGTGCCGGTCGGGCGCGCAGGCGCCGCAGGGGGTGAACCCGTCGGCGCGCGCCTCGTCCAGCGGGAGCGGGACGGCGGCCCGGCCGGTGAGCCCCGGACAGCCGTCGAGGTGGTAACGCGGGCGCTCGTCGACGACGAGCACCTCGTCACCCAGGCCGGTCGTCGCCAGCGCGTCGGGCGGCTCCACCTGCTCGACCGGCGGCTCGCCGTCCGGCCCGCCGGGATCCGCCGTCCGGCGGAGGGCCGCGCCCTCCCCCGACCCCTGCCGAGCGCCCTCGCCCGCGGCGGCCCGCGCGAGCTGCCGCCGGGCCCGCACCAGCAGGAACCCCGCCACGGCGCAGACCGCGACGCAGGCCCAGTGCAGCACCGTCACCCCCGTGGCGATGCCGGCCGCGAACAGGACCAGGCCGGACAGGACGAGCACGCCGGCGGCGACGACCACCCCGACGACTCTAGGACCGCGGCGGGCCGCATCCGCGGTTCCTGACCGCGAGCGGCCGCGGCCCCGGCAGGGCCCCCGGACGGCGTCGTCCGGGGGCCCTGCCGGGGCTCGGCGCGCGGATCAGGCGGGGGCGTGCTGGCTCTGCCGCCCGGCGGCCGCGGGCTCGGCGGAGCCGCGGCTGTCGAGGTCACGCAGGTGCGACTCCAGGTAGGAGCGCAGCCGCGTCCGGTACTCCCGCTCGAAGGTGCGCAGCTCCTCGATCTTGCGCTCGAGGCTGCTCCGCTTCTCCTCGAGCGTGCCCATGACCTCGCGGTGGCGGCGCTCGGCCTCCTGCTCGAGCGCGGCGGCCTTGGCGCGCGCCTCGCGCTCCATCGTCTCGGAGCGGGTGCGGGCGTCACCGATCATCGTGTCGGCTCGGTGCTTGGCCTCGGCGACCATCTGCTCGCTCTTGGCCCGCGACTCCGACAGCATCCGGTCGCTGTTGCTCTTGGCGCTGCCGACCATCTGCTCGGCCTGGGTCTTGGCCTCGTTGACGTAGCGGTCGGCGGTCTCGGTGGCCAGCGCGAGCATCCGCGACGCGCGGGCGCTGTCGTCCTCCCGCGGCTGCGGCTGGGCCGGCGGCGGTGGGGGCGCGACCGGCAGGGGGGCCGGCGCCGGCTGCTCGGGTCGCTCGTCGCTCCGCGGGCCGCCCAGGCCGCCGGCGCGCAGCTCGTTGTTCTCCTCGATGAGCCGCGCGAGCTCGGCCTCCACGACGTCGAGGAAGGCGTCGACCTCGTCCTCGTCGTAGCCCCGCTTGCCGATGGGCGGCTTCTTGAAGACGACGTTGTGCACGTCGGCAGGCGTCAGTGGCATCGGAGGTCACCTCGGGTCGGGCGGCGGGCACGGGATCGGTCTCGGGCGGACAGGGCTGCAGGTGCCCGCGCGGTGGCGACGGTCCCGCCGGGGCCGGCGCTCACCCGACCGCGAGCGAGCTCGTGATGCTCCGCAGGAACAGCACGGCGATGAGCAGCACCATAAACCCGAGGTCCAGCCTGATGGACCCCAGGTTCAACGGCGGGATGACCTTGCGGACGGCCTTCAGCGGCGGGTCGGTGGTCGTGTAGACGACCTCGAGCCCGGCGGCGACCAGGCCGGACGGGCGCCAGTTGCGCGACAGCACCATGACCCAGTCGGCGACGAACCGCGCGAACAGCAGCACGAGGAAGACGAGCAGGACCGACGACACGATCTGCCAGAAGAGAGCCACGGTCCTCGATCGTTCGGGGCACCAGCGGTGCCGTGTGCACGGGCGCGCCGGTCACCCGCCACGCGGGGCCCAGCCTGCCACGACTTCAGGACTGGTTGAAGAACCCGCCCTCGCGGATCCGTGCCTTGTCCTCAGCCGTCACGTCGACGTTCTGCGGACTCAGCAGGAACACCTTGGCCGTGACGCGCTCGATGCTACCGCGCAGGCCGAACGACAGACCGGCGGCGAAGTCGACCAGCCGCTTGGCGTCCGCGTCGTCCATCTCGGTGAGGTTCATGATCACCGGCATGCCGTCGCGGAACCGCTCGCCGATGGTGCGCGCCTCGTTGTAGGTGCGCGGGTGCAGCGTGGTGATCCGGTAGGGCTGCGGCGCGGGGGTGGGCGCCGGGGTCGGCTCGGGCGCGGCGGACACCGGCTCCCGGACGGCCAGCCCGGCGGAGCCCAGCGACCCGGCCGAGCCGGCGGACCCGGCGAGGACGGCGCCTCGCGTGGACGACGGGGCGCCGGCCGGGGACGCCAGGCCCAGCGACCGGGCGGCCGCGGGACGGCGCGCGGGCAGCGGGTCGGCCTCGCGGACGGCGGAGCGCCGCTCGGCCTGGGGCTCGGCAGCGTAGGAGCCGGCCGCGTAGCCCTCCGTGGCGAAGTCGTCGGAGCCGTACTTGTCGGAGGCGAACTCCCCGTCGTAGTGCTCGTCGTAGTCGTCGTCGGCGTACCGCTCGTCGCCGGCCGGGTAGCGCCCGTACCGGCGGTCGAGGTCGGGCTGCTCGGGCTGACGGGCGTCGTAGCGGGCGTAGCCGCGCGCGTCGTCGTCCTCGACGAGCCCCAGGTAGATGCCCATCCTCCGCATGGCTCCGGCCATCAGACCTCCCCCTCCGCCGCTGCTCCCAGCGGCGTCCGTCCGGCGTTCCGTCGCGCCTTCCGTGGCGCCTGCCACGTCGTCGCCCCCGAGGCGCCCGGGACCTCTGGGGCTGGTGTGACTTCCGAATGCTGACCGGAGGGTAGGGGCCGGTCGCCGAAGATCGCGGTTCCGACACGCACGACGGTCGCCCCGGCCGCGATGGCCTCCTCCAGGTCGCCGCTCATCCCCGCCGACAGCTCGGTCGCCTCCGGGTGGTCGGCGCGCACCTGCGCGGCGAGCTCGGCCAGCGCCGCGAACGCGGGCCCCGGCTCGATCCCGCGGGGTGCGACCGCCATCAACCCGCGCAGCCGCAGCCCGGCGGCGGCGGCCACGGCGTCTGCCAGCCCCGGCACGTCCGCGGGCGGCGCCCCGCCGCGCGCCGCCAGCGTGCCGCTCGGTCCGCCGAGGTCGACCTGCACGAAGACGTCGACCGGCCGGCCGGCTCCGGTGCCGGCCCGGCCGAGGGCGGCCACCAAGGACGCCCGGTCGACCGAGTGGACGACCGCCCCGAGCCGGGCGACGGCGGCGGCCTTGTTCCGCTGCAGCTGGCCGACGAAGTGCCAGCGCAGGTCCAGCCCGGCCAGCTCGGCGGCCTTGGCGGTCAGCTCCTGGGCGCGGTTCTCGGCGAAGTCGGTCTGGCCGAGGGCGGCCAGCGCGGCGACGTCGGCGGCCGGCCAGGTCTTGCTCACCGCGAGCAGCGCCACCGCGGCGGGGTCGCGGCCGGCGCGGCGCGCAGCCGCATCGATGCGCGCCCGCACCGCGTGCAGGTTCTCCTCGAGCCGGGCCACGCCCGCGATCCTCCCCCGGGTCGGCCCGCGAGCGGCGCCGGACAGCGGGTCGTCGTCAGCCGAGCCAGACCAGGCCGGCCTGGCGACCGGTGACGCCATCGCGCCGGTGCGAGAACAGCCGGCGGTCCTCGACGGTGCAGCGGGGGTCGTGCACGACCTCGGCGACGCCCAGCCCGCGGAGCACGCCGTCCAGCCCGGCGCGCAGGTCCAGACCGGGCGTGCCGCGCCGGGTGCGGACGGCGCCGTCCGGGGCGACGGCGGCCACCTCGGCCCGCATCGCCGCGGGCACCTCGTAGCACGCGCCGCAGACGGCGGGCCCGAGCAGCGCGGACAGCCGCTCGGGTCGGGCGCCGAGGCCGCGCATGGCCTCGACGGCCGCTGGCACGACGCCCAGCCGCAGGCCCTCCCGGCCGGCGTGCACCGCGGCCACGACACCCGCGACCGGATCGGCGAGCAGCACCGGCACGCAGTCGGCGGCGAGGACACCGAGGACCAGGCCCGTCGTCCGGGTGACCAGGGCGTCGGTGCTCGGCACCGGCTCGGGCCGGGGCCCGTCGACCACCGCGACGCCGGCGCCGTGGACCTGGGCCATCCAGACCAGCCGGTCGCCCGGGACGCCGAGCTCGCGGGCGACGCGCGCGCGGTTGGCCGCGACGTCGTCGGGGTCGTCGCCGACGTGCGCACCCAGGTTGAAGCTGTCGTAGGGCGGACGCGACCGGCCGCCCCGCCGGTCGGTGACGACCCGGCGGGGCCGCACCGCCGGCCGGGCGGCCGTCGTGGAGCTCATGAACGCGTCCCGATCTCGGAGAGGTGCTGGAACGGCCACCCTTCAGGGGCCCGCGCCGAGC
>NZ_JAOVZT010000017.1:59093-64386 GCF_025716945.1 Geodermatophilus sp. YIM 151500
CGGTGAGCGGCTGGAACGGCCACCCTTCAGGGGCCCGCGCCGAGCCGGTGAGCGGCTGGAACGGCCACCCTTCAGGGGCCCGCGCCGAGCGTGCGAGGCGTGGGGGGAAGGGTGGTCCTCTTACTGGCTGCGGAGGAACTCGGGGATGTCGAGCTCCTCCTCGAAGTCCTCGCTGGACAGCGGCCGGCGGCCGTTGGTGGACTGCCCGGGGACCGGCGGCAGCGGCGGCACGGTGATGCCGCCGCCGGACGGGGACCCGAGCCGGGACGACGCGGAGGCGGGCGCGGCGTCCGCGGCCGGCTGGCTCGCCGCCGGGGCCGCGCCGCCCGCGCCGGCCGCGCGGGCCGGCGACGACGAGCCGCCCGACGGCGCGGCGGCGACCGGGCGCACCGCGCCGAAGCCCCCCGCGGTCGAGCGCTGCGGCAACCCGGAGGGGACCGGGGCGACCGGCGCGCTCCCGGGGAGGGCCGCGGCGGGAGCCTCCTTGCGGCTGCTGGGTCGTCCGCCGTCGAAGCCGGCGGCGATGACGGTCACCCGGACCTCGTCGCCGAGCGCGTCGTCGATCACCGCGCCGAAGATGATGTTGGCGTCCGCGTGCGCGGCGTCCGACACCAGCGAGGCCGCCTCGTTGATCTCGAACAGGCCGAGGTCCGAGCCACCCGAGATCGACAGCAGCACGCCGTGCGCGCCCTCCATCGAGGCCTCGAGCAGCGGGCTGGCGATGGCCTGCTCGGCGGCGAGCAGCGCGCGGTTGTCGCCGCGGGCGCTGCCGATGCCCATCAGGGCCGACCCGGCGCCCGACATCACCGACTTGACGTCGGCGAAGTCGAGGTTGATCAGGCCTGGTGTGGTGATCAGGTCGGTGATCCCCTGCACACCGGAGAGCAGCACCTGGTCGGCGGTGCGGAAGGCGTCCATCACGCTGACGTTGCGGTCGCCGAGCTGCAGCAGGCGGTCGTTCGGGATGACGATGAGCGTGTCGCACTCGTTGCGCAGCTCCTCGATGCCCGACTCGGCCTGCACCGCGCGCCGTTTGCCCTCGAACGCGAAGGGGCGGGTGACGACGCCGATGGTCAGGGCGCCCAGCTTGCGCGCGATCGAGGCGACGACGGGCGCGCCGCCGGTGCCGGTGCCGCCGCCCTCCCCCGCGGTCACGAAGACCATGTCGGCGCCCTTGAGCACCTCCTCGATCTCCTCGCGGTGGTCCTCCGCGGCCTGCCGGCCGACGTCGGGCTGCGCGCCGGCACCCAGGCCGCGGGTGAGCTCGCGGCCCACGTCGAGCTTGACGTCGGCGTCGCTCATGAGCAGCGCCTGGGCGTCGGTGTTGATGGCGATGAACTCGACGCCCTTCAACCCGACTTCGATCATGCGGTTGACCGCGTTCACCCCGCCGCCGCCGATGCCGACGACCTTGATGACCGCCAGGTAGTTGTGCGGAGGTGTCATGCGGCGCTCCTCAACTGGACCCTCATCCTCAAGTAGAGCCTTATAGTTATGTCAACTCGGTCGACGCGATGAAGTTAGGTGCGTGCCGAAGCCAGCGACAAGCACCCTCCCCGGACCGGCGTGTCGATCACGGTCCGCACCACCCGCACCCGGCCACCCACCGGTCACACCCGTCCCACCGACGGTGACGACCCGCGCGTCGGAAGCCTGGTCCCGAGGTCGAGGGTCGGGGCTCGCGGGGAATCCCGAGCGTGGAATTCGTTTCCGTGGTCGGGCGTGTCGCGGAGGCGGGCGTGTCGGCCGGGACGGTCGGTGCTCCCGCTGCGGAGCCGTCGGCCCACGGTCGGCGACCGGAGCGGACCCGGCACCCGGCACGGCCGCGGCGGGCGTGCGGACGGCGGGCGGACGGTGCGCGGCGGAGGTCAGCGGAGGATGCGTGCCGGGTGCGCGCCGGAGATCAGCGGAGGACGACGGCGTCCGGATCTGCGAGGTCCAGCTCCGCCGCCGGCTCCAGCGTCCCGGCGGCGAGCTGGTCGAGCAGCGCGACGAGCACGGCGGCCTTGTCCCCCGAGCGGTCGCCGTCGCCCCAGCCGACGGTGGTGCCATCGGCCAGCCGGAGCGTGACGGCGTCGGCCGATTCCGCCCGCACGCCGGCGAGCGAGGTCCGCAGATCGGCCGGCAGCGCGGCGACGGCCGCGAGGGCGGCGGCGGTGGCCGGGTCGTCCGGCCCCGGATCGGTCACCTCCAGCGGGACGACGCCCGCCGGGGGTGCGCCGCGGACGGTGTCGTAGGGGACGCCGTGCCGGTCGACCAGCACGCGCCGGCCCTCGACGGCGACGACGGCGACCGGCACCCGCTCCACCACGGTGACGACCACGCTGTCCGGCCAGCCCCGGGTGACCTCGACCGACTCCACCTGGGGCAGCCGGGCCACCCCTTCCTCGGCGGCGGCCACGTCGATCCGGGGCAGCGGCGTGCCCTCCGCCACCCCGGCCGCCCTGCGGACCACGTCGGCGGAGAGCGTCAGCAGGCCGTCGACCTGGACCGAGCGGACCGGGAGCAGCGGTCCGGCCCACAGCGCCGCGCCGAGTCCGGCCACCAGCAGCAGGGCGCCGACCGCCAGGAGCGGACGGCGGTACCGCGACGGCCGGCGGCGCCACCGCCGGGGCCGGCGCGCACCGGCCGGCGTGGCGCCGGTCCGCCGCGGAGCGGGGGCGGAGGACGACCGCCGCCCCGGGGACCGCTGCTCCCCCGTCGCCGCGTCGGCGGGGCGCCCCGCCCCCCGGTCCCGGCCGCGCCGGCGGGAGAACCGCCTGGTCCGGCGGGGGGCGGCGTCCCGGTCGCGGGTGGTGAGACCGGCGCGGCTCACCGGTCGGCCCCCGCGTGCCCGTCGCCCGGACCGTCGACGGAGTCGGCCCGCAGGGCGGCCAGCACCTCGGGCCCGACCATCGACACGTCGCCTGCGCCCATGGTGACGACCAGGTCGCCGGACCGGGCCCGCGCGGCCAGCGCGGGGGCGGCCCCCGACCAGGACGGCTCGAACCGGACCCGCCCGGCCGGCAGCGGCACCGCGTCGGCGACCATCGCGCCGGTCACCCCGGGGACGGGGTCCTCGCGGGCGCCGTAGACGTCCATCACGACCACCTCGTCGGCGAGGCCCAGGGCCGCTCCGAACCCGGCGGCGAACTCGCGCGTCCGGCTGTAGAGGTGCGGCTGGAAGCAGACGACGAGCCGACCCTCCCCCGCGACGGCGCGCGCCGCGCGCAGCTGGGCGGCGACCTCCGTCGGGTGGTGGGCGTAGTCGTCGTAGACGCGCACCCCGCCGACCGAGCCCTTGAGCTCGAAGCGGCGGCGCACCCCGCCGAAGCGGGCCAACCCCTCGACCAGGCCGTCGGCGGGCAGACCGAGCTCGAGACCGGCCAGCAACGCCGCGGCGCTGTTGCGGGCCATGTGCTCGCCGGCGGGCCGGATGCGGACCCGGGCGAGCCGCTCCCCGTCCAGGACGGCGGTGTAGGCCGTGCCCTCCCGCCCGACCTGCAGGTCGACCAGCCGCAGGTCGGCGTCCGGTGACGTCCCGTAGGTGCGCACCCGGGCCGGCGTGGCGACGTCGCGGAGCCGGGCCGACCCCGGGTCGTCGGCACAGACGACGACGAAGCCGGCCGGGTCGACGGTGCCGACGAAGCGGTCGAAGGCCGCCTCCACGGCGGCCAGGTCGCCGTAGTTGTCCAGGTGGTCGGCCTCGACGTTGGTGACCACCGCGGCGAAGGGCGACAGCAGCAGGAAGGAGCGGTCGCTCTCGTCGGCCTCGGCGACGAAGACGTCGCCCTCCCCGGCGTGCGCGTTGCTGCCGGACTCGTTGAGGTCGCCGCCGATGGCGAACGAGGGATCGGCTCCGCAGGCCTGCACGGCGACAGTCAGCATCGAGGTCGTCGAGGTCTTGCCGTGGGTGCCCGCCACGGCGACGCTGCGGCGCCCGGACATCACGGCGGCCAGCGCCACCGCCCGCGGCAGCACCGCCAGCTCGCGCTCCCGGGCGGCGACCAGTTCGGGGTTGTCCGCGCGGATCGCGGTCGACACGACCACGGTGTCCACGCCGGCCAGGTGGGCGGGGTCGTGGCCGACCGCCACCCGGGCGCCGAGCGCCCGCAGCGCCAGCACCGTGGGGCTGTCGCGCCGGTCGCTGCCCGAGACCCGGACGCCCCGCGCCAGCAGGATGCGCGCGATGCCGCTCATCCCGGCCCCGCCGATGCCGATGAAGTGCACCGCCCCGAGCTCGGGCACCGAGGGCACCGGCGCCGACCACGCGGCGATGTCGTCGACGCTCATGCCCCGGCCACCTCCAGCACGAGATCGGCCAGCCGCTCGTCGGCGTCGGCGATGCCCGCGCGCTCGACGTTGCGGGCGTACCCGGTCAGCGCCGCCCGGTCGGTGAGCAGGGGCACGAGCGTCCGCTCGATCCAGTCGGGGGTGAGCGCCGCGTCGTCGACGAGCAGGCCGCCGCCGGCCTCGACCAGCGGGAGCGCGTTGCGGCGCTGCTCACCGTTGCCGATCGGGAGGGGCACGAACGCGGCGGGCAGGCCCACTGCGGACAGCTCGGCGACGGTGACGGCGCCGGCGCGGCAGAGCGCCAGGTCGGCGGCCGCGTAGGCCAGGTCCATCCGCTCCAGGTAGTCGACGACGACGTAGGGCGCCGCACCGGCCGGGCGCGGAGGCACCGTCACGCCGGTGTTCTTCGGACCCCGCGCGTGCAGCACCTGGACGCCGGCAGCCATCAGCGCGTCGGCCGCCCCGGTCGCCGCGCGGTTGAGCGAGGCCGCACCCTGCGAGCCGCCGACGACCAGCAGCGTCGGCCGGTCGGCCTCCAGGCCGAAGGCGGCGCGGGCCTCGGCGCGCCGGGCGGCCCGGTCCAGGCCGGTGATCGCCGTCCGCAGCGGCATCCCGGTCACCCGGCCACCGCGCAGCGGCGTGCCGGGCACGGTGACCGCGACGCGGGCGGCCAGCCGGGCGCCGATCCGGTTGGCCAGGCCCGGCAGCGCGTTCTGCTCGTGCACCACCACCGGCACGCGCGCCCGCCGGGCCGCGAGGTAGGCCGGCAGCGCCACGTAGCCGCCGAACCCGACGACGACGTCGGCGGCCAGCTCGCGCAGCAGCGCCCGCGTGTCGGCCACCGCCGCCCGCAGCCGGCCGGGGACGCGGAGCAGGTCGACCGTGGGCCGGCGCGGCAGCGGGACGGGCGGGATGAGCCGCAGGTCGTACCCGCGGGCCGGCACCAGGCGGGTCTCCATGCCGCGCGGGGTGCCCAGGCCGGTGAGCGCGTCGGACAGGTCGTCGGTCCAGCTGCGGGCCA
>NZ_JAOVZT010000018.1:141-56470 GCF_025716945.1 Geodermatophilus sp. YIM 151500
GCGGGAACGGCTCAGCGCGGCCGGGGAACGGCACGTGGCCGCGGTCGACGAGACGAGCGGGGGCCCGGAGGGTCCCCCGAGGAGCGGCGGGAACGGCTCAGCGCGGCCGGGGAACGGCACGTGGCCGCGGTGTCGGCCGGAGGCCGACGATGTATTACGCGTAGACCTCGGGCTTCAGCGTCGCGATGTAGGGCAGGTCGCGGTAGCGCTCGGCGTAGTCGAGCCCGTAGCCGATGACGAACTCGTTGGGGATGTCGAAGCCGACGTACCGCACGGGCACCTCGACCTTGATCGCGTCGGGTTTGCGCAGCAGCGCGCACACCTCCAGCGACGCCGGCTGCCGGCTGCCGAGGTTCTTCAGCAGCCAGGAGAGGGTCAGCCCGGAGTCGATGATGTCCTCGAGCACCAGGACGTGCCGCCCGGCGATGTCGCGGTCGAGGTCCTTGAGGATGCGCACGACGCCGGAGGAGCTGGTCGACGAGCCGTACGAGGAGACGGCCATGAACTCCATCTGGGTCGGCAGCTCCAGTGCCCGCGCGAAATCGCTCATGAACAGCACCGCGCCCTTGAGCACGCCGACGAGCAGCACCTCGCGTCCGGCGTAGTCGGTGGCGATGGTGGCGGCAAGCTCACGGATCTTGTCCTGGATCTGCTGCTCGGTGAGCAGGACGTGGTCGATGTCGGGGCCGTAGCCGTGGTCGGGGCCCAGCGCCCCGGGCGTGGGTTCCCCGGCCGGGGCCCCGGGGACGATGCCCCCGCGGGCGGTGGCGGTCTCGGTCACGGAACGGGCTCCTCGCGGACGGCGGACGCTGGACCGGGCCGGCCGTCCCGAGCGGCCGGCCTGAGCACCAGCCTGCCAGACGCCCGGACGACCCGGACGCCGCCCGGTAGGTCCGCCGGCCCCTGCCCCCGCCACGCGACCACGAGGGCGTCGACGGCCCGCAGGTGCACCGCGTGCAGGTCGGGCACGCCGGCCGCGTGCAGCCAGCCGCGCAGCACGCGGCGGCGCAGCGCGGCGGGCAGGTCGACCAGCGGCGCGGCCGGCAGCCCTCCGTCGCCTGCCTCGCCGGCCAGCCGCGTCAACTGCGCACCGGCCAGTGCGTCCAGCGCGTCGAGGTCCTCGCGCAGCAGTTCCGCCGTCCGGGCCAGGGCCGGGGCCACCCCGCCACCGAGCACCTGCTCGAGCAACGGCAGCACCTCCGCGCGCAACCGGGCCCGGGTGTACGCGGGGTCGGCGTTCCAAGGGTCGTCCCAGACCGGCAGCCCCTGGTCGGCGCAGGCCCGGCGGGTCGTCGCCCGGCGGACGCCGAGCAGCGGCCGCCACCAGGTCACCGCGCCGTCATCCCGGAGCCGGACCATCCCGGCGACCGACCGCGGCCCCGAGCCGCGGCCGAGGCCGAGCAGCACGGTCTCGGCCTGGTCGTCGAGGGTGTGCCCGAGCGCGATGCGAGCGCCGTGCTCCCCGGCCGCCGCGGCGAGCGCGGCGTAGCGGGCCGTGCGGGCGGCCGCCTCCGGCCCGCCGGTCGACCCGACCTCGACCCGTCGCACCAGCACGGGCGACAGGTGCAGGCCGCGCATCAACTCCGCCGTCCGCTCGGCGCGTTCCGCGGAACCCGGCTGCAGGGCGTGGTCGACCGTGATACCGCCGACGGCGACGCCGGCGGCGCGGGCCTCGAAGGCCAGCGCGGCGGCCAGCGCCACGGAGTCCGCTCCACCGCTGCAGGCGACGAGGACCGGCCGGTCGCAGGCGCGGAGCCCGGGCCGCACCGCGGACCGCAGCACCGCCACCGCGCGCGGCGGTCCGACCACGGCCGTGCTCCGCCGGGGGACGTTCGGCTCAGGCGGTGATCGCCGGCCGGCCGTGCACCCGCTCGACCCAGCGCTGCGGCTCGGTGAGCTCCTCGATCCGCGGGAGGTTCTCCGGGCCGGCCCAGACCCGGTTGAAGCCCTCCATGCCCACGCTGTCGACGACACCGCCGACGAACTGCCGGCCGTCGGCGTACTGCTTCATCTTCTGCTCCAGGCCGAGCAGCCGGCGGAGCAGGCGGTCCAGCGGACCCTGGCCCTTGCGGCGCTGCGCGAAGCGCTTGCGCAGCGTGCGGACCGACGGGACGACGTCCGGGCCGACGCCGTCCATGACGTACTCGGCGTGCCCCTCGACCAGGCTCATCACGGCGGTCACCCGGTCGAGCACGGCACGCTGGCGCGGGTCGCGCACCAGCGCCATGAGCCCCTCGCTCTCGCCCTCGCCGCCGCGCACCGCGTCGGCGAGGCCGCGCACCACCTCCTGCAACCGCTCGCGGAGCACGTCGGGCGACAGGTCCGTGGCGGCCACGAAGTCGGCGATCTGCCCCTCGAGGTGCTGCTGCAACCACGGCACCGCGGTGAACTGCAACTGGTGGGTGACCTCGTGCAGGCACACCCAGAGCCGGAAGTCGGTCGGGTCGACGCCGAGCTTCCGCTCGGTCGCCACGACGTTGGGCGCGACCAGCAGCAGCCGGCCTCCGCTGCCGAACACCTCGTACTGCCCGAGCACCTTGGAGGCGAGGTAGGAGAGCACCAGCCCGGCCTGGGCACCCGTGGCGCGGGAGCCGATGGCGGTGGCCAGCGGACCGGGACGCCGGTCCTGCTTCTGCTGCAGCGCCTCGACCAGCGGGTCGAGCAGCGCGGCCATGCCACTGGTGTTGGCGTCGACCCAGCCGGGCCGGTCGACGACGACGACCTCCGGGACGGGCCCGCCGGGCGCGGGACGCATCCCGGTCAGCGCCTCGACATGACCGACTGCGGTGGCCGCGGCCTCGTGCAGCTCGCGGACGACGCCGGCCGCCTCCTCCCGGGTGGTCTCCGGGCCCGGGCTCATCAGCTTGCGGGCGGTGCGGCCGGCGAGGTCCCAGTCGACCATCGAGGCAGGGCTGGTCATCGCCTCACGGTACGCGGTGCGAGGACTCCGTCCTCCTCTGCTCGCACGCTCGCGGCGAGCGGGACCGGGCCTGCCCGGGTCGGGCCGTTCAGCGGCAGCCGCAGAGCGCGAGGCGGGCGGCTACCGCGTCCAGGGCGGCCTCGGCCGCCACCTCGCCTCCCGTGGCGGCGTCGGCGATCACCGCGAAGGCCAGCAGACGCCCGTCGACCGTCAGCACGGTGCCGGCCAGGGCGTGCACGCCGAGCAGGGTGCCGGTCTTGGCGCGCACGGCGCCCGGGGCGGTGGCCGGGTCGTCGTCCCCCCGGTCGAAGAGCGTGCCGTCGTAGCCGGCGACCGGCAGGCCGGACAGCACCGCCCCGGCGTCGTTGATGCTGCCGCCGGCGGCGCCGGCGACGATCCCGGTGAGCACCGCGGCGGGCACCCGGTCGTCGCGCGACAGGCCGCTGCCGTCGGCGAGCACGACGCCGGACACGTCGACGCCCGCGTCGGTCAGCGCCTCGGTGACGGCGTCCGCGGCCCCCTCGAAGCTGGCCGGCAGGTCGCGGGCGAGGGCGACCTGGCGGGCCAGCGACTCGGCGAGCATGTTGTCCGACAGCGCGAGCATCTGCTCGACCAGCCGGACGACGGGCGCCGACTGCACCGTGGCCAGCGTCCGCGTGCCTTCCGGCGCCTCGCCGAGCACGACCGTCGCGCCGGCGGCGCCGAGCGCGTCCGCGAGCGCGGCCCCGGCGTCCAGGCCGGGCTGCGCGCTGCGGGCCAGGGCCCCGGGAGCGACCCGGGCACCGTCGACCGCGGTGGCGGTGACCGGCGCGGCGTAGTTGGACGGCGAGTCGCCCGGGCCCCAGCCCGTCGCGGTCAGCGGCCCGGTGTAGAGCGAGCTGTCGACGACGACCCGGGTCACCTCGGTGCCGGCCGGCAGCGCCGCGACCACCTGGGTGGCCAGGTCGGCGACGGTCGGCGCGCCCGGATAGGTCTGCGACGGCGCCGTCCGCGACAGCGTCGGGTCGCCGCCGCCCACGAGGACGACCTCGCCCGGCGCGGCGCCCTCCACCACGGTGGTCGGGATGGTCGCGGCCGGGTCGAGCGTGGTCAGGGCCGCCACGGCGGTGAGCAGCTTGGCCGTGGAGGCCGGGCTGGCCGGGTCGGCGGCGTCGCGCGCGTACAGCTCGCCGCCGGTCGCGACGTCGACGACCGAGGCCGAGACGCCGCTTCCGAGGTCCGGCGCGTCGAGCAGCGGGTCGAGCGCCGCAGCCAGGGCGGCCGGCTCGGGCGCGGGCGCCTCTGCCGACAGCGCGGCGAGCACGGGATCGGCGGCGCCGATCTGCGGCAGCTGAGCCCCGGGGACGGCGACGGTCGCCTCGGCCGGCGCGTCGTCCTGCGTCGCCACGACGAGCCCCGCGATGCTGCCGCCGACGACGAGCAGGGCCGCCACGACGCCCATGGCCATCCGGCGGCGGAAGCGCCCGTAGTTGGCGGTGACGGTCGTCGTACCGGACGCCGTGCCCGTCGGCGGAGCCGTCGACGTGATGGTGCCCACCCCCCAGGAACGACCTCCGCCGGGGAGGGCGGGGCCACGGTGGGCCACACTACGTGCCGTGCAGTTCGACGTGACGATAGAAATCCCGAAGGGCCAGCGGAACAAGTACGAGCTGGACCACGCGACCGGACGCATCCGCCTCGACCGGATGCTCTTCACCTCCACCCGCTACCCGGCGGACTACGGCTACATCGAGCACACGCTCGGCATGGACGGCGACCCGCTCGACGCGCTGGTGCTGCTGGAGGAGCCGACGTTCCCGGGGTGCCTGATCACCTGCCGGGCCATCGGCATGTTCCGGATGACCGACGAGAAGGGCGGTGACGACAAGGTCCTCAGCGTGCCGGCCACCGACCCGCGGATGGCGCACCTGGTCGACATCAGCGATGTCTCGGAGTTCGACCGGCTGGAGATCCAGCACTTCTTCGAGACCTACAAGGACCTCGAGCCGGGCAAGTCGGTCGAGGGCGCCGAGTGGGTGGGCCGGGAGGACGCCGAGAAGGAGATCGTGGCCTCGCTCGGCCGGGCCAAGGACGCCCCCTCCGAGCACTGACCGCTGGCACCTGTCGGCACGTCGCACGACGGCGGCACCCCGGTCGGGTGCCGCCGTCGGCGTGTCCACGGCCAGCACCCACTCGCGTCAGCGGAGGCGGGTGTCGTGCAGCACGACGGTCAGGAAGCCGAGCTGCCCCCGGTAGCCGGTCAGCCACTCGTGGCGGTGGGCGCGGGCGGCGGCGAGCGCCGCGTCGCGGTCGTCCGGGCCGGCCTCGGTCAGCGCCCACTCGGTGAGCGCGCCGGTCCAGCTCCACTCGTAGTCGTCCCACTCCGCGGCCGAGCTCACGTGCCCGTGGCCGGGCTCGTAGCCGTGCTCCTGGACGGCGGCCACCAGCCCGGGCAGGTCGGGCAGCTCGCCGGGAACGGCGCCCAGGGCGTCCAGCGCCGCCGCCGTCGGCTCGCCGTCCCAGAAGCCGTCGCCGAGCAGCAGCCGCCCGCCGGGTGCCAGGTGGTCGCGGACGGCGTCGAGCGTCGCGGCCAGCCCGCCGAAGACGTGCGTGGCGCCGACGCACAGCACCGCGTCGAACCGCCCGCCCGCCCAGCCGGCGGCGTCGGCCTGCTCGAAGCGGACCCGCCCGGCCAGCCCGCGGTCGAGCGCGTCGCGACGCGCGACGGCCAGCGCGTGGGCGGAGCTGTCGACGCCGGTGCCGGTGGCGGGCGGCGCGGCACCGAGCGCCGCCAGCAGCCACTGGCCGGCACCGCAGCCCAGGTCGAGCACCCGGCCCCCGTCCGGCACGGCCAGCCGACCCGCGAGCTCGCGGAGCACCGCCTCGGAGACGGGCGCGGCGATCGGGTGGGAGCGGTGCGCGATGGCGCTGATCAGGTCGCGGTCCACGGCGGCATCGTGCCGAGGGTGGACGGGCCAGGGGAGCCGCCTGTCGGAATCGAACCGACGACCTTCTCATTACGAGTGAGATGCTCTACCGACTGAGCTAAGGCGGCGGGCGTGCGCGCCACAGCCTACGTCACCGGGTCCGCCGTCCGCGGTACCCCTGCCAGGTGTCGGAGGCCCGATGGTCCGTCAGGCGGGCAGGCGGAGCGCCACGGTCAGCGCCTCGACGGCGACCCGCGGCTTGACGTTCTGCTCCAGCGCCGTGCGGCAGGCCAGCAGCGCGTCGATCCGGCGCAGCGCCCCCTCCGCCCCGATGCGGCGGGCCAGCTCCTCCGCGTCGGCCCGCCGGTCGGGGTGGGCCAGCGGCGGGGCCTGGTCACCGGCCGCGTGCAGCACCAGCGCGTCGCGGTAGAGCGCGGCGAGGTCGACCAGGGCGCGGTCGAGGGAGTCGCGGGAGAGCCGGGTGGCCCGCGACTTCTGCTTCTTCTCCAGCTCCTTGAGCACGCCGGCGCCGCGGCTGGCCGCGGCCACCCCCGGGCCCCGGGCGCCCACCCCGAGGCTGGCCTTGACCGCCTCGGTCTCCGCCCCGTCCAGGGCGGCGGCCGCCGCGTCGGCCTCCTCCTGCGCGGCCGACACCAGGTCGTCGGCGGCGTCCAGGCAGGCGGCGAGGGACACCAGCGACAGCGGGATGTCGAGCACGGCCTTGCGCGCCAACCGTGCCGCTTCGTCGCGGGCCAGCCGCCGCGCCCGTCCGACGTGGCCGCCGGCGGCGCCGGCCGCCCACGCAGCCAGTGCTGGGTCGAAGCCGTCCCGGCGCACCAGGACGTCGGCGATCGCGTCGGCCGACGGCGTCCGCAGGGTGACCACCCGGCAGCGGGAGCGGACGGTGACCGGCACGTCGTCGGGGTGCAGGCTGGGCGCGCAGAGCAGGAACACGGTGCGCGCGGGGGGCTCCTCCAGCATCTTGAGCACGGTGTTGGCCGCCTGCTCGGTCATCCGGTCGGCGTCCTCGACCAACACCACCTGCCAGCGGCCCTGCGACGGCGCCCGGCCGGCGATGCGCACCAGCTCGCGCACCTCGGCCACCCCGATGGACAGCCCCTCCGGGACGACGGCCTGCACGTCGGCGTGGGTGCCGGCGAGCACGGTCCGGCACGAGTGGCAGGTGCCCCCGTCGGCGTGCCGGCCGGCCGTCGGGCACTGCAGCGCGGCGGCGAACGCGCGGGCGGCGACCGACCGCCCGGAGCCGGGCGGGCCGGTGAACAGCCAGGCGTGGGTCATCACCGCCGGGTCGGCGACGGCGGCGCGCAGCTCGGCGACCGCCGCGGGCTGGCCGACGACGTGGGCCCAGACGTCGTCCGCGGGGCCGGCCGTCACGGTGTCCCGCGGACGCGCCCGCGTCCGACCGGGCTCACGGGTGCAGCTGGGGGGTCGGGCCCGTCTGGGCGTGCGGGTGGTGCGGCACGACCGGCGACCGCGGGTCGAGCCCGCCGGCCGGCCGGTCGCCGTCCTCGGGCAGCGTGCGCAGGGTCTGCAGCGGCAGGCCGGTGAGCAGCTGGGCGACCCGCCTGCGGATCTCCGCAGCGATCTCGTCCGGCGTCTGCCGGGCGTCGACGACCAGGTAGCGGTCGGGGTCGGTCTCGGCCAGGGCGCGGAAGGTCCGCCGCACGCGCTGGTGGAAGTCCAGCGACTCCGACTCCATGCGGTCGGCCGCCGCCCGGCCCCGGGCGCGCGCCAGGCCCACCTCCGGCGGGAGGTCGAGCAGCACGGTGAGATCGGGCCGCAGCCCCTCCGTGGCCCACCGGGAGAGCGTGCGCACCTCCTCCAGCGGCATGGCGCGGCCGGCGCCCTGGTAGGCCAGCGAGCTGTCGACGAACCGGTCGGTGATCACGACCTCGCCGGCGTCGAGGGCGGGCCGCAGCACGTCGTGCACGTGCTGCGCACGGTCGGCGGCGTACAGCAGCGCCTCCGTGCGCGGCGACAGCCCGCCGTGCCCGCGATCGAGCACGATCGAGCGGATGCCGGCGCCGGACGGGGTGCCGCCCGGCTCGAAGGTCGCGCGGGCGACCAGGCCCTCCGCGGTGAGCCACTCCTGCAGCCGGCGCACCTGCGTCGACTTGCCCGCGCCCTCGCCGCCCTCGAAGGCGATGAACACGCCGCCGCCGGCCAGCCGGCGGCGGGCGGTGGTGTCGCGTCGCAGGGCGGTGACGATGTCGGCGACCAGGGGTACCGGCCGTCGGTCGTCCATCTGCCGGTACGCCAGGACGCCGACCCCCACGGCCACCAGCCCGGCGGCGAACAGCGCCAGCCGCTCGCCGGTGACCGTCTGGCTGCCGATGCCCAGGTCGAACGTCCGTCGGCCGAACAGGCCGACCGCGAACGGGGTGACCGCGAGGCTCAGGATGAGCGCCGCCCGCACGAGCGAGTGCACCAGCGCGAAGGTCCGGCCACGCACCGCGTCCTCGACCTCGGTGCCCAGCAGGGTGAAGCCGGCGAGGTAGGCGATGCCGGCGAAGAAGCCCATGAGGACGACGAGGCACAGCGCGATCCACAGCGCGATGCTCCAGACGAGCATGAGCACCGCGGCACCGGCGCCGACGATGGCGATGCCGAACATGCGCTGGCGGGGCAGATCGCGGGCGATGCCCGGGCCGATGCCGATACCGAGTCCCAGCCCGACGAAGACGGCCCCGAAGAGCAGGCCGTAGGCGGCCGCCCCGGCGTCCAGCGACCGGGCGAAGGCCTGCGCCGTCGCGATGACGGCACCGGCGGCGACGAACGCGCCGGCGATGCCGACGACCAGGCCGCGCACCAGCGGCGTGTTCCCTGCGAAGGAGAACCCGTTGCGCAGCGAGCCGAGGAAGCTCTCCTCCTCGGCCGCGGACACCGCGGCGCCCCGGCCGCTGATCGACGTCAGCCGCCAGATGATGCCCGCGGCGATGACGTAGGTGACCGAGTTGAGGTACAGCGCCAGGTCGATCTCGTCCAGCCCGGACACCGCCCCGCTCAGCGGCCCTCCGATGGCGGCCAGCACGGCGAACAGCACCCCGGCGGCCACCGGCGTGAGCCCGTAGGTGGTCACGAGCGACAGCTGGTTGGCCGGCTCCAGCTGGTCCTTGCGCAGCATGTTGGGGACGGCGGCGTCCTTGGCCGGCATGAAGAACAGCCCGACCGCCTCGATGAGGAACTGGGCGACCAGCAGCCAGCCGAGGTGGTCGACCAGCGGGATCGACGCGAACAGCAGGAACCGCACGACGTGCGTGACCACCATGGTCTTGCGCCGGTCGAAGCGGTCGGCGAAGGCGCCGGCCAACGGGCCCAGCAGCATCGCCGGCAGCAGCCGCAGCAGCAGCACGCCGCCGAGTGCGAAGTTCTCCGCGTAACCCTCGACCGTGGCGGTCGCCGTCGCGGTGATCGCCAGCAGGCCGAGCCAGTCACCGAAACTGGACAGGGTCGTGGAGTACCAGAGCCGGCGGAAGTCGCGCAGCCGCAGGACCGCCCGGAGCTTGGCGACCAGGCCCACGGCGCCGGGCACGTCCGGACGCTGCCCGGGCCCGTCCTCCCCGGGCTGGGCGCCCGGGCCGGACCGGCCGGCGTCCGCGGGGTCGAGGGCGACGAACGGCGGCGCCGCGTCGTCCGGGACCGGCGTCGCGGCCGACGGCAGCCCGGCCGGAGCGGGAACCGTCCCCTCGGCCGCACCACCCGCCTCGTCGGGCGGCGGCACCGCGGACGGCGGGTCGGACCTGATCGGGGCTCCCGGGGTCGAGGTGGTGGGCGGAGCTGGCCCTCGGCCGCCTCACGGTACCGGGCGGCAGTGACGGATCCAGCCTCGCCGACCCCGGACGAGGGAGGTCCGCGTCACTCCTGGGCCACTGCGTCACACCCGCCTTCCGGAGCACCGCCCCGGATAGGGTCGGCCGCGATGACGGGGACGGAGCGATCCACGGGCGGGCCGGGCAACGAGGGCGGGGACGCCGGCGTCGGTGGTGCCGGGGCGGGCGGGTCCGCGGCGTGGGACCCCGGCACCTACCTGCGCTACGCCGACGAGCGGGCCCGGCCCTTCGTCGAGCTGCTGGCCCGGGTGCGCGCTCGGACGCCGCGCACCGTGGTCGACGTGGGCTGCGGCGAGGGCGCGCTGACCGCAACCCTCGCCGACCGGTGGCCGCACGCCCGCGTCACGGGCATCGACTCCTCCCCCGAGATGCTGGCGGCCGCGGCCGCGCACGCCCGGCCGGACCGGGTGGTCTTCGAGCGGGGCGACGTCCGGGAGTGGCGGGCCGCCGAGCCGGTCGACGTCCTGGTGAGCAACGCCGTCCTGCACTGGGTGCCAGGCCATCCCGAGCTGCTCGTGCGCTGGGCCGGGGAGCTGGCGCCGGGCGGCGAGCTCGCCGTCCAGGTGCCGGGCAACTTCCGCGCACCCACCCACGCCCTGCTGGACGAGCTGTGCCGCGCGCCGCGGTGGGCGGCCCGGGTGGGCGACGTCGCGCCGCGGCCGGACGCCGTCCTCGACCCCACCGGTTACCTCGAGGTGCTCGAGGGCGCCGGGCTGGAGGCCGACGCCTGGGAGACGACCTACCTGCACGTGCTGCACGGCCCGGACCCGGTGCTGGGCTGGGTGCGCAGCACCGTCCTGCGGCCGGTGCTGGGCCGGCTCACGGACGACGAGGCCGACGACCTGGTGAAGGCCTACGCGGCGCTGCTGCGCGCCGCCTACCCGGAGCGGCCCGACGGCACCACCGTGCTGCCGTTCCGGCGCGTGTTCGCCGTCGGGCGCCGCCCGGCCTGACCGTCCGCGGCGCCGGCCCCGACCGCGCCCGCGGACCGGGGCCGGGCTCGGACCCGGGCCCGACGGGCCTCCGGGGCCGGGCGCAACGGCGACGGTCAGCCGGCTGCGGGTGCGGGAGCCCTCTTGGCGGTGCTCTTCTTGGCCGCCGCCTTCTTCTTGGTGGCCTTCTTCTTCGTGGCCGGGCCGCGGGCCCGACGGTCGGCGAGCAGCTCGGCCGCGCGCTCGATCGTGATCGTCTCGACGTCGTCACCCTTGCGGAGGCTGGCGTTGGTCTCACCGTCGGTCACGTAGGGACCGAACCTGCCCTCCCGCACCGTGACCTGCCCGCCGGTGGCCGGGTCGGGTCCGAGCTCCTTCAGCGGCGTGGCGGCCGCCCGGCGTCCTCGCTGCTTGGGCTGGGCGAACAGGGCCAGCGCCTCGTCGAGCGAGACGGTGAAGAGCGCGCTCTCGCTCTCCAGCGACCGGGAGTCGCCGCCCTTCTTCAGGTAGGGCCCGTAGCGGCCGTTGAGCGCCTGGACCTCCTCGCCGTCCGGAGCGGTACCGACGGTGCGCGGCAGGGTGAGCAGCCGCAAGGCGTCGTCGAGGGTGACCGTCTCGGGCGACATGGAGGAGAACAGGCTGGCCGTCCGCGGCGCCTCCTTGCTGCCCTCGGGCACCACGGTGGTCACGTAGGGGCCGTAGCGGCCCGCCTTGACGACGACGGGCAGCCCGGACTCCGGGTCGGCGCCCAGCTCCCGGTCGCCGGACGGCGCCGCGAGCAGCTCGGCCACCTTCTCCGTGGTCAGCTCGTCGGGAGCGAGGTCCTCGGGGAGGCTGACGCGCCCGCCCTCCTCGCCCCCGGCCTGCAGGTAGGGCCCGTAGCGCCCGACCCGGACGACGACCGGGCGCCCTTCCGGATCGGTGGCCCGCAGCGGGATGGAGTTGACACCGCGGGCGTCGATCTCCTCCAGCCGCTGGCCGACGACCTGCTTGAGCCCGCCCGAGGCGGCGATGCCGCCGGCGTGCCGGCCTGCCCCGCCGAAGTAGAACTCGGTGAGCCAGTCGACCCGGCGCAGGGCGCCGCTGGCGATCTCGTCGAGCTCGCCCTCCAGGGACGCGGTGAAGTCGTAGTCGACCAGCTGGGCGAAGTGCTGCTCCAGCAGGTTCACGACGGCGAAGGCGATGAAGGAGGGCACCAGGGCCGACCCCTTCTTCCACACGTAGCCGCGGTCCTGGATGGTCTGCATGATCGACGCGTAGGTCGACGGCCGGCCGATGCCCAGCTCCTCCAGGCGCGCGACCAGGCTCGGCTCGGTGTACCGGGCCGGGGGTGTGGTGCTGTGCCCCTTGGCCTCCAGCTCCCGGGTGTCGAGGTGCTGCCCGCGCTCGACCCGCGGCAGCCGGCGCTCGGCGTCGTCGGTGCCCTGGTCGTCGTCGCCGGTGGCCTCGTCGCGACTCTCGACGTAGGCCCGGAGGAAGCCCGGGAACGTGATGGTGCGCCCGCTGGCGGTGAACTCGACGGCCTCGTCGGTGGAGCTGCGCCCAGCAAGCCGGATGCTGACGGTCTGCCCGACGGCGTCGGCCATCTGGCTGGCCACGGTGCGCTGCCAGACCAGCTCGTACAGGCGGAACTCGTCGCGGGCGAGCTGCGCGGCCAGCTGACCGGGCGTCCGGAAGCTGTCGCCGGCGGGCCGGATCGCCTCGTGCGCCTCCTGCGCGCCCTTGGCCTTGCTCTTGTAGCGCCGGGCCTCGGCGGGCACGAAGGCGTCACCGTAGAGCTCGCGCGCCTGCTGCCGGGCCGCGTTGATCGCCTCGTCGGACAGGTGGGTCGAGTCGGTCCGCATGTAGGTGATGTGGCCGTTTTCGTACAGCCGCTGCGCCACCCGCATGACCTGGGCCGACGACCAACCGAGCTTCCGGCCGGCCTCCATCTGGAGGGTCGAGGTGGTGAAGGGCGCGTACGGACGCCGCCGGTAGGGCTTCTCGTCGACCCGGCTGACGGTCACCTGCCGGCCCTCCAGCCGGGCGGCCAGCCCGCGGGCGCCGGCCTCGTCGAGGTGCACGACGTCGCCGGTGACCCGGCCGGTGGTCGGGTCGAAGTCGCGGCCGGTCGCGACGCGGCTGTCGTCGACGCTGACCAACCGGGCGCGCAGGGTCGTCGGCTCCCCCTCGTCGACGCCGCTGGTCCGCTCGGTGACGGCGAAGGTGCCCTCGAGCGACCAGTAGTCGGCGGAGGTGAACGCCATCCGCTCCCGCTCCCGCTCGACGACGATGCGGGTGGCCACCGACTGCACCCGGCCGGCCGACAGCTTCGGCAGCACCTTCTTCCACAGCACGGGGCTGACCTCGTAGCCGTACAGCCGGTCGAGGATGCGCCGGGTCTCCTGGGCGTCGACCAGCGCGGTGTCGAGCTCGCGCGGGTTGGCCACGGCCCGCGCGATGGCCTCCGGGGTGATCTCGTGGAAGACCATGCGGCGCACGGGGACGCGCGGCTTCAGCGTGTCGACCAGGTGCCAGGCGATGGCCTCGCCCTCGCGGTCCTCATCGGTGGCGAGGTAGACCTCGCTGGCCTGCTTGACCAGCTGGCGGAGCCGGGTGACCTGCTGCTTGCGGTCGGGGCTGATCACGTAGAGCGGCTCGAAGGAGTTGTCCACGTCGACGCCGAGCCGGGCCCACGAGGCCCCCTTGTGCTCGGCGGGCACGTCGGCGGCGTTGCGGGGCAGGTCGCGGATGTGCCCGACGCTGGCCTCGACGACGTACCCGCTGCCGAGGTAGCCGGCGATCTTGCCGGCCTTGGTCGGCGACTCGACGATGACCAGCGGCCGGCCGCCGGACGCGGCGGACCTCCGGCGACCGGACGGGGTGCTCCCACCGGCGGCCGCGGGTGCGCTGGCGCTGCCGTTCTGCGTGGTCTTCGTGGGCACGGTGCTCCTGTCGGTGGTGCGGGACCGGCATTGTGCCGGGGTCGTGCGCGGTGCCGGGGTCGTGCGCGGTGCCGGATGCCGTCCGGCACCGGGCGTCCGGCACCAGCCGGTGCCGGCGCGCCCCGTGGCGCGTGCCGCTGGGTGGTGCGGCGGCGCCGGGGGGACGCTCCCGACCGGGAGGTCCGGTCGGAGGGCGGCCACGGCCGGCCGTGCACCGCCCGACGCCGGGCGGGACGACAGCGGGACGCCGTCGCGGTCTCCTTGGCGCGCCACGGTAAGGCACGGAGGCGACAAGAGCTCGCGTGGCAACCCATCGTGGGCGTGCCGTCACCCCCACCAACGTCGGCCGGCCCGCCCTGTTCCCGACGCGCCGGCTCCCGGTGGACGGCCGGGCTCGCCGGGCGGGCTCACCGGCCGGGCTCACCGGCCGGCCCCGGCCACGACCGCGCCGAGGGAGGCCAGCGTCGGGTGGTCGGCGTCGTAGTACTCGGTGTGGCCCGTGTCGATCCGGGTCGGCAGTACCTCGGAGCCGAAGCCGGGCGTCCACGTGGGGTCGCCGAACCATCCGCTCCAGGAGATCGGATCCGCCAGGGAGGCGGCGTCGTGGACGTCGCGCACCTCCAGCCCGGCCGCACCGCCGGGCTCCATGCCCGGGCTGCCCAGCAGCACGACGGCGTCAGCGGCGAGCCGACCGGCGGCGTCCGCCGCCTCGTCGACCACCACGGTGCCGTAGCTGTGCGCGAGCACCGTCGTGCGGGCGGGCGCCACCCCGGTCGCGGCGCGGGCCGCGGCCAGCCCGTCGAGCGCGCCGTCCAGGGCCGGGCCGCCCCGGCGGGCGGCCGAACGGAACAGCGGCGCGAGCAGGCCCTGCGGCGTGCGGTACCCCAGCCAGGCCACGGGGACGACCGCCAGGCCGGGGGCCGTCACCGCTGCCGCCGCACCCACCGCGGCGGCGTCGTCGAGCAGGCCGGTGAGGTCGTCCTCCGGGGTCGTCCAGATGCCGGGCACCAGCAGCGCGACCGCCTCGCCGGTGTCGAGGTCGCCGAGGGCGAGCGCGACGAGGCCGCGTTCCGGGTCGAACTGGTGCAGGTGCACCCGGCCGCCGTTCGCCTCGCGGCTGCGGATGGCCGCTCCCACCACGACGGCGGCCGCCCGCACGTCCCGGTCCGGCGAGCGGAGGGCCAGGTCCAGCAGCCGGCGGTTGGCGCGGTCCCGGGCCCAGCCGGGCAGTCCGTCGAGGGCTCCGAGCAGGCGCGGCTCGGCGGAGAGGACCGCCCGCTGCGCCCCGGCCGGCAGCCCCGTCCACCACCGGGCCACCTCGGCCGCCGTCGCCGTCAGGGATGGGAGGACCACCGGGCCGGCCGGGTGGATCTCGGCCGCGAGCTGCCCGTAGCCGGCAGGCGGGAAGCCGTCGCGGACGCCCACCGCGACCAGCGCGTCCGCCGCGTCGTCCGCTGCGCGGTCGGCGGCGGCGGCGTGGTCGAGCGCCTGCCGGGTCAGCTCCGCAGCCGCCGCCCCTGGTACGGCATCGAGGGCCGGAGCCGTCACCGCCTCCAGGGCGAGCGCCTCGGCCGCGAGCGGCGCCGCACGCCCCGCCGCCGCGACCAGCCGCTCGAAGCCCGCGAGCGAGGAGCACATGGCGGCGGTCACCGCGGTCGCCGCGTCGGACAGGCGCAGCACCGCACCGGCGGCGCCCGCGGCGGCGGGTCCCGACCACACCGGCGCGCTCTCCAGCGCCCGGCCGACCGCTTCGAGCCGGTAGCGCCATGCCGGGAGCCGCGACACCACGCCGTCCAACCGGCGCACGGCACCGGGCAGGACGGCGGCGTCCCAGGCCGCCACCTCCGCCAGGCGGGCCGGACCCGGGTCCCCGGCGGTCCCGGGCCGCGGCGTCATCGGGCCGGCGGCACGGAGCCGGACCGGACGGGGCGCAGCTCACTGACGAGCGCCGAGTCGAGCGCCCGGTACGCGCCGACGGCGGCGCGGAGGCCGCCGGACAGCGCGGTGGCCCGCTCGACGAGCGCGGCGGCGAGCGACGACCAGGCCGTCGCGGTCGCGCCGGCCTGCCAGCCGACGGGGCCGTCCAGCGCGGCGGCGAGCTGCGCCGCCGCCGACCGGCACTCGAGCACGTCCTCGTCCAGCTCGGCGGCCAGCGCGCCCAGTTCGTCGGCGAGCGCGTCGACGGCGTCCAGCTGGACGGAGATGGTCGAGGACACGGCGGCCTCCCGGCGTCGTCCGGTGGTCCTGGGGGACCGGAGGCGGCGGACGCTAGGCGGACCGGCGACGCCCGGGCACGCCGCCGTCCACAGCGGACGGCGGGGTCCACAGACCGCGCCGATCCTCCGGCCGGGACGCGTCGCGGCCGGAGGATCGGGCCGTGCGGATCAGGGAGCGCTGGTGGTCAGGGACTGCGGGCTGGTGGTGGACGCGTCGCCGACCACGACCGACCGACGCTTGGACACGACGACGGCGCCGACCACGATCGCCACCGCACCCAGCGCGATGAGCACGCGGACGGTGGTGTTGGCGCCGTCTCCGACCTGCAGGCTGACCACCGCCGGGGCGATGAGCAGCGCCACGAGGTTCATCACCTTGATCAGCGGGTTGATCGCCGGCCCGGCGGTGTCCTTGAAGGGGTCACCGACGGTGTCACCGATGACGGTGGCGGCATGGGCCTCGCTGCCCTTCCCGCCGTACGCGCCGTCCTCCACCATCTTCTTGGCGTTGTCCCAGGCGCCGCCGGAGTTGGCGAGGAAGACGGCCATGAGGGTGCCGGCGGCGATCGCGCCGATCAGGTAGGCCGCGAGGGGCCCGAAGCCCAGGCCGAAGCCGACCGCGACCGGGGCCAGCACGGCGAGCAGTCCGGGGGTGGCCAGCTCGCGCAGCGAGTCCTTGGTGCAGATGTCGACGACCTTGCTGTAGTCGGGCCGCTCGCTGAAGTCCATGATCCCGGGGCGCGTCCGGAACTGCTCCCGCACCTCGAAGACCACCCGGCCCGCCGCCCGGGAGACCGCGTTGATCGCCAGGCCGGAGAAGAGGAACACGACCGCCGCGCCGAGCACCGCGCCGACCACGTTGTTCGGCCGGACGAGGCTGAAGGCGTCGCCCAGCTCGAGGCCCTCGAGGGCGATGCGGACCTGCTCGTTGTAGGAGCCGAACAGCGCCGTGGCCGCGAGCACCGCCGTGGCGATGGCGATCCCCTTGGTGATCGCCTTGGTGGTGTTGCCGACGGCGTCGAGGTCGGTGAGGACGCGGGCACCGGTCTCGTCGATGTCGCCGGACATCTCCGCGATGCCCTGCGCGTTGTCGCTGACCGGACCGAAGGTGTCCATCGAGACGATGACGCCGGCGGTCGTGAGCAGGCCGGTCCCGGCCAGCGCGACCGCGTACAGCGCGGCGCCGCCGCCGATGAGGAAGGCCGCGTACACCGCCCCGCCGATGAGCACCGCCGCGTAGACGGCCGACTCCAGGCCCAGCGACATGCCGCTGAGGATCACGGTGGCCGGGCCGGTCAGCGAGCTGCGGCCGACGTCCTTGACCGGCTTGCGGCTGGTCTCGGTGAAGTAGCCGGTCAGCTGCTGGATGGCCGCTGCCAGGACGATGCCGACGAGCACGGAGACGAAGCCGAGCACCTGCGGGCTCACGGCGGTGTCGAAGCCGTCGGCGGTGCTCGGGAGCACGGTGAAGGCGGCCACGGCGACCAGCACGAGGGAGACCGCCGCGGAGGCGAAGAATCCCCGGTTGATGGGGGCCAGGCCGCTGCTGTCGGACTTGCCCGGGTTGCTGGCCAGGACGCCGACCACCGAGGCGAGGACGCCGATCGCCGCGACGACGAGCGGGAAGACCATGCCGATCGCCCCGAAGAAGACCTGCCCCAGGATCAACGCGGCGACCAGGGTGACCGCGTAGGACTCGAAGAGGTCGGCGGCCATCCCGGCGCAGTCGCCGACGTTGTCGCCCACGTTGTCGGCGATCGTGGCCGCGTTGCGGGGATCGTCCTCGGGGATGCCGGCCTCGACCTTGCCGACCAGGTCGGCGCCCACGTCGGCCGCCTTGGTGAAGATGCCGCCGCCGACGCGCATGAACATGGCCAGCAGCGCGCCACCGAAGCCGAAGCCTTCGAGGACCACCGGCGCGGTCTCGTTGAAGAACAGCACCGCGAGCGCGGCACCGAAGAGGCCGAGGCCGACGGTGATGGCTCCGCAGACGCCGCCGGTGCGGTAGGCGATGCGGAACGCGGGCCGGTAGCCACCGGTGCGCGCGGCGGCCGCGACGCGGACGTTGCCGCGCGTGGCCAGCGTCATGCCGATGAAACCCACGAGGGCGGAGAACAGGGCCCCGACGAGGAAGAACACCGCTCGGCCCACGCGGGTCTCCCAGCCGCCCTCGGCGACCGGCAGCAGCAGCAGGAGCAGGAAGACGATGACGGCGAACACCCCGAGCGTCTTGAACTGCCGCCGCAGGTACGCCGCCGCGCCCTCCTGGACCGCTCGAGAGATGTCCCGCATCGTCGTCGTGCCCTGGTCGGCAGCCAGGACGGCGCGGACCAGGTAGTAGGCGAAGCCGAGCGCGGCCAGGGAGATGACGAGGACGATCCAGACCAGGACCCAGTCCCCGCCGGACAGCGCGCTGTCGGGCATGTAGTTCCTCCAAGCGATCGGGAGCCGCCGGGAGGCACGAGTGCTCCCGGCTGGGCGGAGGTCGCCCGACGTGCGCGAGGTCTCCGCGGAGCCGGACGTCGCGGATTGTAAGCGAGATCACAACCCGTACAACCCTCGATCGCGCAGCGTCCTCACCAGGGAGGGCGGGGTAGGTGACCGGGTCCCGGCGCCGGACCGAGGAGCGCGCGCACGGGCCCGGCGGGGCGGGTCTCCGGCACCGCGTGGGTGCGTGACCGGCACGGGCGCCGCCGCGTCCGCGCAGGAGCTCCGCCGCGGCCGGACGGACGCACCGGTCCCGTCCGCCGGGCGTCCGCGCGCGGGCACCACCGGAGCCGGGCGGACGGACCGGTCCCGACCGGCGCGCGTCCGCGTGCACGAGCGCCGCCGCGGCCGGACGGACCGGGTCCCGACCGGCCTCCTCCGGTCGCGCCCTCCCTCGCCGAAGGCCGTCCGCCGCCGGTGCCGGCCACTGGCTCCGTCGGTACGGCGCGAGCGCGCCGCGCCGTGCGGTGATGGGGGGCGACCCCCTGACGGCGGGGCAGCGGCGGTGCTCGCCGTCCGCGCGCCCGCCCCCTCCCCGGCGCCCCCGCTCCGCGGCGAAAGGTGTGACAGTGGAGGGGTGACCACGCTCCACCCGGTCCGCTCGGCTCCCCCTCCCGGCGCGGACCTGGTTCTTCCCGGGGCGGACCTGCTGGCCGGATTGCTGGCCGGCACGGCCGAGGACGAACGACCCGTCACCCACGTGCACCGCGTGCCGGTGCGGCGCAGCAGCACCCGGCCGTGGCCGGACTGGGTGGACGCGACGCTGCGCGAGCGGCTCGCCGGGCGCGGCGTCGGCGCGCTGTGGCGCCACCAGGTGGAAGCCGCCGAGCACGCGCGCGCCGGCCGGTCGGTGGTGGTGGCCACCGGCACCGCGTCGGGCAAGACGCTGGCCTACCAGCTGCCCGCGCTCACCCGGCTGGCCGAGGACCCGCGGGCCTGCGTGCTGTACCTCGCGCCCACGAAGGCGCTGGCCCGCGACCAGCTCGCCTCGGTCGCCGCGCTCGCGGGTCCGTCGGTGCGCCCGGCGGCCTACGACGGCGACACCCCGGCCGAGGAGCGGGACTGGGTGCGCCGGCACAGCCGCTGGATCGTGACGAACCCCGACATGCTGCACCGCGGGATCCTGCCGGCCCACCAGAAGTGGTCGAGCACCCTGCGCCGCACGGCCTTCGTCGTCGTGGACGAGTGCCACGCCTACCGCGGCGTCTTCGGTTCGCACGTCGGCCACGTGCTGCGCCGGCTGCGCCGCATCTGCCGCCGGTACGGCGCCGACCCGGTGTTCCTGCTCGCCTCGGCCACCGTCGCCGACCCGGCCGCCGCGGCCTCCAGGCTGGTAGGAGCGCCGGTCGTGGCCGTGACCCAGGACGGCTCCCCCCGCCCCGGAGCCACCTTCGCCCTGTGGGAACCGCCGCTCACCGAGCGGACCGGCGAGCGAGGGGCGCCGCTGCGCCGGTCGGCCGCGGCGGACGCCGCGGGCCTGCTCGCCGACCTGGTCGAGCGAGGCGCCCGCACCCTGGCGTTCGTCCGGTCGCGGCGGAGCGCGGAGTCGGTCGCCGAGCAGGCCCGCCGGCTGCTGCGCGAGCGCGGTCACGACGACCTGGCCGGGCGGGTCGACTCCTACCGCGGCGGCTACCTGCCCGAGGAGCGCCGGGAACTGGAGCGGACGCTGTCGTCGGGCGAGCTGCGCGGCGTGGCCACGACCAACGCGCTGGAGCTCGGCATCGACATCGCCGGCCTGGACGCCGTCGTGCTGGCCGGCTACCCGGGCACCCTCGCCTCGCTGTGGCAGCAGGCCGGGCGGGCGGGGCGGGCCGAGCGCGAGTCGCTGGTCGTCTTCGTCGCCCGGGACGACCCGCTGGACCACTACCTCGCCCACCATCCGCATGCGGTCTTCGGCCGGCCGGTCGAGGCAACCGTCACCGATCCGGCCAACCCGTACGTGCTCGCCCCGCAGTTGTGCTGCGCGGCCGCGGAACTGCCGTTGCGGCCCGAGGACCTGGCCGATTTCGGCGGGGAGGTGGCCGAGCAGCTGCTCACCGAGCTCGTCGCGGCCGGACGGCTGCGTCGGCGACCGACCGGCTGGTACTGGGCTGGTCGGAGCCGACCCGAGGTCGACATCCGGGGCAGCGGCGGGGAGGCGGTGTCGATCATCGAGGGGGCGACCGGTCGCCTGCTGGGAACGGTCGACGGGGGCGCCGCACACGTGACCGTGCACCAGGGCGCGCTGTACGTGCACCGCGGCGAGACCTACGTCGTCGACGAGTACGACCTCGAGGGCGCGTGCGCCGTCGTGCACGCAGAGACCCCGGAGTGGACCACCGTGGCGCGGGACGTCACCGACCTCGGCGTCGTCACCACCGAGCGCAGCCGCCCGCTGGGCTCGGTGACCGCGCACACCGGCGTCGTCGACGTGACCACCCAGGTGGTCGCCTACCAGCGCCGCCGGTGGGTGACCGGTGAGGTCCTCGCGGAGTTCCCGCTGGACCTGCCGCCCCGGCAGCTGCGCACCCGCGCCGTGTGGCTCACCCTCGACGAGCAGGCGGTCGCCCGGGCCGAGGTCGACGAGGCGGCGCTGCCCGGCGCGCTGCACGCCGCCGAGCACGCGGCCATCGGCCTCCTGCCGCTGCTGGCCACTTGCGACCGCTGGGATCTCGGTGGCCTGTCGACCGCGCTGCACCCGGACACCGGAGCGGCGACGATCTTCGTCTACGACGGGCACCCCGGTGGCGCCGGCTTCTCCGAGCGGGGTTACGCCGCCCTGCGGGGTTGGCTGCAGGCCACCCGGGCGACCGTGGCGAGCTGCGAGTGCGAGTCGGGCTGCCCCTCCTGCGTCCAGTCGCCCAAGTGCGGCAACGGCAACGAGCCGCTGGACAAGGCGGCCGCCGTGCGGGTGCTCGACGTCGTGCTCGACGAGCTCGCCGCCGCCGAGGAGGCGGCGACCGGGTCGGCTGCGGGCGGTCGACGGTCGGCGCCCGCGCGCGACGCGTCCGGTGGACCGGACGACGGAGCCGAGGACGACCTCGTCTTCTAGCGCTGCACCCTCCAGCGCTGCACCCTCCACCGCTGCGCCGTCCAGCACCGCGTCCCGACCGGCGGGTCGTCCGGTCCCCGCCGGTGGCGCCGGGGACGCCGCCGGCGCGCTCGTCACCGGGCCGGCGCGGGCGCGGGCGATCGCCGTCCGGTGGCCGAGCTCGCCGAGCCGTACGGCTACCTCCACCCGGACGTCCACGAAGCCCCCGGGGGTGGCCGCGCACCGCGTCAGCCGGGCCCCGTTGGCCTCCGCGACCAGCCGCGCGCGGGCGCAGGCCTCCGGATCGGCCCGCACCGCGGCGCCCGCTGCGGCAAGGGCGGCGAGGTCCGCGGCCGCGGAGGCGCGGTGGCGGGCGACGACCGCGGCCCCCACGACCAGGCCGGCCGCGCCGACCAGGGCCAGCAGTCCGGTGAGGACGACGGTCCACACGGTCGCCGACCCCCGCTCGCCGCGCCGGGGGTCATCCGCCCGGCCCGGCCGCACCCGGACCGCCCACACCCGGTTCCACGGCCGCCGTCGCGCTGGCCGTGACGGTCGTGCTCAGGGGCACGGGTCCGAGCGGCGTGACCCGCGCGCTCACCGTGACCACCACGAGGTTGCCGTCGTGGACCGTCGTCACCCCGGCACCGTCGGGGGCCGTGGCCGTGACGATCCTGCGGACCTCCGCGGCGGCGCTGCCGCGCGCGGCGGCCCGCGCCCCCTCGCGCGCGGCGTCGACGCAGCGCAGTTGCGCGCCCACCACGGCCAGCGCGGCCACCGCACCGGCGAGGACCAGCAGGAGGACGGGCAGCACCACCGCGGTCTCCGCCGTCACCATGCCCGCCTCCCGGCTGCGGACGGCACGCGCAGCGGCCCCGACCGACACGTCAGCTCAGGGTGGCGAGCGCGGAGTCGACCAGATCGGTCAGGCCCGACACGATCGACCCACCGGTCACCACCCGGTAGAGCACCGCGGCGAAGGCGCACGCGGCGACGGTGCCCACCGCGTACTCGGCGGTGCTCATACCCGCCTCACCGGTCGCGCGGACCCGCGCCCAGCGGCGTCCCCACGGACCGCCGCTCCGCGCCTGCCGGGCCGGACCTCCGAGGAGAAGGCGACCGGGCGGGGACCCGGGGCCCGTACGTGCGCGGCGGTCGGCGCCGCCCTGGGCGACGCCGACCCCGGCGCGGCCGGCGACCTCGGGTCCATCGGTGACCGGCTCCTGGATGGTGGCTCGCACGCGTCCTCCTCGGGTCGGGGCCCGGATGTCCGGGCCGTCCTCCGCGAGCCTCGCCGGTTCCCGCCCCCGTGCCGAGGGTCGCTCGGGATCTGTGGAGGAGCCCGGTCGCTGTGGACGGTGCGCGGCGGATCAGCCGAAGACGTGCCCGGCGATGCCGATCACCAGCGGCACGACTCCGAGGCAGACGAAGGCGGGGAGGAAGCACAGACCCAGCGGCGCGAGCACCCACACACCCGCGCGCCGGACGGCAGCCTCCGTGGCGCTCCGCGCCGCCGCCCGCTCGTCGGCGGCCAGCGCCGCGAGGGCGGGGACGGCGCGCGAGCCGGATTCCCCCGCCCGCACGAGCACCCGGCCGAGCGCCTCGAGTTCCGGAGGAGCCGCGGACCACGCCCGGCGGGGATCGGCGCCGAGCGCGTAGGCGGCGGAGACGGCGGACAGGTGGGCGCCGACCGGGCCGGACACGGTGGACGCCACGGCTGGGAGCGCCGCGCCGACGGGAACGCCCGCACCGAGGCACACGGCGAGCAGGTCGCAGGCGCCCGGCAGGTCGCGGACGAGCGCTCGGCGCCGGTCCTGCTCGTCGTGCCGGGCGCGGCGGAGCAGCCGCTCACCCCCGATCGCGAGACCGACCGCCGTCAGCGCTCCGGTCCAGCCGCCGACGACGATCCCGGTGGCCAGGCCCGCGGCCCCGGCGAGCGCCCACCGCCGCGCAGCACTCGGCGCGGCACCGGGAGCAGCGGAGCCGGCCGTGGCAGGGACGGAGCTCCCGGGCGACCCGCGGGTGGCTGCCACGAGCGACCGGGCACGCCCGGCCACGACGCCGTGCGGCGGCGGACCGGCGAGCAGGGCCGCGGCCAGCAGCAGCAGCGCGAGCCGGGGGTCGCTCACCGGACGGCGCCGCGCACCAGCCGCCGCGACCACGCCAGCCCGGCCCACTCGAGCGACACCCCCAGGACGAGCAGGGCCTGGCCGGTGCCGGTGGTGGTGAGGACCCGCCACGGGTCGGCTCCGATGCCCGTGCCCATGACCAGACCGAGGAGCGGCAGCGCGGCGAGCAGCCCGGCGCTCGCCCGCGGTCCGGCCACTGCAGATCGCAGCTCCTGCAGCTGCCGACCGCGAGCCCGGAGATCGTCCTCGACCGCTCCGACGACCGCCGACAGCGAGCACCCGGTGCGCTGGCTCAGCAGCACCGCGGCGGATACGCGATCCAGGGCTTCGGCGACCGGGTCGCCCGCATCCGGGGCCGAGCCGCCCACGCCCGGGACGCGCAGGGCGCGGGCCAGCGACGCGCCCAACCCGGCGTCGGGACAGCTCTCGACCGTCGTCGCGACGGCCGCCTCCAGGTGCCGCCCGCTGCGCAGTTCGGCGGCCAGAACGCCCAGCGCCTCGGTGAGTGCGGCCAGCCGGGCGGCGGCGTCCTCCCGCGCGCTGCGCGCCGCCCAGGCCCGCGCAGCGAGCCCCGCCCCGACTCCCGCGAGCAGCGCGACGAGCCAGGTGCTGGCCACCGCGGCTCCTGCCGCGGCCGCCGCGGCGACCGCGGCCGGGAGAGGGTGGACCCGGCCGCGCGGCGACGGCTGCGGCTCACGGCCCCCGCGACCCGCCGCCGATCGCAGGCTCCATGCCGGCACCGTGGTCGTCACGGCCCACCGTCGCCCGGGTGCGTCCAGTCGGGCGCGTCCGACCAGCCGGCCGCCGGGCCAGACGAGCGCCGCGACGGCGACGCAGGCGACCGCCAGGCTCATCGCTCCGCGCCGTCCGGGAACAGCAGCCCGGCGAGCCGGCCGTCGGCGGGGCAGGGGCCGCCGTCGGCACGCCAGCCCGGGTAAACCGCGACCAGGTCACCGACCCGGCGGACGACGCCGATCTCCTCGACGCGACGTCCGGCCGGACCGCGGCGGACGTGCACCACGACGGCCAGCGCGGCGGCGGCCTGGCTGTGCACGACCGCTCGGTCGAGCCCGGCGGCGACTCCCAGCGCCTCCAGGCGGGCCGGTACCTCCGCGGGCCGGTTCGCGTGCAGGGTGCCCACGCCACCGTCGTGCCCGGTGTTCAGCGCGGCCAGCAGGTCGACGACCTCGGCGCCGCGCACCTCACCCACCACCAGCCGGTCGGGCCGCATCCGCAGTGCCTGGCGCACCAGGTCGCGCAGGGTCACCTCGCCGGCGCCCTCCACGTTGGGCGGTCGGGTGAGCAGCCGGACGACGTGCGGGTGCTCCGGCGTGAGCTCGGCGGCGTCCTCGCAGAGCACGAGGCGCTCACCGTGACCGACGAGGCCGAGCAGCGCGGACAGCAGCGTCGTCTTGCCCGAGCCGGTGCCGCCGGTCACCAGGAAGGCGAGCCGGCGGGCGACCAGCGCACGCATCAGCGCGCCCGCCCCCTCGGGGAACATGCCGGCGGCGGCCAGGTCGGCGAAGTCCAGCTCGCACCGGCGCAGCACCCGCAGTGACAGGGAGGTGGCACCCGACACGGGAGGCAGCACGGCGTGCAGGCGGGTCCCGTCGGGCAGGCCGACGTCGACCCACGGGCAGGCGTCGTCGAGCCGCCGGCCTGCGGCCGCCGCCAACCGCACGGCCAGCCGCCGGACGGCGGCGTCATCGGGGAACCTGACCGCGGCCCGCTCCAGGCCGGCACCGCGGTCGACCCACACCTGGTCGGGCCCGTTGACCAGCACGTCGGTCGTCCCGGCAGCGCGCAGCAGGGGCTCGAGCGGTCCGGCGCCGGCCAGCTCGTCTACGGCCTCGCGCACGGCGGCCAGCACCGCGTCGTCGTCGAGCAGGCCCCCGGCCTCATCGCGCACGAGCGCGGCCACCCCGGCGCGGGTGGGTGGCCCCGGCTGGACCGCCAACCGGGTGCGCACCCGGTCGAGCAGACTGGGTGCGCCGCTCACCGGACCGGCCGCGGTCCGGAGAGCACGGACAGCACCCTGCGGGCGACGGACCCGAGGGGCGACCGGGGCGCCACCACCGGCGGCTCACCCCGCTCGCCGCGGGGGACGGCGCCGCGGTCGTGCGGCAGCTCGGCGAGCACCGGTCGGCCGACCACGTCGGCGACCTCCCCACGAGCCAGCCCACCGGGGACCGGGCGGACCACCAACTGCGCCCGCCCCCACGGCGGATCCGCCGCCTCGACGAGCATCCGGGCGGCGGTCGCGGCACGCAGCCGCGCGGGGACCACCAGGAGCGCCAGGTCGGCGTCCGCGACGACGTCCGGCACCACCGGTGGCGCGGACGGCTCCGCGGTCCCCCCCGGCCCGGAGGCACCGGCGGACGAGCGGGCGGCCCCGGCTCCGCCTGCGCAGAACGCTCCCGGGCGGGCGACGTCGAGCACCACGGGCCGCCCGACGGCACGCGAGGCCTCCACCACCGCGGTCAGCGCGTCGCCCGGGACGGCGACCGGCGCCTGCCGGTCGGCCGCCAGCACGTGCACACCGTCGACCTCGGGCAGCGCGGCCAGCAGGGCGTCACCCGCCACCCGCCCGCGGAGCCCGGTCAGTTCCGGCCAGCGCAGGCCCTCGGCGCGCTCGGCGCCCAGCAGCAGGTCCAGCCCGCCGCCCCAGGGGTCACCGTCGACCAGCAGGACGCCCGGCGCCGCGGCCAGGGCGACGGCCGCGGCCACCGTGCTGGCACCGGCACCTCCGCAGCTGCCGCCCACGGCGACGACCCAGCCCCGCTCGACCGGGCTCCGGGCGGCGTCGGCGGCGCGGGCCATGAGCCACGGCTCGTCGTCGGGGAGGACGGCGACGCGCTCGGCGCCGACCTCCACCGCCGCGGCCCACGCAGGGGGCGGGAGCTCCCTGCCGGTCACCACCACGACGCCGGGCCGCCGCGGCAGCGCGCGGACGGCCGCGGCGGTCAGGAGGTCGCCGCCGAGCAACACGAGCGGCGCCTCGCGGTGGGCGCGGCGCAGGGCCGCCCCTCCCGTCGCCACCTCCGGTTCGGCGCCGGCCGCGGCCAGCAGGCGCAGCAGGTCGTCGAGCAGCGCCTCGTCGGCGCTGACGACGAGCGGGCGGGGAACGGGTGCGTGACGGTCGGCGGGCACGGCAGCAGTGCAGCCGCGACGGCTGGGACGGGGGAAGGGGCGCGGGACGGTTGTGGATGACCCGTTGGGGTGTGGACGCAGCGCGCACCCCGTCGCCCCGGGGTGCTCCGCTTACAGTCGGACCTCGTGACCCGCGCGGCGGCGTTCTTCGACCTGGACAAGACGGTCATCGCCAAGTCGAGCGCGCTCGCGTTCGGCCGCCCGTTCTTCCAGGGCGGACTGATCAACCGGCGCGCCGTCCTGCGGACGGCCTATGCGCAGTTCGTCTTCTCGCTCGCCGGTGCCGATGCCCAGCAGATGGAGCGGCTGCGGGCGCAGATGACCGCGATGTGCAGCGGATGGGACGTCGCCACGGTGCACGACATCGTCCGGGAGACCCTGCACGACATCGTCGACCCCCTGGTCTACGCCGAGGCGGCCGACCTCATCGAGGAGCACCGGGCGGCGGGCCGGGAGATCGTCATCGTGTCGAGCAGCGGCGCGGAGGTGGTCGAGCCGATCGGCGAGATGCTCGGCGCCGACCGGGTCGTGGCCACCCGGATGGTGACCCGCGACGGCCGCTACAGCGGGGAGATCGACTTCTACGCGTACGGCGACAACAAGGCGGCTGCGATGCGGGCGCTGGCGGCAGAAGGTGGCTACGACCTCGCCGACTGCTACGCCTACAGCGACTCCGTCACCGACCTGCCGATGCTGTCGGCCGTGGGGCACCCCACGGCGGTGAACCCCGACCGGGGGCTGCGACGCGCAGCGCTGGAGCGGGGCTGGCCCGTTCGGCAGTTCACCCGACCGGTGTCGATGCGCGCCCGCTTCCCCGTGCCCAGCAGCCCGGTGGTGACCGGTGCCGCCATGGGCGTGGGAGCGGCCGTGGTGGGCCTGGCGTGGTACGCCCGGCACCGCGCCGGCCGGGACGCCGCCGCTCTGGCGGCCGACGCCCGAGGGCTCCTGCCCGGTCGACGGCGGCGCCGCGGCGCCTGATCCCCGCACCGGAGCCCCGCGGCGAGACCCCGCGGCGACCGGCCACCGCCGCACGGCGCGTCGTTGCGCGACGTGCCGATCCGCAGCCCGGACGGACGATCGGGCGTTCCGGAAGCCGCAGGATGCGGCTACCTTGCCCGAACGTGAGGCAGGGAAGACAGGTGCGGATCACGGCTGCCCGCGTCGCCGGGCACCTCCGGCAGCACCTCCTCACGCAGGTGCCACCGCTGCGCGCGCTGGAGGACCACCGGCGGGCCCAGCGGGTGGAAGCTTTCGGCCCCCGGATGCCGCGGCTGGCTCCCGGGCACGGACCGGTGCTGGCGGGGCTCGAAGAGCACGGGGCCGTGGCGGTCCCCCTCGACGACCTGGACCTGCCGGGCACCGCCGAGATGAAGGAGGCGGCGACCGCCCTGCGGCTCGAGCTGGCCGCCCAGCCGGGCGACGGCGGTCACACCGTCGGCCTGCCCCGCGAGCGCGTCCTCGAGCACCCCGCCGTCTGGCAGTGGGGGCTCACCGAGCCGCTGCTGGACCTGGTCGAGAACTACCTCGGGCTGCCCGCCGCCTACCACGGGGCCGCCATCCGCTGCGAGCGGGCGACGGGCCGGGCCGTCGGCGTCCGCCAGTGGCACCGGGACGTCGAGGACCACCGCATGCTCAAGCTGCTCGTCTGGCTCGACGACGTCGACGAGCACACCGGACCCTTCGAGTACGTCGACCGCCGGCACACGGCGCGGCTGACCAGGGCGCTGCACTACGTCTCCGGATACGTGGACGACGGGCGCATCGAGCAGCTGGTGCCGCGCACGGAGTGGCGGCGCGGCGTCGGACCGCGGTGGACCTGCGTCATCGCCGATCCGCGCAACGTCTTCCACCGGGCCATGCCGCCCACGCGGCGCGACCGGTACTCCCTGACCTTCTCGTACCTCTCGCGGTCCCCGATCCGGGTCATGCCCGGTCCGCCGGTGACCGCCCGGGAACGGGAGCTGGCCACCCGGGGACTCGAACCCCGCCAGCTCACCTGCCTGCCGCGTCAGTACGGCCGCGTCGCCCACCACCCTCTCCCCCGCCGGTCCGCCGAGCCGGCGGCGCCGCGCGGCTGACCGGCTCCGGCCGTGCCGCTCCGGCGCGACACCTGCCGGAGGTCCGCCGAGTACGTCACCATGCGGGGGTGCTCACCGTCGCCCTCGCCTGGACGGCCGCGCTGGCCGTCTGCATGGCCGCCGCGCTGTTCGGGCAGACGGCGCGCGCGGCCCCGCGGCGCACCAGGCGCGCGGGACCCGGACGCCGGATCGGCCTCCTGCTGTCGCTGTCCGGACCGTGGCTGGCGCTGCTGGGGGCCGTCGCCCTCGGTGCGTTGACCGGTGCATGGCTCCCGGCGGCCGCGCTGGCGGCCGGGGCCGTCGTCGTCGTGGCACTCGCCGGGCTGGTGCTCGCGCCGCGCTGACCGGCACGGCACCGGGCCGGTCGGCACGGCACCGGGCCGGCCGGCACGGCACCGGGCCGGTCGGCACGGCACCGACCTGGGAGGCAGCCGGGGAAACCGGGCTGTCAGCCGCCGACCCGGGCGCGCACGGCCGCCCACTGCTCGCGGACGCCGTCGACGAGGGTCCGCGCGGCCGACACCGGCGTGAAGGCGCGGGCGGCCGCGGTCAGCGCCTCCTGCTCGTCGCGGGCCAGCTCGATCCCGGCCGCGGCGGCGTTGGACTCCAGCTGCTCGACGTCGGACGCGCCGGGGATGACCACGACCCGGGGCAGGCCGAGCAGCCAGGCCAGGGCGATCTGCGCGGGTCGGGCGCGGTGGGCGTCGGCGACCTCGCGCAGGAGCGCGAGCAGCGGTTCCGCGCGTCGCAGGTTCTCCGTGCCGAAGAGGGGGTTGACCGACCGCACCCCACCGGGCCGGTGGTCCGGCCCGTACCGCCCACCGAGCAGGCCCTGCGCCAGCGGGCTGTAGGCGATGACCACGCGCCCCTCCCGCTCGGCGAAGGGCACGAGGTCGTCGAGCGGGCCGGAGTGGGCCAGGGAGAAGTGCACCTGGTTGCTGACCACCGGCCGGCCGAGCGCGGTGTCGGCGGCCCGCCACCGCGCGAGCGAGTAGTTCGACACCCCCGCGGCGCGGATCCGGCCCTCGTCGAGCAGCTCGCGGAACGCCGGCATGATCACCGAGTCGGGCACCACCGGGTTGGGCTGGTGGACCTGGTAGAGCGGGATCGTCGAGAGGCCGAGCCGCCGGGCGCTGCCCGCCCAGCGCCGGCGCACGACCGGCGGGACCGGCGCCACCGGGAAGATCTTGCTCGCGACGGTGACGCGATCCCGGTCCTCACCCAGTGCGTCGGCGAGGATCCGCTCGCTGCGGCCGAGGCCGTACACCTCGGCGGTGTCGAACAAGGTGATGCCGAGCTCGAGCCCGCGGCGGACGATGTCGCGGGCCATGCGGTCGGCGTAGGCGTCGCCGTACCCCCACTCCCGCGACCCGAACTGCCAGGTTCCCAGGCCGATGCGGCTGACCGGTCCGATGCCGTCGACGTCCACGGTGCGCACGTGGCCAGTGTTCGCGCGTCCGCTCCGGCGCGCAGGGGCAGGCGCTCGACGGCAGACCGAACCCCGCCTCGACCGGGGCCGTCAGCCGCGGAGCAGGCTCTCGCAGACCGCCAGACCTTCCACCGCGCCGTGGGCGGTCGCGCGGCAGCAGTGCACCAGCCACCCGGCCACGCCGTCCGGGCCACCGGCCGCGTAGCCGGCGAGGGCCGCGGTGTAGGCGTCGCGCCCGAGCTCGGCGAAGCCCACCTCCGGGACGGACACCGCTTTGGGATCCAGTCCCCGGGCGACCGCGGTGAGCCGGCCCGCGGCCCGGGCCACGACGCCGTCCGCCGTGCCGAAGGGCCGCAGCGCGGCGAGCTCGCCGTGCACCAGCGCGGCCACCAGGACGGCGGGCACGGTGCTGCCGCCGGTGACCAGCGTCATGACACCCCGCAGACGCGGACCGGCCTGCGGCGCCGGCCGTCCCAGGGCGGCGCGACCCTCGGGGCCCACCAGGTCAGCGGCGGCCAGGACGTGCAGCCGGGCCAGCACCTGGCCCGGCGCGCGCGGCCAGGTGTCCACCATCGGCCCCAGCCCGGCCGAGACCCGCAGCGCGCCCTGGACGACGGGATCGCCGACCGATCCGGCCCGCAGCTCGGCGAGCGGCACGTCGACGCCCTCCAGCGCCGCGGAGGCGCGAGCTCCGCGGAGCGCCGACTCGGCGCTGACGCCGGCCGACTCCCGGCGCAGCACGCGGTGGCCGAGCAGCCGGTCGACCGCGGCCCGCGCGGCGTCGGCGGCCTCGCGGACGCCCGGCAGGTCGAGCAGCGGGGCCAGCGGGTCGGGCGCTCCCGGGCCGCCGGCCGGACGGGCGGCACCGGGGCGGACGGGGAGGGTCACGGCCCGACGGTACGAGGCGGGCGCCCGCCGGCGGGCGGTGCGTGTCTACGCTGCGAGCCACCATGGCCCGCCCGCTCACCCTGCTGCTCGTCCGCCACGGGCAGAGCGAGTGGAACGCCGCCGGGCTCATGCAGGGCCAGACCGCGCACGTGCCGCTCACCGACCTCGGCCACGCCCAGGCCGCCGCGGTGGCGGACGAGCTGGCCCGGCTCTCCCCCGGCGCGCTCGTGTCCAGCGACCTGCACCGCGCCGTCCAGACCGCCGAGCACTGCGCCCGGACCACCGGCCTGCCGGTCAGCACCACGCCGGCCCTGCGCGAGCAGGGCTACGGCGTGCTGGAGGGCCGGCCGTCGCGCGAGCTCTGGGACGTCGTCGACTGGACCGATCCGCACTGGTCGGCGGAGGGCGGGGAGAGCCTCGCCCAGGTGCACGCCCGGGTGGCCGCCTACCTCGACCGCCTCCGGGCCGACCCGCCCGCGGACGTCGTCGCCCTGGTCACCCACGGCGACACGATCCGCGCCGCCCAGGCGGTCGCGGCCGGCGACGGGCCGGGCGCGATGCCCGCCGTCACCCCGCCCAACGGCACGGTGACCCGGCTGGAGCTGGTCCGGTGAGCGGCGGCGCGCGCCCGGGGGTCGGCCGGTGAGCCGGGTGCTCGTGCTGGGCGGAGCGCGTTCGGGCAAGTCCGCGCACGCCGAGGCGCTGCTGGCCGACCGCGCGGACGTCACCTACCTGGCCGCCTCGGCACCGGCGGCGGACGACGCCGAGTGGGGCGCCCGGGTGGCGGCGCACCGGGCCCGCCGCCCGGCCACCTGGACGACGGTGGAGACGACGGCCCCCTCGGAGATGCTGCGGCCCGGCGCGGTGCTCGTCGACAGCGTCACGACGTGGGTGGCGGCGCTCATGGACGAGAGCGGGGTCTGGTCCGACGAGCCGGGCGCCGCCGAGCGCTTCGAGCGGCGGTGCGACGCGCTGGTCGAGGCGTGGACGATGACGCCCGCGCACGTGGTGGCGGTCAGCGACGAGGTGGGCCTGGGCGTGGTGCCCGGGACGCGGGCCGGGCGGCTGTTCCGCGACGCGCTCGGCGCGGTCAACCAGCGGCTGGCCGGGACCGCCGACGAGGTGTGGTTCGTGGTCGCCGGACTGCCGCAGCGGCTCCGGTGATCCGGAGCGGAGCCGGCCGCACCGCGGCGCGGCGCGGACGCCGGCGGGCGCCGTGAGGTGGACCGGGCCGCTGGAGTCCGCCGCGCTGCTCACCGCGCTGCCGGTGCCGGCGCGGGCGGCGGCGTCCACCCGGGGGGTGCTGCCCTGGGCCCCGCTGGTCGGCCTCGTGCTGGGCGGGGTGGCCGCGGGGGTGGCCGCGCTCGCCGTCCGCGCGGTCTCGCCGCTGGCCGCCGCGGTGCTCGGGATCGCCGTCCTGGCGGTGCTCACCCGGGGGCTGCACCTGGACGGGCTCGCCGACACCGCCGACGGCCTGGGGCCGCTGCGGGACAGGGACCGGGCGCTGGCGGTGATGCGCCGCGGTGACGTCGGTCCGTTCGGGGTCGTCGCGCTGGTGCTGGTGCTGCTGCTCCAGGCGGCCTGCCTGGCCGCCCTGCTGGAGGAGGGCGCCGGCTGGGTGGCGCTGTGGGTCGCCGTCGTCGCGGCCCGGCTGGCGATGGCGCGCACCGGACTCCCGGGGACGCCGGTCGCGGCGGGCTCGACGCTCGGCCGGGCGGTCGAGGGCACCGTCTCGCGGGCCTGGCTGACCGGCTCCGGTCTCGCCGCCGCCGGGGTGCTGCTCCTCGCCGGGCTGGGCGATCCCGGCGGCGCCGTCCGCCTGGCGGGTTCCGCGGCCCTCGGCCTGCTCGCGGCCGAACTCCTCCTCCGCCGGGCCACGTCGCGGCTCGGCGGCGTGAACGGGGACGTGATCGGGGCGATGGGCGAGGTGACGACGGCGGTCACCCTGCTGGGTGCCGCCGTCCTCGCCTGAGCCGAGCCGAGCGCGCTGGACCGGCCCCGTCCGGAGGCTCGCCGCGCGCTTGCGAGCGGTGAGGGGGACGGGGTCCGTCCTCAGCGCCGGCGCAGCAGGCCGCCGACCAGCCGGCCGAGTCCTCCGCTGGTGCCCCCGGCGGCGGTCGTCGGCCGGGGACGGGCCGTCGTCCGCCGCCCCATCGAGCGACCCGTGGCCGCCCGGCCCGCACCGCGCGTGCCGCCTCGCGCCGCGCCACGCGCGGCGCCCTCCGCCGTTCCGAACAGTCGTCCCAGGATGCCCATGGAGCACCGGTACCCACCGCCGGGCCGGCGTGGCCCCGCGGAAGCGGACGTCCGGCGTGGCGTGACCCAGCGCACACCCGGCGTCGCACGGGAGTCGCCGGACGAGGCCCGACGCCACGGCCGGACCCGGCGCGCGAGCTCCCCGGCCCACCGTCGACGGCGGCCCGGGAGCGCCCACGTCACCCGAGCGTCAGCGCACGGCCGCGGGGGTGTCGCCGCCCTCCAGGTCGCCCTCGGTGTCCAGGTAGGCCTGCTGCAGCCCGGCCAGCAGCGCCGGGTCCGGCGAGGCCCACATCCCCCGGTTCACCGCCTCGAGCAGCCGCTCGGCGATGCCGTGCAGCGCCCAGGGGTTCGAGCGCTCCATGAACTCGCGGTTCTCCGAGTCGAGCACGTAGGTCTGCGTCAGCTTCTCGTACATCCAGTCGGCCACCACGCCGGTCGTCGCGTCGTAGCCGAAGAGGTAGTCGACCGTCGCGGCCAGCTCGAAGGCCCCCTTGTAGCCGTGCCGGCGCATCGCCTCCAGCCACTTCGGGTTGACCACCCGCGCCCGGAAGACCCGTGCGGTCTCCTCGGTCAGCGACCGGGTCCGCACCGACTCCGGCCGGGTCGAGTCGCCGACGTACGCCGCCGGCGCCCGCCCGGTCAGCGCGCGCACCGTGGCCACCATGCCGCCGTGGTACTGGAAGTAGTCGTCGGAGTCGGCGATGTCGTGCTCGCGGGTGTCCACGTTCTTCGCCGCGACCGCGATCCGCCGGTACGCCGCCTCCATGTCGGGGCGGGCCTCGACGCCGTCCAGGTCGCGGCCGTAGGCGTAGCCGCCCCACACCGCGTACACCTCGGCGAGGTCCGCGTCACCGCGCCAGTCGCGCGAGTCGATCAGCGGCAGCAGCCCTGCCCCGTAGGCCCCGGGTTTCGAGCCGAACACCCGCGTCGTGGCCCGCCGCCGGTCGCCGTGGCCGGCCAGGTCGGCGTCGACGTGGGCCTTCACGTGGTTGCGGTCGTCCGGCTCGTCCAGGCCGGCCACCAGCCGGACGGCGTCGTCGAGCATCGCCACCACGTGCGGGAAGGCGTCGCGGAAGAAGCCGGAGATGCGCACCGTGACGTCGATCCGCGGCCGGCCGAGCTCGTCCAGCGGCACCGGCTCCAGCCCGGTCACCCGCCGCGAGGCGTCGTCCCACACGGGGCGGACCCCGAGCAGTGCGAGCACCTCGGCGACGTCGTCGCCCGAGGTGCGCATCGCCGAGGTGCCCCAGACGGACAGGCCCACGGACGGCGGGTACGCGCCCGTGTCGGCCAGGTACCGGGCGACCAGCGACTCGGCCAGCTCCTGCCCGGTCTCCCAGGCCAGCCGCGACGGCACCGCGCGGGGGTCGACGGAGTAGAAGTTGCGGCCGGTCGGCAGCACGTTGACCAGCCCGCGCAGCGGCGACCCCGACGGCCCGGCCGGTACGTAGCCGCCGTCGAGGGCGTGCAGCACGGCGTCGAGCTCGTCGGTGGTGCGCTCCAGCCGCGGCACGATCTCGTCGACGGCGAACCGCAGCACCGCCTCGACGGCCTCGTCGGACCGGCCGAGCACCTCGCCGACGACCTCCGCCACCGCCGCCGGCGACCACCCGCGGTCCTCCATCCCCGACACCAGCGCCGCGGCCGTGGTCTCCACCGCGTCGGTCTCGACCCGCCCGGCCGAACCGTCCTCGGCGAGCCCCAGCGCCTCGCGCAGCCCGGGGAGCGCCACCGCGCCGCCCCAGATCTGCCGGGCGCGGAGCATGGCCAGCACCAGGTCGACCCGGTCCTGCCCGGTCGGTGGGGCGCCGAGCACGTGCAGGCCGTCGCGGATCTGCGAGTCCTTGATCTCGCAGAGCCATCCGTCGACGTGCAGGATCATCTCGTCGAAGTGCTCGTCGGGCGGCCGCTCGTCCAGTCCGAGGTCGGCGTCCAGGCGAGCCGCCTGCAGCAGCGTCCAGATCTGCGCGCGGACGGCCGGCAGCTTGGCCGGGTCCATCGCCGCGATGTTCGCGTGCTCGTCGAGCAGCTGCTCCAGCCGGGCGATGTCGCCGTACGAGTCCGCCCGGGCCATCGGCGGCACCATGTGGTCGACCAGGGTCGCGTGCGCCCGACGCTTGGCCTGCGACCCCTCCCCCGGGTCGTTGACCAGGAACGGGTAGACCAGCGGCAGGTCGCCGATCGCGGCGTCCGGCCCGCAGGAGGCGGACATGCCGACGGTCTTGCCGGGCAGCCACTCGAGGTTGCCGTGCTTGCCGACGTGCACGACGGCGTGCGCCCCGAACGCCGACCGCAGCCACCAGTAGGCGGCCAGGTAGTGGTGCGAGGGCGGCAGGTCGGGGTCGTGGTAGATGGCGATCGGGTTCTCGCCGAAGCCGCGCGGCGGCTGCACCATCACCACGACGTTGCCGGCCCGCAGCGCGGCCAGCACGATGGCGCCGTCGGCCTCGTCGACGAACAGCGAGCCGGGCGCCTCGCCCCAGTGCTCGACCACCGCCGCACGCAGGTCGGCCGGCAGCGTGTCGAAGAAGCGCCGGTACTCGGCGGCGGGGATGCGCACCGGGTTGCCCGAGAGCTGCTCGGCGGTCAACCAGTCGGTGTCCTGCCCGCCGGCGGCGATCAGCGCGTGCACCAGCGCGTCGCCGTCCAGGTCGGCCACTCCCGGCAGCGCGTCGGGCCCGTCGAACGGGCCGACGTCGTAGCCCTGCCCGGCCATGGCGGCCAGCAGCCGGACGACGGACGCCGGGGTGTCCAGCCCGACCGCGTTGCCGATGCGGGCGTGCTTGGTCGGATAGGCCGACAGCATGAGGCAGATCCGCCGCTCGGCCGGCGGGGTGTGCCGCAGCCGGGCGTGCGCCAGGGCGGTGCCGGCCACCCGGGCCGCCCGCTCCGGGTCGGGCACGTACCGGGTCAGGCCGTCGGCGTCGGTCTCCTTGAACGAGAACGGGACGCTGATCAGCCGGCCGTCGAACTCCGGGATGGCCACCTGGTTGCCCACGTCGAGCGGCAAGAGCCCGTCGTCGTCGGCCGCCCACTCCGCGCGCGACCTCGTCAGGCACAGGCCCTGGACCACCGGCACGTCCAGCGCCTCCAGCTCGCCGACGTCCCACGCGCCGTCGTCCCCGCCGGCCTGCGCGGTGGCCGGCCGCGACCCGCCGGCGGCCAGCACGGTGACCACCAGCGCGTCCGCCGTCCGCAGCACGTCGAGCAGGTCGTCGCCGACCGACCGCAGCGACGAGGTGAAAACCGGCAGGGCCTGCCCGCCGCCGTCCTCGACGGCGCGGCAGAGCTCCTCGACGAACGCGGTGTTGCCGGCCAGGTGGTGCGCCCGGTAGTAGAGGACCGCGATGCGCGGGCCGCTCGAGGTCCGGGCGGCGCGCTCCGGCACGCCCCAGTCCGGCGCCACGACCGGCGGCTCGAACCCCTCGCCGGTGAGCAGCACCGTGTCGGAGAGGAAGCGGTGCAGCTGGACGAGGTTGCCCGGGCCGCCCTGCGCCAGGTACGCGTGCGCCTCGGTGGCCACGCCCATCGGCACCGTGGAGAGCTCCATCAGCTCGGCGTCGGGCAGCTGCTCGCCGCCGAGGACGACGACCGGCGCCGGCCCGGCCAGCAGCGGGGCGAGCACCTCCTCGTACTGCCGCCGCACCCCGAGGATGCGGACGACGACCAGCTGGCTGTCCTCGGCGAGCGCGGCGACCCCCGGGTCGTCCAGCCGCGCGGGGTTGCCCAGCCGCCAGGGCGCGCCGCTGGCCCGGGCGGAGAGCAGGTCGGTGTCGCTGGTCGACAGCAGCGTGAAGGGCACGTCGGGGCCTCCCTCGGGGTCCGCGCCCCGGGTCGTCGGGCACGGCAGCCGGAGTGTCTGGCTCGCCCGCGGAACGGGCTCACAGTGGCGGGACCGCGCCGGATTCGCACCGGTTTCCTGCCTGCGCTGCCGCGATGACCGAACGCTACCGGGTGGCGCGGGCCGGCCGGCCGGCGGTCGGGCGGGGCCTTCCCCGGCCGGCGGTCGGGCGGGGCCTTCCCCGGCCGGCGATCGGGCGGGGCCTTCCCCGGCCTCGGTCGTCGGCACACGCCCGGGGCGGGAAGGCAAGGCTTCGTTTGCTGGCGGGCTGGTCAGCGGCGTGCCAACCTTCGGTCATGACCTCTCTCCAGGACATGCCCCAGGTCCAGGACTGCTCGGTGAGCAGCTGTTCGTACAACGCGAACTCGAGTTGCCACGCCGGTGCCATCACCATCGGCGGCGACCACGCCCACTGCGGCACCTTCGTGGAGATCAGCTTCCGCGGCGGTCTCGACCGCACCGGTCTCGTCGGGGCCTGCCACCGGACCGACTGCCGGCACAACGACAAGCTCGAGTGCACGGCTCCCGGCGTCCGCGTCGGGGCGGGCGCCGACATGGCCGACTGCCTGACCTACGAGGCCAGGTAGTCCCGCCCCTCCACCGACTCGGTCGTCAGCCCTCCGGCGGGGTCCGCGCGCAGCGCGGAATCGGCCACGGCGAGGGCGGCCACCGGGTCGTCGTCGTCGACGAGCACCGCGCGGCCCGCGCTGGCCACCGGCCTGAGCGCCGTCAGCACCACCCGGCGGTCGGCGGCGGCCAGACCCTCGGTGAGCCGGTCGACGATCACGATCGACGCACGCCCGTCAGCGGCCGCGCGCACTGCGGCCAGCCGCTCGTCGACACCGTCGTGCGGCGCCGCCGCCAGCCGTTGCACGGCGACCGAGCCGTGCCCGGAGGCGCACCGCCCGCTGTCGTCGTCCAGCGCCTCGATCACGCGGGAACGGGCGACGGCCGGGCCCAGCAGCACGGTCACGTCACCGAGCGGCAGCCGCAGACCCATGCGTCCTCCCTCGACGAGTAAGGCGAGGCTAACCAACAGGGGTGCCTCGCGTCCAGTCCCCGGCCGGAAGCGGCCCGTGCCCGGCCCGGGACAGCCCCTGGAACCCGCGGGCCACCCCGCCGTGACCGGTGATCACGCGGGGCCGGCAGTCCACGTCATCCCGCCCCGAGCGCGTCGGCCAGCCGGTGGTGCACCGCTGCCTCGTCGTGCCGGCTCTGCCGCTCGAGCGTGCGCGCCAGTGCCCGGCGGGCCCAGCCGTTGGCCGGCGCGAGCTCCACCAGCATGCCGAGGACCTGCTCGGCCCGGCCCAGCTGCGCCGCGCCGAAGTAGCTGCGTGCGAGGAGCTCGAGCACCGCCTCGTTGTCCGGCTCGGCCGCCACGACCGGCTCCAGGATGCGGGCCGCCTCCGCCGGCTGGCCCGAGGCGAGGAACAGGTCGGCCCGCAGGTACTCGGAGTGCAGGTCGCCGGAGGGCGGGAGGGTCATCCGGAACTCAACGACGTGCCGCCCCGCTGGCTTCCCGCTCCCGGCGCGCAGCCACACCGCGAAAAGCTCGTGCGCCATCCGGTTGCCCGCCCGCCCCGCGGGGAACACCCGCACGTGCCATCCGAGGCGGTCCGGCGTGCATCCGGGAGCGGCCGCGGGGCGAAGAACAGGTACGATCGATCTCCCCGGACGGAGCACCGCCATGGCCCTGCGAACCCTCACTCGCAAGCGCGCGACCTCATCCGGCGCCGACCCCGATGCCGCCGCGCCGGCCCCGCCGGTCGCCAGCACCACCCTCAACCGCCGCGCCCCCACCCCGCCGGACTCCGCGGCGGCCCGGGCCCCCGCCGCGGAGGACCGGAGGCCGACCCACGCCGGGGTGTCGCGCTGGCAGGACGAACCGGAGCCCAACGGCTCGGGTGCCCGCGTGCCGATCGTGCACCGCCTCGGTGCCTTCTCCGTCGCCGCCTTCATCTTCGTCTTCGGTGTCCTGGGCTTCGTCGGCGGTCTGGACTTCTTCTCGACCGACGGCGAGGAGATCCTCGGGCTGTCGTCCAACGGCCTGCTCTCCACCATCTCGGTGGTCGTCGCGGTGGTGCTGGTGGTGTCGGCCTTCATGGGCCCGCGCATCGCCTCGACCGTGATGCTGGTGATCGGCGTGCTCTTCCTGCTCTCCGCCCTGGTCAACCTGGCCGTGCTGAGGACGAGCTTCAACTTCCTCGCGTTCGAGATGCCCAACGTGATCTTCTCGATCGTCGCCGGACTGCTCCTGCTGACGCTCGGCGCCTACGGCCGGATCAGCGGGCACCTGCCGGCCGACAGCCCGTACGCCCACGAGCAGCACCGGGTCGAGGACGACGAGGAGCCCGAGGTGTACCCGCAGACCCCCGAGGAGGTCGCCGCCGAGGAGGCGATGCGGGAGGCCGAGATCGCCGTCGTCCAGCACACCGCCACCGACGAGCAGCGCCGGCGGGTCGAGGCCATGCACGCGTCGACCCTCCGGCAGGAGCGGCGGCGGATCTGGATGTCGTTCGACGAGCACCGCACCACCTGGTGACCACCGCGGTCGGCTGACCGTCGAGCGCTGTCGACGTCCGGGGCGGGCGGGCGCGGACGGCGGCGCGGCCGGGACGTAGCCTCGCGGGCGCCATGTCTCCCGCCGCCGCGCCGTCCACCGCCGCAGGGCCGTCCGCGCCCGGGCGGGACCGAGCCGACGCCTGCCCCGGCGCGCTGCGGACGCACGCCGCCGCCGACGGCGCCCTCGCCCGGGTCCGGGTACCGGGCGGCACCCTGACCGGCGGTCGGCTACGAGCGCTCGCCGGCGCAGCGCGCGACCTCGGCGACGGTGCGCTGGAGCTCACCAGCCGTGGCAACCTGCAGCTGCGCGGCCTCCCGGCCGGGGCCGAGGCCGCGCTGGCCGCCCGGCTGTCCGCCGCGGGGCTGCTGCCCAGCGCGGCGCACGACCGGGTGCGCAACGTGGTGGCCAGCGTGCTGACCGGTCGCGCGCCGGGCGGGCACGTCGACGTCCGCCCGTGGGTGTCCGCCCTGGACGCCGGGCTGTGCGCCGACCCGGCGCTGGCCGACCTGCCGGGGCGGTTCCTGGTCGCGGTCGACGACGGCCGCGGCGACGTGGCCGGGCTCGGGGCCGACGTGGGCTTGCTCGCCCTGTCCCCCGGCTCGGTGGCGCTGCTGCTGGCCGGCGTCGACACCGGCCTGCGTTCCGGTCCGGACGGCGCGGTCGACCTGGCGCTCGCCGCCACCCGTGCCTACTCCGCCGAGCGCGGGGCGCGGGGCGGCACCGCGTGGCGGCTGGCCGAGCTGCCCGGTGGCCCGCGCGCCGTCGCCGCGCGCCTGACCGGGCCCCGGTCGGCGCCGGTCGCCGTCCCCTCCCCCGTCGGCGCCGGCCCCGCGGGCACGGTGGTCCAGCGCGACGGGCGGCACGCGGTGTGCGCCGCCGTCCCGCTCGGCCGGTTGACCGCCGACCAGGCCGAGCTGCTCGCCGCCGCGGCCCCGACCGACGTCCTGGTCACCCCGTGGCGCAGCGTCGTCGTCCCCGACCTGCCGCCGGCGGCGGCCGCGCGGTCGACCGTCGACCTCGCCGCCGCCGGGTTGGAGCCCGACCCGGCCTCGCCCTGGTGGCGGGTCAGCGCGTGCGCCGGCCGGCCGGGCTGCGCGAGGTCGCTCTCCGACGTCCGCGCCGACGCGGTGGCCGCGGTGGCCGCCGGCGCGTTGCCGGCCGGCGGCGCCCGCCAGCACTGGGCCGGCTGCGAACGCCGCTGCGGCCGCCCCCGCGGGGCCGTCGTGGACGTCGTCGCCGTGACCGCTCCGGATGGCGGCGCCGGCTACCGCATCACCGACCCCGCCGAGAAGGGCTGATGTACGACTACGAGCACGACGGCGCCGCGATCTACCGGCAGTCGTTCGCGACGATCCGCGCCGAGGCCGACCTGGGCGGCCTGCCCGACGACGTCGCCCGGGTGGCCGTGCGGATGGTCCACGCGTGCGGGCAGGTCGACCTCGTGCGCGACCTGGCGTTCACCCCGGACGTCGTCGCCGTCGCCCGCGCGGCCCTGCTCGCCGGCGCGCCGGTGCTCTGCGACGCGACGATGGTAGCCGCGGGCGTCACCCGCCGGAGGCTGCCCGAGGGCAACCAGGTCGTCTGCACGCTCGACGACCCGCGCACCCCGGCCCTGGCGGCCGAGCTCGGCACGACCCGCACCGCCGCCGCGCTGGAGCTGTGGGGTGAGCGGCTCGACGGTGCGGTCGTGGCGATCGGCAACGCACCGACGGCGCTGTTCCACCTGCTGGAGATGGTCGCCGCCGGCGCGCCACGGCCGGCGGCGGTGCTCGGCATCCCCGTGGGTTTCGTCGGTGCGGTGGAGAGCAAGGAGGCGCTGGTCGCCTCCGACCTCGAACACCTGGTGGTCCGGGGTCGGCGCGGCGGCAGCGCGATGGCCGCCGCGGCGGTGAACGCGATCGCGAGCGAGGCGGAGTGAGCGGACGGGGGAGCGGCGTCGGGGGGCCGGCAGGCAGCTCGCGGCGCACCGGGCGGCTGTACGGGGTGGGGCTGGGGCCCGGCGACCCTGAGCTGGTCACGGTCAAGGCGGCCCGGCTGATCGGCACCGCCGACGTGGTCGCCTTCCACGCCGCCCGGCACGGCCGCTCGGTGGCTCGCGCCCTCGCCGAGCCCTACCTGCGCCCGGGGCAGGTGGAGGAACTGCTCGTCTACCCGGTGACCACCGAGGGCACCGACCACCCCGGCGGCTACCGGGCGGCCATCGACTCGTTCTACGAGGACGCCGCTGCCCGGCTCGCCGCGCACCTCGACGCCGGCCGTGACGTCGTCGTCCTGGCCGAGGGCGACCCGTTCTTCTACGGCTCCTACATGCACATGCACAAGCGGCTGGCGCACCGCTACCCCACCGAGGTGGTGCCCGGGGTGACCAGCGTGAGCGGCGCCGCAGCGGCGCTCGGTCGGCCGCTGGTCGAGCGCGACGAGGTGCTCACCGTGCTGCCGGGCACCCTCGACGGTGACGAGCTCGCGGAGCGCCTGGCCGGCACCGACTCGGCCGCCGTGCTCAAGCTCGGCCGCACGTTCCCGGCCGTGCGGGCGGCCTTCGAGCGGGCCGGGGTGCTCGACCGGGCCGTCTACGTGGAGCGGGCGACGACCGAGCGGCAGCGCGCGCTGCCGCTTGCCGACGTCGATCCGGCGACGGTGCCCTACTTCTCCCTCGCCCTGCTGCCCAGTGCGCTCACCGACCCGGGCGGGGTGCCCGCGCCCGCCGACGGCGGCGGGCACGCCGGTGAGGTGGCGGTCGTGGGGCTCGGCCCCGGGTCGCGGTGCTGGACGACGCCGGAGGCGGCCGAGGCGCTGGCCGCCGCCGACGACCTGGTCGGCTACGGCCCCTACCTCGACCGGGTGCCGGCCAACCCGCGGCAGCGGCGGCACCCCAGCGACAACCGGGTCGAGGCCGAGCGGGCGGCGCACGCGCTGGAGCTGGCGCGGTCCGGACGGCGGGTCGCGGTGGTCTCCTCCGGCGACCCGGGGGTGTTCGCGATGGCCGCGGCGGTGCTGGAGGTCGCCGAGCGGCCCGAGTTCGCCGGCGTCCCGGTGCGCGTGGTGCCCGGCCTGACGGCCGCCCAGGCGGTCGCCGCGCGCGTGGGGGCGCCCCTGGGCCACGACTTCTGCGTGCTCTCCCTCTCCGACGTCCGCAAGCCGTGGGCCGTCGTCGTCGACCGGCTCCGCCACGCCGCCGCGGCCGACCTGGTCATCGCGCTCTACAACCCGCGCTCGACGGTGCGGCCGCACCAGCTGGGCGAGGCCCAGAAAGTGCTGCTGGAGCACCGGTCGCCGGACACCGTCGTGGTCGTCGGCCGCGACGTCGGCGGCCCGGAGGAGCGGCTGACGGTGACCACGCTCGGCGACCTGGACCCCCACACCGTCGACATGCGCTGCCTGGTGCTGGTCGGCTCGTCCCGGACGCGCGTGTCGCCGTCCGGAGCGGTCTGGACGCCGCGGACGCACCCCGACGCCGGCTCCGCGGGCGTCCGGGAATGACGCGCCGGGGAGGCGGCATTCCCCCGTCGTGCCTTCCGCCCGCCTGAGCCGCCCGGCCGCCTTCTGGTCGCTCGCGGCGCTGCTGGTGCTGGTGCTGGCCTCCTCCGGCGTGCCGACCCCGCTGTACCGGGTGTACCAGGCGCGCTTCGACTTCGGCCCCGGGCTGTTGACCGCGGTCTTCGGCGTGTACTCGTTCGCGCTGCTGGCCACCCTGCTCGTGGTCGGGGCGCTGTCGGACCACGTCGGCCGCCGGCCGGTGCTCGCCGCCGGGCTGGCGCTGCAGGCGGTCGCCATGGTGCTGTTCCTCGCCGCCGACGGGGTCGGCTGGCTGCTGTCCGCCCGGGTGGTGCAGGGCCTGTCCACCGGCGCGCTCACCGGCGCGCTCGGGGCGGCGCTGCTGGACTTCCAGCGGCAGGACCGGCCGCTCGGACCGGTGGTCAACAGCGCCGGACCCGGGGTGGGCCTGGCCGCGGGCGCGGTCGGCGCCGGCCTCGCCCTGCAGTTCCTACCCGCTCCGACCGCGTGGGTGTACGGCACGCTGACCGGCGCCTTCGCCCTCGCCGCGGCGGGTGTGCTGCTGCTGCCGGAGTCCTCGCCGCGCCTGCCCGGCGCGCTGACCTCGCTCCGCCCGCAGGTGCACGTGCCGCGCGCGCAGCGCCCCCGCTTCCTGGTCGCCGTCCCGTGCCTGGTGGCCACCTGGGCCCTCGGCGGGCTGTACCTGTCGCTGGCGCCGTCCGTGCTGGCCGGCGTGTTCGGCGTCGACGACCACCTGGCCGGCAGCCTGCTCGTCCTCGCGATGAACGGCTGCGCCGCGGTCGGGTCGGTGGCCGCCCACCGGCTGTCCGGCGAGCTGGCGATGTCGGCCGGCGCGCTGGTCTTCGCCGGCGGAGTCGCCGTCACGCTGGTGGCCGTGGGCACGACCTCGGTGCCGCTGCTGTTCGCCTCGGCGGTGGTCTCCGGGCTGGGCTTCGGCTCGGCGTTCTACGGCGCGCTGGCCACCGCCACCCGCGGCGTCGTCCCGGGGGCCCGCGCCGGCCTGATGTCGAGCATCTTCGTCGTCGGCTACCTGTCGTTCAGCCTGCCGGCCATCGGCGCCGGTCTGGCCGCCGCCCGCGTGGGCCTGACGCTCACCGCGCAGGTGTACGGCGTCGCCGTCGTGGTGCTCGCACTGGTCGCCGTGGGCGGGCTGCTCGCGCGGCGACGCGCGGACGCGCGGCTGGCCGCCCGGGCGGTCGAGCGGCGCGGGTCGCTGGCCGCCTGACCGCCCGGGACGCGCGGCCCGGTCAGCCCCGGGTGCCCTGGATCTCGACGCCGTTGGCCGACGGGCCGGGCTTCCGGTCGTCGCCCCGCTGGAGCTCCGCCGCGACGTTGAGCGGTCCGGCCTGCGCACCGGACCGCGTCGCCGCCGGGAGCGGCCGCGCCGGGAGGGCGCCGGGGTCGGCCCGGCCCCACTCCGACTCGACGTCGGTGATCAGCGCCTCCAGGTAGGACCGCAGCTGGACCCGCACCGCCTGGCCGAAGGCCTTGAGGTAGGCGACCTGCTCCTGCAGCTGCTCGAGCGTGGCGCCGTCGGCGTCACCGATCGGCGTGCCCCCGCGGGTCATCTTGGCCGCCGTCTCGTGCGCGGCCTGGATGATGGCGCCCGCGCTCTCGCGGGCCTGCCGCAGCTGCTCCTCGTACTGGGCCCGCGCGTCGCTGGTGATCTGCCGGCTGAAGTCCTCGGCCTCGGCGACGTAGTTGTCCGCCGTCAGCTGGGCCTGCGCCAGGATGCGCACGGCCTGGTCGCTGGGGGGCTCGATCACCGTGACCTCGCCGAGCTGCTTCTGCAGGGTCTGCACGCGGTCGCGCAGCTCGGCCTTCTCCTGGGCGTGCCGGGCCAGCTCGTGCCCGACGCGGCTGAGGAAGCGGTCGACCTCCACCTCGTTGTAGCCCGGGCGCAGCATGGTGCCGCGGGTGAACCGGACGCTGTGGACGTCGGCCGGCGTGAGCCGCCGGTCACCGGTCTCGTAGGCCTGGACCTCTGCGGTCATTCGGTCACCTCTCCGTCGACGTCGGGGCTGGGGCGGCTGGGGGCGAAGACCTCGGTGCGGATGCGGTCGGGCGGCAGGCCGGAGCCGACCAGCCGGGCGACCGTGTCGTCGACCATCGGCCCGGTCCCGGCGACGTAGACGTCCCGGCTGCGCCAGGGGCCGTGCCGCTGGACGACGTCCCCGACGTCGCCCTGCTCCAGCGGCGAGTACTTGTCGTCGGAGACGGCCAGGGTGACCGTCAGCCACGGGTGCTCCTTGTCCAGCCGCTCGAGGTCGGCCCGGTCGTAGAGCCGCTCCTCGGTGCGCGCCCCGACGAACAGGTCCACCCGGCGCTCCGGGCCGTACCGGGCCACCTGGTCGACCAGCGCCTTCACCGGCGCCAGGCCGGTGCCGCCGGCGACGAGCAGCAGGTCGCGGTCGGACCCGGTGTCGAGGGCCAGGTGCCCCAGCGGCGGGCCGAGGCGCAGCACGTCGCCGATGCCGGCCTGGCGCACCAGGGCAGAGCTGACCGGTCCGCCGTCCTGGGCCTGGACGTGGATCTCCATCCGGCCGTCCTCGCGGGGCGCGTTGGCCGGCGAGTAGTAGCGCCACAGCCGCGGCCGCAGGTCGGTCTCCAGCGAGACGGACTGGCCGGGCAGGTACGCCAGCGGCGTCTCCGGCCGCAGCGTGAGGACGGCGATGTCGATGGCGCGGCGCTCGTGCTCGATGATCTCGGCGTTCCACCACGGCGGCTCGTCGTCGGCCTCGTCGGCGGCGGCGATCATCACGTCCGCGACCAGCTGGTAGGCCGCCGTCCAGTCCTGGGCGAGCGCGGCGTTCCACTCGTCGTCGAAGTGCTCCAGCGTCGCGAGCAGGCTGGCGCCGACCGCCGGATAGTGCGCGGCCACCGTGCCGAACTTGCGGTGGTCGCGGCCGAGCTGCTGCAGGATCGGCACCAGCGAGTCGAGGTCGTCGACGCGGGCGACCACCTCGCCGAGCGCGGCGAACAGCCGGTCCCGCTGGTGCGCCATGGAGACCGGGAACAGCTGCCGGGTCTCCGGGTGGCTCAGGAACAGGTGCGAGTAGAACCACAGGGGCGCCTCGTCGCCGGCCGCGGCGGCCTTGGCGAAGTTCGCCCGCATCGCAGGGATGTCCACGCGCTCTCCTCGGGGCTGCTGCGGCCGGCCGCGGTCAGCCCCGGTGCCCGTTCGCGGTGACGATGTCGTCGCGGTAGCCGTCGATCGCCGCACCGATGTCGCCGATGGTGGCGGGCTCCACGCCCAGGTCGGTCAGCGTCGCGACCAGGTGGGCGACCACCCGCTCGTACTCGGCCGAGCCGATGTCGAGACCCTCGTGGGCGGCGGCCAGCTCGCGGCCCTCGTACTGCACCGGCCCGCCGGTCACCTGGACGAGCAACTTGGTCTGGTGCGCCCGGAGGTTGGCCATGTCGACGCCGTCGAAGTACGCCGTGAGCTCCGGGTCGGCCAGCACCCTCCGGTAGAAGTCGTCGACGGCCGTCCGGATGCCGTTGTCCTGACCCAGCTGCTCGTAGATGGACATGCCCAGCTGCTCCCCCTCACGTCGTCGGCGATCCGGCGCACGCAACGGGGCAGCCTGCCAGAGCGAGCACGTGGTCGTCACCCCCCGTGCCGGCAATGAGCCGTCCCGTGACGCGGACGCCACCTGTCGCACCAGCATCCACGGCATCGCGATCTTCCGCATCCGGGCCGCTCCCCGCCCGGCGGGCGCTGAACTGGGGAAACGGCACGGAACCGGCCGACCCCGCCGAAACGCACCGTCCGGAGCTCTTCACCCACCCACGGTGTGCCACTACAGAACGTACGACTAGTTGCACCATAGGTGATGATCGGCGGCGGTCCGGCCGGCTCCGATCCCGACGCGTCACCTCCCGGCGCGCTGCACGGCGGCGCAGAACCGGTCGTGGTCCGCACGCGTCTCCGCGAGCGGCTCGGCCACCTCGGCGCGGGCCACCTCGGCCACCCGGTCGGTGAGCCGCCGCCGGGCGCGGCGGGCCCGCCGTCGGGCTCCGGCGCGGACCAGCGGGCGGGCGACGAGGGCCAGCAGGGCGCCGGCGAGCAGCCCTCCCCCGAGCAGCACGGTCGGCAGCGGCAGGCCCGACACCTCCGGCACCGGCAGGACGCCGTCCAGCTGCAACCAGCCCAGGACCGCGAGCGCGACCAGCCACAGCGCCCCGGCCAGGCCGACCAGCGCCAGCAGCCACTGCACGACACCGGTGGCGCGCTGCCACACGGGTGTCCGGTCGGGTCCGAGATCGGCACCGGCGACCGCGCGGTCGAGCCGGTCGGCGAGGCGCTCCTCGGTGACCTCGGTCGTCCGGCGCAGCTCGTCGCGCCAGGCCTGCGGCAGGTCGGCACCGACCTCGTCGCGGGCGTGCCGCACCGCCGTCCGCAGGCCAGCCGCCGCCACCGCGCCCGGCTGCGGCAGCGAGGTCCGGGCCTCCTCGTCGCCCAGGTGCAGCCGGCGCAGCGGATCGGGCCGCAGCCGCGCCGTCCAGCGCAGCAGCGGCCAGCCGGTGCTCCGGGCCCCGCGCCGCCGGGCCGAGCGCTCGACGGCCGACACGACGGCGGGCACCCCGGCCGCCGCGGCGAGGGCCTCGACCAGCTCGGGCCCCGGGCGTCCCGGGTCGCGGCCGGCGCGGCTCGGGGTGCCGCAGTGGGCGGCCAGCGCACCGGCCACGCCCCGCGCGTCGGCGGCGAGCCGGTCGGTGGCCGCCCGCCGCGCGGTCACCCGGCGCTCGAGCACCGCCCGCAGCTCGGGCAGGCCCGCGCCGGTCCGCGCCGACACGGGCAGCACCGGTGTCGCGGCCAGGCCCTCGCCGTCCAGCAGCCGGCGCAGGTCGTCGCGGCAGGCGACGCCGGCCGGCTCGTCGAGCCGGTCGACCTGGTTGAGCACCACCAGCAGCACACCGGCGTGCCCGGCCAGCGGCGCCAGGTAGCGGTCGTGGACCGCGGCGTCGGCGTACTTCTGCGGGTCGAGCACCCAGATCAGCACGTCGACCAGTTCCACCAGCCGGTCGACCTCCAGCCGGTGCTCGAGCCGCACGCTGTCGTGGTCGGGCAGGTCGAGCAGCACCAGCCCGTCGAGGGCCGGATCCGGCGCCTCCACCCGGTGCCGGCGCGACACCTCCAGCCAGTCGAGCAATCGGTCGGCGCCGTCCCCGCCCCAGACCGCCGCGTGCGTCGTGCCGGTGGTCGGCCGGCGGACCCCCGGGCTGCTCACCTCCGCGCCGACCAGCGCGTTGAACAACGTGGACTTCCCGCTGCCGGTGGCGCCGGCCAGCGCGACCACCGTCGCGTCGCCGAGCGCCTCGCGCGCGCCGGCCTTGGCCAGCAGCGCCCGGGCGGCGCCGACCTCGGGCACGGCCAGCCGCCCGTCGGCCACTTCCACCGCCTCGCGGAGGGCGCCCAGCCGGTCGGCCAGCGCCGGCTCCCGGCGGCTCACCGGCTCCGCCGCGCGGTGGCCAGCCCGTCGGCCGCGGCACGGAGCCGGGTGATGCCGTCGGGCGCCGGTGCGGCAGCGGTGACCAGGTCGGCGAAGCGAGCGCGCTCGGTGTCGAGCAACCGCCCGGCCCGCTCGCGCAGATCGGCCCGCGCGCGGGCGGCCAGCGAGCGGACGGCGGCGTCGCCGAGCACCGCCTCCAGCAACCGCTGGCCCACCGCGGTCGTCCCCCCGGCGACGGCCACCTCGCCGCCGGTGAGCCCGCCGGTGGAGGCGAAGACGGCCACCATCACGACCGCGCCGGCGCCGTTCACCCCCCAGGACAGCCACCGGGCGCGGGCCCGCTTGCCCGCGCCCTCGCTGCGGACCAGCTCGAGCACCTCCCCCTGCCAGTCGCGCACCTCGTCGACCGCGGCATCCGGGAAGTCCGGCGAGGCGGCCTCGAGGTCCCGCTCCCGCCCGGCGAGCAGGGCGGTCCCGCCGGGCAGCGAACGCCAGCTGGTCGCCGTCCGCTCGGCCGCCGAGTCCGCCGCGGCCTGCAGCAGGTCGGCGACGCTCGAACCGAGCGAGGCCTGCACCTGCTCCGGTGAGGTCCGCCGACCGGTCATCGCGGAGCCGATCCGGTCGCGCAGCCGGCCGACCGAGGCCTGCAGGCCGCGCATCCACTCCCCGGTGCCGACGAACTCCTGCCAGCGGGCCAGCACCTCGCCGCGCAGCAGGGCGCCGCCGGCCACCGCGTCGTCCACCTCCTGGCGGGCCCGGGCGTACGCCGCGTCCGCGGCCTCCTGGAGGGTCCGCGCGGCGGCGTGCTGCTGCTCCTCGGCGGCCAGCAGGCCGGTGACCCGGTCGGAAAGGCTGTCGAGGGCGCCGGCCAGGGTCTGGCGCACCACCGCGTCGCGCTGCTCCTGGTCGGCGGCCAGCCCGAGCAGCCAGGCGCGCAGCGGCGCGATCTCCTCCGCCGGGAGCAGGCCGCCGTCCAGCGGGCGCTCGGCCACCACGAACAGCCGGGCGGCCGACAGCCCGGCCCGCCGGAGCATCCCGGCGAGGTCGTCGGCCACCTCGTCGCGGGCCTCCGGCGGCACCCGGTCGAGCACCACGGCGACCGCCGTCCCGCGCTGGACGGCGGTGTGCAGCAGGTCCCACGGCACCGCGTCGGCGTAGCGGGCGGCGGTGGTCACGAAGATCCACAGGTCGGCCGCGGCAAGCAGCTGGGCGGCCAGGTCGCGGTTGGCCGTGACCACCGAGTCGACGTCCGGCGCGTCCAGCAGCGCCAGGCCCGCAGGCAGCGCGTCGTGCGCCACCAGCCGCAGGGCGCCGTGCCCGTCGTCCGGCCCGCCGGGCGCGCCCGTCGTCCGGGCCAGGTGCGGCAGCACCCGGTCACCGGCGAAGGCCGCCCGGTCGGCCGGGGCGCAGACGAGCACCGGCGCCCGGGTGGTCGGCCGCAGCACGCCGGCCCGGGTCACGTCGGCGTGCAGCAGGCTGTTGACCAGCGTCGACTTGCCTGCTCCGGTCGACCCGCCGACGACGGCGAGCAGCGGGGCGTCGAGGTCGCGCAACCGGGGCAGCAGGTAGTCGTCGACCTGGTCGACGACCGCCCGCGCCTCCCGGGCGGCGTCCGCGCGGCCGGGAACGGCCAGGCCGAACGACAGCTCTGCGACCCGGTCGCGCAGGGTCTCCAGCGCGTCCGGCACCGTCGGCGCGGCAGCGGTCATGGCTCCCCCTGGTCCTCAGCCGACGGGCGGGTACGGCGTCGCCTCGAGCAGCCGGGCCAGGTGGGCGGCGTTGGCCGCCAGGGTCGCCGTGGTCGAGGCCACCGCCTCCGGCGTCTCGTCCAGGTCCAGGTAGTCGACGCCCTGCATCGCCTCGCCGTTCCAGTAGGTGGCCGCCTGCGCCGGAACGGTGAACCCGACGTCGCTGAAGGCCTGCATGACATCGGCGCTGATCTTGTGCGCGCCGTCCTCGTTGCCGACGACGGCGACCGCTCCCACCTTGCCGAAGACCCGGGGGCGACCCTGCTCGTCGCGCTCGGACAGCTCGGCGTCCAGACGCTCCAGGACGCGCTGCGCCACGCTGCTCATGTGCCCGACCCAGGTCGGGGTGCTCAGCAGCAGGATGTCGGCGGCCATCAGCCGGTCGCGGATCCCCGGCCAGGCGTCGCCGTCGCCCATGTCCACCTCGACGCCGGGGTGGACCGCGTGGTCGACCACCCGCACCAGGTCGCCGGTGACCCCGTGCTCCTCGAGGGCCTCGAGCACCTGCCGTGCCATCAGTTCGCTGCTGGACGGCGCGGGCGAGGGCTTGAGGCTGCAGACGAGGGCCAGGGCACGCAGGGGCGCGGTCTCGGTCATGGGCTGCACATGCCCCGCCCGGGCGTGCGGTGACACATGCCCGGCTCGCGCCGCCCGCCCCGGTGGGCCGGGACGGCGGACCTCCACCGGGCGCATCCGGGTGTCCGCGGCTCAGCGCTGCCGCTACCGCTGCCACCGGTCCGCGAGCCAGGCCCGGGCCTCCGCCACGGTGCCGACCGCCGGGACGCCGTCGGGCACCGGCGGCCGGTCGACCAGCACGACCGGCAGGCCCAGCTCGCGGGCGGCGGTGAGTTTGGCGGCGGTCATCGCCCCGCCGCTGTCCTTGGTGACCACCACGTCGACGCGGTGCTCGAGCACCAGCGCCCGTTCCTCGTCGACGGTGAACGGGCCGCGGGCGAGCACGACCGTCGTCCGCGCCGGTAGCGGCGGATCGGGCGGGTCGACAGAGCGCACGAGGACGGCGGCGGTCAGCCCGGCGAACGCGGCCAGGCCCTGCCGACCGGTGGTCAGGAACACCGAGGAGAACCCCTCGACGGCGCGCGCGGCGGCGTCCAGCGAACCGACGCGGCGCCAGTCGTCACCGGGCTGTGCCGTCCAGCCCGGCCGTTGCAGCCGCAGCAACGGCACGCCGACCGCCCGGGTGGCGGCCACGGCGTTGGCCGTCATGCCGGCGGCGAACGGGTGCGTGGCGTCGACGACCGCGGTCGTCCCGTGCTCCCGCAACCAGGCGGCCAGCCCGGTCGGGCCGCCGAAGCCGCCGACGCGGACCTCCCCGGGTGGCAGCCGTGGCTCGGCCACCCGGCCGGCCAGGGAGCTCACCACCGGGACGCCGGCGGCGACGAGTTCCCCGGCGAGCCGGCGGGCCTCGCCGGTGCCGCCCAGCACCAGGACCCGGCCGGTCACGGCCGCACCGCCCGGTGCCGCCGTGGCGCGCCGCAGCGGGCCGCGGCCCGTCCGCCGGTGTGCAGACTGGTCCGGTGACCACCGCCGGCCCGGAGCAGGGCACCGGGCAGGGCACCGGGCTGCGCTCCGGCTGGACGACGGGCGCGTGCGCCACCGCGGCCACCACCGCCGCCTACACCGCGCTGCTCACCGGCGAGTTCCCCGACCCGGTCACCGTCGACCTCCCGCACGACCGGCACCCGTCCTTCGCGCTGGCGCGGGAGACGCTCGAGCCGGGCGCCGCCTCCGCGGGCGTGGTCAAGGACGCCGGCGACGACCCCGACGTCACCCACGGCGCCCTCGTCACCGCCCGGGTCGCGCACGGGGAGCCGGGCACCGGGGTGGTGTTCCGCGCCGGCGAGGGCGTGGGCACGGTGACCAAGCCCGGCCTGCCGCTGGCGGTCGGCGAGCCGGCCATCAACCCGGTGCCGCGGCGGCTGATGCGCGAGCACGTGGCCGCCGTCGCCGCCCGGCACGGCGGTTCCGGTGACGTGGTGGTCGAGGTGTCGGTGGAGAACGGTGCCGAGCTCGCGCTGAAGACGTGGAACCCGCGGCTGGGGATCCTCGGCGGCCTGTCGATCCTCGGGACGACGGGCGTCGTCGTCCCCTATTCGTGCGCCTCGTGGATCGACTCGATCCGCCGCGGCATCGACGTCGCCCGGGCGGCCGGCCGCACGCACGTGGCCGGCTGCACCGGCGCGACCAGCGAGCGGGTGGCCGCGGAGCTGCACGGCCTGCCCGACGACGCGCTGCTCGACATGGGCGACTTCGCCGGCGCGGTGCTCAAGTACCTGCGCGCGCACCCCGTGCCGCGGCTGACGATCGCCGGCGGCATCGGCAAGCTGGCCAAGCTCGCCGATGGCCATCTCGACCTGCACTCCGCCCGCTCGCAGGTCTCCCCCGACGCGCTGGCCCGGCGGGTGCGCGACGCCGGCGGGTCGGACCAGTTGGTTACCCGCGTCCTCGGCGCGAACACCGCGCTGGACGCCCTGCAGATGTGCCGGGCCGCCGGGCTGCCGTTGGGTGACCTGGTGGCGGCCGGCGCCCGGGAGACCGCGCTCGGCGTCCTCCGCGGCGCGCCGGTCGACGTCGACGTGATCGTGATCGACCGCGCGGGCGCCGTCGTCGGCCGCGCCTGCTGAAGGACCCCGCTGCCCCCCACCGCTCGCGCGCTCGCGGCGGGCCCCTGCAGCGGGGCCGGGATGAGGGGCCGTCACCGGGGGCGGGTGGTCGAGTAGAGGTGGCTGTCGGGGAACTGCTCGGCGGCCAGCGCCCGGCCGACCACGATCACCGCGGTACGCCGCACCCCGGCGGCCTCGACCTGGGCGGCGATGTCGGCCAGCGTCCCCCGCAGCACCAGCTCGTCCTCCCGGCTGGCCCGGGCGACCACGGCCACCGGGCAGTCGGTGCCGTAGTGCGCCGCGAGCTCGGGCACCAGCTCGCCGGTCCGTTGCACCGCCAGGTGCAGCACCAGCGTGGCACCGGTGGCCGCGTAGGCGGCCAGCGTCTCGCCCGGCGGCATGGGCGTCGACCGCGCCGACGTCCGGGTCAGGACGACGGTCTGCGCCACCCCCGGCACGGTCAGCTCCCGCCGCAGCGCGGCGGCCGCGGCGGCGAAGGCGGGCACCCCGGGGACGACGTCGTACGGGACGCCGGCCGCGTCGAGGCGGCGCATCTGCTCGGCCATCGCGCTCCACACCGACGGATCGCCGGAGTGCAGCCGCGCGACGTCCAGGCCGTCCTCGTGCGCCGTGACCAGCTCGGCGGTGATCGCGTCGAGGTCGAGGTCGGCGGTGTCGACCAGCCGGGCGGCCGGCGGCGCGGTGGCCAGCAGCTCGCGCGGCACCAGTGCGCCGGCGTAGAGGCAGACCGGTGCGGTCGCGATGATGCGGGCGGCCCGCACGGTGACCAGGTCCGCCGCGCCCGGCCCCGCCCCGATGAAGTGCACGGTCATGGGGCCTCGTCCCCTGTCGCCCTGTTCCCTGTCGCCCTGTTCCCCGTCGCCCTGTTCCCTGTCGCCCTCCGGGCTCCGACCGCGGCCAGGTGCCGTCCTCCGGCGCCGCGGAGCCGCTGCCCCGCCCCCGTCCCGCGGGCCTCCGGCCCCCCACCCGGGGGCATCCGGCGGCGGGTCACCTCGTCACGGACCAGATGGTCACGGGCATGGCCGCCCGCCAGCCGGTGAAGCCGCCGACCGGCTCGGCCCGCTGCACCGCCAGCCGCACCAGGTCGCCGCCCACCCCGGCGAACCAGCGGGCCAGCACGGCCTCGGTCTCCACGGTCACCGCGTTGGCGACCAGCCGCCCGCCGGGGGCCAGCGCGGTCCAGCACGCCTCGAGCAGCCCCGGCGCGGTCGCGCCGCCGCCGGCGAAGACGGCGTCCGGCGCGGGCAGGCCGGCCAGCGCGTCGGGCGCGCGGCCCTCGACGACCCGCAGGTCCGGGACGCCGAGCCGCCGGGCGTTGTCCCGGATCCGCGCCGCCCGGTCGGGCCGGGCCTCGACCGCGACCGCCCGGCACGTCGGGTGCACCCGCATCCACTCGATGCCGATCGAGCCGGCGCCGGCGCCCACGTCCCAGAGCAGCTGGCCGGGGAGCGGCACCAGGCGGGCGACGGTGACCGCACGCACCTCGCGCTTGGTCAGCTGGCCGTCGTCGGCGAAGGCGCCGTCGGGCAGGCCCGGCACGGTGGGCAGCGGGACGGTGCCGGGGTCGGCGACCACCTCGACGGCGGTCACGGCGAGCGGGTCGGTCTCCGCGTGCGGCCACTCCGCGGCGGTGCCGGTGGCGGCGCGCTCGGCCGGCCCGCCCAGCTGGGCCAGCACGGTCAGCCGGCTGGCGCCGTAACCCCACCCGGTGAGCCGGCCGGCGATCTCCGCCGGCGTCCCGGTGCCCGAGCCGAGCACCAGCAGCCGCCGGCCGGGCGTCGCGTGCGGGGCCAGCAGGTCGACCGGCCGGCCGACGAGCGGCACGACCGCGGTGCCCTCGACCGACCAGCCCAGCCGGGCGCAGGCCAGGGTGACCGACGAGGGGTGCGGCACCACCTCGACGGCACCCGCGCCGTGCAGCCGCACCAGCGAGGTGCCGACCCCGGCGAGCATCGGGTCGCCGCTGGCCAGCACCACGACCCGCCGTCCGGGGTGTGCGCTGGGCAGCGCGTCCAGCGCCGGGCCCATCGGCGAGGGCCACGGCACCCGCTCGGCGCCCACCTCCGGGGGCACCAGGGCCAGCTGCCGGGCGCTTCCGCGCAGCACGTCGGCGTCCTCGATCGCCCGGCGGGCCCGTGGCGACAGACCATCCCAGCCGTCGGCGCCGATGCCGACCACGACGACCGGCGCACTCACGGGACGCTCATGCGGGCAGGTCCCCGTGCGGCCCGGCGGCTTCGGCCAGCAGCCGCTCCTTCTGCTCGACCGGCAGCCGGTCGACGTACACGGTGCCGTCGAGGTGGTCGACCTCGTGCTGCAGGCAGCGGGCGGCCATGCCGGTGGCCTCGAGGGCGACCGGGTCCCCGTGCACGTCGACGCCGTCGACCCGGGCGCGGAAGGCGCGCGGCAGCTCGGCGTACGGCCCGGGCACCGACAGGCAGCCCTCCTCGGTGAGCTCCTCGGCCGGCTCGTCGCCCACCGGCCCGGGCAGGCTCAGCACCGGGTTGACCACGTAGCCGACGACGTCCTCGCCGTCGGCGTCGGGGCAGTCGATGACGAAGACGCGCGCGTCGACGCCGATCTGGTTGGCGGCCAGGCCCACCCCGTCGGCCGCGTGCATGCTCGCGAACATGTCGAGCACCAGCCGGCGCAGGTCGCGGTCGAACTCGGTCACCGCCGCGCACGGGCGGTGCAGCACCGGGTCGGTGCCGTAGGTGACGATCGGCCGGGCGACGCCGTCGTAACGGCCGGGCAGGCGCATGTCCGCCGATCCTAGGGACGGCGCGGGCCCGGCCGGTTGGCACGATGAGCGCCGTGGACGCCGCGACCGCCGCCGGGCTGGCCCTCGGCGCGGTCGCCGACCGGCTGCTCGGTGACCCGCGCCGCCGCCACCCCGTCGCCGGCTTCGGCGCCGCGGCCGCCGCGCTCGAGCGCCGGGCCTGGCGCGACTCCCGGCTCGCCGGCGCCGGTCACGCCCTGGGCCTGGTCGCGACCACGGCGGCCGCGGGCGCGGTCCTCGACCGGGCCACGCGCGCGCACCCCGCCGTCCGGACGGCCGTCACCGCAGCGGCCACCTGGACGGTGCTCGGCGGCACCTCGCTGGGCCGGGCGGCCGGCACGCTGCAGCGGTACCTGCAGGACGGCGACCTCCCGGGCGCCCGGGCGGCGCTGCCCGCCCTGGCCGGACGCGATCCGCGCGACCTCGACGAGCCGGAACTGGCCCGGGCGGCGGTCGAGTCGGTGGCCGAGAACACCGCGGACGCCGTCGTCGCGCCGCTGTTCTGGGGCGCGGTCGCCGGGCTGCCCGGACTGCTGGGCTACCGGGCGGTCAACACCCTCGACGCGATGGTCGGCCACCGTTCACCCCGGTACCTGCGCTTCGGC
>NZ_JAOVZT010000019.1 GCF_025716945.1 Geodermatophilus sp. YIM 151500
CTCAACGACGAGTAATCACCGGGTTACCCAACACCCTCTCAGGCGGCGAGGGCCAGCGAGTCGTACGCCGCGTTCACGAAGTCGACGCTGCGTCGGTCGAAGGCGCCCTCGACGTGCCGGTTCATGACGTAGGCGATGGTCATCCGGGCGTCGAGGTCGACGAGGACCCACGAGCCGCCGGAGCCTCCCCAGAAGGCCAGCCGCCGGCCCTCGACGCGCGGGCCGTACAGGTCTGCGACGAGCGGGCTGCCGATGCCGTAGCCCATGCCCCAACGCACCGGCAGGCCGAGCACCAGGTCCGTCCCGTCGGCCACCTGCTCGAGGGCACGCGCGCACCCGGCCTCGGACAGCAGGCGCACGCCGCCGACCGTGCCCCCGCAGGCGAGGACCTGCTGGACGCGAGCGAGCGAACGCGCGTTGCCGTGGCCGTTGCTGCCGCCGAGCTCACCCCGGCGCCACGCCGTGGTGCTGGCGTCCGCGGGAGTGACGTACGGGTTGAAGAAGACCCGCTCGGGGATGCTGCCCGCGGGGTCCCGGGGGCGGGGCGGAGTGCCCGCGATCATCGGGGACACCCGCGCGTCGGCCTCGGCAGGTGCGCCGATGTGGCAATCGGCGCCGAGCGGGCCGGCGATCTCCCCGGCGAAGAAGCGGGTCAGCGTCATCCCCGTGGTCCGCCGGACAACTTCACCCAGCAGCGGGCCGTAGGTGATGGCCTCGTACCCCGCCGCCGTCCCGGGTTCCCACCACGGGGCCTGCCGGGCCAGCAGGGTGGTCGCCTTCTCCCGGTCGAGGACGTCGGCGATGGTCATGGGCCCGTCCCAGCCCGGGAGGCCGCAGGTGTGCCCGAGCAGCTGCCGCACCTCGACGCGCTCCTTGCCCTCGGCCGCGAACTCCGGCCAGTAGCGGGCCACCGGAGCGTGCAGGTCGATCACCCCCCGGTCGGCCAGGACCAGCGCGCACAGGGCGGTCATGGTCTTCGTCGAGGAGAACATGTTCACGATCGTGTCGCGCTGCCACGGGCGGGAACGCGCCTCGTCGACGTGGCCGCCCCAGATGTCGACGACCGCTTCGCCGTCGATGAAGACCGCTACCGAGGCGCCGACGTCGGCGCCGGCGTCCAGGTTGCCGGCCAGCAGGCTCCGGACCTCGGCGAACTGGTCGGAGCACGCGCCGTGGACCTCGCTCATGAGCTGCCTCCAGATCGGTTCGGACGTCGGGGTGCGTCGCCACCGTGCGTCGCCACCGTCACGGGATCCGGACGTGCTCGACCCGCGTCGCGGTGGCTCGCACGGCCACGTAGTGCGGCAGCAGGCCGAGCGCGGCCGCCTCGTCCTCCGCCCTCACCGACCACCAGATCTCGTGACCTCCGCACGGGCACGAGGCGAGGGCGTCCGTCCGGCGCAGCGGGCTGTCGAACCCGCGGAACGCCGAGAAGACGACCCCGCAGTCGTCGGCCGCGTGGTGGTGGTGAATGACGAACTGCGCCACGGATCGAGGGTCGCGGCTACCCTGTCCCGCGACATCGGGGCCGCACCCTGAGCGCACCCTCGTCCGGCGCGCGGTCCTCGTCCCGCTGGGGGTGGCGATGTCCGGAGCCGGGGACCCACTGGTCGGGCGTGATGCCGAGCTGGCGGCGTTCACCGCCGTCCTGGACCGGCTCGAGCGGGGCCACCCGGAGTTCGTCGCGCTGCTGGGTGAGCCGGGCATCGGCAAGACCCGTCTGCTCGCCGAGCTGGGCGCCCTGGCGGACGCCCGGGGGATGCTGGTGCTGTCCGGCAGCGCGTCGGAGTTCGAGCGCGACCTGCCTTTCTGGGTCCTCGTCGACGCGCTGGACGAGCACCTGCGCGGCCTGGCCCCCGGCCGGCTGACCGGGTTGGACGACGACGCCCGGGCCGAGCTCGGCCACGTGCTGCCGTCCTGGCCGGCGCTGCTCGTCGACCGCGGGCCGGGCCGGCAGGACCAGCGCTACCGGACGCACGGGGCGGTGCGCCGCCTGCTCGAGGTGCTCGCCGAGCCCGTGCCGCTCGTGCTCCTGCTCGACGACCTGCACTGGGCGGACTCCGGCTCCATCGAGCTCCTCTGCAGCCTGCTGCGGCGCCCGCCCGCCGCACCGGTCCTCCTCGGGACGGCCTACCGCCCGCGGCAGGTCCCGCCGCGGCTGTCCGACGGCGTCGAGCGCGCCGACGCGCTCACCCGCCTCGACCTGACCGGTCTCGACCTGGAGGGCGTGCGCCGTCTGCTGGGTCCGGGCTGTGACCGGAGGGTCGCCGCGGCGCTGCACGAGGTGAGCGGCGGCAACCCGTTCTACCTGCGCCAGCTCGCGCACTCCCGGCGGGCCGTGGACCCGGACGCCGCCGTCGTCCTGGCCGACGAGGTCCCGCCGGCCGTCGCCGCCGCGCTCTCGGCCGAGCTGGCCCTGCTCGACGACACCACGCGCACGGTCCTGGAAGGCGCGGCGGTGACCGGGGACCCGTTCGTCCCCGAACTCGCCGCGGCCGCCGCCGCCGTGCCGGAGGTGACGGTGACCGCCGCCCTCGACGAGCTGCTGCGCCGCGACCTCGTCCGGGTCACCGACGTGCCACGGCGTTTCCGCTTCCGGCACCCGCTGGTGCGGCACGCGGTCTACCACTCCGCGCCCGCCGGGTGGCGGCTGGGCGCCCACGAGCGGGCCGCAGACGCGCTCGCCAGGTCGAGTGCCGCGCCGGCGACTCGGGCGCGCCACGTGCTCGTGGCGGCACGGAGGGGTGACACCGCCGCCGTGGAGCTGCTCCGTGCGGCCGGTGTGGCCGCGGCGCAACGAGCGCCCGGGGAGGCCGCGCGCTGGTTCCGGGCCGCGCTCGACCTGCTACCCGAGACCGCGCACGGAGCCGCCGAGCTCGCCCTGGAGACCGAACTCGCCGGTGCGCTCGCGGCCACCGGTCGGCTCGCGGAGGCCCGCGACGCCCTCGTGCGCGGCATCGGGCTCGTGCCCGCCGACGCGGTCGCCGACCGGGTGCGGCTGGTCGCGGAGTGCGCCGGGCTCGAGCTGACGCTCGGCCGGCACGACGCCGCGCACCGCCGCCTGATGGCGGTGCTGGCGGAGCTGCCCCCGACGCACACCGCTCAGGCCGTCGCGCTCCTGAGCGCCCTGACCCAGGACAGCCTGTACCGGCTCGAGTACCCGCAGGCGCGGGAGTGGGCCGCGCGGGCGGACGCCGCGGCCACCCGGCTCGGCGACCCGGTGGCGGCCGCGTCGGCGGCCGCGTGGCGGGCGGTCAGCTGCGCGTTCGACGGCGCGGTCGACGAGGCGCGCGCCGCCTGCGCGGCGGTCGCGCCTCTGGTCGACGCCCTCACCGACGAGCAGCTCGCGCACCTCCCCGATCCCGGCGTGAACCTGGCCAGCGCCGAGCTGTTCGTCGACCGCTACGACCCGGCCGGGAGGCACATCGAGCGCGTCCTGCTCGCCGGACGGTCGTTCGGCAGGGAGAACCACTTCCCCGCCCTGTTCTGGACCGGCTGCGTGCGGACCGCCCGCGGCCGGTTGCCGCAGGCGGCCGCACTCCTCGACGAGGCGGCCGAGGTCGCCCGGTCCACCGGCCCGTCCACGATGCTCGGCTGGCAGCTGCTCGCCCGCTCGCTCACCGCGACGGCCGCCGGGGACGTCGACGTCGCGCTCGCGACCGCCGAGGAGAGCGCCGACACCATGGCCGGCCCCGTCCGCAGCCTGTCCTCGACGTGGGCCGCGTTCGCGCACGCGGCGGCGCTGCTGCTCGCGGGAGAGCCCGCGGCCGCGGCCGACCTGCTGACCGCCGCGGCGGGTGGTCGGGATCTGCCCGCGCTGCCGTCCCCGCTCCGGCCCCGCGCGCTCGAGGTGCTGACCCGCTGCGGGCTCGCGCTCGACCGCCCGCTCGAGGCCTCCGACGCGGCCGCGGCGGCGGACGCCTGTGCCGGCGAGTCCGGGCTGCCGACCGCCCGCGCCGTGGCCGACCGCGCGGCGGCCGCCGTCTCGCTGCACGAGGGCGACCCGCACCGCGCCGCCGCGCTGGCGCTGGCCGCGGCGCGCGCCGAGGGGGACGTCGGAGCGGTGGTCGACGCCGCGGAGTCCCGGGTCCTCGCCGCCCGCGCCCTCGCGGCGGCGAACCGGACCGGACCCGCGAGCGAGGAGCTGCAGCGGGCGGCCGCCACGTTCGACCGGTGCGGGGCGGCGCGCCGCTGCGCCGCCGCCGAGCGGGAGCTGCGCCGGCTCGGTCACCGGCGGCTGCACCGGCGCACGCAGCCCGGCAACCCCGGGCTCGGGGGCGTGGACGCGCTGACCGAGCGGGAACTGCAGGTCGCCCGCATGATCGTGGACCGGCGGACCAACGCCGAGATCGCGGGGATGCTGTTCCTCAGCCCCAAGACCGTGGAGACCCACGTCAGGAACCTGTTCACCAAGCTCGGGGTGTCCTCCCGCGTCGAGGTCGCGCGGGTCGTCGAGCGCTCCGCGCGGTAGGAGGACGCCGTCCCTCTCACCGGAGCCACACCGGACCGACCTGCCCCGTCACGGGTCGCGCGCCGACCGGGCCCGCACGCCCTCGGCGATCTCCGCCAGCCCGTTGAGGACGGCGAAGACGGCCAGGTTGACCACCAGCCCCGTCGGGCTCCGCTCCGGTGCGACGAACACCGTGCAACCGGCCACGATCCCCAGGAGGGCGAGCAAGGCCGGTACCCAGCGGATCCGGACCGCGTGCCCGAACTCGAGAGCCGCGCGGAGCCGCAGCGCCCCCATGACGACGACCCAGACGGCGAGCACGTGCAGCAGCGCCCGGGCGGTGACGTCCGGCCAGATCACGACGCAGGCCGCCGTCGCGAGGGAAGCCATCCCCTCGACTGCCTGCTGCCACCTCCGGTGGCCCGGGTGGAGCAGCCCGACCAGCACGAGCACCCCGTCGAGAAGCGCATAGCTCGCGACCACGACCACCAGCGCGGTGAGGGACGCCTCCGGCCACACGGCGATCGCCACGCCCACGGCGACGCCGGTCAGCCCGCGCACCGTCGTGCCACGCCTCTCCGCAGCGACCGCCTCGCCGAGCCGCACCGCCGGGCGGCGGGACATGGCCGACCACGCGACGTCGTGGAACGACGCCGTCCCGGCCTGCAGGGAGCGCACGGTGCGGTCGGGCCCCTGGTCCCGGGCGGACGCCGCCTCACCGGGCCTCACAACGTCACGCCGTCCCACAGCCTGCGCTCCTCGGCGAGCGGGTCGTCGACGACGCGGCTCTCGACGTCCAGCCACATCGTCGCCCGGCGGTCGACGTCGTAGGCCGGCCACTCCGGGAGGCGGGGGTGCCGCGGCACGCCCGTGCGGACGAACTCCACCCACGCCCCGTGCACCGCGTCGACGAGCTCCTCCGGAGGTCGCGCGCCCGCGAGCTCGAAGAACGGCGCGGCCGCGTCGTCCAGCCGGTTCCAGACGAACGGCAGGTCGAGGCCGTGGTAGGCGCCGAGCCCGCGATCCGACGGCGGCGAGCCCCACACCAGCTGGAAGGCGTAGACCCGCGTGCTGTGCGGCCGGGCGGCCTCCAGGAGCCGGATCTGCGGGATGCGGAAGATCACGTCGGTCAGCAGCCGGCTCCGCCGCGCCCGCTCGCTCCCGCCCGGCGCGGACGCGTACGTGGCCAGGACCTGCTCCGGCGTCCGCCCTGAGGCCCCGAAGGCGGCCTCCGCGACCGACGGCGCGACCGCCGAGAACTCCTCCGGGAACAGGTCGACCTCGTCGAGGGTGCTGCCGACGAGCAGGTCGATCCCGCGCGCGGCACCGTCCGCGACCGCCTGGAGCGCAGGTCTGGGCACCACGTCCCCACCGGTCGTGGACAGGCAGACGACCCGCGTGGCCAGCGTCATAGGACGCGGCCGGACACCGTGCGCGTCGAGCACCTCGAACATCCGCGGCTCGATCGAGTCGTAGGCCGCGAGGAGGTCGGCGTCCGTCACGGCGGCAAGGCCCTCCTCGTCGTCGGGCCGCACGTCGAGCCGGTCGAGCACCGCGGTCCCGAGCACGGCCGAGGTCTCGACGGGGACGTCGAACGACGCCGACCCGCTCTGCAGGACGCCGCGGCGGAACAGGCCGCGCGCCGCCGGCGCGCCGAGCAACTGGCCGACGCTGTGCGCACCGGCCGACTCCCCCGCGACCGTGACGAGGTCGGGATCACCACCGAACGCGGCGATCTCGTCCCGCACCCACTCCAGGGCGGCGATCTGGTCCAGCAGGCCGAACGCGCCCGCACCCGGCCGGCCCTCGACGTTGAGGTACCCGGCGGCGTGCAGCCGGTAGTTCAGCGTCACCACGACGACGCCGTCCCGGGCGAACGCCGCGCCGTCGTACAGCGCGTCCGAGCCGGCGCCGAGCTTCAGGCTGCCCCCGTGCAGCCAGACGAACACCGGCAGCCCACCAGCGGCCGGGTACGGCGTCCACACGTTGAGGTTCAGGCAGTCCTCACCCGCCGGCGGCCGGGCGCCCACCCGCATGATGCGGCCCTCGACCGGGTCGTGGCTCTGGGGGTGCGTGGGCCCGAAGCGCGTGGCGTCGCGCACGCCGTCCCACGGTGCCCGCGGCGCCGGCGGGCGGAACCGCAGCCGGCCCACCGGCGGCTCGGCGTAGGGGATGCCGCGGAAGACGCAGATCCCGTCCTCGACCGAACCGCGGACGGCCCCGGCGGTGGTGCGCACGACGGGTCCGGTCGGTCGTGCCCTGGTGTCGACGGTCGGCAGCATCGCGGTCCTCCTCGTCCTCCGACGCCCCGGCACGGTCCCGCGCCGCCGGACCGCGGGACATCGGGGAGGGACCCTGACCCACGCCCTGACCGCGGGCCGCCCGCGGGAGCGCCCCTCGGCGGACCGGGGCCCGTGCGGCATGGGCGGTTGCCTTGCCGCCGGGACGGGTGACGGGGTATCCAGAACCGCTCACACCGCGGACGACGGGCCACCGGGGAGGCCATCGTGGAGAAGGTGCTCCGTGCCGGTCTGATGGGCATGGTGCTCGCCCTCGGAACCGCCGGGTGCACCAGCGGTACGGGCGATCCCACCGCCTCGTCGACGGGTGGGAGCGCCACGGTCCTTCCGCCCGCGTCGGCGGAGCAGGCGCCCCCGCCCGCTGCGGAGCCGACCCTGCCGGTCGACGGGCCGCGCCTGCCGGTCGGCGGGCCTTCCACGCCGGTCGGTGAGCCCGCCCCACCGGCCGGTGGGCCGGCGCTGACCGCCGGGGACGCCGAGGCCATCGCGCTGGGGGCGGTCGGCGGCGGTGAGGTCGTGCGCATGGAGGTCGACGACGTCGACGACGTGCTGCAGGTCTGGGAGGTCGCCCTCGTCACGACCTCCGGCGAACGCCGGGACGTGACGATCGACCGGACCACCGGACGCGTGCTCGGCAACGAGCTGGACGACTGACGCGGCCTGCCGCGGCGGAGGACGGGACGGCGACGATGCGCGTGCTGGTGGTCGAGGACCAGCCGAAGATGCAGGACCTGCTGTGCCGCGGGCTCCAGCAGGGCGGCTACGCGGTCGACACCGCGGCGGACGGACCGTCGGCCCTGCACCAGGCGACCGAGAGCGCGTACGACGCGATCCTCCTCGACGTGATGCTGCCCGGTCTCGACGGCTTCGAGGTGCTCCGCCGGCTGCGCGCGGCGGAGCGGTGGACGCCCGTGCTCATGCTCACCGCCCGGGACGCGGTGCAGGACCGGGTGCGAGGGCTCGACGGGGGGGCCGACGACTACATCGTCAAGCCGTTCGCCTTCAGCGAGCTGCTCAGCCGGCTCCGCGCGGTCATCCGCCGGGGACGGCCGGCCCGGCCGGTGGTCCTGCGCTGCGGTCCGCTGGAGCTGGACCCCGCGACCCGGACGACGACCGTCCGCGGCACGGAGGTGGCCCTGTCACCCCGCGAGTTCGCGCTCCTGGAGATGCTGCTCGACCGGGACGGCGCGGTCGTCACGCGCACCGAGCTGCTCGACCACGTGTGGGACTCGTCCTACGACGGCGTCTCGAACGTCGTCGACGTCTACGTGCGGAACCTGCGCGACAAGATCGACCGTCGGTTCGGGGTGCGGCTCATCCACACCGTGCGCGGCGCGGGCTACCGCATCGCGGAGGCCGCCTGACCACCCCGTTCCTCGGCCGCGCAGCCGGTCGGGCCTCCGCCGCGGGAAACGCCGGACCACCGCCGAAGAACCCTTCGTGATACCAACAATACCCACCGTGCTCGTCGCGCGGCGTGACGAAATCGGTGCGCATTCGTCGGGCCTCGTCTGGAACGATGAGGAGCAGGCCGGTGAAAGCCGCCTCTCCGTCACCTCCAGGCAGCTCACCGTCACGGAGCGCGGGGACGAATGCGCAGGTAGAAGCCGGATCCGGTCGATGGACCGGACTCGTCCCCACATTCATCGGTTCCTCATCTGGCGTTCATGATCCGTGAAGGTGTTACGGGTTAATGTCCCGCGGGGCGGTCTATTGTCACGTCCCTCGGACCGCCCCTACAGTCCCCGCCACCGCGCACGATTCCCATCGGGAACCGGGCGCACGACGTCGAGCGGGGGCCGCTGTGAGCGCCACATTGCTGACCGGCGCGGCCGGTTTCATCGGGAGCCATCTCGCCGAACGACTCGTGGCCGACGGGTGCTCCGTGCGCGGGGTCGACGCGTTCACCGACACGTACGCGCCGGCGCAGAAGCGGGACAACGTCGCCCTGGTGTCGGCAGACCCGCGGCTGGAGCTGGTCACCGCCGACCTCGCCCGCGACGACCTGAGCGGTCTCCTCGACGGCGTCGACGCCGTCGTCCACCTGGCGGGCGAGCCCGGCGTGACGGCGTCCTGGGGCACGGCGTTCGCCACCTACGTCGAGCGCAACGTCGTCGCTACGCAGCGCCTGCTGGAAGCCGCGACCGCAGCCGGCGTGCGCCGCTTCGTCTACGCATCGAGCTCGTCGGTCTACGGGCCGGAGATCGGGCCGCTGACGGAGTCCGCGGTGCCGCGACCGCTCAGCCCGTACGGCGCGAGCAAGCTCGCCGGTGAGGTCCTGGTGGGGGCGTACGCCCAGCAGCGCGGGCTGTCCACGGTCTCGCTGCGCTACTTCTCGGTCTACGGACCGCGGCAGCGTCCGGACATGGCGGCGCACCGGTTCATCGAGGCCCTGCTCGACGGCCGACCGGTCCCGGTCCACGGTGACGGCCGGCAGGCCCGCGACTTCACCTACGTAGCGGACGTCGTCGCGGCGACCGCCGCGGCGCTCACCGCCCCGGTGCCCACCGGGACCGTGCTGAACGTCGCCCGCGGTGAACCGGTGGAGGTGCGCGAGCTCATCGCCGTCCTGGCCGAGGAGCTGGGCGTCGCGCCGCGCGTCGAGCGTCGACCGGAGCGAGCGGGTGACACCCCGCGCACGGAGGGCCGCGCCGACGCGGCGCGCGCCGGCCTCGGCTGGGAGCCGCTCACCGACCTGCGCACCGGGCTGCGGCAGCAGATCGAGTGGCACATGCACCGACGACTCGCGACCCCGTCGTCCGCGCTCGCCGACGCCCTGCGGTCCTCCCCCGTCCCCACCGGCCTGCGCGTGCCCGTCCACGAACCCCCGGGCGGCTTCGCCGCCGAGGTCGTCGGCGCCGGGAGCGACGCGTTCCGGGAGGCCGTGCGATGGGAGGCCGTGCGATGAGCGCCTCCTCGGAGCCGCGGCTGCTCATCTACTCCCAGGACGGGTTCGGCCTCGGCCACCAGCGACGGACGACGCTGCTCGCCGACCAGTTCCTCCGCAGCTGCCCGGGCTCCAGCGCGCTCACCGTGTCGGACTCACCGCTCGGCAAGTTCTTCTCCTCCGCGGTCGGTCACGACTACTGCAAGCTGCCCTCGGTGCGGAAGGTCGGTCCCGGGGACTGGCGTCCGGTGTCGCTGTCCTCGTCGTTCGACGACGTCCTGGACATGCGGCGGACGATGCTGATCTCGGCGGTGCGGGCCTTCCGCCCGGACGTGCTGCTCGTCGACCACATGCCGCACGGCGCCATGGGCGAGCTGGTGCCCACCCTGGAGATGCTGCAGGACGAGCCGACCGTCGTCGTGCTCGGGCTGCGCGACATCCTCGACGCGCCGGGCGTCGTGCGGGAGCGCTGGCGGCTGGAAGGCGCGTACGAGGCCGTCGAGCAGTACTACGACCGGGTGCTCGTGTACGGCTCGTCCGACGTGTTCGACCTCGCCGCCGAGTACGCCTGGCCGGCTGCCGCGAGCGCGAAGATCGAGTACTGCGGCTACGTGTGCGCCCCCGTGCAGCCCGAAGCGGTGTCGGAGTCGGTGCGGTCGCGGTACCTCGACGGAGCGGGCGACGAGCGGCTCGTGGTCGCCATGGCGGGGGGCGGCGCGGATGCGTACCCGCTCTTCGACGCCCTGTTGTCCGCGGTGCCGGCGATGCAGGAGGGCGGCCGGTGCCGCGTCGTCCTGGTGACCGGCCCGTTCCTGCCCGCCGAGCGGCACCGCGAGCTGGTGGCCCGCGCGCAGGACCTGCCGGTGGACGTGCTGATCTCGGTGTCCGACCCCGTCCGCTACGCGGCGTCGGCGGACCTCGTCGTGGCGATGGCCGGGTACAACACCACCGCGGAGATCCTGTCGGTCGGCGCGCCGGCGCTGCTGGTGCCCCGCTCCGGTCCCAGCGCGGAGCAGCGGATGCGCGCGCGGCTGTTCGCCGAGCGCGGCTGGGTCGACTGGCTGCCGCCGTCCGAGCTGGGTGCCGAGCCCCTGGCCGCCGCCGTGCGGTCGGCGCTCGAGCGGACGCCGGGCCCCCGGCACGTGCGCCCACCGGACCTGGACGGACGCGATGTCGCCACCGACCGGCTCGTGGAGTCGCTGGACCGGACCTGGGCGCACGGCCTGGTCCCCGTGGGTGCCGACCTGGCGATGGCCCCCGCGCGGCGGCCGGGCCGGAGCCTGCGCGACGACGACTGCCTCCTGGCGTGACGATGCCCGCCGCCGCGCCGGTGCACGCCCCACGGAGGGCGTGACCGTGCCGTCCCTCCTCGCGGCCGCCCCGGCGGCCGCAGCCGACCCCGCGCTGCCCGGGCTCGCCGCCGCCCTGTCCGCGTCCCCGCCGGGCACGGCCGCCGGGGACGACTGCCGCGTCCGCTCCGTCGAGTGGCTGCCCCGCCGCCGCTGCCGGGTGGTGCACGAGGTCCGGTCGCCCGGCCGCCCGGCCGCGCTGCTGTGCTGCGAGGTCACCCCGACGGGGACGGTGGTCCGCGGGCCGGCCGACGACGCCGACCTCCCCGGGCTCGCGGTCGCATTGGACCCGGACGGCGTCCGTGACCGCCTCGCCGCTGTCGCAGGGCGCCCGGTCGAGGTCCTCGAGGTCACGCCCGTCGCCTGGCGACCCGGCGCCCGGGCCGTCGTCGCGTACGACCTCGCGACCGGGTCCGGCCGGACGACGCTGTACGCGAAGCTGCTCGCCGAGGGGCCGGACCGGTACGCCGCCGCCGCGGCCGCGCTCACCGCCTCGGCCCGCGGGCGGGGCACCCCCGCTCCGGTACCCGAGGTCGTCGCCGTGTGGCGCGACCTCGGCGCCGTCGTCCAGCGGGCGGCGCCCGGCCGCGTGCTCTCCGACGTGCTCCGCGACGGGTCGTTGCCCGAGGGCGAGCGCCTGGCCGCCACCGGGCGGCTGGGCCGGTTGCTCGCCGACGTCCACGCCGCACCCGCGGACGGCCTGCCGCCCTGGGGCGCTCCGGACGAGCTGGCGGCGCTGGAGGCGCTGCTCCCCGCGGCGTGGCACGCGGACCCCGCCGCCGGCCGGTCGCTCGCCTCCGTGGTCGACCGCCTCGCCGACGCGGCGCCGGCCGAGGCGGACCCCGTGCTCGCGCACGGGGCCTTCCGCACCGGCCAGGTGCTGCTCGACGGCGGCCGGGCGGTGCTGCTCGACCTGGACACGGGAGGCCGGTCCGACGCCGCGCGCGACGCCGGCAACGCACTGGCCTACCTGGCCTGGGCCGAGGCCCGCGGCGCGCTGCCCGCCGGCCTGGCGAAGGGTCTGCGGCCGGCCTTCCTCGCCGGCTACGCCGAGGCACGCACGCCGCCGGGCAGGACCGCCCTGGCCTGGTGGTCCGCCGCGGCCATGGCGAAGATCGCCGGCCGCCGGTTCCGGACGTTGTCGACGGCGGAGTGGCGCTCCGTGCCCGACCTGCTGACCCGGGCCGCGGCGCAGCTGGTGGCGGCCGGCGCAGCGGGCGGCGGTGCCGGGACCGCCGCGCGGCCGCAGCCCGCGCCCGAGGCCGACCCGTCGGACACCGACGGGATGACGGCGGTGCTGCGCGCCGAGCCCTCCCTGCGCGCGCCAGGCCCGGTCCGGGTGATCAGCGCCCGGACGCTCGCGGAGTCGGCCGGCCGGCGCTGCGTCGTCCGGTACCTGGTCGAGGGCCTCGACCCCGACCGGCCGGTGCCGCTGATCGGGAAGCTGCACACCGACCGGCACCGCTCGTGGCTCGCCCACGAGAACCTCCGCCTGCTGGCCGAGGTGTTCGCCGCGACCCCGCAGCTCGGCGTCCCGGCGCGGGTCTGCCACCTCCCCGAGCTGCGGATGGTGCTCTACCGGGAGGTGCCCGGCACCGCGGTCGACCGGCTGCCCGGGTCCGCCGCCGTCGCGGCCGCCGGCCTCGCCGGCCGGTGGCTGGCCACGCTGCACGGGTCCGCTGCCGTCCTCGGCCGCCGCCTGGACCTGGCGCACGAGGTGGTCGACGTCGAGGAGTGGGCCGCCCGCGTGGGCGCGGCGCTCCCCGACGCGCGGGCCGCGGCGTCCGCCCTGGCCGGCCGGCTGGCCGCCGCAGCCGCGGAGCTGCCCGCCGCGCCGGAGGTGCCCGTCCACCGCGACCTGCACGCCGGTCACGCGCTCGCGGTCGGCGACGGGCCGGGCGGCTCCGGAGCCGGCTCGGGCGTCGCGGTCATCGACCTGGACGAGGCCCGCATGGGCGACCCGGCGCTGGACGTCGCCCACTTCACCACCTACCTCGACGTCGCGGCGGCGCCCGCCGCGCGGGGGGTGCGAGAGGCGTTCCTCGACGGCTACGGACCGCTGCCCGGCCCCTCCCCCGACGTCCGGACGGCTTTCTTCACCGCCCACACGTGCATGAAGATCGCCAAGCAGCTGGTCACCCGCCGCGGCCCGCTGACCGCGCCCCCCGGCCCGGCGCGGTCGGCGGCCGTGCAGGCGGTCCTCCGGAAGGGGGCCGCGTGCCTGGACGGGTGATGTACCTGGTGCGCAGCTGGCCCCGGCTGTCGCAGACCTTCGTCGTCAACGAGGTGCTCGCGCAGGAACGGCTGGGCACCCGGCTGGAGCTGTACAGCCTGACGCGCTCGGAGGAGCGGCTCGTGCAGCCGCAGGTGTCCGCGGTGCGGGCGCAGGTGCACTACCTCGACGAGCGGCCCCGCCGTCCCCGGTTCGCCGCCCTGCGCGAGCACGCGCTGGTGGCCCGCTCGGCGCCGCTGGCCTACGCCGCGACCGTGGTCTACGCCGCCGCCCGGCCCCAGCTCTCCCGCGGGTACGCGACGCTGTCGACCCTGGGCTGCCTCGCCGCGGCCGTGCGCGTGGCCGCGGCGGTGCACCGGGCGCGGCGGGCCGGCGACCCGGTCGAGCACCTGCACGCGCACTTCGCCCACGACCCCGCGCTGGTGGCGCTGCTGACCAGCCGGATGACGGGCGTGCCGTACAGCGTCACCGCGCACGCGCGGGACCTGTACCAGATCCCCGTCCCGAGCCTGCGCGCCCGTGCCCGCGCCGCGGTCGCCGTCGTGACCTGCTGCGCCGCGAACGTCGACTACCTGCGTTCGGTGCTGCCGGCCGACCTGCACACCCGGCTGCGGCTGATCCACCACGGTGTCGAGCTCGACCGGTTCGTCCCGGCCGACCGGCCCGACGCCCCGCCGCCGGTGCGGATCGTGTCCGTCGGCCGGCTGGTCGAGAAGAAGGGCTTCGCCGACCTGCTGCACGCCTGCGCCGAGCTCCGGTCGAGCCGGCCGGAGGCGGCCTTCCGGCTGCGCGTCCTCGGTGACGGGCCGCTGCGGCCGGAGCTCGCCGGGCTGCGCGACCGGCTCGGGTTGCGGGAGGCGGTCGAGTTCGCCGGCGAGGTCGACCGGGACGGTGTCCTGCGGGCCTACCAGGACGCCGACGTCTTCGCGCTCACGCCGTGGGTCCCCGCCGACGGCGACCGGGACGGCGTCCCGAACGTGGTCGTGGAGGCGATGGCGTGCGGGCTGCCGGTCGTGACCACCGACGCGGGCGGCGTCACCGAGGTGGTGGAGCACGGCCGGACGGGTCTGGTCGCGACGCCGCGCGACGTCGGCGCGATCGCCGGGCACCTCGCCGAGCTGGTGACGGACCCCACCCGCCGGCGGGAGCTGGGCGCGGCCGGGCGGCGCCGGGTCGAGCAGGGCTTCGACGTCCGGTCGGCCGCCTCGGAGCTGTCCGCCGTCTTCGCCGGGGCGGCGTCGTGACGCGCCTCGACCTGCCCGGCGCCCCGGCCCGCGGGACGACGGGCGCGACGGCGCAGCTGCGCCGCGTCGAGGAGGCGCTGGACGCCCGGGCCATGGGCCCCCGCCTGGCGGCGGCGCTCGGGTCCGCCGGCCGCGGTGGCTGCGCCGTCCTCGACGCCAAGTACGAGCCGGGTGCGCGGTGCACGGTGCTCTACCGGGCCGGGGACCTGCTCGTCCGCGGTGACCTGCTCGCCGGGCATCCCGGCGACCCGCCCCCCGGGGGCCCGGCGCGCCCCGTCGTCGCTCCGGGCGTGCGGCTGTCCGTCTTCCCGGACGACCCCGACCTGCCCGGCCTCGCCGGCGCGCTCGACCCCTCGGCGCTGCGCGGCGCGCTGCGGGACGCGCTGCCCGGTGGCGGGCCGGTCCTCCGGTGCCGGGCGGAGCTGCTGCGGTACCGCCCGGCGCGGCGGGCGACCCTCGCCGTCGAGGTGCGCGGACCGGCCGCCCCACGGGGACGGCGCCTGGTCGTGAAGAGCTACCACGACGGCCGGAAGGCGGCCGCGGTGGCGGCGGAGGCGGTCCTGCTGCCCGCGACGGCCGACCCGGATGCGCCGCTGCGCTTCGCCCCGGTGCTCGCCCACCTGCCCGACCGGGCGCTGGTCGTGCAGGAGCACGTCCGCGGGATCCACCTCGACGAGGTGCTGCGCCGATCCGGCCCGGCACCGGCGGACGCCCTCCGCCGCGCGGCCGTCGCGCTGGCGGCGCTGCACCGGCAGCCGGTGGTCAGCCGGCGGACGCGCACCGTCGACGCCGAGCTCGACCGCTTCGCGGCCCGCGCCCGGCGGGTGGCTGGGGTCGCCCCGGCCGCCGGCGCGGTGCTGGTGGACCTGGCCGCCCGGCTCGCCGCAACGGCCGACGGCCTCGGGCCGGGCGCCGTCGCCCTGGTGCACGGCGACTGCAAGCCCAGCCAGTTCCTGCTGCGCGGCGAGCGGGAGGTGGTCCTGCTCGACCTCGACTCGTGCGGGCGGGCCGATCCGGCCGGCGACGTCGGCACCTTCCTCGCGACGCTGCGGCAGCACGCGCTGCGCGCGCTGCTGGCGCGGCGGCTGACGCCGGCCGCCGCCCGCGCGCGGGCGGCCCTCGCCGAGGAGTTCCTCGACGCGTACCTCGCGGCGGCGGGCGGCACGCGCGACCCCGGCCTGCGGCGACGGATCACGTGGTACGAAGCCGTCGCGCTGGAGCGCAAGGCGCTGCGGTGCTTCGCCCGGGCGCCCCGGTCGCCGCTGACCGGCGCCCTGGTCGCCGCCGGGCACGGGCGCCTGGATCGACTGGGAGGTGGGCGGTGAGCGCGCTGCGGTCCGCGACGGCCGGCGTGCCGTCGGACACGAGAGCACCGGAGCGGCCCTCGGCGCCGCCGCGGGTGGGCCTGTCGGACTACCGCCGCGGCCTCGCGCTGCTGCGCCGGTTCCACGGCGGGCGGCGCCCGTTCGTCCTGGGCGCGCTGCTGCTGCTGGTCGAGGCCGGGGCCGCCGTCCTCGAGCCCATCCCGATCGCCTACCTCATCGACTACCTGCAGGGCAGCTCACCGGCGCTGCGCGACCTCGGCTGGCCCGACCTCGGCCTCTCCGACCGGACCGGGACGCTGCTGCTCCTCGTGCTCGGCATCGTCCTGCTCGCCGCGGTCAACAGCGCCGCGGACTCGCTGGCCGAGGTCAGCCTCGCCCGCGGCGGCCGGGTGCTCGGGTACAACGTCCGCGTCGCGCTGTACTCCCAGTTGCAGAGGCTGTCCCTGGCCTACCACGACAAGCGCCGCACCGGCGACGTCCTGACCCGGGTCACCGGTGACGTCCTGGTCGTCGAGGACTTCGTCGTCAAGTCGCTGAGCAACCTCGTCGGGAGCTTCCTGGTCCTCATCGGCACGGTCGTCGTCCTGCTGTGGCGCGAGTGGACCGTCGCGCTCATCGCCGTGGTCGTCATCCCGACGCTCGCGTTCGTCTCCGACTACTTCTCGCGCCGGATCAAGGCCGTCTCGAAGACCCAGCGGGCCCGCGAGGGCGAGCTGGCGTCGACCACGCAGGAGATGCTGACGTCGATCCGGCTGGTGCAGAGCTACGGCCGCGGCGGCGTCGACCTGCGACGGTTCTCCGAGCAGACCGACCAGAGCATGCGCGCGGCGGTCGGGGTGTCCCGCGTGCAGGCGACGTTCAGCTTCGTCATCGCGCTGCTCGAGGCCCTGGCGATCTCCGCGATCGTGTGGATCGGTGTCCTGCTGGTCGACCGGGACGCCATCTCCGTGGGCACCCTGGTCTTCTTCATCCTCGTCCTGCAGAACATGTTCAAGCCGTCACGCAAGATCGTCAGCGAGTGGTACAAGATCGGGAAGGTCCTCGCCAGCGTCGACCGCATCGACGACCTGCTCCAGCTGGAGCCCGCCGTGGTGGACGCGCCCGACGCCCGGCCCGCCCCCGCCTTCACCGGGCAGCTGGCCTTCCGGGACGTGACCTTCGCCTACCACGCCGAACCGGGCGACGACGCCCCGCCGGTGCTCCGCGACGTGAGCTTCGAGATCCGGCCGGGTGAGATCGTCGCGCTCGTGGGGCGCAGCGGCGCGGGCAAGAGCACGATCGCCCAGCTCGTCCCCCGGCTCTACGACCCGGACGCCGGCGCCGTCCTGGCCGACGGCGCCGACCTGCGCGGCTTCACGCTCGAGTCGCTCCGCTCCCAGGTGAGCCTCGTCCTGCAGGACACCGTCCTGCTGAGCGGCAGCATCGCCGAGAACATCGGCTACGGCGTCGACGGCGCCACCCCCGGGGAGATCGAGGACGCGGCTCGCTGCGCCAACGCCCACGACTTCATCGAGAGCCTGCCCGACGGCTACGGCACGGAGATCGGCGAGCGCGGGGCGACCCTGTCCGGTGGGCAGCGTCAGCGCATCGCCATCGCCCGGGCCTTCATCCGGCGCGCGCCGGTCCTGGTGCTCGACGAGCCGACGACCGGTCTGGACGCCGACTCGACGCGCCTGGTCGTCGGCGCGCTCCGGACGCTCATGCACGGGACGACCACCATCATCATCTCCCACGACCCCGATCTCGTCCGGTGCGCCAACCGGGTGCTGGTCGTCGACGGCGGCGGCATCGTCGAGGAGGGCACCCCGGCGGAGCTCCAGCACGCGGGCGGTCTGTACGCCGACCTGATGCAGCGCTGGTCGGTCGGCTCCGCCGGCGCGCACGAGGCGACCGAGGACGGGACGGCGGGCGGGACGGCGGGCGGCCCGACCGTCGGCGCGATCCTCGCCCGGCTGCGGGCCGAGGGCCGCCGGCCGGCGGCCGGTCGCCGGACCCGGGAGCGCACGCCGCACCCCGACGGCGCGGTGCCGCAGAGGATCGACGGCACCGGCGACGGACCGGACCGGGAGGGGGTCGCCGCCGCGACCGGGTCGAGCCCCGACGGGAGCGCGGCAGCGAACGGGGCCCGTCGGGACGGTGCTGCCGTGAACGGTCAGCGCCGGGACGGCGCCGAGGCGCCGTCCCGGGTGGAGGCCACGGCGCGACGGTCCCCCCGGGAGGCCGTCCCGGCGGCGGACGGCGGGCCGCCGCGGTGACCGCGGCCACCGCCCCCGCCCCGGACACCGCCCGGGAGTCCCTGGCCTCGGCGCTCACCCGGCGCTCCCCCGGGATCGCCGCGGCGCTCGACCCGGAGCGAGCCCGGTTGCGGGCGGCGGCGTGGGCGGCGCGCGCCGTGCCGGACGCCGCGGTCTCCGACGTCCGGGTGGGGTCGGTGCTGTGCCGGCCCGACGGCAGCTGCACGCTGCGCTACCGGGTCCGGCTCGCCCCCTCCGGCAGCGAGCGGGTCCTCCTCGTCGAGGTGCCGCGCTCGGGGGCGGACGTCGTGGTCCGCCCGTTCCCGGCCGACCCCGGCCTGCCCACCCTCCCCCGCGCCGTGGACCCGGTGGTCATGCGCGAGGTCCTCGGCCAGGTCGTCCCCGGCACCGGAGGTCCCCGGGCCGTCGGGTGGTTCGCGGTCGACGTCGTCCACCACCCGCGGCGCGACCGGTGCGTCCTGCGGTACCGGCTCGCGCCCGGCACCGGCGGTCCCGGCCGGCCGCGGCACCCGGTCGTCTTCGGGAAGGTGTACGCCGACCCCGCGGCGCCGGCCGCCGCGGCGGCGGCGCTGCGCCTGCTCCGCACCGGGCTGCGGCCGCTCCCCGACGGGACCCGCGTGGCCGTTCCGCGGCCGCTCGCCGTCGTCCCGGGGCTCCGGCTCGGCCTCGTCGAGGAGATCCCCGGGCGGCCGGTGCTGCCCGAGCTGCTCACGACCGCGTGCCGCGCCGGCGAGCACCCGGGCGGCACCGACCCGCACGAGCTGCCGGACGCCGTCGCCACCGCCGCCCGGCTGGCCGCCGCCGTCCACGCCTGCTCCCCCGACGGCGCACCGCTGCCGGTGCGGACGCTCGACGGCGAGCGAGCCGCCACCGAGTCCGAGCTCGCGCTGCTCGAACCCGTGTGGCCCGGCCCCGCCGCACGCCTGCGGCGGGGTCTGGACCGCGCCCTCCGCGCCGCCGGCGACCCGTGCGGCCCGGCCGCCACCCGCGGGCCGTCCGGGTCCGGGCTCGCCCACGGCGACCTCACGCCGGGCCAGGTGCTGGTCGACGGCACCGGCGGCGCCGGCCTGGTCGACGTCGACACGCTCTGCCTCGCCGAGCCCGCTCTCGACCTCGGCCGCTTCCTGGCCTACCTGCAGGTCACCGGCGTCCGGAGGGCACCGTCGGCCGAGCCCCTGCTGGCCGAGCTGTCGGCGCTGTTCGTGGCGTCCTGGCTGGGGAGCCGGCTCGACCAGCGCCCGGCGGCCGGCGGGACGCGCCCGCCCGCGGCGGCCGCCGTCCGCGAGCTCCGGACGCGCACGGCCGCCTACCGCGCGCTGGCCCTGGCGCGGATGGGCGCCAGCGCGTGCCGGCAGCTCAAGGACGACCGGCTGGGCGCGGTCCTGCACGTGCTCGACTCCGCAGCGGATGGACGAGGAGCGGATGGATGACGGGAATCCTGGACGACAGGGACGCGCTCGGGGCGCTGGAGGCGTTCGCCGAGCTGCCCGACTGGCTCGCCCGGGTCATGGCGCCCGGACGGGCCGCCGCTGCGCTGCGCGAGGCCGTGCCGGAGTTCACCCGGCCGGGCGTCGAGCTCGTCGGCGCGGAGGTCGACCGGCTGCGCGCCAAGGGCGAGCTGTGGCTCGTCCACTGCCGGGTCACGCTGGTCGAGGACGACGCGACGACGGAGCTGGTGCTCACCGGGCGGCTGCTCCCGCCGGGCTCGCCGCCCCCGCCGGCCGCGCCCGGCGCGGCGCTCGGCGAGCCGGGGTGGTGGTGCTGGCTGCCGGACCTGCGGCTGCTGCTGGAGGTCGAGGACGCCGACCCCGGACTGCCCGCGCTACCCGCGCTGGTCGACGCCGACGAGGCCGCCGCGGTGCTGCAGCGCAGCCTGCGCGACGCCGGGCACGACGTCGAGGTCGCCGGGTGCGAGCCCGACGTCGTCCGGTACAAGCCCGGCAGCCGCTGCACGATCGTCTACCGCATGCGCTACCGGGGCACGCCGGGTCCCGACCCGCTGGTGGTCAAGACCCACCAGGGCGACAAGGGGCGCACGGCGTGGGAGGCCATGCGCGCGCTGTGGGAACGGCCGGTCGCCCGGGACGGCGTCGTGACGCTCGCCGAGCCGCTCGCCTACCTCCCGGAGGAACGCGTCCTCGTCCAGGGGCCGGTGCCGGAAGAACGCACGCTCAAGGACCTGGCCCGGGACGCGCTCGGCCAGGCCTGGGCGGCGGCACCGGCCGGGCCGGCCGGGGCGGGACGCGCGGCGCTCGGCGAGCTGCGCGAGATGCTCGCCCGCACGGCCGCGGCGCTGGCCGCCCTGCACGGGAGCGGCGCCGAGTACGGGCGGACGGCGAGCTGGGACGACGAACTGGCGGAGGTGCGCGACGTGCTCGCCCGGCTGGCGCTGAGCGTGCCGCACATCGGCACGGCGGCCGAGCCCCTGCTCGCCCGGCTCGAGGCGCTGGACTCGTCGGCAGCGGCCGATCCGCTCGTGAGCGCCCACCACGACTTCCGGCCGGCCCAGGTGCTGCTGCACGCCGGGCGGATCGGCTTCATCGACTTCGACGGGGCCTGCCGCGCCGAACCGGCGCTGGACCTCGGCCGGTTCCGCGCGAAGCTCCGCGACATCGGGATGACCGCGATCCCGGCGGCCGACCGGCCGCGGCCCGGCGACCCCCGGCTCGACCGCCACCTCCGGCTGCTCGACGACCTGTGCGACGGCTTCCTCGCCGGATACCGGCGGCACGCGTCCGTCACGCCTGCCCGCGTGGTGCTCTGGGAGACCACCGACCTGCTCACCGCGCTGCTGCACGCGTGGACGAAGGTCCGCACCGCCCGGGTCGACCCGCGGCTGGCCCTGCTGCGCCACACGCTGGCCACCGATCCCGCGCTCGCCCCGGACCGGGCGTCCACCGGCGCCGCGGAGGGCGTGCCGGTGCCTTGAGCCGGCCCGCGCGAACTCCCACACTGACCCCCGACCGGCGGAGGTGGTGGCGTGCGCGCGTGCGGGGCGGCGGGCCGGCCGGCGCGATGGCGCCGACCCCGGCGTCGTCGTGCGGAGCCGGCGCCGTGAGGACGTCGGCGCCGTCCGGAGCCCGCATCCGGCGGCTGCCGATCAGCGTGCGGCTGGGGGCCACCTTCGCGGTCGTGTTCCTCGTCGTGCTGGCCGCGATGTGCGGGCTGGCCTGGTTCGGCCTGGGCCAGAGCCTGCGGGAGGAGATCGACCGGAGCCTCGTCACCGCCGCGCAGGCGCTGGACCGGCCCGGCCGCAGCCTCGTCGACCTGGAGGACGCGCGCGTCGGCGGCGTGGAGCTCCCGGAGTTCGAGACGCAGATGATCGCGCCCGACGGCCGGGTGGTCGGCGGCACCGACGACGACCTGGACGAACTGCCCGTGCTCTCCCCGGAGCAGACCACCGCGACGCGGCAGGACGACGCGTTGTTCGCCGACGTCCTGGACGAGGAGGGGGATGCCCACCGGGCGCTGGCGGTGCCGGTGGACCGGCCCCGGGGTCATGTGCTCGTCGTCATGGCCGAGCTGGACTCCGTGCAGGACGCGCAGTCCGGTCTCCTGCAGCTGGCCGCGCTGCTGTCGCCCCTGGCGTGCCTGCTCGCCGGGGCGGCGGGCTGGTTCATCGCCCGCAAGGGGCTGCAGCCGGTCGCCCGGATGACCGCCGACGCCGAGCGCATCAGCGCCCGCGACCCCTTCCCGCGGCTGGCGGTCCCGCCGTCGCGGGACGAGGTGGCCCGGCTCGGGACGACGCTGAACCGGTTGCTCGACCGCATCGAGGAGGCCCGGCGACGGGAGCGGGAGTTCACCGCGGACGCCAGCCACGAGCTGCGCACCCCGCTGTCGATCCTGCGGGCGGAGCTCGAACTCGCCCGCAACCGCGCCACCGACCGGCAGTTCGTCGAGGCACTCGACAGCGCCCTCGAGGAGAGCGACCGACTCGGCCAGCTCGTCGACGACCTGCTCCTGCTCGCCTCGACCGACGCCGGCAAGGTGCGGCCCCGAACCCTGGTCGACGTCGCCGAGGTCGTCGACGGGCTGCTGCCCGGCTTCCGCACGCTGGCGGGCCGGCGCGGCATCTCCTTGGCCAAGAGCGGTGACGCCGTCGTCCGCGCCGATCCGCGGGCGCTCAGCCGGGCGGTCGCCAACCTGCTCGACAACGCCGTCCGTCACGCCCCGGACGGCGGCACGGTCGAGCTGACCGTCGACCAGCGGCCCGACGGCACGGCGATCACGGTGACCGACGACGGTCCCGGCGTCCCCCCGGAGGAACGGAGCCGGTTGACCCAGCGCTTCACCCAGAGCGATCGTGCGGCGGCGCGGACCGGGGGGGCCGGACTCGGGCTGGCCATCGTGGCCTCGGTCGCGGCCGCCCACGGCGGTCGCGTCGAGATCGCGGACGCACCGACGGGCTCCGGGCTGGCGGTGACGATCCTGCTGCCCACCCCCGCGGCGGGGCCACCCGTCCGCAGCGGGCCGTCATCCGGCGGCGAGGGCCCCGCCCGGGTCTGACCGGGCCGTCCCGCAGGCGAGCGCGACGGCCTCGGCCAGGGGCAGGCGCAGCCCCTCCGCGACGGCCGAGCCGAAGCTCGCCGCGCCGAGGGCGTCCCGCAGCGCGGTCTCGGTCGCGGCGTGGGTCGCGGCGTCGGTCACCCAGACACCGACGCCGACCGAGCGCCGGACGCCCTCGGCCGCGCCGAACACGACGGCACCCGTCCCGGGGTCGCCCGCACGGACGGCGACGGCCGCGAGCGCCTCGAGTGCGCGGGCCGTCACCACCCGGTCGGTGGCGCCGGCGGCCGTGACCGCCTGGCGGAAGGCGCGCCGGGCGGCGACCACGTCACCCAGCCCGAGCCGGGCCCAGCCGAGGTTGAGCACGGCGTAGCCGAGCAGCGGGAACGGACCGGTCTCGCCGGCCTGCCGTTCCACCCCGGCCAGCCGGACGCTCTCCTCGAGCAGCGGGACGGCCTCGGCGTGCCGGCCGCCCAGGAGCAGCACGCGGCCCAGGGCGAACTCCGCGAACGCCCGCTGCCACGGCCGGCCCAGACGCCGCAGCACGGCCACGGCCGTCCGGCCGAGGCGCTCGCCTTCCGCGAGGTCCTCGAGCGCGACGACCACGCCGAGCAGGATGGCGTCCAGGGCCGCCCGCCGCACGTCCCCCAGCTCCTCGTGCACGGCACGGGCACCGGCCAGGGCGAGCCGGGCGGTCGCCATGTCGCCGTGGGCGAACGCGAGGGATCCGCGGACGAAGTCGGCACCGGCCCGCCCGGCCGGGCCGAGCGCGGCGCTCGCCCGTGCCCGCTCCATCCAGCCGATCCCCTCGTCGAAGGTCGCCCACCCCCACCACACCGGCCAGAACTCCTCGCCGACGGCCACCACGCGATCGGGCTGCCCCCGCTCCAGCAGATGGTGGAGCGCCGTGCGCACGTTGTCCGCGTCGGCCGTCAGCCGTGGCCAGCTCTGCCCCTCCGGGCCGGAGCCGAGCCCGACGACCGAGGCGCGCGCCAGGCGTTCGAAGAAGTCGGCGTGCCGGTGCTCGACGCGCTCGCGCTCGCCGGACCCGGCCAGGGCCTCGGCGGCGTACTCCCGGACGGTGTCCAGCAGGGTGAAGTGCGGGATCTCCGCCCCGACGGGGTCGGCGCGGACCAGGCTCTTGTCCACGAGGGAGGTCAACCCGTCGAGGACGTCGACGACGAGGTCCGCGTCGCCGCAGACCTCCTCGGCGGCGTCGAGGAAGAACCCGCCGCAGAAGACCGCCAGCCGCCGGAACAGCCGGCGGTCCCGCTCGTCGAGCAGGTCGTGGCTCCACTCGATCGTGGCCCGCAGCGCCTGTTGGCGCCGCGCGGCGTCCCGCGGCCCGCCGGTCAGCAGCACCAGCCGCCGGTCGAGCCGGCGCAGGACGACCTCCGGCTCCAGCATCCGCACCCGCGCGGCGGCCAGCTCGATCGCCAGCGGCAACCCGTCCACGCGCCGGCAGATCTCCGCGACGACCCGCAGCCGGTTGCCGTCCAGGGGCAGGTCGGGACGGACGGCGCGGGCCCGGTCGACGAACAGCTCCACCGCGGAGGACCGGACGGCGGAGCCCGGGTCGCCCGGGTCGCCGACGGACAGCGGCGGCACGGCGAAGACCCGCTCCCCGGCCAGGTGCAGCACCTGCCGGCTGGTGACCAGCACGTGCACCTGCGCTGCCGCAGCGAGGATCCGGCTGATCGTCGGCGCGGCCTCGACGACCTGCTCGAAGTTGTCGACCAGCAGCAGCATCCGGCGGTGGCGGAGGAAGTCGACGACGGCGTCCAGCGGCGCCCGGCCGAAGGTCTCCGGCAGGCCCAGCGCGCCGGCGATCTCGGCCGGCACGGCCTCGGCCGAGCCGGTCGCCGCGAGCAGGACCGGGACGACGCCGTCCGGGAACTCGTCGCACACCTCGGTGGCGGCCGCCAGGGCGAGCCGGGACTTGCCGATGCCGCCCGGACCGACCAGCGTGACCAGCCGGACGTCCTCGGTCGTCAGCAGCCGCCGCAGCTCCTCCAGCTCCTCGGCGCGCCCGACCAGGCGGTCGGGTTGCTCGGGCAGCCGCCACCGCCCGGGCTCGGGCGTGACCGCCGGCGGCGGCGCGGGCGGCGCCTCGGCGGGGCCGAAGCGCTCGCTGAGCAGGACGGCGAGGTCGTCGACGACGTAGCCGGCCAGCTCCTCGGGCGTGCCGAACCGCCGGTAGGACAACCCGTCGTCCGCGATGCGCCGCAGCAGCGCGACCAGCCGCGGATCCCGGTCCGGCGCCGGCGTCCGGACGTACACCAGCCTCGGCTTGCCGGTCGCCGCCCGGTACTCGTCCTCCAACCCCGACACGGACTCCCCCGGCGCCACCCACCCGTACTGGTCGCCGTAGATGCCGACGAACACGTGGCTCTGCCGCAGGTAGGCCAGGTACAGCTGCTTGGGCGGGTGCGGCCGGGCGCCCAGCTCGAAGAGCACCGGCGTCAGGTGCAGCTGCTCCACCGCCGCCCGGACGGCGGCCCGCTCGGCGGCCAGTTCCTTCATCGTCGAGCTGATGAACACCCGGACCCGCTGGTCGGGCGTCTGGATCGTCGCCACGCGCACCTCCGCCGCCCCGTGCCGGTCACCCTGACGACGCGCGCCGCCCGCGTCAAGGCTGGTGGCGCGGCGGCGCTGCACGGCGCCGGACGGCGCCTCCGTGATCAGGTGCGCAGCGAGCGGACGTCGGTGGGTGGCCGCCGCGTCATGAGCGAGACCAGGTGCTCCACCAGGCCGTAGACGGTCAACATGACGGCGATCAGCACGCCGGGCGGCAGCACGACCGGTGCCGCGAGGACCGAGATGACGATCACGCCAGGTGCGCTGGCCACCCAGCCCACCCGGCGCCGCGGCTGGGTGAGGGCACCGAGGCGGACGCCGGCCCACATGAGCCAGCGCCGGACCACGGGCACGCCCTGCTCGCGCATCACCCGCCGGAAGATGCCGTCGGCCTGCCGCGAGGTGACCACGCCCGAGCGCAGGCCCTCGGTGACCAGCCAGTCGTGCAGCACGGCCGCCATCGTGTACCGGCCGAACTGCGGGATCAGCCAGATGACCACCCGGGGCACCGTGGCGAAGTCGGTGAGCAGGCCGGCCGGGACGACGAACCGGTCGCGGCGGCCGAGGTAGACCAGGGGCTCGCGGGTCCGCCACCACCTCTCGTCGACGCGCTCGACGACCAGCGTGTCGCTGACGAACGGCATGCCGCACTGTCGCACCGGCCAGGTCAGCAGCAGCGGGCGCCCGGGTTGCGCTCCTGCGCGTCGGCCCGGTGACGCTCGAACTCGCGCCGGCTCATCGGCTCGTGACCGTGCTCGGCGCAGTGCCGCAGGTACTCGTCCCAGCGCGCCTCGCCGCTGAACTCGCGCAGGTACCAGCGCACCCCGCGCCAGGCACGGGCGGCGGCCGTCCGGACGTCGGTGGTGATCCTTCCGGTCACCGCGGCGGGCCCTCCTCCGTGAAGGTGCCGTGGCTCCGCGCACCCGCGCCGACCAGCCGCTCGTGCTCCGCCATCGCGCGCTTCTCCTCCGCCGTGGCGAACAGGCCGGAGGGCTCGACGATGTCCGACGGCACGGCCCGCTCCTCGGTGGTGGGCACCGGGCCGCGGGCCTGCAGCGCCCTGGCGATCACGACGACGGCGTTCACCACGACCACGACGACGAGCAGCGCGAAGGCCGCCTGCAGGATCCCGTTGAGCGTCGAGTTGTAGACGATCCGGTCCATCTGCTCGGGCGTCTGCGCCGGCGCCAGGAGTTCCCCGGCGTCCTGGGCCTCGGCATAGCGGGCCCGCTGCGCGAAGTAGCCGACCGCCGGGTCGGAGGAGAACACCTTCTGGAAGCTCGCCGTCATGGTCGTGGTGAGGTCCCATGCGAGCGGGACGGCGGTCACCCAGGCGTACTTGACCTTTCCGTGCTTGATCAGCAGCACCGTGACCAGGGTCAGCGCGATGGCGGCCAGCAGCTGGTTCGCGATGCCGAACAGCGGGAAGAGCTGGTTCACGCCGCCGAGCGGGTCGGTGACGCCGACGTAGAGTATGTAGCCCCACAAGCCGACCACCGCGGCGCTGGCCATGATGTTGCCCGGCCGCCAGGACAGGTCACCGAAACGCCTCCAGACGTTGCCGATCGTGTCCTGCAGCATGAACCGACCCACCCGGGTGCCGGCGTCGACCGCGGTGAGGATGAACAGCGCCTCGAACATGATCGCGAAGTGGTACCAGAAGGCCGCCATCCCCGCGCCGAAGGCGTCGGAGAGGATGTTCGCGATGCCGACGGCCAGGGTCGGGGCACCGCCCGTGCGGGACACCAGGCTCGGCTCCTGCACCGCCGCCGACGCCGCGGCGAGGTCCTGCGCCGTGGTGGGGAACCCGAGCCCGCTCACGTAGGCCGCCGCCGTCTCCGGCGTCCCGCCGGTGGCCCCGGCCGGCGCGTTCATCGCGAAGTAGAGGCCCTGGTCGATGACCACCGCCGCGATGAGCGCGCTGATCGCGACGAAGGACTCCATCAGCATGCCGCCGTAGCCGATGAGCCGGACCTGGCTCTCCTTGGCCACCATCTTCGGCGTCGTCCCCGAGGAGATCAGGGCGTGGAAGCCCGAGAGCGCACCGCAGGCGATGGTGATGAAGACGAACGGGAACAGCGAACCTGCGAAGACCGGCCCGGTGCCCTCCCTGGCGAACTCGGTGACGGCGTCGGCCTGCAGCACCGGCCGGGCGATGAGCAGCCCGATGGCGAGCAGGACGATGACGCCGATCTTCATGAACGTCGACAGGTAGTCGCGAGGCGTCAGCAGCAACCAGACCGGGAGCACCGAGGCCACGAAGCCGTAGAGCACCAGCGCCAGGACCAGCCACTCCTTGGAGAGCGTGAGCGCCTCCGCCAGGCCCGTGCCGTCGATCCAGCCGCCACCGACCACCGCCAGCAGCAGCAGGACGACCCCGATGGCCGTGGCCTCGAGCACCCGGCCCGGGCGGAGCACCCGCAGGTAGACGCCCATGAACAGCGCGATCGGGATGGTGAGCGCTATGGAGAACACGCCCCACGGGGACTCGGCGAGCGCGTTCACCACGATCAGCGCGAGCACGGCCAGGATGATGATCATGATGGCGAAGACGGCGATGAGCGCCGCTATCCCGCCCACGATCCCGATCTCCTCGCGGACCATCTGGCCGAGGCTCTTGCCGTTGCGGCGCATCGAGAAGAACAGGACGGTCATGTCCTGCACCGCACCGGCGAAGATGACGCCGACGATGATCCAGGTGGTGCCGGGCAGGTAGCCCATCTGGGCGGCCAGCACCGGTCCGACCAGCGGTCCGGCGCCGGCGATCGCGGCGAAGTGGTGCCCGAACAGCACCCGGCGGTCGGTCACGTCGAAGTCGATGCCGTTGTGCAGGCGCTCGGCCGGGGTGGCCCGTCGGTCGTCGACCTGGAGCACCCGGCGGGCGATGAACCGCGCGTAGAAGCGGTAGGCGATCGCGTAGGAGCACAGCGCGGCGAACAGCATCCACAGGGCCGACACCGTCTCCCCGCGCGCCAGGGCCAGGACGGTCCAGGCGGTGGCGCCCACGACCGCCACCGCCGTCCAGACGACCACCGTGCGGACGGACGGACGTCGGCGTCCGGTTCGTGCGGGAGGGGCCCCGCCGGCGTCTGACCTGCTGGCTGTGGTGGACATGGGCGCCCTCCCTGCATGCCGGACGGCGCGGGGCCGTCCCGTGGACGAAGGGAGCATGACAAGCCCTCGACCCGTCCGCTCGGTGGAGCCGGGCCGGATGCGGGATCCGGTGCGCGAGGTGCCGTGACCGCGCCCGGAGGTCCGCACGCAGGCCCGAACCGCCGTCCGGTCGTGCCGGACGGGGTGGTCAGCGGGCCGGGGTGCGCACCTCCTGCACCGACCAGGTGTTGCCGTCCGGGTCGTCGAAGAACAGGAACGTCGCGTAGTCCTGCCGCTGCGGGTCGGGGCCGGGGGTCATCACGCCGTCCACGAAGTGCACCGGCCCGCTGTGCCCGACGCCGGCCGCGTCGAGCTGGGCGATGGCTTGTTCGATGTCCGCGACGGAGAACTGGCTGCCCTTCAGCGACCCCGGCGGCCCGCCGGGCATGCCGGCGCCGAACACGATCGAGCACGCCGACCCCGGTGGGGTGACCTGGACGACGCGGAAGTCCTCCGCCGCCCGGTAGTCGGTGTCCTCGCGGAAGCCGAGCTTTCCCGCGTAGAACTGCTTGGCCCGGTCCACGTCGGTGACCGGGACCAGGACGACTTCCAGCTTCCAGTCCACCTGGCACTCCTCCGGTATGGCCGGCCAGGCCGCCGTCGTCGCACGGATCCCGGAGCCGGCACGGCCGCTCGATCCTCGCGCGCCACCGCGCGCCGGGAAAGGGAGGTACGACGCGGCGCCGGGGCGCCGCGCGGGGGGCCCGGTGTCAGCGCGCGCTGCCGGCATCCAGGTCGAGGGTGCCGACCATCGCGTCGAGCACCTCGACGTTGCGCCGGTGGTCGAAGCACGGCAGCCCCACCGTGTCGGCGACCAGCGTGCGGGGCGCGCCGTCCGTACCGTCGGACAGGTCGATCGCGTAGGTCGTGAGCGGCGTGCCGGCGGGCCAGAGCCCGCCCTCGGTGACCTGCTCGGTGCGGACGGCGTCCCGGCCGTCGACCGTCAGCCGCTCGCGGGAGACCTCACCGGGTCGCTCGCCGGTCACCCGGTCGAAGGCGACCGGCTCGACGGAGAGGGCGATCGCGGCGACGCGGACGTCGGACGCCACGGGCAGGGCGAAGTCGTCCGGCGCGAACCGGCTGCACGCGGGCACCGTCTCCCCGGCGTTGACCGACCAGTCCGACGGGTAGCCGACGCGGAACCCTGCCGGGTTGGTGCAGGTCGCGCCGAGCGTTCCGCCGCCGCCGTCGCCCGGGTGCCGCACGTCGACCACCAGCCGGGGCGGGTCCTGCAGGACGGCGACGCCGAAGGGCACCCGCTCCTCGACGCCGACGGTCCAGGCCGCCATCGCCTCGAAGCCCCCGGTCCTCACGACCTCGGTGACCACCCCGGCGAGCGGCGGGTCCAGCCGGTCGGGACCGGGGTAGGTCCGGCGGGGCTGCTCGCCGGACAGGTCGACGCCGGAGGCCGGGGTGGCCCGGATCTCCAGGAAGGCCGAGCCCGCCACCTGGACCGGGGCGCCGGAGCCGTCCTCGGTGACCGGCGGCTCGACGTAGGCCACCCGGTAGCCGGGCACCCGTTCGTCGAACTCGAGCACGACGCGGTCGAAGGTCGCCTGGCCGGCCGCCCGGACATCGGTGAGGGCGGCGACCGGTCCCCCGCCGTCGGGGAAGCCGCCGGCCTCGCGGGGCTGCGTCCCCGGCTCGCCGAGGGGTTCGATCGGGTCGCCCGCGGTCGTGCCGGCGCCCAGCAGCGTCGCAGCGGCCGCGACGGTCGTCGTCCCGGCGGCGTCCCCCGGCGGGCCGACCGCGCCACCCGCACCCGCCGCGCCCCCGGTACCCGCCGCGCACCCGGCGAGCGCCGCGGCGCCCCCGACGGCGGCCAGGCGGCGAAGCGCTCGCGGGCCGGTCCCGGTCGTCGTTCTCACATCCACGACCGTGCCGTTCCGCACCGGGCGGACGGCGAAACCGGGGGGCGCGCGACGCCACCGGATCGTCATGCGACGCCGGGGGTTCCTCGCGGCTACGGCAGGCGGATGCGGTCGTCGGTCGGCGCGGCGACCGGCTCCCCCGCGCCCAGGTAGGCGGTGAACGCGTCCAGGTCGATCGGCCCGGTCACCGGGTTCGTGCCGGCGGTCAGCGTGGTGAAGCCGTCGCCCCCGCCGGCGAGGAAGTTGTTCACGGTGACCCGGTAGGTCGCGGCCGGGTCGACGGCGGTGCCGCCGATCGCCAGGCTGCCGCCGACGACACGCGTGCCGGTGCACGGATCGGCCCCGACCGGCGCGCTGGCGCCGGCCGGGTCGACGACGTAGGACACCGACGCCGACGGGTAGAGCGTCCGCCCGACCTGGAACTGCTGCTCGAGCACGCAGCGCAGCTGTTCGCCGGTGAGGTCGAGGGTGACGAGGTTGTTCGCGAACGGCTGGACGGTGAACGCCTCCTCGTAGGTCACCTCGCCGGCGTCCAGGTCCGCGCGGACGCCGCCGGGGTTCATCAACGCGGCGACGGCGCCGGCCTCGTCGTCGGTGGCGGCCAGCTGCGCGTCGGCGATCACGTTGCCCAGCGGTGACTCGCCGAGGGCGTAGGTCGGCGTGCCGTCGGGCGCGGTGCCGGACTGGAACAGCTGCTCCTGGGCGCGGGTGAGCGGCTCCGCCGTCGCGCCGACGACCTCGCTCGCGATCGGGCCGAGCGCCTCGCGGTACCGGGTGATCAACCCGGTCTGCTCGGCGTCGGCGGCCACGTCGCGGGTGACGACCACGTTCTCGGCCGCCGCGGTGAGCACCTCCCCGCTGCGGCGGTCGATGCTCAGGTCGATGTCGGTGACCAGCCGGCCGTTCGAGCTGGCGCTGGTGACGAGCGTGCCGTCCAGTTCGCAGTTGTACGCCGTATGCGTGTGGCCGCTGACGATGACGTCGACGGCGTCGTCCATCCCGGCGGCGATGTCGACGATCGGCCCGCTCAGCCCGCTGCAGCCGTTGACGTCCCAGGCGGTCGCCCCGGTCTGCACGCCGCCCTCGTGGAGCAGCACGACGATCGCCTCGACCCCCTGTTCCCGCAGCTCGGCGACGTACCGGTCGGCGGTCTCCACCTCGTCGGCGAAGCCGAGGCCCGCCGCGGCCTCCTGGCTGACGATCTGCCCGGTGCCCTCGAGGGTCATCCCGATGAACCCGATCTCCACGCCCTGGACCTCGTGCACGGCGTACGGCGGGAGCAGCGGCTCCCCGGTCCCGGTGAGGAAGGCGTTGGCCGACAGGTACCGGAAATCGGCGCCCTCGAAGGGGGTGCCGTCGGCGCAGCCGTCGACGGGGTGGCAGCCGCCGTCCTGCATGCGCAGCAGTTCCGCGGCGCCCTCGTCGAACTCGTGGTTGCCGACGCTGGCGTAGTCCAGGCCGGCCAGGCCGAGCGCCTCGATCGTCGGCTCGTCGTGGAAGGCCGCCGACAGCAGCGGCGAGGCGCCGATCAGGTCGCCCGCGGCGACGGTGACGGTGTTCTGCTTCCGCTGCTGCTCGGCCAGCGCCGTCAGCCGGGTGGCCAGGAACTCCGCACCGCCGGCGTCGACGGTCACCGGCGCGCCGGCGGCGTCCACCCCCGTCTGGATGCGACCGCCGGACCCGGCGGGCGGCTCCAGCGCACCGTGGAAGTCGTTGAGGGCCAGCAGCTGGACGTCGACGGCGGGCGGCCCCTGCGCCGCGGTGCCCGGGCTGCCGGCCGAGGCCGGGGCGACGCCGGCGACGAGCACGGCGGACGTCGTGGTGACTGCGACAGCGGCCGCGGCGACGCGGCGGAGGCCTGGACCTGGCATGCGGAGCGCTCCGGACGACGATGCGGACGGGAGGACCTCGGGACGGTCGGCACCTTCCCGCACTCACCGGGCGTCAACCCCCGCGCCGGCGTCCGCGCTCCGTGCGGCGGGTGGATCCCGTGCGACCACCGGCGGTCGGTCTGCCGGCCGCCCTCGGGCATGTGCCCACCGCCACCGGGTGAACGGATCGCGCCGGGGCATCGTCGGGCGCCGTCCTGGGCAAGGACGGCGGCATGCGACTGCCCGAGCCCCGCGGCCCGCTCAGCGCCGCCCTGCGCGCCGACCTGGCGACCGGCACCGATCTCGCCGCGACCACCCCCGAGCTCGCCCGGTCGGTGGCCGCCACCGCGACCGATCCGCTGCTCGACGACGACCTGCAGCTCTCCCTCGCCGTCTGCTACGAGCTGCACTACCGCGGCTTCGACGACGTCGCCGACGAGTGGGAGTGGTCGCCCGGGCTCATCGGCGTCCGCCGGGTGCTGGAGGAGCGGCACACCACCGCGCTGCGCGCGCTCGTGCCCGCGGTGCCTGTCTCCGACGACCCCGTCGACGTGCAGCTGTCCGCGGTGATCGCCGCGGACGACGGGCCCTCGCTGTCCCGCTGGCTGGCGCGCCACGGCAGCCTCGGGCAGTGGCGGGAGTACCTGACGGTCCGCTCGGTCTACCACCTCAAGGAGGCCGACCCGCACACCTTCGCCGTCCCCCGGCTGTCGGGTCGGGCGAAGGCCGCGATGGTGGAGATCCAGGCCGACGAGTACGGCGGTGGCTCGGCCGAGCGCATGCACAGCGAGCTGTTCGCCGGGCTCATGCGCGACCTCGGCCTCGACGCCGCCTACGGCGCGCTGTGGGACGACGCCCCGGCGGTGGCGTTCGCCTCGGTGAACACCATGTCGCTGTTCGGCCTGCACCGCCGGTGGCGCGCGGCCGCGCTCGGGCACCTGGCCGCGGTGGAGATGACGTCGTCCGAGCCGAGCCGGCGGTACTCGTCCGGGCTGCGCCGGCTGGGCTTCGGTCCGCGGACGACGGTCTTCTACGACGAGCACGTCGAGGCCGACGCGGTGCACGAGCAGATCGCCGCGAGCGACATGTGCGGGTCGCTGGTGGACGAGGACCCGTCGCTCGCCGCCGACGTGCTCTTCGGCGCCGGCTGCTCGCTGGCCGTGGACGGCCTGGCGGCGACCCACCTGCTCGGCGCCTGGGAGGCCGGCCGGTCGGCGCTGTACGGCGCACCCGAGCCGACGGCGGCCTGACCCGGCGGGCACGGCCGGCCGCGGTCACCCGCGGTCGGCCGCCCCCAGGCGCGACGCCGGGCGGGGCCGGCGCGGGGCGCTGCCGGCGACGAACCCGGCGCGCTTGTGCGTGCCGTCGCAGAACGGCTTGATACCCGACTTGCCGCAGCGGCACAGGGCGACGGTCCGCCGGCCGGGGTCGATCTCGGTGCCGTCCTGGTCGACCAGCCGGAAGTCACCGCGCACGAGGAGCGGCCCGTCGCGGTAGGGCGTGATCGTGGCGCCCGTCCGGGCGAGCGGGTCGTCGTGCCCGTCGTCGTGGCCGGCCGGGCCGGCCTCCGGCAGGGCGGCGTCGGCCGGGTGGTCGGTGGGGGCGTCGGTCGGGGCGTCGGTCGGATCGTCGGGCAGGGGCCGGGACACCCGGTCGTCGTGCCCCGCACCGCCGCTCCGCACACCCGGCGGAACCCCGCTCACCCCGTCGGTGGACGGTCGTAGAAGACCTGCTCGACGACCGAGCGGGCGTGCCGGGTGGCCCGCCGGTAGTCGTCGACGAACCGGCCGGGGTCGTCGTCCGGGCCGTAGCCGCAGGCGCGGGCCACCCCGGCGAGCTCGGGCCCGGGCCGCGGCAGCTGGTCGCTGGGCCGCCCGCGGACGAGGAACACCGCGTTGCGGGCCCGGCTGGCCAGGTCCCACGCCTCGCGCAGCGCATCGGCCTGCTCGCCGGTCAGCAGGCCGGCGGCGCGGCACGCCTCGAGCGCCGCCACCGTGGTGGCGACCCGCAGCTGCGGCAGCTCGGCCGCCGAGCCCAGCTGCAGCAGCTGCACGGTCCACTCGACGTCGGCCAGCCCGCCCCGGCCGAGCTTGGTGTGCGTGGCCGGGTCGGCCCCGCGCGGCAACCGCTCCCGCTCGACCCGCGCCTTGATCCGCCGGATCTCGGCCACCTGCTCGGCGCTCAGCCCGTCGGCCGGGTAGCGCAGCGGGTCGACCAGCGCGACGAAGGCCGCGCCGAGTCCGGGGTCGCCGGCGACCGGCACGGCGCGGAGCAGCGCCTGCACCTCCCACACCGACACCCAGCGCTCGTAGTACTCGCGGTAGGCCGACAGACTCCGCACCAGGGAGCCCTGGCGGCCCTCGGGGCGCAGGTCGGCGTCGACCTCGAACGCCGGGTCGGGCGCCGGCTCGGCCAGCAGCCGGCGCAGGGTGTGCGCGACGGCGTTCGCCGCGGCGGCGGCCTTGTCCTCGTCGGCGCCGGCGCGCGGGCGCTGCACGTACAGCACGTCGGCGTCCGAGCCGTAGCCCATCTCGCCGCCGCCGAGCCGTCCCATGCCGATCACAGCCAGGTCCATCGGCAGGTCTGCGGGGTCCAGCCCGGCCTCCTGCGCGTGCGCACGGACGGCGGCGTCCAGACCCACCCGCAGCGTGGCGACGGCGATGTCGGTGAGCGCCGTGCCGACCCGGACGACGTCGAGCCGGCCGAGCAGGTCGGCGCAGGCGACCCGCAGCAGCTCGTGGCGGCGCAGCCCGCGCAGCACGCGGACCGCCGCCTGCGGGTCGGCCGCCCGGCCGGCCGCCTGCCCCCACGCGCCGGTCAGCGCGTCCGCCGAGCGCGGCTCCAGCTCTGCGTCGTCGGCGAGGATGCGCAGCGCCTCGGGCGTCCGGGTGAGCAGACCGGCCACGTACTGGCTGGAGCCGAGCAGCTGGGCCAGCCGCTCGGCCACCTGCCCCTCGTCGCGCAGCAGGCGGAGGAACCACTGGTCCCCGCCGAGCGCCTCGCTCACCTGCCGGTAGGCCAGCAGGCCGGCGTCGGGGTTGGGGCAGGAGGCGAAGGTCTGCAGCAGGACGGGCAGCAGCAGCCGCTGGAGGGCCGCCGTCCGCGACACCCCGCCGGTCAGCGCGCCGAGGTGGCGCAGCGCGCCGTCCGGGTCGCCGAAGCCGAGCGCGCGCAGCCAGTCCCCGGCCGCCTTCGACCCCAGCGACAGGCGCTCGCCGGGCACCCGGGCCACCGCCGACAGCAGCGGCCGGTAGAACAGCTTCTCGTGCAGCCGCCGCACCTCGCGGGTGTGCAGGGCGAGCTCGGCCCGCAGCACGGCCACGGCGTCGCCCCGGTGGTCGGGCTTGTAGCCCAGCGAGCGGGCCAGCCAGCGCAGCTGCTGCTCGTCGGTGGGCAGCAGGTGGGTGCGCCGCAGCCGCAGTAGTTGGAGCCGGTGCTCGACGGTGCGCAGGAAGCGGTAGGAGGCGATGAGCGTGGCGGCGTCGTCGCGGCCGACGTAGCCCCCGGCCGACAGCGCGGCCAGCGCGGGCAGCGTGCCGCCGGTCCGCAGCGAGGTGTCGGCCCGCCCGTGCACCAGCTGCAGCAGCTGGACGGCGAACTCCACGTCGCGCAGCCCGCCGCGGCCGAGCTTGAGCTCGCGCTCGGCCTGGGCCGGGGGGATGTGCGCCTCGACCCGCCGGCGCATCGCCTGCACCTCGCCGACGAAGCCGGGCCGGTCACCGGCCTCCCACACCAGCGGCCACAGCGCGTCGACGTAGCCGCGCCCGAGGTCGGGGTCGCCGGCGACCGGGCGCATCTTCAGCAGCGCCTGGAACTCCCAGGTGCTGGCCCAGGTGCGGTAGTACGCCTCGTGCCCCGCGACGGTGCGCACCAGGGCACCGGCCTTGCCCTCGGGCCGCAGCGCCGCGTCGACCTCCCAGGCGGCCTGGCCGCAGATCCGCATGAGGGCGGCCGCGACCCGGGTCGCGCTGGCCACGGCGGGCGCCTCTGCGTCGGTGGGGTCGACCGGCTCGGCGGCGAAGACGACGTCGACGTCGCTGACGTAGTTGAGCTCCCGGCCGCCGCACTTGCCCAGCCCGATGACCGCCAGGCGGCAGGGCGCGGCGCCCTCCGGCTGCTCGGCGACGGCGAGGGCGAGGCCCGCGGTGAGCACCGCGGCGGCGATGTCGGCCAGCTCCTCGGCGACCTCGTCGGGCGGCAGCCCGTCGCCCAGGTCGCGCCCGGCCAGGGAGAGGACGGCGCGCCGGTAGGCCAGCCGCAGGGCCGCCACCCGCTGCGGGTCCGCGTCCGGGGCCGCCCGGCCGAGGCGGACCCCCCACGGCGGGTCGTCGGGATCGGCGCCGACCGCGGCGAGCAGGTCGCGCTCCAGCCGCCGCGCCGTGGGCCGCTCGCCGCCGCGCGGCACGCCCTCGTCGTCCTCGTCGAGCACGGTCCAGTCGTCGGGGTTGGCCACCAGGTGGTCGGCGAGCCCCGCGCTGGCGCCGAGCACCGACAGCAGCCGCGCCCGCAGCAGACCCGACCCGCGCAGGCCGGCCAGCAGCGCCGCCGCCTGCCCACCCGTCGGGTCGGCCCGGTCGAGCGACTCGACCAGCCGGCTGAGCGACAGCACGGCGAGGTCCGGGTCACCCGCGCGGGCCAGCGCCGAGACGACCGCACCGGCCTCCGGGTCGGCCGGCTCGTTGGCCTCCAGGTCCCACAGGCCCAGCGCCGGGTCGGAGAGCAGCCGGGCGGCGCGGGCGCCGTCGTCGAAGCCGAAGCGGGCCAGCCGCACGACGGCCCGGCGCGGCACCTCGGTGTCGGCGCTGGTCACGGCTTCCCCTCGCCGGCGCTCGTCGGCGTCGTGACCGACGGTGCCGTGCCCGTGCGTGACCTCGGGAGCCCGGCCACGTCGCCCTCAGGCCGCCTGTCGCGCGCGGGACCGGACCAGCGCGGCGAAGCGCGCGGCGAACGGCGCCCACACTTCTTCCAGGTCCGGGTGGACGGCGGCGGCGCGCGCGATGATCGTCTCCCGGTCGAACGGGCTGGCGGCCACGCCGATCTCGTCGCGGGTGGCCCACTCCTCGACGATCTCCGGTGTCGTCTCGATGTGGAACTGCAGCCCGTAGACGTGCCGACCCACGCGGAAGGCCTGGTTCGCGTAGAACGGGTTGCTGGCCAGCAGCGTGGCGCCGGCCGGCAGCTCGGCGATCTCGTCGTGGTGGAACTGGAGCACGTCCGGCGAGAGCGGCAGCGGGCCGAACACCGGGTCGTCGTCGGCGGCGTCCCGCTTGGCCACGAGCGTGGCGCCGACCTCGGGGCCGTCGACGCCCTTCCGCACCCGGCCGCCACCGACCTCGGCGAGCAGCTGGGCGCCCAGGCAGATCGCCAGGGTCGGCACGTCGCCGGCCAGCGCCTGCCGCAGCAGCTGCCGGACGCCGGTCAGCTCGGGGCTGGTCGCCTCGTCGTCCAGCGCCGACTGCGGCCCGCCGAGCACCACCAGCCCGTCGTGGCCGCTCAGGTCGGCCGGCAGCTGGTCGCCGGCGTCGCTCCGGCGGACGTCGAGGTCCAGTCCGGCGTCGCGGAGCCACTCCCCCAGCCGGGCGGGCGGATCGGTGTCGCTGGGGACGACGACGAGCAGGCGGGCGGGTGCAGGCACGCCGCCGAGGGTAGTTCGCGCCGCGGCATCGTCCCGCGCGCACGCCGCGCCACTCCCCGGCGCTCCTGCGGTCTCCCCTGCACTCTTGCGGTCTTGCAGCGCCGCCGGAGTGCAGGGAACACCGCAAGAGCCGTCGGGGCGCCCGTCCGCGGGGCGCCCGGCCGCGGGGCGCCGGACGCGAGGAGCCCGACCGCGAGGAGCCCGACCGCGGGGCGCCCGACCGCGGGGCGCCGGACGCGAGGAGCCCGGACGCGGGGCGCCCGGCCGCGGGCGCCCGGCCGCGGGCGCCCGGCCTCGCTCACATGGTGGGCAGGTAGCGCTGCAGCTCGAACGGCGTGACGTTGCGCCGGTAGGCGGCGAACTCCTCGCGCTTGTTGCGCAGGAAGAAGTCGAACACGTGCTCGCCGAGCGTCTCGGCGACCAGCTCGCTGCCCTCCATCGCGGCCACCGCGTCGCCCAGCGACACCGGAAGGTCCTCGTAGCCGGCCGCGCGGCGCTCGGTGTCGGTGAGCGACCAGACGTCGTCCTCGGCCTCCGGGGGCAGGTCGTAGCCCTTCTCGATGCCGCGCAGCCCGGCCGCGAGCAGCACCGCGAAGGTGAGGTACGGGTTGCAGGCGGAGTCCGGCGAGCGCACCTCGACGCGGGCGGAGTTGGCCTTCGAGGGCTTGTAGGAGGGCAGCCGGACCAGCGCCGAGCGGTTGGCCCGACCCCAGGTGGCCGCGGTCGGCGCCTCGGTGCCGGCCAGCAGCCGGCGGTAGGAGTTGACCGTCTGGTTGGTGACGGCGGTGAACTCCCGCGCGTGGTGCAGGATCCCGGCGATGAACTGCTTGGCCGTCGTCGACAGCCGCATCGGGTCGGCGGCGTCGTGGAAGGCGTTGCGGTCGCCCTCGAACAGCGACAGGTGGCTGTGCATGGCCGACCCGGCCAGGTCGGTGAACGGCTTGGGCATGAACGTGGCGTGCACGCCCTGGCTGAGGGCGACCTCCCGGACGACGTGCCGCAGCGTCATGATGTTGTCGGCCATCGACAGCGCGTCGGCGTAGCGCAGGTCGATCTCCTGCTGCCCGGGGGCGACCTCGTGGTGGCTGAACTCCACCGAGATGCCCATGGCCTCCAGCGCGAAGACCGCCTCCCGGCGGAAGTCGTGCGCCACGTTGTGCGTGGACAGGTCGAAGTAGCCGCCGGTGTCGGCCGGCTCGGGCGGGCTGCCGTCGGCCGGGAGGTCCTTGAGCAGGAAGAACTCCACCTCGGGGTGGGTGTAGAAGGTGAAGCCCATGTCGGCGGCCTTGCCCAGTGCCCGGCGCAGCACGTGCCGCGGGTCGGCCCACGCCGGGGAGCCGTCGGGCAGGGTGATGTCGCAGAACATCCGCGCGGTGTCGCTGGCCCGGCCCTGGGTGGCCGGCAGCACCTGGAAGGTGCCCGGGTCCGGCTTGGCCAGCATGTCGGACTCGTAGACGCGGGCGAAGCCCTCGATCGCCGAGCCGTCGAAGCCGATGCCCTCGGCGAACGCCGCCTCGATCTCGGCGGGGGCGACGGCCACCGCCTTCAGGTAGCCGGTGACGTCGGTGAACCACAGCCGCACGAAGCGGATGTCGCGCTCCTCGAGGGTGCGCAGGACGAACTCCTGCTGACGGTCCATGCCGGCCATGATCGCGTTCCCTCGTTTCGCAGGTGTGACGACAGCCCCAGCCTGCCCCGTGCCGCCCGATCGCACACGACCGGCGCGCGGATCAGCCCAGCAGCGACCCCAGGGCCACGTCCGGATCGGTCAGCCGGTCGACGTCCACCGGCCGGTCGGACCGGACCAGGCCCTGGATCTCGTCGGTGACACCCCAGACGTTCACGTTCATGCCGGCCACCACCCGACCGTCGCGCAGCCAGAACGCGACGAATTCGCCGTCGTCGACCCGGCCCCGGACGACGACGTCGTCGTCCGGCCGCCCCAGGCCGGAGTACTCCATGCCGAGCTCGTACTGGTCGGTGAAGAAGTACGGCACCCGGTCGTAGGTGACCGGCTGGCCCAGCATGGACCGCGCGGCGGCCGGTCCGCCGTTCAGCGCGTTGGCCCAGTGCTCGACCCGCAGGTGCCGCCCCGCGTACGGGTTCCACACGGCGGCGACGTCGCCGGCGGCGTGCACATCGCGGTGCGAGGTGCGCAGCGCCGCGTCGACGACGACGCCGTCACCGACGTCCAGCCCGGCCGCCTCGGCCAGGGCGGTGTTCGGGACGACGCCCACCCCGACCACCACCAGGTCGGCGGGCAGCTCCTGCCCGTCGTCGGTGCGCACCGCACGAACCCCGCCGTCGGCACCGGCGATCTCGCGCACGCCGGTGCCGGTGCGCACGTCGACCCCGTGATTTCGGTGCAGCCGGGCGAACACCTCGCCCATGGTCGGGCCGAGGGCCTCGTGCAGCGGCGTCGGCCGCGGCTCTACCACGGTGACGTCGTTGCCGTGGGTGCGCGCGGCGGCGGCCACCTCGAGGCCGATCCACCCGGCGCCGACGACGACCACCCGCCGTCCGCCGGCGGTGAGGTCGGCCCGCAGCGCGTCGGAGTCGGCGAGGGTGCGCAGGTACCGGACGCCGCCGAGGTCCGCTCCGGGGAGGTCGGGACGGCGCGGTGCGGCGCCGGTGGTCAGCAGCAGGCGCGCCCAGGTCAGCCGCTCGCCCGACGCCAGGACGACCGCGTGCGCCGCGAGGTCCAGCGACGCCACCCGGACACCGGTGCGCAGCTCGACGTCGTGCCCGGCGTACCAGCCGGCGTCGTGCACGAACGCGCCGTCCCGCTCCGCGGAGCCGAGCAGGTAGCCCTTGGACAGCGGCGGCCGCTCGTAGGGCCGCTCCGGGTCGTCGCCCAGCAGCACGACCGGGCCGTCGAAGCCCTCGGAGCGCAGCGTCTCGGCGGCCTTGGCACCGGCGAGACCCGCCCCGACGATCACGTACGCAGCGGCTGCGGCCACGGCGGGCACCTCCTCGGACGGTGGGGAGCGCCGGGGTCGGAGCGGGCGCTCAGGTGTCGAGGGCGAGGGCGACGAGCTCCGTCCGGCTGGTCACCCCGAGCTTCGCGAAGACGTTGCGCAGGTGGAAGTCGACCGTGCGCGGGCTGAGGAACAGCCGTGCCGCGACGTCGCGGTTCGACAGACCTTCGCGGACCAGCGCCGCGACCTGCCGCTCCTGCGGGGTCAGCTCCGGCGTGGTGGCGGCAGAGATGTCGCGGCGCCGCGCGGTCTCCCCCGACGCGCGCAGTTCCTGGCGGGCGCGCTCGGCCCACGTCTCGGCGCGGAGGTCCTCGAACGTCTCCAGTGCGGCCCGCAGGTGCGCCCGGGCGTCGACGCGCCGGCGGGCGCGGCGCAGGAACGCGCCGTACGCCAGCTCGGTGCGGGCGCGGTCGGGGGCGCGCAGCGACCGGGCGTGGTGCTCCAGGGCCCGCTCGAAGTGGCGACCGGCGACCTCGCCGTCGGCCAGCAAGGCCCGGCCGTGCTCGACCGAGGCGTGCGCCCAGCCGGTGCCGGTCGGATCGGCGAAGGCCGCCAGCTCGGCCACCCAGTCCGCCGCGGCGTCGCGGCGCCCTGCTCGGACGGCGGCCTCGAGCCGGTCGACCGCGGCCATCTGCCGCACGGTGGGCAGCCCGATCTGCGCGAACTGGTGCAGCGCCGCGTCACCGTCGGCGAGTGCCCCCCGGGTCCAGCGGACGAGGTCGCGCACGAGCCCGGCGAGCACGCCCAGCGACCGTTCGGCGGCGATCCGCTCCGCGGCGGCCAGATGCTCCCCACCGTCCGCGCCGCCGCGGAGCGCCGCCACCAGGGCCAGCAGCGCGTGGGGCAGCGCGGCCAGCGCCGGCTGCCCCGAGTTCTCCGCGAGCAGCAGCGACTCGGTGGCGCCCGCGGTGCAGGCCCGCCAGTTGCCGGTGGTGATCTCGCTGAACGCCCGGCGGGTCAGTGCGTGCAGGATCACCATCGGCGCGGCAGCGGCGCGGCCGGCGGCCAGCAGCCGGCCCTGCAGTCGCAAGGCGGCCGCGTCGTCCCCGACGTACCACGTCGCGACGGCCACGTTGACCAGCAGCTCGGAGTCGGCGTCGTCGTCGAGCTCGTCGGCCAGCGCGATCGTCCGCGAGATCGCGGGTGCCGCCTCGGCCCAGGCGCGGCGGGACACCGCGTCGAGGCCGCGGGTCAGGTCCGCGAGGCAGCGGTCGTGCACCGGTGCGTCCGGTGCCACGGCCCGGACGAGCTCGGCCGGGCCGGGCCGCACCCCGGCCGACCGCGCACCGACCGCGGCCAGTGCCGCGCCCAGCATGGCCAGGTCGGCCGACCGGCGGGCGTCCGACGCGGCGACCTCGGCGGCGGCCTGCACGACGATCCGGTAGCCGGTGTCCAGCGAGCCGGTGTTGAACTCGATGTGCCCCTGCAGCCGGCGCAGGTCCGCCCGCAGGGTGGGTCGGGGGACCAGGGCGAGGCCGGCTTCGGCCAGCACCCGGGCGCGCTGCGGCTGGGCCGCCGTCCAGGCGGAGGAGGCCGCGCGGTGCAGCCGCTCGGCACGCGCCTCGCCCTCGGACAGCTCGGCGGCCCTCTCCCACGATGCCGAGGCCGCCTCGTGGCCTCCCCGGTGCACCGCGCGCTCGGCGGCCCGGTCCAGTTCGGCCACGACGGCCTCGTCGGGCCGGTCCACCGAGGCCGCGAGGTGCCAGGCGCGGCGGTCGGCATCGGCCGCGCCGGTCATCGTCGCCGCCAGCGCGTGGTGCACCCGCCGTCGCTCCACGCTGGTGACCGCGCCGTAGACGGCGGAGCGGACCAGCGGATGGCGGAGGTCGACCGAGCCGTCCTGCACGCGCACCAGCCCCGACCGCTCGGCGGCGGCCCACCCCTCGTCGTCGGCGCCCAGCGCGCCCGCGGCCGCACGAACCGTGGTCAGCCGTCCGGAGTCGTCCGCGGCGGCGGCGAGCAGCACTGCCTGCGCCGACGCCGGCAGCCGGCGGTAGCGGTCGAGGAAGGCCCGCTCGACGCCCGTGGTGAGCGGCAGCCGGGCGGGCAGGGGTTCGGCGCCGGTCAGCTGCCGGGCCGGGAGGGCATCGGTGAGCTCGAGCAGGGCCAGCGGGTTGCCGCCCGTGCCCTCGACGAGCGCGCGGCTCACGTCCACCGGCACGGGCACACCGGCGCGCTCGGCGAGCAGCGCCCCGGCGGCCACGGGATCGATCCCGGCGAGGACGAGGCCGGGCAGGTCGCCGCCGTCGAACTCCCGGACGTCGCCGTGGCGGGCGGCGAAGAGCAGGGCGACGCGCTCGTCCTGCAGCCTGCGCGCCACGAACAGCAGGGCGGCCGCCGAGGCGTCGTCGAGCCAGTGTGCGTCGTCCACCACCGCCAGCACCGGGGCCTGCTCGCCCGCCTCGGCGAGCAGGCTGAGCACGGCGAGGAACACCAGGAACCGGTCCGCGTCGCCCGCGGCGATCTCGCCGAAGGCGGCCCGCAGGGCGGTCGACTGCGGCGCCGGCAGCCGGTCCGTGCAGCCCAGGGCGGGCCGGAGCAGCCGCTGCAGCGCGGCGAAGGCCAGCGGCGACTCCGACTCGATGCCCTGGGTGCGCAGGACGGTCATGCCCTCGGCCCGGGCGACCGCGTCGGCCAGCAGGGCCGACTTGCCGACGCCGGGATGACCGCGCAGCACGAGAGCCCCACCGCGTCCGGCGGCCGCGTCGGCGAGCAGCGCGTCGACGCGCGCCCGCTCGTCCTCCCGCCCCTGCAGCACGCGGGCGAGCCTAGAACCGGCAGGGTCCGGCGCCGGCTGCACACCGGCGCCGGGCGGTGCGCCTGCGACTCAGGCGGCGGCCGAGCCGTGAGTCCACCGAGGCGCGGATCAGCCCGGTGCGGGTCAGCCACCAGAACAGGTCCCGGCCGAGCGGACGCTGCGGCACCGCCCGCGGGCGGCTCCCCACGGCGAGGGCGACCTCGCGGCCGGCGGCCGCGAGCTCCTCGGCGATCTGCACCCCGGAGTTGCCGGCCCCGACGACGAGCACGGGGCCCACCGGAAGCTGCCCCGGACGGCGGTACGCCGAGCTGTGCGGCTGGACCACCTCGGGCGCCAGGTGCTGCGCGAGGGCCGGGACGCGCGGGACCGAGAACGGCCCGGTGGCGACGACGACCTGGCGGGCCCGCAGGGTGCCGGTCGGGGTCTCGGCCGCGAAGTGGTCGCCGGACCGGCGCAGCCGGATGACGCGGGTACGCAGCCGCACGGGCAGGTCGGGGGTCGCCGCGTACCGCTCCAGGTAGTCGGCCACGTCGTCCTTGCCGGGGTAGGTGCCGGCGTCGCCCGGGAAGGGCAGGTCCGGCAGGGAGTCGTGCTCGGCGGCGGTGCACAGCCGCAGCGAGTCCCAGCGGAACCGCCAGACGTCGCCGGTCCGCTCCCCTGCGTCCACCAGCAGGAAGCGCACGTCGCGCTGCTGCAGGTACCGGCCCAGGGCGAGGCCGGCCTGACCGGCGCCGACGACGAGGACGTCGAGGGTCTCGGCGGGGGATGTCGTGGTCACGGAGGGCATCCTCTCGGGAGCGTGTCGGGGTCAGCGGGCCTCGACCGTGAAGGGCACGGTGAGGACGTCGCCGTCCGCCGTCCGGAACTGGCCCCACAGCCGGTGGACGCCCGGGGTGGCGAACTCGGTGTGGACGTCGAGCTGCGGGCCGAACTCCTGGCCGGGGAGGGCGAACACCGGATCGCCGTCGGCGTCCTCGACGTCGGCGTGCTCGTGGGCGAAGGCGCTGCCGTCGGCCGGCATCACGACGACGTGGCCGGCGGCGGCGAGGTAGGGCCGCAGGTCGTCGACCGGCCGGCCGGTGGCGGCGTCGGTGAAGGAGAAGGCGAGCTCGCTCTCGCGCCCGGCCACGGCATCGCCGGACAACTCGACGCGGATGCCGTCGACGACCTGGGTGCGCGGACCGGCCGCGAGGGTGACCGGCGCGGGCTCCGCACCGGTGATGCGCACGGTCTGCGCGTCGTGCAGGTCACCCATCTCGCCCCGGAGCCGGAACTCGGTGTCGATCCGGTACGTGCCGGCGGTCGGGAACACCAGCTCGACGGCGAGCTCGCCGGGCCGGCCGGTCGGCTCGGGGTGCACGTGCGCGAACGTGCCGAGGTCGGCGCGGGTCGCGATGAGGTGCGCCCACACCTCGTGGCTGCGGGACAGGTCGGCCACCGGCTCGCCGGTGGCGGCGTCGATCAGGCGGACGACGACGAGCGCCGGCTCCCCGGGACGGACGTCGTCCGGCAGGTCGATGCGGACGGCGACGCCGGCGTCATCGGCCGCGGCCGGGTCGATCTCCGCGGTCATCATCGTGCTCATCGCCGGGCGCATCGGCATGCCGGTGGACTGGGTCCAGGCGAGCACGCCGTTCATCCCGCGCGAGGCGGCGTCCGTGCGGCTGAGCGCGGTCAGGCCGGCGCCGACGGCCAGGGCGGCCACGGCGACCGTGCCGAGGAAGGCGTACTGGCCGAGCCGGGTCCGCAGCGGTGGCCGGAGGATCTCCGCGACGCCGGTCGGGCGCCGGAAGCCGCGCAGCCGCAGCGCGTTGGTGACCACGCTGACCGAGCTCATCGCCATCGCCGCCGCGGCCAGCACCGGGTCGAGCAGCAGGCCGTCGGCCCAGTACAACGCCCCGGCGGCCACCGGGATCAGCAGCACGTTGTACGCGAACGCCCAGGCCAGGCCCTGCTTGATCGTGGTGACCGTCTGCCGGGACAGCGCGATCGCCGACACGATGCCGCGCAGGTCGCCGCCGAGGAGCGTGACGTCGGAGGCGGCGACGGCCACGTCGGTGCCGGTGCCGACGGCGATGCCCAGGTCGGCCTGGGCCAGCGCCGGGGCGTCGTTGATGCCGTCGCCGCACATGGCGACGACGTGGCCCTCGGCCTGCAGCGCCGCCACCCGGGCCGCCTTGTCCGACGGCCGGACCTCGGCGAGGACGTTCGCGATGCCGACCTCGGCGGCGACGGCGCGGGCCGTGGCCTCGGTGTCGCCGGTGAGCATCCACACCTGCAGGCCGATCGCCTCCAGCTGGGCGATCGCCTCGGCCGACTCGGGCCGGACCGGGTCGGCCACGGCGACCAGCGCGGCCGGCCGGCCGTCGACGGCGACGTACACCGGGGTGGCGGCCGCCCGCGCGGCCGCGTCGGCGGCGGCGGTCAGCGGCGCGACGTCGATCCCGGCGGCGGCCATGAGGGCGTGGTTGCCGATGCGCACGCGGTGCGCACCCACGGTGGCCTCGATGCCGGCGCCGGGCAGCGCCTCGAACGCGCCGAGGGCGGGCACCGCCAGCCCGCGCCCGCGGGCGGCGGCGACCAACGCCTCGCCGAGCGGGTGCTCGCTGCCGGTCTCGGCCGCGGCGGCCAACGCCAGCACGTCGTCCTCCCGCCAGGTTCCGGCCGTGGTGACCCAGGTGACCTCGGGCCGGCCGCGGGTGATCGTGCCGGTCTTGTCGAGCACCACGGCGGTCAGCCGCTTCGCCGTCTCGAGCGCCTCGCCGTCGCCGACGAGGATGCCGAGCTCCGCGGCGCGGCCGGTGCCGACCATGACCGCGGTCGGCGTGGCCAGCCCGAGGGCGCACGGGCAGGCGATGATCAGGACGGCGATCGTCGTGCCGATGGCCATGGTCAGCCGCCCGGTGTCGGGGCCGAACAGGGCCCAGCCGGCGAAGGTGAGGACGGCGGCGACGAGCACGGCGGGCACGAACCAGGACGACACCCGGTCGGCCAGCCGCTGCATCGGCGCCCGGAAGCCCTGGGCGTCCTCGACCAGCCGGACGATCTGCGCCAGGGTCGTATCGGCCCCGACCGCGGTGGCGCGGAGCAGCACCGATCCCGTGCGGTTGAGGGTGGCGCCGATCACCGAGTCGCCGACGGACTTCTCGACCGGCAGGGGCTCGCCGGTGAGCATGCTCTCGTCCACCGTGGAGGCGCCCGCGGTGACGACGCCGTCGACCGGGACCTTCTCGCCCGGGCGGACGCGCACCAGGTCGCCGACGGCGACCTCCTCGACCGGCACGTCTACCTCGACGTCGCCACGGACGACGCGGGCCGTCCGCGGTGCCAGGCCGACGAGGGCGGTGATCGCGGCGGCCGTTCGCTTCTTCGCCCGCCCCTCCATCCACCGGCCCAGCAGCACCAGGGCGACGATCACCAGCGACGTCTCGTAGTAGACGTGCAGCGGCAGGCCCCACCGCTCGGCCGCCGCCGGCCACAGGGTGACGAAGGCGCTGTAGCCGTAGGCGACCAGCGTGCCGAGGGCGACCAGCGTGTTCATGCTGGTGGCGCGGTGGCGGGCGGCCGCCCAGGCGGCGGTGTAGATGCCGCGGCCGGCCCAGAACTGGACGACGGTCGCGACGACCAGGATCGCCGGCATCAGCCAGTCCATGGCGTCGATCGGCAGCGGCACGTACATCAGCACCATCAGGCCGAGGCCCGCGGTCAGGGCGACCTGCCAGCGGCGCCGCAGGCCGGCCAGCTCGGCGTCGCGCGGATCCGCGTCGGCCGGGCCGGGCCGGTCGGCGTCCGGCGCGGTGGTCGCCTCGTCGCGGCGCGGGGTGGCGGTGTAGCCGGCCGCCTCCGCGGCCCGCGCGAAGTCCGCCGTCCCCACGCGGGTGGGGTCGTGGTCGACCGTCGCCGTCCCCGTGGCCAGGTTGACGCGGGCGTCGAGGACGCCGTCCAGCCGCTGCAGGGCCTTCTCGACGCGCGCGACGCAGGACGCGCAGGTCATGCCACCGATGTCGAGCGCGCAGGTCTGGACCACCGGGGTCCCGGTGGCCGGGGTGGGCGGCACCGTCGTCGTCATGGGGATCTCCTCGTCGGGCTGTTCCAGCGGCCGGCAGCGTCGATCCGGGGCGGGCGGCCTCGCGCCGGGAGAACCGCCGGGTCGGTCACCGGCCGGCCGCCGTCGGCCGCATGGGCGTCGTCGGGACGGATGTGATCCGGGTCTCATCCCGTCGGGGTGACGACGTGCGCCGGGGGCTCCCGCGGCCCGGGGAGAGGAGGCATGCTTCCCCGCCATGACGGTGACCGCAGGCGTACCGGACCTCGTCGCCTCGTCGACGGCCGCCCTCGCCGCCGAGCAGTGGCGGGTGGCCGGCGCGCTGAGCGCCGTCTCGTCCCGGGGGGCCTGGCGGGCCCGGCTGTCCCCCGACGCCAGGTGGCAGCTGGTCCGCGTGGGGCACTTCCCCGCGTACGCCGCGGAACTCGACTGGACGCCGCGCGAGATCGCCGGGCACCTGCGGGACAGCGCGCGCGTCTTCACCGAGCGGATCCGGCGGCTGTGCGCCGAGGACGAGCCGCGGGTGGCCGACTTCGTGACCGACTCTCCGGAGCGGGTCGCGGACTACCGGGCCACGCCCCCGGACGTGCTGCTGGACCAGCTCCGGACGGCGCAGGCCGAGCTGCTGCAGGCGGTCGCCGGCGTGGGCGTCGGCGAGCTCTCGCGCCGCGGGGTGCACGAGGTCGACGGCCCGTTCACGCTGGCCGACGTCCTCCGCTTCCTCCCCGACCACCAGCGTGACCACGCCGAGCAGCTGAGGGCCCTGCTCCCCCGCCGGTGACCCGCCGGCGCTGCGCGCCCGCGCTCGGGTGACCTGATCACCCTGGCGGTTTCCCCGGCGCGAGGCCGGCGCGGCCGCCCCGAACCTCGGTGTCGTCCCAGCACGACGACCGAGGAGTTCCCGATGCTCACCAGCACCCCCCGCGCCTTCGTCGGCAGCACCACCGTGTCGGTGCGCGGCATGACCTGCGGCCACTGCGAGCGCGCCGTCACCGAGGAGATCGGCCGCGTGGACGGCGTCCGCGGCGTCTCCGTCGACCTCGCCGCCGGCACCGTGACCGTCACCGTCGAGCACCCGGTCGACCGCGCCGACATCGCCGCCGCGATCGACGAGGCCGGTTACGCGCTCGTCCCCTGACCCGCCCGGCCGGCCGGCCGGTCGCGAGCCCGGTGACCACCCCGGTGCTCCCGCCGGCGCGAGGCGCGTCGCCTCCGCGGTCGGATCGGCCCGCCCCGTCCCCTCCAGCCTGCGAAGGATCCCCCGATGCCTCCCGTGAACATCCCGCCTCCCGTGAACATCCCGCCTCCCGTGAACATCCCGCCCACCGTCCCCGCCCACGCCCCCGTGCCGGCCGAGGTCGTCGCCCGCGCCGGCGAGCAGACCGCCGCCCGCCGGCGCCGCTGGCGGAAGTACGTCGTCCACTACCTGGAGATGGTCGTCGCCATGGCCGTCGGCATGGTCGTCCTGCACCCGGTGTGGGCCTGGGCGTTCGCCGCGCTCGGCTGGTCCGCGGTGCTCGACCGACCGGAGCCGATGGCGCTGGTGATGGCGACCAACATGACCGTCGCGATGTCGGCCTGGATGAAGGTCCGCGGCCACGGCCGGCGCCCGATCGCCGAGATGGCTGCGGCCATGTACCTGCCGTTCGTCGTCCTCTTCGTGCCGATGTGGGCCGGCGTGCTCTCCGCCGACGGCATGCTCCTCTGGGGGCACGTGCTGATGCTGTTCGCGATGGCCGGCGCCATGGCCATCCGCCCGCACGAGTACGCCCACTGCTGATCCGCGTGGCGGGCGGGGGCCGGCGCCCCCGTCCGCCTCGACGACCCCGGGAGGACTGCCCGTGCCGATCGGACCCGGTCACGTCGAGGTCCGCCGTGCCGAGCCGGCCGACGCCGCGACGGTGCGCGCGATGCTCGTCGAGCTGGCCGCGGAGGACGACCCCACCCACACCGTCGAGGTGACGCCCGAGCGATGGGCCGAGATGCTGGCCCGCCGGGATGTCGTCGTCCTGCTGGCCGAGCGCGACGGCGTCCCCGTCGGATACGTCTCCGCCGTCCGCAAGCTGCACCTGTGGCTCGGCTCCGACGTCCTGGCCCTCGACGACCTCTACGTAAGGCCCGGGCACCGGGACGCCGGCGTCGGGCGGCTGCTGATGACCGAGCTGGCCCGCCGGGCAGGCGGACGGCTGATCCGCTGGGAGATGCGCGAGGACAACATCGCGGCGCAGCGCTTCTACCGGCGCCTGGGCGCGACGCTGCGGACCAAGGTGGTGGCCGCGTGGTGGCCGGGGTCACAGCCGCGCTGACCTGCCCTCGCCTGGTCACCCGCTCCGCCGAGCGGGAAGACTGGGGTCGTGACGATCCAACTGCGGGTGGCCTGCGCGCAGGTCGACACCCGGGTCGGTGACCTGGCGGGCAACGCCGAGCTGGTCACGAGGTGGACGGCGGAGGCCGCCGAGGCCGGCGCGCACCTCGTCGTCTTCCCCGAGATGACGCTGACCGGCTACCCGGCCGAGGACCTGGTGCTGCGCGAGTCGTTCTCCCGCGCGTCCGAGCACGCGCTGGAGACGCTGGCCGCCGACCTCGCCGAGCGAGGGCTGGGCGGGGTCGCCGTCGTCGTCGGGTACCTGGCGCACACGCCGGGCGGCGGGCCGGCGCCGGTCGAGTCGCCGCCGATCGCCGACGACCGACCCGGCGACGCCAACCCCCGGCACGGTGCGCCGCGCAACGCCGCCGCGCTGCTGCACGGCGGGCGGGTCGTCGTCCGGTACTACAAGCGGCACCTGCCCAACTACGGCGTCTTCGACGAGGCGCGCTACTTCGTGCCCGGGCACGACCTGCCGGTCGTGCGGCTGCACGGCGTCGACGTCGCGCTGACCATCTGCGAGGACCTCTGGGTGGACGACGGCCCGTGCGCGGTGGTCGGGCAGGCCGGCGTCGACCTCGTGGTCTCACCCAACGCCTCCCCCTACGAGCGGTCCAAGGACGACCAGCGGCTGCCGCTGGTCCGCCGCCGGGTGGCCGAGGCGCGGGCGCCGATCGTCTACTGCAACCAGGTCGGCGGGCAGGACGAGCTGGTGTTCGACGGCGACTCGCTCGTCGTCGGGGCGGACGGCGGGCTGCTCGCCCGCGCGCCGCAGTTCGTCGAGCACCTGCTCACGGTCGACCTCGCATTCGACCCGTCGTCCGGGCCCTCCCCCGAGTCGGAGCGCACCGAGGGCCGGGTCGGGCCGATGACGGTGACCCGGCACGTGCTCTCCGACGACCGGGTGCCGGCGTTCGAGCCGCGGCCCGGGCGGGTCGCCGAGCCGCTGGGCGACCTGGAGGAGGTGTGGCGGGCCCTCGTGCTGGGCCTGCGCGACTTTATCGAGAAGAACGGCTTCCCGTCGGTGGTGCTGGGCCTCTCCGGCGGCATCGACAGCGCGCTGTGCGCCACCATCGCCGTCGACGCGCTCGGCCCGGACCGGGTGCACGGCGTCGGCCTGCCGTCGGTCCACTCCAGCGAGCACTCGTTGGCCGACGCCGCCGACCTGGCCAAGCGGCTCGGCTGCCACTACGACGTCGTGCCCATCGCGCCGATGGTCGACGCGTTCCACGGCGCGGTCCACCTGTCCGGCGTCGCCGCGGAGAACCTGCAGTCGCGGGTGCGCGGCACGCTGCTCATGGGCCTGTCCAACCAGCACGGGCACCTGCTGCTGACCACGGGCAACAAGAGCGAGATCGCCGTCGGGTACTCGACGCTCTACGGCGACTCGGCCGGTGGGTTCGCACCGATCAAGGACGTGCCGAAGACCCTGGTGTGGGACCTGGCCCGCTGGCGGAACGCGCAGGCGGCCGAGCGCGGCGAGACCGAGCCCATCCCGCAGCACTCGATCGACAAGCCGCCGTCGGCCGAGCTGGCCCCGGGGCAGGTCGACACCGACTCGCTGCCCTCCTACGACGAGCTCGACGCGGTGGTCGCCGACTACGTCGACCGCGACCTCGGCATGCACGAGCTGCTCGAGCGCGGCCACGACCCGGACGTCGTCGCCCGGGTGCTGCGCCTGGTCGACGCCGCGGAGTTCAAGCGCCGGCAGTCGGCACCGGGAACGAAGATCTCGCTGAAGGCGTTCGGCCGGGATCGGCGTCTGCCGGTGACCAACCGCTGGCGGGAGAGCCTGCCCAGCGTCCGCGAAGGAGCGGCGGAATGACCAGCGCATCCTCGGGCGAGTCGGTCGTCTACGGCGGCGGGTCGGCGACCCGGGTGCGGGTGCACCACCTGCTGCAGGCCAAGGAACGCGGCGAGAAGTGGGCGATGCTCACCGCGTACGACGTGCTGTCGGCGCAGGTGTTCGAGGAGGCCGGCATCCCGGTGCTGCTGGTCGGCGACTCCGCGGGCAACGTCGTCCTCGGGCACTCGACGACGGTGCCGGTGACCGTCGACGACATGCTGGTGCTCACGCGGGCCGTCGTCCGCGGGACCCGGCGCACCCTCGTCGTCGCCGACATGCCGTTCGGGAGCTACGAGGCCGGCCCCGCGCAGGCGCTGGCGACCGCGGTCCGGCTGATGAAGGAGGGCGGCGCGCAGGCGGTGAAGCTGGAGGGCGGCGTCCGGGTGGCCCCGCAGATCCGGATGCTGACCGAGGCGGGCATCCCGGTGATGGCGCACGTCGGCTTCACGCCGCAGAGCGAGCACGCCCTCGGCGGCTACCGGGTGCAGGGCCGCGGTGCCGGCGCCGAGCGGCTGCTGGCCGACGCGCGGGCGGTGCAGGAGGCCGGCGCGTTCTCCGTCGTGCTGGAGATGGTGCCCGCCGACGTCGCCGCGCAGGTGACCAAGGAGTTGACCATCCCCACCATCGGCATCGGCGCCGGCGTCGACTGCGACGCCCAGGTGCTGGTGTGGCCGGACATGGCCGGCTTCACCGGCGGGCGGGTGCCGCGGTTCGTGAAGCGGTACGCCGATCTGCGCGGTGAGCTGCTGCGCGCGGCCCGGGAGTACGCCGACGACGTCCGCGCCGGCAGCTTCCCCGGGCCGGAGCACTCCTTCGATTAGCACCGGGCCCGCTCCCGCGACGCGCCGGTCGACCGCCGGGTGGGCGGTTGCGGCCGCCGACACAGGCGGAGGCGCCGTTCGGACCGACCGGAAGTGCCCACTCGGCGCGGTGGGGCGCGCGGTTGCAGGTCTTGCGGGCGTTCGGGGGCCGCGGCAGCGTGCTCGCATGCGGGTGCTCGTGGTGGGCTCGCCGATGGTAGGGCACGTGCTGCCACTCGTCCCGCTGGCCCGCGCCTTCGGCGAGGAGGGGCAGGACGTCGTCCTCGCCACCGCCGGCGAGGGCGTCGACGCCGCGCGGAGGGCGGGCCTCCCGGCTCGGGACGTCGCCCCAGGCCTGAGCATGCAGCGGATCGGGCTCGGCGCGCTGCTGCGCCACCCCGTCCACATCGGGCGCCTGGCGTGCGGTGGGCAGGGCACCCACGACAGCGCCGGGGCGCTGTTCGCGCCCGTCAACACCCGCATGGCGGACGGCGTCCTCGCCCTCGCCGAGGAATGGCGGGCGGATCTGGTGCTGCACGAGGCGCTGATGCCGCTCGGTGCCCTCGCCGGCGCGCGACGCGGTGTGCCCGCGGTGCTGGTCGACGCGCTCGTCTACGACGGCGGCGCGCTGTTCACCGCGGTGGCGCGGCGCCTCGGGCCGCTCGCCCGCCGCCACGGGCTTCGATCCGTCCCCGGACCGGACGACGTCGTCACGACCATTCCGCCCAGCCTCGCCGGCGCGCGTCCCGGCCACCCGATGCGCGCCGTGGCACCGGCGATCCCGGGCGACGCGCCACCCGACCTCGCCCTGTCGGGCGCGCGGCCGACCGTCCTGGTCACCCGCTCGACGGCGGGCGATCGGCGGCGCGACCGGTTGATGTCCACCGTCGTCGAGGCCGCCGAGGGCGCCGACCTCGACGTCGTGCTCGTGCGGCCGGACAGGTGGGTCACCCGCCGGCCGTTACCGGCCAGTGTGCGCGCCACCGGCTGGCTGCCCTTCGCCGACGTGCTCCCCCACGTCGCCGCCGTGGTGCACCACGGAGGGTCGGGCACGGTGCTGGCCGCGCTCGCCGCCGGGGTGCCGCAGCTCGTCGTGCGGGGTCCTGGCGACCGGTCGCTGCACGCGCGGCTGCTCCGCGAACGGGGCGCCGGACTCGGCGTCCCCCTCGACCGACTGGGCAGGGCCACGCTCGAGCGGCTCGTCGGCGACCCGGCCCTGCGCTCGGGGGCGCAGGAAGTCGCCGCGGAGATCGCCGCCATGCCGCACCCGCGCGAGCTGGTCGGCCCGCTCATCGAGCTGACGGGTCGGCCGGCCGCCGGCTGAGCAGCGGGAACTGTCGGACCCCGTGGCTACGGTG
>NZ_JAOVZT010000001.1:0-191825 GCF_025716945.1 Geodermatophilus sp. YIM 151500
GAGGGCGTGTCCACCCGCAAGGTCGACGACCTGGTCGCCGCCCTGGGCGTGGAATCGGGCATCAGCAAGAGCGAGGTCTCCCGCATCTGCGGCCAGCTCGACGCCGAGGTGACCGCCTGGCGGGACCGATCCCTGGGCGAGCAGGCGTTCCCCTACGTCTTCCTCGACGCCACCTACTGCAAGGCCCGGGTCAACCGGCGGGTGGTCTCCCGGGCGGTGGTGATCGCCACCGGTGTCTCCGCCGATGGCCGCCGCGAGGTGCTCGGGGTTGATGTCGGCGACAGCGAGAGCGAGGTGTTCTGGACCGGCTTCCTGCGCGGCCTGCGCGACCGCGGCTTGGGCGGGGTGCAGCTGGTCATCTCCGACTCCCACCGCGGCCTGACCGCCGCGATCGACACCGTGCTGACCGGCGCGGCCTGGCAGAGGTGTCGGGTGCACTTCATGCGCAACGTGCTCGCCCGGGTCAGCAAGGGGCAGGCGGAGATGATCGCCGCCGCGATCCGCACCATCTTCGCCCAGCCCACCGCCGACACCGTCCGCGAGGCGGTGGACAACGTGGCGACCACCCTGCAGCGGCAGTTCCCCGCCGTGGCTCTCCTGCTGCGCGACGCCCGCGAGGAGATCACCGCCTTCGCCGACTTTCCCCAGGCCCACTGGCGCAAGATCTGGAGCACGAACCCGCTGGAACGACTGAACAAGGAGGTCAAGCGGCGCACCGACGTGGTCGGCATCTTCCCCGACGACGCCTCCCTGCTCCGGCTCGCCGGCTGCGTGCTGATCGAGGCCCACGACGAGTGGCAGGTCGCCGACCGCCGCTACCTCTCCGAGGCCTCCATGGCCCTGCTCACCCCGCCCGAGCCGACCGCCCTGGAGCCCCGACGCACCGAGCAGAACGAGGTGATCGACCAGCCCGCCTGCACACGGCATAGTCAGCCCCCCGCAGGGCAGCACGCGGACGAGCTACACCACCCCTCGGGACGTGACCCTCCCAGGCCGCCTGGCCGACGATCTGACCGTTGTGGCTGCGCAGGCCCGCGATGCGCGGGTTGGCCAGCACCTGGCGCAGGCTGTGGGTCTGCCAGGGCACGTCCTTCACGCTGCGGATGCCGCGATCATCCAGGTCGGTGCACAGCGAGCGCAGCGACTCTCCGGCGACGAAGCGCTCCGCGAGGTCTCGGATGATCGCCGCCTCAGCGGGGCGGTGAGTCGTCGCGTCGTCCTCGAAGCCGAACGGGCGGCGGGAGCGACCGTGCGGCAGCCCGAGTTCGGCGTTCTGCAGCATCTTGCGCTTCACGCGGCGGCTCTTCGCGGCACTTTCTTGGGCGGCCACCGCACCCATGATGCGCGCGACGAGCAGCCCGTCACCGCTGCCCAGGTCGGCGTCCCCGGCGACGAACTTGACGTGCCGGACCCTGGCTGCGTCCAGGACCTCGAGGAAGTCCTCGAGTTCGCGGGGGCGGCGGGTCAGTCGGTCCAGGTGGTAGACCAGCACGCCGTCTCGGGTGCCGGAGGTGAGGTCGGCCAGCATGCGCAGGTACTCCGGGCGGGGCTTGCCGGAGTAGGCGGACAGGTCGTTGTCGACGTACTCCTCGCGGACCTCCCACCGCAGGTCGGCCGCGAGCCTGCGGCAGTCCTCCACCTGGCGGCGGACGCCGAGTCCTTCTCCGGCCTGGTCGCTGCTGATGCGGGCGTAGATCGCGGCGGACCGGGGTGTCGACATAGGGAGTCATACTAAGGACACGACAGCAACCTGTGCTGCCTGTGCCGCAGCCACCACCGGCTCAAGACCCACGCGCGCGGCTGGCGGTTCGTCCTGGACGACGACGGCACCCTGCACGTGACCACCCCCTCGGGCATCACCCGCACCACCCGCCCACCCGGCCTGAGATCCCCCGCACCACCCCGCCCACCCGGAACACCACCCGCGACCGGGACACACCCGCCGACCGGGACACCGCACCAGGACGACGGTCCGCCGCCCTTCTGACCACCAGGGATTCCGCACGCCCGCTCCCCCGGGATGAGGGACAGCGGCGTCACGCTGTCGTGAGCCGCTGTCGCACGCTGCGAAGACCACCGGCGTCCGGTCGCGGGCGGCCCGGCACGTGCCCGGCGATCGGCCCGCGGGTCAGGTCGGGCAGCACCGACGAGGTGTCGCGCGCCTCCCCCCGATCGCGTCGACCGACTCGTCGGGGTCGGCATGCTCGATCGCGACGCCGCTCGTCCCGGCCCGGCAGCGGGTGCCCAGCCGGCACCCAGGGAACGGCAAGCTGCGGGTGGGACAACGGGGGCGTGCCCGCCGGAGCAAGCCTCGTGTCCCACACCGCCTGGAGCCCAGGCGTCCACCGGGACGACCCGACCGTGCTCGGCGACCGTGCGGCGAACGCGGCGCGGCGGCTCGCGCAGTGGGCCGGCGGGAACGGCGGCGTCGCGCAGTTGGCCCGCTTCCTCACCGCCGGCGGCGTGGCCAACCTGGCCTACGCCCTCCTCTTCCTCGCCCTGGCCCCGCTGGGCACGCAGCCGGCCAACCTCGCCGGAGCCCTCGCCTCGTCGGCGCTGGCCAACGAGCTGCACCGCCGGCTGACGTTCCGCGCCGCGGACCGCGTCGACTGGTGGAGCGCGCAGTGGGCCGGCGGTGGCCTCGCGCTCACCGGTTGGGCCGCCTCGAGCCTCGGGCTGGCTGCCCTCGCGGCGTCCGGGGCGACGACCGGCGCGACGACCGAGGTCGTGCTCGTCCTCGCGGTGACCGCATCGATCGGCCTCGCGCGGTTCGTCGCGCTGCGCTGGGTGTTCCGGCCGCGCGCCGTCCGCACCGCCTGACTGGGTCACCGCCGGACCCGGGCGGGCGCCGGTCGGGGACCGGCGCGGTACGCCGAGCCGGCCGAGCGTGTGCGCCGACGCCCCGTTCCGGGCCGTGGAACAGGGCGCGAGCGCACGCACCCGGCCCGGCGAGCGGGTCACCCGGGCACCGCGCCCCGGCCCGACCCGCGGGTCTCCCGGGCACCGCGACCCGGCCCGCCCGGCGAGCGGGTCACCCGGGCACCGCGACCCGGCCCGACCGGTCGCCGGTCGTGCCGGACGGTGCGCCGTCGGGCCCGCGCGTCAGCAGCGGGCGGCCGTCGACCCACACCGCGGCGACGTCGGCGGTCGAGCCGAGGGCGAAGACCTTGGCCAGCGCCTGCTCGTCGTCGGCCGCGTGCCGCAGGGCGACGTCCAGGGTCGAGCCGGTGGCCGGGCGCACCAGGACCGCGTCGAAGCGCCGTCCGGTGCCCAGGTCGCCCACCTCGTCGCCGAGCCCGAGGACCTCGGCGCCGGCGGACGTCGCCAGGTGCAGCAGGTGCGCCGCGGACAGCGGCACCCCCTCGTCACCGAGCAGCTGCTGCACGAAGTAGGCCTGCAGCCCCTCCTTGAACAGCGAGAAGCCGGTGCCCGCGCCGACGTCGGAGCCGAGGGCGACCCGCACCCCGCAGGCCAGGTGGCGCCGCAGCGGGAACAGGCCGCTGCCCAGCGCCGCGTTGCTCGTCGGGCAGTGCGCCACGCCGGCACCCCGCTCGGCCAGGCAGCGCAGCTCGGCGTCGGTCGGGTGCACGTTGTGCGCCAGCACGCTGCGCCGGCCGACGAGGCCGTGCCGGTCGTAGGTGTCGACGTAGCCGCAGCCGTCGAACAGCCGGGCGACGGTGGCGATCTCCTGGGCGTTCTCGTTGACGTGCGAGGTGAACCACGCCCCGTCGACGTCGGCCTGCAGCGACCGGCAGGCGTCGAGCAGGCCGTCACCGCAGGACAGCGAGAACCGGGGGGTCACCGCGTACCGGGTCCGCCCGACCCGGTGCCACCGCCGGGCCAGCGCGAGCCCCTCGTCGTAGGCCCGCTGCGGGGTGGTGAGCAGCTCCTCGCGCAGCAGCCGGTCGCTGACGACCAGGCCGGCGGTGATCCGCAGCCCGGCGCCGGCGGCCTCGGCGAACAGCACGTCCACGGCGGGCGCGAAGTGCGACCCGAAGACCAGCGCCGAGGTCGTGCCGGCCTGGACCAGGCCGCTGACGAACTCCTCCGCGACGGCCTCGGCGTAGGTCCGGTCGGCCAGCCGGGCCTCCTCGGGCAGCGCGCACCGCTCGAGCCACTGCAGCAGCGGCATGCCGAGCCCGCCGATCGCCCGGACCTGCGGGAAGTGCACGTGCGTGTCGACGAAACCGGGCAGCAGGACGCCGTCCCGGAGGTCGACGACCTCGTCGGCGGGGTACCGCGCGGCCATCGCCGCGAAGCCGCCGCGGTCGACGACCAGCCCGTCGCGGACCAGCAGTCCGGCGTCGGCGTCCGCCCGGAGCGAACCCCCCGCGAACGGGTCGTCGGGGGTGTCGAGCACGGTCGCGCGGAACAGCGTCATGGCCGCGCCCCCGTGCCCTCCGACGCGCCCGCCGGCACGGACCGGGCGGCCGGGTCACCGGCGGACGGGGCACCGGCGTCCGGATCAGCGGCGGACGCGTCACCGGCGGCCGGATCGGCGCCGGACGCGCCACCGGCGGCCGGCCCGGCCGCTCGCGCGGCCGCCTCCCGCTCCAGCATCGCCACCAGGGCGGCGGCCACGCCGATCGCGATGGTCGACGGGTCCTTGCCGGTGAGCCCGGGCAGGCCGATCGGCGTGGTGATCCGGTCGATCACCTCGTCCGGGTGCCCCTCGTCGGCGAGCTTGCGCCGGAAGCGGGCCCACTTCGCCGCCGAGCCGATCAGCCCGATCGACCCCAGGCCCGGGGTGCGCAGCGCCGCGTCGCAGAGGGCGGCGTCCTCGGCGTGGTCGTGCGTCATGATCAGCACGTGCGCCCCGGGCGGCAGCTCGGCCAGCACCAGCTCCGGCAGCACCGGCACGTGGTGCACGTGCACGGCGGCCACCGCGTCGGCCAGCACGGCCAGCCGCTCGTCGGTGAGCTGCTCGGGCCGCGAGTCGACCAGGTGCAGGTCGAGGTCGCGCCGGGCGAGGATCCGCGCCAGCTCCAGCCCGACGTGCCCGACCCCGAAGACGGCCACCGCGGGCGCCACCGGCAGCGGCTCGAGCAGCAGCGTCACCTCGCCTCCGCAGCACTGGACGCCGTGCTGGTACGGGGCCTTGTCCGACAGCGCGACGGTCACCAGCTCCGGGCGCGACCCCCCGGTGTCCAGCAGCTGCCGCGCCCGGGTCACCGCCACGGCCTCGAGGTTGCCGCCGCCGACCGTGCACCAGGTGCGGTCCGCGGCGACCACCATCTTCGCGCCGGCCTCGCGGGGGGCGTGCCCGCGGACCGCCGCCACCGTGACCAGCACCCCGCGCCCTCGCGCGGCGCGCAGCTCCTCGATCGCCCTTGTCCACTCCACGACCGCTCCCTCAGGTGCGCGTCATCATCCGCTGGACCCGCTCCGAGAACGGCACCATCGGTGGTGCGTCCGCGGCCGGCTGGTCCGGCAGCACGCCGGGGGCGCCCTCGTCGACGTGCCCGTGCTCGGTGCTGCGCCGGGCCTGCTCGATGGCCCAGTACACGGCCTCCGGTGTCGCGGGCGAGGCGAGGTCGACGCTGAGGCCGGGCGGCCCGAACGCGGCCGCGGCCTGGCGGATCGCCTCGCGGACCGAGAAGGCGAGCATCAGCGGCGGCTCACCCACGGCCTTGGAGCCGTACACCGCGCCCTCCTCGGTCGCGTTCGGCAGCAGCGTCACGTTGAAGACCTCGGGCATCTCCGAGAAGCTCGGCAGCTTGTAGGTGCTGGCCGCCTGCGTGGCCAGCCGCCCGTGGTGCGGGCCCTCGCGCTCCTCCCAGCGCAGGTCCTCCAGCGTGAGCCAGCCGGCGCCCTGCACGAAGCCGCCCTCGATCTGGCCGAGGTCGACCAGCGGTGAGAGCGAGTCGCCGACGTCGTGCACGATGTCGACCCGGCGGGTGCGGTACGCGCCGGTGAACCCGTCGACCTCGACCTCCGCGGCCGCGGCACCGTACGCGAAGTACTTGAACGGCTCGCCGCGCATCCGCGACGAGTCCCAGTGCAGGCCCTCCGTCCGGTAGAAGCCGGCGGCCCACAACTGGACGCGCTGGAAGTAGGCCGCCTTGACGACCTCCTCCCACGCCAGCCGGTCGCTGGCGAACGCGATGCCGTGCACCGCGCCGTCGGCGAAGCGCACGTCGGCCGGGCTGATCCCGAGCCGCTCCGCGGCGACCTGCGCCAGGCGCCCGCGGATCTGCTCGCAGGCGTTCTTGACCGCCGCCCCGTTGAGGTCGGCGCCGGAGCTGGCCGCCGTGGCTGACGTGTTGGGGACCTTGTCGGTGCGCGTCGGCGCCAGCCGCACCCGGTGCAGCGGGACGCCGAGCGTCGTCGCCGCCACCTGCAGCATCTTGGTGTGCAGGCCCTGGCCCATCTCGGTGCCGCCGTGGTTGATCAGCACCGACCCGTCCTTGTAGACGTGCACCAGGGCGCCGCCCTGGTTGAACGCCGTCAGGTTGAAGGAGATGCCGAACTTGACCGGCGTGACGGCCAGGCCGCGCTTGGTGTGCGGATGCGTGGCGTTGTACGCCTCGATCTCGCTCGTGCGGGCGGCGAAGTCGCTGGCGTCCAGCACCTTCTGCCAGATCGTCGCCAGCCGCTCGGGGTGGCGCACCGGCTGCCCGTAGGGCGTGGTCCCCCCGGCCGTGTAGAAGTTGCGGCGGCGCAGCTCGGCGGCGTCGACGCCGAGCAGCGGCGCGCAGCGGCCCAGGATGTCCTCGATCACCAGCATCCCCTGCGGGCCGCCGAATCCCCGGAACGCCGTCTGCGAGGTCTTGTTGGTCTTCGCGATCCGGCCGTTCACCCGCACGTTCGGGATCCAGTAGGCGTTGTCGACGTGGCACAGCGCCCGGGCCAGCACCGGCTCGGACAGGTCGAGGCTCCAGCCGCCGTCCGAGGTGAGGGTGGCGTCCAGCGCCTGCAGGCAGCCGGACTCGTCGAAGCCCACCCGCCACCGGGCGTGGAACCCGTGCCGCTTGCCCGACATGGTCATGTCCTGCGACCGGTTGAGCCGCAGCCGGACCGGCCGGCCGGTGAGCGTGGCGCCCAGCGCCGCGATCGCGGCGAAGCCGTGCGGCTGCATCTCCTTGCCGCCGAAGCCGCCGCCCATCCGCAGGCACTGCACCGTGACCTCGGAGTTGGTCAGCCCGAGCACGTGGGCCACGATCTCCTGGGTCTCCGACGGGTGCTGCGTGCTGCTCTGCACGAACACCTGCCCGTTCTCGTCGACGTGCGCCAGCGAGCAGTGCGTCTCCAGGTAGAAGTGCTCCTGACCGGCGAACTCCAGCTCGCCGCTGAACACGTGGGCCGCGCCGGCGAGGCCGGCCTCCACGTCGCCGCGCTCCAGGTGCGGCTGCCCGCCCTGGAAGCTGCCGGCGGCGATCGCCTCCCGCACGGTCACCAGCGCCGGCAGCGGCTCGACCTCGACCTCGATCGCCTCCGCGCCGAGCCGGGCGGCCTCGAGCGTCTCGCCGAGCACCCAGCAGACGGCGTGGCCGTAGAACATCACCTCGTCGGGGAACAGCGGCTCGTCGTGCTTGACGCCGGCGTCGTTGACCCCGGGGACGTCGGCGGCGGTGAGCACCCGGACGACGCCGGGCACGGCGTAGGCGGGCTCCGTGCGCAGCGCGGTCACGCGGGCGTGCGCGTGCATGACCTGCCGGGGCCAGGCGTGCAGCACGTCCTTGGTGCGGCCGACCAGGTCGTCGGTGTACAGGGCCTGGCCCGTGACGTGCAGCGCGGCGCTCTCGTGCGGGACGGCCCGCCCCACGACCGGCTCGGCCGGCCGCTCGGACAGCGCGCTCATGCTCCCACCTCCTGGGGGGTCGGGTTCTCGGCGAACAGCCGGTGCAGGGCCTGGCCCAACATCGCCGACCGGTAGGCGGCGCTGGACCGGTGGTCGTCGAGCGGGGTGCCCTCGGTGGCCAGCACCGCCGCCGCCCGGTCCACCGTGTCGGCGTCCCACCGCTGGTCGGTGAGCGCGTCCTCGGTGGCCCGGGCCCGCACCGGCGTGGCGGCGACCCCGCCGAGGCCGATGCGCGCCCGGCGCACGACGCCGTCGCGCACGTCGAGGGCGAAGGCCACGGCGACGCTGGAGATGTCGTCGAAGCGCCGCTTGGCCACCTTGTGGAAGGCGGCCAGCCCGGCCGCGGGCAGCGGGATCCGGACGGCGCGGATGAGTTCGTCGGCCCGCCGCACGCTGCGGCGGTATCCGGTGAAGTAGTCGGCCAGCGGCACCTCGCGCTCGCCGTCGACCGAGGCGAGGACGACGGTGGCCTCGAGCGCCAGCAGCGCCGGCGTGGTGTCGCCGATGGGCGAGCCGGTGCCGAGGTTGCCGCCGATCGTCGCGCCGTTGCGGATCAGCCGGGACGCGAACTGGGGGAACACCTGGTCGAGCAGCGGGAGCCGGCCGGCGAGCCGCTCCTCGATCTCCGACAGGCTCAGCGACGCACCGATCTCGACTGCGGACGCCGTGACGTCGAACCCGCGCAGCTCGGGCAGCTGGTCGATGGCCACCACCAGCGGCGCGCGCTGGCCCCGCAGGTTGACCTCGACGCCCCAGTCGGTGCACCCGGCGGCGAGCAGCGCCTCCGGGCGGTCGGCCAGCAGGGTCAGCGCGTCGGCCAGCCCGGCGGGCCGGACGAACTCCGCGCCGTCGGCGGCCACCCGGGTCGCGGGCGCCGGCGGTGGCGGTTGGCTGCGCCGGGCGGCCAGCCGGTCGTCGTCGTCCGGAGCGCCGAGGGCGAACGCGGCGTCGCGGATGGGCCGGTAGCCGGTGCAGCGGCACAGGTTGCCGCTGAGGGCGTGCAGGTCGAACCCGTTGGGGCCGTGCAGGTGGTCGGGCCCGCCCCCGGGGTGGCCGTCGGAGGCCGCCGCCGGGGCGCGGTCGGCGCGGTAGTACTCCGCCGCCATGCTGCAGACGAAGCCGGGCGTGCAGTAGCCGCACTGCGACCCGCCCCGCTCGGCCATCTCGCGCTGCACGGGGTGCAGCGCGTCCGGGGTGCCCAGGCCCTCCGCGGTGACCAGCTCCTGCCCGGCGAAGGCCGCGATGGGGACCAGGCAGGCGTTCAGCGCGGTCCACTGCGTGGGCGTCGTCCTGCCGGGCCGCGCGACGAGGACCGAGCACGCTCCGCACTCCCCCTCCGCGCAGCCCTCCTTGCACCCCACCAGGCCCTGCGCCCGCAGCCAGTCGAGCGCGGTGGTGGAGGGGGCGGTGCCGTCGAGCGGCAGCGACCGCCCGTTCACGGTGACGGCTGGCGACTGCATCTCCTGCTGCTCCTGTCTGTCTCGGACCGGCCGGGCGGCGGTCGGCCGCCCGGCCGGTCGGCGGAGGCCCGCCTGCAGCCTCCCGCCCGGGTGTTACAGCGCGGTCGCGCCGTAGCGCTGGGTCCGCGCCGTGTGGATCGGGTTGGCGTCGGCGACCAGGTCGTCGAACCGGTGCCCGGCGATCTTCGCGATCTCGATCAGCGCGGCCGCGTGCTCCTGCGTGGGCGAGTTCTGCAGGCGCATCCGGCCCTGCTCAAGGATCCGCTCCCGGCTGGGGTTGTCACGCACGCAGACGATCAGCGGGAAGCCGAACTTCTCCCGGTACGCGGTGGTCACCTCGCGGAAGGCGGCGTGGTCCTCGTCGGTCAGCCGGGTGAGGCCCGCGGTCGCCTGGTCGAGGGTGGACTGCTCGCCCGCCGCGCCCTCGGCGACGGTGTCGCTGCCCAGCGCCGGGTAGGCGTCCATGAGCTGCTGCTGCTGCTCCGGGGTGGCCGCGAACAGGGCCTCCTGGAAGGCCAGCCGCAGCGAGGACGTGTCCCTGAACGGCCGCTGGGTGTAGGCGTTCTCGACCACCCAGGTCGGGCCCTGGAACAGCCGGCCGAAGGTGGCCACGAACTCGTCGCGGCTCATCGCGTTGACGTCCTGGAGCCGGACCTGCCCGTGCCCCGGGATGCCCGCCACGGCGGCGCCGTGCGGACGCCCGATGTGGTGGAACACCGCGTTGAGGCCGATCGCGGTGATGCTGCCCAGCGTGATGCCGCTGCCCAGGATGATCTGGGCCCAGGACGGCACCGCCTGGGCGATGCCCGGCTGGACGGTGACCAGCAGCGCCAGGCCCAGGCTGGTGGCGACGATGACGACGTTGCGGTGGTCGTTGAAGTCGACCTTCGCCAGCGTCTGGATGCCGACGACGGCCACGGTGGCGAACATGGCCAGCGCCGCGCCGCCGAGCACCGGGTGCGGGATGCCGGCGACGACCGCCCCGGCCTTGGGCACCAGGCCGACCAGGATCATGAACCCGCCGGCCGCGGCGACCACCCAGCGGCTCTTCACCTGCGTGAGGCGGACCAGGCCCACGTTCTCGGCGAAGCAGGTGTAGGGGAAGGAGTTGAAGACGCCGCCGATCGTGGTGGCCAGCCCGTCGGCGCGCAGCGCCGCGGCGATGTCCTTGCGGCCGACCCGCTTGTCGACGATCTCGCCGGTCGCGAAGACGTCGCCGGTGGTCTCCACCGCGGTGATCAGCATGACCACGATCATCGACACGATCGCGGCCAGGCTGAACTTCGGCCAGCCGAAGTGGAACGGCGTGGTCACGCCGACCCACGAGGAGTCGGCGACCGCGCCGAAGGTGGCGTCGCCGAGCGCCCACGCGGTCACCGTGCCGACGACCAGCCCGACCAGGACGGCGACGGTGGCCAGGAAGCCGCGGAAGAAGCGCTGCATCAGCACGATCAGGGCCAGGGTGCCCAGCGCGTACGCCAGGTTCCGAGCGTTGCCCGGGTCGGGGTCGGCGCCGCCGCCGACGGCGTCGAGCGCGGCGACCGGCAGCAGCGCGATGCCGATGATCGTGATGACCGAGCCGGTGACCACCGGGGGGAAGAAGCGGATCAGCCGGCTGAAGTACGGGGCGATGAGGAAGGTGAACAGGCCGGCGACGATGACCGCGCCGTAGATGACCAGCAGGCCGTCCGTTCCTCCGCCCGCGGCCAGCCCGATGGCGATCATGGGCGACACGGCGGTGAAGGTGACGCCCTGCAGCAGGGGCAGCCGGACGCCGACCTTCCAGAAGCCGACGGACTGGATGATCGAGGCGATGCCGCAGGTGAACAGGTCGGCGTTGATCAGGTGGATCAGCTCGCGGTCGGAGAGACCGATGGCGCCGGCGAGCAGGATCGGGACGATCACCGCGCCCGCGTAGAAGGCGAGCAGGTGCTGCAGGCCGTAGACGGCCAGCTTGCCGGGAGGCGGGACCTCGTCGACGGGGTGCTTGCGGCGCTTGCGCGGCGGTGACGGTGGGGCGGTGGTGGACATGGCGTTCCTCGCTGGAGCGGGTGCGGGACGACGGGACGAGCGGGACGACGGGACGAGCGGGACGTGCGGGACGTGCGGGACGTGCTCGGGGGTGGAGATCAGCGCGCGCCGCGGCGGCCGGGGAGCGGCCAGCCGAGGAGCTCCTTGGGCCGCGGGGCGGCGTAGCCGCCGGCCTTGCTGGTGCGCAGGCCCTGCCGGACGAGGCCCTCGGCGAGCGGGACGGCTGCGGCGACGCCGTCCACGACCGGGACGCCGGTGGCCGCCTCGACCGCGTCGCCGAGGCCGGCCATGCCCGCGCACCCGAGGCACACGACGTCGGCGCCGTCCTCCTCGACCAGCCGCTTGGCCTGGGCGGCCATCGCCTCGACCGCGGCGCCGGCGTCCTCCTCGAGCTCGAGGACGGCGAGCCCGCTGGCCCGCACACCGGCGCAGCGGTCGTCGAGCCCGGCCAGGCGCAGGCGGTCCTCGATGAGCGGGACGGCGCGCTGGAGCGTGGTGACCACGCCGAAGCGGCGGCCGAGCAGGCAGGCGGTGAGGGCGGCGGCCTCGGTGATGTCGACGACCGGCACCTCGACCAGCTCCTGCAGGCCCTCGCGGCCGTGCTCGCCGAACCCCGCCTGGACGACGGCGTCGTAGGGACCGTCGTACGAGGCGACGGCGTCCATCACGGCGACGGCGGCGAGGTAGCTCTCGAAGTGGCCCTCGACCGAGGCGGCGCCGAAGCGCGGGGTGAGGCCGATGACCTCCGTCGTCGGGGCGGCGACCCGGCGGGCCGCGGCCACGACGGTGTCGGTCATGGCCGCCGTCGTGTTGACGTTGACGACGAGGATGCGCATCGGTGCGCCCTGATCCATCCCAGCCATGGCGCCTCCTCGAGCCGCGGTCGGGTCGTTCGCCCGGCCGCTCCCCGCATCGCGGGTGTGAGCCGGACCACACGGAGACCATAGGGCCGGCCGAGTCCTGGGTCAAGAGTCTGGTATACCAACTCTTCCGTCATCCCCGCCGTACACCGGTCCGCTCCGCACCGGGTCGACGCCAGGGATCAGCTCGGTATACCGAAAGCGGGGTCCGTCGGAGGTGGCCGGCTCAGTCGGGCATGCCGTCGAGCACCATGTGCCGGCTCGCGCGCACGTGCGCCAGCGCCACGGCGGCGGCCAGCTCCGCGTCACGCGACGCGAGCGCCGCGTAGAGCTGCTCGTGCTCGGTCTGCACCCGTTCGTGGTCGGTCGTCTGGCGGAACAACCAGCGCAGCCGGCCGGTCACCGGCTCGAGCACGGAGCGCAGCGAGTCGTTGCCGGTCAGCTGGAGCAGGGTCTCGTGGAAGGCGGTGTTGGCCGTCCCGCACCGCGTGTGGTCGCCGGCCTCGACCGCGCGCCGCCCGTCCTCGACGACGGTGCGCAGCCGGGCCAGCCCCTCCTCGTCGACGCGCTCGGCGACGAGCCGGGCCACGAGCGCCTCGAGCACCTGGCGGATGTCGAACAGGTCGGCGACGACCGACCGCGTCAGGTCGCGCACCACGGCGCCGCGTCGCGGCAGCAGCTCGACGAACCCCTCGCTCTCCAGCGCGCGCAGCGCCTCGCGGACGGGCACCCGGGAGACGCCGAACTCCTCGGCCAGGTCGCGCTCGACGAGCCGGGTGCCCGGGACCCACGCGCCCTCGGCGATGCGCGTCCGCATCTTCTCCCGGACGACGTCGCGCAGCGGGAGCCCGCCGACGGTCGCCAGCGCCTCCACCGGCTCCGTCGCCTCCACCGCCTCCGCCGGCTCCATCGCCTCCACCGCCTCCACCGCCTCCCTGGCCCCCGGCTCCGTCGCGTCCACCGGCTCCGTCGCGTCCACCGCCGCCGCAGTCGTGCTCACAGCGACATCGTCCTCCGTCGCCACGCCGGGCGTCCCGTGCGGCACGCAGAGCACCGCCCGGAGGGGGCAGGGCACCGCCCGGAGGGGGCAGGGCACCGCCCGGAGGGGGCAGAGCACCGCCCGGAGGGGGCAGGGCACCGCCTCCAGGAGGGGGTCCCGGCCGCGCGCGTCGCCGGTACCGTCCCGGTTGCCCGCGCCGGACCGGGTACGGACGGGACCGGGCCGACCTGCCGGGTCGGCAGGACGGAGGAGGACGTCGTGGTCCACGAACCCGCGCGGAGAGGACCGGAGGTCGTCGGGGACCGCCGGGCGGTGGTCCCGGCCGACCAGGGCGGTGAGCAGCCCTGTGCCGCTCCGCTGGTCTGCCCGGAGTGCGGCGCCATCCCCGACCGGTCGACGGTCATCCGGTGCCCGACGTGCGCGGCGCGGGGCCGCCTCGGACCGGACCACCCCGGACCGGACCACCCCGGACCGGACCGCCCCGGACCGGGCCGGCCCGCACCGGGCCGGCCCGCACCAGGCCGGCCCGGATGACGATCCGGGCGGTGCACGTCCGCGACGTCCGGCCCGGTGACCGGGGACGCCGGTACCTCGTCGACCGGCTCTGGCCACGCGGTGTGGCCAAGGACAGCCTGCCGCTCAGCGGTTGGCTCCGGGACGTGGCCCCCAGCGGCGAGCTGCGACGGTGGTTCGGGCACGACGTCGCCCGCTGGGAGGAGTTCCGGCGCCGATACGCGGCCGAGCTGGACGAGCACCCCGAGGCCTGGCTGCCGCTGCGCGATGCCGCCCGCAGCGGCGCGGTCCTGCTGCTCTTCGCCGCCGCCGACCGGGAGCACAACAACGCCGTCGTCCTGGCGGAGTACCTCCTCCGCCGGTCGGCGGACGAGAGCGGCGGCTGATGCCCGCCGCGGTGCGCGGAACGCGGTGGCGGGGGCCCCGACGGGGTGCCGACGGTCCATCGGGAGTCCGCGGCCTCACCGTCAGACGAGCTGCCGGCTCAGCGGCATGTGCCGGTTGACGTCCTTGTAGAGCAGGTAGCGGAAGCGACCGGGTCCACCGGCGTAGCAGGCCTGCGGGCAGAAGGCCCGCAGCCACATGAAGTCACCGGCCTCGACCTCGACCCAATCCTGGTTGAGCAGGTACACCGCCTTGCCCTCGAGCACGTACAGGCCGTGCTCCATCACGTGCGTCTCCGGGAACGGGATCACGCCGCCGGGCTCGAAGTTGACGATGTTGACGTGCATGTCGTGCCGGACGTCGGTCTGGTCGACGAAGCGGGTCGTCGTCCAGGCGCCGCGGGTGTCGGGCATCGGGATCGGTTCGACGTCGCCCTCGTTCGTCACGAACGCCTCGGGCACGTCGACGCCGTCGACCCGCTGGTAGGCCTTGCGGATCCAGTGGAACCGGGCCGGCTCGGCGCTCTCGTTGCGCAGCGTCCAGGTCGCCGCGGGCGGGAGGAAGGCGTATCCCCCCGGCTCGAGGGTGTGCGCGGCGTCGCCGATGGTCAGGCGCAGCGTGCCCTCGACGACGAACAGCACCGCCTCCGCGGCCGGATCGGTCTCCGGGCGGTCGCTGCCACCGCCCGGCGACACCTCCACGATGTACTGGGAGAAGGTCTCGGCGAAGCCCGACAGCGGCCGGGCGATCACCCACAGCCGCGTCCCCTGCCAGAACGGCAGGTTGCTGGTGACGATGTCGGTCATCGTCCCCTTGGGCAGGACGGCGTAGGCCTCGGTGAACCGGGCCCGGTCGGTGGTGAGCTCGGTCTGCCCCGGCAAGCCGCCGCGGGGGGCGTAGTACGGGCTCCTGGTCGCGGTCACGCTGGTCGTCCTTCCGGCGGGAGCCGTTCGAGCGGCTCGGAGCGGGTGCGGGCCCGGTTGCTCACGCGGCACCCCGCACGAGGAACCGGCCGTGCGGATCGGCGGCGTCGACGGGGCGGCCGCGCAGCCAGGTGCTGCGGACGACGCCGTCGAGCCGGCGCCCGGCGTAGGGCGTCACGGGGTTGCGGTGGTGCAGCCGCGCGGGGTCGACGACGAAGGCCTCGTCCGGCGCGAAGACGCAGAAGTCGGCGTCGCAGCCGACCGCGAGCCGGCCCTTGGTCCGCAGGCCGGCCAGCCGGGCGGGGCCCTCGGCCATCCACCGGACGACGTCGGCCAGGGTCCGGCCGCGGGCCCGCGCGCCGGACCACATCGCCGGAAGGCCGATCTGCAGCGAGCTGACCCCGCCCCACGCGCGCTCGAAGTCGCCGACGTCCAGCAGCTTGAGCTCAGCGGTCGACGGCGAGTGGTCCGACACCACGCAGTCGATGTCGCCGGCCACGAGCGCGTCCCATAGGAGCTCGCGGTTGGCCGCCTCGCGGATCGGCGGGCAGCACTTGAACTGGGTGGCGCCCTCGCCGATCGTCTCGGCGTCGAAGGACAGGTAGTGCGGGCAGGTCTCGACGGTGACCGGCAGGCCCTCGGCCCGCGCCGCGCGCAGCGCCGGCAGCGCGTCGGCGCTGGACAGGTGGAGCACGTGGGTGCGCGCCCCGGTCCGGCGGGCGGCCTGCAGCACGGTCTCGACGGCGCGGGACTCGGCGCTGGGCGGCCGCGACCGCAAGAAGTCGCCGTAGCGACCGCCGCCGCGGTGCGGCGCCCGCTCGATCTCGCCGGCGTCCTCGGCGTGCACGATCATCAGGCCGCCGAAGGAGGCCACCTCGGCGAGGTAGTGCTCGAGCTCGGCCGGCGACAGCGGGGGGAACTCCTCGACGCCGGAGTCGAGCAGGAAGCACTTGAACCCGAAGACGCCGGCCTCGTGCAGCCCGCGCAGCTCCCCGATGTTGCCCGGCACCGCGCCGCCCCAGAAGCCGACGTCCACGGCGCACTTGCCGTCGGCGGCCTTCCGCTTGGTCTCGAGGGCGGCGACGTCCACGGTCGGCGGGATGCTGTTGAGCGGCATGTCGACGATCGTCGTGACGCCGCCGGCGGCGGCCGCCCGGGTCGCCGTCTCGAAGCCCTCCCACTCGGTGCGGCCGGGCTCGTTGACGTGCACGTGGGTGTCGACGAGCCCGGGCAGCAGCACCTCGTCGGGGGCGAGGTCGACCACCCGCGCGCCCGTCAGCTCCGCGTCGCGCGGCGCGACCGCCGCGATGCGCCCGTCGCGCACGCCGACGCAGAGGCCCTCCTCGCCGTCGCCCGTGACCGCTCGCGCGGCGCGGACGACGAGGTCGAACTCGGTCACGGCACCCTCCTCGACGACAGCTTCCCAGTCCCCCGTCCCGGGCGCGGCGCCCGGACGGCGGTCACGCCGGGCCTCCTCGCGCCGCCGCTCCCGAGAGGGTCGGTCGGTCCGGCGCGCCGAGTCCCCGGTCGCGGGCGATGCGCGCCCCGAGCCGCTCGAGCAGCGGGCCGGCGTGCTGCATGCACCGGCCGACGTCGCTCTCCAGGTCGGTCAGCGCGTAGGCGGCGTCGATGCCCGCCGCGCGCAGCGCGGCCGCGTCGAGCAGGCACCGCCCGGCGACGGCGACGACCGGCACACCGGCCGCCCGGGCCGCCGCGGCCACACCGGCCGGCGCCTTGCCGTGCAGCGTCTGCGCGTCGAGCGATCCCTCCCCCGTGACGACCAGCACCGCGCCGGGCAACAGGTCGGCGAAGGTGGTCAGGTCGAGGACGACCTCGATGCCCGGACGGCGCACCGCCCCGAGCACGGCCAGGCAGGCGTGCCCGAGCCCGCCCGCCGCGCCGGCGCCCGGCCGCTCGGCCGCCTCCGCCGCCACCGGACCGAGGACGGCGCCCAGGGCGTCGACCCAGCGGCGCAGCCCGGCCTCCAGGACGGCGACGTCCGCGGCCGTGGCCCCCTTCTGCGGCCCGTAGACGGCGGCCGCACCGCGCTCGCCGAGCAGCGGGTTGTCCACGTCGGTGGCCAGGACGACGCGCGTGCCGCGCAGGCGGGCGTCCAGTCCGTCGAGCTCGACCCGCGCGAGCCGGGCGAGCGCGCCGCCGCCGGGGGGCAACGGGACACCGTCGGCGTCGAGCAGCCGCGCGCCGAGGCCGACCAGCAGGCCGGCGCCGCCGTCGGTGCACGCGCTGCCGCCGATGCCGAGCACGACCTCGGTGCAGCCGCGGTCGAGCGCGGCCCGCACGAGCTCGCCGGTGCCGAGGCTGGAGGCCTCGAGCGGCGCCCGTCGTCCGCCGGGGAGCACGGCCAGGCCGGAGGCGGCCGCCATCTCGACGACCGCCGTCCGGTCCCGGACCGCCAGGGCGCTGTCCAGCGGCCGGCCGGTGGGCCCGGTCACCCGGACCGGCACCCGGCGGAAGCCGGCGGCCTCGGCGGCGGCCAGCGTGCCCTCGCCGCCGTCGGCCACGGGGATCTGCCGGACGTCGGTGCCCGGGGCGACCGAGCGCAGGCCGGCGGCCACCCGGGCGGCCACGTCGGCCGCCCCGAGGCTGCCCTTGAACTTGTCCGGCGCGACGACGACCCGCATGTGTGCTCCTCGTCTGGTCGAGGCTGGTGAGCCGCTGGAGCGACCCTCTCGCAGGGTCCCGTCGCGAGCCTGCGAGCTATGGGGGGCGAGGGCGGCCCCGTCCCGGGTCCCGCCCCGAGCCTGCGAGGGGTGGGGAGGACGGGGCCCCCTCGCAGGGTCCCGCCCCGAGCCTGCGAGGGGTGGGGGGCGAGGGGGTCCTTCTAGTCCAGGTACTGCATGTGGTCGAGGTCGAGCACGCTGACCGCGGTCGGCGCCAGCTCGCGGCGGTCGGCGAGCTCCTCGAACTCCACGATGCCGTCGAGCTCGGTGCCCATCGAGATGTTGGTGACCCGCTCGAGGATGATCTCCACGACCACAGGCACCCGGTGCTGGGCCATCAGCTTCTTGGCCTCGTCGAAGGCCGGCTGGATCTCCTCCGGCTCGGTGACCCGGAGCGCCTTGCAGCCCAGGCCCTCGGCCACCTTGACGTGGTCGACCCCGTACCCCTGCAGCTCCGGCGAGTTCTGGTTCTCGAAGCCCAGCTGCACGCAGTAGTCCATGTCGAAGGCCCGCTGCGCCTGCCGGATCAGCCCCAGGTAGCTGTTGTTCACCAGCACGTGCACGTAGGGCAGCTGGAACTGGGCGCCGACGGCCAGCTCCTCGATCATGAACTGGAAGTCGTAGTCGCCCGACAACGCCACGACGTTGGCCTCGGGGTCGGCGACGCAGACGCCCAGCGCGGCGGGGATGGTCCAGCCGAGCGGGCCGGCCTGGCCGCAGTTGATCCAGTGCCGGGGACGGTAGACGTGCAGGAACTGCCCGCCGGCGATCTGGGACAGGCCGATCGTGCTGACGTAGCGGGTGTCCTTGCCGAAGGCCCGGTTCATCTCCTCGTACACCCGCTGCGGCTTGATCGGCGTCTCCTCGAAGTGCGTCCGGCGCAGCATGTCGTGCTTGCGCTGCTGGCACGACCGCACCCAGGCGGCACGGTCGGGCAGCTGCCCGGCCGCCCGGCGCTCGCGGGCCACCGCCACGAACTGCTCGAGGGCCGCCCTCGCGTCGGACACGATGCCGAGGTCGGGGGCGAAGACCCGCCCGATCTGCGTCGGCTCGACGTCGACGTGCACGAAGGTGCGGCCGCGCCGGTAGGTGTCCAGGCCGCCGGTGTGCCGGTTGGCCCACCGGTTGCCGATGCCGAGCACGAAGTCCGACTCCAGCAGGGTGGCGTTGCCGTACCGGTGCGCGGTCTGCAGGCCGACCATGCCGGCCATCAGCGGGTGGTCGTCGGGGATCGCGCCCCAGCCCATCAGCGTCGGGATCACCGGGACGCCGGTGAGCTCGGCGAACTCCACGAGGAGGTCGGCGGCGTCGGCGTTGATGATGCCGCCGCCGGCGACGATCAGCGGCCGCTCGGCCGCGGCGAGCAGGTCGAGGGCCTTCTCCGCCTGGGCGCGGGTCGCGCGCGGCTTGTAGACCGGCAGCGGCTCGTAGGCGTCGACGTCGAACTCGATCTCGGCCATCTGGACGTCGAAGGGCAGGTCGAGGAGCACCGGCCCCGGTCGGCCCGACCGCATCAGGTGGAAGGCCTGCTGGAACGCGCCGGGCACCTGCGCCGGCTCGAGCACCGTCATCGCCATCTTGGTGACCGGCCGGGCGATCGCGGCGATGTCGACGGCCTGGAAGTCCTCCTTGTGCAGCCGGGCCACGGGCGCCTGGCCGGTGATGCACAGGATCGGGATGGAGTCGGCCGACGCCGAGTACAGCCCGGTGATCATGTCGGTGCCCGCCGGCCCGGAGGTGCCGACGCAGACGCCGATGTTGCCGGCCTTCGCCCGGGTGTAGCCCTCGGCCATGTGCGAGGCGCCCTCGACGTGCCGGGCCAGGACGTGCTGGATGGCGCCGTTCGTGCGCAGCGCGCCGTAGAAGGGGTTGATGGCCGCGCCCGGCAGGCCGAAGGCGTGCGTGACGCCCTCGCGGACCAGGATCTGGACGGCGGCTTCGATCGCCCGCATCCGGGGCATGGGGTTCTCCGTTCGGGTGCCGCCCGGCTCGGGCGGGTGCTGGGTGGGAGGTCCGGGGAGGACGCCGGCGGTCGGCGTCCCGTGGATCAGCCGCCGCGGCGGCCGGACAGCTGCTCGACGAGCAGCAGCAGCGCGGAGTGGTCGAGCGACCCGTGGCCCTGGGCCCGCAGCGACCCCATGAGCTGGGCGACGAGGGCGCCGACCGGGATGGCCACGCCGGCCTCGCGCGCGGCGCTGGTCACGATCCCGAGGTCCTTGTGGTGCAGGTCGACGCGGAACCCCGGGGTGAACTCGCGGGCGGTCATGCCGGCCGCCTTGCGGTCGAGGATGCGGTTGCCCGCCAGCCCGCCCGCGAGGACCTTGATGGCGGCCTCGGTGTCGACGCCGTGCGCCTCGAGGAAGACCAGGGCCTCGGCGACGAGCTCGATGGTGCCGGCGACGATGAGCTGGTTGGCGGCCTTGACGGTCTGCCCGGACCCGGCCGGGCCGACGTGGACGACGGTGGAGCCGACGGCCTCGAGCACCGGGCGGGCGGCCTCGACGTCGGCCGGCTCGCCGCCGACCATGATCGACAGGGTGCCCTCGACGGCGCCCGCCTCCCCGCCCGACACCGGTGCGTCGACGGCGCGCATCCCGCGGGCGCGCGCGGCCTCGGCCAGCCGCACCGACACGTCGGGCCGGATGGTGCTCGCGTCGACCAGCAGCGTGCCGGCCTTGGCCGAGTCCAGGACGCCGCCCTCGCCGAGCACCACGCCCTCGACGTCCGGCGAGTCGGGCAGCATTGTGAGCACGATGTCGGCGTCGCGCACGGCGTCGGCGACGTCGTCGGCTCCGCGGCCGCCGCGCTCGACGAGCTGGTCGACCTTCTCGCGGGTGCGGTTGTAGCCGACGACGTCGAGGCCCGCGGTGAGCAGGTTGGCGGCCATCGGCCCGCCCATGATCCCCAGCCCGATGACGGCGACGGTGGTCATGGCAGCTCCTCCAGTGGTGGTGTGGTCGTGCGGTCAGGGCCGGTCAGGGAGTGGCCGAGCGCCGGTCGCGGGGCAGCCAGCCCAGCCCCTCGACGGTGCCGGCCTGCGGCTTGTACTCCAGGGCCACCCAGCCGTCGTAGCCGGCGGCCCGCAGCTTGCCGAGGTAGCCGTCGAGGTCCAGCTCGCCGGTGCCCGGCTCGTGGCGCCCGGGCGCGTCCGCGATCTGCACGTGCGCGACCCGGTCGGCGTGCCGGGCGATCACCGCGTCGAGGTCGTCGCCGTTGACGGCCAGGTGGTACAGGTCGCAGAGGAACCCGAGGCTCTGGACGCCGGTCTCCAGGCGGACGCGGTCGATGACGCCGACCACGTCCGCGGCGGTCAGCAGCGGGTAGCGCGGGGCCCCGCTGACCGGCTCGACCAGCACGGTGCCGCCGATACGAGCGGCCGCGCGCCCGGCGATCGCCAGGTTCTCGACGGCGAGCTCGTCCTGCGCCTCGGGCGTCGCCCCGTCGACCCGGTTGCCGTACAGCGCGTTGAACGCGCGGCAGCCGAGCCGCTCGCCGATGCCGACGGTGACGTCGACGTTGTCCCGGAACTCCGCAGACCGCGCCGGCCAGGAGACCAGCCCCCGGTCCCCGCCGGGCATGTCACCGGCGGCGAAGTTCAGCCCGATCAGCGCGACGCCGGCGTCCTCGACCGACCGGACGAACGCGTCGACGTCGCCGTCCGACGGGACGGCCTCGCCGAACGGCCACCAGAACTCGACGGCCTCGAAGCCCGCCTCGCGGGCGGCGGCGGGCCGCTCGGGCAGCGGGAGCTCGGTGAAGAGGATCGACAGGTTGACGGCGTAGCGAGGGGACGACATCAGCGGCGGCTCTCCTGCGGCGGTTGGATTTGGTATACGAAGCCTAGCGGTTTGGTATACCAAAATGCAAGCCCTCCCGGGGCGGAACACGGCCCCCCGGGGGGACCGGTCAGGCCGGCGGGCGCCGGCGGGCCAGCACCTCGAGGCGGTGCCGCTCCACGCCGGTCGCGGCGGCCGCCTCCGCCTCGCCGACCGCGCCGCAGTCGATCCCGCGCAGCACCGCGCCGGCGAGGGCCTGGGCGGTGGCCGGCTCGTCCATCACCTCGCCCTCGGCGCGCTCCAGGTAGGCGCGGATGCGGGCACCGGCCGCCGGGAGCGCGCCGCGGAAGAAGGCGTAGGTGGCCAGGTACCGGGTCGGCAGGTGCCCGGGGTGCATGTCCCACCCCTGGTAGAAGCCGCGCTCCAGCGACCGCGTGACCAACCGGGCGTGCAGCCGCCAGGCGCCGTGCACCGCGGCTCGCCCGCCCACCGGCACGACGTTGGTCGAGCCGTCGGAGACGCGCACACCCGTGCCGGCGGCGGCCACCTGCAGGACGGCCTTGGCGTGGTCGGCCGCGGGGTGCTCCAGGCTCTGGTGCGCCGCCGCGATGCCCAGCGCCGCGCTGTAGTCGAAGGTGCCGTAGTGCAGGCCGGTGCACCGGCCCGCCGACGCGGCGATCATGCGGGCCACCGTGGCGGTGCCGTCCGCGGCCAGCACCGCCTGCGGCGTCTCCACCTGCACCTCGAAGCGCAGCCGGCCGACCGGCAGGCCGTACGCCTGCTCCATCCGGGCGCACACCTCGACCATGGCCGCCACCTGGTCCACCGACGTGACCTTGGGCAGGGTCAGCAGGAAGCCCTCCGGGAGGCCGCCCGCAGCGACCAGCCCGCCGACGACGAGGTCCAGCGTGCGCAGGCCGCGCCGGCGGGTCGGCGCCTCGAAGCTCTTGAACCGGATGCCCAGGTACGGCGGTCGACCCTCGACCCGCGCCATCCCCGCCAGGGCGACCGCGACGTCGGCGGCCGCAGCGTCCTCCTCCTCGTCCGGGCGGTGCCCGTAGCCGTCCTCGAAGTCCACGCGCAGGTCCTCGACCGGCTCCCGGCGCAGCTTCTCCCGCACGCGGTCGTGCACGTCCCGCACCGCGTCCGCCGGAAGGCCGACGGCGCCGGCCAGCGCGGCCGCGTCGGGCGCGTGCTCGTCCAGCAGGTCCAGGGCCGCACGGCCCCAGTCCCGCGTGACGGCGGCCGAGCACCGGTCGGCGGGCACGTAGACCGTGTGCACCGGCTGGCGGCTGCCGTCGTCCCCCGGGTAGTGCCGGCGGAGCTGCTCGTCGGCGGCGGCCAGCCGCTCGTCGAGCAGGTCGGCGAGGCTGCCGGCAGGGCTGTCGGCAGGGCTGCCGGTCGGGCTGCCGGCAGGGCTGCCGGCAGGGCTGCCGGCGAGGTGCTCGGTCACACGGGTCATGGTCGCGCTGCTCTCTTCCGTGCGGAGGGGACGGGGGACGTCGTGCCCGGTGTCGAGGCCGGTGCCGCTCATCCCGGCTGCTGCCGGGCCACCGCGCTGACCGCGGTGGCGACCGCGGGTGCCACCGCGGCGTCGAAGACGCTGGGGACGACGTAGTCGACGTTGAGCTGGTCGGGACCGACCGCGTCGGCGATCGCGATCGCCGCGGCGATGAGCATGGCGTCGTCGATGTGCCGGGTCCCGGCGTCGAGCAGGCCGCGGAAGAAGCCGGGGAAGGCGAGCACGTTGTTGATCTGGTTGGGGAAGTCGCTGCGCCCCGTCGCCACCACGGCGGCGTGCTCGGCGGCCGCCTCGTAGGGCACCTCGGGCACCGGGTTGGCAAGGGCGAACACCACCGCGCGGGGCGCCATCGTGGCGACGTCCGCGCCGGTCAGCAGGTCGGGCGCGGAGACGCCGATGAAGACGTCGGCGCCGCGGAGGACCTCGACCAGCGGTCCCCGGACCCCCTCGGGGTTGGTGTGCTCGAGGATCCACTGCCGCATCGTGTCGCCCTCGGGCGCCCGCTCCAGCGCGCCGCGGCGGTCGCAGGCGACGATGTGCCGCGCGCCCTGCGCGAGCAGCAGCCGGACGATGGCGCTGCCGGCGGCGCCCACCCCGGACACCACGATCCGGACGTCGGCGATGTCCTTGCCCACGACCTTGAGCGCGTTGGTCAGCGCGGCGAGGACGACGATCGCCGTCCCGTGCTGGTCGTCGTGGAACACCGGGATGTCGAGCACCTCGCGCAGCCGCCGCTCGATCTCGAAGCAGCGGGGCGCGGCGATGTCCTCGAGGTTCACCCCGCCGTAGACCGGCGCCAGGCAGCGGACGATCTCGACGATCTGGTCGGTGTCCTGCGTGTCGAGGCACACCGGCCAGGCGTCGACGTCGGCGAAGCGCTTGAACAGCGCGGCCTTGCCCTCCATCACCGGCAGCGCCGCCGCCGGCCCGATGTCGCCGAGCCCGAGCACCGCGGACCCGTCGGTCACGATCGCGACGGTGTTCCGCTTGATGGTCAGCCGGCGGGCGTCCTCGGGGTTCTCCGCGATCGCCTCGCAGATCCGGGCCACCCCGGGCGTGTACGCGCGGGAGAGGTCGTCCCGGTGCCGCAGCGGGACCTTGGACGTCACCTCGATCTTGCCGCCGAGGTGCATGAGGAACGTCCGGTCCGACACCTTCCGCACCACAAAGCCCGGCAGACGGCGGATGGCCTCCGTGATCGCCTCGGCGTGGGCCACGTCGCTCGCGTCGCAGGAGAGGTCGACGACCAGCCGGTCGTGCGAGGACTCGGCGACGTCGAGGGCGGTCAGCGACCCACCGGCGTCGGCGACCACCCGGGAGAGATGGGCGGTCGCGTCGCTGGCCGGCTTCGTCTCGACGCGCAGGGTGATCGAGTACCCGGGACCCGGGACGGCCATGGCTCCTCCTCGCGGCATCCGTTCACCGCACGGGCGCCGTCCGCACTCGCGTGCGGCCGACGCTGGCGTGCGTAGTGACAGGTCTGGTATACCAAACCGCGTCAAGGTCTTGACGTGTGGCCGACCGCACATCTAGCTTTCACTCTACGAAAAGCACCTCCCGCGATGCGGAACTGAGGATCTGCCCATGCGCTCACTCGAGACCGAGGACGCGGCGCTCGACCGCTTCCACACCTGGGACGACGACACCGCCGGCGCCGCCCTGCACGCCTGCTGCGCCAGCCCTGCCTGGGTCACCCGCGTGCAGTCCGGCCGGCCGTACCGGACCCGCGCCGAACTGCTCGACGCCGCGGAGGACGCGTGCCGCGCGTTGGACGACCGCGAGCTGGACGCGGCTCTGGACGGCCACCCTCGGATCGGGGACCGCGCGGGCGGGGAGAGCACCGAGGCCCGCTGGTCCCGCCAGGAGCAGGCGTCGGTGTCCGACGCCGACGCGGCCACCCGGGACGCGCTCGTCGAGGGCAACCTCGCCTACGAGCAGCGCTTCGGGCACGTCTTCCTGATCCGCGCGGCCGGCCGGTCCCCCGCCGAGATGCTGGCCGAGCTCCGCCGCCGCCTCGGCAACGACCCGGCGGACGAACGACGCGAGGTCGTCGACCAGCTCGCCCAGATCACGCGGCTGCGCGTGGAGAGGCTGCTGGAGTCGTGAGCACCCTGTCCACGCACGTCCTCGACGCCGTGACCGGCACCCCCGCCGAGGGCATGCCCGTGCTGCTCGAGCAGCGCACCGGCGCCGACGGCTGGACGTCTCTCGCGGGGGGCACGACCGACGGCGACGGCCGCATCCGCGACCTGGCCCCCGCGGCGCTGGAGCCGGCGGTGTACCGGCTCACCTTCGACACCGACGCCTGGGCGGCGGGCGCACCCGGCTTCTACCCCGAGGTGTCGATCGTCTTCCGGGTCACCGAGGACCGCCACTACCACGTCCCCCTCCTGCTCAGCCCGTTCGCCTACTCCACCTACCGAGGGAGCTGAATCCGATGGCCCACGTCTTGGGGCACAACCAGTACGGCAAGGCCGAGACCCGCGTCGTCCGCATCTACCGGGACACCGACCCGCACGAGATCGTCGACTACAACGTCAGCGCCGCGCTGTCCGGCGACCTCACGGACACCCACCTGACCGGCGACAACGCCAAGGTGCTCACCACCGACGCGGTCAAGAACACCGTCAACGCGTTCGCCAAGGAGCACGGCGAGGCCGCGCGCCAGCCGGAGTCGTACGGCCTGGCGCTGGCCCGCCACTTCGTCGAGGACGTCCCCCAGGTCTCCCGGGCCCGGGTCAAGCTCGAGGCCTACCCGTGGCAGCGGCTGGACGCGGGCGGCGCTCCGCACCCGCACGCCTTCGTCCGCGCCGGTCAGTACACCCGCACCGCGACGGTCACCTACGCCGACGGGCGGGCCTGGATCGTCTCCGGGCTGCGCGACCTCACCGTGCTCAAGAGCACCGACTCGGAGTTCTGGGGCTTCTACCAGGACAAGTACACGACGCTCAAGCCGACGACCGACCGGGTGATGGCCACGTCGGTGTCCGCCCAGTGGTGGCACACCGCGGACGACGTCGACTGGTCGAAGTCGTTCGACAGCGCCCGGGCGGCGATGTGCGAGGCCTTCGCCCAGTCGCACAGCCTCGCGCTGCAGCAGACCCTGTTCGAGATGGGCGGCGCGGTGCTCGACGCCGTGCCCAGCGTGGCCGAGGTCCGCTTCTCCCTGCCGAACAAGCACCACTTCGTGATCGACCTCGGCCCGTTCGGGCTGGACAACCCCAACGAGGTCTTCCACGCCGACGACCGTCCCTACGGGCTCATCGAGGGCACCGTCCGGCGGGAGGACGCCGCGGACCCCGGCCCCGCCTTCGACCCCGGCCAGGGCTGGTGAGCCGCCCGGACCCCGACTGATACCCGAGAGAGGTCTCCCCGTGTTCCGTCGCAAATCCGCCGGGTCCGACGCGGCCCACCCGGTCGACGAGGTCCTGCCGCTCCCCCGCATGACCCTGTTCGGCCTGCAGCACGTGCTGAGCATGTACGCCGGCGTCATCGCCGTCCCGCTCATCCTCGGCACGGCGCTGGAACTGCCCGTCGCCGACGTCACCTTCCTGATCTCCGCGGGCCTGCTGATCTCCGGCGTGGCCACGCTGCTGCAGTCGATCGGCGTCTGGAAGATCGGCGCCCGGCTGCCGATCGTGCAGGGCACCAGTTTCGCCGCCGTCGCGACCATGCTCGCCATCGGCACGACCGAGGGCGGTGAGACGGGGCTGCGCACGGTCTTCGGCGCGGTCATCGTCGCCGGGGCGGCGGCCTTCCTGCTCGCGCCGGTGTTCACCAAGCTGCTGCGCTTCTTCCCGCCGGTCGTGACCGGGACCGTCATCACCGTCATCGGGGTGTCGCTGCTGCCCGTCGCCGTCCGCTGGGCCAGCGGCGGGGCCGGGGCCGAGGACTTCGGGGAGCCGGGCAACATCGGCCTGGCCGGCCTGACGCTGCTGATCATCGTGCTGATCTACCGCTTCCTGCCGGGCTTCTTCAGCCGGGTCGCGATCCTGCTCGGCCTGGTGCTCGGCACGCTGGTCGCGATCCCGCTGGGCAAGACCGACCTGGGCCGCATCACCGAGGCGCAGGGCTTCCAGCTCACCGAGCCCTTCCACTTCGGCCTGCCGATCTTCGCGGTCGGCGCGATCGTCTCGATGTTCGTCGTGATGCTGGTGATCATGACCGAGACGACGGCCGACATCCTGGCGATCGGCGAGATCGTGGGCCGGCCGGCCGACCGGGCCACCGTGACCGGCGGTCTGCGCGCGGACATGCTGTCGACGTCCGTGGCCGGCGTCTTCAACGGCCTGCCGGTGAGCGCCTTCGCCCAGAACGTCGGGCTGGTCGCCATCACCGGCATCCGCAGCCGCTTCGTCGTCGCCGTCGGCGGCGTCATCCTGATCGTGCTGGGTCTGTTCCCGGTGCTCGGCGCCTTCGCGGCCGTCGTCCCCCTGCCGGTCCTCGGCGGTGCCGGGCTGGCGCTGTTCGGCACCGTGGCGGCCAGCGGCGTCCGCACGCTCGGCAAGGTGGACTACGACGGCAACGCCAACATCGTCATCGTCGCCATCGCGCTGGGCCTGGGTGTGGTGCCGATCGCGGTGCCGGAGTTCTACGAGGGGTTCCCGACCTGGTTCCAGGTCGTCTTCGAGTCCGGGATCAGCGCCGCCGCGATCGCCGCGGTCCTGCTCAACGCCCTGTTCAACATCGTCGGGCGCAAGGAGACCACCGAGGGCCCCGTGTTCGCCGAGGCGCCGGCACCCGGCACGACCTACGACACCAGGGACAACGAGCCGCCCGCCGTCGGCCGGTCGCGGACCTCCACCGAGGGCTCCCCCGCCGCGGAGGCGCCGTCCGGCCCGCCCACCCCGGATCGCGCGGCGCCACCGCGCCGCCCGACGACGCACTGACACACCGGCTGCACTGACCGCACCGCCCTCCGCTGCGGGGGTCCCGCCGGCCGGCGGGACCCCCGCAGCCGCTCCGAACACCGAGAGGACCCCGGCTCATGACCCGCCTCGCCCCGGGCGACCCCGCTCCCCCGTTCGTCCTGCCCACCGCCGACGGGACGTCGGTCTCCAGCGCGGAGCTGCGGCACCGCAGGGCGGTGGTCTACTTCTACCCGGCGGCCGGGACGCCCGGCTGCACGGCCCAGGCCTGCGACTTCCGCGACAACCTGGGCTCGCTGTCGGCCGCGGGCTATGCGGTGGTCGGCATCTCCCCCGACGCTCCGGAGGACCTGGCACGCTTCCGCGACGAGCAGTCGCTGCCCTTCCCCCTGCTGGCCGACCGCGACCACGCGGTGCACGAGGCCTACGGCACCTGGGGCGAGAAGACCGTCGACGACCGGCGCGTCATCGGGACCATCCGGTCGACGTTCGTCCTCGACGAGGACGGGCGGGTCGCACACGCCCTGTACGACGTGCCCGCCCGCGGGCACGTCGCCGAGCTGCGCCGGCTGCTCGGCGCGGAGGAGCCGGCGCAGCGCTGACCGCCGGCCGTACGAGGCGGGCGCCGGCGCACACGCTCCGGCCGGGCGGCGCGCCGGCGCTCGCTCAGGTGAGGGCGACCTCGGCGAGCAGGTCGACCTGCTCGGGGTCGGAGACGGTCGCATCCAGCACGAGCTCGTCGACGCCGATGTCGGCGAAGGCGGCGATCGCTCCCCGGATCGCCTCCGGCGTGCGCAGCGCGCTGCCGGCGATCGTCCCGGCCATGTCGCCCATGGGCTGGTAGTAGTCGAGCAGGTACTCGCGCGAGCGCTGCTCGGTGTCGCCCAGGGAGAAGTACGCCAGCGCCGCGAACCGCGGCGTCCCCTCCCGGCCGGCGTCCCGCCAGGCCGCCCGCACCCGCTCGAGCATGGGGGCGGTGACCTCCGGCGGCGTGCCGCCCGCGGTGTAGCCGGCGCCGTGCTCGACGACGCGGCGGACCGCCGCGTCGCCCGACCCACCGATCAACAGCGGCACGCCGGCCGTGGGCGGGGCGGCCGGGCGGGCGCCCTCGACCAGCGCCTCCCCTGCCCATGCCCGGCGCAGCCCGGCCAGTTGCTCGTCGAACAGCCGACCGCGCGCGGTGAAGTCCCGGCCGGTGAGCGCGTAGTCGCTCTCCCGCCAGCCGACGCCCAGGCCCATCGTGAGCCGCCCGCCGCTGATCTCCTGCACCGTGGCCGCCTGCTTGGCCAGCTCGGCCGTGCTCCGCGCCGGTGCGATCAGCACGTTGGGGAAGAAGCGGACCCGCTCGGTCACCGCGGCCGCCGCGGCGAAGACGGTCAGCTCCTCGTACGACGGGTAGGACACCGCGCCGATCGTGGCCAGGCTGGAGAAGCCGGCGGCGTCGGCGCGCCGAGCCCACTCCAGCAGCTGGGCGCCGGTGGTCCCCCGGACGCTGTTCGGGATGCCGATGCCGATCTGCACGTGGAGCCTCCGAGGGGTGGGAAGGGCGGGGTGGTCAGGGCGGGGTGGTCAGGGTGTCGCGGTCCAGCCGCTCCACCGCTCGACGCGCACCGCGATGAGCGGTCCGTGCGGCGGGTCGGTGCGGTACGGGGGGTGCCGGTCGGCCAGGGCGCTCAGGCCCGGGTGCGACGCGGGTGGCTCGTCGACGACGTCGGCCCGGCCGTCGGCCCGCACCCACCACAGCCGGGTCCAGTCGTCCTCGTAGTGGTCGACCAGCAGCGAGCACCGGGGCTCGTGCCGGAGGTTCTCCAGCCGCTGCAACCGGGTCGTGCGCTTGGGCTTGCGGTCCACGGCGGTGAACACCGTCTCGCCGACGACGGCGAACACGACGACGACGACGTGCGGCCACCCGTCGGGGCGGACGGTCGCCAGGCGGGCGACGTCGCCGCCGGCGAAGCGTTGCCGCAGCTCCGCCGTCCGCACGGGCGCAGTCCTACCAGAGCGGCCGCTCTCCGGCCTCGTCAGAAGTCGTGGGCCTCGTCGTAGCCGTAGTCGCCCCCGGTGTCGGCCGGGGAGCCGGACGGCGACGCCGCCTCGGGCCGCCCGCGGCCGGGCGCCGGCGGCGGCGCGCTCCCGCCGACCTCCTCGTGGACCAGGTCGTAGCCGTAGTCGTCCGACGCGTCCCGCCGCTGCTCGGTCACGGACCCCCCTCGCGGTCGACCCGCGGGCGGACGTCGTCCCGCGGTCGGCCCATGCTCGACCGCGCGCTCGTCCGACCGCAAGACCGGGGCGGCCGCGCCGTCGTCGGGGGTGCCCCGGTCACGCGCCGACCTCCACGAGGTCGAGGACGAAGGTGAGCGTCGCGCCGCCGGGGATCGGACCCACGCCCTCCTCGCCGTAGGCGAGGTCGCTCGGGATGGTGACCTGCCGGCGGCCGCCGACCCGCATGCCGGTGATGGCCTGCTCGAAACCGGGGATGACCTGCCCCGCGCCGAGGGTGACCGGCAAGGTCTCCTCGGGTCCGCGGCTCCAGGAGGAGTCGAACTCCTCCCCGGTCTCGTAGAACCCACCCACGTACTTGACGGCCACGGTCGACCCGGCCACCGCCTCGGCGCCGTCCCCGACCACGACGTCGCTGACCACGAGGTCGCACGGCGGCGGGGCGTCGGAGGGCGGCACGTCGGGCGCCACGGCCAGGTCGGTGGAGACCTCCCCGCCCGGCGCCGCCGTCGGCTCGCGGGTCTCGCACGCCGCGCCCCCACCGCCGCCGGGGGACGCGGTGTCCGGGGTGCCGGCGGTGGTGGGCGCCCCGGCGGTGCCCGAGGCGGAGCCGCCGGGGTCGTCGCCGCCGCAGGCGGTCAGCAGGGCGCAGAGGGTGAGTGCCAGCAGCGCACGCGGCACGGGACGACGGGGCATGGGCGCTCTCCTGGCGGCACGGGTGACGGGGCGGTGGTATCCCGGGTGGTGGGGTCCCGGGTGGTGGGGTCGCGGGGTGGTGGGGTCGGCGATCCGGACCGGATCACCGTGCGCGGCCCGGGGCGCCGCCCCAGTCTCGCAACCCGGTCCCCGCGGCATCGGGGCGGCACCGGAGCGGGCTCGATCAGGGCACCAGGACCGTCGTCGTCACCCGGACGACGCCGGGCCGCGGCGGCACCGAGCCGAAACCGAAGGTCACCGGCGGCCGGACCGGGGCGAGCGCGCCGAGGGACGCGCCGTCCCAGGTCGCCCGGAGGCCGGTGACGGCGTGCAGGTCCTGCACGCCGTACCACTCGGTCCGCCCGCTCCCGGCCGAGCCGGTGGTGCGCAGGCCGGTGAGGGCGCGGGCCGGCCGGTCGAGCAGGCCGATCCACGGCGGCCACCGGGCCAGGCGGGCCGGCACGGCGCGCAGCAGCCGGCCCAGCGGCGGCCGCCGGCCCGTGCGGAACGCCAGCCGCAGCGGTCCGGCGGTGACGGCCCACGTGGCGCCGTCGGGCCGGTCGACCGCGACGTCGACCAGCCGGACCTCGTCGAAGACGTAGGTCGACGCGATGAAGTCGGCCACCTCCGGCCGCGGCGCGAGCAGCAGCCGGTGCCCGTCGGGTCGCTGCAGCATCACGTCGGACACGGGCCCGAACGGCGAGCGCGGCCAGTGCCCGACGACGACCCGGGTGCCCGAGGTCGTCCCGAGGCCGGCGATCCACCCGTCGAAGCGCAGCCGGCCGGTCAGCTCGGTCCCCGCCACCGCCGGGACCTAGCCCGGACGGCGTCCGGTCAACCGCCGGCCCGACCGCCCGGCGCCGGACCGGACGCGCGGTGGATGGCGGCCCGGGCGTGCGCGACCGCCGCCGCGACGGGCATCCCGGCGCCCGCGGCGAGGCCGGCGTCGGTCGCCGCCGGCCCGAGGCCGCGCCGGAGGGCGGCGCAGGCCTCGTCCAGCGCCGCCATCTCCCGCCCGAGTTCGGGGAGCCGCTCGAGGTTGGCCAGGACGGCGCCGGCGAGCAGCGCCGCGTCCCGCTCGGCCCCGAGCCGGGCGAGGAGGACCGCGAGGTGCAGCAGCACCCACCACTGGGAGAACTCGTTGCCGAGGTCCTCCCACGCGTCGAGCACCTGCGCGAACTGCCGAACGGCCGCGGCGTCCGTCCCCTCCCGGGCCGTCAGGGCGACGGCGGAGGTGCGCGCGAGCATGACGAACAGCCGGTTGTCGGCCGGGGTGCCGTGCCGGACGGCCGACTCGTAGGCAGCGAGCGCCCGGCCGGGGTCGCGCTGCGCCTCGGCCTCGCCGAGCACGAAGCAGGCCCAGCTCGACGCCGTGGGGTTGCCGGTCGCCCGGGCCCGCTCCACCAGCGCCGGCAGGGCCGCAGCCGCGTCCGCCGCGCCTCCGACGTAGGTGAGCGCCTGGTACGCCGAGATGTCCTCGAGCAGCCCGTCGACCTCCTCGCCGGCCGCCCGGTGCAGCGTCGCGCTGCGCCGGAACAGGTCGACGGCCTCGGCCCGGTGCCGGAACATCGCCTCGCAGGCGACCTGGTTGACCGCTCGCGCCGCGGCGGGCGCGTCGAACCCCCCGGCCGCCGCCACGCCCCGGCGGGCCAGCTCGCCGGCCCGGGTGACGTCGCCGACCGCCCAGGACGCCGCCGCGGCGGCGGCGAGCGCGTCGGGCAGCCGCGGGTGCTCGACTTCCCACCCCGCCACCGCGAGGCCCCAGTCGAGCAGGTCGAGGCGCTGCCGGAGGTAGGCGTAGGGCATCACGTCGGCGGCCAGGCGGACGGCCAGCGGCTGGTCGTGCTCGGCGGCGAAAGACCAGGCGGCGTGCAGGTCGGGGCCGAGGGCGGCGATCGCGGCCACCGCCGCCGGCTCGTCCGGGCCGGTCAGCAGCGGCGTCAGCCCGGCCAGCCGGCGGGCGACGTCGCAGGCGTGGCGGGCCCGCAGGGCGTGCCTCTCGGCCGGGTCGAGCCGCTCCCGCGTGTAGGTCCGCAATGTCTCCAGCAGCCAGAACCGGCCCTCCCCCGCCTGGACCAGCGACTGCTCGACCAGGCGCGCGAGCAGCGGACCGACCGACGGGAGCGGGAGCCCGTCGTCGGCGCACACGGCCTCGACCCGGTCGAGCGGGAAGGAGCCCGGGAAGACGCCGAGGCGCACGAGCAGCCGCGCCTCGGCGTCGCCCAGCAGGCCGAACGACCAGTCGACCACGGCCCGGACCGACCGGTGCCGCGCGGCCGCCGTCCGCCGTCCGCCGGTGAGCAGGTCGAGGCCCGAACCGAGCCGGTCGGCGAACTCCCGCAGGCCGAGCGCGGGGGCGCGGGCCGCGCCGATCTCGATCGCCAGCGGCAGGCCGTCGAGGCGGCGGCAGGTGGCCACCACCAGGTCGAGGTCCTCGTCGGAGAGCCGGTCGACCTCCAGGCCGGGCGCGCGCGCCACGAACAACCGGACGGCCGGGTTGTCCCGGTCGGGTCCCGCGGGCAGCGGCAGCGGCGCGAGCACGTGCACGTGCTCGCCCGCCGCGGCCAGGCGCTCGCGGCTGGTGGCCACCAGCGTGAGCTCCGGCGCGGCGGCGAGCAGCCGCTCCACGAGCGGGGCCAGCGGCTCGAGCACGGTCTCCGCGTTGTCCAGGACGAGGACGCCGCGGTGCCCGGCCAGCGCGGCGGCCAGGCCCGCGGCCGGATCGGGGCCGTGCGGACGCTCGGTCCCGGCCGCCTCCGCCACGGCGTCGGCCAGCCGCTGGCCGGTCACCGCCGACAGGTCGACCCACCAGACCCGCCGGCCGTCGGCGGCCAGCTCGTGCGCCACCTCGAGCACCAGCCGGGTCTTGCCCACGCCGCCCGGGCCGACCACCGTGACCAGCCGCTGCTCGGCCAGGCACGACCGCAGCAGGGCGCGGTCCTCCGCCCGGCCCAGGAGCTCCCCCGGCCGCCAGGGCAGCGCCCGCGCGGCGGTCGGCGGCGTCGGCGCCGGCGTCGTCCCCGGCCGGGGCGGCGGCCGCGACGACGCGGACCCGCCGTCCCCGCGCAGGATGCGCGTCTGGAGCTCGCGGAGCGAGGCCGACGGGTCCATGCCCAGCTCGTCGGCCAGCGCCGCCCGGTGGCGGCGGAAGGCCTCGAGCGCCTCGGCCGGCCGCCGGTCGGCCTCCAGTGCCCGCATCAGGACCTCGACCGGCCGGGACCGCAGCGGCTCGCGGGCCACCAGCTCGCGGGCGGCCCCGATCGCCTCGCCCACCGCACCGGACTCCAGCAGCAGCGCGGCGCGGTCCTCCTGCGCCGCGGTCCGCAGCTCCTCCATCCGCACGGCCCGGCCACGCGCGAACGCCTCGGCGAACTCGCCGAAGGCCGGGCCCCGCCACAGCGCGAGCGCCTCGTCGAGCCGGGCGACCGCCCCCGCCGGGTCCGCGGGCACCAGTCGCCGGGCCTCCCGGCAGCCCGCCTCGAACCGCTCCGCGTCGACCGCGCTCGGCTCGACGGCCAGCTCGTACCCCGGTGACCGGGTGCGCACGAGGTGCCCGAGCGGGCCGAGCCGGGCCCGCAGCCGGCGCACCACCTGGTGCAGCGCGTTGACCGGGTCGTCCGGCGGCTGGTCCGGCCACAGCGCGTCGACCAGCCGGGACACCGGGACGGCGGTGCCGGGCTGGAGGAGCAGGGCCACGAGCAGCGCGCGCGACCGGCTGCCCGGGAGCGGGATCCGCTCGGCCGCCACCTCGACCTCGAGCGGACCCAGGACGCGGAAGAGCATCGCCGGCCACCTCGACGGTTGGACCGGCGCAGTCTGCCACGCCGGCGACAGCGCGGACGCCCTCCGCGGCGCCGGGCCGACAGCGCGGTGACAGGCCCCGCCCCGAGGCTCGGCGCACCGGCCGCTCCACCTGCGGCCCTGGCCCGGAGGGACGACCGCCATGTCCACGTCCACCGCCCCGTTCGACGCGATCGTGGTCGGCGCCCGCTGTGCCGGTGCCTCGACCGCGATGCTGCTCGCCCGCCGCGGTCACCGGGTGCTGCTGGTCGACCGCAGCCGCTTCCCCAGCGATCTGCGGCTGTCCACCCACCTGGTCTGGCAGCCCGGTGTCGCGCGGCTCGAGCGGTGGGGGCTGCGCGAGCAGGTCGCGCGGTCGGGCTGCCCGCCCATCGTCGAGGGCACCGTCGACTTCGGGGACTTCGTCCTCACCGGCCGGGTTCCTCCGGCCGGGGACGTCGAGGAGGCCTACGCGCCCCGGCGCCGGGTGCTCGACACCATCCTCGTCGAGGCCGCCGTCCGTGCCGGCGTGGAGCTGTGGGACGGCTGCACCGTCGACGGGCTGCTCACCGACGGCGACGAGCGCGGCGAGCCCCGGGTCACCGGCATCACGGGCCGGACCGGCGGCCGGACCCGGGTGACCGCGAGCGCGCCGGTGGTCATCGGCGCCGACGGGATGCGCTCGGTGGTGGCCCGGCTCGTCGACGCCCCGGCGTACCTCGAGCGGCCGGCGCTGAACGGCACCTGGTTCAGCTACTGGAGCGGGCTCGGGCTGCCGCACTCGACCCTGTACGTGCGGCCCTACCGCACCGTCGCCGCGAACCCCACCAACGACGGGCTCACCGTCGTGGGCCTCAACTGCCCGGTCGACGAGTTCCGCCGGCACCGCTCCGACGTCGGTGGCTTCGTCACCCGCACCGTCGAGGAGTGCGCGCCCGAGCTCGCCGACCGGCTCCGGTCCGGCACCCGCGAGGAGCGCTGGAGCGGCGCCGCCGTCCCGAGCTTCTTCCGGCGTCCGTCCGGGCCCGGCTGGGCCCTCGTCGGGGACGCCGGCTACGTCAAGGACCCGTGCACCGCCCAGGGCATCACCGACGCGTTCTCCTCCGCGGAACTGCTCGCCGAGGCCGTCGACGACGCGCTGCGCGGCCGCCGCGGCTGGGGCGAGGCGCTGTCCGGCTACCAGCGGCGGCGCGACGAGGCCGCGATGCCGATGTACGAGTTCACCTACGCCCAGTCGTCGCTGGAGCCGCCCCCGCCGGAGATGCGGGAGCTGCTCGCCTCGCTGGCCGGCGACCCGGACGCCGCATCCGGCTTCTTCGGCGTGTTCGCCGGCACGGTGCCGGTGCAGGCCCTCTTCGGCGCGCCCGAGCCCGCCTCGTCCGCCGCCTGACCGACCTGGGGCGCGCCGCAGCGCCGCCGTCCCCGCCGCCGGGACGGCGCCCCCGCGGGCGTGCGAGCATCGGACCTCGTGCAGCGACCGGGGCTGGGTGAGCTGCCCCGGGAGGTCGGGGTGCTCGCCGTCATCGCATTCGTGGTCGCCCTCGGCTTCGGCATCGTCGCCCCCGCCATCCCGGTCTACGCCCGCTCCTTCGGCGTCGGCACGACCGCGGTCGGCCTGGCGGTGAGCGCCTTCGCCTTCTTCCGGTTCGTCTCCGCCTTCGGCAGCGGCTCGTTCGTCGAGCGGTTCGGCGAGCGGGTCGTGCTGGCCGCCGGCCTGCTGGTCGTCGCGGTGACCACCGGGCTGGCCGGCCTGGCGCCGTCGTTCCCGCTGTTCCTCGGCCTGCGCGCGGCCGGCGGGGTGGGCAGCGCGATGTTCACCGTCTCGGCGCTGTCGCTGCTGCTGCGGGTGACCCCGCCGTCGCACCGCGGCCGGGCGGCGGCGACCTGGCAGGGCGGTTTCATCCTCGGCGGCATCGCCGGGCCGGCCGCCGGCGGGCTGCTGGCCGAGCTGTCCCCGCGGCTGCCGTTCCTCATCTACGCGGGCTTCCTGCTGGTCGCGGGCAGCGTCACCCTGCTGATGCTGCGGACGGAGGCGGTCCCGGCGCCGCCCGGCCGGCTGCCGGCCGCGGCCGGGCCCGACCTGGAGCCCGCGCCGCTGCCCCTGCTCGCCGCGCTGCGGACCCGCGCGTACCTGGCCGCGCTGGTCGCCAACCTCGGCGTCGGGTGGGTGCTGTTCGGCGTCCGCAACTCGCTGGTGCCGCTCTACGTCACCGAGGAGCTGGGCCGCACGGTCGCCTGGGCCGGGGCCGGCCTGCTGGCCGGCTCGGCGGCGCAGGCGCTCGGCCTGCTGCGCGCCGGGCGGCTCGCCGACACGTGGGGACGGCGTCCCGCGCTGGTGCTCGGCGCGGCGCTGGCCACCGGGTCGACGGCGATCCTCGTGCTGCCGCCGGTGCTGTGGGCCTTCCTGGTGTCGATGGCGGTGTTCGGCCTGGCGGCGTCGTTCCTGGGCAGCGCACCGGCCGCGCTGGTGGGCGACATCAGCCCCGCGCGCGGCGGCCGGGTCGTCGCGGTGTTCCAGATGGCCGCCGACCTCGGGGCGATCGTCGGGCCGCTGGCCGCCGGCTGGCTCACCGACGCGGTGTCGTACCAGGCCGCCTTCGCCGCGACCACCGTCGTGCTGGCCGCGGGCCTGGTCGCCGCGCTCGCCCTGCCCCGGCGGAAGACCGCCCGCCCGTAGCGCCCGCACCCGCGGACGACCTGGGGCCCGGCGACGGCGAGCTCCTCCGGCCGCCGGCCGCCCGGCCGGGTCCCGGCCGCGCCCGTGCCCTGGTGCCCCTCGCACCCAGAGCACGGGGACACGCGGAGACGTCCTCGGGCCGGCGCGCCCCCCCGAGGCCACCGGATCCCTCCCCTGGCACCCGCAGCCGCCGGCCGTCGGCGGCCCGTCAGGCCGTCCGGGCAGCGAGGACGGCGGCCGGGACGCCGAGGCAGTTGGTCGCCAGGTGCAGCAGCACCGGCGCGAGCAGGCTGCCGCTGCGCAGCCGCAGCCAGGTGAACAGCACCCCCGCGGTGGCGGTGACCGCGCAACCGGCCAGCACGAGCGCCGCCCGCGCGACCGGCGACTCCGCCAGGTCGTTGGCCGCCACGGCGCTCAGCGCGGGCCGCACGTGCCAGGCGCCGAACAGCGCGGCCGAGCCGAGCACCGCCGTCCGCGGCCGCACCACCCGGACCAGGGCGGCGAGCAGCACGCCGCGGAAGGCGACCTCCTCCCACAGCACGGTGCCCAACGGGATCCGCACGAGCACCTGGTGGGCGACCTGACCGCCGGAGAGGCCGGCCACCCGCGCGTCGGCCAGCAGCGGCCGCAGCGCGGGCACGGCCAGGGCGAGCCCGTAGCCGGCGGCGACGACGGCGGCGCAGGCGCCGCCCAGCCGCGCGCCGGCGGCCAGCCGCCCGGGCGACAGGCCGAGGGCCGTCCACGACAGGCCGCCGGCCCGGGCGGCGGCGAGCAGCGCAGCGGTGGCCGCCAGGTTGGCGGCGGCGTACGACCCGGGGTAGCCCGGCAACCGGACGACGACCGCGTTGTTCCACGCGGCCAGCACGACGACCAGCGAGCCGGTGAACACGGCATCGCGGCGGCGACACGGGTGAGCATGCACGGGTGGTGACTTCCCGGAGGACCCACCGGCTCACGCTCGCGGCGGTCGGCGTGCCCTGCGTCGCCGCCGTCGTCGCCTTCGGCCCGCTGACGGCGGGCGCGCTGGTCGCGGTGGTCGCGGCGGGCGCGGTCGTCGCGGCGCTCGCGCTGGCCGGGTCGGCCGGCTCCGGTGCCGCTCCGGTCGGGCGCCGCGGGCTCCCCTGGCTGGTCTGGGGAGCCGCCGCGCTCGCGTGGGAGCTGACCGCGCTGGCCACCGACGGGCTGCCGACGCTCAGCGACCTGCTCGACCCGGTGCTCGCCCGTCCCGCCGTCCGTGGTGCGGCGACCGCGGGTTGGCTCGCGGCGGGGGGCTGGCTGCTCGCCCGCCCGCGCCGTCCGGAGGCGGCCCGGTGAGCGCCGCGGTGGGCACCGCGGTCAGCGTCGCCGTCTTCGCCGTCCTGCTGGTCGCCGCGGTGGCGCTCGAGGCCGGCGCCCGCCGGGCCGGCCGCTGGCCGACCGCGACCGAGGCCGTCGCCGCCGCCATGCGCACCGGCACCGGCCGGTTCGCGGTGCTGCTCGTCTGGCTGTGGCTGGGCGTGCACTTCCTCGCCCGGTGAGCGGGAGGGGACCCGCTCACCGCAGGACGACGAGCAGGTCACCGCCCTCCACCTGCTGCACGCCCCCGATGGCCAGCCGGGCGACCGTGCCGGGCCGCGGCGCGGTGATCGCCGCCTCCATCTTCATCGCCTCGATGGTGGCCACCGGCTCGCCGGCCTCGACCGTGTCGCCCTCGCCGACCGTGAGGGTGACGACGCCGGCGAACGGCGCGGCGACGTGGCCGGGATCGGTGCGGTCGGCCTTCTCCGCGGCCTTGACGGCGGCCTCGACGGAGCGGTCGCGCACCGACACCGGCCGCAGCTGCCCGTTGAGCGTGCACATCACGGTGCGCATACCGCGCTCGTCGGCGTCGGAGAACGCCTCGATGCCGAAGAGCAGCCGCACGCCGGGCTCCAGGTCGACGGAGTGCTCGGCGCCGGGCCGCAGTCCGTAGAGGAACTCCTTGGTCGGCAGCACCGAGGTGTCGCCGTACTGCTCGCAGTGCGCCTCGTACTCGCGCGTGGGTCCCGGGAAGAGCAGCCGGTTGAGGGTGGGCCGCGGGCGCTCGGCCAGCCCGCGACGGTCGTCGTCGGTCAGCTGGGCCGGCGGCTCGGCCGGCCGGCGGCCGTCCAGCGCGCGGCCGCGGAACGGCTCGGGCCAGCCGCCGGGCGGGTCGCCGAGCTCGCCGCGGAGGAAACCGATCACCGAGTCGGGCAGGTCGTACTTGCCGGGGTCGCTGGCGAAGTCGTCGACGGCCACGCCGGAGCCGACCAGCTGCAGCGCCAGGTCGCCGACCACCTTGGACGACGGGGTGACCTTGACCAGCCGGCCCAGCAGCCGGTCGGCGGCGGCGTAGGCGTCCTCGACCTCCTCGAACCGCTGCCCGAGGCCCAGCGCGATCGCCTGCTGGCGCAGGTTCGACAGCTGCCCGCCGGGGATCTCGTGGGTGTACACCCGGCCGGTCGGGGCGGGCAGGCCCGACTCGAACGGGGCGTACACCCGGCGGACCGCCTCCCAGTACGGCTCCAGGTCGTTGACCGCCCGCAGGTCCAGCCCGGTGGCCCGCTCGGTGGCGTCGGTGGCGGCCACGATCGCCGACAGCGGCGGCTGGCTGGTGGTCCCGGCCAGCGCCGCCGACGCCCCGTCGACGGCGTCCACGCCGGCCTGCCAGGCGGCGAGCAGGGTGGCCAGCTGCCCGCCGGCGGTGTCGTGCGTGTGCAGGTGCAGCGGCAGGTCGAACCGCTCGCGCAGCGCGGTCACCAGCCGCGCGGCGGCCGGCGGGCGGAGCAGCCCGGCCATGTCCTTGATCGCCAGCACGTGCGCGCCGGCCTCGACGATCCGCTCGGCCAGGCGCAGGTAGTAGTCGAGGGTGTACAGCCGCTCGGCGGGGTCGGCGAGGTCGCCGGTGTAGCACAGCGCCACCTCGGCCAGCGTCGTCCCGGTCTCCCGGACGGCGTCGATCGCCGGGCGCATCTGGTCGACGTCGTTGAGGGCGTCGAAGATGCGGAACACGTCGATGCCGGTCGCCGCCGCCTCGCGGACGAAGGCGTCGGTGACCTCCTCCGGGTAGGGCGTGTAGCCGACGGTGTTGCGGCCCCGCAGCAGCATCTGCAGGCAGACGTTGGGCACCGCGTCGCGCAGCGCGGCCAGCCGGTCCCAGGGGTCCTCGTGCAGGAAGCGCAGCGCGACGTCGTAGGTCGCCCCGCCCCAGGCCTCGACCGACAGCAGCTGCGGTGTCGTCCGGGCCAGGTGCCCGGCCACGGCCAGCAGGTCCTTCGTGCGCACCCGGGTGGCCAGCAGCGACTGGTGCGCGTCGCGGAAGGTCGTGTCGGTCACCGCCAGCGGCACCTGCGCGCGCAGATCGGCGGCGAACCGCTCCGGACCCGCGGCGAGCAGCCGCTGCCGCGAGCCGTCCGGCGGCGGGGTGCGCAGGTCCACCGGCGGCAGCTTCTCGGCCGGGTCGACCAGCTGCGGCCGCTCGCCGTGCGGCTTGTTGACCGTCACGTCGGCCAGGTAGCTCAGCAGCCGGGTGCCGCGGTCGGCCGACGAGCGGGCGGTGAGCAGCTCCGGCCGCTCGTCGATGAACGAGGTGGTGACCCGCCCGGCGCGGAAGTCGGGGTCGTCGAGCAGCGCCTGCAGGAACGGGATGTTGGTCGCCACGCCGCGGATGCGGAACTCGGCGACGGCCCGCCGGGCCCGGGCGGCCGCGATGTCGAAGGTGCGCCCGCGGCAGGTGAGCTTCACCAGCAGCGAGTCGAAGTGCGCGCCGACCTCCGCGCCCAGCGCGGAGCCGCCGTCGAGCCGGATGCCCGCGCCGCCGGGCGAGCGGTAGGCGGTGATCCGGCCGGTGTCCGGGCGGAACCCGTTGGCCGGGTCCTCGGTGGTGATCCGGCACTGCAGGGCCGCGCCGCGCAGCTGGATCGACTCCTGCGCCAGGCCGAGGTCGGCCAGCCGGCCCCCGGAGGCGATGCGCAGCTGGCTCTGCACCAGGTCGACGTCGGTGACCTCCTCGGTCACCGTGTGCTCGACCTGGATCCGCGGGTTCATCTCGATGAACACGTGCCGGCCGGCGGCGTCGAGCAGGAACTCCACCGTGCCGGCGTTGACGTAGCCGATCGCCGTGGCGAAGGCCACCGCGTCGGCGCAGATCCGCTCCCGCAGCTGCGGGTCGAGGTTCGGCGCCGGCGCCAGCTCGACCACCTTCTGGTGCCGCCGCTGCACCGAGCAGTCCCGCTCGTACAGGTGCACCACGCCGCCCGCGCCGTCGGCGAGCACCTGCACCTCGATGTGCCGGGGGTCGACCACCGCCTGCTCGAGGAAGACCGTGGGGTCGCCGAAGGCCGACTCGGCCTCGCGCATGGCGGCCGCGACCGCGGCCGGCAGCTCGGCCGCGTCCTCGACCCGGCGCATCCCCCGGCCGCCGCCGCCGGCCACGGCCTTGACGAAGAGGGGGAACGGCAGGTCGGCGGCCGCGGCGAGCAGCTGGTCGACGTCGGCGCTGGGCGCGCTGGAGGCGAGCACCGGCAGCCCGGCCTCGCGGGCCGCGGCGATGGCCCGGGCCTTGTTGCCGGTCAGCCGGAGCACCTCCGCCGGCGGGCCGACGAAGGTGATGCCCGCCCGGTCGCAGGCCTCGGCCAGCTCCGGGTTCTCCGACAGGAACCCGTACCCCGGGTAGACGGCGTCGGCGCCGGCGCGGACGGCGGCGCCGACCACCTCGTCGACCGACAGGTAGGCGCGCACCGGGTGCCCCGGCTCGCCGATCTGGTAGCTCTCGTCGGCCTTCAGCCGGTGGACGGAGTTGCGGTCCTCCCACGGGAAGACCGCGACGGTGCCGGCCCCCAGCTCGTAGGCGGCGCGGAACGCCCGGACGGCGATCTCCCCGCGGTTGGCGACCAGTACCTTCCGGAACATCTCGGCCTCGCTGTCGTCGGTCGTGCGCCTGGGCGACGACCGGGCGAGCGCTCCCCGGCCGGACCGGCGGGCGGGCGTCGGGAGGCGGTCGCGAGTCGTCACCCCGCAGCATCGCGGACGGCGCGGCGCGGGGGAACACCGGTGCCGTCCAGCGGCAGGACCGGTGCCGTCCAGGAGCAGGACCGGTGGCGCTCAGCGGGAGCGCGCCGCCGACGTCTCCGGTCCGGGCGCGGTCGCCGTGGGCGCGCCGAGCCCGCGGGAGACCGCCCGTGCCGCGGCCCGCACCGCGGGCTCGAGCGCTGCGGCGCTCGCCCTCCCCGCCGGGACGACGATGGACAGCGCCGCCACCACCTCCTCGCGGGGGCCGCGGACCGGCGCGGCCACCGAGACCACGGGGGCCGGCCGTCGCCGGTCGATGACGCCGACGCCGGTGCGCCGGATCTCGGCCAGCGCCCGGCGCAGCGCCGCCGGCTGCGGCGGTGGGTCGTCGGAGCGGCCGGCGACCTCCCCGGCCAGCACCCGCTCCTGCAGGTCGGCGGGGGCGAAGGCCAGCAGCAGCCGTCCGACGGCCGTCATGTGCAGGGGCAGCCGATCGCCGACGCGGTACTGGACCGGGACGGCGGTCCGCGCCGACCGGCGTTCCACGAGCAGGGCCGCGTCGCCGTCCAGGACGGCGAGCAGCACGTGCTGGCGGGTCGCCTCGTACAGGTCGTCCAGGTAGGGCATCGCGACCTCGCGCAGGCCGAGCGTCCGCGGCGCCAGCGACGCGACCTCCCACAGCCGGAGCCCGACCACGTACCGCCCGTCCGCGCCCCGTTCCAGCGCACCCCAGGCGACCAGCCGCTCGGCGAGCCGGCGCGCCGTGCTCAGCGGCAGCGCGGCGCGGCGGCCCAGGTCGGACAGCGTGAGTTCCCGGTGGCCGTCGGCGAAGGCGGCGAGCACGGCCAGGGCGCGGTCGACGACCGGCTCGCCGTGGGAGGGACGCCGGCCCCGGCGGGCGGTCGCCGGTGCGGGAGCGGGCTGCACCGGGGTCATGCTGCCAGCCTGCGAGCAAGTCTGCCGTTCAATGGCAACCCTCTCGGAGGACGTGAGGCCGGTCACCAATCGTGGGTGCCGGCGGTCGCACCCCGGCCGCCGGGAGCCCCGCCGAGGCCTCCCGCCGACCACCCCGACCGGAGCTCCGCATGACCCTCCCCGACGCGCCGCGCCCACCGACGCGTGCCGCCCACCTCGTCCCGCTGCTCTGCTGGCTGGCGCTGGTCGCCGACGGCTACGAGCTGTTCGCCTACGGGGCCACGGTCCCGGGCCTGCTCGCCGACCCCGGCTGGGCGGTGACCCCCGCCGGGGCCGGCGCCGTCGGCAGCCTCGCCCTGGGAGGCGTGCTGGCCGGCTCGCTGGTGGCCGGCACCCTCACCGACCTGCTGGGTCGCCGGCGCCTGTTCGTCCTGTCGATCAGCGTCTTCTCGCTGGCGATGTTCGCCTGCGCACTGGCGCCCTCGTTCGGCGTGTTCGCCACCTGCCGCCTCGTCGCCGGCCTCGGCATCGGCGGCCTGCTGCCCACCGCGGTGGCCCTCACCAGCGAGTTCGCCGCTCCCGGGCGCCGGTCGCGGATCATCGGCGCGGTGCTCACCGGGCCCCCGCTGGGCGGGTTGCTCGCCTCGGGGGCCGCGGTGGCGGTCGTGGCCGACGGCGGCTTCCGCTGGGTCTACGGGCTCGGCGTCCTGCCGCTGCTGCTGGTCCCGGTGGCGCTGCGGCTGCTCCCCGAATCCCCCGCGTTCCTGCGCGCCCGCGGCCGCACCGCGGAGGCCGACCGGATCGCCGCCCGCTTCGGCCTGCCGACCCCGTCCGCGGCGCCCGCGACCGCGGCCGGCCGCCGGTTCCCGGTCGCGGCGCTGTTCGCCGACGGCCGGGGGCCGGTCACCCTCGGGCTCTGGCTGGTCAACGTCTGCAGCCTGCTGGTCGTCTTCGGCGTCAGCACCTGGCTGCCGCAGATCATGCGCGGGGCCGGGTACGGGGTGAGCTCCGCGATCGGCTTCCTCCTGCTGTACAGCGCGGGCGCCATCGTCGGCACGCTGCTGGCCGCCGCGCTCGCCGAGCGGGTGGGCGCCAAGGCGATGGTGCTGGCCGGCTTCCTGTCGGCCGCCGCGGCGCTGGCGCTCATCGCCACCACGCCGCCGACGGGCCTGGTCGTGCTGCTGGTCGCCCTCGCCGGCTTCGGCGGGCTGGGCACCCAGAACATGGTCAACGACCACGTCGCCGGCTACTACCCGGCCGCGGCCCGGGCCACGGGCCTGGGCTGGGCGCTCGGCGTCGGCCGGATCGGCGCGATCGTCGGCCCGACCTACGGCGCGCTCTTCGTCGGCGCCGGCAGTGCCGTCGCGGCGGCCTCCCTCGCCTTCGCCGGGCCCGCCCTGGTCGGCGCGCTGGTGATGTCCCGGCTGCCGCGGCGCGACCGGACGGCGTCCGGCGACGTCCCGCAGGCCGAGCCCGCGCGGACGGGGCTCGCGGCGTGACCGCGGCACGGACGGCCGCCGGGCGGCCGGGCAGCGCGGACGTGCCCGTCCTGGTGGTCGGCGGCGGGCCGGCAGGGCTCGCCGCGGCCCTGGAACTGGACCGGAACGGCGTGGCCAGCCTCGTCGTCGAGCCCCGCACCACCGTCGACCCGCTGCGGCCCCGGGCCAAGACGACCAACGCCCGCACCATGACGCACCTGCGCCGGTGGGGCCTGGCCGACCGGCTGCGCGCCGCCGCCCCGCTGCCGGTGGACTGGGCCCAGGACGTCGTCTTCTGCTCGACCCTGCTCGGCCGCGAGGTCCGCCGCTTCGCGCACGCCTTCCAGCTGCACGACGCCCCGCAGGAGTGGGCGCCCGAGGTCGGCCAGCAGGTGCCGCAGCCGGTCATCGAGGAGGTGCTGCGGGACGGCGTCCGCGCCTCCGCGCACGCCCGGCTGTGGACCGGTGCCCGCGTCACCCGCCTGCGGGAGGACGCCGACGGCGTCGACGTCACCGTCGTCGACGACGCGGGGACCGAGCGCGCCGTCCGCGCCGACCTGGTGCTCGGCGCCGACGGCGGCTGGAGCGTGACCCGACCGGCGATCGGGGCGAGCTACCAGGGCTCGTGCGGCGAAAAGCCGAACCTCAGCATCCTGTTCCGGGCGCCGGGCCTGGCCGACCGGGTGCCGTTCGCCGGCGCCGTCCACCACTGGGTGATGGCCCCCGGTGCGGCCGGCATCGTCGGGCGGCTGGACCTCGGCGACACCTGGTGGGCCATCGTCCAGGGCGTCGACGTGCGGACCGCCGACGACGTCGACCCGGGGGCGCTCGTGCGCGCCCTCGTGGGCGGCCCGGTCGAGGTGGAGGTCATCGCCACCGATCCGTGGGTGGCCCGCATGCTGCTGGCCGACTCCTACGGCTCGGACCGGGTGCTGCTCGTCGGCGACGCCGCGCACCTGAACCCGCCGTGGGGCGGGCACGGCTTCAACACGTGCGTCGGCGACGCGGTCAACGTCGGCTGGAAGGCCGCCGCCGTGCTGCAGGGCTGGGGCGGGCCGGAGCTGCTGGCCAGCTACGAGGCCGAGCGCCGTCCGGTCGCCGCCCGGACCATCGCCGACGCCGCGGCCAACGACCGGGCCCTGGCCTCCCGGTTCGCCGACCCGCGGCTCGGCGAGGACGGCCCCGAGGCCGAACTCGTGCGCACGGGGACGGCCGCGGCGCTGCAGGTCAAGGAGAGCGAGTTCCACTCGCTGGGACTGGTGCTGGGCTACCAGTACGCCGGCTCCCCGGTGGTGGTCGACGACGGGAGCGCGGTGCCCGTGGACGACCCGGTCGCCTACCGCCCCTCCGCCCGCCCCGGTTGCCTGCTCCCCCACCGCTGGCTCACCGGCGGCCGGTCCGTCTACGACCTGCTCGGCCCGGGCATCACCCTGCTGGGCCTCGACGGGGCGGACGTGTCAGCGGTGGAGGACGCCGCGGCCCGGCGGGGCGTGCCCCTGACCGTCGTGCGCCTCGGCGCCGGCGACACCGGGCCGGGCGGCCTTCCGCTGGAGGCGAGCTGGGGTGCCTCGCTGCTGCTGGTCCGCCCCGACCAGCACGTCGCCTGGCGGGGCACGGACGCCGCGGCCGCCGCCGCGGCCCTGGACCGGGTGTGCGGGTGGGTCCCGGTGCCGGCGGGCGCGACCGTCCACCGGCCCACCACGCCGGCGGACACTGCGGCCGACACCGCTGCAGACACCGCGGCGGACACGGCGGCCGACACGCAGGCCGCCACGGCGGCCGACACGGCGGCCGACACGGCGGCCGACACGGCGGCCGACACGGAAGGAGCGTTCGCATGAGGATCGTGGGCATCCGCCGGCCGGGCGGCCGGGGCGTGGAGGTGGCCGACCTGCGGGCCGACGGCGAGGTGGCCGTGCTCGGCGGCCTGGACGAGTTCTGGGCCGATCCCGCCGGCGCCCTGTCGCGGCCGGCCGCCGGTCCGGTGCTGCCGGTCGCGTCGGTGGAGCTCGTCCCGCCGGTGCTCCCCGACGCCCGGGTGGTCTGCATCGGGCTCAACTACCTGAAGCACGTCGCCGAGGGGTCGTTCCGGGAGCAGGAGCTGCCCGAGCACCCGACCCTGTTCGCGCGGTGGACGCGGTCGCTGACCGTCGGCGGCGCGGAGGTGCCGGTGCCGTCCGGGGAGGACGGCCTGGACTGGGAGGGCGAGGTCGTCGCGTGGGTGGGCGCACCGCTCGTGGACGCCGACCCCGACGCGGCGCTCGCCGCGGTCGTCGGCTACTCGACGTTCAACGACCTCACCTCCCGGCGGGCGCAGAAGCTCACCTCGCAGTGGATCCTCGGCAAGAACGGCGACAACTCCGGTCCCCTCGGGCCGATGGTCCCGGCCGGCGCGGTGGGCGACCTGCGCGACGGGCTGCGGGTGCGGACGCGGGTCAACGGAGAGACCGTCCAGGACGGTCGCACCGACGAGATGGTCTACACCGTCGGCGACACCCTCTCGCTGGTCTCGCACACCTTCACCCTGCGCCCGGGCGACCTGCTGGCCACCGGCACCCCGTCGGGCGTCGGCTACGCCCGGACGCCGCCGTGGCTGCTGCAGCCCGGCGACGTCGTCGAGGTGGAGGTCGAGCGGCTGGGCGTCCTCCGCAACCCGATCGTCGGCAACGACGCCCGCCGGAAGGGGGCCTGACCGTGCCCGGCGAGTTCCGGCGGTACCTGTTCCCGCACGACCACCCGCGGCTGGCCGGCGTCCGGGGGCTGGACCCGTACGCCTACCGCGAGCACGCCCGGACGCCGGGCACGTTCACCGGCGGCCTGGTGGAGGGTTGGACGCCGCTCTACCGCGACGAGTTCCGCGGCGTCACCGAGGACGGCACGCTGCGCGCGGGCCTGCACCCCCTGGAGCCGGCGCGGCCGGGCGAGGAGGCGCCGGTGCCCGCGATGGTGGCCGCCGCGCGGGACCTCCTCTCGGCGCTGTCCGAGGAGGACCGGGCGCGGGTGGCCTTTCCCGTCGACGCCGTCGAGTGGCAGACCTGGGCGAACCCGGAGTTCATGCAGTTCGACACCGGCCTGCGGCTGGAGTTCCAGCCGTCCGAGGTGCGGGAGCGGGCGCTGGCGCTGGTGCACGCCTCGCTGTCGCCCGAGGGGTACGACCTGGCGCACGCGATGATGCTGGTCAACGGCTTCCTCGGCGAGGTCGTCGGCCTGGAGACGGTCCTCAACGAGTGGAGCTACAACCTCGCCCTCTACGGCGAGCCGCACGAGCGCGCGCCGTGGGGGTGGCAGCTCTACGGCCACCACTGCGCGCTGAACTGCCTGGTGGTCGACGGCCGGATGGTGCTCTCCCCCGTCTTCCTGGGTGCCGAGCCCGACGAGATCGACGACGGGCCGCACGCCGGCCTGGCCGGGTTGTTCGCCGACCGGATCGAGCTGGGCACCGCGCTGATGGCGGCGCTGCCGGAGGAGCAGCGGCGGGCCGCCACCGTCTACGAGCGGATGGTCGACCCGGCCATGCCGCCCGGCCGGCTGCACCCGGGCGACGAGCGGCACCTCGCCGGGGCGTTCCAGGACAACCGGGTCATCCCGGTCGAGGGCGTCCCGGTCGCCGGGATGCCGGCCGAGGCCCAGCGCCTCTGCCTGGCCCTCGTCGAGGCGTTCGTGCGGCTGCTGCCCGAGGGACCGCGGCGGGCGCGGCTGCGGGAGGTGCAGGAGCACTGGGACGACACGTGGTTCTCGTGGATCGGCGGCTCGGAGCCCGGGGACGTCTTCTACCTCCGGATCCAGTCGCCGGTGGTCGTCGCCGAGCTCGACCACCACTGCGGCGTCTTCCTCGACTACGACACCCCGCAGCCGTTCCACGTGCACACCGTGCTGCGCACGCCGCACGGCAACGACTACGGCCGCGCCTGGGTGCGCCAGTGGCAGGCCGGACGGGCGACCTGAGCGACCGCCTGCGGGCCGCCTCGTCCCCGCCCGGCGGACGCGCCGCGGCCCCGCCCCGCCGGATGCCCGGCGGGGCGGGGCCGCGGTGGGGGGACGCGGTGAGGGGACGCGGTGAGGGGACGCGGTGAGGATCAGGCCGCCGGCTCGGTGACCGGCTCGGCGCGGTCGGCGCCGCCCTGCGCCGCGGAGGCCACCGTCGAGGCGGAGCCCACCAGGTGCTTGGCCAGGTCGCGCTGCGCGTCGAGCACCTCGCCGGTCAGGTCGAACCAGCCGTCGACGGCGGCCTCGACGGCGGCCTCGGCGTCGGCCTGCCCGGGCAGGCCGGGCAGCCGGCCGGCCGCGGCGGTGAGGGACCGGGTCCAGGTGTCGACCGTGCTGCGGACGACGTCCTGACCCTGCCGGAGGATCTCGGTGTACTGCTGGCCGACGCTCATGCGGGGCTCCTCGAAGTCGGTGCGATCGGGTGTGCTTGGGATAGTACGCACTCTGCTTGGTGTGTCAAGCGCCCGACGACCGCCGGTCCACGAAGCTCCGGTATATCCGCAGCAGCGCCTCCCGCTCCTCCGGGCTGAGCGCCGGGTCGTCGCGGATGGCCTCCTCCGTCGTGCTCGCCCGGTCCGCCGCCCGGCCGGCCGCCGTCCCGCCCAGGCCCGCCTCGGCCAGCAGGTCCTCGGCGGGGATGCCGAGCGCCTCGGCGATCGCGTGCAGGACCCGCAGCGAGGGCTGGTGCAGCCCCCGCTCGACCTGGCTCAGGTAGGCGTTGGACACCTTGGTCAGCTCGGCCATGCCGCGCAGCGACAGGTCGGCCATCTGCCGCTGCACGCGGATGTACTCGCCGAGCCGGCGCGCGTGCGCGTCCTCGTCAGCAGTGGGCATCGGCGTCCTCTCCGTCTCCAGCGCCACCGCCGAGGCCGTCCGCCCCCGCCGAGGCCGTCAGCCCAGGACCCGTCAGCCCAGCACCCGTCCCAGGACCCGTCAGCCCAGCACGTAGTCGCCCGGCCCGTCGCCGAGCACCGGGTACCGGTCGCTGCCGATCCGGGGCGGGTCCTGCTCGGGGCCGGAGTGCTCGTCGGACCAGCGCGACCAGTCCTCCCACCACGAACCGGTCCGGCGCTCGGCGCCCGCGCGCCAGGCGGCGGCGTCCGCGGGCGGCGTCGCGTCGCCGGGCGCCGCCTCGTACCAGGCCTTGGGGCCGGGCGGGTTCACGATCCCGGCGATGTGCCCGCCGCTGCTGAGCACGAACCGCACCGGCCCGCTGACCAGGCCGGTCGTCCGGTACGACGACTGCCACGGGACGATGTGGTCGTTGATGGCGGCGACCACGTAGGTCGGGGCCTTGATCGCGCCCAGGTCGACGACCTTCCCCGCGATCTCCAGCGTGCCGGCCGCCAGCTTGTTCTCGACGTAGAGGTTGCGCAGGTAGAACGAGTGCATCGCGGCCGGCATGCGGGTGCTGTCGGCGTTCCAGGCGAGGATGTCGAAGGCCGGCGGGTCCTGGCCCATCAGCCAGTTCGAGACGACGTAGTTGAAGATCAGGTCGTTGGCCCGCAGGACGTCGAAGGTGCCCGCCATGGAGGCGCCCTCCAGGACCCCTTCCCGCCGCATCTTGCGCTCGATCCGGTCGACCGTCCGGCGGTCGGTGAAGGTGCCCAGCGGCCCCGGCTCGGCGTAGTCGAGCAGCGTGTTGAGCAGCGTCAGCGTGCCGATGCGATCGTCACCGGCCTGCCGCAGCCAGGCATCGGTGATCGCCGTCAGGGCTCCGCCCAGGCAGAGCCCGACGATGTCGATCGTGTCCGCCCCGGTGATGTCCTGGATCACGTCGAGGGCGGTGGCCGGCCCGTTGACGACGTAGTCGTCCATCGTCGTCCCGGACATCGCGGCCGTCGGGTTGCGGTAGCTGATGGCGAACACCGTGCGACCGTGCTTGACCGCCCACTCGACGAAGCTGCGGCCCGGGGCCAGGTCCATGACGTAGTACTTGTTGATCCACGGGGGGCTGCAGAGCATCGGGTTGGCACGCACCCGCTCGGTCTGCGGCTCGTACTGCAGCAGCTCCATCAGCTCGTTGCGGTACACCACCTTGGCCGGCGTGGCGGCCAGGTCCCGGCCGACCTGGAAGGGGCGGGTGTCGACCTGCCGCGGCCGCCCTCCGTTGTGCACGAGGTCGTCGAGGAAGTTCCGGGCGCCGCGGGCCAGGCTCGCCCCGCCGGTGTCGAAGGCGCGCTTGAGGACGGCGGGGTTGGTGAGCGCGAGGTTGGTCGGGGCGAGGGCGTCGATCAGCAGCTCGGTGACCATGGACGCCTTGAGCGCGGTGCCCGGGTCGACGTCGGCCGCGGCGACGACCTCCCGCGCGAACCGGGCGGCGGCCAGGTAGCCCTGTCGCAGCCCGTACAGCACCGGGTTGCCGTCCCACGCCGGATCGGCGAACCGCCGGTCCTTGGGATCGGGCGGCACGAGGGGCCGGACGTCGGCGCCCAGCCAGTGCCCGGCCGCCACGAGCGGCACGCGGGCGAGGTCGGCGGCGAGCCGCAGCGCGGCCCGGGCCGGCGCCGCCGGCCGGGTGGCGCCGGCCCGCAGCACCTGCGCCACGGCGTCGCCGAACCCGACCACGTCGAGGTCTTCGAACAGCACGCTCTCCGGGGCGAGCACGCCCGCCGCGCGCTCCCCGGTGTCTGGACTGGATCCGGATCGTTCGGCCACGCGCCCATGCTGCACCCTCCGGGCCCCGGGTGGGACCCCGTACCACCGTGCCGGGCGATGCCGGTCAGCTGCGCAGGTGGTCGCGCACCGCGCCGAGGAACATCTCGGAGGTCTGCCGGACCAGGGAGGCGTGGGTGCTCGCGAGCGCCGACGCCCAGTCCTGCCCGCTCCCCTCCGCGGCGCGCCGCTCGAGGTCCAGCAGCGTGTCGAGCAGCCGCTCGTACCCCTCCAGGTAGGCCCGGCCGTTCCGCCGCGCCTGGTCCAGGACCTGGTCGCTGAGCTCGCGCACCCGCCGCGTCAGGGCGTCGATGTCGCCCGCGGCGTTCCCGGTCTCGCTCATGCGGCTCCTCCTCGGGTCGGGTGGCGCCCCCCGCCGGCGCCACGGGAGCCGACGCCCGGGAGGGCGGCGGCCGCGCCCATCCTGCTCCGCGGGCGCCGGTCGCACCCGGCGTCCGGACCTCCCACGTTGACGGCACCCCGCCGGGGCAGCATGCTGCGGCCGTCGCACCCCGGCGGCACGGCGCGCCGGCGACGTCCGGCTCGGCGCAGCGGACGCGCCCGGCCCCGGGGCAGCGGGAACCAGGACCGCCACCGAGGAGGCACGCCATGACCGCGACGCAGGAACGAGTGGCCCGGGTCGGCGACAAGCTGACCGGCCGGGTCGCCTTCGTGACCGGGGGGACCCGTGGCATCGGGGCGGCGATCTGCCGCAGCCTGGCCGGCCAGGGCGCCGACGTGGCGGCCGGGTACAGCGGCAACCAGGAGGCGGCCGAGCGCTTCCGCGAGGAGTTCCGCGCCACCTGGCCGGACAGCCGGCTGACCGTCCACCGCGGCGACATCAGCTCCGCGGACGACTGCCGGCGCACCATCGAGGAGGTCATCGACCAGCACGGCCGGCTCGACATCCTGGTCAACAACGCCGGGATCACCGCCGACCGGTCGGTGCTCAAGATGAGCGACGACGAGTGGCGCCGGGTTCTGGACGTGAACCTGTCCGGCGCCTTCTACCTCTCCCAGGCGGCGCTGCGGCACATGCTGGAGCGGGGCAGCGGGCGGATCGTGATGATCTCCTCGGTCATCGGCGAGATGGGCAACATCGGCCAGGTCAACTACGCGTCGGCGAAGTCCGGGCTGTTCGGCCTGACCAAGACGCTCGCCCGCGAGGCGGCGATGAACCTCCAGCGGTCGGGGAAGCTCGACGGCATCGGCGTGACGGTCAACACCGTGACCCCGGGGTTCATCGCCACGGAGATGCTCGGCACCGTCCCCGAGAAGGTCCTCGACGGCATCCGCGCCAAGATCCCGCTCGGCCGGCTCGGGGAGCCCGAGGAGGTGGCCCGCGTGGTGCACTTCCTGGCCGCGGACGGCTCGTCCTACATCACCGGCCAGATCTGGGGGGTTAACGGCGGACTCGACATGTAGCCGCCCGCGACCGGCGCCGCGGTCCGGAACCGGACCGGCCGGTCGTGGGTAGACGTGATCCGGGCGACCCGACCCGGCGGCATACCGTCCACCGGGTCGGGTAGAGCCCGGCGGACCACGGGCGGGACGCGTGCAGGGAGCCGGCCCCCGACTCAGAACGGGATCCTGCCCATGGGCGGCAACGCGACGCACCGGTACACGAACACGGCGGTTCTGACCGTGAGCACGGCCGACGCCTCGCAGGTGGTCACGTCGGCGGCCATCGACGAGCAGCTGGCCGACACCTACCGGCGGACGCGGCTGCGGCCGGGCCTGCTGGAGAAGCTGGCCGGCATCCGCGAGCGGCGCTGGTGGACCGACGGCGTCACCTTCGTCGACGGCGCGGCGACGGCCGGGGCCAAGGCGATCAGCGAGAGCGGCGTCGACCCGGCCGACGTCGGGCTGATGGTGAACACCTCCGTCAGCCGCCGGTGGCTGGAGCCGTCCACGGCGGTCGCCGTGCACCACGCCCTCGGCCTGCCCAGCTCCTGCCAGAACTTCGACATCACCAACGCCTGCCTCGGCTTCGTCAACGGCATGGAGCTGGCCGGGGCGATGATCGACTCCGGCCGGCTCGACTACGCCCTCGTGGTCAACGGCGAGGACGCCCGGCCGGTGCAGGAGGCCACGATCGCCCGGCTGAACGCCGAGGGCACCGGCGCGCGCGACGTGATCGCGCAGTTCGCCACGCTGACCCTCGGCTCCGGGGCGGTCGCCATGGTGCTCGGCCGCGCCGACCGGCACCCCGAGGGCCACCGGCTGGTCGCCTCGGTCAGCCGCGCGGGCACCGAGCACCACGAGCTCTGCGTCGGCGACAACGACATGATGCGCACCGATCTCAAGGGCCTGCTGGAGGCCGGTGTGGCGCTGTCCGAGGAGCTGTGGGCCGAGGCGGCCGAGGAGTTCGACTGGCGGGGCATGAGCCGCTACGTCGTCCACCAGGTGTCGCAGGTGCACACCGACACCATCTGCGCGCGGCTGGGCATCGACCCCGGCCGGGTACCGCGGACCTTCCCGACCCGCGGCAACCTGGGTCCGGCGTCGGTGCCGTTCACGCTGGCCGGCGAGGTCGACGCGCTGGTCGACGGCGACCGGGTGCTGCTGATGGGCATCGGCTCGGGGCTGAACGCCTGCTGCCTCGAGATCGCCTGGTGACGGCGGCCGCTCCCGAGCTCCCCGGGCCTCCCCCGCCGCTGCCCGGGCTCGACCCGGGCTGGTCGCGGCTGGTCTCCGTGCCCGACCCGGACGGCGGCAAGCGCACCTGGCACGTGCTCGACAACGGCGTCCGCGACGCCGACGTCACGCTGCTGTGCGTGCACGGCAACCCCACCTGGTCCTACCTGTGGCGCCGGCTGCTGGCCGCCGCCCCGCCGGGCTGGCGGGTCGTCGCCCCCGACCAGCTGGGCATGGGCTTCTCCGAGCGGCCGGCCGGGCCGCGGACGCTGCCGCAGCGGGTGGCCGACCTGGGGGCGCTGACCGCCGCCCTCGGCGTGACCGGACCCGTGGTCACCGTGGGGCACGACTGGGGCGGCGCGATCTCGCTGGGCTGGGCACTGGCGCACCGCCCCCACCTGGCCGGTGTCGTGCTGGCCAACACCGCGGTCGCCCAGCCCGCGGGCGACCGCGGCCCCGCCCTCATCCGGCTCGCGCACGCCCGCGCCGTCCGCGCCGGGGTCACCGTCGGCACGCCGGTGTTCGTCCGGGGCGCCACGGCGCTGTCGTGGCCGCCGCTGCCGCGCGAGGTCCGCCGCGCCTTCGCCGCCCCGTACCGCACGGCGGCGCGACGCCGCGCGGTCGGCGACTTCGTCGCCGACATCCCGTTCGCCCCCGGCCACCGGTCCCGGCCGGCGCTGGAGGCGATCGCCGCGGGTGTGCGCGGACTCGACGTCCCCGCGCTGCTGCTGTGGGGTCCGCGCGACCCGGTCTTCGGCGAGCGGTACCTGGTCGACCTGCTGGACCGGCTGCCGGAGGCGGCCGTGCACCGCTACGAGGGCGCCTCGCACCTGCTGCCCGAGGACGCACCGCAGTACGCCGACGCGGTGGTCCGGTGGGTGGGCGACCTCGGCACACCGCGGCCGACCGCGCCGGTTCCCCGCGGGGGGCCCGCCCGCCGGCCGTGGACCGCGCTGGTCGAGCGGGCCGGCGACGACGCGCCCGCCGTGGTCGAGGTCGGCGGCGGCACGGTGAGCTGGGCCGCCCTCGCCGACCGGGTGGGGGCGTTGGCCGCGGGGCTGGCGGCGGCCGGCGTCCGCCCGGGGCAGCGGATCGCCCTGCTCGTCGAGCCCTCGGCCGACCTCACCGCCACCGTCTACGCCGCCTGGCGCGCCGGGGCGGTGGTCGTCGTGGCCGACAAGGGGCTCGGCCTCGCCGGCATGCGCCGCGCGCTGCGCGGCGCGCACGTCGACTGGGTGGTCGGCGGGGCGCCGGGCCTGACCGCCGCGCGGTTGCTGGGGCTGCCGGGACGGCGGATCGCCGCCGGCCGGCTCGGGGCCGGCGCCCGCAGGGCGCTCGGCGCGGCGCAGGACCTCACCGGCCTGGAGGCGCTCGGCCGGGCCGCGCCCGCGCCGCCCGAGCCGCCGGCCGACGCCGAGTGCGCCGTCGTCTTCACCTCCGGCGCCACCGGCCCGGCGAAGGGCGTGGTCTACACCCATCGCGCGGTCGCCGCGCAGCTGGAGCTGGTCCGGACGACGTACGGCCTCGGGCCCGGCGACCGGCTGGTCGCCGCCTTCGCGCCGTTCGCGATCCTCGGCCCCGGCCTGGGCATCGGCTCGGCCGTGCCCGACGTCGACGTCACCGCCCCCGGCACGCTGACCGCGCCGCTGCTGGCCGATGCCGTCGCGGCCGTCGGCGGCACGGTGGTCTTCGCCTCCCCCGCGGCGCTGCGCCGGGTGCTGGCCACGGCCGGTGAGCTGTCGGCCGCCCAGCGGGCCGCCCTCGGGAGGGTGCGGCTGCTGATGTCGGCCGGCGCGCCGGTGCCGGCGCCGCTGCTGCGCGCGCTGCGGGCGGTGCTGCCGGCGGCCGACCTGCGCACGCCGTACGGCATGACCGAGGCGCTGCCGGTCACCGACGTCTCGCTCGACGAGGTCGAGGCGGCCGGCGCGGGCGAGGGCGTGTGCGTGGGCCGCCCGCTGCCCGGCGTCGAGGTCGCGGTCAGCCCGCTGACCGGCTCGGGCGCGGCCGCCGGGCCGCTCACCGACCGGCCGGGGGGGACCGGGGAGGTCTGCGTGCGCGCGGCCCACGTCAAGGAGCGCTACGACGCGCTGTGGGCCACCGAGCGGGCGGCCTCGCGCGACCCCGGCTGGCACCGCACGGGCGACGTGGGGCACCTCGACGGCGCCGGTCGGCTGTGGATCGAGGGCCGCCTGCAGCACGTGGTCACCACCGCGGCCGGCCCGCTCACCCCGGTCGGCGCCGAGCAGCGGGTGGAGGCGCTCGCCGCCGTGGCCGCCGCGGCCTGCGTCGGCGTGGGGCCGCCCGGCGGGCAGGCGGTCGTGGTCGTCGTCGTCCCGGCGGCCGGCGCCCCGCGCGGAGAGCGGCTGCGGCTGGCCCCGACCGCGCTCGCCGACGCCGTCCGGGCGGCGGCGCGCGTCGACGTGGCCGCCGTGCTCGTCGCCGGCCGGCTGCCGGTCGACGTGCGGCACCAGTCGAAGGTCGACCGGGCGGAGGTGGCCCGCCGGGCGGCGCGCCTGCTGGCCGGCAGCCGGACGTCGGGACGCGCCCGCCGGCGATGAGGGTGCTGGTGACGGGGGCCAGCGGGATGCTCGGCCGGGCCACGGCGCGGGCCCTGCTCGAGCGCGGCGACGAGGTGACCGTGCTGCAGCGCCGTCCGGCGGGGCTGCCGTGCGCGGAGGTGCTCGGCGACGTCGCCGACCCCGCCGCGGTGGGCCGGGCGGTCGCCGGGCGGGACGCCGTGGTCCACCTGGCCGCGAAGGTCGACGTCACCGGCCGCTGGGCCGAGTACGCCCGCCCCAACGTCGAGGGGACCCGGGTCGTCGTCGAAGCGTGCCGCGCGGCCGGCGTCGGCCGGCTGGTGCACGTGTCGTCGCCGTCGGTGGCGCACGCCGGCGCGGCCCTGGTCGGGGCCGGCGCCGGCCCGGCCGATCCGGACCGGGCCCGCGGGCACTACGCCCGCTCCAAGGCGCTCGCCGAGCGGGCGGCGCTGGCCGCCGACTCGGCCGGGCTGGCGGTGCTCGCCGTGCGCCCGCACCTGGTCTGGGGACCGGGCGACAGGCAGCTGGTCGAGCGGATCGTGACCCGGGCCCGGGCCGGCCGGCTGCCGCGGATCGGCTCGGGCGCGGCGCTGGTCGACACGACGTGGGTGGACAACGCGGCCGACGCGCTGGTGGCCGCCGTCGACGCCTGCGGCCCGGTGCACGGCGAGGCGCTGGTCGTGTCCAACGGCGAACCGCGCCCGATCGCCGAGATCCTCACCCGGCTCTGCGGCGCGGCCGGCGTCCGCGGGCCCCGGGGCCGGGTGCCGTTCCGGGCCGCGTGGCTGGCCGGCGCCGCCGTCGAGGTCGTCTGGGCGGTCACCGGGCGGCGGGACACCCCGCCGCTGACCCGGTTCCTCGCCGAGCAGCTGGCCACCGCCCACTGGTTCGACCAGCGCCGCACCCGGGAGGCGCTGGGCTGGGCGCCGCGCGTGCCGCTGGACGCGGGGTTCGCCCGCCTGGCCGCCTGGTACGCCGCGTCTGCGTGAGGAGGCGCCGGCGCCGCGGCGCGGCCGGGCGCCGGTCGCAGCGGGGTGACCGGCCGCCGCGGGGTGACCGGCCGGCCCGACCGCCCGTCAGGGCACCGGCACCGGCTCCCGCGGCCGCTCGACCTCCGGGGCGTCGGCCCGGTGCCGCGGCCGGCGGGCGCGGCGGCGCTCCCGCCGGGTCTCCAGCGACGTGTACAGGACCGGCACCAGCAGCAGGGTCAGCAGCGTCGAGCTGATCAACCCGCCGATGACCACCAGCGCCAGCGGCCGGGAGATGAACACCCCACCCCCGGTGAGGCCGAACGCCATGGGGGTCAGCGCCAGCACGGTGGCCGCCGCCGTCATGACGATCGGCCGGACCCGCTTGCGGGCGCCCTCGGTGACCGACTCGGCCAGCGAGCGGCCCTGCCCCCGGTACTGGTTGACCAGGTCGATGAGAACGATCGCGTTGGTCACCACGATGCCGACGAGCATCAGCACGCCGATCAGCGCCGGGACGCCGAGCGGGGTGCCCGTGGCCAGCAGCACCAGCAGCGCCCCGGTCGCCGCGAACGGCACCGACACCAGCAGGATCAGCGGCTGGGCCAGGCTGCGGAAGGTCCCCACCATCACGAGGTAGACGATCACCACCGCGACGGCCAGCGCCAGGCCGAGGTCGGCGAAGGCCTCGCTCTGGTCGGACGCGACACCCCCGATGGACACCTGCACCCCGGGCGGCAGGTCGAGCCCGTCGACGGCGGCCTGCAGCTCGGCGGTGAGCGTGCCCAGGTCGGCACCGGACGGGGTGGCCGAGATCGTCGCGCTGCGCTCGCCGTCGACGCGGCTGACCGAGCTGGGCACCTCCACCTGCTCGACGTCGGCCACCCGCGGCAGCGGCACCGGCCCGGTCGGCGTGGGCAGGACGACCGCGCGCAGCTGCTCGACGGTCTGCGGCGGGGCCGGCGGCCGGAGGACGACCGGCGTGGCGACGCCGTCGACGTCGACGCTGCCCACGGGCACGGCCGACGACAGGCCGGCCAGCGTCTGCGTCACCTGCGCCTCGGTCAGCCCGACCCGCGCGGCCGCCACCGGGTCGACGACCACCCGGACGACCGGCAGGGCACCGGTGAGGTCGTTGGTCACGTCGGTGGCCCCGGGGACGCCGGCGACGGCCTCCTCGACCCGCTCGGCGGCCGCGGCCAGCTCGCCGGCGTCCCCGGCCCGCACCAGCACGTCGACGGTGCTCGGGCCGAAGCCCGAACCGGCCGCGGCGACGGTGACGTCCCCGACCCCGGCCAGGCCCTCGGCGGTCGACCGGATGCGCTCCCGCGCCGCCTCGGCGTCGGCGTCCGCGTCCAGCGTCACCGCGAAGGTCGCCCGCGGAGCGCCGCCCCCGCCGGCGAAGGCGGCGAAGCCGCCGGCCGAGCCGACGGTGGTCTGAACCGTCTCCACCCCCGGCAGCCCGACCAGCTCCTGCTCCAGCGTCCGGGCCCGCTCGTCCTGCGCGGCCAGGCTGGTGCCGGCCGGGTGGGCGGCGGTCACCGTGACCGTGTTCTGCCCCGAGTCCCCGATGAAGTTCGTCTGCAGCAGCGGGGTGAGCGCCAGCGTGCCGACGAGGAGGACGAGCGCGCCCGCCACCGTCCACCGGCGGTGGGCCAGCACCGCCGCGAGGGCCGGCACGTAGAGCCGCTGCAGCCAGGTGCGCCGCTCGGCGGCCTCCGCCTCCGCCCGTTCGCGGGCGAGCTCGACCGGGTCCCGGTCGCCCTCGGGCGCCCGCAGGAACACCGAGGCCAGCGCCGGCACGATGGTGAGCGAGACGACCAGCGAGGCGAGCAGCGCGATGGCGACGGTGAGCGCGAACGGCCGGAACAGCTCGCCGACCATGCCGCCCACGAGCGCGATGGGGACGAACACCGCCGCCGTCGCGATCGTCGACGAGGTGACCGCCGCGGCGACCTCGCCGACCGCCCGCACGATGGCCGCCGTCCGCCCCTCGCCGTAGGACAGGTGCCGCCTGATGTTCTCGATCACCACGATCGAGTCGTCGACCACGCGGCCGATCGAGACGGTCAGCGCGCCGAGCGTGAGGATGTTCAGCGAGAAGCCCGCGACCTGCAGCGCGATGAACGTGACGCACAGCGAGACGGGGATCGAGACGGCCGACACCAGGGTGGAACGCACCGACGTCAGGAACACCAGGATGATCACCAGCGCGAAGACCAGGCCGAGCCCGCCCTCGGTCGCCAGCCCCTCGATGGACTCCTCGATGAACGGCGCCTGGTCGAAGACGACCGCCACGACGCTGCCCTCGCCCAGCGCCGACCGGACGTCGGGCAGCACCTCCCGCACCGCGCGGGAGATCTCCACGGTGTTCCCGTCGGGGGTCGAGGTGAGGCCCACCGCGAGCGCCGGTTCGCCGTTGACGCGCGAGTAGGCCGTCGGCGGGGCCGTGCCCGGCTCGACGCGGGCTACCTGGCCCAGCGTCGTCACGGCGCCGGCGGCGCCGGTGAGCGGCACGGCGCGCAGGTCCTGGACCGAGGTGAGCCGCGAGCCGGCCTGGACCGGCAGCGAGCGGTCGCCCTCGGTCACCGTCCCGGCCGGCAGCACCACGCCGTTGTCCTGCAGCACCGTGGTGACCTGCGCCGGCGACAGCCCGGCGGCGGCGAGGCCGGCGGGGTCGAGCGTGATCTCCACGCGGGGCTCGTCAGCGCCGGTGACCGTCACCTCGCGGACGCCGTCGATCCGCTCGAACAGCGGGACGACGTCGGCCTCGACCCGGTCGGCGACGTCGGCCGGGTCGCCGCGTGCGGCGACGGCCAGCTGGACGACGGGGAGGTCGGCCAGGGATCCGACGAGGACCTCCGGCTCGACGCCCTCGGGCAGCTGGGTGGCGGTCCGCGCGACCGCCGTCCGCAGCTCGTCGGTCGCGGCGTCGAGGTCGGAGCCGTACTCGAGCTCGACGGCGATGGTGGCCAGCCCGGTGCTCGCGGTGGAGGTGACGGCGAGGACGCCGTCGACCGAGCCGATCGCCTGCTCGAGCGGCTCGACGACCTGCCGTTCCACCACCTCGGGCGAGGCGCCCGGCTGGGCGGCCAGGACCGCGGCGGCCGGGATCCGCAGCGACGGGATCAGCTCCTGCTTCAGCGAGCCGGCCGACACCAGGCCGAAGACGAGGACCGCGATCGTCGCGAGCGCGACCAGGGCCCGGTTGCGCAGCGACAGGACGGCGAGACGGGACACCGGGCCTCCAGCGGCAGCGGACCGCCGGCCCGCGAGGTACTTTGCGTGAGCCAAAGTACCGGGCGCGAGCCGCACCGCAGGGAGGACGCGCGTGACACCCGACACCTCCGGCGACACGGGCTCGGTGGCGGGGCGCAGCGTGCCCCCGGACGTGGCCGAGGTGCTCCGCCTGGCGGAGGAGGTCGGGGCCTACGGCGTCCGCCGGCGGCTGGGCACCCTGCTGCACACGCCGCTGACGGTGCAGCAGCTGCGCTGCCTGACGATCCTCGTCGTCCAGGGGACGGCGACCCCCCACGTGCTCAGCGAGGCGCTGGAGGTGACGCCGGCGACGCTGACCGGCATCGCCGACCGCCTGGTGCGGGCCGGGATGGTCACCCGGCGGCCGGACGAGCGGGACGGCCGGGGACGGCGGCTGGCGCCCACACCGGCGGCGCAGGAGGTCGTGCGTCAGCTGATGGCCTCCGACATCGAGGCCGACGCCGCCGTGCTGTCGGCCCTGACGGCCGAGGAGCTGGCCGGCATCCGCCTCGGGCTGTCGGGGGTGCTCCGCGTGCTCCGCGCCTCGGCGGACGACGGTCCGGCCGCGCGCTGACCCCGACCCGCACGTCAGCGCACGCCGTCGGCCGGCGGCGCACGCCGCCGGCTCGGCTCGGCTCGGCTCGGCTCAGCGGCGGTGCCAGCGGACGGCGCCGCCCGCGGCGAGCCCCAGCACGACCGAGGACAGGACGGCGCTGCGGCGGGCGACGTCGCCGGTGTGCCGGGAGGTCCAGACCGCGGCGGCGTCCAGCGCGGTGAGCAGCAGCGTCACCTCGGTGGTGCGGCGGGCCTGCGGCGGCGGGCTGGCCAGGAGGGCGGCGCCCATGGCGATGTTGCGCGCGGCGACCAGCCGCACCAGCAGCGGCAGCGCCGCGTCGTCCGTGGTCGCGTCCCGGCGCACGCCGAGCAGACGGGTGATCGCCCGGGGCGCGAACAGGCCGGCCGTGCCCAGCCAGATCGACAGGGTTCCGACGCTCTTCCGGCTGACGTCCCACTCGCTGGTCACGGTCGCCTACTGCCCGGTGCCCGGGTCGCTCGAACCCCCCGCCCGCGCACCGGCGGCGCGGGCGGCCAGCACGAGGACCAGCGCGAGGATCGGCAGCGTTCCCCACGTGGCGACCACGTCGCTGACCGTGGCCACGGCGAACGCGCCGGCGGCCGGGGTGTCGAGCGGGCCCAGCACGTGCTCCGCGCCGAGGGCGGCCACGGACACCGGGACGGTGATCAGCGCCGAGATGCCGCCGCCGACGACGACGCCGGCGGCCACCGCGCTCGGCGCCGTCCGCACCGCCCGCCAGGCCAGGCCGGCGCCGCGGCCCAGCGCGCCGCGCGGCCGCAGGCCGCCGCCGTCGGGCAGGGCGGCGACCGCGCCGGTCACCCACAGCTGGGCGGCCAGGCCGGTGAGGAAACCGACCAGGTCGACCGCGAGCGCGGCGGCGAGGCTGGGGCTGCTCCACACCGGCAGGTGCCGGAGCACGTCGGGCACGGCGTTGACCAGCGCGGCCGCGCCCGCCGCCAGGAAGGCGGGTCCCGGGGAGCGGACCAGCAGGCGCAGGGCGGCCCGGACGACGGCGACCGGCCCGGTCACCGCGAGCGCGGGGCCACGATCTGCACCCAGCGGTCGCCGGCGCCGGTGCGGAGCCGGCTCGGATCGACCTGCAGGCCGGCGTCGCGGAGCGCGGTCACCAGCTGCCGGACGTCGAACCGGTCGGCCGGGTGGCGGGAGACGGCGCGCAGCCACGGGGCGTCGACCACGCGCGAGGTCATCTCGGTGAGCGCGAACAGCCCGCCCGGGCGCAGCACGCGGCCGGCCTCCCGCACAGCGGCCCGCCAGTCGTCGACGTGGTGCAGGGCGTGGAAGCTCACGACCAGGTCGACGCTGCCGTCGTCCACGGGCAGGGCGGTGGCGTCGCCGACCTCGAACCGCACCCGGTCGCCGAGGTCGGCGCAGCGGCGGCGCGCCCGCTCGACCGACGCGGCGTGCACGTCGAAGGCCCGCACGTCCGTGGCGCCGAACCGGGTGACCGCCACCCGGGCACCCAGGCCGCGCCGGCCGGTGCCGATCTCGACGCAGCTCCCCCCCAGCGCGCCGAGCCGGGCCAGCCGGGACCCCTCGATCCGCAGGCCGAACTCGTAGCGCAGCCGCGAGTCGACCCACAGGCGGTTGGCGTCCAGGAAGGTGGGGGGCGGGGTGCTCCGCCGGGTGCCGGCCATGGCGGGCGACCTACCCGCGCGGGACGACCCGACACCCGCTGCGGCCGGCGTGCGAGAGTGGCGCCGTGCAGCCGACACCGGAGTACTCCGTGCTGGAGTACACGCTGGCCGACGACTACCTGGAGCGCCGCGCGGCGCTGCGCGCGGACCACCTGGCGCTCGCCCGCGCGGCCCACGAGCGGGGCGAGCTGCTGCTCGCCGGCGCGCTGCCCGACCCCTACGACCGGGCGCTGCTGGTGTGGATCGCCCCTCGCGAGGTGGTCGAGCGGTTCGTCGAGCAGGACCCGTACGTGGTCCAGGGTCTGGTCACCGGGTGGACCGTGCGCCCGTGGAACGTCGCCGTGGGCGGGTCCTCCGGCGCGGCCTGAGCCGTCCGGGGTGGGTCACCGGGCAGGACCCGGACCCCGCGGCGGCCGGGATCCGCCGGGCCGGTCAGCGCAGCGTCCACCGCTCCGGCCGGTCGCGGAGCTCGGCGAGCTGGTCGCGGGCCGCGGCGGCCACCCGGGGCTCGACGCCGAGACCGACGAGCTGCTCGGCCGCGGCCGCCATCTCGTCGGCGCGGCGACGCGCGTGCTGGCGGGAACCGGCGACCATCCGGTCGACCGTCGCGGGGCCGAAGCGCGCCATCTCGCGGCCGATGTCCTCGCGCAGCCAGTCGGCGAGCCCGGCCGTCTCCGCTCCCTGCATCGCCTCGACGACCGCCGCCGCGGTGCCCTTCCAAAACACGCTGCGCAGCAGCTTGCGGCTGCTGGCCGCCCCGGCCGGGCCGTTGACGACCTGCACGACGACCCCCAGGTCCGCGAAGATCCCGGCGTACCGGACGGCGCCCTCTCCGGAGACCACCTGCGGCGTGTGCATGCCGTTGCCGGGGACGACGGCCATGAGTGCCACGTCGACGACCGGGACGCCGGTGTCGGCCAGCTCCGCGACGAGCGCGACCTTGACCGCGGGGGCGGCGGCGTTGAGGTCGGCCCACACCGTGCCCGGCCGGAGCGCGGGGCGGGCGTTGACCAGCGCGAGCACGGCGTCGTGGGAGCTGTTCACGCTCAGCACGAGGTCGGCGTCGCGCACGGCGTCGGCCTCGTCGGACCGGACCTCGACCCCCTCCGGGGGCACCACGCGCGCCCGGCCGGGGGGCAGGTCGGACGGCGGGTCGACCAGGGGGTCGTAGCCGCGGACGTCGGCGCCGGCGGCGACCAGGTCGCGGGCGATCTCCGAGCCGGCCTCGCCGAGGCCGAGCAGGGCGATGCGGACGGCGCTCATCGCTGCGCCGTCCCGGCCGGGGCCGTCGCGGTCGTCGGCCGGGAGCCGTCGGGCGGGAGCGGCACGGTTCCTCCGGTGCGGTCGGTGTCCTCGCGGGCGAGAGGACACCCTGCCACGGACACCCTGCCACGCCCGAGCCGGCGACCCGGACGCCGGTCAGCCCTCGACCGCCCCGCAGGCGATGCGGCCGCCGGAATCGCCGGTGCCGCGCGTCGTCTCGTCCGGCCCGCCCGCGGCGTACCGCTCCGGGATGTTGGCGAAGTTGTCGGCCCCGGCGTGCACCATGACCGCGCTGCCGTCGTCGTCGGTCAGGTCGGCCGGCGTGAGCGCGCCGGTGACCGCGGTGAGCGATCCGGTGCCCGACTCGGCCACGTACAGGCTCGGCAGGTCGCCGGGGTGCTGGCCGTGGTCGGACTCCCCCGCGCCGATGTGCCCGCCGGCCGACAGGAAGTCGCCGGTCATCGAGGGGTCGGTGGGGTTCGCGCTGTCCGGCTCGCAGACGCCGATCGAGTGCAGGTGCAGCCCGTGGAACCCCGGCGGGAGGCCGTCCACCTCCACGACCACCTCGGTGCCCTCGTCGACCTCGGTGATCTCGACCGTGCCGACCTCGGTGCCGTCGGGGTCGACCAGGGTGGCGCTGAGCTCCGGCTCGTCGGTCGACTCGGCCGGCGAGGTGTCCGCGGCGGCGGTGTCCTGCCCGGCGTCGGCGGGCGGGTCCTCGCCGCCTCCGCAGGCCGTGAGCAGGGCGACCGCGCTGGCGGTCACGAGCAGCGGGACGGGGGTGCGGCGCACGGATGTCTCCCTCGGTCGGCGTCGGCGGGCTGCGATGCAGCGGTGATGGTCCGTCATCCGCGGGTTGACCGGCGGGTTTCCGGCCACGCCGAGCGACGGAGGTGGCCCGTGGCCCCGGCGCGTCGACGCCCGGCATCACGGGAGGACGACGACGGGTCGTCGAGGGAGCCGTGCGCGCAGGGACCCGCCGACCTGTCCGGTTCGGTCGTCGTCCGCGCCGACCCGCGTCAGCGGCTGCGGTAGAGGCGCGTGGTGAGCGGCAGGAACACCAGCGCCAGACCGGCGGCGACGGCGAGCGACACCAGCACGGCACCGGTGTCCGGCGTGCCGGCCATCAGCGACCGCGAGGCCGTCGACAGGATCGAGATCGGGTTGACGTCGACGAACGCCTGCAGCGGCCCGGGCAGCGTGCGCGGGTCGACGAAGACGTTGGACAGGAACGTCAGCGGGAAGATGCCGGTGAAGCCGGCGTTCATGACCGCGTTGGGGGAGCGCAGCAGCAGGCCGAGCACCGAGAACACCCAGGACAGGCCGAACGAGAAGACCACGACCAGCGCGAGCGCGGCGACCACGCCGAGCAGGCCGCCCTCGGGCCGGTACCCGAGCACGACACCGACCACGAGGATCACCGTGCCGGCGAGCACGTAGCGCACGCTGTCGCCCAGCAGGGCCCCGAGCAGCGGGGCCGGCCGCCAGATCGGCAGCGAGCGGAAGCGGTCGACGACGCCCTTGGTGAGATCGGTGTTCAGCGAGACGCCGGAGTAGACCGTCGTGAACAGCACCGACATGACCAGGATGCCCGGCAGGATGTACTGCAGGTACGCGCCGGTGGAGCCGGCGATCGCGCCGCCGAACAGGTACGTGAACATCAGCACGAACATGACCGGTGAGATGGTCACGTCGAGCAGCTGCTCCGGCACGTGCTTGATCTTGAGCATGCCCCGCCAGCCGAAAGCCAGGGCGGTCGCCAGCCGCCCCGGGCGGGGCGGCCGGGCGGTGGATGCGATGGCCCGGCGGACGGCGGCGGTGTCGGCGGCGCCGGCCGGCGTCGTGGTCGTGCTGGTCATGACGCCTGCTCCTGCAGGGTGTCGGCGGCCGGGGCGGACGCGGCCGGGCCGTCGTCGGCGGTGTGGCCGGTGAGCGCCAGGAAGACCTCGTCCAGGCTGGGCCGGGCGAGGGAGAACTCGGCGATGCCGACGCCCGCGCGGGTCAGCGCCGCGACACCGAGCGCCGCCCGGCCGGCGTCCGGGCACTTCACGGTGAGGGCCGCCGCATCGGGGGCGAGCAGGACGCCGCCGACCGCGGCCTCGAGGATCTGCGCGGCCTCCGCGCGCCGCACGGGGTCGAGCAGGCGCACGTGCAGCGCGCCGGTGCCGACCGACGCCTTCAGCTGGCCCGGGGTGCCCTCGGCGATGACCCGGCCGTGGTCGATGACCGCGATGCCGTCGGCCAGCTGGTCGGCCTCCTCCAGGTACTGGGTGCAGAGCAGGATCGTCGTCCCGCCGGCCACGAGCGCGCGGGCGATCTCCCAGACCTGGTTGCGCGAACGGGGGTCGAGCCCCGTCGTCGGCTCGTCGAGGAACATCAGCTCCGGGGTGACGACGATGCTCGCGGCGATGTCGAGCCGCCGCCGCATGCCGCCGGAGTAGTGCTTGACCAGCTTCCCCGCGGCATCGGCGATGCCGAACGCCTCCAGCAGCTCGTCGGCCCGTGCCCGCGCCGCCCCCCGGCGCAGGCCGAGCAGCCGCCCGAGCAGCGCCAGGTTCTCCCGCCCGGTGAGCTCCTCGTCGACCGAGGCGAGCTGGCCGGTGAGGCTGACCAGCCCGCGGACGGCGTCGGCCTCGGCGACGACGTCGTGCCCCAGCACGCGAGCGCTGCCCGCGTCAGGGGCGATCAGCGTGGCCAGCATCCGGATCGTCGTCGTCTTGCCCGCGCCGTTGGGCCCCAGGACGCCGTAGATGGCGCCGGCCGGCACGGCGAGGTCGATGCCGTCGACCGCCCGGGTCGAACCGTACGACTTCGCCAGGCCGGTCGCCTCGATCGCGAGGGCGGTGCGGGCTGTCATGGCGCCTCCACCTACGGGGTCGGCTCGGAACGGGTCGCATGGTGCCTGCTGCCTACGACAGAACGTGCTCCGCCGGCTCATCGGTCGCCACCGATTTACGGCCCGCCCGTCCGGTCGCCGGGCTGCGCGCCATCGTCGGACTTCGAGCCGACTCGAGGTCAAGGCCCGGTCCGCCGAGGCGATCGCGATCCCGGCAGCTCGATGCGCTCGACGCTCCAGGCGTACCGGCCGGGGACGTGTCCGGCCGGCCCGTCCGGTGGCTCAGCGCCGTCCGACGAGCACCCCGGTCCAGGTGAAGGCGGTGCGGCTGCCGGCGGTGACCTCCTCCGGCGCGACGAAGGGCACCTCCTGCTCGCAGACGGTGCCCGGCTCGGGCAGCGCGAGCTCGACCAGGTAGTCCTCCACGGCCGCGTCCACGCAGGTCGACTTGCCGCCGTAAGCGGTGTGGCCGTCGCCGTCCATGGTGAGCAGCCGCGCGTTGCCCAGGTCGGCGACCAGGCGCAGCCCGCCCGGGTAGGGCGTGGCCGGGTCGTAGGTGGTGTTGACGACCAGCGGTGCCGGGGCGGCGGGGTCCACGGTGAACGGGCCCGCGTAGGAGTCCTCGTCGTGCACCGGCCACAAGCCGTAGTTCAGCTCGGCGTAACCGCTGTTCCGCCAGAAGTGCGGGAACGACGCCCACGACTCCGAGCCGCGGTCGAGGTAGACGTCGACGTCACCCTTCGGGTAGCGCTGCTCCGACGCGCCGATCGCGAAGTACAGGTCCAACGCGTTCGAGTAGGTGCCGTCCTCCTCGCGCCCGTACGAGGCGTCGACGATCGCCCGGATGGAGCTGCCGTCGCCGGCGGCCGCCTCGACGAGCGCCGCGGCCAGCGCGCCCCACGCCCTCTCCGCGTAGAGCAACGACGAGGTCGCGGTCCGGATGGAGTCACCGCTGACCGGTTCCGGGTTGGGCTCGTACCCGTCGGCCGGGAGGGGTTCGGCGTCGGCGGCGGCGACCAGGGCGTCGTAGGCCTGCGACGGGCTCTCGCCGCCGAAGCCGGAGCACGCCTCCTGGTCGGCGGCGCAGGCCTCGAAGAAGCGGGACAGGGCGAGCTCGAAGCCGGCGGTCTGCTCGGCGAGGTTGCTCAGCGGGTCGTTGATGTAGCCCTCGGCGTCGATCGGGCCGTCGAGCACGAGCGCGCGGTGGTTCTCGGGGAACAGCGCGGCGTACGTCGCCCCGAGGAAGGTGCCGTACGAGAAACCCAGGTAGCTGAGCTTCTCGTCACCGACGGCCGCGCGCAGCAGGTCCAGGTCGCGCGCCACGTTCGCGGTGGAGACGTGCTCGAGGATCGGGCCGTTGCTCTCCAAGCAGGCGTCGACGTACGTCTGCACCTTCGTCATGTAGGCGTCCACGTCGATGTCGAGCGGCGTGGGGAAGGGGCTGGAGTAGATGCCGGTGGTCTCCTGGTCCACCCCGCAGTCGATGCCCGGAGTGCTCTGGCCGGTGCCGCGCGGGTCGAAGGCGACGAGGTCGAAGCGCTCGTTCAGCCCGCTCAGGAAGCCGGCACCCGCCCGTTGCAGGTAGTAGACCGACGGGGCACCAGGGCCACCGAAGTTGAAGAACAGCGACCCGATGCGCTGGTCGGGGGCGGTCGCCGGCGCCTTGGCGACGGCGATCTGCACCTGCTCACCGTCCGGATCGTCGTGGTCCAGGGGGAGGCCGGCTGTGGCGCACTGGACGCCGGCGGCGGTGGCCTCCTCCGTCAGCCCGCAGTCGACCCACGCCAGGTCGGGCACCGTGGCGGTGGACGGCGCCGGAGACGGCGCCGCGGGACCGGCCGCGGCACCGGAGGCCCCCACGGGGACCGACACTGCGAGCGCGACGCCGACGACGGCGGCGCGACGGGACACGGTTGCAGGCACGCGCGACCCCCCGTGGCAGAGGGCGCTGCGCGACCGAGCACCCGGTGGTCCCGGATCGAACACCCGGCTCCCGGCGATCACAAGTCGGTCTCGCGCGGACTCCGCCGGACTCCGCCGACCTCCGCCCCCGTGACGGCGGCGGGGGTGCGCTCCCGGGACAGGACCCTCCGCGCGCCGACGTGCCGGTGCCCCGCGGGGCATCGGCACGTCGGGTGCGGTGGATCAGCGGATGTGGGCGATGTGCGGCAGGGCGGTGCGCACGGCCGCCGAGGCCTCGGCCGGAGACGGCGCCGGGGCGACGAACGGCGTCTCCTCTTCGCAGACCGTCCCGGCCTCGGGCAGGGCGAGGTCGAACAGGTAGGCCTGGGTGGCTCCGTCGATGCAGGTCGACTTGCCGCCGTAGGCGGTGTGCCCGTCGCCGTCCATGGTGATCAGCCGGGCGTTGCCCAGGTCCTCGACGCTCCGGAGGGCCGCGTAGTACGGCGTCGCCGGGTCGTAGGTCGTGCCGATGACCAACGGTGCGGGCGCCGCCGGGTCGATGTCGAACGGCCCGGCATAGACGTCCTCGTCCTCGACCGGCCACAGCGCCAACGGGATCTCGGAGTAGGCGTAGTTCGGCCAGAAGTGCCGGATGGCCGCCCACTCGTCCTCGCCGCGCTCGATGTAGCTGTCGACGTCGGTCGGCCACTGCCTCTCGCTGCCCTGGATGGCGAAGAACCGGTCCGTCGACGGGTCACCCTCGGGGTAGACGATCTGGTCGATGATGGCCCGCACCAGCGAGCCGTCACCGGCCTCGGCCTCGGCCAGGGCCAGGGCCAGCAGTCCCCACAGCCGCTTCGCGTACAGCAGGGTGGTCGTGATGTCGCGGATGTCGTCGGCGATCACCGGCGTGGGGTCGGCGGTGTAGCGGTCCGCCGGGAGGGGGTCGGCCGCCGCGCGGGCGAGCAGCGCGTCGTAGGCGGCCAGCGGGTCCGCCCCGCCGAAGCCGGAGCAGGCCTCCTGGTCCTGCCCGCACGCGGCCGCGAACCGGTCGAGGGCCCGCTCGAAGCTGGCGGCCTGGGCGGTGGCGAGGCCCACCGGGTCGGAGATGTACCGCGCGATGTCGACCGGCCCGTCGAGCACGAGGGCCCGGTAGCCGTCGGGGAACAGGGCGGCATAGGTGGCGCCGAGGAAGGTGCCGTAGGAGAAGCCGATGTAGCTCAGCTTCTCGTCGCCCACGGCCTGGCGCAGCTGGTCGAGGTCACGCGCGACGTTGGCGGTCGAGAGGTGCGCGAGTGCATCGGGGTCGTTGGTGGCCACGCAGGCGTCGACGTAGGCCTGCGCCCCCGCGACGAGTTCCTCGGGGTTCACGTCGAACGGAGTGGGAGCGGGGCGCGGGAAGAACTCCCCGCTCAGCAGGTCGACCTGGCAGTTCACGGAGGGGACGCTCTGCCCGACGCCGCGCGGGTCGAACGCGACGATGTCGAAGCGCTCGTTGAGGGCGGCGAACAAGCCCGGCCCGGCCGCCTGGAGGTACTCGACCGCCGGCCCACCCGGCCCGCCGAAGTTGTAGAACAGCGAGCCGATCCGGTTCGCCTCGTCCGCCGCCGGCACCTTCGCCACGGCGATGGAGACCTGCTCGCCAGAGGGCTCGTCGTAGTCCAGCGGCAGCTCGGCCGAGGCGCACTGGACGCCGGCCGCGACGGCCTCCTCGGTCTCCCCGCAGTCGACCCAGTCGAGCGTCGGCACGGTGGCCGTCGTCGTGGCCGTCGTCGGGGCCGTCGTCGTCGCCGTCGCCGCGGTCGGCTCCGTGGCGCCGACCGCGGAGGCGCCGGTGGCGATCGTGGAGGTGACGGCCACGCCGACGACGGCGGCGCGGAGGGACGCGGTTGTCTTCACAGGCAGCCCCCGTGTCGGTGGGCACTGCTCTGCGAGCGCCCGGTGATCGGCATGGAACAGCACGAACACCGGGCATCACAAGTCGGTCACGCGCCGTGGATCTCCGAATCTGCACGTCAGCGTCCCGCGCCGGGGTCGTCCAGCGGAGGGGATCCGTGCGCGTGACGCGCGCGGATCCCCTCCGTCAGGTCGTCGGCTCGTCCGCCGCGGCCTTGATCTCGCTGTTCACCCGCTCGATCTCGCGGCGCAGCGCGCGCCGCCGCTCGGCGGCCGCGTGCCGGCGGCGCTCCTCCGCCGTGCGCGGGACCCACCGCGGCACCTCGACCGGACGGCGGTCCGGGTCGACCGCGACCATCGTGAAGTAGCAGCTGTTGGTGTGCCGGAGGGTGCGGCGGACGAGGTCCTGCGTCGTCACCCGGACGCCGATCTCCATGGAGGTGCGGCCGGTGTAGTTGACGCTGGCCTGGAAGGTCACCAGTTCGCCGACGTGGATGGGCTCGCGGAAGACGACCCGGTCGACCGACAGGGTCACCGCGTAGTTCCGCGCCCACCGCGTCGCGCAGGTGTAGGCGACCTGGTCGAGGTACTTGAGCAGCGTGCCGCCGTGCACGTTGCCCGCGAAGTTCGACATGTCCGGCGTCATCAGGATGGTCATGGACAACCGGTGCAGGTCGTCCTCGTCACCGCCGGGTGCTACCGGCCCTGGATCGTCCACGGGGTCCTCCTTCCCTGCCGCCGATCCTCACCCGCGGGGGACGGCGAGGTCGACCGACACGGGCACGAGCCCGCCGTCCCCCGGGGCGGCCGCCGGACCGGCCCCCGGCGTCACCGTGCCGCGCCGGTGATGTCGATGCCGATCTTCACCGCGCCCCGCCCGAGGTCGCGGGCCGCCTCCAACGCCTCCGGCACCTCCTCGAGCGGGAAGTCCGATCCCAGGCAGTGGTCGACCTCGACCCGCCCGGCGGCGACGTGCTCGACCGCGTCGCGGAAGGCGCGCAGCCCGGGCTCGCCCTGCGCTCCGGAGGCGAACAGCACACGCGCCGACTTCCGGTAGGCGGCGTACGTCGGAAAGGGGGCGTCCCCGAACCGCTCGGGGAAGCCGAAGCAGCCGACCGTGCCCTGCACCCGGACGGCGGCGACCGCCTCCGCCCGGGTCGCGTCGAGACCGACGGCCTCGACGACGAGGTCGGCCCCGACGCCGCCGGTGAGTTCGTGCACGGCCTCGACCAGCGACTCCCCCGGCGCGAGGACCGTGACGTCGGCCCCCAGGCGGCGGGCCACGGCCAGCCGCGCGGGACTGCGGTCGGACACCACGACCCGCGCGGCGCCCAGCCGCCGGAGCTGCTGGAGGAAGAACAACCCGGCCGACCCGGCCCCGACGACCGCGGCGGTCGCCACCGGCCCGGCGGGTGCGAACAGGCGCATCGCGAACAGCGTGGTGCCGTACTGCTGCGCCATGAGCAGACGGGCCGGGTCGCCGTCCGGCGGGAGCGGGACGAGGTGGTGCTCGGACACCAGTTGCTGCTCGGCGAAGCACCCGCCGACCACGGGCACGGTGAGCACGCGGTCGCCCGGCGCGAAGGCGGACGAACGGCTCTCCAGCACCGTCCCGACCCCCTCGTGCCCCGGGTAGCCGGGACGGCCGACGCCCTCGGGCTTGAGGAACCCGTGGTGGACGGCGTGGACGTCCGAGCCGCAGATCGACGCCCGCTCCATGCCGACGACGACGTCGCCCTCGCGCCGCGGCACGGGCGCGGGGAACTCGCCGACCTCGACCCGCCCCGGCCCGGGGACGAACGCCGCTCGCATCAGGGCCCTGCCCGGTGGACGGGCGGCGCGGCCACCGGCTCCGGCGCCCGCTCAGGCACCGGCCGGGCGGAGCACCCCGTCGACGCGGCGCGGGATGCCGGTGAAGCCGTCGGTGAGCTCCTCCGGGAGGACCTCCTGCGGCGCGTTCTGCCAGGCGACCGGGCGCAGGAACCGGCGGACCGCCGTGGTGCCGACGGAGGTGTGCTGGGAGTTCGTGCTGGGCCAGGGCCCGCCGTGGTGCTGCGCCCACGACACCGCCACCCCGGTCGGGTAGGCGTCGTAGACCAGCCGCCCGGCGCGGCCGCGCAGCTGCTGCGACACCGCCAGCGGCAGCGCGGTCTCACCGTCGCCCCGTAGCACCGTCGCGGTCAGCGACGACGGCATCCTCTCCAGCGCGGCCGACAGCCCGGCCTCCCCGTCGTAGCGGGCCACGACGGCCACCGGTCCGAAGCACTCCTCGGTCACGGCGTCCGGCAGGTCGGCGGCGTCCGTGGTGAGCAGCAGGGGCACGGCCTCGAAGCCCGCACCCGCCGGGTCGGCCCCCCGCGCGACCGGCCGGACGGCGCGCTGCCGGGCGAGCTCCCCGGAGATCCGCGCGTAGGCGGCCGCGATGCCCTCGTTGAGCAGCACCTGGGCCGGCAGCCGACCCACGGCGGTCGCCATTGCGTCGACCAGCGCGTCGCCGTCCGCGCCCGAGGGCACGAACGCCAGCCCCGGCTTGGTGCAGAACTGCCCGGCGCCCAGGGTGAACGACCCGACCAGCCCGGTGGCGATGTCGGCGGCCCGCTCCGCGGCCGCCTGCGGCGTGACGACCACCGGGTTGAGGCTGCTCAGCTCGCCGAAGAACGGGATCGGGTCGGGTCGGGACTCGATGATCTGCAGCAGCGCCCGGCCTCCGCCCACCGAGCCGGTGAAGCCGACGGCACGGATCGCCGGGTGGGCCATCAGGTCGGCGCCGCCCTGCACGCCGTGGACCAGGCCGAGGGTCCCCTCCGGCGCGCCGGCCTTCCGCGCCGCCTGCTCCAGCACCTCGAACACCAGCTGGGAGGTGGCCGGGTGGGAGCCGTGGGCCTTGACCACCACCGGGCAGCCGGCCGCCAGGGCCGAGGCGGTGTCGCCGCCGGGCACGGAGAAGGCCAGCGGGAAGTTGCTCGCGCCGAAGACGGCGACCGGGCCGATCGGCACGAGCATCCGGCGCAGGTCGGGGCGCGGCCCCATCGGCGTGTCGCCGGCGGGGTCGAGCGCCGCCTCCAGGTAGCCGCCCTCCTCCAGCACCTCGGCGAACAGGCGCAACTGGAAGCGGGTGCGGGTCAGCTCGCCGTTCAGCCGGGTCGCGCCGAGGGCCGTCTCCCGGTCGGCGACGGCGACCACGTCGTCCCGCCGGCCCTCCAGCGCGTCGGCGAGCGCCCGCAGCAGCGCGGCGCGGCCGGCCCGCCCCCGCTCCTCCAGCGCCGGTGCGGCCGCCAGCGCGGCGGTGCAGAGGCGGTCGACCTCCGCGGTCGTGGTCTCCTGCGCGACGACCTCGACGGTCGCGCCGGTGCGCGGGTCGATGCTGGCGACTCCGCGGACGGTGTCATCTGCCATGGGTTCCTCCAGGTGGGACGGGGTTCAGCGGGGCGCGTCGACGTGCACGCGATCCACGGTCCAGGCGCGCAGCTGGTCGCTGGGGGTCACGCCCAGGCCCGGGCGGTCGGAGAGGTGCATCCGGCCGTCCCGCGTCTCGAGCCGCTCGTCGAACAGGGGGTGCAGCCAGTCGAAGTGCTCGACCCACGGCTCGATCGGGTAGGCGGCGGCCAGGTGGACGTGGATCTCCATGGCGAAGTGCGGCGCCAGCCCCAGGTTGCGGTGCTCGGCGAGGGCGGCCAGCTTCAGGAACTGCGTGATGCCGCCGACCCGCGGCGCGTCGGGCTGGAGGATGTCGACCGCGCCCCGGCGGATGAGCTCGTGGTGCTCCGCCACGCTGGTGAGCATCTCGCCGGTGGCGATCGCGGTGTCCAGCGAACGGGCCAGCTGGGCGTGGCCCTCGGCGTCGTAGGCGTCGAGCGGCTCCTCGATCCACACCAGGTCGAACTCCTCCAGCCGGCGGCCGACCCGCATCGCGGTCGAGCGGTCCCACTGCTGGTTGGCGTCGACCATGAAGGGGACGCCGTCGCCGAGGTGCTCGCGCACGGCGCGCACCCGGCGCAGGTCCTCGGCGGAGTCCGGCAGGCCGACCTTGATCTTGATGCCCCCGACGCCCGACTCGAGGGTCCGGGTGGCGTTCTCCTTCACCTGCTCGACCGACTCGTGCAGGAAGCCGCCGGAGGTGTTGTAGCAGCGCACCGAGTCGCGGTGCGCACCGAGGAGCTTGGCCAGCGGCAGGCCGGCCCGTTTGGCCTTCAGGTCCCACAGCGCCACGTCGATCGCCGCGATGGCCTGGGTGGCGGCACCGCTGCGGCCGACGGAGGCACCGGCCCACACCAGCTTGGTCCACAGCCGGCCGATGTCGCTGGGGTCCTCCCCGATGAGGTCCGGGGCGATCTCGCGGGCGTGCGCGAACTGGGCCGGGCCGCCGGCGCGCTTGCTGTAGCTGAAGCCGACGCCCTCCAGCCCGGCCTCGGTGCGGATCTCGGCGAACAGGAAGGCGACCTCGGTCATCGGCCGCTGCCGGCCGGTGAAGACCTTCGCGTCGCTGATCGGGTTGGGCAGCGGCAGCGTGACCGAGGAGAGGGTCACCGACTCGATGCGGTCGAGCACCGCCGGGGCGCTGCGGGGGGCGAGGGTGGGGACGGTCGTGGTCACGGGGGCTCCTGGGTCGCGGACGGTCAGCGGACGAGGCAGGGACGCTTCGGGTCGAAGGACCAGCCGGGGACGAGGTACTGCATGGCGGCGGCGTCGTCGCGGGCACCCAGGCCGTGCTCCAGGTAGAGCTGGTGGGCGGCCCCGAGCGCGTCGCGGTCGATCTCCACACCGAGCCCGGGTGCGGTGGGCACCGCGATGGCGCCGTCCCGGATCCGCAGGGGCTCGCGGGTGAGCACCTGCCCGTCCTGCCAGATCCAGTGCGTGTCCAGCGCGGTGACGCTGCCGGGGGCGGCGGCGCCGACGTGGGTGAACATCGCCAGCGAGACGTCGAAGTGGTTGTTGCTGTGCGAGCCCCAGGTCAGCCCGAAGTCGGCGCACAGCTGGGCGACCCGGACCGAGCCGCGCATCGTCCAGAAGTGCGGGTCGGCCAGCGGGATGTCCACCGCGGAGGCCCGGATCGCGTGCGCCATCTGCCGCCAGTCGGTGGCGATCATGTTGGTCGCGGTCGGCAGTCCGGTGGCCCGCCGGAACTCGGCCATCACCTCGCGCCCGGAGAAACCGCCCTCGGCCCCGACCGGGTCCTCGGCGTAGGCGAGCACACCGTGCAGGTCGCGGCACAGCTCGACGGCCTCGGTCAGCAGCCAGCCGCCGTTGGGGTCCAGCGTGATCCGCGCGTCCGGGAACCGCTCGGCCAGCGCGCGGACGGCGGCCACCTCCTCCTCGCCGGGCAGCACGCCGCCCTTGAGCTTGAAGTCGGAGAACCCGTAGCGGGCCTGCGCCGCCTCGGCCAGCGCCACGACGGCGTCGGGCGTCAGCGCCGGCTCCCGGCGCAGCCGCTCCCAGTCGTCGGCGGGGTCGTCCTCGGCGAGGTAGGGCAGGTCGGTGGCCCGCCGGTCGCCGACGTAGAAGAGGTAGCCGAGCATCGGGACGGCGTCGCGCTGCTGCCCCTCGCCCAGCAGCTCGGCCACCGGCACGCCCAGGTGCTGGCCGAGCAGGTCGAGCAGGGCCGACTCCAGCGCCGTCACCGCGTGGATCGTCGTCCGCAGGTCGAAGGTCTGCAGTCCGCGGCCGGCGGCGTCCCGGTCGGCGAAGGCGGTCGCCACCGACCGCAGGAGCTGGGCGAACTGCGCGACCGGCCGGCCGGTCAGCAACGCGCCGGCGTCCTCGATGGTGCGCCGGATGGCCTCCCCGCCGGGCACCTCCCCGACGCCGACCCGCCCCTCGCTGTCGGTGACCAGCGCGATATTGCGGGTGAAGAAGGGACCGTGCGCGCCGCTGAGGTTCAGCAGCATGCTGTCGTGCCCGGCGACGGGCACCGCTTCGACGGACACGACGGTGGGCGTGCGGCCTGTCATCGCTCGTTCCTCCGGGCGGTGGGCGGTCAGGAGACCTTCTCGACCAGTGCGGTCAGCTCGGCCAGCTCCGCCTCCGTGAGGTCGGTCAGCGGCGGGCGCACGCGGCCGCCGTCCCGGCCGACGGCGGTGAGCCCGGCCTTGACGATGGAGACGGCGTACCCCTTGGCGCGGTCGCGGATGTCGAGGTAGGGCAGCACGAACTCGCCGAGCATCCGGTACACCGCCGTCCGGTCCTGCGCGCGCACCGCCGCGTAGAAGCGGAGGGCGAACTCGGGCAGGAAGTTGTACAGCGCCGACGAGTAGGTGCTCACGCCGAGCTGGAGCAGCGGCAACGCGAACGTCTCGGCCGTGGGCAGGCCGCCGACGTAGATCAGCCGGTCGCCGACCCGGGCGTAGGTCCGGGTCATCTGCTCGATGTCGCCGACGCCGTCCTTGAGCCCGATCAGGTTCGGGTTGCGGTCGGCGACCTCGGCCACGGTGGCGTCGGTGAGCACGGCGTTGGCCCGGCTGTAGACGATGACGCCCAGGTCGGTCGCTCGGCAGACCGCGCCGATGTGCTCGACCAGGCCGCGCTGGTCGGCCTCGGTGAGGTACGGCGGGAACAGCAGCAGCCCCGAGGCCCCGGCGGCCTGGGCGGCCTTCGCCTGCGCCACCGACACCACCGTGCCGCCGGTCGCCGGCGCGACGACCGGCACCCTGCCGGCCACCTCGTCGACGGCGACGCGCACCACGCGGTCCATCTCCTCGGAGGTCAGCGAGAAGCCCTCACCGGTCCCGCCGGCGGCGAACAGCCCGGCGACGTCGAAGCCGGACTGCCAGGCGAGGTGCTGCCGGTAGCGCGGCTCGTCGAACTGCAGGTCGGCGTCGAAGTGGGTCACCGGGAAGGAGAGCAGGCCGGACTTCAGCCGGGCGGCGAGCTCTTCGGGGGACATCGCGGTCACGGGGTCGTCCTCGGGATCGACGGGGCGCCGCGCTCGACCGGCGCGGGCGGTGGTCGGCGTCACCGTAGGAACGCCTGTCGATGCGTGTCCAAGTGCGCTTCCGCATCGCGCGATGCCCGATGAGCATCGACGGGGTCGGCACCGGGGTGCAGGACCGCGGGTTGGACGATGCGGTTCAGAACCGCCGGCCGGACAGGACGCGCAACACCTGCCGCAGCGCGGGGTTGCGGGAGCCGCGGAGCCAGAGCAGGTGCAGCTCGACCGGCTCGGGCACGGGCAGGTCGAGGGCGACGAAGTCGACACCGGCGATGCCGAGCCGGGCCGCGGACGCCGGCACGAAGGCGATCCCCCGTCTCGCGGCGACCAGCCACACCATGGTGAGCACCTGGCTCACGGTGTGGACGACGTTCTCGTGGGCGAGCGGCACGGAGGTCACGACCAGGTCGTAGAAGTACCGCGCACTGACCGGCGAGTGCATGATCACCGGCTCGGCGGCCAGGTCGGCCGGTCCGGCGGGACGGCCGAGCCGGGTCAGGGGATGCCCCTCGGGCACCGCGACCAGGAGGGCCTCCCGGTGCAGCAGCCGGGAGTCGAAGGTCTCCCGGTCGAAGGGCGGGCGGCTCAGGCCGAGGTCGAGTTCCTCGCGCAGCAGCGCGGCGACCTGCTCCCGGGTGACGCCCTCCTGCAGGTCGATGTCGACGTCCGGCAGCTCCGCCGCGAGCACGTTGAGCAGCCGGCCGAGCGTCCCGTACGTCGACGCGGCGGTGAAGCCGATCCGCACCAGACCGGCCGAGCCCGAGGACACCCGGCGCGCCAGCGCCGGGGCCGCGTCGGCGAGGGCGAGCAGCCGGCGGGCCTCGGTGAGGAAGGCCTGCCCGGCGGCCGTGAGGACGACCCGGCGGTTGTCGCGTTCGAGCAGTTGCGCGCCGACGACCCGCTCGAGCTTCTGGATCTGCCGGCTGAGCGGGGGTTGGGTGATCTGCAGCCGCTCGGCGGCGCGCCCGAAGTGGAGCTCCTCCGCGACGGCCACGAAGCCGCGGAGCTGCTCCAGGGTGAACGCCATGCCGTCAAGGTATCAACCAATGCTCCATTGGTTTTGGACAGGCATGAGACGCCGTCCATACGCTCCGCTCGACCGAGATCCGGTGAGCCCGCTCACACCGACGGACCACCACCCCGCGCGTTCGACGAGCGCTCGACGAGGAGATGGACATGCCCAGCACCCACCACGCCCGGCGGACCGCGCTCGCGGCCGCAGGCCTCGCCGCGACCCTCACCCTGGCCGCCTGCGGCGGCAACCTCGGCGGCGGGAGCACCGAGGCCGGCGCCGACACCTTCCCCGACGGCCCCATCACGTGGCTGGTCGGCCAGGACCCGGGCGGCAGCACCGACCTGATCACCCGCGCCATCGCCGAGCAGCTCTCCGACGAGCTCGGCGTCCCCGTCACGGTCGAGAACCGCCCCGGCGCCAACGGCGCGGTGGCCGCCCAGGAGCTCGCCGGCGCCGAGCCGGACGGCCAGACGCTGCTGACCTTCGTCGGGAGCCTGGCCTACATCACCCCCCTCGCGGTGAGCGAGGAGGAGGCGGTCGACATCAACGACTACGAGGTCGTCACCGGCCTCTCGCTCGACGACTACGTCCTCGTCACCGCGCCGTCCTCGGGCTTCACCACCGTCGACGACCTCGCGGCGGCCGGGCGGCCGGTCACCTTCGGCACCACCGGCGTCGGCACCGGCAGCCAGCTCTCCCAGGAGCTGCTGTTCAACCAGGCCGGCATCGACGCCACCGCGGTGCCCTTCGACGGCGGGGCGCCCACGCTGACCGCCGTCCTCGGCGGTCAGGTCGACGTCGCGTCCGTGCAGCTCGGCGAGGCGATCACCCAGATCGAGGCGGGCGAGCTGACCCCGATCGTCACCTTCGCCGAGGAGCGCCCGAGCTACCTCCCCGACGTCCCGACCGCGATCGAGGCCGGATACGACGTGCCGGTGCAGCAGTCGCGCGCGGTCGTCGCGCCCCAGGGCACCCCGGAGGAGGTGCTCGACGAGCTGCGGACGGCCTTCGAGGGCGTCTTCGGGTCGGAGACCTACCAGACGTTCAACGAGGAGCGGCTGCTCACCCCCAACGAGCTCGGCGGCGACGAGCTGCAGGCGCAGTGGACCGAGAACCTCGAGCGCTACCGCACCGTGGTCGACGAGTACGGCATCGACCTGAGCGGGACCGCGGGACCGACCCCGCGGGGTCGGTCACGCGACCCGCACCCCGGGGCACGGCCCCGGCGACCGGAGCCGAGGAGGAGCCATGACATCCGCCCGCAACGGCACGGCGCGGCCCTCCGGTCCCGGCGGCACCCCCGCCGCCGGGACCGGCCCGGCCGGCGACCCGGCCGGCGACCCGGCCGGCGACCCGGTCCCCGCTCGGCCGGCGCCGCAGGACGGCGGCGTCCCCGCTGTCGCGGAGGCCGCCGACGAGGTCCTGGACGACGAGGTGGCCGCCGACGAGGTGCTGGAGGAGGAGCGCCCGCCACCCGCGGGCCCGGTCGCCAACGCCCTGATCGCCCTCGGCGTCATCGCCCTCGGCGTGGTGACGGCGGTCGGCGCCACCGCGCTGGAGCTCGGCACCGCCTCGGCGCCCCGCCCCGGGCTGTGGCCGTTCCTGATCGGCATCGCGCTGGTCGCCTTCGGCGTGGGCCTGCTGGCGCTGGTCCGCCGGACCGCCGACGCCGAGCGCTTCACGCGGGCGAGCTGGCTGGTCGTCGCGGGGCTGGCCACCATGGTCGCCTTCGTCGCGCTCGTCGGCGTGATCGGCTTCGAGATCCCCGCCGCGCTGCTGCTGTTCGTGTGGCTGCGGTTGCTCGGTCGCGAGGGCTGGCGGCTGTCGCTGGTCACCAGCGTCGCCGCGGTCGTCGCCTTCTACCTGGTCTTCGTCGTGGCCCTCTCGGTCCCGATCCCCCACCTGTTCTGAGGAGTCAGCGGTGGATCTCGCCCCGGTGCTGGACGGCTTCGGCGTCGTCCTCGAACCCACGAACCTGCTCTACTGCCTGCTGGGCGTGCTCATCGGCATGCTCATCGGCGTCCTGCCCGGCCTGGGTCCGGCGGCCACCATCGCCATCCTGCTGCCGCTGACCCTCGGCATCGAGCCGGTCACCGCCATCATCATGCTGGCCGGCATCTTCTACGGCGCCCAGTACGGCGGGACGATCACCTCGGTCCTGCTCCGGCTGCCCGGCGAGGCCTCCTCGGTGGTGACCGTCTTCGACGGGCACGCGCTGGCGCGCTCCGGTCGCGCCGGGACGGCGCTGGGCATCGCGGCCATCGGTTCCTTCGTCGGCGGGACCGTGTCGGTCGTCGCCCTCTCCCTGGTCGCGCCGCTGGTGGCCGGCTTCGCCCTGGACTTCGGCCCTCCGGAGTACACGGCACTCGCCCTGCTGGGCATCCTGCTCGTCTCCACGGTCAGCGTCGGCGACCGGCTCAAGGCGGTCACCGCCGCCGCCGTCGGACTGCTGCTGGCCACGGTGGGCCGGGACAGCTTCACCGGCGCCGAGCGCTTCACGTTCGACAACCTGAACCTGGCCGACGGCCTGGACTTCGTGCCGATCGCGATGGGCCTGTTCGGCCTCGGCGAGATCCTCTACAACCTGGAGGAGCGGCACCGGGCCGTGCAGGCCCCGTCGACGGTCGCCAACGTGTGGCCCTCGCGGGCGGACCTGCGCCAGTCCTCCGGCGCGATCGGCCGCGGCTCGGTCCTCGGCTTCTTCCTCGGCATCCTGCCCGGCGGCGGGGCGACCCTGTCCTCCCTGGCGGCCTACGCGCTGGAGAAGCGGCGGTCGAAGACCCCCGAGCGGTTCGGCAAGGGCGCGGTCGAGGGCGTGGCCGCCCCCGAGACGGCGAACAACGCCGCCGCGACGTCGTCGTTCATCCCGCTGCTCACCCTGGGCATCCCCGCGAACGCGACGATGGCGGTGATCTTCGGGGCGCTGCTCATCCAGGGCATCACGCCCGGTCCCCAGCTCGTCGACCAGGACCCCGAGCTGTTCTGGGGCGTGGTCAACTCCATGTACATCGGCAACATCCTGCTGCTGATCATGAGCATCCCGCTGGTCGGCGTGTTCGTGCGCATCCTGCGGGTCCGCGCGACGGTGCTGGCGCCGATCACGGTCCTCATCACGCTGATCGGCGTCTACACCGTCCGGAACAGCGTCTTCGACATCGGCCTGGTCGTCGTCTTCGGCGCCCTCGGCTACCTGATGAAGAAGCTCGGCTTCGACCCCGGGCCGCTCGTGCTGGCCTTCGTGCTCGGTGCCCTGCTGGAGAACAACCTGCGCCGGTCGCTGCTGATCTTCGAGGGCGACCCGAGCGGCTTCCTGACCCGCCCGATCTCCGGGACGCTGCTGGTCCTGCTCCTGGTCGTGGCGGTCCTGCCTGTGATCACCAAGACCGTCGCCCGGCGCCGTGCCGCGCGCCCGGCCGAGACCGAGGAGCTCGTGTGACCGTCCTGCTCGGATACCTGCCGACCCCCGAGGGCGACGCCGCCTTCCTGGCCGCGCTCGGGGAGGCCCGCCGCCGGGGGGAGCGCCTCGTCGTGGTCAATTCGCCCCGCAGCGGGGCGCCGGTGAGCACCGAGGTCGCCCCGGACACCGCCGTCCGGACGATGACCGCACGGGCCGAGGAGGCCGGCGTCGAGCTGGAGCTGCGGCAGGCCGCTCACGACGGTGACGCGGCCGACGAGGTCCTGCGCGTCGCGGGCGAGGCGGACGCCTCGGTGATCGTGATCGGCCTGCGCCGCCGGTCGCCGGTGGGCAAGCTGCTGATGGGCAGCACCGCGCAGCGCATCCTGCTCGACGCCGACCGCCCGGTGCTCGCGGTCAAGCCCTGACCCCGAGCGGAGGAGATCCGTGCGCGTGACCCGCACGGATCTCCTCCGGTCAGGTCAGGGGCAGGCGCACCTGGAAGCGGGTGTCCCCCGGGGCCGAGCGCACCCGCAGGTCGCCGCCGTGCCGCTGGACGACGATCCGCCACGAGACGTCCAGGCCCAGCCCGGTCCCCTGCCCGACCGGCTTGGTGGTGAAGAACGGCTCGAAGATCCGCCGCCGCAGCTCCTCGGGCACGCCGGGTCCGGTGTCGGCCACCTCGACCAGGGCGCTGTCGCCGTCGCGGGCGGTGCGCAGGGTGAGGGTCCCCTCCCCGGCCATCGCATCGAGCGCGTTGACCACCAGGTTGGTCCACACCTGGTTGAGCTCGCCGGCGTAGGCCGGCACCCGCGGCAGCGAGCGGTCGTACTCCTTGACCACCCGGACGCCGGCGCCGATCTTGCGGCCGAGCATCACCAGCGTCGCGTCCAGGCCGGCGTGCAGGTCGGTCGGCTGGTGCGGCGCGCGGTCCAGCTGGGAGTACTGCTTGGCCGCGTCGACCAGCGCGGTGATGCGGCCGGTGCTGTCGGTGATCTCCGCGAGCAGCGTCTCGGTCTCGACGGTGTACGCCAGCCAGCGCAGCGCCGGTTCCAGGAAGGACGGCGCCACGGTGGCCGCCACCCGGTCGAGGTCGCCGGCGTCCAGTCCGGCACCCACGAAGACGGCGGCGAGCTCCCACGGCGAGGCGATCCCGCGCTGCTCCAGCCAGTCGCCCAGCTCGTCCTCGCGGTCGGACCGCTGCAGCGCGGTCAGCTCCACACCGCCGTCGATGCGGGCGACGAAGTCCTCCTGCAGCCCGGTCAGGGAGCGCAGGACGGCACCGTCGATGCGACCGTCGGACAGCAGCGCCAGCTTGTGCCGCATCCCGGCGAACCGGTCGCGGAGCGCGGCGGTGGCCCGCGCCGCGGCCGCCGCCGGGTTGTTCAGCTCGTGGGTCAGGCCGGCGGTCAGCTTGCCGAGGGCGAGCAGCCGCTCCCGCTGGCCGACCAGCTCGGCCGCGCTGCGCTGCCCGACGAACATCCCCTCCAGCAGGTGCACCGCCATCGGGTACCACCGCCGGAACACGGTGGCGAACTGCTCGGCGGGCAGCGCCAGGAACCGGCAGTCGGTGAGCGCGGTGACGCTGCCGCCGTAGACCTGGTCGAGCCGGTCGCCGAAGTAGAACTGCACGGCGCCGGCGTAGACCCCCGGGGAGTCGGTCCGGACGATCTCCACGTCGTCGCCCCCGACCCGCCGCGACATCCGCAGCGCGCCCTCGAGCAGCACGTAGAAGCACTCGGCCGGCTCGCCCTCCCGGTAGAGGGCCGTGCCGGCGGGGCAGCCCACGACGTCACCGTGCTCGGCGACCCACGCCAGCTGGTCGTCGTCGAGGTCCTCGAAGAGGAACAGCTCGCGCAGCTCGGCCGGTCCGAGCCGCGCGGCCGGGCCGCTCACCGCTCCCCCAGGTAGCGGTGCACGAGCGTGACCGCCATGGCGCCCTCCCCGACCGCCGAGGCGACCCGCTTGACCGAGTCGGCCCGGACGTCACCGGCGACGAAGACGCCCGGCAGGCTCGACTCCAGGAAGTAGGGGTCGCGCTCCAGCGGCCAGCCCGCCGGCGGGCGGCCCTCGCGCAGCAGGCCCGGGCCGGTCGGGATGAACCCCCGCCCGTCCCGCAGCACCTGCCCGTCGAGCCAGTCGGTGCGCGGCGCCCCGCCGATGAAGACGAACAGGTGGGACGCCGGCACCGTCGTCCGTTCTCCCGTCCGGGCGTCCTGCAGGGTGAGCGCCTCCAGGTGGCCGTCGCCCCGCGCCGCGGCCACCGTCGTGCAGGTGTGCACGGTGACGGTGTCGATCCCGGACAGCTGCTCGACCAGGTAGTGCGACATCGAGCTCTGCAGCGACGAGCCGCGCACCAGCAGGTGCACCGCGCGGGCGTACCGCGCGAAGAAGACCGCCGCCTGGCCGGCGGAGTTGGCCCCACCGACCACGTACACCTCCCGGCCGGCGCACTCGGCCGCCTCGGTCAGCGCCGAGCCGTAGTACACGCCGCGGCCGGTGAGGCCCTCCGCGCCGGGCACGTCGAGCTGGCGGTACGACACACCGGTGGCCAGGACGACGGCGTGCGCGGCGATGCTGCCGCCGTCGGCGAAGCGCAGCACCCGCTTGGGGCCGTGGACCTCCAGCGCCACCGCGTCGCGGGCGAGCAGCAGCTCGGCGCCGAACCTGCCCGCCTGCCGCCGCGCCCGCTCGGCGAGCTGGCCGCCGGAGACGCCGTCCGGGAAGCCGAGGTAGTTCTCGATGCGGCTGCTCTGGCCGGCCTGGCCTCCGGTGGCCGACCGCTCGACGAGCACCGTCCGCAGCCCCTCGGACGCCCCGTACACGGCCGCGCCGAGCCCGGCCGGGCCGCCGCCGACCACGACCAGGTCGTAGAAGTCGGCGGTCGGCTCGACCCCGAGGCCGACGACTGCGGCGACCTCCGCCTCGGACGGCGAGCGCAGCACCCGGGCGTCCGGCGTCACGACGACCGGGACGTCGTCCTCGGAGGCCCCGGCGGCGGCCAGCAGCCGGCGGGCCTCCGGCTCGTCGACGCCGTACCACCGGTAGGGGACGGCGTTGCGCGCGAGGAAGTCGCGGATCCGGAACGACGGCGCCGACCACCGGTGCCCCACCAGCTTGACGTCCTCGACGGCCGTGTCGCGGCTGTCCCGCCAGGCCTCGGTCATCGCGTCGACGACCGGGTAGAGCTTCTCCTCCGGCGGGTCCCACGGCTTGAGCAGGTAGGCGTCGACGTCGACGAGGTTGATCGCCTGGATGGCCGCGTCGGTGTCGGCGTACGCGGTCAGCAGGCAGCGTCGCGCCCGCGGGAACAGGTCCATCGCCTGCTCGAGGAACTCGATGCCGTTCATCGCCGGCATCCGGTAGTCGGCCAGCAGGACCGCGACCCGGTCGCCGCGGAGCTTGAGCTCGCGCAGCGTCTCGAGCGCCTCCGCGCCGGAGCCCGCGCGCAGCACCCGGTGGTCGTCGCCGTAGCGGCGGCGCAGGTCGCGGGCGACCGCGCGGGACACCCCCGGGTCGTCGTCCACGCTGAGCAGGACCGGCTTGCCCATCGGGCCTCCCGTCACGGCGGTCCGGGCGGCGGCGGACGCCGGCCGGCGGACAGCACGGCGGCGGCGGGCTTGCGGCGACCACCCCGCGCGCGCAATCTCACGCTAGACCGTCGGCGTGGACACGGGAGGGGCCATGACGGCACCGGCCGGCATCGACGTGACGGCCCCGCCCTCCGGCGCGGGGTGCCTGGAGTGCGAGGCGACCGGCGGGTGGTGGTTCCACCTGCGCCGGTGCGCGCAGTGCGGGCACGTCGGCTGCTGCGATTCCTCGCCGTCCCGCCACGCGCGGGCGCACGCCGCGGACACCGGCCACCCGGTGATCCGCAGCTTCGAGCCCGGCGAGAGCTGGTTCTACGACTTCACCACCGAGCGGATGCTGCGCGGGCCCGAACTCGCCCCGCCGCAGCACCACCCGCTCGACCAGCCGGCCCCCGGGCCGCGCGGCCGGGTACCGGCCGACTGGCAGGTCCACCTCCGCTGAGGGGCCTCCGCGACCCGGTCTCGCGGACCGGCCTCGCCCCGCGGTGCCGGTCCTCGTGCTGCAGGGTGAGGGCGGCCACCGCACGGTGGGGGTCGACGGGGGGGCGCGGGAGGACGGCGACGGCCGGCCCGCCGTGAGGACGCCCGGGTGACGCCGCGCGGTCAGGCGGACGGCGGCTCGCCCGCGGCGACCGGCTGGATGCGCGGTCGCACCTCGCGCGCCCCGGAGAGCTCGTGCCCCGCGCCGCAGACCAGCGCCAGCCGCACCGGCTCCCCGCAGTCGCGGTGCCGCAGCTCGACCGGGCGGTCCCCCTCCTCGGCCAGCCACCGGTCGCCCCAGTGCATGAGCGCCACCAGCGTGGGATAGAGGTCGAGGCCCTTCTCGGTCAGCCGGTACTCGTGCCGCTGCCGCTCCCCCTCGGCGCGGTAGGGCACCCGGCGGAGGATGCCCTGCTCGACGAGCGTCGCCAGCCGGTCGGTCAGCACCGCCTTGGGGGCACCGAGCACCCGCTGCAGGTCGGCGAACCGCCGTACGCCGAGGAAGGCCTCGCGGAGCACCAGCAGGCTCCACTTCTCCCCCACCACCGCGAGCGTGCCCGCCACCGAGCAGCGCGACCGGTCCCACGAGGCGTCCGTCACAGGTGCAGCGTATCCGACGCTGAGTTCACTTGACGAACCTGGCCATAGAAGAGCAAAGTTCGTATCACGAACTCAGGAGGTCGCCATGGACGTCGTGGTCCCGACCCGGCCGGTGAGCCCGGACGACCTGCCGCGCTTCGGCCGGCTCTGGCCGCGGCTGTCGCCCGACACCGTCTACCGCCGCTTCCACGCGCCCCTGCGCAGCCTCCCGCCGGAGACGGTCCGCCGCTTCGTCGAGGTCGACCACGACCGGCGCGAGGCCGTGGTAGCGACGCTCGGCGACGAGGTGATCGGCGTGGCCCGCTACGACCGCTCCCCCGACGACCCGGGGACGGCGGAGTTCGCGATCGTCGTCGAGGACGCGTGGCAGGGCGCCGGCGTGGGCCGGCAGCTGCTCGTCGAGCTGGTCGACCTCGCCGCCCGGCGCGGCGTGCACACCTTCACCGCGACCGTGCAGCCGGACAACGAGCGGGTCCTCGGCCTGATCCGCCGCGTGCTGCCCGGCTCGACGCTGCACCCCGACGGCGACGTGGTCGAGGTGCGCAGCCCGCTGCGCCCGCCCGCCGCGGCCGCGCCGGCCGCCGTCCCGCCCGAGCCCCTGGCCCTGTCCTGCTGAGCCCTGTCCTGCTGAGCCCTGTCCTGCTGAGCCCTGTCCTGCTGGATCCGGAGGAACCGCCGTGACCGTCCTGCGCACCTACCTCGCCCGCACCCGTGCGGCCCGCGCCCGCCGGCGCGACGAGCGCGCCCTGCGCCGCGCGCTGGCCGGCGCGCCGACCCTCGAGTCGGCGCACGAGATCGCCGCCCTCGCCGCCCGTCGCTGACCGTGAGCGCGGTCCGGTGATGCCCGCGTGACGCGGGGGTGACACCGCTCCGGGACAGTTCCCGGCGGCGGGGCGGTGGTCGCCGCCCGCGGCCGGCGGCCCGGTACGCGCGCCGCTCCCCGGGTCACCGTCCGCCGGTCACGACTCCGGCCGCCCTGATGGCGGCCCGGAGCCGGTCCGGGGTCATGGGCAGCTCGGTGACCCGCACGCCGAGCGGCGCGAGCGCGTCGTTGACCGCCGCGTTCAGCGCGGCGGGAGCCATCATCCGACCGCCCTCCCCGCCCCCCTTGATCCCGTGCGGCGTGTAGGGCGACGGCGTCTCCACGTGGCCGATGCGCAGGTGCGGTACCTCCATGGCCGTCGGGATCGAGTAGTCCAGGAAGCTGCTGGTGATCAATTGGCCGGTGTCGTCGTAGACGAACTCCTCGTAGAGCGCCGTGCCGATGCCCTGGGCGGTACCCCCGACGATGTGGCCGGCCAGGGAGCGCGGGTTCACCAGCGTGCCGCAGTCGTGCACGGCGGCGTAGGCGAGGATCCGCACCTCACCGGTGGCGATGTCCACCTCGACTACGGGGACGTGGCAGGCGTGCCCCATGAACGGGTAGAAGACGCCGAGGTCCTTGCGGTCCGCCGAGGGCATCGTCGTGTAGGGGTGGTCGAAGACCTGGCTCTCCTCCAGGCCGCTCTCCACGTCCTCCGGGAAGCTGTGCTTGAACAGGTGCAGGGCGATCGCGATGTCCCCGAGGGTCTTGCGCTGCTCGGGCACCCCCCTGACCTGGTAGCCGCCGTCGAACCACTCGAGGTCGTCCGGGTCGACCTCCATCAGCTCCGAGGCCGCCCGTCGGGCCTTCCGCTTGATCTTCGCGCTGGCTCCTTCCACCGCACCCGCGAGCATCACGGTGGTACGTGACCCTCCAGGGCCGGTGGCCGGCAACCCACCCTGGCTGCCGTGGTAGATGATCGAGACGTCGTGCGGATCGCAGTCGAACTCTTCGGCGACCAATTGGGCCACCATCGTCTCGGGGCTGTTGCCCCAGAACGCGCAGCTGTACAGGGTGGCCGTGATCCCCCCGGTCGCGTCCACGTTGAGGGTGACCGATTCCGGCATCGACGTCACCGGTGCGCCGGGCTCGTCGAACCAGAACCAGAACTCGGTGGCGGAGAAGACGCTCCGTTCCTGGGCGGCGATGAGCCCGACGCCGAGGTAGCGGCCCTCCTCGCGCGCCTGGGTCTGCTCGGCCCGCCAGCGGTCGTACTCGCCGATCTCGAGGGCCTGGTCCAGGACGGCGTCGTAGTTCCCCGAGTCGTAGACGTTGCCGGTGGGGATGAAGTACGGGAACTGGTCCGGCCGGATGAAGTTGCGGCGCCGGATCTGCACGGGGTCCATGCCTAGCTCCCGCGCGGCCTTGTCCACCATCTGTTCGAGCATCCAGTTGTTGACCTCGGAACCGAAGCCGCGGTAGGCGCCCTGCTGGTTCTTGTTCGTCAACGCCGCCCGGACGCGGTACCGGACGCTGTCGATCGTGTACGGACCCGTGACCTGGGCGAGCGCATTGCCGTGGTGCCCCACGCCGAACTGGATGTAGGCCCCGTAGTCGTCGACGGTGTCGATGTCGATGCCGCGGATCCGGCCGTCCCTCGTCACCGCGAGCCGGACGTCGTACACCCGGTCGCTGCCGTGGTGGTCGCAGTTGGAGATGTTGTCGACCCGGTCCTCGAGGTAGACCACCGGCCGCCCGACGAGCCGCGAGCACATCGCGGCCAGCACCAGCGGCTTGGTGACGAACAGTTTCGAGCCGAAGCTGCCGCCCGCCGGCACCTGGTGGATGTCCAGCTTGTTGGCGGGGATCCTGAGGGTGTTGGCCACCATGAACAGGTAGCTCGTGAACGACAGCGAGTTGGTGTGCGCGGTCAGCTGCCCGGTGCTCGGGTCGAAGTCGGCGATCGCGCCCACCGTCTCCAGCGGCTGGCCGCCGGAGCGGTGCCAGCGCAACCGGTCCCGCACCACGAGGTCCGCGGCCGCGAAATCCGCGTCGACGTCACCGAAGTCGAACGTGCGCTCGTAGGCCAGGTTGCTGCCGAGCGCCTCGTGCACGAGGGGCGCGCCGGCATCGAGTGCACGCTCCGGGTCGACGACGGGGGGCAGCGGGTCGTAGTCGACGTCGATGAGGGCGAGTGCGTCCTCGGCCAGGTAGCGGTCGTCGGCGACCACGACCGCCACCCCCTCGCCCACGTAGCGCACCTTGTCGACGGCCAGACAGCGCCACGTGTGCTTGGCCGGGTCGGGGCCGAAGTCGGGCAGCGGTTCGGTCAGCTCCGCCGCTTGCGCCCCGGTGACCACGGCGTACACCCCGTCCAGCGCAGCCGCGGCGTCGGTGTCGATGGAGACGATGCGGGCGTGCGCGTGGGGGCTGCGCAGCACGGCGGCGTGCAACGTGCCCGGACGCACGAGGTCGGCGATGTAACCGCCGCGGCCGCGCAGGAACTTCGGGTCCTCGACGCGCCGGATCGACTTGCCCACCCACTTACGGTTCTCCGGGTGGCTGCGCACCGGGGGTGCCGGCGGACGAGCGGTGGTGGTCATGCCTTCGCCTCCGTCGGCACGGTCGGGTCCCACGGGTTCTCGCTGCGCATCCGGGGTGCGGCGGCGAGCACCGCCTCCACGATGTACTGGTAGCCGGTGCACCGGCACAGGTTGCTGGCGATGCCCTCGCGCACCTGGTCGGGCGTCGGGTCGGGGACCTGCTCGAGGATCTCGACCGCCCGCATCAGCATCCCGGGCGTGCAGTAACCGCACTGCAGCCCCTGTTTGTCCCAGAACTCCTCCTGCAGCGGATGCAGCCGCATCCCGTCGGCCAGCCCCTCCACCGTGCGCACGGACCGCCCGTCGGCCTGGACCGCCAGCGTGATGCAGGCCCGGACGCTGGCATCGTCGAGCAGGACGGTGCACGTGCCGCAGACCCCGTGCTCGCAACCGATGTGCGTGCCCGGCAGGCCCAGGTCGTCGCGCAGCACGTCGACGAGCAGCCGCCGCGGCTGCACCGCGAGGACGTGCCGGCGCCCGTTGACGGTCAGCGTGATCTCCTGCAGTTCCTCGGTCATGTCGGGTCTCACCTCCGGTCGAGCGCGCGCTCCGTGGCGCGCTCCAGCGCCTCGCGCAGGCAGCTCCTGGCGATGTCGATACGGGTGGCCGAGCCGGCGTGCAGATCTCCGGCGGGGTCGAGCCCTGCCGTCCCCGCGTCGACGGCCGCATCGATGGCCGCGCTCCCGGCGGTCGATCCTTCCCATGCCTGCTCCGCTGCGGTGAGGCGCAGCGGCGTCCCGCCGAGACCGCTGGCCGCGATGGCGGACCGGGTGATCCGCCCGTCGGCCAGGGCGACGAGCACAGCGACGGCGACGACGGCGAAGTTGCCGTGCGTGCGCGAGAACTCGACGAAGGCGTGCCCGCCGGGGAAGGACCGGAAGCGCACCTCGGTGAGGATCTCGTCGGCTCCGAGCGCGGTCGTGAAGGGACCTTGGAAGAAGTCGGCGGCGGTGATCCGCCGCTCGCCCCCGGGACCGACGGCGGTCAGCTCGGCGTCCATCGCGAGGGCGACGGCGGGGAGCTCGGCGGCCGGGTCGGCGTGGGCGATGCTGCCGACGACGGTGCCGCTGTTGCGGATCGGCGGGTGCGCCACGTGCCCCAGCGCCTCGGCGAGCAGCGGCGCGGCCAGCGCGACCTCCGGGCTCCGCTCGGCCGTTGCCTGCCGGACCATGGCGCCGATGACGAGCTCCCCGCCGGCGAGCCTGATGGTGTCCAGCCCCGCCACGCGGCGGAGGTCGATGACGTGGCCGGGCTGGGCGAGCCGGAAGTTCATCAGCGGCACCAGGCTCTGGCCTCCGGCGAGGACGCGAGCGTCGTCGGCGGCGTGTTCCGCGAGCAGGGCGACCGCGTCCGCGACGGTGGTCGGCGACGAGTAGCGGAAGGGCGGCGGCTTCACGGCGGCCTCCTCGGTGCGACCGGCTCCTCGGGATGTGCGGCGATCGTCCCGGGCGGTCCCGTGCGGCGACCATGGTGCGGCGGCCAGCAAGCCGTCCGACGGTTGGGGCGTGGCACAACGCCTCCCCGCGGCCGACCCGCCTCCGGTCAGGACAGGTCGTGGACCGTCAGCGCGAGTTGGAGCTCGAGACGCACATCCGGGCCCCGGAGATCACGATCGAGCAGCCGTTCCACCTTGGCCAGGCGGTAGGCGACGGTGTTGGGGTGGACGACGAGCACCGAGGCGGTCGTGGCGGTCGAACACCCCGTCGACAGCCAGGTCCGGAGCGTGGCCAGGAGATCACCGCCCCGTCCGCGGTCGTGCTCGATCAGCGGCGCGAGCTGCCGCCGCGCGAAGCTGCGAAGGACCTCCGAGGTCCCGGTCTCCAGCAACAACGCGCTGAGACCGAGGCTGCGGACGTCGACGAAGCCCCCGGGGACTCGCGCCGTCCGCCGGAGTCGGGCCGCACCGGCAGCGATCCGGAAGGCGACGGCGTAGTCCGCCACGCGCGTCACGGTCGGACCGACGGCCACCGTGACGGTGGCCCCGGACCCCAGGGCCCGCTGCAGATTCTCGTGGGCACGCCGCAGTCCGGCCGCCGGGTCGTGCTCGGCCGGGGCGAGCAGGACCTCGAGGTCCTCGTAGGGACCGATGAGGGCGGGCACCTCCCGCTCGGTGGCGGCCCGGACCGACCTTCGCCACCGGTCCACGGGCTGCGGGGGATCGACGGCGAGCACGGCCAGCACGTGCGGGCGCAGCAGGTCGTGGCCGAGTGCGGCCGCGCGCGCGACGACGGTGCGTTGCTCCAGCCCCTCCGACCGGAGCAACCCGCCGATCAGATCACCGGACGCCCGGGCCTCGACCTCGGCCAGCCGCCGCTGGTGGCGCAGTTCCAATCCGACCACGAGAGCGAAGCGCTCGATGACCTGCCGCTCCGCGGACGTCGGGCCGCCCCGCGGGTCGACCACCCAGAGACGACCTGCGAGATCGTCGTCGAGCACCAGGGGCACGACCCACACCTCCGGCTCGGGTCGGGGTGGGTGACCGACCGCCGCCGCGCCGGGCCGCCCTCCCCGGCCGTCGGGCACACGCATCGCGGAGCAGCGGTGTGCCGACCCGGCGCGTGCCGCCCACCGGGCAGCGCGGTGCCGGGACGCGACCGGCGGCGGCCGGTACCCCTCCTCCGGCGCCCGGGCCAGGACGTCCCCTCCGGCGTCCTCGACGGTCACCGAGGCCCGGCACGTGGTCGCCAGAGCCGACACCAGACCCGGGAGACCGACGTCTGCCATGGCCAGTCCCATGAGGGCGTGGTCCTGCTGCTCGGCCCACTCCTGCAGCGCCCGACCGCGCCGCAGCTCGTCGTTCGCCCGTGACAGCTCGCCGATCGTGCGCTCCTGCGCGACACGCAGCCGCGCGCTCTCCAGCGCGACTGCCGCCTGGTCGGCCAGCAGCTCGACCAGCTCCCGGTCTGCGACGCCGAACGTGCGCGGGGCCGCCGAGTGACCCACGAGCACACCGGACCGCGCCGTCGCGGCACCCAGGGGGGCGGCGACCAGGCTCCGGTAGCCCTGCGCCTCGGCGAGCACGCGAAGCCTGCCGTGTCGACGGTCCGCGAGCACGTCCGGCACCACGACCGTGCGGTTCTCGCGGAAGGCCCGGGCCGCGGGGGTGTCCAGGTCCGGACCCGGCGGATGGATCAGCGGTGATCCGTCGTCCGCGACCATCGCGACGTAATCGGCCGTCAGCCCGGACGAGCCGGCCAGCTGCAGGCGCTCCCCTCTCGAGTCGGCCAGGAGGACGGCGCAGTACTCGAACCCGATGAGCGAGCAGGCGCCGGCCGCGACGCGGCCGAGCAGCACGTCCGGCGACTCGGCCGCGTTGGCCGCACGGACGATGTCGCCGACGGCGGCCATCCAGGAGCGCAGCGGGACGGGCACCCCAGGCGCGCGCACGCGCCCACTGTGGCGCCGCTCGCCGGCGGAGGACAAGGGACACGATGCCGGGTCGGTCAGGTCGGCCGGACAGGCCGCCGTCCCGACTCTGCGGGACGGCGGCCGCCGGACGGGACCGACGGCCCGGTCAGCGCGCGGGGACCCGCGCCAGCCGGGCGACCGGGCGCTGCCGCGGGCACAGGCCAGCGACCAGGCCGTCCATCTGCGCGCTGGGCGCGACGCCGAGCTCGTCGTCGAGCAACGTCCGGAAGGCGTGGTAGGCGCGCAGCGCCTCGGCCAGGTTGCCCTCGGCCAGGTGCACCCGGACGACGGCGCGGTGCGCGCTCTCCCGCAGCGGCTCGGCCCGCACCGCGGCGTAGGCCGCCTGCACGGCCTCGCCGTAACGCCCGCCGTCGGCGAGTCTGCCCGCCAGCGCCTCGAGGGCGTGCATGCGCAACTGGCGCAGCCGCTCCCGCTCGACGATCACCCAGTCGTCGTACCAGCCGGGCAGCAGCTCCCCGCGCGGACCGACGTCCGGGACCAGGAGGTCGTCCAGCGGCGTCCCGGGGTCGAGGACCGCGCGTGCCCACTCGGCCAGCTCGCGGACGTCGACCCGGACGCCGGCGGCCAGCGCCAGGGCGCCGCCGGAGACCTCGACCAGCCCGGGGACCACCTTCTGCAGCCGCCACAGCGCGGAGCGCAGGCTGCCGTGCGCCTGCTCCTCGGGCACGTCGGGCCACAGCGAGCCGGCGACCGCCGTCCGGGTGGGCCGGCCGACCAGCCCGAGGAGGGCGACCAGCCGCTGCACCCCGTGCGGCAGGTCCTCGACGGCGGCGCCGCCGGGCCGGCCGCACGGCTGCAGCGTGAAGCCGTCGAGCAGCCCGATCCGCACGTGCGCCGTCGCGTCCACGCCGCGTCCCCCTCGGACATCCACGGGTCGCCGCGCGGCGGACGCCCCGGTGCCGCAATGCGCGATCGTGAAGAGGGCGGCCGGGGCTGTCAACGAGTCCGGCACCGCCCCGGGCACCGGGCTGCCGCCGCGCACGGAACGCGCGGACGACGTCACGCTGCGCGGTGGGTACCGGCGTCCGAGCCGGCGTGGGTACCGGCGTGGGAGCCGACGTGGGAGCCGGCGTGGGCGCGCACCCGGTCCGCCCCCGCGATCAGCCCGCGGCGTGCCGCTCGACGGAGGCGAGCGCCCTGCGGAGCAGGTGGTTGAGCCGCCGCTGGTCGGCGGCCGGCAGGTCGGCCAGCAGCTGCTGCTGCACGGCCAGCCCCGCCCCGACCGCCTCGTCGACGAGCGCTCGCCCGGCGTCGGTGAGCACCACGAGCAGCGCCCGCCGGTCGGCCGGGTCGGGCCGGCGCTCGACGAGCCCGGCCCGCTCCAGCCGGTCGAGCCGGCTGGTCATGCCGCCGCTGGTCAGCATGAGCGCGCTGGTCAGCCGGCCCGGCGACAGCCCGTGCGGATGGCCGGCGCGCCGCAGCGTGGCCAGCACGTCGAAGTCGGCGCGGGTGATGCCGAAGCGGCCGTAGCAGCGCTCCTGGGAGTCGCCGACCAGGCGGGCCAGCCGGTAGACGCGGCCGAACAGTGCCATGGCGGTGGTCTCGAGCTCGGGACGCTCGCGCGCCCACTGGTCGACGATCGTGTCGACGCCGTCCCGCTCGGTCACGGCGAGTATCGTCGCACGAATCTCTCTTGACGGCTACACGACAGCAAGTATCTTGTCGTCAAGCTACTTGCTGTCGAGGAGTGAGGGCTGTGGACACGACGACCGCTCCCCCGCCGGTCCGGCCGGCGGCGCACGACCGGGCGCGCCTGTGGGCGCTGACGGCGGCCACGGCCGTGGCACCCGCGACCTGGGGCACCACGTACGCGGTCACGACGGAGTGGCTGCCGCCGGACCGGCCGCTGCTGGCCGCGACCGCCCGGGCGCTGCCCGCCGGTCTGCTGCTGGTCGCCGTGGGGCGCCGGCTGCCGCGGGGCGTGTGGTGGTGGAAGGCCGCCGTCCTCGGCACGCTGAACATCGGCGCGTTCTTCGCCCTGCTGTTCGTGGCCGCGTACCGGCTGCCCGGTGGGGTCGCCGCCGTCCTCGGAGCGGCGCAGCCGCTGGTCGTCGCCGTGCTCGCCGTGCCGCTGCTCGGCGAACGGCTGCGCGGTCGCACGCTGCTGCTCGGCGCGACCGGCGTCATCGGGGTCGCCCTGGTCGTGCTCGGCGGCCAGGCGCGGCTGGACGCCGTCGGCGTCGCCGCGGGCCTGGCCGGCACCGCCTCGATGGCCGCGGGCGTCACGCTGACCAAGCGGTGGGGCCGTCCGGTCCCCGTCCTGGCCTTCACCGGGTGGCAGCTGACCGCCGGGGGCCTGGTGCTGCTGCCCGCCGTGCTCGCCGTGGAGGGGCTCCCCCCGGGCGTGACAGCCGGGCAGCTGGGCGGCTTCGTCTACCTCGGCGCCGTCGGCACCGCGCTCGCGTACGCGCTGTGGCTGCGCGGCGTGCTGGCGCTGCCGGCCGACCGGGTGAGCTTCCTCGGGCTGCTCTCCCCGGTGGTCGCCGCCGCGGTGGGGTGGGCGCTGCTGGGCCAGCAGCTCGGCCCGGCGCAGGTCGCCGGTACGGCGCTCGCCCTGGGCAGCCTCGTGCTCGCCCAGCGTCCCGGTGCCGATGCACGGGCGGCCCGGCCGATCCCGGCGGGCACGGCCGGGCCGCCGGTCACGGCTCAGCTGCCGATGCGACCGCCGTCCTCGCGGTGGACGACCGCGACGCCCGGCCGCGGGTAGCCGCCGTCGGGCCAGACGCTCGACGGGCTCTCGAGCGTGGAGCCGTCGGTCTCACCCGGGTGCTGCACCGAGACGAAGACCGAACGGGCGTCCGGGGTGATGAGCGGACCGCTGCACTCGGCGCCGCGGGGCACGGTGAGGAAGGCCTTGACCCGCCCCCGCTCGGGTCCGGCCGTGGGCACCGCGAACAGCCCGTCATTGGTGCCGCCGATCGTGCCGGCCTCCTGGTTGACCGCCGAGAGCACGTTGCCGTCGGTCGCGATCCACAGGTTGCCGGCCGGGTCGAAGTCCAGGTTGTCGGGGCAGGAGATGGCGCTGACCTGCGACGGGTCGTACCCGGCGAAGTACGTGCCCGGGTAGGCCGGGTCGCCGGCGAGGAGGAAGATCCGCCAGTAGAAGTCGTCGCCGGTGGTGCCGTCGGTCTCCTGCCACTCGATGACGTGGCCGTTGCGGTTGCCCGGGCGCGGCTGGAAGGCGCCGTCCTCCAGGTCGAACGCGTACGACACCGTCACCGGGTTCGCCTCGTCGGCGCCCGGCTGTGCGTCGGTGGCGGTCCGTTCGTCGTTGTTGGTCAGGGCCGCGTAGACCCGGCCGTTGACCGGGTTGACCTGGATGTCCTCCGGGCGGTCCATCTTGGTGGGGACCTTGGCGGCGTCGACCACGATCTCGTTCCCGTCGGCGTCCAGCACCGGGTTGCCGGACTCGTCGAGCTGCTTGCCGAGCCGGTCGGCGGCCAGCCGGGTGAACGTGAGCACCCAGGCGACGTCCTTGCCGGGGATCATCGACCCGCCGTCCTCCACCAGCGGGATCCACCGGCCGGTGCCGTCGAACTCCCCGTCCGGTGGCACCGTCCCGGCGCCGTCGATCGTCTCCTGCGGCGAGTCGCCGGTGAAGTGCGCGACGTAGAGGTCGCCATCCTCGAGCAGGGTCAGGTTGTGCCGCCGCGCATCCTCGCCGGTACCGCGCCGGTAGCGCTTCTTCGACACGAACTTGTAGATGTAGTCGAACCGCTCGTCGTCCCCGGAGTAGGCCACGACGCGACCGTCCTCGGCGATCCGGACGTTGGCGCCCTCGTGCTTGAACCGGCCCAGCGCGGTGCGCTTCTTCGGCGTCGAGGTGGGGTCGTGCGGGTCGAGCTCGACGATCCAGCCGAAGCGGTTCGGCTCCTGGGGCTCCCGCGCCAGGTCGAACCGCGGGTCGACCTCGTCCCAACGGCGTCCGGCGGGCTCGTCGGTCGGGACGCCGTAGCGCGAGTACCGCGGCTCGGCCGCGTCCTCCTCGACCGGGGTGGTGGCGCCGAAGTAGAGGTTGAAGTTCTCCTCGCCGTGCAGCGTCGTACCCCACGGCGTCGTGCCGCCGGCGCAGTTGTTCAGCGTGCCGAGGACGGTCCGGCCCTCGGGGTCGGCGGAGGTGCGCACGTACTCCGAGCCGGCGGCCGGGCCGGTGAGCTCCATCTCCGTGCTCGCGGTGATCCGGCGGTTGTGGCTGCGCCGCTCCGAGAGCTTCCAGGCGCCCCTGCCCTTCCGCTCGATCTGCACCACCGAGATGCCGTGGGCCATCATCGCGATGCGCTTCTGGTCGGCGGTCGTCGGTGCCTCCTGGTCGGCGACGCCGGCGAACATCAGCTGCTCGTCGGTGTACTCGTGGTTGACCACCAGCAGGGCCCGCTCGTCGCTGCGGCCCAGCGGCAGGAAACCGACGTAGTCGCAGTTGTAGCCGAACTGCTGCGCCTGGGCCTCCGGCGTCTGGGCGGCGATGTCGAACGCCGGGGCACCCTCCTCGACCGGATCCCCCCAGGCGACGACGACCGAGTGGTCGTACCCCGCGGCGGTGACCAGCTCGTCGAGCAGGTTCTGCCCGACCGGCTCGAAGGTCAGGGCACCGTCCCGCGCGGCCTTCGCCGCCGTCTCGTCACGCGCGGACCCCCGTGCCGCGGCGGCCGGCACGAGCGGTGCCGCGACCACGAGGAGGGCGCCGGCACCGGCGGCCTGGAGCACCTTCCGGCGGCTGACCGCCGACTGCACGACATCGGCGAACGTCGGGTTGCCGGTGCGGTTGGGCACCGGCGCGTCGCAGGCGTTGCCGCACTTGTAGTGGCAGGTGACATGGGTGCGGCTGCCGTGCCGGAACCCCGTCCGGAGGAGGGGGAGCAGCCGGCGGGACGGGCGTGCGACGTCGGTCATCGATGTCCTTCGCTGGGATGGGTGGGACCGCCGGAACCCTGGTCCGCGGACGGGACCGTGACGTGGCGGCCGGGTGAACGCTCGGTGAGCGCTCCCGGCGGGGTGGCCGCCCGCGCCACGGTCGCTCAGGCGTTGCGCACGGCGGCGGCCCGCTGGAGCCCGAGCTCCTCGACCGAGATCTCCCGCATCTCGACCTTGCGCACCTTGCCGGTCACCGTCATCGGGAAGGCATCGACGATCTTGACGTACCGCGGGATCTTGTAGTGGGCGAGCCGGCCGGCGCAGAACTCGCGCAGCGCGTCGGCGCTGAGCGGCTCGGCGCCGTCACGCAGCCGCACCCAGGCCATCAGCTCCTCGCCGTAGCGCTCGTCGGGCACCCCGATCACCTGGGCGTCGACGACGTCGGGGTGGGTGTAGAGGAACTCCTCGACCTCCCGCGGGTACACGTTCTCGCCGCCGCGGATGACCATGTCCTTGATCCGGCCGACGATGTTGAGGTAGCCCTCCTCGTCCATGACCGCGAGGTCACCGGTGTGCATCCACCGCGCCCGGTCGACGACCTCGGCGGTCTTCTCCGGCTCGTCCCAGTAGCCCAGCATCACCGAGTAGCCGCGGGTGCAGAACTCCCCCGGCGTCCCGCGGGGCACGGTCAGCCCGGTCTCGGGGTCGACGACCTTGACCTCCAGGTGCGGGTGCACCCGGCCGACGGTCGAGGTCCGCCGGTCCAGGTCGTCGTCGGCGCCCGTCTGGGTCGACACCGGCGAGGTCTCGGTCATGCCGTAGCAGATCGTCACCTCGGTCATGCCCATCTCGCCGACGACCCGTTTCATCACCTCCACCGGGCACGGGGAGCCGGCCATGATGCCGGTGCGCAGGCTGGACAGGTCGTGGTCGGCGAAGTCGGGCAGCGCCAGCTCGGCGATGAACATGGTCGGGACGCCGTACAGCGACGTGCAGCGTTCCTCCTGCACCGCCCGGAGCGTCAGCGCCGGGTCGAAGCCGGGGGCCGGGATGACCATGGTCGCGCCGTGCGAGGTGGCGCCGAGGTTGCCCATGCCCATGCCGAAGCAGTGGTAGTAGGGCACCGGGATGCACACCCGGTCGGCCTCGGTGTAGCCGCAGCCCTCACCGACGAAGAAGCCGTTGTTGAGCAGGTTGTGGTGGGTGAGCGTGGCGCCCTTGGGAAAGCCCGTGGTGCCGGAGGTGTACTGGATGTTGATCGGGTCGTCGGCCGACAGCTGGGCGGCGCGCTCGGCCAGCAGCGACCGGTCGGCCGCCCGGCCGCTGTCCATCAGCCGCTGCCACTCGGGGTCGCCCAGGAAGACGACCTCCCGCAGGTCCGGGCAGTCGGCGCGGACCTCGGCCACCATGGCGCGGTAGTCGGAGGACTTGAACTCCGGCGCCGAGACGAGCACCGAGACGCCGGACTGCTCGAGCACGTACGCCAGCTCGTGCGTGCGGTAGGCGGGGTTGACGTTGACCAGGATGGCGCCGAGCTTGGCCGTCCCGTACTGGACGAAGACCCACTCGGCGCAGTTGGGCGCCCAGATGCCCACCCGGTCGCCCTTGCCGACGCCGAGCGCGTCGAGGCCCAGGGCGCAGGCGTCGACCTCGGCCACCAGCTGCGGGTAGGTCCAGCGGCGGCCGGTCGCGCACTCGACCAGCGCCTCGTGGTCGCCCACGCGCGCCGCCGTCCGGTCCAGGTCGGCGCCGATGGTGTCGCCGAGCAGCGGCACCGTCGACGTCCCGCTGCTGTAGGAGGGCAGGGCCGGCACCGCCGGTCCCGTCTGCCGTCGCGCGTCGGTCACCGTCGCACCTCCGGGTCCTGCCGTCGCGTCCCTGCCCCGCACTCTGGCACGACGCGGCGGCCGACGCCGGACCGGGCACCGCCCGGGAACGGACGACGCTCCGGACGGCGGCGGGCCCGCGGCCGTTCGACCGCGGGGCCCGTGCGACGCCGATCAGCCCTCGGTGAACCCGGCCGCGTCGAGGCGGACCACCTCGCGGTCCGTCCCTCGCCGGTGAGGCCGGTCAGGCCGTCGATGACGTCGACCCCGTTGCCGTCGAGGTCGAGCACGTGCACCCGTGCGGCGCCCTCCGCCTCGGCACCGCGGCCGGGCGCCCCGCAGCGGTGCCCGGGGGGCGGGGCAGGGGAAGCCGTGGGGCGGCGGCTGGCATAGCCTCCGGCCATGGCATCGGAGGTGAAGGCCGTGGTCGCCCGCGGCAAGGGCGCGCCCGTGGGCATCGAGACGATCGTCGTCCCGGATCCCGGTCCCGGCGAAGCGGTGGTCGACGTGCAGGCCTGCGGGGTCTGCCACACGGACCTGCACTACCGCGAGGGCGGGATCTCCGACGACTACCCGTTCCTGCTCGGCCAAGAGGCCGCCGGACGGGTGTCGGCGGTCGGCGAGGGCGTGGCCGAGGTGGCCGTCGGCGACTACGTCGTCCTCAACTGGCGCGCGGTCTGCGGGCGGTGCCGGGCCTGCCTGGCCGGCAAGCCGTGGTACTGCTTCGCCACGCACAACGCCGCGCAGAAGATGACGCTCGCCGACGGCACCGAGCTCTCCCCCGCGCTGGGCATCGGCGCCTTCGCCGAGAAGACGCTGGTGCACGCCGGCCAGTGCACCAAGGTCGACCCGGCCGCCCCGCCGACCGCCGCCGGGCTCCTCGGCTGCGGGGTGATGGCCGGCGTCGGGGCCGCGATCAACACCGGCGCGGTCCAGCGCGGCGAGAGCGTCGCCGTCTTCGGCTGCGGCGGCGTCGGCGACGCCGCCATCGCCGGCGCCCGGCTCGCCGGGGCGACCACGATCATCGGCGTCGACCTCGACGACCGGAAGCTCGAGTGGGCGCGGAAGATGGGCGCCACCCACACCGTCAACGCCTCGAGGACCGACCCCGTGCAGGCGGTCAAGGAGCTCACCGGCGGCTTCGGCGTCGACGTCGCCATCGACGCCGTCGGCCACCCGAAGGTCTTCGAGCAGGCCTTCTCCGCGCGCGACCTGGCCGGTCGGGTCGTCCTGGTCGGAGTCCCGACGCCGGACATGCGCATCGACCTGCCGCTGCTGGACGTGTTCGGCCGGGGCGGGGCGATCAAGTCCTCCTGGTACGGCGACTGCCTGCCCTCCCGCGATTTCCCCATGCTCGTCGACCTCTACCTGCAGGGCCGCTTCGACCTCGACGCCTTCGTCTCCGAGACCATCGGCCTGGACGAGGTGGAGGCCGCGTTCGAGAAGATGCACCGCGGCGAGGTCCTGCGCAGCGTGGTGGTGTTCTGATGGCCGGCGTCCTGAGCGTCGACCGGGTCGTCGTCAGCGGTGTGTTCAGCCTCGACGGGCAGGACTTCGACGTCGACAACAACGTCTGGCTGGTCGGGGACGACGACGAGGTGCTGGTGGTCGACGCACCGCACGACGCCGCCCCGATCCTGGACGCCGTGGGCGGCCGCCGGGTGACCGCGATCGTGCTCACCCACGGGCACAACGACCACATCACGGCCGCGGTCGACCTGCGGGCGGCCACCGGGGCGCCGATCTGGTTCCACCCCGCCGACCGGATGCTCTGGGACGCCGTGCACCCCGGCGTCGACCCCGACGAGGAACTGGCCGAGGGCACCCGGTTCCGCGTCGCCGGCAGCACCCTGCAGGCGCTGCACACCCCCGGGCACTCCCCCGGCAGCACCTGCCTGCACGCACCCGACCTGGGCACGGTCTTCACCGGCGACACGCTCTTCCGCGGCGGCCCCGGCGCCACCGGCCGCTCCTACAGCGACAAGCCGACGATCCTGCACTCGATCAGATCCCGGCTGCTGACGCTGCACGGCGACACCGTCGTCCGCACCGGCCACGGCGAGGACACCACCATCGCCGCGGAACTGACGACCGTCCGCTGACCGGCCGCCCCGCGTGGCTGCTCTCGCACCTGCTCGCGGTCGCCGGGTTCCTGCTCTTCCCCAGTACCTGGCCCCGGCGCCGGTGCGGATCCTGCACGGCCTGCTGCTGGGCGCGAGCTGCCTCCTGCTCGCCCGCGCGCTCCGACCGCCCGCCGGGTCGGCGGCCGGGTCAGCGGCCGGGTCAGCGGCCGGGTCAGCGGCCGCTGCGGTGCGGTGGTGAGATCAGCGGCATGCGCGCGGTCTTCTTCGACTTCCACGGCGGTCCCGATGTCCTCGGCTACCGGGAGGCGCCCGATCCCGAGCCCGCCGAGGGGCAGGTGCTGGTCCGGGTCGAGGCCGTGGGCGTCAACTACCGCGACGTCTACGAGCGGGCCGGCGCGGGCTACGGCTCGCCGCCGCCGGCCGTGCTCGGCGCGGAGGGGGCGGGCACGGTCGTCGACACCGGCGAGCGGGTGGCCTGGGTCGCCGTCCCGGGCAGCTACGCCGAGCTGGTCGCCGCGCCGCGCGAGCAGCTGGTGCCGGTGCCCGACGGGGTCGGCAGCGACGTCGCAGCGGCGAGCCTCCTGCAGGGCATCACCGCGCAGTACCTGTGCGCCGACTCCTACCCGGTCCAGCCGGGCGACTGGGTGATCGTCCACGCCGCGGCCGGCGGGGTGGGCCTGCTGCTCACCCAGCTGGTCAAGGCCCGGGGCGGACGGGTGATCGCCACGACGTCGAACGAGGAGAAGGCCGCCCTGGCCCGCAAGGCCGGCGCCGACGAGGTGCTCGGCTACGAGGGCTTCGCCGATCGGGCCCGCGAGATCACCGGCGGCGAGGGCGTCGCGGCCGTCTACGACGGCATCGGACGGACGACGTTCTCCGCCGGGCTCACCGCGCTGCGCCCGACCGGGAGCATGATCATCTACGGCGCGGCGAGCGGCGCACCCGAACCCGTGCACGTGTCGACCCTGCAGAAGCTGGGGTCGCTGTACGTCCAGCGCCCGACGATGAACACCTACCTCCGGACGCCGGAGATGCTGCAGACCCGCGCCCGCCAAGTCCTCGACCTGGTCGCCCGCGGCGACCTCGACGTCCGGATCGGCGCCCGCTACCCGCTCGAGCAGGCACGGCAGGCGCACGAGGACCTCGAGGCCCGGAAGACCACCGGGAAGCTCCTCCTCGTGCCGTAGGGCGGCGTTCCCCGGCGCCGGGGCGGGCCCGCTCAGCGCTGGGAGACCGGCTCGCTGATCACGTGGTCGACCGGCAGCCCGCAGGTCCGCGCGATGCGGCTGGGCAGGTCGATGCGCAACCAGCGCGAGACGCCCAGCGGCAGGGTGGAGACCAGCACCTCGTCGGCGGAGAAGCGGTTCAGCGCCTGCCGCGTGGCCTCCAGCGCGTCGGCGTCCCCCACCTCGCCGTCGACGACGGCGCCGAGGTCGCGCAGGCGGGTGAGCGCGCGGTCGAGCCGCTGCCGCGCCAGCGCGTAGGCCCGCTCCTCCGGCGACGGCCCGGCTCCGAGGTCCTCGGCCAGCGCCTGGTCGTGCAGCGGGGTCGCCGGGACGACGACGTAGAAGGTGGCGAGCCCCTTGTTCACCCGCCGCTGGACGGCCTCGACCAGCGCCTTGCCGCCGAGCGTCTGGTTGGCCACGACCAGGCAGCGCGCCATGCCCGCATTGTGCTCCCCGGCCCGGCGACCGGTAGGTCCCGGCGCACGCCGATGGGTCCCGGCGCACGCCGATGGGTCCCGGCGCAGGCCGAGCCGGGCGGGCGGTCGCCCTTCCCCGCGCGTCCGGTCGGCGCCATGCTCGACCCGTGGCAGCCACGCACGAGTCGGTCACCCGGGCGGAGACCCGCGACGCGTACCAGGAGCCCTTGGCCCGGGCGCACCACGAGGGGTTCGGATCGCTGGCGGAGGCCGCCGCCGACGACGTCGTCGGGCTGCTGCACCGGGCCGGCCACACCGGCGGGCTGGTCGTCGACCTCGGCTGCGGCAGCGGCATCGGTGCCCGCGTGCTCGGCGAGGCCGGCTACGACGTCCTGGGCGTCGACGCCTCCCCGGCGATGCTGGAGATCGCCCGTGCGACCGCCCCGCGGGCGGACTTCCTCGTCGCGTCGCTCCACGAGGTGGACATCCCCCCGTGCGTGGCCGTGACCGCAGTCGGGGAGAGCGTCAACTACGCCGTGGGCGGACTGCCCGGGCCGCGGACGCTGCGGGCGCTGGCGCGGCGGGTGGCGGGGTCGCTGGCTCCCGGCGGGGTCTTCGTCCTCGACGTCGCGGGGCCCGGGCGGCACGGGGCGGACGTCCACCAGGCGGTCACCGACCGGCCCGACTGGACGGTGTGCCTGACCGCCACGGAGGACCGGGTGGCCGGCACCCTGACCCGGCACGTGATCACCTTCACCCGCGGCACGCACGGGTGGTCCCGCTCCGACGAGGTCCACCACCTCGTGCTGTTCGACCCGGAAACCGTCGAGGAGGCGCTGACGGCGGAGGGGCTGGCCGTGGAGCGCATCACCGGTTACGGCGGGGTGCCGCTCGGGCGGGGCTGGGCCGGCTGGATCGCCCGCCGCTGACCGCTGGTCAGGGGGTGCGGACCGCGGTCCCGAGGACCTGCGGGGTGGTGGGGGTCGACAGCCGGGTGTCCGGGAACCGGAAGCGGTCGAGCCGCTCGATCGCGAACCCGGCCTCCGCCATCGCCGCGGCGGTGTCCCGGCCCGTGCGGCAGCCACCGGCCAGCCGCGGCCACACCGTCGCGTCGGCGATCCGCTGGACCCGGGACAGGACGCGGCCGTCGGCCCGCACGTGCTCCCAGACGTGCAAGCGCCCGCCCGGCCGGAGCACGCGACGGATCTCGCGCAGCGCCGCGGCCACGTCCGGCACGGAGCAGAGCACCAGCGTCGAGACGGCGGCGTCGAACACCCCGTCCGCCGCCGGGAGCCGGTCGGCCACCCCGTCGACGACCGTCACCGGCACCGGCGCGCCGGCCGCGGCCCGGCGAGCCAGCTCGCGCAGGTGCGCCTCCGGCTCGACGGCGACCACCTCCCGGACGGTGGGCGGGTAGTGCGCGAAGTTCGCCCCCGAGCCGGCACCGACCTCCACCACCCGACCGGCGCAGCCGGCCAGCAGCCGCCGCCGGTGCTCCGCGGCGCCGCGACCCTCCATCGCCCGCGCCAGCCGCGCGTAGACGCGGGCGAACACCGGGTGGTGCACCGGCGCCGGGACGCCCGGCCGTCCCGCCATGACCCACCTCCTCGAGCGGCGCCTCCCCGCGGCGGACCGCCTGCCGGCATCCTGCCCGCCCGGACGAGCGCACCGCGGCGTCCCGTCATCGGCTGAGCCGGTCGGTCCCGGAGCGCGCGCTCGATCTCCCGGGCCGCGGCCACGACCCGCTCCCCGTGGACGGCTCCGGGGCCGGGCTGGACGCGAGGTGGCGGCGCGGGCACGCAGACGGGGGCGACGACCGCTCCGTGGTGGCGCACCGGCGCGCTGACCGAGGGCGCCGTCGTGCCCGGGGGCACCGTCAGACCGCCGGCACGACCTGCCCGCTGACCTCGCCGAAGCCGATCCGCGTGCCGTCCGGGCCCGGCGCCGTCCCGCTGATCGTGACGACGTCACCGTCCTCGAGGAAGGTGCGGCTGGTCCCGTCGGCCAGCGCGAGCGGCTCCTGCCCGTTCCAGGAGAGCTCGATGAACGATCCGCGCTGGTCGCGTCGCGCGCCGCTGACCGTGCCCGAGGCGAACAGGTCCCCGGTGCGCAGGGAGGCACCGTTGACGGTCATGTGCGCCAGCTGCTGCGCCGGCGTCCAGTACAGCTGGCCGAACGGCGGCCGGCTGACCAGCTCTCCGTTCAGCCGCACCTCGAGCGTGATGTCCAGGCCCCACGGGTGGCCGTCGTCGCGGAGGTAGGGCAGCGGCTCGGGGTCGCGCGGCGGCGCGGCCACCCGGGCGGCCCCCAGCGCGGCCAGGGGCACGACCCAGGGGGCGATCGACGTGAGGAACGACTTGCCGAGGAAGGGGCCGAGGGGCACGTACTCCCAGGCCTGCAGGTCGCGTGCCGACCAGTCGTTGACCAGGCACACGCCGAAGACGTGGTCGGCGAAGGCGTGCACCGGCACCGGCGCACCCAGCTCGGACGGCACGCCGACCACGAAGCCGACCTCGGCCTCGATGTCCAGCCGCTGGGAGGGCCCGAAGGAGGGCACCGGATCGCCGGGGGCCCTGCGCTGGCCGCAGGGCCGCCGCACCGGCGTCCCGGACACCCGCACCGTGCCCGAGCGGCCGTGGTAGCCGATCGGCAGGTGCCGCCAGTTGGGCGTCAGCGGCTCGGAGTCCGGGCGGAACATCCGGCCGAGGTTCTCGGCGTGGTGCTGCGAGCTGTAGAAGTCGACGTAGTCGCCGACGGAGAACGGCAGCCGCAAGGTGACGTCGGTGCGCGGCCGCAGGTGCGGTTCCACTGCGCCCCGGTGCGCCGGGTCGGCGAGCCAGCGGGTCACGAGGTCGCGCACCTCCCGCCAGCTCGCCGGCCCCTGCGCCATGAACGCGTCCAGCGTCCCCGTCGCGTGCACCGGGTCGCCGGTCACGCCGGCCAGGTCGAGCACGAAGTCGCCGATGGCGACGCCGGTCCGCGGCGCCGTGCCCGGGGTGGAGAAGACGCCGTACGGCAGGTTCGCCGGGCCGAACACGGTGTCCGCGGGCAGGTCCAGCCAGGTGCTCGGTGCGCTCCCGGTCACGCGGGCATCCTCTCCGGCGAGGGCAGCAGCCCGAGGGTGACGAGGTCGTCGACCGGTTCCTGCACGCTGCAGGTGCCGAACGACGTGAACGCGGTCCGGGCCCGGCGCGCCTGCGACGGCGGCCAGTCGCGCACGGCAGCCACCAGGACGGCGGGATCCCGCTCGGCCAGCCACCCGGCCGCGAGGTCGGCGTCGGCTCCGCCCGCGAGCGCGTCGGCAGCGACGAGCACGTTGAGGAAGCCCGAGTGCTCGAACCCGGTGGCCGGGTCGGTGTGCCGGACGGCGTGGTGCAGGCCGGCGGTGCACTTGACCGGCACCCCACGGCGGGTGCACGCGGCCAGCGCACCGGCCAGCTCCGCCTCGTCGGGGAACAGCTCGGCGCGCAGGCCACCGGTGCGGAGCTTGGCCCGGTACCACGTGCCGGCCAGGACGTCGAGCACCTCGGCCCGCGCCGGGCCGCGCGGCAGCTCGACGGCGGCCGGCACCGGCGGTGGGAGGACGGCGCCGAGCACCTGCACGGCCGCCCGCGCGGCCACCCGGTCAGGCACGACGGGCACCTCGACGGCGGCCAGGGTGAGTCGCGGCTCCGCGGCGACGCGGGCGGCGGCCGCCGGCAGGTCGGCGGCCGCCGCGATCAGCGACAGCTCGAGGACGGGGCCGTCGTCCAGGTGGTCGGTCAGCTCGCCGAGCCGACCGGCCGGCACGACGAACGGTCCGACCAGGGCGCCCAGGGCCCGCCGCAGCCCGCGGTGCGCCGGCACGGCGGCGGCCATCGGGGCGTCGCCGGGCGGGAACAGCGCCGCGTCGTCGAAGAGGCCGTCGAACAGACCTGCCGGGGCCACCTCGACGGTCACCGGCCGGGTCCGCGGCCCGACCACGACCAGGCGTACCGACCGTCGTCCGCGACGGTGCCGCCCTCGCCGAGGGCGAGCGGCCGGAAGGTGTCGACCATGACGGCCAGCTCGTCGAAGAACTCCACCCCCAGCGACCGCTCCACCGCGCCGGGCTGCGGGCCGTGGCTGTGCCCGCCGGGGTGCAGGCTGACCGAGCCCTTGCCGATGCCCGAGCCCTTGCGGGCCTCGTAGTCGCCGTCGACGTAGAACATGACCTCGTCGCTGTCGACGTTGGCGTGGTAGTAGGGCACGGGGACCGCCAGCGGGTGGTAGTCGACCTTCCGGGGCACGAAGTTGCAGACCACGAAGTTGTGCCCCTCGAAGACCTGGTGCACCGGCGGAGGCTGGTGCACCCGGCCGGTGATGGGCTCGTAGTCGGCGACGTTGAACGCGTAGGGGTACAGGCAGCCGTCCCAGCCGACCACGTCGAACGGGTGCTCAGGCAGCACGTGCACCGTGCCTGCCAGGCCGCCGGGACCGTCGCCGCGGTGCTTGACGTACAGCTCGACGTCGGTGCCCTCGGCGAGCAGCGGCTCCTCCGGCGCACGGAGGTCGCGCTCGCAGTAGGGGGCGTGCTCGAGGAACTGCCCGTACCGGGAGAGGAACCGCTTGGGCGGCGCGATGTGGCTGTTGGCCTCGATCACGTACGTGCGCAGCGGCTCGTCCCCCGTCGGCACCCAGCGGTGGGTGGTCGCTCGCGGCAGGAGGACGTAGTCGCCCGCGCCGACGTCCAGGGCGCCGAACACCGTCTCGACCGTCGCCGTCCCGCGTTCCACGAACACGCACTCGTCACCCACCGCGTTGCGGTAGTACGGGCTGGGCAGGGCGCTGACCGCGTAGGAGAGGCGGACGTCGCCGTTGCCGAGCACCAGCCGCCGGCCGGTGACCGCGTCGACGGCCTTGTGCTCCTCCCCCGGGAACAGATCGTGCAGCTTGAGGTGCCGCGGCACCAGCGGGCTGTTGGTCGTCAGCGACTGGTCGGGCAGCTCCCACGGCCGGGCGTCGACCATCGCCGACGGGATGCCCCGGTGGTACAGCAGCGCGGAGTCCGAGGAGAAGCCCTCCTCCCCGACCAGCTCCTCGGAGTACAGACCGCCGTCCGGACGGCGGAACTGGGTGTGCCGCTTCGGCGGGACCTCGCCCACCTGCCGGTAGAACGCCATCTCGTCCTCCTCGTGACCGACGGGAACGGCCCCCTCGGGGCCGCTGGGCTCGGCCCCGCCGCAGGAGCCCACCGCGAGCCTGCGAGCGGTGGGGAGCAGCGGGGTCCTTCCTCAGAAGTTGCCGCGCTTCTCCTGCTCGCGCTCGATCGCCTCGAACAGCGCCTTGAAATTGCCCTTGCCGAAGCCGAGCGAGCCGTGCCGCTCGATCAGCTCGAAGAAGACCGTCGGCCGGTCACCGATCGGCTTGGTGAAGATCTGCAGCAGGTAGCCGTCCTCGTCCCGGTCGACCAGGATGCCGCGCTGCTGCAGTTCCTCGATCGGCGCGCGCACCTCCCCGATGCGGGCGCGCAGCGCCGGGTCCTCGTAGTAGGAGTCCGGCGTGCTCAGGAACTCGATGCCCTCCGCGCGCAGCGCGTCCACCGTGCGGAGGATGTCGTTGGTGGCCAGTGCGACGTGCTGGGCGCCGGGGCCGCGGTAGAACTCCAGGTACTCGTCGATCTGCGACTTCTTCTTCGCGATCGCCGGCTCGTTGAGGGGGAACTTCACCCGGTGGTTGCCGTTCGCGACCACCTTGCTCATCAGCGCGGAGTAGTCGGTGGCGATGTCGTCGCCGATGAACTCGGCCATGTTGGTGAAGCCCATGACGCGGTTGTAGAAGCCGACCCATTCGTCCATGGCGCCGAGCTCGACGTTGCCGACCACGTGGTCGACGGCCTGGAACAGCCGCTCGGGCGCCCCGTCCCGCTTGCGGTAGGACGACGTGCGGGCGACGTAGCCCGGCAGGTACGGACCGGAGTACCGGGACCGGTCGACCAGCGTGTGCCGGGTGTCGCCGTAGGCGGCGATCGCCGCGATGCGCACCGTGCCGTGCTCGTCGGTGAGGTCCTGCGGCTCCTGGAGCACCGTGGCGCCCTGGCTGCGGGCGTTGGCGATGCAGCGGTCGACGTCCGGCACGGTCAGTGCGATGTCGACGATCCCGTCACCGTGGACCCGGTGGTGGTCGGCCAGCGCGCTGTCGGGGTCGTAGGCCCCCGTGACGACGAAGCGCGCGGCACCGGACCGCAGCACGAACGCGTGGTGGTCACGGTTGCCGGTCTCCGGACCGGAGTAGGCGATCAGCTCCATGCCGAAGGCCGACTGGAAGAAGTGCGCGGTCTGCACGGCGTTGCCGACCACCCAGACCAGCGCGTCCCAGCCGCTCACCGGGAACGGGTCGTGCGAGTCGTCGTACTCCACCAGGCCGACGAGCTGCTTGAGCTGGTCGACGTCGAGCTGGGCGAGGCGCTCCTCGTCGTTCAGGGTCTGCTCGAGGCTCATGTCGTTCCCTCCTGTCGCGGGCCGTGTCCCGGCGTCGCGAACACTGCACACCCACCGGGAGCAGCTGCGCAACCAGCACTCGCCTCCATGACCTGTCTGCTCAACCCGGGCACCTGAAGGGGCGATGACCTAGTCTTTCTGCACAGGGGGGCCGGACCCGGCGCGACGGGAGCGGAGGGCACGGATGGCGCGACGACCCGCCGATGCGCTGGACATCGCGCTGCTGGAGGCGCTGCGCGACAACCCGCGCGCCGGCGACCTCGAGCTCTCCCGGCTGACCGGGGTCGCCCGTGGCACCGTGACCGCCCGGCTGCGCCGGCTGGAGGAGGCCGGCGTGGTCAGCGGCCACGGTCCGGACGTGGACGTGACGGCAGCGGGCTTCGGCGTCCAGGCCTTCGTCACCCTGGAGATCGCCCAGGGCGCGATCGAGGACGTGACCCGTGACCTCGAGGCCATCCCCGGCGTCCTGGAGGCGCACGCCACCACTGGCAGCGGCGACGTGCTGTGCCGGGTCGCCGCCGCCTCCCACGAGGACCTGCAGCGGACGCTGCTGGCCATCGACCGCTCCTCCTCGGTGCGCCGGTCCACCAGCGTCATCGCGCTCTCCTGCCTGGTGCCGTGGCGCACGCTGCCGTTGCTGCGGTCGGAGGCGGCACCGGGCACCGGCCGCTCCCCTACGGCCAGCCGGCCGGGACGGGTGCCGTGACCCGCGGGGGCACCGGCACGGTCTGCAGATCGCGGGCGACGACCACCTCGCCGGCGAGGACGCCGGCCGCCTCGGCGAGGAAGGCGGCCTCGTCCCAGCGTCGTGCCGGGGGTCGGCAGCGCGCCCGGGGTCGAACAGCAGGCCCTCGCCGTCCCAGCGGAGCAGGTAGCCGTCGTGGTTGCAGGTCCGCGTCGGGACCTGGCTGGCCGTGCCGAGGACGACGAGCTCGCGGGCGCTCACCCGGGAGGTGGCGCGGTCACCGTGGCCTCCCTCGCAGCGTCCTCAGCGCTCGGTGCCCCGCCTGCTCACCGCGTCGCGCAGGCGGTCGAACAGCCCGGCGACGGGGCCGAGCAGCTTGTCGCCCGGGGGCTCGTCGGGCGCCGAGGGGTGCGGCCGGGTCGGCGCGATCTTCTTCACCGACTCGACCTTGGCACCCAGTTCGACCAGTTCCTGCCGGGAGAACACCTGGCGCATGTGCGGGAACATCTGGCCCTCCTCCTCGGCCACGTGCTCCCGGATCTCCTGCATCAGCGTCGCCAGCTCCGCGTCGAAACTCGCGTCGTCGGGGTCGAGCGACTCCAGCCGCTTCATGGTCTTCTCGGCCTCGGCGTGCTCGTGCTTGGCCCGCTCGGCCTCCTCGGCGCTCACCTTGTCCTTCACCGCCGGGTAGACCTCGGCCTCCTCCGCGACCGAGTGGCGCACCAGCTCGATGGTGACCTGGTCGACCAGGTCCTTGCGGCGCCGCCGCTCGGTCTCGCCCGTGGCGCCGCGGAGCGCGTCGAGCTCCGCGAACATCCGCTCCACCTCGCGGTGGTCGTGGGTGAGCACCTCGATCACGTCGCGCTGCTGGTCGGCCATCCGGAGGTCCTCCTCGTCGTCGAGGAAACGGGTCGCGCGTCTTGCGACCGTGCTGTGGTTCCCCCGGCGCGGTGACGGGAAACCGCCGGTCGACGGCGAGGGACCCGGCGCGACGGTGGTCACGGACGCCATTCGGGCCGGTAGTCGCGGTGGTCGGCGTACGGCAGCGCCAGCAGGGCGAGGGTGAGCGCGGCCAGCTGGTGGGGGTCGCGGGGGGACAGCGGGAAGTCGGCCATCCCGCTGGGACGCCGCCCGAGGAAGTGCATGTCCGGCCGGACGTCGCGGCAGGCCAGGACCAGGTGCCGCTTGGCGGCGCACTCGGCGTGCACGCGGGCCGGGTCGTGCCGGGCGACGTGCTCGGCCGTCCTCCGGTCCGCCGCCCCGGTGCCCCGTGGGTCCGTGCTCCAGTCCTTGCGGCCGCTGTCCTCGGCGGCGTCGGCGGCCACCCGGTCGTCCTCGGCGATCCGGGCCAGCAGGAACTCGTCGAGACCCGGCCGTGCGTCCCACTGGTCGTCCGTCCCCCAGCCGACGTCCATGCCCGCATCCTGGCCGCTCGACCGGTGCAGGGCGACCCGGGAACGCGCCCGCGACCTCCCGCTCGTTCGGTCGCGCGACCGGGGCCGGCCCCGCAGCCACCGGAGCAGCCAGGCCGTCGTCCGCTCGACGACCTCCTCGAGTGCGCCGGGCTCCTCGAACAGGTGGGTGGCCCCGGGGACGACGGCCACCTCGTGCTCGGCGGCCAGGTGCGCGGCGGCGTCCCGGTTGAGCCGGAGCACCTGGACGTCGTGCCCGCCGACCACCAGCAGCGTCGGCGCCCGCACCCGCTCGAGCGCGTCGCCGGCCAGGTCGGGTCGCCCGCCGCGGGAGACGACCGCGCGGACCGCCTCGGGCCGGTCGGCCGCGGTGATCAACGCGGCCGCCGCACCGGTGCTGGCGCCGAACGTGGCCAGCGGCAGCCCGGCCGTCCCCTCGGCGGCCCCGAGCCAGTCGGCGGCCGCGGTCAGCCGGCCGGCGAGCAGGTCGATGTCGAAGCGCAGCGCCCGGGTCCGGGCGTCGATCCGCTCCTCCTCCTCGGTGAGCAGGTCCAGCAACAGGGTGCCGAGACCGGCGTCGTGCAATCCGGCCGCCACCCGCCGGTTGCGCGGGCTGTGCCGGCTGCTGCCGCTGCCGTGCGCGAACAGCACCACGCCGCGGGCGCCCTCCGGGACCACCAGGTCACCGTCGAGCACCGCGCCGGACGCCGGCACCCGCACCGGGCGTCGCAACCCGCCCGCAGAAGCCATGCCCATGGACCGCCCTGCCGATCACCCGCCGTGGGCCGCGCGGCCGTGCCCGGCCGGTCAGCCGAACAGGTCGCCGAGGAAGCTCTCCTTCTTGCGCTTGTGCCCGTACCCGTGCGAGCTCGACTTCTGGCCGCGCACCTGGGAGAGCACCTCGTTGACCACGGCGCCGAGGCCCGCCGCCTGGCCGGACGACGTCCCGTAGGAGGCCCCGCCCTGCGGCGCGCCGCCGTGCGCCGCGTGCCCCGAGCCGCTCGACGGCTGCCGCGACCCGGCGTGCCAGGCGTTCTCCGCGTCGACGAGCCGTTCGAGCTCACCGCGGTCGAGGAAGATGCCCCGGCAGTCGGAGCACTGGTCGACGTGCACGCCGTTGCGCTCGTAGGTGCGCATCGTGCCGTGGCACTTGGGACAGGTCAGCTCCATGCGGGGCCAACGCGCGCGCGACCGGGCGGGGTTCCCACCGGGTTCCGCGCCGGACGACGTCCGTCGTGGCGGCGGCCGCACGGTCGGGGACGGCCCACGGGGGGACGGCCGGTCACACTTCGGGCAGAAGGCACGTCGGAGCCCACGGGACGCGGAGGTCGGCATGGGTCTGGAGCTGCGCCGTGCGATCGTGCAGGCGCCGATGGCCGGGGGACCGTCCACGCCCGAACTCGTCGCGGCGGTCTCCGAGGCCGGTGGACTCGGTTTCCTCGCTGCCGGCTACAAGAGCCCCGCGGCCGTGCGGGAGGAGATCCGAGCCGTCCGGGCGGTGACCGGGCAGCGGTTCGGGGTCAACGTGTTCGCCCCCGGACCGCCCGGGGACGCGGAGGCCGTGCGCCGCTACGCGAGCGAGCTGCGGGGCGAGGCCGAGCGGTGGGGCGTCGACCTGGGGGAACCCCGGGCCGACGACGACGCCTGGGCGGCGAAGGTCGCCCTTGTCGCGGAGGAACGGGTGCCCGTGGTGTCGTTCACCTTCGGCCTGCCCCACCCGGACATGGTCGCCGCGCTGCACGCGGTCGACGTCACGGTGCAGGTCACCGTCACCACCCCGGAGGAAGCGCTGGCCGCCCGCGACATCGGCGCGGATGCGCTGGTCGTGCAGGGCATCGAGGCCGGTGGGCACCGGGGCGGGTTCCGCGACGACGACGGGGGCGGGGAGTACGGGCTGCTGACGCTGCTGCGCCTGGTCGCCCGGGCGGTGGACCTGCCGCTGGTCGCCGCCGGCGGGATCATGGACGGCCCGTCGGTCGCCGCCGTGCTCGTCGCAGGTGCCGAGGCCGCCCAGCTCGGCACGGCGTTCCTGCGCTGCCCCGAGGCGGGAACCAGCCCGGCACACCGACGGGCGCTCACCGCGTACCAGGAGACGGCGTTGACCCGGGCGTTCAGCGGCCGGCGCGCTCGCGGCCTGGTCAACCGGTTCCTCACCGAGCACACCGCCACCGCCCCGGCGGCCTATCCGCAGGTGCACCACCTGACGACCCCGCTCCGCGCCGCCGCCCGGCAGGCCGGAGACCCCGACGGACTGAACCTGTGGGCCGGGCAGGGCCACCCGCTGGTCGAGGCCCTGCCCGCCGGGGAGTTGGTGCGCCGCCTGGCGGAGGACGCGCAGGCGGCACTGACCCGCGGTTCCGCGTGAGGGCGCCCCTCCCCCGGTCAGTTGAGCGCCAGCAGCCGGATGAACAGCCGGGCGGCGTCCCCGCCCTCCTCCTCGGCGACGGCCCGGGCCCGCGGCACGTCGAGGTCGTCGAGCAGCGCCTCGAGGACGCCGTCCCGGCCGGACGGCGACCGAGCGGGACGCGCGGCCGCGGCGTAGAGCCGGTCGAGCGCCGCTGCGGCCCCGTCGAGCAGGTCGGCGGTGAAGTCCCAGGAGCGCGCCCACGGCCGGTCGAGGGTCATCAGCCGGATCGCCGCGGGTGGACGGGTGGCGAGCAGGTCGGCGATGAGGACCAGGTTGCCCGTCGACTTGGCCATCTTGGCGCCGCCCAGGCCCACCGTGCCCACGTGCATGTCCCGCCGCGCGAACGGGACGACGCCGGTCGCCGCCTCCACCATCGCCGACTGGTAGGCGTGGTGCGGGAAGGTCAGGTCGAGCCCGCCGACGAGCACGTCGACGCTCGCCCCGAGCGCGGCCACCGCCATCGCCGCGCACTCCGCGTGCCAGCCCGGCCGGCCCCAGCCCCACGGGCTGGGCCAGGCCGGGTCCAGCTCGCCCGACGGCAGCCAGACCGGCACGTCGAACGGGTCCTCGCGCCGCGGATCGCCGGGGTCGTCGCCGTACCGGTCGGACAGCTCCCGGGCCTCGGCGCGGGTCAGCCCGACCCGGCCCGGCACGTCCCCGCCCCGGAAGTAGACCGTGCCGTCGCGCTCGTAGGCCGCTCCGGCGCGCAGCAGGGCGGCCGCGAGCTGCCGGACGTGCGGCACGTGGTGGCGCGCCCGCGGGGCGAGGGCGGGCCGGTGCACCCGCAGTGCCTGCATGTCCTGCTCGAACAGGTACTCCTGCGACAGCGCGAACTCGTCGTAGTGCCGGCCGCGGGCGATCGCCGCGCGCGTCAGCACGTCGTCGACGTCGGTCACGTTCCGGCACGTCAGCACGTCGACGCCGACGGTGCCGAGCACCGTGGCGAGGACGTCGGCCCAGACGAAGGTGGCCGCGTGCCCGAGGTGGGTGACGTCGTAGGGCGTGATGCCGCAGATGTAGACCCGCGCGGTGCCCAGGACGGGCAGCGGCCGCCCGCCCAGGCGCAGCCCCGCCGCGGGGACGGCGCCGTCGCGGGGGTCGGCCACCCGCCCCGCGGTGCCCACGACGCCGGAGGAGGCCAGCGGGTGCACGACCATGCCGGCATCCTGCTCCGGGCGGAGCCGCTGCGGCACTCGCCGGGGCAGCGTCATTCCGACGCCGTCGCCGGATCGCCTCCCCGCTGCCCCGAGCTCGACGGGCCGACCCAGACGGTCTTGGCGTTCATGAACTCGTGCATGCCCAGGTCGGTGAGCTCCCGGCCGTAGCCGCTCTGCTTGATCCCGCCGAAGGGCAGCTCCGGGTAGGAGGTGACCATGCCGTTGATGAACGCCATCCCGGCGTGCACGTCGCTGATGAACCGCCGGCGCTCGTCCTCGTCCTCGCTCCACAGGTTGGCGCCGAGCGCGTAGGGGTGGCTGTTGGCGATCTCGAGGGCCTCGTCGAGACCGCCGACGGTGAACAGCGCGGCGACCGGCCCGAAGACCTCCTCCGAGTACACGTCCATCTCCGGCGTGATGCCGGTGAGCAGGGTCGGCTCGTAGAACCAGCCGGGCCCGTCGACCCGCCGTCCGCCGGTGACCACGGTGGCGCCCTTCCGCACGGCGTCGTCGACGTAGCGCTCGACGTCCTCCCGCCCGGCCTCGGTGGCCAGCGGGCCGATCTTCGTGTCGTCGGCCATCGGGTCGCCGACCTTCTGCGCGGCCAGCTGGTCGGCGAACAGCCGGGTGAACTCCTCGGCCACGTCGGCGTGGACGAAGAACCGCTTGGCTGCGATGCAGCTCTGCCCGTTGTTCTGGCAGCGTGCGGTCACGGCGACCTCCGCCGCCTTCTCCAGGTCGGCCGACGGCATGACGATGAACGGGTCGCTGCCACCGAGCTCGAGCACCGTCTTCTTCAGCGCGTCGCCGGCCACCGAGGCGACCGAGGCGCCCGCCGGCGCGCTCCCGGTCAGGGTCGCCGCGGCCACCCGGTCGTCGCGCAGCACCCGCTCGACCGTCGCGGAGCCGATGAGCAGGGTCTGGAAGACGTCGTCCGGGAAGCCGGCCTTGCGGACCAGTTCCTCGAGGTAGAGCGCGGTCTGCGGCACGTTGCTGGCGTGCTTGAGCAGCCCGACGTTGCCGGCCATGAGCGCCGGACCGGCGAAGCGCAGCGCCTGCCAGAGCGGGAAGTTCCACGGCATGACCGCGAGGACCACCCCGATCGGCTGGTACTCGACGAAGGCCTGCGTGGCCCCGACCGCCTCGGCGTCGGCGGGCCGGCGCTCGAGGAACCGCGGCCCGTGCTCGGCGTAGTACCGCAGCGCCTTGGCGCACTTGCCGATCTCGGCCTTCGACGCGGCGAGCGTCTTGCCCATCTCGGTGGTCATCAGCTCGGCGACCGTGCCGACGTCGGCGTCGAGCACGTCGGCGGCCGCGCGCAGCCAGCCGGCGCGCTGCTCGACCGTCGTCCGCCGGTAGGCCTCGAAGGCCGTCGCGGCGCGGGCGATCTTTTCCTCGAGCGCCTCGTCCGACAGGGGCTCGTACGTCTTCAGCGTCTCCCCGGTGGCCGGGTTGATCGTCGCGATGGCCATGGTCGTCCTCCCGACGGGCTCGGCGGTGTCGGAGGTGCCGTGCCCCTCGGGCGTCCGGTGAAACGAGCGGCCGGGAGGGAAGGGCGCCGGCCGCGCGAGCCCGAGGCCGCCGCGTCTACAGCAGCTCGAGGATCGTGGCGTTGGCCTGGCCGCCGCCCTCGCACATCGTCTGCAGGCCGTAGCGGACGCCGGCGTCGCGCATGTGGTGGACCAGCGTGGTCATGATGCGGGCGCCGGACCCGCCCAGCGGGTGGCCGAGGGCGATGGCCCCGCCGTTCGGGTTCAGCCGCGCGGGATCGGCGCCGAACTCGGCCAGCCAGGCCAGCGGTACCGGCGCGAAGGCCTCGTTCACCTCGACGACGCCGATGTCGTCGAGCGCGAGGCCGCTGCGCCGGAGCGCCTTGGCGGTGGCCGGGATCGGCGCGGTCAGCATGATCACCGGGTCGGCGCCGGCGAGGACGGCGGTGTGCACGCGGGCCAGCGGCGTGAGGCCGAGCTCGCGGGCCCGGTCGCTCGTCGTCATCAGCAGCGCGGCGGCGCCGTCGGAGATCTGCGAGGAGTTGCCCGCGGTGATCACCCCGCCCTCGGGCTTGAAGACCGTCTTGAGCCCGGCGAGCACCTCGGGCGTGGTGCCGGGCCGGATGCCCTCGTCGTGCGCGACCGCCGTGCCGTCGGTCAGCGGGACCGGCGCGACCTGGGCGTCGAAGCGCCCCTCCTTCTGCGCGGCGGCGGCCTTCTCGTGCGAACCGACGGAGAAGTCGTCGCAGGCCTCCCGGGAGAAGCCCCACCGCTCGGCGATCATCTCGGCGCCGACGCCCTGGTTCGGGAAGACCCCGCCGTAGCGGTCGGCGAAGGCCGGCGGGAAGGGGTTGGCCTCGCCGACCGAGGAGCCCAGCGGCACCCGGCTCATCGACTCCACGCCGCCGGCGACGACGACGTCGTACTGGCCGGCCACCAGCCCGGCCGCCGCGAAGTGCACCGACTGCTGCGAGGACCCGCACTGCCGGTCGACCGTCACGCCGGTCACCGTCTCCGGCCAGCCCGCGGCGAGCACGGCGGTGCGCCCGATGTCGAACGTCTGCTCCCCCACCTGGCCGACGCAGCCCCAGATGACGTCGTCGACCTGCGCCGGGTCCAGCCCGGCCCGCTCGACCAGCGACCCCAGCACGTGCGCCGACAGCTCGGCCGGGTGCACCCCGGACAGCCCGCCGCCGCGCTTGCCCACCGGCGTGCGCACCGCCTCGACGATCACCGCGTCCCGCATGACCGGCTCCCTCCGCTCGCGTGCCCCCACCCTACGGACCCGCGGCCGGCGATCCGCGGAGCGGCGCTCACAACCCGAGGTCGCGCCCGACGACCTCCTTCATGATCTCCGTGGTGCCGCCGTAGATGCGGGTGACCCGGGCATCCGCCCACGCCCGGGCGATCGGGTACTCCGTCATGTAGCCGTAGCCGCCGTGCAGCTGCAGGCAGGTGTCGACGACCCGGCCCTGCAACTCGCTGGACCACCACTTGGCCTTCGCCGCGTCGACCGCGGTCAGCTCCCCGGCGGCCAGCGCGCGGACGCAGTCGTCGACGTAGTGCTGGGCGACGTCGACCTCGGTGGCGATCTCGGCCAGCCGGAAGCGGGTGTTCTGGAAGGAGCCGACCGGCCGGCCGAACGCGGTCCGGGTCCGCACGTGCTCGAGGGTGAGCGCCAGGGCCCGCCCCGCCCCGGCGACCGCCGCCACCGCGATGCCCAGCCGCTCCTGGGGCAGCCGGTCGACCAGGTGGGCGAAGCCGCGGCCCTCCTCGCCGAGCAGGTTGCCGACCGGCACCCGGACGTCGGCGAAGGACAGCTCGGCCGTGTCCTGGGCGTGCTGCCCGAGCTTGGCCAGGTTCCGACCCCGCGTGAACCCGGGCATGCCGCGCTCGAGGACCAGCAGGCTCATGCCCTCGTGCCGCCGCGCCGGGTCGGTCGTCACCGCCGTGATCACCAGGTCGGCGTTGATGCCGTTGGTGATGAAGGTCTTGGCGCCGTTCACCACGTAGCAGTCGCCGTCCCGGACGGCGGTCGTCGTGATCGCCGCGAGGTCGGACCCGGCACCCGGCTCGGTCATCGCGATCGCCGGCACGAGCTCGCCGGACACGACGCCCGGAAGCCACCGGGCGCGCTGCTCGGCGGTGGCCAGGTCCAGGAGGTACGGCAGGCAGACGTCGTTGACCAGGCACAGCCCGTTGCCGGCGCCGACGACGCCGGCCCGCACCACCTCCTCGGTGAGGACGGCGTTGAAGCGGAAGTCGGGCGTCCCGCCGCCCCCGAACTCCTCGGGCGCCGCCATGCCGAGCAGCCCCTGCGCACCCGCGGCGGCGAACAGCCCGCGCGGCACGATGCCCGCGCGCTCCCACTCGGCGTCGTGCGGCAGCACCTCCTTGGCCACGAAGGTGCGCACCGTCTCGCGGAAGGCCTCGTGGTCGGCCCCGTACAGGGTTCTGCGCATGGTGTCCTCCTCAGCCCCGCTCGCGGTCCTCGCGCAGCCACTCCTCCAGCACCGCCCGGACCTCGCCGCCGCGCGGTCCCGGCGGTTCCGGCGGCCCGGCGGGCGTGCGGGAGAACCGGGGCGCGGGCGCGGCCTGCACGTCGCCGTCGACGGCCAGCAGCGTCCCCCGCGCCGCCAGGTGCGGGTGCCCGGCGACCTCGTCCGGTTCGAGCACCGGCGTCACGCACGCGTCGACGCCGTCGAAGACCGCCGCCCACTCGTCACGCGGCCGGGCGGCGAACGTCGTCGTGAAGGCCTCCCGCAGCCGGGGCCAGCCGGCGCGGTCCTGCTGCTCGGGCAGCTCCGCGGAGGACAGCCCGAGCCCGTCGAGCAGCGCCGCGTAGAACTGCGGTTCCAGGGCGCCCACGGCCACGTACCGGCCGTCCGCGCAGGGGTAGACGTCGTAGAACGGCGCTCCGCCGTCGAGCAGGTTGGTGCCGCGCTCGGCCGACCACGCGCCCTGGGCGCGCAGCGACCACATCGGCTGCGACAGCAGGCTCACCCCGTCGACCATGGCCGCGTCGACGACCTGGCCGCGGCCGGAGCGCTCCCGCTCGACCAGGGCGGCGAGGATGCCGACCAGCACCAGCATCGACCCGCCGCCGTAGTCGGCGACCAGGTTGGCCGGGAAGGTCGGCGGGCCGCCGGCGCGGCCGAGCGCGTGCAGGGTGCCGGTCAGCCCCAGGTAGTTGAGGTCGTGCCCTGCCCGCGTCGCCCAGGGCCCGGTCTGCCCCCAGCCGGTCATCCGCGCGTAGACCAGCCGCGGCTGCCGGGCCAGGCAGGCGTCCGGTCCCAGGCCGAGCCGCTCGGCCACCCCGGGGCGGAAGACCTCCAGCAGCACGTCGGCGCTCGCGACCAGGTCGAGCACCGAGGCGAGGCCGCCGGGCTCCTTGACGTCGGCGGCCACCGAGCGGCGCCCGCGCAGCACGAGGTCGCGGTCGGCCGCCCCGACCTGCAGCCCGCCGGCGGGGCGCTCCACGCGGACGACGTCGGCGCCCAGGTCGGCCAGCACCATGGCGGCGTGCGGACCGGGGCCGATGCCGCCGAGCTCGACCACGCGCAGGCCGGCCAGCGGGCCGGCGGGGCGACGGGGGGCGGGCCGGACGTCCGGACGGCCGGGCACCGCCGGTGCCGTCGACGCCGGTGCCGCTTCGGGCTGACGAGCGTGTGACATGACCGTGACCTTTCCGCGTGGGGCCTCGGCGCCGCACACCGGCCCTGCCAGGGTGGAGACCCGCCGCCACCCGGCGGACACGGACGGGCGCGACGACGGGAGGCACCACCGATGCGCAGGCCGACCCGGGACGCGCCCCCCGCCGTCGTCGTCCCGCTGACCGCCGCGCGGCGTCGCCCGGGCCCGGACCGGCGCCGCCGCCCCCCGGTCCCGCCGCCCGCCGCGGAGGAGGCGGCGGTGCCGAGAGCCGGCGACCGGCCGTTGCTCACCGCGGTGGTCGACACCCGCGGCGGCGGCGTCCGGGCCACGGGCCACCTCACGGTGCAGGGCGCCGACCTGCTGCGCGGCACCGTGGAGACGCTGCGCCGCCTCGGCCACCGGCGGATCGTCCTCGACCTCGCCGGAGTGGGCGGCACCGACCCCGACGGCGTGGCCGCGCTCGACGCGCTGCGTTCCGCACCCGCCGGCGCCGTCGGCGACCTGGTGGTGCGCTCCGCACCGGACCGCCCCGGGCATCCGTGCCCCCGGTGACCGGGGCCCACCGGCACGGGCTGCTGCGCAGCGGGGACGCCGCCACCCGATCGGTGCGGCACCGACGCCGCAGCAGTGGTACGGGAGGTGAGGCATGGGCACACTTCTCGACGTGCCCCAGTCGGTCCTGATCATCGAGGACGACGTCCGCATCCGGCGGATCGTCGCGATGGCGCTGCGCAGCGAGGGCCTCGACGTGCAGGAGGCCGGGTCCGGCGAGGAGGGGCTGGAGCGGCTGGGCGAGCGCCGGTTCGACGTCATCCTGCTCGACCTCATGCTGCCCGGCGTCGACGGCTTCGAGGTGTGCCGGCGGATCCGCCGCACGTCCGACACACCGGTGATCATGGTGACCGCCCGCGCCGACAGCCACGACGTCGTGGCCGGGCTGGAGGCGGGCGCCGACGACTACGTCACCAAGCCCTTCGTCGCCAAGGAGCTCTCGGCCCGGATCCGCGCGCTCGTGCGCCGGTCCCGGGGCACCGGCCTGCGGCAGCGGATCACCGTCGGCGACATCGAGATCGCACCCGAGGAGGGCACCGTGACCCGCGGCGGCGAAGCCGTGGAGCTCACCCGCACGGAGTTCAAGCTGCTGACCGAGCTCGCCCTCGAGTCCGGCCGGGTGCTCAGCCGGGAGGAGCTGCTCGAGCGGGTGTGGGGTTACGACTACTTCGGCGACTCCCGGCTGGTCGACGTCCACGTGCGGCGGCTGCGGAAGAAGGTGGAGGCCGACCCCAGCAACCCCACCGTGGTGACCACCGTCCGGGGGATGGGGTACCGGATACCGGCGTGAGCGGGATCGCGCAGGGGCACGGTGCCCCCGACGGGACCGACGGGCCGGGAGCGGGTCCCGCGCGCGGGGACCGCGAGGAGGCGCCGTGAGCAGCACCGTCCGGCCGCCGGGGGCGCCGCCGGCGGCGGTGTCCGCCCCGGTGGCCCCGCCGCCGGGCGGCGGCGCGCCCGTGCCGGCCCGGGCGGCCCGGGCGGCCGCCCGGCCCGCGCGGGGCGCCCACCGGGTCCGCCGGCGGTTGCGCGGTCTGCGGCCGCACACGCTCCGCGGACGGGCCACGTTCGCCTTCACGGCGGTCATGCTCGCGCTGACCACCGTGCTGGTCACCGGGGTCTGGGTGACGGTGTCCCAGTACCTGCTGGTGCAGCGGGAGCGCGCCACGCTCGTGCAGACCACGGCCAACGCCGCCCAGGTCGAGCGCGGCCTGGCCGGCGGTGTCGCCCCGGCCCAGCTGCTCTCCCAGCTCGCCCGCGAGACGGGGTCGACGTCGCTGCTGCTGTACGGCGGTGAGTGGAGCACCACGTCGCTGCGCATCGGGCGCGACGACCTGCCCGCGGAGCTGCGCGAGCGGGTCGTCGACGGCGGACCGGCCCGCCAGCGCATCACCGCCGACGGCAGCACGATGCTCGCCGTGGGCGTCCCGCTGCCGCAGCCGGGCACCGCGTACTTCGAGATCTACTCGCTGGAGGAGCTCGACAGCACCTACCGGGTGCTGGGCATCGTGCTCACCGCCGCGGCGCTGACGGTGGTCCCGGTCTCGGTGCTGGCCGGCTGGTGGGTGACCCGGCCGGCGCTGCGTCCCCTCGACCGGCTGGCGGGAGCGGCGGCCGCGATCGCCGACGGGGCGCTGGCGACCCGCATCGACCCGCGGGGGGACCCGTCGCTGGAGCCGCTGGCCACCTCGTTCAACCGCACCGCCGACACCCTGGAGGAGCGGCTGCGCAGCGATGCGCGCTTCGCCGCCGACGTCAGCCACGAGCTGCGCACCCCGCTGACCACCATGGTCAACGCGGCCGCCCTCGTCGACGGCTACCGGGACGCGCTGCCGCCCGACGGCCGGGAGAGCCTCGACCTGCTGCGGTCGGAGGTGGAGGCGTTCGAGCGGCTGGTCGCCGACCTGCTGGAGATCTCCCGGGCCGACGCCGGCAGCACCGACGTCGCCCTCGAGGAGGTGTGCCTGGCCGACCTCGTGCGCGCCAGCCTCGCCCGTCGCAACCTGGCGGCGACCAGCCCCGCCGACCTCGACGTCGCTCCGGCGGCCGAGGACCTGCGGGTGCGGATCGACAAGCGACGCCTGGAACGCGTCATCGCCAACCTGATGGACAACGCCGACAAGCACGGCGACGGGCTGGTCCGGGTGTCGGTCGACCGGCTCCGGGAGCACGCCCGCGTGGTGGTGGACGACGCCGGCCCGGGCATCCCCGTCCAGGAGCGGAGCCGGGTCTTCGAGCGGTTCGCCCGCGGCAGCGGCAGCATCCGGGTCAGCTCCGAGGGCAGCGGGCTGGGGCTGTCGCTGGTGCAGCGGCACCTGCAGCTGATGCACGGCGAGGTCGCCGTCGAGGACAGCCCGCAGGGCGGCGCGCGGTTCGTCGTCCGGCTGCTCGTCGTGGAGGCCGACTGATGCGCCGGGCCGGGGGCCGGCGGGTCCTGCTCGCGCTGCTGCTGGCGGCGGCCGGCTGCGGCGTGGACCCCGAGCAGGCCCCGGAGGAGATCCAGGTCAGCGCCGTGCCCGACGCCCGGCCGGCACCCGACGGCGCGGCCGGGGGTTCCGAGGTGACGCTGTTCTTCGTCCGCGGGTCGCGGCTGGAGCCGGTCCAGCGGCCGGCCGACCGGGTCGACCGCGAGACCGCGCTCGAGCTGCTGGCCGACGGCCCGACGCCCGCCGAGGTGGCCGCGGGGCTGCGCACGGCGCTGCTCCCCCAGCCCCTCGTGCCCCAGCCGCCCGCCACCGGCGCGGACGCGGTCACGGTGGTGGTCAGCCGGGAGTTCACCGGGGTCGCGGGCGGCGACCAGATGCGCGCGGTCGCCCAGGTCGTCTTCACGGTCACCGAGCTGTCCGGGCCGGAGCAGGTGCGCTTCGCCACCGCCGACGGGCCCGTGGAGGTGCCCACCGACCAGGGGCTCACCGTCGTCCCCGTCGACCGGGACGACTACGCGTCGGTCGCGCCCGTGCCCGCGGCGGCTGCCGCCCCGGTCCCGGGCGACGCCGCCGACGCCGGCCCCCCGCCGCCGGCCGCCCCGCCGGCTGCGCCGGGGTCGACCGGCGGACGCCGGCCCGCGCGGGTGCACAGCCGGCCCGGCAGCCCGGCGTGACCGGCCGGCCCGGCACCCCGCCGGTCCTGTGGCTCCGGATCCGCAGCGCCCTCTGGCCCATCCCGCTGCTCGCGGTGGCCACGGCGGTGGGCCTGGGCATCCTCCTGCCCGAGCTCGACGGCGTCCTCGTCGGCCCCGACGGCCATCCGCTCGACTTCGTCTTCGGCGGCGGCCCGTCCGCCGCGCGCGACCTGCTGGCCGCGATCGCCGGCTCCCTCATCTCGGTCACCGGCCTGGTCTTCTCGCTGACCGTGGTCAGCCTCCAGCTGGCCAGCAGCCAGTACTCGCCCCGGCTGCTGCAGACCTTCGTCAGCGATCCCGTCGTCCAGGCGACGCTGGCGACGCTGGTGGCGACCTTCGTCTACGCCCTCACGGTGCTCCGCACCGTGCGGACCGAGAGCGCCACCGAGGGCGAGAGCGCCTTCGTCCCGCGCCTGGCGATCACCGTCGCGTACGCGCTGTCGCTGGCCAGCGTCTCGGCGCTCGTGTACTTCCTCGGCCACCTGGCGCGGTCGCTGCGGGTGGAGGACATGCTGCGCGACGTCCACGACGAGGCCCGCGAGGTCCTCGCCCGCGAGCGGCCCGGGGACGACGGTCCCCGGCCCGGCCCGTCGGCGTCCGCGTTGCCGGAGGGTCCCCCGACCGTCGTCTGCAGCACCGGCAGCGGCTTCCTCACCGACGTCGACGAGCCGGACCTCGTCGGCGCGGCCGCCCGGGCCGGTGCCGTCGTGCAGCTGACCGCGCGCATCGGTGACTCGGTGACCGTGGGCGTGCCCGTGGCGCACGTGTGGTGGCCGGGCACCACGGACGGCGCCGCGGGGGGCACCGCCGACGACACCACGGACCACGCCGCCGGCGACGGCGCGCGGGAGCAGGTCGTGCGGGCGGTGCAGCGGGCGGCGCGGCTGGGCTTCGAGCGGTCGACCGACCGCGACGTGGCGTACAGCCTGCGCAAGGTCGTCGACATCGCCGTCCGCGCCCTCTCCCCCGGCATCAACGACCCGACGACCGCGGTGCACGCGCTGTCGCACCTGTCGGCCATGCTCGGCGACCTGCTGGCGGACCCGCTGCGCCCCGTGGAGCGGTACGACGACGACGGCGTGCTGCGCCTGGTCGTCCCCCGCTGGGACGCCGGTGCACTGCTCGATCTGGCGCTGGAGGAACCGCTGCAGTTCGCCCCCGGCCAGCCGGCCGTCCTGCGGCGGCTGGCCGCGCTGCTCCGCGAGCTGGCCTGGCGGGCGCCGCGCGGGTCGGTGGACACCCGGCTGCTGGCGCTCCTCGACCGGGTGTGCGAGACCGCCCGCGACTCGACCGCCCTCCCCCTCGGTGAGCTGGACGGGTGGCGGCACCGCCTGACCGAGGCGCTGGCCGGCCGGTGGGCGCCCGAACCACCGGCGCGGAGGTGAGCCTCCTCGCACACCCCGGACCACCCCGGGAGCGGCGGGGCCGAGGTCACGCCCGCCCCGGGCGGAGGGTCGCCGGGACACGTCCGCGGCCGGTAGCTACTGGCGAGTAGCGGATGTGGCATCGTCCGCGGAGTACGACACCGAGTCGGCGGCGCGTCCCTCCGGACGACGCCGCCGGGGGAAGAGGTCCGATGCGGTTGCAGCTGTCACCGGAGACGGCGGCCTTCCGGGAGGAGATGCGCACCTTCTTCACGACGCAGGTGCCGCAGGAGATCCGCGACACGGTCGCGGCCCGGCGCCACCTCACCCGGGACCAGTACGTCGAGACCCAGCGCGTCCTCAACGCCGCCGGCCTCGCCGTGCCGCACTGGCCGCGGGAGTGGGGCGGCCGTGGCTGGACGCCGCTGCAGCGGCACATCTGGCACGAGGAGATGCAGCTGGCCTGCGTGCCGCCGCCGCTGGCGTTCAACGTCAGCATGGTGGGCCCGGTGATCGCGGCGTTCGGGTCGCAGGAGCAGAAGGAGCGGTTCCTCCCGCCCACGGCCAACCTCGACATCTGGTGGTGCCAGGGCTTCTCCGAGCCCGACGCCGGCTCCGACCTCGCCTCGCTGCGCACCAGCGCCGTCCGCGACGGCGGCGACTGGGTGGTCAACGGGCAGAAGACCTGGACGACGCTGGGGCAGTACGCCGACTGGATCTTCTGCCTGGTCCGCACCGACCCGACGGCCGAGAAGAAGCAGCGCGGCATCTCCTTCCTGCTCGTCCCGATGGACGCCCCCGGCGTCACGCTGAGGCCGATCGAGCTCATCGACGGCGGGCACGAGGTCAACGAGGTCTTCTTCGAGGACGTCCGGGTGCCCGCCGAGAACCTGGTCGGCGAGGAGAACCGGGGCTGGGACTACGCCAAGTTCCTGCTGGGCAACGAGCGGGTCGGGGTGGCACCGGTCGGCTACACCAAGCGGCTGCTGGCCCAGGCCAAGCGGCACGCCGCCGAGGTCGAGGTCGATGGGGAGCCGCTGGCGCGGGACCCGCTGCTGGCCGCCCGCATCGCCGAGCTGGAGAACGAGCTGCTCGCGCTGGAGCTGACCGCGCTGCGGGTGGTGGCGCACTCCGCCGACGGCAAGCCGCACCCCGCGTCGTCGGTGCTCAAGCTGCGCGGCACCGAGCTGCAGCAGGCGGCGACCGAGCTGGTCGTCGACATCGCGGGGCCGCTGGCGGTGGCCTCCGGTGCCGGCGAGGGCTCCGAGGTGCCCGAGTGGGCGCGGGTGGCCACCCCGTCGTACCTCAACTACCGCAAGGCCTCCATCTACGGGGGCTCCAACGAGGTGCAGCGCACCATCATCGCCGGTTCGATCCTGGGGTTGTGAGGAACGCGTGGACTTCGACTACGACGACGAACAGGCCGCGCTGCGCGAGGCCGTGAGCGGCCTGCTCGGCCGGGCCTACACCGGCGAGCACCGGCGCACGGTCACCGCGGCCGAGCCCGGCTTCGACGAGAAGACCTGGGCGCGGCTGGCCGAGATGGGCGTCCTGGGCCTGCCCTTCGCCGAGGACGACGGCGGGATGGGCGCCGGCCCGGTCGAGGTGGCCATCGTGGCCGAGGAGATCGGCCGGGTCCTCGCGCCCGAGCCGTTCGTCGAGGTCGTCGTGCTGGCCGGTGGCCTGGTCGCGGCCGTGGGAACCCCGGCGCAGCGCGGCGAGGTGCTGGCGGCGATCGCCGAGGGCGGCTGCGTGGCCGCCGTCGCGCACGCCGAGCCGGGAACCCGGTGGTCGCCGTCGGCCCGCGACGTGCGGGCCACGCGCGACGGTGACGGGTGGCGGCTCGCCGGCGTCAAGGAGCCGGTCGTGCAGGGGGCGCGCGCCGACCTGCTGGTCGTCAGCGCGGTGCTGCCCGGCGGTGGCACGGGTCTGTTCCTCGTCCGCCCGGACGCCGAGGGGCCGGCCCGCACCGGCTACCGCACCCACGACGGGGGCCGGGCGGCACGGATCGAGCTCACCGGCACGCCGGCCGAGCTGCTGGGCGACGACGCGGACGCCGACCGGACGGCCGCGGTGGAACGGGCGCAGGCCGAGGCCCGGATCGCCTACGGCCACGAGGCGGTCGGGGCGATGGACACCGCGCTGCGGACCACGGCGCAGTACCTGAGGACGCGCAAGCAGTTCGGCGTCCCGCTGGCCCGGTTCCAGTCGCTGACCTTCCGGACCGCCGACATGTACGTGTCGCTGGAGCTGGCCCGCAGCACCGCCTTGTGGGCGACGCTGGTGCAGGACGCCGGGGGCGACGTCGTCCGGGCCGCCGACCGCGCCCGGCTGCAGACGAGCCGGGCGGGCCGGCACATCGGTCACGAGGCGATCCAGCTGCACGGCGGCATCGGCATGACCGCCGAGTACACGATCGGTCACTACACGAGCCGGCTGACGGCCATCGACCACCTGCTGGGCGACGGCGACTTCGCGCTCGCGCGACTGGCGGCCGTCACCGGCGGCTACGAGACCGTCGACCCCCTGGGCGCCCCCTACACCGGCGGGTAGCGAGGCACGACGGCCCACCTGCAGGGTCCCGCCGCGAGCGTGCGAGTGGCGGGGGGCAGGTGGGTCCTTTCTCAGTCGCCGAGGATGGCCCGGCGGAGCTCCTCGGCCTCGGCGCGCACCTGGTAGAGCACCGGCGGGAGATCCTCGTCCCGCAGCCGGCCGCAGGAGAGCGGTCCGATGGGCAGGGGCTCGTAGCCGGGCTGGGTGAGCCGGGCGGCGGCCTCGAAGCACACCCGCAGCAGGCCCCCCTCCACCGAGGCCGGGTCGTCCATGCGCTGCATGGGCGCGACCATGCTGTGCGGGAAGCCCCAGGTCTCCAGGGCCACCGCGGTGAGCCGGACGGCGGAGATGCCGTACCGGCGCACCTCGGCGGCGCGCCGTCCGGCCGCGGTCGGCTGGGCCGCGACCAGCTCGCCGTAACCCTCGGGGTCGTCGTGGTGCAGCAGGGCGGCGCCGAGCTGGGCGAGCAGCCCGAGGCACAGCGCGTCCGCCGGGCGCTCGCCGAACCGGGTGGCCAGGGTGGAGGCGGTCAGCGCCAGGGTGGTGGTGACCGTCCAGAAGTCCTCGGGCAGCCGCGACTCGTCGTCGAGGTCGGTCAGCGCCACCGTGGCCATCGTGCGCACCGTCGTGAAGCCGACGACGGTCACCGCGAACTGCAGCGAGGTCACCCGCCCGCGCATGCCGAAGTAGGCGGAGTTCGCCAGCTTCATGACCCGCCCGGCCAGCGCGACGTCGGAGGCCAGGATCCGCGAGAGCTCCCGGGCGCTGGCGTCGTCGGAGTTGGCGGCCGACACGACCTGCGCGGCGACGGGCTTCTGCGCGGCCATCGTGTCGATGCTGGCCAGGACCCGCTCGATGTCGAACGACGGGGCGCTGGTCACGGGCACGGGAGGTCCTCCGGCGGTGTCGACGGGTGCGGGGAAGGGCGGAGCGGTCATCCCGCCACCAGCCGGTCGGCGAAGAAGATCCCGGCGTCCCCGCCGCCCATCGGGCGGGCGAGGGCGAAGCCCTGCAGGAAGTCCACGCCCAGCCGGTCCAGCTCGGCGGCCTGGGCGTCGGTCTCCACGCCCTCGGCGACGGTGCACAGGTCCAGGCTGCGGGCCAGCGCGATGACCGCGGTGGCGATCTCGGCGTGCCCGTCGGCCAGCTCCGCGACGAACGAGCGGTCGACCTTGAGGCAGTCGACCGGCAGGTGTCGCAGGTAGGCCAGCGACGAGTAGCCGGTGCCGAAGTCGTCGATGGCCAGCTCCGCGCCGAGCGCGCGCAGCTCGTCGAGCACCCGGCGGGCCAGCAGCGGGTCCTTCATGAGCGCCGACTCGGTGATCTCGACCTGCAGCCGGGCGGGAGCGAGCGCGTGCCGGTGCAGCGTCGCGGCGACCGCCTCGGGCAGCTGCTCGTCCAGCTGGAGGGCCGAGACGTTGACGTTGACGCGGGCGGGCGCGGCCGCACCCAGCAGCCGGTCCCACTCGGCCAGCTGGCGGCAGCTCTCGTCGAGCACGAGCGCCCCCAGTCCGCCGATGAGGCCGCTCTCCTCGGCCAGCGCCACGAAGGTCGCCGGGCTGACCGGGCCCCGCTGGGGGTGGGTCCAGCGGGCCAGCGACTCGACCGCCACCGGGCGGCCGCCGCGCACGGCGAAGATGGGCTGGTAGGAGAAGCCGATGTCGCGCCGGTCGATGGCGTCGCGCAGGTCCGCGACCAGGCGCAGCTTGTCGCGCGCCTCGGCCCGCCCCTGCTGGTCCAGCACGGTGATCCGGGCCTTGCCGCCGGCCTTCGCCTGGTACATGGCGATGTCGCAGTCGCGGACGAGCTCCTCCGCGGCCACGTGGTCGGCGGTCTGCACGGTGACCCCGACGCTGGCGTGCGGCCGGATGTCCACCCCGCCGAGCCGCACCGGCCGGGCGAGGTCGCCGACGATCCGCTCGGCCAGCGCGACCGCGTCCGGCTCGGTCACGTCCTCGCAGATCACGACGAACTCGTCGCCGCCGAACCGGGCGACCAGGTCACCGGGGCGCACGGTCGCGCGCAGCCGCGCCGCCACCTCGGTCAGCAGCTCGTCGCCGGCGGCGTGGCCGAGCGAGTCGTTGACGACCTTGAAGTTGTCGAGGTCGAGGAACAGGCAGGCGAGGCCGCTGGCGCCGGGGACGAAGCGGGCGGCGACGTGGTCGGCGAGCCGGGTGCGGTTGGGCAGCCCGGTCAGCGGGTCGTGGGTGGCCTGGTGGGCCAGCCGCTCCTCGAAGGCGAGCCGTTCGGTGACGTCCTCGATGGTTCCGACGAATCCCGCGCCGATGCCGGGGGTGAACACGTGCGCGAAGCGGATGACCGTCGTCCGGACGGTGCCGTCGTCCCGCACGAGCCGGGTGCGGGTCTCGGCGTCGTCCCCCTCGAGCGCGTCGGCGACCCGCTCGATCAGCTCGTCGAGGTCGTCGGGGTGGACGCAGGCCATCCAGCCGGTGCCGAGCAGTTGCTCGGCCTGCAGCCCGACCAGGCCGCAGAACGCGTCGTTGACGTGGGAGAGCCGCATCCCCTGCTCGGAGAGCAGCGTCGGGACCGGCGACCGCTCGGTGAGCGTGGTGAAGCGGCGCTCGTGCGCGTCGGCGGTCGCGCGCAGCGCCCGCTCCGAGGCGTTCGCCTCGGCCGGGGTCACGCGCAGGGTCCACATCCGCCCGGACGGCGACGGGCTGGCGACGACGGCGGACTCGACCAGCGCGCCGCTGGCGGTGCGGACCGGCAGGCTCATCCGCGCCGACCGCGCACGACGGAGCAGCAGGGTGAGCTCACCGCCGCGCAGCGTCGGGAACAGCTGCCGCACCGGCAGCCGGCGCAGGTCCTCGAGGGCGTAGCCGAGCAGGCCTACGGCACCCTCGTTGCCCCAGCACAGCCGGGGGTCCCCGCCGGCGGTCTCGGCCACGAGGATGGCCATCGAGTCGCTCACCGAGGCGCTGTGGAAGACGGAGGAGACGATGTCGGCCGGCACGCACTCCTCGAGCGGTGCTCCGGGCGCTGCGGTCACGGTCCTCCCTCCGCGGCGGATCGGTCGGTGCCCGGGCCTTCACCCGGACGGCTGACGGGATCTTCGGTCGCGCGAGGGGTGACCTGTCCTCCGCCCGGGCGCTCCGTCATCCGAAGGGGGGATCGCCGGAGGCTCCCCGCCTCCGGCGGGAAGTGGTCCCGGTCACCGTCGCGGGGGTTCCAGGCCGCCTCCGTGCTCGATAGGCTGGTCGGACGCCGAGCCGTAGCAGCGCGGTTCGCATCCGACCTCCGCCCGGGCCCGGCGCCGTCCGCGCACCGCCCGCGGCGCTCTTCGCGAGCCTTCCCCGCCACCTCCGGAGCCGCCTCCGATGACCGCACCGGTCGCCGCCCTCCGCCCCACGGACCAGTTCCTGCACGAAGCGTTCCTGTACCGGGACGAATCCGATTTCCTGTCCGGCGTCCTCGCGTTCGTGCGGGAGGGGCTCGAGCGCGACGAGACGGTGATCGTGGTCGAGCCCCCGGTGCAGATCGACCTGCTGCGCGATGCGCTGGGCGACGACGCGGGAGCCGTCAGCTTCCACGACATGGTCGAGATCGGCCGCAACCCGGCGCGCATCATCCCCCTGTGGTCGGAGGCGGTCGCCGAGCACGCCGCCGGCGGCCGCGGGCTGCGCGGGGTCGGCGAGCCGACCTTCGTCGGCCGCCGGTCCCAGGAGCTGGTCGAGTGCCTGCTGCACGAGACCCTGCTCAACAGCACCTTCCAGCCGGGGCCGCCGTGGCAGCTGCTGTGCCCCTACGACGAACGGCTGCTCCCGGCCACCGTCCGGGACGGCGCGCTGCTGACCCACCCGCTCTGGTCGACGCCGACCGACCGCGGGTCCAGCGACACCTTCGCCGCGCCGGTGCACACCGCCGACGGCGGCATCGACGCAGCGGATCCCGGGGGCTTCGGGTCCCGCCTGCCGTTGCCGCCGCCCACCGACGCGGTCATCCGCGGCGAGTTCGGCCCGGACGACGTCGCCGCGGTGCGGCACACCGTCGGCCAGTACGCCCGGTTCTGCGGCCTGCCCGACCGGCAGGTGGAGGACCTGCAGGTGGCGGCGGAGGAGCTGGCCACCAACAGCATCCGCCACGGCGGTGGTCGCGGCTCGATCGCGATGTGGCGGGAGCCCGACGCGGCCGTCGTCGAGTTCACCGACCGCGGGCAGATGACCGACCCGCTGGGCGGACGGCGCCCACCCGGGCCCGGCGCCCCGGCCACCGGCCTCTACCTGGTCAACCGGCTCTGCGACCTGGTGCAGGTCCGCAGCAGCGCCGCGGGCACCACGGTGCGCCTCAACACCTGGCTCTGACGAAGTCTCCTACCGCGGTGGCCGGCGTGCGGTGAAACGAACCGGCCGGCCGGGGGACGACGCACCCATGACGACGACGGTCCCTCCTGAACCGTGATCGCGGCGCTGCTGGCCGTCGGCGCGAGCATCGCCTACGGGGCGAGCGACGTCACCGCCGGCGTGGCGTCCCGGCGCGTCCCGGCCATCGCGATCGCCTGGTGGAGCCACGTCGTCGGCGCCGCCGGCACGGGCGCCCTCGCGCTCGCCGCTGCCGGCCGGCCGCCCGCGGCCGGGTTGGCGCTCGGCTCGGCGGCGGGCGCGATCGCCGGCGCGGGACTGCTGGTCTACTACGGCGCGCTGGCCCGCGGGCAGGTGTCCGTGGTGGCCCCGCTGGCCGCCAGCGGCATCGCGGTACCGGTCGTGGTCGGCGCGGTCACCGGCGCGGCGCCCGGCCCGCTGGGCTGGGCGGGTCTCGCGCTCGCCGCCACCGGCGTCGTCGTGGTGGCCCGTTCGCGGAGCGCGGCCGACGAGCCGAACCCGCCGTGCCCGGGGGGCCGGCCGGGGTGCCCCGAGGAGGAGGGGGCGCGGGCGCCCAGGCTGCCGCCCGTGCTCGGCGCGCTGCTGGCCGCGGCGGCCTTCGGGGTGACGTTCGTGCTCATCGACCTGGCCGGACGGGCGGGCGGGGGCGCAGCGGCCGCGAGCCCGCTCTGGACCGCTGCCGGGCTGCAGGCGGGCGGGTTGCTCGTCCTCGTGCCCGTGCTCCTCGCCGGCCCGGTGCGCCGGGTCGCCGTCCCGCGGGCCGCGCTCCCGCCGCTCGCGCTGACCGCGGTGCTGGTCTCCGCCGGTGACGTCGCCCTCGCGCTGGCCCTGGGCACCGGCGACCTGGCCACGGTCAGCGTCCTCGGCTCGCTCGACAGCGTGGTCAGCGTGCTGCTGGCGCGCCTGGTGCTCACCGAGCGGCTGGGCCGCGTGCAGGGCGTCGGCGTGGCCGCCGCCGTGGGGGGCGCCGTGCTGCTCGCCGCCGCGTGACCCGCGGTTCGCCGCCCCGGCGTCGGGCCCGACCCCGGCGCCCTCCAGCCGGGCGGGCGTGCGGCGGCGGTGGCACCGGGTCGTCCGGTGCCACCGCCGCCGGTGGGTCGCCCGGTCGGGCCGCCGCTCACAGCACCTCGTACGAGACCGAGCCGTTCGCGTCCACGGTCGCGACGACGTCGACGCTGTCCGAGGCGTCCATGGCGTTGGTCACGGTGCAGGTGATCGGCGCGCCGACGCCGTCCACGAGCACGGAGTGGCCCGCCGTGTCGCAGGTGGTGACGACGTCGACGCCGGCCACCTCGGTCCACTCGGAGGTCAGCGCCGCCTCGACGACGGCGACGTCGACGAAGCTGTTGTCACTGGTGACGAAGACGCTGCCGTCGTCGTCGGTCTGCCTGACGGTGAACGAGACCGGCTGGCCCTCCAGCAGCCCCGAACAGGTGAACGTCGCACCCGCCGCCGCCTCGATGTCCGCCGGGCAGGAGACGTCGGTCGGCGCGACACCGGCCTGCTGCTGCGTCAGCCGCGCGATCTCGCGTTCGGCGTCGGCCGTGTCCAGCACCTTGGTGCCGAAGATCAGGACCGCCCCGACGACGAGGCCGCCGAGCACCAGGACGGCGGCGACGGTGGCGCCGATGACGGCCGCGGTGCGCCGGCGCGGCGCCGGCTGCTGTCCGGAGCCGCCTGCCTGGGGGCCGTGGGGAGGGCCGGCCGGGGGGCCGTAGGGAGGGGTGGCCGGGGAACCGTAGGGCGAGGTGGCCGGGGAACCGTAGGGCGAGGTGGCGCCGCGGGGCGGGACCGGGCCGTGGTGCGGGGCGGGCGGGCCGAAGGCCGGCGTGGGGTAGGTCTGCTGTGCCATCGTGGTCCTCCTCGTCGGGTGGGTGAGGACGACGATGGCGCCGACCGCTTCCGGCCGGCTTGGCGCTGACTAGTGGTGCGCTTGAGACCCCGGTCGCGCCGGTCCCGCGGCCACGCCCACCCTCCGACCCGGCGGGTGACGGGCGCTCCCGGCGCGGCCCGACCGGGATGGCGACGGCGGACCGCCCGTGCCCGCTGACGGTCCGTGACGACGGCACGGCTCCCGCGGACGACGCGGACGACGGCAGCTGACAGCCGGGGCGCCCCTGGCCACACTGTGGCGGGTCAGTGCCGCCGTCGCCGGGAGCAGGCGCATGCGCGACCGACCGGAGCAGGAGGGCGCGGCTCCGACCGCCGTCCTGGCCGCGGCCGAGCCCGGGGGCAGTGCTGCGCAGGTGGAGGTGCTGGCACGGCTGGGCAACGGGGACCGCGCCGCCTTCGCCGAGATCGTGGACGCCTGGTCGCCGGTGATGCTGCGGGTGGCGCTGCTGTACGTCTCGACGCAGGCGACGGCCGAGGAGGTCGTCCAGGAGACCTGGCTCGCGGTCATCCGCTCCCTCGGGCGCTTCGAGGGCCGGTCGTCGCTGAAGACGTGGGTCTTCCGCATCCTGGAGAACCGCTCGCGCACGCGCGGCCGGCAGGAGGCGCGCACGGTGCCGTGGTCGTCGGCCTTCCCGTCCGACGACGGCGAGACAGGAGCCGAGCCGACGGTCGATCCGCGGCGGTTCCGCGGCACGGACGACGCCTACCCCTGCCACTGGACGCCGGACGGCATGCCGGTCGCCTGGCAGCCGCCGCCGGAGGACGCCGTCATGGCCGCCGAGGTGCGACGGCAGCTGCGCGCGGCCCTCGACGAGCTGCCCGTGCGGCAGCGCACCGTCGTCGAGCTGCGTGACGTCCACGGCCTGACGTCGGAGGAGGTCTGCGAGCGCCTCGGCATCAGCCCGGCCAACCAGCGGATCCTGCTGCACCGCGGACGCGCCCGGCTGCGGGCCGGCCTGGACGAGGTGTACCGCGGCCGCAGCAGGGAAGGCAGCACAGGTGGTTGAGCAGCCCGACCGGGTCGAGCCCGACGTCGACGGCGCCTGGTTCGAGGTCGCCTGCCAGGAGTTCGTCGAGCTCGTGACCGACTACCTGGAGGGGGCGCTGCCGCCGCCGGTGGAGCGGGCCGTCGCCACGCACCTCGCGCTGTGCGACCCCTGCGTCCGGTACCTCGACCAGATCCGGCGGACCACGGCGGCGCTGGGCACGTTGCCGGCACCGACCCTGGCACCGGCCGTCCGGGCCGAGCTGCTCGACGTGTTCGACCGGCTCCACCCCCGGCCCGGCGACGGCCGTGCCGGCAGCCCGTGACACGCGCCCGGAACGAGGCTCGCTGCTGACCCGGCGCGGCCGAGCAGGCATGATCGCCTCCTGAGCAGCCGTCCTGCCGGGAGGAGAGCGCCGTGCCGTTCGGGTCGTCCTCATCATGGGTCGGGTCGCCGTGCTGATCGGGGTCCCCCGCGAGTCGCGGCCCCGCGAGACGCGCGTCGCCGCCACCCCCGCCACGGTGGAGCGCCTGGCGCGGCTGGGCTACGACGTGGTCGTCGAGTCCGGGGCCGGGGCGCTCAGCAGCTTCCCCGACGCGGCGTACGCCGAGGCCGGCGCGCGCGTCGGCAGCTGCGCGGAGGCGTGGGCCGCCGACGTCGTCCTGCGGGTCAACGGCCCGACGCCGGAGGAGATCGGCCTGCTGCGCGACGGCGCGACGCTGGTCGGGCTGCTCGCGCCGGCGCTCGACCCCGACCTGGTCGCGGCGCTCGCCCGGCGGCCGATCACGGCGCTGGCGATGGACGCCGTCCCCCGCATCTCCCGCGCCCAGTCGCTCGACGTGCTCAGCTCGATGGCCAACATCGCCGGCTACCGGGCGGTGGTCGAGGCGGCGCACACCTTCGGCCGCTTCTTCACCGGCCAGGTCACCGCCGCCGGCAAGGTGCCGCCGGCCAAGGTGCTGGTCGCCGGCGCCGGCGTCGCCGGGCTGGCCGCCATCGGGGCGGCGAGCAGCCTCGGCGCGATCGTGCGGGCCACCGACGTCCGGCCCGAGGTGGCCGAGCAGGTGCGCTCGCTGGGCGGGGAGTACGTCGCCGTCCCGGCGCCCGAGCAGGAGGCGGGCAGCAGCACCGGCTACGCCACCGAGATGAGCGAGGACTTCAACCGGCGGGCCGCCGAGATGTACGCCGAGCAGGTGGCGGACGTCGACATCGTCATCACCACGGCGCTGATCCCGGGCCGGCCCGCGCCGCGGCTGATCACCGAGGAGATGGTCGCGTCGATGCGGTCGGGCAGCGTGGTCGTCGACATGGCGGCCGCGCAGGGCGGCAACGTCGCCGGGTCGGTGCCCGACGAGCTCGTCGTCACCGCCAACGGGGTGTCGATCATCGGCTACACCGACCTGGCCGGGCGGCTGCCGGCGCAGGCCTCGCAGCTGTACGCCACGAACCTGGTCAACCTGCTGACGCTGCTCACCCCGGGCAAGGACGGCGAGCTGGTGCTCGACCTCGACGACGTCGTCCAGCGCTCGATGACCGTCGTCCACCGCGGCGAGGTGCTGTGGCCCCCGCCGCCGGTGGCCGTCTCGGCGGCCCCCGCCCCCGCGGTGCGGCCACCCGCCGAGCCGGCGCCGCCCCCACCACCGCCCCCGCCGGGCCGCCGCGCCGCGCTGGTCGCGGCCGCCGCGGCGGCGCTGTTCCTGGTCACGGCCTTCTCCCCCGGCGAGCTGATCGGGCACGTCACGGTGTTCGCCCTGGCGATCGTCGTCGGCTTCTACGTCATCGGGGCGGTGCACCACGCGCTGCACACCCCGCTGATGTCGGTGACGAACGCGATCAGCGGGATCATCGTGGTCGGCGCGCTGCTGCAGATCGGCACCGGGAGCACGGTGGTGACCGCGCTGGCGTTCGTCGCGGTGCTGGTGGCCAGCATCAACATCTTCGGTGGCTTCGCGGTGACCCGGCGGATGCTGGGCATGTTCGCCAAGGGCCCGGCGCACGCACCCGGGCGGGGGCGGGGCGCGTGACCGTCACCGGCGCTGCGGCCGCGGCCTACATCGTCGCCGCCCTGCTGTTCATCCTCAGCCTGGCCGGCCTGTCGCGGCACGAGAGCGCCAAGGCCGGCAACACGTACGGCATCGCCGGCATGGCGCTCGCGCTGGCCGCGACGATCGCCCTGGCCGCCGACGGCGGCATCGACCCGGCCGGCGCCGGGCTGGTCGCCGTCGCGGTGGTCGCCGGGGCCGGGATCGGGCTGTGGCGGGCGCGGCGGGTGGCCATGACCGGCATGCCCGAGCTCATCGCCATCCTGCACAGCTTCGTCGGCCTGGCCGCCGTCCTGGTCGGCTGGAACGGCTACCTGTCGGTCGAGGCCGCCGAGGGCGGTCCGCTGCTCACCGGCGCGGAGGCGGGCATCCACTCGGCGGAGGTGGCGATCGGCGTCTTCATCGGCGCGGTGACCTTCACCGGCTCGGTCGTCGCCTTCCTGAAGCTGTCGGCCCGGGTGAAGTCCGCGCCGCTGGTGCTGCCCGGGAAGAACGCGCTCAACCTGGGCGCGCTGGTGGCCTTCGCCGCGCTGACCGTGGTGTTCGTCGTCGAGCCGAACCTGCCCGTGCTGGCCGTGCTCACGGCGCTGGCCCTGGCGCTGGGCTGGCACCTGGTGGCCTCGATCGGCGGCGGCGACATGCCGGTGGTCGTCTCGATGCTCAACAGCTACTCCGGCTGGGCGGCGGCGGCCTCGGGCTTCCTCCTCGGCAACGACCTGCTGATCGTCACCGGTGCCCTGGTCGGCTCCTCCGGTGCCTACCTGAGCTACATCATGTGCCGGGCGATGAACCGGTCGTTCCTCTCGGTCATCGCCGGTGGCTTCGGCATCGAGGCCGCCTCCTCCGGCGACACCGACTACGGCGAGCACCGGGAGATCGGCGCCGACGAGGCCGCCGAGCTGCTCGCCGACGCGACCTCGGTGGTCATCACGCCCGGCTACGGCATGGCCGTGGCGCAGGCGCAGTACCCGGTCGCCGAGCTGGCCCGCCACCTGGTCGAGCGGGGCATCGAGGTGCGCTTCGGCATCCACCCGGTCGCCGGCCGGCTGCCCGGGCACATGAACGTGCTGCTGGCCGAGGCGAAGGTGCCCTACGACATCGTGCTGGAGATGGACGAGATCAACGACGACTTCCCCAAGACGTCGGTGGTGCTCGTCATCGGCGCGAACGACACGGTCAACCCGAGCGCCGTCGACGACCCGAGCAGCCCGATCGCCGGGATGCCGGTGCTGCGCGTGTGGGAGGCCGAGCACGTGATCGTCTTCAAGCGGTCGATGGCGGCCGGGTACGCCGGCGTGCAGAACCCGCTGTTCTTCCGGGAGAACAGCCGGATGCTCTTCGGCGACGCCCGGGAGCGGGTCGAGGACATCCTCAAGGCCCTGTAGCCCGGGCCGCCACCCCGGTCAGACGTCCAGCACCCGGGCCAGCGGCACGCCCGGGCGGTAGGCGAGGTACCGGTAGGACGGCGCCTCGAGCACGGTGAGGTGGGCCCGCGCCCCCGGGCGCAGCTGCCCGACGTCGTCGCGCCGCAGCGCCGCCGCGCCCCCGGCGGTCGCCGCGAGCACCGCCTCGGCGGGCGTCATGCCCATCTCCCGGACGGCGACCGCGATGCAGAACGGCATCGACGAGGTGAAGCAGCTGCCCGGGTTGCAGTCGGTCGCCAGCGCCACCGTGACCCCGGCGTCCAGCAGGCGCCGCGCGTCCGGGTACGGCGACCGCGTGGAGAACTCGACGCCCGGCAGCAGGGTCGCCACCGTCGTGCCGCCGGCCAGGGCGTCGACGTCGGCGCCGGTGAGGTGGGTGCAGTGGTCGGCGCTGGCGGCCCCCAGCTCGACGGCGAGCCGGACGCCGGGGCCGGCCGACAGCTGGTTGGCGTGCACGCGCAGGCCCAGCCCGGCCGCCCGGCCGGCCTCCAGGACCGCCCGCGACGCGTCGCCGTCGAAGGCGTGCGGCGACGCGGGCTCGCAGAAGACGTCGATCCAGCGGGCCAGCGGCGCGCAGGCGGCCAGCATCGGGCCGGTGACCAGGCGGAGGTAGTCGTCGCGGCGGCCGGCGTGCTCGGCCGGGACGACGTGGGCGCCGAGGAACGTGGTCTCGCCGGTGACCTCGCCGGCCAGCCGCAGCGCCCGTGCCTCGTCCTCGACCGTCAGGCCGTAGCCGCTCTTGACCTCCAGGCTGGTGGTGCCCTGCGCGCGGGCCTCGGCCACCAGCGCGGCGAGCCGGCCGCGCAGCTGGTCGTCGCCCGCCGCCCGCGTCGCGGCGACCGTGGACCCGATGCCGCCGCCGTCGTAGGCGGTGCCGCTCATCCGGGCCTCGAACTCGGCCGACCGGTCGCCGGCGAACACCAGGTGGGTGTGGCTGTCGACGAACCCCGGCAGCACCGCGCGTCCACCGACGTCGACCCGGCGGTCGGCGTCCGGGGCGGAGCGGGCCGGCCCGAGCCAGGCCACCCGCCCGTCGGCGACGACCAGCGCCGCGTCGGCGAGCACGCCGAGCGGCCCGTCGCCCCGGCCCGGTTCGCCGGTGACCAGCTCGCCGATACCGGTGACCAGCGTGCTCACCGGGCCGCCCACAGCGGTGCCACGGCCTCGGCGAGCAGCCTTCCGACGTCGCCGAGGCGGTGGCGGCCCTGGTCGACGACCACCCGGCCGTCGACGACCACGGTGCGCACGTCGGAGGCGGCCGCGGCGAGGACCGCCTGGTCGGGCGCGGTGCCCGCGGTGCGCGGCGACGCCAGGTCCACGGCGACGAGGTCGGCCCGCGCGCCGACCTCGGTCCGGCCGGCGTCGGGCCAGCCGAGCGCGTCGTGGCCGGTCAGCGCGGCGACGAGCTCGGCCGCGGAGAACCGGCCGCGCTCGCCGCTGCGCAGCCGCTCGTGCCCCTCGAGCAACCGCACCTCGGCGAACGGGTCGACGACGGCGTGCGAGTCGCTGCCGAGCAGCAGCGCGCACCCGGCGTCGGCCAGCTGCCGGAACGGCCCGATGCCGTCGCCGAGGTCGGCCTCGGTGCTCGGGCAGGCGCACACCGCGGTGCCCGACCCGGCCAGCGTGGCGACGTCGTCCGCGGTCAGGTGGATCGCGTGCACCGCCGTCGTGCCGGGCCCGAGCACCCCCTCCTCGGCCAGCACCGTCGTCGGCGTCGCGCCGTGCACCGACCGGCAGGTGTCGTTCTCGGCCGGCTGCTCGGACACGTGCACGTGCAGCGGACGGCCGCGGGCGGCAGCGGCGACCGTCGTGAGGTGCTCGCGCGGGACGGCGCGCACCGAGTGGACGGCGGCGCCGATCCGCAGACCGGGGCGCTCCCGCAGGCGTTCCACCCGTGCCGCCCAGCGGTCGGGGTCGCCGTCGGAGAACCGCTGCTGCACGGGGTCCAGCTCCCCGCCGCCGGGCCCGGCGCTGAGGTAGCAGGTGTCGAGCAGGGTCAGCCGGACGCCGGCCTCCGCCGCGGCCTGCACGAGGGCCTCGCCCATGGCGTTCGGGTCGGCGTAGGGCGTGCCGCCGGCGCCGTGGTGCAGGTAGTGGAACTCGCCGACGCAGGTGGTGCCGGCCAGCGCCATCTCCGCGTACACCGCGCGGGCGAGGGCGAGGTAGTCGTCCGGGGTGAGCCGGCCGGCAAGGGCGTACATCTGCCCGCGCCAGGCCCAGAAGCTCCCTCCGCCGGGGGTGCGGCCGCGCAGCGCGCGGTGGAAGGCGTGCGAGTGCCCGTTCGCCAGGCCGGGCAGCACCAGCCCGCCCAGCCGGACGTCGCCGGGCGCGGGCGCGGCACCGGCCGCCACCCCGCTGATCCGCCCGTCCGCCACGGCCACCCGCACCGACGCCGCCGCCCCGCCCGACAGCCAGGCGTGCTCGCACCAGTACGTGGTCACGCGAGGGCCTCGACCACCGCGGCGAGCGCGGTCACCCCGGCGGCGCAGTCGGCCGGTTCGGCGTGCTCCTCCGGGGAGTGCGAGATCCCGGTCGGGTTGCGGACGAACAGCATCGCGGTCGGCACGCCGGCGGCCGCGAGGATGCCCGCGTCGTGGCCGGCGCCGGTCGCGAGCACCGGCGCGGGGCGCCCGTCCTCGCCGGCGAGGAGCGCGGCGAGCCGGTCGCGCAACGCCGGGTCGAACGGGGTGGCCGGCGTCCACGACTCCTCCGCCGGGTCCGCGCCGGCCGCGGCGGCCACGGCGGCGACGACCGCGCGGACGTCGTCCTCGACCGGGCCGCGGGCGTCCAGCCAGGCGGTGACCTCCGAGGGGATCGCGTTGACCCCGTTCGGCCGCACCCGCAGCCGGCCCACGGTGGCCAGCGCCCGGTGGCGGGTGGCGGCCGCCCGCGCCTCCAGCACCGCCGCGGCCATCGGCAGCGTCGGGTCGGTGCGGTCGGCCAGCCGGGTCGTGCCGGCGTGGTCGGCGCGGCCGCGCAGGTCGAGCCGCCAGCGGCCGTGCGGCCAGATCGCCGAGGCCACCCCGACCCGGGCGCCGCCCCCGGACGCCAGGCCGCGCCCCTGCTCGACGTGCAGTTCGACGAGCGAGCCGACGCGGCGCAGCGCCGCCGGATCGGGGCCCACGGCCGCCGGATCGTGCCCGGCCCGGGCCATCGCGTCGGCCATGGAGGTGCCGGCGTCGTCGGTCAGCCCGCGGGCGCGGTCGGCGTCGAGGGCGCCGGTGAGCAGCCGCGACCCGGCGCAGGCGACCCCGAAGCGCGCCCCCTCCTCGTCGGCGAAGCACACCACGGCGACCGGCCGCGACGGCGCCCGCCCGCGGGCCCGCAGCTCGTCCAGCGCGGCGAAGGCCGACACGATGCCGAGCGGGCCGTCGAAGGCGCCGCCGTCCGGCACGGAGTCCAGGTGGCTGCCCAGCGCCAGGCCCGGCCCGTCGGCGTCCGGGTCGCCGGCCCAGGCCCACAGGTTGCCGGCCCGGTCCGGTTCCAGCGCCATGCCGCGGCGGGCCGCCTCACCGCGGAACCACTCGCGCAGTTCGCCGTCGACCGAGGTCCAGGCGAAGCGGCGGTAGCCGCCGGACGACGGGTCGCGGCCGATGCCGGCGAGGGCGGCCCACATGCCCTCGAACGCGCTCACGCCCCACCCCCCGCCCGGCGCCCACGGCCGGGGGTGCCGGTCACGGGAGCTCGCGCATCGGGACGCGCAGGCCGTGCGCGGCGGCCACCCGGGCCGCCTCGTCGTAGCCCGCGTCGGCGTGCCGCAGGACGCCGGTCGCCGGGTCGTTGCGCAGCACCCGCTCGAGCCTGGCCGCGGCGAGATCGGTGCCGTCGGCGACGGTCACCTGCCCGGCGTGCAGCGAGCGGCCGATGCCGACGCCGCCGCCGTGGTGGATCGACACCCAGGTCGCCCCGGAGGCGGTGCCGACCAGGGCGTTGAGCAGCGGCCAGTCGGCGATGGCGTCCGACCCGTCGGCCATGCCCTCGGTCTCCCGGTACGGGGAGGCCACCGAGCCGGTGTCGAGGTGGTCGCGGCCGATGACGATCGGCGCGCTGATCCCGCCGGCGGCGACCAGCTCGTTGAACCGCAGCCCGGCCCGGTCGCGCTCACCCTGGCCGAGCCAGCAGATCCGGGCGGGCAGACCCTGGAAGGCCACCCGGTCCTGCGCCGCCCGGATCCAGCGCTGCAGGTGGTCGTCGTCGGGGAAGAGCTCGAGCACGGCCCGGTCGGTGGCCGCGATGTCGGCCGGGTCGCCCGACAGCGCCACCCACCGGAACGGGCCCTTCCCCTGGCAGAACAGCGGCCGGATGTAGGCCGGCACGAACCCCGGGAAGGCGAACGCCCGCTCGTAGCCGCCCTGCCGGGCCTCGTCGCGGATGGAGTTGCCGTAGTCGAACACCTCCGCGCCGGCGTCGAGGAAGCCGACCATCGCCTCGACGTGGCGGGCCATCGACTCGCGGGCCCGGGTGGTGAACTCCTCCGGCTTGGCCTCGGCGTAGTCGCGCCAGTCCGCCACCGGCACGCCGAGCGGCAGGTAGCTCAGCGGGTCGTGCGCGGAGGTCTGGTCGGTGACGACGTCCACGTCGACGCCCCGGCGCAGCAGCTCGGGCAGCACCTCCGCGCAGTTGCCGACCAGCCCGACCGACAGCGCCCGCCGCCCCTTCTTCGCGGCCAGGCAGCGGGTCACCGCGTCGGCCAGGTCGCCGGCCACCTCGTCGAGGTACCGGTGCGCGACGCGGCGGTGCAGCCGGTCGGCGTCCACGTCGACGACCAGGCAGACGCCGCCGTTGAGGACGACGGCCAGCGGCTGGGCGCCGCCCATGCCGCCGCACCCGCCGGTCACCGTCAGCGTCCCGGCGAGCGACCCGCCGAACCGCTGCGCGGCGACCGCCGCGAAGGTCTCGTAGGTCCCCTGGAGGATCCCCTGGGTGCCGATGTAGATCCACGACCCGGCGGTCATCTGGCCGTACATGGTCAGGCCGAGCCGCTCGAGCCGGCGGAATTCCGGCCAGGTGGCCCAGTCGCCGACCAGGTTCGAGTTGGCGATGAGCACCCGCGGCGCCCACTCGTGCGTGCGCAGCACGCCGACCGGCCGGCCGGACTGCACGAGCATCGTCTCGTCGTCGGCGAGCGTGGTCAGCGTCGCGACCATGGCGTCGAAACTGGCCCAGTCGCGGGCCGCCCGGCCCGTGCCGCCGTAGACAACCAGGTCGTCGGGGCGCTCGGCCACCTCCGGATCGAGGTTGTTCTGCAGCATCCGCAGCGGCGCCTCGGTCTGCCAGCTGCGGGCGGTCCGCGTGGTGCCGCGCGGGGCGCGCACCGGCCGGGCTCCCTCCATGGCGGCTCCTCCTCGTTCGGGCGACCGGCCCGGATCGGTCCGGTCAGGTCAGGACGTGCCCCGCCAGCGCGGACTGCGCGGCGGCCACGACGGCGCCGCTGCCGACCAGGCCGACGACGGCCTCGATCTCCGGCTCCAGCCGGCGGTCCTCCCCCGGCCCGGGCACGCCCGCGGCGCGGACGGCGTCGCGCACCGCGCCGGTCGCGGGCGCCGGGGTCAGCGGCGCGCGCAGGTCCAGGGCGCGGGCCGCGGTCAGCACCTCGATCGCCAGGACGCGCGCCAGGCCGTCCACCGCCCGGCGCAGCTTGCGCGCCGCCGCCCAGCCCATCGACACGTGGTCCTCCTGCATCGCCGACGAGGGGATCGTGTCGACGCTGGCCGGCACCGCGAGCCGCTTCAGCTCGGCGACGACCGCGGCGGCCGTGTACTGCGCGATCATGTGCCCGGAGTCCACGCCGGCGTCGCCGGCCAGGAACGGCGGGAGGCCGTGGCTGCGGGCGACGTCGAGGAACCGGTCGGTGCGCCGCTCGCTCATGCCGGCGACGTCGGCGGCGGCGATCGCCAGGAAGTCGAGCACGTAGCCGAGCGGCGCGCCGTGGAAGTTGCCGTTGGACTCGACCCGCCCGTCCGGGGTCACCACCGGGTTGTCGATCGCCGCGGCCAGCTCCCGCCCGGCGACCGCGGTCGCGTGCGCCACCGTGTCGCGGGCGGCGCCGTGCACCTGCGGCGCGCAGCGCAGCGAGTAGGCGTCCTGCACGCGGGTGCACTCCGGGCCGCGGTGGCTCGCCATCACCCCGCTGCCGGCGAGGAGGGCGCGCAGGTTCGCGGCCGCATCGGCCTGGCCCGGGTGCGGCCGCAGCGCGTGCAGGTCGGCGGCGAACACCGCGTCGGTGCCCATCAGCGACTCGACGCTCATCGCCGCGGCGACGTCGGCGGTGGTGAGCAGCCGGCGCAGGTCGGCCAGCGCCAGCACGAGCATGCCGAGCATCCCGTCGGTGCCGTTGACCAGCGCCAGGCCCTCTTTCTCGGCCAGCACCACCGGTTCGATGCCGTGCGCGGCCAGGGCGTCCGCGGCGGGCAGCATCCGGCCGTCCCGGTCGCGCACCGCTCCCTCGCCGATCAGGGCGAGCGCGACGTGCGCCAGCGGCGCCAGGTCGCCGGAGCAGCCGAGCGAGCCGTACTCGCGCACCACCGGGGTCAGCCCGGCGGACAGCAGCGCGGCGTACGCCCGCGCCGTCGCCGGTCGGACGCCGGTGCGCCCGGTCGCGAGGGTCGACAGGCGCAGCAGCATCAGCGCCCGGACCACCTCGCCCTCCACCTCCGGTCCGCTGCCGGCGGCGTGCGAGCGGACCAGGCTGCGCTGCAACCGGGCGCGGCGGTCGACCGGGATGTGCCGGGTGGCCAGGGCACCGAACCCGGTCGAGATCCCGTAGTGCGGCCGGTCGTCGGCGGCCAGCGCGTCGACGACCGCCCGGCTGCGCGCGATCTCCGCCAGCGCCTCGTCGGTGAGCCGGACGCCGGCGCCGTGCCGGGCCACCCGGACGACGTCCGCGGGGTCGAGCGGACCGGTGCCCACCGCGACCTGCCCGCGCTCGTTCCGGACCACGACCGCCATGCCACACCGTCCGCGGCCCGGCCACCACGGGGCGGGCGCCGGGACTGTCCGGTATCCCGGACATCGCCCTACGCTGGAGCGGTGGCAGGCCCGCACGCGCCGGTCCCGCAGCCCGCGGGCCGGCGCGCGGGCCCGTCCCCCGGCGTGCCGGCCGCCCGGCAGGCGCTGGCGCTGCTGGCCGCGATGGCCCGGCTGCCCGGGCCGGCACCCGCGGCGGCCCTCGCCCGGGACCTGGGGCTGCCCCGGTCGACCGCGTACGCGCTGCTGGCCGAGCTGGTCGCCGCTGGCCTCGCCGTCCACCTGCCGGAGGAGCGCCGCTACGGCCTCGGCGTCGGCGCGTTCGAGCTCGGCACCGCCTACCTGCGGCAGGAGCCGCTCGCCCGGCTGGCCCGGCCGGTGCTGCGGCGGCTGGCCGACGCGGTCGGGCACACCGCGCACCTGTCGGTGCTCCACGGCCGCGAGGTGCTCTACGTGGTCGAGGAGCGCGGAGCGGGCAGGCCGCCGCTGGTCACCGACGTCGGCGTGCGGCTGCCCGCGCAGCTGACGGCGAGCGGCCGGGCGGTGCTCGCCCACCTCCCGCCGGCGCACGTGCGCGCGCTGTTCCCGGACGCGTCGGCGTTCGTCGACCGGCACGGCGCCGGGCCCGCCTCGCTGTCGGAGCTGCGCCGCGCCCTGTCCACCGTCCGGCAGGCCGGCTGGGCCACCGAGGACGGCGAGGTGACACCCGGCTTCGCCTCGGTGGCCGCGGCGGTCCGGGACCACACCGGCCGGCCGGTCGCCGGCCTGGCCGTGACCTTCCCGTCGCCGGAGGTCGACGCGCCCGGGCGCGGCCGGCTGGCCTCCGCGGCCGGCCGGGCGGCGGCGGAGCTCACCCGGCGGCTGGGCGGCCGGCCGCCCAGCGCGGACGGCGTGCCCCACCCGCAGGTGCAGCAGCTCCGGCACGACGCTCACGGCGTCCCCGCTCCCCCGTCGACCGGGTCGACCGCCACGCCGGGCCGCTCCCGCCAGAACGTCGCGTCGCGGGTGCGCCACCAGAGCATCACCACCAGGCCCACGACGAAGATCGCGACGCCGATGACCAGCGGCGGGCCGACGCCGAGCCAGGCCTGGCCGGTGTAGGAGTTCTCCGGATCGGCGAGGTCGCGCACCGACAGCACCAGCAGCCAGACCAGCAGCAGCGCGCCCACGACCGGCCCGAGACCGACCAGCAGGAAGGTGGAGACGCTCCGGGTGAGCCGCCGCCGGTGGTAGACGGCGCAGGCGATGCCGGTGAGCGCGTAGTAGGACGCGATGAGCAGCGACAGCGCGGTCAGCGAGTCGAACAGCGCGTTCTCGCTGATCAGGCTCACCAGGACGTACCACCCGATGGCGATCCCGGCGACCCACCAGGTGGAGACGTCCGGGGTCCGGAACCGCGGGTGGATGCGCCCGAAGCGACGCGGCAGCGCCGCCCGCCGCGCCATCGACAGCCCGGTCCGCGACGCCGGGATGATCGTCGTCTGCGTCGAGGCGATCGCCGACGTCGCGACGGCGAGCAGCACGATCCAGTCCCAGCCGCCCAGCACGTCGCCGGACAGGATGGCGAAGACCGCCTCCTCCTCGTCGGCGTTCTCGGCGAGGAAATCCGTGCCGGCGTACGCGACGACGGCGTAGGCGACGCCGACGTAGGTGACCAGCAGGACGACGGTCGAGACGATGGCGGCCCGGCCGGGTGCGGAGGCGGGGTCGCGGGTCTCCTCGGTGAGGTTGACCGCCGACTCCCACCCCCAGTAGGCGAACACGCCGAGCAGCAGGCCGTTGGTCAGCGCCGCCCCGCCCTCGCCGAAGGGGTCGAGCCAGCCGAGGGAGGGGGTCAGCCCGCCGAGGGGGCTGTCGCCGGAGACGCCGCGCGCGATCGCGACGACGGCGAACACGAGCAGCGCTGCTGTCTGGGCGATGACCAGGAAGTCCTGCAGCCGCGCGGACAGCTCGGTGCCGAGCACGCACAGCATCGTCATCAGCAGGACGAGCAGCACCGACAGGACGAGGACGACCGGCTTCGAGCCGGTCCAGTCGTCGAGGCCGACGAGGTCGAGGGTGAAGACGACGCCGACCTCGGCCAGCGAGCCGACGACCAGGATGCCGGTCATGGCGATGGCCCAGCCGGCCAGCCAGCCGGCCCACGGGCCCATGGCGCGGGTGACCCAGGAGAACGTGGTGCCGCAGTCCTGGTCGACCTCGTTGAGGAAGTGGAACGCCGAGGCGATGAGCAGCATCGGCACGAAGGAGGCGAGCAGCACCCCCGGCGCATGCACGCCGACCAGCGCGACGACCGCGCCGATGATCGCGGCCAGCGAGTACGCCGGCGAGGTGGCCGCCAGGCCGATGACGAGGGCGTCGAGGAAGCCGATCGCGCCGGGAAGCAGGCGCGGCTCGACGGCCTCCGACGGTGCGGACGCACCGCCACGGTCCCCGCTCATGCGACGGTCAACGTAGCGGACCGGCCGACCGGCGACGTCGGCGCCAGGGCGGCCGGTCGGCGACCGGACCCGACGTCCCGGCGTCACCCCGCGGTCGCGCACGGGCACGCCGCGCAGCCCGGTGCCACGAGACGCACCGCGACCGTGATACTGACCGGACGACGACCGACGACGGAGCGGAGTTGAGCGTGGACAAGGTGGTCCGGAGCACCACGGACGCGGTGGCCGACATCGCCGACGGGATGACCCTCGCGGTGGGCGGCTTCGGGTTGTGCGGGGTGCCGATCAAGCTCATCGACGCGCTCCTGGAGCAGGGCGCGTCGGGGTTGACGACGATCTCGAACAACTGCGGGGTCGACGACCAGGCGTTGGGCGTGCTCCTGTACGCCGGCCGCATCCGGCGCACGGTCAGCTCCTTCGTCGGCGGCAACAAGGAGCTCGCCCGGCTGTACCTGTCCGGCGAGATGGAGGTCGAACTGGTCCCGCAGGGCACGCTGGCCGAGCGGCTGCGCGCCGGCGGTGCCGGCATCCCCGCCTTCTACACCCCCACGGGTGTCGGCACGATGGTCGCCGAGGGCGGCATCCCGGTGCGCTACAACTCCGAGGGCGACGTCGTGGAGGTGAGCCGGCCCAAGGAGGTGCGGGTCTTCGACGACGTGCAGTACGTGCTCGAGACCGCGCTGACCGCCGACTTCGCGCTCGTCCGCGCGGAGGTCGGCGACCGGCACGGCAACCTGCGCTTCCACGAGTCGGCCCGCAACTTCAACCCGCTGGCCGGCATGGCCGGGCGGATCACCGTCGCCGAGGTCGAGCAGCTGGTCGAGCCGGGCGAGATCCGCCCGGAGGACGTGCACCTCCCCGGGATCTTCGTCGACCGCGTCGTGGTGGTCGGCACCGAGGGGAAGAACATCGAGCGGCGCACCACGCGCCCCCGGCAGCAGGCCGGCGCGCCGGCCGCCGCCGGCACCGATGGGGTCGTCGACCCGAACGGAGGGACCCGGTCCTGATGGCGCTCACCCGCGACCAGCTCGCCGCCCGCGTCGCCCAGGACCTGGAGGACGGGCAGTACGTCAACCTGGGCATCGGCATGCCGACGCTGGTGCCGAACTTCGTGCCCGACGACGTCCACGTGGTGCTGCACTCCGAGAACGGGATCCTCGGGGTGGGCCCCTACCCGTTCGAGGGCGAGGAGGACCCGGATCTGATCAACGCCGGCAAGGAGACGGTGACCATCCTGCCCGGGGCCAGCTTCTTCGACTCGTCGATGAGCTTCGGCATGATCCGCGGCCAGCACCTCGACCTCGCCGTCCTCGGGGCGATGCAGGTCAACCCCCGCGGCGACCTGGCCAACTGGCTCATCCCCGGCAAGATGGTCAACGGCATGGGCGGGGCGATGGACCTCGTGCACGGCGCCCGCAAGGTGATCGTGATGATGGAGCACGTCGCCCGCGACGGCTCGCACAAGATCGTCGAGGAGTGCACCCTGCCGCTGACCGGGAAGGCCTGCGTCAACCGGATCATCACCGACCTGGCCGTCGTCGACGTCACCGAGGACGGGCTGGTCCTCCGCGAGGTCGCCCCGGGCGTCAGCCCGGAGGAGGTCGTCGAGAAGACCGGTGCCCCGCTGACCGTGCCGGACGACGTCCCCGAGATGCGGCTGCCCGTCGGCGTCTGACACCGACGACCGCGCACCCCGCCACCGGGCCCGTCCGGGAGCGAGGCGGCGGGGCACACTCGGAGGTGTGCTGGTGCTGGCCTCCGCCGTCGCGGCGCTGCACTTCGCCCTGGTGCTCTTCGTGCTCACCGGGTCGTTGGTGGCGCTGCGGTGGCCGCGGCTGCTGTGCCTGCACGCGCCCGTCGCGCTGGTCGTCCTGGCCGTCAACCTGGCCGGGGAGCCGTGCCCGCTGACGGTGTGGGAGCTCGATCTGCGAGCGGCGGCCGGCGCACCCCTCTACCCGGACGGATTCATCGACCACTACTTCCTCGACCCCTTCGGCGCCGACGTGCACACGACCGCCGCCCAGATCGGCATCTACGCCGTGGCGCTCACCCCGAACCTGGTCGGCTACGCGTTGCACGCCGTCCGTGCCGTCCGCACCGCCCCTCGGAGCGGCGACCCGGAACGCAGCGCCTCCGCGTGAGCGGAGCGCCGCCTGCCCCGGCCGACGGCCGGGGTCAGCCGCCGCGGAGCTCGGCGAGGATCGGGCCGGCGACCTTGAAGGCATGGTTGGCCGCGGGAACTCCGGCGTAGACCGCCGCGTGCTGCAGCACCTCGGCGATCTCGTCGTCGGTCAGGCCGTTGTTCTTGGCGGCGCGCACGTGCAGGGCGAACTCGTCCCAGTGCCGCAGCGCGATGGTGATCGAGAGCGTCATCAGGCTGCGGTCGCGGCGGGACAGGCCCGGCCGCTGCCACAGGTCCCCCCACGCGGTGCGGGTGATGAAGTCCTGGAAGTCGGCGGTGAACGGCGTCGTACCGGCGACGGCCCGGTCGACCCACGCGTCGCCGAGCACCTCGCGGCGCGTGCGCATGCCCGCCTCGCGGCGGGCGTCGTCGGTCGTCGGCCGGTCGGTCACGCCGATCCCTCTGTGGCACCCGTGCGGCCGGGTCCTGCCGCTGTACCGGTGCGGCCGGGTCCTGCCAGGTCGAGGTGGGCGAGCAGCGCGCCGGTCACCTCCAGCGGGCGTTCCAGGTTGGCCAGGTGGGCCCCCGGGCTGACGGTGAGCAGCTCGGCGCCGGGGATCCCGTCGGCGATGGCCTTCTGGTGCTCCGGCGGCAGCGCCGGGTCCTCGGCCCCGGAGATCACCAGGGTAGGCGCGGTGATCCGGCCGAGGTCCTCGCGCAGGTCCATCGCGGCCACGACCTCGCAGCACGCCGCGTAGCCGTCGTCGTCGGCCGCCGCGATCATCCCCTCGAGCCGGGCGACGAGCTCGGGCCGACCGGCGGCGAAGGACGGGGTGAGCCAGCGGCTCACCACCGTCGGGGCCAGGGCGGCCGTGCCGCCGCTGCGCGCGGCGGCCGCGCGGTCGAGGAAGCCCTGCGCATCGGTCTTCGCCGACGTGCAGAGGACTGCGAGCCGGTCGACCCGGCCGGGATCCCGGGCGGCCAGCCGCATCGCGGTCATGCCGCCGAGCGACAGCCCGACCACGTGCGCCCGCCGGGCGCCCACCTCGTCCAGCAGCGCGAGGAGGTCGTCGGTCAGGTCGTCGAGGGTGTACGGCCCGTCCGGCGCCGGCGAGTCGCCGTGCCCCCGGGTGTCGTAGGTGATCACCCGGTACCGCTCGGCCAGCGGCGGGACCTGCGGATCCCACATGCCGCGGGTGGCCCCGAGCGAGTTGGACAGGACGACGACCGGCGCGCCGGCCGGCCCGTCGACGGTGTAGGAGACGGCGACCGCGCTCATGGCTCTCCGTGGACGACTCGGACGTGCTCGGACAGGACGGCGTCGACCTGGGCGGCTGCCTCGCCGAGGTCGGGCGCGACGGGCAGGGACGCCGGGTCGAGGCCGGTGCGCTCCGCGAGGACCGTAACCAGCGGGCGCCCGTCCGACTGCGCCGTCCGCACCGCCTCGGCCACCGCCTCGTGGGCCGGACCGCGTCCCAGCGTCCCGGCCAGCGCCTCGGTCGCGGCCGAGGCGAGCTGCGGCCCGGCCGCGGCGGTGACCGTCGCGGCCATGCGCGCGGGATCCACCCGCAGCGAGTCCAGCGACTCCGCGAGCCAGGCGGCGGCGGAACCGACCGTGCGCAGCAGCTCGGTCAGCGCCGGCCACTCGCTGTGCCACGCACCGGCGGCGCGCTCGTGCTCCTGCTCCATGGCGGTCAGCAGCGTGGCCACCAGTCCCGGGGCGCGGCGGGCGCAGGCCCGCGCGGAGATCGCCGCGACCGGGTTCTGCTTGTGCGGCATCGCCGACGAGCCGCCGCGCCCTCCGCCCACCTCGGCCACCTCGGCGACCTCGGACTGGGCGAGCAGGACGACGTCGACGGCGATGGTCGCCACGACACCGGCGACCGCGCCGAGCAGACCGGCGAGGTCGGCGATCGGCAGCCGCACCGTGTGCCAGGCGACCGGCGTGGTCTCCAGGTCCAGTTCCTCGGCCAGCGCCGCGCGCAGCGCGACCCCGGACCCGCGGCTGCCCGCGAGGGTGCCGACCGCCCCGCCGTACTGCACCGGGAGCGCGGCCCGCACCTCGGCTCCCCGCTCGCGGACGGCGTCCAGCCCCGCCGCCCAGCCGGCGGCCTTGAGACCGAACGTCGTCGGCAGCGCCTGCTGCATGAGCGTGCGCCCCATGACGACGTCGTCGCGGTGCCGCTCGGCCAGGCCGGCCGCGGTGTCCGCGGCGCCGCGGAGCAACGCGTCGAGCCGCTCGAGCGCGGTGCGCGCCACGAGCACGAGCGCGGTGTCGAGCACGTCCTGGCTGGTCGCGCCGACGTGGACGGCGACGGAGTCGCGCGGGCCCACGGCGTCCCGGAGCACCGTGACCAGCGGGGGAACCGGGTTGCCGGCGTCCGCGGCGCGGGCCACGACCGTGGCCAGGTCCAGACCGGCCGGATCGGCGCAGGCGCCGGTGACGGCGTCGGCGGCGGTGGCCGGCACCAGCCCGAGGCGGGCGGCGGCCCGGGCGAGGGCCGCCTCGACCTCCAGCATCGCGCGCAGCCACGCCTCGTCGGTGACGGCCGCGGTCACCGGGCCGCGCGCGAAGGTCCCGTCGAACAGGCCGGTCACCCGCCCGATCCTGCCCGACCCGCTCAGAGCGCGAAGAAGACGGTCTCGCCGTCCCCCTGCAGCCGGATGTCGAGCCGGTAGCCGTCATCCGTGGGCTGCGCGATCAGCGTGCCGCGCCGGTCGGCCGGGACCGAGCGCAGCACCGGGTCCTCCGCGTTGGCCTCGGCCTCGTCGGCGAAGTAGATCCGGGTCACCACCCGGTCGAGCAGACCGCGCGCGAAGACCGAGACGTCGACGTGCGGCGCCTGCAGCCCGCCCTCACCGTCGGGCACCCGGCCCGGCTTGAGCGTGCAGACCGCGTACTCCCCGCTGTCGGTGTGCGACCGGCCGAAGCCGCGGAAGCCGGGGCGCGCCCGGGCCCCCCGCGGGTCGTCGGGGTGGTCGAAGCGCCCGTCCGGGTCGGCCTGCCAGGTCTCGACCATCGCGTCCGGCACGACCTCGCCGGCGCCGTCGAGCACCCGACCCCGCAGCCAGATGGCGCCGGGCGTGCCGGGCTCGACGGCGGAGGGACCGTCGTCCCACGTGAGCCCGATCGCCAGGTACGGGCCGACGGTCGCGCTCGGCGTCGTCCGCGCGCTCACGCGACACCGTCCCGCGTGGTTCCGGCCTCGATCCGCTCCTCGGTCGCTGGCGCTCCCTGCGATGCTCCCTCGGCCGTCATCACGCGACATCCCCGTCGTCGTCGGACTCGAACGGCGTCTGGCCGCTCCCCCGCAGCACGATGTCCCACGAGAACGCCAGCGCCCAGTTGTCCTGGGTCTGCTCGTAGTCGAAGCGGCTGATCGCCAGGTGCCGGGCGCTCCCCGGGATCGCGCCGAAGATCGGGTCCTGGAAGAACAGCGGGTCGTCCGGGAAGTACATCTGGGTGACCAGGCGCTGGGTGAACGCGCGCCCGAACAGCGAGAAGTGGATGTGCGCGGGGCGCCAGGCGTTGTGGTGGTTGCCCCAGGGGTAGGCACCGGGCTTGATCGTGGTGAACCGGTAGCGGCCCTGGCCGTCGGTGATCGTCCGGCCGAGGCCGGTGAAGTTCGGATCCAGCGGCGACGGCCAGTTGTCGACGACGTGGCGGTAGCGGCCGCCGGCGTTGGCCTGCCAGATCTCCACCAGGGTGTCGGGGACCGGGCGGCCGTCGCCGTCGAGGACGCGGCCGTGCACGATGATCCGCTGCCCCTGGGGCTCGCCCTCGTGCTGGCGGGTCAGGTCGGCGTCGGCCGCGGTGACCCGCCCCTCCCCCAGCAGCGGTCCGGTCACCTCGGTCAGCCGCTGGGGCAGGTCGACCGGCGCGAGGAGCGGCGCCCGGGAGGCGGTGCTGCGGTAGTCGGGGAAGCCGACGGGGGTCAGGGCCTCGGCACCCGGGCGGGGATAGCGCGGGAGGACCAGACCGCTCGGGGTCGTCATGCCGGTCATGGCGGCGACGCTAGGGCCGGAGCACGACCTGGACCAAGACCGTCCTTCCGCTGACCGGAAGCCTCGTCGGGACGCCGGGCGTCGGGACGCCGGGCGTCGGGGGGGCAGGGCCGCACGGCGCCGCCGGGTGGGGGGTCAGCCCGCGGTGAGGTAGGCGACGACGAGGTCGCCCAGCATCCGGCGCTGCTGGTCGCGGCGCCCGGGGTCGAGCATGTCCCGGCCGAAGAGCGCGCGCCAGGTGTACCGGTTGGCGGTCCGGTAGATGCAGAAGCCGCTGATCAGCTGGTGCACGTCGAGCGCGTCGACGTCGTCCCGGAAGGTCCCGGCGGCCCGGCCCCGGGCCAGGATGGTCCCGAGGACGTCGAGCGCGGGGGTGTTCAGCGTCGACAGGCGCTCGGAACGCGCGATGTGCTCGGCCCGGTGGATGTTCTCGATGCTGACCAGCCGGATGAAGTCGGGATGGGCCTCGTGGTGGTCGAAGGTCAGCGCGCACACCGCGCGGATGGCCTCCACCGGGTCGAGGTGCTCGACGTCGAGCCGCTGCTCCAGGCCGCGGATCCGGCTGTAGGCCCGTTCCAGGACGGCGACGTAGAGCTGCTCCTTACCGCCGAAGTAGTAGTAGATCATCCGCTTGGTCGTGCTGGTCTTGGCCGCGATCTCGTCGACGCGGGCACCGGCGTACCCGCGGTCGGCGAACTCGCTGGTGGCCACGTCGAGGATCTCGGCGCGGGTGCGCTCGGCGTCGCGGTGGCGCTCCGCGATCGGACCGGCCGCCCGGGCACCCGGGCGTTCGGGGGCCGGCAGCGGTGCCGGCAGGGCGGACGACGACACGACCACGAGCCTCCTCGACGACGGTTGACCGCTCCCGAGCGTAGGGCGCCGCCGGCCGGGCCGACCGGGGTCGGCCCGGCCGGCGGGACCGGGGTGGGCGGCTCGGGCCGCCACGCGGACGCGCCCGGGGGCGGGCGCGGACGCGCTCAGGCGCCGGAGCGGATGCGCTCGTACTCCTCGCGCGGCACCTCGACCGCGTCGTCGCGACCCAGGTCGTTCATGTGCACCCGGTAGGTCTCCCGGGCCGACCAGGCCGACAGCGCGGCGATGATCCCGATGCCGAAGGTGATGCCGCCGACGATCAGCGGCACGTTCGACCCGCCCGGCGCCACGATGGCGTAGAGGGTGGGCAGGAAGGCGGTGATCATCGTGCCCAGGTTCTGCGAGACCGCGAAGGCGGTGACGCGGGTCCGGGTGGGGAACAGCTCCTGGTAGAAGGCGGGGAAGACCGCGTTGTAGCCCTGGTAGACGACGCCCCACATGAGGATGGCCAGGACGAAGGCCAGCCCGACGGAGCCCTGGCTGATGGCCCAGAGGTAGGCGAACGACAGCGCCGTCGACCCCAGCGCCCCGACGATGATGCACGGCCGGCGCCCGATGCGGTCGGACAGGTTGCCCACGAAGGGGATCAGCAGCACGGCGACCGCGTTGCCCACCACGGAGATCCATAGGTAGGTCGCGGTGCTGAAGCCGATGCCGTACTCCTCCTCGTTGGTCGCGTAGGCGGCACCGAAGACGGTGGTCGCCACCGGCACGGCGTTCATCAGCGCCATGAGGACCACGCGGAGCATGTCCCTGCCGCTCTCGCGCACCGCCTGGACGATCGGCGCCTTGGGCACCTCGCCGTGCGCGGCCTCCTCCTGGAACACCGGGGTCTCGTCGACCCGGCGCCGGATCACGTACCCGGCGACCACCACGAGGGCGGACAGCAGGAACGGGATGCGCCAGCCCCACGACTGGAACGCCGCCTCGGGCAGCGCGACCGACAGCGGCAGGAACACCGCGGCCGCGAGGATCTGCCCGGCCTGCACGCCCTGCAGCGTGAAGCTGGCGTAGTAGCCGCGCCGGCCGAAGGGGGCGTGCTCGACGATCATCGCGCTGGCGCCGGAGATCTCCCCGCCGACCGCGAAGCCCTGCACCAGGCGCAGCACCACCAGGAGCGCCGGTGCCAGCAGCCCCACCTGCTGGTAGGTGGGCAGCAACGCGACCAGGAAGGTGGAGACGCCCATCAGCAGCATGCACAGCACGAGCACGTTCTTGCGGCCGTGGGTGTCACCCCAGTGACCCAGCACGAACGCCCCGATCGGCCGGGCGACGTAGCCCACGCCGAAGGTGGCCAGCGACGCGATGATCGCCACCTGCGGGTCGCTCTCCGCGAAGAAGATCGTCGGGAACACCAGCGCGGCGGCCTGCGCGTAGATGAAGAAGTCGTAGTACTCCAGTGCGCTGCCCATCCAGCCGCTGGCCGCGGCCTTCCTGGGTGACTTGCGGAATTCTTCGGGCTCGTGCGAGCCGGAGGGCTCGACCACGGCGTCACGCATGGGTCCTCCTCGGACGGGTGGTGCCCGCTGGGCGCGGACAGCGGTGCGGAGTGCCGTCGACGGAGGGTCGGCGGCGGTTCGACGGGCGCTCGTCGCGCCGGGAAAGCGGTGTCCGGGCCGGCCGGCTGTGACCGGGGACACGACGGGACTGTAGCGGCGATCACTGCGTGGATGAACTAGTTCGTACATTACTGTGACGCACCTCACGGCGTCAACCGGTCGCGAGCGGCGATTCCCCCGCCACCCCTAGCGCGGGCACCGCACCGTGTGGTCTGCTGCACATGAACTCACCAGTTGGTACATACGACGGGAGAGGCCCATGACCTCCGGCTCGCACTCGTTCCTCGTCGGCCTGCTCGGCACCGGCATCGGCCCCTCGCTGACCCCGCCGATGCACGAGCGCGAGGCCGACGAGCTGGGCCTGCGCTACCTGTACCGGCGCCTGGACCTCGACCGGCTCGGCCTCCCGGCCGGCGCGGTCGGCGAGGTCGTGGCCGCGGCCCGGCTGGTCGGGTACGACGGGCTGAACGTCACCCACCCGTGCAAGCAGCTGGTCATCGAGCACCTGGACGAGCTGTCGCCCGACGCGCGGGCGCTGGGCGCGGTCAACACGGTCGTCTTCCGCGACGGGCGGGCGATCGGGCACAACACCGACTGGTCCGGCTTCGCCCGCGCCTTCGACCGCGAGCTGTCCGACGTCCGGCTGGACGGCGTCGTCCTGCTCGGTGCGGGCGGCGCCGGCTCCGCCGTCGGCCACGCGCTGCTGACCCTCGGCGTCCGGCGGCTCACGGTCCTCGACGTCGACGGCGCGCGCGCCGAGGCGCTGGCGGGCTCCCTCGGGGAGCGCTTCGGCACCGATCGCGTCGTCGGCCGCCCGGCGGCCGAGCTGCCCGCCCGCCTCGCGGGAGCCGACGGGCTGGTCCACGCCACCCCGACGGGCATGGCCGAGCACCCCGGTCTCCCGGTGGACGAGGCGCTGCTGCGCCCGGACCTCTGGGTGGCCGACATCGTGTACCGGCCGCTGCAGACGCAGCTGGTCCGCACCGCGCGCGGTCGGGGCTGCCGGGTCATGGACGGCGGCGGCATGGCCGTCTTCCAGGCCGTCGACGCCTTCCGCCTCTTCACCGGCGTGGATCCACGACCCGAGCGGATGCTGGCCCACTTCACGACGCTGGTGGAGGAGACGGGTCGTGGCGTCCGCGTCGGCTGACGAGGCTCCCCGCCCTCCTCGCCCGGGACGGGGTGCGGGCCGGGGCCGCCGGACGATCGCGACCGTCTGCCTCTCGGGCACCCTCGAGGACAAGCTCGCCGCGGCCGCGGGCGCGGGCTTCGACGGCATCGAGCTCTTCGAGCCGGACCTGATCGCCTCGCCCTGGTCACCGGCCGAGGTGGCGGCCCGGTGCGCCGACCTCGGCCTGTCGATCGACCTCTACCAACCCTTCCGCGACCTCGACTCGACCGATCCGGACCGCTTCCGCCGCAACCTGCGGCGGCTGGAGCGCAAGCTCGACGTCATGGCGCGGCTGGGCACGGACACCGTGCTGGTCTGCTCGTCCGTCGCCCCCGACGCCGTCGCCGACCTCGACCGGCTGGCCGAGCAGCTCGCCGCGGCCGCCTCGCCGGCCGCCGACCGGGGCGTGCGCATCGCCTACGAGGCGCTCGCCTGGGGACGGCACGTCTCCACCTGGGACGCGTCGTGGGAGGCGGTCCGGCGGGCCGGCTCCTCCGCCGTGGGCCTGTGCCTGGACAGCTTCCACGTGCTCTCCCGCCGGGGCGACCCGGCCGGTTTCCCGGCCGTCCCGGGCGAGCGCATCTTCTTCCTCCAGCTGGCCGACGCACCCCAGCTGCAGATGGACGTGCTGCAGTGGAGCCGGCACCACCGGCTCTTCCCGGGCCAGGGCGCCTTCGACCTCCCCCGCTTCCTCGACGGCGTGCTCGCCGCCGGGTACACCGGTCCCCTGTCGCTGGAGGTCTTCAACGACGTGTTCCGGCAGTCCGACCCGGCACGGACGGCCGTCGACGCCATGCGCTCGCTGCTGTGGCTCGAGGAGGCGCACGCCCGCACCTCCCCCGGCGCCGGCCACCCGCCGACGGCGCCGGCGCTGACCGGGCACGCCTTCACCGAGCTGGCCGTCGACGGCGTCTCGGGGCCGCGGGTGGCCGGCACGCTGCGGTCGCTGGGGTTCGCGCACACCGGCCAGCACCGCTCCAAGCCGGTGCAGCTCTGGCAGCAGGGCCAGGCCCGGGTCCTGCTCAACGCGGCGGTCGTCGACCCCGGCGGCCCGGACGTCGCCAGCGTCGCCGCGCTCGGGCTGGAGAGCGAGGACCCGGCCAGCTCGGCCGCCCGCGCCGAGGCGTTCCGGGCGCCGGTGCTGCCGCGCACGCGGGGCACGGCGGAGGCCGAGCTGTCCGCGATCGCCGCGCCGGACGGCACCCAGGTGTTCTTCACGCGGACCGGCCCCGGCGGTTGGCCCGCCGACTTCCTGCCCACGGGCGAGGCGGTCTCCCCGGGTGCCGGGTTGCTCGCCGTCGACCACGTCGGGCTCACCCAGCCCTTCGACTCCTTCGACGAGGCCGCGCTCTTCTACCACGCCGTGCTGGGCCTGGAGCTCTCCGCGGTCACCGAGGTGGCCGCCCCGTTCGGGCTGGTCCGGACGCGGGCCGTGACCGGCGCCGACCGCCGGGTGCGGCTGGCCCTGAGCGTCGCCGCGCTGCGCCGGGGCGGCTGGACCCCCGGCGTCCCCGATCCCCAGTACGTCGCCTTCGCCACCGACGACATCGTGGAGTCGGCGCGGCGGCTGCGCGCCGCCGGGGCGCCGCTGCTCGACATCCCCGCCAACTACGCCGACGACGTCGAGGCCCGCTTCGACCTGCCGCCGGACCTCCTCGCCGCGGTCCGCGAGCACGGGCTGATGTACGAGGAGGACGACCGGGGCGGCTACCTCCACCTCGCCACGGAGGTGCTCGGCGGCCGGGTCTTCTTCGAGGTGGTGCAGCGGCTCGGCGGTCACGACGGGTACGGGACGACGGACGCCCCGGTGCGGATGGCGGCGCACCGGCGCGCGCGGCGGCGCGCGGCCACCGGCTGAGCGCCGCGACCCCGGCCCGTACCGGGTCCCGCGACCGCACGAGGAGGACGGTGTGGCAGGAGGCGACGGCACGACCGGCCGGGCGGTGACCGCGCGCGCGCTCGGCGTCCTCGACGCCTTCGACGCCGGGGCGCCCCGGCTGACCCTCACCGAGATCGCCGAGCGCTCCGGCACGCCGCTGACCACCACGCACCGGATCCTCGCCGCGCTCACCGAGTGGGGGGCGCTGGTGCGCCGCTCCGACGGCCGCTACGAGATCGGCCGCAAGCTGTGGGACCTGGGACTGCTGGCGCCGGTCGAGGCCGAGCTGCGGGTGGTGGCCACGCCCTTCCTCATGGACGTGCACACCGCCACCCGCGACACGGTGCACCTCGCCGTCCGCGACGGCCGGTCGGCCCTGTACGTCGAGCGGATCTCCGGCCGCGAGTCGGTGCCCGTGGTCAGCCAGGTGGGCAGCCGACTGCCGCTGCACGCCACCGGGGTCGGGAAGGTGCTGCTGGCGGCCGCGCCGGACGACGTCGTCGAGGAGGTCCTGCGCTCGGCGACCCGGCAGACCCGGCACACCGTCGTCGACCCGGCCCGGCTGCGGCGGGAGATCACCGACGTCCGGCGGCGCGGCTTCGCCCGCACCTCGGAGGAGATGACGCTCGGGGCGTCCTCGGTCGCCGTGCCGGTGCGCGTGCCCCGCCCCTCGGGCACCGACGTCGTGGCCGCCGCGCTGGGCATCGTCGTCCCGAGCTCGCGGCGCGACACCGCCCGGCTCGTGCCGGTGCTCGAGGTGGCCGCCCGGAGCATCGGCCGCGAGCTCGCCCGCACCCGCGACTTCCGCTGACCGGGAGCGAGCGGTTCGTCCCCGCCGTGATCGGGGGCACACTCCCCCCGTGCGTACCCAGGTGGGCATCATCGGCGCCGGCCCGGCCGGCCTCCTGCTCTCGCGGTTGCTGTGGCTGCAGGGCATCGACTCGGTCGTGCTGGAGAACCGCTCCCGCGACTACGTGGAGGCGCGGATCCGCGCCGGCATCCTCGAACAGCACACCGTCGACACCCTGACCGCCGCCGGGGTCGGCGACCGGCTGCGCCGGGAGGGGCTGGAGCACTCCGGCATCTACCTGCAGCACCCGGGCACGCGGCACAAGCTGGACTTCCCGTCGCTGTGCGGCCGCTCCGTGTGGGTGTACGGCCAGACCGAGGTGACCAAGGACCTGATCCGGGCCCAGCTGGACGGCGGTCCGCCGCTGCTGTTCGAGGTCTCGGACGTGGTGCCGGAGGACGTCGACGGCGACAGCCCGCGCGTCCGGTTCACCGGCGCCGACGGCACGCCGCAGGTGCTCGAGTGCGAGGTGGTCGCCGGCACCGACGGCTTCCACGGCGTCTCGCGGCCCACGGTCGTCGCCGGGACCGACAGCCGCACGTGGGAGCGGGTCTACCCCTTCGCCTGGCTCGGCATCCTGGCCGAGGCGCCCCCGGCGACCGACGAGCTGATCTACGCGTGGCACCCCGAGGGCTTCGCGCTGCACTCGATGCGCTCGCCGTCGATCTCGCGGCTGTACCTGCAGGTCTCGCCCGACGAACGGATCGACGACTGGTCCGACGACCGCATCTGGGCGAACCTGGCGACCCGCTTCGCGCTGGAGGGCTGGTCGCTGAACACCGGCCGGGTGATCGAGAAGTCGGTGCTGCCGATGCGCTCGTTCGTCAGCGCGCCGATGCGCCGCGGGCGGCTGTTCCTCGCCGGCGACGCCGCGCACATCGTGCCGCCGACCGGCGCGAAGGGGCTGAACCTGGCGGTGGCCGACGTGACCCTGCTGGCGACGGCGCTGGTGCGGCTGCTGCAGGAGAAGGAGAGCGACCTGGTCGACGCCTACTCCGACACCGCGCTGCGCCGGGTCTGGCGGTGCACGCACTTCTCCTGGTGGATGACGTCGATGCTGCACCGCCACGGCGACGACTTCGACGCCCGGCTGCAGCTCTCGCAGCTGGAGCGGGTGTGCGCGTCCGAGCCCGCGCAGCGCGAGCTGGCGGAGAACTACACCGGGCTGCCGATCGGGTCGTGACGGTGGCGACCGGCGCCTCCGGGGTCGACGTCGTCCCGGCGACGGCGGACCGCTGGGCCGACGTGGTCGCGGTGTTCGCGGGGCCCGGCGACCCCGGCCGGTGCTGGTGCCAGTGGTTCCTCCGCGGGGCGGTCGCCGACCGCGCGCACGCCGACGCCAACCGGGCGGCGCTGCGGACGCAGCTCGACGCCGGGTCCCCCGGGGTGCTCGGCTACCTGGACGGCGTCCCGAGCGGGTGGTGCGCCGTCGCGCCGCGTCCGGGGTACACGCGGCTGACCCGCTCGCCGCTGCTCACGGAGGACTCCGGGCTCGCCGATCCCGCCGTCTGGTCGGTGACCTGCTTCGTCGTCCGCCGTCCCGCGCGCCGGCAGGGCCTGTCGGCGGAGCTGCTCGCCGGCGCGGTCGACCTGGCACGGCGGGGCGGGGCGGCGGTGGTCGAGGGCTATCCGGTCGACCCCGCCGTCCGCCGTCCGGCATCGGCGGCCGAGCTGTACCACGGGGTGCTGCCGGTGTTCCTGCGCGCCGGCTTCACCGAGGTGGCCCGGCCGCAGCCCGCGCGGCCCGTCGTCCGGCTGGCGGTGGGCTAGAGGCAGTCGTGGACGGCGGCCCAGAACGCGTCGGGGCCGTCGTCCGGGCCGCCCATGAGGCGCTGGGTGAGCAGGACGCCGACGAGGCCGTGCGCCGGGTCGACCCAGGCCGAGGTACCGGTGCCGCCGTCCCAGCCCCAGCGGCCGGGCGTCGCCCAGGGCCGCCGCCCCTCGCCGTCGGCCTCGACGGTGACGCCGACCTGGAGACCCCAGGAGATGCCGGGGCCGAGGAAGTCCTGCGCCGGCGCGCGCTGCTCGGGTGCCAGAGCGTCGGTGGTCATCAGCGCCACCGACGACGGGCCCAGCACGGGTGACCCGCCGTCGGCGAGGGCGCACAGAAAGGCGAGGACGTCGGGGGCGGTGGAGACGAGCCCGGCGGCCAGCCCGGCGAACGCCGGCGGGCGGGCGAACCGCCCGCCGGGCGGGTCGAGGAGGGCGAGACCGTCGTCGGTGGGCGCGTACTGGGTGGCGAGCCGGGCGGGATCGGCGGTGAAGCCGGTGCCGTGCAGCTGCAGCGGCCCGGTGACGCGCTCGGCCAGCAGGTCGGGCAGCGGCCGCCCGGTGGCCCGGGCCAGCAGGACGGACAGGACGTCGGTGCTGGTGTGGTAGAGCCACCGCTCGCCGGGCCGGGCGGCGAGCGGCAGCCCGCCGAGGCGGCGCAGGTACTCGTCGGGCGGCACGGTCGGGGGGAAGGGACCGGGGCTCAGCCCTCGCTCGTCCATGGCGACGGCGAGCGGCGAGTCGTCCCAGAGGCCGCCGAAGCCGGCCGTGCTCGTCAACAGGTGGCGCACGGTGATCGGCTCGTCGACGGGGCGCGTGTCGGTGAGGTCGGCGCCCGGGGCGGAGAGCACGCGTGCATCGGCCAGCTCGGGCAGCCAGCGGTCGACCGGGTCGTCGAGGCCGAGTGCGCCGTGCTCGACGAGGGACAGCGTCAGCGCACCGGCGAACGGCTTGGACACCGAGGCGAGGCGGAACTGCGTGCCCGCCCGCATCGGCGCGTCGGCGTCGAGGTGCGGTCGGCCGCCGGTGAGCACCTCGGCGCGGCCGGCGTAACGGACGGCGGCCACGAAGCCGGGCACCCGGCCCTCGTCGACCTGCCGCTGGAGGGCGGCCTGCACGGGCGCGAAACGGTCGGTGGTCGTGCGGGACTCCATGTCGCTCAGACGCCCGCGGCCGTCCGGACTCATCGCCGGCCCCCTCCGGGCGCCCGGCCCTGCCGTACGGCTGGACCTGTTCGGCTGGGCTCCGCCTCGGCGGAGAACCGTCGGCGACGAGGATCCGGCCTCGTCGGTCCAGGAATTGTCAGAGCCCTGGTGTTCACTCGTACACGTGTTCGACGGCGGTGGGTTCGGGGTCGGTCTGGCCGTCGCCGAGCTGCGCCCGGTCGAGTGGAACGTGCCCGCCGGGTACGGCCCCGACGCGCTGCCGGCAGGCGTGGTGGCGCGGCCGTCCCGACTGGCGGAGATCCTGCCCCCGGCCGCGCGCAGCGATGCCGGTATCGCCGCCGAGCTGGGCCGGCTGGTCGAGCTGGAGGCGCGGCTGGCCGCGTACCGGGTGGAGCTGATCGCCGAGCTGGCCACCCGCCGCCCGGCCGACCTGGACCCTCCACCGGGCACGCCCGGCGCGGCCAGCCCGGCGAGCAGGTCCGACGGGCCGGCCGCGCCGGCCGGGGTCAGCGAGTTCTTCGCCGACGAGCTGGCTCTCGCGCTGTCCTGCTCCCGCACCGCGGCGACCGTGGCCGCCGGGCAGGCGCTGCTGCTGGCCGACGCGCTGCCGGCCACGAAGGCCGCGCTGGCGGACGGGACGCTGGACTGGCCGCGGGCCCGCGGCATCGCCGAGGAGCTCCGACTGGCCACGGTGCACACCACGCCGGGGGTGCTGGCCGGGATCGAGGCCGCCGTGCTGCCCACGGCGGCCGACCGTTCGGTGCGCAGCCTGCGGGCCGCGGTGCGGGCCGAGCTGCTGCGCTCCGACGCGGCCGCCGCCGACGCCCGCCGGGCCGCCGCGCAGCGCCACGACACCGACGTGCGGGTGGAGCAGCTGCCCGACGGGATGGCCGAGCTGTCCGCCGTCCTCCCGCTGGAGGCCGCCCAGGCCTGCCGGGAGGTGCTGGACACGCACGCGAGGTGGGTCCGCGACGACGGTGACGAGCGACCGCTCGGAACGCTCCGCGCCGCCGCGCTGTGCGACCTGCTCCTGCGCCCTTGGGACACGAGCCGCCCGCCGGTCACCGCCGCGCTGACCGTGCTCGCTCCGCTGGACACCTTGGCGGCCGCTGCCGTGGCCCCTGACGCGGCCGGGGGCACCGGCACCGGCTTCTTCCCCGCCGTCCGGCTCGCGTCGGCCCTGGGGCCCGCCGGCCTGGCGTCCGACGGAGGGCTCGCCGGGTGGGGCTACCGGGTGCCCGAGCCTGCCCGGCCGGGCGGGCAGCCGATCACCGCCGCCCACCTGCGCACCCTTCTCGAACGGATCGAGGCGCTGTGCCCCGGCGGGTTGCAGGCCCCGCCCGGCGGCACCCTGCACATCGGCATCACCGACCCGGCCACCGGCGAGTTGCGCGCGGTGCTCACCCGCGCCCAGCTCCAGCTGCTGGCCGCCCGCGGTTGCCCGGCGCATCCCGGCACCACCGGCTACGACGGCCCCAGCCCCGACGGCGGCGAGCCGGTCGCCTGCCGCTGCCCGCTCGTCGACCGGCCGCCGGCCGTCGACCGCTACCGGCCCTCCGCGGCCCAGCGCCGCTTCGTGACTACGCGCGACCGGCACTGCCGCCATCCCGGCTGCGCCAACCGCGCCGGCTGGGCCGACATCGACCACGTCGTCCCGCACGCCGAGGGCGGGGCGACCGACTGCGCCAACCTGTGCTGCCTGTGCCGGCGGCACCACCGGCTCAAGACCCACGCCCGCGGCTGGACCTACACCCTCACCGCCGAGGGCCTGTTGACCGTCACCAGCCCCTCGGGGGTCACCCGCACCACCCGACCCCCGGGCTGGCGCCACCTCCCCCACGCCGAGCTGGACGTGCCGCCCGACCTGGGGCCGGCCGCCGCACCGGCTCGCACGGCGGCCGCGCCCGTCGATGATCCGCCGCCCTTCTGACCCGCTCCCCGGACCAGCCCCTCTCCCGCCCGGTTGCGCCCCGGGCCGGTTGCACCCCAGACCAGGAGCTCGGTCGCCAGGCCCGCCCCGCCCGCCCCGACCCAGGTGGGCGGTCCGGGCCTGCCCGGGTGCCGCCGCGTCGGCAGAGGGGCGACCCGCTGCTGCGGTGCCTCACGGGCACGGTCAGGTGTGCAGCACCGCGGCTCCGCTGAAGCGACCGGAGGCCAGGTCGGCCAGCGCGGCGGGAGCCTCGTCCATGGGATAGGGCACCGTCCGTGCCCGCACGCCGAGGCGGGCCGCCAGGCGGAGGAACTCCTCGCCGTCCTGCCGGGTGTTCGCGGTGACGCTGCGCAGCCGCCGCTCGCCGAACAGCTCGCCGGCGTAGTCCAGCGACGGGATGGCCGACAGCCAGATGCCGGCCACCGCGAGCGTGGCGCCGCGATCCAGGGCCCGCAGCGCCAGGGGCACCAGACCACCCGCGGGCGCGAACAGGATGGCCCCGTCGAGCGGCTCCGGAGGCAGGTCCTCCGCGCTCCCCACCGAGTCCGCGCCGAGCTCCGCGGCCAGCCGCCGGTTCGCCTCCCCGCGGGTCAGCACGTGCACCCGCAGGCCCTGCGCGAGGGCGACCTGCGCGGTGAGGTGCGCGCTCCCGCCGAAGCCGTAGATGCCCAGCGCTCCGCCCGGTGGCACCGCGGCGCACCGCAGCGCGCGGTACCCGATGATCCCCGCGCACAGCAGCGGCGCGGCCTCCTCGTCTTCCACGCCGTCCGGCAGGCGATAGGCGTACCGCTCGTCGACGAGGCAGGCCTCGGCGTACCCGCCGTCGACGTCCCAGCCGGTGAACACCGGCCGCTCGCACAGGTTCTCCTCACCGCGCCGGCAGAACCGGCAGCTGCCGTCGGTGCCGCCGAGCCACGCGACGCCGACCCGGTCGCCGACGGCGAACCGGCCGACGCCCGACCCGACGGCCTGCACGACACCGACGACCTCGTGCCCCGGCACCACGGCCGCCCGACGGGGCGGCAGATCACCCTCGGCGAGGTGCAGGTCGGTGCGGCACACCCCGCAGCAGCTCACCCGCACCAGCAGCGCCCGCGGGCCGGGCACCGGCTCGGGACGCTCGACCCGCCGCAGCGGCCCGTCGCCGATCGGGCCGGGCACCTCGACCACCCAGGCACGCATCCGACGGCTCCCGGGGAGGCCGGTCAGGCGCGTGCGGCGGCCGACCCGGCCCGCTCCGCCGGGACGCCCCGGTCCGCCGACGAGTGCAGCACCATGACCGGGCAGGGGGCGTGGACGACGCACAGCAGCGCCACCGAGCCGAGCAGCAGCCCCGGCAACGTCCCGTGCCCGCGGTTGCCCACGACGAGCAGCGCCGCGTCCGCCGCCTCGTCGACCAGGACCGCGGCCGGGCGGCCCTCCACCGCCGTGAAGTCGACGCGCGGTCCCGTCTCGCCGCCCTCCCCGAGCAGCCGCTCGCCCAGCACCTCGGCCGCCGCCTCGCGCGCCTGCCGCAGCGCCACGTCCCGCACCCGGGCCGTCGACTCGGCAGTGGCGGTGCCGAGGTCGGTCCAGTGCTCCGCCGGCTCCAGGACCACCACCACCCGCAGGTCGGTGCCGAGCAGCGTCGCCTCGTCGACCGCGGCGAGGAGCGCGGACCGGGCCGCCGCCGAGCCGTCGAACCCGATCACGACGGCGCGCCGCCCGCCGGGCAGCACGGCGCGGTCCGGGTGGACGACGACCACCCGGCCGCGGGAATGCATGACGCAGCGCAGCGACACCGAGCCGAGCACGGCGCCCCGGACGGCCCCCCGCCCGCGGCTGCCCACGACCAGCACGTCGTCCGGTCCGGCGGCCGCGACGAGGTGGTCTGCCGGTGCGCCACCGACGACGACGACGTCGACCGGGACGACCGGCACGCCGGGCACGCCGGCCAGGGCGGGGTCGCCGCGGACCTCGTCGACCAGGGCCCGCGCCTGCGTCGTCGCCAGGTCGCGGACGGCGTCCAGCCGGTGCCGATCGGCCAGGTAGGCGTCCGTCCAGTAGAAGTCGACGGGGTAGGCGGTGACGACGTCGAGGGGGACGCCGCGGTGGGCGGCCTCCGCCAGCGCCCACACCAGCGCGGCCCGCGCGCCGTCGGAGGCGTCGACGCCCACGACGACGCGACCGCGCCCGGCCCCGTACGGACGGCCCGCGACTCCGTCGAGCGTCGTGGTCGGCGTGCCCATGATGCGTCCTCCGCCCTCCAGGCCGGCCTGCCGCCGGTACCGGAGCCGAGCCTGCCGGGGGCGATCCCTCTCCGCGGCGGCACGACGTCCCGGGCGCCCGGGCACTTGGTCACGTCCTGCGCGGCGCAACCGGTGACCTTCGCCCCGCGGACAGGGACCGTCGGCGGGCGCGGCGGCGGGGTCCTCCGGGAGACGCTCGACCGGACGACCCGTACGAGGAGGACCGATGTCACCGGCCACGTCCCCCGCGCACTCCGACGAGATGCGCACCCATGCCCTCGAGCATTCCATCGACCGGGCCCTGCTCGCGCCGTCCGTGCACAACACCCAACCGTGGATCGTGGAACTGGCCCGCGACTCGGTCGCCCTGCGGGCGGACCGGAGCCGTCAGCTCACCGTCATCGACCCGCACGGCCGCGAGTTGCTGATCAGCGGAGGCGCCGCCCTGCTGAACCTGCGCGCGGCGCTGGCCGACCGGAATTGGGCGATACAGGTCGACCGGCTGCCCGACCCGGACGACCCGGACCTGCTCGCCGTCGTCCGGCCGGTGGAGGGCTCCGCGGACGGTGAGCTCGCGGTGCTCGCCCCCGCGATCGACCGGCGGCGCACCAACCGACGCCGCTTCTGCTCAGATCCCGTGCCGGACGAGGTCGTGGACCGCCTGAGCCGGGTGGCGGCCGCGGAGGACGCCGACCTCGTGCCCGTGGTGCGCGAGGAGGACCGCCGGCTGGTCGCCCGGCTGACACAGCAGGCCGACGAGGCGCAGAACGCCGATCCGGCCTACCGGGCCGAGATCCGCCGCTGGACCAACCGCTCCCCGGAGGACCGGGACGGCGTGCAGGCGGCGGCGGTGCCGCACGTCGACGGCAGCGCGCACGACGACCTGCCGCTGCGCGACTTCGACAGCGCCGGCGCGGGGATGCTGCCGCCCGACACCCACTCGACGTCCGACCAGACGCTGCTCCTCCTCGCGACCCGCACCGACGACCCGCTCGCCTGGTTGCGCACCGGCGAGGCGATGGAGCGCCTGCTGCTCGAGCTGACCCGGCTCGACTGGGCCGCCAGCCCCATCACCCAGGCCGTCGAGGTGCCGCTGACGCGCTCGCAGCTGCGGTCGGCGCTGACCTGGGGCGCCCACCCGCAGGTGCTGCTCCGCATCGGCCGGGCCGCGGCCACGACACCCAGTCCCCGCCGCCGCCGCGACGACATGGTGACGGGCAGCACCCGCCCGCCGGAGCCGATGACCCGGCACGTCCGGCCGTCACCGGTGGGCTGGCCCCCGTCGTCCCGGGAGCGGAACGAACCCCGGCCCGTCCCGGACGGGCGCGGGGGCACCGTCTGGATCTGAGCGCTGTGGACGGCGACCCGCCCGCCGCGGGGTCGGCACGCCGCCGCCCGGAGTCCGGCGCCCGCGCCTCGAGCCGCAGCACCGACCGCATCCAGCGAGTCTCCCGGGTGATCGCCGTGCTGCTGGCGATGGTGGCCGTCCCTGTCGGGGTGTCGGCGAGCAGCACCACGGCCGAGCGGCTCACCACGGCGGCCGAGGAGTACCGGGCCGAGCACGAACGGCGCCCCGCCGTCCTGCTCGAGCCTGCCGTCGGGAAGGTCACCGCCGCCAACGGGTGGGTGCCCGCCACCGCGACGTGGACGGTCGGGTTCGGACCGCCCCGGGAGGGCACCGTGTACGCCCCCGTCGGCAGCCGGCCCGGCGACACCGTGGAGGTGTGGATGACCCGCTCGGGCGAGCCCGTCGCCCCGCCGCCCCGGCCGCGTGACATCACCGGCCGCGCCGTCGTCCAGGGCGTCTTCACCGCGCTCGGCGTGATGGCCGCGGCCGTGGTCGCACACCTGCTGGTCTGCCTGCTCCTCGACCGGATCCGCATGCTGCAGTGGGGCGGCGAGTGGTCGACGGTCGAACCCCGGTGGTCCGACCGCCGCCCCTGACGACTCCCGACCGACGGTCGCGTCCCTTCCCCCACGCCGGCCGTCCGTCGGGTCACACGCTGGCCGTCACCGCCCCGCCGGACCGGGCCGCCTCCGCCGCTCGCAGGCCCGCGTGCACGGTGAGCACCGGGCACGGCGCGTGCATCACGCAGTTCAGCGCCACCGACCCGAGGGCGGCGCTGCGCAGGGCACCGCGGCCGCGGCTGCCGACCACCAGCAGATCGGCCCCCTCGGCGCGGTCGAGGAGGGCCTGCACCGCCGGGCCGGCGGTGACGACGACGTCCACCCGCGGCCCGCTGCGACCGTCGCCGGGGACCTCCCGGACGACCCCGTCAACGAGCCGCCGGGTCCGTTCCTCGGTCAGGGCGCGCAGCTGGTCGACCGGGGGGTTGACGACCGGGTAGACGCCCATCCAGTACAGCTGGACGTCGTAGGCGGCGACCACCTCCAGATCCGCTCCGCGCGAGTGCGCGGTCCGCAGGGCGTGGGCCAGGGCCGCACGCGAGCCGGCGGATCCGTCCACGCCGACCACGATCCTGGGTCGCCGGCTCCCGGTCGCGGGTTCCCGCCGGCCGCCCTGCGGTTCGTCCCCGACGGCCATGGCGCCTCCTCCTCCGTGCGCCGCTCCGGTGGCGGCACCTGCACCCGAGCCTGGCGGCCGTCGCGCCCCGCCGTCACCGGCCGAGCGGCTCCCTCGGGGGGGACGGAGGTCCCGAGCTCGGGCCGGGGTGTCAGGTGCGTCGCACCTCTCCCTGCGGCGGTGTCCTCCCGTGCGGGAGGGCCTCCTGCCGCACCACGGTGACCGGGCAGTGGGCGTGCCGCACGCACTGCTCGCTGACCGAGCCCAGCAGCAACCCGGTGAATCCGCCGTGCCCGCGGGCCCCGACCACCATGAGGTCGGCCCGGTGCGATGACTCGATCAGCCCGCGCGCGGCGGCGGCGTGCACCGTCCAGCACCGCACCTTCACCGTGTCGGGCACGCCCACCGCGGCCACGTGCGCGCACAGCTCGTCGTGGACCGCCCGCTCGAAGTCCTCGATCGGCGGGACGTAGCCGGGCGCCCAGCTCCGTGGCCGCGGCGCGGAGGTCATCGACCACGCCCGGACCACGTGCAGCCCGAACCCGGCCCGCTCGGCCAGGCGGGCGGCCCAGGCCAGCGCGACCTGCGCGCCCTCCGAGCCGTCGTGCGCGACGAGGATCCCCCCGTCGACGTCGGCCACCCGGCGCACGTCGGTGTTCCCGGCCGTCCCCGTGACGTCGTCCATCGGACCTTCCTCCCCCGCCCGGCCCTGCGGGCGCACTCCCGACCCTGCCTCGGGCGAGGTGCGCAGGTCAGGGACCATCGGCCCCGGATGGCGGGACCATGGCGCCCGGTTCCCGCGCGCCCGGGCGGTGACGAGCCAGCCGGGCGGGACGGACAGGACGGGCGGGACGGAGGGACGGACGGCCGACCAGGGTGGGCCCATCGGCCCTACGGGCGGGCAACCGTGCGGGATGGACTCGGCGGATGGAGACCGTGCCCGTGGACGCGCCCCGCGGTGCCGAGCACAGCCTGGCGCTGTCCGAGGTGCTCGTCCTGCTCGACAGCGACCCGGTCGCGGGTCTGACGCAGCACGAGGCCGCCGAGCGGCACCACCGGTACGGCCCCAACGCGTTGCCGACGACCGCCGGCGCCGGCCCCCTGACGCGGCTGCTGCGGCAGCTGCGCAGCCCGCTCGTCGTCGTCCTGCTCGTCGCCGGCGCGGTGACGGCCGTCCTCGGTGAGACCGTCGACTCCGCGGTCATCTTCGGCGTCGTCGTCGTCAACACGATCGTCGGCTACGTGCAGGAGTCGCGGGCCGAGGCGGCGATGGACGCGCTCCGCCGGATGGTCCGCACCCGGGCCCGCGTCGTCCGGGACGGACGGGCGCACGACGTGCCCTCCGAGGACCTCGTCCCCGGCGACCTGGTCGTCCTCCAGGAAGGCGACCGGGTGCCCGCCGACCTGCGCCTGGTCCGGGAGGACGAGCTGCGGGTCGACGAGTCGGCCCTGACCGGCGAATCCCTGCCCGTCGACAAGGACGAGGTCGCGCTGCCCCGGGCGACCCAGGTCGCCGACCGGCGCAACATGCTGTACTCCGGGACGACGGTCACCAGCGGATCGGGAGCCGGGGTCGTCCTCCGCACCGGCGCGGAGACCGAGCTCGGGGAGATCCACCGGCTGGTCGGCAGCGCGGAGGCGCTGGAGACCCCGCTGACGCGCAAGCTGGCCCGGTTCAGCCGCTTCCTGACCGTGGCGATCCTCGTGCTGGCCGCAGGCACCTTCGCCGTGGGCCTGGCCCGCGGACTGCCCCCGGTGGAGATCTTCACCGCGGCTGTGGCCCTGGCCGTCGGCGCCATCCCCGAAGGCCTGCCCGCCGCCATCACCATCACGCTGGCCATCGGCATGACCCGGATGGCGCGGCGCCGGGCGGTCATCCGCCGGCTCCCGGCGGTGGAGACCCTGGGCAGCGTCACCGTCATCTGCTCGGACAAGACCGGCACGCTCACCGAGAACCGGATGACCGTGCGCGCGATCTGGACGCCGCACGCCGTCTACGAGGTGAGCGGCCCGGGCCGCGGGCTGGACGGCGACGTGCGCGACGCTGCCGGCGGCCCGGCCAACCTCGCTGCGGACGCCGCGCTGCGCTGGTGCCTGACCGCCGGCGCGGCGTGCACGGACTCGACCCTGTCCGTCCGCGACGGCCGCCTCACCGTGACGGGCGACCCGACCGAGGGCGCCATGCTCGTGGCCGCCCGCAAGGCTGGCCTCCCGGAGGGAGGCGGGGTGCCGGCCCGCACCGGCAGCCTGCCGTTCACCTCGGCACGGCGGTACATGGCCACGAGCCACCCCGGCACGGACGACGGCTCGCGCGTTCTGCTGGTCAAGGGCGCGGTGGAGCGGGTGCTCGAGCTCAGCGGGCGCGAGCTCGCGGCCGACGGCTCCGTCCGCCCGCTGCGGCGCGACCGCGTGCTGGCCGCCGCCGAGCGGCTGGCGGCCGACGGCCTGCGGGTGCTCGCCACCGCGATGCGCTCCGAGGACGACGGCGGCCCCGACGGCGACTCCCGCGGCGCGCCCGAGGAGGAGAGCCTGCCCGGCACGCTGGTGTTCACCGGTCTGCAGGCCATGTGGGACCCGCCGCGGGCGGAGGCCGTCGACGCCGTCCGGGCCTGCGTCTCGGCCGGGATCACGGTCACGATGATCACCGGCGACCACGCCGCGACCGCGACCGCGATCGCCGCCCGCCTGGGCCTGCTGGACCAGCGACCCTCCCGCGAGGGGGCGGCGAGTGACGGCCTCGTGCTGACCGGCGCCGACCTGGCCGCGCTGCCCCGCGACGCCTACGCCGACGCCGTGGCGCGCGCGGCGGTCTTCGCCCGCGTCTCGCCCGAGCAGAAGCTGACCCTCGTGCGCGCCCTGCAGGCGCGGGGCGCGGTGGTCGCGATGACCGGCGACGGGGTCAACGACGCGCCGGCCCTGCGCCAGGCCGACATCGGCATCGCCATGGGGCGCAGCGGCACCGAGGTCGCCAAGGACGCCGGTGACATGGTGCTCACCGACGACGACTTCAGCAGCATCGAGGCCGCCGTCGAAGAGGGCCGCGGCGTCTTCGACAACCTCACGAAGTTCATCGCGTGGACCCTGCCCACGAACATGGGAGAAGGGTTCGTCATCCTCGTCGCCATCGCGCTCGGGACGACACTGCCGATCCTCCCGACGCAGATCCTGTGGATCAACATGACCACCGCGGTGCTGCTCGGGCTGACGCTCGCCTTCGAGCCGAAGGAACACGACGTCATGCGGCGCCCGCCCCGCCCACCCGCGCGCCCGCTGCTCACCGGCGAGCTGCTCGGGCGGGTCCTGCTCGTCTCGGCGCTGCTGGTCGGCGCGGCGTGGGTGCTGTTCCGGTGGGAGCTGGCCGCCGGGGCGAGCACCGCGGAGGCGCGGACGGCGGCGGTGAACCTCTTCGTCGCCGTCGAGATCGCCTACCTGTTCAGCTGCCGGACGCTGCACCGCGGAGCCGCCCGGCCGGGTCTGCTCGCCAACCGCTGGATCGTGGGAGGCGTGCTGATCCAGGTGGCCGCCCAGCTGGCCCTGACCTACCTACCGGCGATGAACGACCTGTTCCGCACGAGTCCGCTCGACGTCGCCGCGTGGTCGCGCATCCTGCTGCTCACCGCCGCCGTGGCCGCCGTCGTCGCCGTCGAGAAGCGATGGCGACGTCACCGGTCCGACGGGCCCGACCGGTCCCCGCGCAGCGGCACGACCGCACCGTGGCCGCGCAGCGGCACGACCGCACCGTGGCGACGCAGCGGTCACTCCGTCCCGGCCGGGCCTCGGGACTGACCTCCGGACGACGGGTCGCGCCGCACGAGGTCGCCCACCGCCTCCTCCAGCCGCGCCCAGGTCGCGCTCCACTCCACGAGCGGGTCGAGGATGCGCTCGAACACGGCCAGCTGCTGGTCGAAGGCCTCGAGCTGCTCCTTCATGGCATCGATCTGCCGGCGCTGGGCGGACACGGCCGAGGCGATCGCCTGCAGCTGCGCCGCCGACAGCGCGCCGGGCGGCTGGGGCAGCGCCGGCAGGGACAGCCGCGTCGGGACGGCGCCGGCCACGCTGCGAGCCCGCTCGGTGAACCCGCGCAGCTGCTGCACGAACTCGTCGATCGACCGGCCCACCAGACCGCCCGGACCCCCGAGTCCGCCGGCACCGGTGCCGGCGGCACCACCGAGGTCACCCGCGCCGCCGTCGGCACCCGTTCCCGTGTCGCGCTCCTGCCCGGATCCGGTCATCGCCGCTCCCTCCGCTCGCCGTGCCCGGGACGGTATGCCCGCGCACGGCCTGGGCATCACTCCCGGACGTCGGCCGGACCGTCGGTCAGCGGCAACCCGGCGGCGATCCATGCCGCCACCCCGCCGTCGAGGTCGGTGGCGCGGCGCAACCCGACCGCCCGCAGCGAGGCCGCCGCCAGGCTCGAGCTGTAGCCGTGCCGGCAGACGACCACCACCTCCAGGTCGTAGCCGGTGGCCTCGGGGATGCGGTACGGGCTCGCCGGGTCCAGCCGCCACTCGAGCACCGTGCGGTCGATGACCACCGCGCCGGGGAGTTCCCCCTGGGCCCGGCGCTGGCTCTCCGTCCGCGTGTCGACCACGAGCGCTCCGCGGGCGGCGGCCTCGACGACCTCGGCCGGCGACAGGCGACGCACACCGCGGCGGCTGGCGGCCAGCACCTCGTCGACGCCCACGCCCCGAGCCTGCCACCCGCCCACCGGGAGAGGATGCCGGTCGTGGACGTGCTCTCCAGCCGCGTGCTGCTGCGACCGGTCGACCCGGCGCGCAGCCGCGCGTTCTACCGGGACGTGCTCGGCCTGGCGGTGCACCGGGAGTTCGGCCCGCCCGACGACCCGGGGTTGGTCTTCTTCGTCGGCAACGGGTTGCTCGAGGTGTCCGGGCGGGCGGCCGAGCCGCCGCGCGGCCTCGCCCTCTGGCTGCAGGTGCGCGACCTCGCGGCCGAGCACGCGCGGCTGGCGGCCGCCGGGGTGGACGTGCTCGTCCCGCCGCGCCGGCAGCCGTGGGGGCTGCTCGAGATGGAGGTCGCCGATCCGGACGGCGTCCACCTCGTGCTGGTCGAGGTGCCGGCGGACCACCCGCTCCGCCGCGACCAGCGCTGACCGGCGGGTCGGCGGCCACCGGCGGGGATCAGTACCAGTTCTTCGCCTGCGAGTGCTTCCACGCGGCGCACGGGCTGCCGTACCGCTCCTCGATGTAGACGAGGCCGGCGTCGATCTGCCGGTAGCCGTCGGAGGTCTTGCCGATGCCCGTCCCGGCCCAGGTGCTGTCCAGGAACTGCGGGATCCCGTACGCGGAGCTGGTCGGGTTCTGCGCGTCGGGGTTCCAGCCGCTCTCCTTGCCCCACAGGTTCTCCAGGCAGGAGAACTGCGCGCCGTCGCCGCCGAGCTCGCCCAGGGCGTACTCCTTGAACGACCCCTTGGTGGCCGGCCTCGCCGCGGCCCGGGCGGCCTCCTCGGCGGCCTTCCGCGCGGCCTCCTCGGCGGCCGTGCGCGCGGCCTCCTCGGCCGCGCGCCGCTCGAGCTCGAGCCGGTCGGCCTCGGCCTGTGCCGCGGCGGCGGCGTCCTGCTCGGCGGCCCGCTCGCTGCGGCTGGCGGCCAGCTGCTCCAGCGGCGCCAGCTGCTCCGCGAGGGGCGCGGGCGCGGGCGCCGCGGCGGAGACGCCGAGCTGCTCGGCGACGCTCACCGGCTCGACGGTGGTCGCCTCGGCGTGGGCCACCGGCTCACCACCGGTGACGACGGCGACCAGCACCGCCCCGGCGCTGGCGACGCCGAGGTACAGCCCGGGACGCCGGACGGACGCCGGCGGGCGGCGGCGGGACGAGGACGTGCGGGCACTACGACGAGGCGTGCGCGGGCTCATGGAGGAGGTGCGTCCGATTCTTCCGTCGAGCCGCCTACCGGGTTAGCTGACGGGTTCGGGCGGGAAGATGGCCCTACCGGTCCGGCGATCCGGACCCGATTCACCCCAGTGCTGCGGTGGGTCCCCGGCTCGCGACGGCGGTCGCGACTCGGCGGCGCCCGGCGGCTCCCCTGGTTGGGGCGGTGACGACCGGCCGGACGGCGACACGGTATACACCGTTACCGTCCCGTGACAATCCGGTGGGCGACATCCGGTGGCGTGACACGCGTTACGGATGGGGCGGCGCGGGAGCTCAGGGCACGCGCCAGACCGTCGTCCGCCGGGTGCCCGGGCCCTCGGTCTCCGGCACGTCGTAGGCACCCACCGCGACCAGCCGGTCCTGCGGCAGGTAGGGCCGGCCGGGGTCGCCGACCAGCACCTCGCTCCCCCGGGCGCGGGCGGCGGTGAGGAAGGGCCACACCCGCTCGGTCATCCCGCGGTCGTAGCAGACGTCGCCGGCGAGCACGACGTCGACGTCCGGCGGCTCGTCGCCCAGGACGTCCCCCACGACGCGGATGGGGCCGGCGCCGTTCAACTCGGCGTTGAGCGCGATCGCCGTGACGCCGAAGCGGTCGACCTCGCTGGCCACCACCTCGCGCGCACCGGCCGCGGCGGCGGCCACGGCGACCAGCCCGCTGCCCGACCCGAGGTCGAGCACCCGGCGATCGGCGACGACGTCCGGCGCGTCGAGCACGTGCCGGGCCAGCGCCTGGCCACCCGGCCAGGCGGCGGCCCAGAACGGCGGTTCCTCCCCGGCTCCGCCGCCCTCGGCCTCCATCGCCTCCCAGAGCGCGACGACGTCGGCCGCCACGAGCAGCCGGACCTCCGGCACGAGGGAGGGCCGGGCCGGCCGGGTGTGCGACCGGACGAACCCGGCCGGGGCGGGACGGGGGACGTGCACCCCACCGAGTCCACCGCGCCGCCCCGGGCGGCGCGAGACGGCCCTCAGGATCGACGACCGACGGGGGCGCCGCCGAGCGAGGCGCCCGTCCCGGTCCGGACGACGGTCACCGGGCACGGCGCGTGGTGCACGCACTGGTCGCTGACCGAGCCGAGGAGCAGCCCGCCGAAGCCGCCCCGGCCCCGCGCGCCCACGACCAGCAGATCGGCGCCCGCGGCGGCCTCGATCAGCCCGCGGGCGGGCGACCGGTGCACGACGTGGCAGTGGACGGTCACGCCCGGGTCCAGGCCGGCCGAGGCCACGTGCCGGCGCAGCTCCTCGTGCACGGCCCCGGCCCAGTCGGCCATCGGTGGCACATAACCGGTCGACCAGCTGCTCGGCCGGGGTGCGCTCGTCATGCTCCACGCGCGCAGCACGTGCACCTCCAGACCGGCCCGGCCGGCCAGCGCGGCCGCCCACCGGAGCGCGTGCTGGGCGCACTCCGAGCCGTCGTGCCCGACGAGGACCCCGCCGGGGATCGACACCGTCTCGACCGCGCCCTCGACCTCGTCCACCCGTGTCCCCTTCCTCGCTGTCCGCCGTGTCCAGGCTGCACCGTCGCCGTCCGCCCGGGAAGGGCCCGCGCGCCCGGGAGCGGGGCCCCGGGTGCCCGCACCGGCGCGCCGACGGAACCGGCCGCGCCCGTCAGGCGGGCAGCGGCTGGGTGGTCACCGGGTTCCCCAGGTCGGCCACGATGTTGGGCTCGTCGGGCACCAGCTCGTCGAGCGACCGCAGCGCCTCGGCGATCTGACCGGTCAGCCGGTGCAGGCAGCCGGCGGCCTCCTCCCGCTGGCGGCGCAGGTCGGCCACCTCCGCCTCGAGGGCGGCGAGCCGGGCCGCGGCGGCCTCCTCGGCGGCTGCGGACGCCGCCCGGGCCTCGGCCTCCAGGCGAGCCATCCGCTCGGCGGTCTCCAGCGCCGCGCGGGTCCGCTCCTCGGCGGCGGCCACGTCCAGGCGCCGTCGCTCCTCGGCGGCGGCCGCGTCCAGCCGGTGGCGCTCGGCCGCGGCGTCCGCGAGCAGGCGCTGCGCGTCCTCCCGTGCGTGCCGCAGGGCGTCGGCCGCGGCCGACCGGTCGCGGACGGCTTCCCGGCGCGCCGCCGCGGCGGCGGCGATCAGGTCGCCGACGTTGCGGAGCCGGGCCTCGGCCTCGAGCCGGGCACCGGCGACCGTGCGCGCCGCCTCCGCCTCGGCCGCGGCGAGGACCGACCGGACCCCCTGGTCGTAGGCCGTCCGGTACCGCGCCAGCTCCGCGGCGCAGGTCCGGAAGCGGCGGAGCAGCCGGGTGCGCTCGCGCCGCAGCGCGACCAGCTCCGCCTCCGCCGACTCCACGTAGGCGTCCACGGCGAGCCGGTCGTAGCCCGGGAAGGTCACCCGGAACTCCGGTCCGGCGCCGAGCAGGGCGGCGAGCTCGGTGGAGTCCGCCCCCTTCCGCAGGACCGGGTCGGGCGCCGCTCCCGCTCCGTCCGCCGGCCGCTCGCCGGTTCCGTCGTCCTCGCGTCGGACGTCGTCGGTCCCGGCGTCCTCGGCACGCCCGGTCATCGTCCCCCCTCGTCGAGCACGCCGGTGGGCGCCGTCGGTGGCGCGGCCGGTCCTCTTCTCTGCTGGAACGTTCGCATCCCCCCGGGCCGGCGGCTACACCGGCTCCCCTTCGGTGGTCGACGGAACGGTGTCGTCCGGCTCGGCGCACCCGCAAGGCCACCGTGCGTCACGGGCGGGGTGCGGACGTGCCCTGGACGGCCCGGTGCGGGTGGTCTCGACAGGGGTTCCGTGCCATCCGGTCCGCCTCCGTGTGCGACGTGGAGCTCTGTGGCGGGACGCTGGCAGACGGTCGCTCGGGACCCGCGGCTCCCGGCCCGGGCGTGGCGCACGGTCCCGGCGTAGGACCGCGCTCCGTGGTCGCCACGTCACCACCGGTCGACGCGACCGTGCGGCTGGACGTGTCGGGCACTCCCTGGCGGCCGCCGTGGTCCGCGGCGGACCGCGCCCCGCCGCGCACCGGTGCGTGCACCGCCAGCTCCTCGTCCAGCGCGTGGGCCAGCACGGAGAGGTCGGGCACCGCGTCGGCGTCGGCGGCCACCGTCATGGTGAGCGTGCCGGCGTAGGAGAGGGCCAGGAAGGAGACGGTCACGTTGCCGGTCTCGCCGTTGGCGAGCGGGACGACGGCCGACACGGGCGCGCCGGCGAGCGACATCGGCGCGCCCGGTCCCGGGACGTTGCTCAGCAGGGTGTGGAAGCGGTGCTGGCGGGCCTGGTACCAGCGGTAGCCGCCGAGTGCGGCCATGGCCCGGAACGCGGGACCCAGGAGTGTGATCACCGACGGCCCGGCCGCGGCGGAGCGGGCGCGCCGGACGGTCCCGGCGACCCGCCGGAGACGCTCGACGGGGTCGGGCACGGCGGGGACGGCCACGACCAGCGGGGTGGCCGCGTTGCCGGACCCGTCGTCCCCGCCGGCCCGGCTGCCGACCATGACGCACACGAGAAGCGGGTCGACCGGCTCCCCGCGGTGCGCGAGGAGGGTGGACAGGGCGCCGGCGACCGCGGCGAGGAGGACGTCGTTGACGGTGCCGCCGCACCGGTGCCCCGCTGCCCGCAGCCCGGCCAGGTCGGCCCGGACGACGGCGAACCGGCGGCGGGGTCCGGTCGGGGCGAGCAGGGAGCAGGAGGCGGCCGGCCGGGGGTGCACGCCGCCGCCGGCACGCAGCGCCCGGCGCAGGGCGGTCCGGGTGCCGCGGATCCGCTGCACCGCGTGCAGGCGCTCGCGCCAGGCATCGGAGACCAGACGCCCGTACGTGGGCGGCGGCGTGCGCCGGGGTGGTGACGACGGTCGCTCCGCCGCCGCTGCATCGGCGAGCCGGTGCAGCACGCCCACCCCGCGCAGACCGTCCAGCACGGCGTGGTGGAGGACGACGACCAGCGCGACCCGCTCGCCGCCCGGCCCGATCAGCCAGGTGGCCGACCACAGCGGCCGGTCCCGCGGCAGCGGCTCGGTGACCAGGTCCGCGGCGAGCGCGAGGAGCGCCTCCTCGTCCGCGGGATGCGGGCAGACCCTCCGGCGGACGTGCCGGGCCGGATCGACGGCCGGGTCATCGAGCCAGATCGGCTGCCCGCCGCCGAGAGGGACCCGGACGATCCGCTGACGCAGCCGCGGCACGGCCGAGATCCGTTCGGCCAGGAGCCGGTCGGCGGTGCCCGGGTCGAGCGGGGGCCCGTCACCGAGGAGGAGCAGCGCGCCGATCTGCTGTCGCAGCCGGCCGGAGTCCGAGGCCAGCATCGCCAGGTCCGCCTGGCTCACCCGGTCGACCGCCGCGCCGGGGAGCCGGGTCACCGGCCGTCGCCCCGGCGAGGGACCGGGCGTCATCGCCGCGGATCCCCCGTCCGCGTCGTCGCGCCCGCGGTGACGGTGCCGCCGGGGCGCCCGGCGCCCGCGGCGGTCTCCCATGATCGGGGGTGGTGGCCCAGGCGGCCGCGAGTGAGGGCCACGAGAACCGCAGCGGCGGTGAGTAGCACGCCGGCCGATCCCCCGACGCCGAGGACGGCGGGCGCCCACAGGGTCCACGAGATGCCGTAGGCGAGGAGCACGAAGGCGGCCAGCGGGTGCCGCGCCACCCACGCGGCACCGCGCGACCGGACGCTGGAGGTTGCCGGGCCGTCGGCGGCGTCGGTCATCGGGTCGGTCATCGGGTCGGTCATCGGGGAGCGCCGGGCGCGGACGTCCTCACCGCCTGGCCGGCTCCAGCCCTGGGCGGCAGCGGGCTGCCGTGGGCGGGAACGGTGTCGGAGGGCGGTCGCCGGTGGGCACGGTGCACCGCGAGGGCCACCAGCAGCGCACCGGCGACCAGCAGGACGGCGCCGCCCGCGAGCAGGCCGACGGCCAGCGAGGTCAGCCCCGGCACGGTGGCCGCGGCGCGCGTCTCCACCGCCAGCCCGGCCCCGCCGTCGGCCCGCATGACGACCGCCGTCCAGGACCCGTCGGCGGGAGCCCAGTCGAGCACCTGGGTGCCGGGACCGGTAGCCGACGCCGTCCAGATGTCCGCCTCCTCCGGTGGCACCCCGGGCGCGCCGCCCGGAACGTCCGTCGCGTTCGCCCCGCCCTGCGGGTCCCGACCGAGGTCGTGCAGGATGCGGTGCTCCACGCCGGCCAGGTAGCGGTCGACCGCGGCGCTCCGCGCGATCCCGATGAACAGCTCGGTGGCGGGGTCGGTCGCGGTCGCCTGCAGCCGGGCGTCACCCAGGAACCGGTCGAGCACCCACTGCTCCCCGCCGGTGTCGAGCCGCATGCTGTCGCTGGCGAGCGCGTACCCGTCGGTGCGCAGCTCGGCCGCGGGGGTCCACAGGTATCCGTCCACGCGCTGCGTCTGGTCGGCCCGGAGCAGCCCGCCGCCGGCGGCGAGCGGGCCGGTGGCGGCGAGGAGCAGCAGCGAGCCGATCACGACGACCGCCACGCGGCCCGCCGTCCAGGTGCTCGGGCGTGCATCGGCCGGCGGCACGGTGGGCGCCGGCCCCCCGGGCACCGACCCGGGGTCCGCGCCGCCCATGTCCAGCCGGAACGGCGGATACCGGTCGGTCATCAGGCCGGCGTACGCCGCGACCCGCAGCACCCAGCGGTCCATGCCCATGACGAAGTCGTAGAGCGGCTGCGGGTAGCGGCCGGTGAACAGCAGCACGACGGCGGCGATGAGCACGAGGAGGCCGACCAGGCCCCCCGCCGCCCAGCCCGAGTCCCAGCCCTGCTCCGCAGCGGGTCCGGTGCTCAGCCACACGCCACCGCCGACGAAGACCGCGAGCACCAGGTAGTGCGGGATGGTCAGCAGCCACCACTTCACCAGGACGAGCCCGCGGGACAGCCGCTCCGGGTAGGCCACGTCGAGGCCGGCCGGGTAATCGGGGACGTCCGCGAGGGTGAAGGGCGGGTAGCGGTCGGTGCCCAGGGCACCGTAGCCGTAGTAGTGGACCCGCCAGCTCCAGCGCAGCACCCCGACGTTGAAGTCGAACAGCGCCCTCGGGTAGCGGGCGGTGACGAGGATGGCGAAGAAGGCGACGACGCCCAGCACGGTGAAGGCCAGCCACAGGAAGGCCAGCACCACGAAGTGCGGGATCAGCAACAGCCACTTCACCAGCCACAGGCCACGGGAGAGCCCCGCGTCCAGGTGTGCGTCGACGCGCACGGGATAGGGCTCGCGGGCTCGGGTCACGACGTTCTCCTCGTCCTGTGACGGCCGGACGACCCGAGGCTGTCGTGAGGACCCGGCGGTCGACACGGCCCAAGGTCGGACCCGCCCGGGACCTCCGTCGCCGGCGGGACGGCGGACGCGCAGCGGACCAGGCGGCACCCGGTCGTCCGGTAGGACGAACGTCCCACCGGCCAGCGTCCGCCGACCCTGCGCCCGGAGGCGCCCACGGTCCTACGGTCGCCACACGGAGAGCCGGGGAGGGTGCCGTGCAGGCGAGGGACGTCATGACCCGTGCGGTCGTCACGGTGGGGCCGGAGACGTCGGCGAAGTACGCCGCTGAGGTGATGGCCGAGCACGGCTTCGCCGCGCTGCCCATCGTCGACGACGAGGACAGGCTGGTCGGCATCGTCGCGGAGGCCGACGTGCTGCGGCGGCGCGTGCCCGAGGATCCGCGGTTGCACCTGCGCCGCCACACCGGGGCGGGGCCGGTTCCGCCGCTGCGCGTCGGCCGGCTGATGACCACCGACGTCCGCACCGTCGACGCCGCGGCCGACGTCGCCGACATCGCCCGGATCCTCGTCGACGGCGGGCTGCGCAGCGCGCCGGTGCTGGAGCACGGCCGGCTGGTCGGCATCGTCAGCCGGCGCGACCTGCTGACCACCCTGGTGCGCCCCGACGAGCGGCTGCGCGACGAATTGCTCGGGCTGGTCGAGGGCTACACCGGCGAGCCCGGCGCCGTCGACGTGTCGGTGTCGGAGGGCGTCGCCACCATCCGCCGGCTGCGAGGGGTGGCCGACCCCTCGGCGGAGGCCGAGCAACGCGCGTTCGAGGAGCTCGGCCGCACGGTCGGCGGCGTGGTCGCAGTGCACGTCGCGGCCGATCCCGGTACAGCGCCGACCGGCACGACCCCGGCCCGGACGACCACGACCTCTGGAGGACGACGGTGAACACCCAGCGGGTGCTGGTGACCGCGGCGAGCAAACACGGCGCGACGCACGAGATCGCCGACGCCCTGGCCCGCCGGATGCAGGAGCACCCGGAGGCGGTTCCGGCCGAGCTGGTCGCGGCGAGCGTGCCGGTCGAGAGGGGGCCGGATCCGCGCACCTACGACGCGGTCGTCCTGGGCAGCGCCGTCTACGCGGGCAGCTGGCGCGAGGAGGCACGGCACTTCGCGACCGAGCACGCGGCGACGCTGCGGCAGCGGCCCGTGTGGCTCTTCTCCAGCGGCCCGATCGGAGACCCGCCCTTCCCGCCCGACGAACCGCACGACGTCGCCGCCCTCACCCACCTGATCGGCGCTCGCGGGCACCGCATCCTGCCCGGGCGGTTGGAGAAGAACCGGCTGACCTTCCCCGAACGCGCCATGGTGACCGCCATGCGCGCACCGGTCGGCGACTTCCGCGACTGGGGGCTCGTGCGGGTCTGGGCGGACGCGATCGTGGCCGCCCTCGTTGGCGAGGTCGTACCGACCACCCCTCGCGCTGACCGCGGGCCCGCTGGAGCAGACGCTCGCCGGGACAGCGGATACGGCGTCCAGGAGCACGGCCGCCAGGCCACCTGAGGAGCACCACGCTCACGACCGACGAGGACCGCGACCCCACCGCACTCGACGACGAGGAGTGCTGGAGCCTGCTCACCGCGTCGTCGATCGGACGCCTGGCATCCACCGACGGTGCGCTGCCCGCCGTCCTGCCCCGTGTCGTACGCCGTCCACGGCGGGGGGGTGGTGTTCCCGGCCCGGCGCGACAGCCCCGTCTGCACCGCGGTCCGCGGCGCGGTGGTCACCTTCCGGGTCGACTCCTGGTCGGGCGAGGACCGCACCGGGTGGAGCGTCACGGTCGTCGGGCCCTCCTCGTCAGCACGCCCGAGGAGTGGCCGCGCTCGACGGGCTGCGGGCGTCCAGCCGGCCGCCCACGCCCGACCGCTGCTACGTCGTGATCCGCATGTGGCTGCTCCGCGGGTGGCGGATGAGCGTGCCCGACCTCTCCGGACCCGGGCCTGCCGGCGACCGGGGGCGTTGCTGCCGGCGACCGAGGGCGTTGCTGCCGGCGACCGGGGGCGTTGACGTCGGTCTCGTGCCGGATCGACATCGCGGCGGTTCCCTTCCCCCCGGGCCTGTGCCATCGTCGCTGGCGGGGAGGTGGTGGCCCGTGCGGGATCGGGACGGCGCGCCCCACCCCGGAGGATCGTCGCTCTCCGGGATGCGATTGACCGAACTCATCGACGAGGTGCAGGAACGGCTGACTGCTGTGGCGCGCAGCCAGGAGCGCATCCAGCACCTGCTCGACGCCTTCCTCAGCGTGTCCCGCGGGCTCGACCTCGACAGCACGCTGAAGCGCATCGTGGAGTCCGCGGTGGAGCTGGTCGACGCCCGGTACGGCGCGCTCGGTGTGCTGGGCGAGCGCGGCGGGCTGTCCGCGTTCATCACCGTGGGCATCGAGCCCGAGCTCGCGGCCCGGATGGGTCACCTGCCCGAGGGCAAGGGGGTGCTGGGGCAGCTGATCACCGAGCCCTACCCCCTGCGCATCGCCGACCTCTCCGCGCACCCCGCCTCGGTCGGCTTCCCGCCCAACCACCCGGAGATGAGGACCTTCCTCGGCGTCCCCGTGCTCGTCCGGGCAGAGGTGTTCGGCAACCTGTACATGACCGAGAAGAAACACGGCCAGTTCACCGCCGAGGACGAGGCCGTGCTCACCGCCCTGGCCGGTGCCGCCGGGGTCGCGATCGACAACGCGCGCCTCTACCAGGAGGGCGAGGAGCGACGGCGGTGGCTGGCGGCGGTGTCCGACGTCCGCGCCGCGCTGCTCGACGCCCCGTCGACCGACCACGCCTTCCGGCTCATCACCGAACGCGTGGCCGCCCTGACCGACGCGGACGCCGGGTGGCTGCTGCTCGGCCCCGACCCGGCCGACGGGCGCTACGTGGTCGCCGCCCAGTACGGCGAGGGGTTGGACGACGTGGTCGGCCACCGCCTGGCGGTCGGCGACAGCCCCGCGCTCACGGCCCTGGCGGCCGACCACGACGTCGTGACGCTGGACCTGACGGGTCAGGACCACGACGGTCCCGACGCGCACGTCGACTGGGGACCCGTGCTGGCCATCCCGCTGCACGGCAGCGAGGCGGAGCGCGCCGTGGTCACGGTGACCCGGCGTTCCGGTCGGCCCGGCTTCGGCCCGGCGCTGACCCCGCTGGCCGCGAGCTTCGCCGACCAGGCGACCGTGGCCCTCGACATGGCCGCGCGGCAGCGGCTGGCCCGGCAGCTGGACGTGTACGAGGACCGCGACCGGATCGCCCGCGACCTGCACGACCTGGTGATCCAGCGGGTGTTCGCCGCCGGGCTGGCCCTGCAGGCCCTGCTGCCGCGGGTGCGCGAGGCCGACCTGCAGCGGCGGGTGCGCGACGTCGTCCACCAGCTCGACGACACCGTCCGCGACATCCGGACGACGATCTTCGACCTGCACACCACGGACACGGCGGACACCGCCGACAGCACCCGGCGGCGGCTGCTCGACGTCGTGACCGGCACGGTCGGCGACCGGCTGAAGTCGACGGTACGCATGTCCGGCGCCATCGACAGCCTGCTCACCGGCGAACTCGCCGCGGACGTCGAGGCGGTCGTCCGGGAGGCGGTGAGCAACGCCGCCCGGCACGCCGGGGCCGCGCACGTGACGGTCACGATCGACGTCGGCGAGGACGTGGTCGTCGACGTCGTCGACGACGGCCGCGGCATCCCGGACCGCGTCGGACGCAGCGGGCTGCGCAACCTCGTCGAACGCGCCGAAGGCCGCGGCGGCGAGTGCACCGTCGAGCGGCTGCCGGACGGCGGCACACGACTGCGCTGGTGCGCGCCCCTGCGCTGATCCGCCTCCCTCCCGAAGCGCACGGCTCGCTCGCCCTCGTACCAGCGTGCTGCTCGCCGCGACCGACGAAGGCCGCGACGACCACGAGGACGCCGCCGCATCGCTCGACGCGTGGCCGTCCTCCGGCGTGGTGCTCTACACCAGCGGGCAGATCCTCCGCGAGTACCTGGCCGTGGCCACGCGCCCGGTCGAGCGCAACGGGCTGGGAATGGCGCGGCCGGCCGCCGTCGCGAACGTCCGAGCGCTTCGCGCGCGCCTGCACCTGTTGGCCGAAGACGAGAGGGTGAGCGAGCGCCTGCTCGCGCTGCTCGACGCGGTCGAGTGCACGGGCACACGAGTCCGTGACGCGAACGTGGTCGCCACGATGCTCGTCCACGGCGTCGACACCGTCGTCACCAGCAACATCGACGATTCCACGAGGTTCGACGACCACGTGCAGGTGGTCACTCCGCGCCGCTAGGGACGGTGCCGAACCTGCGTCGGTCAGCGCCGCGACGACGGCGGTGCCGATCGAAGTTCGGTGGCGAGCACGGCGGCCTGCGTGCGCCGCTCCAGCCCCAGCTTGGCCAGCAGGTGGGAGACGTAGTTCTTCACCGTCTTCTCCGCCAGGAACATGCGCTCGCCGATCTGCCGGTTGGTCAGCCCCTCGCCGATGAGCGCGAGCACCGTGCGCTCCTGGTCGGTCAGCCCCGCGACCGGACCGGCCGGTTCGGCGGCCCGCCGCATCCGCTCGAGGACGGCGGTGGTCGCGGTCGGATCGAGCAGCGAACCACCGGCAGCGACGGTGCGGACGGCGGTGACCAGGTCCTGGCCCAGGATCTGCTTGAGCAGGTAGCCCGATGCACCGGCCATGATCGCCTCGAACAGCGCCTCGTCGTCGCTGTAGCTGGTCAGCATGATCACCTTCAGCTCGGGCAGGCGGGAGCGCAGCTCGCGGCAGACGCTCACACCGTCGCCGTCGGGAAGGCGGACGTCGAGGATCGCGACGTCGGGACGCAGCGCCGGCCCTCGGGCCAGCGCCTCGGCGGCGTTCTTCGCCTCCCCCACCACGGCGAGGGCCGGGTCGCTCTCCAGCACGTCGGCCACGCCGCGCCGGACCACCTCGTGGTCGTCGAGCAGGAACACGCGGATCCGCGGCTGGTCCTCGTCACCGGTCACATCCGCAGGCTAGGACTGCGGATACTGCTGCACCCCGGGTCCTAGGTCCCGACTCGGCCGGATGACCTCGGAGCGGACCCCGGTCCCGGGTCGGCAGGCCGTCGGATCCTCCCGGCCGGCGCGCCTCCTCCGGGTGGACGCTCAGCCGGTCGCGGTCGCCGACGGCGGCGCGCTGCCGCCCTGCGGAGCCTCCCCGGCCATGATCCGCTCGATCTCGGCGCGGTCGGCCTCCGACGGCAGGCCCCACCCGGGCTGGTAGTCGTACACCTCGCCGAGCGGCCTGGACGCCGTCCGCCCGGTGAGCACCTCGACGGACCCGGTGTCGATGAGGCCGGGGTGGGCGACGCCGCACGCCTCCGCGACTTTGAGCAGATCGCGCCGCACGGTCCGGATGTAGTTGGCCGCGCGCACCGACTTCAGCGCCGGGTCCAGGCCGTGCGCGAGCCACGCGTTCTGCGTGGCGACGCCGGTCGGGCAGGTGTCGGTATGGCACTTCTGGGCCTGGATGCAGCCGATCGCCAGCATCGCCTCCCGCGCGACGTTGACCATGTCGCAGCCGAGGGCGAAGGCGACGACCGCGTTGTCGGGCAGCCCGAGCTTGCCCGCACCGATGAAGGCCACCTGCTCGTGCAGCCCCGCGCGGGCGAACTCCGCGTACACCCGGGCGAAGCCGAGCTGGAAGGGCAACGACACCGAGTCGGTGAAGATCAGCGGCGCGGCGCCGGTGCCCCCCTCGCCCCCGTCGACCGTCACGAAGTCCACGCCGCGGTCACCGCGGGCCATGAGCGCGGTGAGCTCGCGCCAGAACTCCATGTCGCCGACGGCGGACTTGATGCCGACCGGCAGGCCGGTCTCGGCGGCCAGCAGCTCCACCCAGTCGAGCAGGCTGTCGGCGTCGGAGAACTCGGCGTGCCGGGACGGGCTGATGCAGTCGACACCCTCCGGCACGCCGCGGGTCTCGGCGATCTCCGGCGACACCTTGGCCGCCGGCAGCACCCCGCCGAGGCCCGGCTTGGCCCCCTGGCTCAGCTTGATCTCGAGCGCCCGCACCGGGGCGCCGGCCACGAGGTCCTCGAGGCGGGCCAGGTCGAAGCGACCCTCGGCGTCGCGGCAGCCGAAGTAGGCCGTGCCGATCTGGAACACCAGCTCGGCACCGTGCCGGTGGTGCCGCGACAGGCCGCCCTCGCCGGTGTTGTGCAGGCAGCCGGCGAGCGCCGCCCCGCGGTTGAGCGCCTCGGTCGCCTGGGCGGACAGCGAGCCGAAGCTCATCGCCGAGATGTTGACGACCGACGGCGGGCGGAAGGCCCTCGCCCGGCCACGAGCGGCGCCCAGCACCTTCGCCGCGGGCAGGTCGACGGTCTGGCCGGCGTGCACGCTCGTCGCCGGCACCGCCCGGCCGAAGGTGCGGTGGTTGATGACCGGGTAGCCGGCCGTGTACTCGAGGTCGTTGTCGGTGCCGAAGCCGAAGTAGTTGTTCTCCCGCTTGGCCGACGCGTAGACCCAGCGGCGCTGGTCGCGGGTGAACGGCCGCTCCTCGTTGTTGCCGGCCACCAGGTACTGGCGCAGCTCCGGGCCGACCGCCTCGATCAGGTAGCGGGCGTGGCCCAGCAACGGGAAGTTGCGGAGCAGCGTGTGCTCCTTCTGCACCAGGTCGCGGACCGCCACCGCCGCCAGCGCGGAGAGACCTGCCGCCGCCGCTCGGACACTGCGCCTCATGACCTCACCCTGCACACCGGCGAGGCCGCGGCAACTCGGGGCGCACCGGGCGCGACCTGACGGGCGGGCGGCGGCGCGGGACGTCGGCCATCGGCGCGCCGGGCCGGGAGCACCGGCCGGCGCGCCGCGTTCCCGCCGCCGGCTACGGGCGGGGTTCGGCCATGCCGCGCGAGCCGGTCCGCTGCGCCGGGGGCGTGGTCAGCTTCGCGGTGTCCCGCGGCTGCTCGGCCGCCGCCGGGGCGACCGACGGCGTGCCGGCCGCGGCGGAGCGGTCGGGCGCGGGCGGCGGTGGCGCCGCCGGCACCGGCCCGTGCAGGCGCGGGTAGAGGAGCAGGCTGAGCAGGCACAGCACCGCGATGACCACCGCCCACAGGCCGACGTAGTCGGCCCACACCCCGGTCATCAGCAGGAAGGCCGGGATGGCAGCGGTGACGATGCCCGCGACGACGGCGATGGCGCCGGTGAACCGCGTGAGGTCGTCCCGCTTGCGCCCGAGCAGCAGGAAGAACAGCCCCCACAGGATCGCCCAGTACAGCCAGATGACGCCGAACGCCGGGTCGGCCGGCTGGAACCAGAAGAAGTTCAGCGCGGAGTAGACGACCGCCGCCGCCGCCACGAACGCCGAGAACCAGCCGACGCCGGTGCCGTCGAGGCCGGACAGCAGGTTGATGCCGACGTAGAGGTAGGTGAACCCGAACAGGTAGATGCCGGAGGCAGCCAGGATCGCCGCGGGATCACCGCCGGAGGTGAAGATCAGGTAGGTCGGCGTGACCACCTGCAGGGCGCCGACGAAGAGGTTGATCGGCGCGGCGGAGCGCGCCTCGACCAGGCCCAGGAGCATCAGCCCGTTGACCGCGAGCACCGCGCCCACGTAGAGAAGTCCGACACTGCCCATGTGCACTCATCTCCTCGAGTCCCCGCTGGTGGTGATGGGTCCCCCGTGGAGTCGGGACGACGTGGCACCGCCCGCCGCGTCCGTCGGTGTGCGGAGTCGTCGAGCCGGGCCGGCGGTCGCACCGGGCACGATCGCACCCGGCCATGGACGTCCTGCGATACGGCGCCGTCGTCCCCGGCGCACCTCGGTCATCGGTGGACCTCCCGAGCCGGCCGGTCACCGGACCCGTGGTCCCGGTCCGCGCGACCGCGACCGACCTTGCGACCGCTGCCCGACGGAGTCAATGGCGACCACCCCGGCCCGGCCCGGGTGCACATCGGCCGGCTCCCGACGGCGCGTGTCCTGACCTCCCGAGCACGACCGCGCACGCGGCGTCCCGAGCGGACCGGCGGCTAGCCGGCGTCGTCCGCACCCGCCGGCGAACCGTCCCCGTCCTCGTCCGCGACGCGTCGCTCGGCATCGGGATCCCCCGTCGGCGGCCGGTCGTCGCCGGACGTGGGCGCACCGGAGGCGTGCTCGTCGAGGGCGGCGTCGATCAGGGCGGCCAGCCCGGCCAGGCTGCGGTGCGGGCCTCCCCTGCGCACCAGGACCGGTTCGACGTACGGCATGTCCTCGGGCGAGTCCCCGGCCCGGTCCCGGGTCGGGTCCTCGCCCGGGTCCCCGCCCGGGTCCTCGTCGGCGAGCGCACGGCCGATGTCGTGGGCTGCCCGCAGGGCCGCCTTGCCGAAGCGGTCGGTCGCCTCGTGCTTCTCGATCGGCACGTGCTCCTCGTCCGCCACGTCCACGACTCCTCGTCACCGGCCCGCCCGCCCGTCGTCCCTACCCTCGACGACGACGATCTGCGCGTGCATGGGCGGTCCGTCGCCCGGGTATTACGCTCGATGGCTTCCAACCCCGGGGCCGACGCCGTTCCCGCACCACGGACCCCGAGGAGCCTCCGGTGGAGAGCCGTATCGACATCAGCTGGATCTGCCGACCCTGTGAGGTCGAGGGCCAGGACGCCCAGCGCGACAGCGCCCCCACCTGCTGGAACTGCGGCGGTCCGGTGGTCGTGACCGCCCGCCCGACGGTGCGCCTGGCGGCCGGCCCCGACGCCTCGTCCTGAACGCCTCGTCCTGAACGCCTCGTCCTGAACGCCTCGTCCTGAACG
>NZ_JAOVZT010000001.1:191925-254288 GCF_025716945.1 Geodermatophilus sp. YIM 151500
CCTCGTCCTGACGGCACCGGCCGGGCGCGACGACCCGCTCGGGGATCGGTCGCGCCCGGCCCGCGGGCTCACGACGTCACGAGGTCACAGCGCACTGCCCCCGGTCGGCCTTGACCGGCCCCTGGGCCGACGGCCGCACGTCGAAGTCGAAGATCGCCGTCGGCAGGTACAGCGAGCAGCAGGCGTTCGGGATGTCGACGATGCCGCTGACCCGGCCCTCGATCGGCGCCGACCCGAGCAGCAGGTAGGCCTGCTGCCCCGAGTAGCCGAACTTCTCGAGGTAGCGGACGGCGTTCAGGCACGCCCGCTTGTAGGCCAGGGTGGCGTCCAGGTACTTGTTGGTGTTGTTCTCGTGGTCGACCGAGACCCCGATGAACGTCAGGAACTCCGAGTACCGGGGCTCGACGTTGCCGGGCATGAACACCGGGTTGGTGGTCACGCCGTAGGTCTCCATGCCGCCCTTGATGAGGTCGACGTGGAAGTCGATGAAGCCGCCCATCTCGATGGCACCGCAGAAGGTGATCTCGCCGTCGCCCTGGCTGAAGTGCAGGTCGCCGCCGGAGAGCTTCGCGTCCTTCACGTGCACCGGGTAGAAGACGCGCGAGCCGCGGGAGAAGTTCTTGATGTCGTGGTTGCCGCCGTTCTCGCGCGCCGGGACGGTCCGCGCGCCGTCGCGGGCGATGCCGTCGAGCACGTCGCCGGTCGCCGTGCCGCCGAGGGTCTGGTCCTCGAGCGGCAGCAGGGCCAGCGGGGGCACTCGGTCGGGTTGGGTGTCGTTCAACGCCTTCTCCCGCTCGTTCCAGCGGGCGAGCAGCTCCGCCGACGGTGCGGTGCCGAACAGGCCGGGGTGGGTCAGGCCGGTGTAGCGGACGCCCGGTATGTGCCGGGAGGTGGCCACCTGGCCGTGGAAGTCCCAGATCGCCTTGTAGGCGTCGGGGAAGTAGTCGGTCAGGAAGCCGCCGCCGTTGGCCTTGGCGAAGATGCCCGTGTACCCCCAGCCCTGGCCGGGGGCGTCGCCGTACTCCTGCGGGGGCTGCACCGGGCCGAGGTCGAGGATGTCGACGACCAGCAGGTCGCCGGGCTCGGCGCCCTCGACGCCGATCGGCCCGCTCAGCATGTGGGCGCGGGTCAGGTCGACGTCGCGGACGTCGTTGGCGGAGTCGTTGTTGCCGATCTGCGCGTCGGTCCACTCGCGGCACTCGACGCGGATGTCCTGCCCCGGCCGGACCATGGTCGCGACGGGGACGTCGGGGTGCCACCGGTTGTGCCCGGGTACGGCCTGGTCGCGCATGGACTTGGCCTGGTCGACGGTGAAGACCACGTCTGGCATGTCGCACTCCAATTCGAGCGAACGGTCGTCGTGCACCCCCGTGCAACCCCCGTGACCGCGGCCGCACCCGGATCCGGCGGCCGCCGGACGGCGCCCTCCTCCCCACCGCGCACGGCGGTCGGCTCGTCACGGTCGCGGCAGCGTGCTCCAGCGCGGATCGCGCGGTCGCCGGGACGGCGGTCGCGGCGGCGGACCGGAGGTGACGGCGGGCTCGTCGCGGCTGGTCTCCTCGCGCAGCCGGGCCGCGGCCATCGCCGGCGACGTGCGCGCCAGCAACGGCGGCGTGTACTCGCGCCGGCCGGGTCCGCCGCACGTGGGGCACTCGTCGGTGCCGCCGGCCGTGCCGATCGGCCTGCGGACCTCCCAGGGGCCGCAGGTCGCGCACCGGTACTGGTAGCTCGCCATCCGGTTCCCCTCGACCCGCGTGGCTGAGGGTGGCGAAGCTAGTACGCGACGGGGCGTGCGACAGCGGGTGCGGTCGCCGTCCGCCCACCCCCGTGGCGACCGCCGCGCGTCGCTACGGCGGGGGGATCGCCCGTGACCGTCAGGGGTAGGGCCCCCGCACGAGCGGGACCGGGAGGCCGAGCGCGACCGCGAGACCCGGGATCACGTGAGCCCCTCGGGGACGCGCGCGACCGGGACGGCCGCGTCGAGCGCGGTGAAGACGTCGGCGAGCGCCTGCGTCGACTGCTCGACGAGCGGACGCAGCCGCCGGTACAGGTTGGCGTCGTCGGGGTCGGGCCGGACCGGCTCTGCGATGTCGACCAGCGTCGTGGCGGCGTCCAGGTCGGGCAGCGCCCCGAGGGCGTGCAGGCCGAGCAGGCAGGCGCCCAGGCCGGTGCCCTCGGGTGAATCGGCCAGGCGCACCGGCAGGTCGAGCGCGGAGGCCAGCGTGCGGGTCCACAGCGGGGCCGCGACCGCGCCGCCGGTCGCGCGGACCTCGCGCACCGGCAGGCCGGTGCCGGCGAACGCGTCGCGCACGAGCGCGAGCTGCTGGCAGACCCCCTCGATCGCGGCCCGCACCAGGTGCGGGCGGTGGTGGTAGCGGCGCAGACCGAGGTAGGCGCCGCGCAGCCCGGCACGCCACCACGGCGCCCGCTCGCCCAGCAGGTAGGGCAGGCACAGCAGACCGTCGCTGCCGGCCGGCACGGCCGCGGCCTCCTCCACCAGCCGCGCGTCGAGGGCGTCGGCGTCCTCGCCCTGGGGCCCCTCCGCGTCGAAACCGGCGGCCATCGTGCGGGCCGCCCACCGGACGACCGAGCCGCCGTTGTTGACCGCCCCGCCGACCACCCACGCCTCGTCGGTGAGGGCGTAGCAGAACAGCCGGCGGCCCGGATCGATCATCGGCTCGGGGACGACGACGCGCATCGCGCCGCTGGTGCCGATCGACACCGCCGCCACCTCGCGCCGCACCGCGCCGATGCCGAGGTTGGCCAGCACGCCGTCCGCGGCGCCGATCACCACGGGGAGGTCCGCCGGCAGCCCGACCTGCCCGGCGACCTCCGGGCGAAGCCCCGGCAGCACGGCGGTGGTGGGCAGCACCTCGGCCAGCTGGTCGCGGCGGACGCCGGCGATCGCCAGCGCCTCCTCGTCCCACCGCTGCCCGCGCAGGTCGTACATCCCCGTGGCGGAGGCGCAGGAGCGGTCGACCACGTGCGGGCCGCCGCACAGCGCGGCGGCCACCAGCTCCTTCACGCCACCCCACCGCGGGGTTCCCGACACCCGCGTGGCGTCCTCGTCGGTGGCCGCGGCCAGCTTGGTCAGCGGAGACATGGGGTGCACCGGCGTGCCGGTGCGGTCGTGCAGCGGGCCGGCCCGGCCGTCGGCCACCAGCGCCGCGGCGCGGTCGGCGGCCCGCTGGTCGGCCCAGGTCAGCAGCGGCCCCTGCGGGCTGCCGTCGTCGGCCATCGCCACCAGGCCGTGCATCGCGGCGCTGAGGCACACCGCGACCACCCGGTCCCCGCGCTCGGTGGCCGCCCGGGTGGCGCCGGCCAGCGCCTCGACGGCCGCGGTGCACAGGCGCCCGGCGTCCAGCTCGGCGTGCCCCGGCCGGGGCACCTGCAGGGCGTAGCCGACGCTGACGGAGTCGCGGACCCGGGCGTCGTCCCCGGCGGTGACCGCCTTGGTGGCCGTCGTCCCGGAGTCCAGCCCGACGACCACGTCCACCGCTGCTCCCCGGCTCCGCCCGCTGCTCCCGCGGCGATCATGCGCGCCCGGCGGCGGGCGCGCAGCCCGGGGCTCAGCGGGTCGGCGCGAGCGGGTAGGCCGAGCGGCCGCGCAGGCGGGCGCCGACGGCCAGGTGCAACGGGGCGAGCACCACGCCCTCCCGGGCGAGGCGGGCCCGCACCTGCCGCCGGTGCCGGACGACGCCGACCGCGCCGAGCACCCAGAACAGGTACTGGACGGCGAAGGCGGCCCGGAAAGCGTCCAGCGAGTACGCCGTCGAGGCGCCGGGGGTGAGCAGGTCGAGCACCGCCCCGACGCCGAGGATGGTGAGCAGCGAGGCGAGGAAGCCGCCGACGTTCACCACGCCGGTCGCGCTGCCGATGCGCTCCGCGGGGTTCTCGGTGCGGGCGTAGTCGAAGGCGATCATCGAGCCGGGGCCGTTGGTGGCCAGCACCAGCACCAGCACGACGAGCAGCCACAGCGGCGCCCGGCCGGGCCACAGCAGGACCGTCGTCCAGGCGATCGCGGTTGCGGCGGTGATGGCCAGCACGAGGTTCGAGCGGCGCAGCGGCCACTGGCCGACCAGCCGGCCGAACAGCGGGCCGACGACCATGCCGACGACGACCAGCAGGGTGAGCAGCCCGGCCGCGGTCGCCGGCGCGAGGCCCTGCCCGACGGTCAGGAAGGGGTAGCCCCAGAGCAGCGCGAAGACCGTGCCCGAGAACTGGGTGACCAGGTGGGTGTACAGACCTAGCCGGTTGCCCGGCTCGTGCCAGGTGTCGGCCAGGCCGCGGCGCAGCTGGGCCAGCCCCGCCGCCGGCCCGCGGACCGGACCGGCGGGCGAGTCGCGAAGGGCCACCCCGACCAGCACGGCGACCAGCACGCCGGTCGCCGCGGCACCGGCGAAGGTGACCGGCCAGGACGTGCCGCGCAGCAGCGCCACGAGCGGGTACGCGGCCACGACCTGACCCACCTGGCCGAGGATGCCGGTCAGCTGGGTGACCAGGGGGACGGTGCGGCCGGGGAACCAGAAGGAGATGACCCGCAGCACGCTGATGAAGGTCATGGCGTCGCCGGTGCCCACCAGCACCCGCGCCGCGATGGCGCTGGGCACGTCGGTGGCCAGCCCCAGCAGCAGCTGCCCGGCGGCCATCGTCACGGCGCCGGTGAGCAGCAGCCGGCGGGGGCCGAAGCGGTCGAGCGCGACGCCGACCGGGATCTGCAGCGCCGCGTACACGGCCAGCTGCAGCACGAGGAACAGCGCCACCGCCGAGGCGCCGGTCGAGAAGCGCTCCTGCGCCTGGACGGCGGCCACGCCGAGCGAGGACCGGTGGAAGACGGCGACCGTGTAGGCGGCCAGGGCCACCGCCCAGACGACGAGGACGCGCAGCGGGGCGCGGGCGGGCGTCGTCGCGGTCATCACACCGAGGCTGACACCGGCGTCCCCGGAATGTTTCCCGTTCCGGACGTGAGGTCGCTCACGACCGCCCGTGGGCCGGCCGTGGCGGCGCCCGGAGGTCCTGGGGGCGGGACGACCAATCGGGGCGGGGACTACTCCGCGCTCCGGGCGGGCAGGAGCAGTCGCGTCCGCCGTCCGGCCGCCTCCCCGCGGCCGGCCGGCTGCCGTCCGGCGCGTGCCGGCGGCGTGCACGCCCCAGCGAGACGAGAGGAGCGCCGTCCGTGGCGTCCGTCATCCACTACACCATCGCGACCGAGGCCGAGAAGTCCTCCGACTTCCGCCGCGTCCTCTGGACCGGGAAGAACACCCAGCTGGTGATCATGACCATCCCGCCGGGTGGGGAGATCGGCGAGGAGGTGCACGAGGACATCGACCAGATCCTCACCTTCGTCAGCGGCACCGGCGAGGCGCGGATCTCGGGCTCGACCAAGAAGGTCGCCCAGGGCGACCTGGTCGTCGTCCCGGCGGGGACCAAGCACAACTTCGTCAACACCGGTGAGAACCCGCTCATCCTCTACACCGTCTACGGCCCGCCGGAGCACGCCGACGGCGCGGTGCACCGGACCAAAGAGGAGGCCGACGAGGCGGAGGAGTCCGGAAAGGACGAGCCCCCCACCTCGTGATCCGGAGTGGATCCGTGCGCGTGACTGGACATGCGCGTGACGCGCACGGATCCACTCCGTTCAGGCCTCGGGCTCGTGCAGCGGCTCGTCCCGGCCGACGACCCGCGGTCCGGCCCCGGCGCCCCACTGCCAGTTCCGGACCTCCGGCAGGTCCTCGCCGTGGGTGCGGACGTGCTGGCGGTGTTCGATGATCTTGTTGACCAGCGCCTCGCGCGCGTGCGCCGACACCCGACGCAGCCGCTCCGCGCGGTCGATCGCCGCGATCGCCAGGCTGTAGCGGTCGATCCCGTTCAGCACGCACATGTCGAACGGCGTGGTGGTCGTGCCCTCCTCGACGTAGCCGTGCACGTGGAAGTTCTCGTGGTTGGCGCGCCGGTAGGTCAGCCGGTGGATCAGCCACGGGTAGCCGTGGTAGGCGAAGACCACCGGCCGGTCCGTCGTGAACAGCGCGTCGAACGCCGCGTCGGACAGGCCGTGCGGATGGGCGCGCTCGTCCTGCAGCCGCATCAGGTCGACCACGTTGACCACCCGTAACCGGAGGTCGGGGAACCAGCCGCGCAGGATCTCCACCGCCGCGAGCGTCTCCATCGTCGGGACGTCACCGGCGCAGGCCATGACCACGTCGGGCTCCGCGCCGGCGTCGCTGCTGGCCCACTCCCAGATGCCGATGCCCTTGGTGCAGTGCACGATCGCCGACCGCACGTCCAGGTACTGCAGCTGCGGCTGCTTGCCCGCGACGATCACGTTGACGTACTGCCGGGTGCGCAGGCAGTGGTCGGCGACCGACAGCAGGGTGTTGGCGTCCGGCGGCAGGTAGACCCGGATGACGTCGGCCTTCTTGTTGACCACGTGGTCGATGAAGCCGGGGTCCTGGTGCGAGAAGCCGTTGTGGTCCTGCCGCCACACGTGCGAGGTCAGCAGGTAGTTCAGCGACGCGATCGGGCGCCGCCAGGCGATGCCGTTGGTGGTCTTCAGCCACTTGGCGTGCTGGTTGAACATCGAGTCGACGACGTGCACGAACGCCTCGTAGCTGGAGAACAACCCGTGCCGGCCGGTGAGCAGGTAGCCCTCCAACCAGCCCTGGCAGGTGTGCTCGGAGAGGATCTCCATGACCCGGCCGTCCGGGGCGAGGGAGTCGTCGCCGGGGCGCAGCTCGGCCATCCAGGTGCGCGGGGTGGCCTCGAGCACCGCGCCGAGCCGGTTGGAGTTGTTCTCGTCGGGCGCGAAGACCCGGAAGTTGTGCATGTTCCCCCGCATCACGTCGCGGAGGTAGGTGCCGAGCACGCGGGTGGACTCGACGGATCCGGTGCCCGGCTCGGCCACCGGGACGGCGGAGTCGCGCCAGTCGGGCAACCGGAGGTCGACCAGCAGCCCCCCGCCGTTGGCGTGCAGGCTGTCGCTCATCCGCCGGTGCCCGTGCGGGTGCAGGTCGCGGACGGCGGGCACCGGAGCGCCGTCGTCGTCGAACAGCTCCTCCGGCCGGTAGCTGCGCAGCCACTCCTCCAGCACCCGGCGGTGCCCCGCGTCGGTGCGCGCGTCGGCGAAGGGCACCTGGTGCGACCGCCACGAGCCCTCCACCGGCAGCCCGTCGACCTCCGCCGGACCCGTCCAGCCCTTCGGCGACCGCAGCACGATCATGGGCCACCGCGGCCGCGCCGTGTCGCCGTCCTGCCGGGCGCGCCGCTGGGCGGCGGCGATCTCGTCCAGGCAGCGGTCCAGCGCCGCCGCGAAGGCCTGGTGCATCGCCACCGGGTCGGCCCCCTCGACCAGGTGGGGGGTGTGGCCGCAGCCGCGCAGCAGGTCGACCAGCTCGTCGCGGCCGATCCGGTCGAGCACCGTGGGGTTCGCGATCTTGTAGCCGTTGAGGTGGAGGATCGGCAGCACCGCGCCGTCCCGCCGTGGGTCGAGGAACTTGTTGCCGTGCCAGCTGGTCGCCAGCGGTCCGGTCTCCGCCTCCCCGTCCCCGACGACCGCGGCCACCACCAGGTCGGGGTTGTCGAACGCCGCGCCGTAGGCGTGCGACAGCGCGTAGCCGAGCTCGCCGCCCTCGTGGATGGATCCCGGCGTCTCGGGCGCGACGTGGCTGGGGATGCCGCCCGGGAAGGAGAACTGGGTGAACAGCCGCCGCATGCCGGCCGCGTCCTGCGAGACGTCGGGGTACACCTCGCTGTAGGTGCCCTCCAGCCATGCCGCGGCGACCGGACCCGGGCCGCCGTGCCCCGGCCCCATGACGTACATCAGGTCGAGGTCGCGGGCCATGATCGCCCGGTTGAGGTGGGCGTAGACGAAGTTCAGCCCCGGCGTGGTCCCCCAGTGGCCGAGCAGCCGCGGCTTCACGTGCTCCGGGCGGAGCGGCTCGCGCAGCAGCGGGTTGCCCATCAGGTAGATCTGGCCGACCGAGAGGTAGTTGGCCGCCCGCCACCACGCCTGGAGGGCGTCGAGCTCCCGGTCCGACAACGGCCCGCCCGCGGGTGCCTGCCCGGTTGCTCCCGGCTGCTGGGTGGCGACGGTGTCCATGAGCGGCCCTCCGTGGCGGTCGGCCCGCGGGTGCGGCGGTGCGTCGATCCCACCGGCCGCGAGCGCCCCCGGCAAGCGGTCCGCGCCCGCCCGGCGCGGGTCCGGACGCGGGGGCGGACGGCGGCGCGTGGTCGTCCGGTGCAGACTCGGGGCACCGCCCACGTCACCGGCAGCGCAGCCCAGCGAGGAGAGGCCATGACCGCGACCGTCCCCGCCAACCCGGAGAGCGTGTTCACCTACGGCGCCCCGCAGCTGAAGTTCGGCGTCGGCGCGGCCGACGAGATCGGCCACGACCTGGCCGCCACCGGCGCGCGCCGGGTGCTCGTCGTGACCGACCCGGGGGTCGCCGCCACCGGGCACCCGCAACGGGTCGCCGACCAGATGACGGAGTTCGGCATCGAGGCGCGGGTCTACGACGGCGCGCACGTCGAGCCGACCGACGCGAGCATGCGCGAGGCCATCGAGTTCGCGCGGGAGTCCGGCCCGTGGGACGCGTTCGTCGCGGTCGGCGGCGGGACGAGCATCGACACCGCCAAGGCCGTGAACCTGCTGACCAGCAACCCCGGCGACCTGATGGAGTACGTCAACCGCCCGGTCGGCGGGGGCCGGGCGCCGGAGAACCCGCTCAAGCCGCTGGTCGCCGTCCCGACGACGACCGGCACGGGCGCGGAGAGCACCACCATCTGCGTGCTCGACGTGCTGGAGCAGAAGGTGAAGACCGGGATCAGCCACGTGCGGCTGCGCCCGACGCTCGCCGTCGTCGACCCGTCGCTGACCCGCACCCAGCCCGCCGGCGTCACGGCGGCGGCCGGCATGGACATCCTCTGCCACGCGCTGGAGAGCTACACCGCGCGGCCTTACACCAGTTACGAGCGCAAGCGGCCCGAGCAGCGGGTGCCCTACTGCGGCTCCAACCCGATCGCCGACATGTGGTCGGAGAAGTCGCTGTCGCTGATGGCCGGTGCCTTCCGCCGGGCCGTCCGGGACGGCGACGACCAGGCGGCCCGCGGGGACATGGCCCTGGCCGCGACGATGGCCGGCCTCGGCTTCGGCAACGCCGGCGTGCACATCCCGCACGCCAACGCCTACCCCATCGCCGGCCGGGTGCGCGACTTCCACCCCAAGGACTACCCGCCCGACGAGCCGATGGTCCCGCACGGCATGGCGGTGTCGCTGACCGCGCCGGAGGCCTTCCGTTTCACCTTCGACGCCGCCCCGGAGCGGCACGTGCGCGCCGCACGGCTGCTCGCGCCGGACGCCGACGAGCCGGCCGACGCGGTCGACTTCCTGCCCGCGGTGCTCGTCCGGCTGATGCGCGACATCGACATCCCGGGCGGCATCGGCGCGGTCGGCTACACCGAGGCCGACGTGCCGGACCTGGTCGACGGCGCGATGAAGCAGCAGCGGCTGCTGGCCACGGCGCCCAAGCCGGTCACCGAGGACGACGCCGCCGGCATCCTCACCCGCTCGCTGAGCCTGTGGTGACCCGGACCGCGGACGACGGCCCGGACGACGGCCTGCTCGACGCGCTCCGCCGGGCCGGCGTCGGTGACGTCGACGGCTCCGGGCTGGCCCGGGCGCTCTACTCCTCCGACGGCTCGCTCTACCGGGTGCTCCCCCGGGCGGTGGTCCGGCCGCGGCACCCCGACGAGATCGAGGCGGTGCTGGCCGTCTGCCGCGAGCGCCGCGTCCCGCTGACCATGCGCGGCGCGGGCACCTCGATCGCCGGCAACGCGGTCGGGCCGGGTGTCGTCGTCGACACCAGCCGGCACCTGTCCCGGGTGCGCTCGATCGACCCGGAGACCCGGACGGCGGTGGTCGACCCCGGCGTCGTCCAGGCCGCGCTGCAGGCCGCCGCGCGGCCGCACCGGCTGCGCTTCGGGCCCGACCCGAGCACGCACAACCGCTGCACGATCGGCGGCATGATCGGCAACAACGCCTGCGGCTCGCGCGCCCTGGGCTACGGCCGGACGTCGGACAACGTGGTCGCGCTGGACGTGGTCACCGGCACCGGTGCCCGGCTGGCGCTGGACGGCGCCGCGCCGGCCGACCCCGCCCTGGACCGGCTGCGCAAGGTGGTCGACGGCGGGCTGGCCACGATCCGCACCGAGGTGGGCCGCTTCGGCCGCCAGGTCTCCGGCTACGCCCTGGAACACCTCCTGCCCGAGCGCGGCTTCGACGTCACCCGGGCGCTGGTGGGCAGCGAGGGCACGCTGGCGCTGGTGCTCGGCGCGACCGTGCGGCTGGTGCCCGAGCCGGAGCACCGCGGCCTCGTGGTGCTCGGCTACCCGTCGATGGCCGAGGCGGCCGACGCCACGCCCGGTGTGCTGCCGCACGGGCCGACGGCGGTGGAGGGGCTGGACGCGCGGATCGTCGACCGGGTGCGCGAGGTGCCGGCCGCCGTGGTGCCCGACCTGCCACGCGGGCAGGGCTGGCTGGTCGTCGAAATGACCGCCGCCACGGTGGACGAGCTGACCGACCGGGCGCAGAAGGTGGTCGCCGACGCCGGCGCCCTCGACGCGATGGTCGTCACCGACCTCGCCCAGGCGGCCGCGATCTGGCGGATCCGCGAGGACGGCGCGGGGCTGGCCGGCAAGACCAGCGACGGGCGTCCGGCGCACGCGGGGTGGGAGGACGCCGCCGTCCCGACCGAGCGGCTGGGTGCCTACCTGCGCGACTTCGAGGCCCTGCTGGGCTCCCACGGCCTCCAGTGCGTCCCGTACGGCCACTTCGGCGACGGCTGCGTGCACGGCCGGATCGACTTCCCGTTCGGCCCGGACACCGGCGCCGCGGACGCCGGCCGGGTCGTCTACCGCGCCTTCATCGAGGACGCCGCCCGGCTGGTGGCCCGGTACGGCGGCTCGGTGTCCGGGGAGCACGGCGACGGCCGGGCCCGGAGCGAGCTGCTGCGCTTCATGTACTCGGACGCAGCGCTGGACCTGTTCGCGCGGGTCAAGGGCGTGCTCGACCCGGACGACGTGCTCAACCCCGGTGTGCTGGTGCGGCCGGCGTCGATGACCGACGCCGTCCGGATGGCCGACGCGCCGCCCCGCCGCACCGGGCTCGCGCTGGCCTTCCGGCACGACGGCGGCGACCTGACCGCGGCCGTGCACCGCTGCACGGGTGTGGGCAAGTGCCGGGCCGACCTGGGCGGCTCGGGGGTGATGTGCCCGTCGTGGGGCGCGACCCGCGAGGAGAAGGACACCACCCGCGGCCGGGCCCGGGTGCTGCAGGAGATGCTGGCGCCGGGCGGCCCGGTGCGCGACTGGCGCTCCCCCGAGGTGCACGCGGCGCTGGACCTGTGCCTGTCGTGCAAGGGCTGCGCCCGGGACTGCCCCACGGGCGTGGACATGGCCTCGTACAAGGCGGAGGTGCTGCACCAGTCGTACCGGCGGCGGGTCCGGCCGCGCTCGCACTACGTGCTGGGCCGGCTGCCCCGCTGGGCCGACCTCGCCGCGCGCGCCCCCCGGGCGGTCAACGCGGTCACCCGGTCGCGGATCGGTGGCCGGCTGGCCCGCTGGTCGGCCGGCGTCGACCGGCGCCGCTCGCTGCCGGCCTTCGCCGACCGCACGTTCCGGCAGCAGTGGGCCGACCGGTCCCGCGCCGCCGACGCCGGCCGGCCGCCGGTGGCGCTGTGGGTCGACACGTTCACCGACCACTTCTCCCCCGAGGTCGGGTTGGCCGCCGCCCGGGTGCTCGAGGCGGCCGGCTACCGGGTGGAGGTGCCGCCGGCCTCGACCTGCTGCGGGCTGACCTGGATCACCACCGGCCAGCTCGGCGCCGCACGCCGCATCCTGGGCCGCACGGTGCGCACGCTCGCCCGGGCCGCGGACGCCGGGATCCCGGTGGTAGGGCTGGAGCCCTCGTGCACCGCCGTGCTCCGCGGGGACGCGGTCGAGCTCCTCGCCGAGGGGGAGACCGGCGCGGCGGCCGAGCGGGTGGCGCGCGCCACGCGGACGCTGGCCGAGCTGCTCGAGGACACCCCGGGCTGGACGCCGCCGTCCCTGCACGGCGTTCCCGCCGTCGCCCAGCCGCACTGCCACCACCACGCGGTCATGGGGTGGGCGCCCGACCAGCGGCTGCTGCAGCGGGCCGGCGCCGAGGTCACCCGGCTCGGCGGGTGCTGCGGGCTGGCCGGCAACTGGGGCGTCGAGCGCGGGCACCACGACGTGTCGGTCACGATCGCCGGGCAGCGGCTGCTCCCCGCCGTCCGGGAGCTGCCCGGGGACGGCGTCGTGCTGGCCGACGGCTTCTCCTGCCGCACGCAGCTGGACGACCTGGCCGGCCGCCGCGGCCGTCACCTCGCGGAGCTGCTCGCCGACCGCCTTCCCTGACACCGGGCTCTGCCACGATGCGGGGCGTGGATCTCGTGGAGACGATGCTGCCCGGTGTCGGCGTCCGGTACGAGCTGCGCACCCGCTCCGGCGAGGTGCTGGGCATCGTGGTGCAGCGCGAGGGCGGCGCGGAGGTCGCCGTCTACGACCGCCGCGACCCCGACCGGGCCCGCGGCGTGCTGCGGCTGGACCCCGACGAGGTGGACGCGGTGGCCGAGGTGCTCGGCGCCCCGCGGCTGACCCAGCGCTTCGCCGACCTCTCGCGCGAGGTCCCCGGCCTGGAGTCCGGCCGGTTCCCCGTCCGGCCCGGGTCGCGCTTCGTCGACCGGCCGCTCGGCGACACCCGGGCGCGGACGCTGACCGGCTGCTCGATCGTCGCGATCGTCCGCGACACCGACGTGGTCCCCTCCCCCAGGCCGCGCGACCTGCTGCGCGCCGGGGACGTGCTGGTGGCCATCGGGTCGCGCCGGGGGCTCGAGGAGCTGGACCGGCACCTGTCCGCCCCGGCGTAGCCGCGGAGCGGTCGTGGACGACGTCGCCGCGCTGCTGGTCGAACTCGGCCTGCTCTTCGTCGGCTTGTCGCTGCTGGGTCTGCTCGCCCGCCGGCTCGGCCTGTCACCCGTGCCCTTCGTCCTGGTGGCCGCGCTGGCCCTCGGGGAGGGCGGGATCGTGCCGCTCACCACCGCCGAGCCGTTCCTCGAGGCGGCGGCCGAGATCGGCGTCGTCCTGCTGCTGCTGACGCTGGGCCTGGAGTTCTCCCCACCAGAGCTGTTCGCCTCGCTGCGCCGGCACGGCCCCTCCGGCCTGGTCGACCTGCTGCTCAACGCGCCGCCCGGCTTCGTCGCCGGCCTGCTGCTCGGCCTGCCCTGGCAGGGCGCGCTGGCCCTGGCCGGCGTCACCTACATCACCTCGTCGGGCATCGTGGCCCGGCTGCTCGGCGACCTCGGCCGGCTGGCCAACCGGGAGACCCCCGCCGTGCTCGCGGTGCTGGTGCTCGAGGACCTGGCCATGGCCCTGTTCCTGCCGCTGCTGGTGGTCGCCCTGGCCGGCGGCAGCGCCCTGTCGGCCGTCGCCGGCACCGCGCTGGCCGTCGGCACCGTGCTGCTGGTGCTGCTGGCCGCGCAGCGGCACGGCCACCGGCTGGGGCGGCTGCTGGCCCACCGCGACGACGAGCAGGTGCTGCTGCGCCTGTTCGGGCTCACCCTCGTGGTCGCCGGGCTGGCGCAGGCGCTCGGCGCCTCGGCGGCGGTCGGCGCTTTCCTGGTCGGCCTGGCCCTGCCCGCGTCGTTCGCCGACCGGGCCCGGGCGATCCTCGGCCCGCTGCGCGACCTCTTCGCCGCGACCTTCTTCGTCGCCTTCGGGCTGAGCATCGACCCGGGCGAGGTGCTGCCCGTGCTGCCGGGCGTGCTGCTCCTCGCGGTCGTCACCGGGGCGACGAAGGTCGCCACCGGCTGGTTCGCCGCCCGCCGCGACGGCGTCGCCCTCCCCGGTCGCCTGCGCGCCGGCACGGCGCTGATCGCCCGAGGCGAGTTCTCCGTCGTCATCGCCGGGATCGCGGTGGCCGCCGGTCTGCCCGAGGTGGGGCCGGTCGCCGCGGGCTACGTGCTGGTGCTCGCCGTCGCCGGGCCGATCGTGACCCGGCTGCTCGAGCCGCGGCCGGTGCGGCTCGGACCGGGGTTCCCGGCGGCCACCTGACCGGCCCCCGGCTGTGCCGGCGCTCCGGCGTCCGGCCCGGGCCCGGCGCGGTCCTCGGGGGCGAGCAGCTGGTACAGCACGTGGTCCTGCCAGCGCCCGGCGATGCGCAGGTAGCGCGGCGCGCAGCCGATGCGGGTGAAGCCGTTGCGCTCGAGCACCCGGCGGGAGGCCGCGTTGTGCGGCAGGGTGCCGGCCTGCAGGCGGTGCAGCCCCAGCCCGCCGTCCCCGGGGTCGGCGAAGGCGCGGCGGGCCACCGCCGCGACCGCGGCGGTGGCCACGCCCCGGCCGGTGTGCGGGGAGGCGATCCAGTAGCCGAGGTCGCCGGACTGGAAGGCCCCGCGGACGACGTTGTTCACGTTGACCCGCCCGGCCGGCTCGCCGTCGACCAGCACGACGCAGGGCAGCACGGCGTCCGCGGCGGCCCGCTCGAGCACCCGGCGCAGCTCGCGGCGCTGGCCCTCCTCGGTGGACCATTCGCCATCGCGCACCGGCTCCCACGGGGCCAGGACCTCCCGGTCGGCGCGCAGCAGCGCGGCCAGCGGCGCGGCGTCCTCGAGGCGCACCGGCCGCACGGCGACGTCGACCACGCCGGACGCCGGCGAGCCGGTCAGACCCGCGGGCCGCCGGCGGCGTAGACGACCTGCCCGGAGACGAAGCCGGCGCCCTCGCCGACGAAGAACGACACCAGGTGGGCGATGTCCTCGGGCTGGCCGACCCGGCCGACCGGGATCTGCGCGACGGCGCCCTTCATGAAGTCCTCGAACGGGACCCCGAGCCGCTCGGCGGTGGCCCGGGTCATCTCCGTCTCGATGAAACCGGGCGCGATCGCGTTGGCGGTGACGCCGAACTTGCCCAGCTCGATGGCCAGCGTCTTGGTGAAGCCCTGCAGGCCCGCCTTGGCCGCCGAGTAGTTCGCCTGGCCGCGGTTGCCCAGCGCCGAGGTGCTCGACAGGTTGACGATGCGCCCCCAGCCGGCCTCGATCATGTGCTTCTGCGTGGCCCGGCTCATCAAGAACGCCCCGCGCAGGTGGACGTCCATGACCGTGTCCCAGTCGGCCTCGGTCATCTTGAACAGCAGGTTGTCCCGGGTGACCCCGGCGTTGTTCACCAGCACCGTGGGCGGGCCGAGCTCCCGGGCGACGCGCTCCACGGCCGCCTCGACCTGCGCGGCGTCGCTCACGTCGGCACCGACCGCCAGCGCCCGGCCGCCGGCGGACTCGACGTCCTCCACCGTCCCCTTGCAGGCGGCCTCGTCCAGGTCCAGCACGGCCACGGCGAAGCCGTCGGCGGCCAGCCGCCTCGCGGTGGCCGCGCCGATGCCGCGCGCCCCTCCGGTCACGATGGCCACGCGGGGGCTGCCCTGCGTCATGTGTCGTCCTCCTCGTCGACGTCCGCGGGCCGCGTCGTCGGCGACGGCGGCGCTCACGGTCGCCCGTCACCGTACGTGCGTCCGCGCGAGCGCTACCCACCGGTAGGCCCGGCGTGTCGGCCAGGAATCGCCGGGAGCCACCGGCTCCCACGGCCGGGGCCTCCAGCGCGCAGTTCGGCGGGCTCAGGGCCAGATGGACGCGACGATGATCGCCGCGACCGACACCTGGGCCGCCGCGGTGACCAGCGCCGCGGGGTGGAAGGCGCGTTCGGTCATGTGCGCGCCGAGCCGACCGGGGGTGATCAGGTCCAGCAGCAGGAACGCGATCGCCTGGAGCACCACGCCCAGGACGCCGAACACCACGGTCCAGCCCAGCGCCGTACCGAAGCCGCTCACGGCGTTGGTCCAGATCGTGGTGAAGATGATCGCCCCCTGACCCACGAACCCGGCGGCCAGGACGACGGCGGCGTTGACCGATCGGTCCTCGTAGATGTGCCGGCCGAGGTGCCCCGGGGTGAGCAGGTCGAGCGCGAAGTAGCCGAGGGCCAGCAGCACCAGGCCGACCCCGGTGTAGGCGACGGCGTAACCGATGCTGGCCAGCACGGGCGGACCTCCGGGGGGAGCGGGTGGGACGGGCCTGCCAGGTCTACCGCACCGGGCTCCGGCCCGCCGCGCGGGCGCGCGCGGGGGGCCGGACGCCGCTCATCCCGGCAGCGCCGCCGACCACGCGTCGGCGGCCCGCAGCAGCCCGGCCTCGGTCAGGTCGAGGGCGAAGCCGCCCCCGCGCGGCCGGCCGTCGGCGGGGTCCGGCCACGCCGCGGCGCCGGTGAGGTGCACCCGCAGCAACCTCCGGTCCGCCCGCGCGTCGTCGAAGGCGAGCGACAGCAACGGCTCGGCGAACAGCAGCCCGCTGCCGCGCGGGACCACGGGCTCGCCGCCGCGGCCGGCCACGGCTCGCAGCCACTCCCCGAGCCGCTGCCCCTCCCACGGCGTGAGGCAGGGCTCGACGAACGCCCACCGGCGACCGTCGGGCACGCACGCCTCGCCGCGCAGCACCAGCCAGTCGGCGCACCAGTCGTTCCCGGGACGCGCGCCGCGGAGCTCCAGCCGCTGCCGGCGCAGCACCCGGAGATCGAACCAGGTGCCGTCCCGGGATTCCAGGCGCACGCGGCCAGGATGGCACCGACCGGACCGGTCAGCCGCCGCGCACCCGCCGGACCCGCCGCCGGGCGGAACCGGTGGGCACGGGCGCCTCCGCTCCGCTCCCCGGCCGAGCGGCCGGGCGGGGCAGCGTCCCGGCCGCGCCGGGCCGCGGCTCGGCCGCGCCGGGCGGCGGGCCGGGCACCGGCTCAGGAGGCGGATGGGACGACGGCGGGACCTCGACCCGCTCGCCGTCCGGAGCGACCTGCGGGTGGTCCGGGACGGGGCCCTCCGGGCCCGGCGACGGCGCCGCCGGGTGCGGTCGCCGCAGGTGCAGGTGGCGCACCGTGGCCAGCGCCGACCGCCGGGCCTGCATGCGCCGGCGGGCGCGCGAGGTGCGCGGTGCCCGGGGCTCCTCGCGCAGCAGCGCGTCCAGCCAGTGCCCGCGCGGGTCGACGTCGACCAGCAGCGCCTTGACCAGCAGGGTCAGCGGGATGGCGAGCAGCGCGCCGAGCGCGCCGAGCACCCAGCCCCAGAAGAGCAGGGCGATGAAGGTGACCGTCATCGACAGGCCCACCGAGTCACCGACGAAGCGCGGCTGGATGAGCGTCTGGACGACGAAGTTCAGCAGCGAGTACACGACCACGATCACCAGCAGCTCGCCCCAGCCGCCGGCCAGCAGGCCGAGCAGCGCGGGCGGCACCAGGCCGAGGACGAACCCGATCGTCGGCACGTAGTTGGTGATGAAGGCCAGCAGCCCCCACAGCGCCGCGGCGGGCACCCCGATCAGGGCGAGCGCGATCGCGTCACCGACGGCGACGATCGCCCCGAAGACGGTGCTGACCAGCAGGTAGCTGCGGGTGCCCTGGGCGAAGAGGGTGAGCGCCACCGGCAGGTGCGGGCGCTCGGCCCCGACCAGTGCCATGCGCCGGCCGAAGCCGCTGGACTCCACGGTCACGAACACCATGGCCGTGAGCAGCAGCACCAACGTGCTGGCGGTGTCGGTGAGCCGGCCGAGCAACCCGGTGGCGAGGCCGACGACCTGCCCGTAGTCGATCTGCTCCACCAGGTCGGAGAGCCGGCCCTGCACCAGCCGGGCCTCGTTCAACCGCTCGACGACGTCGTTGATCAGCAGCTGGGCACGCAGCGAGTAGTCCGGCAGCAGCTCGGCGAGCTGGGCCACCGACAGCACGAGCAGCCCCACGAAGGCCAGCAGCACCGACCAGACCAGCACGAGCAGGACGGTCGTCGCCAGCCATCCGGGGAGGCCCGCCCGACGCAGCCCGTCGCGCACCGGCGCCAGGGCGATCACGACCACCAGGGCCAGGAACACCGGCCCGAGCAGCCAGGCGATCGAGCGCAGGCCGGCCACGGCGATCGTGGCCGCGGCGATCCCGCCGACGAGCAGCAACCAGCGGGGCAGGACGGCGGCCGGGCCGGCTCCGGGTGACGGGAGCTCGGCCTCGCCGGCCCCGCCCGGCACCGGCCCGTCCGCGCGCCCCTGCGGGGTGCGCTCGGGCGGCGGAGCGCTCCGCTCGCTGGTCATCCCGGGTCCTCCCCCGACCGCCGCTAGCGGGAGCCCGCCGGGAACCCGGCCGGAGCCGGCAGGTGGGCGACGCGGCCGGCCGGCTCGATGACCCCGGTGTCGAGAGGACCGCTCACCCGGAGGAGCCTACGGCCGCCCCGGGGCCGGGGCGTGCCCGGCGGCGCCGTCCGGGACGGGAGCGGGTCGGGCCGGCCGCGCCGCCGTCCCGCCCGCCGTCCACGGGGCGCGGGGTCGCCGTCCGCGGGGCGCGGGGGTCGCCGACCGCGGGGCGCGGGTCTGCGCGCCGCGGAACCCCGGTCAGTTGCCGCCGGTGGCGTCCTGGACCACCCGCACCGTGTCGGCATCGACCGCGAACTGGTCGCGGGCGTCCTGGAAGAAGGCCTGGGGGTCCTGCAGCAGCTGGTCGGCGGTCACGCCGAAGTCCTGCTGGAAGGTGTCCTCCCCGATCTGCCGGACGGTGCCGGACACCTCGACCACGTCGTTCGCGGTCAGCTCCGCGGGGGCGTCGGGCGCGACCACGGTGACCGGCTCGCCTCCCGGCCCCTCGACCCGGAAGACGGTCCCGGCGTCGGTCGTCTGCAGCAGCTCGCCGACCTCCGCGGTGAAGGTGATCTCCCGGTCGAGCAGCGACCGGACGTCCTCCAGCACGCCGAGGTCGGCGGCGGCGCTGGAGGCCGCGGCGCCGGCCCGGTCCACGGCGTCGCCGGCGGCGCTCCGGAGGTCCTGCTCCAGCTCTCCGAGACGGTCGTCGAGCGAGCCGAGGTCGGCCTCCAGCCGCTCCACGTCCTCGGAGCTCACCGCGTCGGCGCCGCTCCCGGCGGCGTCGGCGCACCCCGTCAGGCCACCGAGACCGACGACGACGGCCGCGGCGGCCGCGGCCCGCCGGATGCCGGGCCGGCGCGCCCCCGAGCGGTGCAGGTGGGTGGCGTCGTTCATGCGGATCTCCCCTCGTCGGCGACCGGCGCCGCGGCGACCGGCCGGAGGTGCCGTGCGGGCGTGCCGGATGGCACGTCCGGCACCCGTCCGGTCCCCGCGGGGGCGCCGGGCATCCCGATCGAGGCGCGACCGACACGCTTTCGCAAGGCCGCCGTCATGCACCGTATGGACGGGGACCGCTCAGCAGATGCGCGGCAGCTGCTCTCCCGCCGGCAGGTCGACCACCCGCGTGCCGCCGAGGCCGGTGCGCGCCACCACCATCCCCGGATGCCGGTCGACCACGACGCCGACGACCCGGGCGCCGGCCGCCTCCGGTCGGGCGACCATTGCGGCGAGCACCTCCTCGGCGTGCTCGGGTGGCACCAGGGCGACCAGCAGGCCCTCGTTGGCGACGTAGAGGGGGTCCAGGCCGAGCAGCGAGCACGCGTCGGCCACCGCCGCGGGCACCGGCAGCTGCCGCTCGACGAGCTCGACACCCACCCCGGCGGTGCGGGCGATCTCGTTGAGCGCGGCGGCCACGCCGCCGCGGGTGGGGTCGCGCAGCGTGTGCACCGCTCCCCCGGCACCGGCCGCCGCCGCGGGGACGGCGTCGAGCATCGCGGCGACCAGCCGGTGCAGCGGCGCGGTGTCGCTCTCCACCGCCGTCCCGAACTCCAGGCCCTCCCGGCAGCTGAGCACCGCGACGCCGTGCCGGCCGATGTCCCCGCTGACGATGACGACGTCCCCCGGGCGCGCGCGGCCCGGCCGGACGTCCACGCCCGGCCGCACCAGGCCGACGCCCGCGGTGTTCACGAAGACCTGGTCGCCGTGCCCGGCGTCCACGACCTTCGTGTCCCCGGTGACCAGCGGGACCTCCGCCGCCCGCGCGGCGGCGCCGAGGGCGGTGGCCACCCGGCCGAGGTCGGCCACCGCCATCCCCTCCTCGACGATGAAGGCGGTGGACAGGGCCAGCGGCCAGGCACCCGACATCGCCAGGTCGTTGACCGTCCCGTTCACCGCCAGGTCGCCGATGCTGCCGCCGGGGAAGAACAGCGGCCGGACGACGAAGCTGTCGGTGGAGAACGCGACCCGCGCGTCGCCGACCTCGAGCACCGCCGAGTCGGTCAGCTCGCCGACCGCGCCGAACGCGGGCCGGAACAGGTGCTCGACCAGCTCGCCGGACATCTGCCCGCCGCCGCCGTGGCCCATCTGCACGGTCGGCGAATCGCGCAGCGGCACCGGGCAGCTCCACGTGGTGACGTCCAGCGGCGCCGTCGTCCGGACTCCGCCGACCGCCGCCTGCCCGTTGCCGGCATGCCCCCCGCCGGCCGCACCGGGGCCGGCCGGCTCAGCCACGGGAGCCCGCCCCGCTGCCGGCCGGCTCGATCAGCTCCAGCCGCCGGTAGAGGTAGTAGGCCGCGCAGGCGCCCTCAGAACTGACCATCGTCGCGCCGAGCGGGTTGCGCGGCGTGCACTGCCGGCCGAACGCCGCGCACTCGTGCGGCTTGATCAGCCCCTGCAGCACCTCCCCGGACCGGCAGATGGCCGACTCGTCGGTGCGCATCCCGCCGACGTCGAACCGGACCTCGGCGTCGAAGTCGCGGTACTTCTCCGCCAGCTTCCAGCCGCTGGCCGGGATGACACCGATGCCGCGCCAGGCCCGGTCGGTGACCTCGAAGACGTCGGCCAGCATGGCCTTCGCCGCGGGGTTGCCCTCGGGGGGCACAACCCGCCGGTAGGCGTTCTCCAGCTCGGCGCGGCCCTCCTCCAGCTGGACGACCGTCCGCCGGATGCCCTCGAGGATGTCCAGCGGCTCGAACCCGGTGACCACGATCGGCACCCGGTACCGCTCCGCCAGCGGCGGGTACTCGGCGGTGCCCATCACGCTGCACACGTGCCCGGCGGCCAGGAACGCCTGCACCCGGCAGGACGGCGACTCCATGATCGCCGCGATGGCCGGGGGCACCAGCACGTGGCTGACCAGCAGGCTGAAGTTCCGGACGCCGAGCCGCCGGGCCTCGTGCACCGTCATCGCGTTCGCCGGGGCGGTGGTCTCGAAACCGATGCCGAAGAAGACCACCTGCCGGTCGGGCATCTCCCGGGCCAGCTGCAGCGCGTCCAGCGGCGAGTACACGACGCGCACGTCGCCGCCGGCGCTCTTGACGCGGAAGAGGTCGGCCTCGCTGCCGGGCACGCGCAGCATGTCGCCGAAGGAGCAGAACGTGACGCCGGGGCGGGCGGCGATGGCCAGCGCCTTGTCGATCACCTCCAGCGGGGTGACGCAGACCGGGCAGCCGGGCCCGTGGATCATCTCGATGCCCTCGGGCAGCAGCTGGTCGATGCCGTGCCGGATGATCGAGTGCGTCTGCCCGCCGCAGACCTCCATGAGCGCCCACGGCCGCGTCGTCACCGCCGCGATCCGGTCCAGCAGCTTGCGCGCCAGGTCGGGATCGCTGAACTCCTCGAGGTACTTCACGACGCCCTCTCCTCCCCGGCCGCACCGGTCCCCCCGCCGTCCCGGCCCGGACGGCGGGTGCGGGCCGGGTCCTCGCCGGCGGCCTGCCGCGCGGCCGCGGTGAACCCGTCGCCGAACTCCTCCTCCAGGACGCCGAGCCGCTCGAACTCGGCGAGCGTGTCGAGCGCGGACCGCTCGTCCAGGCGCTGGATGGCGAACCCGACGTGCACGATCACGTAGTCGCCGGCGACCACGTCGGGCAGGTAGCTCAGGCACACCTGCTTGCGCACCCCGCCGAAGTCCACCTCGGCCATCGCCGTGCCGTCGCGCTCGTAGCGCCCCACGACCTGTCCCGGGACCGCCAGGCACATGACCCTCACCCCTTCCTGCGCTCGGGGAGACCCCCTGCGGCGCGGGCGCCGGCCACCAGCGCCTGCCCCAGGCAGAGGCCTCCGTCGTTGGGCGGCACCACGCGGTGCCGCAGCACGGTCCAGCCGTCGTCGGCCAGCGCCCGGCTCGCCGCCGACAGCAGGACGGCGTTCTGGAAGACGCCGCCGGTCAGGCCCACCACGTCCGTGCCCCCGGCGCGGCAGGCGGCGCGGGCGAGCACCCGGACCAGCTCGGCGAGGGCGGCGTGGAAGCGGGCAGCCACGACGCCGGCGGGCACGCCGACCCGGACGTCCTCGACCACCGCCCGCACCACGGGCGCCGGGTCGGCGGTGCGCACCGGACCGGGGCGGACGGGGAACGCGTAGCGACGGCCACCGGGGTCGGCGCCGCGGGCGGCCGCCTCGAGCTCGATCGCCGCCTGCGCCTCGAAGTCGACGACCTGGCGGACGCCGACCAGCGCGGCCACCGCGTCGAACAGCCGGCCCACGCTCGAGGTCGGCACGCAGCCCAGGCCCGTGGTCAGCTGGTGGGCCAGCACCCGCCGCTCGGGCAGCGGGCACGCGGCGACGGGCGGCAGGTCGGGGTCCCACGCCAGCCCCGCAGCGGCGAGGTGGGCCAGCGCCATGCGGTAGGGGCGGTCGACGGTGACGTCGCCGCCGGGCAGCGGCACGTAGCCCAGATGGGCCACCCGCCGGAAGGAGCGGGCGGTGGCCAGGAGCACCTCGCCGCCCCAGACCGCGCCGTCGGTGCCGTAGCCGGTGCCGTCGAAGGCGATGCCGACGACCGGCCGGTCGGGCGGCACGCCGTGCTCGGCCAGCAGCGCGGCCACGTGAGCGTGGTGGTGCTGGACGTCGCTCAGCCCGCGGACGCCGGTCCGCCGGCGGACCTGCTCGGCCGCCCAGGAACGCGACCGGTAGCCGGGGTGGGCGTCGGCGGCGACGATCCGCGGCCGGACGGTGGTGAGGTGCTCCAGGTGCCGCTCGGCCGCGGTCGCCGCCTCGAGGGTGGCCAGGTCGTCCATGTCGCCGACGTGGCCCGACAGCCAGGCCCGCCGGCCGTCGGCGAGGCAGACGGTGTTCTTGAGCTCCGCCCCGGCGGCCAGCGTCGGCGGCACCGCGACCGGCAGCGCCACCGGCAGCGGCGCGTAGCCGCGGGAGCGGCGGACCGGGAGTTCCTCTCCGTCGACGACGCGGACCACCGAGTCGTCGCAGGGCACGTGGATCGGCCGGTCGTGCCGCAGCCACCCGTCGGCCAGCGGGCCGAGCCGGTCGAGCGCGGCGGCGTCGTCGGCCACGATCGGCTCGCCACCGAGGTTGCCCGAGGTCATCACCAGGGCTCCCGGGCCGCGGCCGTCGGGGCCGTCGCCGAGCAGCAGCGCGTGCAGCGGCGTGTAGGGCAGGAAGACCCCGAGGTCGGGGTTGCCGGGGGCCACGGCCACGGGCGCGCCCGGGCGTCGCGGCAGCAGGACGATCGGCCGGGCCGGGCCGGTGAGCAGCCGCTCGGCCACGTCGTCCACGGCGACCAGCCCCCGGGCCGTCGCGAGGTCCGGGGCCATCACGGCGAACGGCTTGGCGCCGCGCCGCTTGCGCCGGCGCAGCGTGCCGACGGCGACGTCGTCGACGGCGCGGCAGGCCAGGTGGTAGCCGCCGACGCCCTTCACCGCGAGGACGCCGCCGTCGCGGAGCAGCGTCCGCGCGGCGCCCAGCGCCGCCTCGTCGCCGTCCGTCCGGACGACCTCGGCACCGTCGTCGTCGCGGGTGAGGAACTGCAGCCGGGGACCGCAGTCGGGGCAGGCGATGGGCTGGGCGTGGAAGCGGCGGTCGGCCGGGTCGGCGTACTCCCGGGCGCACTCCCCGCACATCGGGAAGCCGGCCATCGTGGTCGTCGCCCGGTCGTAGGGCAGGGCGGTCGTGATGGTGAACCGCGGACCGCAGTTGGTGCAGGTGGCGAACGGGTGCCGGTACCGCCGGTCGGCCGGGTCGGCGATCTCGCGCAGGCAGTCCTCGCAGGTGGCGACGTCGGGCGCGGCCAGCGTCGGCACGTCGTCCGCGCCGGCCGCCGACCGCTCGATGCGGAAGCCGCCGCCGCCGCGTGGCGGCAGGTCGGTCGCGCGCACGTCGTCGACGACGGCGAGCGGTGGTGCACCGGTGACCAGGCGCGCCGCGAACGCGTCGACGGCCTCCGGCGTCCCCTCGACGTCGCAGACCAGCCCGCCGGCGTCGTTGTGGACGGTGCCGGCCAGCCCGAGGGCGGTGGCCAGGCCGTGCACGTAGGGGCGGAACCCGACCCCCTGGACGACGCCGCGCAGCACGAACCGGCGCCGGACCCGGCCCGGCCGGTCCGCGGCGGGCGCCGGCGGACCGGCCTCCGGCGGCGGGCCGAGCAGGCGCAGACCCGGCGGGCCGCCGGGCGGCACCCCGGTCACATCCGGCGGATCTTCAGGTAGCGGACGATCGCCGGGTACTCACGGCGCAGCAACGCCGCGGCGCCCAGCCCCGCGGTCAGCAGCAGCAGGGGTCCCCTCACGGTCCTCTCCTCTCGCGCCCTCCCGCAGCGGTCAGCCGGGGGGCAGGTTGGGCATGGCGTCGATCAGCGGGTCGCGCCGCTTCGCGTTCACGCCGGTCGAGCGGCGCGCGTCGGCGGTGCCGTCGGGGTGGTTGCCGTCCTGGCGCTCGAAGGCACCCGGCGCGTTGCCCTGGATCACGCCCTTGACGTGCGCCGACGCGTCGGGCTTCACGTCCGGCTTGCCCACGCGGATCATCAGCGGCTCCCTCCTCGGTGATCGGCGGCCGCGCGGCCGCCCAGCTCGGCGAAGAACTGCTCGACCGCCGGCCACACGCGGGTGCCCCCGGACAGCCCGGTCCAGGTGGCGCGCACCAGCGCGACGAGCCGGTAGCAGTCGTCGATCGGCACGATCCAGCGCTCGCGGGCGCCGTGGGCGGTGTCGACCAGCAGGGCCTGCACGTCGGGCTGCAGCCGGGCCAGCTCGGGGCACTCCGCCTCCAGCCGGGCCCACGTCTCGTCCGACACCTCCCAGCGGGTGGCGCCGAGAGGGCTCGGGTAGTGGGCGTCGACCGACCCGTCCGGACGGCGGACGAAGAACGCCAGCCCCACCGGCACGCCCTGCTGCCCCGGCTCGGGATCGGCCAGCCGCAGCCGCGTCCCGGGCACCAATCGGTAGTGGCCCCGGCCGGCCGCCTCCCGCGAGAACAACACGGCGCAGGCCGGGCACGCGCACAGCAGCTCCCGGTTCGACGAGTCGACCATGTGCCGGTGGCGCTCGGCGACCGGCGCGGCGCACAGGTCGCACCGCTCCACGCCGTCGAGCCGGCCGGCCGCCCGCCGGATCACCCGCTCGAGCGCCGGCGTGGCCGTCACGGCCCGGCCCCCGGCCGACGGCCGAGCGCACCCAGCGGCACGAAGGCCGGCGCCCGCGGCGGCGGGGCCGCCCGCACGTCGGCCAGCTCCGGCGCCACGGCGAGCACGGCCTCCCGGACGGCGAGCTGCACGTCCGCCGTCCCGCAGCCGGCGGGCACCCGGACCTCGGCGACCGGTCCGTCGGCGCCGTCGGCGACGCCGACCAGGGCGACCGCGTCGCCGTGCGTCCCGAGGTCGGGGCGCAGGACGTCGAGCGCCCGGTCGACGCGCTGCTCGACCGGCTCGGGGTGGATGCCGTGCAGAGCGAGCAGGTGACCGAGCAGCGGGTCGGCCAGCATCGCCTCGACGGCGGCGGCCGGGCCGTCGGCGGTGGAGGCGGCGCCCAGCGCGCGGGCCAGCGCCTCGCCGTACACCTCGACGAGCGCGGTGACCGCCTCCGTCGCCAGGGCGCCCGCCGGCCCGGGCGTCACCTCGAGCTGGCCGAGCAGCTCGTCGAGGCGGGTCAGCCGCTGCTCGACCTGCGGATCGGCCAGCGGCCGGCGCTCGTCCGGCAGCGCGGGTTCAGCCATGGCTGCTGCCGAACATCGGCGAGTGCACCCGCTGCAACGTCTTCCCGCCGCCGAGGTACATGTGCACGCCGCACGGCAGGCACGGGTCGAAGCTGCGGACGGCACGCATGACGTCGATCCCGCGGAAGTCGTCCGGGCCGTTCTCCTCGAAGATCGGCATGTCCTGGACGGCGTCCTCGTAGGGCCCCGGAGTGCCGAACGAGTCCCGGGGGCTGCCGTTCCACGGCGTCGGCGGGTACGGGTGGTAGTTGGCGATCTTGCCGTCCCGGATCACCAGGTGGTGCGAGAGCACACCGCGGACCGCCTCGTGGAAGCCGCAGCCGATCGCCTCGTCGGGCACCGCGAAGTCCTGGAACACCTTCATGTCGCCGCCGCGCATGCGTTCCATCGCCCGCTCGACGAAGTAGATCGCCATGGCCGCGGCGTAGGCGACGAAGTACACCCGCGCGCGGTCGCGCTCGATGGCGTTCGACCACAGCGGGATCCGCCACTCGACGGTCTGCTCGGGCAGGGTGGAACTCTTCGGCAGGCTGATCTGCACGCTCGAGCCGGTCGACCTGACGTACGGGGTGTCGACCAGGCCGGCCAGCGCCGTCGTGTAGAGCCGGGCGAAGGCGCCGCCGCCGGTGTCGAGGGCCAGGTGCTCGCCGGTGTCCGGGTGCAGCCAGCGGGGGCTCATCACCCAGCTGTACTTGTCCTCGAAGTCGCGCTTGGCCGGGGCCGGCAGCGTGGTCTGGTTCCACGGGTGCCGGATGTCGACCGGGTTCCCGAGCGGGTCGCGGGTGACGAACGGTTCCTCGTCCACCCAGTCCTGGTAGAAGGAGCTGCCGAGCAGGATGCGGATGCCGAGGTTGATGTCGACCAGGTTCGTGGTCAGCAGCTGCCCGTCGACCACGACGCCCGGGGTGACGTACATGGCCCTGCCCCACTCGTTCATCGACGCGTACCGGTAGTCGACGACGTCCGGGTCCTGGAAGGCGCCCCAGCAGCCGAGGAGGACCCGCCGCCGGCCGACCTCCTCGTAGCCGGGCAGCGCCTCGTAGAAGAAGTCGAAGACGTCGTCGTTGAGCGCGACCGCCTTCTTCACGAAGTCGAGCACCTGCAGCAGGCGGGACAGGTAGTCGGTGAACAGCGTGGGCGTCGGCTGGGTGCCGACCCCGCCCGGGTACATCGTCGACGGGTGGACGTGCCGGCCCTCCATCAGGCAGAACATCTCGCGGGTGATCCGGCTGACCTTCAGCGCCTGCTTGTAGGTCTCCCCCTCGAACGGGTTGAACGACCGCATGATGTCGGCGATCGTCCGGTAGCCGTGCACGCCGGCCCGCGGGGCCTGCGTGTTCTCCGCGCGGGCCAGGACGCTGGGGTTGGTGTCCTTCACCATCGCCTCGCAGAAGTCCACGAAGACGAGGTTGTCCTGGAAGATCGTGTGGTCGAAGACGTACTCGGCCGCCTCCCCGAGGTTCATGATCCACTCGGCCATCGGCGGGCTCTTGATCCCGTAGGCCATGTTCTGCGCGTAGATCGAGCACGTCGTGTGGTTGTCACCGCAGATCCCGCAGATCCGGCTGGTGATGAAGCCGGCGTCGCGCGGGTCCTTGCCCTTCATGAAGACCGAGTAGCCGCGGAACATCGACGAGGTGCTGTGGCACTCGGCGACCCGCTGGTTGGCGAAGTCGATCTTCGTGTAGATCCCGAGGTTGCCGACGATGCGGGTGATCGGGTCCCACGACATCTCGACGAGCTGGCCCGGCTGCCGTTCGGCCGGCGCCTTCTGGGTGGTGGTCATCGTCCGGCCATCTCCTTGGTCGCTCCGGGGCGGTACCGCGGGTCGAACCCCGAGGTGAGCAGGTCGCGGTTGTGCCGCCACCTGGGCTCCTTGCTGGCGGTGACGTTGGTGATGCTGCGCAGGCGGCGGATGAAGGCCCCGTACGGCTTGATCAGCGTCGACGACAGGCTGCTGCCCGGGGGCATGTCCATGAACGGCATGAACTTGTCCGGGAAGCCGGGCATGGTGCAGGCGATGCAGATGCCGCCGACGTTCGGGCAGCCGCCCACCCCGCGCATCCAGCCGCGCTTGGGCACGTTGCAGTTGACGACCGGGCCCCAGCAGCCGATCTTCACCTGGCACTTGGGCGAGTTGTAGTCGTTCGCGAAGTCGCCCTGCTCGTAGTAGCCGGCACGGTCGCAGCCCTCGTGCACGGTCCTGCCGAACAGCCACTGCGGCCGCAGCTGGTCGTCCAGCGGCGGCGGCGGCGCCGAGCCGGCCGCGTGGTAGAGCACCCAGGTCAGGGTCTCCATGAAGTTCTCCGGCTGCACGGGGCACCCGGGGATGTTCACGATCGGCAGCCCGCCGGCGCTGCGGAAGTCCCAGCCGAGGTAGTCGGCCAGACCCATGCAGCCGGTCGGGTTGCCGGCCATCGCGTGGATGCCGCCGTAGGTGGCGCAGGTGCCGACGGCCACCGTCGCCCAGGACCGCGGGGCGAGGTTGTCCAGCCACCAGTCCAGCCGCAGCGGCTGGCCGGTCTCCAGGTCGTTGCCGAACGAGGTCCAGTAGCCCTCGCCGTTGATCTTCTCGTTGGGGATCGAGCCCTCGATGACCAGGATGAACGGGTACAGCTCCCCCCTCGCGGCCGCGCGGAAGGGCGCGAGGAACTCCTCGCCGCCGAGCGTCGGGGAGAGCACTTTGTTGTGGAGGTGGACCTTCGGCAGGCCGGGCACCATCCCCGTGACGACGTCCTCGATGCTGGGCTGGTCGCTGGCGGTCACCGAGACCGTGTCGCCGTCGCAGCTCATGCCCTCGGAGATCCAGAGGATGTGCATCTCGTCGAAGCCCGACGCCTGAGGCCGGCTTCCCTGGCCCGTCGCCTCGTGCAGTGCGGCCATTCCTCGCTCCGTCCCGGTCTGGGGTCGTCTCCGGCCCGGCAGTCCCCTTCGTGTCGCCGTGTCGCGGTGTCGCCGTGTCGCCGTGTCGCCGTGTCGCGGTGTCGCGGTGTCGCGGTGTCGCCGTGTCGCCGTGTCGCGGTGTCGATGTGTCGATGTGTCGCGGTGTCGTCGCGGGTGCCGCTCTCAGCCGGCCGGCACGCGTGCCTCCTCCGCCGCCCGCCCGGCGACCTCCCGCACCAGCCGGACGGCGCCGTCGACCGCCGCGGCCACCGGTGCGGAGAGCGCCATGCCGGGGTCCACCGCGGCCGGCGCGCAGCCGACGACCAGCACCCGGCGGACCGACCCGCCGAGGCCGCGCAGCAACCGCAGCACCGCGTCGGGGTGCAGACCGTGCCCGTCGACGGCCGGTACCGGCCCGTCGCCGGCCGTCCGGTCGGGGACCTCGAGGACGGCGAGCGTCCCCGGCGGCCCGTCGAGGGGGACGGCGTCGACGAGGACCAGCGTGTCGGGCGGGTCGTCGAGCAGGTCGTAGGCCAGGTGGACGCCGCGGATGCCGTAGTCGACGACGTCGACGCCGTCCGGGAGCCCGGACGACGCGGTTCCACTTCCGAGCCGGCGGACCACCTCGACACCGAAGCCGTCGTCGCCGAGGAACACGTTGCCGATGCCCGCGACCAGCACCCGCCCGCTCACGGCAGGGCCCGGTCGTCGAGGGGGCTTATCTCCTCGGGCGCGAAGTAGCGGTAGCGGCCCGATCCGCCGAGCAGGTCCGCCTGCGGGTCGTCGTCGAGGGTGACGGCGACGTGCCGGCCGTCGTCCACGTCGAGGAGGACCGCCTGCACGCGGGCGGTGCGGCCGTCGAGGAACCGGTCCTGCGGGTCGGCGCCGCGCAGCCGGGGCCGCAGCCGCACGCGGGAGCCGCGCGCCACCCGGACCCCGTCGACGACGACCGCGTCGGTCTCCGGGGAGACCGACGCGTCCGCGCCGGGGTCCCACCAGGGCGGCGCGGCGGGCACGCGCGTCGCGTCGGGCGACCCGACCGGGCGCAACGACCGGACGGCGCCGTGCAGCCGCGCCCAGGCGTCGCCCGGCAGCGCGTCGACCCGGTCGAGAATGGCCGCCGCGCGGGGGTCGGTCGCCCGGACCTCGGCCTTCTCCGCGTCGGTCAGCGTCAGCGTGCGCAGCGACAGGATCTCGTCGATCTCGCCGGAGTCGAACAGCTCACCCGGGCTCTCCGGGGCGATCCGGGGGTGGTCGTACAGGATGATCGGCGAGCTGAGCACCGCGTCGTGGCCGCCGTCCGGGCCGGCGAGCACCGGGTAGGTGTGCTCGTTGCGGCAGGCGCGGGCGGCCGCCGCGGCCTCGGCCGGCGGGTCCAGCAGCGACAGGAAGCCGCCCCCGGTGACCCCGAGGAGGCAGTGCGCGGCGACGAGCGAGCGCCGCACCGCCTGCTCCCGCGGGGCGTCGGCCGGCAGGTCGTCGACGGTGTTGGCGAGCTCAACCCGCAGGCGGTGCAGCCGGGACGCGGCCTCAACCGGCTCGAGCGCGAGGCGCAGCTCCCCGCGCAGCGGGTGCCGGTGCCGCACCAGCCGGGACCCGCCCCCCGGGAGCGGCTCGACGTCGGTGCCGCCCGGGGCGCCGACCGGCAGCCGTCGACCGCCGTGCAGGTCGCCGAGCCGGAACGCCGCGCCGACCTCGTGCGCGACCGCCTCGTCGAAGGTCAGCCACCGGCGGTCCCCGGCCTCGACCGCGTCGACGCCGATCCAGGTGCTCCCGGCCGCGGCGTCCTCCGCGCGCCGCTCGGCGGTGCGGCGCTGGACCTGCAGGAAGCGGACCCGCACGTGCAGCCAGGCGTCGTCCGGGGAGTCGAGCAGGCACTCGGTCCGCTGGCGCCAGGCGTCGGCGGAGCCGGCCACCGTGGGCACGAGCGGGCCGCGTGCCTCCAGCCAGGGCCGGGGGGCGAGCACCCCGAACTGCCAGCGCACGCGGTTCTTCCCCGAGGAGCGCCGGTAGGGGTAGAGGAGGTAGCCCTCCCAGAGCACGGCGTCGGCCACGCGCCGGGCGTGCTCGAGCGCCGCGGGCGGCGGGGCGACGGGATCGGACGACCGCGAGGGACCGGGAGCACCGCTCGGCGGCGGTGTTCCGATCCGTCCGGCCGCCTGCGTCATCGCCCGGGGCCGTCCGGTCCGGCTGCCCGTTCAGGCGGCCGGTCCAGCGACGGTGGACGCCGGTGGCACCGGGGGGTGGCGGCCGTGTGCATCGCCACCACCGCCCCCACCTGCGCGGACCCGTCCGTAGTGGTCCGGATCACACACCCGTCGGCGCGGGACTGTCAATCGACGTCCGTGTGACGTTCCCGGTGGGATCGGCGGCACGGCCGAGCCAGGCCAGCCAGTCGGCCATCCCGTCACCGCGGGTGGCCGAGACCGCCAGCACGGTGACGTCCGGGCGCAGGCGGCGCAGCTGCGCGACGCAGGCGGGCAGGTCGAAGGTGACGTAGGGCAGCAGGTCGACCTTGTTGACCAGCACGAGGTCGGCGGTGCGGAACATGTGCGGGTACTTGCCGGGCTTGTCGTCGCCCTCCGGCACCGACATGACCACGACCCGGCGGGTCTCGCCGAGGTCGAACAGCGCGGGGCAGACCAGGTTGCCGACGTTCTCGACGACGACGAGGGTGCCGTCCGGCGGGTCCAGCTCAGCCACGCCGCGCTGCAGCATCGCCGCGTCCAGGTGGCACCCCGAGCCGGTGTTCACCTGCACGACCGGCACTCCGGCGGCGCGGATCCGCTCGGCGTCGACGACGGTCTCCTGGTCGCCCTCGACGACGACGACCGGTCGGCCGACCTCGCGGACGGTGCGTTCGAGCAGCGTCGTCTTCCCCGAGCCCGGCGAGCTCATCAGGTTCACCACGACCAGCCCGCGCGCGGCGAAGTCCGCCCGGTTCCGCGCGGCCAGGGCGTCGTTGCGGCCGAGCACCTGCTGCTCGAGCCGGACCAGGTGGGGCCCACCCGCCCCGTCCGCTCCACCGAGGTCGCGCTCGTGCGGGTGCGGGTGCGGGTGCCCCTGCTCGTGGACGTGCTCGTGCCGGTGACCGCGCGGGTGCTCGTGCGCGTGCGGCTGCGGAGGCCGGTCCAGGCGGGTGAAGCGCGGGCCGTCGTCCTCGCCGCAACCGCACGTGCCGCACATGGCTCAGGCCACCTCGACGGCGGTGACCAGCAGCTCGTCGCCTCCGGTCACGTGCACGTCGAGGCTGCCGCACGGGCAGCCGAGCAGCAGGTCCTCCACGGCGAACTCGGCGCCGCAGGCGTCGCAGGTGCCGGTCCCCGTCGGCTCCTCGATCTCGAGCCGGGCGCCGGCCACCGGGGTGCCGGCCGCCACGAGGTCGAAGCAGAACCGCACGGCATCGGTCTCCACACCGGAGACGCGGCCGATGCGCAGGTGAACGGCGGTGGCCCGCGCGTCACCGAGCTGGCCGACGACGGCGTCCACGACGGCCTGGGTGATCGCGAGCTCGTGCACCGGTGGCTCCCCCCGGTGGGCCCGCCGACGACCGAGCACCACCCGCCGCGGGGCACGGACCCCGCGGCCGTGCGTCCGTCCTAGACCCAGCGGCGCCCTCCCGCAACCCGGTGTGACGCCCCCGCGCCGTCCGGTCAGCCGGTGGCGGCCACCCGGTCGGTCAGGGCCAGGATCCGGCGCCAGGCGTCCGCGCACGCGTCGGACCAGTCGGCGTAGGAGCGGTCGAAGAACGAGTGCGGCGCGCCCTCGTACACCGCCGTCTCCACCTCCGCGCCCGCGGCGCGCATGGTGCCGGCCAGTGCCAGCGAGTCCTCGACCGGGGTGGCCGCGTCGGCGCCGGCGATGATCATGAGCGTGGGGCGCCGGGCACGGCCGGCCGCGTCGCCGACCAGGGGTGGTCGGCCGTAGAACCCGACGCAGGCCGCCAGGTCCAGGTCCCCGCCCGACTGCCGCCACGAGTGGCTGCCGCCGAAGCAGAACCCGACGCTGACCACGGGCAGGCCGGCGCCGGCGCGTTGGCGCAGGTAGCCGATGCACGCGGTGACGTCGGCGTCGATCCCGGCCGCCGTGGTCCGCGCGACGTGCGGCCCGTGGTCGAAGTCCGCCGTCCGCGTGCCGGTGGCGTCGCACGTGCCGGCCGTCCGGCCGAACCAGTCGAGGGCGACGGCGGCCAGGCCGGCCTCGGCGAACCGCTCGGCCAGCGCCACGTAGTAGGGGTGCAGTCCCCGGACGTCGGGGAGGATCACCACGCCGGCCGAGGGCCGGCCCGCGGGAGCGGCGTAGGCGGCGGAGAAGTTGGTCCCGTCCGCCGCGGAGAGCGTCAGCGTGCCCCGCTCGACGACGTCACCGGTGCGCGGCGGGGCGGGCGGGCGGCTGTCCTGGTCGTGGCACATGGGGTCGTTCTACCGGGCGGCCCCGGCCGGCTCACCCGTCGGCGGTGCGGTCGGCCGCCTGCGCGCGGCCGCCGAAGACGTCGGCCGCCACCTCGCGACGCGCCCGGGTGAGCCACTCGAACTGCGCGTTGGCCTGGTCGATGAGCCGGTCGAGCTCGGTCTTGTCCAGCCTCGACTCGACCTCGGCGGCGATCCGCAGCGTCTCGAAGCCGCTGCGCTTGGCGCGGACCGCCGAGGCGAGGAACTCGAACTCGACCAGGTTGCTCAGCGGCGACCGGGAGAACAGCCGACCGTTCAGCTTGAGGTAGCCGAGCTTCTCCCCCACCCAGGTGCCCAGCTGCTTGTACTGCCGCACCGGGTAGCCCATCGCCGCCATGGTGGCCAGCAGCGACGCCTTCTCGTCGCGGAGCTCGGCGAGCAGCTGCTGCAGCGGCTCCTCCCAGCGTCCTCCCCGGTGGGTGCCCAGCATCCGGCTGACCAGCTCGATGCCGCCGGTCGACGAGGCCAGGTGGTCGTTGCAGTAGATGCCGAGCAGGTCGGCGTTGCGCAGGCCGGACGCCTGGGGATCGGACACGGCTACCTCCTGGGGACGGGCGCAGCCTACGGGCGCACCGCGCCGGTCATCCGCCGGACGGCGTGCGGACGGTGGCGGGCGCAGCCTACGGTCGGACCGTGCCGGTTCCCGCGACGTCCACCCCGCGCGACCGGCTGCTCGCCCGGTACCGGGAGCTGGTCCTCGACGAACTGCCGCGGCGCGCCCGGGCCGGTGGATGGGTGGTGACCGCCGACCACTGCTTCGGCCGCATCGTGCTCGACACGACCGTCGGCGGCCGCTGGTACGACGTCCTCGACCGCCGACGCTCGCCCGCCTTCAGCCGGCTCGACGACCGGCAGCTGGCCACCGCGGTCGCCCTCGCCGAACGGATGCTCGCCGAGGGCGACCCGCTGGTACGCGAGCTCGACGCCCGCAGCCTCGCCTGGCGCGGCAAGCCGGCGAAGGCCGCCGGGCGGGGGTGACGGCGCGCCGGACGCGCGGACCCGCTCACCCGCCGCTCGGCGTCGCGGGGCTCGGCGCCAGCTCCCCGGGTGCCGGCTCCTGGGACGCCGGCGACGCGGACGTCGGCGCGACGGATCCGTCCGCGTCCGCCGGCCCCGCCGTTCCTCCGCTGTCGCCCGGTGCCGGGGGGCCGCCGGTGGGCGTCCCGGCACCGGATTCGGCGGGGGACGGCGTCCTGCTCGGTGCCGCCGTCGTCCGTCCCGTGCCGCTGCGCGGGCCGGCGGACCGCCCCGCGGTGGTCGCGCTCGCCGTGGCGGCGGTCGTGCGGCTGCCGCTCGCGGACGACGGGCCGGTGGCCGGGGAGCTGCTGCCCGACGCCGTCGCCGTCGAGGTCCCGGTCGGCGTCGCCGGCCCGCCGGTGCCCCGGACGACCTGGACGATGCGCTCCTCCGCGCGCGTCAGCCGGTCGCGGATCTCGGCGAGCGGCGTGGTCGCGACGGTCCGGCTCAGCTCTCCCAGCTCCGCCCAGATGGCGGCGAGCTCCTGCCGCCCGGACTCGTCGACCGGGCGGTCGACGGTGAGCACGAGCTGGGTGGCGAGGGCGGTCGTGACGCACTCGACGCAGGCGTAGTTGACCGCGGTGGCCAGGTTCTGCGGCACCACGACGTCGACCGAGCCGACCAGCAGCACCACCTGGAAGGCGACCGCCACGGTCCGGCACCCACGGCAGCTGGCCGCCGCGAAGGCCTCGTTGCGGTTGAGCGCGGTCTCGTCGTCGACCCACACCAGCGAGAAGGAGACGTCGTAGCGCACCGACCCGTCGGTCGTGTTGACGGCCAGCGCCTGGTTGTCGCCCTCGGCGGGCGGCAGCGGGCGGTCGAACGGGAAGACCCACGTCGGCGCACGGACGCCGACCCCGCCGCCGTCCGTGCCGGGTGCCGCGCCGTCGCCGGGAGGCACCGCGCCAGGGGTGGCGTCCGCACCGCCGCCCGGCGCCCCCGTGGGACCGCCGTCGGCCCCCGCGGGACCATCGCCGTCCCCGCTACCGGGTGCGCCGGTGGGTCCGGTCGCATCGGCGGTCGAGGTGGGGTCGGCGGTCGGGGTGGGATCGGCGCTCGGGGTGGGGTCGGCGTCCGGGCCGGTCGCACCGGCGCCGTCGGCGCCCGCCGGGACGAGGACGAGGGCGAGCGCCGGCCGGTCCTCGGTCGGCAACGGCCCGCCGTCGTCCGGCCAGATGGCCTCGCCGGCGCCGCGGGAGCCCTCCGCCAGCCCGCGGCCGGCGGCGCCGGGCACGGCGTCGAGCACGGTGCCGCCCTCCCAGGCGCGCACGGGGCGGTAGCGGTCCTCGTGCGGCCACCAGGCCCAGCCCGCGACGGCCACCAGCGAGGCCACCAGCGCCACGACCAGGGCGCGGCGGGCCGGGCTGGCACCCGCCCGGCGCCAGAGCGCCGCGGCCGAGCGCCGGACCAGCCGGACGACCACGTAGCCCAGCCCGAGCAGCGGCACGACGAGGGCCACCATGGCGAGCGCGCGGGCCAGCACGCCCAGGATGTCGCCGTCGCCTGCGGCCGAGGAGAGCAGCGCGGCCTGTTCGCGCAACGACGCCCAGGCGCTGGCCAGCAGCCGGGGCAGCGCGAGGACCATGAGCAGCAGGACGGCGGCCATCAGCGGCACGACGACGAGCACCCATCCCGCGACCAGGGCCCGCGCCCAGGGCCGGAGTGCCTCGGCCTCGGGCCGTGGGCGGCGGCCGGGGACGAGCCCGCGCAGCACCGGCCCGATGCGGCCGTACAGGTCGGGCACGCCGGTGAGGTCGGCGAGGACGTGGTAACCGTCGAAGCGCAGCAGCGGCAGCAGCTGGCGGACCATCTGCAGGATCTGCGTCGCCACCAGGAGCAGGACGGCGTGCCAGCCGGTCACCCACCACACGGCGAACGAGAGCAGGACGACGATCGCGTTGAAGTACAGGCCGCCGAGGTCGGTGCGCACCCGCCCGGCACGGCCGAGCCGGTAGGAGTCGGTGACGTCGGTGTAGAAGGCCGGCCAGAACAGGTAGAAGCCGGCGCCCATCACGCCCGGCGTGGCGCCGCCGTAACGGGCGGCGGCTGCGTGGCCGAACTCGTGGAAGCCCGCCGACAGCACGGTGACCACGACCACGGACAGGAACAGCGCCGGGTTGCCGAACGCCTGCGCCGTGGCCGCCGCCAGCCCCTGGCTGAACAGGACCCACCAGGACACGGCCAGGAAGGCCAGCACCACCGCCGCGACCAGCAGCGGGGTGAACAGGACGGCGAACGGGGCGGTCAGCCGCCGGGTGACGGCCGGGTCGGTGACCACCCGGCGCAGCTTGAGGGCCAGCAGCGGGTCGCGGCGGCGCAGCTGCGGCTCGGAGCCGTCGGCGGCGCGGAGCAGCCCGAGCGGTCGCAGCGACCGGTCGACGAGCTGCTGGACGTCCTCGGGTCGCACGGCGCGGCCCGAGGTCCGCGACACCTCCTGGGCGACCTCGTCGACGCTGCGCCGCCCGTCGACGGCCCGCAGCACCTGCGAGAGCAGCGGGGTCAGCTGGACGACCTGGCCATCGGCCCGGCGGGCGAGGGCCGGTGGGTGCCGGTAGCCCGAGCCCTCCATCTCACCGAGGAGCTGGACCCCGGAGGCGCGTGACAGGACGCCCGCAGCGGTGCCCGGGCCGGCCGCGGAGGGCCGACCCGGGGCAGCGCCGGGGCCGTCGGGCTGTGGACCCACCTACTCCTCCGCCGACCGGGCTCCGGTGCTCACTGCTGGATCTCGGACGACTGGTCGGCCGTGGCAGTGGCGTCGGCGTTCACGTCCTGCGTGATGACCGCGTCCTGCTGGGCGACCGCGGTCGCCTGGGAGTCGACCGAACCGACGTTCGCCGCGACCGCCGCGTCGATCGGCGCCGCCACGTTGGCGTTGGCCGCGACCGCGCCGGCGATGGGTGCCGCGAGATCCAGGTCGGCGGCCAGGTCGACGTCCACGTTGAGCAGGTTGCCGTCGAGAGCGCCCGCCGCGTCCGTGGGCAGGGCACCGACGGTGCTGCCGGCCGCGTCGCCGGCGGCATCGCCCACGGCCTCCCCGGTGCCGGCCACCGCACCGCCGGCCTGCTCGGTCACCCCGGCCACGGTGTCCCCGACCGCACCGCCCACCGTGTCCCCGGCCGCGCCGCCGACGGTGCTGCCGGCCGCGTCGCCGGTGGCATCGCCGGCCGCCACCCCGGTGCCGGCCACCGCACCGCCGGCCTGCTCGGTCACCCCGCCCACGGTGTCCCCGACCGCTCCGCCCACGGTGTCCCCGGCCGCGCCGCCGACGGAGCTGCCGGCCGCGTCGCCGACGGTGCTGCCGGCCGCGTCGCCGGTGGCATCGCCGGCCGCCACCCCGGTCGGAGCACCGGCCGCGGCGCCGGCGCCCGCATCGGGCTCGGCGGTCGCCGGGTCCCCGCCCTGGTCGATCGTGCTCTCCTGCGGAGCGGTGGCCGTGGCCTCGCCGGTGATGCCCTGGTCGATGACCGCACCCTGGTCGGCCAGCGCCTGGGCGGTCGAGCCCTCCGACAGCACGTTCGCGCCGACGGCGGCGTCGATGGGGGCGGCCACGTTGGCGTTGGCCGCCACCGCCAGGTCGATCGGCGCGGCCGCGTCGAGGGCCAGGTCGAGATCGGCGTTGAGGTCGAGCAGCGAGACGACCTCCTTGTCCGGGAGCGCGGCTCCGGTCTCGGCGGCGAGCTCCTCGGGCGAGAGCGGTCGGGGGTCCTCGGATCGACTCACGGATGCCTCCTCACCGCGGGCCCGGTCCGTCCGGGTCCGGCGCGCAGGGAGCCTAGAAGTCCCTGGTCGGAGCGGCCATTCGACGATCACCGGATCGGGTGGCCCCTCCCGTCCGCGGGCACCGGCTCACCGACGGACGAGGAACGCCACCCCGACGCAGGCCGCCGCCCACAGGGCGCTGGCGAGGGTCCCGAGGATGAACCGCTCCGCCGCGGCCGGGGTGGTGCGCAGCTCGTTGTAGCGACCGAGGCCCTTGACGGCGAGCACGACCGCCAGCCCCTCCGGCCAGCCGGCCAGCAGCGTGCCCGCGACGGCGGCGCGCTCGAGCACGCCGATCCAGGCGCCGCCCCGCAGGATGTCCGGATCACCCGGCCCTCCACGGCCCTCGGCCGGCACCCCGGCCTCGGTCGGGTCGGCGAACCGCAGGACGGCGGTCGCGACCGGGCCGCCGCCGGCCACCGCCGCCAGGACGGCGCACAGCACGGCGACCTCGCCCAGGCCCTGCCCCGCCCGGCCCGGGCCCCAGCCGGAGCCGGCCGCCCCGGCCAGCGCGACGACGAGCACCGCCGCTCCCCACGGCGGGCGCAGCCGCTCGCCCCAGGCGCTGAGGACCAGGCCGCCGGCCGCGGTCAGGACCAGCAGCACGACCGCAGCGGCGCTCACCGGGACGCCCTCACCGGGCCGTGCTCACCCGGGCGGCACTCACCCGGCCGCCCGGTCGAGCAGCCGGGCGGCCGTGGGCCGCAACTCGCGCTCGAGCTCCCAGTGCGCGGCGGCCAGCCGCTGGCCCACGGCCTGCCGGGACACGCCGAGCGCCGCGGCCGCCTCGGCCTGCGTGGCACCGGCGGCGACCCGCTCGATCGCCTCCCACGCCTGGGGGCTGCGCCGGTCGACCAGCAGCGCCAGGGCGCCGAGCACCGCCTGCGCGTCGCCGGCGTCGACCGGCACCGCACCCCGGACGGCGACACCGGTCGGGCGCTGCTTGGCCGCGTCGACCGCTCGCCGGGCCGCCAGATAGGCCGGCCCGCTCCCGGCGCGGGCACTGCGCGGCAAGGGCGCGTGCACGGCTCCGGCACCGACCCCGATGCTCCAACCACCCTCGCGCACCAGCAGCAGCACGGCGTCCACGACCGCCGCCGGGTCGGCCAGCAGGCCCTGGAACTCGTCACCGGCCGTGCGCTCGAACGCGAGGACGACGGGGACGTGCCCGTTGAGCCGCGGTAGGACCCCCGCCACGCGGTCGGGTGAGCGGCGGCTGGCCCGCTGGTCGACGGTCACCACGAACGGCATTGAGCAAGGCTTTCACCTTGCAGGCGAGAAAGCAAGGTTCAGTCCTTGTCGGGCTCCGGGGGGAAGCCCCCCGTCGCGATCGGCCCCCACCCGGTGACCGTGATGCGCAGCAGAACCTTGCCCTGCCTGGCCATGGCGGCCCGGTACTCCGACCAGTCGGGGTGCTCGCCGGCGATCGACCGGTAGTAGTCGACCAGGGGCTCCAGCGCACCGGGCAGGTCGAGCACCTCCACCGTCCCGTCGACCTGGACCCACGGCCCGTCCCACTCGTCGGACAGCACGCACAGCGACACCGCCGGCTCCCGGCGCGCGTTGACCACCTTCGCGCGCTGCGGGTAGGTGGCCACCACCACGCGCCCCTCGGCGTCGACACCGCAAGCGACCGGCGAGAGCTGGACCCCCGCCGAGCGCCGGCGGGTCATCAGCACCGCCCGGTGCCGCGGGCGGATGAAGTCGAGCAGGCCGGCGCGGTCGACCCGCTCCACGGTCGCGGTCCTCGGCATGCCCCGGACGCTACGGCGTCCTACCGACGGGGCACCCGTCGACACCGCCTCGACCACCGGCGCACCCCACCGAGACGGGATCGACCGGTGCCCGCGGGCCCGCCGTGCTGAGATGGACGCATGAGGCTCCGCCTGCCCGGCCGCGCGGGACGCCCGTCGGGCCCGGCACCGGGGCACGAGGACGGGTCCGGAGCCGACGAGTTCCGCTACGACGACGCGGCCGTCACCTCCGGCGGGGTGGACGTCGGGCACGTGCGGACCGCCTCACCGGCACCGTCGTCGCAGCGTGGCGCCCGGCTGCAGGCAGCGGCCCGGCGGCTGGCGATCGTCTCCGCCCAGCTGCTGCTGATGGTCGCCGCGCTGATCGTCATCGGCTACGTCCTCGGCCGCCTCTGGGTCATCCTGCTGCCGATAGTGCTGGGACTGCTCTTCACCACGGTGCTCTGGCCCCTCGCGCGCTTCCTGCGCGCGCACCGCTGGCCACCGGCGCTCGCGGCCGCCGTGGTGATGCTGGGCTTCCTGGCCACCTTCGGCGGGGTCATCGCGCTGATCGCCCCGCCCGTCGTCGACCAGGTGGGCGAGCTGGCCGACGCGGCGACCAGCGGCCTGCAGGACATCCAGGACTGGCTGTCCGGCCCGCCGTTCAACATCGGCGACAGCCAGATCGACCAGGCCGTCGACTCGGCGATCAACACCCTGCAGAGCAATGCGCAGAACATCGCCGGCTACGGCCTCACGGCCGCGTCCATGATCGGCAACGGGCTGATCAACCTGCTGCTCGCGCTGGTGCTGGCCTTCTTCTTCCTCAAGGACGGGCCCCGCTGGGTGCCCTGGCTGTCGGCCCAGACCGGACCCCGCGCCGCCCCGCACGTGATCGCGCTGTCGCACCGGACCTGGACGACGCTGTCGGAGTTCATCCGCCAGCAGGCCCTGGTCGGCTTCGTCGACGCCTTCTTCATCGGCCTGGGCCTCCTGCTGCTCGGCGTGCCGCTGGTCCTCCCCCTGGCGGTGCTGACCTTCTTCGGCGCCTTCATCCCCATCATCGGGGCGTTCGTGGCCGGCGGGTTCGCGGTGCTCATCGCGCTGGTCAGCAACGGGTTCACCACCGCGCTGGCCGTGCTCGGCATCGTCGTCGTCGTGCAGCAGATCGAGGGCAACGTGCTGCAGCCGATCATCCAGGGCCGCGGCTTCAACCTGCACCCGGCGGTGGTCATCCTGGCCGTCACCGCCGGGGCCAGCCTGGCCGGCATCATCGGCGCCTTCCTCGGTGTGCCGGTGGCCGCGCTCATCGCCGTCGTCTACCGCTACGTCCGCGACCAGCTCGACGGCCGGGGCCCCGAGGTCGACGACGCCGGCGAGCGGCCGCAGGTGACCGCCGACGGGTCCGGGGCACGGGTGACGACCGAACCCGCCGGCACCCCCGCGGACCCGGCACCCGGCTCACCCGGTTCCTCCGGGGGGTGAGGCCGCCCCGGCCGGAGCCGGGGCGGAGGACGATGGGAATGCCGCGCGGTGCGCCGCGGCTGCACCGGAGCCCCGTGCCCCGAGAACCCAGGAGGTCCGACCGTGCCCCAGCGACCGGAGGAGCTCGTCGAGCTGCTCCCCGACGCCGAGCCCTTCCTGGCCCGCGCGCGGGAGGCCGCGGGCGGGGGCGGGCTCGTCCTGGTGCACGACCTGGCCGGCGAATTCGACGCGGCCCGCGCCGGCGCGCTCGCCGGGGCGCACCTGCTGGCCAGCCTGCCGCACCGGTTGATCGCGCGCTTCGACGCCGACAGCCTGGTCGACTACCGCGCCCACCGGCCGCGCGTGACCTTCAACGGTGACCACTACGAGGCCTTCACCCCGCCGGAGATCCTGCTGTACGCGGTCGAGGACGACGGGGGCACCCCGTTCCTCCTCCTGCACGGTGCGGAGCCGGACTACGCCTGGCAGCGCTTCGTCGCGACCGTGACCTCGCTCGCCGAGCGGCTCGGCGTGACCACTGTCGTGGCGCTGCAGGCCATCCCGATGCCGGTGCCGCACACCCGCCCGGTGACGGTCACCGCGCACGCCACCCGGCGACAGCTGATCGAGTCCTATCCGGTCTACTGGGGCGAGATGCGCATCCCCGGCAGCGTCTCGGCGCTGCTGGAGCTGCGCTTCGGCGAGGCCGGCGTCGACGCCCTCGGCGTCGCCGCGCACGTGCCGCACTACCTGGCCCAGGCCACCTACCCGGCCGCTTCGCTCACCCTGCTCGAGCACCTGTCCGGGCTGACCGGCCTGCACCTGCCGACCGAGACGCTGCGCGAGGCGGCCGAGGCCAACCGCACCGAGATCGACGAGGAGATCGGCCGGTCACCCGAGAACACCGCCGTGGTGGCCGCGCTCGAGCAGCAGTTCGACAGCTTCACCGCCGCCCGCGAGGGCACCGGGCTGCTCGGCGGCGCCGGCGAGGTGCCCAGCGGTGACGAGCTGGCCTCGGAGCTGGAGCGGTTCCTCGCCGAGCAGGACCGCAAGCGCCCGCGCGACTGAGCCGAGCGGCTCGCCCGGTCAGCTCCTGGCGCGGACGGTCCGGGCGCGGACGGTCCGGGCGCTGAGCATGCCCAGCGCGCCGAGCCCGCCGACGACGGCGAAGAAGTAGAACCCCCAGGGGAACGCCAGCCCGGCGGAGAACAGCGCGCCGGTGAGCACCGGCCCGGCGATCGCGCCGACGCGCCCGGCGCCGGCCGACCAGCCCAGCGCCGTCGCCCGCACCTGCGGCGGGTGGTTGGCACTGACGAAGGCGTAGACCAGCACCTGGGCGCTGAACACGAAGCAGCCGGTCAGGAACACCATCGCGTAGATCCCGGCGATGGGCAGCCGGATGGACAGCAGGGCGAGGAAGACCGCCGCCGCGGCGAACCAGACCATGCCCGCCGTCCGCACGCCGATCCGGTCGGCCACCCGGCCGGCGACCACCAGGCCGACGATCGCGCCGACGTTGAGCACCAGCAGGAAAGCCAGCGCGGCGCCCAGCTCGTACTCCGCCTCGCGCATGATCGTCGGCAGCCAGCTGTTGAGCCCGTAGACCAGCAGGAGGCCCATGAACGAGGTGAGGCCGATCGCGACCGTGTTGCGCCGGAACGACCCCCGGAACAGCGATCCGAGCGCGGCGGGTGGCGGCGTCCCGGCGGCCGGGGCGGCGGGCTCGTGCAGCTCGAAGCCGTGGCGCGCGGCCACCTGCTCGGCCTCCGCCCGGCGTCCCTGGGCCAGGAGGTAGGAGGCCGACTCGGGCAGGTGCCGCAGCATCAACGGCACGAGGACGACGGCGGGCAGGGCACCGATGACGAACATCCACTGCCACCCCAGCGACGGGATGACGACGATGGCCAGCGCCGCCGTCACCACGGCGCCGACGTGGTAGCCGGTCATGACGGTCGTGGTCGCCCGGCCGCTGCGACCGGCGCGGGAGAACTCGTTCACCATCGCGATGGCCGTGGGCAGGCAGCCGCCGAGCCCCAGGCCGGCGAGGAAGCGCAGGACCCCGAAGACGGCGGCGTTCGGGGCGAACGCGCACAGCAGCGTGAGCGACGAGAAGCCGGCCACGGCCCCGATGAGCGCCCGCCGGCGGCCGATCCGGTCGGTGAGGGCGCCGATCGCCAGCGCGCCGACCATCATGCCGACCAGGCCGATGGTGATCACGAACGTCGTCCCGGGGCCGGACAGCGCCCACTGGTCCGGCTGCTGCAGCACCGGGACGACGGTGCCGACCACCACGAGGTCGAAGCCGTCGAGCAGCACCGCGATCCAGCACAGCACGGCGACCCAGCCGGCCCCGGTCGCCGTCCGCGCGTCCTCCCGCGTGTGCGTGCGGCTCATCGCGCTCCTCGTCGTCGACGACGCCCGCACGGTAGGCCGGGACCGGGCAGCCCGCGACCGGAGACCGGATCACAGTCAGGCGAAGACGATGGTGCGGTCGCCGTCGACGATCACCCGGTCCTCCACGTGCCAGGTGACCGCCTGGGCGAGCACCTGCCGCTCGACGTACCGGCCGACCCGGCGCATGTCCTCGACCGTGGCGCGGTGGTCCACCCGGGCCACCTCCTGCTCGATGATCGGGCCGGCGTCGAGCTCGGGCGTGACGTAGTGCGCGGTCGCCCCGATCAGCTTCACGCCCCGGTCGTGCGCGGCTCGGTAGGGGTTCGCGCCGACGAAGGCCGGCAGGAAGCTGTGGTGGATGTTGATCAACCGCTCCGGGAAGCGCGCGCAGAAGTCGGCCGAGACGATCTGCATGTAGCGGGCCAGCACGACCAGGTCGACGTCGCCGATCAGGTCCAGCGCCCGGGCCTCGGCCGCGGGCTTGCCCTCCGGCGGGACCGGCACGTGGTGGAACGGGACGCCGGCGGCGCGGGCCACCGGCTCGAGGTCGGGATGGTTGGAGACGACGGCGGCGATCTCCGCGCGCAGGTCGCCGGCCCGCACCCGGTAGAGCAGCTCCTGCAGCACGTGGTCGGTGCGGCTGACGAACACCGCCAACCGGGGTCGGTGCGCCGCCTCGGTCAACCGCCAGCGCATCCGCCACGGCCCGGCCAGGTCCGCCAGCCCGGCCTCCAGCCCGGCGCGGCGGGTGGGCAGCCCGTCCAGCAGGAACTCCAGCCGCAGCGTGAACGTGCCGCCGCTGGGATCGGAGCTGTGCTGCTGAGAATCGATGATGTTGGCGCCCGCCTCCGCGAGGAAGCCGCTCAGCGCGGCGACGATCCCCGGGCGGTCGGGGCAGCGGACGACGAGCCGGCCGACGTCGGCGAACCGGTCGTCGCGGGGGCCGGCGTGCGAGAGGGCGGGAGCGGACACGGGCCTGCAGCATTCCAGGTCCGCCGACCGGCTGCGGGGTGGATCCGTCGGGGTGACCGCGCCGGATCCACTCCGGGTTCAGCCGGGCAGGGGGGCGCGGGTGCCGTCGTCGCAGGCGTAGAGGTCGCCGAACTCCTCGACGCGCGCCAGGACCTCGTCGGTGCCGAACCGGAACCCGGCCGGGTCCGCGCCGGCGCGCAGGTCGTCGACCTCGTCCCAGCGCAAGGGGGTGGAGACGGTCGCGAGCGGGCGGGCGCGCAGCGAGTACGGCGCCACCGTGGTCTTCGCGGGGTTGTTCTGGCTCCAGTCGACGAACACCTTGCCCGGACGCAGCACCTTCTCCATCCGCCACACGACGTCCTCGGGCGTCTCGGCGGCCAGCTCCTGCGCCAGCGCGCGGGCGTAGCGGCTGGGGTGGTCCCGGTCGTCGACCCGCACCGGCGCGGACACCTGCATGCCCTTCGATCCGGAGGTCTTCACCACCGGGGTCAGCCCGTCGCCGACCAGCCGCGCGCGCAGCCGCCCGGCGACGGTCGCGCACTCGACGAGGCCGGTGCCCGGGCCCGGGTCGAGATCGAGGACCAGCAGATCGGGCGGCAGTGGCGCTCCGTCGTCGTCGACCCGCCACTGCGGGACGTGGAGCTCGAGCGCGGCCAGGTTGGCCGACCACACCAGGTCCGGCACGGTCTCCAGGACCACCATCTCCAGCGTCTCGCGGCCGGTGGAGCTGCCCGGGCTCGGGATCGTCACCCGCCGCACCCAGGACGGCGCGTGCCGGGCACCGTTCTTCTCGAAGAAGGTCTGCCCCTCCACGCCGTCGGGCCAGCGGGTGAAGGTCACCGGCCGCCCGGCCAGGTGCGGCAGCAGCACCGGCGCGACGTGCACGTAGTACTCGATGACCTGCGCCTTGGTGAACCCGACCTCCGGGAACAGCACCTTGTCGAGGTTGGAGACCTGCAGCGTGCGCCCCTCGATGGCGACCCGCTGCCGGGCGGGGGCGGGACTCACCTCACCACTCCTCCACGACGTCGGCGGGGTCGAGGTCGTCGCGCAGACCGCGCCAGGACGGGTGGCGCATCCGGCCGTCCGCCGTCCAGTGCGCGTAGGTGACCTCGCCGACCAGCTCCGGCTCCGCCCAGCGCGCGTCGCGGATGATCTCGCGGGGCAGCGCGGCGGCGAACGGCGAGGTGGGGCGGGGGGTCAGCAGCCCGGCCAGCTCGCGCAGCGCCCGGTCGGTGAAGCCGGTGCCCACGTGACCGGCGTACACCAGCCGGCCGGCGTCGTCGTGCACGCCGACCAGCAGCGAGCCCACTCCCCCGGCGCGGCGCCCCTGGCCGGGCCGCCAGCCGCCGACGACGACCGATTGCGTGCGGACGTTCTTCACCTTCCGCCACTCCGGGCTGCGCACCCCGGGGCGGTAGGGCGAATCCAGCCGCTTGGCCACCACCCCCTCCAGGCCCGCGTCGCGGCTCGCGGCCAGCACACTCGCGCCACCGCCGCGGAACCACGGCGTCACGCCCCACCGCCGACCGGACGGCGCCAGCTCGTCCAGCAGCGCGCGCCGTTCGGCGTACGCACGGGCGCACAGGTCCGCCCCGCCCGCGGACAGCAGGTCGAACACCAGGTAGGTGACCGGCGCGGCCGCCGCCAGCCGGGGCACCTCGGGCCCGGTGCGGTGCATGCGGTTCTGCAGGGCGCCGAAGTCCGGGCGCCCCGACCGGTCGAGCGCCACGATCTCCCCGTCGACCACGGCGTCGGTCGCGGGATCGGCGAGCGGAGCGGGCAGACGGGCGAGCTCGGGGTAGCGCACGGTGATGTCGGTGCCCCGGCGCGAACGCAGCTCCAGCCGGCCACCGCGGACGGCGGCCAGCGCCCGGACGCCGTCCCACTTGAACTCGTACCCCCAGGCGGCGTCGTCGGGCCCCGGCAGCTCCCCGGCGGACGCCAGCATGGGCAGCGGCACGGCCGCCGGCGCGCGGTCGGCGGGGCCGCCGTCGGCCGCCGGCACGTCAGGCGCTGCGGCGGGCGCGCTTGGCCGGCGGCTTCTCGTCGGCTGCTGCCTTCCCGGCGGGCGCCTTCTTCGCCGGCGCCTTCCTCGCCGGCGCCTTCCTCGCCGGCGCCTTGCCGGCCGGCGCCTTGCCGGCCGGCGCCTTCCCCGCCGCCGCCTTCGTGGCGGGCGCCTCCTCCACCGGTGCCTCCGGCTCCTCCGCCTGCTCGGAGGCCGCGTCCCCGCCGCGGGCCCGCTCGACGCTGCGCCGCAGGGCGCTCATCAGGTCGACGACGGCCGCGCCGGCGTCCGCCACCTCCGGGAGCTGCTGCACCTCGCCGCCGCTCTGCTTGGCGTCGAGGAGCGCGGCCATCGCGTCGCGGTAGTCGTCGGAGAACTGGGAGGGGTCGAAATCGCCGGACATCGACGAGATCAGCGCCTCGGCCATCTGCAGTTCCTGCTTGCGCACCTCGACGTCCTCGTCGAGGAAGGCGAAGTCGGGACGGCGGATCTCGTCCGGCCAGCGCATGGTGTGCAGCACCAGGACGCCCTCGCGCACCCGGAGCGCGGCCAGTGACTCCCGCTGCCGGATGGCGATCTTGGTGATCGCCACCTGCCCGGTGTTCTCCAGGGCTTCGCGCAGCAGCACGTAGGGCCGGGTCGCCGGGCCGTCGGGCTCCAGGTAGTAGGTCTTCTCGAAGTGGATGGGGTCGATCTGCTCCTGGTCGACGAACTCGAGCACCTCGATCTCGCGCCGCGAGTTCAGCGGCAGCTCGTCGAAGTCCTCGTCGGTGAGCACGATGACCTGGCCGTCGGGCAGCTCGTAGCCCTTGGCGATGTCGCTGTACTCGACCTCCTCGCCGTCGATCGAGCAGACCCGCCGGTAGCGCACCCGGCCGCCGTCGGTGGCGTGCACCTGGTGGAAGCGGATGTCGTGGTCCTCGGTCGCCGAGTACAGCTTCACGCCGATGCTGACCAGACCGAAGGAGACCGCTCCGCGCCAGATCGACCGCATGCCGCCCCTTCCCCTCGATCGGCTCCGTGCCCCGGCGAGCCGCCGATGGACGGGATCCGCAGGATAAGGGCGGGTGGTGCCCGCGTCAGGTCGAGCGCGGCGCACTCTCCCCCGGTCGGAGGACCCGATCGGGGGACGCGACCGGCGGGGGAAGGGGACGCCGGGCGCGCACCCGCCCGGCCCCGCGGCGGGGCGGACGGAGGTGTCCAGTGTGCTCCGCGGGACCGCCGTCCGTCATCAGCTCTCGTCCTGCCCGCGCTGCAGCGCCCCGTTCTGGACGGCGTCGTAGAAGAACTGCAGCAGATCGGCACCGGCGACCGTGGTCATGGTGAGCGCGACGAGCCGGGTCGCGCGCGGCGCGCTGGCGTACCCGAGCACCAGTGCGGTGCCGATCCACTGGGCCAGGCAGAACGGGCAGGTCACCAGTTCACCGACGGCGTGCTTGACGCCGCCGTGCTCGCGGATCTCCTCGGCCACCTCGGCCTCGCCCGACCGGCCGGCGAACGTGGTGAACGGCGCGCGCAGGGGGCTGGTGACCGGGTCCTTGGCGATGGTCCGGGCCAACCGGAACGTGGCCGTGGTCAGCAGCACCGCGTCGCCCAGCGGGATGCGCGTGGGCAGCTCCTTGTCGGCCGCACGGACGGCGAGCACGCCGGCCCCGGTGAGTGCGCCGTAGACGCCCATGGCACCCAGCAGGCCACCCAGCGGTCTGTCCTCACCGCGGGCGTACTGGCGCTGCTGGGTCCGGGCCCAGCGCCGCACCGGGGTGCCGATGCGCCCGACCTCCTCGGGGACGGCGAGCGCGTGCGGGAGGTGCAGGGTGTTCCAGGAGGGCATGGGGCGCGCGCTACCCGCCCCGGCCCAATCGCATGCCGCGGCGCGGCGAGGCATCGCGGCGAGGCATGGCGCGGCGGGGGCCGGGTAGGGGCCGGGTCCGATGCCGGTCGCCGACCGGCTCCGCGTCCGCACGGACGACCCGCGCACCCCGGTGCACCGGAACGAGAGGCACAGCCCATGACGCAGCCCACCGAGGGCCAGACCGGACGCGACATCCGTCCCGAGGACGAGGGCATCCCCGGGATCGCGCAGGACGACAGCCCCACCCTCGAGCGGGCCGAGGACCCCCAGTTCGCGCCGATGCCCCGCGAGCGGGCGGGGGCAAGCACCGATTTCGGCACCACGGCCTACGAGCAGTCCGCCGGCGAGCCGCTGGACGGCCGGCTCGCCCGGGAGGTGCCGGACGACGCCCGCGACGTCCGCCCGGCCGAGGACCCAGCCGCACCGGCGGCCCAGCTGGAGCAGGACCTGGACACGACGCCGCGGACGGACTCCGGCACGGGCCGGACCGCCGACGACGTGGAGGCGACCGCCGACCCGGTGACCGGCGGCGAGGGACCCGAGACCGGGGCGGTGCACCTGACGGAGGGCTGATCCGCAGCGGCACCCCGCCCGGGTGAGGACGGTCCCCCGGCCGGACCGTCCCCGCCCGGGTGGGTTGGCGTGCCCGTGGCCGGTTGTCTACGTTGTTGTGGCGGTTGAGCAGGCAGCCGCCCGGTGCCGGAGCTGGGAGGCTCGGCACACGAGACGTCCGCCTCCGTGCCGGTACAGGGCTCCGACGCCCCCGGCGCGCGCGGCGGTAGATTGGCCGGGCGGCGCACCACGGGGTACCGCCGCCGAGAGGAGCTGCAGTCCGTGACCACTTCCGACCTGCCCGCCGAGGGTCAGCCCGACGTGTCGACCGACACCGCGGAGGCGCCCTTCGACGATGTGATCACGCTGTCGACCAGCTCGGACGACGACGGCGCGGTGACGGTGACGGTCGTGGGCGAGGTGGACACCTTCACCGCTCCGGTGCTGCGCACGTCGCTCGACACCCAGCTCGAGCAGCAGCCCCGCGAGCTCGTCATCGACCTGTCCGGCGTCCAGTTCCTCGGCTCGGCCGGGCTGGCCGTGCTGGTCGAGACGCAGAAGGCCGCACGCGCCCGCGACATCGGCCTGCGGCTGATCGCGACCACGCGCGCCGTCACCCGACCGCTCGAGGTCACGGGCCTGATCGACCTGTTCACCATCGTCGACGGCTCCACCCGCTGATCCCGGGCGGCCCTGCAGCCGCCCGCCCGTTCCGGACCGGGGCCCCGCCGACCGCGGCGGGGCCCTCGTCGTCTCACGCGGACAACAAGCGGCAGACGGCCTGCTCGAGGGTGCGCTGCACGTCCCGGGTGCCGTCGGCGTCGTCGACGTCGCGGAGCGCGTCGGCGACCGTCTCGCCGGACTCGAAGCGGTCGACGACCCGCGGGTCGACGTAGCTCGCCTTCGCCACCGCCGGGGTGTTGCCGAGCACCTCCGAGACCCGGGTGTAGGCCGCCCGGATCGCCTTGTTGCGCGCGGTCCTCGACGTCGGCGGCGGCGCCTCGGCGAGGGCCGCGGCCATCAGCACCGTCGCGTTCCAGGTGCGGAAGTCCTTGGCCGTGATCTCCGCGCCGCTGATCTCCTTGAGGTAGGCGTTGATCTCGTCGCTGGTCACGTCGCGCCAGCCGTCGTCGGTCTCGTAGGCCAGCAGGTCCTCGCCGGTGTCGTCCGGCCGCTCCAGCAGCTGGCGGACGACGGTGGCCGTGGGCCGGTCGGTGATCTCCACCTCCCGCTCGATCCCGCCCTTGGCGGTGTAGCGGAAGTAGGTGCGCTCGCCCCGCACCGTGACGTGCTCCCGGCGCAGGGTGGCCAGCCCGTAGGTGCCGTTCTCCTCCGCGTACTCCTCGCTGCCGATGCGGAAGGTGCCGAGGTCGAGCAGGCGCAGCGCGCAGGCCAGCACCCGTTCCCGGTTCGGCCCCCGGGTGCGCAGCGCGGCGGCGACCGCATCGCGGACGTCGGGCAGCAGGTGGGCGATCTCCAGCACTCGTTCGTGCTTCTCGGCATCCCGCCTCGCCCGCCACGCGTCGTGGTAGCGGTACTGCCGGCGGCCGGCGGCGTCCAGCCCGGTCGCCTGGATGTGCCCGTTGGGCCACGGGCAGATCCAGACGTCCTTCCACGCCGGCGGGATGGCCAGCGACCGGATCCGGTCGAGCCGCTCGTCCCGGATCAACCGGCCGTCGCAGTCGTAGTAGGCGAACCCCCATCCGGCGCGCCGGCGCCGGAAACCAGGGCCGTGCACGTCGCTGCGCCGCAGTCTCACCGCCGGTGGATGGGCATCCGCCGTCCGGCGCAAACCCCTCCCACGTCGGAGGTCCCCCGTCCGGGCGCACGCGCCCGGACGGATCAGCGCAGGTCGACCAGCCCGGCCAGCCCGCTGACCTGCAGGACGTGCCGCGCGGTGCCGCCCTCGGGTGCGTGCACGGGCAGCCGCCAGCCCTCGTCCCGGGCGATGCGGGCGACGGCCAGGACGACGCGCACCGCGGCGCTGCTGAAGACGGTGGCCTCCGCGAGGTCCAGCTGGACCGGCCCGGTGCCGCCGTGGCTGGCCTCGAGCAGCCGGATGCGCAGGTGCTCGGCGCCGACCTCGTCGACGGCTCCGGCGATCCGGACGGCCGGCGGCTCGACGTCCCGGTCGACCGACACCGAGGCGCCGGCGGCGCTCGGCGGGTGCTCGGTGCCGACCTCGGGCGAGCGGCGCAGCCGCAGGTTCATGGTGACCGTCGTGCCGCCGTCCTCGACCAGTGACACCCCGTCGACCAGCTGGCGCATGATCAGCAGTCCCCGGCCGCGGTCGCCGGGGTCGCGGTCGGGCGGACGCCAGGAGCCCTGGTCGCGCACGGTGACGGTGAGCAGGCCGTCGACGTCGACCTCCGCGGTCACCCACATGGGGCCGGGCTCGGTCCCGCGGTAGGCGTGCTCAGCGGCGTTGGCGCACGCCTCGCCCACGGCGACCATCACGCCGACCCGGTCCTGCTCGCCCATGCCGAGACCGGTGAGCCAGGCGCTGAACCGCCGGCGCACGCCCGGGAGGGCGGCGGGCACCGCGGTGAGCTCCACGTGCAGGGGGTCCTGCGATCCCGCGCGCCGGTGCGCGACGAGCACCGCGACGTCGTCCGGCCAGCCCCCCGGGCTGCGCAGCCCCTCGGCGATCGCCTCGGCGAGGCCCGCGGACGCCTCGGGCTCCAGGGCATCCGGCCGGTCGAGGACGGCGCCGGTCACGTCGGCGAGCCGGGCGAGGCCGGCCTCCGGATCACCGTCCCCCGCGGCGAGCGCGCCGTCGCTGAACAGGACCAGCGTCGCGCCCAGGTCGAGCTCCGCCGTGCGCACCGGCGCGGGCGCCTCGGGGAGGCTGCCCAGCGGTGGACGGGGTGTCAGCGTGAGGAAGGACGTGCTGCCGTCGGCGCGCACGACCAGCGGCGCCGGGTGACCCGCGGCGGTGTACGTCAGCGCTCCGGTACCGGCGTCGAGGATGCCGTAGAACACCGACGCACCCTCGACGTCGTCCATCTGCGCCGCGAAGGCGTCGGCGGCGGCCAGCACCGCCGCCGGGGACGGGTCGCGCTGGGCGCTGGACCGCATGGCCCCGCGCAGCCGGCTCATCGCGCCGGCTGCCGGGACCCCGTGGCCGACGGCGTCACCGACGACGAGCGCGAGCCGCCCGCCACCCAGCGGCACGGCGTCGTACCAGTCGCCGCCCGCGTCGCGCACCGACGTCGCGCGCTGGTAGCTACCCGACAGCCGCACGCCCGGCAGCAGCGGCAGCGAGGGCGGTAGCAGCGAGGACTGCACCTGCGCCACGGCGTCGGGCTGGGGCTCCGGCCACACCGAGGTGTCGACCTCGTCGGCGTCGGCCTCGAGGACGACCAGCGCCCCGGGCCCACCCGCGACCGGCATGGGTCGGACGACGAGGGTGGCCGGAGGACCCCCGTGCCCGAGCGGCCCGCACACCGTCTCCGCACGCCCGCTGCGCAGCACCCCGTCGACGAGGTCGGCCACCGAGCGACCGTCGACCAGCGGCAGGGCGGCCCGCGGCTCACCCAGGGCCCGCGCCCGAGCGTTGGCCCACACCGGCTCCAGCGCCGCGGCCGCCAGGCAGTAGATGGCCGACGGGGCGGCCTCCATCGCGGCGAGGAGCGCGACGGCATCCGCGTCGCCCGGCAGGCCGGGCACAGGTGGCAGACTGCCGTCGGAGGCGTTCATCCCGGGTCAGCCAACAACAGGGGGCCGACGGCGGCAACCGGGGGCCGGGGGCCCGGCTCCCCGCCGCCAGCAGCGGGGACGCCTGGTTTGCGGGGCGCTCCGACATGGGTAGGACCCGACACTGGCCGTCGACCCGGCAGCGCATCCGCGCTCGGCCGGGCCGGCCTCCGGACAGACTGGACCAGCGGCTCGACGCCCGAGCGCGCCGGAACGAAGGAGCGGACGACGGATGGTCGACTCGAGGCCTGCCCTCGCGAAGGACGGACGGCGCGGCGAACGGCTGGAGCTGCGGGTGCCCACCACCGCCAGCCAGCTGCCGGCCGTCCGGGCGATGGCCAGTGACCTCGCCCTGCGGATGGACTACGACCTCGACGCGGTGGAGGACCTGCGCCTGGCGGTCGACGAGGCCTGCGCCATCCTCGCGCGCATCAAGGCCGGCGACGAGCCGCTGACCGTCGTCTTCGAGACCAGCCGCGCGGGTCTGCACATCGACGCCTGGGTGTCGACGACGGAGGGCACGGACGTGCCGCGCGACGGCTTCGGCTGGACCGTGCTCGCCACCCTGGTCGACGCCGTCGACGGCCGCCGGTCGACGCAGGACGCCGTCCCCGGCGGCAACGGCACCGGCGCGCCGGTCGCGGTCATCGCGATGGACAAGTTCCTGCCGGGTCAGCGCCCTGGGCAGATCCTGGGGGATGCCGGGCAGAACCTCGCGGTCACCCCGTGACCAGGTCGGCCGCCACCGACCGCAGCCCGGTCGAGGAGGACAACCTGACCGACGTCAGCCCCGCACCCCCACCCGGTGACAGCTCCGGCACCCCGTCGGACGACGAGGCGTCGACGCCGGCCACCGGGCGCCGCCAGGACGAGGTCGCGCCCGCCGGGGCCGGGCCGTCGGGCTCGCCCGGGGCCACCACCGCGGAGGCAGCGACCGGGGACGACGAGGACGCCGAGCCGCCGGTCTCGGACAACCGGCGCCGTGCCGAGCGCACCGCTCCGCTGTTCGCCGAGCTCGCGACCCTGGCCAAGGACGACCCCCGCCGCGAGCGGCTGCGGGAGATCCTGGTCGAGGAGCACCTGCCGCTGGTGCGGCACTTCGCCCGCCGCTTCAGCAACCGCGGGGAGCCGTTCGACGACCTGCTCCAGGTGGGCACCCTGGGGCTGATCGCCGCGATCGACCGGTTCGACCCCGACCGCGGCGTGGAATTCCTCTCCTTCGCCGTGCCGACCATCACCGGGGAGATCAAGCGGCACTTCCGCGATCAGGGCTGGTCGGTCCGGGTGCCGCGGCGGCTGCAGGAACTGCACCTGTCGCTCAACGCGGCGGTCGGGGAGCTGGCGCAGAAGAACGGGCGCGCGCCGACGCCGTCCGAGCTGGCCGAGCACCTGGGCATCCCCCGCGAGGAGGTGCTGGAGGGTCTGGCCGTGGCCAACGCCTACCGCAGCAGCTCGCTCGACGAGCGGCTCTCGGGCGAGGACGACTCCCCCACCCTGGCCGCCACCCTCGGCGAGGAGGACGCGGCGCTCGAGGGCGTGGAGTACCGCGAGTCGCTGCAGCCCCTGCTGGCGACCATCCCCGCCCGCGAGCGCCGGATCCTGATCCTGCGCTTCTTCGGCAACATGACCCAGTCGCAGATCGCCGCCGACATCGGCATCTCCCAGATGCACGTGTCGCGGCTGCTCAGCCAGACGCTGGCCAAGCTGCGCGAGGGCCTGCTCAAGGACTAGGAGACCGTCGCCCACGGCCGCCAGCCGTATCCGGTCGGGTCGCCCGGAACCGCAAGCCCCCGGGGTTGCGCCGCGCGGGGAAAGGCTCCGGGCTAGCGCTGCCCGTCCTCGTCCTCGGGGAGGGCGAGGTCGGCGGTGCTGGGGACGTCGTCCGGCGTCGGCGTCACCTGGGACAGCGGCGGCGGCGTCGGCATCGCCGGCGTCGTGTCGGCGAGGCTGCTGAGCTCGATCCGGGCTTCCGGCTGCGCGGCGGCCGGCGGCAGCTGCGACTCGAACCAGCCACTGGTGTCGATCCGCCGCTCCGGCGTCCCGCCGGCTCCGTCGCCGCCGCTGCCCACGTCGAGCCACGACCGCGCCCCCTCGCCCTCCCCGCCGCCCATCCGGGCGAGGCCCTCGAGCGCCTTGCTGAACTCGCTGGGGACGATCCACATCTTGTTGGCGTCGCCCTGCGCGATCTGCGGCAGCGTCTGCAGGTACTGGTAGGCCAGCAGCCCCTGGTCCGGCCGGCCGTCGTGGATCGCCTGGAAGACCGTCTCGATCGACTTCGCCTGGCCCTGCGCCTGCAGGAACAGCGCCGCGCGCTCGCCCTCGGCGCGCAGGATGCGGCTCTGCCGCTCGGCCTCCGCCTCGAGGATCGCCGACTGCTTCTTGCCCTCGGCCGAGAGGATGGCGGCGGCCTTCTGCCCCTCGGCGGTGGTGATCGCCGACTGCCGCTGGCCCTCGGCCTGCAGGATGATCGCCCGCTTGTCGCGGTCGGCGCGCATCTGCTTCTCCATCGAGTCGCGGATGGTCGGCGGCGGGTCGATCGCCTTGATCTCCACCCGGGCCACCCGCAGGCCCCACGGTCCGGTGGTGCCGTCGAGCACCTCCCGCAGCTGGCTGTTGATGCCGTCGCGGCCGGTCAGCGTGCCCTCGAGGTTCAGCCCGCCGACGACGTTGCGCAGCGTGGTCGTGGTGAGCTGCTCCATGCCGGTGATGTAGTTCGCGATGCCGTACACCGCCAGGCGCGGGTCGGTCACCTGGAAGTACACGACCGTGTCGATGCCCACCTGCAGGTTGTCGGAGGTGATCACCGGCTGCGGCGGGAAGGAGATGACCTGCTCGCGCAGGTCGATCGTCGCCCGCACGCGGTCGACGAACGGCACGAGGAGGTTCAGGCCGGGCGACAGGGTGCGGCTGTAGCGACCGAGCCGCTCGACGACCTTGGCCTGCGCCTGCGGGACGATCGCGACGCTCTTCGCCACGACGACGATCACCAGCAGGGCGACGACGACGAGGGCGATGATGGCTTCCACGGGAGTGCTCCTGCCGTTTTCGGGACGGTGATCGACCGATACTGCCCTGCCGGGTCCGTCGTGGTCATCACCCGTCCACGGGGTTCACCCGGCGCGTCGTCGCACCGGGCGCGCGGTCGCGGCGGCGGCGGGTCGGCGTCACTCCAGCGCGTCGCCGACCACCGCGGTGGCGCCGTCCACCTGCATGATCCGCACCGTCTGCCCGACGTCGAAGCGTTCGCCGCTGTGCTGGCTGCGGGCGCTCCACTCGTCGGCACCCATCCGGATCCGCCCGGAGTGGCCGTCGACGGCCTGGGTGACCTGTGCGGTGCGGCCGATGAGGGCGTCGACGCCGTCCAGCTGCTGCGGCGTGCGCTCGATGAGGTGCCGCTTGGCGACCGGACGGACCAGGCCGAGCAGCACACCGCTGGTGACGATGAAGGCGATGAGCTGGAGGACGACCGGGCCGCCGAGCAGCGCCACGGTCATGCCACCCAGCGCCCCGCCGGCGAACATCAGCAGCACCAGGTCGAGGCTCACGACCTCGCCGGCGCCGAAGAGTCCGGCAGCGATCAGCCACAGCAACCACGCAGGCACGGCACCATGATCGCAGACCACCCGCCGCGCGGAGCCCATCCGACTCGGCCGGGTGCCCGGGTCGGCTTCATTCCTCCCCCGACGTAGCCTCGCTGGCGTGCACGACCACCCCGCCGGGCGCTTCGCGGTCTGGGCGACCGCCTGGCTCACCGGCCGCACCTCCTACGACGACGCGCTCGACGCGCTGCTCGGCAGCACCGCCCACCGCGTGGCCGGCGTGCCCGGCACGACCGGCGCGGTGTCGCTGGGCCGGGCCCTGACCGAGCTGCGCGGCCTGGGCGAGCGCCGGTTCCGGCTGGTGCTGCCCGTGCCGGGCGACGTCCGCGGGTTGCCCCGGGTGGGCGGGCTGACCGCCCTGGCGCTGGAGTCGGGACAGGCGGCGGTGGGCGAGCGGCTGGCCCTCGTACCCGAGGCGCTGGGCCCCGAGGCGGTCGCGTGGACGGCCTTCGACCTCACCGGGGCCGACCCGGTGCCGCCGCAGGCGGAGGGCAGCCTGCGCGCGGTCTCCGGGCAGCTCGACCTCGCCGTGACCGACGCGGCCCGCACGCTGGTCGCGCTCGACCTGGCCCGGTGGAACCCCGAGGTGCCCGCGCTGCTGGCCGACCTGGCCCGCTCGACGCGGGCGCCCGGGCTGCCGCCCGACCACGACCCGCTGGCCCTCTCGGTGCTGGGCCGGGCGCAGCGGCTGGCCGCCGTCCTCGACCTGGCGATGGCCGACGCGCCGGGCGGCGCGGTGAACCACGCCCAGGCGGCTGCGCGGGACGACGCGCTGCGACCCCTCGCCGACGCCGTCCGGGAGGCCACCGCGGCCGCCTTCAACTGGCTGCCGCGGAACTGACCGCTCGCTGCCGGGCGCCCGGAGGCCCGAGGGCGGGTTCAGCTCCCGTCCGCGGACGATGCCCCGGGATCCGCCCGCCGCGCCGTGATGAGCCAGGTCGCGGAACCGAACACGACGCCGTCCTCCGTCGCGTGCGCCTCGGCGGCACGGCGGAACGTCTCGACGGCGTGGGCGCGGCCGTCCTCGTCCAGGCCCTCGAGCATCCACCCGGCGACCCCGAGGACGAAGGCGACCGCGTCGTCGACGTCGCGACCGAACTCCTCCGGCTCGGTCAGCGGCCGGACCCGGATCTCCCCGAATCCCGCCGCGCGCAGGACGGTGCGGACGTGGTCCGGCTCGGCGAAGGCGAACGGGCCCGGGCTACCGGGCGGCGGCACCGGGACCGGGCGTCCGGCGAGGAACGCGCCGACGATCTGCTGGAACCACTCGTTCCGGCTGGGCGCCTGCCACACCAGCAGCGCCAGCCGCCCGGCGGGCGCGAGCGCCGCGCCGATGTTCGCGAAGGCGGCGACCGGGTCGCCGAAGAACGTGCAGCCGGTGCGGCTGACGGCCACGTCGAACGAGCCCGCGCCGAAGCGGTGCACCTGCGCGTCGGCCTGGAGGAACAGGACGTTCGTCAGACCCTCGCGGGTCGCGGCCCTGCGCGCGGCGTCCAGCATGGCCGAGGAGAGGTCGACGCCGACCACCGAACCGGCGGGAACCCGGCGGGCGACGTCCCGGGCCGTCCCCCCGGTGCCGCAGCCGATGTCGAGGACCCGGTCGCCCGGGGACAGCTCCGCCGCCTCGAGCAGGGGCGGCTGGTAGCGGGCGACGGCGCGGTCGAAGTAGCCGGCGTGCGCGGCCCAGAAGGCACCCTCCTCGCCGTCCCAGGCCCGGAGCTGCTCGGTGTTCGACGGGTGGACCTCCACCGCAGAGGTGATGACCACGGGACACCGTCCCTCGTATAGTCCCATCGGGATGATGGAGACTTACTCCCAAGGGGAGGACATGTCAAGGGCCGGGCTCAGCACCACCTCGTTCGCCATCCTGGGGCTGCTGGCCGTCCGGCCGTGGAGCACCTACGAGCTGACCCGCCAGATGGACCGCAGTCTCGGCCGCCTGTGGCCGCGCGCCCGGAGCAAGCTCTACGAGGAACCCAGGAAGCTGGTCGAGGCCGGCCTCGCGGTCGCCCGGGCCGAGTACGTGGGACGCCGTCCGCGCACCGTCTACGAGATCACGCCGCAGGGCCGGGCGGCACTCGCGGAGTGGCTGGCCCGGCCCGGCGCGGGACCGGTGCTCGAGTTCGAGCAGCTGCTCAAGGTGTGGTTCGCCGAGCACGGCACCCGGCAGGACGCCCTGGAGAACATCGCGGCCGCCCGTCGGTGGGCGGAGGAGCGCAACGAGGAGAACCAGCGGGCGGCGCGGGCGTACCTCGCCGGCGAGGGCCCCTTCCAGGCGCGGGCCGCCCAGACGATGCTGGTCGGCGCCTTCCTCACCGACTTCTACGCCCTCGTCGCGCGCTGGGCCGACTGGGCCGCCGCGGTCGTCGAGGACTGGCCCGAGGATCCGGCGCGCGCGACGCCGGACCGCGCCGCCCTCGAGGACATCGTCCGCCGCGCCGACTGGTGACCCCTGCGATCCCGTCAGCGGGGCGACGGCACCGTCCCGCGGTGGAGGCCCGCTGGCCCGCCGGCGAAACAGCAGTGCGCGGGGCAGCCGGTGCCCAGCCGCGGCACGGTCCCGGCGCGGCGCTCCGCCAGCAGCTCGCGCACCATGGCCACGAACGCGGGATGGGTGCCCGCAGTCGCGGCGCGCGCGAAGGCCAGCCCGAGCTTCCCGGCGGTCTCGCGCGCCTCGTTGTCGAGGTCCCAGACCACCTCGACGTGGTCGCTGACGAAGCCGATCGGGAAGACGACGACGGCCCGCTCCCCCGCCTCGGCGAGCGCCTCGAGGTGGTCGTTGACGTCCGGCGCCAGCCACGGCACGGACGGCGGCCCGCTGCGCGACTGCCAGACCAGGTCGAACCCGCGGCCGGGCGCCACGGCGTCGACCACCAGCCGCGCCGAGCGGAGCAGCTCCTCCTGGTACACCCCGCCGGTCGGCCCGGCCACGGCGGCCATCGCGTCCGGGATGCTGTGCGCGGTCGCGACCAGACGGGCGCCGTCGCGCAGGTCGTCGGGGAGCTGCGCCAGCGCGGCGGCCAGCGCGTCGGCGTTGGCCCGCACGAAGCCGGGGTGGTCGCCGTAGTGCGGCAGCTTCTCCGCGGTCGGTCCGCCACCCGGCGCGGCACCGGTCAGCACCGAGCGGGCCCGCGCGATGTCCTCGTGGTACTGCCGGCACCCCGACCACGAGGCGAAGCCGGACGTCGGGAAGACGTAGACGTGCTCGATGCCGTCGTCCGCCATCCGCCGCCAGACGTCCTCGACGTACGGCGCCCAGTTCCGGTTGCCCCAGTAGACCGGCAGGTCGACGCCGGCCGCGGCGAGGTCGGCCTCGACGGCGGCGACCAGCGCCCGGTTCTGCTCGTTGATCGGGCTGACCCCGCCGAGGTGGTGGTAGTGCTCGGCGACGGCGAGCAGCCGCTCCCGCGGGATGCCGCGGCCGCGGGTGACGTTCTCCAGGAACGGCATGACGTCGTCGTGCCCCTCGGGCCCGCCGAAGGAGAGCACGAGCAGCGCCTCCCGCCGTCCGGCCGGAGCCGGCGCGGCCGACGGCGGCGTGCCGCCGTTGTTGCGGACGGCGAGCGACGGGTCCTCGTCGGGTCGCTGTCCGGCGGGGGTGATGTCGACGTCGGTCTCGAGCGGCACGGCTGTTCTTCTCCTCAGGACCGCCGGCGGATGCAGCCCCGCACGGTGCGCGGCGCCGGACTCACACGCCCACGGCGTGGAAGCCCCCGTCGACGTGCACGATCTCCCCGGTGGTGGCCGGGAACCAGTCCGACAGCAGGGCGCAGACCGCCCTGCCGGACGGCTCCGTGTCGGTGACCGACCAGCCGAGCGGGGCGCGCTTCTCCCACGCGTCCTCGAACTGCTCCGACCCGGGGATGGACTTCATCGCCATGCTCCGCAACGGGCCGGCGGCGACCAGGTTCACCCGGACGCCCTCCGGGCCGAGCTCGCGCGCCAGGTAGCGGCTGGTCGACTCCAGCGCCGCCTTGGCCGCGCCCATCCACCCGTAGACCGGCCAGGCGACCGAGGCGTCGAAGGTCAGGCCGACCACCGATGCCCGCTCGCCGAACAGCGGCCGGCAGGCGTGGGTCAGGGAGGCCAGCGACCAGGTCGACACCTGGAAGGCGGTGGCGGCGTGCTCCCACGCCACCTCGGTGAAGCCCTCCCCCATGGCCTCCTGGGGCGCGAAGCCGATGGAGTGGACGACGCCGTCCAGGGTGGCCCCCTCACCGCCGAGGTGCTCGCGCAGCCGGTCGGCGAGGGTGGCCAGGTGCTCGGCGTCGGTGACGTCGAGCTCGACGACCGGCGCCTCCCGAGGGAGGCGCTTGGCGATGCGCTGGCACAGCGACATCGCGCGGCCGAAGTTGGACAGGACGACGGTGGCGCCCTCCTCCTGGGCGATGCGGGCGGTCGCGTAGGCGATCGACGCCTCGGTGAGGACGCCGGTGACCAGGATCTTCTTGCCCTCCAGAATGCCCATCAGTGCCCCATCCCCATCCCGCCGTCCACCGGGACGACCGCCCCGGTGATGTAGCCGGCCGCGTCGCCGGCCAGGAACCGGACGACGCCGGCGACCTCGTCCGCGTCGGCGTACCGGCCGAGCGGGATCTGCCCGAGGATCTCCTTCTGCCGGGCCTCGGGCAGGGCCGCGGTCATGTCGGTGGTGACGAAGCCCGGCGCGACGACGTTGGCGGTGATGCCGCGGCTGCCGAGCTCCCGGGCGACCGAGCGCGCGAGGCCGACCAGGCCGGCCTTGCTCGCCCCGTAGTTGGCCTGCCCGGCCGACCCGCTCAGGCCGACGACCGAGGAGATGAAGATCATCCGCCCCCACCGGGCGCGGACCATCTTGGCCGCCGCCCGCTTGGCCACCCGGTAAGCGGCGGTCAGGTTGGCGTCGACGACGTCGGTGAAGTCCTCCTCCTTCATCCGCATCAGCAGCCCGTCACGGGTGATGCCGGCGTTGCTGACCAGCACCTCGACCGGCCCCTGCTGCTCCTCCACCTCGCTGAACGCGCGGTCGACGGCCTCGGCGTCGGTGACGTCGCACTGCACGCCGAACAGGCCCTCGGGAGCGCCGCTGCCGCGGTGGGTCACCGCCACCGAGTCGCCGTGCTCGGCGAAGGAACGGGCGATGGCCAGCCCGATCCCCCGGTTGCCGCCGGTCACCAGCACCGACCTGCCCATCCGCCCTCCCTCACCGGCCTGCTCCGTCCGTCCGAACCTAGTGCGTCGGTGCCGGGCCCACCTGCCGCGGTCCGGGCGCAGGACGCCGCTGCGACGGTCAGACTGGTGCGGTGGACCGGCTGCCCTCCGACCGTCCGGCGGCGGCACGCGGCGTCGTCCGCCTGCTGAACACCGCGAGCGGCGGGACGCTGTGCCTGGCCGGTGCGGTGGACGACGCCGCCGTCGAGTCGTTCCTGCGGCGCTACGGGCCCGAGCCGGCGCGGGTCACGACCATCGACGCCCGCTCGGCGATCTCCCTGTCCGAGCCCGCGGTGCAGCTCGTGCTCGACCACCTCGCCGCCGCCGAACGGGGCGGGCGGCCGCTCCAGCTGCGCCGGTCCGACCCGGTGGAACGGCTGCTGGCCCGCGCCCGGGGAGGCCCCGGTCCCCGAGGGGCCGCTACTGGCTCGGCTGGGGGAGCTGGCAGTCCACCTGCGGGTTGAGACCGACGTAGTTGAGCGGCCCGGCCACGATCGTGACGACGATCGTGAGCGCGCTGGCGCAGCTGGTGTCGCCACTGGCGAAGTACCCGCGCTGCGCGGCCGCGATCGCGCCGATGACGAGCCAGACCAGGAGCAGGACCGTGCCGATGCTCGTCGCCCTGCCGCTTCGGGTCCGCATCCGCTGCACCTACCCGGGATCGACCCCGGCCATGCCGAGCCGGCCAGGGGACGAGCAGCCGACCCGTGCGGCGAGCCGGCTGTCGCACCGTGTCCCTGCAGCGGACCTCAATCGGCGGCCCCGTCCGGCGGTGCCTCGCCCGACTCGGCGGACCCGTGAGGCGTGACCGGCTCCTCCGGCGGCAGCGGCTCCTCCGGCGGGAGCGGTTCCTCCGCCGGCGCCGGCTCGACCGGCGGCGCGGGCTCGACCGGCTCGACCGGCGGCG
>NZ_JAOVZT010000001.1:254388-333181 GCF_025716945.1 Geodermatophilus sp. YIM 151500
CGCGGGCTCGACCGGCTCGACCGGCGGCGCGGGCTCGACCGGCTCCTCCGGAGGCAACGGCTCCTCCGGCGCCACCGGCTCGACCGGCTCCTCCGCCGGCAGCTGCTCCTCCGCCGGCACCGGCTCGCCCGACCCGCTCGACTCCCCCGCCGAGGACTCGCCCGACCCGCTGGACTCCCCCGCCGAGGACTCACCCGACCCGCTCGACTCCCCCGCCGAGGACTCGCCCGACCCGCTCGACTCCCCCGCCGAGGACTCACCCGACCCGCTGGACTCCCCCGCCGAGGACTCGCCCGACCCGCTGGACTCCTCCGCCGACGCCTCGTCCGTCTCGTCTGTCGCCGTGTCGCTCGGCGACGTCCCGTCGCCCGTCCCCGTACCTGCCGGGTCCTCGACGGAGAACTGCAGAGCGATCTCGACGATCTCGGGGGCGGCGGGTTCGTCCTGGTCACCGGCGCTGCCCCGCAGCCGGTCGACCACCACGGTCGTGTCCTGCTGCACGAGGACGACGGTGAAGTTCTGGACGATGACGGGTGCGGGCTTGACGACCGTGACGGGCCGGCGCCCCAGTTCGGGCCACGTCTGCCCCGTGTAGCGGACCTGCTCGCGAGCCGCGGGCCGGTCGAGCGGGTTGCCGCAGGCACACCGCACACGCGGCACGCCCCGCTCGTCCACCAGCACGGCGGTCCCGGCCTGCAGGACGGACTGGTAGGGGAGCGCCCTGCCGTTCCGGAAGCCGTGGTTGGTGACGGCCGTGTCGGTGCGGAGGACGACCGGGGTGAGCGACATCAGGAACTGCCGGATGTCGCTGGGCCGGATTCCCTGGGCACGGGCCCAAGCTGCCGCCCGGTCCGGATGGCCCTCGAAGAACTCGGCCATGAACTCGGCGCTGCAGGCCTCGGCACCCGTACCGCCGTAGAGGCCCGCGGTGTCACCGGACACGGGCACGTCCCGGCTGCTCGTCTCCGGCGGCGCACCGTCCCCGGCGTCGGGCGACCCCGGTTCCTCGCCGGTCGGGGACGCCACCGGCGCCGGCTCGGATCCTGTGCCCTCGGGTGCCGGCGGCGGCGTGAAGGGGTCACCGGCGGAGGAGTCCGCGGGTTCGGCCAGGACGGGCGTCGCCTCGACCGGGTCGAGGAGGTTCGCCAGCACTGCACCCGTCCCCAGGGCGAGGACGAGCAGGCCGACGACGGCGAAGCGCATGGCGAGACGTCGCCGCGGCGAACCGCTCGGCCGCGGACCCTCGGTGGACAGGGCCGGGATCGCGGCAGCGGCAGCACCGACGCGTGACCGGTCCCCGGCGTCCGACAGCGGTGCCGGACGCGCGACGGACCCGCGCCGGTCCCCGGCGGACCCGGCGTCGTGACCGTGTCCTGGCCCGTGGTGCTCCTCGAAGGCCGGCCCGCGGCCCGGAGAGGGGGCGGTTCCGTACGGGGCGTGGTCTGCGGCCGGGAACCCCACGGACGGTCCGATGGAGGGCCGGCTGCCGCCGTCCCCGTCGTCGACGGCCGTCGCGACCTCCGGGGGGAAGCCGTCCGACGTCGCGACGGCGCCACGCAAGCCCGCTCCGCTGTCCGCGGTCCGCCAGTCCCCTGATGGCGTTCCGGGCGTCGGCCGGACGAGGGCCGACTCGAGCTCGCTCACGAGCTCCTGGCACGACCCGTACCGGTCCGCCGGCTCCTTCGCCATGGCCCGCGTCACGACGGCGTTGACCGCGGCGGGGACCTCGGGGCGGATGCCCGCGATCGGGGGCGGCGTCTCGACCAGGTGGGCCCACAGCAGCGCGGCGTCCTCGTCCCGGCGGAAGGGCGGCTGCCCGGTCAGGCACTCGTACAGCACGCAACCGAGCGCGTAGATGTCGGTGCCCGGGCCCACCGGCCTGCCCTGGATCTGCTCGGGGGAGACGTAGTCGACGGTCCCGAGGAAGTGCCCGGTGCCGGTCAGCCCCGAGAGCTCGGACGCGCGCTTGGTGAGACCGAAGTCCGTGAGGTAGACGTGGTGGCCGCGAGCCTGCCCGGGGCGCTGCGGACCTTCTGCCACCAGGATGTTCGCCGGCTTCACGTCCCGGTGGACGAGCCCCGCCCGGTGGGCGGTGTCCAACGCGTCCCCCAGCTGGCTGAAGATCCGCAAGGCCCAGTCCAGGGGCAGTTGACCGCCCTGCTCGGTCAGGACGCCCTTCAGGTCGCGCCCGACCACGTACCGCATCGCGATGTAGAGCTGCCCGTCGGCATCGCCCGCCTCGTAGATCGGCACGATGTTCGGGTGGTCCAGCGATGCCGCCAGCCGGGACTCCCTGATGAAGCGCTGCCGGAACTGCTCGCTGTCGGCGAGCTCCGGCGGGAGCAGCTTCAACGCGACCTTGCGGCCCAGGCGCATGTCCTCGGCGCGGTAGACCACCGCCATCCCGCCGCGGCCGATGAGGGAATCGATCCGGTAGCCGGCGATCACGCTGCCCGGTTCGTAGGTGGTCATGGTCGACCGTCTCCGCTCAGCGTTCGGCCCCGCCGCACCGGGGGCGATGGCGGTATGCGGGTGTCAGCGGGGGCCGGCGGGAGGTGCGGGACGCGGCACGCTCTCCCGACACCGGCGTGCCGGCCGACCGAAGTGGCTGCTCTGGGCACATGGAACCTCGCCTGCGTGTCCGGGCGATCCGACATGAGCAGGGTCGACTCCGGCGCGAGGCCAGGATAGTCACCTCAGGTGTGATCGGAAGCCTCACGAGGTGTTTTCCCCGGCCACCTTGGTGGTGGACGGGTCCCGACGCGCCGCCTCGATCGCCGGCTGCCCGCCGCTCGTCGCCCCGACCCGGACCGGGTGCTCCGGGCGCAGGCCCTAACCTGATGGGCGTGCGAGCGGTCCGGATCACCCGGTTCGGCGGTCCCGAGGTCCTCGACCTCGTCGACCTCCCCGAGCCGGAGCCGGGTCCCGGTCAGCGGCTGTTCGACGTCAGCACGGCGGGCGTCAACTACGCCGACACCCACCAGATCGAGGACTCCTACCTCGCCCGGCAGCGGCTGCCGCTGGTGCCCGGGGCGGAGTTCGTCGGCCGGTCGGACGGCGGCCCGCGGGTCGTCGGCCTGCTCGACGGCGGCGGCTACGCGGAGAAGGTCGTCGCGGACGAGCGGCTCACCTGGCCGGTGCCCGACGGGGTGGACGACGAGCAGGCGCTGGCCGTCGTCCTGCAGGGGGCGACCGCCTGGCACCTGCTGCGCACCAGCGCCCACCTGGCCGAGGGGGAGACCGTCGTGGTCGTCGCCGGCGCCGGAGGGGTCGGCTCGCTCGCCGTCCAGCTGGCCCGGCGGTGGGGCGCCGGCCGTGTGATCGCCACTGCCTCGAGCCCCGGCAAGCGCGCCCTGGCCGAGGAGCTGGGCGCCGACGCCACCGTCGACCCGGCGTCGGCCGACGACGACCCGCGGCCGTTCACCGCGGCGTTGCGGGAGGCCAACGGCGGCGAGCCGGTCGACGTCGTGCTGGAGATGACCGGTGGGAACGTCTTCGCCGGGTCGCTGTCGGCGCTGGCCCCCTTCGGCCGGCTGGTCACCTACGGCATGGCGGCCCGGCAGGAGACCCGATCGGTGCACCCGGGAGCCCTCCTGCAACGCAGCCGGGCGGTCATCGGCTTCTGGCTCGCGCACTGCATGCGCCGGCCGCACCTGCTCGACGCCGCGATCGGGGAGCTGCTGCCCATGGTGGCCGACGGATCGCTGCGCCCGGTCGTCGGCGGCCGCTACCCGATGTCCGCCGTCCGCGAGGCCCACCGGGACCTGCGCGCCCGGCGCACCACCGGCAAGCTCGCGCTCGACCCGGCCCGTTAGCCGAGGGGCTGCAACGGCCTCGCTGCAGGGGCCCGCCGCGAGCAGAGCGAGTGGTGGGGGGCAGCGGGGTCCTTCTAGAGCAGGCGGTTGGTCCAGAGCAGGCTGAGCACGGTGCCGAGGAGAGCCACCAGCACGCCGGCCCGGACGAACCACGGGCTGATGTCGCGCGGCTCTATGGTGTAGCCGATCTGGCTGCCGAGGTCGGCGTAGACCTCCTCCAGCTCGGCCGCGCTCGCTGCCTCGCTGTAGCTGCCGCCGGTCTGGTCGGCGATCTCCTCGAGCGTCGCGCGGTCGACCGGCACCGGGACCTGCTCGCCGTCGAGGTCGAGCACCCCGTAGTCGGTGCCGAACGCGATGGTCGACACCGGCACGCCCGCGTCCACGGCGGCCTCGATGGCCTGCGTGTCGTTGCGGCCGACGGTGTTGTAGCCGTCGGACAGCAGCACGATGCGGGCCGGCGGCAGGTCCTCGGCCGGCGCGTCGAGGCTGGCCTGGTAGTTCTCGATCGCGTTGAGCGCGGTGAACACCGCCTCGCCGATCGCGGTCGACTCGGCCAGGTCGAGGTTGTCGATGGCGGTGCGCACCTGCTGGCGGTCGGTCGTCGGCGTCACCAGCGTCGTGGCGGTGCCGGCGAACGACACCAACCCGAGGTTGATCCGCTCGGGCAGGATGTCGACGAACTGCTTGGCCGCCGTCTGCATCGCCTGGAAGCGGGTGGGCTCGACGTCGCTGGCCTCCATCGACAGCGAGACGTCGACGGCCATGACCACGGTGGCCCGCTCGCGCGGCACCCGCACCTCCGTGCTCGGGACGGCGAGGCTGGCGACGAGCGCCGCGAAGCCGAGCGCGAGCAGGCCGAAGGCGACGTGGCGCCGCCAGCCCGGACGCCGGGGCACGATCGACCCGAGCAGCGCGACGTTCGTGAACCGGGCGGCGTAGGCCTTGCGGCGCAGCTGCAGGACGACGTACAGGGCGACGAGCGCGGCCACACCCAGCAACCCGAGCAGCCACAGCGGGGACTGGAAGGTCATCGGGAGGCTCCTCCGCTGCCGGCACGCCGGCGGTCTGCGACGAATCGGACCACGTCCATGAGCCAGTCGCGGTCGGTGCGCAGCTGCAGGTGCCCGGCGCCGCACCGGCGCAGGGCGGCGGCGATCTCCCTCCGCTGGGCGGCCGCGCCGGCGGTGAAGCGGGCGCGGAACTCGGCGTCGCCGGTCGGCACCTCCAGCGTCTGCCCGCTCTCCGGGTCGACGACGGTCAGCAGCCCCACGTCGGGCAGCTCCAGCTCGCGGGGGTCGACGACCTCGATGGCGAGCAGCTCGTGACGGGCGGACAGCCCGCGCAGCGGGCGCTCCCAGTCCAGGTCGCCGAGGAAGTCGGAGACCACCACGACCAGCCCGCGCCGCCGCTGCGGGCGGCGCATCGTCTCCAGCGCCGCGGCGAGGTCGCCGCGGCGCCCGCCCGCGGCCCGCGGGGTGGCCACCACGGAGCGCAGCAGCCGCTCGGCGGCCTGCCGGCCGGGCAGGGCCGGGTAGCGGTCCAGCCGCTCGCCGGTGGTGACGACGGCGCCCAGCCGGTTGCCCCCGTGCACGGTGAGGTGACCGACCGCGGCGAGGCCGGCGATCGCCAGGTCGCGCTTCGTGCAGGCCGCGGTGCCGAAGTCGAGGCTGGCGGAGAGGTCGACGACCGCCCAGGTCTCCAGCTCCCGGTCGGCGATGGTCTCGCGCACGTGCGGCACCTGGGTGCGCGCGGTCACCGGCCAGTCCATCCGCCGGACGTCGTCGCCCGGGTGGTAGGTGCGCGAGTCACCGGCCTCGCTGCCGGAGCCGGGCACCAGACCCAGGTGGTCGCCCTGCAGCAACCCGTCGAGCCGACGCCGGACGGTCAGCTCCAGCCGGCGCAGCAGCACGTCGGTCGGCCCGTCGGTGAACCGCGGCGGGGCGCCGTTCCCCCCGCCGGTCCCGACGCCGGACCCGGGCGTGGCCGGGTGCAGGAGCAACCCCGGGTGGGCGCCCCCCACGGGAGGGGGCGCCACCGGCGCAGCGGCCGCGGCGCGGCGTCGGCGCCTCACGCCGACTGCGCCCCCGGGGCGGCTCCGCCGTCCGCGGACCCGTGCCGGCCGTGTTCTGGCCCGGCCGCGTGCGCCCCGCCGGGCGGCGGCCCGAACCCCGGCCGGCCGAACGGATCCGGGCCCGGTTGCCCGTACGGGCCCGGCGCCGGCGGCCAGCCCGGGTGCGGCCCCGGCTGCGGACCGCCGTACGCGGGCACCGACGGTCCTCCCGGGACGCCCGGCCCGCCGCCCTCGGCCCGCTGGCGCGGGGCGACCTGGGGCAGCGGCACCGTCTGCACGATCCGCTTCACCACGTGGTCGGCCGGCACGCCGTCGGCCAGCGCGTCGTAGGAGAGCACCAGCCGGTGCCGCAGCACGTCGCCGGTGACGTCGAGGACGTCCTGGGGCAGCACGTAGTCGCGCCCGCGGACCAGCGCCAGCGCCCGGCTGGCCGCGATCAGCCCGAGGGACGCGCGCGGGCTGGCGCCGTAGGAGACCCACGACGCGACGTCCTCCATGCCGTGCTCCCGGGGCGACCGGGTGGCCACCACCAGCCGGACGACGTAGTCGACCAGGGCGTGGTGGACGAAGACCCGGGAGGCGGTCCGCTGCATCCGCCGCAGGTCCGCCGGCCCCAGGACCGTCTCGGCGACGGGCGGCTCCGAGCCCATCCGGTAGACGATCTCCCGCTCCTCCTCCGGGCTGGGGTAGTCGACCAGCACCTTCATCAGGAACCGGTCGCGCTGCGCCTCGGGGAGCGGGTAGACGCCCTCGGATTCGATGGGGTTCTGCGTGGCCAGCACCAGGAACGGGTCGGGCAGCGGGTGGGTCACCCCGCCGATCGACACCTGGCGCTCGGCCATGACCTCCAGCAGCGCCGACTGCACCTTCGCCGGCGCCCGGTTCACCTCGTCGGTGAGCACGAAGTTGGCGAACACCGGGCCCAGCTCGGTGTCGAAGGCGTCCTGCCCCGCTTTGTAGATGCGCGTGCCGATGATGTCGGCCGGCACCAGGTCCGGGGTGAACTGGAGGCGGGCGAACCGGCCACCGACGACCTTCGCCAGCGTCTCGACGGCCAGCGTCTTGGCCACCCCCGGCACGCCCTCGAGCAGCACGTGGCCGCGCGCGAGCAGGGCGACGAGCATCCGCTCGACCAACCGGTCCTGGCCGACGATCACCCGCTTGATCTCGAACAGGGCGCGCTCCAGGCGCTCGGCGTCGACCGACGGTGGGACGGGCGGGCCGGCCTCGCCGGCGCGGGCGTCGACGGGGGCGTCGGTCGGGGTGCTGGCAGGGCTGCTCACGGATCTCCCTGGTCGGTCCGGTCGACGCGGCCGGCGCACGGCGGGTCGACGCAGGCGGCGGAACCGCCCACCACGGCCAGTGTCCTACACCGAGGACGGGCGGCCACCGCCTCGCGCGGTCCGGCGTCCCGCCGGCCCGCTGACCGGCTCGGACGCCGTCGCCGGGTGGTCCGGAGCCGATGGCTGCGACCGCCCGGCACGCGGTCGGGAAAGAAGTTGCGAAGGCGCGCGCACTCCCCTGCCCCGCGGCGCCGGTCGCTGCTAACGTTCGCTGTGCGTCGGGCAGCTCCCCCCGTGGCTGCCCGACGCCTCTACGTCCGGCCCCGGTCGAGGTGCCGCCGCGCGCCGTGGCGGCCGCTACCGGCGAGCCCCTGCACCGGCCCGCGGACCGCCGTCCGGTCCTGCGCACGCCGGTCAGGCCGAGGGCCGCACGGCCCCCGCGTATCCGCGCCACCGCATCGGCGACACCTTGACGACGTCCCCGCTCTGCGGCGCCTCCACGATCCGCTCCCCGCCCAGGTACAGGGCGACGTGGTGGATGGTCGTCGGGTCCGACGGATCGGTCGCCCAGAAGACCAGGTCCCCCGGCTGCAGGTCGTCGACGGCGACCGGCGGCAGACCGGCGAACTGCGCCCGGCTGTTGCGCGGGATGGGGACGCCGGCCTGCGCGTAGGCGTACTGGGTGAGGCCGCTGCAGTCGAAGCCGAAGACGCCCTCGTCGAGGTCGAAGCCGTAGCCGGGTCCCCCGGTGCCGCCGCCGCCCCAGGCGTACGGCGTGCCGAGCCAGGTGAGCGCGGCGTCGACCGCGGTGGCCGCCGCGGACGCCGAGCCCGACCCGGGCGGGACGGGTGCGCGGACCGGCGCACGGACCGGCGCACGGACCGGCGCGGGCCGGGCGAGCGCCGCCGGCCGGGCCGCCGCCTGCTCGGCGGCCGCGCGGTCTGCGGCGGCGCGCTCGCCGACCAGCGCGGCGAGCTCCTGCTCGGCCGCGGCCAGCGCGGTCTGCAGCCCGGCCTGCTCGACGGCCAGCGCGACGGCCTGCTCGCGGGCGGCCCGCGTCGCCGCCTGGGCCGCCTCGAGCGCCGCGGCGGCCCGGGTGCGCAGTGCCTCGGCCTCCACCAGGGCGGTGCGCGCCTCGGCGTCGGCCCGGGCGGCCTGCTCCTGCAGCGCCGTCACGCGCAGGAGCACCGCCGACCGGTGCTCACCGGCCGCCTCCAGCAGCGCCGCCCGCTCGACCAGCTCCCCGACGTCGGCGGAGGTGATCAGGGAGGCCGCACCCGGGTACGAGCTGCCCGACATGTAGCTGTTCCGGGCGAACTCGACCAGCTCGCCGCGGGCCACCTCCAGCTCGGCGGCGGCCGCGGCGGCCGCGTCCGCGGCCGTGACGGCGCGTTCCTGCGCCGCCGTGTACTGCGCCTGGGTGGCCTGGAAGCCGTCCATGGCGATCGCGGCGGCCGCCTGCGCGGCGGCCACCCGGTCCTGCGCCGCGACCAGCTCACCGGTCAGCGCGCCGATCCGGGCGGCGACGGCATCGGCCGCGGCGCGCGCGTCGGCGATCTCGGTGTCGCCGGGCGTGGCCCCCGCGGAGCCCGGCGCGACGCCGCCGAGGAGCGTGAGGACCAGCGCGGCGGAGGCACAGGTGACCGTCCGCCGGGCGGCCCGGTGCCACCGGCTGCTGCGGATGTCGCCCACCACGCCCCCGACCTCGTCCCCGCGCGCCGGGACCCCGTCGGGGCCGGCCGTGCGGCTCGTCTCCAGCGCGGCACCCGGCAGGGCGCCACTCTGGAGGAGATCGGCCCGTCCGGGAAGGCCGTTGAGCACGCTCCCCCGGACGGGTGACGCGGGCAGGCGCCGCCGACCGGGCGGGATCACCCGGTCAGGTCAGCAGAGCGACGTCAGCGGGGCGGCCTCAGTGGACCTGGCGGTCGGAGGTCGACCAGTAAGCCTCGCGCAGCTTGAACTTCTGGATCTTGCCGGTCGCGGTGCGCGGGATCGCGTCACGGAACTCGACCCGCTTCGGGATCTTGTAGCCGGCGATCCTGCCCCGGCAGTGGGCGATGATGTCGGCCTCGGTGACCTGCTCGCCCTCGGCGACGACGACCAGCGCGGTGACCAGCTCACCCCACTTGTCGTCCGGTACGCCGATGACGGCGACCTCGGCCACCGCCGGGTGGGCGAAGACGACGTCCTCCACCTCGATCGAGGAGACGTTCTCCCCGCCGGTGATGATCACGTCCTTCTTGCGGTCGGAGATGGTGAGGTAGCCGCCGTCGTCGATGCTGCCGCCGTCGCCGGTGTGGAACCAGCCGCCGTCCAGGGCCTCGGCGGAGGCGTCGGGGTTGTCCCAGTAGCCGGCGAGCACCGTGTTGCCCCGGGCGAGGACCTCCCCCGACTCGGACACCGCCAGCCGGGTGCCCAGGCCGGGGACGCCGGCCCGCGACAGCAACCGCGCCCGCTCCTCGGGATCGAGGTCGTCGTACTCGGCGCGCGGCCGGTTGATCGTGAGCAGCGGCGCGGTCTCGGTCAGCCCGTAGATCTGGTTGAACTCCCAGCCGAGCTCGTCCTCGACCCGGGCGATGGTCTTCGACGGGGGCGGTGCGCCGGCGACGATGATCCGCACGCGGTCGCGGCCGGGGACCTCGCCGTCCCAGTCGGCCGCCGCGTCGAGCACGGCGTTCCACACGGCGGGGGCGCCGGCCATCACGGTGACACCGTGCCGGTCGACCCGCCGCAGGATCTCCGCGCCGTCCACCTTGCGCAGCACCACCTGCCGCGCCCCGACGCCGGCCATCGTGTAGGGCAACCCCCAGCCGTTGCAGTGGAACATCGGCAGCGTGTGCATGTAGACGTCGCGGTCGGAGACCTGCATGTGCATCCCGAAGGTGACCGCGTTGACCCAGGTGTTGCGGTGGGTCATCTGCACGCCCTTGGGCCGGGCCGTCGTCCCGCTGGTGTAGTTGATCGTGGCGGTGGCGTCCTCGTCGGGTTCCGACCACGGCCGCGGCTCGGCGTCGGGTCGCAGCAGCTGCTCGTACTCCTCGCCGGTGCCGAACCGGTGCTCGGCCTCCACGGTCTTGAGCGAGGTCTCCAGCTCCGGGTCGACGAGCAGCACCCGCGCGCCGGAGTGGCCGACGATGTAGCGCACCTCGTCGGGCGAGAGCCGGAAGTTGACCGGCACGAGCACCCGCCCGGACGACGGGACGGCGAACAGCAGCTCCAGCAGGCGCGCGGCGTTGTGGCTGACCACGGCCACCCGCTCCCCCTCGCCGACGCCCAGCTCGTCGAGGCCGGCGCAGAAGGCCCGGCCGCGGCGGGCGACCTCGCGGTAGCTCAGCTCGCCGAGCGAGGGCGCCGGCTGCGCGGGCTCGTCGACGACGCCGGTCCGGTCGCCGTAGACCAGCTCGGCCCGGTCGATGAAGTCGCGGGTGGTCAGGGGCACGCGCATGCCGGCTCCCGGAGGTGCGTGGCCGGCGCCCCGCCGGCCGCTCGACGTGGTCTCCGTCACGCTAACGCGTGCGGTGACGATCGGGTGACCCGGTCACCGGATCCCGCCCCGCGCACCGGGCCGGACGCCGGTCGGCGCGCGTGGGCGCCGTTCAGCGCGCGTGGGCGAGGGCCGACGGCGTGCGGCGGCCCACGATCGCCGGCGCCTCGCGCACCAGCGTCTCGTCGGTGAGCGCCTCGACCATGAACAGCGCGAAGTCGACCCGCCGCGTGCGGTTGCTCGCCAGCACCGGGTCCCCCACGTGCCGGCTCCACACCGGCAGGCCCTCGCTCTCGCCCTCCTCGAGGTCGCTGCCCCGGACCACCGTCCAGCGCGTGTCGCTGGCGAAGATCCGCCGGCAGGCCTCCACCTGGTCCCGCAGGTCGGCGAACCGGGCCAGGCGCGCCAGCAGACCGAACACCGCGACGAACGCGCGCAGCCGCCGGGTGTAGACGTCGCGGCCGTCCCGGGTGATGTGCCAGCCGCAGGAGAAGACCAGCCGGGCGCCCGGCTCGGCGGCGTCGAGCACCGCCTGGGCGGTGCCCGTCGAGTAGCCGCGCACGCCCCGGGGCACCAGCACGGTCAGCACGCCGTCGCACCCGGCCACCGCGCGGCCGACGACGTCGGGGTCGTCGGTGCGCCCCGGGACGACGGTCATCCGCCCGTCGAACTCGGCGAGCTTGACCACGCTCTCCGGGCGGCACACCCCCACGACCTCGTACCCCCGGTCCAGGGCGTGCCGGACCATGTAGCGCCCGAGCTTGCCCGAGGCGCCGACGACGCACACCCGCCGGACGCCGCCGGCCGACTGGTCGCCTGCCATCCGCTCCATCGCTCCCCCTCTCCGGCGCCCCGCGGCCGAACCGGCCCGACGCGTCGTCCCCACGGTGTCAGGCCTGCCACCACGTCGTCAGGCCTTCCACCACGACGCGGTCCGCGCACGCGCCCGCCGAGGCCCCCGGTCAGCCGAGCAGCAGCCACACCGCGGCGGCCACGCCCGCCGTCGCCGCCGCCGTCCGCACGGAGTCGACCCGCAGCAGCCGGCGGTGGGTCCCGGCGTCCCACCCGGCGCCCAGCCGCCGGTGCAACGGCACGGCCCCTCCGGCGGTCGTGCCCAGCACGACCGCCAGGCAGGCCGCGCCCACGAGCACGGGCGGCAGCGGGGCGCCGTCCGGTCGGTCGGTCAGCAGCCAGGCGGTGGTGACCGCCTGGCCGGCGAACAGCGGCCCGACGACGCGGGCGATCCGCCGCTGGTGCCGCCGCTCGAAGGCGGCGAACGCGGACGGCGGGACGAGCGCGAACTGCGGGTAGACCAGCGACCGCACGGTCCACTGGAACCCGGCGTATGCGGCGGTTCCCGCCAGGTGCAGGACAAGCAGCGTCACCCCGGCGTCACGCGACCCGGCCGACCAGCCGCGGCAACGCGGTGGCGATCGGCTCCCGGACGACGAGGTCGGCCAGCCCGTCGTAGGGGGTGGGCTCGGCGTTGACGACGACGACGCGGGCACCGTTCGCGGCGGCGACCTCGACCAGGCCGGCCGCCGGGTGCACGGTGAGCGACGTGCCGACGGCGAGGAGCAGGTCGCAGTCGGCGGCGGCGCGCGCCGCGGCGTCGAGGACGTCGGCGTCCAGGGCCTGCCCGAAGCTGATCGTCGCCGACTTGAGGATGCCGCCGCAGTCGCGGCAGGCCGGGTCGTCCTCGCCGGCGTCGACGCGGTCCAGCGTCGCGCGCATCGGCGTCCGGACCCCGCAGGACAGGCAGGCCACCTCGTGCACCGTGCCGTGCAGCTCGAGCACCAGCTCCGGCGACGACCCGGCCGCCTGGTGCAGCCCGTCGATGTTCTGGGTGAGCAGCGCCCGCAGCCGGCCCTGGCGCTCCAGGTCGACCAGCGCGGCGTGGGCGGTGTTCGGCGCCGCGGTCCAGGCCGGGTGCCGGCGCCGCTCCTGCCAGGCCCGCCGCCGGACGCCGGGGTCGGCGACGTAGTACCGCAACGTCGAGAGCTTCTCCGCCTCGGGGTCCCGCGTCCACACGCCCCGCGGGCCGCGGAAGTCGGGAATGCCGCTGTCGGTGGAGACGCCCGCGCCGGTGAGCACCGTGATCCGGCGCGCCGCGGTCAGCCAGCCGGGCAGCGGATCGGGGACGGCGCCGGTCACGTCCGCCACGGTAGGAGGTCCCCCGCCCGTTTGCGATGCAGGTCACGGAGGGGGAAGGGTTGCCCCACCGAGGCCCCGTGAGCCGCTCCTGGGATGATCGGCGGTGGTCAACGAGGCGGGAACCGACGAGGGGTAGGCGCAGAGCAGTGGCAGCCAGCAAGGACAGCTTCGGGGCCCGGTCGACGCTCACCGTCGACGGGACCGACTACGACATCTACCGGCTCGACGCGGTGGAGGGCGCGGAGAAGCTGCCCTTCAGCCTGAAGGTGCTGCTGGAGAACCAGCTGCGCACCGAGGACGGCGAGAACATCACCGCCGACCACGTCCGCGCGCTGGCGCACTGGGATCCGCAGGCCGAACCCGACCAGGAGATCCAGTTCACGCCGGCCCGCGTGGTCATGCAGGACTTCACCGGCGTCCCCTGCATCGTCGACCTGGCCACGATGCGCGAGGCGATGGCCGAGATCGGCGGCGACGCGCAGAAGATCAACCCGCTGTCCCCCGCCGAGCTGGTGATCGACCACTCGGTGATCGCCGACGTCTTCGGCACCCCCGAGTCCTTCGGGCGCAACGTCGAGATCGAGTACGAGCGCAACCGGGAGCGCTACCAGTTCCTGCGCTGGGGGCAGGGCGCGTTCGCCGACTTCAAGGTCGTCCCCCCGGGCACCGGCATCGTGCACCAGGTCAACATCGAGCACCTGGCCCGCGTGGTCTTCCCCCGGCAGGACGGCGACCGCACGGTCGCCTACCCCGACACGGTCGTGGGCACCGACAGCCACACCACGATGGTCAACGGCCTGGGCGTGCTCGGCTGGGGCGTCGGCGGCATCGAGGCCGAGGCGGCGATGCTCGGCCAGCCCGTGTCGATGCTCATCCCGCGCGTGGTCGGCTTCAAGCTGACCGGTCAGCTGCCGGACGGCGCCACCGCCACCGACCTCGTGCTGACGATCACCGAGATGCTCCGCCAGCACGGCGTGGTCGGGAAGTTCGTCGAGTTCTACGGCGCCGGCGTCTCCGCCGTCCCGCTGGCCAACCGGGCCACGATCGGCAACATGAGCCCGGAGTTCGGGTCGACCGCGGCGATGTTCCCCATCGACGAGGAGACGATCGGCTACCTGACGCTGACCGGGCGCAGCGAGGAGCAGGTGAAGCTGGTCGAGGCCTACGCCAAGGAGCAGGGCCTCTGGCACGACCCCGACCGGGAGCCGGCCTACTCCGAGTACCTCGAGCTGGACCTGTCCACCGTCGTCCCGTCGATCGCCGGGCCGAAGCGGCCGCAGGACCGGGTCTCGCTGACCGACGCCAAGGAGGCGTTCCGCGCGGCCCTCGGCGACTACGTCAGCGACGACCAGACCGGCGGTGAGGCCCGCAAGCCCGGCGTCCCCGCGAACGAGGCGCCCTACGGCGTCGCGTCCATCGTCGACGAGGCCTCGGCCGAGTCGTTCCCGGCCTCCGACCCGGCCGCCCCGGCGGCCTCCGGGGACGGCGAGGCCGGCCGGCCGCACCCCTTCGTGCACGGCGAGCAGCTCCCCGACCGGCCGACCAGGCCGACCGAGGTCGTGCTCGAGGACGGCACGGAGACCTTCGTCGACCACGGGCACGTCGTGATCGCGGCGATCACCTCGTGCACCAACACGTCGAACCCGTCGGTGATGATCGGCGCGGCGCTGCTGGCCAAGAACGCCGTCGAGCGCGGCCTGCTCACCAAGCCCTGGGTGAAGACGACGCTCGCCCCGGGGTCGAAGGTCGTCATGGACTACTACGAGAAGGCGCAGCTGACGCCCTACCTGGAGAAGCTCGGCTTCTACCTGGTCGGCTACGGCTGCACGACCTGCATCGGCAACTCGGGCCCGCTGCCCGAGCCGGTGTCGAGGGCGGTCAACGAGGCCGACCTCGCGGTGGTCTCGGTGCTGTCGGGCAACCGCAACTTCGAGGGCCGGATCAACCCCGACGTCAAGATGAACTACCTGGCCAGCCCGCCGCTGGTGATCGCCTACGCGCTGGCCGGCTCGATGGACGTCGACATCACCACCGAGCCCCTCGGCCAGGGCAGCGACGGCTCGGACGTGTACCTGCACGACATCTGGCCCTCGCCCCAGGAGGTGCAGCGGGTCATCGACGAAGCCGTGAGCGCCGAGATGTTCGCCGAGGACTACGCGGACGTGTTCGCCGGCGACGAGCAGTGGCGCGCGCTGCCCACCCCGGAGGGCGACACGTTCGCGTGGGACCCGGAGAGCACCTACGTCCGCAAGCCCCCCTACTTCGAGGGCATGCCGGCCGAGCCGGCCCCGGTCGAGGACATCACCGGCGCCCGGGTGCTGGCGGTGCTCGGTGACTCGGTCACCACCGACCACATCTCGCCGGCCGGGTCGATCAAGCCGGACTCGCCCGCGGGCAAGTACCTGCAGGAGCACGGGGTCGAGCGCCGCGACTTCAACTCCTACGGCTCGCGCCGGGGCAACCACGAGGTGATGATCCGCGGCACCTTCGCCAACATCCGCCTGCGCAATCAGCTGGTGCCCGGCACGGAGGGCGGGGTCACCAAGAACCACCTCACCGGCGAGACCACGACGATCTACGAGGCGTCGCAGGCCTACGCCGATCAGGGCATCCCGCTGGTGGTGCTGGCCGGCAAGGAGTACGGCTCCGGGTCGTCGCGCGACTGGGCGGCGAAGGGGACCGCGCTGCTCGGCGTCCGGGCGGTCATCGCCGAGAGCTACGAGCGGATCCACCGGTCGAACCTGATCGGCATGGGCGTGCTGCCGCTGCAGTTCCCGGCCGGCGAGTCGGCCGCGTCGCTGGGCCTGTCGGGCGACGAGGAGTTCACCATCACCGGCGTCACCGAGCTGAACGAGGGCCGCACGCCGCGCACGGTGACGGTGCGCGCCGGCGGGGTGGAGTTCGACGCGACGGTGCGCATCGACACGCCCGGCGAGGCCGACTACTACCGCAACGGCGGGATCATGCAGTACGTCCTGCGCTCGCTGCGCGGCGCGCGGGGCTGAGTCCGTGGACCTGGGGCTCGGCGGCCGCGGCTACCTGCTCACCGGCGCGAGCCGGGGGCTGGGGTCCGCGGCCGCCCGGGCCCTGGTCGACGACGGCGCGCGGGTGCTGGTCACCTCCCGCTCGCCGGACGGCGTCGATGCGGCGGCCGCCGAGCTCGGTGGCGCGCCGGTCGCGCACGGGCTGGCCGCCGACCTGGCCGACCCCGACGCCGCCGACCGGCTGGTCGAGGGCGAGACCGCCTCGGGTGACCCCGCCGCGGCCCGCGCCCGCAACGCCGCCCGCGTGCCGCTCGGCCGGGTCGGCGAGCCCGAGGAGTCCGGCCGGGTCGCCGCCTTCCTGCTCTCCCCCGCCGCCTCGTACGTGACGGGCGCGATGGTGCCGGTCGACGGCGGGCTGCTGCGGTCCCTGTGAAGAAGGACCCCCTCGCCCCCGACCGCTCGCCCGCTCGCGGCGGGCCCATGCGGGGCGACCCTGTCCTGGTGGCCTGCGCGCACGGCACCCGCAGCCCCGCCGGGCGGCGGCTGGTCGCCGAGCTGGCCCTGGCCGCCCGCCGCCTGCGGCCGGGCCTGACGACCACGGCGGCCTTCGTCGACGTGCAGCCCCCCACCGTGGCCGACGTCGTGGCCGGGCTCGCCGCGGAGGGCCGACCGGCGGTCGTCGTCCCGGTGCTGCTGTCCGGGGGCTACCACGTGCACGTCGACATCGCCCGGGCGGTCGAGGGAGCCGGGTCGGCCGTCGCCGCCCGGCCGCTGGGCCCCGACCCCCGGCTGGCCGCCGTGCTGCACGACCGGCTGGTCTCGACCGGCGCGGATCCGGCGGACCCCCGCACCGCCGTCGTCCTCGCCGCGGCCGGGTCCAGCGACGCCCGGGCGGTCGCCGACGTCGAACGCACCGCGGCCCTGCTGCGGAGCTCGTGGGCCGGCCCGGTGACGACCGGGTACGGCTCGGCGGCCCGCCCGGCCGTCCCGGACGCCGTCGCCGCGGCCCGGGAGGCGGGCGCGGCGCGGGTCGTGGTCGCCGCCTACCTGCTCGCGCCGGGTCACTTCCACGACCGGCTGGCCGCCGCCGGTGCCGACGCCGTGAGCGCCCCGCTGCTGCCCGACGGGCGGGCCGCCGCCGTCCTGCTCGACCGGTACGACGCGGCACGCGCCGGCCTGCCCGCGCGGTCCGCCGTCCCCTGACCTGCGGCCCCCGGGACCTACCCTGGAGCCGATGAGCGAGCCAACCGCCGACCGGCCGGGTGCGGAGGCCGCACCCGGGTCGGCGGCGCATGCCGCCGCCCGGCGGCGCCGGCGGCTGGTGTCCGCGGTGGCCACCGGCGCGCTCACCGTCGCGCTCGGCTTCGGGCTCACCGTGCAGATCCGCAGCACCGGTGCCGCCGAGACCGTCCAGGGCCAGCGGGAGGACGACCTGATCCGCATCCTGGACGAGCAGGACGGCCAGGAGGAGCAGCTGCGCCAGCAGCTCGCCGAGCAGCGGCGGTTGGTCGAGGAGCTCAGCAGCGGGCGGGAGCGGTCGGGGGCGGCGCTCACCCAGGCCCAGCAGCGCGCCGACGCGATCGCCATCCTCAACGGCACCGCCCCCGCCCGCGGCCCAGGCCTGCGCGTGACGATCCGCGATCCGGAGGGGGCGGTCGGCCCCGGCATCCTGCTCGACGCGGTGCAGGAGCTGCGGGGCGCGGGCGCCGAGGCCATCCAGGTGGACGGCGTCCGCGTCGTCGTCTCCAGCCACGTCGGGGGCGGCCCGGGGGCGCTGAGCCTCGACGGGCAGCCCCTCGAGTCCCCGTACGACCTGCGCGCCGTCGGCCCCCCGGAGGGGCTGACCGTGGCGCTCAACGTGCCCGGGGGCGTCGTCGCCGACGTCACCCGCGCCGGTGGGAGCGCTACCGTCACCGAGGTGGACGAGGTCGTCGTCGACGCGACGGTTCGGCGCACCGGCTGACCCGCCGCGGGCCCGCGGGGGACCGCGACCGGCGCGGACCGCTCGCGGACCGCGACCGGCGCGCGACGCTCAGGGCAGCCAGCCGAGCACGCGTTCGCCGAACTGCAGCACTCCCGCGAAGACCGCGGCCGCGGCCAGCGGGACCGCGGGCGTCCACCACGAGCGGCGCCGCGCGAGACGGACCAGCAGTACGGCCAGGAGCACCCAGAACGCCCAGAGCGAGAACAGCCAGGCGCCCGGGATCACCAGGCCACCGGCCGCGTAGAACCAGCCGACGACCAGGTGGCCGACGGCGGAGACGACGGCGAGCGCGAGCGGTGCGCCGCGCCGCCGGAGGCGGGTCGAGGTCACCCGGCCAGTCTCGACCGCCGGGCGGCCGCGCGGATCGGGGTTTCCCCCCGGTCAGCCCGGTCCGGTGGCCACCGGCCGGTCCGGGTCGGCCGCCCACTGCGACCACGACCCCGGCCACAGCGCGGCCGGGATCCCGGCCCGGGCCAGGGCGGCGACCTCGTGCGCCGCGGCGACACCCGAGCCGCAGTAGACGCCGACCGGGACGCCGGGCCGGGCACCCAGCGCCTCGAACCGCTGCGCGAGTGCAGCGGCTGCACGGAACGTGCCGTCCGGGGTGAGGTTGTCCGCGGTCGGCGCGCTCACCGCGCCGGGCACGTGCCCGGCGCGCGGGTCGACCGGCTCCTTCTCGCCGCGGTACCGCTCCCCCGCCCGCGCGTCGAGCAGCAGGCCGCCGGAGGCCGGGAGCGCCGCCGCTCCGTCGGGTGACAGCACCGGCATGCCGCCGCCGGTCAGCTCGACGTCCCCCGGCTCGGGGACGACCTCGCCCGTCTCGACCGGGCCGCCGGCGCGCCGCCAGGCCGGGAGACCGCCGTCGAGCAGCCGCACGTCGGCGTGCCCGCCCCAGCGCAGCAGCCACCAGGCGCGGGACGCCGCGAGCCCGCCCGTGGCGTCGTAGGCGACGACGGGGTCGCCGGTGCGCACCCCCCACCGGCGCGCCGCTGACTGCAGTCGCCGCACCGACGGGAGCGGGTGGCGCCCGGCCGCCGGGGACGGCGGATCGGCCAGCTCGCCGTCCAGGTCGACGAAGACCGCGCCGGGCAGGTGCCCGTCGAGGTAGCGCCGGTGGCCGCGGTCGTCGCCCAGCGCCCAGCGGACGTCGAGCAGCACCACCCGGCGGCCTGCCGCCAGCTCCGCGCGGAGGCCGTCGGCGGCGACGAGGACGTCGTCGCCGGGTGTCACGGCGCGGCCAGCAGGCCGCGCAGCTCCTCGGTGAGGGCGTCGCGCGCCTCGGGGCGCCCGTGCCAGGCCGCCGGGGTGGCCTGGAGCAGCGAGATCTTCCACCGCCCGCCGTCGTCGACGGCGACCAGCGTGTGCACGGTGAGCAGGTCCGGGTCGAGGTCGTTGCCGCCCGCCGGGATCATGCCGGCGTGCGCGTGCAGCACCGCGACCCCCGGCGCCATGGGCCGCACCGAGCGGACCAGGCCGACGTAGAAGGGCGTCTGGTGGGAGCCGAAGATCCGGCGGAAGTCGGACGCGATGGACAGCCGGCCGCTGGTGTGCGAGCCGTCGAACCCGACGATCTCCCCGTCGTCGGCGAACCCGGCGGACACCGCCGCACCGCTGCGCCGGTTCCAGCCGTCCAGGAAGCCGGCGTAGAGCGCCCTGATCTGGGCCTCGTGCGGGTGCGCTGCTGTCACACTTCCTCCTCGCTGGCGACCGCCGGTTCCGGGTCCGGCGGTGCGGTGCCGCTGCGTGACCACGCCAGCCCGGTCACGTCGTCGCCCTCCTCGAGATGGGACGGGTGTGACGCTAGTGGTCAGGCGGCGTCGACCGTTCGACGCTCGCCGTCGCGGAACTGCGTGCGGTGGAGGTCGGCGTAACGACCGCCGAGCGCCAGCAACTCCTCGTGCGTGCCCGACTCCGCGATGCGACCGCCGTCGACCACCAGGATCAGGTCGGCGTTGCGGACGGTGGACAGCCGGTGCGCGATGACCAGCGACGTCCGGCCGGTCAGCGCGGTGTCGAGGGCGTGCTGGACGGCGACCTCCGACTCGCTGTCGAGGTGCGCGGTCGCCTCGTCGAGGATCACGATGCCCGGCGCCTTGAGCAGCACGCGGGCGATGGCCAGCCGCTGCTTCTCGCCCCCGGACAACCGGTAGCCGCGGTCGCCGACGACGGTGTCGAGCTCGTCGGGCAGCGCGCGCACGAGCGCCGCGATCCGCGCGCCGGCCAGCGCGTCCCAGAGCTGCTGCTCGGTGGCGTCGGGGCGGGCGTAGCGGAGGTTGGCGCGGATGGTGTCGTGGAACAGGTGCGCGTCCTGGCTGACCACGCCGATCGCGTCGCGCAGCGAGGCCTGCGTCACCCGGCGCACGTCGACCCCGCCGACGCGGACCGACCCCTCGGTGACGTCGTACAGCCGCGGCACCAGGTTGGCGATGGTCGTCTTCCCGGCACCGGAGTGCCCGACCAGGGCGACCAGCTGCCCGGGCTCGATGCGGAAGGAGACGTCGTGCAGCACCGCGGTGGGGCCACCGTGCTCGGGCAGCGACACCTCCTCCAGCGACGGCAGCGACACGTCGGACGTCGCCGGGTAGCTGAACGACACCGCGTCGAACTCGATCGACCGGTCGTCCGCCGGGACCGGGACGGCGTCGGATGCCTCGTCGATCATGGGCGCCAGGTCGAGGACCTCGAAGACCCGGTCGAAGCTCACCAGGGCGCTCATCACGTCGACCCGGATGTTCGACAGCTGCGTCAGCGGCCCGTACAGCCGGGACAGCAGCAGCGCGAGGGCCACCACGTCGCCGGGGCTGAGCGAGCCGGTGAAGGCGAACCAGCCGCCCAGGCCGTAGACCAGCGCGGTGGCCAGCGCGGCCACCAGCGTGAGCGCGGTGAAGAAGGTGCGGCCGTACATCGCCGACAGGACACCGATGTCGCGCACCCGGGCGGCGCGGCCGCGGAAGGACTCCGCCTCGTCCGCCGGCCGGCCGAACAGCTTGACCAGCAGCGCGCCCGCGACGTTGAACCGCTCGGTCATCGTGCCGTTCATCGACGCGTTGAGGCCGTAGGACTCCCGCGTGATCTCCTGCAGCCGCCGGCCGATCCGCCGGGCCGGCAGCACGAACAGCGGCACCATGACCAGGGAGAGCAGGGTGATCTGCCACGACAGCGTCAGCATGACGCCGGCGGTCAGGACCAGGCCGATGACGTTGCTGACCACGCCGGACAGCGTCGAGGTGAACGCCCGCTGGGCGCCGATCACGTCGTTGTTCAGCCGGCTGACCAGCGCACCGGTCTGCGTGCGGGTGAAGAAGGCGACCGGCATGCGCTGCACGTGCTCGAACACGCGGCTGCGCAGGTCGTAGATGACGCCCTCGCCGATGCGGGCGGAGTACCACCGCGTGGCCACGGAGATCCCGGCGTCGACCACCGCCAGGGCGGCGATGAACAGGGCGATGCGGATGACCCCGGTGGCCGTCCCGTCGAGGCGGGCGATGCGGTTGACGATGTCGCCGGCCAGCAGCGGGGTCACCACGCCGATCACCGACGAGCCGATGACCAGCAGCAGGAACCAGCTCAGCTCCCGCCGGTACGGGACGGCGACCCCCAGGACGCGCCGCACCGTGCCGGGCGGCAGTTCCCGGGTGGTCACCGACGGGTCGCGCCGGAACGAGCGCATCGCCGCCATGGAGGTCATCGGGCTGCTCACGTCGGCCCCTCCTCCCGTCGCTCGACCGCCTCGACGCCAACGCCGGGCCGGCGCGGGCTGTTCCTCCCGAGTGTGTCAGCGGCCACCGACGAGTTCGTGCAGCCGCTGCACCTGCGCGGCCCGCTCGGCGGCGTCCTGGGTCGGCGGGTCGTTGCGGACGGCGGAGCGCACCAGCGCGGCGGTCGCCCGGCTGGCGCCCACCGGAGGCGCGGTGAGTGCGGCGGTCAGGTCGGCCACGGCCGCGTCGAGCTCGGCGGCGGGGACGACGGCCGTCGCCAGCCCGATCGCGCGGGCCTCGGCCGCCCCCACCGTCCGGCCGGTCAGGCAGATCTCCAGGGCCCGCGCGTAGCCGACGAGCTCGACGAGGGTGCTCGTGCCGGTGAGGTCGGGCACCAGCCCCAGCGTGGTCTCCGGCAGCCGGAACCGGGCGTCGTCGGCCAGCACCCGCAGGTCGCAGGCCAGCGCCAGCTGGGCGCCCGCCCCGATGGCGTGGCCGCGGACGGCCGCCACCGAGACGATGCCCGGGGAGCGCAGCCACCGGAAACCGGCCTGGTAGGCGCGGATCCGCTCCTGCGCCTCCTCGGCGGCGAGCCGGCCCAGGTCGCCCAGACTGCCGGGCACGTCCGGCCCGGAGCCGAACAGGGAACGGTCCAGCCCCGCGGAGAACGCCCGTCCGGTGCCCCGGACCACGACGACGCGCACGCCGTCGTCGAGCGAGGCGCCGACGGCGGCCAGCGCCGCCCAGGTGGCGGGCGTCTGCGCGTTCAGCCGGTCGGGACGGTCCAGCGTCACGGTGAGGACGGCCCCGTCCCGGCTGGTGCGGACCCAGCCGGAGGGGTCCGGCGGCCGGCTGTCTGCCGAGCCCGCCGTCACGCCTTCTTGCTGTTCCGGTTGGCCCCGCCGCGGCTGCGCAGCGTGGCCCCGGACTCCGACAGCAGCCGGTGCACGAAACCGTAGGAACGGTTGGTCGAGGTGGCCAGCGACCGGATGCTCTCGCCCTCGTCGTACCGCTTGCGCAGCTCGTCGGCGAGGTTGGTCCGGTCACCTCCCGTGATGCGCTTGCCCTTGCCGAGGTCAGCGGTGCTCGAGTCGGCCATGTCTCCCCTCCGGTGGCAGCGGACGGCCGGGGGCTGGCTGGACCTCCGCGCCGGTGCAGACATGATCACCCAGCGAGCGCACCTGCGCGATGCGAGAACACCGTCGGCCTCCGACCTCCGGCCTCCGACCTCCGACCGCTACCGCGTGCCCCGGCGCCCAGCTCGTCACGACGGTGCTTCCCGCCGCTACGCCAGCTCGACCAGGTCGGCGAAGTCCTCGCTCCAGGCGTCCTCGGTGCCGTCGGGCAGCAGGATCACCTTGTCCGGGTCGAGCGCGCGGACGGCGCCCTCGTCGTGGGTGACCAGCACGATCGCGCCGGTGTAGGTGCGCAGCGCCTGGAGCACCTGCTCGCGGCTGGCCGGGTCGAGGTTGTTGGTCGGCTCGTCGAGCAGCAGCACGTTGGCGCCGGAGACGACCAGCGTCGCCATCGCCAGCCGGGTCTTCTCCCCGCCGGACAGCGTGCCGGCCCGCTGGTCGACCGCCTCGCCGGAGAACAGGAAGGCGCCGAGGATGCGGCGCAGCTCGGTGTCGGTGCTCTGCGGGGCGGCCGAGCGCATGATCTCCAGCAGGCTGCGGTCGAGGTCGAGGGTCTCGTGCTCCTGCGCGTAGTAGCCGATCCGCAGGCCGTGCCCGGGCTGCACGACGCCGGTGTCGGGGACCTCCTCGCCGGCCAGGATGCGCAGCAGCGTCGTCTTGCCCGCGCCGTTGAGCCCCAGGACGACGACCCGGGTGCCCCGGTCGACGGCGAGGTCGACGTCGGTGAACACCTCGAGCGAGCCGTAGTTCTTCGACAGCCCCTCGGCGGTCAGCGGGGTCCGCCCGCACGACGCCGGGGTCGGGAAGCGCAGCTTCGCGACGCGGTCGGCGACGCGGACCTCCGCCAGGCCTGCGGCCAGCCGCTCCGCCCGCTTGTCCATGCTCTTGGCCGCCCGTGCCTTGGTGGCCTTGGCCCGCATCCTGTCGGCCTGCGCCGACAACGCCTCGATCTTGCGTTCGGTGTTGGCCCGCTCCTGGCGGCGGCGGCGCTCGTCGGTCTCCCGCTGGAGGAGGTAGGGCTTCCACCCGAGGTTGTAGACGTCGACCTCGGCCCGGTTGGCGTCGAGGTGCCACACCTTGTTCACCACGGCGTCGAGCAGCTCGACGTCGTGGCTGATCACGACCAGGCCGCCCTTGTGCGCGGCGAGGAAGCCCTTGAGCCAGGTGATCGAGTCGGCGTCCAGGTGGTTGGTCGGCTCGTCGAGCAGCAGCGTCTCGGCGTCCGAGAACAGGATCCGCGCGAGCTCCACCCGGCGGCGCTGGCCCCCGGACAGGGTCCGCAGCGGCTGGCCCATCACGCGGTCCGGGAGGCCGAGGGCGGTGCAGATGCGGGCGGCGTCGCTCTCGGCGGCGTAGCCGCCGAGGGCTGCGAACTGGTCCTCGAGCTGCCCGTACCGGCGGACGGCGCGGTCGCGCTCGGCGTCGTCGGCCGGCTCGGCCATGGCCACCTGGGCCTTGACCAGCCGGGCCTTGAGGACGTCGAGCCCGCGGCCGGACAGCACGCGGTCGGTGGCGGAGATGTCGAGGTCACCGCCGCGCGGGTCCTGCGGGAGGTAGCCGACCTCGCCGGTGACCTCGACCTTCCCGGCGTGCGGCAGCCGCTCACCGGCGAGGGTGGTGAGCGTGGTGGTCTTGCCGGCCCCGTTGCGCCCGACCAGGCCGATGCGGTCACCGGGCTGCACGCGCAGGGTGGCGTCGCCGATGAGGATGCGGGCGCCGGCGCGCAGCTCGAGGCCGGTCGTCGTGATCACTGGCTCCAGGGTAGGCGCTGCGGCCGCCGACCTCGACCGACTTCCGGGTGACGTCGGCGGCACCACCGGCGGGATCTCCGGGGCAGCCCCGATCCGGGACCGCCCGTCGCGCGGGGACGATCCGCCCGTGATCTCCCGGTGTGCTCCTTCGTCCTGGCCGCCCTGCCCGGTCTGCGGCCGCCCGGTGACCGCCCCCGAGCCGGCGCCGTGCCCCACCTGCGGGCTGCCCGCGGCGGGCCGGGCCGCGCTGGTGGTGGCCCGCATCGGCGCCACCCTCTCCGAGCTGGCGGCCGACCGGGACGCCCTGCTGGCCACCCTGCGCGCGGCGGCCGCGGCGTCGGCCCCGTCGCCACCGCCCGCCCCGGGCCCGCCACCGCCCGCCCCGGGCCAGGCACCGGCAGCACCGCCGGCACGGCCCGGCCCTCCGTCGGTTCCGGCCGCACCGGCCGCCCGGGTCGCGCGACGCCCCCGGCTCAGCCCGCAGCAGGTGCTGGTCGCGCTCGGCGCGCTGCTCGTGGTGGCGGCGGCGGTTGCCTTCGTCGCCGTGGCCTGGACGCGGCTGGGCGTGGCGTTCCAGGCGGCGGTGATGTCGGTCGTCACGGGCCTGGCCTGCGCCGCGTCGGCCTGGACGGCGCGGCGCGGGCTGCGGGCGACCGAGGAGGCGCTCGCCGCGGCCGGGGTCGCGCTGCTCGTCGTCGACCTGACCGCCGCCCGGGCCCTCGGCCTGCTCGGCCTCGACGGGGTGCCGCTGCGGTCCTGGACCGCGGCCACCTGCGCCGCCGTCCTCGCCGCGGGCCTGCTGCTCGGCCGGGTCACGGCGAGCACCGCGACCTGGCCGCTGACCGCGCTGCTCGCCGTCCAGGCGCTGCCGTTCCTGCTGCTGCCGCCGGCCGTCGCGGCCGGCCCGGTGGGCGTGGCCGTCGCGCTGGCGCTCGCCGTGGGCGACGTGCTGGCCGTCCGCCAGCTGCGCCCCCGGCTGCGGCCGGTCGCGCTGGCCCTCGCCGCGGTCCTCGGCGCCGGTGGGGGCACGTGCGGGCTCGCCGTCGCGGGGGCCGCGGACGCCGTGGACTCCTGGTGGGCGACCGCCGTCCTCACCGCGGCCGGCGGCACCGCCGCCGCCCTGACCCGCCTGCCGGTGCCCGCCCGGCTCCCGTCCCCCGCCGCGACGGCACGCCTCGCAGCCGCCGTCCCCGCGCTCGCCCTGGCCCTGTCCCTGCGCACGCTCGGCCCCCCGGGCCCGGTCGTGGCCGGAGCCCTGGGGCTGGCCCTGCTCACCGCTGCCGTGCCGCTGGTCCGGCACCGGCTCGCGGGGTCGGCACTCACGGCCGGGGGTGCGACGCTGGCCGGCACCGGCGTGCTGCTGCTCGTCCCGGGTGCCCGGTTCGCCGAGCTGGCCGCGCTGTCCCTCGCCGCGGTGCTGCCGGCCGTGACCGCCGCGGTCGGGCGGCCGGCGCTGCGCTCGCCCGCCACGGCCGGTGCACTGCTCGCGGCGGCCTCGGCGGTCGCGCTCGCCCGGGCGGCCGGCCTGCTCCAGGCGACGTCCGCCGGCCTGCTGCTCGCCCTGCTCGCCGCGGCCGGGTTCTCGGTCGCCGCGGCTCGTGCCGGCCGGCCCGAGGAGCGGCCCGCCGCGGGCGCCGCCGCCCTCACCGGCCTCGCCGCCGGCGTCCTGACGGCCACCGCCGGCGCGTGGGGGCAGGTGGGCGTGCAGCTGACGATCGCCGGGACCGCCATGGCCGCGTACGCGCTCGCGGCGCGGCACCCGCGGGTGGCCGGGATGGCGGTGGCGCAGCTGGTCGCCGCGGCGTGGATCGCGCTGGCCGGCGCCGCGGTGGGGACGCCGGAGGCCTACTCCGTGCCCGCAGCGCTCGGGCTGCTGATCGTGGCGCTGCCCCGCATCCGCGCCGGGGAGTCGTCCTGGTCGGCCGAGGGCGCGGCGCTCGCGGTCGCCTGCGGGCCCTCGGCGGTGGTCCTGGTGGCCGAGCCGACCGCGCTGCGCCTGGCCCTGGTGGTGGCCGGAGCCGGCGCTATCACCATCGGCGGCAGCCTGCTGCACCGGCAGGCGCCGTTCGTCGTCGGAGCGGCGACGCTGGCCTGGGTGGCGGCCGGGCTCCTCGGACCCGACGTGCTGCTGCTGCCGCGGTGGCTGACCCTCGGCACGGTGGGCCTGCTCCTGCTCGTCGCCGGCGCGACCTACGAGCAGCGGCGCCGGCAGGCCCGGGAGGCGGTCGCCTGGGTGGCGCAGATGCGCTGACCGGAGCCGACGGGCGTGGACCCGGCCGGCCACCGGGCACGGTGGCCGGCCGGGTCCGTCGTCGACCGGTCAGGCGGGAACGGGTTCCCGCGGTGGTGCGTCGGTCCCGCCGCCCGCTGCCGCCTCTCGTTCCCGCCGCGACTTGCCGAAGCGCAGGTACAGCGCCGGGATGACGAAGAGGCTCAGCAGGGTCGAGGTGAACAGGCCACCGAGGATCACCAGCGCCAGCGGGTGCTCGATCTCCTGACCCGGCCGCTCGCCGAAGACGGCCAGCGGCACCAGCGCGAGGCCGGTCGCCAGCGACGTCATCAGGATCGGCGCGAGCCGTTCGCGCGCCGCCCGGAGCACCAGGTCGAACCCGAAGGTCTCCCCCTCCTCGCGCTCCAGGTGCTGGGCGTGGTTGATCAGCAGGATGCCGTTGCGGGCAGCGATGCCGAACACCGTGAAGAAGCCGACGATCGAGCCGATCGACAACACCCCTCCGGAGGCGAAGGCCACCAGCACCCCGCCGATGAGGGCGAGGGGCAGGGTGATGAACGACAGCAGCGCCGGCCGCCAGCTGCCCAGCGACACCTGCAGCAGCAGGAAGATCACCGCGAGGGAGATGGCCCCGGTGGTGAACAGCCGCGCCGTGGCCGCCTGCTGCTCCTCGTAGTCGCCGCGCAGCTCGGCGTGGAAGCCGCGGGGGAAGTCGTACGCGGCGAGCGCGGCCGCCACCTCCTCGCCGACCGAGCCGATGTCGCGGCCCTCGACGTCGGCCAGGATGTCCAGGTGGCGCGACCCGTCCTCGCGCTCGATCGAGTTCGGTGCCGCCACCACCTCGACCGAGGCCACGTCGCTGAGCCGGATCCGCTGCCCGCTGGGCGTGTCGAGCAGCATGTCCTGCACGTCCTGGACGCTGTCCCGGGACTGCGGCTCGGTCCAGACGACGACGTCGTAGGCCCGGCCGCCGCGGAAGATGTCGCCGACCTCCTCGCCGGCGACCATGGTCGCCGCCGCCCGGCGCACGTCGCCGGGCTTCACGCCGTACGAGGCGGCCTTGGCCAGGTCGACCTCGACGTCGATCTGCGGGATGTCGGAGTGCAGGTCCAGGTGCTCGTTGGTGATCCCGTCGATCTCCCCGAGGATGTCCTCGATCGACTGCGCCTGCTCGTTGAGCGTGTGCAGGTCGTTGCCGAACAGCCGCACGATGATCGGCTCGCTGCCGCCGGCGACGACCTCCTTGGTCCGCTCGTCGAGGTAGGTCTTGCGGTCGCGGAACAGGCCCGGGTAGTCGGCGACGACCTCGTCGATCGCGGCCACCGTCTCGTCGTAGTCGACGTGCGGGTCGACGCTGATCCAGTTCTCCCCGAAGTTGATGCCGTAGGGCTCGTCGCCCTGGACGGCCTGACCCAGGTGCGCGCTGAAGTTGCGGATGCCCGGGATGGCCATCAGCTCGCGGCTGGCCGCCAGGGTGATGCGCTGCATCTCCGCCGCCGACGTCCCCGGCTGGGCGACCCAGTGCATGAGGAAGTCGCGCTCCTTGAAGTGCGGCAGCAGCGACTGCCCCAGCGTCGGCACCACCGCGACGGCGAGCGCCAGCAGCAGGCCGGTCCCGGCGTAGACGGGCTTCGGCCGGCGCACCACCCGGGCGAGCAGGTGGGTGTACCCGGCCTGCAGCCGGCGCACCAGCGGCGACTGGCGCCGCTCGATGGGCGCGTTGCGCAGCATGATCAACGCGAGCGCCGGGGTCACGGTCAGCGCGACGACCAGCGAGGCGAGGATCGCCAGGGTGTAGGCCAGCGCCAGCGGCTGGAAGAACGCACCGGTCAGCCCCTGGAGCAGGAAGACCGGGATCGAGGCCGCGACGATGATGAGCGTCGCGTACACGATCGGGCTGCGGACCTCCAGCGAGGCGTCCAGGATCACCTTGGCCGTCGATGCCCCGCTGCCGGACAACCGGTGTTGTCGGAGCCTGCGGACGATGTTCTCGACGTCGATGATCGCGTCGTCGACCAGGGCTCCCAGCGCGATCACCAGCCCGGCCAGCGTCATCGTGTTGATCGTCTGGTCGCGCATGTAGAGCACGAGCAGCGTCGCGGTGATCGACAGCGGGATGGTGAGCAGGCTGATCACCGCCACCCGCCACTCGTAGAGGAACAGCGCCAGGATCAGCACGACGAGCAGGAAGCCCAGCAGCAGCGCCTCGCTGAGGTTGTCGATCGCCGTCTGGATGAAGTTCTCCTGCTGGAACAGCGTCGAGTCGAACTGGATGCTGGGCAGGCTCGGCTCGAGGTCCTTGACGACCTCCTCCACGCCGCGGGTCAGCTCCACCGTGTCGGCCCAGGGCAGCTTCTCGACGATGAGCATCAGCCCGAGGTCGTCGTTGACCGCCCCGTCGCCCATCAGCGGCTGGTGGTCCTCGGTGACCGTGGCGACCTGGTCGAGCCGGACGACGGGCGGGGGCGCCGCCTCGGGGGCGGCCTCGCCCTCCGCGGCCGACTCCTCCGCGGCCGACTCCTCCGCGCCCTCCTCCGGCGCCGCCGCGGCGCCGCCGCCCTCGGCCGCCGCGGGAGCGACCGGGCCGGCCCGCTCGATCGGCACCTGGGCGAGGTCGGCCGGGGTGACGATCGGCAGCACGTTGCGCACGTTCATGCGCTGGTTGGGCGTCTCCATGATGCCGCCGGGCCCGATCAGGGAGCCCTCGTCGAAGAGCAGCAACCCGGAGTCCACGGCCTCGGCCGTCGTCTCCATCACCTGGTTGAGCGTGACGTCGTGCCGCACCATGTCCTCGGGGCGGACCTGGACCTGCAGCATCTGCAGCCGCTCGCCCCAGAGGGTGACGTTGGCGACGCCCGGCACCTGGAGCAGGCGGGCGCGGACGGTCCAGTAGGCGGTCATCGACATCTGGATGAGCGACTCGTCCTTCGACGACATGCCGATCTTGACCGCCCGGCTGGTCGCCGACGCCGGCGCCAGCATCACCGGTGGAGCGGCCCACGTCGGCAGGGTCGCCGTCGCCGCGGTCATCCGCTCCTGGACCAGCTGGCGCGCCGTCAGCAGGTCCACGTCACGGTCGAAGATCAGCTCGACGCTGGAGAGCATCGGCGAGGACTTCGAGCGGAGGACGTCCAGCCCGTCGACCCCGTTGACGGCCTGTTCGAGCGGGACGGTCACCAGCTCCTCGACGTCCGCGGTCGACAGGCCGAGGCAGACGGTCTGGATGATGACGCGCGGCGGCGCGAACTCAGGGAAGACGTCGAGCCGCGAGGAGGGGATGACGATGATGCCGACCGCCATCAGCAGCGCGCCGAGGGCGGCGACCAGGTGGCGGAAGCGCAGGCTGGTCGCGACCGTCCAGCCCATCAGCGTCCGGTGCGAGCTCGCCATCACTCGCCACCGCTGATGCCGGCTTCCACACCCACCAGCTCGGCGGCCGCCACGGTCACGACCGGGGTCCCCGCCGCCGGACCCTCGCTGAGCCGGACGGTGTCGCCCTCGACGGACGCGATGGCGATGGCTTCGCGCTGGTAGACGCCCGGTTCCTGCTCCACGAACGCCCAGGTGCTGCCGTCGGCGTCGTACACGACCGCGGCGTAGGGAACGGTGAGCTGCCCGCCGGCGTCCGACACGGGCGCGGTCTGGAGGCCGAGCCGCAGCACCGACTCCTCGGTCAGGTGCAGCCGTGCGGGACCGCCGTCGGCGGCCTCCTCCACCGTCGCCGCCGCGGCGATGGCCTCCTCCGCGTCCGTGGCCGACGCCGAGGCCTGGCAGCCCGCCAGCCCCAGGCCGGCAGCCACGCACAGTGATGCGATGCCGAACGAGCGGGTGGTCCTCATCGCTGATCCTTCTCCAACCTTGGCGTCGTTCGTGTCGGGTCGTGCGTGCCGGCCGTGGTTCCCGTCCGCCCCGGGTGCGGGGACGGCCGCGACGGGCTCGCCGTCGGGGGTGTCGGGCCCGGTCACCGGGGCCGGGCGCAGCCCGCCGACCGCGGAGAACAGGGACGGGACGAGGAACAGCACCACCACGGTCGAGGTCAGCAGCCCGGCGAAGAGGGCGACCGCGAAGGGCTGCACGAGCTCCAGACCCGCCCCGCCGATGACGGCGGCCGGGAGGAACAGCGCCGCGGTCACCAGCACCGCGACGACGACCGCCGGTGCCTGCTCGCGGCCCGCCGCCGTCAGCGCCGCCGCCGGCGACCGCCCGTCCGCGTGCAGGACCTGGGCCCGGCGCACCAGCACCAGCGACTGGCGGATCGCCAGGGCCACGACCGCGGCGAGCGCGGCGAGCACCCCGGCCGACCAGGCGCCGCCGACGAGGTGACCGGCCAGCAGGGCACCCGACCCGGCCAGCGGCGCCGCCACGAGCAGCGCCGCGGCGCCCTTCCAGCTGTTGGTCGCCGCCTGCATCAGCAGGTAGACGAGCACCGCGGCGGCGCCGACGGCCAGCAGGACGTTGCGCTGGGCGGCCGCCCGGTCGGCGGCGTCCCCCAGCACCTCCGCCCGGTACTCGAACGGGAAGGTCATCTGCCGCAGTTTCTCGGTGGCGTCCGCGGCCACCTCGCCCGCGTCGCGGCCCCGGACCTCGGCGATGACGTCGAGGCTGCGGTGCACGCCGTCGTGCGTGATGACCGTCGGGCTCGGGGTGACGTCGACGGTGGCCACGTCGCCCAGCCGGACGGGCCGGCCGTCGGGCGCGTGCACCGTCAGCCCGGCGAGCGTCTGGATGTCCGAGCGGGTCTGCGGGCCGCCCCAGACGACGACGTCGAAGATGGCCTGCTGCTCGTAGAGGCTCCCCACCGTCAGGCCCGAGATCAGGGTGCTGACCTCGCGCCGGACGTCGCCGGGACGCAGACCCTGCTGCTGCGCGGCCGCGAGGTCCACCTGCACCGAGACCGTGGGCTGGCGGACCAGCGGCTCGACCTCGGGCAGGATCACGCCCTCGACCGTCTTCATGGCCACCGCGACCATCTCGGCGGTCTGCTGGAGCGTGTCGTACTCGGTGCCCGACACGCGCACGACCAGGGAGTCGCCCGTGGAGGCGCTGACCGCGGCGACCCGGTCGTCGGCGTAGGTGCGCACCTCGCTGCGCAGGCCGGGGTAGGCCCGCACGGTGTCGCGGACGGCGGCGAACGTCGCGTCGTAGTCGGCACCCTCGGCGAGCTTCACCCAGATCTCGCCGGCGTCGACGTCGACGATCTCGTCGGCACCGACGGCGCGGCCGACGTGCATGCCGACCGACTCGACCCCGGCCAGGTCGCCGACCTCCGCCGCGGCCAGGCCGGTGACGCGGTCCATCTCGGCGAGCGACGTGCCCGGGGCGGCCTCGAGGCGGACCAGCACGTTGCGGTCCTCGAGCGTCGGCAGCAGCGAGCCGGAGCCGAGCGCGGGCAGGCCCGCGGCGAGGAGCACCGCGAGCACGCCGACCCCGAGGACGGCGGGGACCGCGCGGCCCACGGTGCGGCCGGCGGTCCGGTCGTACCCGCGGTGCACCAGCCGGTCGAACCGCGTCCGGTGCGGGACCGCCGCCTCCTCCGTGGTGAGCAGCACGGCCAGCACCGGGGTGACGACCAGCGCCACCAGGAAGGAGGCGAGCGCCGCGAGCCCGAAGACCAGCAGCGCCGGCCGGACGAACGCACCGGCGGGGTCGCGGACGAACAGCAGCGGGACGAGGGCGACGGCGGTGATGACGGTCGCGTAGACCAGCGGGCTGCGGCGCCCGGTCACCGCGGCGCTGATCCATGCGATCACGGTCGACCGCCCGGCGTCCTGGTGCTCGCGGGCCCGGACGCGGAAGGCCCCCGCATCGCCGACCACGTCGTCGACGACCAGCACCGTGACGGCCGCCAGGCCGAGCAGCGTCATGGTCGTCAACGGCTGCTCGGCCAGCCGCAGCACGTACAGCGCGGTCACCAGGGACGTCGCGACCGCGCCGAAGGTGATCAGCGCCGTCCGCCACGACCAGGTGAGCAGGCCGACGGCGGCCAGCATGAGCACCAGACCGACCAGCGCGGCGATGCCGAGCCGGTCGGTGGCCGAGTCGACGTACCCGGCCGGCCGGTAGACGTCGGTGTCCAGGGTGATGCCGGACAGGCCCGCGGACATGGCCTGGAGCGCGGCCTCGACGTCGGCGGTGACCTGCGCGACGTCGGCATCGGGGAACCGCTCGACCACCAGCATCAGGCTGCGGTCGCCCTCCTGGGCGGCGTCACCGATGAGCGGCTGGTGGTCCTCGATCACCTCGGCGACGTCACCGAGCCGCTTCGGCTGGCCCTGGACGCCCTCGATGGCCACGGCGGCGAGCTGCTCGGACGTGGTGATCGGGGAGACGTGCTGGACGCCGATGCGCTGGTTCGGGGTCTCGACGAACCCGCCGGTGCCCGGGGTGGAGGCCTCGACGAAGCTGAGCGGCGACACCCACAGCGCGTTGCCCGTGGTCTTGATGAGCTGGGTGAGCGTCACGTCGTTCTGCTGCAGCCGCTCCGGGTCGACGTGCACCTGCAGCTGCCGCTCGCGCTGACCCCAGATCGAGACCTGCGCGACGCCCGGGATGGCCATGAGCCGCGGCCGCATCTGCCAGCGGGCCAGCACCGACATGTCGATCATGGACACCTCGTCGGAGCGCATGGCGACCATGGCCACGCGGCTGGTCGCCGACGTCGGCTGCACCATCGTCGGCGGGGTGCCCACGTTGGGCAGGGCGTGCGCCTGCGCCATGCGCTCCTGCACCATCTGGCGGGCCAGCCAGAGGTTGGTGCCCTCCTCGAAGGTGAGGTCGATCGCGGACAGCCCCGGCATGGACTGCGACTGGATCGTCTCCAGCCACGGGATGCCGTTGAGCAGGTCCTGCTCCAGCGGGGCGGTGATGAGCTCCTCGACCTCCTCGGCGGACAGGCCCAGCGCCTCGGTCTGGATCTGCACCGCGGACGGCTTGAACTCGGGGTAGACGTCGAGGGGCGCGTCGTCGAGCTGCACGACGCCCAGCGCCAGGACGGCGACCACGGCGGCCACGACGAGCCGTCGCATCCGCACCGCCGAGTCGATCAACCAGGTCACCATCGGGCTCTCCCGTCCGCGGCCGAGCACTGCAGGCTGGGACCGTCCGGGCGCCCCCCGCTCGTCATGCGAACGGGTCGATTCCATGTGATCCCGGGGCGGACCGTATTGACCGGAGCCGCAGGTCGCGTCAGTCTTCGGGTCGCCCGAGCAGCGCCTTTGGGTCGTGCGATGCGGCACCACCGGGGGAGGTCCGCCTCCCCCGCGAGGCGGAGGGAGGGACTGTGGCCGAGCGCCACGCGCCCGAAGCCGAGCCCGCGCACGTGACCGAGGGGCACCGGACCGGCGGTTCCCTGGGCGGCATCCCGAGGACGCTCCCCGGCCCGGCGACGGCCCGGACGTCGGACGAGCGGGAACGGCTCGCCCGGGACGTCCGGCTGGCCGTCGGGGTGCTCGTGCTGCTCGTCGTCGGCTCGGGTGTCTCCCTCGAGGACGACCTCGACGTGGAGCTGACCGGCGTCGTCGTCCGGGAGCAGGTCCTCGGGCCCGGCGGCCTCCTGCTGCTGGCCGGCTCCCTGCCGCTGGCCGTGCGCCGCGCCGCGCCGATCCCCGTGCTGGCGCTGGTCGCGGCCGCCTCGCTGGCGCACGCCGCCCTCGGCTACCACCCGGCCCCGCTGCCGCTGAACGTGCTCATCGCCCTGTACACGGTGGCCGTGCAGCAGCGCAACCCGCTGGTCGGCGGCGGCTGCGCCGCGGCCTACGTCCTGGCGCTGGTGGTCGGTGCGCTGGCGGGGTGGGCACCGCTGACCGACGACGCGTTCTACATCGACTTCGTCTCGGTGGTCGCGACGGTGACTATCGGCTACGGCGTCGCGCTCGGGCGGGCGCGCGTCCGCATGGCCGAGCAGCGGGCCACCGACGTCGCCCGCGAGCAGGAGACCCGCACCCGCACCGCGGTGGCGCAGGAGCAGGCGCGCATCGCGCGCGAGGTGCACGACATCGTCGCCCACGACGTCAGCGTCATGGTCGCCCAGGCCGGCGCCGCCCGGCGCGTCTTCAGCAGCCAGCCGAAGGCCGCCGAGCAGGCGCTCGCCTCCATCGAGAGCGTCGGCCGCGACGCGCTCGACGGGCTGCGCCGACTGGTCGGCCTGCTCCGCACCGACCGCGAACCCGACGAGCACACCCCGCAGCCGAGCATCGAACGGCTGCCGTACCTGCTCGCCCAGGTCCAGCGCGCCGGGTTGCCGGTCGACCTGACCATCCGGGGCCGGCCCGGACCGCTCCCGGCCACCGTGGAGCTGCACGCCTACCGCATCGTGCAGGAGGCGCTGACCAACACGCTCAAGCACGCGGGGCCGACCCGGGCCTCGGTCGTGCTCACCTACGAGGACACGGCGCTGGAGGTCGAGGTGTGCGACGAGGGTCGCGGCGCGACGGGGGCGCCGTCGGCCGGGTACGGGCTGATCGGCATGCAGCAACGGGTCGGCATGCTCGGCGGCGAGCTGTCCTCCGGATCGATCGACGGGCACGGCTTCCGGGTGGCCGCCCGGCTGCCGGTGCCGGGAGCGGTGCGATGACCACCCGGGTGCTCATCGCCGACGACACCCCGCTCATGCGCAGCGCGATGCGCATGTGCCTGGACGCCGAACCGGACATCACCGTGGTGGGTGAGGCCGCCGACGGCCTGGAGTGCCTGCGCCTGGTCGAGCAGCGGCAGCCGGACGTCGTCGTCATGGACGTCCGGATGCCGATCCTCGACGGCATCGAGACGACCCGGCGGCTCACCGCGCGGCCCGACGGTCACCCGGTCGCCGTCCTGGTCATGACCGTCTTCGACGTCGACGAGAACATCATCGAGGCGCTGCGGGCCGGCGCCCGCGGCTTCCTGGTCAAGGACGCGCCGCCGGACGAGCTGGTGCGCGCGGTCCGGCTGCTCGCCGCCGGCGAGGCGATCCTCTCGCCGTCCATCACCCGGCGGCTGCTGGACCTCCGGGGCCGGACGCTGCCGCCCATCCCGACGCAGGCGCGGAACGCGGCGCTCGCCTCGATCACCGCGCGCGAGCTGACCGTGCTCACGCTGCTCGCACGCGGCCTGTCCAACAACCAGATCGCGACGGAGATGGACCTGGCGCCGAGCAGCGTGAAGACCCACGTCGGGCACCTGCTCGCCAAGCTCGGGCTCACCGACCGGGTCCAGCTGACCGTGTTCGCCTACGAGAACGAACTGGTCCGGCCGGGCTCCCCGCACGACCCGCCACCCTCGCACGGCCCCTGACCCGACGGCCGCGCACCGGGCGGTCGCGGCCCCGCGACCGGAGGTGCTGACCGGCGGCCGGCCGACCGGCGCCCTACGGTGAGGACCGGCCTCGGGGGACGGGAGGGAGGCGGCGATGGGCGCTGCGCCGCCGTCGACGACCGTGCCACCGTTGCCCTTCCGCAGCCGGCCGCCCCACGTCCTGCTCGCGGTCGGCGCCGTCCTGCTCGTCACCGCCGTCTCCACCCTGGCGTCCGCGCACGGAGGGCCGTGGGCGCGGTGGGTGCTGTTCGCCGCCGCGGTCGCCGTGGCCGGTGTGTCGCTGGGCGTCGCCCGCGCCCGCCTGCGCGGCTCGGCCGAGACGCTCGCCGCCAGCGCGGCCGGCCTGGCCCTCGCCGCCACCGCGGCCGGTGGCCCCCTCCTCGACGGGACGCCCGTGACCCCGCTGGTCATGGCCGGTGCCTTCCTCGCGCTGCACCTCCTCGCGCCCGCGATCACCACCTGGCCGCTGGCCTCGTGGGCCGCCGTCCAGGTCGGTGTGCTCCGGTTGCTCGACCGGGTGCCCCCGGCCGTGCACGCGGAGGCCTACCTGGGCGTGGCACTGCTCGGGCTCGGCGTCGCCCTCGGCGCGCGGCGGTCGGTCGCCCGGGTCGCGCTGGTGACCACCGCACCCTGGTGGCTGGTCGGCGTGCCCGCCGGTGTGGTCGACGTGTGGACGGGGACGTCGGGCGGCCGGTGGGCCACCGCGGCGCTCGTGGTCGCCGCCGGGGTCGCGCTGGTCCCCGCCCGGCTGCGCCCCGCGCTCGTGCCGCTGCTGGGGCCGCGGCGGGCCGCACCCCTGGTGGCCGGGATCGTCTCCGCCGCCGCGGTCACGGGTGCCCTGGCCGCGAACGGCACCTGGGCCCTCGTCGCCGCGGGGTGGGCCGGCGTCGCGGCGGCGAGCGCGGCGGACGTGCTCCTGCGCGGCCGGCCGCGGGGGGTACTCCTGCCCGCCGCACTCGCCGGGGGCGGCACCGTGACCGCCCTGTGCCTCGTGCAGCTGGTCCAGGACCGGTCCTGGGGTGCGCTGAGCCTGCTGCTGCTCCTCGTCGCGCTGCCCCCGGCCGCCGTCAGCCTGCTCCGGCCCGCGGACCGGCATGCCACCGTGCCGATCTCGGTGTGGTGCCTGTCCGGGTCGGTCCTGCTCGCCCTGCCCGCCGACGTGCTGGCACCGGAGCCGGCCGGGGTGTGCCTCGCCGGGATCTACGCCGGTGCCCTGGCCCTCGGATCCGGGGTCGCCGCCGACGTCCGGCGCCCGACGGCGCGGGCGGCCGCGCTGACCGGCGCGGCCGCGATCGGGCTCACCGCGGTGACCGGCGAGCGCGGCACCCTGCTGGCGGTCCTGCTGCTGCAGGGCGCGGCCACCCTCGGCTGGGCGGTGCGCACGCGACGGCGGACCGGGACCGACGTGGTCACGGCCCCGCCCGGCGACCCCGTCGCCACGGACATCTCCCGTGGGTGGGAGGTGGGGGCGGCGCACCTGGTCGCCGCGGGGTGGACGGCGGCCGCGCTGCTCGACCTGCGCCTGCTGGAGGCGTGGACGCTCCCGCTCGCCGCCGGGCTGCTGGTTGCCGCCGGACCGCGGCTCGTGCGCGCTGCGTCGTGGCCGGCCTGGGGACCGGGGCTCGGGGTGGCCCTCGCACCGTCGACGGCGTGGGCCGTGCTGGCACCGGACGGCCGGCGGGCGGTGTGGGTGCTCGCGCTCGCCCTGCTGGCGCTCCTCGGCGGTGCGCGGAAGGCGGTGCTCGCCCCGCTGGTCCTCGGCGCGATCACCCCCGTCGTCCTGGTGCTCGGCCTGGCGGTGCCGGCCCTGCCGTGGCCCCTGGCCGCCGCCCTGGTGGCCGGGCTCGCGCTGCTGGTGGTGGGCACCCTCCGCGAATGGCGGCCGGTGGCCGGCTTCCGCCTCCGCCTCGCCCAGCTGCGCTGACCGGCCCCGCCGCGCCCGCGGCGCCGGGACGACGCCGCGCCCGCGGCGCCGGGACGACGCGTCGGTCCCCCCTCGTGGTCACCGCGCCGGGATCGCCGGGTGCTCGACCCCCGCGGCGGGGAGATGCTTGCCGCATGCCCGACCAGCTGGTGCCGCCGACCGCGGGGCGCGCGGAGGCGGAGACGGAGGCGGGGGCGCCCCGCCGGCTACCGCCGTGGTTCCGGCGCGCCGTCGTCTTCGTGCTGGTCGCGGTCGCGGTGTACCAGGCCGTCGTGTGGGCGTTCCTGAGCCTTCGGGGCTTCCTCGGCCTGCTCTTCCTCGCCTGGCTCTTCGCCGTCAGCATCGAGCCCGTCGTCGACCGGTTGGCCCGCCGCGGTCTGCGCCGGGGGGCGGCGACGGGGCTCGTGCTGCTCGCGCTGGTCCTGCTCACCGCCGGGTTCGTCGCCGCCTTCGGCACCCTGCTCGTCGCCCAGCTCGTCGACCTCGTCGCCGCGCTGCCGGACGTCGTCCGCACCGTCGTCGCCGACGTCAACCTCAGGTTCGGCACCGACCTGGCCCCCGGCGGCGTCGCCGAGGCGCTGAGCCTGACGCCCGAGCGCCTCCAGGACCTCGTCGGCCGGCTCGCGCCGGGCGTCGTCGGGGTGGTGACGTCCGTCGTCGGGGTCGTCTTCCAGTTCTTCACGTTCCTGCTGTTCGGGTTCTACATGTCCGCGCAGGGGCCGGCGCTGCGGAGCACGGTCTCCCGCCGGTTCCCGCCCCGGCAGCAGCAGGTCATCGCCACGGTGTGGCGGATCGCGGTGGACAAGACCGGCGGCTACGTCCTGTCCCGGCTGGTGCTCGCGGTGATCGCCTCGGTCGTCACGGGCATCGCGCTCTGGGTCCTGGACGTGCCGTTCTGGCTGCCGCTCGCGCTCTGGACGGGGCTGGTGTCGCAGTTCGTCCCGACCATCGGCACGTACCTGGCGATCGTCCTGCCGGCGCTGGTCGCCCTCGCCGGCGACCCCCTCGACGCGCTGTGGGTGGTGGTCGTCGGCACCGTCTACCAGCAGGTCGAGAACTACCTCGTGGCACCCCGGGTGACTGCCCGCACGGTGGCCATCCACCCGGCGGTCGCCTTCGGCGCGGTCATCGTCGGCACCGCCCTGTTCGGCCCGCTCGGCGCGCTGGTCTCCATCCCGGTCGTGGCCGCCGTCGAGGCGGTCGTCGACACCTACGGCCACCGCTACGAGCTGGTGGAGGCGGCCGACGGCGAGGCGGCGGACCAGGAGCCGGACGGCACCTCGGCGGCGACCGCTCGGTAGCCGACGGCGAGCTACACGCGGAAGCCCAGGGCGCGCAGCTGCTCGCGGCCGTCGTCGGTGATCTTGTCCGGGCCCCACGGCGGCATCCAGACCCAGTTGATCCGGAAGTCGTCGACCAGACCGGGCCCGGGGCCGCCGGTGAGCGCCTGGCGGGTCTGGTCCTCGATGACATCGGTCAGCGGGCAGGCCGCCGAGGTCAGCGTCATGTCGATGACCGCGACGTTGTCCTCGTCGACGTCGATGCCGTAGACCAGGCCGAGGTCGACGACGTTGATCCCCAGTTCGGGGTCGACGACGTCGCGCATGGCCTCCTCGACGTCCTCGACGAGCGCCGACTTGTAGGCCGGCAGCTCCGCCGGGGTGCTCGCGGCCGCGGTGTTCTCGGTCGCGGCGTTCTCGGTCGTCCCGCTCATGAGTCGTTCCCTCCGGTCGGGGTGGTCGGGTGGGCGGCCGACAGGGCCCGGGCGGACGCGTCCTTCAGCGCCATCCAGCTCATCAGCGCGCACTTGACCCGCGCGGGGTACTTCGACACGCCGGCGAAGGCGACGGCGTCCTCGAGGCTGTCCTCCAGCTTGTCGGCGACGGCCGGGTCACCCTTGGACTGCATGAGGGTCATGAAGTCCTCCCCGGTGGCCAGCGCCTCCGTCACCGTGCGGCCGACCACCAGGTCGTGCATGGCCGACACGGAGGCCTGGCTGATCGAGCAGCCCATGCCCTCGTAGGAGACGTCGGCGATCGACCCGCCGTCGAGACGGACCCGCAGGGTCACCTCGTCGCCGCAGGTCGGGTTGACGTGGTGCACCTCGGCGTCGAACGGCTCGCGCAGCCCGCGCCCGTGCGGGTTGCGGTAGTGGTCCAGGATGATCTCCTGGTACATCGACTCCAGCTGCACGGTCAGCCCACCCCGAAGAACTTCTGCGCGTGCCGCACGCCCTCGACCAGGGCGTCGACGTCGTCGTACCCGTTGTGCACGTAGAAGGTCGCGCGGGTGGTGGCCGGCACGCCGTAGCGCCGGACCACCGGCCACGCGCAGTGGTGCCCCACCCGGACGGCGATGCCGAGGTCGTCGAGCACCTGGCCCACGTCGTGCGGGTGGATCCCCTCCACGGTGAACGACACCGCTCCCCCGCGGGCCACCGTGTCGGGCGGGCCGATCACGGCCACCCCCGGGACGGCGGACAACCGCTCCAGCGCGTAGGCGGTGAGCGCCTTCTCGTGCGCCTCGACCTCGCGCATCCCGAGCCGCTCGAGGTAGTCGACGGCGGCGGCCAGGCCCACGGCCTGCGCGGCCATCGGCACGCCGGCCTCGAAGCGCTGGGGCGGGGCGGCGAAGGTGCTGCCCTCCATCCGCACCACCTCGATCATCGAGCCGCCGGTGAGGAACGGCGGCAGCGCGTCGAGCACCTCGTACCGCCCCCACAGCACGCCGATGCCCGACGGGCCGAGCATCTTGTGGCCGGAGAACACCAGGAAGTCGGCGCCCATCGCGGCGACGTCGGCCCGCTGGTGCGGCACCGACTGCGCGCCGTCGACCAGCACCAGCGCGCCGACCTCGCGCGCCCGGGCGACGATCGGGCCCATCGGGTTGATCGTGCCGAGCAGGTTCGACTGCTGGGTGACCGCCACGAGCCTGGTGCGCTCGTTGACGACGGTGCCCAGGTCGGAGAGGTCGAGCCGGCCGTCGTCGGTGAGCCCGAGCCAGCGCAGCGTCGCGCCGGTGCGCTCGCACAGCTGCTGCCAGGGCACCAGGTTGGCGTGGTGCTCCATCTCGGTCACCACGATCTCGTCACCCTGCCCGACGGCGTACCGGCGGAAGGCAGCCTCCTTCGCCGTGCCCGCGTTGCTCAAGGCGTAGGCCACCAGGTTGATGCCCTCGGTGGTGCTGCGGGTGAAGACGACCTCGCGTTCGTCGTCGGTGCCGAGGAAGCGCGCGACGGTCCGCCGCGCCTCCTCGTAACGGTCGGTGGCCTCCTCGGCGAGCTGGTGCGCGCCGCGGTGCACGGCGGCGTTGTGCTGCTCGTAGAAGGCCCGCTCGGCGTCGAGCACCTGCCGTGGCTTCTGCGCGGTGGCGCCGGAGTCGAGGTAGACCAGCCGCTTCCCGCCGCGCACGGTGCGCGACAGGATCGGGAAGTCCGCCCGGATCGCCTCGACGTCCAGCGGCAGCGCCTCCTGCGCCCCCTCGGGACGCGAGACGGTGGCGGTCATGCCTTCGCGACCTCCGTCGAACCCTTGACGTAGCGGGCGTAGCCCTCGCTCTCCAGCTTCTCCGCCAGCTCCGGGCCGCCCTCCTCGACGATCCGGCCGTTGACGAAGACGTGCACGAAGTCGGGCGTGATGTAGCGCAGGATCCGCGTGTAGTGCGTGATCAGCAGGACGCCCACGTCGCCGTCCTCGCGGGTGCGGTTCACGCCCTCGGCGACCACCCGCAGCGCGTCGACGTCGAGGCCGGAGTCGGTCTCGTCGAGGACGGCGATGCGCGGCTTGAGCAGCCGCATCTGCAGGATCTCGTGGCGCTTCTTCTCGCCGCCGGAGAAGCCCTCGTTCACGTTGCGCTCGGCGAAGGCCTGGTCCATCTCCAGCGCCTGCATCTCGGTCCTGACGTCCTTGACCCAGGTGCGCAGCTTGGGCGCCTCGCCTCTGACGGCGGTCGCGGCGGTGCGCAGGAAGTTGGAGACCGAGACGCCGGGCACCTCGACGGGGTACTGCATGGCGAGGAAGAGGCCGGCGCGGGCGCGCTCGTCGACGGTCATCCCGAGCACGTCCTCGCCGTCGAGGGTGACCGTGCCGCCGGTGATCGTGTACTTGGGGTGACCGGCGATCGAGTAGGCCAGCGTCGACTTGCCCGACCCGTTCGGGCCCATGATCGCGTGCGTCTCACCGGCGCGGACGGTCAGGTCGACGCCGCGCAGGATCTCCTTGGCGTCCTCCCCCTCCCCCACGGTGACGTGCAGGCCGCGGATCTCCAGCACCGAGCCGGTGCCGGACGCGGCCGCGCCGGGGGTGGTCTGGGTCTCGACGGTCATCTCGCTCCTCGGTTCGGGGTGGCGCCCGCGGCGACGTCGACGTACACGTCGTCGCCCTCCACGCGGACGGGGTAGACGGGCACCGGCTCGGTCGCCGGCAGGTTGGTCGGCTCGCCGCTGGTCAGGTCGAAGCACGACCCGTGCAGCCAGCACTCGATGGTCGGTGCGCCCTTGAACTCCTCGACGTCGCCCTCGGAGAGCGGCACCTCGGCGTGCGAGCACACGTCGGAGATGGCGAAGACCTCGCCCTCGAACCGGACGACGGCGATCGCCCCGGGGCCGGCGGCGTCGTCGAGCTCGATGCGCAGCGAGCCGGGCTCCTTGACGTCGGTCAGGGAGCAGACGCGGGTGAAGGGCACGGTCAGGCCACCCCCACCGGCTGCTCGACGGGCTGCTCGGACAGCGCGGGCAGGGCACCGAGCCGCGCCTCGACGGACGCCATCAGCCGGTCCTGCAGCTCCGGGATGCCGACGTGCTGGACGACGTCGGCGAAGAAGCCGCGGACGACCAGACGCCGGGCGGTCTCGGCGTCGATGCCCCGCGAGCACAGGTAGAACAGCTGCTCGTCGTCGAACCGACCGGTGGCGCTGGCGTGGCCGGCACCGACGATCTCGCCGGTCTCGATCTCCAGGTTCGGCACCGAGTCGGCGCGGGCGCCGTCGGTGAGCACCAGGTTGCGGTTGAGCTCGTAGGTGTCGGTGCCGGTGGCCTGCGGCCGGATGCGGACGTCGCCGATCCAGACCGTGCGGGCCTGCTCGCCCTGCAGCGCGCCCTTGTACATCACGTTGCTGCGGCAGTTGGGCACCGCGTGGTCGACCCAGAGGCGGTGCTCCTGGTGCTGCGTCTCGTCGGCGAAGTAGACGCCGAACAGCTCGGCGTCCCCACCCGGGCCGCTGAACTGCACGTTGCTGACCAGCCGCACCAGATCGCCGCCGAGGGTGACCACGACCTGGCGGAAGCGGGCGTCGCGGCCGACGACGGCGTCGAACTGGCCGCCGTGCAGGGCGCCCGGCGCCCAGTCCTGCACCGTGACCAGGTCCACCTGCGCGCCGTCGCCGACCAGCACCGCGACGCCACCGGCGTAGCGGGCCAGGCCGGAGTGGTCGAGCACGACCGTGGCTCGGGCGAACGCGCCGACCTCGACCACCAGCTGGCCCCACACGACGTCGTCCGAGCCGGTGCCGGACAGGCCCAGCGTCACGGGTCGGTCGAGCACCGCCTCGGCGGGCACCCGGACGACGGCGGCACCGCCGCTGCGCCGGCGGGCCAGCGCGGCGAGCCGGTCGGCCGGCTCGGGCAGACCCTTGAGCAGCGGGTCGTCGGCCTCGACGCTGGTGAGCTCCACGCCCCCGGGCAGGTCGGTCGTCCAGGCCAGGTGGGCGTCCGACGGCGCGCCGTCCAGGAGCGGGCGGATCCGGCGCATGGGCGTGAACCGCCAGGTCTCCTCCCGGCCGGTAGGCACGCCGAAGGCGTCCGGGTCCAGCGAGGTGAACCGCTCGGCCGGCGAGCCGGTCGGCGCGGGGCCACCGTGGCTGTGCGCGCCGGCGGGCGCCTGCCCGGCGGTGCCGGTGCCGGCCGCGGGCGTGGTCGGCGGCCCGGCCTGGGCGCCGACCCCCTCGGCGAACAGCTCGCCGGCCATGGTGGGGGTGTCGGTCGTGAGACCGGTCGCGTTCGGGTCGGTCATCAGCCGACGGCACCTTCCATCTGCAACTCGATCAGGCGGTTCAGCTCGAGGGCGTACTCCATGGGCAGCTCGCGGGCGATCGGCTCGACGAACCCGCGCACCACCATGGCCATGGCCTCGTCCTCGGACAGGCCGCGGCTCATCAGGTAGAAGAGCTGGTCCTCGCTGACCCGCGACACGGTGGCCTCGTGACCCATCGCGACGTCGTCCTCGCGGACGTCCACGTAGGGGTAGGTGTCCGACCGGCTGATCGTGTCGACCAGCAGCGCGTCGCACTTCACCGTCGACTTCGAGCCGGCCGCGCCCTCGTCGATCTGCACCAGGCCGCGGTACGACGTCCGGCCGCCGCCGCGGGCCACCGACTTGCTGACGATGGTCGAGGACGTGTTCGGCGCGGCGTGCACCATCTTGGCACCGGCGTCCTGGTGCTGGCCCTCGCCGGCGAAGGCGATGGACAGCACCTCGCCCTTGGCGTGCTCGCCGGTCATCCACACCGACGGGTACTTCATCGTGACCTTGGAGCCGAGGTTGCCGTCGATCCACTCCATGGTCGCGCCCTCGTGGGCGACCGCCCGCTTGGTGACCAGGTTGTAGACGTTGTTCGACCAGTTCTGGATGGTCGTGTACCGGCAGCGGGCGTTCTTCTTCACGATGATCTCGACGACCGCCGAGTGGAGCGAGTCCGACTTGTAGATCGGCGCGGTGCAGCCCTCGACGTAGTGCACGTAGGCGCCCTCGTCGACGATGATCAGCGTCCGCTCGAACTGGCCCATGTTCTCGGTGTTGATCCGGAAGTAGGCCTGCAGCGGGATCTCGACGTGCACGCCCGGCGGCACGTAGATGAACGAGCCACCCGACCACACCGCGGTGTTCAGCGCGGCGAACTTGTTGTCGCCGGACGGGATGACCGAGCCGAAGTACTCCTTGAAGAGGTCCTCGTGCTCCTTCAGGCCCGTGTCGGTGTCGAGGAAGATGACACCCTGCTCCTCGAGGTCCTCGCGGATCTTGTGGTAGACGACCTCGGACTCGTACTGGGCGGCCACGCCGGCGATCAGCCGCTGCTTCTCGGCCTCCGGGATGCCCAGCTTGTCGTAGGTGTTCTTGATGTCCGCGGGCAGCTCGTCCCAGCTCGCGGCCTGCTTCTCCGTGGAGCGGACGAAGTACTTGATGTTCTGGAAGTCGATGCCGGACAGGTCCGACCCCCAGTCGGGCATGGGCTTGCGGTCGAACAGCTTCAGCGCCTTGAGCCGGCGCTCGAGCATCCACTCCGGCTCGTCCTTGCGCCGCGAGATGTCCCGGACGACGTCCTCGTCGAGGCCGCGGCGCGCCGAGGCGCCGGCGACGTCGGCGTCGGCCCAGCCGTACTGGTAGCGGCCGAGCGCCTCGATCTGCTCGTCCTGCGTCAGCGGCGTGCCGGTCACCGGCTGCTGGGTGCTGGTCATGCGGGCGTCCTCTCCCGGTCTCCTGGGGTGCTGCTGGTGCTGGTGGACGGTGCGGTGCGCGCCGGGAGGCGCGCTGCCCGCTCACCGAGTACAGGTCGTGCCGTCGTCGTTCTGTTCCCGCCGCCCGGGTGGTCCGGGCCACCGGCCGGCGCGGAGGTGCTTCGGTGCACCGGCCCCGGGATGTGCGTCGTGCACACCCCGTCACCGTGGGCGATGGTGGCCAGGCGCTGCACGTGCGTACCCACGAGCCGGCCGATCACCGCGGTCTCGACCTCGCACAGCTGCGGGAACTCGGCGGCCACGTGCGCCACCGGGCAGTGGTGCTGGCAGAGCTGCCCGCCGCCGGAGATCGCCGAGGCCGTGGCAGCGTAGCCCTCCGCCGTCAGCGCCCCCGCCAGTGCCTGCGCCCGGTCGACCGGGGCCCCGCCGCGGCTGGTGGCGCGGGCGACGGCGGTGGAGCAGCGCTCCTCCAGGCCGGCGAGCTGCCGCTCGGCGACGGCCCGGACGGCGTCCGGTCCCCCCGTCTCCGCCACGTGGCGCAGCGCGGTGAGCGCGAGGTCGTCGTAGGCGTGCGGAAAGGCCTCGCGCCCCGCGTCGGTGAGGTGGAACCGCCGGGCCGGGCGGCCCCGGCCGCGGTGCGCCTCGCGCGTCAGCCGCTCGTCGACCCGGCCGGTGGACACCAGCGCGTCGAGGTGCCGCCGGACGGCGGCCGGCGAGACCCCCAGCCGGGCGGCGAGCTCGGTGGCGGTCTGCGGCCCGTGCTCGAGGAGCAGGCCCGTCACGCGGTCGCGCGTGCGCCGGTCGTCGGCGGTCACCGACGGCCGGGCGGCGTGCTCCACGGATGATTCCACAACACGAGTGTGCGCTATTTCCGGCGGCCTGCAAGCAAGGCGAGCCTTACCCGGCTCCGGGCCCGCCGGACCGGTGACCTGCGGCGTCGCCGCCGCGGAGGGGGCACCGCCTAGCATCGGGCCGTGCCGGTCCTGCCCACCGCCTCCCCCGCCGCCGTCTCGCGGCTGGCGCTGGCCAACCTCGTCGCGAACGGACTGATCGTGGTGACCGGCGGCGCCGTCCGGCTGACCGGCTCCGGGCTCGGGTGCCCGACCTGGCCGCGGTGCACCGAGGAGAGCTTCGTCGCGACCCCGGAACTGGCGTCGCACGGCGCCATCGAGTTCGGCAACCGGCTGCTCACCTTCGTGCTCGCGGCGGTCGCGGTGGCCACGCTCGTCGCCGTCGTCCGGTCGCCGCGGCGCGACCTCCGCCCGCTGGCCGTGCTGACCTTCCTCGGCATCCCCGCCCAGGCGCTGCTCGGCGGCGTCACGGTGCTGACCGGGCTGAACCCGTGGACCGTCGCCGCCCACTTCCTCGTGTCGATGGTGCTGGTGGCGCTGGCCACGGCGCTCTGGCAGCGCTCGCGGGAGCCGGGCGGTCGGCCGACGCGGGCCGGCCGTCCGGTGGCGCTGCTGGTCACCGGCATCGCCACGGTCACCGCCGCCGTCCTGGTGCTGGGCACCGTCGTGACCGGCAGCGGGCCGCACGGCGGCGACCCGGAGGCCGGCCGCACCGGCTTCGATCCGCGGCTGGTCAGCCAACTGCACGCCGACGCCGTCTTCCTGCTCCTCGGCCTGACCGTCGCCCTGCTGGTCACGGTGCACGCGACCGGTGCGCCGGGCCGGATCCGCCGAGCCGCCCGGGACCTGCTCGCCGTGCAGCTCGCACAGGGCCTCGTCGGCTACGTGCAGTACTTCACCGACCTGCCGATCGTGCTGGTGCTGCTGCACATGCTGGGCGCCGTGCTGGTCACCGCGCTCACCGCCCGGCTCGGGGAGTCGCTGCGCGGCCCGGCCTCCGGGGTGCCGCTCGCCCCCGCCGCACCGGCGGCGGCCGCCGGACGCTGACCCGCCGGCCGGCGCTGCCGTGACCTGGCCGACCGCCGGGCCGAGCGCCGGACTGCAGGGGCGATCAGTCCGCCGCCTCGTCGAGCAGCGGCTTGAGGGCGGGATGCTGGAGGGCCTCGGCCGCTCGGGGGTCGTCGAGGACCCGTTCGAAGGCCTCCCTGATGCGCCGGCCCTTCTCGACCTGCGCGAGCGTCAGGTCCGGGATGGCCCGGTAGAAGCCGGTCGCCGGGACCTGTGCCGCCTGCAGGGAGCGCTTGACCGCTGCGGCGTCCCGGAAGGCTTCCGGGGACGAGGAGTACTCGACCGTGTGCCGGAGCCAGTCCTGCCAGTTCTCGATGCCGATGATGGCCACCGCGTCGTCGATGTAGGGGTCCCAGTCGGTGTCGAAGGAGGTGATCCAGAGCAGACGCGTGTCGTCCTCGAAGACGGCGTGCCGCATGTCGACGATGCCGATCTTCACGACCTCCTGCCACGGTGCCCTGCGGACCCGCTCGTGGAAGCGGACCAGGCCGGCCCGCAACTCGTCAGCTTCACCGGGCTTCACGGTCAAGAACGCCGTGACCTCCGACACGACGCCGTGCCGGGCTCCCCGTCCCGACTTGACGGTCGTGGTGCAGGTGGACTGGGTCATGTCGCTCCTCCTCCTGTGTGTTCTCCGGAACGTCGGTCAGCCCTCGAGGTCCGCCAGCCAGCGCAGGGCGGTGAGCGACGGCGCGAAGCAGTACTCGCCGCCGCGGGTGCTGACGAACTGCGGGAGATCGGTGAGTCGCCGGCGGATCGGGCGGGCCGGGATCGTGAAGACGCCGGGACCGTCGTGCGACCCGACCAGCGGATCCCGCTCCTCGGGTGCGCCGAACGCGCGGCCGTCGCCGACCCACTGGGCCTGCACGAACTCGAACTGGCGAGCGATGTGCGCGCCGATGAACACGAAGCACAGGCCGCGCTCGGCGCCGTCGTCCTCGAGGACGCCGTCGGGCAGCGGCGGGCCGTAGCTCGTCCCCCTCCGGATCATGCGGTGCAGCCGCACCTCGCCGGTGACGACGGCGTCGCGGGGGTTCATCCGCCGGACGTGCGAACCGACCGGGCAGCGCAGACCCCGCTCGTCCTCACGGCGGTAGAGGTAGTCGTTGTTGCGCGTGGGGTCGGCACCCAGCGCCGGGTCGTCCCGCTCGGGGGCGAGCACGAGGGGGGCGCCGCTCCGCCAGCGGCCGACGAGCTTCGCGGCGAGGCGCTCCTCGTCCTCCGCGCTCGCCGAGTGGTCCCGCAGGTAGCGGCGGAACCCGGCGACGTCCTGGTGCAGCTTGCGGAACACCACGTAGGTGCCGTTGCGGCCGAGCGCCTCCGGCTGCGGGACCGGGGCGCGGTCGCCGGTCTCGTCCACGTACCCGGTGACGAACTCGCCCGCCTCGAGCGGCCGCTCCTGCGGGTTGCTGCCCGGGATGCCGCTGCCCTCGACGGCCGGGTGGCTGATGCCGTCGCGGAAGCCGAACGCCTCCCGCTCTGTCGGCAGTGCGTAGCAGTCCTGCCGCCAGATCAGCCGGACGCCCGGCAGCCTGCCGTAGGCCGCACGCGCCTCCTCCAGCAAGACGTCGAGCCGCTCGGCGTCCTTGGCGATGACGGCCAGTGCGACGTGCACGTCGGCGGTCCCGAGGGGCCACTCCCAGTGCTCCGGTGACTGGACACCCACGTCGCCGAGGACGCCGGCTCGCGCTGCCATGCCCGCCCGGAACTCCGGCGGGAAGGTGGCCAGCGACTCCGCCGGCACGCCGAGGGCCGCCAGGCCGCGGTGGGAGAGCGCCACGTTGAACCAGGAACCGCTGTCCGCGGACCACGTGGCCGCCGGGGCGATGCGCTCGGCGAGCCGGCGCAGCATCTCGCGGCCGTCGCGCCGGTCGTCGATGCGCAGGAGGAGGTACGTGCCGACGTACGGCGACGGCCGGGGGTTCAGGATCCCGCCCTGGACGTCGGCCAGGTCCAGCGGCGTGGTGGTCGTCGTCGTGGTCATCTGGCCCCCTCGGTCGGCACCCTTGGCTCTCGCGGTCGCCAGGGTCCGCAGCGACGCTGCCGCGGCGCTGCCAGCTGAGGCCGGATCGCTGCCACCGCGCACTCCCGACGCCGTCCGTCCCGTCCCCGGCGTGGCAGCGGCGTGGCCGTGGCCGGACGCATGCTGCGGCCAGGGGCCCGCACAGGGGCCCACGTCGACGAGGAGGAAGCGATGGGAGGAGCGAGCAGGCCCGCGAGCGCGCGGTCGGGACGCCGGCGCAGCCCGGCCGAGACGGTGCTGGCAGCCGAGGGCCGCGTCCTGTGCGGTCGGTACGGACCGCGCCGCATCCTGTCCGGCATCGACCGGTACCTGCGTCGCGCGGCCCCGGACCGGACGGACGAGCTGCTCGCGGCGATCCGGCGGCGCAGCGACGCGCTCGTGGAGGCCAACCGGGACATGGCCGTCGACGGGCCGTCGGAGGGGATCCTCCGCCTCGCCGCGGCCGTCCGGGCGGCGTACGAGACCCTGCCCCCCGTCTTCGGGCACGACGAGAACCGCACCCTCCGGTACCTGCGCGGGCTCGTCGGGTCGCTCCTGCAGCGACCCCTCGAGATCGGGATGGACGCGCTGGGCCGCAGGGAGGACGCGCTCGGCGCGGTCGACGTGGCTTGCCGCCGAGGTGTCGCCATGTACGGGACGTACTTCGACATCGGGTTCGCGCGACCGGATCGCGACGTCCTCGAGATGCAGGTCGAGCGCTGCCTGTTCCGCGACTTCTTCGCCCGGACCGGCGACCCGCGCGTCACCACCGTGATGTGTGCCTGGGACCGGAGCTGGATGAGCGAGCTCGACCCGGCCGAGAGCGGGCTGCGCGCCGAGCGGACCACGTTGATGTCGCTCGGCGACGACGCCTGCCGCTTCCGGGTGCTACGGACCGAGGACCCGCTCGCCCCGCTGGTCGACCGGCTCGACGAGATCCAGCCCGCCTGATGCACCCGGTCCCCGTCGGACGACGCTGTCGTCAGCCGCGCGCGAAGCGGGCCGGGCCACCGTCAGCTCGGCCAGCGCGACGTCCCGCGACCGACCCCAGCCCCGCTGGAAGGCGAGAGCGGCCGCGCGGTCGCCGAGCGCCCTCCGGACGGAGGCCGCCGTCCGTTCGGCGGCGGCCGCGTCGTGGGCGTCCGCGGTCAGGCCCGCGGCGTCGCGGTGCGCGGCCGCCGCGCCCAGCAGCTCGGCAGCTCGGTCGGGGTCCCCGCCGGCCGCGACCGCCGCGGCGAGGACCTCGAGCCCGACGGCGACCGCGACCTGGTCGGCGTCGCGGTGGGCACGGTGGATGCCGTCGACGGCGAGGTCGCCCGCCTCCGTCCCCGATCCGTGCGACACGGCGATGACGCTCAGGCCGATGAGCGCACGCGCGACGGGGCTGCCACCGAGGAGCACGTAGAAGGCCTGCTGCGCGAACGTCGACCCCTCCGGTGGGCTCTCCGCGAGCACCCTGCGGTACAGCGACTCGGCCGTGGCGAGGCCTCCGCGGCGGTGCACCGTCGCGGCAAGGCCCTCGTGGGCGAAGGCCGCGAACCAGGGCGAGACGGTGGCGTCGACCAGGTCCACGGCCTCGTGCTGCAGCTTCCGGGCGGCACCGAGGTCACCGTCGAGCATCACGTACCGGCCGAGCACGGCGAGGACGAAGCTGACGTAGTGAGGAAGCCCGACGCCGCGCACGAGCCGCAGCGCCGCCCGGCACTCGGCGACCGCGGCGCCCGTGTCGCCGCGCCGGCCCGCCGCCCAGGCGAGGAGCAGCCGCCCCCACGCCTCGAACAGGTCGTACCCGAGGCGGCGAGCGGGCCGGAGGATCTCCTGCGCCTCGTGCTCGGCGAGCGCGACGTCCCCTGCCCGCATCGCGCTGCGCGCGGCCGCCAGTGCGCAGGAAGCCAGCCCCCAGTCGCCCCGCGGATCCGCGACGTCCCGGTAGGCGGCCCGCGCCTGCGCCAGCAGCGCGGCGACGCGGTCGGGTGGTCCGGTCTCCCCGAGGGCCAACGCGAGGATCGCCGTCGACTGGGCGATCTGCCACCGGTCGCCGGCGCGGTGGGCGAGCTCGAGCCCGCGCTCGGCGTCGGCCACGCTCCCCGCGGCGTCACCCTGCTGGGTGCGGAGGAAGCCCCGGTAGCTCACCGCCCGGGCGAGGACGACGGCGGAGGTGCCGGTGTCCGGGACCGCCAGGGCCGCGTCGAGCCAGTCCCGCCCCTCGTCGTGCCGCTCGCTGACGGCGAAGAAGAAGCCGAGCGCGCCGGCCACGCACAGCGCGAGGTCGCCCCGTCCGGCGGCCACGGCCCAGCGCAGCGCCGCGCGCAGGTTCTCCCGATCCTGGTCGAGCCGGCGCAGCCAGCCGCTGCTGTCCGACCCGTACAGGCCCGCCTCGCCGGACTCGGCGAAGGAGGCGAACAGCTCGGCGTGCCGCCGCCGGGCCGCGTCGTAGCCGCCCTCGGCGCGGAGCCGCTCGATGCCGTACTCGCGCAGGGTCTCCAGCATGCGGTACCGCGGCTCCCCGTCGACGCCCGTCGAGGCCACGACGAGCGACTTGCCGGTCAACCCGCTGAGCAGGTCGAGCGTGCTGTAGGCGCCGAGGCCCAGCCGCGCGCCGATCGACTCCGCGGTGGGGAGCGAGCAGCCGGAGGGGAACACCGCGAGCTGCTGGAAGAGACGTCGTTCGTCCTTCCCGAGCAGGTCGTAGCTCCACTCGACGGCTGCGCGCAGCGTCTGGTGACGGGGCGGGGCCGTCCGGCTCCCCGTCACCAGGAGGCGGAACCGGTCGGCGAGCCCGGCGGTGATGCGAGCCACGGGCAGCACGGTCACCCGGGCGGCGGCGAGCTCGATGGCGAGCGGCAGCCCGTCGAGGCGGTGGCACAGCTCGGCCACGGCCGGCGCCGCTTCCGTGGTGATCACGAACGACGGTCGGACCTGCGCCGCGCGGTCCTCGAACAACCGGAGGGCCTCGGTGCCGAGCAGAGCGGCCGGGTCGTGCCGAGCAGGATCGGGCACGCTCAACCCCTCGACCGGCCAGAGCGCCTCTCCCGGGACTCCGAGGGACTCCCGGCTCGTGGCCAGCAGGCCGAGCCGCGGACAACCCGCGAGGAGCGTGTGCACCAGATCGGCGACCTCGCCGAGGAGGTGCTCGCAGTTGTCGACCACGACCAGGGCGGACCGGCTCCGGAGGTGCTGCACCACCCGGTCGACCAGGGGGGTCTCGGCTCCTCCGGCACCGCCCGGTCGCACCCCGAGGGCCGCCGCCAGCGTGGTGGTGACCTCGCCGCCCTGCGTGAGCGATGCCAACTCGACCATCCACACCCCGTCCTCGACGTCCGGGTGCAGCGCCCGGGCGACCTCGACGGCGAGGCGGGTCTTGCCGACCCCCGGTGGCCCGGTGAGGGTGACCAGTCGGGCCTGCTTCACCAGTCTCTGGACCGCGAGCAGCTCCTCGGCGCGCCCGACGAAGCTGGTGAGCGGAGCCGGGAGGTTCCCGCTGCCCCCCGTCGCGCGGAACCGTGGCCGGGGTGCCGCCAGCTGCGGGTCGTGGCTCAGGATCGCGTGCTCGAGGTCGGCCAGCTGCGGGCCCGGGTCGAGGCCGTGCTCGTCGGCGAGGATCCGGCGGGCGTCGGCGTAGGCCGACAGCGCGTCCGGCTGTCGCCCGCAGCGGTAGAGCGCCACCATGAGCTGGCCCCACAGCCGCTCGCGGAACGGGTGCTCGGCGAGGACCTCACGGATCGGCTCGAGGACGTCGGCGTGCCGGCCCGTGGCGAGATCGACGTCGAAGCCGTCCTCGACCGCGTCGAGGTACTGGCCCTGCAGGCGGGCCGCGGGCGGGCGGGCCCAGTCCCGGTCGAGGAACTCCTCGAGCGGCGGACCACGCCACAGCGCCAGCGCGGCCCGCAGGGCGCTGCCCGCCTCGTCGAGCGAGCCGGCCCGCAGCGCGGCGCGGCCCGCGGCGGCGAGCCGGGTGAACTGGAGCGCGTCGACGTCGTCGTCCCGCACGTCCAGCAGGTATCCGGGACCGCGGGTGACGAGAGCTGCACCGATCGCCCTCCGCAGACGGGAGACGTGGTGGTGCAGCGCGCCGTGGGCGTCCGCAGGAGGCCGGTCCGCCCACACGACGTCGATGAGACGATCCGTGCCGACCACCCGCCCGGCCTCCAGAGCGAGTCGCGCGACCAGGGCACGCTGCCGCGAGCTCGGCACGGGCACCGGGCGGCCCTGTCTCCGCACCTGCAGCGGGCCGAGCAGGTGGACCTGCAACGACTCGCCCATCGCAGCCTCCCCGGCGCCGGCCCGCCGATGCACCCGTCCGAGTTGACGTGCCGTCCATCGTCCGGGGAGAACCGGTACCGGCAAGGGGCTTCCGCCGCCCCGGCGGGCGGCGAGGCACCGAGGGCGACCTGGTGCGGGCGCAGCGGCCGGGACCGCCGGCTCGACCCCGTCCGGTTGCCCACCGCCCGCACCTGGCTGGGCGCGCTGGCCGTCCTGCCCGGGCACGCCGTGGCGATCGTCGCGCGCCCGCTCGGGGGCTGGCCTTCGGCCGGATCGGTGACCGCGTCGGTCGTCGCCGCGCGCTGATCGGCTCGCTCACCCTGATGGGCGCTGCGACCGTCGGCGTCGGACGCCTGGGGGTGGCGGTTGCCGTTCCTGCTCAGCGGCGCCCTCGTCGTCATCGGTCTGACCCTTCGGGTACGCCTCCCCGAGACCCCGGAGTTCGTCGCGGCGGCGCAGCGCTCGGACGGCGGGCGCACCCGGGCGGGGCGCGTCGGCACGCTGCTGACGGACGCCTGGCGGCCACTTCTCGCGGGCACGTTGACGTGGACCGGCCCCGTCGCCCTCGGGTACGCCTTCCTCACGGGGCTGTTCGCCCACGTGGCGCTGCACGTCCCGGGGCTGCGGGTGACCGATGCGCAGATCGGGCTCGTCGTGAGCGCCGCCCCGGTCGCCGCGCTCACGGCCGTCAGCGGCTACGGTGCTCCCGCTGCCCGCGCTCGCGCTGGTCGGTTCGTCGGGCGGCTCGCCGGTACCGCTCAGATCATGGTGATCGTCGGCGGGGTCGCCACGGCTGCCGGTGGGCTCCTCCGTGGGGCGCAGGAGCAACGGCCGTCAGCCGCAGTGTCGTCCGGAGACGACGGATCACACGAGCACGTCGATGACGATGGCGATCGACAGCAGGGCCATGTAGCTGATCGACACGTGGAAGAGCACCATCGGCCGGGTCTCCTCGGCGCGGCGGATGCGCCCCAGCAGCCGGTGCGCCTCCACGACGAACCAGGCGCCGAGCCCCACCGCGGCGGCCGTGTAGAGCCAGCCGATGCCGTACGCGGCACCGACCGGCCACAGCAGCAGCGAGACGGCGACGGTCAGCCAGGCCCAGACGACGGTCTGCCGGCCCACCGACCGGGCGGAGGCGACCACCGGCAGCATCGGCACGTCGGCGCGGGCGTAGTCGGCGCGGAACCGCATGGCCAGGGCCCAGAAGTGCGGCAGCTGCCAGCAGAAGACGACGCCGAAGAAGACCACGGCCGGCCAGGCCAGCGAGCCGGTGACCGCGGCCCAGCCGATCAGCACCGGCGCGGCGCCGGGCACCCCGCCGAAGAGCGTCGAGTGCCGCGTGTGCCGCTTCAGCACGACCGTGTAGAGCAGCGCGTAGTAGGCGATCGCCGCGGCGGCCAGGCCGGCGGCCAGCGGCGTGGTGGTGGCGGCGAGCAGCGCGATGGACGTCCCGGTCAGCACGACGCCGAAGACCAGCGCCGCGCGCGGGGTGATCACCCCCATCGGCAGCGGACGGCGCTCGGTGCGGTGCATGAGCCGGTCGATGTCGCGGTCGAACCAGCAGTTGAACACGTTGGCCGCGCCCGCGGCCAGCGTGCCGCCGACCATGGTCGCCAGCAGCAGCCGCCAGGACGGCCATCCCCCGGCGGCGAGCAGCATCGCCGGCAGCGTGGTGACCAGCAGCAGCTCGATGATCCGCGGCTTGGTGAGGGCCACGTAGGCGCGCACCCGGGCGCCGAGCGCGGCGGGCGGGGACGCCGGGACGACGGGGCGCTCGGAGAGCGCGGTCACCGGGTGCCCTCGATTGCGTGCGGGCAGCAGGGCACCACCGGACACCTGGACAGCACGGGGTCCCTTCGCACCGGGGATGGAGACCGCCCAACTGTAGCCCGTGGGATTTCCGCCCCCCGGCCGGACCGGGCCGTCCGCGAGCGGTCGGGCGGACCGGCCCACGACTAGGGTCGGGAGCACGTTGGGCCCGCGCGTGCACCGGGTAGGCGGGACGACGACGACGGTCCGGGGACCCGCCCCGGACCCCGGTCCCCGCCGACCCCGAGGGAGCGCCGACCAGATGGCCACCGACCGCACGACCGACCGGAGCACCGAGTCCGAGGCGCCGCCCGAGGCCGCCACCGACGCGCCCACCGGCCGGCCGTCGCAGCCGAGCCCCACGCTCCCCGACGGCTTCGGCGACCTCGACCGGCGGGCGATCGACACCATCCGCGTGCTGGCCATGGACGCCGTCCAGAAGGTCGGCAACGGTCACCCCGGCACCGCGATGAGCATGGCCCCGACGGCGTACCTGCTCTTCCAGAAGTGGCTGCGGCACGACCCCGGCGACCCGGACTGGATCGCCCGCGACCGGTTCGTGCTGTCGATGGGCCACTCCAGCCTGACCCTCTACATCCAGCTGTACCTGTCCGGCTACGGCCTGGAGCTGTCCGACCTGCAGGCGCTGCGCACCTTCGGTTCGCGCACCCCCGGCCACCCCGAGGTGGGCCACACCGCCGGCGTCGAGACGACCACCGGGCCGCTGGGCCAGGGCGTGGGCAACGCCGTGGGCATGGCGATGGCCGCCCGGCGCGAGCGCGGCCTGCTCGACCCCGACGCGCCCGAGGGCGAGAGCGTCTTCGACCACACGATCTGGTGCTTCGCCTCCGACGGCGACATGGAGGAGGGCGTGAGCGGCGAGGCGTCGTCCCTGGCCGGCACGCAGCAGCTGGGCAATCTGGTCCTGGTCTACGACGACAACCGCATCTCCATCGAGGACGACACGAACGTCGCCTTCACCGAGGACGTCGGCAAGCGCTACGAGGCCTACGGCTGGCACGTGCAGGAGGTCGCGGACGGCGAGGACCTGGCCTCGATCGACGCCGCGTTCGCCGCGGCCAAGGCCGAGACCGGCCGGCCGTCGCTCATCGTGCTCGACACGATCATCGCCTGGCCCGCGCCGAACAAGCAGAACACCGGGGCCGCGCACGGGTCGGCGCTGGGCGAGGACGAGGTGCGGGCCACCAAGGAGATCCTCGGCTTCGACCCGTCGGCGACGTTCGACGTCGACGACGAGGTGCTCGCGCACGCCCGCTCCGTGGTCGAGAGGGGTCGCGCCGACCACGCCGCCTGGGAGGAGCGGTTCGCGGCGTGGGAGAAGGAGAACCCCGAGCGGGCCGCACTGCTCGCCCGCATGCGCACCCGCTCGCTCCCCGACGGCTGGGCCGACGACCTGCCGGTGTTCCCGCCGGACGAGAAGGGCATGGCGACCCGCAAGGCCTCCGGCAAGGTGCTGGCGGCCATCTACCCGAAGGTGCCCGAGCTGTGGGGCGGGTCGGCCGACCTCGCGGAGAGCAACAACACCGCCGTGGAGGGCGAGCCGTCGTTCGTGCCGGCCGACCGGCAGACGAAGATGTGGACCGGCGGTCCCTACGGGCGGACGCTGCACTTCGGCGTCCGCGAGCACGCCATGGGCTCGATCATGAACGGCATCACGCTGCACGGCGGCACCCGCGTGTACGGCGGCACCTTCCTCGTCTTCTCCGACTACATGCGCCCCGCGGTCCGGCTGGCCGCGCTCATGCAGCTGCCGGTCACCTACGTGTGGACCCACGACTCCATCGGCCTCGGCGAGGACGGCCCCACCCACCAGCCGATCGAGCACCTCGCCGCGCTGCGGGCCGTCCCGGGCCTGGACGTCGTCCGCCCGGCCGACGCCAACGAGGTCGCCGTCGCCTGGCGGACCGTCCTCGAGCACAACGACCGCCCGGCGGGGATCGCCCTGTCGCGGCAGAACCTCCCGGTGTTCGACCGGGAGCGGTACGCCTCGGCCGAGGGCGTCGCCCGGGGCGGCTACGTGTTCGCCGAGGCCTCCGACGGCCAGCCGCAGCTGGTCCTCCTGGCCACCGGGTCGGAGCTGCAGATCGCGGTGGCCGCCCGCGAGCTGCTCGAGGCCGAGGGCACGCCGACCCGGGTGGTCTCGATGCCCTGCCTCGAGTGGTTCGAGGCGCAGGACCAGGCCTACCGCGACTCCGTGCTGCCGCCGTCGGTGCGGGCCCGGGTGAGCGTGGAGGCCGCCGTCCCGATGAGCTGGTACCGCTACGTCGGCGACGCCGGCCGCACCGTCGGTCTGGACCACTACGGCGCCAGCGCCTCCTACTCGGTCCTGTACGAGCAGTTCGGGCTGACCGAGGAGGCCGTCGTGGCCGCCGCGCACGACAGCCTGCAGGCCGTGGCAGCCGGCAGGCCTTAGATCCCCACGAGCCCGGGAGGGGCGCGAACCATGGCACAGAACCGGAACCTCGCCGACCTGTCCGCCGCGGGCGTGGCGGTCTGGTTGGACGACCTGTCGCGGGACCGCATCCGCAGCGGCAACCTGCAGTCGCTGGTCGACGAGCACTCCGTCGTCGGCGTCACCACGAACCCGACGATCTTCGCCCAGGCGATCAGCGGGTCGGAGCTGTACGACGACCAGCTGCACGCCCTCGCCGTGCGGAAGGTGGGCGTCGACGAGGCGCTGCGCACCATCACCGCCTCCGACGTCCGCGACGCCTGCGACCTGCTGGCGCCGGTCGCGGAGCGCACCGGCCTGGACGGGCGGGTCTCGCTGGAGGTCGACCCCGGCCTCGCCCACGACACCGACGCGACCGCGGCCGAGGCCGCGCACCTGTGGTGGCTGGTCGACCGGCCCAACCTCTTCATCAAGATCCCGGCGACCGAGGCGGGGCTGCCGGCGATCACCACCTCGATCGCCCGCGGCATCAGCGTCAACGTCACGCTGATCTTCAGTCTCGAGCGCTACCGCAAGGTCATGGACGCCTACCAGTCCGGGCTGGAGCAGCGGCTGGCCGACGGCGGCAGCCTGGAGGGCATCGAGTCGGTGGCCTCGTTCTTCGTGTCCCGCGTCGACTCCGAGGTCGACAAGCGCCTGGACAAGGCGGGTGCGGACCCGTCGCTCAAGGGCAAGGCGGCGCTGGCCAACGCGCAGCTGGCCTACCAGGCGTACGAGGAGGTCGTCTCCGCCGACCGCTGGAAGGCGCTCGAGGCGCAGGGGGCCCGCCCGCAGCGGCCGCTGTGGGCCTCGACCGGGGTGAAGAACCCCGACTACCCCGACACGCTGTACGTCGGCGAGCTGATCGCCCCCGGCACGGTCAACACCATGCCGGAGAAGACGCTGCTGGCCTACGCCGACCACGGCGGCCCCGGCACCCCGGTGCAGAAGACCTACGAGGACGCCGCGGCGGTGCTGGAGGCCGTCCGGGAGGCCGGGGTCGACATGGACGACGTGTACCGGGTGCTCGAGGACGAGGGCGTGCAGAAGTTCGCCGACTCGTGGGACGAGCTCACCGAGTCGGTGCGCACCCAGCTGGAGGACAAGAGGTGACGGTGCTGCGGCTCCGCAGCACCGGACTCGACATCCCCTCCGCCGCCCGCGCCCAGCTGGCCGACGACGACGTCGCCGCCCGGCTGGTCGGCAAGGACCCCACGCTGTGGGGTCCGGACGCCGAGAGCGACGCGTCGACCCGGCTCGGCTGGCTCGACCTGCCGGCGACCTCCCGCGAGCTGGTCGCCCGGCTGGCCGAGCTGCGCGCCGAACTCGTCGGCGAGGGCCTCGACCGCGTCGTGCTCTGCGGCATGGGCGGCTCCTCGCTGGCACCCGAGGTGGTCTGCCGGACCGTCGGCGTGCCGCTGGTCGTCCTGGACACGACCGACCCCGGGCAGCTGGCCGCCGCGGCGACCGACCTGGACCGGACCGTCGTGGTGGTGAGCTCCAAGTCCGGCACCACCCTGGAGACCGAGAGCCAGCGCCGGTTGTTCGTGTCCTCCTTCGCGGCGGCGGGGCTGGACGAGAAGGAGATCGGCGCACGGTTCGTCGTCGTCACCGACCCCGGCTCGCCGCTGGCCGACACGGCGGCCGCGATGGGCGCCCGGGCGGTCTTCCTCGCCGATCCCGCGGTCGGCGGCCGCTACAGCGCGCTGTCGGCCTTCGGGCTGGTCCCGGCCGCGCTGGCCGGTGTCGACGTCGGCGTGCTGCTCGACGAGGCCGAGCAGCTGGCCGAGCACCTGGCCGAGCCGGACAACCCGGCGCTGGAGCTGGGCCTGGCGCTGGGCGCGGGATTCCGCGCCGGCCGCGACAAGGTGGCCCTCGCCGACGACCCGGACAGCGGCATCCACGGCTTCGGCGACTGGGCCGAGCAGCTGCTCGCCGAGTCCACCGGCAAGCAGGGGCGGGGCCTGCTGCCCGTCGTCCTCGAGTCCGTCGACGCGCCCGGCGGCCGGGCGCCCGACGCCCTGCTGGCGGTGGTCGGCGGCGAGCCCTCCGGTGAGGGCCCGGCGGTCGGGGTGACCGGCCCCCTCGGCGCGCAGTTCCTCGGCTGGGAGTACGCCACGGCCGTCGCCGGGCGCGTCCTCGGCACGAACCCGTTCGACCAGCCGGACGTGGCCGCGAGCAAGGAGAACACCGAGCGGATCCTGGCCGGTGGGCTGCCCGACGAGCGGCCGCTGGCCCGGGTCGGCGCCGTCGAGCTGCACGCCGGGAACGGCCTGCTGGACGGCGTGGACCTGTCCGCGCACGACGCGCTCTCGCTCGCCCTCGACGCGCTGCTGCACGCCGTCCCGCCACGCGGCTACCTCGCCGTCCTGGCCTTCCTCGACCGGCAGGCCGACGCCCGCGCCGCCGACCTGCGAGCCGTGCTGGCCCGCCGCACGGAGCACGCGGTCACCTTCGGCTGGGGGCCGCGCTTCCTCCACTCCACCGGCCAGTACCACAAGGGCGGGCCGCAGGTCGGTGTCTTCCTGCAGATCACCGGGGCCGTCGCCGAGGACCTGCCGGTGCCCGAGCAGCCGTGGTCGTTCGGCGCGCTGCAGACCGCCCAGGCCGCCGGCGACCGGATCGCGCTCGCCGAGCGCGACCGCCCGCTGCTGCGGCTGCACCTGGTCGACCGCTCCGCCGGCATCGAGCAGCTGCTGGAGGCCCTGGAGTGAGCGAGGACCGATCATGATCCGCAACCCGCTGCGCGACCCGCGGGACCGGCGGCTGCCCCGCGTGCCCGAGCCCTGCGCGCTCGTCGTGTTCGGCATCACCGGCGACCTCGCCCGCAAGAAGCTCCTGCCGGCCGTGTACGACCTGGCCAACCGCGGCCTGCTGCCCACCAACTTCGCGTTGCTCGGCTTCGCCCGCCGCGAGTGGGACGACGCCGCGTTCGCCGAGCTCGCCCGCGACGCCGCGCGCAAGGCCGCGCGGACACCGTGGCGGGAAGAGGTCTGGGAGCGGCTGGCCGGCGGTGTGCACTTCGTGCACGGCTCCTTCGACGACGACAACGCCTTCGACGCCCTCGCCGAGAGGCTGCACGAGCTGGAGGGCAGCTCCGGCATCGGTGGCAACGCCGCGTTCTACCTCTCCATCCCGCCCGGCCAGTTCCCCGTCGTCCTCAAGCAGATGCAGCGGACCGGCATGGCCGACAGCACGCCGGAGCGCTGGCGGCGCGTCGTGGTGGAGAAGCCGTTCGGCACCGATCTGCCCTCCAGCCGGGAGCTCAACGCACTGGTCGACTCGGTGTTCACCCCGGAGGACGTCTTCCGGATCGACCACTACCTGGGCAAGGAGACGGTCCAGAACCTGCTGGCGCTGCGGTTCGCCAACACGCTGTTCGAGCCGGTCTGGAACGGCCACCACGTCGACTCGGTGCAGATCACCATGGCCGAGGACGTCGGCATCGGCACCCGGGCCGCCTTCTACGAGCGCACCGGCGCCGCGCGCGACGTGCTGCAGAACCACCTGCTGCAGCTGCTGGCGCTGACCGCCATGGAGGAGCCGGTCAACTTCTCGGCGGAGGAGATCCGCACCGAGAAGCTCAAGGTGCTGCGGGCGATCTCGCTGCCCGCGGACCTGTCGGCCTCCGCCGTCCGCGGCCAGTACGAGCAGGGCTGGCTGGCCGGGCAGCGGGTGCCGGGCTACCGGCAGGAGGAGGGGGTGGCGCCGGACTCGCGGACCGAGACCTTCGCCGCCGTCCGGTTCGGGGTCGAGACCCGCCGCTGGGCCGGGGTGCCGTTCTACCTGCGCGCCGGCAAGCGGCTGCCGCGGCGGGTCACCGAGATCGCGCTGGTCTTCGAGCGGGCGCCGCACCTGCCGTTCAGCGACACCGACACCGAGGAGCTGGGCAACAACCAGCTCGTCATCCGCGTCCAGCCGGACGAGGGCGTCACCCTCAAGTTCGGGTCGAAGGTGCCGGGCAGCGTGATGGAGGTCCGCGACGTGTCGATGGACTTCCTCTACGGCGAGCAGTTCACCGAGTCCAGCCCCGAGGCCTACGAACGGCTCCTGCTCGACGTGCTGCTCGGCGACGCCACCCTGTTCCCCCGCAACTCCGAGGTCGAGGCCTCGTGGGCGGTGATCGACCCGCTGGAGGCCTTCTGGGCGGGCAGCACGCCGCACCCCTACCGGGCCGGGGAGTGGGGGCCCCGCGCGGCCGACGAGATGCTCGCCGCGGAGGGGAGGAGGTGGCGGCGGCCGTGACCACCCTGTGGGACACCAACGGCACCGCCGTGGTCAAGGAGCTGGCCGCGCAGCGCCGCACCGGCGGCGCGGTGCTCTCCGGGGTGGCGCTGACGCTGGTCGTGGTCGCCGACGAGAGCCGCGTCGAGGAGGCGGAGGAGGCGGCCGCGCACGCCGCGGAGATGCACCCCTGCCGGCTGCTGGTGGTCGTCCGCCGGCAGCTGGACTCCCCCGCCCCCCGGCTGGACGCCGAGGTGACGATCGGCGGGCGGCTGGGCCCGGGCGAGGCCGTCGTCATGCGCATGTACGGGCGGCTGGGCCTGCACGCCGAGTCGGTCGTGCTGCCGCTGCTGGCCGCCGACGCCCCCGTGGTCGCCTGGTGGCACGCCCCGCCGCCGGAACGGCTGGCCACCGACGCGCTCGCCGTGATCGCCGACCGGCGGATCACGGACAGCTCCATGGGCCCGGACCCGGTGGCCGCGCTGCGCACCCGGGCCGCCGACTACGCGCCCGGCGACACCGACCTGGCCTGGACGCGCAGCACGCCGTGGCGGGCCGCGCTCACCTCGACCGTCGACTCGGTCGCCGGCCGCCGGGGTGAGGCGGTGCGGCTGCTCGGCGGCGTCGTCGAGGGCGATCCGCGGCGCGCGTCGGCCCGGCTGCTCGCCGGGTGGCTGTCCGCGCGCTGCGACTGCGCGGTCGACGTCGTCGACAGCGACCGCGCCGCCGGCCCGGGCGGGGTCGACACCGTCGTCCTGCGCCTCGACCGCGACGAGGAGGTGCGGGTGCGGGCCGACCGCAGGGCCGGCGCGCTGATCACCCAGCCGCACCGGCCGGACGCGACCGTCGCCCTGCCCGACCGGCCGCTGGGCGACCTGCTCGGCGAGGAGCTGCGCCGGCTGGACCCCGACGAGCCGTACAGCGAGGCGCTGGCGGCGGCCACCGGGGTGACCGGGCTGGCCGGCCGCCCCGCCGTCCGCGAGCACGAGTGGTTCGACCCTTTCCAGCGGGAGGACGCATGACCCTGCCACCGGGTGCCGAGATCGCCGGCGGGCTGGCCGACGACGGCCGGCCTCCCCCCGACGTGGTCGTCGAGCCGGACGCCGACGTGCTCGCCCGCGCCGTCGCCTCCGCGCTGGTCGCCCGGCTGGCCGCCGCGCAGGCGGTGCACGGGACGGCGTCGGTCGTGCTGACCGGCGGCGGCATCGGCATCGCCCTGCTGGAGCACGTCGCCGCGCTGGCCGCCGAGCCCGCCCGCGAGCGGGTCGACTGGACGGCCGTCGACGTGTGGTGGGGCGACGAGCGGTTCGTCCCCGCCGACAGCGACGACCGCAACGAGAAGGCCGCCCGCCGCGCGCTGCTCGACGCGGTGGGCGTGCCGCCGGAGCGCGTGCACGCGATGCCGCCGTCCGACGGGGAGTTCGCCGAGCCGGAGGACGCGGCCGCCTGGTACGCCGAGCAGCTCGCCGCGGCCGCGCCGGCGGGTGCGGCGGTGCCCCGGTTCGACGTGCTGATCCTCGGCATGGGCCCCGAGGGTCACACCGCGTCGATCTTCCCGGAGTCGCCGGCGGCGCACGACGACCGGCCCGCGTTCGCCGTCCGCGGCTGCCCGAAGCCGCCGCCGACGCGGGTCAGCCTCGGCTTCTCGGCGATCAACACCGCCGAGGAGGTCTGGATGGTCGTCGCCGGGGAGGAGAAGGCCCCGGCCGTCGCGATGGCGCTGTCGGGCTCGGCCGGTCCGGTGCAGCTGCCCGCCGCCGGCGTGCACGGGACCCGGGCCACGCGGTGGCTGCTCGACAGCGCCGCGGCCGGCAAGCTGCCCGGTCGCGGGTAGCCGCTCCCCGGAGGTGTGCTGTCAGCCAGCCGCAAGAGCCGTGCAAGTGGGTGGGCGCAGGCTCCCCGCCATGACCGACCCCGCCACCACCGACACCGCCATGACCGATCCCGCACGGCCGACGCCGTCCCCCGTCCCGCCCGCCCGGCAGCCGGCGGACCGGGACCTGCTGCGCGACGTCGACCCCGGTGACCGGTGGCTGGTCGTGGTGGCCCACCCGGACGACGAGTCCTTCGGGTGCGGCTCGCTCATCGCCCACGCCGCCGTCCGCGGCGCGCACGTGACGGTCGCCTGCGCCACCCGCGGCGAGGCCGGCGAACCTTCGGAGCCGGTCGACGGCGGGGACCTCGGCGCCGTGCGGGAGGCCGAGCTGCGGCGCGCGGCGGCGCGGCTCGGTGCCGCCCGCGTCGAGCTGCTCGACTACCGCGACTCCGGCTTCGACGGGGACCTCGCCCCCGGCGCGCTCTGCGCGGCGCCGGTGCACGCCGTCGCCGCGGTGCTGCACCGCCTGGCGCGCGACCTGCGCCCGCACGTGGCCGTCGTGCTCGACGGCAGCGACGGCCACCGCGACCACCGGCACGTGCGGGTCGCGGCGCGCGAGGCGGTGCGCCGGCTCGGCGCCGGCGGACCGCGCCTGTACGAGCACTGCCTGCCGGCCTCGTTGATGCGCCGGTGGCTGGAGGAGACCAGCGGCCGGCGCGGGGACGACGCCTACCACGCGCTCGACGCGGCCGGCCTGGGCCGGCCCGACGCCGAGGTCACCGACGTGCTCGACGTCGCCGACGTGCTCGACCGCCGCGAGGCGGCCATGGCCGAGCACCGCTCGCAGGGGTCGCCGTTCGACGGGCTGGGCGACGAGCTGCGCCGGGCCTTCCTGACCACCGACCACCTGGCCCGGGTCCACCTGCCGGTGGTGACCTGGCGGGAACCGGCCGAGGCGGTGCCCGCCGCGGCCTACTGGGACCTCGGGCAGGCCCGGTGGCGGCCCTGGCCGGACGCCGCCGGCCACGCCGCGAGCGCGGGCGCGTTCGCCTGACGCCCCGGCGCCCGGGGATCGGGCGCCCGGGCGCTCAGGCGCCGCGGCGGGTGCGCAGCCGGGTCAGCGCCTCCTCGAGCAGCGCGTCGCCGTCGGCGTCGGAGCGCCGCTCGCGGACGTAGGCCAGGTGGGTCTTGTAGGGCTCGGTGCGCGGCGCCGGGGGCGGCTGGTCGCGGTCGGTGCCGGCCGGCAGCCCGCAGCGCGGGCAGTCCCACAGCTCCGGGATGTCGGCGTCGCTGGCGAAGGCGATCCGCGTCTCGTGCCCGCGCTCGCACCAGAACGACGTGCGCTGCCGGGGTGCGGCCTCGCCGCGCTCGGCCTCGCCCATCGGACCTGCCCCGACCCGGGTGCCCCGGATCGCATTGCCACCAGCCACGAACGGCCCCCTGATCCTCGCTGCCCGGGTCGCACGGCGCGCACGCCGCGCGGGCAGTCTAGGGCCTGCAGGGGCCGATCCAGGTCACGTTTCGCACCACGGCGCGGTCGCCGCGCGCCGCGCCCCGGCCGGCTAGGCCGCTCAGCTCACCTTGACGAGGATGCCCAGGCCGACGATGCAGACGGTCCAGACCAGCGCGCAGAAGATCGTCAGCCGGTTGAGGTTCTTCTCGACCACCGAGGAGCCGGCCAGGGAGGAGGACACCGCGCCGCCGAACATCGACGACAGTCCGCCGCCCTTCCCGCGGTGCAGCAGGATCAGCACGATGAGGAGCACGCTGGTGAGCACCAGCAGCAGGTTGAGCACCAGCTCGATCATGACCTCTCCCGCCCGCGCTCCCGCGGGCCCGTTCGCGTGCGGCCGGCTGCAGCCGGCCGGTCCCGGTCGTCGAGCCTAACCGACGATCAGCGGACGCCGGCGGTGGCGACGTCGTAACCGCCGTAGGGCTGCATCACCACGCCGTTGCGCAGCCGCTGCCCGGCGACCAGCTGGACCCGGGTCTCGGCCAGCGGCACGTACGCCGACGTCGCGCGGGCGGCGGTGGCCACCTCGCGCCAGCCCGCGCGGGCGGCCTCCGGGTCCGGCGCGGCCAGCGCCGCGTCGACCAGCGCCGTCACCTCCGGATCGGTCAACCGCGCGTAGTTCGTGTTGCCCACCGGCTGCACGCTGCGGCCGTCGACGAGCGGGACGAGGAACGAGCCGGGCGTCGGGAAGTCCGCCGTCCAGGTGACCAGGACGATGCCGTAGCCGTTGTCGCGCACGCTGTCCGGGCTGCCGACGTCGGTGGCGTAGAAGCTGGTCGCGGGCAGCGCGCGGATCTCGGCCTGGATGCCCACCGCGGCCAGCTGGCCGGCGATCCCCTGCGCGACGTCCAGGCTGGTCTGCGCGTCGGCGACGGCCAGCACGGTCGAGAACCCGTCGGGCCGGCCGCAGGCGGCCAGCGCCTCCCGGGCGGCGGCGGCGTCCGGCGCGGGATCGGGCTCCTCGGGTCCGCCGCGCAGCGCCCGCGGCCACAGCTGCGAGGTGCGCACCGCGTCGCCGGCGCCGCCGAGCAGCTCCTGCACGGCGGCCCGGTCGATCGCCGCGGCGACCGCCGCCCGGCAGGCCGGGTCGTCGAAGGGGGCGACGTCGGTCGGCAGGGCCAGCAGGCGCAGCGCGCCGGTCGTCACGTCGTCCACCCGGTCGCGCAGCTGCTCGTCGTCGGCGATGCGGGCCGTCGTCGCCTGCTGCACCCCGGCGCCGGAGACGTCGATGTCCGCCGAGCCGGCCAGCAGCGCCTGGTCGCGCTCGAGCCCGCTGAGCCCGGTGCGGACCACCACCTGGTCGGGCAGCGCGGTCCGGACGTCGTCGGTCGCCGGGTCCCACTGGGGGTTGCGGTCGAGCACCACCCCGGTCTCCGGATCGATCGAGGTGACCGCGTAGGGGCCGGAGGAGACCGGGTCCCGGCCGTAGTCGCCGCGCGTGTCGGCCTCGGCCGGTACCGGGCTGCTCGACGGCAGCGCCATGACGTACGGGAAGTCCGGCGTCGGCGTCCGGAGGCGGAAGACGACCGTGCGGTCGTCGGGCGTCTCGACCGACACGAGCTGCGGGTCGTCCTCCGCGGTCGAGTAGGGGCCCGGATAGGGGTTGGCCGGGTCGTCGAGCAGGTCGACGACGTAGGTGGGGCCGCCGACGACGACGTCGGAGGCGAACGAGCGGGCGATGCCGTACTTGACGTCCTGGGCGGTGATCGGCCGGCCGTCCTCGAAGCGCACCCCCTCGCGCAGGGTGAACGTCCAGGTCCGGCCCCCGTCGGGGGTGGAGCCGAGGTCGGTGGCGAGGTCGGGCACCAGCTCGCCGGTGGCACCGGGTTGCGGCGAGTAGGTGACCAGGGTGCGCACGTAGAGCCGCATCAGGTTCCACACCCCCGGCAGGTAGGAGCGCTGCGGGTCGAGGCTGTCGATCTCGCCGGCCACGACGCGCAGCGTGCCGCCGCTCTCCTCCGAGGGCGCCCGGACGCCGGCGACCCCGGCGTCGGGCCCGTCGGCCTGGACCGGGACGTCGGCGCGGCTGCCCGCGCCACCCCCGCAGCTGATCGCGACGACCAGCACGAGGACGGCGACGGCCGCGGCGGCGAGCAGACGGCGCGGCGTCCACGCCCGGGCCCACCCGGGCAGCCGCTCTCCGATGGTGTGCACTGGCTGCTGCTCGCCCCTCGCGTTGCTGCGCCGCGGCGGCAGCGGGCGCTCAGCTGCCGTCGGCGGCGATCCGACAGATCTGCGCGAACTCGTCCGCGTCGAGGCTGGCCCCGCCGACGAGCGCACCGTCGATGTCCGGCCCGGCCAGGATCCCGGCCGTGCTGGCGGCTTTCACCGACCCGCCGTAGAGGATACGGACCGTGGCCGCCGTGTCACTCCCGAAGCGCTCGGCGAGCCGCGCCCGCAGCGCGCCGCACACCTCCTGGGCGTCCTCCGGGGTGGCCACCTCCCCGGTGCCGATCGCCCACACCGGCTCGTAGGCGATCACGACGCCCCCGCCGGTCGCGTCCGCGGCCGGGGCGACCTGCTCGGCGGACAGGCCGTCGAGGGCGGCGTCGAGCTGGGCGGTGCAGTGCGCCACGTGCCCGCCGGCCCGCCGGACGTCGAGCCCCTCCCCCACGCAGAGGATCGGCACCAGGCCGTGCCGCAGCGCGGCCTGCACCTTGCTGCGCACCACGGCGTCGTCCTCGTCGTGCATCGCCCGGCGCTCGGAGTGGCCGACGACGACGTAGCTGCAGGCCAGCGCGGCGAGCATCGCGCCGCTGACCTCGCCGGTGTAGGCACCGGAGTCCTGCGCGGAGAGGTCCTGCCCGCCGTAGCCGATCGGCAGCTTGTCGCCGGCGACGAGGGTCTGCACGCTGCGCAGCGCGGTGAACGGTGGCAGCACGACGACCTCGGCGGCGTCGAGCTCCCGCTCCTTGAGCGAGAAGACGACCTTCTGGACCATCCCGATCGCCTCGAGGTGGGTGAGGTTCATCTTCCAGTTGCCGGCGATCAGCGGCCGGCGGGCGGCGGTTGCCATGGCGTCGTCCTCTCGTCGGCCGGTTCAGTCGGCGAGCACCGCGAGGCCCGGCAGCTGCCGGCCCTCGAGGTACTCCAGCGACGCCCCGCCCCCGGTGCTGATGTGTCCGTAGGCGTCCTCGTCGAGGCCGAGCTGGCGCACGGCGGCGGCCGAGTCGCCGCCGCCGACGACGGACAGACCGTCGACGGCGGCCACCGCCCGGGCGACGCCGCGGGTGCCGTCCTGGAACGGCGCGAGCTCGAAGACGCCCATCGGGCCGTTCCAGAACACCGTCCGCGCGCCGCCCAGCTCGCGGCCGAAGGCCTCGACCGTGCGCGGGCCCACGTCCAGGCCCTTGAGGTCGGCGGGGATGGCGTCGGCGGGCACGACCGTGGTCTCCGCGTCGGCGGTCAGGTCGGCGGCGCACACCACGTCGACCGGCAGCACGATGCGGTCGCCCGCCTCGGCCAGCAGCCGGCGGCAGGTGTCGACCTGGTCGGTCTCCAGCAGCGAACCGCCGACCTCCGCGCCCTGGGCGGCCAGGAAGGTGAAGCACATGCCGCCGCCCACGAGCAGCCGGTCGACCTTGGGCAGCAGCGCCTCGATGACGGCCAGCTTGTCGCTCACCTTCGAGCCGCCGAGCACGACCACGTACGGCCGGTCGGGATCGGTGGTCAGCCGGGTGAGGACGTCGAGCTCGCGGGCCACCAGCCGGCCGGCGTAGTGCGGCAGCCGCTGCGCCACGTCGTAGACCGAGGCGTGCTTGCGGTGCACCGCGCCGAAGGCGTCGTCGACGTAGACGTCGGCGAGCGCGGCCAGCCGGTCGGCCAGCTCCCCGCGGGTGGCGTCGTCCTTCGCCGTCTCGGCGGCCTCGAAGCGGACGTTCTCCAGCAGCAGCACGTCGCCGTCGCCGAGCGCGGCGGCCCGGGTCGCGGCGTCCTCGCCGGCCACGTCCGCGGCCAGCGGCACCTCCCGCCCGAGCAGCTCGCCCAGCCGCGCGGCGACCGGGGCGAGGGAGTACTGCGGGTCGGGCGCGCCCTTGGGGCGGCCCAGGTGGGCGGCGACGGCGATCCGCGCCCCGGCGTCGCGGAGCGCCTCCAGGGTGGGCAGGCTGGCGCGGATCCGGCCGTCGTCGGTGATGGCGCCGGTCTGCTTGTCGAGGGGGACGTTGAGGTCGGTGCGCACCAGCACCCGCCGCCCGCGGACCCCCTCGGCCAGCAGGTCGTCCAGGGACTGCATCAGAGGGACTTGCCGACCAGCTCGGTCAGGTCGACCAGCCGGTTGGAGTAGCCCCACTCGTTGTCGTACCAGCCGAGCACCTTGGCCATCGGCCCGAAGACCTTGGTCAGCTTCGCGTCGTAGATGCACGACGACGGGTCGGTGACGATGTCGGAGGAGACGATCGGCGCGTCGGTGTAGGTCAGGTACTTGCCGAGCGGGCCGGCCGCGGCCTCGCGGTAGGCGGCGTCGATGTCGGCGGCCGAGGCCTCGCGGCCCAGCTGGACCGTGAGGTCGGTGGCCGAGCCGGTCGGCACGGGCACGCGGATGGCGTAGCCGTCGAGCTTGCCCTGCAGCTCCGGCAGCACCAGGCCGATCGCCTTCGCCGCCCCGGTCGAGGTGGGCACCATGTTGAGCGCCGCGGCGCGGGCGCGCCGCAGGTCCTTGTGCGGGCCGTCCTGCAGGTTCTGGTCGGCCGTGTAGGCGTGGATGGTGGTCATCAGGCCGCGCTCGATGCCGAACGCGTCGTTGAGCACCTTGGCCAGCGGGGCCAGGCAGTTCGTGGTGCAGGACGCGTTGCTGATGATCGTCTGCGAGCCGTCGTACAGGTCGTCGTTCACGCCCATGACGACGGTGATGTCGTCGTCGGTGGCCGGCGCGGAGATGATGACCTTCTTGGCGCCGCCCTTGTCGACGTGCTTGCGGGCGTCGGCGGCCTTGGTGAAGAAGCCGGTGGACTCCACGACGACGTCGACGCCGAGGTCGCCCCACGGCAGGTTGGCGGGGTCCCGCTCGGAGAGCACCTTCATGGTGTTGCCACCGATCTTGATGCCCTCGCCGTCGGCGGCGACGTCGTCCTTCAGGACGCCCAGCACGCTGTCGTACTTCAGCAGGTGGCCGAGCACCTCGTTGCTGGTCAGGTCGTTGACCGCGACGATCTCGACGTCCTTGCCGCTGGCCGCCGCCGCGCGCCAGAAGTTGCGGCCGATCCGGCCGAAACCGTTGATGCCCACCCGTACCGTCACTGGAGACCTCCCACAGTCGTGATCCGTCACGTCGGGGGCCGCGGCGCCGCGGCCTCGCTCGCGACGAACCCTATCGGTCGGCGGCGCGGCCGGCTCCCGGTCGCCCGCCTGGGACGACCGGGAGCCGTGGCGGTCAGTTGGCGAGCATGTCCTCGGTGACGACCGACTCGGTGTCGGGGATGCCGAGGTCCTTGGCCCGCTTGTCGGCCATCGCGAGCAGCCGGCGGATGCGCCCGGCGACGGCGTCCTTGGTCATCGGCGGGTCGGCGCGCTGGCCGAGCTCCTCCAGCGAGGCCTGGCCGTGCTCGAGCCGCAGCCGGCCGGCGACCAGCAGGTGCTCGGGGGCGTCGCCGGCGAGGATCTCCAGCGCCCGCTCGACGCGGGCGCTGGCGGCCACCGCGGCGCGGGCGGAGCGGCGCAGGTTGGCGTCGTCGAAGTTGGCCAGCCGGTTCGCGGTGGCCCGGACCTCGCGGCGCATCCGCCGCTCCTCCCAGGCCAGGACGGCGTCGTGCGCGCCCATCCGGGTCAGCAGCGCGCTGATCGCGTCGCCGTCGCGGACGACGACCCGGTCGGCCCCGCGGACCTCGCGGGCCTTGGCCGCGATGCCCAGCCGGCGGGCGGCGCCCACGAGCGCCATGGCCGCCTCGGGGCCCGGGCAGGTCACCTCCAGCGACGAGGAGCGGCCGGGTTCGGTGAGCGAGCCGTGGGCGAGGAACGCGCCGCGCCACGCGGCCTCGGCGTCGTTGATGCCGCCGGAGACCACCGACGGCGGCAGGCCGCGCACCGGCCGGCCGCGCTGGTCGACCAGACCGGTCTGGCGGGCCAGGCCCTCGCCGTGCTTGGCGATGCGGACCAGGTAGCGGACGCCGCGGCGGATGTTGCCGCCGGCGAGCACGCTCACCCCGCTGGTGTATCCGTACACCTCGCTGATGTCCCGGCGCAGCCGGCGGGCCACCGAGCCCGTGTCCAGCTCGGCCTCGATGACCACCCGCCCGCCGACGATGTGCAGCCCCCCGCTGAAGCGGAGCAGGGCGGTCACCTCCGCCTTGCGCTCGGAGGTCTTGGTGCACTCCACGCGGGAGAGCTCGTCCTTCACCATGGCGGTCATCGCCACGCGGGCCACCCCCCTCCCGGCCGCGGGCGCGCGCTGCCCGCCCGTCGACCTCCTCCGGACCGGGTTCTCAGCAACCAGGTCATCGCCACGTCGTCTCCACCCCCACGTTCCCCCGGGGCACAGCTCCCCGACCGTCGGACCGCCATCATGCGGCCCTCCGTCCACCCGCTACCGATCCGGGTGCCTTCCGGCACCCGCCCGGTCCGCATCCCCGACCGCGCCTCATCGCACCCCGACCACGGAGGCCAGGGCCGCGCCGAGGCGCGCCGGGTCGTGCCGTGGTGCGCCGTCGAGCGCGGCGACCGGCGCCAGCACGAGCTCGGCGCCGCACCCGCGCACCGCAGACAGGAGACCATGCCGGTCAACCACCGAGCCCTCGTCCGCGATCACGGTGTGCAACGCCACTCCGCCCAGGTGGGCCTGCAGCACCCGCAGGTGCTCCTCCGGGGAGAACCCGTCGGTCTCCCCCGGCTGCGGTTCCAGGTTGAGGACGACGACCACGCGGGCCCCGCTGGCCGCCAGGGCGTCGTGCAGGCGCGGGACCAGCAGGTGCGGCAGCACGGACGTGTACCAGGAGCCGGGGCCGAGGCAGACGACGTCGGCTGCGGCGATCGCCCCGGTCACCGCCGCGCTCACCGGAGGGTCGGGGGGCGACAGCAGGATGTCGCGCACCCGCCCCGGTGTGCTGGCGATGGCCACCTGACCGCGGATGGTGCGCACGCGGGCCGGGTCGTCGGGATCGGTGCTCTCCACCCGCGCCACCAGGTCGAGCGGGACGTCGGCCATGGGCAGCACCCGGCCGCAGGCGCCGACCAGGCGGCAGACGTCGTCTAGCGCGCGGATCATGTCCCCGCCGTGCATGTCGACCAGCCCGGTGAGCACCAGGTTGCCCACCGGGTGGCCCGCGAGCACGCCGGTGCCTCCGAGGCGGTGCTGCAGCAGCCGGGCGAGCTCCTGGGACTGCTCGTCGTCGCCGGCCAGGGCGGCCAGCGCCATCCGGAGGTCGCCGGGCGGCAGCACGGGCATCTCCCGGCGGATCCGTCCCGACGAGCCGCCGTCGTCGGCGACGGTGACGACGGCGGTCAGGTCGGGGGTGATCCGCCGCCAGGCGCCCAGCGCCGCGGCCAGGCCGTGCCCGCCCCCGAGCGCGACCACGCGCGGCGGCCCGCCGCCGGCGCTCACTCGCGGCCCAGGTCGCGGTGCCGGGCGACGGCGGCGACGCCGTCGGCGGTCAACCGCCGGGCGAACTCCTCCGCGATGGCGACGCTGCGGTGCTTGCCGCCGGTGCAGCCGACGGCGAGGGTCAGGTAGCGCTTGCCCTCCCGCCGGTAGCCGGGGATGAGCAGCCGCAGCACGTCGACGTAGCGGTCGAGGAAGGCACTGGCGTCGTCCTGGCCGAGCACGTAGTCCCGCACCTCGGCGTCCTGGCCGGTGTAGGGCCGCAGCTCGGGGATCCAGTGCGGGTTGGGCAGGAAGCGGGCGTCGACGACGAGGTCGGCGTCCAGCGGCAGGCCGTACTTGAAGCCGAAGCTGAGCACCGTGGCCGTGAGCGGGGGCGCCTGCCCGTCGCGGGCGAAGGCGTTCTCCAGGGTGGCGCGCAGCTGGTGCACGTTGAGGTCGCTCGTGTCGACCCAGAGGTCGGCCTCGCCGGCGATGTCGGTGAGCAGCACCCGCTCCTCCGCGATGCCGTCGATCAGCCGGCCCGAGCCCTGCAGCGGGTGCTCGCGGCGCACCGACTCGTAGCGCCGGACCAGCACGTCGTCGCGGGCGTGCACGTACACGAGGCGGGGCCGGTGCCCGGCGTCGGCGAGGGCCCGGAGCGCCTCCTGCAGGTCGCTGGAGAAGGCCCGGCTGCGCACGTCGACGACCGCGGCGAACCGGCGCAGGTCGCCGCGGGCGCCGAGCTCGACCATCGGCTGCAGCAGCGCGGGGGGCAGGTTGTCGACCACGAACCAGCCGAGGTCCTCCATCACCCGACCGGCGCTGAGCTTGCCGGCGCCGGACAGGCCGGTGACGACGACGATGTCCAGCGGCGGGGTCTCGGTGCTTCCCGGGTCGTGGCCCGGGGCGCCCTGGCCGGGCACCCCCGTCCGGCTCGGGCCGTGCCCGGCCGCACCGGCCGGGTGCGGCGTGTCGCGGACGTCGCTCACGACGCCACCCGCCCGACCTCGGCGGTGCTGCCCGCGCCGGCGGTGGGCGTCCCCCGCTCGGCCGGCCCGGCCGGCGCGCCGGTGGTCTCGCGCACCTCCGCGCCGTCGGCCGGGCCGCCGTCCGGAGCCGCACCGGCCGGGCCGCCGTCCGGAGCCGCACCGGCCGGTTCGGCGACTGCCGTCAGCACGGCCTCCGCCGTCCGCCGGCCGATGCCGGGGACCGCCATCAGCTCCTCCACGGTGGCGGCCCGCAGCCGCTTGAGGGATCCGAACTGCTTCATCAGCGCCTTCCGCCGGGTCTCCCCGAGACCCGGGACGTCGTCGAGCACGGAGACCAGCATGCTGGTCGACCGCTTCTGCCGGTGGTAGGTGATCGCGAAGCGGTGGGCCTCGTCGCGCACCCGCTGCAGCAGGTACAGCGCCTCGGAGGTGCGCGGCAGGATCACCGGGTCGCCCTCTCCGGGCAACCAGACCTCCTCCATGCGCTTGGCCAGGCCGCACACGGCGACGTCGACGATCCCGAGCTCGTCGAGGGACCGCGCGGCCGCGGCGACCTGCGGTGCGCCGCCGTCCACCACCAACAGGTTCGGCGGGTAGGCGAACCTCCGCGGGCGGCCCTCCTCGGCGGCGACCCCCTGCTCGTCCTTGCGGTCCTGCTCCTCCTTGAGGTGCCGGGCGAAGCGGCGGCGGACGACCTCGGCCATCGCGGCGGTGTCGTCGGAGCCCTGGCGGACGGCGAACCGGCGGTAGTCGGACTTCTTCGCCAGACCGTCCTCGAAGACGACCATGGAGGCGACGACGTCGGTGCCCTGGACGTGCGAGACGTCGATGCACTCGATCCGCAGCGGGGCGTCCGGGAGGTCGAGCGCGTCCTGCAGCTCGCTCAACGCGAGCGAGCGGGCGGTGAGGTCGCTGGCCCGCTTGACCCGGTGCCGGGCGAAGGCCTCCTTGGCGTTGCGCTCGACGGTCTCGAGGAGGGCGCGCTTGTCGCCGCGCTGCGGCACCCGGAGGCTCACCTTGCTGCCGCGCAGCTCGGCCAGCAGCTCGGCGTAGACGTCGGCGTCGTCCGGGAGCTCGGGCACGAGGACCTCCCGGGGGACGGACTCCCCGGCCTCGCCGACGCCGGTCATCTCGTCGACCCCGCCGTAGACCTGCAGGAGGAACTGCTCGACCAGTTCGCCGGTGGTGACCGCCTCGACCTTGTCGACGATCCAGCCGCGCTGGCCGCGCACCCGGCCGCCGCGGACGTGGAAGACCTGGACGGCGGCCTCCAGCTCGTCCTGCGCGAAGGCGACGACGTCGGCGTCGGTACCGTCACCGAGGACGACGGCCTGCTTCTCCAGCGCCCGCCGGAGGGCGCCGAGGTCGTCGCGCAGGCGGGCGGCCTTCTCGTACTCCATCGCCTCGGCGGCCTCGGCCATCTCCTGCTCGAGGCGGCGGATCATCTGGTCGGTGCGGCCGGCCATGAACTCGACGAAGCCGTCGACGATCGCCCGGTGCTCCTCGGCGGTGACCTTGCCGACGCAGGGTGCCGCGCACTTGCCGATGTAGCCGAGCAGGCATGGCCGGCCGATCTGACCGGCCCGCTTGAAGACGCCGGTGGAGCAGGTACGGGCGGGGAAGACGCGGGTGAGGGTGTCGAGGGTCTCCCGGATCGCCCATGCGTGCGCGTAGGGCCCGAAGTAGCGCACGCCCTTCCTCTTGGGGCCGCGCATGACCTGCAGCCGCGGGAACTCCTCGTCGAGCGTGACGGCCAGCGACGGGTAGCTCTTGTCGTCGCGGTAGCGGACGTTGAACCGCGGGTCGAACTCCTTGATCCAGTTGTACTCGAGCTGGAGGGCCTCGACCTCGGTGCCGACGACGGTCCAGTCGACCGACGCCGCCGTGGTGACCATCTGCCGGGTGCGCGGGTGCAGGCCGGCGACGTCGGCGAAGTAGCTGTTCAGCCGCTGCCGGAGGCTCTTGGCCTTGCCGACGTAGATGACCCGGCCGTTCGGGTCGCGGAACCGGTAGACGCCCGGGGACTCCGGGATGCTGCCGACCGCGGGGCGGTACGTGGACGGGTCGGGCATGGCTCCCAGACTAGGTCGGGCGAATGACACCCATGTCGGCCCGGCGCGCGGTGGGACCCGACCGCCGGATCGCAGTCGGCGCAACGGGCCGCCCCGGACACACGGGCGCCGGCCGGACGCGCGAAGCGGCGGGCGGGGCCTCGGACGTTCTGACGGCGGGACCTCAGTACGGCGGCGGCGTGGTGACCGCCACCAACCCGGTCGGCGTGGTCACCGTGAGCGTGCCGTCGGCGTCGAGCCGCTGGCGCCAGTCGGGAGCCTGGTGCTTCCCGCGGTGGTCGGTCGTGCAGTAGCCGGTGAGGTTGTCGGCGCTGGTCGGCCCGATCGGGTACGGCCGGTCGTGATCGAGCTCACCGCCTCGCGGCACGCGCCGTCGGCACCCTGGGAAGCGGCACCGCCGGTCGCGCGCCCGTACCCACCGGTCGAGCTCGGCGCCGGGCCGGTACCCCTCGGTCGGCCCCGGGGGTCCGAGTCCGTGGCGGCCGGTCAAGTCGTGGTCGCAGTGCTCGGGACGACGGCGGCAGGCATCCGCGCCGCAGTGGGCGGCCCGGCGCAGCCCGGGGAGGTCGGTGAGCGCCAGCAGGGCACCCGAGACCGCGTCGGTGAGCGCGATCCGTGGCCGCTCGGCCAGTCCGCCGCCACCGGTCCGGGTCAGCAGGTCGGCCAGCACCGCCCGTTCGGCCCCCTCCGCCCCCTCCAGCGCCGCCAGCGCGTCCCGGGCGGCATCGACCCGGCCGCTGGGGCCGGCCCGCCACGCCGCCTCGTCGGCGGCGTCGGCGACGGAGGCCGTGTGCACCATGCGCCGGGCATGCGCCACCGCCCGCGTGGCGTGCAGCACTGCCCGGCCCGCTTCGTCCACGGCAAGGTCCGCGTCGGCCCACCACCGGGTCCCGTCCGGCGGGCACCCGGCGCGGAGTTCGCCGGCGACCGCGTTGCGCGAGGTCCCCGGCGGACCGGGCGGTTCCTCCGCGTCGCCACCGCCCGACGCCGGCGGGTCCGAGGAGCCCTGTCCGTCGTTGCGCCGCGCGCGGCCCGGCTCAGGACCGTCGCGGCCGTCTCCGCCGTACGCCGGGCACGGATCGCCGCCTCGTGCGGCCGGCGCATCGGGGCCACCCGCGGAGGCGTCGAGCCCGGGGCCAGCCGCGGAGGGGTCGAGCCCGGGGTCGATGCCGCCGATCTGCTCGAGTCCGGGGTCGGTGCCGCCGATCTGCTCGAGTCCGGGGTCGATGCCGCCGATGGGGTCGAGCCCGGGGTCGATGCCGCCGATGGGGTCGAGCCCGGGGTCGGTGCCGCCGATCTGCTCGAGTCCGACGACGTCGTCTCTCCCATCGAGGGAGCTCGCCACCGATGCGGCCGCGTGCGCCCAGACCAGGAACTCGTCGTCCGACATAGGGTCCGGGTCCTGGAGCTCACCGGCCAGGACCCGCCGCTGCATCTCGGCGGCCCACGCGGACAGTTCGCGCTGCTCGATCTCCTGCCAGGCCTCCTGCCAGGCCTCCTGCCAGGTCTCCTCGACGCAGCCGGCATCCGGCTCCGGCGCCGAACCCCGCTCGGGCGCCGGTCCCGACTCCGGCGCCGAGCCCCGCTCGGGCACCGAGCCCCGCTCGGGCACCGAGCCCCGCTCGGGCACCGAGCCCGGCTCCGGTACCGAGCCCCGCTCGGGCACCGAGCCCAGCTCCGGTACCGATCCCAGCTCGGGCGCCGGTCCCGACTCCGGCGGGGAGCCCCGCTCGGGCACCGGTCCCGGCTTCGGCGCCGAGCCCGGCTCCGGTACCGATCCCGGCTCGAGCGCCGACTCCGGCTCGGGCCGGCGGGCCTCCGCGCCGGTGGTCGGCTCCGTGGCGCTGATCACCGCCGGGTCCTGCCCACCCGGCGCCGCGCCTCGGGTGGGGAACGGCGCGGCTGCGCGGTCGACGGCCGTGTGGGCGGGGGACCCATCGGGCGTGGGCGGGTCGACGGGGGCAGGAGGCTCCGCGGTCAGCGGGGACCGTCGCCCGGTGAGACCGCGGAGGAGTTGGCGGATCATCTCGGCCGGCACCGGCTGGCCGGAGATCTCCCCGGGCTCGTCCCCGCCGAGCAACGCGCCCACGGAGGCGACGACCGTCAACAGCACCTGTACCGGCGGCAGATCGGTCTCCCCAGGACGCAGGACCAGGTCCATGAGGCAGTCGGCCATCTTCTGCGCCCGCGTCCGGGGCGGCTCGTCGGGATCGTCGTCGTGGTCGTCGTCGAGAGCGTCGGCGTAGGCACCGAGCGCCTCGTACAGGACCTGGGACTCCGGCATGGTCAGCACGGCGCCGACCGAGCCCATGCCATCGACGTGCTCCGGTCGCCAGTACACCCCGCGCTCACGCAGCGCCCGCGTGAGGCGGCGGGCGGCCCCGCGGGCATCCCGCTTGGCCACCTCCCGCCGCGCCTTGGCACCCAGCTGGGCCGGGGTGGTGACCCTGCCGGCCGCCCACCCGAGGAGGCACGCCTCGACCTCGGCACGCACGTCGTCGCGCTCGATGGGGGCGACCTTGTCGAGCATCGGCCAGACGTGCCCCGCGTGCAGCGCACCCGCTTCGAGGGCGGCGAGCGTCGCGGGCAGCCGGTTCACCAGCGTCAACGACGTATCGAGCAGTTTCTCCGCCGACTCGACGCTGACGGACAGGGCGACGACCAGTTCCTTCGCGGCCCACTCGCTGACCGGCCGGAGCTCCTCGGACCGCGCGGCCCAGCGCTCGGCACTCATCGCCCCCTTCTCCCCCTGCTGCCGGTCGGCTGACGCCGGGCGCCCGGCCGCGAAGTCGGCCACCGCGCGGGCTCGCAGCGCCGTCTGCCGCGCGATCTCGCGGTCAGCGGCCTGCACCGCGCCCAACGGCCCGGATGACAGGGAAACGGGCGGAGCGAACGCGACGTCCGCCACGGTCGCACCAGCCACGGTCGCACCAGCCACGGTCGCACCAGCCACGGTCGCACCA
>NZ_JAOVZT010000001.1:333281-378763 GCF_025716945.1 Geodermatophilus sp. YIM 151500
GCCACCGTCGCACCAGCCACCGTCACGGCGGTCCCTCGGGAAGGCGGCTGATGCGGTACCGCCGGACACGAGGCGGCCAATGGTTCGTCCGCCACCTCGCCTTCCATGCATTCGATCATATGTTCGAGTGCTCCCATGCGCAAGGCACGGATCAAGGAATGGCCCGCTGACCTGCGAGGTCATCGGGCGGGAGGCGCGGCGGCGGCTCCGCACCCGGCGCGACACGCGATCCGGCGCATGCCGATCGGGCCCACGGCTCCCCGCGGACAGGCACCGTGCGGCTCGGTGGATGGCCGGGTCGCCCGCGCCGGCCGCCACCCGGCCAGCCGTGGCGGGACGGGTGCCCCTACCAGCCGTGGCGGGACGGGTGCCCCTACCAGCCGTGGCGGGACGGGTGCCCCTACCAGCCGCAGCGGGACGGGTGCCCCTACCAGCCGCAGCGGGACGGGTCCCCCCCACACCGGCCGCGGCGGACGGGTCCCCCCCACCGGCGGCGGCGGGCCGGTGGCCCTCACCGGCCACGGCGACCCCGGTCAGCTGGCCTTGCGCCGGCTGCGCTTCTTCGCCCCGTCGGCTGCGGCGGCCACGGCGTCCGGGTCGAGGATCTTCGCCAGGTACCGGCCGGTGTGGCTCTCCGGCACGGTCGCCACGAACTCCGGCGGGCCCTCGGCGACGACGGTGCCGCCGCGGAAGCCGCCCTCGGGGCCCATGTCGACGACCCAGTCGGCGCTCTTGATCACGTCGAGGTTGTGCTCGATGACGACCACCGAGTTGCCCTTGTCGACGAGGCCCTGGAGCACCAGGAGCAGCTTGCGGATGTCCTCGAAGTGCAGGCCGGTGGTCGGCTCGTCGAGGACGTAGATCGTCCGGCCGGTCGAGCGCCTCTGCAGCTCGCTGGCCAGCTTCACCCGCTGCGCCTCGCCCCCGGAGAGCGTCGGCGCCGGCTGGCCGAGCCGCACGTACCCCAGGCCCACCTGCGTCAGCGTCGTCAGGTGCCGGGCGATCGCCGGGATGGCGGCGAAGAAGTCCGCGGCCTCCTCGATCGGCATGTCGAGGACCTCGGCGATCGTCCTGCCCTTGTAGTGCACCTCCAGGGTCTCCCGGTTGTAGCGGGCCCCCTTGCACACTTCGCACGGCACGTACACGTCCGGCAGGAAGTTCATCTCGATCTTGATCGTGCCGTCGCCGGAGCACGCCTCGCAGCGGCCGCCCTTGACGTTGAACGAGAACCGCCCGGGCTGGTAGCCCCGGATCTTCGCCTCCGACGTGCTGGCGAACAACTTGCGGATGTGGTCGTAGACGCCGGTGTACGTGGCCGGGTTGGACCGCGGCGTGCGGCCGATCGGTGACTGGTCGACGTGCACGACCTTGTCGAGCTGGTCGAGACCGGTGATGGTGCGGTGCCGGCCGGGCACCAGCCGGGCGCGGTTGAGCTCGTTGGCCAGCGACGTGTAGAGGATGTCGTTGACCAGAGTGGACTTGCCCGAGCCCGAGACCCCCGTGACCGCTAGGAAGCAGCCGAGCGGGAAGGTGACGTCGACGCCCTTGAGGTTGTGCTCCCGGGCGCCCTTGACCACCAGCTCCCGCCCCGGCTGCGGCGCCCGGCGGACCGTCGGGACGACGATCTCCTTGCGCCCCGACAGGTACTGGCCGGTGAGCGAGTGCTCGCTGGCCAGCAGCTCCTCGACCGTGCCGCTGATGACGATCTCGCCCCCGTGCTCGCCGGCGCCGGGGCCGATGTCGACCACCCAGTCGGCCACCTTGATGGTGTCCTCGTCGTGCTCGACGACGATCAGCGTGTTGCCCATGTCGCGCAGCCGGACGAGCGTCTCGATCAGCCGGGTGTTGTCGCGCTGGTGCAGCCCGATGGAGGGCTCGTCGAGCACGTACAGGACGCCGACCAGCCCGGAGCCGATCTGCGTGGCCAGCCGGATCCGCTGCGCCTCGCCGCCGGCGAGCGTGGCGGCGGGCCGATCGAGCGACAGGTAGTCCAGCCCGACGTCGACCAAGAAAGAAAGCCGGGCCTGGATCTCGCGGAGCACGCGGTCGGCGATGGCCCGCTCCCGCTCGCCCAGTTCGAGCGCGCCCAGCCAGGTGGCCGCCTCGCCGATGGAGAGGCTGGTGACCTCGGCGATCGACCGGCTGCCGAGCTTGACCGCGAGGATCTCCGGCTTGAGCCGCGTGCCGTGGCACACGGGACAGGGCACGTCGCGCATGTAGCCCTCGTACTTGTCCCGCATGTAATCGCTGTCGGTGTCCTCGTGCCGCCGCTCGAGGAAGGGCAGCACGCCCTCGAAGCTCGCGTAGTAGCTGCGCTCGCGGCCGTACCGGTTCTTGTAGCGGACGTGCACCTGGTCGGGCGACCCGTGCAGCACGGCCTTCTGCACGCGGGCCGGCAGCCGCTCCCACGGCGTGTCCATGGAGAAGCCGAGCTGGTCGGCGAGGCCGCTGAGCAGCCGGGTGAAGTACTCGTTGCTCATCGAACCCGCCCACGGCGCGACCGCGCCCTGGCCCAGGCTCTTCCCCGGGTCGGGGACGACGAGGTCGGGGTCGACCTCCTTGCGGGTGCCGATGCCGGTGCACTCCGGGCAGGCGCCGAAGGGCGAGTTGAAGGAGAACGATCGGGGCTCGAGCGCCTCGAACGACAGGCCGTCGTCGACGCAGGCGAGGTGCTCGGAGTAGGTCCGCTCGCGGTGCGGGTCGTCCTCGGGCAGGTCGACGAAGTCGAGGACGACGAGCCCGCCGGCCAGGCCGAGTGCGGTCTCCACCGAGTCGGTGAGCCGCCGCTTGTTGCTCTCCTTGACGGTGAGCCGGTCGACGATCACCTCGATCGTGTGCTTCTCCTGCTTCTTCAGCTTCGGTGGGTCGGTCAGCTGGTGCACCGTGCCGTCGACCCGGACGCGGGAGAAGCCCTGCGTCTGCAGCGAGCTGAACAGGTCGACGTACTCGCCCTTGCGGGCCCGCACGACGGGGGCGAGCACCTGGAAGCGGGTGCCCTCCGCCATGGCGAGCACCTGGTCGACGATCTGCTGGGGCGTCTGGCGGGCGATCGGCTTGCCGCAGTTCGGGCAGTGCGGCTGCCCGGCGCGGGCGTACAGCAGCCGGAGGTAGTCGTAGACCTCGGTGATGGTGCCGACGGTCGACCGCGGGTTGCGGTTGGTCGACTTCTGGTCGATCGAGACGGCCGGGCTGAGGCCCTCGATGAAGTCGACGTCCGGCTTGTCCATCTGGCCGAGGAACTGGCGGGCGTAGGCCGACAGCGACTCGACGTACCGACGCTGGCCCTCGGCGAAGATCGTGTCGAACGCCAGGCTCGACTTGCCGGACCCGGACAGGCCGGTGAAGACGATCAACGCGTCGCGCGGGAGGTCGAGGTGGACGTCCTTGAGGTTGTGCTCTCGGGCGCCGCGGACGACGAGCCTGTCCATGTGATCCCTGTCGGTCGCTGTGGCTGGTGCGCGGTGGTGCGGTACGGCGGCCGGGACGGCCGGGTCGTGCGCTCCCGGTGCAACACCGGGGCCCGCGACGTCGTCCGCCGTGCGGCGGTGAGCTGGACCCCGCGCCGGGCGGGCGCCCGGCCGGCGGTCGGTCGGGTGCTCAGACGGGTGTTCCGGTCGGTGCCGCGGTGGGGTCGAAGACCGGTGCGTGGCGGCGCCACGGCTGCCGGCGCTCGAGCTCTCCGGCCAGCCAGAGTAGTCGCCCCTCGGCTCCCGGGGGGCCGACGAGCTGGACGGCGACCGGGGCGCCGTCGGGTCGCCGTCCGGCCGGCAGCACGAGCGCGGGCAGGCCGGCGAGGTTCCACGCCGCCGTCCACGGGGCCCACCGGGCGTTGGCGGTGACGTTGGCCAGCCACGAGCGCTCGTGCCACGGGCGCGCGGGAAGCGGCGGGCCGGTGGTGACCGGCGTCAGCAGCACGTCGGAGGCGGCGAAGAAGCCCGTCATGCGGGCCCGGAAGCGCTCGGCGGCGGCGGCGCGCGGCCCGCCGGCCGCCCGGACCAGCCGGCCGAGCCGGGCGTGCGTCCGGATGCGCGGCTCGAGATCGGCCACGGCGACCCCCAGGTGCGCCGCGTCGTCGCGCGCGCCGGCGAACCAGCGCGCCAGCACGGCTGCAGTCGCGCCCGGCCCGGCCGGCGGGTGCCGCCGCACGACGACGTGGCCGGCCGCGGCGAGCGAGCCCGCGGTGGCCTCGACCGCCGCCCGGGTGGGGCCGTCGGCGATCGCGCCGGGGAGCGGCGAGCGCGTCGACACGGCGATCCGGAGCGGCCGCCCGGGCGCGGCCGGCGGCGCCGGCTGCTCGTCCGCCAGCACGGCGTGCGCCAGGGTGAGGTCGGCGACCGTGGTGGCGAGGACGCCGTTCTCGGCCATACCCGACCAGCTGTCGGCACCGATCCCCGCCGGGACGACGCCGCGCCCCGGCTTGAGCGTCACCAGCCCGCAGGCGGCCGCCGGCAGGCGCAGCGAGCCCAGGCCGTCGTTGCCGTGCGCCAGCGGCACGCACCCCGCTGCGACCGCGGCTGCGCTGCCGCCGGAGCTGCCCGCGGGCGAGCGGGCCGTGTCCCACGGGTTGCGGGTGACGGCGCCCGGACCGTCGGTCGCGGCGAAGACGCACAGCTCCGGGACGCGGGTGATGCCGATGACGACGGCACCCGCCCCGCGCAGCCGGGCGACCACCGGGTGGTGGCGGCGCTCGGCGGCACGGCCGGACGCCGGCACGCCGTCGGTGCACTCCTCGCCGGCGACGGCCACGTTGTCCTTGACCGCGACCGGCACCCCGGCCAGCGGGAGCGCGAACCGGGTGAGTGCGGTGTCGACCGCCCGCGCCTCGGCCAACGCGGCCTCGGCGCGCACGACCCGGAAGGCACCGATCCGGCCCTCGACGGCCGCGATGTGGGCCAGGTGGGCCCGGACCACGTCGACCGCCGGGACCTCCCCCGCCCGGACCAGCGCCGCGATGTCCGTGGCCGGCAGGCCGACCAGGTGAGTGCCGTCGGGAGCTCGGCTAGCGTCCACCCCCGGACCGTATCCGCGTCCGACGACACTTTCCGATGGAGGTCGGGATGGCCGGATCCCCCGGCGGCTACACCGGCGACGTCGAGGTCGGTGGCCCGGCCGACGTCCGCGACCTGCCCGGGCTGACCCTCAGCAAGCTCGCCGTGAGCGAGATGGCGAACAACGTCTACCTGCTGCGCTGCACCGCCACGGGCGACGCGCTGCTCGTCGACGCGGCCGCCGAGCCGGACGCCGTCCTGGCCCTGGTCGGCGACGCCCCGCTGCGGACCGTGGTGACCACCCACGGGCACTGGGACCACCACCGCGCGCTGCCCCAGGTCGTGGAGGCCACCGGGGCGACCACCGTGGCGCACCCGGACGACGCCGCGGACCTGCCGGTGCCCGTGCAGCGCCCGGTCGAGCACGGCGACACGGTGACCGTCGGCGAGCAGTCGCTGGAAGTGGTGCACCTGCGGGGCCACACCCCCGGCTCGATCGCGCTGGTCTGGCGCGGCCCGGGCGACGCCGGGGTGCACGTCTTCACGGGCGACAGCCTCTTCCCGGGCGGCGTCGGCAACACCCGTGGGGACGCCGAGCGCTTCACCAGCCTCATCGACGACGTCGAGCAGCGGTTGTTCGACCGGCTCCCGGACGACACCTGGATCTACCCCGGCCACGGCAAGGACACCACGCTCGGCGCCGAGCGTCCCCATCTCGGGGAGTGGCGCGCTCGCGGCTGGTGACCAGGTGACCTTCGGGGCCGACGAGATCGAGTTCCTGCGGTCCCACGGGATCGCGCGGCTGGCGACGGTGGGTGAGCACGACCAGCCCGACGTCGTACCGGTCGCCGTCGAGTTCGACGGTGCCTTCTTCTGGGTCGGCGGCACCGGTGAGAGCGTCCTGCGGACCCGCAAGGTCGGCAACGTGCGGGCCGGACGTCGCAAGGTCGCCCTGGTGGTGGACGACCTGCCGTCCCTCGACCCTTTCGTCGCGCGTGGGATCAGGGTCTACGGCGTGGCCGACGGTCCCGTGGAGCGGGTCGGGATGGTGGGTCCGGGTCCGTACCTACGCATCACCCCCCGGATCTCCTGGAGCTGGAACATGGCCGGCGAGCCGGTCGGCGCGACGTGGTACGAGACGAGACGGGCCGTCCACGACCGCTCCGCGACCGGAGCGGATGGCTGAGATGACCCCTTCGACCCTCCCAGGCGGTCCAGGCGCTGGTCAGCGGGGCCGGGGTCGCCCGACCCCGGCCTCTCCCCCGGACGGTCACGCCATGGCGCCGGCCGGGGCCTCCTGGCGCGGGATCGAGAGGATCAGCTCGCGGCGATCCCGACGCGGGCAACGCAACGCGCTCGTCTAGGAACCCTGCGTGACGGACGGCAGCCGCTGCGGGTCCCGACGTGGGATCCGGCGACGGCTCGACTTGCGCAGGGCGCGAGCAGGGCCATCCTCACCGTGACCGCGCGATGCGGTTCCGGTGGTCACCGTCGCCCACCGGACGACGAGGAGGTCGGCATGGCAGTTCGGCGCACGACGCCCAGGCGGACGACGCCCAGGCGGACGACGCACCGCGCGGTGGCCGCGGGGTCGGGAGCCCTGCTGCTGGCCGCGGTGCTGCCCGGCGCCGCAGCGTCCGCCCAGCCGGAGGCCTGCGCGGACCGGGTCAACGACAGCTACGCGGCGCTCCTCGAGTGCGTCACGGTCGAGGGCGTGCGCGAGCACCAGGCCGAGTTCCAGAAGATCGCCGACAACAACACCGACTCCGACTACCCGGGCAGCCGCAGCGCGGGGACGCCGGGCTACACGGAGAGCGTCCGCTACGTCGCCGACCGGCTCCGCGAGGCCGGCTACGTCGTGACGCTCGACCCCGTCGAGTTCGTGTACAACTTCCCCGCCACCCTCCGGCAGCTGGCCCCCGCCGAGGCCGACCTGGAGACCGGCGTGTTCACCGGGAGCGGCTCGGGCGAGGTCGAGGGGCCCGTCGTCCCGGTCGACATCAACCTGACCGGCGACCGCGCCTCGACCAGCGCCTGCGAGCCGGAGGACTTCGCGGGGCTGGACCTCAGCGGCCCGGCCGACATCGCACTGGTCCAGCGCGGTACCTGCTTCTTCGGCGACAAGGCGCAGAACGCGGCCGAGGCCGGCGCCGAGGCGGTCGTCGTCTTCAACCAGGGCGACGCGCCCGACCGCGAGGGGCTCATCGTCGCCGACGCGAGCTCGGTGACCGGCGTGGACGGGCCGGTGCAGCAGCCGATCCCCGTCGTGGGCGCCAGCTTCGCCGACGGCGAGGCGCTGGCCCAGCCGGGCGCGACCGCCTACGTCAACGTGCTGCCACCGGAGGACCGCACCGACTACAACGTGGTCGCCGAGCTGCCGGGCGAGGACTTCGACAACGTCGTCGTGGCCGGTGCCCACCTGGACAGCGTCCCCGAGGGCCCGGGGATCAACGACAACGCGTCCGGCTCGGCCGCGCTGCTCGAGACGGCGATCGCGCTGGCCGACCTCGAACCGCGGAACACGCTGCGCTTCGCCTGGTGGGCCGTCGAGGAACTCGGCCTGATCGGCTCGACCGACTACGTCGCCGGCCTGCCGCCGTGGGAGCTCGAGCGGATCGCGCTCTACCTCAACTTCGACATGATCGGCTCGCCCAACTACGTCCAGCAGGTCTACGACGCCGACCAGTCGACCTACCCGGCTCCCGAGGGCGTGCCGATCCCGGCGGGATCGGAGGCGATCGAGGACCTGTTCGAGGCCTGGTACACCAGCGTCGGCGAGCCCTACGACGACACCGAGTTCTCCGGACGCAGCGACTACCAGGCGTTCATCGGCGCGGGCATCCCGTCGGGCGGCCTGTTCACCGGGGCCGAGGAGGTCAAGACCGACCAGCAGGTGGCCATCTGGGGTGGCACCGCGGGCGAGCAGTTCGACCCGTGCTACCACGAGGCCTGCGACGGCAACGACAACGTGGCGCTGCACGCGCTCGACGTGAACAGCGACCTCATGGCCTTCGCCCTGCTGACGTACGCGTATTCCACGGAGTCGGTGAACGGCGTCGCGGGCGTGCCCGTGCCCGGCGGGGACGCCGAGCTGCCGGCGCCGGCGGGTCCCGAGGGCACCTTCACCGCCGGGGGCGGCGGCCTGCACCCGTCCGCGGCGTCCTAGCGGACGGCGGACAGCCACCACCGCTGCCACGGCACCTCGACCGCCCGGGGGGCGTAGCAGCGGCGGACCCAGCGGACGGCGTCGCGCGGCGAGGCCCCGTCGAGGACGGCGAGGGCGGCGAGCGCGGTCCCGGTGCGGCCGACGCCCCCGCGGCAGCAGACCTCGACGCGCTGCCCCGCGCCGGCGCGGTCGCGGGTCTCGCGCAGGGCCGCCAGGGCGTCGGCCCGGTCGGTCGGCACCCAGAAATCGGGCCAGCGGACGCGGCGGTGCGGCCACGGCGGGGCCGGGCCCCGGCCGAGCACGAGCGCGAAGTCGACGGCCGGCGCCGGGCGGTCCGTCCGGCGGCCACGAACCCGCACCCCGGAGGGCAGGGTCACGACGCCGTCGCCGTCCCACGGGACGGCAGCCGGGCCGGTCACCCGGCCTCGAACCGGACGTCGGCCGCGCGCTCGGGCGCCAGGAAGGCGAGGAGGACCCGCCCCTCGGCCTCGACGTCCGCCCGCTCCGCCGGGGTGAGCGGGCGGGAGGGGCGCACCGTCAGGACCATCGCCGGGCCACCCGGCCGGGCCGCCCACGTCGCCGAGACCAGCCCGTCGACCAGCACGCTGCCCACCCAGCCACCCGCGCCGCGGCGCAGGGGCCGGTGGTCGCCCTCCACCACCACGCGCGACCGGTCGGCGTGCGAGAGCGTCACGTTGTCGTACTCGGCGAGGAAGCGCACCGGCGCCGGGATGTCCGGATCGGGCAGCGGCGCGTCCGGGACGTCGAGCAGCTCGGCACCGTCCTCGCCGCGCAAGCGCCGCAGCCGGTCGCCCAGCCGGTCGGTCACCTCGCGCAGCCGGGTCAGGCCGCACCAGGCCTGGACGTCGCGCACCGTCGCCGGGTCGAACGCCGCCAGGTACCGCCGCACCAGCTCCTCCGCCGTCATCGGGACCGGCAGGTCCGCCGGATCGGCGGGCACCCAGGAATCCAGCGGGACCATCACGGCCGCGCCGGTGCCCGACCACAGCCCGCGCGGCGGCGGCTGCACCCACGGCACCCGGTAGCTCACGGCGAAGGCGACCGATTCGGCGTCGAGTCCCGGGTGCCGGCCGGCCAGTTCCCGGGCCAGCGCGGCCCGGCCCATCGGCCGCCCGGCCAGCAGGTCCCGCGCCTCGGCGACGACGTCGTCGAGGTCCTGACCGCGGAGCCGCTGCCCCCAGGCGGTGCCGGCGAGCACCCGGTCGAGCACGGGTTGCAGCAGCGGCCGCAGCGCTCGGGCGTCGGCGGTGGTGACCGTGTGGATCGTGGTGCGCATCAGCGGTGTCCGCACCACCGCCCGGCCGGTCATGAGCGCGTCCAGCGAGGCGGGGTCGTAGCCGGCCAGCCGGTTCCACAGCGACAGGTGCGGGATACGCGGCTCCTGCCCCTGCAGGCCGACGACGTGCTCGAGGGCGTCGGGCACCGGCCGCGCCACCCGCTCCAGCAGCAGCTGCCGGGCCAGCGTCGCCCGGCCCAGCGCGCGGCGGCCGAGCACGCGGGTAGGCGGTCCCGCCGTCACCCGGCCCGCCCTCCCGTCGGCAGCCAGCGCGCCCACCAGCGCAGCAGGTGCTCCAACCGGGCGAGCCGGTGCCGGGGCCGGCCGCACCGCGCGAGCCCGCGCCCCTCCCCGGGGAACAGCAGCAGCTCGGCGGGCACGCCGCGCCGCCGCAGTTCGGCGTGCAGCCGGGGACCGAGCTCGGGCGGGCCCGACCAGTCCGCCTCGGCGTGCACGACCAGGGTCGGGGTGCGGATCGGCGCGGTGTCGAGCGGCGCGCCGGCTGCGCCCTCGGGCCCGGGTGCTGCCCGCTCCACGACGGCGGCGGTGAACCGCGTCGTCCGGGTCAGCAGGCGGGCGGTCAGCCAGCCGCCGTGACCGGCGCCGTGGACGCCGACCCGCTCACCGTCCAGGGCCGGGTCGGCGAGGGCGGCGTCGAGGAGGGCGAGGAGGTCGTCGGCGTCCCGTTCGGCGTCCGAGGAGCTCGGGGAGCTGCGGACGACGGCGTAGCCGGCCGAGACGGCGACCTGCGTCTCGTCGAGCAGCCGCCAGCCGGGCTCCGACGGCCCGTCGTGGAGCACGAGCAGCACCGGGTGCGGGCCCGGGCCGTCGGGGAGCGCCACCCAGCCGTCCACGGTCGCGCCGCCGGCGGCGGTCGTCGTCCGCTCCCGCACCGGGTGCAGCCGCCCGGTCTCCCCCAGCGCCCGGCCGAAGCCGGTCAGCAGCCGGCGGCGTCCCGGCGTGATCGCGACCAGCTCGCCGGCGGACCGGTCGTGCGCCACGGTGGCCACCACCACCCCGCCGCCGGCGCCGGTACCGGAGACCGTGAACGGTCCCTCCACCAGCGGCTCGGCCGCTCCGCCGTCCAGGGGGACGCGGACCAGCTGCACCGCACCGCGCCACCGGACCCCGACGAGCACCGCGCCGTCCACGACCACGGGAGCAGGCGTGGGGCAGCCGCGGGAGTGCGGGCCCGGGTCGAGCAGCGGCTCGAGGGCGCCGTCGGCGCCGACGAGGCAGGGCACCGGGCACCCGTCGTCGACGGTGACCAGCAGGCGCCCGTCCGGCGCGTACGCCGGCAGTGCGCATGCCCGGCGGCCGGTGGTGACCCGCCGCGGCCCGCCGCCGCCGGCGGGCACGACGTGCACGGTGCGCGCCGAGTCGTCCTCGGCCCGGACGAAGGCGAGCTCGGCGCCGTCCGGGCTCCAGGCGACGTCGGCGTCGTCGGCGTCGCCATCCGTCCGTTGCACCGGCGCGGGCGGCGGTCCGTCGTCGTCCCCGTGCGGATCGGGCAGGTGGAGGACGAACACGTGGCTGCGCCCGTCGTCCGGGGAGCCGCCGTCGTCGAACGGGTCCGGCAGCGTGGTGATCAGCCGTGGGGCGCCGGCGTCACGGGGAACCGCCCCGGGCACCCGCGCGGTGTAGGCGAGCCGGCCGGAGTCCGGCGCCCAGACCGGGCGGCCGGCCCCCAGCGGGTGGCGGGTCAGCCGGCGGGCGGCCCCGCCGGCGGTGGGCAGGACGGCGATCTGCGGCCGGCCGTCCTCGCCGGCGTCGAGGTAGGCCAGCCAGCGCCCGTCGGGCGAGAACGCCGGCGCGGTGTCGCGGTGCCCGGCGGTCAGCGGACGGGCGGGCGCGGAGCCGTCCGTGGGCACCGCCCACAGCCGGCTGCGGTAGGCGTCGGCCGCCAGGTCGAGCCGGGTGACGGCGACGACGGCGATGCGACCGTCCGGGGAGACCGCCGCCGCACCCGGAGTGCGGAGCAGGGCCAGGTCGTCCGGGCGCATGGCTCGCGACGCTGTCCGGGGCGCCGCGGCGGGACGGGGACGGTGCGGCGCACGGTCCCCGTCCCGCCGGGGCGACGCCGATCAGCGGCGGCTGCGCTCCTCGTCGGAGGGCGTGCCGGGCGCGGCGGCCTCGGCCTCCCGCTCCAGACGGGGCTCGACCTCGGCCTCGGCCTGCGGGCCCAGCGAGGAGGAGGCCCGGGCCTCCTCCGGCGTGACGACCGGCTCCTCGACCGACACCAGCTCGCCGCGGGTCTTGAGCAGGCTCGCGACGGTCGCGACCAGCAGGACGCCGAGGATGATCGACAGCGACAGCCAGATCGGGATCGTGGGCACGGCGTCGATGTGCTCGCCACCGTTGATGAACGGCAGCGTGTTCTCGTGCAGCGCCTCCATGATCAGCTTGACGCCGATGAAGGCCAGGATCACGGCGAGCCCCAGCGACAGGTAGACCAGCCGCTTGAGCAGGCCACCGAGCAGGAAGTACAGCTGCCGCAGGCCCATCAGCGCGAAGACGTTCGCCGTGAAGACGATGAACGGCTCGCGGGTGAGGCCGAAGATGGCCGGGATGCTGTCGAGCGCGAAGATCAGGTCGGTCGTGCCGATGGCGATGAACACGATGATCAGCGGCGTGAACAGCCTCCGGCCGTTCTCCTTCACCCGGATCTTGCTGCCGCGGTAGTCCTGGGTCATCGGCAGGACGCGGCGCATCCGGCGGATGAGGGCGTTCTCCTCGTACTCGTCCTCCTCGTCACGGTGCCGCACGAGGTTGATCGCCGTGTACACCAGGAACGCGCCGAAGATGTAGAAGACCCAGGTGAACCGGCTGATCAGCGCCGCGCCGGCGAGGATGAAGATGCCGCGCAGGACCAGCGCGATGATGATGCCGATCATCAGCACCTCCTGCTGGAGGTACCGGGGCACGCGGAAGCGCGCCATGATGATCACGAAGACGAAGAGGTTGTCGACCGACAGGCTGTACTCGGTCAGCCAGCCCGCGTAGAACTCCGTCGCGAACTGCCCGTTGGTCACCGCGAGCAGGACCAGGCCGAAGACCAGCGCCAGGCTGACGTAGAAGCTCACCCACAGGCTCGCCTCTTTCATCGACGGCTCGTGCGGGCGGCGGACGACGAGCGCGAGATCGGCGAGCAGCAGGACGCTGAGTCCCACGAACGTCGCGATCTCGAACCAGGTGGGGAGCTCCACGGAGCCTCACTCTACGGGGACGGCTCTGGCCCGGCGCGGGCGTCAGAGGGTGGACGGGGCGGGGTGCGCGGCGCTCGCTACCGGATGCGCCACGGGGTCGGCGACGAGGCGCGGACGACCCGGGTGGCGGCGGTGCGGCACGCGGGCATGCAGGCTCCTCCGGACACTGGCGTCGTCAGCACCGGAGGTCTCTCCCGCCGCAGGCACCGGCCCACGACCGGCAGCGCCGGAGCGCGTCGGGCCGCGAGGCCCGCGAGCTCGTACTGACGACGCTGCCGCGGGGGGATACTCCCCTCCCCCGGCGGACCCGCGACCGCGCGCCCGCCGGTGTTGCAGGGGCAGCGTACGGGTCCGCCGGGCGGTTGTCGCCGGGGGCGCCGGGTGTCACCGCGCCATGTGGCCCACCTCACGCTGCAGCTCGGCAGCGTGCTCGCGGCGGTCGCGGCGGACCTTCTCCAGGCTGGCCACCGTGGTGACGACGAGCGTGCCCGCGATGACCAGCAGTGAGAGCCAGGTCGGGACCTCGGGGACGACGGTGATGTGCTGCCCGCCGTTGAGGAACGGCAGCTCGTTGGTGTGCAGCGCGTGGATGATCAACTTCGCGCCGATGAAGCCGAGGATCACGGCCAGCCCGTAGCCCAGGTAGACCAGCCGGTCGAGCAGGCCGTCGATGAGGAAGAACAGCTGCCGCAGGCCGAGCAGCGAGAAGGCGTTGGCGGCGAACACCAGGAAGGTCTCCTGGGTGAGGCCGAAGATCGCCGGGATGGAGTCGACGGCGAAGATGACGTCGGCGGTGCCGATGGCGACCAGCGCGATGGCCAGCGGAGTGAGGTGGCGCCGGCCCCGCAGCCGGACGGTCATGCGGTCGCCGGCGTACTCCTCGGTCGTGCGCAGGTGCCGGCGGGCGAACCGGAGGACGGCGTTCTCGCGGTAGTCCTCCTCGCCGCCGTGCCCGCCGCTGCGGGCCTGGGCGATCGCGGTCCAGACCAGGACGGCGCCGAACAGGTAGAACACCCAGCTGAAGTTCTCGATGGCAGCCGCGCCGACCAGGATGAAGACGGTCCGCAAGGCCAGCGCGAAGGCGATGCCGAACAGCAGCACCTTCTGCTGCAGCTCCCGCGGTACCGCGAACGCGGCCATGATCAGGACGAAGACGAACAGGTTGTCGACCGACAGGCTCTTCTCGGTGAGGTAGCCGGCGAAGTACTCGCCGGCGAAGCCGGCGCCCCACCCCCACCAGAAGAGCAGGCCGAAGACGACCGCGATGCCGACGTAGACCGCCGACCAGGTCGCCGACTCGCGCAGCGACGGCGCGTGCGGCGTGCGCACGTGGCCGACGAAGTCGAACACGAGCATGCCGATGATCGCGCCGACGGTGACAGCCCACACCCAGAAGGGCACGTCCATGCAGGACCTCCGGAGGATCGGCGGCGCGCGGGCGCCGCACGGTGCGTTCCGGAGGTCTCTCCCGCAGCCCGTTCCGGGCCGCCGGCCGCGCCGGAGGTCGGAGGACCTCGTACTGACGACGCCGCCGCGGGGGGTTACTCCCCTCCACGCCGGAGCGCTGGGGCTCCGGGCTCTTCCACGGTAACGCGCAACCCCTCTTGCGTCGAGCCGGGCCGCGGGGGCGGGGCCCGGGTCCTGCGGTCCTAGTCCTGCGCCGGGCGCCGGCTCCTCGGCAGGGCGGCGACGGCCGCGGTGTAGGAGGCGTCGATCAGCTCGCGCACCTCGTCGTCGGGCACCGGACCGGTCCAGTCGACGGCGTTCCAGCCGTAGCGGCCGATGTAGCCGCTGATCGTGACGGCGCCCGGGTAGCGCTCCCGCCACTCGGCCGCCTCGTCGGCGGTGCGGCCGCACTTGACGCCGACCGTGCCGCCGTCGAGGCCGATGAACGCGAACGCCTTGCCGCCGACCTTGGCCACCAGCTCCGCGTCACCCCAGGGATAGGTCTCCTCGGCACCCGGCTTGGCCAGGCAGTAACCGATCAGCTCGTCGCGTCGCACGGGAGGCGGTCCTCGTTCAGGCGTGCGCCGCGTCCATCTGGCGCAGCTCCTTCTTGAGCTCGGTCAGCTCGTCGCGCAGCCGGGCGGCCACCTCGAACTGCAGCTCGCGGGCCGCCGCCAGCATCTGCTCGTTCATCTGCGTGATGAGGTCGGCGAGCTCGGCCCGCGGCAGGCCCTGCACCTCGATGGCGCCCGCCTTGCCCCGCGCCTTGGACGAGAGGCCGGGCACCGGCGCCTTGCCGCGGGACTGCTGCCGCCCGGAGCCGCCGAGCAGCCGGGCCGAGCTCTCGGCGTCCTCCGCCTCCCGGTAGATGCCGTCGAGGATGTCGACGATCTTCTTGCGCAGCGGCTGCGGGTCGATCCCGCGCTCGGCGTTGTAGGCGATCTGCTTCTCGCGCCGGCGGTTGGTCTCGTCGATGGCCATGGCCATCGACGGCGTGATCGTGTCGGCGTACATGTGCACCTGGCCGGACACGTTGCGGGCCGCCCGGCCGATGGTCTGGATGAGCGACCGGTTCGACCGGAGGAAGCCCTCCTTGTCGGCGTCCAGGATCGCCACCAGCGACACCTCGGGCAGGTCGAGGCCCTCGCGCAGCAGGTTGATGCCGACCAGGACGTCGTACTCGCCCTGCCGCAGCTCGCGGAGCAGCTCGACCCGGCGCAGCGTGTCGACCTCCGAGTGCAGGTAGCGGACCTTGATGCCGAGCTCGAGCAGGTAATCGGTGAGGTCCTCGGCCATCTTCTTGGTGAGCGTGGTGACCAGCACCCGCTCGTCCTTCTCGGTGCGCAGCCGGATCTCGTGGACCAGGTCGTCGATCTGCCCCTTGGTGGGCTTGACGACGACCTCCGGGTCGACCAGGCCGGTGGGCCGGATGACCTGCTCGACGACCTCGCCGCCGACCCGGCCCAGCTCGTAGTCGCCCGGGGTGGCCGACAGGTAGACGGTCTGCCCGATCCGGTCGGTGAACTCCTCCCACTTCAGCGGGCGGTTGTCCATCGCCGACGGCAGGCGGAAGCCGTGGTCGACCAGGGTCCGCTTGCGGCTCATGTCGCCCTCGTACATGCCGCCGATCTGCGGCACGGTGACGTGCGACTCGTCGATGACCAGCAGGAAGTCGTCGGGGAAGTAGTCGAGCAGGCAGGAGCCGGCGCTGCCCGGGGACCGCCCGTCGATGTGCCGCGAGTAGTTCTCGATGCCGGAGCAGAAGCCGACCTGCCGCATCATCTCGATGTCGTAGGTCGTGCGCATGCGCAGCCGCTGGGCCTCCAGCAGCTTGCCCTGCTTCTCCAGCTCGGCCAGCCGCTGCTCCAGCTCGGCCTCGATCGAGCGGATCGCCCGCTCCATCCGCTCGGGCCCGGCGACGTAGTGGCTGGCCGGGAAGACGAACAGCTCGTCGACCTCGCGGACCACCTCGCCGGTCAGCGGGTGCAGGTAGTAGAGCCGCTCGACCTCGTCGCCGAACATCTCGACCCGGCAGGCGAGCTCCTCGTACACCGGGAAGATCTCGATGGTGTCGCCGCGGACCCGGAAGGTGCCGCGCGAGAAGGACAGGTCGTTGCGGGTGTACTGCTCGGTGACCAGGGTGCGCAGCAGGTCGTCGCGGTCGCGCTCCTCCCCGACCTTCAGCCGCAGCGCCCGGTCGACGTACTCCTGCGGCGTGCCCAGGCCGTAGATGCAGGAGACGGTGGCGACCACCACGACGTCGCGCCGGGTGAACAAGCTGTTGGTGGCGGAGTGCCGCAGCCGCTCGACCTCCTCGTTGATCGAGGAGTCCTTCTCGATGTAGGTGTCGGTCTGCGGGACGTAGGCCTCGGGCTGGTAGTAGTCGTAGTACGAGACGAAGTACTCGACCGCGTTGTCGGGGAGCAGCTCCCGGAACTCGTTGGCCAGTTGGGCGGCGAGCGTCTTGTTCGGCGCCATCACCAGCGTCGGGCGCTGCACCTGCTCGATCAACCAGGCGGTGGTCGCGGACTTGCCGGTGCCGGTGGCGCCGAGGAGGACGCTGTCCTTCTCGCCGCGCCTGACCCGCTCGGCCAGCTCCCGGATCGCGGCCGGCTGGTCGCCCGAGGGCTCGAACTCGCTGACGACCCGGAAGCGGCCCTCCGTGGGCCGGATGTCGATGCTCGCGGACACGCGGACGACGGTACGTCGGAGGTGTGACAGGACGGTGCCCGTGCGCCCCGCGGGAGGGCTGGTGCCCGGGGGACGGCGGGAGGCCGCGGCCTACTTGTCGCGGACGGGCAGCGGGCCTAGCGTGCTCGGTCGCAGGAGCGGGTCCGGTCGGGGACCAGCGCCACCCGGCGTCGCCGGGCGAGGACGGACCCCGGCCCGCCCGCCCCTACGGCCGGGACGCGGTATCCGTGTCCCGGCCGGACCTGCGCACGACGCCCCCTGCGGTCCCGGCCGCGGGGGGCGTCGTCGTCCGGGGGGCGGCGAGCGGCACCGGCCCGCCCTGCCCGGCCCCCAGGGGTGAGTTCCCTCTCCCGGCGGCCGTCCGAGGTGTGCGGCAGGCTGTCGGCGGGCATGCGGGGTCGGACGCCGGGTGCGACCGAGCCCGGAGCCCGCCCCCGCACCGCCCACGACACCGCTCGACCGCCGCCCGTCCGCGGGCGCGGCGACCACACAGCGGCCACCGGTACACACCGGGTGCCCACGCAGGAGGAACGCGCACGATGACCCAGGTCTGGCCCGGTACCGCCTACCCGCTCGGGGCGACCTACGACGGCACCGGAACCAACTTCGCGCTCTTCAGCGAGGTGGCCGACAAGGTCGAGCTGTGCCTGTTCGACGACGCCGGCCGGGAGACGCGCCACACGCTGCCGGAGATGGACGCGTTCGTCTGGCACGGCTTCCTGCCCGGCATCCAGCCCGGCCAGCGGTACGGGTTCCGGGTCCACGGGCCCTACGACCCGGCCCAGGGGCTGCGCTGCAACCCCAACAAGCTGCTGCTCGACCCGTACGCGAAGGCGGTCGACGGCGGCGTGACGTGGCACCCGTCCGTGTTCGGCTACCACTTCAAGAGCGGCAAGCGCAACGACCAGGACTCGGCGAAGTACATGCCGAAGTCGGTCGTGGTGAACCCCTACTTCGACTGGGGCGTGGACCGCCCGCCACGCACCCCGTACCACAAGACCGTCATCTACGAGGCCCACGTCAAGGGCCTCACGATGACGCACCCGCGGGTCCCCGAGGAGCTGCGCGGCACCTACGCCGGCATCGCCCACCCCGCGATCATCGAGCACCTCACCGACCTGGGCGTGACGGCGATCGAGCTGATGCCGGTGCACCAGTTCGTGCAGGACGACACGCTGCAGCAGAAGGGCCTGCGCAACTACTGGGGTTACAACACGATCGGCTTCTTCGCCCCGCACAACGAGTACGCCAGCAACACGAGCAACGGCATGCACGTGGCCGAGTTCAAGGGCATGGTGCGCACGCTGCACGAGGCGGGCATCGAGGTCATCCTCGACGTCGTCTACAACCACACGGCCGAGGGCAACCACCTCGGCCCGACGCTGTCCTTCAAGGGGATCGACAACCGGGCCTACTACCGCCTGGTCGAGGACGACAAGCAGTACTACATGGACTACACGGGCACCGGGAACTCGCTCAACGTCCGGACGCCCCACTCGCTGCAGCTGATCATGGACTCGCTGCGCTACTGGGTCACCGAGATGCACGTCGACGGCTTCCGGTTCGACCTCGCCTCGACGCTTGCCCGCGAGCTGCACGACGTCGACAAGCTGGCCGCGTTCTTCGACCTCGTGCACCAGGACCCGGTGGTCAGCCAGGTGAAGCTGATCGCCGAGCCGTGGGACGTCGGCGAGGGCGGCTACCAGGTCGGCAACTTCCCGGCGCTGTGGACGGAGTGGAACGGCAAGTACCGCGACACCGTCCGGGACTTCTGGCGCGGCGAGGGCGGCACGGTCGGCGAGTTCGCCAGCCGCATCACCGGCTCCTCCGACCTGTACCAGCACTCCGGGCGGCGTCCGGTCGCCAGCATCAACTTCGTCACCGCCCACGACGGCTTCACGCTCAACGACCTGGTCTCCTACAACGAGAAGCACAACGAGGCCAACGGCGAGGACGGCAACGACGGCGAGAGCCACAACCGCAGCTGGAACCACGGGGTCGAGGGCGAGACCGACGACCCCGAGGTGCTCACCCTGCGCGCCCGGCAGCGCCGCAACTTCATCGCGACGCTGATGCTCAGCCAGGGCGTGCCGATGCTGCTGCACGGCGACGAGCTGGGCCGCACCCAGCAGGGCAACAACAACGGCTACTGCCAGGACTCCCCGCTGACCTGGATCGACTGGGACGACGTCGACGAGGGCCTGCTCGAGTTCACCCGCGCGGTCACCATGCTGCGGCACGACCACCCGACCTTCCGGCGGCGCCGCTTCTTCCACGGCCGCCCGGTGCGCCGTCCGGAGGGTGCCCCCGTCCCGGACATCGCCTGGCTGACGCCGTCCGGTGACCAGATGACCGAGGACGACTGGGACGCCTCGTTCGCCAAGTCGATCGCGATGTACCTCAACGGCCTCGGCATCCGGTCGACCGACGAGCGCGGCGAGGACGTCGTCGACAACCACTTCTACCTGGCCTTCAACGCCCACCACGAGCCGATCGAGTTCACCGTGCCGCCGGCGGACTACGCGACGACCTGGTCGGTCGTGCTCGACACGGCGGAGATGAACCGGGTCGAGCCGATCGAGGTCAAGCACGGCGAGACCATCACCGTGGCCGCCCGCGCCATGGTCGTGCTGAGCGCGGCACCGTGAGCACGGACTCCGTGAGCGGGGACGGCGCCGAGCGGCGGCGGCAGGTGCCGGCGGCCACGTACCGGCTGCAGTTCACCTCCGGGTTCACGCTCGACCACGGCGCGGAGATCGCCGACTACCTGGCCGCCCTCGGGGTGACGCACGCCTACGCGTCCCCCCTGCTGCGCTCCGCGGAGGGCAGCACGCACGGGTACGACACGGTCGACCACGCCCACGTCGACGAGGCCCGCGGCGGACGCGCCGGGCTCGACCGCCTGGTGGCCCGGCTGCACGAGCACGGTCTGGGGCTGGTGCTCGACCTCGTGCCCAACCACATGGGCATCGCCGACCCGGCCGCCGCCCCGTGGTGGTGGGACGTGCTGAGGCACGGGCGGGGCAGCGCGCACGCCGCGGCGTTCGACGTCGATTGGGACGCCGGCGGCGGGCGGGTCCGCATCCCCGTGCTCGGCTCCGCCGACGACGTCGCGCGGCTGGAGCTGGCCGAGGGCGACGACGGTCCGGAGCTGCGCTACTACGACAACCGCTTCCCGGTCGCCCCGGGCACGGAGGGCGGGACGCCGCAGGAGGTGCACGCCCGCCAGCACTACGAGCTGGTCGACTGGCGGCGCGCCGACCGCGACCTCAACTACCGCCGGTTCTTCGCCATCAACACCCTGGCCGGCCTGCGCGTCGAGGACCCGGAGATCTTCGACGCCACCCACGCGCTGGTGCTGGAGCTGGTCCGCGACGGCGCGGTCGACGGGCTGCGCATCGACCACCCCGACGGGCTGGCCGATCCCCGTGGCTACCTCGACCGGCTGGCCGCCGCCTCCGACGGCCGGTGGACGGTCGTCGAGAAGATCCTCGAGCCGGGCGAGGAGCTGCCGGAGAGCTGGGCGGCGGCCGGGACGACGGGGTACGACGCCCTCGCGGAGGTCGACGGCGTGCTGGTCGACCCGGCCGGAGAGGCGGCGTTGACCGCGCTGGACACCGAGCTGTCCGGCCGGGAGGTCGACTACGCGGCGCTGGTGCACGCCTGCAAGCGGGAGATCACCGACGGCATGCTGGGCTCCGAGGTGGCCCGGCTGGTCCGGGTGATCGGGGAGCTGCCCGGCATCGACGCCGCGAGGCAGCGGGAGGCGCTGGCCGAGCTGCTGGCCGCCTTCCCGGTCTACCGCACCTACCTGCCCGACGGCCGCGAGCACCTCGACGCGACCGTCGCCGCCGTGCGGGACCGCCGCCCCGACCTGGTGGCCGCCGTCGACGCGCTGCACCCGGTGCTGGCGCAGGCCGGCACCGAGGCCGCGACGCGGTTCGAGCAGACCAGCGGCCCGGTCATGGCCAAGGGCGTCGAGGACACCGCCTACTACCGGTGGGCGCGGTTCGTCGTCCTCAACGAGGTCGGCGGTGACCCGGCGCGGTTCGGGCTGACCGTCGAGGACTTCCACGAGGCGCAGCGGCGGCGGGCGGCCGGCCGGCCGCGGTCGATGACGACGCTGTCGACGCACGACACCAAGCGCAGCGAGGACACCCGCGCCCGGCTGGCCGTGCTCGCCGAACTGCCCACGGAGTGGGCGCAGCTGGTCCGCCGGCTGCTGGCCACGCACCCGCTCGCCGACCGCCCGCTGGCGCACCAGGTGTGGCAGAACCTGGTCGGGGCGTGGCCGGTGTCGCGCGAGCGGGCGCACGGCTACGCCGAGAAGGCCGCGCGCGAGGCCGGGCTGTCGACGCGGTGGACCGACGTCGACGAGGCGTTCGAGAAGTCGCTGCACGCGATGGTCGACGCCGCGTTCGACGACCCGGACACCGCCGCGGCGATCGAGCGATTCGTCGCCAGGATCGCCCCGTTCGGCTGGTCGAACTCGCTGTCGCAGAAGCTGCTGCAGCTGACCATGCCCGGCGTCCCCGACGTCTACCAGGGCACCGAGCTGTGGGACCACTCGCTGGTCGACCCCGACAACCGCCGTCCGGTCGACTACGGGCTGCGCCGCCGGCTGCTGGCGGACCTCGACGCCGGGGCGGTCCCGGAGGTGGACGGAACGGGGGCGGCCAAGCTGCTGGTGGTCTCGCGGGCGCTGCGCGCCCGGCGCGACTCCCCCGAGCTGTTCACCGGGTACGAGCCCGTGGCGGTGGTGGGCGACGCGGCCGGGTGCCTCGTGGCCTTCGACCGCGGCGGTGCGGTGACCGTGGCCACCCGGCTGCCGGTGGCCCTGGCCGCCGGCGGGTGGGGCGACACGTCGCTGCGGCTGCCGACCGGGGGGTGGCGCGATCTGGTGACCGGCACGCGGGTGGTGTCGACCGCGGAGGGCGCGCGGGTCGGCGAGGTGCTCGCGCACCTGCCCGCGGCCCTGCTCATCCGCGACACTCCGTGACAGGTCTCTAACTATCAGCACTCGGTTCGTCCGCGTGTCGTGACATTGCGCGGCGTGTCGTGATCCGACACGCCGAGGCCGCCCTACGGCACCCCCGCCACCCCTCTACCGTCATGCCCGCGCTCGGGCCCCACCGGACGGGCGCGAGGTGCCGGCCCGCCCAACCCCGTCCGCCGGCACCTGACCTACGCACCAGACATCAGGACGGGGGTGGGGGACCCAACCCGGCGCGCGCCCGCGCGCGCCTCGGGGTGAAGCCGCGCGCCGCGGCCGGGCACACCGATCGCCCGAACCCGACAGCTCACCTCGCCGGCGGCGATCGGAGGAACACGTCCATGTCACAGCCCTCTGCGCCCCGCCATGCCCGGATCCGCCGGCTCGTCCGCGGCGGCACGGTGACCCTCGGGGCCGCTGCCGCCGGTCTCGTCCTGCTGGCCTCCCCCGCCCAGGCCGCGACGCACGACTGGAGCGGCGTCGCCGAATGCGAGTCCGGCGGCAACTGGCACATCAACACCGGCAACGGCTACTACGGCGGCCTGCAGTTCTCCCAGCCCACCTGGGCGGGCTACGGCGGCGGGGAATTCGCGCCGCGCGCCGACCTGGCCACGCCCGCGCAGCAGGTCACCGTCGCCGAGCGGGTGCTCGAGGGCCAGGGCATCGGCGCCTGGCCGCACTGCGGCAAGTACCTGCGGGACGGCGTCACGCCCGCCGCCGCGCCGGCGTCCGCCCCGGCTCCGGCGCCCGCCCCGGCGCCGTCGTCCGGCAGCTACACGGTCCAGACGGGCGACACGCTGGCCAGCATCGCCGCGGCGCAGGGCGTGCCCGGCGGCTGGCAGGCCCTGTGGGAGAAGAACCGCGCCACGGTCGGCGACCCGAACGTGATCTCCGTGGGCCAGCAGCTGGTGCTGTGAGCAGCGGCGGTGCCGGCCGGCCGCGGTCCGGCCGGCACCGCCCCGCCCGCTCAGTAGCGGATCGCGTCGATCACCCTGGCGCGGACGGCGATGATCGCCGGCAGCAGGCCGGCGAGCGCCCCGACCGCGGTCGCGGCCACCAGGCCCTCGACCGCCGCGGCGACCGGGAACCCCGGGTCGTCGGCCAGCGGGATGCCCTGGCCCAGCCAGTCCTGCAGCGGCAGGGCGCGCACCAGCACGATCGACGCGCCGACGGCGGCGACGCCGGCGACCGCGGTGGCGCAGACGCTCTCCAGCATCACCGCGGCGAAGATGCGCCCGGAGCCGGCGCCGAAGCTGCGCCGCACGCCGATCTCCCGGATCCGCTGCCGCACCGTCACCAGCCCGATGTTGAGCACGCCGAGGCCGCCGAGCACGAGCACGACGACGCCCGCTCCGCGGATGGCCAGCCGCAGCACGGCGAGCGTCTCGGCCATCCCCTCGGAGTCCACCCGCCAGGCGTCCACCTGCACCCCCGGCAGGGCGAGCTGCAGGTCGTTGCGCACGGTGGCCACGACCTCGTCGGCCTGCTCCGGCGGCACCCACAGCTCCAGGCTCGGCGGCGCCTGGTACGCGCCCGCACCCGCGGCCGCGGGCTGGTCCCAGGGCCCGCCCGAGCGGTCGATCCGGTAGACCACCAGCTCGTCGCCGTACCCCTCGCGGACCACCCCGACGATGGCGGCGCGGACCGGCCGCGGCCCGCCGAGCACGACGGTGGGCCGGGACGACAGGTCCGGCACGCCCAGGGCGGCCAGGAAGGCCTCGTTCACCACGAGCGCCGGTGACAGGCTGGTCCGGTCGGCCTCGTGCAGCCAGCGGCCCTCGATCGGCACCACGCGGTGCAGCGAGCCGTACGACGGCGTCACCCGCCGGGTGCTGACCAGCCGGGTGCCCGACGGCAGGCGGTACAGCCCGTCGGCCCAGCTGATGGTCGCGGCGGTCGCGATGCCGTGGCGCTCGACCAGCCCGGCGACGGCGGCGTCCCACTCCTCCGGGTCCGGCGGCAGGCCGGTCGCCGGGTCGAAGGCGGAGACGCTCACCGTGGCGGCCCGGCCGCCGGCCCGCTCGGCCTGTTCCTGCTGCACCTGCGCGACGATCAGGCCGAGCGCGGTCACCGTGGTCATCGCGAAGACGGCGAGGAACACGCCGACCAGCGAGAGGACGACGCGGGACTTGTGCACCCGCACCTCGCCCCACGCCTCGGTGAGGACCCCGAGGACGGCGATCACGCGGGCGCCTCGCCCGGCGGCACCGCGCCGACCTGCCCCGTGCCGACCAGCCCCGTGCCGGTCCGCGCCGCCGTCGCCGCGTGCAGGTCGGCGGGCGCGTCCAGCGGTGCCAGGAGCCCGGCCTCCAGCCGGTAGCGGCGGCCGGCCAGCGCGGCCACGGACAGGTCGTGCGTGATGGTCACCAGGGCTGCACCGGTCTCGGCGGTGATCTCGGTGAGCAGCGCCATGACCCGGGCGCCGGTCTCCACGTCGAGCGCCCCGGTCGGCTCGTCGGCCAGCACCACCCGGGGACGGCGGACGAGCGCGCGGGCGATGGCGACCCGCTGCTGCTCCCCGCCGGAGAGCCGCTCCGGGACCTGGTCGGCGCGAGCCCCCAGGCCGACCCGGTCGAGCACCTCCCGGGCTGCGCGGCCGCGGGTCAGGAAGGCGCGGCCGCGGGCGTACAGCAGCGGCGCGGCCACGTTCTCGGCGGCGGTGCGCCGCGGGAGCAGGTTGAACTGCTGGAAGACGAAGCCGAAGACCTCGCCGCGCAGGCGGGCCCGGCGGCGGGCCCGCAGCCGGTCGGTCGGCTCGCCGTCGAGCAGGTAGGCGCCCGCGGTCGGCGTGTCGAGCAGGCCGAGGATGTTGAGCAGCGTCGACTTGCCCGAGCCGGAGCGGCCGACGACGGCCACGTGCTCGCCGGGGGCCACGTCGAGGTCGACACCGGTGAGGACCGGCAGCACCGACCCGTCCGGCAACGGCACCTCGCGGCGGACCCCGGTCAGCGACAGCAGGCTCATCCGAACGGCCCCGCCGTCATCGGCTCCCCCGTGTAGGGGTCGACCGGGGTGTCGTCCGGCAGCGGCACGAACTGCAGCACCTGCTCGCCCTCGGCCAGGCCGTCGCGGACCTCGACCTGCTCGCCGTCGGTCAACCCGAGCGTGACCGGCCGCTCCACGGGCTCGCCGTCCTCGCCGACGACCCACACGTTGCCGGCCTGCACCGAGCCCTGGACGGCGGTGACCGGCACGACGAGCACGTCCTCGGCCGTCCCCGCGGCGATGACCACCGAGGCGGCCATGCCGGCGAAGACGGTGGTCCCGGGAGGCACCGCGCAGCGCGCCGTCGTCCCCCCTCCGGTGCCCGCGCCCGGGTCGCCCGTGCCGGGATCCGCGCCGGCGTCGTCCTGCGGCCGGCCGCCGGGAACCGGCGCGCCGAGCACCAGGCGCTCGCAGGTGAACGGCGCCGGACCGCCCTGCACCTCGACCTGCGCCGTCGACGGCGGGCTGAGCAGCCGGAACTGCTCGGCCTGGGTGAGCGTCGCGGTGACCGACAGGGAGCCCGGGGCCACCGTGCCGATCCGGTCGCCGACGGCGACGATCTGGTCGACGAGGACGTCGGTGGCCAGGGTGCCCGCCGCCGGCGCCGGCACCGCGGCCGACCGGATCCGCGGCTTCTGCGGGGTCACCGTCGGGTTGCCGTCGGCGTCGGTGCCGGCAGCGGGGTCGCGCTCCTCCTCCCAGCGGATCTCGACCAGCGGCTGGCCCGCGGCGACGGGGCCGGGCGCGGCGAGCAGCCGGTGCACCTTCCCGGCGGCGGTCGCCCGGACCGGGACGGCCGCGTCGGCGACGACGGTGCCGGTCACGGTCACCGTGTTGGCCACGCTGCCCCGCCCGACCGGCACGACCGGCTCGGCCAGGTCGAGGGGAGGCGCGCCGGGCCCGGCCGCCGGCTCGCCGCCACCGAGCCCGCCGCCGCTGCCGCCGAAGGCGAGCACGCACAGGGCGACGGCGATGACCCCCCACACCAGCAGGCGCAGGGCGGGGAACACGATGGTGCGCACCGTCGACACGAGAGCCCCCGTACACGATGGGTACCGGCTGGTACCGCTGCGCGCGGAAGGTACCGCCCGGCACCGACGGCGAACCGCCCCCGAGTTGCGGCGCGCCGGTATCCGTGGGCCGAGCGGACCGCGACCAGGATTGGGCACCGCCGCGGTGGGCAGGATGGTCGCGCTCCGAAACCCACCCACCCCGCCCGGAGGCGCCCGCATGTCCGCACCCGTCGAGTTCGCCGTCTGGGCCCCGCTCCCCCAGCGGGTACGCCTGCAGGTCGACGGCGCCCTGCACGACATGCGCCGGGACGACGCCGGCTGGTGGCGGGCCGAGGTCGAGGCCGGGCCGGAGGCCGGCTACGGGTTCCTGCTCGACGACGAGGACGCGCCGCGCCCGGACCCGCGGAGCCGGTGGCAGCCCGACGGGGTGCACGGCCTGTCGCGGCGGTACGACCCGTCGTCGTACGCGTGGGGCGACGGGGCGTGGACGGGCCGGCCGCTGGCCGGCGGCGTCGTCTACGAGATGCACGTCGGCACCTACACACCGGAGGGCACCCTCGACTCGGCGATCGACCGGCTGGACCACCTGGTCGACCTGGGCGTCGACTTCGTCGAGCTGCTCCCGGTGAACGCCTTCGACGGCACCCACAACTGGGGCTACGACGGCGTCGGCTGGTACGCGGTGCAGGACAGCTACGGCGGCCCGGCCGCCTACCAGCGCTTCGTCGACGCCTGCCACGCGCGCGGTCTCGGCGTGATCCAGGACGTCGTCTACAACCACCTGGGCCCGTCGGGGAACTATCTCCCGCTGTTCTTCCCGGTCTTCAGCACCGGCGGCCCGAACCCGTGGGGCAGCTCGATCAACCTCTCCGGCCCGGACTCCGACGAGGTTCGCCGCTACATCATCGACAACGCGCTGATGTGGCTGCGGGACATGCACGTCGACGGGCTGCGGCTCGACGCGGTGCACGCGCTCGTCGACGAGCGGGCCACCCACGTGCTCGAGGAGATGGCGCGGGAGGTCGACGCGCTGTCGGTCGCCGTCGGCCGACCGCTGACCCTGATCGCCGAGAGCGACCTCAACGACCCGCGCACGGTCACCCCCCGCGTGGCCGGGGGCCTCGGGATGACCGCGCAGTGGAGCGACGACTTCCACCACGCGCTGCACGCCGTCCTCACCGGGGAGGGGCAGGGCTACTACGACGACTTCGCCGACGCCGGGCTGCGCGGCCTGGCCAAGACGCTGACCGGGGCGTTCTTCCACGACGGCACCTGGTCGAGCTTCCGCCGCCGGCACCACGGGCGGCCGGTCGACACCGCCCGCCTGCCCGGCTGGAAGTTCCTCGGCTACCTGCAGGACCACGACCAGATCGGCAACCGCGCCGTCGGCGACCGCATCTCCGCGTCCCTCTCCCCCGACCTGCTGGCGGTCGGTGCGACGCTGGTGCTGACCAGCCCGTTCACCCCGATGCTGTTCATGGGCGAGGAGTGGGGCGCGTCGACGCCGTGGCAGTTCTTCACCAGCCACACCGACCCGGAGATCGGCAGGGCCACCGCCGAGGGCCGCAAGGGCGAGTTCGCCGAGCACGGCTGGGACGCCGACGTCGTGCCCGACCCGCAGGACCCGGAGACCTTCACCCGCTCGAAGCTCGACTGGTCCGAGCCCGACCGCGAGCCGCACGCCCGGCTGCTGCAGGTGCACCGGACGCTGCTGGCGCTCCGGCGGGAGCACCCCGAGCTGGTCGACCCCGACCTGCGCGCGGGCACCGTCGCGTTCGACGAGGACCGCCGCTGGCTGGTCGTGCACCGGGGATCGCTGCGGGTCGCGGTCAACCTGGCCGGCGAGGCGCAGGAGATCGAGCTGGACCGGCCGGCCGGTGGCGTCCTGTTCGCCACCGGCGACGCCCCGCGGATCGACGGGTCGACGGTGCGGCTGCCGGCCGGGTCCGCCGCCGTCCTGACCACGCGCTGACGTGCGCCGGCTGTTCCCCGCCCCTGCGGGGCCGGACCTGGACGACGACGTGCTGGCCGCGGCCTACCGGCTGCCGCCGGGGCGTGCGCTGCGGGTCGACTTCGTCGTCTCCCTCGACGGGTCGATCAGCGTCGACGGCCGCAGCGCGGGGCTCGGCTCCCCGGGCGACCGGCGGGTGTTCCGGGTGCTGCGGGCGCTGGCCGACGTGGTGCTCGTCGGGCACGGCACGGCCGCGGCCGAGGGCTACGGCCCGGTCGGCGGGGACTCCCCCGTCGCCCGGCTGCGCGCCCGGCTCGGCCGCCCGCCGGCGCTGCCGATCGCGGTGGTCTCCCGCCGCGCCTCGCTGGCGCCGGGTGACCGGCTGGCGGCGGCGCCGACGCTGCTGGTCACCTGCGCGGCCGCCGACGCCGGCCGCCGGGCCGAGCTGGCCGGGGCCGGGGTCACCGTGCTGGTCTGCGGGGACGACGACGTCGACCTGCCGACGGCGCTCGACGCGCTGGCCGACCGCGGCCTGGCACAGGTGACCTGCGAGGGCGGGCCGCAGCTGCTGCGCGCCGCGCTCGCCGCCGGGGTGGTCGACGAGCTCGACCTGACGATCGCTCCCGCGCTGGTGGGCGGCGCGGCGCGGCTGCTGGACGCCGCCCCGGGTGGGCCGGGCGAGGACACCGTCGTCCGGCCGGAGCTGCGGCAGGTGCTCGAGGAGGACGGCGTCCTGTTCACCCGCTACGCCCTGCCACGGCGGACCTGAACCGGTCCGCGTGCCGCCCGGAGGGCCGGGGTAGGGCCGGGCGACCGACCCCGTCCCGAGGAGCGAGTCCATGAACCCGGCGATCCGCGAGCGGCGCAGCCCGCTGTCCCCGGCCGGCGAGGGCAAGGGTGCGTGGCTGGCCGCGCTCGAGCTGGGCGCCCGGCTGCTGCAGGACACCACCCCGCTGAAGGGCTTCGACGTCTACGTCGTCGGCTTCCACTGCGCGCGCGACGAGCCGGGCATGCAGATGGAGGCCCACCACTACTGCCGGGTGGTCAACGACGACCTGCTGCAGTGCGTGATCTTCGACGGCAACACCCGCGAGGCCAACCTCATCGGCATCGAGTACATCGTCTCCGAGCGGCTGTTCGGCACCCTGCCCGACGACGAGCGCGGGTACTGGCACCCGCACAACTTCGAGATCCTCTCCGGGCAGCTGATCGCCCCCGGGCTGCCCGACGCGGCGGAGAAGGCGTTCCTCGCCCGGCTGGTCAACAGCTACGGCAAGACCTGGCACACGTGGCACACCGGGCGGCACGACGGGCGGCCCGGCGATGCCCTGCCGCTCGGCGAACCGGCGCTGATGTGGTCGTTCAACCGCGAGGGCGAGTGCGACGAGGCGCTCAAGCGCGACCGCGACGCGGCGATGGGCCTGGACCCCGAGCGCAAGCGGGAGCAGCGGCGGTCGCTGATCGGGTCGGCCGACCCGCAGGTCGGGGTGGACCTGCTGCGCGACCGGTTCCCTGGCGCCGTCCCGGTGCCCGGCGTCGTCGACGTGGCGGACGCCGGCCCGGTGACGCCCTGACCGCACGGGGCGGTCCGGCCACACCGTCGCCGCCGGCTGGTTGACTGCCCGGCATGGACCTGCCGCTGCTGCCGCCGGTGAAGCCGATGCTGGCCAAGGCCGCCACGAAGCTGCCGACCGGCGACGGCCTCTTCTACGAGCCGAAGTGGGACGGCTTCCGCTGCATCGTCTTCCGCGACGGCGACGAGGTGGAGCTCGGCAGCCGCAACGAGCGCCCGCTGACCCGCTACTTCCCCGAGGTGGTCGCGGCGGTGAAGGCGGCGCTGCCCGACCGTTGCGTGGTCGACGGCGAGATCGTCGTCCCGCAGGGCGACCGGCTGCACTTCGAGTCCCTGCTGCAGCGCATCCACCCGGCGGAGTCGCGGGTCACCCTGCTGGCCGAACAGACCCCGGCGCACTTCGTCGCCTTCGACCTGCTCGCGCTCGGCGACGAATCGCTGCTCGAGGTGCCCTTCGCCGAGCGGCAGGCCCGGCTCCGGGAGGTGCTCGACACCGGCCGGCACGACCGGGTCCACGTCACCGCGCTCACCCAGGACACCGAGGTCGCCCGGCGCTGGTTCCAGGAGTTCGAAGGCGCCGGGCTGGACGGCGTCGTCGCCAAGGCCGCCGACCTGCCCTACGGCCCCGACCAGCGGCTGATGACCAAGGTCAAGCACGTGCGCACCGCCGACTGCGTCGTCGCCGGGTTCCGCTGGCACAAGAGCGGCCCGATCATCGGCTCGCTGCTGCTCGGCCTCTACGACGACGCGGGCGCGCTCCAGCACATCGGCGTCGCGGCGTCGTTCCCGATGGCCCGCCGGGCCGAGCTGGTCGAGGAGCTCGCCCCCTACCGCACCGACGCCCTGAACACCCACCCGTGGCGGGAGTGGGCGAACGCCGAGCTGCAGGCCGACGGCGAACGCCGGATGCCCGGTGCGCAGAGCCGCTGGAACGCGAAGAAGGACCTGTCCTGGGTGCCGCTGCGGCCCGAGCTCGTGGTGGAGATCAAGTACGACCAGCTAGAGGGGCGGCGGCTCCGGCACACCGGCCAGTTCCTGCGCTGGCGTCCCGACCGGGAGCCCCGCAGCTGCACCTACGACCAGCTCGACGTCCCGGTGCGCTACGACCTCGCCGAGGTGTTCGTGGGCTGAGCGCTGCCGGGCCGGCGTCTGCACGGCCGGCCTCGGGCTCATAGGCTGTTGATCATGCGTTCCCGTCGCGGCCTGGTGGCCGCCCTCTCCGGCGTGCTCCTGGCCGTGTCCGGCTGCGCCTCCTTCGCCGACACGGTCGCCTCCGAGGGGTCGGCACCCGCGGCGCCCTCGACGTCGGAGGCGCCGGCGCCGGAGATCGCCTGGACCGACTGCGACGCCGAGATCGGGGAGCTGCTCGCCGGCCGGCCGGGCGCCGACCGCGACCTGGCCTTCGAGTGCGGGCGCACCGAGGTGCCGATCACCTACGACGAGCCGGACGGCGCCACGCTGCCGCTGTTCCTGGTGCGGGCCCGGCTGGCCGCGCAGACCGACCGGATCGGCTCGCTGCTGGTCAACCCCGGTGGCCCCGGCGCCTCGGGCGCGGACGCGGCCATCGGCCTGGCGCTGACCCTGCCGGAGCAGGTGCTCGGCCGCTTCGACCTGGTCGGCTTCGACCCCCGCGGCGTGGGCCTGTCGACGCCGGTCGAGTGCATCCCCGACGAGCTCAAGGAGGAGCTCGTGGCCGCCGACCCGCGGCCGACCACGGCCGAGCAGCTCGACGCGACCTTCGCCCGGGCCGAGGAGGTCGCCGCCGGGTGCGAGGAGGAGTACGGCGACGCGCTCGGCGCCTTCAACACCGTCGACACCGCCCGCGACATGGACCGGCTGCGCGAGGCGCTGGGCGACGAGCAGCTGACCTACCTGGGCTACTCGTACGGCACCACGCTCGGCTCCACCTACGCCGAGCTGTTCCCCGAGCAGGTCCGGGCGATGGTGCTGGACGCCGCCGTCGACCCCGACGCCGACCAGGTCGCCGACGCCGAGGCCCAGGCGCAGGGCTTCGAGGCCGCCTTCGACGCCTTCGCGGCCGGCTGCACCGGGCTGGTCTCCGGCTGCCCGCTGGGCGCCGATCCGCGCGCCTTCCTCGAGGAGCTGCTGGCCGCGACCGCCGCTTCGCCGATTCCGAGCCTGTCCCCGGAGGAGACGCGGCAGGGCACCGCGGGGGTCGTCATGACCGCGGTCGCCGCGGCGCTCTACGACGACGACGCCTGGCCGCAGCTGGCCCAGGCGCTCGTCTCCGCCCGCAACGGGGAGCCCGCCGGCATCTTCACGCTCGCCGACAGCTACTCGGGCCGGTTGCCCGACGGGAGCTACACGAACCTTTTCGACGCCAACCGGGCGATCAACTGCGCCGACTCCGCCGAGGACGTCGACGAGGCGCAGGTGCGCGACCTGGTCGGCGCGTGGAACGCGCGGTACCCGCTGTTCGGCGCGTTCGCCGCGGCCGGCCTCTACGCCTGCACCCCGTGGGACGCGCCCAGCACGCCGCTGCCCGAGCGCGACGCGCAGGGCGCCGCGCCGATCCTGGTGATCGGGACCGAGGGCGACCCGGCGACCCCGCTCGCCGGTGCGGTCGACCTCGCCGGGGACCTCGAGTCCGGCGTCCTGGTCACCTGGCAGGGCGAGGGGCACACCGCCTACCCCAAGACCGACTGCGTCACCGCCGCGGTCAACGCCTACCTGATCGAGGGAACGGCACCGGTGGACGGGCTGACCTGCCCCGCGTGACACTCGGGCGCCCCCGGACCCGACGAGTGCCCCAGGACGGAGCGTGCGCATGGCCGGCAGCAAGGACGCCAGCCGAGGTGCAGTGACCCTGGACGTCGACGGCATCGAGGTGCGGATCTCCAACCCGGAGAAGCCGTACTTCGCCGACCGCGGCCTCCGCAAGATCGACGTCGTCGAGTACTTCGTCGCCGTCGGCCCGGGCATCCTCGCCGCGCTGCGGGACCGGCCGACGACGCTGGAGCGCTGGCCGGGTGGCGTCTTCGAGGGCGCGCGGCTGTCGACCCGGATGGACAACACCGGTGACGCCTTCTACCAGAAGCGGGTGCCGAAGAACGCCCCGCCGTGGGTGCCGACCGCGCACATCACCTTCCCCAGCGGGCGGACGGCGGACGAGATCGCCCCGGACTCGGTCGCGGTGGTGGCCTGGTGCGCGAACCTCGGCACGCTGACCTTCCACCCCTGGCCGGTCGACAAGACCGACGTCGAGTCGCCCAACCAGATCCGGATCGACCTCGACCCGCAGCCGGGCACCGACTTCGCCGACGCGGTGTGGGTGGCGCCGCACGTGCGCCAGCTGCTCGGCGAGTTCGGCATGCGGGGCTGGCCGAAGACCTCCGGCGGGCGCGGCGTGCACGTGTACGTGCCGATCCAGCCGCGGTGGACCTTCACCGAGGTGCGCCGGGCGGTCATCGCATTCGGCCGGGAGCTGGAGCGCCGGCTGCCCGACCGGGTGACCATGTCGTGGTGGAAGGAGGAGCGCGGCTCGAAGATCTTCCTCGACTACAACCAGATGGCCCGCGACCGCACCATCGCCTCGGCCTACTCCATCCGGCCCAAGCCGCACGCCCCGGTGTCGGCGCCCGTCGACTGGGACGAGCTGCCCGACGTGCACCCGACCGACTTCGACGTCAGGACCATGCCCGCGCGCTTCCGCGAGGTCGGTGACAAGCACGCCGACCTGGCCGAGCACGCCTTCGGCATCGAGCCGCTGCTGGAGCTCGCCGATCGCCAGGCCGTGGACGACGGCATGGGCGACCTGCCCTATCCGCCCGACTACCCGAAGATGCCGGGCGAGCCGATGCGGGTGCAGCCGAGCCGGGCCAGGCGTCCTGCCAGCGGAGACACCTGAGCTCTCGACCCACCCGAACTCGCACCGTGCCGGTCACGGGCGAACCGCGCGGTGAGTGCTCGGCACGAGCGGTTCCTGGCACGCGCGATCGGCAGGTGGGGTCAGACGGTCCACGATCGAGTCGACCGGCCTGTCAGCTGACCGCGACCCGGTGGCCGCTCAGCTGCCGCCAGGATGCGTTCGACGTTGTCCGGCGCGAAGAAGGCCGCCGGTGACTCGACCCCGGCGTTGACCCGCGCGAACTGGTCGGTCGCCTCCTGGTTGCCGTGGACGGCGGCGAGCAGGCGCCGGAGCTCGGGCGGCGGCGATTCCAGGGCCGCGAGCTCCAGGGTGAACTCGTACATCGGGAGGACACGTTCATCCCGTCTGGCCTGGTACTCGCCCAGGGCGGCGTCGAACGGACGCTCCCCGGAGAAGGTCTCGTGCAACGCGGTGGCGCACAGCTCCGCGTCCTGGAAGGCGTCCTGGATGCCCTGCGCCGTCACGAAGTCCTTGTTGTGTCCGGCGTCCCCCACCAGGACCCAGCCCGGTCCGTAGGGCGTGCGCAGGTAGTTGGGCACGACGGCACCGACGAGGCGGGCCTCGCGGGTGGCCGCTCGGAGCCGCCCGGCGAACCGTGGAGCCAGTTCGAGCGTCTGCAGGTAGTTCCCCTCGAGGTCCTTCTTGTTGGCCACGAACTCCCGGTACGGCCACCCGGCGATGACCAGCGTCAGGTCGTCGTTGGTCGGCCATGCGGCGAAAGCACGATCCGGACGGTCGTACGCCTCCCACCGGCCGCCCATCGGCAGGCCGCTCCAGTAGGCGTAGTAGCCGCACAGCAGCGGCGGGTGCTCGTGGTACTGCTCCGGTCGGAGGAGGCGCGCCACGAGGGAGTGCAGGCCGTCCGCGCCGACGACCACGCGGGAGTGCTCGTCCACGGTGCGGCGATCGTCCTTGCCATGGCCGCGGATCCCGACGACCGCGCCGTCCTCGGTGATCAGCTCCTCGACCGTGAAGCCCTCCCGGATCTCGGCGCCCGACTCGGCCGCCGCATCGACCAGCAGCGCGTCCAGCACCGTCCGCCGCGGGGCGTACGCGACGGGGAACTCCGGGGCTGCCGGTGAACCGGCGAGGGTGAAGGGCCCGAAGTCGAATGCGTACGTGTCGATCGGCGGACATCCCGTGGCGAGGACGCGGTCGAGGAGGCCCCAGCGCTGCAGCGCCGCCATCCCCGGGGGATGGATCAGGTGGGTGGAGATCGTGTCGCTGGGGAAGGTCGAACGGTCGACGACCAGAACCCGGTAGCCGTAGCCGGCCAACAGCATCGCGGTGGAGGACCCGGCACACCGCGCGCCGACGACGATGGCGTCGTAGTGGTCCTCGTGCATGGCGCACCGCCCAGGCGGTAGAGCTGGGACTTGCGGGCGACGCGGATCCCCAGCGCGTGTGGAGGTGGAGCGTCCCTGCGGAGCCGTCGTCGTGGCGGCGCCTGGCAGGACGCAGACCTGCGACCTCGGGACCATCCAGGATGACCGGGAGTTCGGTGGTGGCAGCGAGGGCGCATCGTGATCGGTCGTCCGGACGGGTACCGGCCCGGGTCCGGCACCCGCCGTCACGTACCGGCGCTCATCCGCAGTCGCAGTCGCACGACTCGTCGTAGTCGGGGTCGCAGACGCAGGTCAGCAGGAACATGTGGGGTCACCTCCCTCCGTCGACGGGCACCAGGTGCCGGGGCTCGGCGGAGGGCACTCGCTCACCGGCAACGCGGCGGCCATCGCGGCCATCTCCGCTCGAAGTGCGGTCAGCCGTGCGATCTCTGCGTCCACCTCCGCGAGCCGGCGCCGGAGGAGCTGCTCGGCGGGTTCGCAGGGGCAAACCCCCGTGTCCCGGACCGCCAGCAGGTGCCGGATGTCCACGAGGCGCAGACCGAGTCGCTGCGCACCCCGGATGAACCGGAGGCGGTCGACGGCGGCGGCCTCGTAGGCCCGGTAGCCGCCCGGAGTGCGGCGCGGGGGCGGCAGGAGCCCCACCCGCTCGTAATAGCGGATGGTGTCGGGCCGCACCCCGACGGCCGTCGCCAGGTCCGACACGCGCAGCGCCTGCACAGCGGTGGGAGACACGGCGCGGACGCTAGACCTTGGAGCGGGCTCCAAGGTCAAGCTCGGGCCGGCTCGGCGCACCCTCCGGGTGGGAGACGGCACGAGGCGGAACTCCGCCCTTCGCCCCACGAAGGGCATCGCGATCCAGCGGTGCCCACCGGCGAGCTGCCGGACGCAACCGGGACCCGCGTTCCGTCGATCGGCCTGCGGGGAAGCGGGCGCCGACCCCGCAGGCGGTGCTCAGGACGGCTGTGGAGAGTGACCCTGACCGCGCGACGGGGTCGGAGCCGTCCTCGGTGCGAGCCGGAATCCCGTCGCCTCGGCTCCTGAGCGCAGCCGCTGGTCCCAGGCTGCGAACAGGAGCTCGTCGATGCCGACGGCGAGTGCGCTGGCCAGGTGGACTGCGTCGCCTCCGCGCAAGGCGTGCTCGCCGGCCAGCCGGCCCGCGCGGGCGGCGACCTCCTCGGTGAGCTCCACGGCCCGGGTGGCCGCCCAGTACTCCTCCCAGGCCGCCTCGGCCTGCCGTTGCGCGTCCGCCTCCAGTCGGTGGTCCCGGCCGGCGGCGGCCAGCGCGGCACGCACCTCCGGATAGGCCAGCCGGCTGGAGACCGCCGCGTCGCAACCGTCCCACAACGCCGCCGCGAGGTCGCTGGAGTCCTCCTCCACCACGAGCTTGACGAAGGCACTGGAGTCGAAATAGACGATCGCCACCGGGCCGCGTCACCGGCGCTGTTCGCCGACCAGCTCGGACACCGGCCGATCGGCGCGCGCTCGCGGTGCTCCACTGGCGGTGGGTCGTGCCGTGCGCCGCGGTCGACCGAGCACCCCTTCGCGGGTCAGCCGCTCCAGCAGCGGGGTCGAGTCCACCGCTATCAGGCGGGCCACCGGCGTTCCCCGATCGGTCACCACGACCTCTTCACCACGGCGGACCCGGTCGATCCAGTCCGCGAGCTCGGCCCGCAACGTGCTCACCGGGACGTCCACGCCGGAAATGTACAACAGCAACCGTCCAGAGTTGTACACGAGTTGATCGCCGGGGGGTGCAGAGCGGCCCGCATGACCCGCCTCCGCACCGATCCGCCCCGACGACCTGTCCAGCGATGCCGTCGGATGCGCGGCCGTGGTGATGACCGCCTCGGGGTCCTTGCACCAGGTGAGGGGAAGATGGCATTCGTTCCTGCTTCCGACGCAGGGGCGTCCTTCCCGGATACGGGTGGAGGCGCTGAGACATGAGCCAAGCGGTTGTGTTCGGGTGCGAGGAGGCGCAACGGTTACTCGCCACGCCTACGGACGGCCCGAGGAGGCACCATGTCCAGCATCCGTCGTCAGATGACCGGCCCCACCGCCACGAAGGCGAGCGTCACCGGCGCGCTGGCTGTCGGTGCCCGCGTTCTCGGGCCGTCGGCGATGGGTCCGCTCGCTCTCGCCGTCACCGCGGTCGGCGCGATGGCCGTCGGCCGGCTCGCCATCGCCGACGCCGTGATCCGGAGATTGCGCGCCGAGGAGATCGAGATCCGCTCGCTGAAGGTACGCGAGCTGGAAGTGGCCGGCCAGCGCTGGACCGGCTCCACCATCCCGTCGAGCCCGACGGCCGCTCAGCAGACGTAGCGGGTCGGATCACCCGACGATCGAGGGCGATCTCCTCGAGGTCGTCGATGCTGTCGCTGAGGTGACGCACCGACCGGATGCCGACCGCGGGTCGCTGGTGACGTCCGTGCCGGTGTGCCGCACCGCCGTGCGTGACGTGGGGAACCGGCGGGTGTCACGGAGCTCGGCCCCTCCGCAGGACGTGCGGTGACCGTCATCCAACACCTCGTCCGAGGACCACGGTCAGGGCTGCCCCTCCAGGGCCGGGGCAGGGGTCAGTCCTCCACGGCGGTCATCGAGGTGCTCCGCCGAGGCCACCGCCGTGCAGCTCCACGCAGGTCCGGGATCGGAGGGAGCCGCAGGGATCCGGCGCCGTCTCGGTCGACTCCGCCTCGACCCCTCTCGCCGTCGTGCCCGCCCTCGATCGTCGGCAGTTGCGGCAAGATCCCCGGTCACTGGCGTTCGAGGGCGCCGAGCGGGCGTTCCAGCTGCTCGACGAGGTGGTCCGCGAGGCGCGGCGCAAGGGTGCGACCGTGCGGTGCAGCGCCAGCACGCCGTAGCTGAACACCATCCCGCCAGACCGGGAGGCCCCGCACCCCGGCGACCGCGCGATCGAGCACAGGATCCGCTCGTCCATCCGCGGGAACGCCCTGGCCATCGTCCTGCGGAGCAACAAGGATCCCTCCGAGCTCGGCGGCCACATCGCGAGCCTCCAGTCGGCGGCAACGCTCTACGACGTCGGCTTCCAGCACTTCCTCCACGCGCCGACCGACACCCACGACGGCGCCCACCGGATGCCGATTGCCTCCACGACGCTGCCAGCGCTGCACCGGAGGAGCAACGGGCCTCCCACTCCCCCGGGCGGCTGCCGGCCCGGCGCTGCGCGAGGAGCGGCGCGAGCGCCAGCGGGTGGTCGTCTGTCTGACGCAATCGTGCCGCTTCTGCCCACGGGTCGAGGTGCCCCGTTGCCTCTCCCCCGTCGGCGCAGGTGTTCGCCTCGTCGAGCGTCGTGCCGCAGACAGCGGGGATGCCGCGGCGGTGGCCGTAGTGCCACGGTCAGTGGCTCCATGAGCGGGGATGCGGGGCGGTGAACTCGCCCCACGACCCACCGACCGACGCTTACGAGCCACAGGCGGTTTCGCCGCCGTGAACAGCGCTTCCGGTGAGCGCTACCCGCAGATGCCGGGCGAGCCGACGCGGGTGCGACCCAGCCGCGCCAGGCGCCCCACCGGCGAGAACGCCTGATCCGACCCGCCGCGAGCGGGCGCCGACCCCGCAGCCGGCGATCAGGTCGGCTGTGGACGGTGGACCTGACCGCGCGACGTGATCGGCCCTGCCTCGGGCGTCCCTGGGACGCGGCGTCGTCCAACGCGCCGCGGAGGAGCTCGCGCGCGATGCCCCTGCCGCTGCGCCGTCGCACCGGTACGGCCTGAGGACCGTGCTCGATGCCGCGCTGTGCGCCGCCTGCTCGCTCAGCCGGTGAAGGACTCCGGACCGAAGCGACCCCACGCCACGAAGCCGGCCAGGGCGAGATACACCAGGTCCGCCATCATGAAGGTGAACTCGCGCCGCCGGATCCGCGTGATGACCGCACCCACCATGATCATCATCAGGCCCGATGCGGCCAGCGGCACCAGGACCGGCGCGATGTCGAGCGCGGCCGGCAGGAGCAGACCCACCGCACCCAAGATCTCGAGGGCTCCGATGGCCTTGACGCTGCCAGCACTGAAGCCTTCCACCCACCTGGCACTGGCGCCGGTGGCGGCGATCTTCTCCTTGCTCATCAGCAGCTTGCCGCCGCCGCCGACCAGGTAGGCGAGGGCAAGCAGTCCGGCAACGATCCACAGAGCGACGTTCATCGACTTCTCCTCGCAAGTCGTGGGCGATGCCCGGGGGGCCCGTCGAACACGAGACGCCGGCGACCCCGTCCTCGTGACACGCCAGATGTGTGACCTCCTCCACACGTGCGCCGAACAGCGGGTCGCAGCGGCAACGCGGGCCGTTGGAGCAGGCCTGACCAGGCTGCTACCCGGCTCTGGTTCTGCGGCTCGACGGGGAGATCGCACGGGAGACCCCGGTGGGCCGCTGACCCTGCGCCCACCGAGGTCCCGCTGACCACGACGCCGTCCCGGCTACCGGGACTGCCGCCACAGCGCGAGCAGGGCGTCGTTGATGGGTGCGCCGGTGAACTGGATCTCGTGCCCGGCGCCTTCGACCACCGCCCGCGAGCCGCCGATCCGCTCCGCCAGGTCGTCGCAGATGGCGTCGAAGCCGGCGCTGTGCCCGCCGGAGACGACCAGCTTGGGGAACGACGCGCCGGCGAGCTCGTCGAGCGGCAGGTCGGCGTACCAGAGCGGCCGGCCGCGGCGGAACACCGGCACCAGGGGCAGGGCGAGGGCGAGGAAGTCCGGGGGGAACTCGTCGGGATCGCTGCCGACCGCCTTGAGGAACCCGACGACCCACTGCTCGTCCGGGACGTCGGCGTCCCACATCCTCCGCACCTCGCCGACGAGGGCGCGCGCCGCGGGGTCGTGCTGGCCCAGTGCGAAGGCACCGGGCTCGAGGAGTGCCAGGGACAGGGTCGCCTCGGGGTTGCGTGCGGCGGCGAGCAGGACGCCGAGGCCGCCGTACGAGTGGCCGACCAGGTGGGCGCCGTCGCCCATGAGCCCGACGATGTCCTCGGCGTCGCGCAGGAAGTCCTCCCCCGCGGCGGCCGGGCTGCGCCCGTAGCCGCGGCGGTCCGGTGCCAGCAGTCGGAACCCCTGGTCCGCGAGGGGGCGTTGGGCGTCCCACTCCTCGGCGGCGGTCGCCAGGGAGCCGTGCACGAGCACGACGGGGGTGCCGGCGCCCCATGCCTCCACGTGCAGGTCCGTGCCGGCCCGGGTGCGCGTCGTCGTTCCGGTCGTCGCCATCGCTGTCTCCTCCGGTGAGCGGACCGCCCTGTTGCGGTCGTCACCGGACAGGCGGGAGGTCCGGCCTCCCGGCGGGAGGCGGCACCTCGCCCCCCGGCACGCGACGGAGCCGGATCGGCGTCCCCTACCCCGCGTCGACGTCCCACCGCACGGCGGCCTCCGGCCGGTAGGAGCACCACGTCCCGGTCCGGACGGCGTTCTTCAGGTGACGCCCGAGCTCGGGGTGCATCTGCGCCGCATGGCGGAGGGCGGCGCGGACCCGCCAGCCCACCGCCGAGCGTGCCCGCTCGGCCGCCGATCCCGTGGCCCGGACCCGACCGGACAGCCCGAACGCCTCGGCCAGCCGCTGCACGAGGGCGTCGAGCTCGGCCTCGGCCCGCTCGGCGCGGACCGGGTCGTTCGCCGCCCGCGCGTCGTCGGCCTCCTCCTGGAGCTCCCGGATCCGGCCCTCGTAGGCCCGCCGGGCCTGCCGGTCGAGCAGCGGCCCGGGCTCGCCCCCGACGTCGGCGCCGCCCACGAGCTCCAGGCAGTGGACGTCCCGGTCGGGCCGCGAGAGGAGGACGGCGATGTCGCGCAGGCCCTTGCTGTCGCGCAGCCGGACGGTCCGCCCGGCGTACGACGCGGCCCAGGTCAGGCCCTCGCGCACGAGCGACGCCGGCGCCTCCGGCGCCGCGGGAGGCGCGGCCCGCTGACCGGGCTGCGACGCCGCGAGGGGTGGGGGGTCACCGACGAGGCCGACCCGCCGATGCGCCGCCCGCGCCTGGAGCTCGTGGGCGCGTGCCTCGGCGTCGGAGCCGAGGAAACCGGCCAGCACGGCCAGGTACCAGGACACCGAGCCGGGGACCGCGGCGCCGATCCCCTCGACGCAGAAGAGGTGCGCGTAGGGCCGGAGCTGCCCGTACAGGACCTCGGCCTCGTCGCGCGCGCCGACCAGCACGGCGGCCTCGGCCAGCTGGGCGGACTCCGGGAGCCACTCGGAGTCCCCGCTCCGCCCACGGGGTGGCGCGGACCGCCACTGCCGCAGGAGGACGCGCGCCTTGTCGCGGTCGCCGAGCTGGGCCGCGGCGACCGCTCCGCGGCCGGCGGTGACGGGGGGCGCGGACGCCGCCTCCCGCGCCAGCACATCGGCCATCGCCGCGCCGGCGTCGGTGAACCGCCCCTCGTACCGCTGCTGCACCCACCGCTGGGTGAAGGTGAGCACGGCGGCGTTGCCGCTCCCGGCCCGCGCCCCGAGGTCCTCCGCCTCGGCGCGCCGGCGGGCCGCGTCGTCGAGCTCACGCCGCATGAGGGCCCGCATGCCCTTCCAGAGGGGCACGTACCAGCGGTAGAGCGGCTGGCGCAGCCGGTCGGCCACCCGGGCGAACCGCTCGATCTCGGCGTCGGCCTCGCCGACCTCGCCCGTCTCGAGCAGCGCCACCAGCCGGTGCCGGCGGCCGAGCAGCTCCAGCCGGGGGTCGGCCGCGCGCAGACCGAGCCGGATGACCTCCTCGGCCTCCGCGCGACGGGTCGCGCAGGAGTCCGGGCCGGCGATGACGTCGCAGTGGCCGGCCAGCGCGTAGCCCAGAGCCCGCGGGTCGTCCACCTGCCGCGCCATCGCGACGGCGTCCTCGCTGAGCCCTCGGCGGCGGGCCTCCGAGTCCATGAACGACAGGGCCACCGACAGCCGGGCGAGCACCCACGTGCGCAGCACGGACGGCCCCGGGTCGAGCGCGGCGAGGGCTCGCTCGAGCAGCTCGACCTGCACCACGTCGAGCAACTGCACCTCGAAGCCGCCGAGGCCGGCGCCGAGGCCGAGCGCTGCGCGGGCCAGCTGCTCGGGCATCCGGTCCCGCTGCGCGAGAGCGGCCGCCCGCCGGTAGGCCTCCCGCGCCCGCGCCAGGTCCCCCGCGGCGAGGGACGCCTCTCCCAGCGCCAGGAGGAGGTCGATCCGCCGGGCGTCGTCGGCACCGTCGTCCCCGAGCGCGTCCAGCGCCCGGGTGAACCAGCCCGCCGCCTCCTCGTAGGCCAGCAGCCCGAGGTCGTGCTCGCCGGCGCGGACGGCGTGGTCGACGGCGCGTCTGCGGTCGTCGGCGGCCACGGCTCCCCGGAGGAGGTGATGAGCCAGCCGCGGCAGGCGGTCGACGCCGCCGCCCGCCTCGAGCAGCGCGGCCACCCGGCGGTGGAGCCCGGCCCGGGCCGGATGGGCCAGCCCGTCGTAGAGGACCTCCCGCACGACGGCGTGCACGAAACCGAAGCCGGCCCCGTCGCCGGTCCGGTGCACCAGACCCACCGACCCGGCCTCGCCGACGGCCGCGAGCACCTCGTCCAGCGTGCCGGTCGTCAGCGCGGTCAGCGTGCCGACGTCGAACTCCGCGCCGACGACCGCGGCGGCGCAGAGCACCTCGTGGGTCCGCGCCGAGAGGCGGGCGAGTCGCTGGGCGACCACGGCACGGACGCTGGACGGCACCAGCGGCGGGTCGCCGCCACCGAGCGCGTCGACGGCATCGTCGCCGTCGAGGAGCCGGAGCAGCTCGCGGAGGAACAGCGGGTTGCCACCGGTCCTCCGGTGGAGGCGCGAGACCGCGCTCGCGGTCAGCGCCGTCCCGCCCGCCAGCGCGCCGGCGAGCGCGGCGACGTCGCGCTCGCCGAGGCCCCCGAGGGAGACGTGGAGCCCGCTGTCGGCCAGGTCGGCGAAGCAGCGCACCAGCGGATGACCGGCATCGAGCTCGGTGTCCCGGTAGGTCCCGATCACCGTGATCCGGCGGGCCCGCGGATCGCGTCCCAGGAACTGCAGCAGCCGCAGCGACGGCTCGTCGGCCCAGTGGAGGTCGTCGAGGACGAGGGCGAGGGGCCGGGGCCCGGCGGCAGCGGCGAGCACGTCGACCGCCGCGTCGAACAGGCGGAACCGCGCGCCCTCGGTCGCGCCGACCGTCCCGGTCTCCCCGAGCAGGCGACCCAGCTCCGCACGGTCGGTCCGGGCGGGTGCGCGCCGGTCGCCCGCTCCTCCGCCGGCTCGTCCGCCGGCCACGGCAGCGCGGAGCAGCTGCTGCCACGGCCAGAACGCGGGCGCCCCGTCACCCTGCCAGCAGCGCGCCCACAGCACCGGGCACGGGACGCGCGCCGCGACCTCGGTGACGAGCCGGGTCTTGCCTATGCCGGGCTCGCCGCCGACGAACGCCACCCTCCCGTCGCCGCGCCCGGCCGCCGCCACGGCCGACACCAGGGCACCGAGCTGCGCCTCCCGACCGACGAACGGCTCCGGCCCGTCCACGGTCCCCGATGCTCGCCCCCCGCCGGCGGGCGGTCCAGCCCGCCCGGCGCCGCGTCCCGGCGCCCGCGGACGGCCGGGTCACCCGCCGATGAGGTCGCGCTCCTCGCGCAGCGCGCGGAACACCTGGAGGCGCAGCCGCTCCACGGCGTCGTCCGGCACGTCGTGGAACTGGACGGCGACCAGCCACGTGCCACCGCCCACGTCTCGCCAGACCACCTCGCCCTGCAGCGCCAGCACGCCCTCGTCGAGCCCGAGCCGCAGTTCGGTCCGGGTGCCCGGCCCGGGCGCCTGGCCGCGCGGCTCCAGCAGCGACCGCATCCCGCTCTCGCTGACGTCGACGGTCGTGCCACGCAGGTTCCCGCCGTCCCAGGCGATCTCGACCGGCACGGTCATCCGGGCGCGCACGGCCCGGCGGCGCAGGCTGGCCTCGGGGGCGCCGGTGACTTCGAGCCGCCAGCGCGTCTCCGCCGCGCCGTCGACGGCGACGACCCGGGCCGGCAGGGCGCGTTCCTCGTACTCGCTGACCCAGAAGACCTGCACCTCGTCGCCGACCGCGAGCCGGGACGTCGCCTCGCCGGCCGGGCGGACGACGAGGTCGACGTCCGACGAGTCGACCACCCGCGCGACCACCGTGACGGCGCGGCCGACCAGCGTCACGTCGGCGTGCGCACGGGCCTGCGGCCGGTCTCGGCGCGGTCCGGTCATGGTCGTCTCCGCTCCCGTGTGCCCGGCCCTGGATGCCCGGATACGTCGGCGGACGCTAGCCGATGGAACCGACCACGCCGGTGCACCGGGGACGGCGTGCCGCCTCCGCGGCCCGGGACGAGCGGGCGGATCGCGTGGCCGCGTCCGTGTCCCGCGAGGGTCCCGCGTGGGTCCCGCGTGACCGGGGTGCTCGGCGCCGTCCTCCGACGACTAGGGTTGTCGCGTCGGGAAGGCCCTGCGCGATGGCAGGACCCCGATGCACGACCTCAGCTAGGAGCGAGAGCAATGCCCGAAGGAACAGTGAAGTGGTTCAACGCGGAGAAGGGGTTCGGCTTCGCCACCCCTGACGGTGGTGGACCGGACGTCTTCGTCCACTACTCGTCCATCCAGACCAGCGGATACCGCTCCCTCGACGAGGGGCAGCGCATCTCGTTCGACATCGAGCAGGGCCAGAAGGGCCCGCAGGCGGCGAACGTCCACCCGCTCTGATCCCCTGGACCCGCAGCGCCCCCGCCCGGTCCGCCGGGCGGGGGCGCTGTCGCGTGCGCACCCCTCGCCGTCAGCGGGCGCGGGGGACGTAGCCGCCGATGAGCGCCGCCATGAGCAGCGCGCCGTCGTGCTCGCCGATCGCCGACGCCGCCTCGGCGAACGCCCGCCACCGGGCCCGTTCCACCTCGGTGGGCGCCTTCTCGGCCCGGGCGGCCAACTGCTCCCGCAGCCGCTCCCACTCGCCCTGCGGCGTCGGCCACAGCCCGGCCAGCCGGCGGGCCTCGGCGGAGATCCCGGTGAAGCGCACCACCTCGCCGGCCACGTTCGTCAGCGCCTCGACGTAGCCGGCCGACACCAGCGCCCGCGCGGCCGCGGTCACCTCCGGCTTGGGCAGCCCGCTGGCCGGCACCACCTGCCCCAGGTAGGGCGCGCCGCCGGAGGACGGCGAGTCGACCAGGCGGGCGATCGCCCGCAGCACCGGCAGGTCGCGGGGGAACCAGACGTCGTCCAGCGGCCGGTCGCTCACCACTCCATCCAACACACGGCGGCGGCCCCCTCCTCCGCCGGGAGAGGGCCGCCGCCGTGCGCGGGCAGGGACGCGGATCAGTCGCGCGCTCCCGTCAGCTCCGGCCGCAGCACCAGCACCAGGCCGAGCGCCACGTAGCCGAGCAGCAGGTGGGCGGCGCCGACGTACTGGGTGACGGTCGGCAGCAGGAAGGCCGTGGGGACGACGACCGGCCCCCAGCTCTCGGCCACCGCCGGCCAGAACCGGGCGGCACCGCGCCACCGGCCGGCGATCGCGATGCGGACGCCGATGGCGGCCATGCCGAGCATGGACAGCGGCCAGAACACGTCCAGGACCAGGAAGGCGGTGGTGTCGTACAGCCCGGGCGTCAGCGCCCACATGAGCGAGGACACCATGGCCACCGCGAGCAGCCCGTGCTCGACGTGCAGCAGGCCCCGGGCGAGCCTCCCGGTCCCGATGGCACCGGTGCGCAGCTGCGCGGTCACCAGGAACGCCAGGCCGACCTGGAAGGCGAGCGCGGTCAGGTTGACCACGGTGGCCGGCCAGGTGCCCGCCGGCGGGGTGGTCCCCAGGGCGGCGCAGGCGACCGCCCAGGAACCGGCGCCGGCGACGACGGCGAACCCGGCCCGGCGGACCAGCGGGGTCGTGCCGCCGGCGACGACGCCGGAGCCGGCCGGGGCGTCGGTGCGGGCAGGGGCGTCGGTGCGGGCAGCGGCGTCGGTGCGGGCAGCGGCGTCGGTGCGGGCAGCGGCGTCGGT
>NZ_JAOVZT010000001.1:378863-402475 GCF_025716945.1 Geodermatophilus sp. YIM 151500
GCGGGCCGGTGCGGGGGTGGTGCTGAGCGACATGGCGGTCCTCCGTCGGGTCGTGCGGTGCCGTGTGCACCGCCTGGCGGAACCGTGCCGGGGACGCGTCCCGGGCACCCAGGGGCCGGCGCCACCGATCGGGTCCCCGTCAGGTCCCGGGTGATCCGGGACGCCTGCCTCGTGACGGGCGGGACGCCGGCGGGTGAGGATCGGCGCGTGCAGGCGCAAGCCCCGGTGGCCGGGCGGACAGGCGCGGCGGCGGGCCCGCCCGCGGTGCCACGCGCACGGCTCCCCCGCCGCTGGCGCCGGCATGCCGCCGCCTGGTCGGTCCTGGCCCTCGTGCTCGCCTGCTCCGCCGCCGCCGCGGTGGTCGACGCGGCCACGTCCGCGGCGTTCCGGGCCGAGCTGGGCCGCAGCGCCGGCTGGCCGGTCACGCTGCCCGGCGTGGCCCTCGCCGTCCCGGCGGCCCTGCTGCTGCTCCGGGCGCCGCGGAACGGGGTCTCGTGGGTGCTGGCCGGCACCGGGCTGCTCTGGGCGGTCGACGGGCTGGCCGACGCGTGGGTCGGCTACGCGCTGCAGCACGACCCGCCGCTGCCCGCCGCCGGCCTCGCCCACTGGACGGTGGAGCGCCTCGGCTCGGCGCTGCTCCTCGGCCTGCCGCTGCTGCTTCTGCTCTACCCCGACGGCCGGCTGCCCGGAGGCCGGTGGCGCCCGCTCGCGGTGGCCAGCCTCGCCTCGACGGCGCTCCTGCCGGCCCTGCTGCTGGTGGTGCCGGCGGAGATCGCCTACTCGCGCGACGGGACCGGCGTCCCGGAGCCGTACCGGTCGCTGGACCTCGACCTGACCACGCTGCCGCTGCCGGCGGACGTGGCGCTGCCGCTGCTGCGGATCGCGTTCCCCGTCGCGGTGCTCGGGATCCTCGTCCCGGCGGCCTCGGTGATCGCCCGCTACCGGCGAGCCGCGGCCGACGACCGCCGGCGGATGCGGTGGCTGCTCTGGGCGGCCGTCGTCGACCTCCTCGTCATGCTCGCGACGCTGCTGCTGCCCGGGAACCCGAGCACGGTCGCGCTCGCCCTGGCCGTGGCGCTCACCGGCGCCGCCGTGGCGGTCGGCATCCTCCGCCCGCGGGCCGTCGACATCGACCGGCTGCTCGGCGGCACCCTGGTCTACGGCGGGCTCGGCGTCGGCGTGGTGCTGCTCGACCTGGTCGTGCTGGCCGCCGCCGGCGCGCTGCTCGGCGACCGGCTCGGCGAGCGGGACGCCACCCTGCTCACCCTCCTGCTGGTCGCGGCCGTCTACGTCCCGCTGCGGGCACCGCTGTGGCGCGTCGTCCGGCGCTGGGTCCTCGGGGAGCAGGAGGACCCGTACCGCGTCGTCTCCGGCCTCGCCGAGCGCCTGGAGCGCACCGGCGGCGCCGACGAGCAGTTGGTGGCGATCGCCGCCGCCGTGGCCGAGGCGTTCCGCTCGCCCTACGTGGGCGTCGAGGTGGAACAGGTCACCGGGTCGCGGCTGGTCGCCGAGCACGGCCGCCGGCCGGTCGCCGTCCGGTCGCTGCCGATCGCCTACCGCGGCGAGCAGGTCGGCCGGCTGCTGCTGCCCCGGGACGGCGTCCGAGCCCAGCTGGTCGGGCGGGACGAACGGCTGCTGGCCGACGTCGTCCGGCAGGCGGCGGCGGCCGCGCGGGCGTCGTCGCTGGCCGCTCAGCTGCAGGCCGGCCGCGAGCAGCTGGTCGCCGCCCGGGAGGAGGAGCGCCGCCGCCTGCGCCGCGACCTGCACGACGGTCTCGGACCGGCGCTGGGGGCGGTCGTGCTGCGCATCGACACCGCGCGGAACCTGGCCGCGAGCCGGCCGGAGGAGGCCGACCGGGTGCTGCGCCAGGCGCGCGACGAGGTGGCGGCGGCGCTGGCCGACGTCCGCCGGCTGGTGCACGACCTGCGCCCGCCGGCCCTGGACGACCTCGGCCTGACCGGCGCGGTGCGGCAGCAGGCCGAACGGCTGCTCCCGTCCCGGACCGCGGTGACCGTGACCGCCGGCGGAGGCGTCGACGACCTGCCCGCCGCGGTCGAGGTCGCCGCCTACCGCATCGCCTCCGAGGCGCTGGCGAACGTCGCCCGGCACGCCTCGGCCCGCACCTGCCGGGTCTCGCTGGCGCGGGCGGACGGCGGGATCGAGGTGACCGTCTCCGACGACGGGACCGGCATCGACCCCGCGGCGCCCGCCGGCGTGGGCCTGGTGTCGCTGCGGGAGCGCGCCGCCGAGCTCGGCGGGTCGTGCACGGTGGCCTGCCCGCCGGAGGGCGGGACGGTGGTGCGGGCGATGCTGCCCGTCGACGGAGGGACGGCGTGAGCGAACCGGACGAGCCGCTGCGGGTGATGGTGGTCGACGACCACCCGGTCTACCGGGACGGGCTGGCCATGCTGCTCGGCTCGGTGCCCGGCATGGACGTGGTCGCCACGGCCGCCGACGGCGCCGAGGCGGTCGCCGTGGCCCGCCACGAGCAGCCGGACGTCGTCGTCATGGACGTGCAGATGCCCGTCCTCGACGGCATCGAGGCCACCCGGCGGATCACCGGCGACTCGCCGTCCGTCGGCGTGGTGGTGCTGACCATGAGCGAGGACGACGGCACCGTGTTCGCCGCCGTCCGCGCCGGCGCCCGCGGATACCTGCTGAAGGGCGCCGACCAGGAGGAGGTGGTGCGGGCGATCACCACGGTGGCCCGGGGCGGGGCGGTGTTCGGCGCGTCATTGGCCCGGCGGATCGCGGCGTTCTTCGCCGCTGGGCCGAGCGGACCGGAGACCGCCTTCCCGCAGCTGACCGCCCGCGAGCGCGAGGTGCTCGACCTGGTCGCCGCCGGCCGGTCGAACGCGCAGATCGCCGCGGCGCTGTACCTGTCGCCGAAGACGGTGCGCAACAACGTGTCCAACGTGCTGACCAAGCTGCAGGTCACCGACCGGGCGCAGGCGATCGTCCGGGCGCGGGAGGCCGGCCTCGGGCGGTGAGCCGACCGGCGCCCGGCTCGTACCGTGGTGCGCATGACGACGTCCGCGCAGAACCAGCCGAAGGTGACGAGGACCGACGAGGAGTGGCGGGCGCAGCTGTCGCCCGAGGAGTACCGGGTGCTCCGAGAGGCCGGCACCGAGCGGCCGTGGACCGGCGGATACGTCGACACGAAGACCGTCGGCGTCTACCACTGCCGGGCCTGCGACGCGGAGCTGTTCCGCTCGGAGACCAAGTTCGACTCGCACTGCGGCTGGCCGTCGTTCTACGAACCGTCGGCGCAGGACGGCGTGATCCTGCGCGAGGACCGCAGCCACGGGATGGTCCGCACCGAGGTCCTCTGCGGCACCTGCCACAGCCACCTCGGGCACGTGTTCGACGACGCGCCGCAGACCCCGACCGGCGACCGCTACTGCATCAACTCGGTCAGCATCCGGCTCGAATCGCGCTGAGTGGAGTGGGGGAGTGCAGGTTTCTGCACTCCCCCACTCCCCGACTCCATCAGGGCAGGTCGGCGACCAGTTCGGCGACCGGCTTGCGGACGCCGGTGTAGAACGGCACCTCCTCGCGGACGTGCCGGCGCGCCTGCGAGGCCCGCAGCTCGCGCATCAGGTCGACGATGCGGTGCAGCTCGTCGGCCTCGAAGGCGAGCAGCCACTCGTAGTCACCGAGGGCGAACGAGGCGACCGTGTTGGCGCGCACGTCGGGGTAGCCGCGGGCCATCCGGCCGTGCTCGGCCAGCATCGCGCGGCGCTCCTCGTCGGGCAGCAGGTACCACTCGTACGACCGCACGAAGGGGTAGACGCAGACCCAGCGGCGCGGCTCCTCCTCGGCGAGGAACGCCGGGATGTGGCTGCGGTTGAACTCCGCCGGTCGGTGCAGGGCGACCTGCGACCACACCGGCTCGAGGTGCCGGCCCAGCGCGGTGCGGCGCAGCCGGCCGTAGGCCTCCTGCAGCGCCTCGGCGGTCGGCGCGTGCCACCAGACCATCAGGTCGGCGTCGGCCCGCAGGCCCGACACGTCGTAGGTGCCGCGGACGACGACGTCCTTGCCGGCCAGCTCGTCGAGCAGCGCGCCCACCTCGTCGGCGACCGCCGGGCGCGAGTCGTCGCCCAGCGGCCGGGCCAGCCGGAACACCGACCACATCGTGTAGCGGATGGTGGCGTTCAGCTCGTTCGCCCGCTTGCCCACGCTCTTCTCCCCGGCCGCCGGCCCGGTCCGCTCCTCGCTCATGCGCCCATTCTCCCGCGCCGCCGCGTACACCGTCGGCCCGCCGCCGCCACGCCCCGGGTACGGACGGTGGGTCTCCCCCATCAACCCGGCGTCGCGGCGGCCTCGCCGGTGGCTCGCAGCAGCTCGGCGTGGGCGGCGAGGCAGTCGTCGCAGGCCGCCATCCAGACACGGTGGCGCAGGCAGCGCTGCGGCCGCCGGTCGAGGGGGTGCACACGGTGGATCCGGTCGTGCGTCGTGTTCACCCCGCATGCAACAGCCGCGGCCGGGCGCGCATGCCCGTCGCGCGGGCACCTGCGCCCCGAGGGACCTGGTCGCGGGGAACGCGCGCCGGCGTCGGGCGATCAGCGGAGCAGGGCGTCGACGGCGTGCCGGGCGTCGGCGATGCACGCCGGCACCCCGACGCCGCGGAACGCCGCCCCGGCGATCGCCAGGCCGGGCACCGCGCTGACCGCCGCGCGGACGGCGTCGACCCGGTCGAGGTGGCCGACCAGGTACTGCGGCAGCGCGCCGCCCCAGCGCACCAGCCGGGTGGCCACCGGCCCGGGTCGCGGCAGCGCCAGCAGGTCGGCCACGTCGGCGACCACGGCGGCGGTCAGCTCGTCGTCCGGGCGCTGCAGCTCGGCCTCGCCGCGGAACCGCCCGACCGACGCCCGCACGAGCAGCACGTCGGACGACGCCAGGTGCGGCCACTTCGCCGACGACACCGTCACGCCCTTCACCAGCCGCCCGGCGACCGGCGGCACGAGCAGCCCGGACCCGGCGTCGACGGGCTGCGCCGGGAACGCCATCGCGACCACCGCGGACGAGGCGTACGGGATGCCGCGCAGCGGCTCGACCGCCGCCGGCGCCACCTCGCCCAGCAGCCGGGCCGCCTTCGGCGCCGGGGCCGCCATGAGGACGGCGTCCGCGGTCAGGGTCGCCGGGGAGGCGGCGGGGCCGACCGACAGCTCGAAGCCACCCCCTCCGCGCCGCAGGCCGTGCGCCGGGGCGCGCAGCCGGACGTCGGCGCGCGCGGCGGCCACCAGCGCATCCGGCAGCGCGCCGATCCCCGGCCGCAGGGTGGTGAACACCGGGCCGTCGGCGTCCCCGCGGCCGCGTGCCCCGGCCGCGCGCGCGGTCGCGGCGGCCCCCAGCACCGAGCGGGACGACGGCAGCGCGGCGGCCAGCGCCGGCATCGTCGCGCGCAGCGACAGCTCGTCGGCCCGCCCCGCGTACACCCCGCCGAGCAGCGGCTCGACCAGCCGGTCGACCACCTCGTCGCCGAGCCGGGTGCGCAGCAGGGCACCGACCGCGACGTCCGCGTCCAGCGACACCGGCGGCAGCCCGCTCTCCGCGCGTACCCGCGCGACACCGGACGGCGTCAGCACGCCGGCGAGGCCGTCGGCGGAGGCGGGCACGCCGAGCACGGTGCCGGGCGGCAGCGGGTGCCGGCCGTCGGGGAGGACCACCGAGGCCCGCAGCGTCACCGGCTCGACCAGCTCACCGGCCAGCCCGAGGCGCTCGACCAGCTCCACCGCCTCCGGCACCCGCGCCAGCACGGCCTCCGGCCCGGTGTCGAACCAGTGGCCGGCCAGCCGGACGCGGTGCAGCTTGCCGCCGACCCGGTCGCCGGCCTCGAGCACGACGACCTCGTCGTCCGGGCGGCGCCGCCGCCACTCGAAGGCCGCGGTGAGCCCGGCGATCCCGGCACCGACGACGACCAGCCGGCGGCTCATCCCGCGGCGAGCTCGTGCACCAGGTCCACGACGGAGGTCAGCACACCCGGATCGGTCTCCGGCAGCACCCCGTGCCCGAGGTTGAAGACGTGCCCGCGAGCGGCGCGGCCCTGCGCGACGACGCGGCGCACCTCGCGGTCGACGGTGGCCCGGTCGGCCAGCAGCACCGCCGGGTCGAGGTTGCCCTGCAGCGAGCGCTCCGGCCCCACCCGGCGGGCCGCCTCGTCCAGCGGCACCCGCCAGTCGACGCCGACGACGTCGGCGCCCGCGTCGCCGAGCAGCGCGAGCAGCTCCCCGGTGCCGACGCCGAAGTGGATCCGCGGCACGTCGCGCGGCCCCAACCCGTCGAACACCGCCCGCGAGTGCGGCAGCACCCGCGTGGCGTAGTCGGCGGCCGAGAGCACACCGGCCCACGAGTCGAACAGCTGGACGGCGGCGGCGCCCGCGTCGACCTGGGCGCGCAGGAACGTGGCGGCCGAGACCGCCAGCCGGTCGAGCAGGCGCGACCAGGCCTCCGGCTCGGCGTACATGAAGGCCTTGGTGCGGGCGTGCTCCTTCGACGGGCCGCCCTCGATCAGGTAGGTGGCCAGGGTGAACGGTGCCCCGGCGAAGCCGATGAGCGGCGTGGGCCCGAGCTCGGCGACCAGCCGGCGCACCGCGGTGGCGAGGAAGTCCAGCCGGTCGGGCTCCAGCGGCGGCAGCGCGTCGACGTCCGCGACCGAGCGCACCGGCGTCGCCACGACCGGGCCCACGCCGGGCTTGATCTCGATGTCGACGCCCGCGACGACCAGCGGCAGCACGATGTCGGAGAAGAGGATCGCCGCGTCGACACCGTGCCGGCGCACCGGCTGCAGGGTGATCTCGGTGACCAGGTCGGCGTCCTGGCAGGCCTGGAGCATCGCCGTCCCCGCGCGCAGCGCGCGGTACTCCGGCAGCGAGCGGCCGGCCTGGCGCATGAACCACACCGGGGTCCGGCGCACGGGCAGGCCGCGGGCGGCGCGGACGAGGTCGGAATCGGCCGGGGCGGCGCCGCCACCGGGCGCGGCGCCCGTCGCGCCGGCCGCGGTCGTCGGGGCCGCGGTCGTCTCGGCCGGGGACGCCGGATCGGCTGCGGGAGTCACGACCGTCCATCCTCCCAGACGCGCCCGTCGCGGCCCGGCGGCGCCCGCCCGACGACCGCCCGACGACCGTCCGACGGCCGGCTGTTGCGGCGCGTCGGCCCCGGGCGGCCCGAGCGCGGCCTACGCTGCGGACGTGGAGCCGCACCCCATGGCCGGTGCCGGAACCCCGCTCGCAGCAGGGGACGACGCCGTCGACCAGCCGCCCGCGGCCTTTCGCGCCGCTCTCGAGGCGCTAGCCGGCGTGGTCGCGCGCCCGGAGATCATCCTGGAGCACATCCCCGCACCGGTGCGGCTGGCGCCGTACGCGCACGCGGTGGGAGCCCGGGTGGTGGAGCTCGACGGCGACGAGGAGGTCGAGATCGCGAGCGCGCGCTTCATCGTGCTGCACGATCCCGACGGCCACGAGTCCTGGCACGGGACGACGCGCTGCGTGGGCTACCTGTCCGCGGTCACCGACGAGCAGATGGTCGACGACGCGATGTTCTCCGAGGTGGCGTGGAGCTGGCTCACCGACGCGCTGGCCGACACCGGCGCCGCGCACCACGCCGTCGGCGGCACCGTGACCCGCACGGCGTCGACCCGCTTCGGCGACCTCGCCGGCCCCGAGCACACCGTCGACGTCGAGATGCGGGCCTCCTGGACGGCCGCCGACACCGCCCTCGACCGGCACCTGCTGGCCTGGCTGGACGTCGTCGGCACCGCGGCCGGACTGCCGCCGCCGGGCGTGCGGCTGCTGGGTCCCTCCGACCGCTCCGGCGGCGCAGCGCTCTAACATCGAGGGCGCCAGTGGGGCCCCGCCCGCTGAGCCGGTGGCCCCGGTGCCCTGCCCGCGCGGCGCGCGCCCGCGGGACCGCGGCCGGATGCCGGCGGCAAGCACGCCCGGTCGGCGCGACCGGGCGATCGGCGAGAAGGTGGACGGCAACTGACCAGCGAGCCCACGGCGCAGCCCGCGGAGGCCGAGGCGCCGGACGACACCCCCGCGGCGACCCCGCTCCTCGCGCCCCGCGAAGGGCTGCCGCCGGTCATCGACACGTCGACGGCGCTCGTCGCCTACGCCGAGGCCCTGCGAGCGGGCACCGGTCCGGTCGCCGTCGACGCCGAGCGGGCCTCGGGGTACCGCTACGGGCAGCGTGCCTACCTGGTGCAGCTGCGTCGGGCCGGCGCCGGCACCGGCCTGGTCGACCCCGTGCCGCTGCCCGACCTCTCGGTGGTCCAGGAGGCCATCGCCGGCGAGGAGTGGGTGCTGCACGCGGCCAACCAGGACCTGCCCTGCCTCGCCGAGATCGGCCTGGTGCCGACGCGGATCTTCGACACCGAGCTGGCCGCCCGCCTGGCCGGGCTGCCGCGCGTGGGGCTGGGCGCGGTGGTCGAGTCGCTGCTCGGCCACGGGCTGCAGAAGGGGCACTCGGCCGCCGACTGGAGCACCCGCCCGCTGCCGGAGGAGTGGCTGGTCTACGCCGCTCTCGACGTCGAGGTGCTGGTCGAGCTGCGGGACGCGCTGGCCACGCTGCTGGAGGAGCAGGGCAAGACCGAGTGGGCGCGGCAGGAGTTCGCGGCGATCCTCGCCGCCGGCCCGCCGGCCCCGAAGCCCGACCCCTGGCGGCGGACGTCGGGCGTGCACGGGCTGCGCAACCGGCGGCAGCTGGGCATGCTGCGCTCGCTGTGGCAGGCCCGCGACGAGCTCGCCCGCCGCCGCGACATCGCGCCGGGGCGGGTCCTCCCCGACACCGCGATGGTCTCCGCCGTGCAGGCCGACCCGCGGTCCGCGGCCGCCCTGCTCGAGCTGCCGGTGTTCCGCGGGCGGGCCAACCGCAAGCTGGTCGGCACCTGGTACGGCGCGCTCGAACGGGGCCGGGCGCTGCCGGACGCCGAGCTGCCGCCGCAGAGCCGCACGGGCGACGGGCCGCCGCCGGTCAGCCGCTGGGCGGACCGCGACCCGGCCGCCGCCACCCGCCTGCAGGTCGCCCGATCCGGGTTGGCCGCGCTCTCCCAGCAGTGGACGGTGCCGGTGGAGAACCTGCTCTCCCCCGACCTCGTGCGCCGGCTGATGTGGAGCCCGCCCGAGCCCCGCGACGGCGCGGCGGTGACCGAGGCGCTGCGCGCCGGCGGCGCGCGGGAGTGGCAGATCGAGCTTGCCGGGCCCGTGCTGGACAAGGCGCTCGCCGCGGCCTGAGCCGCGGCCCGGATGACGGCCCGGACCACCGCCCGGTGGCCGCCGCTGCGCGACGATGGTGCCCGGCAGCCGGAGCACGGCGGGAGGCGCGGTGGACGACGTCCTGGCGGGAGGCCCGGGCCCGCCGTCCGGCCGCACCCGCGGGGCGCTGCTCGCGCTGGCCGCCGTCGCGGTGCTGGTCGCCGTCGTGGCCCTGACCCGACCCGACCCGCCGGCGCGCGGCGCGGCGCCACCCGCCGACCGCGGCCGGGACGCCGCACCCGCGGTCGCCGACGTCCTGGGCGGGCCGCCGCGCGGTTCCCTCGCCGACGACGCCGCCTTCCTCGACGCCGTCCGCAGCCGGCCCTGGGCGGCGGAGCCGCTGGTCGGCTCCGCGGACGTGCCGGACCCCGACGTCGCCACCCGCCGGGTCGTGTTCGCCGGCGACGTGCCCGGCGGCCGCTGGGTGCTGGTCGCCGGGCGCAACGACGTGCTGGTCGAGGGCCGGGACGGCACGGAGCTGGTCACCGAGCCGGTGCACGAGGCGGCCGTCGCCTGGTTCACCGGCCCGCCCGGGGCGGCGGCGGAGGAGATGACGCTGCGATCGGTGCCGGCCGGCGTCCCGGCGGGGCGGCCGGTGGCGCTGCTCGACCCCGGCGCCGGCGCGCTCGTGGTGGTCGCCGCCCGGGGAGCCGTCGTCGAGGTGTCCAGCCGGCCGATGATCGGCGCCGATGCCAGCATCGGCCGCACCTGGAACCCGGTGACGACGGTCGACGGCGTGGCCGTGGTGTCGCTGGGACCGATGGCGTCGCCGTACCCGACCGCCGTCCGCTACCGGGTCGCCCAGCCCGGCACCACCGTCACCGCCGTGGTGCCCCCGAGCGTGCCGGCGGACGCCTCCGCGACCGCTCCGCCGGCCATCGAGTACCCGCTGGGCGCACCGACCGGGGTCGGCGCTGCGGTCGCCGGCTGGGCCGCCGACCGGGTGGTGGCGGGCAGCGGGCTGCCGCCGGAGCGGTTGCGGATCACCGCCCGGTGGGTGGGCGAGGTCGTGCGCACCGCCCCGACCCCGGCGCACGGGGCGCTGGTCGCGGTGACGATGCCCAGCGGTGCCGTCGTCGTCTCCGCGCACTGGTTCACCACCCTGGAGGACGGCAACTCCCTCGGCGGCTCCTGCGGCCTGGCGGTCGAGCCCGCCGGCGCGCCGGTCGAGCGGCGCGTGCACGCGGTGGTCTGCGAGGCCGTCGACGACACGCCGTCCTCCCCCACCCGCAGCACCCTCGTGGTCGTCGGCCCGCCGCCGGTGACCGCCGTCCGGGCCTACACGGCCGGCGGCGACTGGCTCGGCGAGCTGCCGGCCGCGGGCGGCGTCGTGGTCGCCCCGCTGCCGCCGGGGACGGCGAGCGTCGAGGCGGTGACCGACGCCGGCGTGCTGCTCGGCCGCACCCCGGTGCTCACCGCCCGGGACGGCGTGGACATCTGACCCGTGCGGGCACCCGACCGTCACGAGAGGGAGGAGGACGCCGTGCGCCTGCTCAGCTACTGCGTCGGGACGACCATCGACGGCTTCATCGCCGCGCCGGACGGGAGCTACGACTTCTTCGAGGTCGGTCCGGACGTCGTCGCCTTCCTGAAGAGCGAGCTCCCCGACACCCTGCCCACGCACGTCCGCGGCGCCTGGGGCGTCGACTCCCCCACCGTCCGCTACGACACGGTCGTCATGGGGCGGCGGACCTACCAGCCGGGTCTCGACGTCGGCGTCACCAGCCCCTACCGGCACCTGCGGCAGTACGTGGTGTCCGGCGACCGATCGCTCCCCGAGGACCCGGAGGTCACGCTGGTCCGCGACGACCCGCTCGCCCTCGTGCGGGCGTTGAAGGCGGAGGACGGCCTCGACATCTGGCTCGCCGGCGGCGGCGTGCTGGCCGGCTCGCTCCTGCCGGAGATCGACGAGCTCGTCGTGAAGCGGTACCCGGTGGTCGCCGGTGCCGGCATCCCGGTCTTCGCCGGCCCCTTCTCGCCGCAGGTGTTCCGGCCGGTGGCCGGCCGGGACCTCGGCGGCGGGGCGACGGTCGTCACCTACCGACGCGGCTGACCGGCGTCCGGGGACGAAGGGTGGGAGGGACGGGGTCCTTCTCCTGGATCTCGGTGGTCACTGCTGGTCCTCGGCGAGCTCCTCTGCCACCGCGGCCTCGGCCCGGTCGGCCAACCCGGCGCTCCACTCGGCGATGCGCCGGGCGACGTTCTGCTCGGTCAGGCCGGCGTCGGCGAGCACCTGGCCGCGGCTGGCGTGGGCGAGGAACTCCTGCGGCAGCCCGAGGGTGCGCACGGGGACGTCGACCTCCCGGTCCTGCAGCGCCTGGGTGAGCGTGGTGCCCACGCCGCCCGCGCGGCCGCCGTCCTCGACCGTGACGACCAGGCGCGACCCGGCGGCCAGCTCGACCAGCTCCGGCGACACGGGCAGCACCCAGCGCGGGTCGACCACCGTCACGTCGATGCCGTGGTCGGCGGCCCGCTCGGCCGCGGCCAGGGACAGCGGCACCATCGACCCGACCGCCACTAGCAGCACGTCGTCCCGCGCCGCACGGCGCAGCACGTCGACCGGTCCGCGCCGCTCCAGCGACGGGACGTCCGGGGGCAGCGATCCCTTGGGGAACCGCACGACCGACGGGCCGTCGGTGACGTCCACCGCCTCGCGCAGCGCCTCGCGCAACGTCGCGTCGTCGCGGGGCGCGGCCAGCCGGAGGCCCGGGACGACGGAGAGGATCGACATGTCCCACATGCCGTTGTGCGACGCGCCGTCGGTTCCGGTGACCCCGGCCCGGTCGAGGACGACGGTCACCGGCTGGCGGTGCAGCGCGACGTCCATGAGCAGCTGGTCGAAGGCCCGGTTGAGGAACGTGGCGTACACCGCGACCACCGGGTGCAGCCCGGCCATCGCCAGGCCGGCCGCGGAGGTCAGCGCGTGCTGCTCGGCGATGCCGACGTCGAACGTCCGCTCCGGGAACCGCTGGGCGAAGGGCGCCAGTCCGGTCGGGTGCAGCATGGCGGCGGTGATCGCCACGACGTCGGACCGCTCGGTACCGATGCGGACCAGCTCGTCGGAGAAGGCATCGGTCCAGTCCGGCCCGGACGACGGCGTGGACAGCCCGCTGTCGGGGTCGAACACCCCGGTGGCGTGCCAGGCGTCGATCTGGTCGGTCTCGGCCGGCGGGTAGCCGAACCCCTTGGTGGTGACGGCGTGCACGATGACCGGCCCGCCGAACGAGCGGGCGCGGCGCAGCGCCGACTCCATGACCGCCACGTCGTGCCCGTCGACCGGGCCGATGTACTTGAGGCCGAGGTCCTCGAACATGCCCTGCGGGGTCAGGACGTCCTTGAGCCCCTTCTTCATGGCGTGCAGCGCGTCGAACAGCGCAGAGCCGACCACCGGGGCCTTGTGCAGCGCCTGGCGGATGGCCATGAGGGCCTGCTCGTAGCCCGGGCGCAGCCGCAGCGTGCCCAGGGCGTCGGCGACCCCGCCGATCGTCGGTGAGTAGGAGCGGCCGTTGTCGTTGACGACGATGACCACGGGGCGGTCCTTGGCCGCGGCGATGTTGTTCAGCGCCTCCCAGGCCATGCCGCCGGTGAGCGCGCCGTCGCCGACGACGGCGACCACCGGCCGCACGTCACCGCGGACGGCGAACGCCTTGGCCAGCCCGTCGGCGTAGGACAGCGCGGTCGACGCGTGGCTGTTCTCCACCCAGTCGTGCTCGCTCTCCTCGCGGGACGGGTAGCCCGACAGGCCGCCGCGCTGGCGCAGCCGGTCGAAGCCGTCGACCCGGCCGGTGAGCATCTTGTGCACGTACGCCTGGTGGCCGGTGTCGAAGACGATCGGCTCGCGCGGGCTGTCGAAGACCCGGTGCAGCGCGATGGTCAGCTCGACGCAGCCGAGGTTGGGACCGAGGTGGCCCCCGGTCCTGGCCACGCTGGTGACCAGCGCGTCGCGGATCTCGGCGGCCAGCGCGGGCAGCTCGTCGGCGGGCAGCGCCTTGAGGTCGGCGGGGCCCCCGAGCGATCGCAGGAGTCGCACGGCTCGGCGGTGTCCTCTCTGACGTCGTCGTCGGCAGGCGGGCGCCGCGGGGGCGAACAGCCGCTCGGGCGACCCACTGTAACCGCGCGGCGCCACTCCACCGCTCGACGAGCACCACCCGCCCGGCTCAGAGCCGGGGCACCCAGCGTTCCCCGCGGAGCGCGCCGGCGACCACCTCGACCCCGCGGGCGGCGGCGGCCAGCCGGGTGCCCTCTCGCTCGTAGGCGGTCATCGCCGCCTCGATCGCGTCGGCGGGCAGTTGGTCGGCCAGCTCCACGCGCACCGTGCGCCAGCCGCGCCGGGCCGCCTCGAGCCCGGCGGCGAGGTGGTCGGCCGCGAAGCGGGCGAGCAGCACCGGGTAGCGACGCAGCACCGCGTGCGCCCGGTAGTCGGGCGGCACGAGGTCGAACAGCCAGGCCACCGCCGTCCGCTCCCAGTCGGGGGCACCCGGCGGGCGCACCTCCTCCGGCCACCCCGGGGGCACCGTCGCGTCCACGGCACCATGATGCCGCATCCGTCGAACACCCGTTCGACGCCGCGCTGTCCGTACGCCGGCCTCCGCGCTCCCGGCGGGGAGCGGATCAGCCGGGCAGCTGCCGCTTGAGCCAGAACTGCTCGAAGCCCCACGTCCCCGCGCCGCTGGAGTGGTAGCTGACCAGCTCCCAGCCCTCGCCGCCGAGGCGGTTGAGCACCGAGCTGGTGTCCCCCTGCTGCCGTTCCAGCACGCCGCCGGGCAGCTTCACGCTCACGCCGGCGCGCTGCGACTCGGCCTCGTTGGCGGTGATGACGGAGGCGTACTCCCACTTCGGCACCCCGGCACGGTAACCGAGGGAGCCGGGGGGTCAGGCCGGGACCAGCAGCGCGACGCACTCGACGTGCGCGGTCATCGGGAAGGCGTCGACGGCGCGGAGCCCGGCGAGGCCGTACCCGGCGCCCGCGAAGGCGGCGACGTCGCGGCCCAGGGCCGCCGGATCGCAGGCGACGTAGACCACCCGCGCGCCGGTCGCGGCCAGCAGCCGGCTCACGGCCGGGCCGGCCCCGGCACGCGGGGGGTCGAGGACGACGACGTGCGGGGCTCCGCCGAGGTCGGCGAGCAGCCCGGCCAGCCCCTGCACGTCGACCTCGCCCTGCCAGACCTCGGCCTGCGGGAGGTCGGCGAGGTTGGCGTCGGCGGCGGCGCACGCCGCCGCGTCGGCCTCCACGCAGACCACCCGCCCGGTCCCGCCGACGGCCGGGGCGAGGGCGCCGCCGAACAGCCCCGCACCCGCGTACAGGTCGAGCACGGTCTCCCCCGGCCGTGCCTCCGCGAAGGCGCCCACGGCGGCGACCAGCGCGTCGGCCGCGGCCGGGTGCACCTGCCAGAAGCCGGTGCCCTCCACCTCCCAGTCCCGGCCGACCGCGTGCCGACCCGTGCGCCCGGCCGGCTCCTCCGGCACGTCGGCCCCCGGGCGCAGCACGCGGGTCGACTGCGGGCGGCCGCGGCGGTCCAGCCGGGTGGTGGTGACCAGGCCGGCGGCGTCGACCGCCACGTCGACCGCGCCGGCGCCCGGCCAGCGGCGGCCGAGCACGGCGCGCGCGGCCGGCTCCAGGGTGATCGGGCAGTCGTCGAGCACCACGACGTCGTGCGAGCGGTGCCGGCGCAACCCGGGGGCGCCCGACCGGTCGACGGCGAAGCGGGCCCGAGACCGCCAGCGCAGCGGCCCGCCCGGCAGCTCCTCGACGACGAGGTCGCGCACCCGGGGGTCCGCGCCGTCCAGCCCGCCGAGCCGCACCAGTTGCTCGCGCACCACGGCCGCCTTGAGCCGCCGCTGCTCGGCCGGGTCGGCGTGCTGCCAGTCGCAGCCGCCGCACCGGCCCGGCCCGCTGTACGGGCAGGGCCGGTCGATGCGGGCCGGCGACGCCTCGAGCACCCGGACGGCGTCGGCCCGGCAGTAGCCGGGGTGCCGGTCCTCGGTCACGCGCACGACCACCCGCTCCCCCGGCAGCGCGTGCCGGACGAACACCACCCGGCCCTCGTGCCGGGCGACGCAGTGCCCGCCGTGGGCGACGGCGCCGACGACGACGTCGAACTCCCGGCCGGTCCACCCGCTGCCGCGCTGAGCAGCGCGTCGGGCACCGCGCGCGGTCGCGTCCAGGGGCCCGCCCCGGGCCCGCGCGGTGCGGCGGGGACGGGGCTCTCTCTCAGCCATAGGGGGTCTCGGCCGACTCCTCGGTGAGGCCGCGGCGCAGGTCGCCGGGCGACACGCCGGTGCCTCGCCCTCCGGCGTCCTCCCGGCCGATCGAGCTCGCCAGCTGCCAGGGCACCGAGGTGATCATCACGCCGGGTTGGAACTGCAGCCGGGCGCGCAGCCGCAGCGCGCTCTGGTTGTGCAGCAGGTTCTCCCACCAGTGCCCGACGACGTACTGCGGCACGAACACCACGACCAGCTCGCGCGGGCTGTCGCGGCGGATCGTCTTCACGTAGTCGACGACCGGGCGGGTGATCTCCCGGTACGGCGACTCCACCACCGTCAGCGGCACCGGGACGTCGTAGCGCTGCCAGTCGTTCTGCAGCTCCCGGGTCTCGGCGTCGTCGACGTTCACCGTCAGCGCGGTCAGCTGGTCCGGCCGGGTGGCGCGGGCGAAGGCCAGCGCCCGCAGGGTCGGCTTGTGCACCTTGGACACCAGGACGACGGCGTGCACCTTGCTGGGCAGCAGGCGGGCGTCGGTGTCGGGCACCATCTGCTCGGCCACGTGCCGGTAGTGCCGGTTGATGGAGCGCATGAGCGCGAACAGGATGGGCATCGCGACCAGCACCAGCCAGGCGCCGCGGGTGAACTTCGTGACCACGATGATCACCAGGACGACGGTGGTCAACGAGCCGCCGACGGTGTTGATGAGCTGGGAGCGCCGCATCCGGCCGCGCACCACCGGGTCGCGCTCGGCGGCCAGCTCGCGCCGCCAGTGCCGCACCATGCCCCACTGGCCGATGGAGAAGCTGGTGAACACCCCGATGATGTAGAGCTGGATCAGCTGGGAGACGTCGGCGTCGAACGCGACGATGAGCAGCGCGGCGAAGCCGGCGAGGAGCAGGATGCCGTTGCTGAACGCCAGCTTGTCGCCCCGGGTGTGCAGCTGCCGCGGCATGAAGCGGTCCTGCGCCAGCACCGAGCCGAGCAGCGGGAAGCCGTTGAAGGCGGTGTTCGCGGCGAGGATGAGCACCAGCGCGGTGGCGGCCTGCACGTAGAAGAACCCGACCGAGGTCTCGCCACCGAAGGTGGCCGCCGCCAGTTGGGCGATCACGGTGCGCTGCGGCTCGGTCTCGCAGGCGGTGAAGCCCTCGAGGTCGCAGGGGAACTCGGTGTACTTGACGTCGGCGAGCAGGGCCAGCGCGGTCACGCCGGAGAACATGGTCGCCGCGATGCCACCCATGAGCGCCAGGGTCGTGGCGGCGTTGCGGCTCTTCGGTGGCTTGAACGCGGGGACGCCGTTGGCGATCGCCTCCACCCCGGTCAGCGCCGTGCAGCCGGACGCGAAGGCCCGCAGCGCGAAGAAGACCAGCGCCAGCCCGGTGAGCGACCCGTAGCCCGGCTCGGGGGTGATCGAGTACCCGGCGCTCTCGGCCACCAGCGGCTCGCCGAGGAAGTGCCGCAGCAGGCCCGTGACGATCATCAGCATGATGCCGCTGATGAACAGGTACGTCGGGAGGGCGAAGGTGCGCCCCGACTCCCGGACCCCCCGCAGGTTGCCGGCGGCCAGCACCGCGACCAGGCCGACGGCGATCAGGATGCGGTGCTCGTTCAGCGACGGGAACGCCGAGATGATGTTGTCGGTACCCGCCGACACCGACACCGCCACGGTCATCACGTAGTCGACCAGCAGGGCGCTGGCCACCACCAGCCCGGCGAACTGGCCGTGGTTCTTCATCGCGACCTCGTAGTCGCCGCCGCCGGACGGGTAGGCGTGCACCACCTGGCGGTAGGAGAGGACCACCGTGACCAGCAGGAGGACGACGCAGACGGCCAGCCACGGCGCCAGGTACAGGAAGGCCGTGCCGGCGAGGGTGAGCACGATGAGGATCTCCTGCGTGGCGTAGGCCACCGAGGAGAGCGGGTCGCTGGCGAAGATGGGTAGCGCGAGGCGCTTCGGGAGCAGCGACTCGCCCACCCGGTCGCTGCGCAGGGGACGGCCGAGGACCAGGCGTTTCGGGAGTTGTCCGAGGTCGGACAGGGTTGGCACGGCGCGATGGTACGGACGCCGGGACGCCCGGGGCGCAGGTCCGGCGGCGCGCCCCGCCCGGCGGGGTGAAGCGTGCCGTTCCACGGCTGGACCGGCGCGTCCGGGTGTAGCTTCGCGGCCGGTGACGCGCGGGCGGCGGTGCCGGCGCGACCGGATTCGCGGGGAGTGGTACGTGCACGTGGTCGTGATGGGCTGCGGCCGCGTCGGCTCCGCCATCGCGCGGCGGCTGGAGCAGGTCGGCCACAGCGTGGCGGTGATCGACCAGGACCCGGAGGCGTTCCGGCGGCTCGGGCCCGACTTCGGCGGGCGCCAGGTGACCGGCCTGGGCTTCGACCGGCAGACGCTGCTCGACGCCGGCATCGACACCGCCGGCGCGTTCGCCGCGGTCAGCAGCGGCGACAACTCCAACATCATCAGCGCGCGGGTGGCCCGGGAGACCTTCGGCGTCCAGCACGTGGTGGCCCGGATCTACGACTCCAAGCGCGCCGAGGTCTACGAGCGGATGGGCATCCCGAGCGTGGCCACGGTGCCCTGGACGGTGAACCGGCTGCTGCGCGAGCTGCTGTCGGTCAAGGTCAGCGAGCTGTGGCGCGAGCCCACCGGCACGGTCGTGCTCATCCGCGTGACGGTCACCGAGCCCTGGGTGGGCCGCAAGCTCGCCGAGCTGGAGGCGGCCACCGGCGCCCGTGCCTCCTGGCTGACCCGGTTCGGCGACGCGATGCTGCCGACGGCCACGACGGTCCTCCAGGACGGTGACCAGCTGGTCGTGGCGGCCACCGACGACATCACCGACACCGTCCACCGCGTGGTCGAACGAGGCCCGGGAGGGCAGCACTGATGCGGGTCGCGATCGTCGGCGCCGGCGCCGTGGGACGCTCCATCGCCGGCGAGCTGCTGCACAACGGGCACACCGTGATGCTCATCGAGAAGGACGGCCGCAAGGTGCGCACCCGCTCGGTACCCGGCGCGGAGTGGGTGCAGGCCGACGCGTGCGAGCTGTCCTCCCTCGAGGAGGCCCAGCTGGCCACCTGCGACGTCGTGGTGGCGGCGACCGGCGACGACAAGGCCAACCTCGTCGTGTCGCTGCTCGCCAAGACCGAGTTCGCGGTCAACCGGGTGGTGGCCCGCGTGAAGGACCCCCGCAACGAGTGGCTCTACACCGAGGCGTGGGGGGTCGACGTGGCGGTGTCGACGCCGCGCGTGCTGGCCGCCCTCGTCGAGGAGGCGGTGACGGTCGGCGACGTCGTCCGGCTGATGAGCTTCCGCAAGGGTGCGGCGAACCTGGTCGAGATCACCCTCGGCGAGGACACCCCGTGGGTCGGCAAGCCGCTGCGCGAGGTGCCGCTGCCGCGCGAGACCGTGCTCACCGCGATGCTGCGCGGAGACCGGGTGATCACACCCACCCCGGACGAGCCGCTGGAGGCCGGTGACGAACTGCTGTTCGTCATCCACGCCGAGGTGGAGGAACAGCTGCAGCGCGTGCTGGCGCCGCACGGCCACGACTGAAAGGACCCCCTCGCCCCCCACGGCTCGCACGCTCGCGGCGGGCCCCTGCGAGGGGGCCGTGCCAGCCCGTCACCACGCTCGTGGTGGGTCCCGGGACGGGCCCGTTCCAGCCCGGCGTCAGGCGGCCGGGCGGCGGTCGTCGTCCCGCGGGTGCCGCGGGTCGGCGGCGGCCTCGGCGATCTCCTCCGACCGGTGCCGGTGCAGCCGGGCGACCACCCAGAGGGTGACGACGAGGGCGAGCGCGGTGACCGGCAGGCCGAGCACCAGGGACGCGGTGCCGAGCAGGCCCACCTCGTTGAGCTGGTACAGCGGCGCCTGGACGGCGACCCGCAGGGCGAACGTCGAGCCCCACAGCACGGTCAGCCAGGCGTAGGCGCGCACCATCCGCGGGTCCTCCCGCCAGTGCAGCTCGGGCGCCGGGTCGGGAGCGCGGGGGCCGGCCACCGGCTCCGCAGCGGGCCGGTGGTGCAGGGCCTTGTCGATCCGCCGGCGCAGGCCGGGCAGCCGGTGCGAGGCCATCGCGCCGAGGTGGCTGGGCGCGAGGAACTCCGCGACGTACCCGACGACCGGCCGGCGCACCGCGACCGAGACGAACAGGACGGCGGCGATCGCGGAGTTGCGCACGATGCCGAGGACGAAGTAGTCGCGGGCCTGCCCCGAGTACGCGGCGATGGCCACGGCGATCGCCACGCCGAAGAGCCCGCTGACCGCCTGCTGGATGCTCTGCCGGCGCACGAGGCGCAGCACGAAGACCAGGACGGCGGCAGCGACGGCGGCCCAGATGCCCGGGCGCAGGCCGCCGATCGAGTTCGCCACGATGAACGCGACGGTGGGCAGCGTGACGTCGACCATGCCGCGCCAGCCGCCCAGCTGGTCGAGCACCAGGTGGCGGTCGAAGCTCACCCCCGGGCTCGTACCGCTGCCGGACACGGACGCCCCGGTGGCGCCGGGGTCCCGCGGGCTCGGCTGGTCCGGAGCACTCACCCGGCGCCCAGCTCGTACCTGGGGTTGTAGATGACCTGCCGGCCGTCGAAGCTGGCGAACCGCCCCCGCGCGGTGAGCGTGCGGCCCGGTTCGATGCCGGGGATGCGCCGGCGCCCCAGCCACACGAGGGTCACCGTGCCGGAGCCGTCGAAGAGCGCGGCCTCGAGGGTCGGCACGGTCTCGCGCGGGGTGTAGACGACCGACTTGAGCCGTCCGGTCACGGTGACCACCTCGCCCTTGCGGCAGCTGCTCACGGCCGAACACCCGGCGCTGGCCGCCTCGGCCCGCAGCTCCTGGGCGTCGATCGTCTGGTCGTCGGCGGTCCACCGCTGCAGAGTGCGGGCGAACCAGCCTTGCGACTGGGTCTCGGTCACGGGTCCAGGGTAGAGCCGTCCGGGGACGCGGAGGCACGTGCGGTGAGCCAGTCGCGCGCCGTGCGCCAGGGTTCCCCTCGCGGGTCGACCAGCGACATGTGGTCACCGGCGACCAGCCGCACGGCCACCCGGTCACCGACGGCAGCGGCGGCCGCGGCGTAGCGCCGGCTCTGCTCCGGCGGGACGACGGTGTCACCGGTGCCGTGCACGCACAGCACGTCCGCGCCCGAGGGCAGCAGCCGGACCGGGTCGGCCGCGGCGAACCGGTCGGGCACCTGGTCCGGCCCGCCGCCCAGGAAGGCCCGGACGGCGCCGTCGCCCAACCCGCGGCGGTCGGCGTCGTCCAGGTCGAGCACACCCGCCTGCAGCACCGCGGCGGTGACGCGGATGCGCGGCCCGGCCCCCGGCGCACCGGCCGGCAGCCGGCCGCGCCCGGCGGCCCAGGCCGCCAGGTGGCCGCCCGCGGAATGCCCGACGACGGTGACGCCGCCGAGGTCGAGCCGACCGGCGTCGGGCAGGTCCGGCAACGCGTCCAGCGCGGCCGCGACGTCCTCCGCGGTGGCCGGCCACCCGCCCCCGGCACCGACCCGGCGGTACTCCACGGCGACCGCCGCCGTGCCGTGCCGGGCCAGGTCGGCGGCGAGCGGCCGGGCCAGCTCGATGCCGTAGGCGGCCCGCCAGAACCCGCCGTGCAGGACCACCGCGACCGGCACCGGCGCTCCCCCGCGCCGGCGCCGCGGCGCGGGCAGGGTCAGCTCGACGAACTGGTCGGGGTGCGGTCCGTACCGGTGCACGCGCGGCCGGCCGGGCCGTCGGCCGGGGAGGCGGAGGCGCACCCTGGTTCAGGCGTCGCGGGCGGCGTCCGCCCCGTCACCGCGGCCACCGCCACCGCCCGGGCCCCCGCCCCCCGACGGTGGGGCGGCGGCCGGAGGGACGGCGGTCTGCGGTGCGGCCCCCGGCGCGGCGGGCGGCCGGACGGCCGCCCGGCGGCGGGCCTGCTGCTGCTGGGCGACCTGCGCGGCGGCCTGCGGCGGCAGGGTCAGCGGCAGCTGCTCGCGCACCGGCATCGGGGCACTGCCCCGGACGACGACGATGTTGCGGAACACGTCCTCCAGCAGCACCGCGGAATCCGGATCGGCCGCCGCGGAGCCGGTGATCATGCCTCGGAGGAACCACCGCGGGCCGTCGACGCCCAAGAAGCGGGCCGGCCGGCGCACGGGCGCGGCCGCCTGCTGGTCGGGGCGCGACGGCGCGACGGCGACCACCGTGCCGGCGAGCTCGGTGCCGAACGGGCCCTCCACCTCGCGCAGCGAGGCGCCCTGCCCGGAGGCGTTCCGGGCCAGGTCGGCGCGGACGTCGTCCCAGATGCCGCCGGCCCGGGGCGCGGCGTACACCGACACCTGCAGCAGCGAGTCGCCGTGCCGCAGAGTCGCGCCGACCACCTGCTGCTGGGCGTTGAGGTCCACCCGGAGCTCCCCGCCCGGCACCGCGGGCAGGCGCAGCGCGCCGAGGTCGACGCGGACGAGGCCGTCGTCGGGCGCGTCGGCCTCGTCCCACGGACCGGTGGTCTCCTCGACCTCGCGCTCGCGGTGCTGCGGCTCGGGAGGGACCCCGCGCTCGCGCAGGCTGCGGTCGATGCGGTTGCGCCGCCGTCCGAACGGCATGTCAGCTCCTCCCCTCCCCGGCGGGCGCGGCGGGCCGGCCGTCCGGGGCCGGCGCCGCGTGCCCGGTCGACCCGTGCCCTCCGCTGCCGCGCTCGCTGGCGGGCAGCTCGTCGACCGGCACGAAGCGCGCCCGCACCACCGGCTGGACCACCAGCTGGGCGATGCGGTCGCCCCGCTTGAGCGCGATCGGGGTCGTCGGGTCGAGGTTGACCAGGTTGACCTTGATCTCGCCGCGGTACCCGGCGTCGATGGTGCCCGGCGCGTTGACCAGGCTGAGCCCGAATCGGTGTGCCAGCCCGGAGCGGGGGTGCACGAACCCGGCGTAGCCCTCGGGGATGGCCACCGCGACCCCGGTGCCCACCAGCGCCCGCTGGAGGGGCGCGAGCACGACGTCCTCGGCGAGGGTGAGATCGGCTCCGGCGTCCCCGGGCAGCGCGTAGCGGGGGGCGGCACCCGCCGGCGAGGTCAGCCGGACCGGGACGTCCAGCTCGAGGTCATCGGGCACGTCGGCGACCCTAGCCGCGCCGCCGCCCGCGGGGCCGTCAGCCCCGGCCGGGCCGCAGGTCGGCCAGCACCCGCTCGGCGAGCGCCTCGGTGGCGCGGGCGTTGCCGCGCCCGGCGATCGCCGCGCCGAGCAGGAACGGCGCCGCGGCGGGCACCGCCCCGGCGAGCCGGCGCGTGACCCGGCGGCGGAGCGCGCGCAACCCCGCGGCGCCCAGCACCGAGCCCAGCCCCGCCACTCCGGCCCGGTCCACCGAGCGCCGGGCCGACCAGCTCGCGAGGTAGGCGGCGGCCCGGGCCCGGGCGTCGCCGGGCGCCGGCCGCCCGTACAGCTCGTGCAGCTCGCCGACCAGGACCACCTCGACCCCCGCGGTGAGCAGCGTCTCGGCGCCCAGCTCGAGCGGCAGCGCCAGCAGCGACGGCGGGGCGAACCAGTGCGCGGCCGCCACCCCGCCGGTGGCCGCGCCGATGGCCGCGGTGAGCCGCGCGGCGCGCGCCACCAGCGCGTCGGCGATCTCGTCGTCCGTCGCACCGGGGTGGGCCGCGCGCAGCCGGTCGGCCGTGCGGACCGGCAGCCGCGGCGCGGCGGCGGCCAGCAGGTCGCCGAGCAGCGCCCCCGGCGCGCGGGAGCCGCCGGTGGCCGCGGCGGAAGCACCCCGGTCGGCGCCGGCGGGCGACCCGCTGCGGCTGGAGCGCAGCGCCGTGGCGACGGCGGTGACCACGTCGCGGACCGCCGCCGCGCCGCGGCCGGCACCCTCACCGACGCGTCCGGCACCCCCCCGGCGGCTGCCCTCCAGCAGACCCGCGACGGCGTCGGCCAGCGCCCGCGCGGCGCCGGCCAGGCCGCCGGGCAGCACGTCCCCAGCGCCGCCTCCGGAGCGGGACGGCCCGGGACCGCGGACCGGCCGGGGCGGAGGCACGTCCCGGGGGGCGCCGCTGCGCGGTCCCTGTTCGCTCATCGGTCCCCTTCCGTGGTGCCCTCCGTCAGCGGCCCCTGGTGACGTGCTGGAACGGCCCCCCTTCAGGGTCCCGCGCCGAGCCTGGTGACGTGCTGGAACGGCCCCCCTTCAGGGTCCCGCGCCGA
>NZ_JAOVZT010000001.1:402575-413390 GCF_025716945.1 Geodermatophilus sp. YIM 151500
GCATGCGAGGCGTGGGGGGAAGGGGGGTCCTTCTCCTAGGCCGCGCAGTCGCGGCAGTACATCTGGTCGCCGCGGGTGGCGGCGAGCCGGCTGCGGTGCTGCACCAGGAAGCAGCGGGAGCAGGTGAACTCGTCCTCCTGCTTGGGCAGCACGCGGACGGTCAGCTCCTCGTTGGACAGATCCGCACCGGGGAGTTCGAGGTTCTCGTTGAAGTCGGTCTCGTCGACGTCGACCGACGAGGACTGCGCCTCGGCCCGCCGCGCCTTGAGCTCCTCGAGCGAGTCCTCGCCGAGCTCGTCGGCCTCGTTGCGGCGCGGGGCGTCGTAATCGGTGGCCATTGGGGTGTGCCCCTCCTCCGGGGTTCTCGCGGGCTCGTGGCCCGCCGTGTACGACTCGGGCGCCGTGCGGCGCCCTCGTCCTGCCGGTCGCCGGTGCGACCGGTTGGCTCGAATGCCGGCAGCCCGCGGTCCGGGGACGGTCCGGATGCGGACCGGCCCCCCACCAACGCCCGTCGGCGCCCGTTTGTGCCCGCCCTCGCGGGCGGCGCCGGGACCGTCCGGCGGCCGGACGCGGTCGCGCGGCCGGGCCGGGGAGCGCCAGAGGTTACCCTGCCGCGGTGGCGTCCCCCTCCGGTGCTGATCCAGCCGTCGTCGGGCCCTATCTGGCTGCCGTGCTCGGCGACGAGCGCTGGCGCTCGGCCGACGTCGAACTGATCGCCGCGGGCATGTCCAACCTCACCTACGTGGTCACCCCGGACGGCGGCACGCCCGACGACGCGGTCATCCTCCGGCGTCCGCCCACCGGCGCGGTGCTGGCCACCGCGCACGACATGGCCCGCGAGCACCGGGTCGTGTCGGCGCTGGGCCCGACGCCGGTGCCGGTGCCCCGCACGCTGCACCTGTGCACCGACCCGGCGGTGCTCGGGGCGCCGTTCTACGTCATGGAGCGGGTCGTCGGCGTGCACGTGGTGGACCAGCTGCCGCCCGGTTACGCCGACGAGCCGGCGCAGCGGCGGGCGATCGGCGACGGGCTGGTCGACGTCCTGGCCGAGCTGCACGCGGTCGACCCGGCCGCCGTCGGCCTGGCCGACTTCGGCCGCCCCGAGGGGTTCCTCGCCCGCCAGGTGCGCCGCTGGACCACCCAGTGGGAGGCCACCCGGGACCGCGACCGGCCGGCGCTCGACGCGCTGGCGGCGCGGCTCGCGCAGACGGTGCCGGGCAGCCGGCGGACCGGCGTCGTCCACGGCGACTACCGGTTGGACAACTGCCTGCTCGATCCGGACCGGCCCGGCGGCGTCCGGGCCGTGCTCGACTGGGAGATGTCCACCCTCGGCGACCCGCTCACCGACCTCGGCATGCTGTTCGTCTACTGGCCGCAGGCCGGAGAGGAGGGCGCGGGGGCGCTGAGCCAGGTGACGACGCTGCCCGGCTTCCCCACCCGCGCGGAGATCGCCGAGCGGTACGCCCGGCGCAGCGGCGCCGACCTGGCCGATCTCTCCTGGTACGTCGGCTTCGCCTACTTCAAGTTCGCCGCGATCGTGGCCGGCATCGTCGCGCGGTCGGCGGCCGGCGCCATGGCCGGCAAGGACACCAGCGGCTACGCCGACCGGATCGACCCCTGCGTCGAACGGGGACGCGCCGCGCTGGCCGACGGTGCGATCTAGGGCACTCCCCCGCCACTAGGATCGGGGCCACCAGCCCACCGCATGCGGCACCGGCCGGCTCCGGTCCGCCGGCGCCGAGGGCCGCAGGACCTGCCAGGAGCGCCGCCATGACGCAGATGCGCACCGAGCGCCCCCCGGTGCGTGCCCGGAGCGGCCGGCGGCCCATCCCGCCGCTGATCTTCCTGCTGGTGCTGGCCCTGGCCGCCGCGGGCGTGTGGTGGAACGTTCTGCGGCAGGACGAGGCGCGGGCCACGCGCGACGAGGCCGCGGCCTGCTCGGAGGCGCCCGCTCCCCCGCCGGCGCTCGACCCGGCGTCGGTGTCGGTCCGCGTCCTCAACGCCACCGACGTCGCCGGCCGGGCCGGGGAGGTGGCCGGCCAGCTCGAGCAGCGGGGCTTCGTCATCGTCGAGGTGGCCAACGACAGCAGCGACCGGGAGGTCACGGGGTCCGGCGAGATCCGGCACGGCCGGCCCGGCACCGACGCCGCGCTGTTCATGACCGCGTACGTGCCGGGGGCCACGACCTACGAGGACACCCGCGCCGACGCCGTCGTCGACGTGGTCCTCGGGCCGGACTTCTCCGGGATCGCGCCCCCCGACCAGGTGGACGCCGCGCTCGCCCCGGCCCCGGCCGAGGGCTGCTGAGGGGGCCGGACCGCTGGCTCCCCGCCGGGCGCTCAGCCCTGCGGTGCGTCGTGCAGCCCGGCGACCAGGTCGACGAAGGCCTCGGCCACGTCGGGCGCGACCGCGATCGCCATGGGCGCGGCGAACGGCCGGCCCGGCAACCCGGTGACGACCAGCCCCGCCTCGGCGGCCACGAGCGCGCCGGCGGCGAAGTCCCACGGTTTGAGGTGCAGCTCGTAGTAGGCGTCGACCCGGCCGGCGGCGACGGCGCACAGGTCCAGGGAGGCGCAGCCGAGGCGGCGGATGTCGCGCACGCGCGGCAGCAGCTCCGCCACCACGGCGCCCTGGGCGCGACGCTGCTCGGCCCGGTAGCCGAAACCCGTGGCCACCAGCGTCCGGTCCAGCGAGCCGGGCCGGCTGCCGGTCAGCGGCACCGCCGCGGTACCGGGCGCCTGCAGCCGGGCGCCGCCACCGGCGGTGGCGGTGAACAGCTCGCCGGTGGCCACGTTGAGCACCGCGCCGGCGACCGCGACGCCGTCGACCTCCGCGGCGATGGACACCGCGTAGGCGGGCTGGCCGTACAGGAAGTTGACCGTCCCGTCGATGGGGTCGACCACCCAGCGGACCCCGCTGGTGCCGGTCCGGGCCGCTCCCTCCTCCCCCAGGACGCCGTCGTCCGGCCGGGCGCCGAGCAACCGGCCGACGATGAGCTCCTCGCTGGCGGTGTCGACCGCGGTGACGACGTCCACCGGGCTGGACTTGACACCGACGCGCTCGGCGGCGGAGGCGCGGCCCCGGGCCACCAGCTCCGCGGCGGACCGGGCGGTGTCGACGGCGAGGTCGAGGAGCGCGGCGGGCTCCGGGATCGGGGTCACGGGCCGATCCTGCCCGAGGGGCGGCGCTCGGCGCCCCGAGGCGGTGCGGGGCACCGGGCCGTGCCCGGACGTGGCCGCGGTCACTAGCCTGACCCGGTGCGGAGCTTCGGGGTGGACATCGGCGGCAGCGGCATCAAGGGGTGCACGGTCGACCTGGACGCCGGGCAGCTGGTCGGCGAGCGCGTGCGCATCGACACGCCGCAGCCCTCCCTGCCGGAGGCGGTGTACGCCGTGGTCGCCGAGGTCGTCGGCAGCTTCGGCTGGGAGGAGCGGATCGGGGTCACCTTCCCCGGCGTGATCAAGAAGGGTGTCGCGCGCACCGCGGCCAACGTCGACAAGAGCTGGCTGGGCACGAACGTCGCCGAGGGCGTCGAGCAGGTCGTGCCGGGCACGGTGACCACGTTGAACGACGCCGACGCGGCCGGGCTGGCCGAGATGCGCTACGGCGCGGGACGGGACCGCGACGGCGTCGTCATGATGCTCACGTTCGGCACCGGGATCGGCAGCGCCCTGTTCGTCGACGGGCGTCTGGTCCCCAACACCGAGTTCGGCCACATCCAGGTCGACGGCGAGGACGGCGAGCGCCGGGCGTCGGCGGCCGCGCGCGAGCGGGAGGACCTCTCCTACCCGGAGTGGGCCAAGCGGGTCGACCGCTACCTCGACGTCCTGGAGGCCGGTGTCTGGCCGGACCTGATCATCGTCGGCGGCGGGGTCAGCAAGAAGGCGCAGAAGTGGGTGCCCTTGCTGTCCACGCGCACCCCGGTCGTCGTCGCCGAGCTGCGCAACGACGCGGGGATCGTCGGCGCCGCCCTCGCCGCCGCCGAGGACCTCGGACCCTGACCGAGCCGCTCCCTCGTTCGTGACGCACCGTCACGAACTCCTCGTCAGGGCGACGCCTGCAACCGGAACACGATGGAATCGGCGCGTCGCGTCGTTACAATGGCTGTGCCCAGCCCGTCGCCCTCCAGCCGGGAGGGATCCCCCGCTCGCCCGCCGGCCAAACGCCGCGCCCGAACGACGGGACCTCTTCCGCCCCGGTCGACGTCCGGAGCCGCTGCCCGGGAGCCACTCGGCTCCCCGGGGAACGAACCCAGTACGGGAAGGAACCTGAGTGCCCGCCGACCAGCCAGCACCGGAAGCAGCCGCCGCGAGCACCACCCAGCGGGCCAGGACGGTCGCCGCCGGTGCCCGCACCCCCCGGGCCAGCGCCGCGGTTCCCCCACCCGCCGCCGCGCCCGACGAGGCGGCCAAGGGTGCGGCCGGAGCCGCCCGCCCCGCCCGCAAGAAGGCCCCGGCCAGGGGTGCGGGTGCGGGCACCAAGCCGACCATCACCCCGTCCCCGGGCGCCGGTGAGGGCACCGTGCTCACCGCGGTCGCCGGCGAGGGCTCGACCGTCGCGGTCATCGACAACGGCGGCGAGGGCCTCTCGATCGACGAGACGGTCGTCGCCGGCCCCGACGGGGCCGAGGTCGAGGCCGCCGCCGCCGAGGAGGAGGCCGCCACCGAGGAGGCCGCCGAGTTCGAGTGGGACGACGAGGAGGAGTCCGAGGCGCTGCGGCAGGCCCGCAAGGACGCCGAGCTCACCGCGTCGGCCGACTCGGTCCGCGCCTACCTCAAGCAGATCGGCAAGGTCGCGCTGCTCAACGCCGAGGAGGAGGTCGATCTCGCCAAGCGGATCGAGGCCGGCCTGTACGGCGCCGAGCGGCTGCGCCAGGTCGAGGAGGAGGGCCAGAAGATCTCGCCGCAGATGCGGCGCGACCTCAACTGGATCGTCCGCGACGGCGAGCGGGCCAAGAACCACCTGCTGGAGGCCAACCTCCGCCTGGTGGTCTCGCTGGCCAAGCGCTACACCGGCCGCGGCATGGCCTTCCTGGACCTGATCCAGGAGGGCAACCTGGGTCTCATCCGCGCGGTGGAGAAGTTCGACTACACCAAGGGCTACAAGTTCTCCACCTACGCCACGTGGTGGATCCGCCAGGCGATCACCCGCGCCATGGCCGACCAGGCCCGCACCATCCGCATCCCGGTGCACATGGTCGAGGTGATCAACAAGCTCGGCCGCATCCAGCGCGAGCTGCTCCAGGACCTGGGCCGCGAGCCCACCCCGGAGGAGCTGGCCAAGGAGATGGACATCACCCCGGACAAGGTGCTGGAGATCCAGCAGTACGCCCGGGAGCCGATCAGCCTCGACCAGACCATCGGCGACGAGGGCGACAGCCAGCTCGGCGACTTCATCGAGGACTCGGAGGCCGTGGTCGCGGTCGACGCGGTAAGCTTCACCCTCATGCAGGACCAGCTGACCAGCGTCCTGCAGACCCTCTCCGAGCGGGAGGCCGGCGTCGTCCGGCTGCGCTTCGGCCTGACCGACGGCCAGCCGCGCACGCTCGACGAGATCGGCCAGGTCTACGGGGTCACCCGTGAGCGGATCCGGCAGATCGAGTCGAAGACGATGTCCAAGCTCCGCCACCCGAGCCGCTCCCAGGTGCTGCGCGACTACCTGGACTGAACGAGGGCCCGGGAGACCTGCGTCTCCCGGGCCCTCGTCGTCCGCTCAACAGCCCCGTGGGGCGTCGACCGGGATCGGTGCCGGGCTCTCACCCTGCGGCACCAGGTAGACGATGTAGAACTCGGCCGGTCCGGTGCCGTGGTTGGCGAACAGGTGCGTGCTCGCCGGGTGGCCGAACGTGTCCCCGGCCCCGAAGGTCTCCGAGTCGCACCCGTGGCCGTCGCCGTGCTCGGGGGCGACCAGGCGCAGCTCTCCTCCGGTCACGACCACCATCGACGGCCCGAGGTGCTCGTGCCAGGGCGTGGAGCTCTGCGGCGCCAGGGTGGCCCTGACCAGCGCCACGTCCATCGGGCCGTCGGCGTGCAGGCGGACGCCGGTCGCCGCGTCGTCGATGCGGAGCTCGCCCGCGGCGCCCCGCGCCACGAGTTCGGAGGTCACCGCGCCGGGGCTGGCCGGCGGGATCGGCTCCGACTGCATCCACAGCCGGCGCTCGGGATCCGCGTGGGCGACCCCGGACAGCAGCACCGGGGCGAGCAGCGCGCCGAGGCCGAGGACGAGCACCTTCGAGCCGGTCGCGATCCCGTGTTCCATCTCCGCCTCCCGGACGCTCGGGATCCCCGCCTGTTCGCGGGGCACCGACGCTAGGGCGGCGCCGCCCCGGGTGGATGAGCCGCGGATGAGACTTCGGTGAGATCGCGCGCGCCCGCCCGGGACCGTCAGCCCAGGTGGTCGCACCAGTCCGCGCGCAGCCGGTAGCCGGCGCCCCGAACGGTCTCCACGACGTCGGCCGCCGGACCGAGCTTGACCCGCAGGGTGCGCACCACGGCGTCCACGACGTTGCTGCCGCCGGTGTACCGCGTACCCCAGACCTCCCGGAGCAGCTCCGCCCGGCCGACCGGCCGGCCGGCCCGGTCGCGCAGGTGGCGGAAGAGACCCAACTCCAGCGGCGTGAGGACCCGCGGGCTGCCCTGCACGGTCAGCTCGCGGCTGTCCTCGTCGAGCCCGTCGCCCCGCTGCAGCCCCAGCTGCGCGCCCACGAGCGAGGCCAGCCAGCCGTCGACCGAGTCCGGGCCGAAGTCCAGCACCACGCTGCCGTAGCGCGCGCCGTCCAGCTCCACGGGCTCCTGCGGCAGCGGGCGGAAGCCCAGCTCCTCGACCACCGGCCAGTACGTCGCCACGTCGCGGACCACCACGAACATCCGTCGCAGCGCCGGACGCAGCGCCAGGTAGGTGCGCTTGACGTCGAGCCAGCAGGCGGCCTGCGCGGCGCACGGCGATTCGCCGTGCGCGGCGTCCAGCCACCGTCGCAGCCCGAGGGCCACCTGCCCGCGGGGCAGCGGGTGGTCGCGCAGGTGGCGGACCCACGCGTCCGTGACGACGTCACCGGGGACCGTCGTCCGGCGGAGGTGGTCGCCGAGCAGGAGGAAGAAGCCGGCGACCGCTCCGATGCGGTCGCGCACGACGGAGAAGCAGTCCGGCGCGGCGTCCCACCACCGCTCGAGCACGGCGACGGACTCGGGACCGTCGTGCCGGCGTGCGATCGACCGGATGGCCGCGAGGTCCCGGGGACGGGCCGGCTCGACCGCCATCGGCTGCGTGCCGCTGGGGAAGAAGGCCTCCCGGACGACCGGGTTGTCGATCAGGTAGAGCATGTCGGCCGTGTAGCGCCACAGCTCCCGGGCGGGTGCCTCCCGGGCCTGGGCCCGCAGCTCCCGCCAGGCCGCCCGGCGGTAGCCGAGGTACCGGCGGGGGTGCGCGCCGCGCAGGAAGTCGGCGACGGCGTTCTTCACGGCCTCGTGGACGACGAGACCGTCCCGGCAGCTGTCGACGAAAGGCTGGCCCAGCAGCCGGTCGACCGCGTCGTCCCCGTCGGCGTCGGGGAGCATCGCGGACAGCACCGGACCGGTCGCCCGGCGGACGACCGAGGCCGCCTCCAGCGCGCGGCGGGCGAGCGCGTCGTCCCCGCCGTCGAGGTAGGAGCGGGCGAGCTCGTCGACGACCCGCGCCATCGCCGCGTCCTCGAGGGCCAGGTGCGGGTGCTCGGCGATCCCGGCGGAGGCGAGGACCAGCGCGAGCGGGTGCCCCCGCGCGACCCGGTTCACCCGGACGGCCTCACCGGGCGGCACACCGAGGCGGTCCAGCAGCTCCAGGGCGTCCGGCTCGTCCAGCGGTTCGAGCGGCAGGCTGCAGAACCCCTCCACCGCGAACCAGCCGGACAGCGGAGGCGTGCGGCCGGCCAGGAGCAGTGCGACGCCGTCGGGCAGCGCGGGGGCCAGCACCTGCCGCAGCCAGGTGTCCATCAGCCGGAACGCCTCGCAGTGGTCGAGCGCCAGCACCACGGGCCGGGGCAGCAGGGCGAGGTGGGTCAGCAGCTCGGCGACGTTCCCGAAGCCGCCGGTGGCCGCCAGCACGCCGCGCTCGGTAGGCTCCACGGTCCGGCAGTCGAGCTCGACCACGCTGGTGCCCGAGTTCCGCGCCGACCGGAGGAACCGGCGCAGCAGCGCCGACTTGCCGACCCCGGCGATGCCGTGCACGTACCCCACGCGCCCGGCGTCGCCGTCGACCAGATCGGCCAGGACGTCGAGCTCCCCCTGGCGACCGACGAACGCGCGCTCCTGCCGCACGGCTGGCCGGACCACGGGGGCCAGTATCGGACCGCCGTCCCCGACCCGACAGGGCCGTCCGCCCCGGCCCGGTGGCCTGCGCCGCGGCGCGTGCCGACCCGGTTCACCACCACAGCGGACCGAGCCGCCGCGCCCGCCCCGCGACGACCGACCAGGGGGTCGCCCCGTCCTTCGCCTGGCCGACCACGTTCAGGCCGAGGCGCATCGTGACGTCGGCGCGCAGCATGTGGAGCCGGTTCTCGAACAGCATCTTCGTGCTGATCCAGGAGACGGCCTCCACCTCGGGTCCCCAGGCGCGGTCGTAGAGGGCCGCGGCGGCCAGGCACCCCTCCGGGGTGGCACCGGCCCGCTCGAGGCACCGGTCGAGCACCATCGCCGACTCCAGGGCGGCGTTGACGCCTTGGCCGATCGGCGGGAACGGCCCGGCCGCGTCGCCGATGAGCACGCACCTGCCGGCGGACAGCGCCGAGCAGGTCAGCTTTTGGCCGACGTGGTAGCACCGGCGGCGGGCGAAGGCCGCGACGGCGTCCGGGGAGGCCAGGTCCAGGACCCGTGGGCAGTGCCGGCGCAGCCACGCACGCGCGTCGTCCGGGGAGGCGAACCGGAGCTCGTGGCGGGTGCCGACCGCGCAGAACCAGCGCGGCGGGCCGCCGTCCTGGTCGGCCCGGATCGCCCCCGCCACGCAGAACGGCCGGGTGGCCAGCGCCTGCAGGAAGTGCGGGTCGAGCTGGTCGGAGAGCCGGTCCAGCTCGACCATGGTCAGGTGGTTCGGCAGCTCCGTCCGCCGCACGACGAAGCCGGGCACCTGCTCCTGCATGGCCCGGCGCACGACGGAGCCCGCGCCGTCGGCGCCGACCACGAGGCCGAAACGGCGCGTCGTGGCCGGGTCCCCGGCCGGACCCCAGGCCACCTCCCCGGTGGCCACGTCGACGGATCCGACCCGGCGGCCGTGGTGGACCTGCACCCGGCCCTCGGCGGTGTGCTCGACGGCATCGGTGAGCGCTCGCACGATGTCGCCGCGCGACCCGGTCCAGCCGGGTTCCCGCCAGTGCTCGACCACCCGTCCGGCGTGCTGGATGCCGCGGAAGGGCAGCAGCCGCCGGTCGAAGAACCGGGTCGCGTCGACGTGCTGGAGAGCCCGGTGGCCGTGCCCGGTGATGTCGATCGTGTAGGAGCGGTCGGGGTCGAAGCGCGGGCTCGTCCGGGGATCACCGTCCCGCTCGAAGACCGTCGTCGGGATGCCGCGGCGGGCCAGCGCGATCGCGGCCAGGAGCCCCGCCGGCCCTCCCCCGACGACGGCGATGCCTCCGCTGGGCTGCGGTGCCCCGGATCGCCGCACAGCCATGGCGCACCCCGCACCGGTCGGATCCCCGTGGCGAGGCGAGCCTGCCCGCACCCGATCCGGTCCACGAGGGCCGTAGGGCCCGCAGGTCCGGCTCGCGACGTCGTCCCGTCCGGAGGACCGCCATGCCGTCCCGGCCCCGCGTCGTCACGGCGTCATCTCGGGATGGTCACGATCTCACCCTCAAGCGGGGGACGGACGGTGTACGGCGTCCACGGTCGGGTAGACGGCGTAGCGTTGGAGCCGTCAAAAAGTGCAGCGGACCCACATCCGGCCGGTGGCCGGCGAGAGAAACAGCAGTACGAGCACCGTCCATCCGACCCCCGACCAGTACGACCCAGTGACGTCCCCTGCAAGCCCGCTCCACCACCAGCCACTGGTGTCCCGGCCTCACCGCCTCCGGCGAGTCCTGGGTCACACCGGCCGGATCGGGAACACGAGGGGTCATCCTGGCGCTGTGCAGGAGGCCGATCCGCAGCCGCGGGTCCGTGCGGTAGAGAGCGAGTGATGACCGAGATGACCCCGACGCTGACGACGACCCCCGCCGCCGACGACCTGGTCGTTCCCTTCCACTGCGACCGTTGCGGGGCGCTGGCGAAGGTGCGAGTCGTGCTCGCCAGCGGCAGCGACCTCGTCTTCTGCGGGCACCACGCTCGCGAGTACGAGGGCAAGCTCCGCGACATCGCCGTCGACATCATCGAGACAGGCGGCGAGCAGCGGCTCACGACGTGAGCGAGGCGCTATCGTCGCGCCCGCGATGAACTGTGACACCTGACGACGCCGCCGTGTCCGACGTCCCGGAACGGGACCGAGGGCCGGCGGCTCCGTCGTACTCGGGGCTCCCCGGTCGACGGTGACCCGAGGAACCCCGCATGCCCCCCGCAACACCCGAGCGCCCTACCGGGGCCGACGAGACCGTCCGCTACCGCCCCGAGGGTGCGGACGACGGCGCGCCGCCCGCCGTCGGCGCGGCGCCCGCCGGGCCGTCCGGTGAGTTCGACGACACGCGACCGGTCAGCCGGGACTGGCGGTCGGGAGCGCCGCCGGACGTGACGGCCCCGCCGGACCGGCCGGCATCCCCGGATCGGCCGGCCGACGGCTCGGCACCCACCGCCGCGGACGACGCCACCGAGCGCCCCGCCGCGGACGACGCCACCGAGCGCCCCGCCGCGGACGACGCCA
>NZ_JAOVZT010000001.1:413490-437982 GCF_025716945.1 Geodermatophilus sp. YIM 151500
CCGAGCGCTTCCCTCGCGACCACGCCCCCGCGCCCCCGGCCCGGGACGAGACGCCGCAGCAGCCCGCCGGACGGGCGGCCTCCGACGACGCCACCGAGCGCTTCGCCGCCGACCCCGCCGCGCCGCCCCCGACCCCGTCGCCCGCCGCGCCGCCCGCGAGCCCGTCGACGTCCGCGGAGGAACGCGCCGCGGGCGATCCCGGTGCGTCCGACGGACCCGACCGCCCCGGTCGACGGCGGCACGCGGAGGGCGGATCCCCCGGCTGGCGCCGACCCGCCGTACTGGCGCCGGTCGGCGTCCTCGCCGCCCTCGGTCTGCTGTACGGCGGCGACCTCGCGTTGTCCTCGGGCGACGTCCCGCGCGGCACCGTGGTGGGCGGCGTGGAACTCGGCGGGCTCGACCCGGCCGCGGCCCGGAGCACGCTGGAGGAGCAGCTCGCGCCCCGCATCGCTGCCGACCGGCCGATCGTGGCCGACGACGTGGAGGCGGTCTTCTCCCCCACGGCCGCCGGCATCGAGCTCGACGTCCCGGCGACCGTCGACGTCGCCGACGACCAGCCGCTCAACCCGTGGACGCGCCTGGTCACGCTGTTCGACGAGCGCACCGTCGACCCGGTGCTGACCGGCGAGGACACCGCGCTGACCGCGCAGCTGGAGGACATCGCGGCGCAGGTCGACCGGGCACCGGTCGACGCCACCATCGCCGGCGAGGGCACCGACCTGGAGGTCGTCGAGCCGGTCGACGGCCGGACCCTCGACCGGGAGGGGTCCGCCGAGGCCGTCACCGAGGCGCTCGCCCAGGGCCGGGCGCCCGACGTCCCCGTCGAACTGCCGGTCGACGTCGAGCCCGTGGACGTCGGCCTCGAGGAGGCCCGCCGCGTCCTCGAGGAGGTCGTCGACCCGGCGCTGGCCGCGCCGGTGACGGTGGTCAGCGAGGACGGCGGCACCTCCGCCGAGATCGCGGAGACCGCCATCGCGGCCTCGCTGGCCTTCACGCCCCAGGAGGACGGCGAACTGGTCGTCTCGGTCGACCCGGCCGCCCTGCAGGAGGCCCTGGGCGACGAGCTCGGTCGCTTCGGCACGCCGGCCGAGGACGCCCGCTTCGAGGTCTCCGACGGCCAGGTCCGCGTCGTCCCGTCCGTCGACGGGACCGGCATCGACCCCGCCCAGCTGGCCGAGCAGCTGCTGCCGGTGCTCACCGAGCCGGCGCCGCGGCAGGTGACCGCGACCCTCGGCCCGGTCCCGGCCGACCTCACCACCGAGGAGGCCGAGGCGCTGGGCATCCGCGAGGAGATCAGCAGCTTCACCACGAACATCAGCAACCCGAACAGCGGGGAGAACATCCGGGTGGTGGCCGAGGAGGTCGACGGCCACGTGGTCATGCCGGGCGAGACCTTCAGCCTCAACGATTTCACCGGACCGCGCGGGATCGCGCAGGGCTACGTGGAGGCCGGCGTCATCAACAACGGCGAGTTCACCACCGCGGTCGGCGGCGGCGTCAGCCAGTTCGCCACGACGATGTTCAACGCGGTCTTCTTCGCCGGGCTCGAGGACGTCTTCCACAAGCCGCACAGCTACTACATCAGCCGCTACCCGGCCGGGCGCGAGGCGACGGTGTACTACGACTCGATCGACCTGGAGTGGCGCAACGACAGCGACACCGGCGTCTTCGTCGACACCGCCTGGACGCCAGGCACCCTCACGGTGACCTTCTACGGCACGAAGCGGTACGACATCGAGTCGGTGAGCAGCGAGCGGTACAACATCCGCCAGCCCGCCGTCCGCGAGAAGCCGCAGGACGGCAGCTGCCGACCGTCGAACGGGTCGACCGGGTTCGACATCACCGTGACGCGGATCTTCCGCGAGCTCGGCACCGGCAACGAGCTGCGCCGGGAGCGGTTCCAGACCCGTTACGCCGCCGAGCCGGCGACCCGCTGCGTCGAACCGCCGCCGGCCGCTCCCGGCCCTCCCGACGGCGCCGCACCGCCGGCCGGCGGATGACCCAGCGGGGCGGGAGCCCACCCGCCCCGCTGGGTCATCCGGCAGTCGGCGCCCGTGCGGCGAGGGGCCGTGCACCGCGCTGACGTGCACACTGGTGCGATGAGCACCGTCCTGCCCGGGGGCCGCCCTCGGGGGGCCGGCGTGCCGCCGGGCGGGCCCGCATCCCCCGCCGGGGACGGCGCCGCGCGCCCCGGAGCCGCGTCCGGGGACGGCCGCCCGCCGGCGGCACCACCGTGGCCCGCCGGCGCCACCCCCGCCGGCGCCACCCGCGTGCCCGCCGGCGCCGCCCGCGTGCCCGCCGGGGCCACCCGCGTGCCCGCCGCGCCGCGCGAGCGGCTCGCCGGCTGGCCCGCGCCGGCGCGGGTGCCGCTGCAGGTGCTGGGCGCCACCCTGGCCAAGGCGTGGCGCGACCGGGTGCTGGGCCTGTCGGCCGAGGCGGCGTTCTGGCAGATCCTCTCCGTGCCGCCGCTGCTGATCGGGCTGGTGGGCTCCCTCGGCTACCTCACCGACGTCGTCGGCGGCGCGCCCGTCCGCGAGGTCGAGGAGCGGCTGCTCGCCGGTGCCGGCGAGGTGCTCACCGACGACGTGGTCGCCGCCCTGGTGGCCCCCACGCTGACCGACATCCTCGGATCGGGCCGCCTGGAGGTCGTCAGCCTCGGCTTCCTGCTCGCGCTGTGGGCCGGCTCCTCGGCGACGGCGACGTTCATGAACACCATCGTGATCGCCTACGACCAGCGCGACGTCCGCGGCCCCATCCGCACCCGGCTCAAGGCGCTGTGGTTGTTCGTGCTCGGCCTGCTGCTGGCGGTGCTCATGCTGCCGCTGCTCGTGCTGGGCGAGGACGTGCTGGTCCGGTTCCTGCCGCTGGAGTGGCGGGGCACCGGGGCCATGCTGATCAACAACGCCTACTGGCCGTTCGTGCTGGTCGGCCTGTTCCTGGCGCTGACCAGCTTCTACCACGTGGTGCTGGCCGACCGGCTGCCGTGGCGGCGGCACCTGCCGGGGGCGGCGCTGGCGGTGGCCTTCTTCGCCCTGGCCGCCCAGCTGCTGCGCACCTACGTGACCGACATCCTCACGACGGCCCTGCCGTACGGCGCGCTGGCCACGCCCATCGCCGCGCTGATGTTCTGCTTCCTGTTCGGCCTGGCCGTGCTGCTCGGCGCCGAGCTGAACACGATCGTCCAGCAGCGCTGGCCGGCTCCGCTGCGCCGGCACGGCTCCCGCCGCCGGTCGCGGCGGGCCGCGAAGCTGGAGGCCGAGGCGCGCCGGCTCGGCCTGTTCTGACCCGGCCTCACTCCTTGCGCAGCTGGTCGTAGATCTCCTTGCACGCCGGGCACACCGGGCTGCCCGGCTTGGGGCTCTTGGTCACCGGGAACACCTCGCCGCAGAGGGCCTCGACCAGCGTGCCCATGACCGCGCTCTCCGCGATCTTGTTCTTCCGGACGTAGTGGAAGACCTCGTTCGCGTTGCCGGTGTCGGCGTCGCGGACGTCCGGCCGCTCGAGGATATCGGCGCTGCTCATGCGTCCATGATGGCAGGGTGCAGCCGTCGTCCCCGCCCGAGCGGCCCTCCCCCGGCATCGTGGCGTCGCCGGAGGTGGCCGGCGCCCTGCGGGCGGGCGGGCCCGTGGTGGCGCTGGAGAGCACGCTGCTGGCCCACGGGCTCCCCCGCCCCGACAACCGGACGGCGGCCGACGACATCGAGGCCGCCGTCCGCCGGGGTGGCGCCGTCCCGGCGACGATCGCCGTCCTGGACGGCGTGCCGCACGTCGGCCTCACCGCCGGGCAGGTCGACCGGGTGTGCGCCGATCCCGACCTGGCCAAGCTGGGCGTGCGCGACCTGCCGGTCGCCCTGGCCACCGGCGGCAGCGGGGCCACCACCGTGTCCAGCACGGCACTGCTGGCCGCCCGCGCCGGCATCGGCGTCTTCGCCACCGGCGGCCTCGGCGGGGTGCACCGGGACGCGCCGTTCGACGAGTCGGCCGACCTCGTCGCGCTCGCCCGCACGTCGCTCGTCGTGGTCTGCGCCGGGGTCAAGTCGATCCTCGACGTCCCGGCCACCCTGGAGCGGCTGGAGACCCTGTCGGTGACCGTCGTCGGGTACCGGACGACGACCTTCCCCGGCTTCTACGTCGCCGATTCCGGCTCGACCGTCGACTGGGCGGTCGACGGCCCGGCGCAGGCCGCGGCCGTCTTCGCCGCCCGGCGGCGGCTGACCCCCGGCGCGGTCGTCGTCGCCAACCCGCTGCCGCCGGACGAGGAGCTCGACCGCGAGCTGCACGACCAGGTGATCGCCGACGCGCTGGCCGCCGCCCACGCGGCCGGGGTGCGCGGCAGGGCGGTGACGCCGTTCGTGCTCGACCACCTGCACCGCGCCAGCCGCGGCGCCACGCTCGCGGTGAACGTCCGGCTGGTGCTGCGCAACGCCGAGCTGGCCGGGGAGATCGCCGCGGCGCTGGCGGCCCGGAGCGCGCACGGGTGACCGCGCGGCCGGCGGTGCTGGTCGTCGGCGACGTGAACACCGACGTCGTCGCCGTCCTCTCCGGGGCTCCCGCACCGGGGTCGGACCGGCCGGCGCGCATCCGCAGCCACGGCGGCGGCGCGGGCGGCAACGTCGCCGCGCACCTCGCCCGGGCCGGGCTCGACGTGGTGCTGGCCGGGTGCGTCGGCGACGACGCGGAGGGGACGGCGCGACTCGCGGAGCTGGCCGCCGCGGGGGTGCGTGCGCGGCTGCGCGTGGTGCCGCGTGCGGCCACCGGCACGGTGGTGAGCCTGGTCGAGCCGGACGGGCAGCGCAGCATGCTCGCCGACCGCGGCGCCAACCTCGAGCTCGTCCCCGGCGACCTGCCGTCCCCGGTCCCGGGCGGCCACCTGCACCTGTCGGGCTACGCACTGCTGGACCCGCGACCGCGGCCGGCCGGGCTGGCCGCGCTGGCGCGGGCGGCCGCCGCCGGGTGCACCGTGTCCGCAGACCCGGCGTCGACCGGGCCGCTGGCGGCCTACGGCGTCGACCGGTGGCTGGCCGACACGGCGGCGGTCACCCTGCTGCTGCCCAACGCCGAGGAGGCCGCCCTGCTCACCGGGTGCGCCGACCCGGTGGACGCCGCCCGAACCCTGGCCGCCCGGCACCGGGCGGTGGCCGTCACCCTCGGACCCGACGGCGCGCTCTGGGCCGCCGGCCGGGCCGTCGTCCACCGCCCGGCCCACCCGGCCGCCGTCGTCGACACGACCGGCGCGGGTGACGCCTTCGCAGCAGGGGTGCTGTCGGTGTGGCTGCGGGACCGAGGCACGGACCCCGTGCATGCGCTGGACGCGGGCCTGGCCCTGGCCGCCGAGGTCGTCGCCCGGCCCGGAGCCCGCTGACCGCGCCGGTCCACGGCCGGCGGGCCGTGCTCACATGTCGATGACGCGGCTCGGCCGGGCCTCCAGCGTCCGTTCGGGTCGGGCCTCGTACCGGTGCGCGGCGAGCTTCTGCTTCGGCGGGCGGTCGTTGGCCATGATGACGGCGATCCAGGGCAGCACGATGCCGAGCACAGCGAAGATCACCATCAGCCAGACGGTCTGGTAGAAGACGGCGGCCAGCGCCACGGAGACCGCGCGGATGGCCATCGTGATGGCGTAGCGCTTCTTGCGCGCCGCGTGCTGGTCGTCGAGGCCGGGCTCGGCCTCGGTGATGAGCAGCGCCTCCACCTTGCGCGAACGCGCCGGCTGCTGGCTCGTGGCCACGAAGTTCGTCCCTCCGCCGTCCGGGGCACGGACGGCGTCCCCTGCCGCGGCCCGGTCGGGGTCGCTGTCCACGGGAGCCGTCCCCGGCTGCGTCCCGGGTCGTCCTCCATCGTGCCACCGCGCGGACGGCGGTGCAGGCACCTCGGCGCGGCCGCTCGATCGACTGCTGGCCTCTGGCCGGACCGGCCGGCGAGCGGCCGGATCAGCCCGCGCTGCGGGCGGCCTGCTTCTGCTCCAGCTTGAACCGGCGCACCTCGGCCAGCGACTCCGGTCCGGTGATGTCGGCGACCGACCGGCGCGACCCCTCCTCCCCGTACGGGCCGGCTGCCTCCCGCCAGCCCGGCGGGGTCACGCCGTACTGCTTGCCGAGCAGGGCCACGAAGATCCTCGCCTTCTGCGCGCCGAAGCCGGGCAGCTCCCCCACCCGCCGCAGCAGGGTCGCGCCGTCGGGGACGTCGGCCCACAGGTTCTCGGCCCGGCCGTCGTAGCGCTCGACGACCAGCCGGCACACCGCCTGGGCCCGCCCGGCCATGGACCCCGGGTAGCGGTGCAGCGCCGGCGGCCCCTGGAAGACCCGGGTCAGCTCGTCGGGATCCGCGTCGGCGAGCTCCGCCGCGGTGAGGCGGTCGACGCCGAGCCGGTCGGCGAGCAGCCGCGGGGCGGCGAAGGCACGCTCCATGGGGAACTGCTGGTCGAGCAGCATCCCGAGAAGGAGCGCGAGCGGGTCGCGGCTCAGCAGTTCGTCGGCGGCGGCGTCCTGGGTGAGGGTCAACGTCGGCACACGGAGATGGTGCCGTACGTCGACACCGGCGCAATCACCGTTGACGACACCACGGGACGTGCTGACCGGTGGGCACTCGACGAGATCCCCGACCTCCCAAGCTGTTGTACACGCGTAGAACGAATGTCTTACATTGCTCCTGTGAGCAAGACGATCGGATTCCGACCGACCGAGGACGATGAGCGGATCATCCGTGAAGCCATGCGGGACGACGAGCGCACGGCCGACGTCATCCGGCGCGCACTGCGCCTGCTCGACCGTGAGGCCTGGCTCGCCCGCGCGCGTGCCGATGCCGAGCGGGTGGCCGACGAGGACCTGTCCGACGAGACCGACGCCTGGTGATCCGCGGCGCCGTGTACCGGGTCGACCTCGGCGAGGCGCGACGTGGGCATGAGCAGCGCGGCCGGCGCTACGGCCTGGTCCTCAGCCCCACCGACATGGCGTTGAGCGTCGCCACGATCGTCCCGACGTCGACGCAGGCGCAGCCGGCCGTGTTCCGGCCCGAGGTCGAACTGGGCGGAGTCCCCACCCGGTTCCTCGTCGATCAGCTGCGCAGCATCGACGTCCGCTTCGTCCACGACGAGCCCGTGTACTTCCTCCATCGCGAGGAACTCGAGGAGGTCGAACTCGCCGTCGCCCGGTATCTCGGGCTCTGACAGGGCCGGCGGCTCGCCTCGACGTGTCGAGGCGCCAGCGAAGACGACGCCTCAGTGTTCGGAGCAGCTCCGGCGTCCCCTCGACGTCGAGGTCCACCCCGTGCGGTTCGGCCGGACGGGCCGGCTGCGAGGAGAGCGGCATGGCTGTCATCGGGGTGACGGGCGGTGGCGGGTTCGGCGCGCTGCAGTACGTGACGCTCGACGGGGTGTCGCTCGCCTACCGCGAGGTGGGCACCGGTGGACCGGTAGTCCTCGTGCACGGCGGCCTGGCTGACATGCGCACCTGGGGCGCGCAGCTCGAACCGCTCAGGGCACGCTTGCGGGCGATCGCCTGCAGCCGCCGGTACGCCCGACCGGACGAGGCCATCGCCCCCGGCGCGACCGACCCCGTGCCGGTGCACGTCGATGACCTCGTCGCCCTCCTGCACGCCCCGGGCGCCTCTCCGGCGCACCTGGTGGGCAACTCGTGGGGCGCGTTCGTCTGCCTGCCCACCGCGATCCGACACCCGGACGTCGTCCGCAGCCTGGTGCTCGAGGAGCCGCCGGTGCTGCCGCTGGTGCTCGGATCGGGACCGCGCCCGCAGCCGTCCGTCCTGGCGCGCAGCCTGCGGCGTCGGCCGCGCGCGACGCTCGCGGTGCTGGCGTTCGGGTTGCGCACGTCCGCCCCGATGGCCTGGGCCTACCGGCGCGGTGACGCCGATCGGGCGCTGCAGCTCTTCGCGCGCGGCGTACTGGGTCGTCAGGCACTGGCCCGCCTGACCTCGCAGCGCCGGCAGCAGATGCGGGGGACCGCCGCCGAGCTCCAGGCCGAGTTCCGCGCGGGGTTCCCACCGCTGACCGAGACGGAGGTCCGCGGCGTCCGCGCCCCCGGCCCTGCTGCTCACCGGCGAGCACAGCCCGGCCGTCGAGGGCTCGCTCACCACGTGGCTCGCCGACCTGCTGCCCCACGCCGAGCAGGTGGTCGGGCCGGGCGCGTCGCACCTCATGCACGAGGACGACCCCGCGTTCGTGAACGACGCCATCGTCGGCTTCGTCACCCGTCGGTCGGCCGGGCGGTGACGCAGCACCCGCTCGTCCCCACGACCACCAGGTAACGCGATGCTCGAGGGGGCGTCCCGATCCCCCTCGGGACCGAGTTCCGCGCGCAGTGTGCCGGAGGGGCTCGGCGCCGCGCGGTCTCCCGGTCCTGCCGCGGACGCGGCAGGACCGGTGCGACCGGCCTGCCACCGGGGCGGTACGGCAGCGAGCCGCCGGGTGGACGCCACCGAGAGCCACCCGCCATAGAGTGACCCACGAGCGCGCGCGGCCCGTCCGGTCACCGCCGGCCCGGGACCGGCGCCTGGCCGAGGACCGGGTGTGCAGGATCGACCGTCTCTCGCGACGACGCCGGGTGGCGGAGGCGACCGCCGTCGGATCGGCGCGCGATGGGCGGTCGTCGCCCTGGACGTCGGCGTGGCCGCGGTGGCGGGCCTGACGTCGGTCGCTGCCCTGTTCTCCGCCGAGGAGGCGGGCAGCCGACCGGCGGACACGGGCGCCGTGGTCCTGCTCGCCGCGGCCGCTGCCTCCCTGCTGCTGCGCCGGCGCCGGCCGCGGGCCGCGCTGTCCGGGGCGATCGGCCTGACGCTGGTCTACCTGGTCCTCGACTACCCCGGCGGGCCGGAGCTGCCGGTGTTGATGGTCGCCTTGTACAGCGTCGCGGCCGCGGGCCAGCGGTGGGAGACGGTGTTCGTCGTCCTGCTGTTCGGCGGAGGTGGCGCGCTGTACCGGGCCGTCGTGGAGCGGGAGTCCTTCCTCGAGATCGCCCTGTCGGTCGCGCTCCTGGTGCTCGCCTTCCTGCTCGGGGACGGCGTGGCGACCCGGCGGCGGCTACGGGCCGAGGTCCGCGAGCGACTGCGCGCCGCGGCGGTCGAGAAGGAGCTCGAGGCGCAGGCCCGGGTCAGCGGGGAACGCATCCGCATCGCGCAGGAGCTGCACGACGTGCTCGCGCACACGATCACCACCATGACGGTGCAGGCCGGGGTCGCGGCCGACCTCATGTCCGATCGACCGGGGCAGGCCCGCCACTCGCTGACGACGCTGCGCGCCTCCGGCCGCGAGGCGATGGCCGAGCTGCGTGCCACGATCGCCGTGCTCCGCTCGGGGCTCGAGGAGCCGACCCGGCACGCCGCGCCGGGGCTGGCCCAGCTGGACCACCTGGTGCGCGGGGTCGAGGAGGCCGGCCTGCCGGTCGACCTGGCGATCTGCGGCCAGCGCCGGGAGCTGCCGGCCGCCGTGGAGCTGACCGCGTACCGGATGGTGCAGGAGGCGCTGACCAACGTGATGCGGCACGCTCGGGCCACCCGGGCGACGGTGCGCGTGCACGTGGGGCGATCGGCGGTCGAGGTGACCGTGGAGGACGACGGCTCGGGTCGCGCGGACGCACCCGAGCACCGCGGCTCCGGTCTGCTGGGGCTCGCCGAGCGGGCACGCGCCCTCGGCGGCGTGCTGACCGCGGGCAACCGCCCGGGCGGCGGCTTCCTGGTGCAGGCGACGCTGCCTGCGCCGGCGGCGGATCGATGACCGGCGCGACCACCGGCGACCTCGTCGTCCGCGTGCTGCTCGCCGACGACCAGTCGCTGGTGCGCGCGGGGTTCCGGCTGGTCCTCGAGCGGGACCGACGCATCGAGGTGGTCGCCGAAGCCGCCGATGGCGCGGCGGCGGTCGAGCTGGCGCACCGGCATCGCCCCGACGTCGTCCTCATGGACATCCGCATGCCGGTCATGGACGGCATCGAGGCCACCCGCCGGATCCTCGCCGAGGCTCGGGACGACCTCCCGCGGGTCGTCGTGCTGACCACGTACGAGCAGGACGACTACATCGCCGACGCCGTGCGGGCGGGAGCGAGCGGCTTCCTGCTCAAGGACATCGAACCCGAGGACCTCCGCCGGGCGGTGCACGTCGTCGCCGCGGGGGACGCGTTGCTGTCCCCGAGCGTCACCCGCCGGCTGCTCGAGACCGTGCGGGGCCGGCCCGACGAACGACCCAGGCATCCCGAACGCCTCGACGTGCTCACGCCGCGCGAGCGCGAGGTGGTGGCCCTGGTGGGCCGGGGGCTGAGCACCGCCGAGATCGGCCGGGCGCTGTTCATGAGCCCGGCCACCGCCAAGACCCACGTCAACCGGGCGATGACCAAGCTGCACGCGCGGGACCGGGCGCAGCTGGTGGTCATCGCGCACGAGACGGGCCTGGTGGCACCGCACTGACCCCGCCGGGCAGCGTCCGCCATCCGTGGCAGTCCGGTCCCGTCCCGGCTACGCCGCACGCGGTAGCGACGTCGCACCGCCGCGCCGATGGCCCACCGGCCTCCCGTTCCTAGCGTCGTCGCCGTCGGTGGCCCGGTCCGGCCGGGAGCGCGGTCAACCGGCACCCCCGACGGACCCGGAAACCGACGTGCCGGAGGAACACCATGACCCGACGACGGACAGCGATCGTGATCGGTGGAGGCATCGCCGGGCAGGTGGCCGCGGTCGCCCTGCGCCGTGCCGGTATCGAATCCACCGTCCACGAGGCCCACGACCGCCACGCCGACGGCGTGGGTGCGTTCCTCGGCCTCGGCCTCAACGGCATCGACGCCCTGCGGACCGTCGGCTTGGACGCACCGGTGCTCGCGCGGAGCATCGCCACCCCGCGCATGGTGCTGCTCGACGGACGGGGCAGGGTCCTGGCCGACGTGCCGAACGGTGGGACGCTGCCCGACGGCACGCACGCGATCACCATCCGGCGTCCGGACCTCTACGCGGCGCTGCGGGAGGAGGCCGGACGGCGGGGCCTGCCGACCGCCGTCGGCAGGCGGCTGACCGGCATCGGGCACACCGCCCGGGGCGTGCGCGCGGAGTTCGCCGACGGCAGCTCCGCGGAGGCCGACGTGCTCGTCGGCGCGGACGGCATCCGCTCGACCACCCGACGGCTGCTGGACCCGCGGGCCCCCGACGCCGCGTACGTCGGGTTCCTCAACACCGGCGGCTACGCCCGCGGCGTCGACGTCCCCGGGCCGGCGGGGGTGAACCACCTCTGCTTCGGTCGGCGCGCGTTCTTCGGCTGGATCAAGGCCCCGGACGGCGAGGTCTGGTGGTTCGCCAACCCGCCGGTCCCCCGCGAGCCCGACCCGGAGGAGCTCGCCACCGTCCCCGCTCCGCTGTGGCGGGCCCGGCTGCTGGACCTGTTCGCCGACGACCGCAGCCCCGCCGTCGACCTCGTGCGGGCGACCGAGGAGGTGTTCCCCGGCTGGATCACCTACGACCTGCCCTCCGTGCCCACCTGGCACGACGGCCGGGCGGTGCTCATCGGGGACGCGGCGCACGCCGTCTCGCCGTCGGCCGGGCAGGGCGCCGCGATGGCGATCGAGGACGCCGTGGTCCTCGCCATGTGCCTCCGGGACCACGACGACGTGCCGGCCGCGCTGGCCCGCTACGAGCAGCTGCGCCGCGACCGCGTCGAGCGGGTCCGCGCCCAGGGGCGCCGCAACGGCGCGGGGAAGACCGTCGGCCCGCTCGGCCGTGCCGTCCGCGACCTCGCGCTGCCGATCGTGATGCGCCGGCTGTTCCGCAACGGTCGCGACCCGCTCCGCTGGGTGTGGGACCACCACATCGACTGGGACACGCCCGTGACCGCTGACGCGCCGGCGGCGGTGATCCGGTGACCGCCGCCACGACCGGCGCCGCCGGCCGGGTCCCGACCCGGAGGCGCCGGCGTCGGATCACCCGGTTGCTCGTGGCCGCACTGGTGCTGGTGATCGCCGGAGTCGGCGTGCTGGCTCTCGCGTGGTCGCGTGCCTCGACCGACACCACCGGCCGGGTCATCTTCGACCGGCCGCTGGCCATCCCGCCGCTCGCCCCGTCCCGCTCGGAGAGCGGCACCCGGGTCTTCGACCTGCGGGCCGGCGCCGGCACCACCGACTTCGGCGTCGGCGACGGGGTCACCCGCACGTGGGGTTTCGACGGCGCGTACCTCGGGCCGACGTTGCGGGCCGAGCGGGGGGAACGGGTGCGCGTCGACGTCACGAACGACCTCGGCGAGAGCACGACCGTGCACTGGCACGGCCACGAACTGCCGGCGGAGATGGACGGGGGACCACACCAGGCGATCGAACCCGGGCAGACCTGGTCGCCGACCTGGACGATCGACCAGCCCGCCGCGACGACCTGGTACCACCCCCATCCGCACGGCAGGACCGCCGAGCACGTCCACCGGGGGCTGGCCGGCATGTTCCTCGTCGACGACGACGACAGCCGAACGCTCGACCTGCCTTCCGAGTACGGCGTCGACGACATCCCGGTCATCGTGCAGGACAAGGCCTTCACCGCCGACGGCCAGTTCGACCACCGCAGCGGGCCGTTCAGCCCCACCGGCGTGCTCGGCGACACCGTCCTCGTCAACGGCACCATCGGGCCCTACCTGGAGGTCGACCGGGACAAGGTCCGCCTGCGGCTGCTCAACGCCTCCGGCGCCCGGATCTACGACTTCGGGCTCGTCGACGACCACGGCCACGACCGGGAGTTCGCCGTCATCGCCGGCGACGGTGGGCTGCTGCCCTCCCCGGTGACGGCCGACCGCATCCGGCTGTCACCCGGGGAGCGCGCCGAGATCGTGGTCGGCCTGCAGCCGGGGCGCGACGTAGTCCTCCGCAGCCACCCCACGGATCTCGGCGCCGACTTCTGGAACCAGCGGTTCTCCGGCGGGGACGACCGCCTCGACGTGCTCCAGCTCCGGGCCGCCGACCGGCTCGTCCCCGGCCCGGACCTCCCGGGCGACCTCGGCCCGCCCCCCGACCTCGACCCCGCGGACGCCGGTGTGACCCGTGCGTTCCGGCTCGGCGGCACGAGCATCAACGGTCTGGACATGGACGTGCGCCGCATCGACCACGTCGGCACCGCCGGGGAGACCGAGTTGTGGGAGGTGACCAACGCCGGCGGCACCCCGCACGACTTCCACGTCCACGGTGTGCGGTTCGTCGTCGCCGACGTCGACGGTCGTCGCCCGCCGCCACCGCTGCGGGGCTGGAAGGACACGGTCTACGTCGCGCCCGGGACGACGGTCCGGCTCGTCCTGCGCCTCCCCCGCCACGCCGATCCGGACTCGCCGTACATGTTCCACTGCCACCTCCTGCAGCACGAGGACCGCGGGATGATGGGCCAGTTCCTGGTGATCGAGCCCGGCCAGGAACCCGGACGCCCCCCGGCGGCCGGCCATGACGCGCACGCGCTGACCCAGGGCTGAACGCGCCGGGCCGGTGGCGGCCCCGCTCCCGCGGCGGCCGTCCACGGCCCGGGTCGGCCGCCGGGACGGTCCCTCAGGGGCTGACGGCCAGGAACAGGAAGCCGGCGAGCAGCACCAGGTGCACGGTGCCCTGCAGTCGTGTCGCCCGACCCGGGACCACGGTCAGGACCGAGACGACGACCGTGAGGACCAGCAGGACCATCTGCGTGGAGCCGAGTCCCAGCAGCAGGGGGCCCTCCAGCCAGATGGAGGCGATCGCGATGGCCGGGATGGTCAGGCCGATGCTGGCCAGCGCCGAGCCGAAGGCGAGGTTCAGGCTGATCTGGATCCGGTTGCGCAGGGCGGCCCGCGCCGCGGCGAGGGTCTCGGGCAGCAGGACCAGCAGCGCGATGACGACGCCCACGAACGACGGGGGAAAGCCCACCGCGGCGACACCGGCCTCGATGGCGGGCGACTCCACCTTCGCGAGCCCGACGACCGCCACGAGCGCGATCAGCAGCAGGAGCGAACTCGTCGTCGCTGCGCGGCCCGTGGGGGGCCTGGCGTGCGCCTGTGGCGAATCGACCGTCCCGGGAGCCGGAACCGGCAGGAAGAAGTCGCGGTGGCGGACGGTCTGGGTGAGCACGAACGCCGCGTACAGCACGAGCGAGGCGACCGCCGCGAAGGCCAGCTGCGCCGGGGAGAACTGCGGCCCCGGGCGACTGGTGGTGAAGGTCGGGAGCACCAGGCTCAGCGTGGCGACGGTCGCCACGGTGGCCAGCGCCGCCCCGCTGCCCTCGGCGTTGAAGACGGACAACCCGTAACGCCGGGCGCCCAGGAACAGCGACAGGCCGACGATCCCGTTGCAGGTGATCATCACCGCGGCGAAGACGGTGTCCCGTGCCAGCGAGGCCGTCCCCGACCCGCCGGACAGCATCAGGGTCACGATGAGCGCGACCTCGATGACCGTGACGGCGACCGCCAGGACCAGCGACCCGAAGGGCTCACCGACCCGGTGGGCCACCACCTCCGCGTGGTGCACGGCCGACAGGACCGCCCCGGCCAGGACCGGCGCCACGACGACCGCGAGAACCGGCCCGAGCTCCCGTCCCCAGGTGGCCGCCAGCACGACCAGCGCCACGACCGGCAGGACCGTGGTCCAGGAGAGCGAGGGGAACCGGGTCAGGGCCACCATGCCCCCACGCTGGCACAGCGCCGCACCGAGCAGCCGGGCACTCGGACGGCACCCGGACGATCGCGCCGGATCCCCCGTCGCAGGATGGCCCTGTGCGCGCCGTCGTCAGCCGGGTCAGTACAGCCGCCGTGACCGTGGACGGGGAGGTCGTGGGCGAGATCGGCCCGGGCCTGCTGTCACTGGTCGGCGTCGCGCGGCACGACGATCCCGGCCGGGCCCGGGCGCTGGCACGCAAGATCCACGAGCTGCGCATCTTCCCGGGGCCGGACGGTGAGCTCTCGGCGTCCGATCTCGGCCTGCCGGTGCTCGTGGTGAGCCAATTCACGCTCTACGCGGACACGCGGAAGGGACGGCGCCCGTCGTGGCAGGACGCCGCGCCGGGGGACCTCGCGGAGCCGCTGGTGGAGGACGTGGTGGCCGAGCTGCGCGCCCGCGGGTGCACGGTCGCCACGGGGCGCTTCGGTGCCCGCATGCAAGTGCGTTCGGTCAATGACGGCCCCATGACACTCCTCCTGGAGGTCTGAGAACCCCGCTCGGCGGGTATGGCTCCGCCGCTGCACGTCCGGTGCGGCCGGATCCCGCCGCCTGCTCCCAGGTTTGCTGTGAGCTCGCTGTCAATGTCGCGGCTGCGGAACAGGGACCCGGCGTCCGCCGTTGTGCAGGGCGTAACTACATCGCACACACCGGACATCCCGCGCAGGCTCCCTCGCGATCCAGGACCTGCCTCCTCTGTACCACCCCGTGCGGATGTCCCGCCGGACCGGACGACCCGGCGGTGCATCCGACCCGAAGGCAAGGACGAAGACACACCGTGACGCTGCTGCAGTCTTCCCCCACCGACACCCTCGAGGTGCGCTCGCCCCGCCGCGAGTCCGACACCACCGGCCTGGTGTCGACCGACCTCGTGCGGGTCTACCTGAACACCATCGGCAAGACCGCGCTGCTCACGGCCGAGCAGGAGGTCGAGCTGGCCAAGCGGATCGAGGCCGGTCTGTACGCGGAGCGCCTGCTGCGCGAGAAGCAGGGCCTGTCGCCGTCCTACAAGCGCGACTACAAGGCCCTGGCCATCGACGGCAAGGCCGCCAAGGCGCACCTGCTGGAGGCCAACCTCCGCCTCGTCGTGTCGGTGGCGAAGCGCTACACCGGCCACGGCATGACGTTCCTGGACCTGATCCAGGAGGGCAACGTCGGGCTGATCCGCGCCGTGGAGAAGTTCGACTACACCAAGGGCTTCAAGTTCTCGACCTACGCCACCTGGTGGATCCGGCAGGCGATCACCCGGGCGATGGCCGACTCCGGCCGCACCATCCGGCTGCCCGTGCACCTCGCCGAGCAGGTCAACAAGGTGGTGCGGACCCGCCGGCGCCTGCACCAGGAGCTGGAGCGCGAGCCCACCGCCGAGGAGCTCGGCCTCGAGCTGGACATGCCCGAGGAGCGGGTGACCGAGCTGCTGGAGTACAGCCGCGACCTGGTCAGCCTGGACCAGACGGTCGGCGCCGACGAGGAGTCGCGCCTCGGTGACTTCATCGAGGACGCCGACGCCGCGGTGGCCGAGGACGCCGTCGCCTTCCAGATGATGAAGGGCGACGTGCGCAACGTGCTGGCGACGCTGGAGGAGCGTGAGCGGGACGTCGTCGTCCTCCGCTTCGGGCTGGACGGCGCCCAGCCGCGCACGCTGGAGCAGATCGGCAAGCAGTTCGGCCTGTCCCGCGAGCGGGTCCGCCAGATCGAGCGCGAGACGATGGCGAAGCTCCGCGACCCCGAGCGCGCCGACGCCTTGCGCGACTACCTCGCCTGAGGAACACCCCTCCCCGCATCCCACGCAGGCTCGGGACGAGCCTCCGGAGGGGCCGGGGCCGTTCCAGCACCTCACCGGGAGCCGGTCACCCTGGGTGGCCGGCTCCCGGTCGTCAGACGGGGCTACGCATCCGGCGAGGGCCGGGATCGATGCGGCCGGTGGGCGGGCCGACGGTCGCCGTCCCGCCGGCGACCACCAGCGACCGGCCGCCGTGCCAGGGGGTGGCCGGGCCGACGAGGACCGGCTCCAGCGACAGCCGCAGCACCTCGGGCAGGTCGTCGGCCAGCCGGGCCACCCGGAGCAGCAGGTCCTCCACGGCGGCGAGGTCGGCCGGCTCGGAGCCGCGGTAGCCGTCGAGCAGCGGGAACGCGCGCGGTGCCCGGACCAGCTCCGCGGCGTCCAGGTCGGTGAGCGGGAGCGCGCGGAAGGCGCGGTCGCCGAGCAGGTCGGTGGCCACGCCGCCCAGCCCGAAGCTGACCAGGGCCCCGAACGACGGGTCGTCCACGATCTCGACCACGGTCGCCACGCCCGGCGCGGCCATCTCCTGCACGAGCATCGGGTCACCGGCCGGGATCGCCGCGTACGCCGCCCGCACCGCGTCGGCGTCCCCGAGGTCGAGCCGGGTGCCACCGAGATCGGGCCGGTGCCGCAGCCACGGCGCCGTCGACTTGAGCACCACCGGGTAGCCGATCTCCTCGGCCGCGGCCACCGCCTGCTCGGCGTCGGTCACCCGGCGGGTGCCCAGCAGCGGGATCCCGTAGGCCGCCAGCAGCGCGATGAGCTCCTCGTCGGCGAGCTCCCGGCCGGCCGGCGCCTGCGCGAGCACGCCGGCCACCACCCGCCGGCCGGCGGGCTCGTCGACGTCCGGGAACTCGGGCACGGTGCCCACCGGACGGCGCCGCCACCGGGCGTACTCGGCCACCTTGGCCAGCGCGATCACCGCCCGCTCCGGGGTGGCGAAGGAGGGCACGGAGCCCCGCTCCGGCATCCCGTCCTCGCCGGGGGCGGTGAGCTCGGGCGGGATCCCCTCCGTCGACAGGAACGTGGCCACGACCGGCTTGTCGCTGCGGGTGGAGACCTCCAGCAGAGCCGCACCGAACTCGGCCGAGCCGCCCATGAGCGGCGGGAGGAACACGGCCACGACGGCGTCGACCTGCGGGTCGTCGACGGCCCGCTGCAGCGCGGCCCGGAAGTCGTCGGGGCCGCCGCCGGAGCCGATGTCGACGGGCGCATCGACGGCCGGGACGAGTCCCTGCTCCAGGACGGCGTCGGTCACCAGCACGCCCATCGCCGTCGAGTTGCCCACGACGGCGACCCGCTCCCCCGCGGGCAGCGGCTGGTGGGCCAGGAGGACACCGACGTCGAACAGCTGGGCGACGGTCTCGACCCGGATGACACCGGCCGAGGCGAACAACGCCCCGACCGACTGCTCGGGCACGGCCACCGAGGTGCCGGCCAGGCCGGGGGTGAGCCCGCCGTGCCGCCCGCTCTTGACGGCCACCACCGGCTTGGTGCGTCCGACGGTGCGGGCCAGCCGGGCGAACTTGCGCGGGTTGCCGAAGCTCTCCAGGTGCAGCAGCACCACCTCGGTGCGCGGGTCGGTGGCCCAGTACTGGAGCAGGTCGTTGCCGCTCACGTCGGCCCGGTTGCCCGCGGACACGAAGCTGGACAGCCCGATGTTGCGGCTGCGCGCGCGCTCGAGCAGGGCCACGCCCAGCGCGCCGGACTGGGCGAAGAAGCCGACCCGGCCGCGGCCGGGCACCTTCGGGGCCAGGCTGGCGTTGAGCCGCACATCGGGGTCGGTGGTGACCATGCCGAGGCAGTTGGGCCCCACGACGCGCATGCCGGAGGCACGGGCCGACGCCACCAGCCGGCGCTCGACCGCGCGGCCCTCCGGGCCGGTCTCCCCGAAGCCGCCGGAGATGACCACCAGGCCGCGCACCCGCTTGCGCCGGCACGCCTCCACCACCGCGGCCACCTCGTCGGCGGGGACGGCCACCACCGCGAGGTCGACGTCGTCGGGGATGTCCTCGATGCCGGCGTAGGCGGGCACGCCGCGGACGTGCCGGGCCGTGGGGTTGACCGGGTAGACCGGCCCGGCGAAGCCGTAGTCCAGCAGGTGCCGCAGCACCGCGTTGCCGAGCTTGCCCGGGTCGTTGCTCGCGCCCACCACCGCCACCGACGCCGGCGTGAGCAGCCGGGCGATGGAGCGCGACTCGCTGCGCTGCTCCCGCTCGTAGGCCACCGCCAGGGCGTCCTCGGTCTGGGCGATCGGGAAGGTCAGGTGGACGATGTTGTCCTCGTAGGTGCGCTCGGCGACGTACCCGGCGTCGCGGAAGACGCGCACCATGCGGGCGTTCTGGGTGAGCACCTCGGCGACGAAGCGGGTGATGCCCCGCTCCCGTGCGGCGGCGGCCAGGTGCTCGAGCAGCACCGACCCCAGGCCGCGCCCCTGGTGGGCGTCCTCCACCAGGAAGGCGACCTCGGCGTCGTCGGTGCCGGGCAGCCGGTCGAAGCGGCCGACGGCGATCAGCTGGTCGCCGAGCAGCACCACGAAGGCCACCCGGTCGACGTGGTCGACGTGCGTGAACCGGTGCAGGTCGCGCTGCGACAGCCGCTGCATCGGCCCGAAGAAGCGGTAGTAGCGCGTCTGCTCCGAGCTGCGCTCCATCAGCCCGACCAGGCCGTCGGCGTCGTCGGGGGTGATCGGCCGCAGGTGCACCGTGCCGCCGTCGGCGGCGACCACGTCGGCCTCCCAGTGCGGCGGCGGAGCGGGGGTCGCCTCCGGGTCGGCCGGGACGTCGAGCGGCGCGCCAGTCGTGGACGGTCCCCCGGAGGCGCCTCCGACCCCGTCCCGGGGCTCGCCGCGAGCCTGCGAGTGGTGAGGAGGACGGGGTCCTTCAGTCACGGGGGTCGTCCGGGTCGAGGCCGAAGTACGGGAAGCTGGCCCGGCGCGTGCGCAGCACGGCCCGGTCGATGCGGGAGTCGCCGAGCGCGTCCCACCGCGCGAAGCCGGCGTAGCCGCCCTCGGTCATCGACGTCGGCGGGCGGGCCCGCAGCCCCCGGCGGACGACGTCGTCCCGCCACGACTGCGGGATCTCCGTCCGCGGGTCGACGGGTGCGCCGGCCAGCTCGGCGATGAGGTGCGTCCACGCCCGCGGCACGCAGCGCACCAGCCCGTAGCCACCGCCACCCAGCGCCAGCCACCTGCCCTCGCACAGCTCGTGCGCCAGCTCGTGCAGGGCGCGGTAGCCGGCCCGCTGGCCGTCGATGGTGAGGGCGAGGTCGGCGAGCGGGTCCTCGTGGTGGGCGTCGCAGCCGCACTGGGTCACCAGGATCTGCGGCGCGAAAGCGCGCAGGACCGAGGGGACGACGGCGTCGAAGGCGCGCAACCAGCCCGAGTCGTCGGTGCCGTTGGGCAGCGCCAGGTTCACCGCGCTGCCCGACGCCTTCTCCGGGTTCCCGGTCTCCTCGGGGTAGCCGGTGCCGGGGAAGAGGGTGAGCGGCGTCTGGTGGATGCTCACCGTCAGCACACGGGGGTCGTCGTAGAAGGCGGCCTGCACCCCGTCGCCGTGGTGGACGTCGACGTCGACGTAGGCGATCCGCTCGTAGCCCTGGTCCAGCAGCCAGGCGATGGCGACCGCCGCGTCGTTGAACACGCAGAAGCCGGACGCGGTGCCGCGCATGGCGTGGTGCAGGCCGCCGGCGATGTTGACCGCGTGCTGGGCGGCGCCGGTGTGCAGCTGCCGGGCGGCCAGCACCGAGCCACCGGCGACCAGCGCCGAGGCGTCGTACATGCCGTCGAAGACGGGGTTGTCGGGCGTGCCCAGGCCGTGGCCGACGGACGGGTCGGCCGGGGCCCGGCGGACCGCCTCCAGGTAGGCCGGGTCGTGCACCAGGGTGAGCAGCGCCTCGTCGGCCGGGGTGGGCGCGAGCACGCGCACGCGGTCTCCGGAGAGCACGCCGAGGCCGTCGGCCAGGCGCATCGTCAGGTCCAGCCGCACGGGGTGCAGCGGGTGGTCCCCGCCCAGGGTGTACCCGAGCAGGGCGTCGTCCCAGACGACCACGACCGCGTCGCTCATGGGGTCCTCCTCGCCGGCGGACGGCGGCGGCCGGGCGCCCGCCGTCGTTCCGGGCGACCGGCCCGCCGGATCCGGGCAGGTCACCCGCGGCGGACGCTACCCCGTGGCAGGACGCGGGACCGTCGCGGCGGGCGGCGGTGCTCCTCCGGGTGACCGGGTCCGGCACCCCGGCGACCGTAGGATTGGCCCCGACCCGGAGGAGTGCCAGTGAACGACCTCATCGACACCACCGAGATGTACCTCCGCACGATCTTCGAGCTGGAGGAGGAGGGCATCGTCCCGCTGCGGGCGCGGATCGCCGAGCGGCTGCACCAGAGCGGCCCGACGGTCAGCCAGACGGTCGCGCGCATGGAGCGCGACGGGCTGCTCACGGTCGAGGGTGACCGCCACCTGCAGCTGTCGGCCACCGGCCGGGAGCTGGCCACGGCGGTCATGCGCAAGCACCGGCTCGCGGAGTGCCTGCTCGTCGACGTCATCGGCCTGGACTACGCCGACGTCCACGAGGAGGCCTGCCGCTGGGAGCACGTGATGAGCGAGGCCGTGGAGCGCAAGCTCGTCACCCTGCTCGGTCACCCGACCGTCTCCCCCTTCGGCAACCCGATCCCCGGCCTCGACGCGCTGGGTCCCGTGCCCGGTGGCGCCGGCACGCTGCCGCTGCCGCCGGCGAGCGAGCTGGTCGTGCTGGCCTCGGTCGCCAGCGAGGACGGCCGCCCGGTCGTGGTGCGGCGGATCAGCGAGCAGCTGCAGGAGCAGACCGACCTGCTCCGGGCGCTGGCCGACCAGGGCGTGCGCCCGGGTGCCACCGTCGTGGCCCGCACGGTCGACGGCTCGGTCGAGCTCGACGGCGCGGTGCTGCCCGCCGGCGTGGCCCAGCACGTGTTCGTCAGCGCGGTCGACGAGGAGTCGACGACGTCGCTGGAGCCCTCCCTGCGCTGAGGGCCGGGACCCGCGCGGGCGGCGCCCGCAGCCCGGGGACCGCGCCGGCGCGGCGCCGCCGGCCCGCTGTCTAGGGTGGCGGGGACGCCCGCCCCAGCGAGCCAGAGAGAAGGCCCTCGGTGAGCCAGCCCGCGCCCGCGGCCGACCGGTCGGATGCCACTCCCGCGCCGTCGTCCTTCCACCGCCTCGCCGACTTCGTCGCGCTCCCCCGGCTCGAGGCGCTGGCGCTGTCCGCGGACGGCACCCGGCTCGCCGTCGCGGTGCAGACCCTCGACGCCGAGCGGAAGAAGTGGCGGTCGGCGCTGTGGGAGATCGACCCGGCCGGCTCCCGGCCCGCCCGGCGGCTCACGCGCGGGGCCCGCGGCGAGTCCGCGCCGGCCTGGGCACCCGACGGCGCCCTGCTGTTCACCTCCGCCCGGCCCGACCCGGCCGCGACCGGCGACGGCGAGGAGCCCGAGTCGGCGCTGTGGAGCCTTCCCGCCGCCGGCGGCGAGGCGCGGATGGTGGTCGCCCGCCCGGCCGGGATCACCGGCTTCGCGGTCGCTGCCGACAGCGGCGCGGTGGTCGTGGCCGCCCCCGCGATGACCGGCGCGGCGACCGCCGAGGACGACGAGCAGCGGATCAAGGCACGCAAGGACGCCGGCGTGACCGCGATCCTGCACGAGGCCTACCCCGTCCGTTCCTGGGACCACGACCTCGGCCCGTCGTCGGTGCACCACTTCTGGCTCGGCCCGCCGCCCGACGAGGAGCGGCCCGGCGCGCCCGCCGGACCGTCCGACCTGCGCGACCTCACACCGGAGGCGGCGCCTCCGCGCGGAGCCGGCGACGACTTCGTCCTGTCGCCCGACGGCTCGCTGCTGGCCCGGAGCGAGGACGTCCCCGAGGGTCCCGCCGGACGGCGGACGCGGCTGGTCGTCACCGCCACCGACGACGGCACCACGCGGGTGCTCGTCGACGATCCGCTGGCCGACGTCCACGCGCCCGCCTTCTCGCCCGACGGCACCGCGCTGGTCTGCGTCCGGGAGTCGCTGTCGACCTACACCGAGCCGCCCGACCACACCCTGCTGCTCGTCGACCTCGGCACGGGTCGCGCCCGCGAGCTGACCCCGGGGTTCGACCGCTGGCCGACCGCGCCGCAGTTCGCCGCCGACGGGACGGCGGTCCACTTCCTGGCCGACGACGACGGCCGGCACGCGGTCTTCCGCGTCGAGGTGGCCGGTGGTGCGCCGGTGCGGCTGACCGGGGACGGCGCGTACAGCCACCTGCAGGTCGCCCGCGACGGCAGCGCCCTCTACGCCCTGCGGTCGGGGTACGGGTCCCCGCCGGTGCCGGTGCGGCTCGACCCGCACGCCGAGCGCCAGGAACCGGTCGTGCTGCCGCATCCCGGGGACGTCGGCCCGCTGCCGGGGACGGTGCACGAGGTGACGACGACCGCCGCCGACGGCGTCCGGGTGCAGGGATGGTTGGTGCTGCCCGAGGGCGCGTCCGCCGAGTCGCCCGCGCCGCTGCTGCTGTGGATCCACGGCGGGCCGATGATGAGCTGGAACTCCTGGTCGTGGCGCTGGTGCCCGTGGGTGTTCGCCGCCCGCGGGTACGCGGTGCTGCTGCCCAACCCCGCCCTCTCGCAGGGCTTCGGTCAGGACTTCGTCCGCCGTAGCTGGGGCGAGTGGGGCGAGGCGCCCTACACCGACCTGATCGCGGCGCTCGACGCGGTGGTCGCCCGCCCCGACGTCGACGGGGACCGCACCGCAGCGATGGGCGGCTCCTTCGGCGGCTACCTGGCCAACTGGGTGGCCACCCAGACCGACCGCTTCCGGGCGATCGTGACGCACGCCAGCCTGTGGGACCTCGACGCGTTCACCGGCACCACCGACGGCGCCTACTACTGGGAGCGGGAGTGGGGCGACCCGCTGCGCGACCCCAAGAGGTACGAGCAGAACTCGCCGCACCGGTTCGCCGACGCCATCCGCACGCCGATGCTGGTCATCCACGGCGACAAGGACTACCGGGTGCCGATCGGGGAGGCGCTGCGGCTCTGGTACGACCTGCAGAAGCGGGCGGTGCCGTCCCGCTTCCTCTACTTCCCCGACGAGAACCACTGGGTGCTCACGCCGGGCAACGCCTCGGTCTGGTACGAGACGGTCATCGCCTTCCTCGCCGAGCACGTCCTCGGCCAGGAGTGGCGCCGCCCCGCCCTCCTCTGACCCCCGCCGGTGCGCGGTCCCGGGCCCCGGGGCGCCCGCGGTCCGCGGCGCGCAGGTCGGCCAGCGTGCCCGCGACCAGGGCGCGGAGCTCGGCCGGGGGCAGGCAGGCCGCCAGGGCCCGCGCGAGGAGGCCGGCCAGGGCGTACCCGGGGTCGCCGGCGAGCGCCCGGTCCAGCGCGATGCCGGCCATCGCGCCGTCGCCGCGCAGCCAGGCGGCGACGGCGAGCAGGGTCGCGGGCGCGGCGTCCAGCGGCGCCGGCGCGCGCCGCGTGCACTCGGTCCAGAGCGTCTCGGCCGCCGCCGGATCGCCGCCCAGGGACAGGCCGAGGGCGCGATCGCGCACCCGGACGTCGCGCAGCGCCCACACGACGCCGGCCACCTCGTCGTCGGAGAGCCGGGATCCCCGCGGTCGCCCGGTGGCGCACCGGGCGACCGCGGCGGTGATCGTCCGCCACGCGGCCGCGGCCGCCGCCTCCGCACCGCCGTCGGCGCGCCCGGCCGCCGCGTGGCCCGCACGCAGCACCGCGGCGGTCATCGCCGCCGCCGCGGACCCGTCCGGTGGGGCGATGCGGGCCAGCAGCTCGTCGCGGTCGGCGGCGACCACGGTGCCGGCGGCCACCGAGGCGGCGGCCAGCTCGCCGACGTCCTCGGGCAGCGGCGTGCCGGCCCCCGGCGCGCAGCACGGGTGCGGGCAGTCGTAGGACCACCACCGGCCCCGGCGGACGAGCAGCGCCTGCCGGACCGGGAGCCCGGCGGCGGCCGCGGCCAGCACCAGCTCGTGCACCAGCCCCCGGTGCGGCAGCCCCCGGTCGGCGTCGGGATCGTCGGCGTCGGGTTCGTCGGCGTCGGGTTCGTCGGCGTCGGGTTCGTCGGCGTCGGGT
>NZ_JAOVZT010000001.1:438082-468170 GCF_025716945.1 Geodermatophilus sp. YIM 151500
TCGTCAGCGTCGGGTTCGTCGGCGTCGGAGACCACGGCGAGCAGCACCGCACCCGGGTCGTCGGTCAGCAGGCTCCGGAGCACCACCCGGGCCAGCTCGCGGGCGGCCGCCGGTGGCGGGATGTCGACGCGCACGGTCAGCCCGACCCGGTCGGTGGTCGGTCCGGTCAGGCCGACCGCCACCACGGACTCCCTCGGCTGGAAGCCGAGCAGGTGCGGCAGCGCCGCGGCCAGGTCACCGGGCTCGCGGAGCCGGACCCGGTAGGTCTCGTCGGGCGGCGCGGCGCGACCGCGGGGACGGGGCCGTGGCGAGCGGGTCATGCCGCGAGCCTGTGCGCACGGCACGTCCGGCGGAGGGCCGGCGCCGGGTTTGTGGACGACGGCCCGTCCTGTGGACGGCGCTCCGCGACCGGCCGGTGGGGATCAGCCGAGCGCCTCCGCCTGGGTGGAGTAGGCCCGGGAGAACAGATCCGCGAAGGCGGCCGGGTCGGGTTCGGTGCCGTCGGTCGTGACACGCAGCAGGGTCAGCTGCCGATCGCCGTCCTCCGCCATCCCGACGAGCACCGGCACCGTGACCGGACCGGTCTCCGGGTCCTGCACGACCGTCGTGTAGCGCACGGCGACCGCCTCGCCGCCGACCCCGTCCGCCGGCAGCAGCTCGAAGGTCACCCTCGCCTCGCCGAACTCCGGCGACGTGAGCGTCGCCTCGGGACAGGTGCTCACCGCGTCGGCCAGCCCGTCGACCGACGATGTCGCGGCCGCGCCCCGGACGAGGACCTGCACCGTGCTCGTGCCGCCCTGCAGCGCGCTCTGCGCGGCGACCTCCTCGTAACCGACGTCCGGGGGGCCGGTCAGGTCGAGCAGCGGTGCGCACTCCGGCGGGGCCACCTGGACGTCGGCCCCCGTCGCCGGGCCCGCGCCCGCGGCCAGCTGCTCGGGGCTGACGTCCACCACGGTCGCGTCCGGGCCGAAGGCCTCGGCCGGCAGCAGTCCCTCGGCGAGCGCGGGCGCGTCCGGGGGGACGTTCCCGGCCGCCCCCGACGCCCCCGCCTGGTCTCCGTCGCCCGCTCCGCAGGCGCTCAGCAGGGCGGCGCCGGCCAGGCCTGCGGCCAAGCGCGCGACCGGGCGCGCGACCGGGCGCGGGGCAGCGCGGACGGCCGCGTGCGGGGCCGGGCGCGGGGGCCGGACGGGACCGGGAGCGGTCGACATGCGGGCCACCTAACCATCTTCGTGACGTCCGGGCCTCCCACCTGCGCCTACGACGGCGTTCCCGGCCACCGTCGTCCCCCGGACGGACGACGGGCCGGACGGGGCGGCGCGCCGCGAGGACCCGGCCGCACGGGTCCGGGACGACCGAGGGGCACCGGGCCGGTTGGCGCACGGGGAGCGCGGGCACGGTGCTGCCGTGAGCAGCGCACCCACGTCCCGAGAGGTCCCCTCCCCGACCGCTGCGCCCACCGGCGACGTCACGGTGGTCGTCATGAGCCGGGACCGGCGCGACGAACTGCTGGCCACGCTGCCCCGGCACGAGGCGCCGGTCGTGCTCGTCGACAACGCCTCCACCGACGGCACGGTCGAGGCCGTGCGCGCCGCCCATCCCGCCGTGGCCGTGCTGCCGCAGCGGCGCAACCTGGGCGCGGCGGCCCGCACGGTCGGGGTCGCCGCCGCCGGCACCCCGTTCGTCGCCTTCGCCGACGACGATTCGTGGTGGGCGCCCGGCGACCTGGCCCGGGCGGTGCGGATCATGCGAGCGCACCCACGGCTGGCCGTGCTGAACGCGCGGGTGCTCGTCGGCCCGGAGGAGCGGCTCGACCCGGTCTGCGCGGAGATGGCGCGCAGCCCGCTGGGCACCCCCGGCGACCTGCCGGGCCCGGCGCTGCTCGGCTTCATCGCGTGCGGCGCGCTGGTCCGCGCCGACGCGTTCCTGGCCGCCGGCGGCTTCGACCCCGTCGTCCGGTTCCCCGGCGAGGAGGAGCGGCTCGCGCTGGACCTCGCCGCGGCCGGCTGGGGGCTGGCCTACGTCGACTCGGTCACCGTCCACCACCACCCGTCGCCCCGGCGGCACGCGCCGGCCGAGCGGCAGGCCGCCGTGTGGCGCAGCCGGCTGCTCACGGCCGCGATGCGGCTGCCGCCGCCGGACGTCGTCCGCGCGGTGACGGAGGCGGCGCGCACCGGCCCGGGCCGGACGGGGCTGGGCCGAGCCCTCCCCGACCTGCCCGCAGCGGTGCGCCGGCGACGGTCGCTGCCGCCCCGGGTGCTCGACGACCTCCGGGTGCTGGCCGGGCGCCCCCGGCGACAGCCCGCGGGGCGGGTCCGCAGGTGACCGCCACCGCCTCCCGCCCCGGCGCGGCCGCGACGGCCGGTCCCGACCCGCGGATCTCCGTCGTCGTCATCACCTGGAACCGCCGCGAGGAGCTGCTGGCCGCCGTCGAGCGGCTGGCCGCGCTGCCCGAGCGGCCGCACGTCGTCGTGGTCGACAACGGTTCCACCGACGGCACCGCCGACGCCGTCCGCGCGCGCTTCCCGGACGTGGACCTGGTCGCCAGCCCGGACAACCTCGGGGCGGTCGGCCGCAACGTCGGCGTGGCCCGCCTGCGCACCCCGTACGTCGCGTTCTGCGACGACGACACCTGGTGGGAGCCGGGGTCGCTGCGGACGGCGGCCGACGTGCTCGACGCCCATCCCCGGCTGGCGGTGGTCACCGCGCGGATCCTGGTGGAGCCCGGCGGCCGGGAGGACCCCGTCGTCGCCGAGCTGCGCGACTCCCCCGTGCGCGGCGCGGGCTGGCTGCCGGGGCCGGCGCTCGGGTCCTTCCTCGCCGGCGCGTCGGTGGTGCGCCGCGCGGCCTTCCTCGAGGTCGGCGGCTTCTGCGAGCGGCTGTGGCTGGGCGGCGAGGAGGAGCTGATGGCCGGCGACCTCGCCGCCGCCGGGTGGGAGGTCTGCTACCTGCCGGCGCTGACCGTGCACCACCGGGCCAGCCGGCTCCGAGAGGCGCACCGGCGGCGGCGCGACGGCATCCGCAACACGCTGTGGACGACGTGGCTGCGCCGCCCGCTGCGGCCCGCGCTGCGCCGCACCCTGCACCTGCTGGCCACGCTCCCCCGCGACCGGGTCACCGCGCAGGGGCTGGCGGCCGCCGCCCGCGGCATCCCGTGGGTCGTCCGCGAGCGGCGGGTGCTGCCACCGCACGCCGAGGCGCGGTTCGCCGCGCTCGACGCGGCGCAGCGCCGGTCCGCCGCCCGCCGCTACGTCAGCTGACGGCCACCCGGTCGCCGAGCGTGCGCGGCGTGGGGGAAGGGTGGTCCTCCTTCAGACGACCAGCTCCACCCCGTCGGCCGCGACGCCGGAGCGCCGCCCGTCGCCGGCGACCAGGGCGTCGGCCCGCGCCAGCACCTCCACCGCCCGGCGCAGGACCGGAGGCGGCTGGGTGAACGGCAGCCGCAGCCGGTCGTCGAGCGCGTGCCCGGTGCCGAACAGCGGCCCGGGGGCGAGCCGCAGCCCGAGCCGCTCGGCCTGGACGGTCAGCGCGCTCGACCGCGCCGACGGCAGCTCGCACCAGAGCACCAGCCCACCGGCGGGCACCCGCACCCGCCACTCGGGGAGCCGCGAGGCCAGCTCGGCGAGCAGGACGGCACGCCGCTCGCGCAGGCGCCGGCGGTGCGCCTCGATCGCGGCGTCGGCGCCGTCGAGGAGCGCGCAGGCGGCCAGCTGCTCGACCACCGGGCCGGACATGCTGGTGCGCACGGCCACCGCGGTCAGCCTCCGGACGACGTCGGTGTCCGCCCGGACCCAGCCGACCCGCAACCCGCCCCAGAAGGTCTTGCTCAGCGTGCCGACCGACAGGTGACCGGGGCCGTGGGCGGCGAAGGGGGCCGGCGGATCGGCGTCCAGGGCCAGCTCGGCCAGGGTCTCGTCGACGACGGCGACCGTGCCGGCACGCTCCAGCGCCCGGGCCAGCCGCGCCCGCCCGGCGTCGTCCAGCAGCCGGCCGGTCGGGTTCTGGAAGTCGGGCATCAGGTAGGCGGCCGGCGGGCGGACGGCGGCAAGCGTGCGCTCGGCGGTGGCGAGCCAGGCGTCCGGCTCGTCGGCGTCCAGCGACGTCGGCACCGGCCGCGCGCCGACGGTCCGGGCCGCGTCCAGGGCGTTCGGGTAGGTCGGCTGCTCGACGAGCACCCGCTGACCCCGCCGCAGCAGCGCGCCGAAGGAGAGCGCGACCCCGTGGAGCGCGCCCGTGGTCACCAGCACCTGCTCGGGTGCCGTCGGCAGGCCGCGCGCGGTGTAGCGGTCGGCGATGCGGGCGCGCAGCTCGGGCAGCCCGGCGGGGTGGTAGCCGTGCGAGGGCAGGTAGCGGGCCAGCTCGACCGTCGCGGCGGAGAACGCGGCCGGCACCTCCGGCGGTGCCGCAGGAGCGGCGTGCGCCAGGTCGATCGAGCCGTCGTCCGGAGGTGCCGGCACCCAGGCACCGCGGTGCGGACCCGCCGGCAGCGCGGTGTACGTGCCCGAGCCCTGCCGGGCGGTGGCCCAGCCCTCGTCGCGCAGGCGGGCGTAGGACGCGGTGACCGTGGCCCGGCTGAGCCCGAGCGCGGCGGCCAGCTCCCGCTCGGCCGGCAGCCGGGCGCCGATCGGCAGCCTGCCGTCGGCGACCAGCAGCCGCACCCGTGCGGCGAGCGCGGTGTAGCGCGGCGACCGGTCGTCGGACAGCTCGCCGAGGAGCCCGGCCAGGGTGCGCGGGCCGACGACGTCCATGCCACTTCCTCCCGATTGGCCTGTGGAGTGCAGGCCAATCATGGGTGATGCTGTCCGGGTGGTCCAGCAGTCCGCCGCCCCCCGCTCGCCCGTGGTCCGCCGTCCCGGCCGGCCGCGCCCCGCCGGCCGGCCCGCCCGCTGGCGCCAGGCCCGGCTGACCCGCCGGATGGTGCAGCTCTACGCCGGCCTGCTGCTGTACGGCGTCTCCATGGCGCTGCTCGTGCGCTCGTCGCTGGGGGTCATGCCGTGGGACGTGCTGCACCAGGGCCTGGCCGGCCAGCTCGGGTGGTCGCTCGGCGCGGTGACCGTGCTGGTCGGGACGCTGGTGCTGCTGGCCTGGGTGCCGCTGCGGCAGCGCCCCGGGCTGGGCACGGTGAGCAACGTGCTGGTCATCGGCCTCGCGGTGGACGGCGCGCTGGCGCTGCTGCCGGCGGTGGAGGCGCTCCCCGGACGGGTGGCGCTCGCGGTCGCCGGCATCGCGCTGAACGCCGTGGCGACCGCGGCCTACATCGGCGTCCACCTCGGCCCGGGGCCCCGCGACGGCCTGATGACCGGGCTCGTGCGGCGCACCGGCCGGTCGGTGCGCCTGGTCCGCACCTGCATCGAGATCGCCGTGGTCGCCCTGGGGTGGGCGCTCGGCGGCACCCTCGGGGTGGTCACGGTCGCCTACGCGCTGGCCATCGGCCCGCTCGTGCACCTGCTGCTGCCGCTGCTGTCGGTGCGCGTCCCCGGGCGCGGCGACCGGGGGTCGCTCACCGGGCGAAGCGTGCCCGGAGCGCGCTGAGCCCGCGCTCGGGGGCGGCGCCGGCCTCGGTGGCGGCGGCCTTCGCGAAGAACGCCCCGGCCGCGGTCGTGACGGGCACGGCGAGCACCAGCGCGATGGAGCCGACGAAGGTCCGGACGACCTCCTCCGCCAGCGCCGAGCTGGTCACGACGGTCGTGACCGGCTGGGCGTACAGCTCGAAGAGCAGAAGCAGCGGCAGCGCGGCGCCGGCGTAGGCGAAGACGACCGTGTACACCGTCGAGGCGATGTGGTCGCGGCCGACGGCCATGCCGCGGTCGAACAGCTCGCGCCAGGTCATCGAGGGGTTGGCCTCGTTCAGCTGCCACACGGCCGACGCCTGCGTGATGGTCACGTCGTTGAGCACGCCCAACCCGGCCACCACCACGCCGGCCAGCACCAGGCCGGAGAAGTCGAGGGTCGGGTCGTAGCCCTGCAGGGTCACCGTCTCCTCACTGGTCAGCCCGGTGAGCCGGGCGACCGACACCGCGACCGCCCCCAGCAGGGCCACCAGGGCGAGCCCGAACAGCGTGCCGACCAGCGCCGTCGTCGTCCGGGCGGAGAAGCCGTGCGCCAGGTACAGGACGACGAACATGATGGCCGCCGAGCCGACCAGGCTGACCAGCACCGGCGAGCCGTCGCCGAGCAGCCCCGGTAGGACGAACTGCAGCAGGACGAAGAAGGCGAAGCCCAGCCCGAGCAGCGAGGCGAGCCCCCGCAGCCGGGCCACCACGCCGACCACCAGCGCGAAGGTGACGGCGAGCACGACCAGGGGGGTGTCGCGCGAGTAGTCGTAGAACCCGTAGGCCGCGGCCCCCTCGGCGCCGGGGTCGCGGCTGAGCACCACCGTGTCCCCCTCGGCCACGTCGTCGCCCCGGACCTCCGGAGGCAGGTCGATCTGCACGAACTCCCCGGCCCCCTCGCCGTCCAGCACCTCCACGACGGCCGTCGAGCAGGTCGCCGGCTGCGCCGGATCGACACCGGGGCACGGCGTGGTCTCGATCGAGGCCACCCGGGCGTCGGGGTACGTCGTGCCCGGCGGCAGGTAGGTGTCGGCCACCTGCTGGGCGCGGGTGGGCTCGTCGCCCGGCCAGAGCACGACCAGGCCGACGACCGTGGCCAGCCCGACCGGCACGAGCAGCAGCAGCATCAGCCAGACCGCCCGGCGGCGGCGGGCGAGCACCTCCGGGCTCGGCGGCGGGGCGTCCGGGTCGGGTCCGTGCGCGTGGTCGTGGGCGGGGCTCGGCGGCACCCGGTCAGGCTAGGAGGCCGCGCTCCGCCGTCCTCGGCGCCGGGCCGGTGGCCGACGCGCCGGACGCCCACCGGCCCGTGCCCCCGGACCCGTCACGGCGCGACGTCGTGCACGGTGAAGCGGTGCCACAGCCCGGTCAGCTGCAGCGACCGGACCACGGCCGGCGGCGGGCCGACCAGCACCAGGCCGATCGCCCGGGGCGCGACCAGCTTCTGCACCTGCACGAGCACGGCCAGGCCGGCCGAGTTGGCGAACGACACCCGGCGCAGGTCCAGCTCGACCCGGTGCAGCTCGTGCTCGGCGAGCAGGAGATCGGTGACCACGCGCACCAGGGGTCGACGGGCCGCGTCGGTGAGTTCTCCCGCGACCGTCAGCCGGGCGGTGCCGCCCTCCAGGGACGACCCGACGTCCGGCGTGGAGCCGGCCGGCTCCGGGGACGGGGTCGCGGGGTGCTGGTCCTGCGCACCCGGCGGCCGGCTGCTGGTGGGCTGCTCCATGCCCGGCCACTGCCCCGTGCGGTGGCCCGCCACGCGCAGCGCAGGCGATCGACGGAGAACCGACGCGTTCCGCGCGTCGGCCACCGGCGAAATTCTTCGACGTTGGATGTTTACGCCTGTGCTGGCTGGAGGTAATCTGCAGTCGCCACCAGAGGTTCATCCTCGGGAGCGGACACCGACGACCGACCAGGAGGTTGGAGAACGATGATGCTGACCGCCTACGACCCGTTCGCCGCCACCAACGCCGCCTTCCGTGCGCTGGACCAGCTGACCGGCCGCTCCGGGTCGACCGCCCGCGCGCTCTCCGGCATGCCGATGGACGCCTACCGCGTCGGCGACAACTTCGTCGCCCACTTCGACCTGCCCGGCGTCGACCCCGGCTCGATCGACCTGTCGGTCGAGGGCAACACCCTCACCGTCAGCGCCGAGCGCTCGGTACCGCAGCTGGAGAACGCGGAGTGGGCGATCGCCGAGCGACCGTTCGGCAGCTACACCCGCCAGCTGGTGCTCGGCCGCAGCCTCGACACCGACCGGCTCGAGGCGCACTACCACGACGGCGTGCTCACCGTGAGCATCCCGGTGGCCGAGAAGGCGCGGGCGCGCAAGATCCAGGTGACCCGGGCCGACACCCCGACCGCCGTCGAGAGCCGCACCATCGAGGGCGAGTCGGGCGGGAGCCGCTCGGACAACCGCGCGGTCGAGGCCTGATCGACACGGTTCCCAGGGGCCGGGCCCGGACGGGCCCGGCCCCTCGCTTTTCCGCACGGACGGAGGGACAGGAGGCGGCGCGTGACCACGGCACCGGGCGACGACCCGCTCCGGCGGTTGGACGACCCCGACTTCCCGGCGCTCACCATGAGCCAGGCCGCCGAACTGCTCGGCGTCCAGGCGGCCTTCCTGCGCAGCCTCGACAGCAGCGGCGTCCTGCAGCCGCACCGCTCCCCCGGCGGCCACCGCCGCTACTCCCGCCACCAGCTGGGCCTCGCCGCGCGCGTGCGCGAGCTGCTCGACGACGGCCACTCCCTCGCCTCCGCCGAAGTCATCCTCGCGCTGCAGGACGAGCTCGCCTCGGCCCGCGCCGACACCGACCGGCTGCGGCACGCGGTCGACCGCCTGCACTCCGACGCCGCCCGGCTGCGCGACGAGCGCGATCGTGCCCGCCGGGGCGAGCCGGCGCCCCCGGGGGGCACGGCGACCCCGTCGCCGGGATCCCCGGCGACCTCCGGCTGAGGCTTGCGGTACATACCCTAGGGGGGTAGGGTTCTCCTCACCGAGGAGGAGGGCCCCGTGACCACGACCGCAACCCACGGCTACATCAACCGCAAGGACGACTACCTCAAGCGGCTGCGCCGCATCGAGGGCCAGGCCCGCGGCCTGCAGCGGATGGTCGAGGACGAGAAGTACTGCATCGACATCCTCACGCAGGTCTCGGCCATGACGAAGGCGCTGCAATCGGTCGCGCTCGGGCTGCTCGACGAGCACCTGCACCACTGCGTCGCCGGCGCCGCCGCGGCCGGGGGCCCCGAGGCCGACGCGAAGCTGCGCGAGGCCTCCGAGGCGATCGCCCGCCTCGTCCGTTCCTGACCCCGCCCCCTGGAGGAGAGCTGCCATGACCACGGCCACCTACACCGTCACCGGCATGACCTGCGGTCACTGCGTCAGCGCCGTCTCCGAGGAGGTCGGCGCGCTTCCCGGCGTGAGCGCCGTCGACGTCGACCTGGCCAGCGGCGGGCTCACCGTCACCAGCGACGGACCGGTCGACGACGACGCCGTCCGTGCCGCGGTCGAGGAGGCCGGCTACGAGCTGGCCGGGACGCCGTGAACGCGCCGCTGGGGACCGCCGCCGTCGTCCTGGGGGCCGCCGCCGTCTTCGCCGCCGCCCTCGGCGTCGGTGCCGCGGTCGGTCCCGTCGGGTCGGCCGCGGCCGACCCGCCCGCGATGGCCGGCCACGGCGCCGACTCCCCCCGGCCGGCGGACGCCGGCCCGCACCCCGCCCCCGACGACGCCGACCTCCCGGCCGACGCCGCCCCCGAGCTCCCGGGAGGACTCATGACCACGCAGGACGGCTTCACCTTCGCCCTCGCCGACCGACGGCCGCAGGCGGGCGACGCGACTCCCCTGGCGTTCCGCGTCCTCGGCCCCGACGGCGTCCCCGTGACCGCCTACGAGGAGAGCCACGACGAGCGGCTGCACCTGATCGCCGTCCGCCGCGACCTCACCGGCTACCAGCACGTGCACCCCGACCTCGCCGCCGACGGCACGTGGACGGTGCCGCTCGCCCTCACCGCGGGCGACTGGCGGCTGTACGCCGACTTCGTGCCCACCGGGCACGACGGCCTCACGCTCGGCGCCGATCTGGCGGTCGCCGGCGAGTACGCGCCGCGACCGGTGCCCGCACCGTCGCGCACCGCGGAGGTCGACGGCTACACCGTGACGCTGGACGGCGACCTGACCGCCGGCCGGCAGACGGAGCTGGTGCTGACCGTGTCCCGCGACGGCGCGCCGGTCACCGACCTGGAGCCGTACCTCGGCGCCTACGGCCACCTGGTGGTGCTGCGCGACGGCGACCTGGCCTACCTGCACGTTCACCCGGCCGGGCACCCCGGCGACGGCAGGACGCCGCCGGGACCGGAGGTCCGCTTCGCGACCACCGCCCCATCGGCCGGTACCTACCGGCTGTTCCTGGACTTCCGGCACGGCTCGGTCGTCCGGACGGCGGAGTTCACCGTGCAGGTGGGCGCGGGCGGCCCCGCGCCGGCGGAACCGGCCCCCGCACACGCGCACGCCGACGGCGCCGGCCACGACTGACCACGCGACCGACCTCCTGACCGACCACCCGACCGACCACCCGACCCGAGAGGAGCCGGTGCGATGACCACCGTGCCCGACGCCGGAGGGAACCGGGTCGAGCTGCTCATCGGCGGCATGACCTGCGCCTCGTGCGCCGCCCGCATCGAGAAGAAGCTCAACCGGCTCGACGGCGTCACCGCGACGGTGAACTACGCGACCGAGAAGGCGCAGGTCAGCTACGCCGACGGGGTCACGACCGACGACCTGGTCGCCACGGTGGAGAAGACCGGCTACTCGGCGACGCTGCCCGCGCCGGAGCGGCGCCGTCCGGAGGCCCGACCCGAACCCGTGGAGGGTGAGGAGCACGGGATCCAGGGCCTGCGCACGCGGCTGCTGGTGTCCACCGTGCTCACGGTGCCCGTGGTGGCCCTGGCGATGGTGCCGGCGCTGCAGTTCACCTACTGGCAGTGGCTCTCGCTGACCCTCGCCGCCCCCGTCGTCGTCTGGGGAGGCTGGCCGTTCCACCGCGCGGCGTGGGCCAACCTGCGCCACGGCGCGGCGACCATGGACACGCTGGTGTCGCTGGGCACCGGCGCGGCGTTCCTGTGGTCGCTGTACGCGCTCTTCCTCGGCACCGCCGGCGTGCCGGGCATGGTGCACCCGTTCGAGCTGACCATCGAGCGGTCCGACGGCAGCGCGAACATCTACCTCGAGGCCGCGGCCGGGGTGACCACCTTCCTGCTGGCCGGGCGCTTCTTCGAGGCCCGGTCCAAGCGCCGGGCGGGTGCGGCCCTGCGGGCGCTCCTCGAGCTGGGCGCCAAGGAGGTCTCGGTGCTGCGCGGCGGCGCCGAGGTCCGGGTGCCCGTGGGCGAGCTGGCCGCAGGCGAGTCGTTCGTCGTCCGCCCCGGGGAGAAGTTCGCCGCCGACGGCGAGGTGACCGAGGGGGCCTCGGCCGTCGACGCCTCGATGCTCACCGGCGAGTCGGTGCCGGTCGAGGTCGGCCCCGGTGACGCGGTCACCGGCGGCACGGTCAACGCGGGCGGGCGGCTCGTGGTCCGCGCCACCCGGGTCGGCGCGGAGACGCAGCTGGCGCAGATGGCCCGGCTGGTCGAGGAGGCGCAGAACGGCAAGGCCGAGGTGCAGCGGCTGGCCGACCGGGTGTCCGGCGTCTTCGTCCCGGTCGTGCTCGCGCTCGCGGTTGCCACCCTGGGCTTCTGGGTCGGCACCGGCGCCGGCGCGTCCGCGGCGTTCACCGCGGCCGTCGCGGTCCTGATCATCGCCTGCCCGTGCGCGCTCGGCCTGGCCACGCCGACCGCCCTCATGGTGGGCACCGGTCGGGGCGCGCAGCTGGGCATCCTCATCAGGGGCCCGGAGGTGCTCGAGTCGACCCGGCGGGTCGACACCGTCGTCCTCGACAAGACCGGCACCGTCACGACCGGCGAGATGACCCTGCTGGACGTGCTGCCCGCGGACGGCGAGGACGCCGCCGAGGTCTTGCGGCTGGCCGGCGCGCTGGAGGCGGCGTCGGAGCACCCGATCGCCCGGGCGGTCGCCGCTGCCGCCGGTGACGCGCCGGCCCCCGTCGACGCCTTCGCGAACGTCGAGGGGCTGGGCGTGCAGGGCGTCGTCGACGGCCGCTCGGTGGTGGTCGGCCGCCCGCGGCTGCTGGCCGACTGGGCGGTGCACCTGCCGCCGGCGCTGGAGTCCGCCCGGGCCGACGCCGAGGCGCGCGGCGGCACGGTCGTCGCGGTGGCGTGGGACGGGGCGGCCCGCGGGCTGCTCGTCGTCGCCGACGCCGTGAAGCCGACGTCGGCCGAGGCGGTGGCGCAGCTGCGCGCGCTGGGGCTGCGACCGGTGCTGCTGACCGGCGACAACGCGACGGTGGCGCGCGCGGTGGCGGGAGAGGTCGGCATCGCACCGGACGCCGTGGTCGCCGAGGTGCTGCCCGCGGACAAGGCCGCGGTCGTCCGCCGGCTGCAGGCCGAGGGCCGGGTGGTGGCGATGGTCGGCGACGGGGTCAACGACGCGGCCGCGCTGGCCCAGGCCGACCTCGGTCTGGCCATGGGCACCGGCACGGACGTCGCCATCGAGGCGTCGGACCTGACGCTGGTGCGCGGCGACCTGCGGGCCGCCGCCGACGCGATCCGGCTGGCCCGGCGCACCCTCACGGTCATCAGGGGGAACCTGTTCTGGGCGTTCGCCTACAACGTCGCGGCGATCCCCCTGGCGATGGCCGGACTGCTCAACCCGATGATCGCCGGCGCGGCGATGGCGTCCAGCTCGGTCTTCGTCGTCACCAACAGCCTGCGGCTGCGCGGGTTCGCGCCGCTGCCGGGCAACCAGGCGGCCGCGCTGCCGGCGCCGTCCGGACGGCCGGCGTCCGCGGCTCAACGGGGCGCGTAGCCGCGCACGGCGGCCACGTCGCCGTGCTTCGGGTACGCGGCGGGGTCGCGGTCGGCGGCGGCCGGGAACTCGAACAGGTCGATCATCAGCTGCTGCGGGTAGCCGATGCCCTGGTCCAGCGTCCGCACCAGCCGCTCGTCGACGTAGAGCTCCGTGCGCGCCGCCGTCCAGGCCGCCGCGTAGGTGTGCCAGCCGGTGGCGTCGATGCCCAGGGCGACGTCGGCCATGTCGTCGCGCAGTCCGCGATCACCGTGGGCCTTGATGCCCAGCCGGACGGTCGAGCCGCCCGGGCCGATCCGGTCGCCGTAGAGCTCGGTGAGGCAGATCTCACCGGCCTGCTCGGGGCCGTCCTCCTCGAACCCGATCAGCCAGACCGCCAGCATCACCGCCGGGTCGGCAACCGCCCGTAGCCGCGCCTCGATCAGGCCGGCGGTCGGGGTGAACAGCCGCTGAGGAGGCTGCGGGGTGCGCACGGTCAGCCCCGGGCGGTGCCGGTGCGTCCCGCGGTCGGACCCGGCCGGGCCGGAGAACGTGCCGGTCTGGAGGTTGGAGACCCGCAGCTCGCCGTCCTCGGGCCGCCACGCGGGCTGGTCGGCGTCGATGCGCAGCCGCAGCCACCCGGGGTGCAGCTCGTACCGGGCCGCCGACCGGTCGGGCGTCGTCCACTGCGGCAGGTAGTGCGCCACCCAGCGGGCCTCGTCGAGCTGCGGGCCGGTGAAGTCCTCGGTGAACACGGGCGCGTACGCGGAGCGGTCGAGCCGTGCAGCCGCGTCCGTCACGCGGGCCATCGTGACAGGGCCCGGCCTCCCGAAGAACCGTCCGTGCACGAACGGCCGGGGCCATTCCCTGCACGAAAGGCCCCGCAGGGCGCTCAGAGGCCGGCGGGGAGCAGCAGCAGGGCAGTGGGCAGCAGGAGGAGCAGCGCGGCGACGACGAGCACCGCGGTGCGGACGGCGGCCGGCAGCGGGGGCGGCGGGTCGAGCAGGCGGTGCACCCGCGCGGCGACCGCCCCGGCGCCCAGCGCCAGCGCACCCCCCGGCACCCCGCCGGCGCCCTCGGCCGCGGCCACGATCGCCTCGGCGAGCGTGCGCCGCGGGTGCGGTCCACCCGTCCCGGCCAGCGCCGGATCGGCCAGGGCCAGGTCGTCGGCGCGCATCTCGACCAGCGTGCGCACCGCGGTGTGCGCGCGGGTGGTCGCCGGCAGCACCGGCAGCGCCGCCTCCCACGCGACGAACGGCAGCAGGTAGAGGTGGTGGTGCTCGCGCAGGTGCGCCCGCTCGTGCGCGACCACGGCGGCCAGCTGCGCCTCGTCCAGCTCGGCCACCATCCCCGAGGAGAGCACCAGCAGCGGCCGCGCGCCGGGGATGCAGAAGGCCACCGGCGCGGGGTGGTCGAGCAGCCGGGCGTCGGGTACCGCCGCGGCCGGGCGCACCACCAGCTCCAGCAGCTCCCGGTGCCGCCGGCGGGTGCGCGCGGTGCGCACCCACGAGTGCGCCAGCACGCCGACCAGCTCGACGGCGAGCACCCCGGCCAAGGTCAGGGCCACCCAGTGGTCGCCGCGCACGGGCCCACCCGCCGGCCCGGCGGAGAGCACCGCCCAGCCGGCCTCCGGCAGCGACGGCCCCCACGGGGCCAGTCCGTGCACCAGCAGCGCGCCGATCAGGGACAGCCCGCCGGCCAGCCCGACGGCCTGCCAGCACAGCAGCGCGACCACCGGGTCGCGCGCCGGCCACCGGGCCCGGGCGAGCAGCACCGGCACCGGCCAGGCCAGCGCGAACGCCAGCCCGGCCAGCCCGGCGGCGGTCGCGGTCAGCACGGACGGCCGGTCAGCCGTCGGACGAGGCCAGCAGCTCCCGCAGCAGGCGCGCCTCCTCCGGGCCGACGCTGCCCACGAACCGGGCCAGCACCGCCTGCCGGTCACCGGCCTGCCCGAGCACCTCGTGCATCAGCTCGGCGGCGTGCTGCTCCTGGCTGGCACGGGCCCGGAAGCGGCGTGGCCGGCCCTCGTCGTGCTCGACGAAGCCCTTCTGCTCCAGCCGGGTCAGCACCGTGTGCACGGTGGTCAGCGCCAGCCCCCGGTCGGCCAGCCCGTCGCGCAGCGTGGTCGCCGCGACCGGGCCGTCGGCCGCCCACAGCCGGTCCATGACCGCCCGCTCCAGCTCGCCCAGCGAGGCCACCGCTCCTCCTGTTCCACGTCTCACACGCCACGTCTTCTACGCCTCGTAGAAAACTTCTTCTACCCGGCGTAGAAAGGACTCGGGGACGATCGTACGACGCAGGAGGGGGCACGCGTGGACGTGCTGGACATCGCCCGCTGGCAGTTCGGGATCACCACCGTCTACCACTTCCTGATGGTGCCGCTGACCCTCGGCCTGGGCGTCCTGGTCGCGGTGATGCACACCCTCTGGCTGCGCACCGGATCACCCGAGTGGCTGCGGATGACCCGGTTCTGGGGCCGGATCTTCCTGGTCAACTTCGCCCTCGGCGTGGCCACCGGCCTGGTGCAGGAGTTCCAGTTCGGCCTCGCCTGGAGCGAGTACTCGGTCTTCGTCGGCGACGTGTTCGGCTCGCTGCTGGCCATGGAGGCGCTGCTCGCCTTCTTCCTCGAGTCGACCTTCCTCGGCCTGTGGATCTTCGGCTGGGGCCGCATCCCCAAGAAGCTGCACCTCGCCTCCCTGTGGGCGGCGGTGATCGGCTCGTGGATCAGCGCGTACTTCATCATCGCGGCCAACTCCTGGATGCAGCACCCGGTCGGCGTCGAGGTCGATGACGCCACCGGCCGCCCGCTGCAGGTCGACTTCCTCGCGGTGCTGTCGAACAACACCGCGATCGCCGCCTACACCCACGCGATCGTGGCCTCGCTCATGGTGGCCGGCGCACTGCTGGTCGGCATCGGCCTGTGGCACCTGCGCCGCCGCCGGCTGGCCGGCCGGCCCACCGACGACCCGGACCACCGCGTGTGGCACCGCTCGGTACGCCTCGGCGGCTGGGTCACCCTCGCCGCGTTCGTGCTGGTCGCGGCCACCGGCGACTGGCAGGGCAAGCTGATGTACGCCCAGCAGCCGCTCAAGATGAGCTCGGCCGAGGCGCTCTGCGAGACCGAGGCGCCCGCGCCGTTCAGCCTGTTCGCCTGGGCCAAGCTCGGCAGCAACGAGTGCGACGACGTGCACTCGGTCACCGTGCCCGGCCTGCTCTCCTTCTTCGCGCACGGCGACTTCTCCAGCGCGGTGCCGGGCGTGAACGAGCTGCAGCAGCGCTACGCCGAGACCTACGGCGCCACCTACCCCGACGACTCCTCCTTCGGGGACCTGGCCGGCGAGCCGGTCGACTACGCACCGGTGCTGGCGGTCACATACTGGGGCTTCCGGTTGATGATCGGCATGGGCGTCGTCTCGGCCGCGGTCGCCGCCTACGCGCTGTGGTCGACCCGGCGCGGCCGCTCGCCCACCTCGCGCATCGGGGTCCACGGCGCGCTGGCCGCCGTCGCCGCGCCGTTCGTCGCCAACGCGGCGGGCTGGGTGTTCACCGAGATGGGCCGCCAGCCGTTCGTCGTTGTCCCCAACCCCGACGTGCCGGTCGAGGACCAGGTCTGGTTCTTCACCGCGCAGGCCGTCTCCCCCGGCATCACCGCCGCCGAGGTCTGGATCTCGCTGTCGGTGCTGACCCTGCTCTACGGCGTGCTGGCGGTGATCGAGCTCGGCCTGATCACGCACTTCGTCCGCCGGGGCGTGACCACCGGCGACACCACGCCGACCCCGGTCGGCGCGTCGCCGGACCGGGATGGCGATGACGGCCAGGGCGGCCCGGACGGCGGCCGCCGCGACGACGACGTCCTCTCCTTCGCCTACTGACCGGGAGCCTCTCCGTGGACCTGCAGACCCTCTGGTTCGCCGCCGTCGCGGTGCTGTGGACCGGCTTCCTGCTGCTCGAGGGCTTCGACTTCGGCGTCGCCGGGCTGCTGCCGGTGATCGGACGGCGACCCGCCGACCGGCACCTCATGCTGCGCACCATCGGCCCGCTGTGGGACGGCAACGAGGTGTGGCTGATCACCGCGACCGGGGCGGTCTTCGCCGCCTTCCCGGCCTGGTACGCCACCTGGCTGCCCGCGCTGTACCTGCCGTTCGTAGTCGTGCTGCTCGGGCTGATCGTCCGCGCGGTGGCCTTCGAGTGGCGGCACTCCCACCACGACCCGCGGTGGGACGCCGCCTGGACGCGGGTGATCACCGGCGGCTCGCTGGTGGCGGCGTCCGGCGTCGGGGCGGCCCTGGCGACGACGACGCTGGGCCTGCCGGTCGACGGCGACGGGATCCGCGTCGGCGGGAGCCTCGCCGGCGTCGGCTGGACGGCGCTGCTCGGCGGGCTGGCGGTCGTCGGCTTCTCGATGGTGCACGGCGCGGTGTTCCTCGCCCTGAAGACCGACGGCCCGGTGCGCCTGCGCGCCCGGGCGTTCGCCCGGCGCTGGTCGCCGGTCGCCGGGCTGCCACTGCTGCTCTGGGCGGGCCTGGTGCACCTGCGCGGCGGCACGCCGGTCACCGCCGCGCTGTGGCTGCTCGCGGCGGCCGCGGTGCCCGTCACCTGGGCGCAGGTGCGCGCCGACCGGGAGGCCCGGGCCTTCGCCGGCTGGGCCGCGGTGCTGCTGGCCTCGGCCGCGACGGTGTTCGGGGCGGCCTATCCGGTGGTCCTGCCCTCGACGGTCGACCCGGCGTTCGACCTGACCGTCGCCGCGGCCTCGGTCAGCGACTACACGCTGACGGTGATGACCTGGGTGGCCGCGGTCGGGCTGCCGGTCGTGCTCGTGTACCAGACCTGGACCTACTGGGTCTTCCGCCGGCGGCTGACCGCCGAGCCGGAGCACGAGCACGCGCCCGGCACCGCCGGCGCCGGGGCCCCCGCGTGACCGCCCCCTCCGCGACGGACATGGCCATGTCCCACGGGCGGGGGCGGGGTCCGCTGGGGGCGCTGGCGGGCGTGCCGGGCCTGACCGGCGCGCTCGTCCGGGCCGCGCTCGCCGCGCTGGCGCAGACCGCCGGGCTGGTCGCGCTGGCCGCGGGCCTCGCGCACGCGATCGCCCGGGCCGCCGGAGCAGCCGACGCGTCACCGGCTGCCCCGCTGGCCGTCGCCGCCGCCGGCGTCGCCGTCCGGGCGGCCGCCACCGCGGTCGGCTCGTCGCTGGCCGCCCGCGACGCCCGCCGCGCCGAGGACGCCCTGCGGACGGCGCTGCTCGACCGGCTGGCCGCCTCGCCGGCCGCGGTGGCCGTGGCCGGCGGACCGGGTCCGGCGGCGGTGCTGGTGACCCGGCGGCTGCACGACCTCGGCCCCGCGCTCGCCGGGACGCTGCCCGCGATGGCGGCGGCCGCCGTCGTCCCGCCCGTGCTGCTGCTGGTGCTGGCCGCCACCGATCTGCTGTCCGCCGTGCTGGTGGGGCTCACCCTGCCGCTGGTCCCGCTGTTCATGGTGCTGGTCGGCCGGTTCACCCAGGACTCGACGGCGACGGCCGCCCGCGCGCTGGACCGCATCGCCGAGCACGTCGCCGAGCTCGTGCGCGGGCTGCCCGTGCTCGTCGGCCTGGGCCGCGCCGCAGACCAGGTGGCGGCGCTGGCCCGGCTCGGCGCCGCGCACCGCGAGCGGACCCTGGCGACGCTGCGGATCGCCTTCCTCTCCGCACTGGTGCTGGAGCTCATCGCCACGCTGTCGGTCGCGCTCGTCGCGGTCACGGTCGGGCTGCGGCTGGTCGAGGGCGGGCTCGGCCTGGCCGTCGGGCTCTGCGCGCTGCTGCTCGCGCCCGAAGCGTTCGCGCCGCTGCGGGCGCTGGGCGCGGCGCACCACGCCGCCGAGGACGCCGCGCTCGCCGCCGCGGAGGCGCGGCGGGTGCTCGCCGCGGCACCGACCGGGCCGCCGGTCCCCGGTCCGGGAGCGGACGGCGCGGACGACGACCCGCGCGGCGCCGACCCGCGCGGCGCCGACCTGGCCGTCGCCGGGCTCACCGTGCGCCACCCGGGCCGCGCCGTCCGGGCGCTCCCCCCGACCAGCCTGGTCGCCCGCCCCGGCGAGCTGGTCGCCGTCACCGGGCCGAGCGGCTCGGGCAAGTCGACGCTGCTGGCCGCGCTGGTCGGCGTCCTGCCCCCGGACGCGGCCGTCGAGGGGGCGGTCCTCGGCGTCCGCCCGGGCGAGGTCGCGTTCGTGCCGCAGTTCCCGCGCACCACCGGCGCCACGGTGGCCGACGAGCTGCGCCGGCACGCGGCCTCGGCGTCCGGCGTCGACGAGGTCGTCGACGAGGCGTCCGTGGTGACCGCGCTCGTCGAGGCGGGGGCCGGGGAGCTGGCGGAGCAGGCCTGCACCACCCTGTCGCCGGGCGAGCTGCAGAGGGTGGCGCTCGCCCGGGCGCTGGTCCGGGTGCACCGTGGCGCCCGGCTGCTGCTGCTCGACGAGCCGACCGCGCACCTCGACGAGGACGCCACCGGACGGGTCGCCGCGGTGCTCGCCGGTCTGCACGGCCGGGTGACCACCGTGCTGGTCAGCCACGACCCGCGGCTGACCGCGCGCGCCGACCGGAGGGTGCGGCTCGCGGGCCTCCCCCCGGCGACCGCCCCCGCCGGAGCCATCGCGCCCGCGGCCGACGACGACCGGATCGCCGGCGCGGCGCTGCCGCCCGCGGTCGCCGACGCCCCGGAGGCGGGGGCCGGGGTCCCGGCGGACGGTCGCCCGGTCCGGACGGCGATGCGGCGGGCGGTGCTCGCCGGCATGCTGTCCGCGGGTGCGGGCGTCGCGCTGACCGCGCTGTCGGGCTGGCTGATCGTGCGGGCGGCGGAGATGCCGCCGGTGCTGACCCTGCTGGTCGCCATCGTCGGCGTGCGCGCTGCCGGCCTCGGCCGCGCCGGGCTGCGCTGGGCCGAGCGGCTGGCCGCCCACGACGCCGCGCTGCGCCTCGCCGACGCGACCCGCGTCGACGTCTGGCGGGCGCTGGCCGCGCAGGGCCTGGCCGCCGACCGCACGCCGGGCGCCGCCCTGGCCCGCGTGGTGGGTGACATCGGGCTGCTCCAGGACCTGACCGTGCGGGTCCGCCCGCCGGTGCGCGTCGCCGCGGCCGTCGGCGCAGGCACGGTCGGCGCCCTGGCGCCGGTCGACCCCGCCGCCGCGGCCGCGGTCGCCGCCGTGCTGGCGGCCACGGTCGGCCTGGTGCTGCTGGTGCACCGCCGGGTCGACGCCGGCGCCGCCCGCGCCGAGGCCGCGCTGCGGGTGGCCGCGCTGCGCGACGTGGGCACCGTGCTCGAGGGTGCGGCCGACCTGCGCGCGCACGGGCTGTCCGGTCGGGCGGCCGCCCGGCTGGCCGGTGCGGGCGCCGAGCAGGCGCGGGCGGTCCGCCCGGCGCAGCGGGCGGCCGCGGCCGGCGCCGGGCTGGTCGCGCTCGGCACCGGGCTGGCCGCGGTGCTGGCCACCGCGGTCGGCGTGGCCGGCGGTCTGGACGGCCCCGCGGTCGCCGTCGTCGGGCTCGCCCCGCTCGCGCTGGCCGAGCCGATGGGCGGGCTGGTCGGCGCGCTCCAGCGGCGCGGCACGCTCGCCGACGCGCGGGCGCGGCTGGACGCCGTCCGGACGGCGCCGGTCCCCGCGGAGCCCGGCTCCCCCGTGCCCGCGCCCGCACCGGTGCGCGAGCTGACCGTCCGCGGGCTGCGGGCCGGCTGGCCGGGCGGCCCCGACGTGCTCACCGGCCTCGACGCCCGGGCCGCCGCCGGGGAGGGCTGGCTGGTCGTGCGCGGCCGCTCGGGCTCGGGCAAGTCGACCCTGCTCGCCGTCCTGCTGGGCGCCCTCCGGCCGCGCGCCGGGCGGTACGCGCTGGACGGCGTGCCGGCCGACCGCCTGCCCACCGCCGACCTGCGCACCCGGCTGGCCTGGCTGCCCCAGGAGGCGCACGTCTTCGCCTCCTCGCTGCGGGCCAACCTGGCGCTGGCCGCGCCGCGCGGCGGGCTCGCGGGGGCGGACGGCGAGCGGCGGATGCGGGCCGCGCTGGCGGCCACCGGCCTGGCCGACCTGCTGGCCACGCTCCCCGCGGGCCTGGACACCCCGGTCGGCGCGGGCGGCACGGCGCTGTCCGGCGGCGAGCGGCGGCGGCTGGCCGCGGCGCGGGCGCTGCTCGCCGAGCGCGACGCCGTCCTCCTCGACGAGCCCACCGCGCACCTGGACCCGCCGACCGCGGCCGCCCTGGTGCGGGACCTGCGCCGGGCGCTGGCCGGGCGGGTCGTCGTCTGCGTCACCCACGACGACGCCCTGGCCGCGCCCGGCGACACCGTCGTGCGCCTCGGCGAGCCCGCCGCCGCCCTGGCGGCCTGACCGCCCGGCTCGGCCGGTCCGTGCGCGACGCCGCCCGTTCCGTCACCCCGCTGCGGCACAGTGCCGGCATGGACGCCTCCTTCACCGGCCACGTGTTCCTCGGCATGAGCGTCGACGGGTTCATCGCCCGCCCCGACGGCGACCTCTCCTTCCTCTTCGGCGACGGCGAGGGCACCGGAGACGCGCCCGCCGCCCCGGGCGGCGGCGGCGGTTCGGACGGCGGTCCCGACGGCGGCTCCGACGGCGAGCCCGAGGACGACTTCGGGTTCGGCGCCTTCCTCGACGGGATCGACGCCCTGCTGATGGGTCGCAGCACCTACGACTTCATCGCCGGTGAGCGCGAGTGGCCCTACCGGGGCAAGCCGCTGCACGTGCTGAGCACCACGCTCGAGGACGGGGCCGATGCGCGGGTGGCCGGCGTGCACCGCTCGCTCGCCGAGGCGGTCGCCGCGCTGGACGCCGCGGGCCACCGGGACGTGTACGTCGACGGCGGGCGCACCGTGCACGACGCGATCGCCGCCGGTCTGATCGGCACGCTGACGCTGTCCCGCGTGCCGGTGCTCGTCGGCGAGGGGCACACGCCGTTCGGGCGGCTGCCGGCCGACGTCCGGCTGGCGCACGTGCGCACGCGGACCTTCCCCGGCGGGATGGTGCAGTCGACCTACCGGGTGCGCCGCTGACGCCGGCCGCCCGGCGCCGCGGCCCCGGGTGCGACGGCGCTCACCGCGGCGGCACCTCGACCGGGACCTCCGGGCCCCGGGTCGCCCCCTGCCGGAGGGGCAGGTCGTCGCCGGACCAGAAGCTCCCCGGGTCGTACCAGTTCCGCGGCCGGTCGTCGGGCAGCAGCCCCATCGCCGTGTAGGTCGCGGCCACGAGCTCGGCGCAGTACACGGCCTCGGTCGTGGTCCGGCGCCGGAGGCGGCCGCTGACCCAGCCGCGGGCCAGGTGCCGGGTGGTCGGGAAGGGCCGGCCGTCGAACCGGGCGATGGTGCGCAGCACGGCGTCCTCCATCTCCGGCGTCACGCCGCCGTCGTCGGCGGGCCCGACCAGCTGGCGCAGCCAGGCCCGCTGCCCGTACCGGTGCGCCCAGGTGCGGACGGCGTCGCGCAGGTCGTGCAGCTGGACCCCGCGCTGCCGGGTGCCGGTCCAGACGTCGGGAATCGATCTGCCCAGCTCGGCGTGCCAGAGCAGCGGCGGCAGGTCCTCGAGCGCGACGGCCATGCCGACGTGGTTGACCGGGGCGTTCGTGACCGCCCGGATGGCCCGGTCGGCGATCGACGCGCCGCGGAACACCCACACGTCACCGGTGCGGGTCAGCTCGACGGCCTCGTCGAGCGGCAGCGCGCGGATCGGTGGCACGGCGCTACGTTACGGACCGTGCGCCTCTGGAAGCTGCTGGGACTGGCCGGGCTGGCCGGCGTCGCCGCGACCGGCGCGGTGCTCGCCCGCGACGAGCGGCAGCGCCGCGCCTGCACCGCCGACGAGGTCCGGGCCCGGCTGCGCCAGCGGGCCGCGGCGCTGGCCGAGCACCCGGGCGGACCGGAGACCCCGGCCACCCCGGCCGAGCTGGTCGCCGGCCGGCGGCACCGCCTGGCCCGCCTCCTCCGGCGGCGCCGCGGTGTCCGGCGCGCCCCGCTGATCATGGCTCTCCCGTGACCTCCGGTCCCGACGGCGAGCGGACGACCACCGCGGGCTTCTCCGAGCCCGCCCGCACCCGCGAGGAGAACCTCGGCGAGCGCCTGCTCGGGTCGCTGCTCGACCGGGCTCACCTGATCCCACCGCGGCTCGTGGGCCCGCTCGTGGCGCAGGAGCTGACCGCCTCCGGCGCCCGCGACGTGGCCATCTGGCTGCAGGACTACGACCAGCGGATGCTGCGACCCGTGCCCGGCCGCGGGCTGGCCGGCGAGTCGCTGGCGATCGACGACAGCCTCCCCGGCGAGGCCTTCGTCACCGACGACCGGGTCGAGGAGCCGCTGCCTGACGGGTCGGTCCGCCTGTACCTGCCGATGCTCGACGGGTCCGACCGCGTCGGTGTCCTCGGGCTGACCCTGCCGGCGCTGGACGACGTCGACCGCCGCATCGCGCAGCGCGCCGCCGGGCTGGTCGCCGACCTGGTCGTCACCAAGTCGATGTACACGGACACGTTCGCGCAGATCCGCACCAACCAGCCGATGACGGTGGCCGCCCAGCTGCAGTGGCAGACGCTGCCGCCGCTGGCGATGACCACACCCGACATCGACCTCGCCGGCGCGGTCGAGCCGGCGTACGAGGTGGGCGGCGACGGCTTCGACTACGCGCTCGACGAGCACGTGCTGCACCTCGCCGTCCTCGACGCCATGGGGCACGGCCTGGAGGCCGCGTCGATGGCGACCGTCGTGACCGCCGCGTACCGGCACGGCCGCCGCGTCGGCCGGTCGCTGACCGAGCTGTACGCGGAGATGGACGAGGTGGTCGCCCGGGCCTTCCCCGGCCGCTTCGCGACCGCGCAGTTCGCGCGGCTGGACTCCGAGACCGGCGAGCTGAGCTGGGTGAACGCCGGCCACCCGCCGGCGCTGTGGCTGCGCGACCGCAAGGTGGTCGGCGAGCTGCTGGGCCGGCCGACCCGGCCGGTGGGCTTCGGCGGCGCGACGCCGAGGGTCCACCGCGTGCAGCTGGAGCCCGGCGACCTGCTGCTGTTCTTCACCGACGGCGTGGTCGAGGAGCGGATCGGGCACGGCGAGCAGTTCGGGGAGGCCCGGCTGCGCGAGGCGCTGGAGAAGACCGCGGCCGAGCAGCGGTCGGCGGCGGAGACGGTCCGCCGGCTGTCGCACGCGCTGGTCGACGCCCGGCGGGGCCGCACCAGCGATGACGCCTCGCTGCTGCTGGTGCAGTGGAAGGGCCCGCCGCGCGACGACGAGCTGGCCCGTGACGTGCCGGAGTCCCGCCCCACCGGCGACGGCGGCCTGCGGAGCTGACCGGCGCCCGGTCAGGTGCCGCCCGGCGCCTCCGGCAGGACGACGACGCCGTCGCGGTCGGCGCACAGCCACTCGCCCTCGCGGAACAGCACGCCGGCGAACAGCACCGGGATGCCGGCCTGGCCGGAGTGCAACCCGCGCTCGCTCCGCCGCGGGTGCAGGGCGAGCGCCCGGATGCCGATGGGCTGGGCGTCGAGCTCGTCGACGTCCCGGGCGCACCCGTTGATGACGACGCCCGCCCAGCCGTTCTGCGCGGCCGCGACCGCGAGGTTGCCGCCGAACAGGCCACAACGCAGCGAGCCGCCGCCGTCGACGACGAGGACCCGCCCCTCGCCGGGCGTCTGCACGGCCTCGCGCACCAGGGTGTTGTCCTCGAACACCTTCAGCGTCGCGATCGACCCGCTGAACGACCCCCGGCCACCCGCGGACAGGAACACCGGATCGCAGACCTGCGCCTCGGGGTGGGTGTCGCACAGGTCGGTGGTGGAGAACGTCATGGCGGGGCTCGCTTCCGGTCGCGGGGAGGTCATCGGGAGGGTCCGTCGGAGATGCACCGCACCACGGCGGCGGTGAACTCGCCGGTCGAGGCCGTGCCGCCCAGGTCGCGCGTGCTGGCGCCGCCGCGCACCGCCGCCCGGACGCCGCCCTCGACCCGTACCGCGGCGTCCGTCATGCGGGCATCGCCGTGCCGCGTGCCGAGCCAGTCGAGCAGCATCCCGGCCGAGAGCATCATCGCGACCGGGTTGGCCAGCTCCTTCCCGGCGATGTCCGGGGCCGACCCGTGGGCGGCCTGTGCCATCGCGCGGTCGTCCGACGCGTTGAGGGACGGCGCGATGCCGAGCGACCCGGCCAGCTCACCGGCCATGTCGGACAGGATGTCGCCGAACATGTTCTCGGTCACGAGGACGTCGAAAGCGGCCGCCCGGCGCAGCAGGTGCACCGTCATCGCGTCGATGTGGAAGTCGTCGACCTCGACGTCGGGGTAGCCCTGCGCCACCTCGAGGCACACCCGCGCGAACAACCCGGAACTGAGCCGCAGCACGTTGGCCTTGTGCACGATCGTCACCTTGTTCCGCCGGCGCCGGGCCAGCTCGAACGCGGTGCGCGCGATCCGCTCGACGGCCGGGCGGGTGAAGATCCCCATCGCGACGGCGACGTCCGGCGTCGGCATGAACTCGCCGGTGCCGGCGTAGGTGCTGCGGTCGGCGTAGAAGCCCTGGGTGTTCTCCCGGACGATCACCAGGTCCGTGTCGGGCGCGATCGCCTTCCCGCCCTCGAAGCCCCGCGCCGGCCGGATGTTCGCGTACAGGTCGAAGTGCTTGCGGATGGCGCCGCTCGGGTTGAGCTGCGACCGGAACGGCTCGGGATAGGCCGCGCTGTCGTGCGGCCCGAGCAGCCAGCCGTCCAGCTCGTCCAGTGCGGCCATCGTGGCGTCCGGGATGGCGCTGCCGTGCGTCTCGATGGCCGCGGCGCCCAGGGGTAGCTCCCGCCACTCGACGGGGTCGGCGCCGGCCGCGGCGAGGGCGGCGTCGACGACCCGCACGGACGCCGGGACGATCTCCGGACCGATGCCGTCGCCGAGCATCACGCCGAGGCGGTAGCGGGAGGTGCTCGTCACGTCTCTCCTCACGGGTCGGGTCACTCGCTCACGGGGGCGGCGCCGGCGGGCTCGTCCAGCACCCACCAGGTGCGGACGTCGACGAACTCGCGGATCCCGGCGGCGGCCAGCTCCCGGCCGTAGCCGCTGGCCCGCGTCCCGCCGAACGGCATGCGCGGGTCGGAGGCGACGATCGCGTTGACGAACGCCGCGCCGGAGCGGATCCGCCGGGCCACGGCGACGCCGCGGTCGGGGTCCGCCGTCCAGACGCTGGCGCCGAGGCCGAACCGGGTGTCGTTGGCGATGCGCACCGCGTCGTCCTCCCCGTCGGCGACGACCACGGCGGCGACCGGGCCGAACACCTCCTCGTCGTAGGCAGGCATCCCCGCGCGGACACCGGCCAGCACGGTGGGCGCGTAGAAGCAGCCCGGCCCCGGCAGCAGCCGGCCGCCGGTCAGCAGCCGGGCGCCGGCCGCGACCGAGGCCTCCACCTGGCGGTGCACGCCATCGCGCAGATCGGCGCGGGCCATCGGCCCGACGTGCGTGCCGGTCGCCTCGGGATCGCCGACGACCAGGCCCTCGACCTCCGCGACGAGCAGCCGGGTGAACTCCTCGGCCACCGTCGCGTCGACGACCAGCCGCTTCGGCGAGATGCAGCTCTGCCCGGCGTTCAGCAGCCGGCCGCGCGCGGCCAGGGCGGCCACCCGCGGCAGGTCGGCGTCCGCCAGGACGACGAACGGATCGGAGCCGCCGAGCTCGAGCACGGACTTCTTGATCGCGCCGCCGGCGGCCGCGCCGACCGCCCGGCCGGCCCGCTCGCTGCCGGTGATGGTGACCGCCCCGACCCGCGGGTCGGCGATCAGCCGCTGCGTGACGGCGGGGACGTCGGCCTCGGCGACGACCAGTGCGCGGAACAGGCCCTCGGGCGCACCCGCCGCGGTGATCACCCGTTGCACGGCCAGCGCGCAGCCGGTCGTGTTCGGCGAGTGCTTGAGCAGCCCGCCGTTGCCGGCCATGAGCGCCGGCGCGGCGAACCGCAGCACCTGCCAGAGCGGGAAGTTCCACGGCATGACGGCGAGCACCACGCCGACGGGTTCGTAGGAGATCCAGCTGCGGTCGGCGGAGGTAGCCACAGGCTCGTCGGCGACGAAGGCCGCCGCGTTGTCGGCGTAGAAGTCGCAGGTGGTCGCGCACTTCTCCACCTCGGCGCGCGCCTCGGCGAGCGGCTTGCCCATCTCGCGGGTGATCAGCAGGGCGAGGTCGTCGCTCTCGTCGCGGAGGATCGCGGCGACCCGGTGGAGCGCGACGGCGCGCTGCCCGATCGGCCGCGCGGCCCAGGCCCGCTGAGCCTCGTCGGCGCCGCGCACGGCTGCGTCGATCTCGGTGTCGGTGAGCGTGGCGTACTCGGCGAGCTGCTCACCGGTCGCCGGGTTGGAGGTGACGAGCGTGGTCATGCCGGGGTCGCTCCATCGCTCGGGCGCGCGGGTCCAGCGCCGCGATCGGCCTCCGACAGGTGCTCGAACGTCTCCCCCGTGGCGGTGATCGTGCGGGTGACGTCGCGCCCGCCGTAGACCCAGTAGATGGTCATCGAGCCCTCGCCGCGGTTGCGGAAGCAGTGCGGCACGCCCGCCGGCACCCAGGTGGCCTGGCCGGCGACGAGCTCGAACTCGTCGTCGCCGACGACCGCCGTGGCCTCGCCCTCGTGGACGAGCACCGACTCCTCGACGTTGTGCGAGTGCAGCGGGATGCCGGTGCCGGGTGCGAAGACCGTCATGCCGGTGGTCACCCGGTTGTGCTCGCAGTTCCACTTGCCGACGAACGGGATGGTGACGACGCCGCTGCCGCGGTCGAACCGCTGGATCTCCTCCGGCCGCAGCACCATGGACGGCGCGGCCGGCTGCCGCGGGGCGCTCACGGCCGGGCCCGGTCGGTGCCGGCGGCGATCAGCGTCCCGCGGGTGTTCACCTGCGACGCGAGCACCCGGTCGGCCACCCGCCGCCACGCGGCGAAGTGCGGCGCCCGCTTGTGCGCCTCGAACGCCTCGGCGTCGTCGTAGAGCTCGTGGAGCACGAAGCGGGTGCCGTCCCCCTCCACGGCGCACACGTCGAACCGGTGGCACCCCGGCTCGTCGCGGACCGACGCCTCCGCGTTCGTGGTGATCGCTGCGAGGAACTCCTCGCGGCCCTCCGGCCGCACCTCCAACTGCACTGTCAGGCTGAACACCACTCGTCCTTCCGTCGCCGCGGGCTTGTATGCAATCATGTATACAACACCGGGACGGCGGAGGGAAGGCACCACGATGGACGAGCAGCGCTACGACACGGAGGGCCTGCGGGACTTCGGCACCCGTGTGCTCGAGGCCCTCGGCGTGCCGTCGGGGGACGCCGTCCTGGTCGCCGACAGCCTCGTCCAGGCCGATCTGTGGGGGCACGGGTCGCACGGCGTGCTGCGGCTCCCGTGGTACACCGCGCGCCTCCGCAGCGGTGCGATGACGGCCGCGACCGACCCGGCCGTGCTGGCCGACACCGGCCCCCTCGTGCTGCTCGACGGCCGGGACGGCGTCGGGCAGGTGCTCACCGAGCGGGCCCGCGTCCTGGCCGTCGAGCGGGCGCGCCGGCACGGCGTCGGCGCGGTCGGCGTCCGGAACTCCAACCACTTCGGGACGGCGATGTGGTTCACCCGCCGCGCCGCACGCGACGGCGTCGTCGCCGTCCTGACCACCAACGCGAGCCCGGCGATGGCCCCGTGGGGTGGCCGGCGCAAGGTGCTCGGCACCAACCCGTGGTCGATCGCCGCACCGGCGCCCGGTGGCCGGGTGGTCGCGGTCGACATCGCGAACACCGCCGTGGCCCGCGGCAAGATCTACCTCGCCAGGAACCGCGGCGAGCCGATCCCCGCCGGCTGGGCGCTCACCGCCGACGGCGCGCCGACGACCGATCCCGCCGAGGGTGTGCTCGGCGTCGTCCTGCCCATGGCCGGGCACAAGGGCTACGCGATCACGTTCCTCATGGATGTGCTGTCGGGTGCGCTCACCGGCAGCGGGGTGGGCACCGAGGTGCACGGGCCGTACGAGCCGGAGGCGCGCAGCCGCGCCGGCCACCTGTTCCTGGCGATCGACCCGGCGGCCCTCGGGGACCCGGCGGAGTACGAGGCGCGCGTGCAACGACTGATCGACGAGGTGAAGGACGTGCCGCTGGCCCAGGGCTTCGACGAGGTCTTCTACCCGGGAGAGGTCGAGGACCGGGCCGAGGCGGCGAACCGGGCCGCGGGCGGCGTCGCCCTCGCCGCGGCGTCCGTGGCCGAGCTGCACCGGCTCGGCGAGGAGACCGGGGTGCCGTTCAGGGACGTGCGGCCGTGACCGGCCCGAGCAAGGCCGACCAGGTGCACGCGCAGCTCAAGGAGCAGATCGAGCTCGGCGAGCTGGCGCCCGGCGCCCCGCTGTCCGAGCTCTCCCTCGTGGCCCGTACGGGGGCCTCCCGGACCCCGGTCCGCGAGGCGCTGCGGCGGCTGGCCGCCGAGGGGCTCGTCGACCTGGCGCCCCGGCTGGGGGCGCGGGTGTCGCGGGTGTCCGCCCAGAGCGTGCGCGACCTGTTCGAGTTCCGGCAGCTGCTCGAGCCGGCGGCGATCCGCTCGGCGACCGAGCGGGCGGCGGCCGATCCGGCGGTGCGGCAGGACTTCGCCGACATGCGGGCCGGCTTCGCCCGCATCCAGGCGCGGACGCCGTCGCAGGAGCGGTCGCGCGCGTTCTACGAGCTGGCCGACCGCTTCGACTGGGCGATCATCGACGCGACGCGCAACGAGCACCTGCGGCGGGCGATCGCCGACCTCCGGCCGCACACCGCCCGGCTGCGGAACCTCTCGCACCTGGACCCGCAGCGGACCGACGTCTCGGTCACCGAGCACCTCGCGATCTGCGACGCGCTGCTGGCCGGGGACGGCGACGCGGCGGCGTCCCGGATCGCGGGGCACCTGACGGAGAGCCTGCGGACCATCTTCCGCAACCTCGCCGGCTCGCCGTCGGACGGCCTGGAGCTGCTCGGCTGAAGAAGGACCACCCTTCCCCCCACGCCTTGCACGCTCGGCGCGGGCCCCTGCACGCTCGGCGCGGGCCCCTGCACGTTCGGCGAGGACCCTTGCACGTTCGGCGCGGACCCCTCGGTGGGGAGAGCGTCAGTAGGTGGCCTTGACGGCGAGCACGGGGCAGTGCGCGTCGAGCAGGATGCGCTGCGCCTGGCTGCCGGTGATCAGCTTGCCGGTCGGCGTGCGGCGGCGGATGCCGATGACCAGCACGCTGGCCTTGACGCGGTCGGCGACGTCCACCAGCTCCTCGGCCGCCTCGTGGCGGCCGACCTGCTGCTCGAATTCGTGCACGACACCGCTGGTCGCGAGCCGCTCGCGCACCGCGGCGACCTCGGCGTCCGAGGCGAAGCGGCTGTCGACGAGGGAGTCGCCGCGCGAGGTGTTGACGACGTGCAGCGGCTCGCTGCGGCGCTGGGCCTCGGCGATGGCAGCGGTGAGCGCGGCCTCGCCCTCGGGGGTGGGGACGTAGCCCACGACGACGGTCATGCCCGCACTGTCGCGCACGCCACAGCGCCCGGTCAGCCTTGCGGTGCTAACGGACGTTTCGTTCCTTGCGTCCCCGCTCCGCCCCACCCAGGGCATAGGAAGCTATGCCCCGGGTGACGACCCCCGGCACAGGGGGCATAGGAAGCTATGCCCCGGGTGACGACCCCCGGCACAGGGG
>NZ_JAOVZT010000001.1:468270-617547 GCF_025716945.1 Geodermatophilus sp. YIM 151500
GCATAGGAAGCTTTGCCCCGGGCCGTCCGGCGTCATCGTCAGCCGGGACGGCGGCCGGCGCGGAGCGTGAAGCGGCGTTCGGGCCGACCGGCGGTGCCGTACCGCTGGCGGACGTCGGCCGCCTGCTCGCTGACGAGCTGCTCGAGGTAGCGGCGGGCGCTGACCCGGGCCAGGCCCGTGCGCTCGCTGCACTCGCTGGCCGACAGCCCCTCCGGCCCGGCCTCGGCCAGCGTCCGGCGGACCAGCTGCAGGGTCTCCGGCGCGATGCCCTTCGGCGTCTGGGTGGCCCGCGGCGGTTCGCCGCGGGACAGCCCGAACACCCGGTCGACGTCGCCCTGCCCGGCCTCCCCCAGCTCCGCGAGCTCGCCGCGCAGCGCCGCGTAGTCGGTGAGCCGCGCCTCGAAGGTGCGCCGGTCGAAGGGCTTGACCAGGTAGTGCAGCACCCCGCCGTGCAGCGCGCTGCGGATGCTCTCCACGTCGCGGGCGGCGCTGATGACCATCACGTCGACCGGCGTGCGGGCGCTGCGCAGCCGGTGCAGCACCTCCAGGCCGGTCATGTCGGGCAGGTAGACGTCGAGCAGCACCAGGTCCGGCCGCAGCCGCTCCACCTCCGCCAGCGCCTGGGCGCCGGTCGAGGCGGTGCCGACCACCTCGAAGCCCGCCAGCGCGGCGACGAAGCCGGCGTGCACCTTGGCCACCATGAAGTCGTCGTCCACGACCAGGACGCCGATCACGAGACCACCAGCGTGGGCTCGGCGGGCAGCCGGGCGGTGAACGTCGAGCCGCCGTCGGTGCTGGCCGTCGCCTCGCCGCCGCGCCGCGTGCAGACCAGGTGCACCAGCGACAGCCCGATCCCCCGCTCGCCGTGCGCGCCGCTCTTCGTCGACACGCCGCGCCGGAACACCTCCTTCTCCATGCCCGGCGGCACCCCGTCACCGGAGTCGCGGACGACGACCTCCACCTCGCCGTCCACGAGCCCCAGCGACACCTCGACCCAGCGCTGCGCCGACGCGGCGGCGGCGTCCAGCGCGTTGTCGACGAGGTTGCCGACGACGGTGGCGACGTCGGAGCTCAGCTCGTCGGGCAGCGCGGGCAGTTCGGAGTCGTCGTCGACGCGCAGCTCCACGCCCAGCTCGACGGCCTGGCTGGCCTTGGCGATCAGCAGCGCCGCCACCGACGGGTCCTGCACCGCCGCGGTCACCACGCCGCTGAACTGCGACCGGCTGGAGCTGACCCGGTGCACGAAGCGGACCGCCTCCTCGGCCTCGCCGAGCTCGATCAGCCCGGCGATGGTGTGCAGCCGGTTGCTGAACTCGTGCGCCTGGGCGCGCAGCGTGTCGGTGACGTGCCGGGTGAGGTCGAGCTCGCGGCGCAGCTCGAGCAGCTCGGTGCGGTCGCGGAGCGTGGTCACCGACCCGATCGGCCGCCCCCGGCTGGAGATCGGCAGTCGGTTGACCACGAGCACGCGACCGGCGCTGGCCACCACCCGGTCGCGCTCCTCGTCGCCGTGCAGCAGCGCCTCGCGCACCTCCTCGCCGACGCCGAGCTCGCCCAGCTCACGGCCGAGGGCGTCGCCCGGGATGCGCAGCAGCCGGATGGCCTCGTCGTTCACCAGGGTCACCCGCCCGCGGGGGTCGAGACCCACGACGCCCTCGCGGATGCCGTGCAGCATCGCGTCGCGGTGCTCGACCAGCCCGGCGATCTCCGCGGGTTCCAGGCCGAGGGTCTGCCGCTTGACCCGGCGGGCGACCAGCAGCGAGCCGACGATGCCGATGCCGCTGGCCAGGCCGAGGTAGGTGAGCAGGTTGGGCGCGGCCGCGGCGAGCCCGTCGAGGACGGAGGGCTGCGGACGGCGGACGGCGACGAACCCGAGCGTCGCCCCCTCGTCGGACAGCACCGGCGCCATCGCGACCGCGTAGTGCGCGTCGTCCCGCTCGCGGACGCCGGTCCAGCCGCGCCCCTCCAGGACCGGGCTCTCCCCGACGTCGTACCGGCCGCCGAGCTCCGCGGGATCGGCGCTGGCCAGCACGGTCCGATCGGGGAGCGCCACGACCACCGAGTCCGAGCCGGACGTGCTGCGGGACTGCTCGGCGGCCACGCGCACGTACGTGAGGGCGGCGTCGGAGAGCACGGACCCGCGTGGCTGGATCGCGGTCCGCAACGCCTGGCTGTTGGCCAGGGTCTCCGCCACGGCCTGCGCCCGCCGGCCCTCGGTCTCTGCAGCGCGCTTGGTCGACTGGGCGACGGTCACCGCGGCGACGCCGACGAGGACGACGCAGATGATCACCACCTGCAGCGCCAGGAGCTGGCCGGCCAGCGACAGCCGCCGCTTCACGGTCGCCTCCTGGGGTCGTCGGGCGGGGGGACGCCGCCCAGTCCAGCACGCCGCCGGTGCGCTGTGGCCGTGACCACAACGACCACAACGCCCATTGCGCACGCAAGCGTGACACGCGCCACTCGCCCTCCGCACTGTTCCTCCCGAGCGGCGGGACCCCGCCCGACACCGAGGAGGAACACATGCGCACTGCTTCCCTGTGGAAGCTCACCGCCGGCGGGCTGGCCGCCGGGCTGGTGCTCACCGGCTGCGGCACCACCGCCGAGGGCGGCGCGGCCGCGGGCGGCGGCACCGAGGAGGGCGCGATCACCGGCCTGCAGGTGATGGTCCCCAACTCCCCCGGCAGCGGCTACGACACCACCGCCCGTGCGTGGGCCCAGGTGCTCGAGGACGAGGGCCTGGCCGAGTCGATCGAGGTCTTCAACCTCGAGGGCGCCGGCGGCACGGTCGGCCTGCAGCGGCTGGTCAACGAGGAGGGCAACGCCGGCATGCTCATGCAGATGGGCCTGGGCGTGGTCGGCGCGCAGTACAGCAACAACTCCGAGGCCACCCTCGACCAGACCACCCCGATCGCCCGGCTGATCGAGGAGGCCGAGGCGATCGTCGTCCCGGCGAACTCGGAGTTCCAGACCCTCGACGACCTGATCGCCGGCTGGCAGGCCGACCCGGGCGGCACGCCGGTCGGCGGCGCCTCCAACCCCGGCGGCCCGGACCACCTCACCCCGATGCTGCTGGCCCAGGAGGTCGGCGTGACGCCGACCGACGTCAACTACGTCCCCTACGACGGCGGCGGCGAGCTGCTGGCCGGCATCCTCGGCAACGACGTCGACTTCGCTGCGACGGGGATCGGCGAGGTCGCCGAGTCCGCCGCCGCGGGCGACGTCCGGATCCTCGCCGTCACCAGCGAGGCGCCCGTCGAGGGCGTCGACGCCCCGACCCTCACCGAGGCCGGCGTCGACCTGACCTTCACCAACTGGCGGGGCGTCGTGGCCGCCCCCGGCATCTCCGACGAGGAGCAGCAGCGCTTCGTCGACGCCGTCACCGCCATGGCGGAGAGCGACGCCTGGCAGCAGGTGCTCGAGGACCAGGGCTGGACCGACGCCTTCCTCAGCGGGAACGAGTTCAGCTCGTTCCTGCAGGAGGAGAGCGACCGGGTGGCCGGCGTCCTGGGCGAGCTGGGCCTGACCTGATGACCGCCACCTCCGCGGGAGGCGGCACCCGGGAGCAGGGCCGCTCCGAGTACGGAGTGGCCCTGTTCCTGGGGGCCCTCGGCCTCCTCGTCGTCGTCTCGGCCCTGCTCCTCCCCGAGAGCCGGATCACCCGGGGCCCGGTCGGCCCCGCGGCCGTCCCGATCGTGGTCGGCGGCCTGCTGGTCGTCACCTCCGTGTTCCTCGCCGTCGACGTCCGGCGCGGCGGCCGGGGTGAGCCGGAGGGTGGCGAGGACGTCGACCTCACCGCCCGCAGCGACTGGCGCACCGTCGGCCTGCTGGCTGCGGCGTTCGTCGCCAACGCGCTGCTCATCGAGAGCCTCGGCTGGGTGATCTCCGGCGCCGTCCTCTTCTGGGGCTCGGCCTTCGCGCTGGGCAGCCGGCACTACGTGCGCGACCTGCTCATCGCCGTCGGCCTGTCGGTCGGCTCCTTCTACCTGTTCGCCCTCGGGCTGGGCATCGTCCTGCCCCCGGGCATCCTGAGGGGGATCCTCTGATGGACGCCTTCGCCGACCTGGCCGGCGGCTTCGCCACCGCGCTGACGCCGACGAATCTCGCCTTCGCCCTGCTCGGGGTGCTGCTGGGGACGGCGATCGGCGTGCTCCCCGGCATCGGCCCGGCCATGACCGTCGCGCTGCTGCTGCCGCTCACCCGCGGGCTGGACGTGCAGCAGGCGCTGATCATGTTCGCCGGCATCTACTACGGCGGCATGTACGGCGGGTCGACCACGTCGATCCTGCTCAACACCCCCGGTGAGAGCTCGTCGGTGGTCACCGCGATCGAGGGCAACCGGATGGCCCGCGCCGGCCGGGCCGCCCAGGCCCTGGCCACCGCCGCCATCGGCTCGTTCGTCGCCGGCACCATCGCCACCCTGCTGCTGGCGCTGCTGGCGCCCACCGTCGCCGACCTCGCGGTGCAGATCTCCCCCGCCGACCGCTTCGCGGTCATGGTGCTGGCCTTCATCGCGGTGACCTCGGTCCTCGGCAGCTCCCGGGTCCGCGGCCTCGCCGCCCTGGGCCTGGGCCTGACGATCGGCCTGGTCGGCATCGACTTCACCTCCGGCCAGCAGCGGCTGACCTTCGGCATCGCCGAACTGGCCGACGGCATCGACGTCGTCGTCGTCGCGGTCGGCCTGTTCGCCGTCGGGGAGGCGCTGTGGACGGCGGCCCACCTGCGCCGCCGTCCGCTCGAGGTGATCCCGGTCGGCAACCCGCGGATGAGCCGGGCGGACTGGCGCCGGTCGTGGAAGCCGTGGCTGCGCGGCACCGCCATCGGGTTCCCGTTCGGGGCGGTCCCGGCCGGCGGCGCGGAGATCCCGACCTTCCTCTCCTACGTCACCGAGAAGCGGCTGTCCAAGCACCCCGAGGAGTTCGGCAAGGGCGCGATCGAGGGCGTGGCCGGCCCCGAGGCCACGAACAACGCCTCGGCGGCCGGTGGCCTGGTGCCGCTGCTCACCCTCGGCATCCCGACGACGGCGACGGCCGCGGTCATCCTGTTCGCCATCGAGAGCTACGGCATCCAGCCCGGGCCGCGGCTGTTCGACACCGAGCCGGAGCTGGTCTGGGGCCTGATCGCCAGCCTGTTCATCGGCAACGCGGCGCTGCTGCTGCTCAACCTGCCGTTGGCGCCGCTGTGGGCCAAGCTGCTGCGGATCCCGCGCTCCTACCTGTACGCGGGCATCCTCTTCTTCGCCAGCCTCGGCGCCTACGCGGCCAACGCCAACCAGTTCGACCTGTTCCTCCTGCTGGTCATCGGCGCGCTGGGCTTCATGATGCGGCGCTACGGGCTGCCGCTGCTGCCGGCGATCATCGGCGTCATCCTCGGCCCCTACGCCGAGGAGGAACTGCGCCAGGCGCTGCAGATCAGCAACGGCGACCTGGGCGGGCTGTTCGACCCGATGTCCGTGGTGGTCTACGCGATCGTCGCGCTGGTGCTGCTGTGGCCGCTGGTCCGCCTCGCGCTGCCCCGCAGGGCCACGGTGCCCGTCCTCGGCGAGGCCGTGCACGAGATCGAGGAGGCCCACCACCACACCGGCCTGACCGAGTCGGTCTCGGTCGAGCGGCACACCCGCCGGGAGGAGTGACCCACCCTCCGGAGTGCGGAGTGCCACGGCGCAGGTGTCCTGCGCCGTGGCACTCCGCTGTGCTACCGGGTCACCGCGACGGATCTCCTCCGCTCGGGAGCAGGGTGGTCAGCTCGCGGACGTAGACGCCGGTGCCGTGGCCGAAGCCGGAGACCACGGGCTGCAGCCGCTCGCCGACGCGCGTCACCCGGCGGGTCACCGCCCCGGCCGGCGCGGTGACCAGGACCCGGTCGCCGACGACGGTGAGGACGAGGAAGCCGGCCGCGAGCGCCAGCAGGGCGACCGAGCCCAGGGCGGCCGGCAGGCCGGCGTGCTCGGCGACCAGCCCGATCAGCGGCGGACCGCCGAGCAACCCGGTGTACCCGACGGTCGTGGCCAGCGCGATGCCCGGGGCACCGCCGATCAGGCCCGCGCGGGCGATGGCCAGCGGGAAGACGTTCGACAGCCCCAGGCCGACGACGACGAAGCCGGCGAGCGCGACCCACAGGACCGGGGTGGTCACCGCGACCGTGGCACCGACGGCCGCCAGCAGCGCGCCGCCGGCCAGCAACCGCCGCTCTCCCAGCGTGAGCAGGAGCCAGCCGCCGGCGAGCCGGCCGCCGGCCATCGCCGACGCGAAGCCCGCGTAGCCGAGGGCGCCCAGGGTGGCCGGGGCGCCGAGCTCCTCGCGGAGCAGCAGCGCCCCCCAGTCGGTCAGCGCGCCCTCGCCGAAAGCGGTGCACCCCGCGACGGCGCCGAGCACGACCAGCGCGGCGGTGCGGCGGCGGGCGGCCGGCCCGTCCCCGGGCGCGGCGTCCGGCCCGTCCGCGGGCGCGGCGTCCGGGGCCGGCCCCGGCGCCGGCAGGGGGGCGCGGGGGGCACCCAGCAGGGCGGGGAGCGCCCACGCGGTGGCGGCCAGCCCGGCGGCCGCGACCAGCGCCAGGTGCGGCGCGACGCCGAGCACCGCGGCGGCGGCGCCGCCGACGAGGGCGCCGGCCAGGCCACCGAGGCTGAAGCCGGCGTGCAGGCCCGACAGCAGCGGCCGCCCGACCCGGGCCTCGACCTGGACGCCGAGGGCGTTCGCCGCCACGTTGACCATGCCGGTGGCGGCGCCGAAGACCAGCAACGCGGCGCACAGGACCGGCACGGAACCGGCCAGGCCGGGCAGCAGCGCCGACAGGCAGACGGCGACGCCGGCGGCCGCACTCACCGGGCCGGCGCCGAAGCGGGCGCACCAGCGGCCGGTGAGCCGCATGCAGACCAGCGCGCCCAGCGACAGGCACAGCAGCGCGACGCCGAGCGCGGTGTGGCCGGCGCCGACCTGGGCCGCCACGCCGGGCACGCGGGCGGCCCAGCTGCCGAAGACGGCGCCGTCGAGCACGAAGAGCACGGTGACGGCGGCCCGCAGCCGGGCCGCCGACGGTTCGGGCAGGCGGGCCCGGGTGCTGCGCGCCAGCCCGGCGACCGGCGTGCGGGCACGCGAGAACAGGGCAGGAGTGGACATGGGAGGAAGACCTCGGGGGGACGCCGGCCACCGGCTCGTGCGGTGGCCTCGAGGGGCAGGGAGAAGAGCACACGACCTCGGGCACCCGCGTCCCACCGTGCCAGCCGGGGGCGCGCCCCGCCGTCCGGACACGTCTCCCACCGCCGTGAGAACCGCCACGGCCCGCTGGGCCGGAGCGGGACGGCGGCCGTCCTTCTCCCCGGCGGAGCTCGGTCAGATGCCGCGCCAGCGCCCCTCGGTCGCGTTCCCCTCCGGCCGGCTCCGGAAGACGTTGCCCTCGGACGGCGGGACGTCGTCCCGGGCGAGGGCGAAGACCTTGAGCAGCGGCCCGACCAGCGCGTCGTAGACCGCCGGCAGCAGCCGGAAACCGGCGATGACCAGCGGGTTCAGGACACCGGACTGGGTCAGCCGCCGTGGTCGGTCGAGCCTGGCGACCACGGCGCGGGCGACCCGGTGCGGCGAGTAGACCGGCGGCGGCGGGCGGCCGGTGCTGCCCGCCCACGTCCCGGCCTGGGAGTAGATCGGCGTGTCCGTGCCGCCCGGCGCGACGGCGGAGACCGTGATCCCGGGCACGTCTCGGGTCTCCAGCTGCAGGGTGCGCACCAGCCCGAGCTGCCCCCACTTCGCCGCGACGTAGGAGCCCATGAGCGGGGTCGCCACCGACGCCAGCAGCGAGCTGACGACCACCAGGTGGCCGGTGCCCTGCCGGCGGAAGAGCGGCAGCACCACCCGGGCGACGTTGGCGGTGCCGTGCAGGGAGGTGTCGACGACCGTCTCGAACGCCTCGCGGGGCACGTCCTCGATGCGGCCGTAGGCCATCACCTGCGCCGAGTGGACGACGGCGTCGAGCCGGCCGAAGCGGCCGAGGGCGGCCTCCACGGCCCCGCGGACCGCGGCCTCGTCACCCACGTCGCCGGGGCACACGAGGACGTCGGCGGCCCCGGCCTCGCGCAGCTCCGCGGCGGTCTCCTCGAGCGAGGTGCGGCCGCGGGCCACCAGGACCAGGCGGGCGCCCCGGCGGGCCAGCAGCAGCGCGGTCGCCCGGCCGATGCCGCTGGAAGCGCCGGTGACCAGCACGTTCGAGGAGGGCGTCTCGCTCATCCGGGTGGCCTGGCTCCTGATCGCTCACGACGGGAGGCCGCCGGCCCCGCACCGCCTCGGCTCGGTCGTCGCGAGCGGCCCTACCCGGCCACCCCGGGCGTCATGCCACCCAGCACCCCGTCGTGCGCGGCCGGTCGCCACCGCCCAACGGCATCCGCGAATCCCTGCCCGACCCGGGACGTTCGCCCGTTCTCCCCGGCATCCCCCGCCCGTGAGGCTGTCCCCGGAGCCGTGACGCGACCGGCGCCGCGGTGCCGACCTGCGAGGAGGGACCGACATGCAGCTGAAGGAAGTGCTCTCGACGGCGCAGGACGCGATCGCGGTCCGCCGGGTGTTCGCCGAGCCGTACGAGAAGGACGGGATCACGCTGATCGCCGCCGCCCGGATCGGCGGAGGCGTCGGCGGAGGCGGTGGCCACGACGAGACCGGCCAGGAGGGCGAGGGCGGCGGCTTCGGCATGGGCGGCCGCCCGGCCGGGGCCTACGTCATCGAGGACGGCTCGGTCCGGTGGATGCCGGCCGTCGACCCCGCCCGCATGCTCACCGTCCTGGGCGCGGTCGTGGTCGCGGTCGTGCTCTCACGGGCGCGGGTGGAGACCACGCGCGCCCTCGCGGCCGGCGCCGGGCCGCGCCACCGGAGCCGGCGGCGGCGGCGCCGGGCGCACGTCCGCTGAGGAGCCGCTCCCCCGGAGCCACCAACCGGAGCCACCAGCCGTCAGGAGCGGTCGTCGGGTGCGACCGGCGGCAACTGCTCGAGCAACCACCCCGGCCCGGCGAGCCCAGCGGCCCCGGGCAGCCGGGCCCGGAGACCGCGGTCGGCGGTCACCACCACCAGCGCGGCGCCGTCCGTCGCGAGCCGCTGGGCCTCGGTCACGATGATGTCGTCGCCGCTGCCCGGGGCGCGCACGACCGTGACGCCGTCGACGTCGGCCACGTCGCGGGCCCGGCCCTCGACGACGGCGACCACGGCGGTGCACTCCAGCGGGCCGCCGTCCGGCCCGGGGAGCCGGCGGCCGGGCAGCCCGGCCAGCCGGCCGAGCAGCCGGGCGGTGGCGCCGGCGCGGTCGCGCCACCAGCCGTCGGGCCGGGAGCCGACCACGTTGGCGGCGTCGACGAGCAGGGTGGTCACGACCGGCCGCCGTCCCGCCCGATCGCCCGATCAGGCGACCGAGCAGCCCGTTTGGCCGTGCGCCGGCCGGGAACCCTGCACGGCACACGACGGGGGATCACTGCGGCACGCCCGCACGGAGGAGGCCCACCATGGCGACCGACCGCTCCAAGCACGACCCCACCTCCCAGGACCCGACCTCCTACGACCGCGACGCCACCGTCACCGCCCCGGTCCCGCCCGAGGGCCCCCGCGTCACGCGGGGCGCCGCCCGTGACGCCGTCGCCGCGCAGAAGGCGCGCTTCGGCGGGCTCAAGGTCGGCGCCGCGTTCTTCGGCTGGCTGTCGGCCAACGGCCTCGCCGTCATCCTGCTCGCCCTGCTGTCGGCCGGCGGGGTCGCCCTCGGCCTCGCTCGCGGGGTCGACAGCGTCGACGCCGCCGCGCAGCAGGCCGGGACGGTGGGCATCGGCGGCGCCATTGCCGTGCTCGTCGTCCTGTTCCTCGCCTACCTGGCCGGTGGCTACGTCGCCGGGCGCATGGCGCGCTTCGACGGCGTCCGCCAGGGCGTCGCCGTGTGGGTGATCGGCCTGGTGGTGGTGCTGCTGCTCGCCGTGGCCGGCGCGATCCTCGGCGCCGAGTACAACGTGCTGCAGCAGCTCAACCTGCCGCGGATCCCGGTCGACGAGGGCGCCGCCACCACCGCCGGCATCGTCACGCTGGTCGCGATGATGCTGGTGACCCTCGTGGGCGCCGTGCTCGGAGGCAAGCTCGGCGACCGCTACCACCGCAAGATCGACCGGGCCGGCTTCGCCGTCTGACCCGACCGGCCGCTCCGGCCCGCAGCCCCCGGACGACCCGCCTTCCGGGGGCCGCGGTCCGCTCTCCTCGCCGGCCTGCCGGACGCCGTTCCGCGCCGGGTCGCGCGCTCCTAGGCTTCCGGTCATGTGCCGCAACATCCGCCCGCTGTCGAACTTCGAGCCACCGGCCACGGACGACGAGATCGCGGCCGCCGCGCTGCAGTACGTGCGGAAGATCAGCGGCACGACCCGGCCGTCGAAGGCGAACCAGGAGGCCTTCGACCGGGCGGTCGCCGAGGTCGCGGCGGTCTCGGCGCGGCTGCTCGACTCGCTGGTGACGACCGCGCCCCCGAAGGACCGCGCGGTCGAGGCCGCCAAGGCGCGGCAGCGGGCCGCCGTCCGGTACGGCGCGGCGGTGTAGCCGCCCCGGCATGCGGCGGCGCGGCCTGCTGCGGCCCGCGGCGGCGCGGCCTGCTGCGGTACGGCGGTGGGGCCTGCTGCGGTACGGCGGTGGAGCGGAATCCCGGCATGGCCGGTCGGACGGCGGGTAGGTGCTGACCCCCATCGACCCGACCGAGGAGTCCGACCATGGCTCGCAACACCCTGTCCCGCTCGCTGCACGACCTGGGCCTGGCCGCCTGGTTCGGCGGCACGCTGGCCAATGCCGTCGCGCTGAACGCGGCCGCCGAGGAGGCCGGCGGTGACACGAGCAAGGTGGCCAACGTGGGGTGGGACCGCTGGACGCCGGTCAACGCCGCCGCCATCGGCACCCACCTGGTGGGCAGCTTCGGCCAGCTGGTCGCCAACCGCGGCCGGGTCGCCCAGCAGCAGGGTGTGGCCGGTATGTCGACGCTGAAGACGCTGCTCACGGTCGCCGCCCTCGGTGCCACGGCGTACAGCCGGGCGCTCGGCGCCAAGCTCTCGGCGGCCGGCAACCCGTCGGCGAGGTCGGGCACCAAGCCCACCAAGCTGACCAAGGGCGAGCTGGCCGACGCGATGGACCAGCTCGACCGTCTCCAGTGGGTCATCCCGGCCCTGACCGGAGCCCTCGTCGTGGTCAGCTCCTACGCCGGGGAGCAGCAGCGGCCGAGCGAGGTCGCGCGCGGCGTCGCCAACCGCTGACCCTCGCGGTTCTGGTGGTGGCCGGCCACTGCGGCAGGCGGTGGCCGGCCACCACCGCGGGCCCGCGCCGGGGGCGCCGGTGCGACCTCCCACCAGTCCTCCCGGACACTCCCACAGGGCGCCTGACCTGCGCATTCGCCTTGCCAGGCAGCGCTCCGGCGGCTATCATCGAACACACGTTCGAGTCGTCGGGGAGGTGCCGTGGGCGAACTGGCATCCGCGCTCGACGGGCTCGCCGCCGACGACCTGCACGCCCAGTTCGGCCCGCAGCTGCTCGACCGGCTCGGTCAGCTGCTGGCCGCGCAGAACCGGCTCGCCGCCGAAATCGTCCGCACCGTGCGCGAGGCCGACCTGACGTCGGCCAGCGAGCACGACGGGCTGCCGACCATGCAGTCCTGGCTGCGCGGCCGGGCCCGGATGTCGGCCGCTGCCGCCGCCCGTCTGGTGCGCGGCGGGCGGGCGCTGGAGCACCTGCCTGCGGTCGCCGCGGCCTTCGCGGCCGGACTCGTGTCGGCCGAGCAGGTCCAGGCCGTCGCCCCGGTCGCTACCGAGGAGGCGAGGCAACGCGCCGCCGCGCAGCAGATCGACCTCGCCGAGGTCGACACCACCCTGACCGAGGTGGCCGCCGAACAACCCCACGCCGCCCTGACGCAGGTGGTGACCCACTACCTGGACCGGCTCGATCCCGATGGGCCCGAACCCGACCCCACCGAGGAACGCGCGCTGACCCTGTCCCGGCATCCCGACGGGAGCTGGACCCTCCGCGGCACGCTCGACGGGTTCGGCGGGGAGAAGGTGGCCACCGCGCTGGAGTCCATCGCCGCTGCCGGCTGGTCCGCCGGCGACACCCGCACCCGCGCCCAGCGGACGGGCGACGCGATAGTCCAGCTGGCCGACTCAGCGCTGGCCGCCGGCGACCTGCCGGTGCTGCGCACCGTCAAGCCCCACGTGATCCTGACCCTCGGCGTGGCAGATCTGGCCGATCCGGCCACCGGACCGCACGCCGCCCGGACCGGGATGGGCGCCACCCTGTCGGCCGCCCGGGCCCGCTGGGCCGCCTGCGACGCCACCATCACCCGGATCGTGCTCGACCCCGACGGCCTGCCGCTGGACGTCGGTCGTCGGCCCCTGCGCAGGGGCCCGCCGCGTGCGGAGCGCGTGGCGGGGGGCGCAGGGGTCCTTCAGTCGCCGGCTGTGGCGCGCCGACCCACTGGTGCGACGTCCACCACCTGGTGGAGTGGATCAACGGCGGCGAGACGTCGCTCGACAATTCCGCGCTGCTGTGCGAACGCCATCACACGAAGGTCCACCACGGCTTCCGGGTCGATCGCGACGACATGACCGCACCCGGACGCCGATGGCGCACCTATCGGCCCGACGGCACCGAGATCACGATCTCCCCGCCGCTGCGGATCTGAGCCGCCCCTCGAGCGGCCGGAAATCCGGTGGTGCCCGGCCGGGTCCTTCGCCGACGCTGCACGGCGTGCACACCACCATCCGGCGGCTGGAGGAGGCGGACGTGGCCCCCGTGGTCAGGTTGTCCCTGACCGCTTGGGAGCCCGTGTTCGCGAGCTTCGAAGCCCAGCTCGGTCCGACCGTCTACCGCATGCTGTTCCCGGACTGGCGGAGCGCCCAGGCGCGCGCCGTCGAGACCACCTGCCGGGCACCCGACCACGACGTCTGGGTCGCCGACGCCGACGGGCGACCGGTCGGCTTCGTGGCCGTGACGGAGATCGAGGAGGACGCCGCCCGTGCCGGCGAGATCGTGATGACCGCCGTTGACCCGGCCGTCCAGGGGGCCGGCGTCGGCACGGCCCTCCTGGACCACGCGGTCGGGGAGATCTCCGCGCGCGGTCTCCGGCTGGCGGTCGTGGCGACCGGCGGGGATCCGGGGCACGCCCCCGCCCGGGCGCTCTACGAGCGGCGGGGCTTCCGGCCGCTCCCGCTGGTCCGCTACTACCGGCCGCTCTGACCGCCCTCCACCGGGTCTGCGCCGTCCCTCACGAACGGACGACCTCGGCGAGCACGGCGAAGGTCCGCCGGGCCATGAGCGCCGCGTCGAGGCTCGCCTCGGCCCGCCGCCGGGCGGCGGCCGCCGCGGCCGCCCGGCGCGCCGGGTCGGTGAGCAGCGGGTGCAGGGCCGCGGCGAGCGCGCCGGCGTCCTCGACCGGCACGACGGCGACCTCCTCCCCCACCACCGCCCGGACGTCCCCCACGTCGGTCGCCACGCACGGCAGGCCCTCGGCCATCGCCTCCAGCAGCGCCAGCGGCAGCGCGTCGCGACGCGAGGACAGGCAGAAGACGTCCAACCCGCGCAGGAAGCCCCGGACGTCGTCCACGAAGCCGGTGAAGGTGACCGGCAACCCCTCCGCCGCGGCGCGCAGCGCGGCCTCGTCGCGGCCGGCCCCACCGATGACCAACTCGACGGGCACGCCGTCGTCGACCACCCGGCGGGTCGCCGCGAGCAGCACGTCGAACCCCTTCTGCGCGACCAGCCGGCCCAGCGCGCCCAGCCGCGGCACGGCGGCAGCCGCCGGGCCGGCCGGGTCGGCGGGCAGGTCCACGCCGTTGTGCACCACCCGGGCCCGGTCGGGCGGCACCCCGAGGTCGGCGAGCAGCTGCGCGCGGATGACCGAGGAGGGCGCGAGCACGGCGGCCAGCCGCCGGTAGCGCGCGGCCAGCGCCTCCCGTTCCGCGCCGGACCGGGTGTCGCCCTCCAGGTGCAGCGTGGCCACCGTCGGGGCGACGGCCAGCGCGGCGTCGACCGCCGCGGCGTTCGACGCCGGGTCGACCAGGTTGACGGCGACCACGTCGGGCCGCGAGGCGCCCACGGCGTCCCGGACGGCGGGCGCCTCCCGCGTGTGCCGGGCCAGTGGCACGACCGCGACCCGGTCGGGCGGCAGCAGCCCGGCGAAGCCCGCCGCCACCGGCTCGGCCACCACGAGCGACGCCGTCCACCCGTTCTCGTCGGCCCGCCGCAGGTGGTGGGTCAGGTAGACCTCCGCGCCGCCCCAGGCGTCGGAGTCGCAGACGAACGTGACGCGGCGACGCGCCCGGGCGCTCACCGGGCGACCGGTCCGACGGCGGCCAGCGCGCGGGCGGAGGCGGCGACGTCCTCGGGCCGCACCGACTCCGCGCAGCGGAACTCGATCGGGCAGGCCAGGTGCGGGCACGGCGCGCACGGCACGTCGGCGGCGTGCACCCGGTGCCGCTCCCCGCGGTGCGCCCAGCGGACCGGGTCGCCGGGCAGGAAGACGGTGACGCTGCGGGCGCCCACCGCGGCGGCCAGGTGCGCCGAGCCGGTGTCGTTGCCGACGAGGACGGCGCAGTCGCGCAGCAGCGCGGCCAACCCGCCGAGGCCCGTCGACCCGGTCAGGTCGACCGCCGGCGCCCGCATCGCGGCCACCAGGCGCGCGCCGGTGTCCCGCTCGCCGGCGGTGCCGGTGACGACGACGGCCAGCCCCTCGGCGGCCAGCGCGTCTCCGACGGCGGCGTACCGCTGCACCGGCCACCGGCGGGTCGGCGCCGACGCGCCGGGGTGCAGCACGGCGTACCGCCCCGGCGCCAACCCGGCCGCGGCCAGCGTCGCGGCGTGCTCGGCCTCGTCGTCGGGCCGGATCGGGAAGGAGAGGACGGGCGGCCCGGACGGCGGCAACCCCAGGTGCTCGAGGAGCCGGACGTGCCGCTCGGCCTCGTGCAGGCGCACCGGGTAGCGCAGGTGCAGGTGCTCGGTGCCCGCCGGCGGCCGCCAGCCGGTCGGGGCGAACCCACCGGTGAGCCGCGCACCCACCGCGGCGGCCACCTCGTTGGCCGCGGGCCGGTCGCCGTACACCTGCAGCGCGAGGTCGAACTCCCGCTCGGCGCAGGCGGCGAGGAAGGGCGCCCATCCGGCCGGGTCGGGCGTCCGCTCCGGGATGCCGGCGGCACCGGGGAACGGCAGCAGCTCGTCGACCGCGTCGCCCAGCCGGTCGACCACCGGGGCCATCTCCGGCCAGGTGATCAGGCTGACGGCGAGCTCGGGCCGTGCCTCTCGCAACCGCTGGAGCGCGGGCTGCGAGCACAGCAGGTCGCCGAGGCCGACGCGGAGCCGGACCAGGGCCACGCGGCGGACGGCCGGGTCGGCCAGGGGCGGGTGCACGGCGGGCAGACTGCCCAGGTCAGCACCCTGCTACACCGGCGGGACGGCGGAGGGTGTGCGACCGTGGCGGGCGTGCCGTCCTCGCCCGCCACCGCCGCCGGGCTGCACGTGCTCCGGCTGTGCAGCGTCTTCGAACCGCTCCCGGCCGATCCGCCGCCGTCCCCGGCCGATCCGCCGCCGTCCCCGACCGGCCCGGCGGTGACGGCCATGGACGCCGGGCCGGACCCGGAACCGGACGACGGGCCGGCCGTCCTGCGCGGCTCGCTGCCGCCGGGAACGGCCCGGTTCGACCCGATCGGCGGCATGCAGAACCACACCGCCTGCCTCACCCGCGCGCTCGACGGGCAGGGCTGCGCGCAGACGGTGCTCACCTCCCGGCTGGCCGGTCCCCGCGGCACCGCGCGGCTGGGGCGTGCGGCGCTGGTGCACCGCACGGGGGTGCCGGTGCCGGTGCTGCGCCAGCTGTGGGCGCTGGCCGCGCTCCCCCGGGCGCTGCGGCGCGGGCGGCCGGTCGACGTGGTGCACGCCCACCAGGGCGAGGACGTCGCCACGCTGGTGCTGGGCCGGCTGGCCGCGCACCGGCACCGCTGCCCCCTGGTGGTCACCGTGCACTGCAGCGTCCGGCACACCCTGCGCGGCGGGTCGCTCCGGGCCCGGCTGCTGCGCCTCGTCGGCGGGGAGCTCGAGCGCCGGACGCTGCGGCGCGCGGACGCGGTCGTCGTCCTGACCGCCCGCACCGCGGCCGAGCTGGCGCGCGACGGCGTCCCGGCGGAGCGGATCTCGGTGATCCCGTCCGGCTTCGACCCCGAGCTGTTCGCCGCCGCCGGGCGCGCGGGCGCCCGCGCGATCGCCGGCCGGCCGCGCATCGGCTACGTGGGGCGGCTGGCCGCGCAGAAGCGCGCCGACCTGCTGGTCGAGGCCTTCGGCCGGATGACCGAGGACGCCGACCTGCTCGTGGTGGGCGACGGGCCCGACCGGCCGCGCGTCGAGGCGGCGGCCGCCGCGACCGGCGACGCCGCCGCGCGCATCACCCTGGCCGGCTTCGTCGAGCACTCCGCCGTCCCGGGCGTGCTCGCCCTGCTCGACGTGCTCGTGCTGCCGTCGGCCTACGAGGAGATGGGCTCGGTGCTGGTCGAGGCCATGGCCGCCGGGCTGCCGGTCGTCGCCAGCGACGTCGGCGGCATCCCCGAGGTGGTCGCCGACGGGCGGACCGGCCTGCTCGTGCCGCCCGGCGACGCCGGGGCGCTCGCCGCCGCCCTCGACCGGATCACCGGGGACGCCGGGTTGCGCGCCCGGCTGGCCGCCGGCGCCCGGGCGCGGGCGGCCGAGTACGGCTGGCCGCGGCTGGCCGAGCGGGTCGCGGAGGTCTACGCGCGCGTCCTCGGCGCGGAGGACGCCGTGCCCGGACCGGCCGAGCCCGCGGCCGCGTGACCGCGGCCGCCGGTCGCGCGGGCGGTCCGGACCGGGACGGCGGGACCGACGGGGACGGCGGCGGGCCGGCGCCGGCCCGGGTCGCCGTGCTGGTGCCCGTGCACGACCAGGCCGCGTTCCTGCCGCGGGCGCTGGGCAGCCTGCTCGACCAGACGGTGACCGACTGGGAGGCCGTCGTCCTCGACGACGGCTCCCCCGACCCGGACGCCGTCGCGGCGGTGCTCGCCGGGCTGCCCGACGCGCGGCTCCGGGCGACCGGCTGGCGCGCCAACCGCGGCCTGGGGGCCACCCTGAACACCGGCCTCGACGCGACCACGGCCCCGGTCGTCGCATACCTCCCGGCCGACGACGTCTGGGCGCCCGACCACCTGGCCGCCCTGCTCGCCCGGCTGGCCGACCCGGCGGTGCCGATCGCCTGCTCCGAGCTCGACGAGCCCTCCGGCACCGGGTACGCACAGCTGGTCCAGGTGGCGCACCGCCGCACCGCCGACCGGTGGACCGAGCGGGCGGAGCTGGAGACCGACGACCTCGACCGGCTGTTCTGGCACCGGCTGCGCCGGGGTGCGCCGGCGGCGGGCACCGACGCGCCGGCGGCGGGCACCGGCCGGGTCACCTGCACGTGGACCCGGCACCCCGGGCAGCGCTCCCGGGCGATCCGGTCGGCCTTCGACGGCGGGCTGAACGTCTTCCGCAGCCGTTACCGGGTGCGCGAGCCGCTGCGCCTCGCCTCCACCGACGGTGCCGACGTCGACGAGGTCGCCCGGTACGCCCGCTTCCGCCACCGGCCGTACCGGCCCTCGCCCGACGGGCTGTCGGTGCTCGTGGTCGGGGAGCTGGCCTTCAACCCCGAGCGGGTGCTGGCGCTGGCCGAGCGCGGCCACCGGCTGACCGGGCTGTGGACCCGCGACGGCCTCGGCGACTCCACCGTGGGGCCGCTGCCGTTCGGGCACGTCGCCGACCTGCCCGGAGCCGACGCGCCGGACGGCGACTGGCGCGCCGAGGTCCGGGCGCTGCGCCCGGACGTCGTGTGGGCGCAGCTGAACTGGCGGGCGGTCCCGCTGGCGCACGCCGTCCGCAACGCCTGTCCCGACCTGCCGTTCGTCTGGCACTTCAAGGAGGCCCCGCAGCGCTGCATCGTGCGCGGCGAGTGGCCGCTGCTCGCCGACCTCGTCACCGGCGCCGACGCGTGCCTGCTGGCCACCGACGAGGAGCGGGACTGGTTCGCGGCGGCGCTGCCGGGCCGGGTCGAACCGGCCCGGCTCGGGGTCCTGGACGGCGACCTGCCGCTGCGCGAGTGGCAGCGGGGCACTCCGCGACCGAAGCTCTCCGACGCCGACGGGTGCCCGCACGCGGTCGTCGCCGGCCGCCCCTCCGGCCTGGACGCCGGCTGGCTGGTCGCGCTGGCCCGCCGCGGCGTGCACACCCACCTCTACGGCCAGGTGCGGGCGCCGGGGCCGGCCGCCGGCTGGGCCGCCGAGCTCGACCGGGCGCGCGCGGCGGCCCCGGGCTTCGTGCACCTGCACCCGCCGGTCGGGCCGGAGCGCTGGGTCGAGGAGCTCTCCCGCTACGACGCCGGCTGGCTGCACCGGTTCACCAGCCGCAACGGCGGCGACCTGCGCCGGGCCGGCTGGGACGACCTGAACTCCCCCGCCCGGCTGCCGGTGCTGCTCTCGGCCGGGCTGCCGGCGCTGCAGCAGGCCAACCCGGGTGCGCTGGTCGCGGTCGAGCGGCTGCTGCGCGCCGACGGGACCGGCCTGTTCTACCGGTCGGCCGACGAGGTGGCCGACGTGCTCGCCGCCGAGGTGGCCGGACGCCGCGGTGCGGCCGCGGCGCTGGCCGTGCGCGAGCGGCACACGTTCGACGCGCACGCCGACCGGCTGGTCGAGCTGTTCCGCTCGCTCGCGCGCTGACCGCGGGTCAACCGCGCTCGACCACCCGGAGCGGGGGAAGGACGACGTGTGCCGCGGGCGGGACCGGTCGAAGATGAACCCACGGGGACGGGAGGAGGACGCCGTGAGCGAACTCGGTGCCACACGCCGGCGCCGCGAGGACGCGCCCGAGGAGACCCGCAAGGAGCGCATCGACCGCGAGCTGCTCGAGCTGCTCAACGAGCTGCGGGTGGCCCTCCCCGGGGTGCAGTTCCTCTTCGCCTTCCTGCTCATCGTGCCGTTCCAGCAGACCCGCGACACGTTGGACGACTTCCACCGGGACGTCTACTACGTCGCGCTGCTCGGCGCCGCGGTGGCCACCGGACTGCTGATCGCCCCCGCGGCTCAGCACCGGGTGCTGTTCCGGCAGAAGGACAAGGAGCGGCTGCTGCGGCGCAGCAACCGCTCCGCGCTGTGCGGGCTCATCGCCCTCGTCGTGGCGATCTGCGCCTCCCTGCTGCTCGTCACCGACGTCCTGTTCAGCCGCGGCCAGGCCTGGCTGACCGCCGGTGGGGTCGCCGCGCTGCTCGCCTACTGGTGGATCGCCATGCCCTTCTGGCGCCGCGCGCGCACGGAGCTGGACGAACCGCCGGCCGAGCACCGGGAGCAGGCGCGCCACCGGTCGTGACCGGCCCCCGCGGACCGGACGACCCGCTCGGGGCCGCCGACCTCCTCCGCCGGCCGGTGGCCTATCCCGGCACGGCGCTGACCGGGTCGGTGCTGCTCGGCGTCCCCGCCGACGGCCGGGACGGCGGCCGGTGGGCACCGCTGCTGGCGTTCCCGGAACCCGGCGCGCTGCGCGTCCGGCGAGCCGGCGGGGACCGACCGCTCGACGACGTCCTCCGCGACCACGGCGCCGCGCCGGCCGCAGCCCGGACGCCGGTGGCCGCCTTCGGCAGCAACGCCGATCCGCGGGTGCTGCACCGCAAGCTCGCCGCGGCGGCCGTGTCGACGCTCGTGCCGATGCGCGCCGGAAACCTGGCGGGTGCCCGGCTCGCCGCCTCGGCCCACGTCAGCTCTCCGGGGTACCTCCCCGCAGCGGCGGCTGCCGCCCCGGGCCGGTCGCTCCCGGTCGTGGTCGCCTGGCTCGACGACGACCAACTGCGCTGCGTCGACGCGACCGAGCCGAACTACGAGCGGGTGGTGCTCGACGGCACGGTGCACCCGGTGGTGCTGCACGACGACGGCCGGCCCCGGCGCGAGGTGGCCGTCTACGCGACCCGGTGGGGCGTGCTGCTCGTCGAGCCGGCCGCTCCGGGCCAGATCGCGCTGTGGCAGGCCGTGCTCCGGGCGCAGCCCGCGGTCGCCGCGGTGCTGGGGGCGGCGGTGCCCGTCGACGGCGCCGCGGTCCGCGCGGCGATGCAGCGGCTGGCGGGCGACCCGGCGCTGCGCGGGGCGGTCCGCGAGCTGCTGGCGGCGGCCGCCCGGCCGTCGGGCCTCGCCACCGCACCCGGCACCGGCACCGGCACCGGCACCGGCACCGGCACCGGCTGAGGCTCGCCTAACCTGGCCCGGTGACCTCGTCGGCGATCCGCGTCCGCGTGCCGCCGTCCTCCGGCCCCGCGGCGGCGGTCCGCTGGTCACCCTGGGAACTGCTGCCGGTGGCGGTCGTCCTCGCCCTCGGCGCGCTGCTGCTCCGCCCGGGCCACGGCCTGTGGTTCGACGAGCTGTTCACCGCCGAGGTCGGCCGGCTGCCGCTCGGCGACATCGTCTCGGCGATCGTGCGCGGTGAGGGGACGACGAACTACCTGGCGGGCGTGCCGCCGTCCTACAACGCCCCGTACTACCTCGTCGTCCGGGCCTGGACGGCGCTGCCCGGCCTCGGCGGCGACACCTCGCTGCGGGTGTTCTCGCTGCTGGCGACCGCGGGCGGGCTGGCGCTGGCGACCCGGGCGGTCGCCCGGCTGGCCGGCCGGACGGCGGGCGTGCTGGCCGGCGCCGTGCCGGCCGCCAGCCCGCTGCTGCTGGAGCAGGCCGTCGAGGCGCGCAGCTACGGCCTGGTCGTGCTGGCCACCGGCGGCGCCGTCCTGGGCCTCGTCCGCTGGCTGCAGGAGGCCCCCCGCGGGCTGCTGCTGTTCGGGCTGGCCGGCGCCGGCATGGGGCTGGCGCACTGGTACGCCGTCACGGCGCTGGCCGCGTTCGTCGTCGCCGCCGTCCTGCTGCGCGGCCGGCGGGCGCTGCCGGTGGTGCTGGCCGGAGCGGTCGCCGTGCTGCCGCCGCTGGCGTTCGTCGTCCTCGCGCTGGCCAACGGCACCGGCGACCGCAACGCCGAGCACCTGCGCGGCACGGGTGGCCGGCTCGGCGGCCTGGCCGTCGACGCGTGGGCCGGCGGATCGGCGTCGCTGGTGTTCGTCCTGCTGGCGCTGGCCGGGCTCGGCGCGCTGCGGGCGCGGGGGGCGCGGCTGGTGGCGGCTTCGTGGGCGGGAACGCCGCTGGTGCTGCTCACCGCGGCCGAGCTGGTGCGCCCGGTGTACCTGCCGCGCTACCTGCTCGCCGGGCTGCTCGGCCTCGGGGTCCTCGCCGCGCTGGGCGCCGCCACCCTGCCCCGGGGCTGGCGGGTGCCGGCGGTCGCGCTGCTGTGCGTGACCACCCTCGCGGCGTCCGCGCCGCTGCTCGAGCGGGGACCGCGCGAGCGCGCCGACGAGCTGGTCGACCTGCTCGCCGGGATGCACCGACCGGGCGAGCCGGTCGTGGCCGCCGACCAGCGCTCGGCGATCGGGCTCGACCACTACGTGCGCACCCGCGAGCCGGGCCTGCGCCCGGATCTGGTGCTGCCGCCGGACGACGCCCCGCCGGACGCCGACCGGGTGTGGGTGGTGCGCCGGCTCGTCTTCGGCGTCCCGGAGCCGACGGACGACGACGCGATCCTCCGCGACGCCGGGCTCGGCCAGGCCGGGCAGTGGGAGCTGCCGGCGTCCAAGACCGACCTCGTCCTCCAGCTCTGGACCCGCTGACCGGGGTGGTCAGCGGTGGCGGGCGGCCCAGAGCAGCGAGCGGGCCGATTGGCGCAGCCGGGCGCGCGCCGTCCACGCCGACCGGCCGGCGGGACGGCGGTCCCGCACCACCGGCACGCTGACCGCCGGCCGTCCGGCCCGCGCGACGGCGAGCACCACGCTCGGCGCGCGGCCGGCGAGCACCAAGTCGACGACGGCGTCGCGCACGACCCGGTCCACCGCGAGGAAGGCGCCCGCGTCGGGCGGCAGGCCGGTGAGCGCGGCCGCCACCCGCCGGTGCAGCACGCCGCTGAGCCGCCGGGCCGGCGACTCGTACGCCCCGCGCCGGCCCGCGAACACCGCGCCGACGTCGCCGCGCGCCAGCCGGTCGAGCAGCAGCGGCACCGCCTCGGGCGGGTCCTGCAGATCGGCGTCCAGGCACGCCCAGGCGTCGGCATCCGGTTCGTCGGCCAGGCCGCGGGCCAGCGCGGCGTGCTGGCCGCCGTTGACGGTCAGCCCGGTGACGGCGATCCGTGGCTCGGCCGCGGCGAGCTCCGCGGCGACCGCGGCGCTGTCGTCGGGCGAGGCGTCGATCACCAGCCGCAGCCGCCACTCCCGCCCGGTCAGGGCTGCGGCGAGCCGGACGGCCAGCGGCCGCAGCGTGGCCGCGTTGCCGTGCACCGGGACGACGATGGCGACGCGGCCGGTCACGCCGGCTCCACCGCCGCCCCCACCACCGGCTGCGCCGCGGGCTCGGTCGCCGCCCCGGCGCGCCAGGTGCGCGCCAGGCCCTCGGCGAGGTCGACCGTCGGCGTCCAGCCGAGCAGCCGGGCGGCGGCGCGCGGATCGCACATCCAGTCGGCGGTGTCCCAGTCGCGGCCGGGGTGCGCGCCGGGCGCCGTGGCTATCGGCCGGCCGCTGACCCGCTCGGCCGTGCCGACCAGCTCCTCGGTGCTGGTCTGCACGCCGGTGCCGATGTTGAGCACCGTGCCCCCGGGGAGGTCGTCGGCCAGCGCCGCCCGGACGCAGGCGTCGACCACGTCGCCGACCCACACCCAGTCGCGGCGGCTCACCCGCGTGGGCAGCGGCACGGTCGCCCCGGTGCGGGCGGCCTCGAGGACGACGGGTACCAGCCGGGCCGGGTGGTCACCGGGCCCGTAGACCTGGAACGCGCGCAGCACCGCCGACCGCACCCCGCGCTCGGCGGCCGCGGCCTGCAGCAGCAGCGAGCCCGCGGCCTTGGTGGCGCCGAAGAAGCCGCGCGGGCGCAGGGCGGCGTCCTCGGCCAGCGGGTGCGGCGCGGCCGCGTACTCGGTCGAGGACCCCAACCGGACGACGGCCCGGCAGCGGTCGGGCAGCGCCTCGACCAGCCACGGGCTGGTGTTGACCGCCGTGGTGGCCGCCCGGTCGGCGGCGGTGGCCTTGCGACGGGCCGCGGCGAGGGAGAACACGACGTCCGGGTCGGCGGCCCCCACGGCGGCCGCGCCGGCGACCGGGTCGGCCAGGTCGACGTCGGCCCGGGTCAGGCCGGTCACCGCCCAGCCGTCGGCGCGCAGCCGGGTGACGAGGTGCCGGCCGACGAAGCCGCCCGCGCCGGTGACCAGCGCCCTCATGCGGAGGCGGCGACCGGCACCGCTGGGGCCGGCGCCGCCGTCGCCACCCGGCCGCCCGCGCGCGTGGCGAGCACGCTCGCGACGAAGCGGGCGCGGTCGTCGACCACCTCGGCGGGGTCGGCCCGGCGCAGCCTGTCGAGGGAGGCCAGCAGCCGCGGCACCTCGACCGCGGGATCGCGGCCGGCCATGTCGGCGGTGAAGGAGCGGCGCAGGAACGTGAAGTCGGCGCCCAGCCGCACCAGCTCGGCGGCCAGCAGGTCGCCGGGCACGGGCGCGCCGCCGCCGGGCAGCGTCAGGCCGCCGACGCCGAAGGGGCCGGGCACCGCGGCGCGGACGGCGTCGACGGTGCCGTCCACCAGCGGGAGGAACAGGTTGTCCGAGCCGCGGTCGATGCGCAGGTCGTTGAGCCCGACGTAGATCCGCGACAGCGGCCGGGCGGCGAAGTCGGCGACGCGGACGACGGCATCCTGCGTCTCCACCAGGATCCCCAGGTCGCACCGGCCGGCCACCAGGTCCAGCATCCGGTCGACCTGCTCGGGCGTGCGCACCATCGGCAGCAGCACCTCGTCGGCGCCCAGCGCGACGGCCGCGTCGACCTCCGCGCCGGTCCAGGGGCCGGCCGCGTTGACCCGGCAGAGCAGGCGGCCGTCGGTGGCCGCGCGCATCCGGGCCAGGTCGGCCGGCGTGTCGGCGTTGATCTGGGTGCCCTCGCCGGCCTGTCGGCGCGCCTTGCCGCGGCGCTCCCAGTCCACGACGATCCCGGCCGCCCCGGCGGCCACGACCTCGCGGCCGAAGCGGGGGTCGACGGTGAAGAGGAAGAGCTGCACGAGGGCAGCTTAGGCTTGGCTAACCTGCCTTTAGCAGCGGGCCCCGGTACGCGGAGCGCCGCCCGGCCGCGGCGGTCAGCCGGCAGCCGGGCCGGCCGGCGCGGCGACCGGGGACTCCAGGTGCACGTCGGCGACCGGGCGGGGCGGCGGCCGGTCGTCCTGGCGCGCCGGCCGCGGGCCGGACGGGAAGGGCAGCGCCGTCCCGAGCACGGCGATCGACACGTCGTCCCCCTCGGCGGGCAGGTCGGCGCCCTCCAGCCGGGCGCTCACCGCCAGCCCCCCGGGCAGGTCCAGCCACACCCGCGAGTCGTGGCCGTAGAAGTCGATCCCGCGCACCCGCGCCGACGGCGCGGTGGGTTCCGGCGCGGACAGCCGGAGCTGCTCGGGGCGGAGCAGCACCCGGGCCCGCCCGTCCGGGCAGTCGCGGCCCAGCGGCAGCACGCCGAGGGCGCAGTGCGCGCGGCCGTCGCGCACCTCGGCGTCCAGCACGACGGCCTCGCCGACGAAGGTGGCCACGTCGAGGTCGCCGGGCAGCCGGTAGAGGGTGCGCGGATCGGTCAGCTGCACCAGCCGGCCACCGCGCAGCACGGCGACCTGGTCGGCCATCGACAGCGCCTCGGCCTGGTCGTGGGTGACCAGCACCGCCGTGGCCCCGGCGGCGCTCAGCGCGGCGGCGACGGCGGCGCGGGTCTCCTCGCGCAGCGCGGCGTCCAGCGAGGAGAACGGCTCGTCGAGCAGCACCAGCGAGGGCTCGGGGGCGAGCGCGCGGGCCAGCGCCACCCGCTGCTGCTGCCCGCCGGAGAGCTGGTGCGGCGCGCGGTCGGCCAGGCCGGCGTCCAGACCCACCAGGTCGAGCAGCCCGGCCACCCGGGCCCGGTCGCGGCGGCGCCGCCGCGGCAGCCCGAAGGTGACGTTCTCGGCGACGGTCAGGTGCGGGAACAGCCCGCCCTCCTGCGGCACGAAGCCGATGCCGCGCCGGCGCGCGGGCACGCCGCGGCCCGCGCCGGCCACGACCCGGTCGCCCAGGAGCACGGTGCCGGAGTCGGGGTCGTCGAAGCCGGCGATCAGCCGCAGCAGGGTGGTCTTGCCGCAGCCGGAGGGGCCGAGCAGCGCGGTGAAGCCGCCCTGCGGCACGTGCAGGCTCACCCCGGTCAGCACCCGGGTGGCGCCGAAGGCCTTGGTCAGGTCGTGCACGGTCAGGGCGCTCATGGCGTGCGCTTCATGGGGTGAGGCTCCGTCGGGCGTCGCGGGACAACAGCACGGTCGCGGGGGCCGACAGCACCACCATGACCACGGCGTACGGGGCGGCCGCGCCGTACTCGAGGGCGCTGCTGGCCGACCAGAAGGCGGTGGCCAGCGTGGTGGTGCCGGTCGGCGCGAGCAGCAGCGTGGCGGTCAGCTCGGTCACCACGGCGAGGAACACCAGCGCGGCGCCGGCGCCGAGGCCGGGCGCCAGCAGCGGGAGGGTGACCCGGCGCAGCCGCTCGACGGTCGAGCAACCGAGCGAGGCGGCGAGGTCGTCGTACAGCCGGGGCGACTGCTCCACCGCGCCGCGGACGGTGACGATCGCCCGCGGCAGGAACAGGACGGCGTAGGCCGCGAGCAGCAGCGGCACGGTCTGGTAGAGCCAGGGCGTCGCCCGGATGGCGATCGTCACCAGCGCCAGCGCGACGACGATGGCCGGCACCGAGCTGCCCAGGTAGGTGCTGCGCTCCAGCAGCGTGGTCACCCGCCCGCGGGCGCGCACGGCCAGCCAGCCGGTGGGCAGCGCCATGGCCGTGGTCGCGAGGGCGGCCGCGGCGGCCAGCGCGAGGGTCGTGCCGGTGGTGGTCAGCAGCGCGCCACCGTCCAGGCCGGTGGAGGCGCCGGCCAGCATCCAGTGGGCCAGGCTGTACAGCGGGACGCCGAGCGCGAGGACGACGAGCGCGGCCAGGCCGGCCAGCGCCGGACCGGTGAGCCGCCGCAGCTCCACCGGCCGCACCGGGCGGGCGGCCCCCCGGCCGGTGCGCGCGTAGCCGCGCTGCCCGCGCAGCCGCAGCTCGGCCAGCAGCAGCACCAGGCAGAGCAGCACCAGGACGCCGGCCAGCATGGTGGCGCCGGGTCCGTTGAAGGTGGCCCGGTACTGGTCGTAGATCGCCGTGGTGAAGGTCGCGTAGCGCAGCATCTGCAGGGCACCGAACTCGGCCAGCAGGTGCAGCGCCACCAGCAGGCTGCCGCCGAGCAGCGCCACGCGCAGCTGCGGCAGCTGCACCCGCGCGAACACCGCCCAGCCGGACAGGCCCAGCCCGGCGGCGGTCTCCTCCAGGGCGGGGTCCAGGCCGCGGAACGCGGCGGCCACCGGCAGGTAGACGAACGGGAAGTACGACAGCGAGACGACCAGCAGCGCGCCGGCGTAGGTGTCGACGCCGGGCAGCAGCGAGATCCACGCGTAGCTGTTGACGAAGGCCGGCACGGCCAGCGGCGCGACCAGCAGCACGTGCCAGACCCGCCGTCCGGGCACCGCCGAGCGCTGCACCAGCCAGGCCGCGCCGACGCCGAGTACGGCGCACGCCGCCACCGTGCCGAGCACCAGCCGCCCGGTGTTCCAGAGCAGCTCGGCGACCCGGTCGCGGAGGACCAGCTCCCGCACGCCGGACCAGCCGACGTCGACCGTGTAGCCCGCGATGTAGCCCAGCGGCAGCAGGGCGAGCGCGGCGACGCACGCGGCCAGGGCCAGCGTCACCGGCGACCGGCGCGGGCTCCCGGGTGCGGGCGCACGCCGACGACCCCGGGCGACCGGCGCGGCCGGCGTCCCGGGGTCGACGGGCGGGGCGGCGCTGCTCAGAGCAGGCCCACCTCCTGCATGAGCGCGGTCACCTCGGGCGAGCTGAGCGAGCCCGGGTCGACGTCGGGGGCGCCGAGCTCGGCCAGCGGCGGCAGGACCTCCGCCGAGGCGACCCCGTTGCCGACGGCGTACTCCAGGGCGGTGCTCTCCGCCAGACGCTCCTGCGCGGCCCGGTCGGTCAGGTACTGCACCAGGCGCTGGGCCTCCTGGGGCTGGTCGGACGACGCGAGCACCCCGGCACCGGAGACGCTGACGAACGCGCCCGGGTCGCCGCCGCCGAAGTAGTGCAGGCGCGCGTCGTCGCCGATCAGCCCGTTCTCGGCCTGGTCGCGGTACCAGTAGTAGTGGTACATGACGCCGAGGTCGACCTCGCGCTCGTCGACGGCCTTCATCACCGCCGTGTTGCTGGCGTACACCTCGGCGTTGCGCTCGAGGCCCGCCAGCCAGGCACGGGTGGCCTCCTCGCCCTCCAGCGCGAGGACGGCGCTGACGATGGCCTGGAAGTCGGCGCCTCCGGCGGCGACGGCGACGCGGCCCTCGTACCCCGGCTCGGCCAGCTCGAGGATCGACGCGGGCAGCTCCGCCTCGGGCACGGCCTCGGGGTGGTAGGCGAGCACCGTGGAGCGGGCGGCGAAGCCGACCCAGTTGCCCGACGCGGGCCGGTACTGCTCGCCGACCTGGTCGAGGGTCGCCGGGTCGAGCGGGGCGAGCAGGCCCTCGCGGTCGACGACGTCGATGGCCGGGCTGTTCTCGGTGAGGAACACGTCGGCCGGTGACGCGTCGCCCTCCTGCACGATCTGGTTGGCCAGCTCGGTGTCGTTGGCGTCGCGGAACTCCAGCTCGATGCCGGTGTCCGCGGTGAAGCCCTCGAGCATGGTCCGCACCAGGCTCTCGTGCTGGGCGCTGTAGACGGTCAGCGTGTCGCCGTCCGAGCCGCAGCCGGCGAGCGCGGCCGCGAGGCCGAGGGCGGACAGGACGCCGGTGGCGGCGCGCCCGGACGAGGTCACGAGGGAGATCCTCCGCGGAGAGATAGGCAAGGCAGACCTAACCTTAGAGGTCCACAGGTGGGCCCGGCACCCCGCTCCCGCGTCGGCCGCTCCGCGGTGGGCTAGAACCTTCCGCATGACCGGTGCCGACGCGTCCGTCCCCGTCCTGCGGCGGGCACTGTTCGCCGAGCTCACGCCGTTCGAGGTCTACGCGCTGTGCCGGCTGCGGGTCGACGTGTTCGTCGTCGAGCAGCGCTGCCCCTACCCCGAGCTCGACGGGCGCGACGTGGAGCCGGGCACCGAGCACCTGTGGTTCGAGATCGACTGTGCGGTTGCCGCCACCGTGCGGGTGCTCGACGACGGCGGCAGCCGCGCGATCGGCCGGGTGGCGACCGCGGAGCCGTTCCGGCGGCGCGGGCTCGCGGCCCGGCTGGTCGAGGAGGGCGTCGCGCTCTGCGGCGGCCTGCCGATCACGCTCGGGGCGCAGGCCCACCTGGAGGGCTGGTACGAGCGGCTCGGCTTCCGGCGCAGCGGCCCCGGTTACGTCGAGGACGGCATCCCGCACGTGCCCATGCGCCGCGAGCCGGCGTGACGGTGCCTTGACACCCGTCCAGAGGAGCTACACGCTCTAGCCATGGCTACGGCGTCCAGCCTCACCCCGACCCGGGTGCAACGGCGGCGGGCCGCGGTCATCGAGGAGGCCCTCGACCACGCCGTCGCGATCATGGGCGCGGAGGGCGTCGGCGCGCTGAGCGTCTCGGAGGTCGCGCGCCGGATGGGCATGCGGGGCCCGTCCCTCTACAAGTACTTCCCCTCGCTCCACGCGCTCTACGACGCACTGTTCGCCCGCGGGCTCGCCGGCGAGCTGGCCGCGGCCGAGGCCGCTGTGGCCGGGCTCGGACCGGGCCTGCCGCGCATCCGCGCCGGCGCGATCGCCGTCGTCCGCTGGGCCGTGGAGAACCCGGCCCTGGCGCAGCTGCTGCACTGGCGACCGGTGCCCGGCTTCGAGCCGTCGCCGGAGACCTTCGCGCCCAGCCGGGACGACATGGCGCAGGTGCGTGCCGACTGCGCCCAGGCGGCGGCGCTCGGGCAGGCGGCACCGGCGTTCGACAGCGACGCCGCCGTCCGCCTCCTCACCGTCGTCCTCTCCGGCCTGATCTCCCAGCAGCTGGCCAACGAGCCCGGGGCGTCCTTCGAGGACGGCGCCTACAGCCGGCTCACCGGCCTGGCCATCGACCAGTTCCTCGCCGCCTACGCACCCTGAGGAGTCGCCATGCAGACGCTCGACCACGACGAGGTCAGCGCCGTGATCGCCGCACCACCGGAGACGGTCTACGCCCTCGTCGCCGACGTCACCCGCACCCCGGACTTCAGCCCCGAGATCGCGAGCTGCCGGTGGCTCGACGGCGCGACCGGCCCGGCCGTCGGCGCCCGCTTCGAGGCGGTCAACGAGAACCGCGCCGGCCAGCGGTGGAAGAACCGTCCGGTGGTCACCGTGGCCGAGCCCGGCCGGGAGTTCGCCTTCGCCCGGACCGAGCCCTTCGCGGGGACGATCACCTGGCGGTACCGGTTCGACCCCGTCGAGGGGGGCACCCGGGTTGCCGAGAGCTACGTGGTGGAGCGGCCGGTCACCCGCATCGGCTGGTTCGTCATCGAGAGAGTCTTCAAGGGCGGCAACCGGCGGGAGGAGCTGCGCGACGGCATGCGGACGACGCTGGCCCGGCTCGGGGCCGCCGCCGAGGCGAGCCGTCCGACACGGTCGTCCGCGGACCCGCGATGACCGCGGCGGCGCGGCGGCCCTTCGCGCACGAGGCCGTGCTGAGCCTGGGCTCCGGGACCGACGACCGCGCCGCGGGCGGGGCGATCACCACCGCGCTGTGCGGCAGCTGGTCGCACGAGCCGCCCTGCCCGCTCGCCCCGCACCACACGGCGGTCGAGCGGACCGGGGACACGCTGCGCGTCCGCGTCCTCTTCACCGCCGCCCCCGAGGACGAGCCGCGCGTGCGCTCGCTCGTCGAGGGGGTGCTCGCCGCGGGCGGGACGGAGGGCCCCGACGGCGTCCGGGCCGCCTGGCGGCTGGTCGAGGCCGGGCCGTCCGCCGTCCGCGCCGAGGAGCAGGAGCACGCGGAGCGCCTCGTCGCCGCACCCTGACCGCCTCGTGGGGCCTCCGCGGCGCTCAGGCGGGCCGATCGCCGTCCGGCCCGGCGGGGGCGGCGCGGGCGCGCAGGACGGCGCGCTCGCGCTCGTTGCGGGTCAGCCCGGCCGCCCGCGCGAACTCGGCGCGGGCCTCGGCGCCGCGCCCGAGGCGTGCGAGCAGGTCACCGCGGGCGGCGGGCAGCAGGTGGTAGCCGCGCAGCGCGGGGACGTCGGCCAGCGCGTCGACGATCTCCAGCCCGGCCGCCGGCCCGTACGCCCGTGACACCGCCACCGCGCGGTTGAGCTCGACCACCGGTGAGGGCATGAGCTCGCCGAGCACCTCGTACAGCGCCGCGATCTGCGGCCAGTCGGTCTCCGCGGCGGTCCGGGCCCGGGCGTGGCAGGCGGCGATCGCGGCCTGGACGGCGTACGGGCCGAGCGCCGCGCCCGCGGCCCGGGCGGCGAGCTCGGCCCGCTGCAGCGCGGCCAGTCCCCGGCCGACGAGCACCCGGTCCCACCGGCTCCGGTCCTGCTCGTCGAGCAGCACCGGCTCGCCGCTCGCCGCGACGCGGGCGCGCAGCCGGGAGGCCTGCAGCTCCATCAGGGCGACCAGCCCGTGCACCTCGGACTCGCCCGGGGTCGCCGCGGCGAGGACCCGGCCCAGCCGCAGCGCTTCGGCGCAGAGGTCGGGCCGGGTCCAGTCGCTCCCGGCCGTCGCGGAGTAGCCCTCGTTGAAGACCAGGTAGAGCACCTCGAGCACCGAGGCGAGCCGGGCGGTGAGGTCGGCGCCGGCCGGGACCTCGAACGGGACCTTCGCCGCGCCGAGGGCCCGCTTGGCGCGGACCACGCGCTGGGCCACGGTCGACTCGGGAACAAGGAAGGCGCGGGCGATCTCGTCGGTGCGCAGGCCCCCGACCAGCCGCAGCGTGAGCGCCACCCGGGCCTCGCGGGACAGCACCGGGTGGCAGGCGATCAGCACCAGCCGCAGCACGTCGTCGTCGACCGGCTCGTCCAGCGCGGCCGCCCGGTCCGGCTCCTCCAGCTGGCGGGACGCCAGGTCCCGGCCGATCTCGGCGGTCCGGGCGCGGAGCCGCTCGGCGCGCCGGAAGCCGTCGATGGCCCGGTTCCGGGCGGCGGCCGTCAGCCAGGCGCCCGGCCGGTCGGGGACGCCGGTCACCGGCCACTGCTCCAGCGCGGCGACGAGCGCGTCCTGGGCGAGCTCCTCGGCGAGGCCGACGTCGCCGACCACGCGGGTCAGCGCGCCGACGAGCCGCGCGGACTCCATCCGCCAGACCGCGTCCACGACGCGGCCGACGTCCGCCGTCACGCCGTCCCCCCGCGGCGGTGACGGCCATCACCGCCGCGGGGAGCCGGCCGGGGCGGCATCAGCCGTGCTGCGCTTCGACGGTCGCCCGCAGCCGGTCCTCCTGCTCGCGCAGCTCGGGGGTGAGCGCGTCGCCGAAGTCGTCGCTCTCGAACACCTGCCGCACCTCGACCTCGCCGCCCCGGAACGGCGCCTTGCGCACCCACTCCAGCACCTCCTCGCGCGAGGAGACCTGCAGGATCCAGAAGCCTGCGATGAGCTCCTTGGTCTCGGCGAACGGCCCGTCGACGACCGTCGTGCGGCCGTTCTCGTCGAAGCGCACCCGGGCACCCTTCGAGCTCGGGTGCAGGCCCTCGCCGGCGAGCATCACGCCGGCCTTCACCAGCTCCTCGTTGTAGGCACCCATCTCGGCGAGCTCCTGCTCGGTGGGCATCACGCCCTTCTCCGAGTCCTCCGACGCCTTGACGATCACCATGTACCGCACCGCTGCTCTCCTTCGTCGGATCGGGAACCGGTCGGCCGACCGGCGCGTGGGCCCTCTCCCATCTCCCCGTCGAACGGGCACCGCCGGGATCGACACGTCCGGGGACGTCCCTCGAGATTTTTTCGAGACGGCCGGCGGCGGGGCCGGACCTGCCAGCGGCGAACCTAGCCGGGGCGGGACCGGGGGCGGGAGGGAACTGCGTCCCGCAGCGGTCCGTCGGTCGGATGACGGTTCCGCAACGCCGGAGTCGCGCGCCCGGCCCCGGGTACCCGGGGCCGCCGTGACCATCGACGTGCTGCTCCTGACCGGCGGCCTGCTGGCCGTGGCGGTGGCCGCGCTGTCGGAGCGGCTGCGCCGCCTCCCGGTCTCCGAGCCGCTGCTCGGCCTGCTCGCCGGCGTCGTCCTGGGGCCGGCGGTCTCCGGCGTCCTGGACGTCGCCCCGCTGACCGAGGACGCGCACTGGGCGCACACCACCACCCGGCTGCTGCTGGCCGTCTCGGTCATGTCGGTGGCGCTGCGCTACCCCCTGCGGACGGCGCGGACGCGGCTGCGGCCCGTGGCGCTGCTGCTCGCCGTCGCCATGCCGGCCATGGCGCTGGTGACCGCCGGCCTGTCCGCCGGGCTGCTCGGCGTCGGGGTGGGCACGGCCCTCCTGCTCGGCGCGGCGCTCTCCCCCACCGACCCGGTGCTGGCCTCCAACGTCGTCACCGGCCGACCGGCGGAGGAGGACCTCCCCGGCCGCGACCGCCAGCTGCTGTCGCTGGAATCGGGGGCGAACGACGGGCTGGCCCTGCCGCTGGTGCTGCTGGCGGTCGCCGTCGCCGGCGCGACGTCGGTCCCGCAGGCGCTGCTGGAGTCGCTGTGGCAGGTCGCCGGCGCCGCCGTCGTCGGGGCCGGGCTCGGCTGGCTCGGCGGCCGGGCCCTGCGGGCCGGCGAGGCCCACGGCGCCACGGACCCCGGGCCGCTGGCGCTGTTCACCGCCGTGCTGGCCTTCGCCGTCCTGGGGCTGTCCGGCCTGCTGCACGTCGACGGCATCCTGGCCGTCTTCGTCGGCGGGCTCGCCTTCAACCTGGCCGCCAGCGGTCACGAGCGCACCTCCGACGTGCCGATCGACGAGGCGGTCAACCGCTTCCTCGTGCTGCCGCTGTTCGTGGGCATCGGTGCCGCGCTGCCCTGGTCGGCGTGGGGCGACCTCGGCTGGCGCGGCGTCGCGCTGGCCGCCGCCGTCCTGCTGCTGCGCCGGCTCCCGGTCGCGCTGCTGCTGGCCCGGCTGCTGCGGCTGCGGTTCCCGGACGCGGTCTGGGTGGGCTGGTTCGGCCCGATCGGCGTCTCGGCGCTGTTCTACCTGGCGCTGGAGGCCGAGCGCCTCGGGCTCGACCCGGCCGTGCTGGCCGCCGGGACGCTGGTCGTCGCCGCGAGCACCGTCGTCCACGGCGTCACCGCGTCGCCGGGCCGCGTGCTGTTCCGACGCGCGACGCGGAGCGGCGATCCGGAAGGTGACCGCGCCGCCGGCGCGGATCGGGACCGCGCCGGGCGGTCGGGATAGGAGACGGACGTGTGGTTCGACAGCTGGTCCGACCTGGGCCGAGTGCTGGCCGTGGGCGCCACCGCCTACGCGACGCTGGTGGTGGTGCTGCGCCTCTCCGGCAAGCGCACGCTGGCCAAGCTCAACGCCTTCGACCTCGTCGTCACGGTGGCGTTCGGCTCGACGCTGGCGACGATCCTGCTCAGCGCGACGGTGTCGTGGTCGGAGGGTGCGACGGCGCTCGCGCTGCTGGCCGCGCTGCAGTTCGCCGTCGCCTGGACGAACTCGCACTGGCCGGCCAGCCGGGCGGTGGTCACCTCGGAGCCCACGTTGCTGCTTGAGGACGGCGAGCCGCTGCACCACGCTCTGGCCGCGCAGCGGGTGGACATGGCGGACCTGCGCCAGGCCGTGCGCTCCTCCGGCGCGGGCTCGCTGGCATCCGTGGCGGCGGTGGTGCTGGAGACCGACGGCTCGCTGAGCGTCGTCCCCGCCGCGCAGGCGGGCGACCGCTCGGCGCTCCGGGGCGTCCGCCGCGCCGGCTGACGCACCCGTTCCGACCGGGCCGTCGGCCACCGGACGGACGGGGAGGGGTGGACGCCGCGTCGCGGCCTCCGCCCCTCCCCTGCGTGCGTCTCAGCGGAGGCGGGACGCCAGCATCTGCTTGCCCATCTCCGCGCCCTTGCGGCTGTCGGCCTGCGCCTTGCGGAAGAAGTCGGCCAGCTCGTTGTCGCCCGCCCGCTCCGCGTCCTGGATGTAGATGTCCAGCCGCATCGCGTTGCTCAGGCACTGCTCGGTGTACCAGATGATGTTGTAGTCCTTGTCCTGGGTGCCGGTGACGTTCCCGGTCTCGCTGGACATGGTCGTCATGGCGCGTCTCCTTCGCGGCTCGCTCGGTCGCATCGCCGCCGGTGCCGCCCGCGGCCCGCTGCTGAGCCCGGCCCCGGCACCCCCAGTGCTAGCGCATCCGGCCGCCGTCCGCGACCGGGGGCCCGCCGAGCGGAGGGGATCCGCGCGGGTCACGCGCACGGATCCACTCCGCTCGGGATCATCGCGCCGGCCGGCCCCCCGCCAGGTCCCGCGCCGAGGCGGCGGCGTCCTCGGTGAGCTCGGTGGCCTCGATGGCCCGGTGGTAGGCGTCCCAGGCCTCGGCCGGGGTGATGTCGAGCGCAGCGGCGATCTGCTCCCAGCTCGCGCCCTCGCGCAGCGCCGCACGCATGCCGATCAGCTGGCTGCCGTGCGCCTTGCGGGCGACCACCTCGCCGAGGGCGAGCAGTTCGAGTGCCTCGAAGACGTCGAGGTTCGTGCCGACGCGGCGGACGAGCGAGCTCCAGTCGTCCTCGGCCGGGTCCACGACGGTGTTGAGCGTCGTCTCGCCGCTGTCGCGGCGGCCGAGGAAGTCCAGCCGGGTCGCCGCGGTGGTCAGCGAGAACTCCTCCGCGAGGGCGTCGGGCGTGATGTCCATGGTCCGAGACTGTCGCAGGCAGGCGCTGGGCGCACCGCGTCCGGGTCGGGATCACACCGTCGGGCGTCGGACGGCGTGGACGCCCCGCGACCGCGGACGCACGAAGGGCCCGCCCCGACGGGGCGGGCCCTTCGGCGTGCGGCGGGCGGTCAGCTGCTGGTGACGCCGACCGCCTCCTTGGCCAGGGCGGCCAGCTGGGTCTGCGCGGCGCTGGCGACGTTGGCCCGCTTCTTGTGCGTCTCCTCGTACCGGATGACGACGTTGATGTCGTGCGCGGTCTTGAGCTGCTTGATCTCCTTGACCGCGTCGTTGACCGACAGCGAGTCGTACCCCTTGATGGGCAGCTCGTCGGCGCTGACGTCGCCGAGCTCCTCGCGGGCGGCCTTCGCGGCGTCGGCGGCCGCCACGTCGCCCTCGCGGCGGGCGACCTGCTCGGCGCGGCGCAGCGACGCGCTGCGGCCCGCGGTGAGCACCTCGCGCAGCGCGGCGCCGTAGGCGGCGGCGCGGCCGGCGAGCCCGCGGGCCTCCTCGCGCGCCTCGTCACCGACGCTCTCGGCGGTGTGCTGCACGGTGTCGACGGCGCGGTTGACGGTGTTGGCGACGAAGCGCACCGGCGCGCTCACCACGCGGGTGGCCCCGCCGGCGACCTTCTGGAACGGGGTGGCCTGCAGTGCGGCCGGACCGCCGAGGGCCTCCTCGGCCAGCACCACGGTCAGCCACTCGACGGTGGCCTCGTGCGCGCCGATCAGCCGCTCGGCCAGCGCCTTGACCTTCGCCTGGCCGGCGGTGTCGGCGAGGACCTTGAGGTAGGTGGCGCGGTCGAGCAACTGGTGCTCGAGCTGCAGGTCCTGCAGCAGGGCCTCCTCGATCGGCTCGGCCTGCTCGAGGGTGGCCTTGACCAGGGCGCCGAGGCGCCCGACGGCGGGGGTCACCACGTCGGGCACACCACCGAGGGCGCGCAGCTGGTCGGCGATGGCCTTGCTGCGGTCGGCCGCGTTGTCGGCGTTCTGGTTCAGCTCGCGGCGGACGGCGTCGGTGCGCGCCTGGGCGATGCGGATGCGCGCGATCTGCTCCTCGGTCTGGGTGAGCAGCAGGAGGGCGCGCAGCTGGTTGATCAGCTTGGCGTTGTCGGTCATGAGGTGTCTCCAGACATCGGGGCGTGACCTGACGGGTCCGGTCATGCCCCTCGACGGGCCGGCGCTAACTCCTGCAAGCAGATTGCTTGCCGTGATCCGGGTCACCCCACCACCGCCCGGGGGTCGTGGGTGGCGGTACCGCTCTCCCACGCCCACCCCGCTCGGCCGACCTCCCGCCCCGGGGAGGGCGGCGTCCGGTGGCCTCCTCGTCGAGGCCGCCGGGCGCCGCCGGTCGGGGTGCCGCGCCCGGTCGGCGGTCGCGCCGCGCGGTTGCGGGAGGGGCGGTGGCGGGAGGGGCGGTGGCTCAGGGTGCGACGACCGGTACGGCCGCGCGGTGGGACGGCGGCACCTCGAAGCGCAGCACCGGCTGCGTCTCGTCGAGCGCGCGCGGCGCGGGGATGCGCGCCGGCCGGACGGGGCGCAACGCGAACGGCAGCTTCCGCCCGCAGCCGACGCAGAACCGACCGCGCTGGCCGGCCGCACTGCAGTGTGCACACGTCATGTCTGGCCTCCTGGACCTCGTCGACCGGGATCGGCCGCCCGGTGGCCGAACCCTGGCAGGGATCTCGGCGGCCCGCGCTGCGACGTGCGCCCGATCCGGCGACTCGTCACCAGACCGTCATCGACCCCCACCCGCCCGGCCCGACCGGCGGTGACGGCCATGACCGCCGTTCGAGGGCGGCGGATGTGACACCGGGCATCGATCAGGACCACCTGCCCCACGCGTCACAGCAGTCGGGTGCGTCCGGCGTGGCGGATCCCCCCATTCGGTAGACAGGAACCGTGGGGGAACCAGCGGACGGACGGCCCGGCGACGCGGTCGCCACCGTCGCGCTGCCCGCGGACGGTGCCGCGCCGGCGTCGCCGCAGGTGACCGTCGAGGTCACCGCCACGCCCGTGCTCGGGCACGCGATGGCGCACAACCGCGTGCCGGTCGTCCCCCGGCTGGCGATCACGCCGGGCGAGTCGGTGCGCGCGGCGGGCGTGCGGCTGACCGTGCGCGACGCGGAGGGCCCGATCGCGACCACCGCCGAGCTGCTGGTCGACCTCGACGCCGGCCGGACGACGGTGCTCACCGACGTCGACCTGACCGTCGACCCCGCGGCGGTGGCCCAGGTGGAGCACCAGCGGCCCGGCGTGGTCGAGGTCGAGGTGACCGACGGCGACCGCGTGCTCGGCGGCGCGCGGGTCGGCGTCTCGGTGCTGGCCGCGCAGCAGTGGCTGGCCAGCCCCGTGCCGCTGGCGCTGGAGATGCTGGCCGCGCACGTGCTCCCCCACCACCCGGCGATCCCCGTGCTGCTCGACGAGGCCGCCGACCTGCTCGAGCAGCGCACCGGCAGCCGCGCGATCAGCGGCTACGCCGCCGGGCCCGAGCGGGTCGACCAGACCGTCCGCGCGCTCGCCGACGCGGTGCGGGCCCGCGGCATCGGCTACAGCGAGCCCCCGGCCAGCTGGGTGCACCTGGGCCAGCAGGTGCGCACGCCGGGCGACGTCCTCACCTGGCGGGTCGGGACGGCGCTGGACCTGGTGCTGCTGCTGGCCGCCGCGCTGGAGCGGGCCGGCATCCGGCCGCTGGTGTGGCTCGCCGACGGCCTGCCCGGCCCCGGGGGGCACGGCACCGCCGCGCACGGCGCCGCCGATCCGGGCGGCACCGGCGCGCGGCTGGGCGCCGGTGGTCACGCCTTCCTGGGCTACTGGCGCGACGAGCGCAGCGCGGAGAGCGCGGCCACCACCGACGTCGCCCCGCTGGCCGAGCTGGTCGAGGCCGGCCTGGTCGGGCTGGTCGAGACCACGCTGCTCACCGCGCTCGGCGAGCCGGGTGCCGACCTGCACGAGCCTGCGCACGCCGCGTGGCTGGCCGGCGGGCCGGACCGGGTGCTCGGCGTCACCGACGTCCACCGGGCCCGGCGCGACGGCATCCGGCCGCTGCCCGCCCGCGCCCGGGACGCCGAGGGCGTCCTCCACGTCGTCGAGTACGCGGCCGCCGAGCACGGCGGGCCGGCCCACCCGGCACCGCCCCGGGCTCCGGGGTCGACCCGCCCGGAGCCGCCGCCACGCGTGCAGCAGTGGAAGAACGCCCTGCTCGACCTCTCGCTGCGCAACCGCCTGATCAACTACACCGAGCGCTCCGGCCTCGGCCTGGCCGTGCCCGGCCCGGCGCTGGGCATCTTGGCCAACTTCGTCTCCGACGGCACGCCGATCACCCTGCTGCCCGCCGACCGGCTGACGCCCGAGCAGCAGGAGGGCGGGCTCGCCGACGCCCGCCAGCTGCCCGCCGAGCAGCGCACCCAGCTGCTCGTCGACCGCCGCGAGGTGCACGCCGGCATCAGCTCCGGCGGGTACCTGCCGCGCCTGCGCGCGCTGGCGCACAAGGCGCGGACGGTGGTCGAGGAGACCGGCGCCAACAACCTCTACCTGGCCCTGGGCAGCCTGGTCTGGGAGCTCGACGGCCGCCCGCTGCGCTCGCCGCTCGTGCTGGTGCCGGTCACGCTGACCGCGACCGTCCGCGAGGGCACCTACCGGCTGGCCCTCGACGAGTCGGGCACCAGCACGCCGAACCACTGCCTGCTGGAGAAGCTGCGCCAGCTGCACGGCCTCGCCGTCCCGACGCTCCCCGAGCCGGCCGACGGCAGCCTCGACGTCGCGTCGGCGCTGGAGGCCGTGCGGCTCGCCCTGGTCGGCCACCGGCTGCCCTTCCGGGTCGAGGAGACCGCCGACCTGGCGATCCTGCAGTTCGCCAAGTTCCGGCTGTGGAAGGACCTCGACGAGCACTGGGCCGACCTGGCCAGCAGCCCGCTGGTCGCCCACCTGGTGGAGCAGCCGCCCGCGGACCAGCCGTCCCGGGCCTTCGCCGATCCGGTGCCCGAGCCGGGTCCGGTCGACCTCGACGAGCTGGCCGCCCGCTGCCCGGTGCCGGCCGACGCCTCCCAGCTGCGGGCGATCGCCGAGGCGGCCGCCGGCCGCACCTTCGTGCTGGAGGGCCCGCCCGGCACCGGCAAGTCGCAGACCATCACCAACCTGCTCGCCCGGGCGGTCGCCGAGGGCAAGCGGGTGCTGTTCGTCGCGGAGAAGCGGGCGGCCCTCGACGTCGTCGCGCGGCGGCTGGAGGCGGTCGGCCTCGGCCCGTTCGCGCTCGACCTGCACGACAAGGCGGCGCGGGCGTCGACGGTGCGAGCCCAGGTGCGGGCGGCGCTCGAGCACGCCACCGACGTCGACGAGCAGGCCCTGGCCGCGGACGCGGGCGCGCTGCGCGCGGCCCGCGGGACGCTGGACGACTACGCCGAGCAGCTGCACACCCCCAATGCCGCCGGGCTGTCGCTGTACTCGGCCCGGACGGCGGAGCTGGCCGCCGGCGCCGACGTCGTCCCGCTGCCGGTGCCCGCCGGCTTCGTGGCCTCCGCACCGGTGGAGACGCTCACCGCCGTCCGCCGGGCGCTGGGGCTGCTGCCCGACATCTCCGACCTGACCCGGCCATCGCCGCGGCACCCGTGGGCGTTCGTCGACACCCCGGACGTCGACCTGCCGGCCGCGCAGGCCGCCGCCGTGGAGGTCGACGCCGCCGTCCGCGAGCTGACCGGCTTCCCCGCGCTGGCCCAGGTGCTCCGCCACGCCCGGACGCCGGAGGACCTCGACGCGCTGGGGCACCTGCTGGCCGGCCCGCCGGTGGGGCTGGACGTGCTGGACGAGACCTTCGCCGAGATGTGGACGGCGGCGACCAGCGCCGTCCTGGGCGAGGTCGCCGCGTTCACCGCGTTCCGCCACCCCGGGCTCGACGTCTGCGAGCCCGGCGTGCTGGCGCTGCCGCTGGCCGAGGTCTACGTGGCCGCGCAGACCGCGGCGGCGTCCGGCTGGGTCGGCCGGCAGCGCCGGCTGACCGCCGTCCGCGACCGGCTGGCCCCGCACGTCCGGACCGGGGCGACGCTGCGGCCCACCGACGTGCCCGCCGTGGTCGAGGCGCTGTGGCGGGTGCAGACCGCGGTGCACCAGATCGCCGCCCGCGCGGCGTCGGTGCCCGGGCTGGTCGTGCCGCCGGACTGGAACCCGTTCAACGACCCGGGCCTGCTCGACCGGCAGGTGCAGTGGCTGCGGCGGGCCGGCGCGGCCGTCGACGGGGCGACCCCCTTCCACGTGGCGCTGCGCCGGCTGGTGGTGGCCGGCACGTCCGCCGACCCGGCCGCGGCCCGCGCCGGGGCACGGCTGCGCGACGCGCTGACCGCGCTGCTCGACGTCTGCCGGTCGACGCCGGAGCGGCTGGCCGCCTGGGCCGGCGACGACGGGTTCCTGCTGCGCTGGTCGATGACCCGGCCCGAGCGGGGGGTCGAGCACAGCGGGCTGATGTCGCTGCGCCGCTGGGTGAGCCTGCTCGACACGCTGCAGCCGCTGCGCGCGGCCGGGCTGGACGACGCCCGGCGGATGCTGGTCCGCGGCGAGGTGCCCGCCGGCGACGCCGTCCGGGCGTTCGACCGCGGCGTGGCGGCGGCCTCGATCGCCGAGCGGCGGGAGGCCACCGGCCTGACCGGGTTCGCCGCCGAGGAGCACGAGCGGGTGATCGGCCGGTTCACCGCCACCGCCCGGGCGGTGCGGGCACGGTTGGCCGCGGCCCTCCCGGCGGCGGTGATCGCCGGCCGGCCGGCCGGGGCCACCTCCGGCGACGGGCCGGTCGACGCGCTGACCCGCGAGCTGGCCGCGCAGCGCCGCGGCCTGGGCGTGCGCGCGCTGCTCGCCGAGCACGGCGAGCTGATCACCTCCGTGATGCCGTGCGTGCTGGTGTCGCCGGACTCGGTGGCCCGGTTCTTCCCCGCGCGCGCCGGCCTGTTCGACCTGGTCGTGTTCGACGAGGCCTCGCAGATCCGGGTGGCCGAGGCGGTCGGCGCGCTGGGCCGCGCCAGGGCGGCGGTGGTCGTGGGCGACAGCAGGCAGCTGCCGCCGACGACGTTCTTCGCCGAGCCGTCGAGCGACGACGAGGCGACCGACCTGGACGGCGTCGCGGTCGAGGACGAGGAGTCGATCCTCTCCGAGTGCGTGCAGGCCGGCGTGCCGCGGCAGTGGCTGACCTGGCACTACCGCAGCCAGGACGAGTCGCTCATCGCCTTCAGCAACGCCGCCTACTACGGCAACCGGCTCTCGTCGTTCCCCGCGCCCTCGCACGGCCGGGCCTCCGCCGACCCGACCGGCCGCGGGGTGGCGCTGGTGCGGGTGCAGGGCACCTTCCACCGGTCGGGCGCCGGGCGGCTGCTGCGCACCAACCCGCTGGAGGCGCGGGCGGTGGTGGCCGAGATCCGCCGCCGCTTCGAGCTGTCGCGGGGCGCGCCGCCGTCGATCGGCGTGGTGACCTTCAACGCCCAGCAGCGCTCCTACATCGAGGGGCTGCTGCGCGACGCCGACGACGCGCGGCTGGCCGAGGCGCTCGACCGCACCGACGGCGAGGGCATCTTCGTCAAGAACCTGGAGAACGTGCAGGGCGACGAGCGTGACGTCGTGCTGTTCTCGACCGGCTTCTCCCCCGACGAGTCCGGCCGGCTGCCGCTGAACTTCGGCCCGCTCAACCGGGTCGGCGGCGAGCGGCGGCTCAACGTGGCCGTCACCCGCGCGCGGCGACAGGTCGTCGTGTTCTCGTCGTTCGACCCCGAGCAGCTGCGCGCCGAGGAGACCTCGTCGGTGGGCGTCAAGCACCTGCGGGCCTACCTCGACATGGCAGCGCACGGCACCGACGTGCTGCCCAGCGACCTGCGGCCCTCGCCGGCGGTCGACCGGCACCGGGAGCAGCTGGCCGCCGCGCTGCGGGCGCGCGGGGTCGTCGTCCGGACGGCGGTCGGCCTGTCGGAGTTCAAGGTCGACCTGGTCGTCGCCCGGGCGGCGGATCCGGACGTGCCGGTGATGGCCGTGCTGCTCGACGGGCCGGCCTGGGCCGGGCGCGGCACCGTCGGTGATCGCGACGGCCTGCCGGTCGAGGTGCTGGGCGGGATGCTCGGCTGGCCGGTGGTCGAGCGGGTGTGGCTGCCGGCGTGGCTGGCCGACCCGCACGCGGTGCTCGACCGGCTGGTGGCGCGGCTGCACGGCCCGCCGGTCGAGGAGCGGCTGGCCGAGGTCGTCGAGCTGCCGCGGCCGCGCCGCAGGTCGTCGTCCGGGTCGGCGTCGTCTGGGTCGGCGTCGTCCGGGTCGGCGTCGTCCGGGTCGGCGGCCCCGGAGGCGGGCCGGGTCGCCGCGCTGCGCGCGGTGGTGGGCGACGTGGTCGCCGCGCCGGTGCCGAAGGCGAAGCCGTCGCCGCGCACCCGCAAGGCCCCGACGCCCGCCCCGGCCCTGGACGGCGAGACGCCGTTCGTGCCCTGGACGCCGAGGACCGCCGGCGAGAAGGCGGTGCTCGACGCGCTGCCCGAGGCGAAGGCGGCGCGTGCTGTGCGGCGCGTGCTGGCCGCCGGCATCAAGGCCGAGGGGCCCGTCCACGTCGACCGGCTCGCGAAGCTGACGGCGGGCGCGTTCGGGCTCTCCCGGGTGACCGACGCGCGCCGGGCGGTGTTCCTGTCGCTGCTGCCGCCGTCGGCCGTGGAGAACGACGTCTGCTGGCCCGAGGCGCTGGAGCGGCCGTGGACCGGCTTCCGCCGCCAGGCCACGTCGGCCGAGCGGCCGCTGGACCACGTGCCGGTCGAGGAGGTCGGCAACGCGATGGTCGCGCTGTGCCGGGCCTCGACCGGGATGGCCCGCGACGAGCTGCTGACCGCCGCCGCGCAGGTGTTCGGCTACAAGCGGCGGACGCCGACGCTCACCCCGGCGCTGGAGCGTGCGCTGCACCGGGTGCTCGAGCGCGGCCGGCTGGTGGAGCAGTCCTCCGGCCTGTTCACCGCCGGCTGACGGCCGCCGGCTCGGCGCGGCCCACAGTCAGGCCTGGACGGGCGTCCGCGGCGGTTCGCCGGCCAGCACGGCCCGGACGTTGTCCACGGCCAACCGCCCCATCGCGTCGCGCGTCGCCCGGCCGGCGCTGGCGATGTGGGGCAGGACCACGACGCTGTCCATCTCCAGCAGCGCCGGGTGCACGCGCGGCTCGTCCTCGAAGACGTCCAGCCCCGCTCCGGCGATCTCCCCGCGCCGCAGGGCGTCGACCAGGGCGCTCTCGTCGACGATCGGCCCGCGCGCGGTGTTCACCAGGATGGCCGTCGGCTTCATGGCGGCCAGCTCGTCGGGGCCGATCAGGTGGCGGGTGTCCGGGGTCAGCGGGCAGTGCAGCGTGACGACGTCGCTCTCCGCCAGCAGTCGGGGCAGCTCGACCTGCTCGACGCCGTACGCGGCCGCCTCCGCGCCGGCGGCCCGCCGCCCGGTGGCCAGGATGCGCATGCCGAAGGCGGCGGCCCGGCGGGCCACGGCCAGGCCGATCCGGCCGAGCCCGACGATGCCGAGCGTGGCACCGGCGCTGAGGTCCAGTCCGACGAACAGCTGCGGCCCCCAGATCCAGTCGGTCCCGGCGCGCAGGAAGCGGTCGGCCTCGACCAGGCGGCGGGCGGTGGCGAGCACCAGCCCGAAGGCGCAGTCGGCGGTCGCCTCGTCGAGCACCCCGGGGGTGTTCGTCACGACGATCCCCCGCGCGTGCGCCGCCGCGACCGAGACGTTGTCGTAGCCGACCGCGCAGTTGGCGACGATCCGCAGGTCCGGGCCGGCCGCGTCGAGCAGCTCGTCGTCCACCCGCTCGGTCAGCAGGGTGATCAGGGCGGACGCCCCGGCCGCGTCGCGCAGCAGCCGGTCGCGGGAGGGGGGCCGGTCCGGGTCGTCGTGCACCACGACCGGCAGGTCCAGCGAGCGCAGCGCCGCCATCGCGCCGGGGGTGAGCTCGCGGCTCAGGTAGACGTGGCTCATCCGCCCTCGACCTCGACGACCTTCAGCGACGCGTCGACCCAGGACCGGTCCCACGTGCCGGCCCGGATGGCCCGCATCTGGTCGGCCTCCTTGGCGACCACCTGCTCGGCCGCCTCCAGCGCCTGCCGCGCCCGGGCGCGCGGCACGACCGCCACGCCGTCCGCGTCGCCGAGGACGACGTCGCCGTCGTTGACCGCGACGCCCGCGATCGAGACGGGTCCGTGGATCTCACCGGGTCCGTTCTTGTAGGGCCCGAGGTGGGAGAAGCCCCGGGCGAAGACCGGGATGCGTCCCCCGGACAGCGAGTTCTGGTCGCGGACCGCCCCGTCGACGACCAGCCCGGCGATGCCGCGGGTGGCGGCGTACTCGGCCATCAGCTCGCCGAGGATCGCGTTCACCAGCTCACCGCGCGCGTCGACGACCAGCACGTCGCCGGGCCGGGCGAGGTCCAGGGCCTTGTGGACGACGAGGTTGTCACCGGGCCGGGTGCGGACGGTCAGCGCGGGGCCGACCATCGCGCGGCCGCCCAGCGAGGACAGCGAGCCGCCGACCGGCTGGATGCCGGGGAAGCCGGCCATGCGCTCTAGGACGTCGGAGAGGTTGGAGACCGGGATCCGGCTGAACCGCTCGACCAGCTCGGGATCCAGGGGTTCGGTCGGCGGGAACAGGCGGACCTCGCTCATCGCAGCACCTCGTTCATCGCAGCACCTTGCTCATCACAGCACCTTCCAGGTGCAGCACCTTCCAGGTGCAGCACCTTCCAGGTGTCGTTCCGGGGCGGGAGGCGACGGGGTCCCCGGTCCCCCCGGGACGACGGGCCGCCGGTCGTCGCGCCGCTCACAGCGACCGGCGCATGATGCCGACCAGGTCCGCGCTCGTCGTCGCCCGCGGGTTCACGACGATGTTGCCGGCGCCGGACTTCATGGCCGCCTCGGCCAGCTCCGGCAGATCGGCCTCGGTCACCCCGTAGTCGCCCAGCTGGCGCGGAGCGGCGACGTCGGTGACCAGCCGCTCGACGGCGGCCACGCCCGCGTCGGCCGCGGCGCGCAGCGACAGCCCGTCGACCGGCTCGCCGAAGATGCGCGCGATCCGGGCGAACTTCGCCAGGTTGCCGACGACGTTGAACCGCATGACCTCGGGCAGCAGGATCGACACGACGTCCCCGTGCGGGATCTTGGCCCGGGCGCCGAGCGGCATGGCCAGCGCGTGCGCGAGACCCAGCCGCGTCGAGTTGAACGCCGCCGCGGCAAGGGTGGAGGCCATCAGCATGTCCGCCCGCGCCGCCGGGTCGTCCCCCTTCCACACGGCGTCCCGCAGCGATTGCGCGACCAGCTCCATCGACTTCTCCGACATCGCCTCGGAGAACGGCTGGGTGGCCTTGTTGACGTAGGACTCGAGCGCGTGCGCGAGCGCGTCCAACCCGGTGACCGCGGTCAGCCGCGGCGGCAGGGTGACCGACAGGTCCGGGTCGAGCAGCGCGAGGTCGGCGGTCATGTGCGGGCCGCCGACGCCGTACTTGGTCCTGCTGGCCTTCTCCGAGATGACCGCCCAGATGGTCGCCTCGCTGCCCGTGCCCGCGGTGGTCGGCACGGCGATGATCGGTACGCCCTCGCGGCTGTCGACGCCGAGGCCGGCGTAGTCGCGGATGTGCCCGGGATTGCGGCTCATCAGGGAGATGGCCTTCCCGGTGTCGAGCACGCTGCCGCCGCCGATGGCCACGACCAGGTCGCAGCCTTCGCCGGCCAGCAGCTCGGCGCCGGCCTGCACCCCTGCGGCGTCCGGCTCCGGCTCGACGGCGGTGAAGAGGACGTGCTCGATCTTGGCGTCGTCCAGGACGGAGGTCACCCGGTCTGCCATGCCGATGGCGGCCAGGACCTCGTCGGTGACCACGAGGACACGGGTGCCCCCGAGGTCGGTGACGCGCTGCCCGAGGTGGGCCAGCGAGCCGGATCCGAACTCGATCCGGGTCGGCAGCTCGAAGACGAAGTGGCTGTGGGCGCCCACAGTGGTTCCTTCCAGGGTCGGGTGGGTCCGGCGGCGTCAGCGACGCGCGGTCACCGGCGGTACATCGAGTAGACGGCCTTGAGGGAGGTGAAGAAGTCCTTGGCGCTGTCGCCGATGCCGTAGGCCCCCTGCCCGGACTGCTTCATGCCGCCGAAGGGGACCTGCCCCTCGCTGTTGGTGCCGTGGTTGACGTGCACCATGCCGGTCTGCGAACGGCGGACGAAGGCGTGCGCGGCGTCCATGTCGTCGGTGAAGATCGCGGCCGTGAGGCCGTACCGGGTCTCGTTGGCCACGTCGATCGCCTCCTCGAGGTCGTCGACCGGGACGATCGACAGGACGGGCCCGAAGACCTCCTCCACCGCCAACGCGCTGCCGCGCGGGACGTCGGTGACCACGGTCGGCGCGTAGTAGTAGCCGTCGTCGTACCCGCCGCCGGTGAGCGGGCCGCCGCCGGTGAGGACGCGGGCTCCGTCGCGGACGCCCTGCTCGACGTAGCCGTGGATCTTGGTGAACTGGTCCTTGCTGACGATCGGCCCCATGACCGTGTCGGTGGCCAGCCCGTGGCCGACGCGCAGGGCTGCGGCCTTCTCGACGAGCACCCGTTCCAGTGGCTCCCGGACGTCGGGGGTGACCACGACCCGGCTGATCGCCGTGCACCGCTGCCCGGCGACGGCGAACGCCGCGGCGGAGATCTCCGCGGCCGCGCGGTCCACGTCGGCGCAGCGGGTGACGACGGCGGCGTTCTTGCCCCCCATCTCCAGCTGCAGCCGCACGTTGCGGGCGGCCGCGTCGCCGGCGATCCGGAGCCCCACGTCGGTGGAGCCGGTGAAGGTGATGCCGGCGATGGCGGGGTGGCCGACCAGGGCGGCACCGACGTCGGAACCGCCCCCGATCAGCAGGCCGAAGACCCCCGCCGGCACGCCGAGCTCGTGCAGCATCGCGGCGATGTGCACCGAGGCCCCGGGCGCCTGCAGCGCCGGCTTGAGGACCACCGGGCACCCGCTGACGAGGGCGGGCACCACCTTGCGCAGCGGGCTGAGGATGGGGAAGTTCCAGGGCGTGATCCCGGCGACCGGCCCGATCGGCTCCCGGATGGTGGCGATCTCGGTGTGCGGGCGCGCGCTGGGGAAGGTGCGGTCGCCGAGGCGGAGCGCCTCCCCCGCCCAGAAGCGCAGCTCGGCCACCGCGCGCGAGGCCTCGCTGCGCGACTCCGCGAGCGGCTTGCCCATCTCCAGGGAGACGATCTCGGCGACGGTCTCCATGCGGGTCTGCCACAGGTCGACCAGGCCGTACACCAGATCGCTGCGCCGGCCGGCGGTGGTCTCCGCCCACGCCGGGAACGCGTCGCGGGCGGCGGCGGCCGCCCGCTCCGCGTCCTCCGGCGTGGCCAGGAGGTAGCGGGAGACGGTGTCCCGGGTGCGGCCGGGGTCGACGATCTCGTAGTGCCGGGCGTCGGGGCCGGCGGTCCACTGACCGGCGACGTAGCTGCGCCAGGGGGCGTCAGGCAGATCCAACACAGGAAGGGTCCCTCCGTGGGTGCGTGCGGTCGGTCGTGCGGGGTCCGGCACCGCGGCCGGCCGCGAGCCGGGCCGCCCCGGCCAGCGGGGCCAGGTACGGCTGCAGGGCCGGGTACAGGTGTTCGTAGACGTGGTACAGGCGCTCGTAGACGGCGCTGGTCTGCGCATCGGCCGTCGGCTCGACGCGGGTCGTCGCCACGGGGACGGCGGCGCGGGCGGCGGCGGCCGGGCCGGGGTGCAGGCCCGCCGCGGTGGCCGCCAGCAGCGCGGCACCGCGCGCAGCGACGTCGCCCTGGCGGGCGCGCAGGAAGACCCGGCCGGTGACGTCGGCCTTGACCGCGGTCCAGAAGGCGCTGCTGGTCCCGCCCCCGACGGACACCAGCTCGGGGAGCGGGTTGCCGCTGACCCGCCCCTCGAGCTCGATCAGCTGCCGCAGGCCGTAGGCCGACCCCTCGAAGACCGACCGCGCCAGGTCGGCCGGCCCGGTGCCGAGGGTCATGCCGAACCAGACGCCGCGCGCGTGCGGGTCCCACACGGGGCTGCGCTCCCCGGCGAGGTAGGGCAGGAAGACCAGGCCGCCGCTGCCGGGCGGCGCGGAGGCGGCCAGCTCACCGAGCGCCGCCATGCTCGACGCTCCCGGCGCCTGCGCCAGCACGTGCTCGCGGAGCCAGGACACGCTCGCCCCGCTGGAGGACATGGCGGCGTGCGACAACCACCGCCCGGGGATCACGTGCGGCCGGCTCATCGCGTGCGCGGCCGGCAGCGGGCGGTCCCGGCACACGGTGAGCACCCCCGACGTCCCGACGGACTCGAAGGCGTCCCCGTCGTCGACGCAGCCGACGGCCAGCGCGGAGGCCGCCGTGTCGGCGCAGCCCGCGGCGACGCTCGTCGCCGCCGGGAGGCCGAGGACGTGGCGCGCCTCGTCGGTGACCGCGCCGACGCGCTGGGCGGACGGCACCAGCTCGGGGAGTCGCAGCCGCTCCAGCCCGAGCACCGCCGCACCCTCGGCGGACCACCGCTCCGGAGACGAGACGTCCAGCGCCCCGGTGTAGGCGGCGTTCGTCGGGTCCATCACCCAGCACCCGGTCAACCGGTGGACGACGAACGAGGCCAGGTGCCCCAGCACCGCCGGGCCGCCGGTCGCCGCGGCGAGCCGCCGGGCGGTCAGGGCGGAGCACGTCGACACGGCCACCGGGTTGCCGGTCATCCGCTCGAACGCGCCCTCGGGCAGTCGCGTCCGCAAGGCGTCCACGTCGTCGGCGGCGCGGGCGTCCGCGAAGGTGCAGACCGCGGAGAGCAGCCGTCCGTCCGGATCGGCGACCAGCGGCGTCGGGCAGGCGGCGGCCACCCCGACGCCCGCCACCGCCACGCCCGGCACGTCGTGCAGCAGCGCCCGGGTGGCCGCGACGACGGCCGCCCAGACGTCCTCGGCGTCGACCTCGCTGTGGCCCGGATGGGGGGACCGCACGGCGAGCGCGACGCGCCGCAGGCCGAGCTGCACGCCGTCCGGGGTGTACAGCCCGGCCTTGACCGCGCTCGTGCCGACGTCCAGGCCGAGCAGGACGTCGTCGGTCCCGGGCCGACCGGTCACGGCACTCCCCGGTCGGTCAGCAGCTCGACCGGCCAGAGGGTGACCTGCGGGACGACCGCGAGCACGACCAGGGCGACCAGCATGATCAGGTAGTGCGGCCGGGAGGCCCGGGCGATGCGCTCGATCGGCAGACGGCTGACGTAGGAGGTCGCGAAGAGGCAGACGCCCACCGGCGGGGTCACCAGCCCGAACGAGAGGGCGGCGACGAGGAAGACGACGAAGTGGATCGGGTCGATGCCGACCGCCAGGGCGGTCGGCATCAGGACGGGCACCAGGATCAGGATCGCCGCGATGATGTCCATAACCGTGCCGACCAGCACCAGCACCACGCCGAGCAGCAGCATCACCACCGTCGGGTCGTCCGACACCTCGGCGACGGCCGTGCTGACCCGCACCGGCAGCCCGTCGATGGTGAAGATGTAGGACGCCGCGCTCGCCACCATGGCGATGAACAGCACGGTGCCCGTGCTCACGCCCGAGCGGATCAGCATGCCGGGGATGGCGCGCACCCCCAGGTCCCGGTAGAGCAGCACGCCGACCGCGAGGCTGTAGACGACGGCGAGCCCGGCGGCCTCCGTGGGCGTGACGAACCCGCCGAAGATGCCGCCCAGGATCACCACCGGCCCGCCGAGGGCGGGCAGCCCGACCGCGATGGAGCGCACGGCGGCGCGGAGCGAGGTCCGCGACACCTCGCCGTAGCCGCGGCGCACCGCGGTGACGTAGTTGAGGACCATCAGCGAGACGATGAAGACCACGGACGGGCCGATCCCGCCGGCCAGTGCCGCGCCGATCGACTCCCCTGCCGCCGCCGCGGCGACGATCATGAGGATGCTCGGCGGGATGACCGAGGACAGCGTCGAGGTCACCATCGTCATCGCCGCCGCGTAGTCCCGCGGGTACTTGTGGTCGGTCATCGCCTTGATCTCGATCTGACCGAGGCTGGCGACGTCGGCCACCGACGAGCCGGAGATGCCCCCGAAGACGGCGCTGCCCAGGATGTTCACCTGGCCGAGGCCGCCGCGCCAGCGGCCGACGACCGCCTCGGCGGCGTGGAATATCCGGTCGGAGATGCCGCCGCCGGCCATGATGTTGCCGGCGAGGATGAACAGCGGGACCGCGACGAGCAGGAAGCTGTTCATCGACGTGTACATCGACTGCGGCACGAGGTCCAGCGGCAGGTCGAAGACCAGCAGCGTCGCGATGACGCCCAGGCCCAGGGCGACCGCCAGCGGGACGCCCAGCGCCGCGAGGACGAGGAAGACGGCGAGCAGCGTGTAGCTCATGACGCGGTCATCTCCCCGCGCTCGAGGCGCCGACGGATCTCGACGGAGCGGTAGACCGACTGCAGGTGGCCCAGGACCGCCAGCACGGCCGAGACGATGATGGGCAGCGTGGCGATCCACATGCCGATGCCGAGGGCGGGCGAGGTCTCCTCGCTCTCGTACTGCTGCACGACCAGCTCCCACCCCTGGTAGCCGACGACGACGAAGAACGTGACGCCGGCGGCCACGTAGAGGTGGACGGCCGCCCGCTGGGCGAACCGGGGCAGCTTGGCGACGACGAAGGCGATCCGGGCGTGGTCGGCGTGCCGGAAGCCGGCCGCCATGCCGAGGAACGCGGTGTAGATGAACAGGAAGCGCGTGAGCTCCTCGGTCCAGGGCACGGCCGCGCCCAGCGACCGCGAGACGACCTGGAGGCTCACCGTGAGGACCATCCCGAGCACGCCCACCAGGACGACCGCGTCGACGACCTTCCAGAGGGGTCCGTGCGGCTCGAGCCGGGCCGAGGCCGGGACGTAGTGCTCGGCCGACTCCACGAGCGGCACGTGCCCGCCGGCGACGGGGCCCGCGGGGAGCGCCGGGTCCGGGGCGCCTCCCCGGCCCGGCGTGCCCCGGCGGCCCGCCATGCTGAGCCTCATCCCTGCTCGACGAAGGCCAGGGTCTCGGCGACGAAGTCGGCGCCGACGAGGTCCTCGAACTGCGGGTAGAGCTTCCGCGCCTCCTCCTGGAAGGCCGCCATCTGCTCCGCGGAGAGCTCGTTGACCTGCATGCCGTTGGCCTCGAGGTCGGCGATGGCCTTGTCGGCCTGCTCGTCGTCGTACTGCCGCTTGTACTCGGCGGTCTCGGCGGCGGCGTCGCGCAGGATCTGCTGGGCCTCCTCGTCCAGACCGGCGAACTTGTCGGCGTTGAAGCCGAGGATGTACCCGTCGACGATGTGGTTGGTCAGCGACAGGTAGTCCTGGACCTCGTAGAACTTGTTCGCCAGCGGCACCTCGACCGGGTTCTCCTGGCCGTCGATGACGCCGAGCTGCAGGGCCGTGTAGACCTCGGTGAAGTCCATCGGGGTGGGGTTGGCGCCCAGGGCTCCGAAGAACTCCACCCACAGCTCGTTGTTGGGCACCCGCAGCTTCAGCCCCTGGAGGTCCGCCGGGTCCTCGATCGGCTGCTTGGAGTTGGTCACCTGGCGGAAGGTCCGGGTCATCATCGCCAGGCCCTCGGTGTTCACCTTGTCCAGCGAGTCGAGCAGCGTCTGGCCGGGCTCGCCTTCGAGGTAGGACACGTACTGGTCGAAGTCGTCGAACAGGTAGGGCAGGCTGATCGCGTTCATCCGCGGCTCGAACGACGCGTAGACCGACGTCGAGAGGATGGTCCCGTCGATCGTGCCGTTCTGGACCTGGTTGACCGCCGCGTTCTGGTCGCCGCCGAAGAGCGTCCCGTCGGGGTAGACCTCCACGGTGATCCGCCCGTCGCTGCGCTCGGCCACCTCGTCGGCGAAGTGCTCCGCGGTGACGCCGACCGACGACGTGGCGGGGTCGCCGACGGCGAGCCGCAGGGTCACTTCCTCACCCCCGCCGGCGCCTCCACCGGCGCCCCCGGAGCCGGCGGAGTCGCCTCCGCCACCGCCGCAGGCGGTCAGGGTGAGCGCGGCTGCGGCGACGGTGCTGATGACGCGGACGTTCATGCGGATTCCTCCGGATCGGTGGTGCGCAGGTCGGCCGGGGCGGCCGAGGCGTGGACGGTGGCGACGAGCGTGTCGCGCGCCGAGAGGATGTGGGCCACGAGCGCGTCGGTCGCCCCGGGGACGTCCCGGCGGGCGAGCGCGCCGCAGATCGCGCGGTGCTCGCCGAGGCTCTGGTCGACGCGACCCTCGTAGCGGTACGAGGTGAAGTGGCGGAACCGGCTCAGCTCCCGGGACAACAGGCGGTAGGCGTGCGCGAGCCGGCGGTTCTCGGCCGCTCCGACGATCGTCGCGTGGAACTCGTCGTCGACCCGTAGGTAGCGGGCGATGTCGTCGGTGCCCATCGGCGTCGAGAAGTCGTCGAAGAGGGTCACGAACCGCCGGAGGCGGTCGTCGTCCCAGGACGCGATGCGCGGCACGCCGGCCGGCTCCAGCAGGCACCGGAGGTCGAAGAGCTCCTCGACGTCGCGCACCTCGACCCGGGTGACCGACCAGCCCACCCGGCCCCGCCGCTCGACCAGGCCGGTCGACTCGAGCTGCCGGAGGGCGTCCCGCACGGGCGTACGGGAGACGCGGAGCTCCTCGGCGAGCTGACGGTCGCTGAGCGCCGCACCCGGTTCGATGCGGCACTCGACGATGGCCCGCTCCAGGGCCTCGAAGACCCGGGAGCTCACCCGCTCGACGTCGAGCGGCTCGAGACTGCTCATGTACTGGGTATACCGAATACCGGGCTGGGGCGGAAGAGCGTCGACCTCAACTCCGCTCATCACCTGCCCTCCCTCCGACACCGGACCGGACGCTATGGCGTGGGTCACTGCCGGGATGCTCCAACCGCTCACGGGTTCGTGTCAAGAGGGCGCCATGGGTGCACTTTCCGCTCACCGGTTGCGCGAGTCGCTCATGCCGTTGCACGAGTCGACCGCTCGCTGGCCCGTCCGCCCCGCGGTTCTTGACGGCAGAAGGCATGAGCGGTTCAATCATCGTGTGATCAGTTTGCTCATCGAGTTGACATGAGCGGTCCCGAGGGCCGGCTGCCGGCACACGTGCGGCGGGAGCAGATCGTCCAGCTGCTCGTCCGCCGCGGGGACCAGCCGCTCCCCGTCGAGGAACTCGCCGCGACGTTCGGCATCTCCCCGGCGACGGCCCGCCGCGACCTGGAGCAGCTCCGCGGCGAGGGCCGCATCACCCGGACCTACGGGGGCGCGGTGCTGGGCGCGGCCTCGGCCGAGCAGTCCGTGCGGCAGCGGGAACTGAGCCATGCGGCCGAGAAGGACGCGATCGCCCGGGTCGCCGCGGACCTCGTCCAGCCTGACTCCGTCGTCCTGCTCGACGCCGGCAGCACCACGGAGCGCCTGGCCCGGCAACTGCGCACCATCCCCGGGCTGACCGTGGTCACCAACGGCGTGGCGGCGACGACCACCCTCCTGGAGTCCGGCGACACCGAGATCGTCGTGCTGGGCGGCCGGCTGCGACGGATCAACCAGACCATCAGCGGATCGACGGCCGAGCAGATGGTCCGCGGTCTCTACGCGGACGTCGCCTTCATCGGCGCCGACGCGGTGGACCCGCGGCGCGGGATCGCCTCGCGCACGCTGGAGCAGAGCGTCCTCAAGTCCGTGATGGCCGAGCACGCCCGCACCGTCGCCGTGGTCGCCGACTCGACCAAGCTCAGCGGCGGGTGGACCTCCTACTGGTCACCCCTGCAGCGGCCGTGGCTGCTGCTCACCGACGACGGCGCCGATCCCGGCGTCCTCGAGTCCTTCCGGACGGCGGACCCCCACGTCGAGGTCGTCGTCTGCCCGGTCGCCACGACCGGGACCGCCACCGGCTGAGGCCGGCAGCGATCGAACCCGCCGCGCGCGCGAGCGCCCGTCCCCGGCCGAACTGGAGTCGCGAAGCATGAAGCAAGCCGTCCTGCACGCCCCGCTGGACCTCAAGGTGGAGGACGCGGACGTGCCCGCCCTGGAGTCCGGCGACGTGCTGCTGCGCGTCGAGAGCGCCCTGGTGTGCGGCACCGACGTCCGCATCTTCGAGGGGCGGAAGAAGCGCAACGTCACCTACCCGACGGTGATGGGCCACGAGTTCTCGGCCACGGTCGTGGACTCGGCCGGCGTGCTGCCCGACGGCGTGTCCGAGGGAGCCCTCGTCTGCGTCTACCCGCTGCTCCCGTGCGGCGAGTGCGTGGCCTGCACGCGCGACCACCCGAACATCTGCCGCAACCGCGTGGCCTTCGGATACCAGCTGGCGGGTGGCTTCTCGCAGTACGTGCGCGTGCCCGCCGCCGCCGTCCGCGCGGGGAACCTCGTGCCCGTCGGGACCGCCTCGCCGGGTGCCGGTGCCCTCGTCGAACCCCTGGCCTGCGCCTACAACGGGCAGCGGCTCGCGTCCGCGGCAGGAGCGCCGTCGATGCTGGTGAGCGGCTGCGGCCCGCTCGGCCTCATGCACATCCGGCTGGCCCGCCAGCTCGGCGTGCAGCGGATCGCCGCCGTCGACCCGATCGAGCAGCGCCGCGCGGCCGCCGCGACCTCCGGCGCCGAGCTCACCCTGGCCCCGGGCGAGGACGCCGCCCGGCAGGTGCTCGACTGGACCGGCGGTGCCGGTGTCGACGTCCTGGTGATGGCCGTGGGCCGCACGGACGCGCTGCACCCCTACCTGGGCGTCCTCGCCCCCGGCGCCCGCGTGAGCGTCTTCGCCGGCTTCAGCGGCGAAGGCACCGCCCTGGAGATCCCGGCCAACGACATCCACTACAACGAGTGGACCGTCGTCGGCGCCTCGTCCTGCCGGCTCGACGACTTCCAGCAGGTCGCCGGCCTCGTCCGGTCCGGAGCGCTGCAGGTGGACGACCTCGTCGGCGCCCAGCTGCCGATCGACGAGGCCGTCGGTGCCATCGAGCTCGCCGCCTCCGGCCGGGACATGCGCGTCGGCATCGCCCCCTGGGCCTGAGCCTCCCTCCCCTCCATCCCACCCCTGCGACGACTGAGGACCCCGCATGACCGCCACGTTGAACCCGGCCGCCCCCGCCGGCTCGTCCACGTCCCTGCCCGACGGTCGCCTGCCCCGCGGCCCGCTGCAGATCACCCCCTACGGCAGCACCGCCGCCCTCGGCCGGGCCATCCGGCTGCGCCGGATCTTCGGCGAGAGCGGGCGCACCGTGACCGTGGCCCTCGACCAGGCCGTGCCGCGGGGCGTGGCACCCCGGCTGGCCGACATCGGGCCGACCTACGCCGCCGTCGCGTCCGCGCGGCCCGACGCGATCACGATGTTCAAGGGCCTCGCCGCTGCGGTGCTCGCGCACAACACGACGCCCGTGCCGTTCATCATGAAGGCGTCCACCTTCTCCGTGGACTTCCACCTGACCCGCGAAGCGACCGTCGGCACGGTGGACGAGGCGCTCCGGCTGGGTGCCGACGCCGTCGCCGTCGGCATCAGCGCCGGCTCCGCGCACCAGGTCGAGGGCTTCTCCGAGCTGGCCGCGATCACCGCGCGCGCCTCCGAGGTGGGCCTGCCGGTCGTCTGCCACGCCTACCCGAGCGGCGAGCTCTGGGCCGAGGACAAGAAGGGCAGCACCGAGGCGGTCCTGTACGCCGCACGGGCGGCCGCCGAGATGGGCACCGACATCGTCAAGACCTGGTACACCGGCTCGACGGCCGAGTTCGCCAAGGTCGTCGAGGGCGTGCCGGCCATCGTGGTGGCGGCCGGCGGGGCCAAGGCCGACAACCCGCTGGACGTGCTGCGCCAGGCCGCCTCCGTCGTGGAGGCGGGGGGCTACGGGGTGACCACCGGACGCAACGTCTGGGGAGCGGCCGACCCGGCGAAGATGGTGCGTGCGCTGCGGGCCGTCGTGCACGAGGGCGAGCGGCCCGAGACGGCGGCCAAGCTGCTGGACTGAACGACCGACGGACCCGCCCCCCGGCCGCGTGGTGCCCGGCCGGGGGTCGGGTCCGTCCGCGTCACGAGGACGGCGTCAGCGACCGCACGCGTTCGATCAGCTCCTTCTCGCAGACGTCGAGGAAGCCGTCCGGGTCCGGCCCGGCGTTCATCAGCACGACGTGGTCGAAGCCGGCGTCGACGTAGGGCTGCGCCTGCGCGACGTGCCGGTCGAGGTCCGGGCCGCAGGAGAACTGCTGCTTGATGTCATCGAGCTTCACCGTGCTGCTGGCGGCGTCGAAGTTCACCGGGTTGGGCAGCTCGCTCATCACCTTCCAGCCGGTGAGCGCCCACCGGGTGGTGTCGAGCGCGGCCTGCGCCGCGGTGTCCTCGTCGGGCGCCCAGGCCATCGGCACCTCGGCGTACGTGGGCCCGTCGCCGCCGGCGCCGGTGTAGGCCTCCACCAGGTCGCTGCGCGGCTCGGTGGCGAACAGCCCGTCGCCGAGCTCGGCGGCGATGGTCGAGGCCATCTCCCCGCCGGTGGCCACCGCGATGACCGGCGGGGTGTCGGGGAGGTCGAAGACCCGGGCGTCCTCGAGCTGCAGGTACTGGCCGTCGTAGGACTGGTAGCCGCCCTGCCACAGCAGCTTGATGATCTCCAGCGCCTCGCGGAGCATCCGGTGCCGGATCCGGACGGCGGGCCAGCCCTGCCCCACCACGTGCTCGTTGAGCCGCTCACCGGCACCGATGCCCAGCGTGAACCGGTTGTCCGACAGGATGGCGACGGTCGCCGCGGCCTGGGCGACGATCGCCGGGTGGTACCGGATGATCGGGCAGGTCACGCCGGTGGCCAGGCCGATGCGCTCGGTCCGCGCGGCCATCGCACCCAGCATCGACCAGGTGAAGCCGCTGTGGCCCTGGTTGTCTAGCCACGGGTGGAAGTGGTCGCTGAGCTCGACGAAGTCGAACCCGGCCCGCTCGGCCCGGACCGTCTGCTGCACGATCTCGGCCGGGCCGAAGGCCTCGGTGGCGAGCTTGTAGCCGACCTGCATGACGATGGTTCCCTCCGCCGGTGGGTGCACGGGCGCCGGCCGGCGACCGCGGTGCACCCCGGCGGTGCCCGACCGGCGCGCCGGGAAACCGGGCGCGGGCGGGGTCAGCTGCGGCCCAGACCGACCAGCGTCACGTCGTCGGTGTCGGGCGGGTCGAGGGCGGCGAGCACGTCGTCGAGCAGCTGCTGCGGCTCCGCGGACGCCGTCGCGACGGCGGCGCGCAGCGCGTCCAGGCCCTCGGTGAGGCTCGCGCCGCGCCGCTCCACCAGGCCGTCGCTGTACAGCAGCAGCCGGTCGGCCGCGCGCAGCCGAACCCGCGACGCGGTGTAGCCGGCGGTGTCGAGCAGGCCCAGCGCCGGGCCGCGGCCGTCGGTGAGGTAGTCCGCGCCGTCCGGCGTGCGGCGCAGGACCGGCAGGTGGCCGGCGCTGGCGACGGCCACCTCGCCGCTGGACGGGTCGAGCTCGGCCACGACGGCGGTCGCCAGCTCGCCGGGCAGCAGCGCGGCGACCAGCTCGTTGAGCGCCTGCAGGGCCGCGGCCGGGCCGAGGTCGCGCAGCAGGTGGGCGCGCAGCGCGTGGCGCAGCTGGGCGGTGACCGCCGCGGCGGCCAGGCCGTGCCCGGCGACGTCCCCGAGCACGACCGACAGGCGCCCGCTGGGCAGCGGCACCAGGTCGTACCAGTCGCCGCCGACCACGTCGGCGGCGCTCGGCCGGTACCGCGCGGCCAGCCCCACCCCCGGGACCTTGGGCAGCTCCTCCAGCAGCAGGGTGCGCTGCAGGGTGACGGCGAGCCGGTTCTCCTCGTGCGCGCGGGCGCGCGCGGCCTCGGTCACGGCGGTGGCCAGGGCGCGGGCGGCGGTGACCTCGTGCGCGCGCCACGGGCCGGCGGTGCCGCGGACGGTCTCGCTCCACCGCTCGAACGACCGCCGCGGGGACAGCCGCGGGCCCTCGGCGTCCTCGGTGACCTCGCCGTCGTGCGGATCGCCGCCCCAGACGACCTCCCGCAGCGTCTCGGGCCGGAACCAGGCGAGGAAGTCACCGGGCCCGCCGCCGGCCCGGACGACGAGCACGCCGCTGGCGGTGGCGGCCAGATCGGCCGCGTCCGGCACCACCTGACCCAGCGCGTCGGTGACCCGGACGCCGGGCTCGTCCTCCGCGCCCGAGGCGAGCAGCGCGGTGACCAGCGGCGCCACGCGGTCGGCCGGCGGCGTCTCGCCGAGCAGCACCAGCCGCCCGTCGAGCCGCACCGCGGCGCCTCCCGCGGGCAGCAGGTCGAGCACGGTCGGCCCGCCCTCGGTGAGGGCCCGCGCCGGGGCGCGCGGCGAACGGCCGACGGCGGCGACGAGCTCGGCCTGCCGCCGGGCGACGCCGACGACGTCACCCGTCTCGACCTCCGCGACCTTCGTGTGCAGCAGCAGCGACGCGGTCCGGCCGAGGAACTCCGCCGCCGTGCGATCCGCGTAGGACGGCCGATGCGGGCCGCTGTAGGAGTGGCAGGCCACCAGGCCCCAGAGCCGGCCGCGATCGATCAGCGAGATCGACATCGAGGCGACCACGCCCATGTTGGCCAGGTACTCCAGGTGCACCGGCGAGACGCTGCGCAGCATCGCGCCGGAGAGGTCCAGCGGACGGCCGGTCAGCGGGTTGGTGGCCGGGTGCAGCGGCACCGGCGCGTAGCCGGCGTCGGGGATGAGCCGCAGCCAGTTGATCGCGTACAGCGCGCGGGCCTGGGCCGGGATGTCGCCGGCCGGGTAGTGCAGGCCCAGGAAGGGTTCGAGGTCGGCGCGCCGGCTCTCGGCGACGACCTCGCCGTTCCAGGCGGCGTCGAACCGGTAGACCATCACGCGGTCGAAGCCGGTGAGCGCCCGGACGTCGCCGGCCAGGACGTCGGTCAGCTCCGGGAGCGTCTCGGTCGCCGAGAGCCGCTGCAGCACCGTCGGCAGCCGCCGGTGCCAGGCGACACCGACCTCCTCCGCGCCGAGCACCGGCTCCCACTCGGTGATCAGCAGGCCGTCGGCGCGGTGCAGCACCAGGTCGACGTCGGTCTCCCCGACACGGAGGCGCACCGGGTTGACCTCGGCCAGGTCGCCCGGCAGGACCACCCGCAGCCGGGCGCGGGCGGCGGGGGCGAGCAGCTCGTCGAGCCGCCGGCCGGCGGGGTCGGTGCCGAACAGCGCGCCGGCGTTGGCCGAGGTGACGACGACGGTCAGGTCGGGCTCGGTGACCGCCAGCAGCACGCCGTGCGGCTGGACGGCGCCGGGTACGGCGATCGGCTCGTCGGCGCAGCGGAGCAGTGCCTCGTCGGGGATCCGACCGGCGCCGCCGGTGCCCCCGCCGCCGGCTGGCCGGCCGGCTATGACGGGTCCCCGTGCCGCCGGCCCGGTGGCAGGCTCTCCACGACGGGCACGACGGAATCGACGTCGAGCAGGTCGAGCACCAGCCGCACCGGCCCGTTGTCGCGCGGGCAGAGCAGTTGCACGGTCACGCCGTCGGCCTGCCCCTGCCGGCCCAGCCGGACCAGCTGCCGGGCACCGGAGGAGTCGAGGAACGTCGTGGCGGAGAGGTCGACGACCAGCGCGGCGGGCCGTCCGGCCAGCTCGGCCGCGCCGGCGGCGGCCAGGACGGGCGCCGTGGCGATGTCGAGCTCGCCGCGGACGACGAGCGCCGGGCGGCCGGAGACCGTCGTCCGCTCCACGTCGAACAGCACGACCGTTCCCTCCTCCCGCCGGCTTCTGGGAGAGTAGCCGCACCCGTCTGCGAGGTCCCATGAAGATCGACTTCACCGTCACCCTGCCGGTCGACGTCCACAGCGTGCCGTTCGTCCGCGGGTTGTGCCGGGAGGCGCTCGAGCACATGGCGGTGGAGCGCCGCACCATCGACGAGGTCGTGCTCGCACTGACCGAGGCCTGCGCCAACGTGGTCGACCACGCCGGCGGCGGGGCGTACGAGGTGCGGGTGCGGATCGGCGACGACGCCTGCCGGATCAGCGTGCTCGACGCCGGTGCCGGCCCCGACGCGGCGGAGACCCGCGACCCGCCCGGTGCCGACGCCGACGGCGACTCCCGGGCGGAGCGCGGGCAGGGCCTGCTGCTCCTGCAGGCGCTGGTCGACCAGCTCGACTTCGTCCGGGAGCCCGACGGGCGGCACCGGGTGATGCTGGAGAAGCGGCTGACGCCGCGCGCGCCGCTGCGCCTGCTCGACCGGCCGGACCCCTCCTGACGTCCACCGGCATGGCGACGTCGGAGGCGGCACGACGGCTGCGGACGGTGCTCGCGGGCGGCAGCTACGTCGAGGGGCCGCGCTGGCACGCCGGCTCGTGGTGGGTGTCGGACTGCAGGTGCTGCTAGCGGTCACGCGCGGCGGGAGCGCCCCCGGACGGGCCGGCGGCGTCGTCCGAGCCCGCCTCGTCATCGGCGTCGGCGCCGCTGCCCCGGTCGCGGGCGAGCAGGAAGGTGGCCCCGCCGAGGAGCAGGCCGGCCAGCACGGACGCGCCGACGATCGCCGGCGTCCCGACGTCGCCGAGCAGGTCGGTGAGCAGCACCCGGGACTCCGACGTCGGGTCGGCGAGCACGACCCCGACGAAGACGGCGACCAGCAGGCCCGCGGCCACGGCGAAGACGTGCGAGAAGCGGCCGGTGAACCCGAACCGCTCGCGGACCTCGCGGGCGGCCCGGACGATGCGGCGGGCACGCAGCACGCGCAGGGCGCCGACGGTGCGCACCAGCCGCAGCACCTGCACCGGCCCGACGGCGAGGACGACGGCGACGAGCACCACGACGGTGAGCGCGATCAGGCCGACGTGCCCGCGGATCCACGCGCGGCGGTCCTCGGCGACGGCGACCAGGACGACGGTCTCGGCGACGAGCACCACACCGCTGGCGATGTCGACGACGCGGCCGGTCGCCCCCCACACGCCCGGGGCGATCGCCAGGAACATCGCCGGGATGCTGGTGAGCGCGGCGACGAGCACCGGCAGGGCGAGCCGCCGCTGCCAGCGCTCCTCCCGGCTCACGGCCGCCACGCTAGTGCGCCCCGGCCCGACCCTCAGGCGAGGCGGCGGACCGGGTCGCCGGCGAGCCAGGCGGCGACGTCCTCGACGGCCTCGCGGAAGTAGACCGCGTACGAGCCCGTCGTGACGTAGCCGAGGTGCGGGGTCAGGACGGCGTTGCGCAGCTGCCGGATCGGCGCGTCGGGCGGCAGCGGCTCGACGTCGTACACGTCGACGGCCGCGCCGGCGATCCGCCCGCCGCTCACGGCCTCGACCAGCGCGGCCTCCTCGACGATCGGGCCGCGGCTGGTGTTCACGAGGTACGCGGTCGGTTTCATGAGCGCCAGCTCGTCGCGACCGATCAGCCCGCGGGTGCGGTCGGAGAGCTTGAGGTGGATCGTCACGACGTCCGAGGTCGACAGCAGCTCGTCGCGCTCGACCCGCCGGACGCCGACCTCGGCCGCGCGCTCCTCGGTGAGGTTCTGGCTCCACGCGACGACGTCCATCCCGAAGGCCCGGCCGACCTGGGCCACCTTCCCGCCGAGCCGGCCCAGGCCGACCACGCCGAGCCGGGCCCCGGCCAGGTCGGTGCCGACGGTGTGCTGCCAGCCACCCGCCCGCACGGCGGCGACCTCCTCGGGCACGTGCCGGACGGCGGCGAGGATCAGCGCCCAGGTGAGCTCCACGGTGCTGCGCGCGCTGGAGCCGGTGCCGCAGACCACGACGTCGTGGTCACGGCAGGCGTCGAGGTCGATCGAGGCGTTCTTCTCCCCCGTGGTCACGAGCAGCTTCAGGTTGGGCAGCCGGGCGAGCACGCCGCGCGGGAAGGGTGTCCGCTCGCGCATGGCCACGACCACGTCGAACGGGTCGAGCCGGGCGACCAGCGCGTCCTCGTCGGCGACGTGGTCGGCGAAGGCGACCACCTCGGCCTTCTCGGGCAGCGCCGACCAGTCGGCGTGGTCGGCGGAGACGGACTGGTAGTCGTCGAGGACGGCGATGCGCAGCACGCCGCCGTGTGTACTGCACCCCGTGACCGGGCGCGGACCCGGGACGGGCGCGGACGCGACCGCGCCCCCGCCCGCGGCGTGCGGGACGGGGGCGCGGTGAGCCGGGCGGGAACCCTCAGACGCGGCCGCTGCGACCGGGCGGCGGGGTGCCGGGCCCGTGGCCCCGGTTCTTGCTCGTCAGGTCGTTGACGAACTTCTTGATCTTGGCCTGGTTGTGCGGCTTGCGGGCCTCGTCGATGACCTTCTTCGCGATGCCGGCCTTGGCCGCCTTGCTGAACAGCCCCATGTCGGCCTCCTTCCGTCCGTTCCGGGCCGCTGACATGCCCGGAGGGCGGCGGTGCCAACCGTGACCGTCACCTCTCCGTGATCAACCGACCGCGCGGACGGCGACCAGCGCCAGCGCGGCCACCCCCAGGGTCACCGTGGCCGCGGTCAACAGCAGCACCGCGCCGGGGGCCGCCCGTACCCGCCCCTGCCGGAGCCGCTGCTCCTGGACCCACGAGACCCCGAGCGCGCTTCCCGCGCCGAGCACCGTGACCGCGACGGCCCCCGGCCCGTGGTCGGCGGTGAGCCGGAGGGCGAGCAGGGCGCAGGCGGCGAGGGCGAGCGAGGTGCGGGTCCACGCCTTGTGGGTGCGCTCGGGCTGGGCGCCCGGGTCCCACAGCGGCCGGCCGCGGCCGAGCACCTTCACGACGACGCCCGCGACGCGGTCACGCCGGGGTGAGCAGGCCGACGAGCAGCACCACGCCGGCGACCGCCAGGGCCAGCGCGAGCACCGGACCGATCGCCAGGCCGGGCAGCGACCGGCCGTCCCGCAGCGCCCGCTCGCTGAGCAGCCACCGGCGGAAGGCGATGACCGCCAGCGCCGCGCCGAGCAGCAGCAGCCCGGCCGCCAGCCCCTGCCGCACGCCGGGGCGGAGCACGTCACCAACGAACGCCTCCAGGCCGATGCCGGCGGCGAGCAGGGCCAGCGCGGTCCGGATCCAGGCGAGGAAGGTGCGCTCGTTGGCGAAGGTGAAGCGCGGGTCGGGGTCGGTGCCGCGGGCCATGAGCCGGCCGACCCAGCCCCGCGGCCGCCGATCCGGACCGGTCACCGACCCTTCCACCGCGGCGCGCGCTGCTCCAGCCGGGCGGCGATGCCCTCGGCGCGGTCCTCGCTCGTGTAGGGGTCCGGGCCGACCTCCAGCCGCAGTGCCTGCCACAGCGGCATGTCGGCGGTCTTGACCACCGTCTCCTTCATCCGGCGGACGGACACCGGTGCGTTGGCGGCGATCCGCCGTGCCAGGTCGAGCGCGGCGTCCAGCAGCTCGGGCGCCGGGACGACGCGGTTGACCAGCCCGTGCCGGACCGCCTCGTCGCTGGTCATCGGGTCGCCGGTGAACAGCAGCTCCAGCGCCAGACCGCGCGGGACCAGCTTGGGCAGCAGCACCGAGCCGAAGTTGGCGCCCATGCCGATCTTCGCCTCCGGCAGGCCCATCGGGATCCCCGGTGCGGCCAGCCGGATGTCGCAGGCCAGCGCCAGCTCGAAGCCCCCGGCGACGGTCGCGCCGTTCAGCGCGGCGATCGTGGGCTTCGGGCACTCGGTGACCACCTCGAGGAACGACCGGGTGGTGCGGTGCATCGGCGAGCGGAACCGCTCGCCGCGCGCGTCGAGCTCGCGGATCTCCTTGAGGTCGAGGCCGGCGCTGAACGCCGGCCCGGTGCCGGTGAGGACGACGGCACGCACGTCGGGGCTCTCGCCGGCGTCGAGGAACTCCTCGACCAGGTCCTCCTGCAGCGCGGTCGACAGCGCGTTGCGCCGCTCCGGGCGGTCGAGGGTGAGCAGGCGGACGTGCTCGCGGCTCTCGACGACGAGTCCGGACGTACGGCGCCTCGGTTCGGGGTCGGGCATGGCTCTCCTCGGGGTCGTCGTCCGGTCGGCCCATCCTGGCGCGTGCCCGGGACCCCGTCCGGCCGGACCCACCTGCTGTGAGATCGACCACGTAGCGTCACCGGCCGAGGGGGGCGTCGTCCACGGCCCGCTCGCGGCCCGCTGGCAGTGGTCGTGAGACCTGCGTCACTGACGCAACGCCAATCGCGCTTTACACGGAGTCATGCCGTGCGGCGTGTCGCGATGTTACGCAGCGTCATGTCGTTACCTGACCGAGACCTGGCCGCCCGGTGACGAGTTACGGAACTCCACTGGTGGAGCGCGCAATCATCTCCCTTCACCGGGCGTGACCGGATTGCGCACAACTCCCTCGATCGTCGTCCGGTGGCGCTCGCAACCTCATCGCTCCACCCCCTACGGTCGTCGCCGTCCGTGCCGGGGTCCTCGCCGCCGAACCGTGGTGGCACCCGCCGGACCCGCCGAACCGGGGCGACGACGACGTCCGCCCGGACCGGGGACCCAACCGCAGCACTGGGGTGAAGCGCGCCCGCACACGGGCGCGCCGGGCGACTCCCCCGCCCGAACCCGTCAGCTAACTCGGTAGGCGGCCGTGGAGAACAGGAGAACCCGTCGTCTTGACGACCCCCCGTACCACCCCTGCTCGTCGCACCGCCCGCTTCGCGCGCCGCGCCGCGCTCGCGCTGGCCGCCGGCACCGGCATCGCCCTCGCCCCGATGCCCGCGCAGGCGGCTCCGCTCGCCCAGGCCACCGCGCCGTCCGCCGAGCTGCCGTGGGCCCCCACCCACCAGGCGCAGGTCGCCGTCCAGACGGCGCTCGCCCAGCAGGGCGACCCGTACGTGTGGGGCGGCGGCGGCCCGAACTCCTTCGACTGCTCGGGCCTGACCCAGTTCGCCTACGGCACCGCCGGCGTTGGGCTGCCGCACTCGTCGCGGATCCAGGGCACCATCGGCCGCGACGTGGCCAAGCGGGACCTGCTGCCCGGCGACCTGGTCTTCTTCTACAGCCCGATCGGGCACGTCGGCATGTACATCGGCAACGGCCAGATGGTGCACTCGCCGTCCGCCGGCAAGTCCGTGCACATCACCAGCGTCGACAGCGTCCCCGGCTTCAACCACGCCCGCCGCATCGTCGGCTGATCCGCCGCGGGGTGCCCCGACCGCTCGGGGGGTCGGGGCACCCTCGCCGCGCCGTTCCTCCGCGGCGGTGACACGGCCGGTCCGGCCGGTCGCCGACCTACGATGACCCTTCGCGGCGTCGGCGGGAGGGGCACGGGGTGACGCACGTACCGCCGGGACGGTCGACCGGTCCGTACGGGTACGGGCCGCCGTCCGACCCGCCCACCCGGGTCTTCCCGCCGGCCGGCCCGGCGGGCGAGCCGTATCCACCCGGGCCGCCGTACCCGCCGGGTGCCGGGCAGCCGCCCGCGTACCCGGAGCCGGAGGAGCGCCGGCACCGCCGGTTCGGCCGGCGCGGGCGCGGGATCGACGTCGAGGAGCGGCCGCCGCGCCGCCGGCGGCGCCGGGGGCTGCTCCGCCGGGTCGCCAAGCTCCTCGTCCTCGTCCTGGTGGTGCAGGCGCTGGTCGTGCTGTCCCTGCGCTGGATCACCCCGCCGACGACGGCGTTCATGTGGGCCAACCCGGCCGGCGCGGTGTACGAGTTCGTCGCCGTCGAGCACGTGTCGCGCAACTTCCTCGCCGCGGTGATCGCGCACGAGGACCAGCAGATGCCCTACCGCGAGGGCGCCTTCGAGTGGGAGCAGCTGCGTGACCGCGCCACGGCGCACCTGGCCGGCCAGGAGGACCCGCACGGTTCGACCATCCCGCAGCAGCTGGCCAAGAACCTGTTCCTCAACTCCGAGATGAGCGCCTGGCGCAAGGCCGTCGAGGCCGGCCTGTCGGTGGAGGTCGCCGCCATGCTCGACGACCGCCGGGTGCTGGAGCTGTACGTCAACTACGCGCAGCTCGGACCCAACCTGTACGGCATCTGCGCGGCCAGCTGGTACTACTTCGACACCCCGCCCTCGACCCTGCTGCCCGAGCAGGCGGTGCAGCTGGTGGGGCTGCTCCCCTCCCCCGGCCACGTGCAGCGGGCACCCGGCGGCGGGCTGGACTTCGAGGTCGACGACGGCCTGGGCTGGCTGTCGCGGTCGCACGTGATCAACGCCCAGAACCGGGTGCCCCGGCACCTGGCGGAGCGGGGTTTCCAGCCGGTGGAGGACGCCGGCATCCCCGGCCTCGCGGCCGACCAGCCGCCCTCGGACGACGACTGCTCGGCGCGGCCGGACGAGGTCGCCGAGCTCGTCGCGGCACAGGGCACCGCCTGACCGACCCTGTCACGCCGGCGGGGTCCAGGCCGGGTCGCGACCGGTCTGCCCGAGCAGCCGGTCGAGCACCGGTGCGTCGTCCGGCACGGGGACGACGGGCCCGTACATTCCCCTGCGGGCCTCCGGGTCGCCGCGGCCGAAGTCGCTCGCGAAGTCGAGGCAGACCCGGGCGTCGGCCGGGTCGACCGAGTAGGGCTGTCCGGTGGCGACGGCGAGGTCCCAGCCGTGGACGACGACCTCGTCGAGGGCCACGACGCCCATCGCGCCGGCCGGCATGCGCACGCCGCCGGCCTCGGTCGTGCCCTCCCACGCCGCCGGGTCGCGCCACGCCTCCGCGAGCGCGTCGAGCTGGGCGGGCAGCCGCTCCCGCCAGTCCGGGGCGAGGTCCTCGGCGGAGAACGACGCCCCGCCGGGCGCCGGCTGCTTCTCCGCGGCGAGCCGGAAGGCCAGGGTCAGGCCGACGAGGTGCTCGAGCAGCCCGGCCACCGACGTCCCCTCGTCCGGCGTCGGCGCGGTGAGCTGGTCGTCCCGCACGCCGGCCACCACGCGGGCGACCTCCGTCGTGGCGCGCGTCAGGTCGAGAGTCTTGGTCTCCACGCCGGTACCGACCGGTCGCCGTGCTCGGACTCATCGGTCGGCACCATCTCGGCGGTCCGGGCACCCTGTCCCCGTGGCGCCCGAGCCGCTGCCCGGCTGGCCGCGCCCCGCCGGCCGGGGGCCGGTGGTGGCGCTGGGCAAGCTCGTGGCCGACTCGCTGCTGGAGCTGTCCGCGCCGCTGGTGGTGGGCGGGCAGCAGCGCGTCGTGCGGACGACGACGGCGGGTGGCGCGCCGGCCAACGTGACGGCGAACCTGGCGCGGCTGGGCGTGCCGGCGCGGCTGGCCGGCTGGGCCGGCGCGGACCCGCTCGCCGACGGGCTGCTGGCCGCGCTGGCCGGGCGCGGGGTGGAGACGGCGGTGGTGCGCCGCGGCCGGACGCCGCTGTCGACGGTGCTGGTGCACCCGGACGGCGAGCGGACGCTGCTCACCGACCGCGGCGAGGGCGGGCTCGAGCCGGCCGACGTCCGCCGCTCGTGGCTTGCCGGGGCCGCCGTCGTGCACCTGGACGGCTACGACCTGCTGCCCGGCCGGTTCCCCGAGGCGGTCTGGGCGGCGGCGTCCGTCGCGCACCGCGCCGGCGTGCCGGTCGGCGTCGACGTGGCCGCGGCCTCCCGGATCCGCGACCACGACGCGGAGGCGTACGTCGAGCTGCTCGCCGGGCTGCGGCCCGACGTCCTGTTCTGCAACGCGGCCGAGGCCGCGGCCCTGGGGCTCGACGGTGACCTGCCCGGGTGGGCGCCGGAGCTGCTGCTGGTGCACGCCGGCGCGGAGCCGACCCGGGTGCTGTCGCGGGCGGGCGTGGCCGAGGTGCCGGTGGATCCGCTGCCGGAGGGCCTGCTGCGCGACACCACCGGCTGCGGCGACGCCTTCGCCGCCGGTGTGCTGGCCGGGTGGCGCTCCGGGTCGTCGGTGCTCGACGCCGTCCGCGCCGGTCACGCGGCGGCCGCGGTGGTGGCCGGCGTGGTCGGCGCCCAGCCGCCACCGTGACCGCGGGGACGTCAGCGCGTCGCAGGACCTCCGTGCCGGCTCACAACCACTCGACCAGGCCGGGCTCTGCCCAGTCCGCGGCCTCCCGGTTCGCGTTGGTCTCCAACCAGCTGCGGAGGGCTGCGGCCACACGCGGGAGGCCGCTCGACGTACGGGGCCGGCGCCGGGCGTTGACCAGCAGCAGCCCGGCAGGCGACGGCATGGACTCCACGCGTCGGCACGAAGCCGACGCCCGCCGTCCGGTCCAGGACGCGCACGCGGTGGCAGTCTCGGACGTCGTCCGGCCCGCCACTCCGAGGAGCTCCGCATGACGCCGAGCAGCGACGTCCCGATCCTGCTGCTGGACGTCGACGGCGTGCTGAACGCGGCCAGCCTCGACCTGCCGGAGGGCTGGGAACGCGGGATCTTCAACGGCTTCCTGCTCTCCTGGGACCCGTCGGTCACCGCCCGGCTGCGGGAGCTGCACGAGTCCGGCCGGGTCGAGATCCAGTGGCTCACCACCTGGGCGGAGAACGCCGACCGGCTGCTGGCCGAGCCGATGGGGCTGCCGCGCGGGCTGAAGGTGCACGCGCGGCAGGGAGCCGCGCCGACCGGGTTCCTCGGCCGGCTGGGCGGCGCGTCGGGGTGGTGGAAGCTGGCCGCCGCCCGCGCGGTCGCCGAGGCCGAGCCCGACCGGCGCATCGTGTGGATCGACGACGACCTGGCCGAGCAGGCCGCCGACACCGGGGACTGGCTGGCCGCGAACCCGCACGTCCTCGTCGTGGCCCCGAACCTGTACGCCGGGCTCACCCACGAGCAGCTCGACGAGATCGAGGCGTGGCTGTGAGCGCTATCCGCTGCGCAGCGAGTCCCGCCATTCGATGCCGCGCGTCTCGGCGGCGACGGCGTCCATGACGTCGAGCACCGGCTCCACCGTGAAGGCGAACGGCGCGTAGACGGTGGTGAGGTAGTGCAGGTCGGCCGGCTCGTCGGTCTCGATGACGGCGTAGCCGCCGAACTCGCCGACGCGGACGACGAACTGGTGGAAGACCAGGCTCTTCGGCATCTCCCACACCGCGAACACGCCGAGGATGCGCTTCTGCGCCGCCTCGTACTCCGCTGCCGACCCCGTCGGTCGCTCCCGCCAGGTGACGACGTACTTCATGCCGCTCTCCCCTCGGACCCCGTGGACGGGCGGAGGGTCCCGACGCGCGGAGCCGGCACGCAAGGAGAACTGCTCCGTCCGGCGCGGTGGTCCGGCCGGTCAGGCCGGCGACATCACCCGGACCGGCGCGCCGGCCAGGAACGCGAGGACGTCCTCCACGGCCTCGCCGTGGTAGATCGCGTAGCTGCCGCGCGTGCCGAAGCCGATGTGCGGGGTGAGCACGACGCGGCGCAGTTCGCGGAGCGGGTGCTCGACCGGCAGCGGCTCCACGTCGAACACGTCGAGGCCGGCGCTGGCGATGCGGTTCTCGCGGATCGCGTCGACCAGCGCCCGCTCGTCGACGATCGGGCCGCGCGAGGTGTTGACCAGCACCGCGGTGGGCTTCATCAGCGCCAGCTCGTCGCGCCCGACGAGCCCGCGGGTGCGGTCGGAGAGGACGACGTGGACGGTGACGACGTCCGCCGTCCGGAACAGCTCGTCCTTGCCCACGCGGCGGACGCCGACCTCCGCGGCGCGCTCGTCGGTGAGGTTCTGGCTCCAGGCGACGACCTCCATGCCGAACGCCTGGCCGATGCGGGCCACGCGCTCGCCGAGCCGGCCCAGTCCGATGACGCCCAGCGTGGCGCCGTCGAGGTCGCCGCCGACCGTGTGCTGCCACCCGCCGGCGCGCACCGCGGCGTCCTCCTGCGGGATGTTGCGGACGGCGGCGAGGACCAGCCCCCAGGTGAGCTCGACGGCCGGGGTCGCGAGGTTGCCGGTGCCGCAGACGGTGACGCCGCGTTCGTTCGCGGCGGCTACGTCGACGGACTTGTTGCGGACGCCGGTGCTGACCAGCAGGCGCAGGTTCGGCAGGCGCTCGAGCAGGGAGCGCGGGAAGGGCGTGCGCTCGCGCATCGCGACGACGATGTCGAACGGGGCCAGCCGGGCGGCGAGGGCGTCCTCGTCGTGCACGTGGTCGGCGAAGACGACGACCTCGGCGTCGGGGACCTGCGACCAGTCCGCGAAGGTGGTGGCGATCTGCTGGTAGTCGTCGAGGACGGCGATGCGATGCACCGCCACGGTTTACTACAGCGGAGCTCCCTCCTCAGCGGCGGCTCCGCCGGGTCGGTCCAGGAGGTTGGTGGATACCGGCGAGGGGGACGGCCGAGACCGACGGCGTGCTGAGTCGGGCTGTCGCTTCAGGCCGACTCGTCGTGGAATCGGCGCAGCAGTTCGGCCGGGATGCGACCGCGGTCGCTGACCTCGATGCCCTGGGCCCGGGCCCACGCGCGGACCTCGGCCGGCGACGCCGGTGCGTCGGGCACCGCCCCGCCGGGCGCGAAGGACGCTTCGAGGTCTTCGGTGGACCGGGCCGCGCCCACCTCGGCGAGACAGGCCCCGAGCCAGCGGTAGGTCCACTCCTGGGCGAGCGGCCGGCTCTCGCAGAAGACGATCGGCACGGCCGGGAAGCGGGCCTGCGCCTCGGCCAGCACCTCGGCGAGGCGCGCGCCGGGCTCGTGCGGCAGCTTGAAGAGTCGGCTGTAGCGGTCCTCGACGACGACGGCGGCCCGCGGGAGCGCGGTGAGGTCGGCCAGCGCGTAGGTCAGCTTGCCGGAGAGGAGGCTGCCGGCGAGGTCCTCGAGGGTCTTGCGCTCGACGGCGGCGACCACCCGTCCGCCGAGCTCGACCGCGTAGTCGCCCGCGGCCAGCCGCTGGCGCCTCGTCGTGGCCTGCTGGGAGCCGAACGCGTAGGGGTAGCGCTCGCCGGTGTCGACGAGGATGTCGAGCACCTGGCCGTGCGCGCGGGCGGTGGGCAGGTGGACGCCGGGGCGGGCCTGCTTCGCCGTCCGGGGCGACTGCCAGAAGATGACCTCCCGGCCGCGGGCGCGGGTGATGACGAGCTGGGAGCGGTTCTCGCGGGCGCGGGTCAGCACGAGGTCGATCGCCGGGCCACGGCGGGAGCAGGACCGGACGGTGTGCCGCTCGAGGATTTCCGCGTCGTCCGGCCAGCCCTCGGCGCGGTGGCAGTAGACCTTGCTCGCGCGTGGCCACGGCTCCCTGGCCTTGAGCACGACGCCGGTCGGGCCGAGCGGCACGCGGACCAGGTAGGGCAGCCGCGAGTCGGGGTCGGGGTTGCGCGCCACGATGAGGTCGTCGACCACGCCGCCAGGGTGGCACGCCGCCCGGGCTCGACGACGCCGGTCAGCTCGTGTCCTCGGACGCGCGGACGGCCGCCAGGTGCTCGAGGAGGCGGTCGAGCAACGGGACCTGTCCCGCGACGAGCTTGCCGCGGGCCTCGTCGACCGGGAGCCAGGCGGCGCGGTCGACCTCGGGGAACTGTTGGATGCGGCCCGACCGGGGCGGCCATTCCAGCTCGAAGGTGTTGCTGGACGTCGTGGCGGCGTCGAGGTCGCCCTCGGCGGCCCAGACGGTGAGCACCTTGCCGCTGCTCTGCCGCACCTCTCCGAGCGGCACCAGCTCGGCGGCCGGGACGGGTGAGCCGAGCTCCTCCTCGAACTCGCGACGGGCGACGGCGAGCGGGTCCTCGTCGGGGCCGTGCTCGCCTTTCGGGATCGTCCAGGCGCCGGCGTCCTTGCGGGCCCAGAACGGCCCGCCCATGTGCCCGATCAGCACCTCGGGGTGGCCGGCGGGACCGATCCGGTGGAGCAGGATCCCGGCGCTGCGTCTCGGCACGGCACCAGCCTCCCGGACGGCCTGGGACGTCGCGCGATCGGCTGGCGGTCAGCCGCCTCGTGCGAGACGTCTCACCGTGCCGAACACGTAGATGACCGAAAGCACGAAGAACAGCGCGCCCACCGCAGCTCGCACCTGGTCGTCGGTCATACCTGAGTGCCTGGCGATCGGCCCGGCGACGGCATCTCCGACCTTCGCTCGCCACCCTTGGAGGCCGGCCTTGCCGAACGAGACTGGGTCCATGGACACCTACTACCCGTCGGGGCCCTCGGAGTAGACCGCGCCGTCCCCCGTGTCAGCGGAGCCTGACCGGTAGGTGGGTGAGGCCGCGCATGAGGATGCTCCGGCGCCAGGTCAGCCCGTCGGGGTCCGCGGCGAGGGCCAGGTCGGGGAAGCGGCCGAGCAGCGTCCGGAACGCGACCTCGCCCTCGAGCCGGGCCAGCGGAGCGCCCAGGCAGTGGTGGATGCCGTGCCCGAAGGCCAGGTGGCCGGCGTCGCGGTGCAGGTCCAGCTCGTCGGGCGCGGGGTAGCGGTCCGGGTCGCGGTTCGCCGACGCCAGGGACACCAGCACCACCTCGCCCGCCGGGATGGTGCTGCCGCCGACCTCGACCGGCTCGGTGGTGTGCCGGAACGTGGCCAGGTTGACCGGCCCGTCCAGACGCAGGAACTCCTCGACCGCGGCGGGGACCAGCGTGGGGTCGGCGCGCAGCTCCGCGAGTCGGTCGGGACGGCGCAGCAGCGCCAGGACGCCGTTGCCGATGAGGTTGACCGTGGTCTCGTGGCCGGCCACCAGCAGCAGGAACGCCATCGCGACGGTCTCGTCGGCCGACAGCCGGTCGGCGTCCTCGGAGGCGGCCACGATCGCCGAGAGCATGTCGTCGGCCGGCCGGGCCCGCTTCTGCGCGACGAGGGTTGAGAGGTAGTCGGCGATCGCCAGCCCGGCGGCGGTGCGGTCGGCGGCGGTGCCGTCCGAGGCGAGCAGCGTGTTGGACCAGCGGCGGAACGACGTCCGCTCGCCCTCGGGCACGCCGAGCAGCTCGCAGATCACGGCCATCGGCAGCGGGAAGGCGAAGGTGTCGAGCAGGTCGACCTCGGCCGGCCCGGCGGCCATCCGGTCGGCGAGGCCGGCGGCGATCTCCTCGATCCGCGGCCGCAGGGCGGCGATGGCCCGGACGGTGAAGGCCCGGCCGACCAGCTTGCGCAGGCGGGTGTGGTCGGGCGGGTCGGAGCTGAGCATGTGCCGGGTGAGCTCCTGGGCGAACACGGCGCGGGCCTCGGGCGGCACCGGCTGGCGTTCCAGCGCCTGCGCGAACCCGTCCGCGTCCTTCGCCAGCCGGGGGTCGGTGAGCAGCTGCCGGACGTCGTCGTAGCGGGTCACCAGCCAGACCGGCAGGCCGACCGGGGTGACCGCGCGGGCCACCGGCTGCTCGACGCGCAGCCGCGCGTAGAGCTCGTGCGGATCGGCGAAGAAGGCCGCGTCGAGCGGGACCACCGGGGTGGAGACGTCCATCGCCCGAGGCTGGCGGCAGTGTGCGCCATCCACCAGGTACGGAGGTCCCGGACCGGCGACGGGTGAGGCGCACTAGCCTGCGGTGGATGGCGAAGCGGGCGAAGCGCAGGGGCGGCGCGGGCAAGGGTCCGCGCCGGGCCGGCCGCGGTCGCCGTCCGCAGCAGCGCCGGGCTCGGGAGTCGTCGGCCGACGGCCTGCTCACCTCGATCGAGGCAGCCCTGGACGCCGACGAGCCGCTGCCGCTCCTCGGCCTCGCCAGCACCGCGCTGCACTTCCTCGACCCGCGCAACGACCTGCTCCGGCAGGGCCGGACACCGGACGAGTCGATGGACACCCTGCTGGCCAACCTGTTCGCCGCGCCCATCCCCGAGACGTCGGCCCTGCTGACCGCCGTAGCGACGCTGGCACGGGACGACGAGCTCCGCCGGCGGGTGCGCCGCGAGGTGGCCGATCGCGGGGACGTCCTCCCCCGCTGGCTGGTGCAGCTGGCGACCTCGCGGCCTGCCCGGGTGCTCACCGTCGAGCACGTGCTGGGCGACGGCGACCAGTTCCTGCTCGGCGTCGAGCTGCCCGACGGCCGCCCGCTGACCGCGTCCGTCTACGTCGACCACAACCTGGGCACGGTCGTGAAGGACGCCTTCGTGCTGCCGGCCGGGCCGGACGCCGTGGTGGACGTCCTGCGCGACGAGTTCGACGCCGACACCACCGTGCGCGAGCTCGACCCGGCCGACGCGCGGGCCCGGCTGACCGAGGCGATCGACCACGGGGCGCACGTCTACCCGCCGCTGGAGAGCGACACGTGGCCGAGCAGCCGCCCGCTCATCGAGTGGATGGTGGGCCTCCTGCCGGAGGGCGGCACGGGCTACTCGCGTCCGGAATCGACGCCGGAGCAGCGGCAGGAGTTGGCCGCCCGGTTCCTCGCCTCGCCGTTCGCGGCGGACCTGACCGTGGACGACGACCTGCGGGAGCTGCTCGACGACCTTCTTTGGTTCGGCACGGACTACGGCCCCGGCGACCCGCTGCGCTGGAGCCCGGTCAACGTCGAGATCCTCCTGGCCGACTGGATCCCGAGAAAGATCATCGCGGAGGTGTCGCGGCTGGAGCGGGCCCCGGAGTTGTTGCGGGCGCTGATCCGCTACAGCCATGACGAGCGCGGCATTCGCGAGGAACTGACCACCGAGACGCTGGACGCCGTCGACGAGTGGGAGACGGAGTACCAGGAGGCGATCCGGACTCCCCGGCTGCAGGGCCCCGAGGCTCTGCTCGCGCGGATGGGCATGCTGGACGAGGACGAGGCCCTGGCCGCTCGGCAGGAGGACACGGATGCGGACGACGAGTCGCCCGACCGCGGATAGCGCTCCGCGTGCGCTGTGGACGAGGCAGCGCATCCCACAGCGCCGTCGACGTCCTCGACGAGGTCAGTGAGGCGATCCTGGTCGTGCGCCGAGGGACCGCTGCCCTGCGCTACCTGCGGACCGCCGGCCACCCGGCAGGCTCGCGCGGCCGCCTACGGGCGCGGACGCAGGCATGCGCAGCCGCGGACCACGGCTCGTGCGGACGCAGGCAGCCGCGGCCGCTGGCAGGCGGGGATCCCGGCCTCCGGGGAGCGGGCTCGTCGGCCGGTGGTCTGACCGGGGGGAGGGCGCCGAACGGCGGAGGTCAGACGAGCAGCGGTGGGCTGATCGTGATCTCGGTGCCGTCGGGCCGGTAGGTGCGCCATCGGCCGCCGGGATCTCGCTGGACCCGGAAGCCGTGGTGGACCTTGGTGTGGTGACGCTCGCAGAGCAGCGCCGAGTTCCCGACGCTGGTCACGCCTCCGAGCACCCATTCGATCAGGTGGTGGACGTCGCACCAGTGCTTGGGCGCCGCGCAGCCGGCGAACACGCAGGCCCGGTCGCGCAGCTCGACCGCCTTGCGGATGTGCGGCGGGACGACCCGCATGGTGCGCCCGACGTCCAGCGGGAGCCCGTCGGGGTCGAGGAGGACGCGGATGACGCTGCCGTCGCACGCGAGGCTGCGCGCACCTGCGGCGGAGAGCGGGCTGCCGAAGGCCGTCGTCGCGGCGCCCGGCCCGGTCGTCGCGTCGAAGAAGTCGACCGCCGGCACGGTGACGACGATGGTGGGCTTGACGGTGCGCAGGATGGGCAGGTCGCCGGACGCCAGCTGGTTGTCGGCCAGCTGCACCAGCGCGTCGGCGAGCTGCGCGCCCGGGTGCGCCCGTCGCCCTTGGGTCGGTTGGCCTGCACGATCGACTCGATCGCGGCCATGAGCTTCTCCCCGCCGATGGCGTCGAGCTGGCCGCGGATCAGCACCATGCCGTCGCCGTAGGGGGCGATGGACAACGCGCGGCATTCGGTCGGGTCGGGTTCGGGACCATCGGTGTCGAGGCGCGCGAGGTAGTGCCGGACCGCGCCCTTCAACCGGGCGACCGACCCCTCGGCGGCGAGCGTCGCGAGCGTCCGGTCGACGTCGCCGAGATCGACGCCCTGCTCGCCGGCGGCCGTTCTCCTCGCCTCGTCGGCGATGGGTGCGACGACGTCGACCTGGTCGGTCGTGACGGCACCAGCGGCGTAGGCGGCAGCGACCGCCGGCAGGTGCTCCAGCGCGCGGCCGTTGCGGACGAGCTGGGCGGCCGTGCCGGGCGCGGCGTGACCTCGGCCGCGCAACCACGACTGCATGGTGGCCATGCCGTCGAACTCGGCCGCCGAGGTCATGTCGGCCTCGCGGATGGTGCGGGTCAGCTCCGCGTCGAGGCGGTTGCGCGCGGCGAGCAGCTGGGCGGCGCGCTCGAGCAGCTGGGGGCCGAACATGCCGTGGAGGTCGTCCGCGGCGAGCGCGTCGAGTGCCGACTGCAGTTCGCCCACGACCCCTCCTTGCTTCGATCGAATGTTCGAACGATACCCGCCCGCAGGAACGCTCGCAACGCGAAACTGCAGGTCAGGGCGCCCTGTGGACGACGTGGTCGATCGAGACCCGCGCGTGGTAGCGGGCGCCCTCCGCCCGGCGGGACCCCCGGGCAACGCGTGACTCCGCCCGGCCCGCTCGACGGTGGTCATGCTGGATGCGGAACCGCCGGGTGCGCCGGCGGCCGGACCCGACTTCCCGGGGAGGACCAGCAGTGCTCAGGAGGACATCCGCCGCCGGCACCCAGCCCGCCGACACGGGGTCCGGCAGCGCCCGGCCCGCGCCCACGCGGCGGGCCGTCGTCGTCGGCGCCAGCATGGCCGGACTGCTGGCGGCGCGCGTGCTCGCCGACCACTTCGAGCAGGTCTTGGTCGTGGAGCGGGACCGGCTCGCCGACGCGCCGGAGCACCGCCGGGGCGTGCCGCAGGACTGGCAGCCGCACCTCGTCCTGGGGCGCGGACGACGGGTCATCGAGCGACTGCTGCCCGGCTACGGCGACGAGCTCCGCGCGGCGGGGGCCGTGCCGATGCGGCTGCCGGCCGACCTGCTCATGCTCAACCCCTGCGGCTGGGTCGACCGCCGGGCGCCCGGCTGGGAAGCGCTGTCGGCCAGCCGCCCGCTGCTGGAGGCGACCGTGCGCCGCCGGCTGCGAGCGGAGCCCCGGGTGGCCGTGCTCGACGGCCACGACGTCACCGCGCTGATCGCGTCGCCGGATGGTCGCGCGGTCACCGGGGTGACCGCCCGGCCGGTCGACGGGCCGGACGGCGCGATCGAACTGGACGCCGATCTGGTGGTCGACGCGTCCGGGCGCGGGTCGCGCGCCGTGGCCTGGCTCGGGGACCTGGGCTTCGCGGCACCCGCGCGGGAGCACATCGGATCGGGCACGACCTACAGCAGTCGCCTCTTCCGGATCCCGGACGACTTCGCCGCCGACTGGAAGGCGGTGATGCTCACCACCCGGCCGCCGTCGATCCGGCGCAGCGGCTCCCTGTTCGCCGTCGAGGGCGGCCGCTGGCTGGTCACGCTGACGGGTACCGGCGGCGAGCGGGCGCCGTCCGACGAGGACGGCTGGCGCGCCTACGCGCGGAGCCTGCGCGATCCGGTCCTCGCCGAGGCGATCGAGGACGCCGAACCGCTGTCGCCCGTCCGGGTCCACCGCGGTACGAGCAACCGGCGGTGGCACTTCGAGCGGATGCGGCGCCGTCCCGAGCGCTTCGTCGTCCTCGGTGACGCGGCGTGCGTCTTCAACCCGGTCTACGGGCAGGGCATCACCGTGGCCGCCCTGGCGGCCGAGACGCTGGACGCCTGCCTCCGCCGGCGCGGTCCGGCGGGGCTTGACGCGCTGGCCGGCCGGTTCCAGCGCCGGCTCGCCCGGGTCACCGCCTCCCCCTGGATGCAGTCGACCGGTGAGGACCTGCGCTTCCCGACGACCACCGGCACGCGACCCAACGCCCTCTTGCGCGCCCAGTACCGCTACCTCGACCGGCTCGGCCTCGCCGTCACCCAGGACCCCTCCGTCGCCGACGTCTGCATCCGGGTCTACGGGATGCTCGAGCGGCCGTCGGCGCTGTTCGGCCCCCGGCTGCTGCTCGCCGCGGCCCGCGCCCGCGTCGGCGACGTCCCCGCGATGCCGCCGTCACCACCACGGGACGCCGTGGGAGCTGCGACCCTCCCCTGAGTGAGGCGACGTCCGTCGGCGGTGGTACCGCGGGCACCGGTCGCAACCGGTGCCGGCGAGTGCGCCGCGGTCAGCGCGCCTCTGCGTCCTCGCCCTGCCGAGGTGCGGGCGCGGGACGCGGCCGCTGTCGGCCCGAGTCGAACCGCTGGGTGATGTCCAGCTCGCCCGTCTCCGGGGCGGCGTGCCGCGCCAGCCGGGGCATCGTGAACTCGGCCGTCTCGTCGAGCAGGTGCTTACTCACAGGCGCGTCCCTTCCATGGTGGTCCCGACCCAGCGTAAGGACGCGTGACGGCCCCTCGTGGGACTCACGAGGATTCTCAGGTCGCCGGTTGCGGATGGGGCGATTGTGGCGATCGAGAGACCGATGTCGGCCACCGCCTCGTGCAGTGGCGCTCTGGCACGTCGTCGACGAGGCGCGTCGGCTTGCCGCGATGACGAGGGCAGGCATGGTGAGCGCGTGACGGACGGCGTCGTCGTGGTGGCGGACGTGCTGGACCGGTTGTCGTCGCTGCGGCAGCACCAGCGGGACGGCAAGCGGTCGCCGCACAAGCCGCTGCTCGTGCTCCTCGCGCTCGGGCGGCTCGCCGCCACGGGGTCGAGCCGGCTGCCGTGGTCGGCCGCGGAGACGCGGCTGGCCGAGCTGATCGGCGAGTTCGGTCCGCCGTCGAAGACGGGCGCGGCGCAGAGCGCCGCCTACCCGTTCACCCGGCTGCGTGCCGACGGCGTGTGGACGCTGGACCGGGACGTCGAGATGGACAACCTGCGGCCGCTGCGGGCCGGCGCGGTGACGGGTCAGTTCGAGGCGTCGCTCGAGGCCGCGCTGCGGAGCCGTCCCGAGGTCGTCGCGACGGTCGCCCGGGCGCTCGTCGACAGCCACTTCCCCCCGACGGTCGGGGCGGACGTGCTCGCCGCGGTCGGCTTCGACCCGGAGGCGCCGGCCTTGTTCCCGGCCGCGGAGACGGCGACGGAGCGCAGGCGGCGAGCGACGTGGCGAGCCGACGTCCTGGAGGCCTGGGACCGGCAGTGCGCCTTCTGCGGCTACGACGGCCAGGCGGCCGGGGTGCCCGTCGGCATCGAGGCCGCCCACGTGCGCTGGTTCGCGGTGGACGGCCCGGACGACCTGGACAACGGGCTGGCGCTGTGCATGCTGCACCACAAGCTGTTCGATCGCGGGATGCTCGGTCTGGACGACGACCGGGCGGTCGTCGTCTCGTCCAGCTTCTCGGCGCGCACCCCGGCCGGCCGGGCGGTCTACGACCTCCACGGACGACGTCTGGCCGCACGGCCGGGCACACCGCTCCCGGCCCATGCACACGTCTCCTGGCACCGTGACCAGGTGTTCAAGGGCATGGCGCTGGCGGTGTGACCGGGCGTCGTCGACGGTTCGCCCCCGGATGCCGATCAGGGCCACAGTTCGCTCCGCGAGAGGGCGAACCAGGGCAGCACATCCTCGCCGTGCAGCACCTGCTGACCGAGCAGCACGGTGGCCCCGTCCGGCCGGTACCCGGTGACGGTGGGGTTCTCCGGATCCACCACCCAGACGAGCCGCCCCCCGGCGTCCAGCCAGGACAGCGCCTTGCCCGCCACCTCGACCGCACGGTCGCTCGGACTGACGACCCCCGCGGGTCCGCTCGGCCGGGCGCGGACGGACGGTCAGCCGGTCAGGGCCAGCGCGAGCAGCAGGACGACGACGGCGGCCGCGACGGTGCGGACGGCGTTCCAGCGGCGCCACCGCGGCTCGAAGGCGCGGCGTTCGCGCTCGGTCCCGGCCGCGTCGAGGGCGCCCACGTCGACGGCCTGCAGCCGGTTGTTCAGCGGGACGTTCACCGCGACCGTCGGAGCGTGGACGCCGATCAGGGAGAGGGCGGCAGCCGCGACCAGCAGGCCCAGCATGGGGCCGCTGTCGGAGAGCAGCCGCACCACGACCGCGACGAGCGGCAGGATCGCCGAGCCGGCCCACACGGTGATGAAGAGCGGCTGCCCCCGCTGGATGACCCCGTCCACGGCGCGGAACGCGCGCAGGTACTCGGAGTCGCCGAGCCCGCCCAGACCCGGCATCACGACGACCGCGAAGGCGAACAGCAGGCCCGCGACCAGCGCGCAGCAGAGCACGGCCGCGAGCACGATCGGGTCGACGGGCAGCGTGAGATCCATGGGTCCTCCCGGCGGTCTGCCGGCCGGCGGCCGCCTCCGTCCGCGGGCGGCGCCCATCGCACCACGCGTCCCCGGGCTCGTGTTGTCGCGGGGTCGCCGTCCGTTCAGAGCCAGGCGGGCAGCTCCGGGCCGTCGCCGGTCAACCCGTCGGCGCGCGACCGGGTCAGCCAGGCGGCGACCGCCGACACCGGGCCCTCGAGCCGGGCGGCTCCCGCGCCCCAGGTGCGCTGGACGTCGGTGGCGACGAGGGTGACGTCGGGCGTCTGGTCCCGGGAGGCGAACAGCGCGAGGACGTCGTCGACCAGGGCGACGAGGGCGTCGGCCGGCGCGTCGGTGAAGCCGAGGCCCGCGTCGAGGTCGACGCCGTGCACCCACAGCTCCTTGGCCCGCATCCACGGGATCTCCCGGGCGGCGATCGACCGGCCCTGACCGTTGCGGACGGGCGCCGTCCAGGCGTCGTCCGGCAGGGTCGCGACGGCCTCGGCGAGCCGGGCCTCGCTGTCGCGGAAGTCGGCGCGCAGGTCGTCGGCCGGCACCGCGGCGGAGGTCTCGATGCCGGCGTCGCGGGCCTCCCGGGAGGGGTACATCGGCGTCTCGACGCCGGTGCGCGCCCAGGCGCACAGGTTGAGCAGCGCGTCGGCGTTGCGGGCTAGATGGGCGACGACGTGCGCGCGGGTCCAGCCGGGCAGCGCCGACGGCCGGCCGAGCTCGTCGTCCGTCAGCTGGTCGAGCGCGCCGGTGACGGCCCGCGCGCCGTCGGCCCACCAGCGGCGGGCGGTGTGCAGGTCGGTCATCGGGTCATGATGGCGCGGCCGCGCGGACCAGCTCGGACGCCTCCCTTTCGAGGGCCGCGGCGAGCACGTCGACGTCGTCGACCACCGCGGGGTCGGCGACGAACCCGAAGCACAGCCGGTCGGCGACCGACACCACGGCCACCCGGAGGGCGTGGTGCTGGGCGACCTCGGCGAGCGAGTGCATCGTGTCGACGGGCGCGCCGAGCACGGTGACCGGCCGGTCGGGACCCCGCACGTTCGACACGTTGAGCGCGAAGGCCCGCCCGCTGCGCTGCAGCCGCTCCGACCAGCGCGCCAGGTGCGGCGAGAAGCGCGCCAGCCGGGCCATCAGCTCGTCGAGCTCCTGGGCGTCGTGCCGGGACTTGCGCAGGGCGGTCTCCGTGCGGACGGCGGCCAGCCGCGCGCCGACGTCCGGCTCGTCCACCGGCAGGTCGACCCGGAACCACGAGTCGCGGTTGCCGGCGGCGTCGCCGGGGTGGTGCAGGGTGACCGGCACCTTGACGCGCAGGGCGTGGATCGGCCCGTGCCGGTGCTCCAGCCAGCGGCGCAGCGCGCCGGCCAGGACGGCGAGCACCGCGTCGTTCACCGTCGCGCCGGCCAGCGTGCGGGCGGCGTCGTGCAGGTCGGGCAGCGGGGCCGCGGCGAAGGCGACCGCCCGGTCGCGGCCCACCCGAGCGTCGAACGGGGAGCGGCGCAGGCCGGGCAGGAGCTCGCCGCTCAGCAGACCGGCGAGGTCGTGCCGCCGCGGCTCGCCCGCCGGGCTAGCGGGCCCGGCCCCCGCCGGGCTAGCGAGCTCGGCCCCCGCCGGGCTAGCGAGCTCGGCCCCCGCCGCGGTCGCGGGCTCGGGCGCTGCGCGGGGGGCCGGCGCCGGGGCGGGGTCCCAGAGCACGTCCCGGGCCAGGCGCACGACCGTCGTCCCGTCGGCCAGGGCGTGGTGCACCCGCCACACCAGGGCGGCGCCGCCGCCGGCCAGCGGCCCGACGAGGTCCATCCGCCACAGCGGCCGGCTGCGGTCGAGGTGCTGGACGAACAGCCGCGCCACCTCGCGGCGCAGCCCGGCCGCGTCGAGCGGTGCGTCCGTGCGGACAGCGCCCACGTGGGCGGCGACGTCCACCGCCTCGTCCGGGAGCCACACCGGCGCGTCGGCGGCGCCGGAGAGTCGCCAGGTCAGCCGCGGCGCGGCCGGCAACCGGCGGGCCACGGCGTCGCGGAGCTCCGCCACGTCGGGGGCGCCGGCCGGCAGGCGGATCACCTTGCACGTGTGCCCGACCAGCTGCGGGCCCTCGAGGGCCAGGATCGCCCGGTCCTCGGCGGTGAGCGGTACCTGCACCGGGGCAGCGTGTCGCCTCGTCGTCGTCCCGGGCAAGCCACTGGCATGCGGCCGATCAGCGGCGGAGGCGCTGCCGGGTGTGCCGGTCGTAGAGCTCGAGCAGCTCGCTGGTGGCGGCGGCGTCGAAGGCGTCGGGGTCGAACTCCCCGCCGACCCACTCCAGCAGCTCGTCGTGGTCGGGGTCAGCGGGGTCGGCGAGCACCGCGAGCAGGCGCGCGTAGCCGTGCGGACCGCCGCAGTCCTCCGGCGGGCAGGCGCGGGCACCGTCGAGGCACCGCGGCGTCCCGGAGCCCACGGCGGCGAGCCGCTGGCCGAGGCGGACGTCGTGCTCCCAGCCGTCGCCGAAGTCGTACTCGTACGTGAATTGCTGGGCGACGGCCGCGGCGTCAGCGACGGTGAAGGTGTCCTCGTCGCCGAGCGGGTCCGGGAAGTCTTCGACGTCGCCGTAGCGGACGCCGGCGACCTCGAACATGTGCAGGTGGGCGTCCTGCCAGCCCATCGCGGTCTGGAGCACCGCGTGCAGCTGCCGCAGCGTCAGCGAGGCCGGGACGAGCAGCCGGCGCCAGACCGCTGGCTCGGTGTCGCGAAGGACGACGGTCAGCTCGACGGTCTCGTCCCGCCGGGTGCCCGCCGGCGATGGGTCGGTGGGGACGGCGGCCGGCTGCGGGGCGCCGGTCCCCTGCCCGGCGGGCCGGTCCGGGGCGCCGTGGCCGATCAGCGCGGCGCGGGCCAGCTGGACCGCACCGGGGCCGGGCCGGCGCTCGGTGTAGCGGCGACCCTCGAGCAGGCCCAGCTGGTCGAGGACCGCGGCAGGCGCTCGGCGAGGTGCCACCACAGCCCGACCGGGTCGTCGGTGAGCCGCCGTCCGGCCACGGTGCGCAGCAGGACGCCACGGGAGGTGCGCAGCAGGCCGAACCGGCGGGCGAAGTCGCGGAGCAGCAGGACGGGGAGGGTCTGGTCCTCCCGGTTGTGCTTGCCGATCCAGCGGTCCTCCCAGCCGAGGCTTCGCATCGTCTCAGTGACCATGGCGGGCGGCAGGTAACCGGCTTGGGTGAGCCGGACGCCGTCCCCGACCCGCGCGAGCAGCCACCGGTAGGGCTCGACGGCGGCCGGGTCGGGCGCCGGCGGCGGGGCGGTGTCGAGGCCCGCGCCGTCGAGCAGCCGGAGCAGCCGCCATGCGCTCCGCATGGCACGCGACGCCGTCAGCCGGACAGGGGCATGTTGAGTTCGGTCCGCAACGTGGCCGGGTCCATGTCGGGTGACGGCCGGGTGAGGTAGACCTCCCAGAACACCTCGCCCGGCGTCAGGCCCTGTTCCTGCACCCACGTGGCGAGCCTGTCCCACGAGGCCCCGAGCCCGTCGAAGCCGCCGACGTGCACGAGCCGGGCGACGCGGCCACCGGGCAGCGAGCCGGGCACCACGTCCCCGTCGGGCCCTACCGCGCGCTCGACGACGAAGCCGACCTCGAGCTCGACGGTCGCCGACGGCGCCCGGTGGTAGAGCCCGAACGCCGCACTCGTCGGACGAACTCCCTGTGCGGCCAATGCCCGGGGCAGGCGCTGGAACGCACGGTCGAAGAACTCCGGCAGCTCGTCGGCCGGCACCTCACCGCGGACGACGGCGGTCGGTACCGCTGCCACGGTGACCACACCGGGCTGCTCCACGTCGGTCCCGCTCATGCGTCCTCCTCGGTCGGGGCCACGGGTTCCGCCGTGCAGACTCCCGCGGCAGGAGGAAGTCATCCTCAGCCGGCAATTCGTGTACGGACACGTCGGTCGGCGCCGTAACCGGCACGTGGGGCGCACGAGCCGCTCGACGGCGCAGCACCTGCCTACCCCGGGCGTGCACCGGGACGAAAGCCGGTCCACAGCCCTACCAGTAGCCGGGCACGGCTACGAGGAGTTCCACGCCGCGAGCTGGTGCAGCCCTCTCCAGGACGGCGCGGGCACCGGCTGCCTCGACACACCGTGGAGCACTCGGACGAGGGCTACCCGCAGCGGGCTCCGGATGATCGACTTGGACTCTCCGACGCCGTCACGACCCGGCGTCCCGGCTGTCATCGGAGGCGACGTGGCGCACCACGGCCGGCGGCACGCGTGCCGCTCGACGTTGGCCGCGGCCGCCCTTCTCGTCGTGGTCAGCGGCTGCGGGATGGCCGCCGGACCCTCCGAGCGCGGGGAGCGAGCGGCAGTTGCCCGGCAACCGATCGCCGGCACCGCGCCCACGGTCCCATCGCCCTCGGCGTCCGCAGAGCCGTCCGTGCCCGCCGAGCCGTCCGTGCCCGCCGAGCCGTCCGCGCCCGCCGAGCCGTCCGCGCCCGCCGAGCCGTCGGCGTCGCCGCTGGCGTTGGCGTCGTCGGATGCTCCGCTCGCCGGCAGGATCGTGGTGCTCGATCCAGGGCACAACCGGGACAACGGGCGCTACCCGTCCGAGATCAACCGTCCGGTCGACGCCGGAGGCTTTCCCAAGCAGTGCAACACCACGGGCACCGCCACCGACTCGGGTGTCGCGGAGTCGACCGTCAACTGGCTGCTCGCGCTGGCCCTCCGCGACCGTCTGCTCGCGCTGGGGGCCGATGTGCAGCTGACCCGTCAGGCCGACGAGGGCTGGGGGCCGTGCATCGACGAGCGCGCGGCGATCGCCAACCGCGCAGGAGCGCACCTCCTGCTGTCCCTGCACGCCGACGGCGCGGCGCCCGGGGCGCGTGGCTTCCACGTCATCACCCCCGGCCTGATCGAAGGCTGGACCGACGACATCGCTGCTGACAGCCAGCGGCTCGCGATCGCCGTCCGCGACGCCCTCGTCGCCGCCGGCCTACCCACGTCCGACTACCTGGGCGAACAGGGCATCGACGTCCGCAGGGACCTGGGGACGCTGAACCGCGCCGACGTGCCCGCGGTCATGCTCGAAGCAGGCAACCTGCGGAATGCCGACGACGCGGCGCTCCTCACCAGCGATCAGGGACGACGGGCGATCGCGGAGGGGCTCAGCTCGGCGGTCGTGGCGTTCCTGCACGGCTGACCCACCACCTCGCGCCGGCGGCCGCGACGGGGCGGACGGCGTGCCAGCGCCGCCACCGCGGCTCGAGGCGCTGCGCTCACGTTAGGCGCCGGCCTCGTCGAGAGCGCCCACGTCGAGACCAGCGCGGACGCCTCCGCTCCGGTCGCTGCGGCGAGCACGTCGGCGCCATCTCCCCGCGTTCGCGACAACCTGGGAGCACAGCCGGTTGGGAGGGGCACCACGGCCACCACTGGTCGCGCACGTGCGTGCGTGGTTCAGCGCACGTGCGCGCTACCCTTGGCGCATGAGGACGACGGTGGAGTTCGACGCCGACACCACCCGCGCGATCGAGGCCCTCCGCCGGGAGCGCGGCATGGGCGTGTCCGAGGCGGTGAACGAGCTGGTCCGCCGTGGGTTGCTCGCCCAGCCGGCCAGGCCGCCGTTCCGGCAGCGCACTGCCTCGCTCGGGGTGGGTATCGACGTCTCCAGCGTCGCGGACGCCCTCGAGGTCCTCGACGGCCCCACGAGCCGGTGATGCTGGTCGACGCCAGCGTCCTGCTGTACGCGGTCGACGAACGCGCGCGGGCCCATGCCGCCGCGCGCGACTGGCTCGAAGGAGCCCTCAACGGCTCGCGCCGGGTCGGGTTGCCGTGGCAGTCCCTGATCGCGTTCGTGCGCATCGTGACCCACCCGCGGGCGCTGCCGGCACCGCTGGCACCGGCCGAGGCGTGGGCGTTCGTCACCGACTGGCTCGAGGCACCCGCCGCGTGGGTGCCGGAGCCGGGCCGCGGATACCGGGACATCCTCGGGCAGCTCGTCAGCGATCTGGACCTGCGCGGCAACCTGGTCACCGACGCGGCGCTCGCCGCGCTCGCCCTCGAACACGGGCTGGCCGTCGTCAGCGCCGACTCCGACTTCGCCCGCTTCCCCGGGCTCACCTGGATCAACCCGGTCGCACCCTGACCACGGCACAGGAGGCGCCGGCCGACACCGCCGGCGCCCCGGCGGGGTCACCCGAGGACGGTGGCCATCTCCACCAGCCGGCACAGGGCGTTGACCTGGCGCAGCTGCCCCGGCGTGCGGACGGCGGCGTCGAGCAGCCTCTCGCACAGCACCACGACCGCCAGCCTCTGCCCCTGGAACTCGTCCACGGTGCCCACCCGCGCGCCGTCGGGCAGCAGCCGGCGGATGAGCCCGACCTGGTTGTTTCCGGCGCGACCACCAGCACGTCGTCCGCACCGATCAGCGAGCGGTCACCGGCGGCGTACACCCAGCCGACCCCTTGGAGCGACCGCCACAGCTCTGCCACGGCAGCTGCCTCCTCGGCCGACGCGGCCGCCGAGGGCCGGGTGTGCCGGACGAACCGGACGGCGAGCCCGCTGGTCCACCCGTCGACGGCGATCCGCTCCCGCCCGGGTGCCGACTCCAGCCGCCCCTCGTAGGCCAGGTCGGACACGAACGCGGTCAGCGCGGGTCAGCTGTCCCCGACGGCGCCGAGCAACCGGGTGAGGGCTTCACGGAGGCGTGGCAGGTCCTGCGTCACGGTGCTGGCGACGATCGCGTGCGTCGTGTCGAAGTAGCGGCGCGCGAGTTGGTCGCGCATCCGCGCGATCTTCGACCAGGGGAGGTCGGGCTCGGAAGCCAGGAGGTCGCGCGGCAGCGCCTTGACCGCCTCGCCGATTTCGATCAGTCGCACGCGGACCGCGTCGAAAACCATGCCGTCCGAGAGATCACCGCGGCCGACGTGGGAGTCGATGGCATCGAGAGCGGCCAGCACGTCGAGCAGGCGCTGACGGCGGTACCGCGTCACAGCGCGACGATTTCGGCCGCGATGCGGTCGTACACCTCCGGTTTCAGCCCCCCCGCGGGCACCACGTCGACTCGGGCGGACAAGAGGTCTTCCAGATCCCGACGCAGACCCCCAGCGTGAACAGGCCGGTGCCGAGGGGCAGATCGACCAGGACGTCGATGTCGCTGTCGGGCCGCTCGACACCCCGGGCGACGCTGCCGAAGATCCGCACGTTCCGGGCGCCGTAGCGCTCGGCGATGCCCACGATCTCCCGGCGGTGCCGGCGCACCCGTCGCCCGAGCGTTCCGGCGAGCGGCACCGGCTGTCCGCGCTTCGTGGCCACCAGGCCGCCCTCGAGCGCGTGCCCGGTGGCGGCGATCAGTCGTAGCAGGACCGGCAGGGACGGCTGGCGATGACCCGACTCGTAGGCGCTGACCACGCTCTGTGTGGTGTCGGCTCGCGCGGCCAGTTCGGCCTGCGTCATGCCTGCCCGGCTGCGCGCCTCCCGCAGCAGGCTGCCCGCTGACGCGATGACCGGCACCGGTGGGTCATAGCGGATCGTCGATACGGCAGGTCGGCACCAAACTCGGCGAGCAATGCTCAGCCGTCGCCGCACATCGCGGAGGCTGTCAGCTGGGCGCGCCGTCACCGACCTGCTCCTTCGCGAATCTGCACCACGCCTCCCCGTAACCTGCCGCAGCAAAAGGTGCCGGTGCACCGACGCCCGGCGCGGCACACGGCGCCTCGTGTCCGCCGCACGGGGCAGGTGATCCCTCGGCCGGGAGGCCGAGCGACCACGACGACGTCGACTGGGGCCTCGAAGGCGTCGTCTCGGGGTTCGGCGCCGACGCCGAGCCGCGGTCGACCACTCCCCCGCCGCGGACGGTGCCGCGGGAGGGGGTGCCGACGTCCGCGCCGTCGGGCAACGGGTTCCGCGACCGGGGAAGCCCACGCCCTCGGCCTGCGCCACCGGCGCATCCCGGGTGGCCGGTGACCATCGGACCGGCGCGCTCCGGGGCCCGCCCAGCACTCCACGTCCGGTCGGTGGGTGGGGCGACAGTCCGGGCCGCGGCAGTCTGCCGGATCAGCTGTGTGACGCGGAGGTCGATCAGGTCCACAGCTCGCGCAGCGGCAGGGCGAACCCCGGCAGCACGTCCTCGCCGTGCAGCACATCCTGAGCCCGCAGCACGCTGGCCCCGTCCGGCCGGTGCACGGTGACCGTGCGGTTCTCGGGATCGACCACCCAGACGAGCCGCACCCCGGCATCCAGCCAAGACAGGGCCTTGCCTGCCACCTCGACCGCGCGGTCGGTGGGACTGACGACCTCGGCGACCAGGTCGGGCGCCAGCGGCACGAAACCCGGGACACGGGCGTCGGGCACGCGGTCGGCACGGACGAAGGCCACATCGGGCGCCCGCACCGTGTCCGGGTCCCGCGCCAGCCAGAACCCCGTCTCGGCCGTGAACACCTCACCCAGCTGCTGGGCCTCCACGAACACGCCGACGCGGATGAGCAGGCGTGCGCCGATGCGCCCGTGCTCACCTCCTGCTGGCGTCATCGTGCGCAGAGTCCCCTCCACCAGTTCGTGACGCAGGCCGTCGTCGGGCAGGTCGATCAGCTGCGCCGCGGTCACCGGCGGAGCCTGCTGGTTCGGCGCACTCGCCATGCGATCAGCCTACGAAGATGCGCGGCCGCCGCGGCCCTGCTCGCGGCCGGCCGGCCGGCAACCGGCCGTGGCGCACCAGCCTTCCGGATGCCGAAGCGTGCCAGGGGTGGCCGCCCGCCGGGAGTTCCAGCGGTGGGGCGAACGGATGAACCGGTCGAGCGATCGACTGGGAGCGCTCTCCAGGCACCTCGACGCCGGACGCTGACCGGCCGCTACGGGCGGCACGCGGCGGTCCGGCTCCGACGACCCGAGGTGGCACCCAGCTCGCCGTCGTGCTCGAGCGCCTCGGGGAGCTCGTCGGCCGCGTGAGCGGCCGGAGACTGCAGGACATCGACGACGCCCTGCTCCTGGTGTTCTCGCTCGACTGACCCGCGTCCGGCCGGGTCACCCGACGAACGTGGCCATCTCCACCAGCCGGCACAGGGCGTTGACCTGGCGCAGCTGCTCCGGCGTCCGGACCGCGGCGTCGAGCAGCTCCTCGCTCAGCACCACGACGGCCAGCGCCTTCGCCCGGGACACCGCGACGTTGAGCCGGTGCAGGTCGTAGAGGAAGTCGATGCCGCGCGGGGCGTCGTCCGCGCTGGACGACGTCATCGAGTAGACGACGACCGGCGCCTCCTGCCCCTGGAACTTGTCCACGGTGCCCACCCGGGCGCCGTCGGGCAGCAGCCGGCGAATGAGCCCGACCTGGTTGTTGTACGGCGCGACCACCAGCACGTCGTCCGCACCGATGACCGACCGCTCCCCCGCGGCGTCCACCCAACCGACCCCCTGCAGCGACCGCCACAGCCCGGCGACGGCGGCAGCCTCCTCGGCCGACGCGGCCGCCGAGGGCCGGGTGTGCCGCACGAACTTCACGGCGAGCCCGCTGGCCCACCCGTCGACGGCGATCCGCTCCCGGCCGGGAGCCGACTCCAACCGCCCCTCGTAGGCCAGGTCGGACACGAACGCGGTCAGCGCCGGGTGCATCCGCCAGGTGCGGTCGAGGAAGACGCCGCGGTCCTCGGGCACGGTCGGGTGCCCCTCGAGCAGGTGCTCCAGCGCCGAGAGCCCCGACTCGCCGGGGTGCACGGCCTGCGTCGGCTGCGCCAGCTGCTGCGGGTCGCCGAGCAGCACCAGCGAGCGGGCCGACCGGGCGACGGCGACCGCGTTGGCCAGCGAGAACTGCCCCGCCTCGTCGTCCACCAGCACGTCGACGGCCCCGGCCAGCTCCGGGCGGCACCAGAACCACGCCGTCCCGCCGACGAGCGACGCCGACCCGTCGAGCAGCCGGGCGGCGACGTCGCCGGAGTCCTTGGACCACTCGACGCCGGGCGCCCCGCACGCCTGGTGCTCGTCGCACTTCTGCAGCGCCGGCCGCCCGACCGCGCTGAGCACGTTGCCGATCACCGCGTGGGAGGTCGCCGTGACGCCGACCTTCTTGCCGGCGTCCAGCAGCGCGCGGATCAGCCGCGACGCCGCCCGCGTCTTGCCGCTGCCGGGCGGCCCCTGCACGGCGAGCACCTCGCCGTCCAGCGTCAACCCGAGCCGGACGACGGCGTCGCCGGCCTCCTCCCCCGGCAGCCGCCGGGTGCCGGCCGGGACTCGACGGTCGAGCAGCGCCTGCCCCAGGCATGGCCTCCCGGCGAGGACGTCGTCCGCCGTCGCGGCGATCGACTCGCGCATCGGCCTGTCGTCCAGCGGTCCCTCCGGGCCGAGCCCGCGGACGGCGTCCGGCGCCTTCGTGCTCTTGACGACGACCCGCCCGGCGACGGCGTCGATCTCGCGCACCTCGCCGACGCGCGCCTTGGTGTCGACGTCGAAGGCCTTCGACCCGACCGAGAGCTTGGTGTCCTGCGGCGAGAAGTCGAAGGCGTAGAGCTTGCTGCGCTTCTCGGTGCCGACCTCGGCGCCGCAGGAGAGCCCGCCGAGCGCGGTGCGGTCCTCGACGAGCTGCTCGTCCTCCAGCTCGCCGCGGGCGAAGAACTCCCACCAGCCGGGCCGGGCCTCGCGGCGGTGCCACTGCACGAGGTCGCCGAGCAGCGGGTGCCCGGCGTCGGCCAGCCGGTCGACCAGGGCCAGCTCGGCGAGCTCGGCGTCCGACCGCTGTACCGGCGCGTCGACGTCGGAGACGATCGGGCGCGCCAGCTCGCCGTGCTCGGCCGCCAGCTCGGCCCGCTGGGTCTCCAGCCAGTCGTGCAGCTCGCGGGTCGAGTCGACGTCGTCCCGGTTGTAGTCCTCGATGGCCTGCAGGCGGGCCGGGTCGCGGTCGATCAGCCACTTCTCGTACTCGACGACACTGGACATCGCGTCGGCGACGTCGCCGGTGTGCTCGCGCCCGTAGAAGGCCTCGACCTTCTTGATCGAGTACGACTCCTTGCTGATCCGCATCGACTGGCAGACGACGGGCAGCAGGTCGACGAACCGCTCGGCGCGCAGCAGCGCGTCGAGCTCGGCCTCGCGGACGCCGTACCGGCCGGTGAGCCGCTTGAGCGCACTGACCTCGTAGGCGGCGTAGTGGTAGACGTGCATGCCGGGGTCGGCCCGCCACGCCGCGACGAGGCGGTCGACCAGGTCTTCGACCATGCGCTTCTCCTGCTCCGCGTCGTGCGCCCAGAGCGCGGTGAAGCGGCCGGCGCGGTCGCCGAGGCCGGCCAGGTACTCCAGGCCCTGGCCGTCGCCGGAGAGCGGGTCACCCTCGAAGTCGAGGTAGAGGTCGCCGGGGCTGGGCGCGGGGAGGCGGGCCAGCCCCTGGGCGGGCGCGGGCGCGAGGAGCGTGCGGGTGGGGCGGCCCTCCCGTCGGCCGCGGAGCTGCTCGCGGGCCTGGTCGCGGAGGCGCTCGCGGGTGGCCCGGCCGATGCCGGTGGTCTTGAGGACGTCGTCGGTCGCGCCGGCGAGCTGCTCGAGGGTGGCGACGCCGGCGTCGCGGAGGGCGGCACGGTGGTCGCGGCGCATGCCGGCGACCAGGCTGAGGTCGTCCTGCTGCCGGAGCTCGGCGTCGCACCTCGGCTGCCAGGTGCAGCGGTCGCAGGCCGCGACGGGGACGGGTTCGGTGATCGCCGGGTGCTCGATGAAGGCCTCGAGCCGGGTGCGGGCGCGGCGGGCGTAGGCGGCGACGTCGACCAGCCGCCACGGGCGGGTCTCGCCGTCGCCGGTGACGACGCAGATGCGCTCGGGTGCGCGGCCCTGGAGGGTGGTGAGCCGGTCGGCGTAGGTGGCCATCTGCAGCAGGGCGGGCACCTTGACGCGGCGGGCGAGCTTGGCGTCGGCGACCTCGTAGGACCAGTCGCCGAGGTCGGACGGCGCCGGGGTCTTGAGCAGGAAGTCGGCCTGACCGCCCCAGGTGCCGTCGAACAGGGTGGCCTGGTGGACGACGTCGACGCCGGCGCGCATCGCCTCGAGCGTGGCTGCCTCGCTGCGCCGGCCCTGGAGGCGGACGACGTCGAGGCCCTGCTCCTCCAGCGACTCCAGGTAGCGCAGCTCGTGGGCGATGCCGAGGTCGGCGACGAGCACGGTCTGGTCGCTGACGCCCTCGGCCGGCGGGTCGAGCACGCGGTCGGCCACCTGCAGGTTGAGCGCGGTGAGGTGGGTGCACTCCTGGTGCCGGGTCAGGTCACTGGGGCTGAGCACCAGCCGCCCGTCGACGCGGTACACCGCCTCAGCCCCTCATCGAGCGGACGACGACCTGCAGGACTGAGTACGGCAACGTTCCCCCGTGGTGCGGCGTGCAGAGCCTCAGGAGGGTGTCACGGACGACGCCGTCCCGGAACCTCCCGCGCCGACCAGCTCTCCGTGCAGGGGTGCGGCAGCGGCGCTGGCCAGCTCAGCGCACGTCGGCGGCATCGGCTGGGACTGCAGGTCGATTCCTGCGCGGCACAACACAGACGAGCGCAGATTCTCACCTTGTCCACTTGGCCACGGCCGAGCCGCTCGGACCGGAGCTGACAGACTTCGTCACCTGCGGCTCCAAGCTGGCCACCGCGGCGACCGAGGTGGCCTTCCCAAGACGTCACCGTCCTGACCTGGTGTGCCACCGACCGAAGCGGCGTCCCGCGACGTGTTACGCGATGACCCTGGCGAGTAGCGGGCAGCCGGAGAACCACGGTGCTGTCAGGCCCTGCGCGTGTGGTAACAATGTGCATCCCACAGCGGTACCATGGCTGGATGAGCACGCAGATCGCCATCCGGCTCCCCGAGGAACTCGTCGAGTTCATCGACCGACTGGTGGCCGACGGCCGCGCTCCCTCGCGCGCCGCGGTCGTCAGTCAGGCGCTCCAGCGGGAGCGGCGCCGTGAGATCGCCGCGCGCGACGCGGCCATCCTGGCCACCGCCGCCGAGGACGACGATCTGGACGCACTCGCCGAGCACGCCGCCCGGACGCCGCTCGACGACCTCGACTGATGCGTCCGATCCATCTGGCTCACCTGGACAAGACCCGACCCGTGCTGGTGCTGACCCGGGAACTCGTGCGCCCGCATCTCTCACGGGTCACCGTCGCGCCCATCACCAGCACCATCCGCGGCCTCTCGACAGAGGTGCCCGTCGGCCCGGCCAACGGCCTCGACCATCCGAGCGTCGTCAGCTGCGACAACGTCGTCACCGTGCCGAAGTCGGCGCTCGGTCGGCAGATCGGCCGACTGCGCCCGGAGCAGGAAGCGGCTCTCACCGCGGCGCTGCATGCCGCCTTCGACCTCGAGGACCTGCCCGGTCCTCGCTGAACAGCTGCGCGCCCATCCCCTGCAGGGCTCGAGCAGTCACCCACCGGCCGCCCGGTGCGGCTGTTCCGACGTCCGGCACCGTGGCGCCGGTGGTACCGCGCGAGTCAATGTGAGAACGCGGCGTGGTCAAGCCCGCGGCGGACCTGTTGCCGCCGTCACGCTTGCGAGCGACGAGCGCCCCGACCGCGAAGGGAGCCGCAACTCGGCTCCGAGCCGTCATGCAGCGACGGCGGGAAACACCACCAGCGATCCATCGCTACGCCGCTCGATGTCGATGGCGACGTCGGACCGGCCGGTCCCACCGGCGACGCCCTCACCCAACGCACGAAGGCGGTAGGCGCTCCTGAGCAGATCGTCCACGGCTCCCTGGGTCCACATCAGGCTGTGGAACCCACCGGAGGGCTTGAGCTTCAGGCTCGACAGCCGCAGGAGCACCGACGAGATGCCGCGCTCGAGCTCGTCGACGCGTCGCTCGTCGCCCTGCAGGGTCTGGAGGAAGGCCTTGAAGGGGTGGTTGGCACCCTCCTGCTGCGAGTGCTCGACGGCCTGGAGGACGAGCACGCGTCGCTTGAGCGCGATCGCCAGTCTCGCGATCTCCAGGTGGGCGCGGAAGGCGCCGCCGTCGCCGTCGATGCCAGGGAAGGCCTTCGTCAGGGACGCGATGTCGACCGGCCCGTCCGGCAGATCGGCGAGGGCGGTCTGCCACTTCCTCAGCCGGCTCCGTGTCTTCTCGATCGACGTGCCGATCGCGTGCACCGCCGAGTCGAGGCCGAGCGATGCTCCGATGCGGCCCTGGTCGAGCAGGACGGAGGTGGCCTTGTCAATGGCCTCGCGGCAGCCGCCGAGCTCGTCGCGCTCGTCGTCCAGCCGCGCCTCGTGCAGTCGCTCCAGCAGGTCGGTGATGCGTTCGACGGCCGCCTGCCGCTGGTGGTCGGCGTGCGCGCTGACGGCGACGGCCACGGCCATCAGCACCAGCGGCGCAGCCACCGTCGCGGCCCCCGCGCCGGCTGCGGCCACTCCTGCCGTCGCGGCCGAGCCCCCCGCCGCACCGGCCGCCGCCGCCTTGCCTGCGACGGGGACGAAGGTGGCGTGCGCTGCCACTCCGGCGGGTCCCATGAGAGCGCTGCGGACACCGCCGGCCACCTGCTTCGAGGGCATGGAGCGGATGAGCCCCTCGCCGAACTGGGCCGCCACCTTCGCCGGCACGACCATCCGGAAGAGCACCTCGCCGCTGCCCGAGACGACGTCGCGAGTCGGCGACGACGTGGCGGTCCGCGCCACGAGCTGCGACAACTCCTGCGCGAGCGGGCTGACCGCGGTCAGCGCGATGCCACCGGAGCGTTCACGCTGCTCGGCGATGGGACGCGCTTCCAACGTCGCGATCGGGGTGTCCGCCATGGCCGCCAGGGCCGTTCGCAGCTCGGCGAGGCGCGCCGGTGTCATCACCTCGTCGGTCATCAGATCCGGGACGTCCACCTCCTCGGTGGCGAGCGTCCACACCGGCACGGGCTGGTTGCTGGCGGCAGTCATGTCGTGGTCCTCCCCCGTGCGGACGCCGTGCGCGAGCGAGGCAGCAGGTGGCGTCACGGTCATCGGGGGTTGACGCTAGGTGCTCGCGCGGACGGCGGTGGGATCCCCAACCGCCGTGCAGGCGTGGCGACCTCGTGCGTCTCCGATGCCCCAGGCTCCCCGTCCGGGTGCGACGTCGTCGGGCTACCCACCTCCGGAGGTGAGCCGCCGGACGACGACCTCCTCTGACTGTGAGGCTGGCCGGGTCGGCTCACGGGTGATGGGCTGACGGTCGGCAGCAGTGGGCGTGACCCTTCGTCTGACTGGCTTCGTGCCTTTGACCGGACTTGTCCGCCTGCTGCTGCCGGCACCGGCCCGGCCGGAGACGTTGGCCTGATCAGGAGCTTGACCGCCAGTAGGCGCTGGCGTGTCTCATCACAGTCCTGCCATCTCCGCACCGGACCGGGACCTGCTGCGTCCCCCCGGTCAAGGAGAAGAACGCATGACCATGCTGGCAGAGCTGGTCGAGGTCGTCATCGGCGTCGACACCCACAGCCAGACCCACACCGCCGCGGTCCTCGACGCCCGCACCGGCGGCGTGCTGGCCCGCGCGACGGTGCCCGCCGATCCCGACGGCTACACCGCACTCGTCGCCCTGGCCGAGGCGCACGCCGGGCTGCGCGCCTGGGCGATGGAGGGCACCGGCGGCTACGGCGCCGGCCTGGCCCGGCACCTGGCCGACGCCGGCGAGCTGGTCGTCGAACTCGACCGGCCCAAGCGCCCGGCGCGGCGGGCCGGGGCGAAGTCCGATCCGATCGACGCCGAGCGCGCCGCCCGCGACGCCCTCGCCCGCGGCCGGCTGGCCCAGCCCAAGACCGGCGCCGAGCGGGCCGCGCTGCAGATGCGCCTGACCGCCCGCCGCGCCGCGGTGGAGGCCGCCACCGCCGGCCAGCGGCAGCTGCTGGCGCTGGTCATCACCGCTCCCGAGGTGGTGCGGGCGCGGTTCCGCGGGCAGACCACCCGCGCCATGATCGCTACCGCTGCGCGGCTGCGCCCGGGCGCCAGCAGCGGGGACGTCGAGGCCCTCACCGCGCTGACCGTGCTGCACGACCTCGCCGGGCGCATCCGCTTCCTCGAGGCCGAGGCGCTCGACCACGAGAAGGCCATCCGCGCCATCGTGCGGTCCTGGCGGCCAGACCTGCTCGAGCTGACCGGAGTCGGTCCGATCGTGGCCGCCACCGTGCTCACCGCCTGGTCCCACCCCGGCCGCTGCCGCGACGACGCCGCCTTCGCCATGCTCGCCGGCACCGCCCCCATCCCGGCGTCCTCGGGCAAGACCGTGCGCTACCGGCTCAACCGCTCCGGTGACCGCCAGCTCAACCGGGCCCTGCACACCGTCGTCCTCACCCGGCTGCAACGCGACGAGCGCACCCGCGCCTACGCCGACCGCCGCCGAGCCGACGGCAAGACCGACCGCGAGATCAAGCGCTGCCTCAAGCGCTACATCGCCCGCGAGCTCGACCGACGCCTCGAATCACCACCGGAAGCGGCTTGACGTGTCATAGGAGCGTCCCGCCGGATCAGGTCCAAGTCGCCCAATACGACGAGCAGGTCCCGCGCCCGCGACAGCCCGACGTAGAGCATCTTCCTGGCCAGCTCTTCGTCGCGAAAATCGTCGACGGCGAGCGCGACGGCCGACCACGGTGACGTCCCCGCTGGTCGTGAAAGTCCCGAAGGCAACAGCCGCAACGCCTTCCACGCCGAGCTGACAGAGGTTCGTCGACGCGCGGTCGCCACCGCGAACGCACTACCCGTGGTGCCCGATTCGCGCGTCGGTGGCCGCTAGCCGAGTGGCGATACCAGCCGACGGTGGCGTTCCGGTTACGGTCCGTCCGTGGGAGACCTGGCGCCAGGGCTGTACGAACACCTGCTGACGGCGGCACTGCACGGTCGGTTAGCGAGCACGGACCCGGAGCTGGTGTCCCTCGGCGAGCCCGACCCGGTCGATGCGCACGAGGCGCTCACCCGCCACGTCGCCGCGCTGGTGTCACGGGCCCTGCGCATCGCCGGCGGCAATGACCGGGCAGCGGTCCAGCGACAGGTGCACCTGGCCAACGAGATGGTCAAGGCCATCACCGCCCTGGCGCCCGACGCGGCCACCGCGAGCGACGACATCGTCGAGTCGCCGCGAACGCTCCTCGCCATCGCCCCGCCCGCGACCACGCCCGGGCCGACGTCCTTCCCCGAGCGGCCCGCCGTCCCCCTGTCCACCAGCGCCCTGCTGGTCAACGGTCGCGGTCAACCGGGCATCGGCTTCGAGGTCGCCCGCGAGCTCGCCTCCGCGGACTCGGTGGACCTCCTCTGCGCCTTCATTAAGTGGCAGGGCCTGCGCGTGATCGAGAAGCAGCTTGGCGACATGCGCGAGCGCGGCGGCCGACTGAAGGTCATCACCACCACGTACCTGGGCGCGACCGACCAGCGGGCGCTCGACCGCCTCGTCGAGCTCGGCGCCGAGGTCAAGGTCTCGTACGAGACGCGCACGACGCGGCTGCACGCCAAGGCCTGGCTGTTCCACCGCGCCACGGGTCTCTCGACGGCCTACGTCGGCTCGTCCGACCTCTCCCGCAACGCGCTGACCGACGGCCTCGAGTGGAACGTGCGGCTGTCCAACGTCGAGCAGGCGCACCTGCTCACCACCTTCGCCGAGACCTTCGACTCCTACTGGCTCGACCCGTCGTTCGAGACCTACGACCCGCACCGCGACGGCGACCGGCTCCGCGAGGCACTAGCCGCCGAGCGCGGCGGCCCATCGGACCTCCCGATCGAGATCACCACGCTCGACGTCCGCCCCTTCGGCTACCAGCGGGAGATCCTCGAAGCGCTCGATGCCGAGCGCAGCGTCCACGACCGGTGGCGCAGCCTCGTGGTGATGGCGACCGGCACCGGCAAGACGATCGTCTCCGCGCTGGACTACCGGCGGCTGCGGGACAGCGGCACGGCCGACCGCCTGCTGTTCGTCGCCCACCGCGAGGAGCTGTTGTCCCAGAGCCTGTCGACGTTCCGGCACGTGCTGCGCCAGGGCGACTTCGGTGAGCTGTTCGTCGGCGGGCAGCGTCCGCGCGAGTGGCGCCACGTGTTCGCGTCGATCCAGTCGCTTCACCAGATCGACCTCGCCGACCTCGACCCGCGCCATTTCGACGTGGTCGTCGTGGACGAGTTCCACCACGCTGAGGCGGTCACCTACCGGCGGCTGCTCGAGCACATGCAACCCGCCGTCCTGCTCGGGCTGACCGCGACGCCCGAGCGCACCGACGGCGCCGACGTGCGGACTTGGTTCGACGGGCGCATCGCCGTCGAACGGCGGCTCTGGGAGGCGCTGGAGCAGGGCTTGCTCGCGCCGTTCCAGTACTTCGGCATCCACGACGACGTCGCGCTCGACCAGCTGCGGTGGAAGCGCGGCCGCGGCTACGACGTCGCGGAGCTGACGAAGGTCTACACCGGTGACGACCACCGCGTCCGGCTCGTCCTGCAGGCGGTCAAGGACAAGGTCGAGGACGCCGGCAGGATGCGGGCGCTCGGCTTCTGCGTCAGCGTCCAGCACGCGCAGTACATGGCCGAGCGGTTCTCCCGGGCCGGCATCCCCAGCCGCGCGGTGACGTCGAGTCGACCCGCGAGGAGCGCGCGGCGGCGGGGCCGCTCTGCGCGACCGGACGGTCAATGTCCTGTTCACCGTCGACCTGTTCAACGAGGGCCTCGACATCCCGACCGTCGACACGGTGCTGTTCCTCCGCCCCACCGAGAGCGCGACGGTGTTCCTGCAGCAGCTGGGCCGCGGGCTGCGGCTGGCCGAGGACAAGGCGTGCCTGACCGTGCTGGACTTCATCGGCGCCCAGCACCGGGAGTTCCGCTTCGACCTGCGCTTCCGTGAGCTGACCGGCAGCTCGCGCCGAGGTCTGCAACGCGACGTCGAAGCCGGCTTCCCCACCCTGCCGGCGGGCTGCCACATTGAGCTGGACCGGGTGGCGCAGCAGGTCGTCATCGACAGCATCAAGCAGTCGCTCACCGTGTCCTGGAAGGGGCTGGTCAGCGAGGCCACGAGCCTGCAGTCGCCCTCGCTGGCCGAGTTCCTCGAGGAGACCGGGGTCGAGGTGGAGGACCTGTACCGCGGGAACGGCCGCAGCTGGCTGGACCTCAAGCGGGCCGCCAGCTGGGACGAGGAGGAGCCGGGCCCGGACGACGCGGCGCTCGGTGCCGCATTCGGCCGCATGCTGCACGTCGATGACCTGGAGCGACTGCAGCTCTTCCGGTCGCTGACGCGGGACGACGCCGCGGGGCAGCGGAACGCTCGCCTCCGCCGCCTGGTCGCGATGCTGCACTTCTCGCTCTACGGCTCGCGGACGCCGTTCAGCAGCGTCGAGGCGTCAGTCGCGCGGTTGCTCGCGAACCGGGGCCGCGCCGACGAGCTCGTCGAGCTCAGCGGTGTGCTGCACGAGCGCATCCAGCGCGTGACCCCGCCGCTGGGTGAAGCGAGTGACCGGCCCCTGCACGTCCACGCGCGGTACAGCCGCGACGAGGCCCTGGCGGCCTTCGGGTTGGAGAACCTCAACGGCACCTGGGGCTCGGGCGTGCGCTGGGTGAAGGGCGACCGGGCCGACGTCTTCTTCGTGACGCTGGAGAAGACCGAGGCGCACTTCTCCCCCACCACGATGTACGCCGACCACGCCATCACTCCGACGCTGTTCCAGTGGGAGTCACAGAACGCGACGGCCGCGGTGTCCCCGACCGGGCAGCGCTACGTCCACCACCGGGAGATGGGGTCGTCCGTGCACATGTTCGTGCGGGAGACCAAGACGGCGGACGGGACTCTGGGCACGCCGCCATACCTCTACGCCGGGCCCATGTCCTACCTGTCCCACACCGGCGAGCATCCGATGCGCGTCCTCTGGCAGCTGGACCATGCCCTGCCTGCAGACGTCTTCCACGCCGCCAAGGTTGCGTGAGCTAGTGCTGCGGCTGCACTAGTTGGCGTTGAGGCCGAACCGCCGCGTGAGCAGCTTGAACTTCCAGTACGACTCGATCTGCTCGATGGTGTCGTCGGGGGTATTGCCGTCGACGACTTCCAGCACCGACACCTGGTAGTTGCGGCGGCCGTGCCGGGCTACGGCCTTGAGGCGGACGTCGCCGCCGTCACCGCCGTTGGCGTACTCCAGCCAGCGGCCGAGCAGGCTGTCGGCACCCTTCGCCGAGCCGACGTACTGTAGTCCGGACTCGACGTCGACCAGCAGGTACACCCCCTTCACGGTGCGCAGCACCTGCTGCCAGCCGTGCGGGAGGGTGGGGATGTCGTCGACCGGCCGGACGAACTCGCGGAACCCAGGGAAACGGGGTTCGTACTGCTCGGCGATCTCGAGGACCGGCTTGGGCTGGTTGGCAGCTCGCTGGACCCAGCTTCGAGTGCCGGCGCCCCAGTCGATGACGATCTTGTCGGTGTAGTCGCCGAGTCGCCCGAGCAGCCGCAGGTCGTAGTCGTGGTAGCCGGACACGTCGCCGCCGGTCAGGACGTCGACGGTGCCCGCCGGGCAGGTGGTGACGCCGGCGACCTTGTAGAGGCCGACGAACACGGTCTTCCGGGCCTCGGTCACGATGAAGCTGGCGAGCAGGTCGCCCACGTCGAACAGGTTGCGCTGCTGGACGCTCTGGTACCGCTCGAACGCGGATCTGTCGCTTCGCCAGGCCTCGTAGAGCCGGCCGGGCTTCAGCCGGTTGTCCTGGTGCCGGACCAGGCGGACCTGCGCCGACTTTATGCCCTCGAGGGACAGCAGGTCGTTGAACGTCAGCATCGGCATCCCCCGGCTGGGCCGCGCCTGGGTCAGCGGCTCTCGTCGTCCCGCGGAGAAACTGCCGGCACCGCGGGCCGCCGGCGCGAGAAGCCGGGGTCGAACCGCTGGGTCATGTCCAGCTCGCCGGGGTCGGCGGCAGCGTGCCGCCCGGGCACGGGCATCTTGAACTCGGCGGTCTCATCCGTGAAGTGCTTGGCCACGGCCCCACGCTACGAAGCGGAACCGGTTCAGTGCGGTAGGCGCGAGAGGCGTCCCGCGCGGCTGGGACCAGAAGGGCGCCTGTGGTCGATTTGTCGACTTGTCCCCGGGTCGATCGGCCAGCGGCAGCGTGATCAACGAGGGTGCGGCGCCCCCGTGGCTGATCCGATGGTGGGTCGGCAGCCCGTGCGAGGACTGACCGACCGGCTCGCCGGTGCCGAGATTGCGCGCGTACCTCCGGATGGGCACCGCCGGAGACCTGCAGCCGGACCCGCCGCCGGCCCGGAAGTGCTGCGCGGTGTCGGGCAGCGTCGTCTCCACCACCCGCTCCCCCTTGACCGGCTCCTCCCCCGGCGCGGGGTCGAGCCGGACCAGCCGGTCGGTGATGTTGACCGACTTCCCGTTCAGGCCGACGTCACACAGACGCACGAACACGTCGGCGTACGGGTTGTCCGACTCGACGAACAGCCGGACACGCACCTCGACCGGTTTTCGGAGCGGCGGCGTGGTGAAGCTGCGGACGTCGTCGCGCGCCTCCAGCTCCGTGTTGTCACGCGGGCCGGCGCCCCGCGCGAGCACGCGGCCGCCAACCGACGGCGTGGGGTCCATGGGGTCGTAGCGGAACGTCGTGGCCGAGGCCTGGGCCGGCGGGTGGTCCTGCAGACGTCCGTCCGACGCCAGGAACCAGGTGCGGTCGGTGGTGGCCGACGGCCAGTCGGGCAGCTTGCGCCAGGTGCGCGCGACGGTGACGTAGACGCGGACGCGGCTCTCTCGCGGCGGCACGGGGTCGGCCCCGGAGATCGGCAGGTGAGTGTTCAGCCAGGCGAGGCTCTTGACCGCCGACACCGCCGGGTCGATGGTGAGGTGCGCCCACGGGAGGATCGTCATCCCGACGTCGACCCCGCGGTCGCGCAGCGTGCCGCGCGGCTGGCTGGCGCGCGAGAAGGGGATGTCGGTCGAGGAGGCAACGGCGCTCGTGGCCGAGCGCTGGCCGCACCTGGGTCTGTGGAACCAGAGCTTCACCGCCGCGCTCGAGCGCCTTGCCACGCAATCCCACGACGACGGGCAGCGATGAACGCCATCGACTTCGCGAGGTCTGCCGGCAGATCACCGTACGCGTCGCCGAGTGGACGACTGCCTCCAGCGGCTGATGCCACTCTGTCGGACCCCTCGCCTAGCCTTAGCCGCGGCCACTTGATCGCGCCGGCAGAACGATGATCCACTGCCTCAGTCAGGCGTCCGTCCGCGCTCCGACCCGCCGACACCCCCGGAGACCACCCCTCCCTCACGACTGAAGGAAGCGAGCAGCACGAACACGGAGTCGGCGGCGGCGCAACGACCGCCGGCCAACGCAGGTCACAGCATGTGTGGCTGCAGACGAGACGGCGGGTCCCCCACAGGGCGACCTAGGCCTCGACTACGTTGGACACCGTGCACGGCCGACCGTTTTCCGTAACAGACGAGATAAGCAATCCCCACCGTGCCATTAGTTTGTCATAGTCGAGGGGAATACGGTGACAAACGACCTTACGTACATCAGCCTCTTTAGCGGCATAGGCGGCCTGGAACACCCCGAGGCAGCACCTGTGCTGGTTTGCGAATCAGACCCCGATTGCCAGGTTGTACTCCGGCGACAATACCCAAATAGCGAGATTTGGCCCGACGTCGAAACGCTCGATCCCCCGCCGGCACAGATGATCGTGGGCGGATGGCCATGTCAAGACCTCAGTTCCGCTGGGCTGCAGACCGGACTATCCGGTGTGCGCTCGAGTCTTTTCTTTGAAATGCTGCGAGTGGCCAAGGATAGTGGTGCCGAGACAATAATCGGGGAAAACGTTCCGAATCTCCTCTCCCTGAAGAAGGGGGCAGACTTCGCGGCGCTTCTGCGCGCCCTCACTGACGGCGGATACCCCTTCGTCGCTTGGCGAGTGATCAATGCGCGCTCCTTCGGCCTGCCTCAGGACCGTAAGCGCTTGTTTATTGTCGCCTCCAAAACAAGGGAATGCGCTGAGGCCATCCACGCGCGCCTCCCCCACCAGCCGCAGTCCATCGCCGCTTTCGAGGGCGGGCCAGCGGGATTCTACTGGACTGGCGGTAAGAGGTCGATCTGCTTTTCTGAGGGTTTTGTCCCTGCCCTCAAGATCGGCGCCACGGACGATGCCGGCCGCTCCCCAGTTGCCGTCCTCATCGACGGACGTGTCCGGAAACTCAATCTGCCTGAAAGCCTGCGACTTCAGGGGCTTAGCCACCTGCGCCTGACAGGAGTGAGCCGATCCGCCGCTTTGCGGATGACCGGCAATGCCGTTGCAGCCCCCGTAGGACGTTTCGTCGTGGAGTCGGTCAGCCAATGCGCATCACCCGCGGGCAACCCAACAAAGACCGCAGCATTTACCCCGTCGGGACTTCTCCTGCGTAACGGCGAAGTACTGTCCGTGCAGCACAAGAGTGGTCCGATGGCCAGAAACTTGGACGACTTTCTGGACCGTGCCGACAAGGGTAGCCTCAGCGCACAGGCCGCCGCTGGACTCATCGTTCGTTCAGTGCGCTCCGGACTACCCATGCCGCGCGAATTGTTCGATGCTCTGGCCGACACGGCCATGGATCGCGAAGGTGGCCTCCGGCCGTCGCGGTCTGATAGCTTCGCCGCACTTGACGGCATGCAGGCACACGTTAGTAGCTACGCACAGCACCTTCCACGCATGATCGACAGCCGTCGGGGGCGGTCGCGCTTGTTGCGCACCAAAGAACTGTACAGGAGCGCAAGTTGAATTACTCTGGCGAGCCCTCCGGCCCGCAGTCACCGCTCGCGTATCGCCTTGCGTTGCTCCAGGAAGCGTTTCCCGAAGCCTTTCTCGACGGCCAGCTTGACGTCGCCCTGATCGCGGACTTAGCGGGAACCGAAGAGGCCACGGCAAGCGAGGAACCGGTCGGATTCTCCTGGCCCGGGCGCACGGCGGCGCTTCACAGCCTGCGTCAGAAGCCAGCATCTGCCCTCGCGCCGACGGCCTCCGTGGTGGGGGCGGCTTGCCACGTCTTCGTCACCGGCGACAACTACGAAGTTATGAAGCTGCTCCAACCCGCCTATGGCGGCGCGGTGAAGATGGCTTTCTTGGACCCCCCATATAACAATGGCCAAGATGAAGTGTACGTGGACGATTTCGACGACGCCTGGACTCGATACTCGGAGCACGAGGCAGCTGTCGATGACGGTCGCCGGTCGCCAGCGCTAGCGTCGAGCGGCGGGCGCGGCCGCCATAGTCGCTGGTTGACCATGATGCTGCCGCGTCTTTACGTTACACGGAACCTTCTGAGTGAAGATGGGGTCGCCTTCGTCGCGATCGACGACCACGAGGTACACCGCCTGCGACTTCTCATGGATGAGGTTTTCGGACCCGAGAACTTCGTCTGTAACCTTGTTTGGGAGAAGCGCTATTCGCCGGCTCCGGACGCCAAAGACGTGGGTTACGTCCACGAGAACATCCTGTGCTATCGGAAGTCCGCGTCCTTCGGCGCCTCGCTGCTACCCATGTCCGAGGCGCAGCGGAGCCGGTACCAGAATCCCGACAATGACCCCCGCGGGCCCTGGAAGTCGGCCGACTATACTTGCCGGTTCACAGCCGACGAGCGGCCAAATCTGTACTACCCCATCAGTCACCCACAGACCGGCCAGGAAGTATGGCCGAAGAGGAGCCGTGTTTGGGCGTGCACCAAAGAGGAACACGAGCGCCAGAAGGCTGAGGGCCGGCTGTGGTGGGGGCTTGACGGAAGCAACTCGGTGCCTGCACGGAAGGCGTACTTGTCAGAGATCCGCCAGGGCCGTATGCCTTCGACTCTTCTACGACACACGGACGTTGGCCACACGGATGATGCGGCTAAGGAGATCCGCAGATTCTTTCCCGACCTTCGGTACAGCGGGAAGCCTGTAGCGCTGATCAGGCAGTTGATGCAAATCGCGGGAGTAACTCACGGCGACGTAGTCCTTGATCCTTTCGCCAGGACGGGGACAACGGCTGAGGCAGTGATCGCCGAACGGCTCTCGACCGGGAGTTCGGCACGATTCCTGCTTATTGGGCTACCTGAACCCGTGGGCGGTGCTGGACCCTCGCGAACCCTACCTGAGGTTGCGCTCGCGAGGGCTCAGAGTTGCTTGACGGCCGGAGGAGAACCCGCAGGCAGACTCCGCGCATTCCGTCAAAGGCGGGGCATCTTCCTTCCCGCGCTTCCGCAGACCGCAACTGAAGAAGCCCAGGATCATCTTTTCGAAGGCGTTCGATACATTGACCGGACAGCGACCGACGAGTCCTTGGCGGTGAATATCGCGCTTGCCGACGGTATCCCCTTGGACGCTGTCGTCGAGGCCCACTCGCTCTCTGGGGGTTCCCAGGCGTACGTATTCGGCGGCGAGCTTGCAGTGTGTGTCGCAACGTCTCTGACGTCCTTCGCCGTTGATGCGCTCAGCGCATTGACGGTTCATCGCATCATCTGTCTTGAGGAGAGCTTCACCGGACAGGACGAGCTGTTGATGAATACGAGACTTCGAATGAAGGAGCGCTGGATCTCCTTCGAGACACTGTAGGAGCGAAGTGTCACTGAAGTTTGATGCGAGTCAAGCCCATCAGCTTGCCGCGATCCACGCCGTAGACGCGGTCTTTCATGGGCAGGCCGCCGACATCGCTGCCGGGGCCTCCACACTGCGTGACGACGATGCCATCATCGTCGGAAACTCCCTCATCCTCAGTGCGGATGAAGTCTTGGCAAACTTGAGGGACGTGCAGGTATCCCAGGGGCTTCCACCTTCTGACGGCGTTGGATCCCGGCTCGACCTGACCGTCGAAATGGAAACCGGGACGGGGAAGACCTACACCTACCTGCGCACGATCCATCACCTATACCGCACGCGTGGCCTACGAAAGTTTGTTGTCGTCACCCCGTCGGTGGCGATTCGGGAGGGCGTCGCCAAGTTCGAAAACATGACGCGGTCGCATTTTGCGTCGTTGTTTGGCCCTGACCGGGCGACGTTTCGCGTCTATGACTCGTCTAGACCTTCTTTGATTAGACAGTTCGCAACTTCTGACCGTGCAGAAATCTTGCTTATCGGCCTCGACTCTTTCAACCGAGTTTCTAATCTGATGTTTCAGGAGGCGGAGGCACTTGACTATAGTCGACCGATAGATCTCATCAGCTCGTGCATGCCAGTCGTAATACTTGACGAGCCGCAGAATATGGAGGGCGATGCAGCGAGGCTAGCAATAAGCCGACTGCGTCCGCTGATTGTACTTAGATACTCGGCTACCCACCGGGAAGTTGTTAATCCAATCTATAGGCTGGGCCCAGTCCAAGCATACGAGCGCGGTCTCGTCAAGAAGGTCGATGTTCTGTCGGTAACCGACGCAATGACGGGTGCCGCCCGTATTGAACTTGTCTCCGTAGACGTTCGCCCACATAGTCCGCCCAGGGCAGTTGCTAAGATTTGGGTGAAGACGGCCGCTGGTGTAACGCAGAAGAGCATCCGACTCTCCGTTAATGACGATCTAAGAGACCTGAGCGGAGGTCGGGACGAGTACCGGGGCTACGTTGTGTCCCGGGTCGATGGTGGCCGATCCGCTATTCACTTCGCAAATGGCACCTCGATCCGTGCCGGCGAGAGATACGGTGTAGACCTCGCCGCTATTCAACGCGCACAGATAGCTGAGACGATTCGCGAGCACCTGGAGCGCGAGCTGCTACACCGGGAGCACGAACTCCCGCTCAAGGTGTTAAGCGTCTTCTTCATAGATCGGGTTGCGCGATATGCGGCTTCCGAGGGGGATATCCGGACACACTTTGTGCAGGCTTATAAGGAGCTTGCGGCCGAACCACGATTTGCCGGCTTGCACCTTCCGTCAGTGGAGCATGTGCATCGCGGCTATTTTGCGTCACGCCGCGGCGTTGCTGTGGACACGACCGGCGACAGCAAGGCCGATCGGGACACCTACGAGCTCATCATGCGGGATAAGGAGCGCCTGCTCAGCCTTTCAGAACCGACGCGCTTTATTTTTTCACATAGCGCACTGCGCGAGGGCTGGGACAACCCGAATGTGTTCCAGATCTGTACGCTCAACCAGACGAAGAGCTCTCTGAAGAAGCGGCAGGAAATCGGGCGGGGGCTTCGGCTGCCCGTGCTGGACGACGGCAGTCGATGCGTGGATCCAAACATTGCGCGGCTCACGGTAGTTGCAAACGAGTCCTATGAAGAGTTCGCAAGGGAACTGCAGCGCGAGTTCGAGGAAGACTGTGGAGAATCCTTCCACGGGACCACGAATCGACGCGAACTAATAGATATTAACCTGATAGACGGTTGGAGGCAGAGTCCACTGCTGCGGAAGCTGTGGCGAGGGATCTCACGCGAGGCTACGTATAGTGTGGTGCTCGACGAGGAGGCGCTCATCAGGGAAGCCGCAGATTCAGTCAAGCACCTGGACGTCGAAGAGGGTCGGTCAGTTGTGTCCACGAAGGCGTCCCTAGACATTGGAACGCAGGGTGTCGTCCCAGTAGTCAGCGCTATCAGCACGTCGGCTCGGGAAACATCCCGGGCTGGCAGTGACATTCGGAGTTTGTTGACTGCTTTGCACGCACGGACGGGTGTGACCCGCGATGCTCTACTTCGAGTTCTGCAAACGTCCGGGCGTACTCGAGAACTGCTCGAGTATCGGAGGTCGGTGTGGGACCGCCTTGCCGAAGAGATCAACGGCGCCGTAGCGCGAGTGATTCTTGATGGGCTCAACTACACGCAAACGAGGACGGCCAAGCCCCTGGCCCTTCTCGAGCGGCCCGGTAGAGCGATTGCTTCGAAGACGGTCGTCTCTACAAAGTCTCTTTATGACCGAACCCCCTGGCAATCCGAAGTTGAGAGAGACTTCGCTGTTGGCCTGGAGGCGCGTCAGGACGTTAAATATTACATCAAGTTGCCTCAGGCCTACACGGTGAGCACAGTGCTTGGACCACATACGCCGGACTGGGCCATTGTGCTGGACCGAAACGGCGAAGAGGTTGTCGTTATTGCCGAGACGAAGGGCGATCCAAGTCAGTTGCAGCTCCGCGAGGCCGAGTGGATGAAGATTCGTTGCGCGGAGGACCACTATCGTGCCTTAGGCGTGGAGTACCGGGTGCTGTCGAGCATCTCCAATCTCTAGACGCGGCGGCATGGCGGTGGTGTGGCGAGAGCCTGAGCGACGGCTTGCAACTGCTGCTCGTGCACGGTAGATGCTTGTCTTCAGTGCTCAGGAGATTGCGCGCATTAGGCCTGCGACGGAGCACGTCTTCAGTTAAAATTGCGCCTCCGGCGAACTAGGCCGATGAGCGCTCCCTCGCAAGCCTGAACCCACCGGCACTCTTGTCTCTTTGCTAATGTCAAGGGAGCAAGCGGACAGTCGTCGGAAAGAGGGCGCACCAGGGCATGCCTAGTCGATGGCATGCTTCTGTGGCGTCGACTGTTGCTTCCTAGTGCGCCTTTTGTGCACCACGCGATATATCTGGGTGGCAACAGAGGCGGGTTCCTCGTGGGCCCAGAATCTTAACGCCACCCATCCCGCTTGGTCGAGCAGTTCGTTCGTTTCATTATCGCGGAGCCTATTGGCTGCAATCTTGTTGTCCCAAAAGTCTCTGTTCGTCTTCGATGCAACGTAGTGCCGCGGGCACCCGTGCCAAAAGCATCCGTCAACGAACACAGCTACTCGTTGCCCGGGAAATACCAGGTCGGCGGTGCGTCGGACGCCAGCTAGGGGCGCCGTCGCGACTCGGTAGCGCAAACCGAGTGCGTGCGCCGCTCGCCGTACGGCGAGCTCCGGACGCGAATCCCTGTGTCGGTTTCCGCGCATGACTCGTTGCGCGGCAGCACTTGAGGCCCATGAGGGTTTGCCGCCGCGTGAGGGCGGGAGGTTGTCAGTCACTCAGGCTCAGCTTCGCTGCCGCAGTTTCTGCCTACTTCAAGCTTCGCAGAACTCCCACCACCCTGCCTAGTGCTTGCGTCTCGGCACCGGCCTGGTGCGACTCAGGCTCGCAGGAGTTGTCTGGATAGTAGCCGGCCTGGACTCGCCCTCCGCACACGAAAGCGTAAAGGCGTCCTACTTGGGGCGTTCTCTCCGAGATGACGAGAAGGTCTCCAGCCAGAATGGCGGCGGCAGGAAAGGGGTCATCGGCTCGGACCAGGACGGCATCGACCGGAACGAGGGCATCAGGCAGAGCCAGGACGCGACGCTCTCGAGCATTGCTCCCACGTCTATTCATTATCGCTTCCGCGGACATAAGGGGCGTGTAGTTAAGCGTGCTTTCGAGATTTGATGACACGCCAGCTAGCTGGAGCGAAGTAGCTCTGGGTCTGCGCGCTTCACGCTGCACTGCACCGAGAGCTTGTAGGGCACGCAGGTGTGCCAGAACCGTCCCCGGACTCTTATATCCGAGTCTTGAGGCCAATTCGCGCATGGATGGCGGATAACCATCGCGGTTGAGCAGATCTTGGAACGCGTCGAGAACTGCACGCTGCTTGGGGGTGAGCAGTGCTTGTGTCGATGCGCCAGTCACGGCTTCCTCACGATCACTGTACGTCTCCCATGCAGTGACCCGAACAAAGATGGGTCTTGAGTCCCGCGACGGATGTCGTCACTGAGGCGCAGTAGCCCAGGCGTCGGCACACAGAGCCGGCGCTGCTCTCGTGCGATCGGGTGTGCTCATCCGGCTGAAAGACGTCTGCTCCACCTTCGAGTTGGGCGCTGCTCCGCGGGTGACGTTACAACGTACGCTGGGCGTTGACTGTCTCTCCAGGGCGGCTCGCTGCGTCCGCAAGGAGCAGCGACTGGAGGCCTCAAGAGTCCCACGCTTGAGCATTGCAGAGGTCCCGCTGCCGGTCACGCTTGCTGCTATGGCTGGGCGGGCGAGCGAGGCTCACCCGCGCGATCGCACAGGGCCGTTGAGGCGCTGCGTTACAGCGATCCAACGCCCGGTCGCGGGCCTGCAAACTGCCGTGGAAGAGATCGCAGCCGTACGGGTCTTCCTGCCGTCCCATCGGGGCATCATGGCTCTGTTCCGCCGTCTGCCGTAGGCCGCTGAGGCCGCGCACGAGGCGACGCGCCTAGCCGCGAGAGCGGCCACCGGCGCTGCATCGCGGCAGACGTCGATCACAGCCAAGGTGAGCCCGTTAGCGACGTCGCCGGGGCGCCGCCACGAGCGGAAGGTGCGGCGGCATGCACGCTCGATCCCTCGACGCCGGCATCGCCTTCACACGTGACGAGGTGATGCCGGCGATCCAGCAGATCGACGGCTGCATCGGCCTGTCCATGCTCACCGACCGCGAGAGCGGCCGCTGCCTCGTTACGACGTCCTGGGCCAACGCCGACGCCATGCGCGCCGCCACCGAGGACGTCCACCCCATCCGACTCATGCAGGCCCTCGGCGCCCAAAGCCTCGACATTTTAGGAGTGGGAGATCGCCGTCCTGCACCGGGAACGCCCGGCCGGGGACGGCGCCGGCGCCCAGGTCACCTGGGCCCGCATCCCGCCGACCACCTGAACGAGCTCCTCGACGCCTACCGCCACAACCTAATGCCGCGACTGCAGGACCTAATGGGCTTCGACAGCCTGAGCATGCTGGTCGACCGGCGCACCGGTCGCACGGTCAGCGTCACCGCCTTCGAGACCCGCGACGCCCTCGTGCTGGTCCGCAAGCAGGCCAAGCACCTGCGCGAGCAGTTCGCCCAGGCCATGGGCGCTCGCATCACCGACATCGCCGAGATGGACCTCGCCGTCGCCCACCTGCGGGTCCGAAAACGATCTGACGGACGTCGCTGCCCGAGGAGGAGCGCCAGTAGCGTCAGCGCATGGCGATCGTCCCCGCGGTGCAGACCTCAAGCGCTACCTCCAGGAGGACCCCGGCGGTCCCGTGGTGATGCTCAACCTGCTCCGCTTCGCGGAGGGCGGCCGCGAGTCCTACGACCAGTACGCCAAGGCCCTGTCCGAGACCTTCCTCCCCCGCCACGGCGGCGAGGTCCTCTACGCCGGGGACGGCGGCACGCCGCTCGTCGCCGAGCAGGGCCAGGACTGGGACGCCGTCCTGCTCGTCCGCTATCCCTCCCGCGAGGCGTTCAGCCGCATGGCCGCCGACCCCGAGTGCCAGGACGTCACGCACCTGCGCACCCAGGCGCTCACCGAGGCCGTGCTCCAGCCGACGACACCCTGGTAGCCGTGCCCGATCAGGACGAGGGGACGCCGGCGCGGGGCCGCCTCGCCCAGACGGTCCGTCTCGCCGCACTGCCGGACGCCTACGCGGGCCGCACCGCCCTCGGTCTCGGCAAGCGCCTCGGCGGCCGCCCCGCGGAAGTGGTCGCCGAGCAGGTCCAGCAGCGCACCACCGAGCGGCTGTTCGCCACCCTCGGCCATCTCAAGGCGCCGCAGAAGTGGGCCAGGCGTTCTCCGCCATGGAGGCAGTTCTCCTGAGCAGATGGCCGGCCCCCACCGCGAGACGCTGGTCAAGCTGCAGGAACGTCGACCGCCGGAGCCACCCGTCCATGTGCCGTCACTCCGGCGTCACGTACGCCCCCGAGATCCCGCCGTCCACCAGGAACGTCGAGGCGGTCATGAACGACGAGTCGTCGCTGGCCAGGAAGGCGACGGCCGCGGCGATCTCCTCGGGCTCGGCGAAGCGGCCCAGCGGCACGTGCACCAGCCGGCGCGCTGCGCGCTCCGGGTCGGTCGCGAACAGCTCCTGCAGCAGCGGCGTGTTCACCGGCCCTGGGCACAGCGCGTTGACCCGGATCCCCTCCCGGGCGAACTGCACCCCGAGCTCCCGGCTCATCGCCAGCACCCCACCCTTGGAGGCGCTGTACGAGATCTGCGACGTCGCCGCGCCCATCACCGCCACGAACGACGCGGTGTTGATGATCGAGCCCTTGCCCTGGCGCTGCATGTACGGGATCGCCGCCTTGCAGCACAGGAACACCGACGTCAGGTTCACCTCCTGCACCCGGCGCCAGGCGTCCAGGCCGGTCACCAGGATGGAGTCGTCGTCCGGCGGCGAGATGCCCGCGTTGTTGAACGCCACGTCCACCGAGCCGTAGGTCTCGTGCGCCGCCGCGAACAGCGCCTCCACGTCCGACTCGCTCGTCACGTCACAGCGCACGAACGTCCCGCCGCACTCGTCGGCCGCCCGCTTGCCGGCGTCCTCGTCGACGTCGGCCACCACCACCCGGGCGCCCTCCGACGCCAGCCGCAGCACCGACGCCAGCCCGATCCCGCTCCCCCCGCCGGTCACCACCGCGACCCGGCCGCTCAACCGCTCCATCAGCGCTCCTCCGTCGCCAGGAAGACGTTCTTCGTCTCGGTGAACGAGGCCAGCGCGTCCGGGCCCAACTCCCGCCCCAGCCCCGACTGCTTGAACCCGCCGAACGGCGTCGCGTACCGCACCGACGAGTGCGAATTCACCGACAGGTTGCCGGCCTCCACCCCCCGCGACACCCGGAAGGCCCGGCCGACGTCCCGCGTCCAGATCGAGCCGCTCAGCCCGTACTCGCTGTCGTTGGCGATCCGCACCGCGTCGTCCTCGTCGTCGAACGGCACCACCGCCACCACCGGGCCGAACACCTCCTCGCGCAGCAGCGGGTCGTCCGCCCGCGACGGCGTCACCACCGTCGGCGGGAACCAGAACCCCGGCCCCTCCGGCGCGCTCCCCCGGAACGCCACCGGCGCATCCGACGGCACGTACGAGGCCACCTTCGCCCGGTGCTCCCCCGAGATCAGCGGCCCCATCTCCGTGTCCGCCGACGCCGGATCACCCACCCGGAACCCCGTCACCGCTGGCTCCAGCAGCTCCATGAACCGGTCGAACGCCGATCGCTCCACCAGGATCCGCGAGCGCGCGCAGCAGTCCTGACCCGCGTTGTCGAACACCCCGCCCGGCGCCGCGGCCGCCGCCTTCTCCAGGTCGGCGTCGGCGAACACGATGTTCGCGCTCTTGCCCCCGAGCTCCAGCGTCACCCGCTTCACCTGCGCGGCGCAGCCGGCCATCACCTGCTTGCCCACCTCGGTGGACCCGGTGAACGACACCTTGCGCACCAGCGGGTGCTCGACGAACCGCTGCCCCACCACCGAGCCCTTGCCCGGCAGCACCTGGAACACGTCCTCGGGCAGCCCCGCCTCGCGCGCCAGCGACGCCAGCCGCATCGCCGTCAGCGGCGTGATCTCCGCCGGCTTGAGCACCACGCAGTTCCCCGCCGCCAGCGCCGGCGCGAACCCCCACACCGCGATCGGCATCGGGAAGTTCCACGGCACGATCACCCCGACCACGCCCAGCGGCTCCTGGAACGTCACGTCGACCCCGCCGGCCACCGGGATCTGCCGGCCGAACAGCCGCTCCGGCGCCGCCGCGTAGTACTCGAGCACGTCGCGCACGTGCCCGGCCTCCCACCGCGCGTTGGTCAGCGTGTGCCCGCTGTTGCGCACCTCCAGCGACGCCAGGTGCTCCACGTCGGCGTCCACCGCGTCGGCGAAGCGGCGCAGCAGCCGCGCCCGGTCGGCCGGCGCCATCCGGCGCCACGACGCGTGCGCCGCGGCGGCCCGCGCTATCGCAGCGTCCGTCTCCGGAGCCGACGTCAGCGCCACCTCCTCCAGCGGCGTCTCATCGGCCGGGTTGACCAGCTGGATCGTGCTCACGTCGTCCCTTCACGAGTCGCGTCCACCAGCGCGGCGAACAGCCGGCAGTCGTCGCCGTCCACCTCGGGATGCCACTGCACCCCCACCGCGAACCGCGGACCGCGCAACTCCACTGCCTCCACCGTGCCGTCGTCCGCCCGGCCGACGGCGACCAGGTCGTCAGACAGCACGTCCACCGCCTGGTGGTGGTAGCACGCCACCTCCACCTCGTCGCCGAGCAGCCCACCCACCACGCTGTCGGCCGCCAGCGAGACGCGGGTGCGGCCGAACTCCGCCGGCGCCGGCCGGTGCCCCTCGTGCCCCACCACGTCGGGCAGGTGCTGCGCGAGCGTCCCGCCGAGCACCACGTTGAGCACCTGCATGCCCCGGCAGACCCCGAGCACCGGCACGTCCCGCGCCAGCGCCCCGCGCAGCAGCCCCTCCTCGGCGGCGTCGCGCTGGGCCGACGTCCCCCCGGTGCGCGGGTGCGGCGACGCCCCGTACCGCGCCGGGTCGACGTCCCCTCCCCCGCTGAGCACCAGCCCGTCCAGCGCGCCCACCACCGACGCGTCGAGGTCGGCCACCGGCGGCAGCAGCACCGGCCAGCCGCCCACCCGCGCGACGACCTCCACGTACGCCCGCGGCAGCAGCGCCGCCTCCTGCGACCACACCCCGTACCGCGCGGGCTCCAGGTAGGTCGTCAGGCCGATCCGCGGACGACGGTCGCCGGCCGGCTCAGAGCCGCTCGAAGCCACGCACCCGCTCCCAGTCGGTCACCGCCGCGTCGAAGGCGGTCACCTCCACCCGGGCGGCGTTCAGGTAGTGCTCGACCACCTCGTCGCCGAAGGCCTTCCGCGCCATCGCGCTCTCGGCGAGCCGGGCCGCCGCATCGCGCAGGGTGCCGGGCACCTTCTCCCGGCCGGCCGTGTAGGCGTTGCCGGTCAGCGCCGGTTCCAGCGGCAGCTCGTTCTCCACCCCGTGCAGCCCGGCCGCGATCAGCGCGGCGACGGCGAGGTAGGGATTGACGTCGGCGCCGGGCAGCCGGTTCTCGAACCGCAGCGACTCGCCGTGCCCGACCACCCGCAGCGCGCACGTCCGGTTGTCCAGGCCCCAGGCCACCGCGGTCGGCGCGAAGCTGCCCTCGGCGAACCGCTTGTACGAGTTGATGTTCGGCGCGAGGAACGCCGTCAGCTCGCCCAGGCAGGCCAGCTGCCCCGCGAGGAAGTGCTCCATCAGCGGGCTGAACCCGTGCTCGCCGTCCCCGGCCATGGCCGGGCGGCCGTCGGCGTCCCGGAGGCTCAGGTGGATGTGGCACGAGTTGCCCTCGCGCTCGTCGTACTTGGCCATGAAGCTCACGCTCATGCCCTGCTGGGCGGCGATCTCCTTGGCCCCGGTCTTGTAGACGACGTGGTTGTCGCAGGTGGTCAGCGCGTCGCTGTAGCGGAAGGCGATCTCGTGCTGGCCGCGGTTGCACTCCCCCTTGGCCGACTCCACGTACAGGCCCGCGCCGGTCATCCCGTGGGTGATCGCGCGCAGCAGCCCGTCGATGCGGCCGGTGCCGACCAGCGAGTAGTCGACGTTGTACTGGTTGGCCGGCTCCAGGTGCCGGTAGCCGGACCGCCAGGCGTCCTCGTACGACGTCCGGAAGGTGAAGAACTCCAGCTCGGTGCCGCAGTGGGCGGTCAGACCGCGCTCGGCCAGCCGGTCGAGCTGGCGGCGGAGCACCTGGCGGGGGGACGGCGCCACCGGCTCGCCGGCGTGGTCGAGGACGTCGCACAGCACGAGCGCCGTCCCCGGGTGCCACGGCACCCGGCGCATGGTCCTGAGGTCCGGGCGCAGTGCGAAGTCGCCGTACCCGGTGTCCCACGACGACATCGCGTAGCCGGCGACGGTGTTCATCTCGACGTCGACGGCGAGCAGGTAGTTGCACGCTTCGGCACCGTGCGGCAGCACCTCCTCCAGGAAGTACCGCGCCGAGCAGCGCTTGCCCTGAAGCCGACCCTGCATGTCGGTCATCGCGACGAGGACGGTGTCGATCTCACCGGGCCCGACGGCCGAGCGCAGCTGCTCGACGGTCAGCGGTGCCGGACGTCGGTCCACGGCGCCTCCCCGGGACGGCGGCAGGGCATCGGATCGCGACTGATCCATTGACCGCGCATGCAACCGGTTGGCGACGTCGGCGTCAACGGTCTTGACAGCGCCGTCCGACCGCTCCACCCTTCGCGCCACGTGCCCGGCCAAAGGTCCGGCCGCGATCCATTGCCCGCTGCGGGCGGGCCCTGATCCCGGAGTGCGCCCATGGCCGACCGTCGCCAGATCCACGGGGTCGAGTACGAGCGGATGGGCGCCGACTACCTGCAGCACCGGCAGCTCAAGCGCGGCGCCGCCGGCTGGGTGCTGCTGGCCGGGCTCGGCGTCGCCTACGTCATCTCCGGCGACTTCGCCGGCTGGAACTTCGGCCTGGCCGAGGGCGGCTGGGGCGGGCTGCTCGTCGCCACCGTGCTGATGGCGGTCATGTACACCGCGATGGTGTTCGGCCTGGCCGAGCTGGCTTCGGCGCTGCCGGTCGCCGGCGCCGGGTACGGCTTCGCCCGGCGGGCGATGGGCCCGCTGGCCGGCTTCGCCACCGGGACGGCGATCCTCATCGAGTACGTCATCGCCCCGGCCGCGATCGTCGTGTTCATCGGCGGCTACGTCGAGGCGCTGGGCCTGTTCGGGCTGACCAGCGGCTGGCCGGTCTACCTGGTCTGCTACGCGATCTTCGTCGGCGTCCACCTGTACGGCGTCGGCGAGGCGCTCAAGCTGATGTTCGCCATCACCGCGATCGCCGTCGTCGCGCTGGCGGCGTTCGTCATCGGCATGCTGCCGCAGTTCAGCACGTCGAACCTGTTCGACATCGAGCCGACGTCCGCGGCCGGCGCCAGCGAGTTCCTGCCGTTCGGCCTCGCCGGCGTGATCGCCGCGTTCGTCTACGGCATCTGGTTCTTCCTCGCCGTCGAGGGCGTGCCGCTGGCCGCCGAGGAGTCGCGCGACCCGAAGCGGGACATGCCCCGCGGCATCATCGCCGCGATGATGGTGCTGCTGGTCTTCGCGGCGCTCATCCTGTTCACCGCCCCCGGCGGGGCCGGGTCGGCGGTGATCTCCGAGTCGGACAACCCGCTGCCGCTCGCCCTGCGCGAGGCCTACGGCGGCAACCCGTGGGTGGCCGACTTCGTCAACTACGCGGGCCTGGCCGGCCTGGTCGCCAGCTTCTTCTCGATCGTCTTCGCCTACTCGCGGCAGCTGTTCGCGCTCTCCCGGGCCGGCTACCTGCCCCGCTGGCTGTCGAAGACCGGCTCCCGGCGGACGCCGTACCTCGCCCTGGTCGTCCCGGGCACGATCGGCTTCCTGCTCGCCGCCATCACCCAGGACGGCGCCCTGCTGATCAACATCGCCGTCTTCGGGGCGACCGTCTCGTACGTGCTGATGATGCTCGCGCACATCGTGCTGCGCCGCCGCGAGCCCGACCTGCCCCGGCCGTACCGGACGCCGGGCGGCGTCGTGACCACCGGCGTCGCGCTGGTGCTGGCCGCGGCCGCGGTGGTGGCCACCTTCTTCGTCGACGAGCTCGCCGCCGGCATCACCGCGTTGATCTTCGTCGCGGCGCTGGCCTACTTCTGGTTCTACAGCCGGCACCGGCTCGTGGCGAACGCCCCGGAGGAGGAGTTCGAGGCGATCGAGCGGGCCGAGGCCGAACTGGGCGGATGACCTCGTCGCTGCGGTCGTCGGGGGCGGACGCAGCGCTCTTCCGGCCGCTGCGCGGCGGCAACGCCTTCGAGGAGACCGTCGAACGGCTGCTGCAGGCGCTGCGGCTGGGCGTGGTCGCGCCCGGCGGCCGGCTGCCGCCGGGCCGCGAGCTCGCGGCGCGGCTCGGGGTGAGCCGGGCGACGCTGCGGGAGGCGCTGGCCACGCTGCAGGACGCCGGCTACCTGGAGTCGCGGCGCGGCCGCTACGGCGGCACGTTCGTCCGGGCGGCGCCGCCGGCCGACCGCATCGTCCGCAGCCCGTCGGGGGCCGAGCTGGACGACGTGCTGCAGTTCCGGCTGGTGCTCGAGGAGGGTGCGGCCGAGGCGGCCGCCGCCCGCGCACTGACCCGCGCCGAGCGGGAGCACCTCTCCTCGCGGCTGGCCGCCTGCACCGGCGCGCCGCTGGCCGACTACCGGCGGCTGGACTCGCGGCTGCACCTCGCCGTGGCCGAGGTGGCGGGTTCACCGTCCCTGACAACGGCGGTGGCCGACGTCCGCATCCGGGTCAACGAGCTGCTCGACGCCATCCCGCTGCTGCCGCCGAACATCGAGCACTCCGACCGGCAGCACGCGGCGGTGGTGACGGCGATCCTCGCCGGGGACCCGGACGGCGCCCGGCGGCACATGGCCGAGCACCTGGCCGGGACGGCGGCGCTGCTGCGCGGCTTCCTCACCTGAGGGCGCCGCGGCGGTCGGCTGAGCCTGCGACGCGGCGACGCGGCGACGCGGCCCTCGTGCGTCCACGGCTCGCCCAGGCACTGGAGCCACGCGACCTATCGCCAGCACCTCGGCCCGCCGCCGCTGCCCACCCGGGCCCGACCTGCCGACATGCCCGCACTCACCCCCGGCCGGCGTAGTCGGCCAGCCGCTCGCTGACCGCGGTGACGGTAGGCAGGGGCGGCCGCGCGAAGTGCTCCGGCTTGGCCGACCGCAGCAACTCCTCTCCGTCGCGGGCCCAGTCGAACCGCGGTCGCTTCAGCAGCCGCCGGAAGACGGTGCTGACCGTGTCCGGGTGCCGGTCGGCCAGCCGGCGCAGCACCATCGGTGCGACGCTGTCGTCGTCCAGGTATGACAACACCGTGTCCCGGTACCGACGGCGCCGCAGCAGATCGGGGTCGGCGAAGGCCTCCTCGACCAGGCCGAACTCGGCGAGGAAGTCCATCCCGTCGTCCTCGTCGTAGATGAACGCCACCGTCTCGGCGTCCACCAGCTCCGGAGGCAGCTCGACGACCGGCGTGGGGGCCGTGCCCGCCAGGTGCGCCCGCTCCGGGTGCTCCCGCAGGATCTCCTGCTGGCGGAACGCGTAGAACTCGTCGAGCCGCCGCTGCGCCTGCTCCCCCGGCACGACCACGAGGTCGGTGCCGAAGAACCGGACGAAGCGCTGCCGCTCCGCCCGCTGCATCTCCCACGCCCGGGCCAACTTCTCCGGGTTGCGGAACACCGACTCCGGCGAGCGCAGCGACATGTCCAGTGCCAGCTGGGCGGCGAGCTTGCGCTCGGCCGGCCGCAGCACGCTGATCGGCCCGCTGAACACCCACTCGTCGCCGACCGCCACCAGGCGGGTGAGCAGGAACGACCGCTTCGGCGTCCGGCGGAACACCGACGGGCCGAGGGTGGACCGCGTCCGGTACGTCAGGTCGTCGACGAGGTTGACCAGGATCAGCGCGGGTCCGTCGCGGCGCTGGACTTCGAAGACCCCCGAGACCACGTCGTGCCAGCCGAGCAGCATCTGCCGGTCCTGCGGCGACAGCTCGGGGCGCGCGTCGACGAACTGCTCGACGACGGTGCGGCCGTCGCGCAGGCGGTGCTCGAGGACGAAGGAGTCCCAGAGCAGCATCAACTGGCTCTCGTCCCACACCTCGACCGCGTCGCCGTAGTCGGCCAGCATCGAGCGGAAAGCCCGGTCGTAGCGCGGCTGCTGCGAGAACTCCACCAACTGCTGCTTCAGTTCACCGGCCCGCGCGACGAGGTCTTCCACCACCATGACTCCACCACCATGAGCAGCCTCCGCACAGGTGGGCATCCGCGGTCGAGCTCACCGTATGCCTCCCACGCCGTCCGCTGCCTGATCACGAAGTCCGGGGAGCGACGCACCGACAGGACCCGGCGTGCTCACCGCTCGGCGGGCCGAAGGGCTGCGGGTCGTCGATCCACGAGCACGAGAGCGCTCACGGGGGCCGTGCGAGAAGGCCTGGCGCACCGCCCTCGAGCCCGCGGGGGCTCCTGCGCCTCCTACCCTCGGGCCGTGCCCGTCGCCGACTCGCTCAAACGCCTGCGTGCTGCCGCCGATGACGGGCGACTCGACGAGCTGGCACGCCGGCACGGCGTCGCGCTGGTCACCGTCTTCGGCAGCGCCGTCCGCACCCCGGAGCGCGCCCTCGATCTCGACGTCGCGGTGTCCCTTCCGGCGGGAACGCACGGGCTGCTGGAGCTGGTGGGAGAACTCGCCGACCTGACCGCCAGTGACGACGTCGACGTGCTGGTTCTCGACGGCGCCTCCCCGACGGCGCGGTTCGCCGGGCTCGTCGGCGCGGAACCGCTGCACGAGGCATCGGCCGGTCTGTTCGCCCGGACGCAGATGGCGGCGGCCCTCGAGTTCTACGAGACGGCCTGGCTGCGCGACCTGGAACTGCAGCGACTGGCGGAGTCGTGACACCTCGTCCCGTCGACGTCGCCTCGGTGCAGGCGAAGCTCCGCTCGCTCGACGAATTGGTCCGTGCCCTGCGCCTGGTCGGAGAGGTCGACGGCACCCGGCTGCAGGCGGACCTACTGCTCCGGCTGGCGGTGGAACGGGCCCTGACCCAGGCGGTCGACCTGGTCGTGGCGGTGTGCAGCCATGTGCTGGCCGCCGAGTCGGCCGCGGTGCCGACGACGTACCGCGACGCAGTCCGCGGCGCGGCCGAGCACGGTCTGGTCACCGCGGACCTGGCCCGGTCGCTGGTGGCCGCCGTCGGGCTGCGCAACATCTTGGTGCACGAGTACGCCCGTGCGGACCTCTCGATCGTCGCCGCGGCCGTGCCCGTGGCGCAGCGGGACCTGGCCGACTTCGTGCGGCAGGTCGCGAGCTGGGTGCAGCCCCGGATGTGATCCGGGGGCCGGTCCAAGCCGGGTCGGGAACCCACGTGCTGTCGTGCGGCGATCCCGGCACCCTGCCGGCCGCGACCATCGAGCCCCGCCGAGCACGGGGTCGTGCTCCGTGACCCGTCGGCCGCGTTGGACTGCCCGTGCATCTGCCATCCGCGCGTGGACGTCGGCGCGCACGGCGGCGGGAGGCAGGCGGGCTGCGGCTGCAGCGCACCCCGGAGGAGCGGCAGGCGGCGCTACGGCAGCTGTTCGCCTCGCTGATCCGACCGTCGACGGGCGCGGGTTCTACCTGCGGGAACGCACAACCTCTGCGGGTGACGACCCGGACGACGGCCCGGCCAGCGATCCGTGGGCGGCCGAGCCCCATGCACCCGCCATCGACATCGCCGACGGTGACGGCGACCGGCTGCTCGGCGACGCCCATCGGCGGACGGCTGGTCGTGCTGGGACGTCAGGCCAGCAGGGCAAGGCTGAGCAGGTGACCGAAGACAGCGATCGCCGGGTCGTGGTTCCCCCGGAAGTTAGGCGGCCGGCCCATCGACTCACGAGCGGCACGGGCGTAGGCGACGTCGTCCGGCCGCGGCTTCGAGGTGATGAAGACCGGTAGCGAGTACCGCAGTGCGATGGCCGCGGCCCAGGTCCGTGCCGTCCGGCCGTTGCCGTTGGCGAAAGGATGGATTCGCACCCACTCGCCGTGCACGACCGCGGCCAACGCGACCACGTCGTGCAGGTGGTCGACCGACCGGGGTCGCTGCCCCACCGGCAACAGGTCGTCCAGGTACTGCAGCCCCGCGTGGATCTTCGGGATCAGGTCCGCGATCTCGGCGTCGACCTGTGTCGACCACACGCCGACCCGTTCGGGGAGGCCGTCCGCCAGCGGTGGACCGACCCCGACCTCGTGGTCGACCAGTTCGGGGACACGAGGATCACCGCGCAGGTGCCCCACGTAGCCGGGCACCGGCACGCGGCAGCCGGCGTAAAGCCTGCTGTGCCAGCCGAGCGCGTCAGCGAGCGTGGGCAGCGCCCGCCCTCCCGCCGCAGCCTGCAGCGACGAGATCACGGTGGCGGCATTTCGCCCGATGAGCGGCAGGTCGCGCGGGTCGTCCTCCCAGGGCGGCCCCGGCACGGTCAGCGGTGGCCGGTGCGGAAGGCCGCCAGGACGCCGGCCTGCTCCTGGCCGGCCGGCTGCTGCGGCGCGCCGTGGGCCGGTCCACGTCCGACGTCGCTGTGCAAGGCGAACGACTGCAGCGGCTCGGGCCGCCCCTCCCCCTCGGCGAAGTCGCGCATGCTGCGCGCCACGACGTCGCCGTACGCCTCGTCGGACAACTGACCCAGGCGCGACGCTGCGGCCTGCAGGTCGGCAGCCAGCAGCCGCCCCCGCATGACCATGTCCCCCTCGATCGCGTGCTCGATCAGCTCGTTCTGGCTGACACCTTCCTGCCGTGCCACGTCCCGCACCAGCGCGCGCAATCGCGGGTTCCGCAGACGGAGGGGGAACGCGGAGGAGCGATCAGCCACGTTCTCGATGGTCCACGCCGGACTGCGTGATGTCAATCGCGTCCCGTGACATCAACGTCGGCGAGCGACGAGGGCCACGCGCCGAGCCGTCGATGCCCTGACACGCACGCCACTGCGGCCGGTTTCGTCGTAAGCCCTCCCTAACATCGCCGCGACACATCCCACGGGGGTCGGAGGCGGCATGGAGCACGACGACGTCGCCACGCTGCGCCAGCACAGCGCCGCCTGGCGGCTGCTGCGCGCCGACTCCGCGCCGCTGGTGCTGAGCTTCCTCGACGACGTCTTCGTCGCCGGCGGCGTCCGCGGCATCGCCGCCGGCGAGCTGGTCGAGCGGCTCGACGACGTGCTCTACGCCCTCAACGAGGGCAGCGACCCGCCGCGCCATCCCCGCCCGGCGCGCGCCTACCTCGACGACTGGGCCGGCCCGCAGGCCGGCTGGCTGCGCAAGTACTACCCGGCCGGCTCCGACGAGGCCCACTTCGACGCCACCCCGGCAGCGGAGAAGGCGATCGCCTGGGTGGCCTCGCTGCGGGAGCGGAGCTTCGTCGGCACCGAGTCGCGCCTCAACACCGTCGTCGAGCTGCTCCGCCAGATGGTCTACGGCGCCGAGGCCGACCCCGACGTCCGCCTCGCCGAGCTCGAACGGCGCCGCGCCGAGATCGACGCCGAGATCGAGCGGGTGCGCGCCGGTGACGTGCCGGTGCTCGACCCCTCGGCCCAGCGCGACCGCTACCAGCAGTTCGCCGGCACCGCCCGCGAGCTGCTGGCCGACTTCCGCGAGGTGGAGGCCAACTTCCGCGCCCTCGACCGCGACCTGCGCGAGCAGATCACCACCTGGGACGGCGCGAAGGGTGGGCTGCTGGAACACGTGGTGGCCGGCCGGGCCAGCATCGCCGACTCCGACCAGGGCCGCAGCTTCCACGCCTTCTTCGACTTCCTGCTCTCCCCCGCCCGCCAGGAGGAGCTGGCCGACCTGCTCCGCAGGGTGCACGAGCTGCCCGCCCTCTCGGCCGCCGACGCGCGGCTGCGGGGCATCCACCACGAGTGGCTGGCCGCCGGCGAGCGCACCCAGGCCACCGTCCGCACCCTCTCCGAGCAACTGCGTCGCTACCTCGACGACCGGGTCTGGCTGGAGAACCGCCGGGTGATGGACATCCTGCGCAGCATCGAGACGCACGCCCTCGCGCTGCGCGGCGAGACGGTCGGGCTGACCTGCGAGCTCGACGCGCTGGCGCCCACCGTCGTCCTGCCGATGGAACGCCCCCTGTACTCGCCGCCGGTCAAGGCCGTGGTCGACAGCATCGGGCTGGAGAGCGGCGACGACGACTTCGACCCGACCGCCCTGTTCGGCCAGGTCCACGTCGACCCTGCGCCGCTGACCGCGCACGTGCGCCGCGCGCTGCTCCAGCGCCCGCAGGTCGGCCTGGCCGCGCTGGTCCGCGACCATCCGCTGGAGCAGGGCCTGGCCGAGCTGATCACCTACTTCTCCCTCGCCGACGACACCTTCGACGTCGTCTTCGACGAGGTTCCCGAGCAGGTCCGCTGGGAGGACGACGACGGGCGGGCCCGGGAGGCCACGGTCCCCCGCGTCACCTACGCCCGCCGCCAGGAGGTCCCGTGACAGCACCCCCGCCCGCTCGCTCCGAGCTCGATCTCCCCCTGGTCGCCACCACGCTGATGAAGGGCGTGGTCTACCGCGACACCCACGAGCAGGTGTGGCGCCACCTGATCCCGCTGCAGGCCCAGTTGCGCGACCACATGGCCACCCTCGGCCTGGTCCCGGTCGTCGACGAGGCCGAGGGCTACGCCTTCCTCCGCCAGCGCGACGACGACGGCGCGGACGACGGGCCGGACGACGGCCCCGCCGGCGGCAGTGCCACCGGCGCGAAGATCCCCCGCCTGGTCGCCCGCCGGTCGCTGTCCTTCCCGGTCAGCCTGCTGCTGGCGCTGCTGCGACGGCGGATGGCCGAATTCGACGCCACCGACGCCGGCAGCCGCCTGGTGCTCACCCGCGAGCAGATCGTCGCGCTGATCCGGGTCTTCCTCCCCGAGCGCAGCAACAAGGCCCGGCTGGTCGACCAGGTCGACGCGCACATCGCCAAGGTCGTCGAGCTGGGCTTCCTACGCCGGGTGCCCGGTCCGGACGACGCCTTCGAGGTGCGCCGCATCCTCAAGGCCTTCGTCGACGCGCAATGGCTGGCCGACTTCGACCGGCGGCTGGCCGGCTACGCCGCCGTCCTCCGAGGCGCCCCGACCGACCCCGAGGAGGCCCCGTGAGCCTGCAGCTGACCCTCGACCCGACGGAAGGGAGCACCGCACCCGCGGGCTACCGGCTCGACCGGCTGGAGCTGCTCAACTGGGGCACGTTCGACCAGAAGGTGTGGACCCTGCGCGCCGACGGGGCCAACACGCTGCTCACCGGCGACATCGGCTCGGGCAAGTCCACCGTCGTCGACGCGGTCACCACCCTGCTGCTGCCGGCCCAGCGCATCTCCTACAACAAGGCCGCCGGCGCCGAGACCCGGGAGCGCAGCCTGCGTTCCTACGTGCAGGGCCACTGGCGGTCCGAGCGCAGCGAGCTGACCGGCACCACGCGCCACGTGGGCCTGCGCCCGGGGAGCACCTACAGCGTCCTGCTCGCGGTCTTCCGCAACGCCGGCTACGACAGCACGGTCACCCTCGCGCAGGTGCTGTGGCTCCGGGACGGCGACGCCGGCCAGCCCGACCGCTTCTACGTCACCTCCGACCGCGACCTGACCATCGCCGCAAACTTCGCCGACTTCGGGAGCGACCTCACCGCGCTGCGCAGGCGGCTGCGCGGCCGCTCCGGTGCGAGCGTGTTCTCCGCCTTCCCCGACTACGGCCGCGAGTACCGGCGCCGGCTGGGCATCGACTCCGAGCAGGCCCTGGAGCTGTTCCACCAGACGGTGTCGATGAAGGCGGTCAGCGACCTCAACGGCTTCGTCCGCAGCCACATGCTCGAGCCGTTCGACGCCGCCGGCTGGGTGGACCGGCTGGTCGCCCACTTCGACGACCTCACCCGTGCCCACGGGTCGGTGGTCCGCGCCCGCACCCAGCTCGAGCAGCTGCGCCCGATCCTGGCCGACGCCGACACCCACGCCCGGCTCGGCGCCGAGGTCGACGCCCTGGGTGCCCAGTGGGACGCCCTGCCCGCGTTCGTCGCCGGGCGGCAGGCGGAGCTGCTGGCCGCCCGCATCGGGCAGCTGCGCGAGGCCGTCGCCGCCGGTGACCGCGAGCTGGCCCGGCTCTCCGGCGAGCTGACCCGCCTCCGCGCCCGCGAGCAGGAGCTGGTGGTGCAGCGGGCCGGCCACGGGGGTGACCGGCTGGCCCGCATCGACGAGCTGGTCGCGAGCGAAGGCGAGCTGCAGGCCGGCCGCCGGCGGCGGGCCGACCGGTTCGCGGCGCTGCTCGCCGGCACCGGCCTGGACCCGGTCGCCGACGAGCACGCCTTCGCCGCCCGGCGCGCCGAGATCGCCGGGGCCGCCGAACGGGTGGCGGCCGAGACGGCCGAGGCCGAGGGGCGCCGGTCGGAGCTCGACGTCGCCCTCGCCGGCCTCCGCGCGGATGCCGAGGAGCTGCGCGCCGAGCTGGCCAGCCTGCGCGGGCGGACCAGCAACCTGCCCCGGCAGAGCCTGGACCTGCGCGCCCGGCTGGTCGCCGAGCTGGGCATCCCCGTCGCAGCGCTGCCGTTCGCCGGCGAGCTCGTCCGGGTCGCCGACGCGCACCGGCCCTGGGAGGGCGCCGCCGAACGATTGCTGCGCGGATTCGCGCTCTCCCTGCTCGTCCCCGACGAGTACTACGCGGCGGTCTCCCGCTGGATCGACGGCCGGCACCTGGGCACCCGGCTGGTCTACTACCGGGTCCCCGCCGCGCTCGCCGCTGCGCCCGAGCTGCCTCCGGCGCGCTCGTTGGCCGCCGTCCTCGAGGTCAAGGACTCCCCGTTCCGGCCGTGGCTGGAGGCCCAGCTGGCCCGCCGGGCCGGGCACGACCGCGTCGACGGCATCGAGGAGTTCCAGCGCACCCCGAAGGCGATCACCCGCGCAGGGCAGATCAAGGAGCCGGGCGGGCGGCACGAGAAGAACGACTCGACCCGCATCGACGACCGCCGCTCCTACGTCCTGGGCTGGAGCAACGAGGAGAAGGTCGACGCGCTGCTCCGCCAGGCACAGCAGCTGCAGCAGCGGCTGAACCGCCACGAGCAGGAGCGGGCGGGCGTGCAGTCGACCATCGACGGCGCCCGCGAGCGGGAGACCGGCCTGGGCCAGCTGCGGCTGTTCGACAGCTGGACCGAGCTGGACTGGGCGGCCTGCGTCACGCGGATCGCCGAGCTCACCGCCGAGCGCGAGCGGGTGCTGGCCGCCTCCGGCGAGCTGGACCGGATCGACCGGGAGCTCGCCGCACTGCGCGAGACCACCGCCGCGACCGACGACGAGCGTGCCGCCGGTCAGGAGCGCCGCGGCGCCGCCGCAGGCGCCCTCGCCGAGGCGGAGCAGCGCGCCGCGCGCGTGCAGCAACGGCTGGACGCGGCCGCCGCCGTCCCGCCCGAGGTGCTGACCGCCCTCGGCGCGCGCGCCGAGAAGCTCGCCGAGGCGCCACCCACGTCGCTGGACGACGTCGACGCCCTCGAGCAGCAGCTGTCGCGCGCCATCACCGCCGAGCGGGAACGCCGCCAGCGCAGCCAGGGGACGACCGAGACCCGGCTGGTCACCGCGATGGGCGCCTTCTGCCGCCTGCACCCGGCCGAGACGGCGGAGATGGACGCCTCGGTCGCGGCCGCCGGGGAGTTCCGCGCGCTGCACGACCGGCTGGCCGGCGACGACCTGCCGCGCTTCGAGGCGACGTTCAAGCGGTACCTCAACGAGAACACCATCCGCGACATCGCCGGGTTCCTCGCCGAGCTCAACCGCCGGGCCGACCTCATCCTCGAGCGGGTCGACACGATCAACGCCTCGCTGGTCGGTATCGACTACAACCCGGGCCGCTACATCCGCCTCGACGCCCAGCGCACGCCCCGCCCGGAGATCAAGGACTTCGTCCGCGACCTGCGCGCCTGCACCGACGACGCGCTCACCGACGGCGACGACCAGTATTCCGAGCAGCGGTTCAGCCAGGTCTCCCGGATCGTCGAACGGCTGCGCGGCCGGGAGGGGCACACCGACCTCGACCGGCAGTGGACCCGGCTGGTCACCGACGTGCGCAACTGGTTCGTCTTCACCGCCTCCGAGCGCTGGCGCGAGGACGACGGCGAGTTCGAGACCTACAGCGACTCCGGCGGCAAGTCCGGCGGGCAGAAGGAGAAGCTGGCCTACACGATCCTCGCCGCCTCGCTGGCCTACCAGTTCCGCCTCGATCCGGCGGCGGCGCGGTCGAAGAGCTTCCGCTTCGTCGTCATCGACGAGGCCTTCGGCCGCGGGTCGGACGAGTCCACCCGTTTCGCGCTCGCCCTGTTCACCCGGCTCGGGCTGCAGCTGCTCATCGTCACCCCGCTGCAGAAGATCCACGTCATCGAGCCGCAAGTGGCTGCCGTCGGCTACGTGGACAACCAGCGGGGCAACTACTCGCGGCTGCAGAGCCTCACCATCGAGGAGTACCGCGAGCAGCGCGACCTGCGGCGGGCTGCCGGCGGGGACGGCTGAGGTGGCCGGCCGCACGCGGCCCGAGTGGTCGACGTGGGCGGAGGTCCGCGACCGGCTGCGGCGGCGCTGGAACCGCGGCGACCTGCTCGCCGACCACGCCGCCGGCGCGCCGTTCCAACCCGTCGACCTGCCCATCCGCGGGCCCGGGGCGCGGGACCTCGGGGCTCGCTTCGACGACGTCCGTGCCTGGCGGGCCGGCTGGTCGGCCGTCCCCCGCGGCGTGCGGGTGGTCGAGACGCCGGTCGGTGGCCGGCTCATCGGGGTCAACCGGCTGCCGTCGCGCGCCGTCGTCGACACCTGGGCGGACCTGTGCACGGTGCTCGGGGTGCAGCGCGACGTCGCCGCCTTCGACCGGCTGCTCGCCGCCACGACGGCTCGCGCGCCCGCGCTCGCGGAGTGGATGGTGGAGCACCCGATGCGAGCGCTGGTCGCCGCCGCCGACTGGGAGCTGCTGGTCGACACCGTCCTCTGGATCGAGCGCGAGGCCCGGCCCGGCAGCTACCTGCGCGAGATCGACGTCCCCGGCGTCGACACCAAGTTCCGAGACCCACCGCCGGCTGCTGGCCGACCTGCTCGACCGGCAGCTGCCGGCGGACCGCGTCGACGACGACCGGCCGCGCAGTGACTTCGCCGGCCGCTACGGCTTCCGCGGCCGGCCCGACTACGTCCGGGTGCGGCTGCCGCCCGGCCACGCCGGTCCGTTCACCGAGCTCGCCGTCCGGGTCGAGGAGCTGGCCGGCGCGCCGCTGGCCGCCGGCACCGTGGTGGTGGTCGAGAACGAGATCACCTACCTGGCGATGCCGCCGCGGCCGGGCACCGCCGTCCTGCTCGGCGGCGGCTACGCCGTCGGACGGCTCGCGCCGCTGCGCTGGCTCGCCGATCGCGACGTGCACTACTGGGGTGACATCGACACCCACGGGCTGGCCATCCTCGATCGGCTCCGCGCGTCCTTCCCGCGCGTCCGCTCGCTGCTGATGGACCGGGCCACGCTGCTCGCCCACCGCAGCCAGTGGGTGCGGGAGGGCACCCCGACCCGCGCGGCCCTGCCCCGGCTCACCGATGCCGAGGCGGAGCTGCACGCCGAGCTGGTCGGCGACGTCCACGGACCGGCGGTGCGCCTCGAGCAGGAGCGGATCCGGATCTCCGCCGTCCCCGAGCACTTCGGCAGCGACGCGGGCTCGGGCGCCGGTCGCGCGGGCCAGGGTTGACCGCGCTACCGCCCGCGAGCGGGCGCACGAGGCCGATCGGTACCGGAGTGCATCCCGCGGCGGCACCATTCCGTCGTGAGCACCCGGATCGCCCCCCGTGACGGGACCAGCTCGCTCCACCCGAACTGGCCCGAAGGTTGCCGGGCCGGCGGTCAGGCGAACAGGCCGCGGATGTCGTCGGCCGTCAGCGCCCCGGACAGCGCGCCGCCGTCGTCGTCCAACACCCGGGCGAACAGGTCCCGCTTGCGCTCCTGCAGCGCCAGGACCTTCTCCTCGATGGTCCCGGCGGCCACCAGCCGGTACACCATCACCGTCTTGTCCTGGCCGATCCGGTGCGTCCGGTCGACCGCCTGCGCCTCCACCGCCGGGTTCCACCAGGGGTCGAGCACGAACACGTAGTCGGCCTCGGTCAGGGTGAGCCCGAATCCGCCGGCCTTGAGGCTGATGAGGAAGACCGGGGCGCGCCCGTCGCGGAACTCGTCGATCCGCCGCTGCCGGTCGCGCGTGCGCCCGTCGAGGTAGGCGTAGGTCAGCCCCTCCGCGTCGAGCCGCTGCCGGACCGTGGCCAGGAAGCCGGTGAACGAGCTGAACACCAGCGCCCGGTGGCCTTCGGCGACCACCTCCCGCAGGTGCTCCAGGAAGGCGTCGGCCTTGCTCGACCGCACCCCGGCGTGCGCCTCGTCGACCAGCGACGCGTCCAGCGCCAGCTGCCGCAGCAGCGTCAGCGACCGGAAGATGGTGAAGCGGTTGCGCTGCAGGTCGTCGACGAGGCCGAGCACCTTGCGCCGCTCCCGCTGCAGGTGGGTGTCGTACACCTTGCGGTGCCTGGGGTTGAGCACCACCTCGAGCACCTGCTCCTGCTTGGGCGGCAGTTCGGCGGCGACCTGCTCCTTGGTGCGGCGGCGCATCAGCGGCCGGATGCGGCGGCGCAGCGCGGCCAGCACCTCCGGGTCGCCGCCGCGCTCGATGGGCGTCCGGTAGTGCTCGGTGAACCGCTGCGGGCTCGGGAACAGCCCCGGCGCCACGATCGAGAGCATCGACCACAGGTCCATCAGGTCGTTCTCCACCGGGGTGCCGGTGATCGCGAGCTTGAACGGAGCGGGCAGCCGCCGCGCCGCGGCGTAGATCTTGGCCTGGTGGTTCTTCACGAACTGCGCCTCGTCGAGCACCAGCCCGCGCCACGGCAGCGCGCCGTAGTCGGCCTCGCCCAGGCGCAGCAGCGTGTACGAGGTGACCACCAGGTCGGCGCCGTCCACCACCTCGGCCAGCGGCACGCCCAGCCTGCGGCCGGTGGCCTCGACCGTCCGGACGACGAGCCCCGGCGCGAACCGGGCGGCCTCGCGCGCCCAGTTCGACACCACGCTGGTCGGGGCCACCACGAGCACCGGAGCGGTCAGCTCACCGGCCTCCTTCGCGCGGCACACCAGCGCCAGGGTCTGCAGGGTCTTGCCCAGCCCCATGTCGTCGGCGAGCACGCCGCCGAGCCCGGCGTCCCACAGCACGGTGAGCCACTGGTAGCCCTGCAGCTGGTAGGGCCGCAGCTGCGCGGCCAGCCCGGCCGGCGGCGCGGGCAGCGGCGCGTCGTCGACGTCGAGCAGCGCCCGGACGTCGCGTGCCCACCGCTCGCTCTGCTCGGCCACCACCCCGAGCTGCACCAGCTCGTCCCACAGCCCCGCCTGGTAGCGGCTGATCCGCAGGCCCGGCCGCTCGGCGTCCTGCAGCGCCCGCGCCTCGTCGATCAGCCGGCGCAGGCGGTCGAACTCCGGACGGCGGACGTCGAACCACGTCCCGCTGGGCAGCACCAGGTGCGACTCGCCCGCGGCCAGCGCGCTGAACAGCAGCGCGAACGGGATGTCCTCGCCGTCCACCGTGACCGTGACGCCGAGGTCGAACCAGTCGGTGTCGCCTCCCTCCGTGGCCGACACGTGCACCACCGGGGCCGCCTCGGTGTGCCGGTAGTCCGCGGGCTCACCGGTGACCTCCACCAGCACGCCGGCGTCGGCCAGCCGGTGCAGCACCTCGGTGGTGAGGACGACGGTGTCCATGCCGTGCAGCTCGGCCGTCGGCGCCAACCGCCGCTCCGGGCCGGTCCCCTGCCACAGCCGGGACAGCCGGTCCTCCGGCAGCGGCAGCGCCCGCACCAGCCGCTCCTCGGCGGCCGCGTCGCGGGTGGCATCGGCGACGCCGTCCTCCCCCAGCAGCGGCAGCCGCCGGACCTCGTCCCCCGCGCGGTACCGCACCGACCAGGTCAGCCGGGTGCGGTGACCACCGGCGTGCTCGACGTGCAGGCACATCTGGGGCGGGAGGACCTCCGGCAGCTCCACCGACCCGTCGGACGAGCGGACCGGCAGCGCGCGGTGGAGTGCGGGGTAGAACCCGGTCAGGAAGCGCGCCCGGTCGGTCGCGGGCACGTGCAGCGGACCGGCGGTGAGCAGCTTCTCCACGCGTCGGGGGACCGGCTGCAGGGGGACGAGCAGCAGGCCCCTCTCCGGCACCAGACCCGGAGGTGGTCCGGGGTCGCCCGGGAGCAGCACGGCACCGTGCGGAGGGCTGCCGAACAACCGCACCGCCCCGGCGGGGACGCGGACGTCGGGGCCCAGCTCGACCAGCGGCTCGATCCGCAGACCGGCGTCGTCCCGGCGCTCGACGGCATCGCCGTCGCGGCGCTCATCGGACCCGCCGCCCCGGCGCTCGACGGTCCCGCCGTCCCGGCGCTCATCGGACCTGCCGTCCCTGCGCACGTCCACGACGACCGGCACCGGCTCACCGGCCACCCGGACGGGACCGCCGGCCGTGGTCACGAGGGGCACCCCCTCGTCCACCACCTGCCGCAGGGCCGGCCAGAGGGCGGGGCCGAAGTCCGCCAACCGCACCGGCGGGTCTCCGCCGTAGCCGTAGTAGCCGGGGGTGTCGTCGGCGGCCTGGTGGGCCTGGAACAGCGCGCGCAACGCGGCGGCGTGCGCCGGGTCGCGCTGCGCGTAGTAGTCGTACTGCAGGGTCCGCCACGAGACCCCCGTGCGGATCCAGCGGCCCTTCGCGCCGATCACGACTGGGCGAAGGCGGACGGACGGCGCGGGGACGGCGGAGTACCGGCCGGCCGGCACCGCCTCGACGGCCGACCGCTCGACTTCGAACTGCAGGCCGAGCGGGGTGCCGGTCCGCTGCCCCGCCGACGCGGCGGGCTGCACCAGGTCGACGAGCGCCGTCTCCCAGGCCGGCACGGGTGCGGCCGGCCTGACCGGCGGGCCGGTCAGCGCGTTCCGGGCGGCGATCAGGACGGCGGCGACGTGCTTGCAGTCCGCGCCGACCGGGCAGCTGCACTCCCCCCACCAGCGGGTGCCTCCGGCGTCGTACGCCGCGACCGTCGCGTACCGGCGTCCCCCGCTGCCGATCACCGTGGCGTCGACCTGGCCGAGGGTGCGGGAGTAGGCGAGCTCCGCGACGCGGCCCTGGCTCGCGTAGAGGGAGCCACGGCGGAAGGCTTCGTGACCGACCGACCGGCGGACGACGGAGTCGCTGAGCGTCGGTCGCAGCTCCTCGAGCACCGCCCGAGGCTAACGGCGTCCGGGGACGCGCCGGCGGATGTCCACAGGCCCGTCGACCGACCAGCGTGGGCGCCGACGCCCGGCTCCGAGGCGTCGGAACCGGGCGTGCGCGCACACGCTCGCCGCGGTCGGCCGGCGCGGGCTGCAGTGGCATCCGGCGCGGCGGGAGCCCGTTGTCACCGGGCGGCGGCGGGAGAACGATGTCCGGCGCGGCGACGCCGCAGGGGCGCCGCCCGCCATCCGGAAGGAGGGCGGCATGTACGCCCGGTCCACCACCATCCTCGCGGACGCGCAGCGCCTGGACGACGGCATCGCGCACGTCCGCGACGAGATCATGCCGGCGGTGCAGAGCATGCCCGGCTGCATCGGCCTGTCGATGCTCTGCGACCGCGACACCGGCCGCTGCATCGTCACGACGAGCTGGGACTCCGAGGACGCGATGGTCGCGACGCGTGAGCGGGTGCGCGACATGCGGCAGCGCTCCGTGGAGCTGATGGGCGCCAGCGACGCGAGCGTCGACGAGTGGGAGATGGCCGTCATGCACCGGATGCACAACGCCACCGACGCCGCCTGCGCCCGCGTCACCTGGACCCGCGGCGACCCGGCCCGCGCCGAGGAGATGCGCGACGCCTTCCGCATGAGCCTCGTCCCGAGGCTCGACGACGTCCCCGGGTTCTGCAGCATCAGCCTGATGGTCGACCGCAGCGGCCGGAGCTGCGTCACGGCGGTCTACGACGACCGCGGTGCCATGGAGGCCTCCCGCCCGCAGATCGTGTCGATGCGCGAGGAGTTCGCCCGCCAGTTGGGTCTGGAGGTGACCGAGGTGGCCGAGTTCGACCTGGCCATCCACCACCTGCGCGTCCCCGAGATGGTGTGAGGACGGCGGCCGGCGCGGGGTATCCCCCGCGCCGGCCCCGGCACCGCTCGGCGCGGGTCTCCCCCGCGCCGGCCCCGCACCGCTCGGCGCGGGCCCCTGCACCGGCTCCGGCCGCAGCGGCAGGGTGGGTCAGCTGGACTCGTTGTAGTCGACGGCGGCCTGCAGGACTGCGGCGCCCTGCTCGATGTCCAGGACCGGGTGCAGCGTCAGGTCGAGGAACGGGCTGAAGATGGCGCAGTCCCTCGCCAGGGCGACCGGGTCGTCCGTCCGGGCAACGGCGTAGCCGCCGCGTCCGTCGACGCGGTGCACGAACTGCAGCATCTCCGCGCTCGGCGTCCACTTGCTGAACACCTCGAGCGAGCGCTTCAGCGACGCCAGGTTCTCCTGCCCCGACCCGCGCGGGCGGACGGTCCACTCGAGCACGTACTTCACGTCGGCCTCCCCTCCGTTCGGTTCGGCTCGGGCACCGCTCGGGGCCGGGTGCGCTCCGCACGGGGCCGCGGCGGTGGCGGCGAGCACCGGCAGGCTCCCAGCGCGCTCGGAGCCGCCTCAAGGCAGGCGCGCACCCGACGCCGCGGGGCGCGGCGATCCTCCGTCCTCGGCGACGGGCGGCTACCGACGGTGGGGAGCACGGTCGCCGAAGGCGGTCGGGTTCGCCGTCCGGGGGAACGGCCCGACCGGAACGGGCGTGCTCGCCCACTCCCCCTCGCGCGTCTACCGTCCGGCCCAGGAACGGCCGAGGGTTCTCCGGGGAACGGGATGAGCGATACACGGAACGGGACGAGCGATACGAGCACCGGCAGCGGGAAGGTGGTCGTGAACCGGGCGATGTCGCTCGACGGCTTCATCGCCGGTCCCGGCCATGCGATGGACTGGGGCGGTGGGCGCGCTCCCGCCGACTTCGTGGCGTCGGAGGACGTCGCGCAGGTCGCGGCGGCCACCGGTGCCATGCTCGTCGGCCGGCGCACCTACGACGTCGGCGCCCGCATGCGGGCCGAGGAGCCGGGCAGAGCCGACTACCCCTTCTCCGGCCCGGTGTTCGTCCTCACCCACCGGCCGCTGGAGCCGCCGGACCCGGAGGTCACGATCCTCACCGGCGACATCGGGCAGGCGGTCGCCACGGCACTGGACGCCGCGGGTGGCAAGGACCTCGAGATCCTCGGCGCCGACGTGGCCGGCCAGTGCCTGCAGCGGGGGCTCGTCGACGAGATCCTGGTGTACGTGCTGCCCGTGCTGCTCGGCGACGGCATCCGCTTCTCGTCCCCCGGCCTCGCGAGGACGGACCTGGAACCGCTCAGCAGCACGCGCTCGGGGGACGCCACCGTGCTCCGGTTCCGCGTCCGCAGGTAGGTGCCGGGCCGGTCGGCCGCGCCCCCGGCGCTGGGCGCGGCCGTCGTGCCGGGCGTGCCCGGGCACGGGCCGGCGCGCACTCACGAGTGCGGGCCGGCGCGCACTCACGAGTGCCCCAGGTAGACCGTCTTCCCCCAGGTGTAGAAGTCGGTCGCCCGCGGGCCCTGCTCGCGGAACGTGTTGGTCGACGAGTCCTTCACCCCGCCGAACGGCACGTTGAGGTCCAGCCCCGCCGTCGGCCGGTTCACCTTCACCACACCGACCTGCGCCCGCGCCGCGAACTCGTGCGCGGCGGACAGCGACGTCGTGCAGATGCCCGCCGTCAGCCCGTAGGCCGAGTCGTTGACCGCCGCGATCCCCGCATCCAGGTCGGGGACCTCCAGCACGGCCACGACCGGGCCGAACACCTCGTCGCGCACCAGCGGGTCGTCGGCGGCCAGATCCGTGACCACCGTCGGCCGGAACGCCAGTCCCTCGGCGGAGGACCCGCCGGCCACCACGCGACCGCCACGGGCCACGGCCTCCGACACCGCGGAGACGTCCTTGGCCAGCTGGGCGTAGCTCACGACCGGGCCCATCGTCGTCCCCGGCGCCAGCCCGTCACCGACGACCACGCTCTCGGCCGCCTTCGCCAGCGCCTCGACGAACGCCTCGCGGACCCCCGGTGTGCAGTACACGCGCGACGTCGCGGTGCACGCCTGCCCGGTCAGCCCGAAACCGCCGGCCGCCACGATCGACGCGGCCGCCGCGACGTCGGCGTCGTCCAGCACCAGGTAGCCGTTCTTGCCGCCCATCTCCAGCTGCACCCGCCCCCGCCGCGCGTTCATGACGTCGGCCAGGCCCAGACCCACCCGTGTCGAGCCGGTGAACGACAGCGCCGCCACCCGCGGGTCGCGCGCCAGCGCATCCCCCACGACCGACCCGCGGCCGTGCACCACGTTGAGCACGCCGGCGGGCAGGCCCGCCTCGACCAGCGCCGCGGCCAGGTTCGACGCGGTGAGCGGGGTCAGCTCCGCCGGCTTGAGCACCACGGTGTTGCCGCTGACCAGCGCGGGCGCCGTCTTCCAGGCCGGGATCGCGATCGGGAAGTTCCACGGCGTGATCAGCCCGGCCACGCCGAGCGGCTCGCGCCGGGTGAACACCGTCGTCCCCGGCGTCGCGCTCGGCAGCACGTCCCCCTCGGTCAGCCATCCCTGGCCGCCGAAGTAGCGCAGCACGTCGATCGCCCGCCGGACCTCCCCGCGGGCCTCGGCGAGCGTCTTGCCCTCCTCGGCCACCAAGTCGCGGGCCACGTCCTCGTGCCGCGCGCGCAGGATGTCGGCGGCGTCCATCAGGATCGCGCCGCGTGCCGGCGGCGGCAGCGCCGCCCACCCCGGCTGGGCGGCCGCGGCCGCCGCCAGCGCGGCGTCCACGTCGGACGCGGACGACGACGGCGCGGTCACCACCACCTCGTCCGGCCGGGCCGGGTTGCGCCGCTCGACCGACGGCGACCCGGTCCAGGAGCCGTCGATCAGGTTGAGGGCGGTCGTGGTCTCGGGCATGCGAGAACCTCCAGGGGGACGAGTCGACGAGACGGGACGAGTCGACGAGACGGGACGAGTCGAGGCGAGGAGAATGGTCAGCGGGACCGGACGGGGCCGCGGTCTGCCCGCGGCCCCGTGCGGCGAATAGCGTTCACGACCCGCTCCACACCGGCGCGCGCTTCTCCTGGAAGGCGCGCACCCCCTCGTCCTGGTCCTTGCTCTGCAGCGCGGCGACCAGCGCGGGCAGCCGCACGGTGTTCGCCTCCCGCGCCGTCAGGTGCGAGGTCCGCTGCACCACCTGCTTGATCGCCTTCAGCGACAGCGGGGCGCAGGCCAGCACGTCGTCCACCCACCGCTGCACCGCGGCGTCCAGGTCGGCGGCGGGCACGACCTCGTTGACCAGGCCCAGTCGGTGCATCTCGTCCGCCGGGGCCTTCCGGCCGGTCAGCAGCAGGCCCATCGCCTGGTGGTAGGGGATCCGCCGCGGCAGCGTCACCATGCCGCCGTCCAGCGGCAGCCGACCGATCCGCGGCTCGGTCAGCCCGAACCTCGCGGATTCGGCCGCGACCACGATGTCGCAGCCGAGCACCAGCTCCATGCCGCCGCCGACGGCGTAGCCGTTCACCCGGGCGATCACCGGCACGTCGAGCGTCTCGCGCAGCGACAGGGCGCCGAAGCCGTCGGGGTCGAGGTCGGCCCAGTACTCCATGCCGGTCTTGCCCACGCCGGCCGCCGACACGTCGGCGCCGACGCAGAACGCCCGGTCACCGGCACCGGTCAGCACCACGCAGCGGACGTCGGACGACGCCTCAATGTCGGCCCAGACCCGTCGCAGCTCCATGTGGGCGGAGCGGTCGACCGCGTTGAGCACCTCCGGCCGGTCGATGGTCACCCGCGCGACGTGGCCGTCGAGCTCGTAGCGGATGCCGTGCTCGAAGCTCACCGCAGCACCCCCGCACCGGCCAGCGCCGCGACCTCGTCGTCGGTGAAGCCGTGGTCGCGCAGCACGGCCGCGTTGTGCTCGCCCAGCCGCGGCGGCACGTAGCGCACCGAGGCCGGCGTCCGGGACAGGTGGATGGGCGCGTCGAGCGCCCGCACCCGGCCCGCGGTCGGGTGCTGCATCTCGACGACCATCCGGTTGACCAGCGTCTGCTCGTCCTCCAGCGCCTCGGCCAGCGTCCGCACCGGGGCGCAGAGGATGTCGACCGACTCCAGCCGCTCCACCCAGTGCCGGGTCGAGCCGGTGGCGAACCGGGCCAGGAAGATCTCGCGCAGCTCGTGCCGGTGCTCCGCCTGCGACTCCTTGGTGGAGAACTCCGGCCGGGCCGACAGGTCCTCGTCCAGCTCCAGCGCCTTCGAGATGTCGCGCAGCGGGTTCTCCTTGAACGCGCCGACCATGCACACCGCGCCGTCCGTGGTGGGGAAGACGCCGGACAGCGGCATGGCCGCCCAGTTCACCTCGTAACCGCGGTTGAGCTGCATGCAGGCCTCCTGCATCTGCATGTGCAGCATCGAGTCGTACATCGTGACGTCGACCTTCTGGCCCTCGCCGGTCTTCTCCCGGGCCAGCAGCGCCAGCAGGATCCCCTGCATCAGGTGCATGCCGGTCGTGTAGTCGCACAGCGTCGTCGGGTAGACCGACAGCGGGATGTCCTCGGACTCCCGCCGCGCCATCACGCCCGAGTACGCCTGCGCGACGACGTCCTGCCCGCCCTTGTGCGCGTACGGGCCGCTGTCGCCGAACCCGGTGCCCGACGCCCAGATCAGCCGCGGGTTGATCGCGCGCAGCGCCTCGTAACCGAAGCCGATCCGTTCCATGACGCCGGCGCGGAAGTTGCTGACCACGACGTCCGCGTCGCGCACCAGCCGGCGGATGACCTCCTTGCCCTCCTCCGACCGGGTGTCGACCGACAGCGACCGCTTGTTCCGGTTGATCGACAGGAAGATGGGGTTGTCGGGGCCGGCCGGGTCGGGGAACGCGGAGCGGGACAGGTCGCCCACCCCCGGACGCTCCACCTTGATCACCTCGGCGCCGTAGTCGCCGAGCAGCTGGGTGCAGCTCGGGCCCATGTAGACCTGGGTGAAGTCGAGGACGGTGACGCCGCTGAGCGGCTGGTCGGTGGTCATGCTCGGACCTCCAGGAGGGACGCGACGTCGGCGTCGCTGGTCGGGACGTCGGGGTCGGCGGACGGCGCGTCGACGAGTGCGTTGGCGGACGGGACGTCGCCCGGGTCGGCCCCCTGGTCGCGCATCCCGCGCTGGATGTCGACCGGGTCCACCTCGCGCACGGTGATGCCCTTGTCGACGGCGATGCCGGCCGCGATCCCGGCCGCCTGGCCCTGCGCCATGCACGGCGGGATCTCCCGGGAGATCCGCTGCGCGTCCGGCGTGGCCGAGTAGTGCCGGCCGGCGACGAGCAGCTGGTCGACGCCGCGCGGCAGCAGCGCCCGGTACGGCGTGTAGTAGTCGCGGCCGCGGGCCACCGAGTCGGCGAAGTGCCGCCGGCTGGTGACGTCGTCCTTGGTGACCACGTACTCGCCGGAGAGCAGCCGGGTCTGCCGCACGCCCATCTGCTCGGCGACGTCGACCAGGTAGCTGTTCTCGAAGCCGGGCAGGTGCGCGCGGCAGTAGGTGACGGCCTCGGAGATCTTGTCGCGGGCGTCGAACTCGGCCTGGGTGAGCGAGACCGGGTCGGTGCCGTCGTAGCCGGACATGTGCGGCGCGTTGCACCACACGACGCCGGGCACCGGCGTCTTCAGCCACCACAGCTCCCACGCGCCGCCGAGCAGCCGCTTGATCTTGCGGTTGATCGCGCGGGCCTCCTTCGGATTCGCCTGCTCGAAGCGCTCCGCCGCGTCGGTGTCGACGCCGCCGAGCCGGAAGACCAGCGTGGTCAGGTAGCTGTCCTGCGCGAAGGGGGCGCCGGCGCGGGAGGCCACGTCGATGTCGCCGGTGGTGTCGATGACGACGTCCCCCAGCACGGCCTGCGGGCCGGACTTGGTCTCGCAGACCACGCCGCGCAGCACGCCGTCGTCCACGACCGGCCGGCTGAACCACGAGTGCAGCCGCAGGTTCACGCCCGACTCGCGGACCAGGTCGTTGGAGACCCGCTTCCAGCCGTCGGGGTCGAAGGCGACCGCGTAGCAGATCGGCTTGGGGGTGACGTGGGAGTGGAAGTCGAAGGCCCCCCAGCGCCCCCACCGGTTCCAGGTCTCGGTCGACGAGTACCGGTCCTGCTCGGGCGGGTAGACGGCCAGGCCGAGCTTGGCCATCCGCTCGACGTACTCGTCGACCACGCCGGTGACGGTGATCTCCGAGCCGTTGATCATGTCGTCGAGCACCAGCACCATGCCGCCGGACGCCAGGCCGCCGAGGGCCGCGTACCGCTCGAGCAGGGTGACCGAGGCGCCGCGCCGGGCGGCGGCGACCGCGCCGCTCACGCCAGCGGGGCCGCCGCCGACCACGACGACGTCGGATCGGGTGACGACGTCGCCGCGGACCTCGTCGGAGGTGACGATTCGGGTGGTCATCGTTCGGAGCTCACTTCCCGCAGAAGGTGCCGCTGGACCGGCGGGCGGCGAGGTAGGCCACCACGCTGATCGCGGACAGGACGGCGACGTACACCGGGAACACCCAGTCGAGACCGGCGTTCTGCAGCCAGACCAGCAGGTAGGACGCGGTGCCGCCGAAGACCGCGACGGCGATGCCGTAGCCCAGGGCCACGCCGGTGCCCCGGCAGTACTTCGGCATCAGCGACGTCGCGACGACGTTGTAGAGGGTCATGTTGAGCACCAGCACGACCGAGCCGCCGAGGATGACGCCGGCGAAGCCGAGGATGCCGGGCTCGCTGTAGAGCAGGATCAGGAAGATGGTCGGGATGGCCATCAGCCGGGTGATCACGAACGTCTTCGACAGGGTGGCGCGGTCGGCGAGCATCCCGGTCAGCGGCGAGCCGATCAGCAGGACGACGGCCAGCGCGGTGGTGATCGCGAAGACCCAGGTCGGGTCCTCGCCGAAGGAGCCGCGGGCCAGGCTCGGCAGGCCGACGTTCCACGCGTAGTTGTAGGCCTGCGCGGCGCCGACGACGAAGACGATGGCGACCAGGCCCAGCCAGTGCTTGCGCATGCCGCCCCAGATGGTGTTGCCCTGGTCGCGCGCCTCGGTCTTGTCCTCCTCGGTCAGCGACTCCGGCAGCGCACGGCGCAGCCAGATGACGACGACACCGAGCGCCGCGCCGAAGGCGAACGGGACGCGCCAACCCCACTCGAGCATGGCGTCGGCGCCGATGACGAGGCTGGTCAGGAAGCTGACCAGCGAGGCCAGCAGGATGCCGAGGTTGACGAAGAAGCTCATCAGCCCGGCAGCGCGGCCCTCCCGCCCGGCGGGGCTCAGCTCCACCGCGTACGCGGTGGACAGCGGCGCCTCGATGCCGGTGGACGCCCCCTGGACCAGGCGGCAGACCAGCAGCACGACGCCGGCCCAGAGGCCGATGCTCGCGTAGGTCGGCAGCACGGCGATGACCAGCGTGGTCGCGGCCATCGCGCCGATCGACCAGAGCATCACCCGGCGGCGGCCGATCTTGTCGGCGACGGTGCCGAGCAGCACGCCGCCGAGCGGGCGGACGGCGAAGCCGACGGCGAACACGGCGAGCGCGGACAGCGTGGCCGCGACCGGGTCGCCGGACGGGAAGAACTGCGGGCCGATCAGGGCGGCCAGCAGCCCGAAGATCATCCAGTCGTACCACTCCAGCGTGTTGCCCAGGCCCAGGCCCAGCAGGGCCCGGCGGGTGGTGGTCGGTGGCGCGACGGCGGGGATCCCGTCGGCGGGTGCCGCGGGTGGGGTGCGGGTCGGAACGGGTGCCTCGACGGACATACCGGATCTCCTCGTGCGCATCATGGCTGCGCGGGATCGCCGCGGCTCGCCGGCGCAGGCGTCGTCCCGGCCTCGTCGGGCAGGACGGATCGCCCCGGGACCGGCGTCGCGGTGTCAGGGACTGGATGGAGTTGGGGACCGACGGCTGCGCCGCCAGGCCTGCGGACGGCGGGGAGGAAGCCCGCCGTCCTCGGATCACCAGGTGGGTGGCGTGATCACCCAGACGGCCCGGTGCACGTCCGGGCCGGGGTTGCTGTACCAGTGGGGGACGGTCGAGTCGTACCGGATCGAGTCGCCCGGGCCGAGCTCGTGCGGGACGCCGTCCAGGTGGACGACGACCCGGCCCTCGATCACCAGCCCGAACTCCTCGCCGTTGTGCTTGTACGGGGTCGCGCTCGTGTCGTAGCCGGGCGGGGTCTCTACCCACACGACCTCCAGCGCGCCGGAGAAGTCGGGGGTGAGCAGCTCGTACAGCCCGCCGTCGTCGTAACCGAGCCCGTGGCCGTCCAGCCGGCGCCGCTCGCCCCGGCGGACCACCGGCGACCGCGTCTGGTCGGACACGTACAGCAGCCGGCCGACCGGGATGTCCAGACCGTGCGCCAGCTGGACGAGCGTGGCGAAGCTCGGGTTGCCCCGGCCGCGCTCGATCTGGCTCACAATCCCGACACTCAGGCCGGACAGCTCACCGAGCCGCTCGAGCGTCAGGTCCCGCTCCTTGCGCAGGGAGCGGATCCGGGCGCCCAGGTCCTGGAGCATCGCGCCGATGGCCGGGACCGCGGGCTGCGGCTCGTTCGGCAGTGCCATCGGGATGCGACCTCCGGGTACGGCGTCAGTGACCACCACCATAGTGAAGTTCTTCACTCAGTCAACACCTGATCGATATTCCAGTGCAGGTTTTTCACTTCGGTGCCGGTTCGGGATCGCAGTGTGCGCGCTCGGACCGCGACCGGACGGCCTCGTCGCGGGGGCCTGCCGGCGCTACCGTCCGCCGGTGGGCTCCTCGGAGGACGGCGGGCCGACGCGGGGGCGCCTGGCCCGGGCGGCCCGGCTGGCCGCGCTCCCGGCCGCCTACGCCGGGCGCACCGCCGTCGGCCTCGGCAAGCGGATCGGCGGCCGCCCCGCCGAGGTCGTCGCCGCGCAGCTGCAGCAGCGCACCGCCGAGCAGCTGTTCGCCACGCTCGGCCAGCTCAAGGGCGGCGCGATGAAGGTCGGCCAGGCGATGTCGGCGATGGAGGCCGCGCTTCCCGAGCAGCTGGTCGGCCCCTACCGCGAGGCGCTGGTCCGGTTGCAGGAGGCGGCGCCGGCCCTACCGGCGCCGATGGTGCACGACCAGCTCGAGGCGTCGTTCGGGCGGCGGTGGCGGCGGCTGTTCCGCGACTTCGACGAGCGGCCGGTCGCGGCGGCCAGCATCGGGCAGGTGCACCGCGCCACCTGGGACGACGGCACGCCGGTGGCCGTGAAGATCCAGTACCCGGGCGCCGGCGACGCGCTCATCACCGACCTGACCATGCTCCGGACGCTCACGCCGCTCATCTCCGTGGCCGCGCCCGGCCTCGACGCCCGTCAGCTGTTCGCCGTGCTGCACGAGCACCTCGCCGAGGAGGTCGACTACGTCGTCGAGGCCGACGCGCAGATCGCCTTCGCCGACGCCTACCGCGACGACCCCGACATCTGCGTCCCCGACGTCCTGGCCGTGCAGGGCCAGGTCCTCGTCACCCGGTGGATCGACGGCACCCCGCTGTCCCGGGTCATCGCCGACGGCAGCCGGCCCGACCGGGACCGGGCCGGGCTGCTGCTCGTCCGCCTGCTGGTCTCCGGCCCGGTGCGCGCCCGACGGCTGCACGGCGACCCCCACCCGGGCAACTTCCGGCTGCTCCCCGACGGCCGGCTGGCCGTCCTCGACTTCGGCGCCACCGAGGCGCTGCCGCAGGGCTGGCCGGCCCGGCTCGGTGCGTTGCTCGCGGCCGGCCGGGACGCCGACGCGGCGGCACTGCACCGCATCGCGAGCTCCGCGGGCCTGGTGCCGCCCGCCGCGGTCACCCCGGCCGCCCTGCTCGACCTGCTCGACCCCTACCTGGAGCCGCTGCGCGGTCCGACGTACCGGTTCACGCGGAGCTGGATGGCCGAACAGACCCGGCGCGCCTCCGACCCGCTCGGCGCCACCTCCCGCACCCAGCGCCGGCTGACCATCCCACCGCGCCACCTGCTGCTGGTGCGCGTGGCCACCGGGCTGGCCGGGGTCCTCTCCTCGCTGGGGGCCACCGTCGCCGTCGACGGCGAGGTCCGGCGGTGGCTGCCCGGCTACGCCGCTCCTCCGGACGCCGGCCCCGTCTGACGCTCCCCGCTCGGCCGGCCGCACACCGGCCCACCGGGCGGCGCACCGCCCCCCGATCGGGGGAACGCGGCCGTCCCCTAGCATCCCGTCGACGTACCGTTCCTGTGACCGTCGTCACGGGGGTCGCATGGCTCTGCTCCGCCGGATCTCGTCCGCCCGGACCGCCGTCCGCGAGGCCGCCCGCCTCGCCGTCGATACCGCGGCGCTGGCTGCCGTCCCGGTCGTGGTCGGCGCCGGGCTGGTGGGCGGGTCCGCCTCGGCCACCACCCGGGTCGCCCGCGCCGCCGTGGAGGCCGGCGCGGCCCTGGCCGGGGGCTCGCTGCACCTCGCGAGGTCGGCCGCGGTGTCGGGCACCCGGGCCGTCGGCACCCTGGTCACCGGGGCCGATCCGCTGCCCGCGGGGCACGTGCACGACCTGGTCGACGCCGCGCACGGGCTGCTCGAGCCGCCCCTGGCGCGCCACACCCGCCGGGTCTGGGCCGACGGGGACCGCGTCCAGGTCGAGTTCGCCGCCCCCGCCGTCGAGGGGACGCCGGAGGTGCGCCGGGCCCTGCGCCGCCACCTGGAGCGGCTGGAGGGCGTCCAGTGGGCCACGGTCAACGACGTCGTCGGCCGGGTGCTGGTGGCCGTCGACGCACGGCGGGTCACCGTCGAGGACGTCGTCGGCGTCGTCACCGAGATCGAGCAGGCCCGCGGCGGCACGGAGGTCTTCCCGCAACGCCCCGACCACCCGGCCGACCTCGAGCCGCTGCTGGCCGCCGTCCTCGCCGCCGTGGTCGACACCGCGGCCGTCGGCGTGTCCATCGCCGGGAAGCTGCTGCCGATCCCCCCTGTCAGCCGGCACATCACCCTGGTGATGGCGGTGCTCGACACCCAGCAGTGGCTCAAGCAGGCGATCGCCGACCGCATCGGACCGGCCGGCACCGACCTGGCCTTCGCCGGCACCAGCGCGCTGCTGCACTCCCTGACCCAGAGCCCCACCGTGCCCGCCCTCAGCGCCGCCGCCGCGATCCAGGAGGCCCTGGAGGTGCGCGCGCGTCGCCAGGTCTGGCGCCGCCGCGAACGCGAACTGTGCCTCCCCGAACCGGACGACGACCCGGCCGAGCCCCTGCAGCCACCCGGCCCGCGTCCCGTGCCGCTGCCCGCCGGCCCGGTCGAGGCCTACCGGGACCGGCTGGGCCCCACCGAGCTCGCCTCGGCCCTCGGCCTGCTGCCGCTCACCGGCAGCCCCGGTCGCTCCGCCGACCTGCTCAAGGCGCTCACGCCCCGGGCCGCCACCCAGGGTCGGGACTCCTTCGCCGCCTCGCTCGACCTGCTGCTGTCCCGGCGCGGGGTGCTCCCGATGGACGGCTCCGCCTACCGCCGGCTCGACCGCGTCGACACCGTCGTCGTGGACGCCGACGCGCTGTGCACCGGCCCGCCGGAGGTCGTCGAGGCCACCGCGGAGGCCGACGGCTGGGACGACGCCGCGGTCTGGACGGCCGCCGCCCGCCTGCTCGGTGCCGACGGCGGGGCGGACGGCGGTGCGGACGGCGCGGGACCGCAGGGCGACGGCTCGGGCGGCGGGCGCTCGGACGGTGAGGGCGCCGGGCGGCTCCGGCTCGGGCCCGCCCGGAGATCGGACGACGCGCCCGGCGGCGAGGTCCGCTCGCTGCTCCGGGGCCGCCGCCGCGTCGGCACCGTCGTCGTCGCCGCCGGGCTCGGCCCGCACGCCGAGGCGCTGCTCACCACGGCCGCCGACGCCGGGCACCGGCTGGTCCTCACCCGCCACGTCGGCACCCGCGAGATCGCCGGCGTGGCCGACGAGCTCCCCCCGGCCGGTGAGCCCCTCCTCGGCACGGTCCGGCGGCTGCAGGCCGACGGGCGCGGCGTCCTGCTCGTGTCGGCCCGAGCCGGACCGGCGCTGATGGCCGCCGACGTCGCGGTGGCCCCCGTCCTCGACGGCCGCGCGCCGGCGTGGGGAGCGGACCTGATCACGCCGCCGGGCCTGGCCGACGCCTGCCGGATCGTCGCCGCGACCGTCGAGGCGAAAGCGGTCAGCCGGCGCGCGGTCGGCACGTCGGTGACCGGCAACGTCCTCGGCGGCCTGCTCGCCGCCGTCGGCAGCTCCCGCTACGGGCAGCGCAAGGCCACGACCCCCGGCAAGTGGGCGACCCTCACCAGCATGACCGCCGGCACCTGGACCGCCGTCCGGGTCGCCGGCCGCCCCGTGCCCGAGCCCGTCGTGCACACCCCGTGGCACGCGCTCGAGCCCGACGAGGTGCTGCGCCGGCTGACCGAGGTGCCCGAGGAGCCGGCGCCCCGGCGCGCCCCCCTGCTCCGTCCCGTCCGGCGGGCCGCCGGGCTGCCCGCCGTCCGGGGGCCCGCGCGGTTCGCGCGGACGGTCGCGGCCGAGCTCTCCGATCCGCTCACCCCGGTCCTGGCCACCGGGGCGGCGGCGACCGCCATCCTCGGCGAGTCCACCGACGCGATCCTGGTCGGCAGCGTCACCGTCATCAACGCCCTGGTCAGCGGCCTGCAGCGGCTGCGGGCGGAGAGGTCGCTGGAGGCGCTGCTGCTCGAGCAGGAGCACTGCGTGCGCCGCGAGACCGATGGTGGCGGCCGGGAGGAGGTGCCCGCCACCGCCGTCCGCGTCGGGGACGTCGTCCACGTGCAGCCCGGGGACGTCGTTCCCGCCGACGCCCGCCTGCTGGCGGCCGAGGACCTGGAGGTGGACGAGTCCGACCTCACCGGCGAGTCGCTGTCGGTCGCCAAGTCGGTGCCCGCGACGCCGGGGGCCGCGGTCGCCGACCGCACCTGCATGCTCTTCGACGGCACCACGGTCGTCGCCGGCCGGGGTCGGGCCGTCGTCGTCGCCGTCGGGCAGGCGACCCAGGCCGGCCGGGCGGCCCGCGCCGCGGGGGGCGCCGCGCCGCCGGCCGGCGTCCAGGCCCGGCTGGCCGAGCTCACCCGCGCCGTCCTGCCGCTCACCCTCGCCGGCGGCGCGACCGTCACCGCCCTGGGCGTGCTGTGGCGCCGCCCGCTGCGGGAGGCGGTCGCCTCGGGGGTGGCCATCGCGGTCGCCGCCGTCCCCGAGGGGCTGCCGCTGGTCGCCACGGTCGCCCAGCAGGCCGCGGCCCGGCGGCTGTCCCGGCGCGGGGCGGTCGTGCGCAGCGCGCGCGTGCTGGAGGCGCTCGGCCGGGTCGACACCGTCTGCTTCGACAAGACCGGCACGCTGACCGAGAACCGCCTGCGGGTCGCCCGGCTCGTCCCGATCGGCCCGGACCCCGGCCCGGGCGGCGGCCCGGGCGGCAGCCCGGACGGCAGCCCGGGCGGTGCGGCCGAGCGGGAGCTGCTGCGGCTGGCCGCCGCCGGCATGGGCAACGGGGACGACCAGGCGCACGAGACCGACCGCGCGGTGCGCGACGCGGCGTCCGCGCGCGGCGTGCGCGGCGACGGCCCGCCCGACGCGAGCCTCCCCTTCGCCGCCGGCCGGGGCTTCTCCGCGGCGGTGCGGGACGGCCGGCTCGTGGTCAAGGGCGCTCCGGAGGTCGTGCTGCGCCGGTGCGCCGGGGCACCCGACGTGCGCGACCGCGTCCAGGAGCTGGCCGGTGAGGGGCTGCGCGTGCTCGCCGTCGCCGAGCGGGAGGTCGACGGCCGGCCCGAGGACCTCGACGGCGCGGCCACGGGGCTGACCCTGCGCGGGCTGATCGGGCTGTCCGACACGCTGCGCGCGTCCTCGGTGGTCGCGATCGAGCAGCTGCGCGCCGCCGGTGTCCGGGTGGCCGTCGCCACCGGCGACCACCCCGAGACGGCCGGCGCCATCGCGGCCCAGGCCGGCGTCCCCGACGCCGACCGGGTGGTCACCGGCGCGCAGCTCGACCACGCCTCGGACACCGAGCGGGCCCGGATGGTCCGCGAGACCGCCGTCTTCGCCCGGCTCTCCCCGGAGCAGAAGGTGACCCTCGTGGCGGCGCTGCGTCGGGCCGGGGCGACGCTGGCGATGACGGGCGACGGGGTCAACGACGCCGCGGCGATCCGGCTGGCCGACGTCGGCGTCGGTGTCGAGGGCGCCGAGTCCCCGGCCGCGCGCGCCGCCGCGGACCTGGTGCTCACCGACCTCGACCTCACTCGGCTGGTCGACGCCATCGCCGAGGGCCGGGCCATGTGGTCGCGCGTCCGCGACGCCGTGTCGATCCTGGTCGGCGGCAACGCCGGTGAGGTCGCCTTCACCGTGCTCGGCACCGCCGTCGGCGGCCGGGCGCCGCTTGGCACCCGGCAGCTGCTGCTGGTCAACCTGCTCACCGACATGTTCCCGGCGCTGGCCGTCGCGGTGGCCGCCCCGCGGCCCGTCCCGGCCGAGGACGACGACGGCCCTCTCGCCGGGCACCCGCTCGCGGCCGTGCTGCTGGCCGGCCCGCACCGCGGCTTCACCCGGGCGGTCCGGCGCATGGTGCTGGTCCGCGGCGCTGCGACGGCGACCGGCGCCGCGGGCGCGTGGGTGGTCGGCCGGACGACGGGGCTGCGCCGCGGCCGGGCCAGCACGATGGGCCTGGCCGCGCTCATCGCCACCCAGCTGGCGCAGACCGCGTGGTCGGGACGGCGCAGCCCGCTCGTCCTGGCCACCGTCGCCGGCTCCCTCGCCGTCCTGGTGGGGATCGTGCAGACCCCCGGAGTGAGCCGGTTCTTCGGCTGCACGCCGCTGGGCCCGGTGTCCTGGTCGGTCGTGCTCGGCTCCGCCGCCGTCGGCGCCGCGGGCGCCGAGCTCGTGCCCGGGCTGGTCGCCCGGCTGCGGGCCGAGCCCGCGGACACCTGACCCGCGGCGGCGCGGGTGAGGGCCCGCCGGCCGCCCGCCGGGCGAGGTCAGCCCGGACGGCGGGACGCACCGAGGGGCCGGAGTGGCTGCTGTCGCCTCCCCGGACAGGAGTGGCGCCGCACGAGGCCACGGACGCCCCGATGCGCCGCCGCGCGTGTCCCGCCGTGCCGCCGTCCTGTGTTGCGGTTAGGTTTCCCCGCAAGTGACTTAAGTCACCGATCCCCGACTTCTCGACAGGCAGGCCGATGCTCTACACCGCGTACGAGGTCAACCGTCGAGCGGGAGCGCCCGTGGTCGCGGCGTCCGAGCTGACCGCCCGGGCCCTGCACGCCCTGCCCGCGCCGCTGGCCCGCACGCCGGCCGTCCGTCACGCACGGGCCGCCTGCGCCATCCTGGCCAAGGCCCGTCCCACCCACGACCGCCCGGCCTTCGGCATCGAGACCGTGCCGGTCGGCGACCGCGACGCCGACGTCTACGAGCGCCCGGTGCTGACGACGCCGTTCGGCACCCTGCTGCACTTCACCAAGCCGTCGGTGACGGGCCAGCCCCGCGTGCTGGTCGTCGGCCCCATGTCCGGCCACTTCACGACGCTCATCCGGCCGACGATCCGCACGCTGCTGTCCGACCACGACGTGCACGTCATCGACTGGCACAACGCGCGCGACATCCCCGCCGCGCACGGGCCCTTCGGCCTCGACGAGTACATCGAGCACGTCATGCAGGCGCTGCGCCACCTCGGCCCCGGCACCCACGTCGTGGCCGTATGCCAGCCCGCCGTCCCCGTGCTGGCCGCGGTCGCGCTGCTCGCCGCGGCGGGCGACCCCGCCGAGCCCAGCAGCGTCACCCTCATGGCCGGCCCGGTCGACACCCGGGTCAACCCGAACCGGGTCAACACCTCGGCCGCCGGCAAGCCGCTCTCCTGGTTCGAGCGCCGGGTCGTCGACACCGTGCCCGGCCGCTACGTGGGGGCGGGACGGCGGGTCTACCCCGGGGTCGTGCAGCTGACGGCCTTCATGTCGATGAACCCCCGGCGGCACCTCAGCGCGCACACGCGGCTCTACCGCGACCTCGTGGCCGGCAACACGGCCGCGGCCGCGGCCACCCGCGCCTTCTACGACGAGTACGGCGCGGTGATGGACGTCCCCGCGGAGTTCTACCTGGAGACCGTCGGCCGCATCTTCCAGCAGCACGACTTCGCCCTCGGGCGCTTCACCTGGCGGGGGCAGCGGGTCGACCCCGGCGCCATCCGGAACGCCGCGCTGCTCACCGTCGAGGGCGCGCAGGACGACATCTGCTCCCCCGGCCAGACCGAGGCGGCCCACCGGCTGTGCACCGGCATCCCGGACGACCGCAAGCGCCACCACCTGCAGAACGGGGTCGGCCACTACGGCGTCTTCAGCGGATCCCGCTGGGAGGCCGAGGTCTACCCCGTCATCCGGGAGTTCATCGACTCCGTGCGCGCAGGTGAGCGGACGGCGTCCTCCGGCTGACGGGCTCGCGCCCCGGGGCTCCGTCGCCGGCCGCGTCACCGGCCGCGTCACCGGCCGCGTCACCGGCCGCGTCACCGGCCGCGTC
>NZ_JAOVZT010000001.1:617647-702577 GCF_025716945.1 Geodermatophilus sp. YIM 151500
GGCCGCGTCACCGGCCGCGTCACCGGCCGCGTCACCGGCCGCGTCGCCGGCCGCGTCACCGGCCGCGTCGCCGGCCGCGCTCCGGCGGCGCGGCCCCCCGCGCGCCCTCGCCTGCCCGGCCTCGGCGCCGTCGTGCCCGCCGTCCGCCGCACCGCCGCGGCCCTCGCCCTCGCGCTGGCGGCCGGCTGCACCGCGGGGACCACGCCGGGCCCCGCCCCGCCCGCAGAGCGGGGCCCGTTCAGCGAGCTCCTGGGCACCGTCGATCTCGACGCCGCCGTCGACGCCGACGTGCGCCTCTTCGACCTCGCCGCCCTCCCCGGCGGCGGAGCGGTGGCCCTGCTCGGCGGCGACTCCGGTGACAGCCACCTCGTCGAGGTCGCGGCGGACGACAGCGGACCGGGGATCGGCCTCGGCGTCGGCGGCGTGCGCCGCATCCCCGCCGTCCGTCCCGGCGCCGACGTCGTCGCCGCCCCCGACGGCGCCGTGCTCGTCGTCGGCACGAGCGAGGCGACCGGTGAGCTGCAGCTGCGCGCGGACGGCGGGACCACGCCGCTCGGCCCGCCCGCCGACGCCGTCGCGACCGCCCTCTCCCCCGACGGGGACGACCTCTACGTCGGCGCCGGGGCCCGGCTGGTCCGGGTCGACCTGCCGACGCGGCGGACGACGGGCGTCGACGTCCCCGCCGCCGTCACGCACGTGGCGACCGGCCCCGACGGCGGCCTCACCGCCCTGCTCGCACTCGACCGCGGCGACGCCGGACCCGGTGTCGCCCTCGTCCGGTACGACGCCGACCTGCGACCGGCCGGTCCACCCGTCGACCTCGTCGCGGAGGGCAGCAGTGCCCGGCCCGCCGGCCTCCAGGTGACCGACGACGGCACCGCCGTCGTCGCCCTCGGCGAGCAGGCCCCCGGCCCGTCGCGGCCGCGGCTGCTCACCGTCGACGACGGCCGCATCGCGACGGCGATCGACCTGCGCGGCACCGAGGACTCCGGCCTCGACCTCGCCGTCGACCCGGCCGGGCGCCACGCGCACGTGCCGCTGGCCGCCTACCAGGTCGAGCCGGCCGTGGTCACCTTCGACCTGGCGACCGGCGAGCGCGTCGGCGAGGTGGTCCTCTGCCCGACCGGGGCCGGCAGCCTCGGCGCCGTCGCGCTGGCCGCCGACGGCGGGACCCTCACCGTCTCCGGCGTCTGCCTGGGCGAGGGCCTGGCGACGACCGCCTTCGTCATCGGGTGACCGGCGGCCCGGGGCCGCGGCCCGGGGCTCCCCCTGGAAGCTCGCTACGCCGACAGGTCCTCGTCCTCCACGACGTGCAGCACCCCGCGCCCGCGCTCCTTGGCGCCGTACATCGCGCGGTCCGCCACCGACAGCACCGCCTCGAGCGTCGTCCCCGGCCCGGCCATGGCCAGGCCGATGCTGGCCGAGATCCGCACGGTCCGCCGTCCCACGTCGACCTCGTCCACGAGGGCGGCCGCGAGCCGGTGGCCGAGGGTCTCCGCCGTGGCCCGGTCGACCCCGGGCAGGATGGCGGCGAACTCGTCGCCGCCCAGCCGCCCCACGACGGCCCCCGGGACGACGTCGAGGACGGAGCACCGCAGCCGGTCGGCGAGCCGCACGAGCAGCTGGTCACCGACGGCGTGCCCGCCGCGGTCGTTGACCTCCTTGAAGCGGTCGAGGTCGACGAACAGCACGGCGCCGCCCCCGTACAGGGCCGCCCGGCCGGCGTCCAGGAGGTGACCGCGGTTGGCCAGCCCGGTCAGGGGGTCCTGCCGGGCGGTGCGCAGCAGCGACCGCCGCCACCCGTCGGCCTCGGTCGCGACGGCGGTGAGCCGGTCCACGGCCTCCCGCAGACCCAGCAGCTGCTGCGCGTCGGCCGACGGCGACAGCTCCCTCACCGCCTGGGCGAGCAGGTCGAGGACGGCGTCCAGGGGCTGCCGCGTCGCCACCGCCTCCAGCGCCCGCCCCTGGACGGCGAGCAGGCCGGCGTCCCACCGGTGCGCGGCCACCTGCCGCCGCAGGGAGAGCACGCTGCGCACGAGCCGGACCTGGATCTCCAGCACGTCCTGCTCCGCCGCGGTGAACTCCCGCGGCTCGTCGTCGAAGACGCCCAGCGAGCCGAGGACGAAGCCGTCCTCGTCGATCAGCGGCACACCCAGGTACGCGCGGATCGCGCCGGCCACCACGGCCGGGTTCTCCCGGAGGACCGGGTGGTCGAGCGCGTCGGGCACCCGCAGCGGGGCGCGCAGGGCCACGACGTACGCGCAGAACGAGAGCTCGTCGGCGACGTGCGAGTGCGGCGCGCCCACCCCGCGCTCGGCGGGGAAGCACTGCTCGTCCGGGCCGACGAGGTTGATGATCGCGATCGGCGCGCGCACCGCCCGCGCCATGTACGCCACCACCGCGTCGAGGTCCGAGACGCCGGCGTGGCCGGGCAGCCGGTAGCTGTCGATCGCCGCCAGGCGCTCCGGTTCGGCAACGGCCGGGCGGGGGTCGGGCAGGACGGGCGACGGCACGCCGGTGGTCACGCGGCGGAACCCTAGCTGCCGACGGTCACCCGGTGAACACGCTGCGGCGCGCTTCCGGAACGTTCATGTACCTGAACGCCGGGCCCGCCCGCTCGCGCCCCGGCTCCTCCCGCGCCCCCGCCTGCGTCGGCGGGGACGGGCTCCCGCGAAGATCGTCAAGCGCTCAACCTGCGCCCACGCCGTTCGTCGCCCAGGCTGGGTGCATGGCGAACGACACCTCCGGATCCGGCTACGTCGAGCAGGGCGGCTACGAGCGGGACACGCAGTACCTCGCCGACCGGATCACCGCCGACGGGTCGAGCGGCTGGCCGGTCGAGCCCGACCGCTACCGGCTGGTCGTCGCCCGCGCGTGCCCGTGGGCCAACCGTGCGGTCATCGTGCGCCGGCTGCTGGGCCTCGAGGACGTCATCTCCATGGGCATCTGCGGTCCGGTGCACGACGAGCGCAGCTGGACCTTCGACCTCGATCCCGGCGGCCGCGACCCGGTGCTCGGCTACGAGCGGCTGGAGGAGGCCTTCCTCGCCCGCGACCCCGGGTATGCGAAGGGCATCACGGTGCCGGCGATGGTCGACGTCCCGACGGGAGCCGTCGTCACCAACGACTTCCCGCAGATGACGCTCGACTTCTCCACCGAGTGGGCGAAGTTCCACCGCGACGGCGCGCCCGACCTCTACCCCGACGAGCTGCGCGACGAGATGGACGACGTCATGCGGCGCGTCTACACCGAGATCAACAACGGCGTGTACCGCTGCGGCTTCGCCGGCGACCAGACGGCCTACGACGAGGCCTACGCGCGGTTGTTCGCCACCCTGGACTGGCTCGAGGAGCGGCTGTCCGGGCGGCGGTACCTGATGGGCGGGCACGTCACCGAGGCCGACGTCCGCCTGTTCACGACGCTCGCCCGCTTCGACGCCGTCTACCACGGCCACTTCAAGTGCAACCGGCAGAAGCTGGCCGAGTTCCCCGCGCTGTGGGGCTACGCGCGCGACCTGTTCCAGACCCCCGGCTTCGGCGACACCATCGATTTCCCGCAGATCAAGGAGCACTACTACGTCGTCCACGCCGACATCAATCCGACGCAGATCATCCCGGCCGGTCCCGACACGTCGGTCTGGTTGACCCCGCACGGCCGCGAGGAGCTCGGCGGGTCGCCCTTCGGCGACGGCACCCCGCCCGGACCGCCGTCGGCGGAGGAGACGGTGCCGGCCGAGCACGGGCCGGGCGGCATCCCGCACCGCTGAGCCCGGACCGGGTGGCTCTCCCGCGCCGCTGAGCCCGGACCGGGTGGCGTCCCCGCGCCCGGGGACCGTGGCCGGCGCGGTCAGCTCCCGGACTGCGGCGTCCAGGCCCCCGTCGACAGCTTCTGGAACACCACGCCGAGGGCCTGCAGCAGCGTCAGGGACTCGAGTGTTCGCAGCCGCGAGGCCTCGGCCTGCACCTCGGCCCAGCTCACCTCCGGCGCGGACTCGCGGAACAGCTTCCGCGCCTCGGCCAGGGCCTGGGAGACGCCGGTGAGGCAGACGTCGGGCCCGAACAGGGGCCGCACGCCGATCGGTTCGATGCGCATGGGCCCGACGCTAGGAACCGGACCGCAAGGAATCCGCAGGGAAGCGGTGAGGAAGGCGCGAGATCCGCCGGCCGGCCGCGGATCAGACGACGGCGGCCCGCTCCCGCTCCATGCCGTTGGTACTGCCCGTGAGGCACTCGGCCAGCGGATCGGCGGCGGCGAACAGCCACCCCTGCGCCGTCGGGCAGCCCATGCCGAGGAGCGCGGCCCGCTGCTCCTCGGTCTCCACGCCGACCACCGTCACCGCGAGGCCGGCCTCGCCGGCGAGGTCGACCAGCCGCTGGACGACGGCGCGGTCGCGGCCGCTGCCGAGGAAGCCGGCCACGTAGCAGCGGTCGATCTTCACCCCGTCGGCTGCGACCGCCCGCAGCCGCCGCAGCGAGATCCCGCTGCCGGCGTCGTCGACGACGACCGCCACGCCGGCGTCCCGCAGCTGCCCGATCGGCCGCGCCGCGCCGTGCAGGTCGTCGACGACGAGCGCCTCGGGCACCTCGATCCGCACGAGCGACGGCGGCAGGCCCGCCTTGCTGGCCGCGTCGACCAGCAGCTCGGGCAGGCCGGGCGCCAGCACCCGCTCGGCGCTCACGTTCACGTGCAGTGCGATGGCCGCCGCGTCGTGGCTGAGGGCTCGCCGGTGCGCGGCGAAGTCCGCGATCGCAGTGCGCAGCACCCAGTCGTCGAGCAGCGGCAGCTCGCCCGCGCGCGCCAGGTCGGCCAGGAAGGTCTCCGGCGTCAGCAGCCCGCCCCGCGGGTGCCACCAGCGGACCAGCGCCTCCACGGCGACCGGCGCCGCATCGGCGAGCCCGACGAGCGGCTGGTACCGGAGCTGGAGCTCACCGCGTGCGGACGCGCGGCCGACGGTCGACTCGGCGTGCTCCACGGAGCGGGCGCTCCGGGGCGAGGGGATGTGCATGGCGGCTGCCTCGTGCTCCGCAGGGCCGGCGGGGGATCGGGAGTTCATACCGGAGGGACACGCTACGGAGTGGGACGCCGGCGGAGTGTCGCCCGAGCCGGGGTCGCCACCCTCCCGGGTCAGGCGCCCGCCGTCGCGGCGATCGGCCGGCCCGCCGTCCCGACGGCACAGCGCGGGAGACCGCCGTCCCGATCGCACGCCTGGGCGGCGCCGGCATCAGACCGCCGTCGGCATCCGGTCCGACGGGCGGCGGCGGACCGAGCGCACCGTGCGCACGGCGTTGCGGGCCCGGTCGAAGACCGGCCCGGTGTCCCACAGCGGCCGTCCCGGCCGCACCGGCGCGGCGGCGGTCGGCACCGGCGCCTCGGCCGCCCGGGCGGCGGCCAGCGCGGTCGCCTCGGCCTCCGCGAGCGCCGCCCGCCGCCGGGCCAGGATGGCCTCCTTGCGGCGGTCGATCCGCTCCCGCTCGGCCAGCACGAGCAGCTCCTCGTTGGCCATGGCCACGGTCCGGCGCGACTGCTGCTGCAGCTCCTCGATGTCGACGTCACCGGCATCGCGCAGCGCGGCCAGCCGGTCGTAGGCGCTCGGCGGGCCGAAGTTGAGCAGCAGCTTCATCAGCACCGGCAGGATCTCGATGCACATGAACAGCAGCGAGAGCATGGCCTGTGCCGCCGCGAGCGTGGCGTTGCGGTCACCGAGGCGATCGAGCGCCTCCAGCCGCATGAGCAGCCCGCCGGCGCCCTCGTTGGTCGCGTCGAACGCGTCCTGCAGGCGGTCCTGATCGGCGGTGAGCCGGGTCAGCTCGGCCTTGTCGGTGGCCAGCGACGCCGCGGCCAGCTCGGCACTGCGCGCCTCGGCCGCCGCGGCCGCCGCCGTCGCCGCGTCGAGCTCCGCGCGGGCGCTGTCGACCGCGGACGCCTGCGCGTCGGCGGCCGCGCGGGCCTGCTGGAAGGCCAGGCCGGTGCCCGCGTCGCCGGTGCCGCAGGTGCCGTCGAGCTCGCACTGCGCCCTGGCCTCGAGCTCGCGCTCGGTGCCGACGGCCGCGTCGTAGGCGGCCTGCTTGGCGGCCAGCTCGCCCTGCACGTCGGCCAGCTCGGGATCGCTCCTGCCCCCGCTGGCGACGATGGCCTCTCCGTCGGCGATCCGCTGCTCCAGCTCGGGCAGGTGGGCGAAGCGCGCGTCGCCCTCCAGCCCGGCGCGGTAGGCGTCGGCGGCCTCGGCCTGCATCGTCACGATCTCGGTGTCGATCTCGCGGTGGAACACCTGCAGCGTCAGCGGCGTCGCGATGACGACGCCCAGCACGAGGGCCAGCCCGACCCGCGGGACGGCGAGCAGCAGGTTCCGCTTGAGCGACGCGTCGTGCGCCATGCCGACCAGGAGCATCCGGTCGAGGTTGACCACGACGGCGCCCCAGCCCAGGCCGACCAGCAGGGCCAGCGGCCACCAGACGCCCAGCGCCATGGCGACGGCGAACGCCGCCGACAGCACGGCCAGCCCGCCGGTGCTGAGCAGCACGCCGCCCAGCGCGACGAACCGCGGCCGCGCGCCGGGCGCCGCGGCCAGGACGTCGGGCCGCGCGCCGCCGAGCGCCGCCAGTCCGTTGCCGATCGACCGCAGTGGAGCTGCCATGCAGAGCCATCCCCCAGGCGACGGGGGTCGTGGAGCAGCCGCCGCCTCCCCTGCCTCATCGGCAGTCCGGGCAGGTCACCGAACGACCAGGTCGGTGATCGCCGTCGCACGGCCGATCAGGAGCCGGCACCGCTCCGGCGGCTCCCGGAGCCACCCCTGCCCGGTGCGTCGGCGGAGGCCGACCGCCGCTGATAGCACGTCCCACGGCTGTCCGACCTCGGCCGGCGGGCCGGGCCTGTGGACGCCGTCCCCGCCTGTGGACGGCGCCCGCGCGACGACGCCCTCCGGTGCAGGGTCCGGCGCATGACGACTCCCCCGATGACCCAGGTGCCGGTCCGCTCCGGCCTCGCGCTGACCCGACGCTGGGCCGCGCTGCTCTCGCCGCCGGTGTTCTCCGCCCGCAGCCTCTGGATGACGTGGCTCGACGGCGACGGCGTCCAGCTACCGCTGGTGCTGCCGATCGACGACTTCCCGTCCCGGCCGGACCTGGCGGCCCTCGACGGCCTGCGGCAACTGCACGACGACGGCCTGCGGCAACTGCACGACACCGTGGCGGAGCTGTACCTGGCCGATGGGGGCCACCTCGCCCTGGCGCTCTGCCGGCCCGGCGAGTGCGTCATGGACGGGGACGACGACGAGTGGGCCGAGCTCCTGCGCGAGGCGTTGGACGACCATCGGATCGACCAGACCTGGAGCCTGCACCTGGCCGCGGGTGGCCGGGTGGTGCCGCTCGTCGAGGCCCCCGCGCGGACCTGGGGCGGGCCGTCGTCGTGACGCAACCCGTGCGACCTGCGGACCGCAGCCGGCCCGTCGACGGCGTCGACGGCGTCGACGGCGCTGCGCCGGCGGTTCCCGCGCCGAGCTGGCGGGCGGGTCCGACGGCGAGCTGGCCGACCGGTCCCGCGGCGGGCCGGCCGGCTGATCCGGCGGCGGGCTGGCCGACCGATCCGACGGCGGGCGCCGGCGCGCCGCACCCACGGGCTGCGCCGCCGGAGCGCCCGGACGGCACCGTTCTGGAGCCCATACGCCGCCGCATCTCGCGGCGGGTGCTGGCCCTGGCCGTGGGGGCTCCGCTCCTCGTGGTGGTGACCTCCTTCGTGGCCTTCGACGCCCCCTCGGAGCCACCGAGCCCACGGGCGGCTGCCGAGGAGTACTTCGAGGCCATCACCGCCGAGCGTTGGGACGTGGCCTGGGACCTGCTGTGCTCCGCCGACCGGCGGGACGAGCAGGCGCGCAGGCGCTACATCGACCACTGGGAAGAGTCCGCGCGCCTCCTGCCGCCCCTCGGAGATGACCCCTTCACCGCCGCGCGGGTTCGCCCTGACGAGCGATCCTCGGTGCCGGCCTTCTTCGTCGAGATGGTGCTGCCCGAGGACTACGGCTCACTTCCGCTCGGTGAGGTCCACGTCGTCTGGGAGGACGACGCGTTCCATGTCTGCTTCGACGCGTGACGGCCCCTGATGTCCCGGAGGCCTCCGTCCGCGCCCTGGGAGTCGTGCCTCCCGCGTTGACGCGGTGGCCGAGTCGTGCCCCGCGTGACGGGGTCGGAGAGCCGCCCCCCGCCGTGGCACCGGTGAACGTCAGACGACGCGGATGCGCAGCCGGCGGAAGCCGCGCCCCTTGTTCTCCATCTTGGTCACCTCGACCCGGCCGACCATCGACGTCGAGGCGACGTGCGTGCCGCCGTCCGCCTGGGTGTCCAGCCCGACGATGTCGACGATCCGCACCACCTCGATGTCCGGCGGCAGCAGGTTGGTCGCCGTCCGGATGATGTCCGGGATCGCGAACGCCTCGTCCCGCGGCAACGTCTTCACCTCGATCGGCCGGTCCGCGGAGATCTCGGCGTTGACGGCCTCGGCGACGCGGTCCTTGAAGTCGGCGGGCACCTCGGCGAGGTCGAAATCCATCCGGGCGGTCAGCGGCTCCATGTTCCCGCCGGTCACCAGGGCACCGAAGTCGCGGAACACCACACCGGTCAGCACGTGCAGCCCGCTGTGCGTGCGCATGAGCTGGGTGCGCCGCTCGTCGTCGAGCGCTCCTCGGACCGCGGTGCCGACCGGTGGCACCGGATCGCCCTCGACCGGGACGAGGTACAGCTCGTCACCCTTGCGCGTGCCGGCGATGCGCGTGCGGACCCCACCCCACAGCAGCACGCCCTCGTCCGGCGGCTGCCCGCCACCGCCGGGGTAGAAGGCCGACCGGTCGAGCACGATGCCCTGATCCGGGTCGGCCGACAGCACGACGGCGTCCCACTCGCGCAGCGTGGCGTCGTCCAGGTCGAGTCGGTGGGTGTGCCCGTGCGCAGTGGTCATTGCTGCATGCTGCCCGGCGCACCGACCCATCGGCAGCCCGCCCGGCACCGTGACGAGGGACGCCGGCCTGAGCTGCGGAAACTGTCGTACCCGTCTTCTACGGTGCGGTCATGTGGGCAGACGAGCCGCCGCGGGAACCCGTCGAGTGGACGCCGTGCCCGGTGCTGCCCTAAGACCTCGCGCCGGAGCTGTCCGACATGGAGCTGGTGTCCGACATCTGGGCCGCCGACGCGCACGCCGCCCGCGAGCACGCGCGCAAGGCCGAGGCGATCGCCCGGTTGGCCCGGCGCCGCCGTCGTGACGCACTGGCCGAGCGCGGCGACCGCGGAGGACGTGGCCTCGACTCCCGCATGCTGGTGCACCCGGTGCTGGCCGAGGTGTCCGAGGACTTCGTGGCCGAGCTGGCGCTGATCCGCAACTGCTCACCGTCCGAAGCGGAGGCGCTGGCGGTGGAGGCCATCCTGCTGACCACCTCGCTGCAGCCCACCTGGTCGGAGCTGTACGCGGGACGCATCGACGTCCGCAAGATGCGCGCGGTCGTCGACCTGCTCGGCCAGGTCGACCCCGAGGTGGCGGCCCGCGTGCAGCAGCGCGTGCTGCCCAAGGCCGAGCAGCGCACGGTCGCCTGGCTGCGCGCTACGATCCACCGGCAGCTGGCCCGCCTCGACTCCGAGGCGGTCGACCGCCGGCGTGCCGAGAAGGCCAGGCAGGCCGACGTGCGCGCCCACCCGGTCGGCGACGGCATGAGCCAGCTCGTCGCCGATCTGCCCACCCCGGCAGCCGCGGCGTGCGCCGATGCGGTCGACCAGTACGCCAAGCTGTTGCGGGCCGACGGTGACACGCGGCCCATCGGCATGCTGCGCGCGAGCGTGCTGCACGACCTCATCCTGCGCCCGTGGGACACCAGCCGGCCGCCGGTCACCGCCGTCCTGAGCATCCATGCGCCCCTGCCTTCGCTGCATCCGGCCCTCCCATCACCGGCCACGAGCGCCGCCGCCCCGGCCGACGCCGGCGCGGCAGCATCGACCGGACCGCTCGCCGGAGGTCAGCGAGCTGCACGGCCCGACGGGCAGCCGGCGTGCGAGGTCAACGGGCAGGTGGTCACCGCCGAGCAGTGCCGCGCGCTGCTCCAGGAGTTGGACATGCTCGGCGTACGGCAGGCACCGCCCGGTGGCTGCGTGCAGGTCGCCATCGGTGACCCCGCCACCGGTCGGCTGGTCGCCGTGGCCACCCGTCGCGAGCTGCGGCGCGCCGCCGGGAGCGGCCGCCGGCGACGGCGGCGCGGCGCAGCCACGCGCACCACGATCGGCGCCGCGGCTGCCACCGGTGACGGCGTCGGCCTCACCTCGGCCGACGGGTCGGGCTTGCGTCCGCCTCCGGCGACGACCTCCTACTCCCCGACCGCGGCCCAGCGCAGGTTCGTCACGGTCCGCGACCGGCACTGCCGCATGCCCGGTTGCCGCCGCCGTCCCGGTCGGCTCGACATCGACCATGCGGTCGCGCATGCCGATGGCGGGGCCACCGACTGTTGCAATCTCTGCTGTCTGTGCCGTACCCACCACCGGATCAAGACCTTCGCCCGCGGGTGGCGCTTCGAGTTCCTCAGCGATGGCCGCCTGATCGTCCGAACTCCCAGCGGGGTCACCCGCACCACCGCCCCACCCGGCTACTGCTGGGACGACGAACCCGATCCGCCCTGGCTCGACGAGCAGGCGCCGCCCGATCCGCTCCTGGTGTAGTGGTCGCGTGCCCGCGAGCGTGCCGCCAACGGGGTCGAGACCATGGAGTCGTCTTCGACGCTCGCGAGACAGAAGTGCGCCGCGACCGTCCGGCGGCCGCCATCGCGTCGTGGCGCCGGACCGTTGTGGACCCCGGAGGACGCGAGGAGGCTGTGCCGCGCGGCGACGCCGCTGGGGCGCCGCCCGCGTCCTGGAAGGAGGGCGGCATGTACGCCCGCTCAGTCATCGTCCACGCCGACCCGCAGCGGATCGACGACGGCCTTGCCTACCTGCGTGACGAGGCGATGCCGGTCGTCCAGGACACCCCGGGTTGCGTCGGGATGTCCATGCTCTGCGACCGCGACTCCGGCCGGTGCATCGCCACCACGGCATGGGAGTCCGAGGAGGCGATGCGCGCCAGCGCGGAGAGCCTGCGGCACCTGCGCGAGCGCTTCGCCGACGTCCTGGGCGGCACGATGGAGGTGCAGCAGTGGGAGGTCGCCGGGATGCATCGACGGCGGCCGGCCGGGGAGGGCGCGTGCACCCGCGTCACCTGGAGCCGCGCCCGCGACGCCAGCCAGGTCGACCACATCATCGAGTCCTGGAAGGCGACCATGCCCATGCGGCTGGACGAGATGGACGGCTTCTGCAGCGTCAGCCTCATGGTCGACCGGGGCACCGCAAGGGCAGCATCGGCTGTCACGTACGAGAGCCGCGACGCGCTCGATCGGTCGCGCTCGGCCGCCCAGGCCATGCGCGACCAGTTCGTCACCGCCATGGACGTCGAGGTCACCGAGGTCGCCGAGTTCGAGCTCGCCTTCGCCCACCTCCGCGTACCCGAGATGGCCTGACCGGAGGTTGCCGGTGCGTGCGGCGACCGCCCGCACGCACCGGCGCCTGCTGGCACCGACGGCTCATCGTGGGCGTAACGTCCTGGACCGACCTCCTGTCGCATGGAGCGCCCGCGGCGGCGAGAAGGGCTGGGCGGGGCGTGACCGAGTGGGGTAGCGCGCCCGGCGGCGGCAGCGAGCGCGCCCTCGAGGCGATGCCGATCGGCCTCATCGTCGTCGACACCGACTGGCGCGTGTCGTACATCAACTCCGCCGGTGAGGCCGTCGTCGGCTACACCCGGCAGCAGCTGGTCGGCATGTCCTACTGGGAGGCGTTCCCGGCCAACGTCGACAACGAGTTCGGCCGTACCTACCGCGAGGTCGCGGCGACCGGCCGACCGGCGATGGTCGAGGCCTTCTACCCCGACCCGCTGAACAAGTGGTTCGAGGTCCGCGCCGTCCCCGGGCCCGCCGGCCTGTCGCTCTACTTCACCGAGGTCACCGAGCGCCGGCTCGCCCAGGAGCGGCTCGCGCTGCTGGCCCGCGTCGGTGTCGAGCTCGCCGCCACCCTCGACGCCACCGCCGCGGCCGCCCGGATCCCCGGGCTCGTCGCACCCATCCTCTCCTCCTGGTGCGCACTCACGCTCGTCCGGGACGACGGCACGCTCCGCGACATCGGCAGCTGGCACCCCGACCCCGAGGTCCGCCCGCTCGTGCAGCGCTACGCCGCCGCAGCCGCGCACGCCCCGGCACCCGGGTCGTCTGTCACCCGCGTGCTCGACTCCGGCTCCCCCGTCGTCGAGACCGGCGGAGCGCTGACCGTTCCTCACGACTGCGACGAGTCCGTCGCGGCCGTGCTCGCCGAGCTCGCCCCCGGCACGCTCACCGTGCTGCCCGTGCGCGGCCGCGACCGGACGCTCGGCGCGCTCTCCCTCGGCACCAACCGCCTCCGACCCGTCGCGCCCGGCGACGTCACGACCGCCCAGGAGGTCGCCGACCGGCTCGGCCTCGCGCTGGACAACGCGCGCCTCTACGACCAGCAGCGCCGACTCGCCGAGGAGCTGCAGCGCAGCCTGCTCACCGCGCCACCCGAGTCCGACGTCGCGGAGATCGCCGTCCGCTACCTGCCCGCGGCCGAGGCCGCCCGCGTGGGCGGCGACTGGTACGACTCCTTCCTGCACCCCGTCGGCGCCACCGCGTTCGTGATCGGCGACGTCGTCGGGCACGACACCGCCGCGGCTGCCGCCATGGGGCAGCTCCGCAGCCTGCTGCGTGGCGTCGCCGTGGCCACCCGCGCGGGCCCGGCCGGCATGCTCAGCGCCCTGGACGCCGCGATCACCCAGCTGCAGATGCGGACCTACGCGACGGCGGCCGTCGCCTGCCTCTCGCGCGACGGGGACGGGCGGGCGACGCTGCTGTGGGCCAACGCCGGTCACCCGACACCCCTCGTGCTGTCGGCCGACGGCGGCGTGTGCGAGCTGGGCGGCGGTCGCGGCGAGCTCATGCTCGGTGTGGACGCGGCCGCGACGCGCACGGACACCGAGACCGTGCTCGATCCCGGCGCGACCGTGCTCCTCTACACGGACGGGCTCGTCGAGAGACGTACCGGTCACCTCGATGCCGGCACGGCCGTGCTGCGCGCCGCGCTGCACGAGCTGCGCCACCTGCCACTCGAGCAGCTCTGCGACGCGCTGCTCGACCGGCTGGTCGAGGGACGCCCCGAGGACGACGTCGCGCTCGTCGCCCTCCGCGTCCGCAGCTGACCCGCCCGTCGTGCCGTCTGACCACATGCCGGACGGCGCGGTGTCGCCCGATCGGGCCACCGTCCACAGGCCGTCAGCGGACGACGGTCCGCGCTGGCTAGTCTCCGGCCGTGCGTGATCACCGACTCCGGGCAGGGCAGCAACCTCGACGGCTGGCCGTGCTCGGCTTCGCGGCTGCCGTCCTGGTGCTGACCGGCTGCAGCGAGGCGCCGCAGCAGCCGGCCGCGGTCGACGCCGCACCGACGTCGGCATCCGCGTCCCCCACGGAGGAGGAGCTGCCGCCGCTCGGCCCTCCGGATTTCCCGGTCCCCGACGAGGCCCGTACTCAGGACGAAGCCGGCGCCGAGGCCTTCCTCCGCTACTACATCGAGCTCATCAACCGTCAGCAAGCTGTTCCGGACGGTCAGCCGCTCCGCGACCTCGGTCCTGACTGCAGGGAGTGTCATGTAATTGCGCAGCGGTTCGATGACGCCGCGGCGGCGGGATACAAACTAGAAGGCGGACAACTCTCAATTACAAGCGATCTTGGGACGAAGGCATCACCCAATGAGGCGGAGATTGCCTTCATAGCCCGCGCCGAAGCGGCCGCCGCGTATGGAATGACAGGGACGCCCATCGCCGGCCTTCAGTACCCGGCGCAGGAGGCGTTGTCCTCGGGTCTCGGCGTGGTCTGGTCGCCTACGGATGAGTCCTGGCTAGTGAGCAAGTTAACGATCGGATGACGAGATCACTGCGTCGTGTCGCCTTGGCCGTATCGACCATAGCAGGATTGACTGTCCTACCCGCCGACATTGCGCTTGCCTGCCCATTTAGCTCATGTCCCGAGGTCGATTTAAAGCATGGCTCCGCAACGGTAAACCTGTCCCGTGACATCGCCGGGCAATTATACAAGCAGGGTGACGATCAAATCGCCGACTATCAATGGCGCCTGCAACACATGTGCACCATCTCCGATGCAGAGAGAGGCGGCTGTTCAGCCACGAACTTCCAGTCATGTCCTGAGCCGCCCGGACGTGTTGTCAGATACCTAGTGCTTGAGCGGCGACCCATTGTTCGCCCTGATGGCACAGTGGCAGACGGTCTCGTCCCACCATCTGGTCTTCAACCTGGTTCCCCGATGGGCGCCTGGACGGAAGTCAGGCGCGGGTGCTTGGACATCACCGTGCTCAACCCGCCGCCGAGTCCGGGCGAGGTCTACAGCTACTTCCGCCGCCTGCCGCTGCCCCAACTGGCGGCACGACACCAGCCGCCGGGCAACGGCCTGAGCAACCTGCCGGTGATCTTCTACACCGACGCCCCGACGACGCAGACCTTCACCGTCGACGTGCGCGGCTTCGACGTGGTCATCGACGCCCGTGCCGTCGAGTTCACCTGGCGCACCGGTGACCCGGCCCGACCGACCATCACCACGACCGACCCGGGCGCGCCCTACCCCGACCACACCATCACCCACGACTACCGGTCGGGCACCTACACCGCGTCGCTCACGGTCACGTGGGCCGGTGACTTCTCCATCGACGGCGGTCCCTCGACCGCCATCCCCGGCACCACCACGACCGACGGCCCGGCCGACACCTTCTCCGTCCTCCAGGCCCGGCCCGTCCTCGTCGACCCCTACCGCTGACCGCACATGCCGGCCCGCGGCACCGACACGGCTCACCGGACCTCCCAGTCGACCTCCGGGACGGCTTGGCGAAACTGTGGGGAGAGCCCACCCGCCACCGTTCCGCACCACAGCCGCCACGCACCACGGGAGAGAACGTGAGCACTGCGCCGTCCCGCACGCCCGCGACCGGCACCTCCGGTGAGCGCCGGTGAGCGACGCACGGCCGGCCTCCCGGCGCTTCCCCGCCGACCTGCTCCACCGCCAGGTCACCTCCGTGCTCAGCGCCTGGGGCATGCCCGACGACCTGGTCGAGACCACCGCCGCCGTCATGGTCGACACCGACCTCGCCGGCATCGACTCGCACGGCATCCAGATGCTCACCACGTACGAGACGCTCCTCCGCCGCGGCGAACTGCAACCCGCCGCCCGGCCCGCAGTCGTCAGGGAATCCGCCGTCTCCGCCCTGGTGGACGGTCGCGCCGGCCTCGGCCACCCCGCCGCCGCCATGGGCATGCGGCTCGCCGTCGACAAGGCCCGCGAGGCCGGCGTCGGCCTGGTCGGCGTCCGCAACTCGCACCACTTCGGCGCCGCCGGCCACTACGCCGCCATCGCCGCCGACCAGGGCATGCTCGGCCTCGTCACCACGACCACGCGGCAGATCGTCGGCGTCCCCACCCGCGGCGCCCTCCCCCGCCTCGGCACCAACCCGATCGCGTTCGCCGCGCCCACCGGACCCGGCCGGCCACCGTTCCTGCTCGACATGTCGACCACAACGGTCGCCGTCAACAAGGTCAGGGTCTACGAGCTCAACGACCGCCCGCTGCCCACCGGCTGGGTGCTCGACGGCGCCGGCCGGTCGGTCACCGACCCCGCCGCCGCGGTCCGCCAGATCAACGACTCCACCGAGGGCGGCCTCACCGCGCTCGGCGGCGAGGCCGACAAGGGCAGCCACAAGGGCTACGGCCTCGGCGTCGCCGTCCAGATCCTCGCCGGGGTCCTCACCGGCTCCTCCTTCGGGCCGCTCCGCGAGCCCGGCGGTCCCGCCGACATCGGCCACTTCTTCATGGCTCTCGACCCGCACCTGTTCCGGGACGGCGACGACTTCACCGCCGACCTCGACGCGGTCGTCGACGTCCTCCACGACACCCCGCCGGCCGACCCCGACCTCCCCGTCCTCGTCGCCGGCGATCCGGAGGCGATCAGCCGGGCCGAGCGCGCCCGCACCGGCATCCCCGTGCCCGACGCGCTCGTCGAGCGCATCCGCGGCCTGTGCGACCGCGCCGGTGTGCCGTTCCTCCTCGACGGGCCGGCGCCGGGCTGACCGGTACGCGGGGGTGACCGGCGCAGGGCTGACCGGCTACAGCGGCACCACCGGCGCCGTCACCGACCGGGTGCCACCCGACCAGCCGGGGAGCAGCAGCATCTTCACGCCCACGCCGCCGGTCACCACCAGGTGCAGGTCGGACGGCGACGGCGCCACCGCCAGCCCCTCGAGCACCGCGGGATCGGTCGGGAACCCGCCGCCGGACGACGCCGACCCGGACCGCACCGACCCGGACGACGTCGAAGCGGACCGCGCCGACCCCGACGCCAGCGACGCCACCAGCTCCGCCGCACCCGCCCGCAGCTGCGCGCCGCCCCGGTCGAACAGGTGCCGCGCGATCTCGTCCGGGCCCCAGCCGCGGTCGGCCAGGAAGCCCGCCAGCTCCGGCGGCAGCAGCAGCACCGAGTCGTACTGCGCCGCCCGCCGAGGGTCTCCCGCCGCCAACCCCACCGCGGCCAGCGCCGCCGCGACCGGGGCCAGCAGCGTCTCGGCGTCCCGGTACCCCAGGCCCGGCAGCACCTCGACCGTCCCGGCCACGCCGAGCACCGTCACCGCGTCGCCGCTGACTCCCCGCCGCGCGGCCAGCGACGGCCACGGGCCGTCCTCGCCCTCCGCCGTGCAGCAGGTCAACTTGGCGGGTTGTCCATGGGTCGACATGTCGGTGAGTCCACTCGTCGCCCCGCCGATCCCGGCCAGCGCCAGTGCCACCGCCCGACCGACGCACACGTTGGCCCGGCTGCCCGGCCCGAGCCCGTTGCCTCGCGAGGTCATCCCGAGCCGCGCCGCCACGGGGCCGTGCACCAGCACGCCCACCGCGGCCGCCCCGGTCGTGGTCGACATCCCCAGCAGGTTCACCCCGGCGTCCAGGGCCGACCGCGCCGCGGCCACCACCACCGGCAGCTCCGCCGGCCGGCACCCGGCCAGCACCGCGTACCAGGCAACCGCCCGCGCGGTCAGGTCGCCGCCCAGCGCCGGCACCCGGCCGTACACCAGGTCCGGCGCCTCCACGTCGGCGAGCATCGCGGCCAGCCGCGCGCGGGTCGGCGGCACAACCGGCAGCCCGTCGCCGTGCCCGGCCTCGAGCAGCCGCTCCAACACCTCGACCGGGTCGGCGTCGTCGGCCACGACCGGCAGGCCGGTCGGACCGGTCACGCCGGCGCTCCGTCCGGCGCGGCCGTCACGCCGGCGGCCCGTCCGGCGCGGCCGTCACGCCGGCGGCCCGTCCGGCGCGGCCGTCACGCCGGCGATCCGTCGGGCGCCGCCGTCACGCCGCCACCGGGCCGCGCTCGGTCATGCCGGCACGGCCCGCGACACCGCCGCCGTCGCCCCGAACGACGGGATCCACGCCGAGTGCTTCCCCGCTCCCCCGGCCACCAGTACGTGCAGCTGCTCCGGACCGGTGCTCACCGTGTACGCGTCGCCGTCGGGCACGACCCCCCAGTCCTCGAACTGCTTGCGGTTGTTCGCCGACACCTTCGCCACCGGGATCCGCGCCTGCTCCCACAGCCGCTGCTGCAGCGCCGGCACCGTCCACCCGTCGCGCGCCAGGGTCGCCGCGTGCTCCGGCCCCAGCACCAGGAAGTGCGGACCCTTCACGTACACGTTGTTCGACCCCGGCTGCGCCATCACCCCGGAGATGGTCAGCAGCAGGTCCTCGGCCGACGTCCCGCCGTGGTCGTTGACGTTGTGCGGGCCCTCCGTGGCCGCCACCGTCACCACCGACTCGCCGGGCGCGAAGCCGCGCCGCGCCGAGTACGGCTCGAACGGGCTCTCCTCCTCGTTCTCGCCGAAGCAGAACGTGTACTTCGCCGGCCCGCCCTGCGTCGAGCGGTCCATCGAGCCCGGCCGCGCGCCGCCGATGTTCGTCGTCACCAGCTGCACCGCCCGGCCGATCACCGCGTTGGCCCGCGTGCCCTGGCCGAAGCAGTTCGTGCCGCAGTTGACCCGCAGCGCGGTGCGCACCGGCCCGGACACGACCACCAGCGGCGCGCACGGGTGCGTCGTCGCCAGCACGCCGTGCAGGTTGTACTCGGGCGCCTGCAGCGCCCGCACCGCGGCGAGCACCACCGGCACGTCGGCCGGCCGGCAGCCGGCCATCACGCAGTTGGCCGCGAAGCTCTCAGGCGTCGGCACCAGCCCGGACGGCGGCAGCGGACCGAGCTCCAGCTCGACGCCGTCCAACGCGCGCAGCGCCGCCTCCACCCGGGCCGGCGTCGGCGCGACCAGCGGCAGCCCGTCGCCCCAGCCGCGCCGCAGCGCCTCGTCCTGCCAGTCGTCCTCGGTGATGCCCGGCAGGTCCAGCACCGCGCTCACGATCGCACCCCCGTCACGACGACCCCCGCGCCTCGTCGGCCACCGCCAGCAGCTCCCCCGTCGCGGCCTCGACCCGCGACGCGAGCTCGGCCTCGTTCAGCCCGCCCACCGGGTGCGGCACGACGACGAACCGCGGCGACACCCGCTGCGCCTGCGCCTGCGCGCGCACCAGCGGCAGGAAGCTCTCGGTCACCACCAGCGGCGCCACCACGCCGCGCTTCTCCAGCTGCACCGAGTCGTGGAGACTCCACGACGAGCACGAGCCCTAATCACCGACCGCGACCAGCACCATCTTGAACCGCTCGGACAGCCAGTCGATGGTGTCCTTGTCGGCGGCCACCGACGCGTTCGGCTTGCTCGCGAACCCCAGCTCGGGCAGCGCCCAGTGCTCCTGCAACCGCGCACCCAGGCCCTGCAGCAGCTCGGTCGCGTTCGGCTTGGAGTTGCTGAACAACGCCACCTGCGACCAGTCCGCGGTGCCCCCGCTCGCCATCGCCGCCGCCTCGTCGGCCGGCGGCACCCCGTGGGTCGGGTCGACCACGCGCAGCCCGCCGGCCGGCGGCGCAGCAGCCGGCGTGGGTCCGGCGCCCGACCGCAGCGCCGCCACGGCCGCCCGCCCCGCGGCCGCGCCGTCGGCCTCCGCCGCCGGCAGCTCCTCGACCGCACCGGCGCGCGCGTCGCCGGCCACGAACAGGTTCCGGACGGCGGTCCGGCCGCCCTGCTCGGCGACCAGCCGGCCCGCCCCGTCGACCGGCAGCCCCTCGACCAACGCCTCCGGTCCGCGTCGCCCGACGTAGGGGAACACCCCGCGCACCGTCAGCTCCCGCTCGCCGTCGACGGTCCGGACGACGACGCCCGACAGCACGCCCTCGCCGCGCAACCCCACGACCGACGCGCCGGCGAGCACCTCGACGTTCTCCACGGCCGCCAGCCGCGCCGCCCGGGACGCCGACCACCGCGGCTCCCCCGGCACCAGCACCGTCACCGCCGACGCCAGGCCGGCCAGCTCGAGCGCCTCCTCGGCGGTCCACTCGTCGTCGCCGACCACGGCCACCGGCGCGCCGCGGAACAGCGGCCCGTCGCACCCGGCGCACGTCGACACCCCGCGCCCGGCCAGCTCCGCCTCGCCGGGCAGCCCCAGCCGCCCGGGCCCGAGGCCGGTGGCCACGACGACGGCGTCGGCGGTGATCTCGCCGTCGGCGGTGTCCAGCCGCAGCGGCCCCTCGCCGTGCACCCGCGTCACCTGCGCGTACCGGACCGCCACCCCGGCGGCCTCCGCCCGCTCGACCAGCCGGGCCATCAGGTCCGGGCCGGAGCCGGTGAAGCCCGGCACGCCGTGCACCGCGGTCAGGTTGACCAGCTGCCCGCCCGGCGCCAGCTGGTCGAACACGGCGACGTCCAGCCCCGCGCCCGCGGCCTCGGTCGCCGCGGCGAGCCCGGCGGTGCCGGCCCCCACGACGGCGACGTCCCAGTGCGCGTCCCGCCCGGCGCTCACGCCGTCACCAACCCGGTCGAGATCCGCGGCCACAGCTCGTCGGCGCCGGCCTCGGCCAGCCGCCGGCCCAGCTCGCGGTTCCACCAGCGCTCGGAGCCGAACTCGTCGCGCCACGACCACAGCCGCCGCGACAGCTGGCCCAGCTCGTACTCCTTGGTCATCCCGATCGCGCCGTGCGCCTGGTGCGAGTGCCGGGCCGCCGTCGTCGCCGCCTCCGACGCCACCGCCTTCGCCGAGGCGACGTCGGCGAACGACGGGTCGGGCCGCGCGTTGCCGGCCGCCACCTGGACGGCGAGCTGCGCCAGCTGCGCCTCCTCGGCGATGGTCACCAGGTGCGCCTGCACCGCCTGGAAGCGGGCCACCGGCCGGCCGAACTGGTGCCGCTCGCCGGTGTAGCGGACCGTCAGGTCGCTGACCCGGGCCAGCGCGCCGGAGATCAGCGCCGCCCGGGCCAGGGCGCCGCGCAGCCGCAAGGCGTCGGCGTGCACCCCAGGCGGCGCCTCGGCCACGGCGTCGTCGGGCAGCGCCCCGCCGTCCCAGGTCAGGGTGTCGCGCGGCTCGTCCGCGAGGTTGCGCCCCGGCGTCACCGACGCCGACGACGTCGGCGCCGACACCACGTACGTGCTCCCGCCGGACGGCGCCAGCAGCACCACCCGCTCGGCCCGACCGCCCCACGGCACCCGGTGCACCCGCGCCGACAACGACCACGAGCCGGGCCCGCCGGTGAGCGACACCGTGTCGTCGGGCCGGCCCACCGCCACCGACAGCGGCCCCTCCGGCAGCTCCAGCCCGGCCGCGCCGAGCGCCCAGCCGCCGAGCAGCCCGGCCTCGGCCAGCGGCACCGGCGCGGCGAACCGGCCGGCGACCGCGAGCAGCGCGCAGGCGTCGGCGACGTCGCCCCCCGACCCGCCGGCCTCCTCGGGCACTGACACGTACGGGAAGCCGGACTCGGCCAGCGCGTCCCACAGCCGCGCCGACCAGCCGGAGCCCTCCGCGGCGACGACGTCCTCGGGCGTGCACAGATCGCCGAACAGGCCGGTCGCGACCTCGACCAGCATCGAGCGGTCGTCACTCATCGACCCAGTCCCTTCGCCGCGACCCCGCGCAGGATCTCGTTGGTGCCGCCCCGCAGCGTGTACGACGGCGCGGTCAGCACCGCCTCGGCGAGCAGCGCCTCGAACAGCGAGGCCGACCCGGCGTCCAGCTCGGTCTCGACAGCGGCCCGCAGCGCCTCGACCACCTCCTGCTCGAAGCGGGTGCCGATCTCCTTGACCAGCGCCGCCTCCACCGCGGGCGCCTCCCCGGCGTCCAGCGCGCGGGCCACCGACAGCGACATCTGCCGGATGGCCCGGTAGCGCGAGGCCAGCCGGCCGAGCACGACGGCCTCGTCGTCCGTGGCGTGCTTGCCGGCGTCGCGCCCCGGACCCTCGCGCAGCCACTCGCGCAGCAGGGGGAACGTCGACAGCCAGCGGTCGGGACCGCTGCGCTCGTAGGCCAGCTCGCTGGTCACCTGCTGCCAGCCGCTGCCCAGCTCGCCGAGGACCATCTCGTCGGGGACGAACACGTCCTCCAGCGCCACCTCGTTGAAGTGGTGCGACCCGTCGAGGTACGGGATCGGCGAGACGCGCACCCCGTCGGCGTGCAGGTCGACGATCAGCTGCGACAGGCCGGCGTGCTTGCTGCCCTCCTCCGGCGGGGACGTGCGGCAGAGCACGGCGAACCAGTGGTTCCGGTGCGCCTCGCTGGTCCACACCTTGGTGCCGGTGACCCGCCAGCCGCCCTCGACCCTCGTCGCCCGGGTGCGCACCGAGGCCAGGTCGGAGCCCGAGTCGGGCTCGCTCATCCCGAGGCTGAAGTAGATCTCGCCGGCCGCGATGCCGGGCAGGAAGCGGCGGCGCTGCTCCTCGGTCCCGAACTGCAGCAGCGTCGGCCCGGTCTGCCGGTCGGCGACGAAGTGCGCGCCGATCGGCGCGCCGGCGGCCAGCAGCTCCTCGGCGACGACGAACCGGTCGACCGCGCTGCGGCCGTGCCCGCCGTACTCGGGCGGGATCGCCATGCCCACCCAGCCGCGGGCGGCCAGCTTCCTGGAGAACTCCGGGGCGTGCCGGCCGGCGAAGCCCAGCGCCGGCCGCGAACCGGCCGGCAGCTCGGCGGCGAGGAACTCGCGCACCTCGGCGCGCAGCGCCTCCTCGGCGGCGGTCAGCGACGTGACGGCGAAGTGCATGCGGGGCGCTCCCTGGGTCGACCGGGCCGGTCAGGCCGTCTCGCGGCGGCGCTGCGACCACATCTGCGTGGCCCGCTCGAAGTGCAGGGCCGCCTCCCAGCCGATCCCCGGCGGGCCGGCCTCGGTGCGGAACGACCGCGCCGCCTCCCGGGCCAGCTCGGGGTCCTTCGCCGCGCGGCCGGCCAGCTCCATCGCGAGGTCCTCGACCTCCTCGTCGGGCACCGCGCGCCAGGCCAGCCCGATCTCGGCGGCCCGCGTGCCGCTGATCTCCTCGCTGAACAGGCCCATCGCCGCGGTCGCCTCGCGGCCGGCGGTGCGGCTGGAGATGGTGAAGTAGCCGCCGCCGGGGTGCAGCCCGATGCGCAGGAAGCCGGCGAGGAGCCGGGCGGTCTCGCTGACGATGCGCAGGTCGGTGGCGAGCGCCAGGTTGATCCCGGCGCCCACCGCGGCGCCGCGGACGGCGGCGATGGTCGGCACCGCCAGCGTGCCCACCCGGCGGAAGGCGGAGTAGACCGCGCCGAGCTCCTTATAGGTCGTGTCCTCGGCCTGGTCGGCGCCCGGCGTCCAGCGCCGCCGGTCGGCACCGGAGCAGAACGTGCCGCCGGCGCCGCGGACCACCGCCGCGCCGATCGCCGGGTCGGCGTCGACCTCCTCGCACAGCGCGGAGAGCTGCATGCCCATCTCCGGCGTCAGGCCGTTCTTGACGTCGTGGTTGTCGACGGTGAGCACGGCGATGCCGCCCTGCTTGTCCAGGTGGACCTGTCCCACGTCTGTCCCTCTCGGTCGGTCACGCCGGTGCGACCTGCTCGCCCGGCGGTGCTGCCGGTGGCGCTACTCCCCGAGCGGCGCCTTCGGTCCGGTGGTGGTGCGCACGAGCACGTCGACGGCGGCGGCACCGCGCCCCCGCCCGGCGACGATGAGCGGGTTGACCTCGAGCTCGGCGAGCCGGTCGCCGCCGGCGACCACGGCCCGGGAGAGCCGGACGACGGCGTCGACGGCGGCAGGCACGTCGGCGGGCTCGGCGCCGCGGAACCCGGCGAGCAGCGGCCAGGCCTTGAGGCCGCGCAGCATCTCCCACGCCTTCTCCGGCGGAACCGGGGCGAGGGCGGAGGCGATGTCGCGGTACAGCTCGGTGGTCACCCCGCCCAGGCCGACGGTGATGACCGGCGGGAATCCGTCGCGTCCGGCGGTCGCGCCGAGGATCAGCTCGGTGCCCGGGGGGATCAGCTCCTGCACCAGGACTCCGGCGACGTCGGGCACCCGGTGCCGCCGCGCGGCGGCCGTCAGCTCGGCGAAGACCTGCGCGGCCTCCTCCGTCCGGACGCCGACTCGGACCCCGCCCACGTCGCTCTTGTGCGCCAGGTCGCCGGCCTCGAGCTTGAGCACGCCCGGCCCGTCCAGGGAGGCGACCGCCTTCTCCGCCTCCTCGGCCGTGGTGACCAGCGTGGACGACGGCTGCGCGATGCCGATCGCGCGGAGCAGCGCCGGGCCGTCGACCGGCGACGTCGCGACCAGCCGCCGCACCTCGTCGGCCGGCACGTCCGGCGCGGCCGGCAGCACCGGCGGCGTGCCGCGGTGCGGCGGCGGGGCCATCCGGGCGGCGCAGCGCGCGATGTCGCCGACCGAGCCGAAGACCGGGATGCCCGCCTCCTTGAACGCCGCGCGCCCCTCGACGGTGAGCTCCTGCCCGGCGATCCACCCGACCAGCAGCGGCACCGGCAGCGAGCGGGCGGTGGTGACCAGGTCCTCGGCCAGCCGGGCGCCGGCCTCACCGACGACCATGGTCACGAACACGGCGACCGCGTCGACCGAGGGGTCGTCGGCGACGATGCGGCACACGTCGCCGAAGGCGTGCGCGCCGCGGTTGAACAGCTGCGCGGTGACGTCGACCGGGTTGGCCAGCGCACCGAACGGCGGGATGAGCGGGCGCAGTCGGTCCTGCGTCGCGGCCGAGAGCTCCGGCATCTCCAGGCCGAGCTCCTCGGTGAGGTCGGCGGCCAGGCTGCCCGCCCCGCCGGAGGTCGTGACGACGGCGATCCGCCGGCCCTCCGGCCGCCTCCCCTGCGCGAGGACGGCGGCCACCGACAGCAGCTCGTCGATGTCGTCGACCAGGACGACGCCGTGCTCCTGGCTGGTGAGCACGAAGGCCACGTCGTCGCCGAGCATCGACCCGGTGTGGCTGGCCACGGCCCGCCGCCCGGCCGACGACCGGCCCGACCGCAGGACGACCAGGTGCTTGCCGACGGCCCGCGCCTGCCGGGCCAGCGCGGCGTAGCCGGCGCCGTCGCCGGTGGCCTCGACGTACAGCATGAGCACCCGGACGGCCGGGTCCTCCAGGAGCTCGCGGCCGACCTCGACCAGGTCCAGGTCGGCCTGGTTGCCGGTGCTCGCCCAGGCGGCCAGCCCCAGGCCCATGTCGGTGGCCAGGTCGAGCACCGAGCCGCCGACGGCGCCGCTCTGCCCGACGTAGGCGACGCCGGAGTCGTGCGCGAGCGGGCGGTCGGCGGCGGCGGTGAAGGTCGCGACGACGCCGGTCGGCGCGTAGAGGAAGCCCTGGCAGTTGGGGCCGAGCACCCGGACGCCGGTCTCCTCCGCGACCGCGGCCAGCCGCTGCTGCAGCGCGACGCCCTCCGCGCCGACCTCGGCGAAGCCGGACGCGTAGACCACGGCGGTGCTGGCGCCGATCGCGGCGGTCTGCCGGATGGCGTCCTCGACCCGCTCGGCGGCGACCAGCACCAGCACCAGGTCGACCGGCCCCGGGACGTCGGCCAGCGTCGGGTAGCACCGCTGCCCGACCAGTTCGTCGTAGTTCGGGTTGACCGGGTAGATGCCGCCCGCGTAGCCGTGGTCGACCAGGTAGCGCAGCGGCCGGGACATCAGGTTCTCGCTGCGGCCGGAGATGCCCAGCAGCGCGATGCCGCGCGGGCGGAGCAGCGCCTGCAGGCCCCGGGGATGGGCGGCGGGCGGCTGCTCGGGCATGGGGAGGCGCACCTTCCACGGAGGGACCACGAGGGGATGACGGGGGGCTCGCCCGCCAGCTAAGTTGACGTCGACGTCAATGTCAACGGCGACCGGACGGTGCCGCTCTCGCGACCCCAGGGGGACGACCGTGCCACCCACCAGCCCGGGTGCCACCGCAGCCGGCGGCCCGACCCGGCCGCCCGCCGGCGCCGGCGTGGCGGCGCCGCCGACGACCCTGCCGACCACCGAGCGCGGGCGGCGGCAGCGCGAGCGGCTGCTGGCCGCGGCCCGGGTGGTGTTCGAGCGCGACGGCTTCCTCGACGCGCGGGTCACCGACATCTCGGCCGAGGCCGGCGTCGCGCACGGAAGCTTCTACACGTACTTCGGCTCGAAGACCGCCGTGTTCCGGGCCCTGCTGGCGGCCACCATGGACGAGCTGTACGACACCCTGCGGGTCGGGACCGCGGACTCCGGCGCTCCCACCGCGGATGCGCCCGCGCCGGCCGGCACCCGCTCGGCGGAGGAGGCCGTCCGGCGGGTCGAGCGGGCCAACCGCCGCTTCGTGGCGATGTACCGCGAGAACACCGCGCTGATGGCGCTGTTCGAGCAGGTGACCACGTTCGACCCGGAGGTGCGTGCGCTGCGCCAGGCCGCCCGCGAACGGATGGTCGGCCGGGTCCGGCACAGCATCGAGCAATTGCAGACCGACGGCCTGGTCGCCGCCGACCTCGACGCCGAGTACAGCGCGCACGCCCTCGTCGCCATGGTCAGCGGGCTGGTGCACTACTGGCTGGTGCTCGACGGCGACTTCGAGGAGGAGCGGCTCGTCGCCACGCTCACCCGCCTCTGGACGACGTCCCTCGGCCTCGCCCCCACCCCGACCGTCTGACGTCCCGCTCCCCGGTCGGTGCCCACCCGCGCTGCTCGTGCTCTGGGTGCGCGGCGCACCCAGCGGACGCACCCAGAGCACGACCTGCGCCGGACCAGCCTCGGCCGGGCGGCATCAGCCCCCGGCGATCCGCGTCGTGAGGGTGCCGATGCCGTCGATGGTCACGCTGACCTCGTCCCCGCGCTGCAGCGAGCCGACGCCCGCGGGCGTGCCGGTCAGCACGACGTCGCCGGGCAGCAGGGTCATCGCCTGGCTGATCCACGACACGCACGCGCCGACGTCCCGCAGCATGTCGGCGGTCGTGCCGTCCTGGCGCACCTCGCCGTTCACCGTCGACCGCAGCGGCAGCGCGGACGGGTCCAGCTCGGTCTCCACCCACGGCCCCAGCGGGCAGGCGCCGTCAAAGCCCTTGCCGCGGGTCCACTGGCCCTCGGACTTCTGGATGTCGCGCATCGTCAGGTCGTTGGCCACCGTGTAGCCGAACACGTACCCGTCGACGTCCTCGGGCGCGACCGCGCTGCAGGTCCGGCCGATCACGACCGCCAGCTCGCCCTCGAAGTGCAGGTCCTTCGTGAGCCGCGGGTAGGTCACCTGCGCGTCCGGACCGACCACCGACGTCGACGGCTTGAGGAACACGATGGGGATCTCCGGCACCTCGTTGCCGAGCTCCTTGGCGTGCTCGGCGTAGTTGCGGCCGAAGGCCACGACCTTGCTCGGCTCCACCGGCGCCAGCAGGCTCACCTCGGTGAGCGGGGTGCGCTCCTCCGTCGTCCGGACGCCGTCGTACGGGGCACCCTGGAGGCGGACGACGGCCGCCGCGTCGCCGTCCCCCTCCACGACGCCGTAGGACGCCGGACCGCCGCCGGCGGGGCTGTAACGGGCGATGCGCATCGTCAGATCGCCTTCACCATGCCGCCGTCGACCAGGAAGTTCTGCCCGGTCAGGTAGGTGTTCGCGCCCGAGACGAGGAACGCGGCCACCTTGGCGAACTCCTCCGCGGTGCCGTAGCGGCCCAGCGGGATGGCCTTCTCCGTCTGCGCGCGGACCTCCTCGACCGAGATGCCGGCGGTCGTGGCGCGGTTCGCGTCGAGCGAGGCCACCCGGTCGGTGGCGATGCGGCCCGGGCCCACCGTGTTGACCAGCACGCCGTGCGGGGCGAACTCCAGCGCGACCGACTTGGCCAGGCCGAGGATCGCCACCCGGTAGGTGTTCGACAGCAGCAGGTTCTCGATGGGCTGCTTGATCGACGACGACGCGATGGTGACGATCCGGCCCCAGCCCTGCTCGCGCATGTGCCCGAGGACCCCGCGGAACAGCCGCACGGTGGACAGCAGGTTGAGCTCGAAGGCCTCCTGCCAGGCGGCGTCGTCGAGCGCGTCGAAGCCGCCGGGCCGCGGGCCGCCGGCGTTGTTCACCAGCACGTCGACCCCGCCGAGCCGCGCGCGGGTCTCGGCGAGCAGCCGGTCGAGGTCGTCGCCGCTCGACACGTCGGCCGGGCAGTGCTCGACCTGCGCGCCGGTCTCCTCGGCGATCTCGGCGGCGGTCTTCTCCAGCTGCTCGGCGCTGCGCGCGGAGATCATCACCCGCGCGCCCTCGGCGGCCAGCTGCCGGGCGGTCGCGCGACCCAGCCCCTTGCTGGCGGCGGTGACGAGGGCGACCTTGCCGGTCAGTTCGAGGTCCACGTGCGTCCTCCGGGTAGTCGGTGAATCAGGCGACGGGGTTGGACAGGTCGCGGAAGCCGGTGATGGTCACGCCGGCGGTGTCACCGGGGCGGATGTGCACGGCGCCGGGCGTCCCGGTCGAGATGATGTCGCCGGGCAGCAGCGTCATCACCTTCGAGTGGAAGCTGACCAGCCACCACGGCCGGAAGGTCATGTTCGAGACGACGTTGCGCCGGTGCTCGCGCCCGTTGTGGATCGTCGCCACCTCGAGGGCGTCGACGTCGGCCACCTCGTCGGTGGTGACCAGCTCCGGGCCGAAGCTGAAGAAGGTGTCGAAGCTCTTCGACCGGGTGAGGTAGCGCGGGTTCTTCTCGAGGATGTCCTCGGCGGTCATGTCGACGATCGTGGTGAACCCGGCGACGACCGAGGGCGCGTCGGCCTCCTCGACGTCCTTGCACTCCCGGCCGATGACCACGCCCAGCTCGCCCTCGGCCGTCGTCCGCTGCGACTGCGGCGGGATCCGGATCTCGTCACCCGGTCCGATGATCGACGTGTCGGGCTTCAGGAAGCTGGCCGGCTCGGTCGAGGGCGCCTTCTCCGACAGGTCGGCGGCGTGCTCGACGTAGTTCAGCCCGATGCCCCAGATCTTGCGCGGCCGCCGGTAGAGCGGCGCGTAGCGCAGTTCGTCCTGCGGCAGCACCAGCCCGTCGAGCCGGCCGGCGTCCGCGTCCGACAGGCCGCCGACCCAGTCGCGCAGCTCCGCCAGCCGGCCGGCCTCCAGCAGCTCCAGCACGGTCGCCGGCCAGGACGTGCCGAACGCGTCGTTGACCGCGGGCAGCGGCGCCGCGCCCGCGGGGCGGACGACCGCGCCGGGCTCGGCGCCGTCGAGGCGGAGGGTGGTCAGTCGCACGGAGGAGTGCCTCCCGTCAGGGGGGGTGGGTTCGGGTTCCCGGCGTGGCGCCGGGTCGTCGGGCCGCCGGCTACAGGCCGACGGCGGCGATGAGGTCGTCGAGCTCGGCGAGGGTCAGCTCGTCGACCGGCGGGGCCGGGAACCGCGCGTGCGGCGAGGCGATCGCGCCGCGGCGGGCGAACACCTGCTTGCGGATGGTCACCCCGCCCACACCCAGCTGGGCCTCGTAGCGGATCAGCGGCAGGTGCCGGAAGAACCACTCCTGCGCCGCCTTGCGGTCACCGGCGGTGAACAGCTCGTAGGTGCGCACGAGGACCTGCGGGAAACCGAAACCGGTCATGATGCCGTCGGCGCCGCGCAGCAGCTCCTCGTACAGGTAGACGCCGCCGAGCCCGCCGAAGATGCCGACCGGGCCCTTGGCCTTGCTCTTGACCGCTGTCACCTTGGGCAGCGTCGGGGTCTCCTCGAGCTTGAGGTACCGGCAGCCCTCGATCTCGTCGAGCAGCCGCACGATGAACGGCGCCGGCATGGTCACCCCGGTGTTGACCGGCTCGTCCTGGACGACGACCGGCACGGACACCGCCTCGGCGACGACCCGGAAGTGCTCGAAGACCAGGTCGAGGTTCTTCACGTTGTCCGGCGCGGCCAGCATGACCGCCGCGGCGCCGGCGTCCTCGGCCCGCCGCGCGTAGTCCAGCGCCATCCGCGTCGCCCGCGCCGACACCCCGGCCACGACCGGCACCCGCCCGGCGGTCGCGTCGACGTAGCGGCGCAGCACCCGCTCCCGCTCCTCGTCGAGCAGCTTGGCCGCCTCACCCATGATGCCGAGGATGGTCAGGCCGTGGGCGCCGGCGCCGAGGTAGTCCTCGACGAGGGTGTCGATGCTGCGCTCGTCGACCTCGCCGTCGTCGGTGAACGGGGTCAGTGTGATCGGCAGCACACCGCGGAGCTCGGTCACCGGGAGCTACCCTGCTGGCACGGACGGCGGACGGCGGGGCCTGTCGCTGTGGGCGTGATCACGACGTTCACCGTATCGGCCCCCGACCTGGCCCGAGACCGCACCCCGGGAGCCGCCCGGGGCCCCGCCGCCCGACCGGGACGGGAGGACCATGGCCGGCACCGCCAGCAGGACCCGCTACGCCGTCGTCGGCGGCGGCATCATCGGCGCCGCCGTCGCGCGCCGCCTGCTCGAGCTGCGGCCCGACGCGCACGTCACCCTCCTGGAGAAGGAGGACCGGCTCGCCGCGCACCAGACCGGCCGCAACAGCGGGGTCGTGCACGCCGGCCTCTACTACCAGCCGGGCTCGCTGAAGGCGACGCTGTGCCGCCGCGGCGTCGGCCTGCTCGAGGAGTTCTGCGCCGAGAAGGGCCTGCCCTACGACGAGATCGGCAAGGTGCTCGTCGCGCTCGACGCCGAGGAGGAGCAGCGGCTCGGGGCCATCGCCGAGCGGGCCCGCGCCAACGGCGTCCCCGGCATCCGGATCATCGACCGCGCCGAGCTGCGCGAGCTGGAGCCGCACGTCACCGGGATCGCCGGGCTGCACTCGCCGTCCACCGCGATCGTCGACTACGTCGCGGTCACCCGGGAGCTGGCCGCCGACGCGCAGGCCCGCGGCGCCCTCGTCCGCACCGGCTTCCCGGTCACGGCCATCCAGCACACCACCGGCGGCACCGACGAGGAGGTCGTGCTGCGCGGAGCCTCCGGCGAGGAGGTCGTCGCCGACCGGGTGCTGCTGTGCGCCGGGCTGCACGTCGACCGCCTCGCGACGCTGGCCGGCGACGTCGACGCCCCGCGCATCGTGCCCTTCCGCGGCGAGTACTACGCGCTGTCACCCGAGAAGCGGAAGCTGGTCAACGGTCTGGTCTACCCGGTGCCCGACCCGCGGTACCCGTTCCTCGGGGTGCACCTGACCCCGCGGGTCGACGGCGAGGTGCTGGTCGGCCCGAACGCCGTGCTCGCACTGGCCCGCGAGGGCTACACCTGGCGCACGGTCTCGCCGGCGGACCTCGTCGACATCGTCCGCTACGCCGGCTTCCGCCGGTTCGCCAGGCAGCACTGGCGCACCGGCATCGGCGAGATGCGCGGCTCGCTGTCCAAGCGGGCCTTCACCGCGGCCGCGCGGCGCTACGTGCCCGAGCTGACCGTCGACGACCTGGTGCCCTCGACCGCGGGCATCCGGGCGCAGGCGCTGGAGGCCGACGGCGGGCTGGTCGACGACTTCCGCATCACGCAGAAGGGCGCGGTCGTCGCCGTCCGGAACGCGCCCTCCCCCGCCGCGACCTCCTCGCTGGCCATCGCCGAGCACCTCGTCGACGTCGTCCTGGCCGACGGCGCCGCCTCGGCGGCGTGACCCCCGCCCCCGGGGAGTGACCGGCCTCCCGCGCCGCGGCCGGGCCCGCCGCCCGGTGGGCTCGGCGGCGGCCGCGACCGCGGCGGTCACCGTGACCACCGTCGGCGTGCTGCCGGCCTACCTGGTGGGCGTGCTCTCGGTGCAGCTGAGCGCGGACCTCGGCTTCGGCCCCTCGCTGCTCGGCGTGCTGGTCGCCTCGTTCTTCGCGACGTCGGCGGTGTCGGCGTTCACCGCGGGCGCGCTGGTGCGCCGCGTCGGCACGGTGGCCGTGGTCCGGCTGTCGGCCGGACTGGCCGCCGCGTCGCTGGTCGTCGCCCTGCTCGCCCGGGACGTCGCGGTGCTGGTCGGCGCCCTGGTCGTCGCCGGCTGGGGCAACGGCATCGGCCAGCCGGCGAGCAACGACCTCATCGCCCGCGCGGTGTCGATGCCGCGCCAGGGGCTGGCCTACGGGCTGAAGCAGGCCGCCATCCCGCTCGCCACGCTGCTGGCCGGCGCGGCCATCCCGCTGGTCGCCATCCCGCTCGGCTGGCGGGCCGCGTTCGCCATCGCCGCCGGGCTCACCGTCGTCGTCCTGCTGTCGGTGCCCTCTGCGTCGCGGCTCGGGACGCGCGCCGCGTCGCAGCCGACCGAGGCCGCCGGCCCGTTCCGGCGGGCGCCGCTGTTCGTGCTGGCCGCGGGGCTGGCGCTGGGCGCGGGCACCGGCAACGCGATGGGCTCCTTCCTCGTCGTCACCGCCGTCGACGCCGGCATCGCGCCGTCGACCGCTGGTGTGCTCGCCGCGGTGGCCAGCGCCGGGGGCGCGGCCATGCGCGTGGTCATGGGCTGGCTGGCCGACCGCGTGCGCACCCGGTGGCTGCTGGTCGTGGCGGCGCAGATGGCGCTCGGCGGGATGGCCTACGCGCTGCTCGGCACCGGCGTCGAGGCGCTCATCGCGGCGGGGGCGGTGCTGGGCTACTGCACCGGCTGGGCGTGGGCGGGCCTGTCGACCTTCGCCATCACCCGGATGCACCACGGCATGGCGGCGCAGGCCACCTCGATCACCCAGGGCGGCATGGGGCTGGGCGCGGCGGCGGGCCCGCTGCTCTTCGGCGCCGTCGTCGCGGCCACCTCGTACGCGACCGCCTGGTACGGCACCGCGGCCTTCGCCGTCCTCGCCGGGGTCGTCATCGTGATCGGCCGGCGGATGCTGATGCGCGACCGGCCCGCGCTCGTCGAGGCCCACCGCGCCCGCCGCGCCGGCCGGACCCGTCGCCGCAGGAGGGTGCCCGCCGCCCGGTGACCGCCGACGCGGCGCTCCCGGTCGCTCAGCCCGCCGGCGGGCCCTCGGGCAGGCCGCGGAGGACGGCGAGCGCCTCGTCCAGCGAGGCGGGGACGTCGCCGGCCGCCCGCCCGGCCGCGGCCAGCCCGCGGGCGGTGCGCTCCTGCCGGGCCACGAGCGCGTCGGACATCAGCGGCTCGACGCCGGCCCCGCTCACCGTCTCGCGCACCATCCGCGCCTCGACCTGGCGGCGCCCCGCGTGCCCGACGTGCGTGGTCACGAGCATCGCGGCGAAGTCGCGGGTGGGCCACCGGTCGAGCGTCTCCTCGACGATCGCCATGAGCGGCTCGACCACGTCCAGCTCGCGGGCGGCCAGCAGCGCCTCGACCCACAGGCACTCCATGCCCTTGACCACCACGCTGCGCAGCATCTTCAGCGCGGCGGCCCCGCCGACCGCGTCGCCGACGACGACCGTGCGCAGGCCCGCCCCGGCGAGCAGCCGGGCGGCCTCGGCGGCGTCCGGCCCGGCCAGCGAGATCGGGATGCGCGCACCGTCGAGCTGGATGCCGCCGCCGGTCATCACGCCGTCGACCACCCGGGTGCCGGTCAGCGCGGCGGCCACGGCGTGCTTGGCCGCGGGCGTCGTCGAGTTCAGGTCGACGTACAGCTGACCGGGCCGGGCGTGCGGCGCGAAGGACTCGGCGGCCGCCACCGCGGTGGCCGGGGTGACCAGCGACAGGACGACGTCGCAGCCGGCCAGCCCGCCGACGTCGTCGACCGGGGTCGCTCCGGCGGCGCGCACCTCGTCGGCCAGGGACGGCCCCCGGCCGGGGTCGGCCAGCACCCGGTCGTGGACGGCGAGGTCGACGCCGTCGGCCGCGGCGAGCGCACCGCCGATCACCCGCCCGGCCTCGCCGAACCCGATGAGCCCCCACCGGCGGGCGGTCACGACGGCACCTCCGCGACGCGCACCTCGGTGAGCGCGGCGGTCACCCACGACCGGTCGAGCGTGCCGGCGGCGATGTCGGCGGACATCGCCTCCTCCATCCGCAGCCGCTGATCGCCCGCCGCGACCACCTCGGCCACCCGCTCGGCGGGCACGACCACCACCCCGTCGGCGTCGCCGACGAGCACGTCGCCGGGTTCGGCGAGGTCCGGCGCGCCGGCGCGGGTCAGCAGGTCGTCGTCCGGTCGCGGGCCGCGCGGGTGCAGCCGGCAGGTGCTCATGGGGTCCTCCTCGGGTCGGGCGCTCAGCCGGCGGGCGCCGGCAGCGCGCCCCGGGTGGGTCGGGACAGATCGGGCACCGGACCCGGCGGGCGACGCAGCCGCAGCGATGCGACCGGCAGCCCACGGGCGCGGCGGACGATGCGCCGGCCCAGCCGCACGGTCAGCGCGGCGGCCAGGCTCAGCGCGGCGGTCGTGAGCCAGGCGGCGGTGTAGGAGCCGAGCTGGGCGACGACGCCGAACAGCACCGGCCCGCCGGCCGCCCCGAGGGAGAGGCCGGTCTGCACGAAGCCGGTCACGCGCGCCGCCGCCGCGCGGTTGTCCTTGACGATCGCGAAGTGGTACAGGCCGGTCCACGCCCAGCCCAGCACGTAGGCGAGCACCGCTCCGGCCAGGAAGGGCACCTGGGCGCCGGTCGCCAGCAGGCCGTAGCCCAGCGCGCCGCCGGTGAGCAGGTTGGCGATGAACACCCAGCGGCTGCGCGAGGGGTGCCGGTCGGCCAGCCAGCCGAACCCGATCCGGACGCCGAGCCCGAGCACCGAGCAGCCGGCGAAGAGCACGCCGGCAGTGCCCGGCGCGAAGCCGGCGGCGACGGCCGAGTCGACCAGGAAGACCCCGATCGACGTCGAGGCGGCCGCGCCGAGGAAGCCGCCGAGGGTGAGCACGACCAGCCCGTTGCGCGGGAGCCCCTTGTCCGGGCCCCGGGCGGCCGCGCCGGCAGCACCCTGCCGGGTGTCGCGGCGGCTGACCGCGGTGGTGACGAGGACCGCGAGCGCCAGCACCGCGGCCGCGCCCATCGCCCAGCGCCAGCCGAGCACCAGGGCCAGGCTCGGCACGGCCAGCCCGCCGAGCAATGTGGCCGCCGGGATCGACGACTGCTTGACGCCGAACGCCACGCCGAGCCGGTGCTCGGTCACCAGCTCGGAGATGCCGAGGTTGGCCGCCGGCTGCGCCACCGCGTTGCCGAGCCCGCCCAGCGCCAGCGCGGCGATCAGCCAGCCGGGTGACCGCGCGGCGGCGATCGCCGACAGCGACAGCATCGACAGCCCGGCGGCCAGCGCCGCGCCGCGGCGGGACCCCAGCCGCTGCACCAGCCGGCCGCCGGGCCGCGCGAGCGATCCGGACACGGCGAACAGGGTGGACGCGGCGAAGCCGAAGAAGCCCAGCCCGATGCCGAGGTCGGCGCGGATCTGCACGGCCAGCGCCCCGACGAAGAAGGCGGGCAGCACGCCGAGCACCGAGACGGCGACCGCCTGGAGCACCGCCCGGGCCGGAGCCCGCCGCTCACCCACGGACGACGGCGTCGAGCGGGCGGCCCACCTGCTCGGCCAGCGCGTGCAGTGCCCGGTGCGTCTCGGCGTCCAGCGGCACCCCTCGCTCGCGCCGCCGCGCCCGCTCGGCGGCCGCCCGCTGGCCGGGGGTGCGCACCGGCAGGTCCTCGTCGACCGGGGCCAGCGCCCGCAGCCCGTCGAGCAGCTCCCGGGCGCCGGTCCGCACCGCCCCCGGGTCGCCGAGCCGCGCCGGGTCGAGCACGGCGACGAGGTGGCTGACGTCGGGGTGCCCGCCGCCGGCGCGGAAGGTCAGGTTGCCGACGCCGGGCCCGGTGGGGCCGTGAGCGAGCACGGCGGTGAGGATCTCGACCAGCAGCCCGAGCCCGTAGCCCTTGTGGCTGGACCGCTCGCGGTCGCTGCCCAGGGGCAGCAGCGCTCCCTTGGCCGGGTAGACCGCGGCCGGATCGGTGGTCGGCCGCCCCTCCGGGTCGATGCCCCAGCCCAGCGGCACCCGCTTCCCGGCGCGCAGCGCGATCTCGAACTTGCCGCCGGCCACCGCGGAGGTGGCCATGTCGAACACCATCGGCTCCTCCCCGGCGACGGGCAGCCCCAGCGCCAGCGGGTTGGTGCCGAGGTAGGGCCGGGCCGCCCCGGTCGGGGCGACCACCGGGCCGGTGTTGGTGGCGGCCAGCCCGACCAGCCCGAGCTGGGCCGCCTCGTACGCGTACGCCCCGCTCGGCCCGTGGTGGCTGCTGTTGCGCACGTTGACCCAGCCGATGCCGTGGGTGCGCGCCCGGGCCACCGCCTCGGCCAGCGCCACCCGGCTGACCGGGTGGCCGAGCAGGTGGCACCCGTCGACGAGGGCGACCGCCCCGCCGTCGGAGTGCACGACCGGCTCCCCGTCCGGAACGATGACCCCGGTGCGCAGCGCCTGCACGTACGCCGGGAGCCGGGCGATGCCGTGCGAGTCGATCCCCGACAGGTCGGCGTAGCCGAGCACCTCGGCGACGTCGCGGGCGTACGCCGGCCGGACGCCGACCGCCTCGAGCACGTCGGCGGTCCAGCCGGCCAGCGCGTCGGCCGGCACCCGCACCTCCGGCTCGTGCACCTCCACCGGCAGCGCCGTCCCGGGCGCGGGCACGCCCGGCGCCGCGGCATCCGCCGGCGTCGGCCCGGGGGCGTCGAAGGCGGCGAGCACGGCGTCGGCGACCGTCGCCGTCGACACCGGATCGACCCCCTCGGGGGCGAGGTCGTAGGTCCACGGGCCGGTGCGCAGCACCGTGCGGGTCGCGGCGCGCAGCCGCGCACCGGCCTCGCGGGTGGCGTCGAAGTGCTGCAGCAGGGCGACCAGCGCGAGGAAGCCGCCGAGCGGGTCGGCCTGGTCGCGGCCGGCCCTCCGCGGCGCCGAGCCGTGGGCCGGCTCGAACAACCCGACGCAGCGGCCGCGCGCCGGCTCCCCCGGGTGGATCGACGCCGAGCCGCACAGCGCCGGCGACCCGGCCCGCCCGGCGGCCAGGTCGGAGAGGATGTCGCCGAGGAGCCCCTCGGTGACGATGACCGCGGGCACCTCGGCCCCGGCGCCGAGCTCGTAGGCCGCGCGGTCGACGTACCGGTGCTCGACCGCGACCCCGCGGGCGGCGGCCACCTCGCCGGCCACCTGCCGCCACAGCCGGCCGGTCGCGTACAGGTTCGCCTTGTCGACCGACACCAGCCGTCCCCCGCCGCGCTGCGCGAGCACGTCGCAGCCTAGGTGCACGACCTCGGCCACCCGCCCGGGCGTCAACCGCAGCACGTCGGCGGCCTCGCCGCCATCGGCGCTGTACGTGCGGTCGGCCGCGCCGCCGTAGGAACCGCCGATCAGGTTCCGGACGACGGTCAGGTCGCTGGTCTCGTCGACCGGGATCTCCCGCACCGAGATGCGCAGGTCGTACCGCTCGCGCAGCCGGTGCAGCGCGACCTCCGGACGGGGGCAGACGTCGGCCGGCACGCGCGGGTCCTCACCGACCGCACCGAGCAGGATCGCGTCGGCCGCGTCGCAGGCGGCCAGCGTCTCCTCGGGCAGCACCGATCCGGTGTCGCGGGCGGCGGTCGCGCCCACCGGCCACGGGCCGGTCACCTCGACCAGCCCGCGATCGGCCAGCCCGCGCAGCAGCCGCGCCGGACCGTCGAGCACCTCCGCGCCGACGCCGTCGCCGGGCAGCAGCGCAACCCGGATCACCGCTGCACCAACCGCCGGCCCACGGTGGTCATGATCGTCTCGGCGTCCGACTCGCCCACCGTGCGCTGCAGGTCCGCCAGCCACCCGGGCAGCGCCTCGGGCATCGTGGGGTAGGAGGCGTGCCCCAGGTCGCCGCCGAACGCGAGCAGCTCGTGCGGGTACACCTCGCCCAGGCTGATCGACCCCGGGCCGTCGGTGAGGATGTCGGGCAGGATGCCCAGCTCGAGCACCACGCCGAGCTCGCGCAGTTCGGGCACCGCGGCGTCGTCCCAGCGCAGGAACGGCATCTTCGGGTGGTTGAGCAGCATCCGGGTGATCCCTGCCGCCCGGGCCGCGCGGAACAGCACCAGCGCCTCGGCGCAGGTCAGGTGGCCCGAGGCGAGCACCAGGTCGTGCGCGGCCACCACGTCGAGCACGTCGCGCCAGGCGGGCAGCAGCCGGCCGCCGTCGAGCACGTCGACCCGGGTGAACGCCAGGCCCTTGTGCACCGACAGCTCCGGGTCCGCCGCCGCGGCGATGTGCGCCGGTGCCGACACCGTCGGCATCCACACCACGCGCGCGCCGAGCCGGGCGGCCACCTCGACGGCGTCGGCGTTGGCCCCGCCGACCGGCGAGTTCAGCACGATCCCGCCGACCACCTCGATGCCGTCGGTCTCGCCCCGCGACGCGGCCAGCGCGGCCCGCTCCGCCGTCGAACCCTCGTGAGCCTTGAGGACGGCGAAGTCGACGCCGACGGTGCCGTGCGCGCCCAGCACCTCGTGGTCGAGGCCGTGCCGCTGGACCAGGCTGGGCGCGCCGTGCACGTGCAGGTCGGCGACCCCCGAGATCACTTCTCCGTCCGCGGGGCGCCCGCGGGGAACGCCTCCGTGGAGGGTTCCGGCGGCGAGGCCGGACCATCCCCCGACGGCTTCCCGCCGCCGAGGGCGTCGACCGTCGTCGTGCTCCCGGTCGCCGCGGGCTCCGGGGTGCCCGCGCCGGCTGTGGTGCTCGGCCGCTCGCGGTGCCGGCGCAGGTTGACCAGGTGCACCGCCACACCGGCGGCGGCGAAGCCGGCACCGATGAGGATCGCGGTCGGCTCCATGACCAGCAGCGCGACCGCGGCGACGAAGAACAGCACCCGCTCGGGGATGCGCGCCGGGCCGAGCAGCCACGACCCGGTGACCACGGCCAGGCAGGCCACCGCGACGACGGCGGTCGTGAAGGCGACCGCCACCGTGCCGATGCCGCCCTCGAACAGCAGGCCGATGCCGTTCGGGGAGAGCACGAAGATGAACGGCACCAGGAAGGCCGGCAGCGTGTACTTCCAGGTCAGCCACATGGTGCGCACCGGCTTGCCACCGGTGATGGCGGCGGCGGCGAACGGCGAGAGGGCCGTCGGCGGGGACACCTCGCTGAGCACCGCGTAGTAGAAGATGAACATCGCCGCGGCGAACGGCTCCACGCCCACCTGCTGCAGCGCCGGCGAGATGACGACGAACGAGATGATGAAGCTCGCCGTCACCGGCACCGCGAGGCCGAGCAGCACGACGACGATCGCCGAGAAGATCGCCGTGAGCACGACGTTGCCGTTGGAGAAGTCCACGATGATCCCGGCGAGGCGCAGCGCCAGGCCGGTGAGGGTCATGACGCCGACGATCAGGCCGGCGACGGCCATGACCGGGATCACCGACAGCGCGCCGGTGGCGCCCTGGCTGAGCGCCTGCCAGATCCGCTTGGGCGTGAACCACGACTGCCGGTCGAAGAAGGCGAGCACGAACGCCAGCGCCGTGGCGTAGACGACCGCGCGGAACGGGGTGTAGCCCAGCACGAGGAAAAGCACGATCGCGCCCAGCGAGCTGAAGTGGTACCCGTAGCGCAGCAGCAGCTTCCACGCCGACTGGGTCTCGATGTCGACCACGTGGGTCTTGTGCCGGCGGGCGTCCATCTCGATCGCCAGGATGATCCCGAGGTAGTACAGGATCGTCGGGATCGTCGCCCAGATCAGCACCTCGAGGTAGGAGACCTGCAGGTACTCGGCGATGATGAAGGCCGCCGCGCCCAGGGTCGGCGGCGACAGGATGGCGCCGATGCCGGCCGCGGCGAGCACGCCACCGCCGTGCTCGGCCGGGTAGCCCGCTCGCTTCAGCAGCGGCCAGGAGATGCCACCGAGGGTGACCGTCGTGGCGACGCCGGAGCCGGACACCGTGCCGAGCAGGAAGCCGGAGAGGGTCACCGTGCGGCCCGGGCCGGCCGGGGACTGGCCGAAGGCGGCGAAGGACAGGTCGATGAAGAAGCGGGTCGCGCCGGAGGCGGCCAGGACGGCGCCGTAGATGGTGAACAGGATGATGTAGGTCGCCGCCACGTCGAGCGGGGTGCCGAAGACGCCCTGGGTGCCCATGATGTTGTGCCCGACCAGCCGGGGCCACTGGAAGTCGGCGGTCGTGAACGGGGAGGGCATCGAGGCGCCGAAATAGGCGTAGGCGAGGAAGCCGAGCACCACGACCGGCACGAGGACGCCGACGGTGCGGCGGGCGGCCTCGAGGGTGAGCAGGATGAGGATCGTGCCCATCACGAGGTCGAGGTCGGTGGGCAGGATCGCCCGCCGGAAGAAGCCCTGCCAGTCGTTGACGATGTAGAGCGGCGGCACCAGCGACAGGCCGGCGAGCACCCAGTCCAGGACGTTCGGGTTGTCGCGCTTGCCGGCGGCGCGGTCGGTCGCCGACCGGCCCCAGCCGCGGTAGGTCAGGAAGGTGAGGAACAGCCCGAGGCCCAGGAACAGCGGCAGGTAGACCTGCCGCGGCATCGGGTTGAAGACCCAGTAGAGGGCGAACAGCGACAGCGCGACGCCGAAGACGGCGGTGATGTGCCCGGGGATGCCCGACAGCGTCCGCGCGGGCTTCTCCGCCTCGAACTCGGCGAGCAGCTTCTCCTCGTCGATCATGTCCGGGTCGTCGGCCGGCGGCGCGTTCTTCGACTGGTGGAGCGTCGCCGCGTCGAGGACGCCGCCCTGCCGGTGGGCGGCGTGGTGCGCGACGTCGTGCCGCAGGTGATCGGCGCGGGCCTCGTCGTCCTCGGCGGAACGCGCCCGTGCGCGGCCGGGCAGTCTCATCTCTACTCCTCGATCTCCAGTAGCACGGTCGGGTCCTCGCCGGTCACCAGCCGCCAGATCGGGACGGGATCGGCACCCGGGACGTACAGCGTCCGTTCGCCCAGGTCGGTCGCGGCGATGTTGAGGACGTCGAAGACGGCGGGCCGGGCCGGGTCGGGCTCGGCCACGTGGTCGAGCCGGTCACCGGGTCGGGCCGGGCGGGGCGGCCCGGGGACGGCGTAGTACTCCTCGAGCACCGCGACCTGCTCGGCGGCGATCTCGACGAGCGCGAAGCGGCCGTCGCGCAGCACGCGGTACCGCTCCTCGGCGAGCGTGCCGTAGATGCTGTTGCGGTAGCCGACGGCGAACCGGTCGCCGTCGAGGGGGACGCGGGCGACCAGCCCGCCGTCCGGGGTGCGCACGGTGACGGCCGGCCCGCCGGCCCCGGCTCCGCCGGCCGTGACCAGCGCCCCCGCCGCGACCAGCAGGGCGAGCAGCAGCGCGACCACCGCGGCCGGACGGGCGCCCCGGCGACGCCGGGGCACAGCCGTGCTGCCGGGGCCGGACGACGGTCCGGCACCCGGCAGCACGGCGGTGTCCAGGGTCAGGCCCCCGGTCCGGCGGCCGCCGCGCGGCTCAGCCGACCTCGTCGAAGTAGGTCTGGGCTCCCGGGCAGGTCTCGATGAAGCCGATCTCGCCCGCCGTGGTGGCGTCGAGCTCCTCGGCCGCCGGGTGCACGGTGATGAGCTGCTCCTGGTTCTCGAAGATCGTCCGCGTGATGGCCTCCTGCAGGGCCTCGTCCATGTCGCTGCGCACGACGAGGATGTTGGGCGAGACGACGTTCGGCACGGCCTCGTCGACGCCCTCGTAGGTGCCGGCGGGGATGTCGGCCTCGAAGTAGTACTCCCCGTACTCGGCCGCCAGGTCCTCGGCGTACTGGCCGGTCGGGAGCAGGACCAGCTCGTTGGTGCTGGCCAGGTCGACGATCGCCCCGGTGGGCAGGCCGCCGGACCAGGCGCCGGCGTCGATCGTGCCGTCCTGCAGCGCGGCGACGGTCTCGGCGACACCCAGCTGCGCCCGCTCGATGTCGGCCTGCGGGTCCAGCCCGGCCGCCTGCATGATCCGGTCGGCCGTGACCTCGGACGCCGAGCCGACCGCACCCGGCGACACGCGCTTGCCGCGCAGGTCCTCGATCGAGGTGATGCCGGTCTCGGCGGTCGTGAAGAAGTGCACGAAGTTGTTGTAGAGGTTGCCGAGCGCGCAGATCTCCAGGGGCTCGGTGAACGTGTTCTGCCCGGCCGCGGCGTCCGCGACGACGTCACCCAGGCCCAGGGCGAGCTGCGCCTGGCCCGACTGCAGCAGCTGCATGTTGTCGACGGAGGCGTTCGTCTCCTGGACGGTCACCGTGAGACCGGGGACCTGCGCGGAGAGCACGTTCGCGATGCCGCCGCCGTAGGGGTAGTACACGCCGCCGGTGCCGCCGGTGGCGAAGGTCAGGCTCTCGTTGAACTCCTGGGTGTCGCCGCCGCCGGCGGCCTCGCCGCCACCGCCTTCGTCACCACCGCACGCCGTGAGGGCGAGGCTGGCCGCGATGCCCGCGGCGAGCACCAGTCGGGACCGCCGCCGTGCGGCGGCGCGGGGCAGAGAGGTCATCGTCGGCCTTCCTGTGCGTTGCTCGGAGAGTGCCGCCCGACCCGGGACGCGGGCGCCAGGCAGGCGCCGGACGGCTCACGTCGCCGGCCGGCGGCCGGTTGGTGTCCCGAGTGAAGCAGCTCACACGAGGATCTGTCTATTGTTTACGATGTTGTGACCTGGGGCGCCGGCTCCGGGAGTCTACGGAGGTGGCGGCCGTGGTCGATCCTTCCCCCATCCACGCCGTTCCGCTGCGCGAGCACGTGTACGAGCGCCTGCAGGAGATGTTGATCGCCCGTGTCCTGCCGCCCGGTGGCCACCTCGTGGAGGAGCGCCTGGCCGGCCAGCTGGGGGTCAGCCGCGGTCCGGTGCGCGAGGCGCTGCAGCGCCTGCACCGCGACGGGTGGGTGACCCTCCGGCCGCGCTACGGCGCCTTCGTCAACCAGCCCACGCCCGACCAGGTCACCGAGTTCTTCGAGGCCCGCGAGCTGCTGGAGAGCTGGGCGGCCTCGCTGGCCGCGCAGCGCTGCACGGACGGCGACGGCGCGGCCCTGCTGCGCATCTGCGACGAGGCCGACGAGGGCCTGCGCACCGGCCGGGCGGCCGGGGAGATGGCCGCGCTGACCGCGCGGTTCCACACCACGGTGCTCGAGATCGCCCGCAACCACATCCTGCTGGAGTTCGGTCGCCAGCTCTCCCACCGCAGCCGCTGGTTCTTCGCCCCGCTGGTGAGCTCGCTGGCCCCGCGCGCCTGGGAGGAGCACCGCGCGGTGGCCGAGCTGATCGGTTCGGGCCGGGCGGACGAGGCGGCGGCGGCCATGCGCACCCACATCAGCGAGTCCCGCGACGCCTACCTGGAGACCCAGCCGGTGGCGCCCGACGGCGGGGCGGACGCCGCGGTGCCGGCCGCCGCGGTGCCGGCCGCCGCGGTGCCGGCCGCCGCGGTGCCGGACGCCGCGGTGCCGCACGCCGCGGTGCCGGACGCTGCGCCCGTCGGCGCGGGGCGGCCCGCCGGCGACGCGCTCCCGTCCCGGGCGGCACCGACCTGAGCGGCACCCCCGTCCGCGAGCGGACCCTCGCGGACGGGACCATCGCGCCCGGGACCGTCCCGGTCGAGACCCACCACGAACGGGACCACCGCGAACGGGACCACCGCGAACGGGACCATCGCGAACGGGACCATCCCGGGCGACACCCATGCCGTGCCGCCGCCCGGCGGCACGGCCCGAGAGAGGAGAACCGTGGAGAGCGATTCGGTGGTGCTGGTGACCGGCGCGTCCAGCGGGATCGGACAGGCCTGCGTCGATGCGTTCCTGCGCGAGGGCGCGCGGGTGATCGCTGCGGCCCGGCGCGGCGACCGCCTGGAGCACATGCGTGAGGGCCGCGAGGACCGCGTGCTGCCGCTGACGATGGACGTGCGCCACCGGGCGGAGGTCACCGCCGCGCTCGACGGCCTCCCCGACGACTGGTCGACGATCGACGTCCTGGTGAACAACGCCGGCCTGGCCGCCGGCCGGGGGCCGGTGCACACCGACGACCCCGACGACTGGGACCGGATGCTCGACACCAACGTGCGCGGACTGCTCAACGTGTCGTCCTGGGTGCTGCCGCGGATGGTGGAGCGGGGGTCCGGTCACGTCATCAACATCGGGTCGAACGCCGGCCGCGAGGTCTACCCGGGCGGCACGGTCTACTGCGCGTCCAAGGCCGCCGTGGAGCGGATCACCCGCGGCATGCGCATGGATGTCCTCGGCAGCGGCGTCCGGATCAGCCAGGTCGACCCGGGCATGGTGCAGACCGAGTTCTCCACGGTGCGCTTCCACGGCGACGAGGCCGCGGCGGCCAAGGTGTACGAGGGGCTGACACCGCTGAAGGCCGAGGACATCGCCGACGTCGTCACCTGGGTCGCCTCGCGGCCGCCGCACGTCGTCGTCGCCGACGTCCTGGTCTACCCGCTGGACCAGGCCGGGTCGGGCAAGTTCGCCCCGCGGCGGGCGGGGTGAGCGCGCGCTGAGCGCGCCGGGCACGGCAACCCGGCCGCGGCGCCGGGACTTCCCCGGCTGGCGGATGGTGTGGACGGTCTCGGCGACCGAGACCGTCGCCTACGGCGTGCTCTTCTACAGCTTCGCGGTGTTCCTCGTGCCGATGCGCGCCGAGCTCGGCGCGAGCACGGCGGAGCTGTCCGGCGCGCTCACCCTGTCGATGGCGCTGACCGGTGTCGCCGCCGTCGGCGCGGGCCGGTGGCTGGACCGGCACGGACCGCGCGGGCTCATGACCGCGGGCAGCCTGCTGGCCGCCGCCTCCGTCGTCGGCTGGTCGCAGGCGCGCGACCTGCCGCAGCTCTACCTGGCCTTCGCCGGCATCGGCATCGCCGGTGCGGCCGTGCTGTACGAGCCCGCCTACGCGCTCATCAACACCTGGTTCCGGCGCGACCGCCCGGCCGCGCTGGCCACCCTGACCGTGGTCGCCGGTTTCGCCTCGACGATCTTCCTGCCGACGTCGCAGGCGCTCGTCGACGCGCTCGGCTGGCGGAGCGCGCTGCTCGTGCTGGCCGGGCTGGTCGCGCTGTGCGCGCTACCGCACGCACTGGTGCTGCGTCGGGCGCCGGCCGACCTGGGGCTGGCCCCGGACGGCGGCGCGGCGCGGCCCGCCGGGGCGGCGCTGTCCGCCGGCGCCTCGCCGTCTGCCGGCGCCTTCCCGGCTCCGGGTCCGGAGCCGGAGCCGGAGCGGGGATCGGGGACGGCGGCGGCCGCGCCGGGAGCCGCCTGGCGTCGGCCCGCCGTCCGCCGGCTGACGCTGGCCGCGTCCATCGAGATGGTCGCGATCATGGCGGTGGCGGTGCACCTGGTCGCCTTCCTCCGCGGCAACGGCGCGGGCGCGACCGTCGCCGCCGTGGCCACCGGTGCGCTGGGCGCGCTGTCGGTGGCCGGCCGGCTGGTGCTGACCGGGCTCGGCCGCCGGGTGGGCATGGCGCGGCTGACCGCGGCGCTGGTCGCCGGGCAGGCGGTCGGCGTCCTCCTGCTGCTGGTCCTGCCGCGGCCGGTGGGCATCCCGGCGTTCGTGCTGCTGTTCGGCCTGGGCTTCGGCGTCATGCACATCGCCCGGCCGGCGCTGCTCGGCAGCTACGTGCCGACCGCCGTCTTCGGCCGCGTGTCGGGCGCCCAGACGCTGGCGACCCAGGCGGGCCGGGTCGTCGCCCCGGTGTCGGCCGGCCTGCTGATCGGCGCGGCGGGCTACGAGGTCACCTTCGCCGCGGTCGGGGCGTGCGCGCTGGCCGCGGCCGCGCTCGTGGTGGCCGCCGAACGGGCGCACGCCGCCGAGCGGTCGCGCGCGGCCGTGCCGCGGACCTGACCGCCGCCACGTCCGCGCCCGGCGTCAGGCCGGCGGGCCGGCCTCGGTCTCCCCCGCCGGGTGGTGCGGCTTGCCGGTGGCCTCGGCGATGCGGGCCTCGTCGAGGCCCAGCGCGCCGAGCACCTCCGCGGTGTGCGCGCCGAGCGGCGGCGCGCCGGGCAGAACCGGCGCCCCGCTGCGGGCGAAGGTCCAGGGCAGCCGGGCCTGCACGAGCGGGCCCTCGGTCGGGTGGTCGACCTGCTCGAACAGCCCGACGGCGGCGAGGTGCTCGTCGGCGAAGAGGTCCTCGACGGTGTTGACCGGCATGGCTGGGATGGCGTGCTCGTCGAAGGCGGTCTGCCAGTGGGCGGTCGGCTTCTCCGCCAGCTTCTCGTCGACGAGCCGGTACAGCTCGTCGATGCGCTCGGTGCGGCCCCGGATGGTCGCCAGTTGCGGATCGGCGGCCAGGTCGCGCCGGTCGACCAGCGTGAAGAAGCTGCGCCACTGCGCATCGGTGTAGATGAGCACCGCGATGGTGCCGTCGGCGGTGCGGTAGGGGCGGCGGTAGGGGGATGCCGTCCGCGCGTACCCGGTGCCGCCGGTGCGCCCGGCGTAGACCCGGGCGCCCTGCTGCTCCATGAGCAGGAAGGTGGCCATCGACTCGAACATGGGGACCTCGACGGCCTGGCCGCGGCCGGACACCGAGCGCTCGTGCAGCGCGGCGAGGATCGCGGCCAGCGCCATCACGCCGACGGTCTTGTCGACCATCTGGGTGCGCACGTACTGCGGGTCGCCGTCCGCCCCGCCCTGGACGGCGGCCAGCCCCGACACCCCCTGCACGACGTCGTCGTAGGCCGGCCGGTCGCGGTACGGCCCCGCGGCGCCGTAGCCGACGGCCGAGCAGTGCACGATCCGCGGGTTGCGGGCCAGCACGGTGCCCGCGTCGATGCGCAGCTTGGCCGCCGCCCGTGGGCGCATGTTGTGCAGCAGCACGTCGGCGCGGTCGACCAGCAGGTCGAACGCCTCGCGGCCGGCATCGGTGGTCAGGTCGAGCACGACCGACCGCTTGCCCCGGTTGAAGTTGAGGAACGTCGGACCCAGGCCGGAGTGCCGCTCGTCGGCGACGTACCGGATGATGTCGCCCTCCGGCGGCTCGACCTTGACGACCCTGGCGCCCATCTGGGCCAGCAGCTCGCCGCAGTACGGGCCGAGGAACGTCGAGGTCACGTCGAGCACGGTGAGGTCGGCCAGCGGCCCGGCGGCCGCCGAGGGGTCGCTCACCGCCCGTCCGCGGAGGTCATCGGCGCTCGCACGGGGCTCACCGTAGCGACAGCCGGCCGTGGGCCAGGTCCGGCCGTCGGCGGTTGACCGGCGTTGACCACGACTCCCGACCTGTGAGCCCACCGGGGCCACCGGGGGTCCGCCGCACCGGAACGCCGAGAAGTGTCGTACCTCGTACGTGCGTTCGGCCCGTGGAGCGGATCGGTGGTCGGCGGTCGGTGGAGGGGCTGCTGCTCGACTGGTCGATCGCCCGGCCCCGGCCCGGCCGCCGGCTGCCCGTGGGTCTGCCGAGCCGCGAGCAGAAGGCCGCCGAGCTGCAGCGGGTGCAGGCGGAGAAGGCCTCGATCGCCGCCTACGAGGCCGAACTGGTGCTCGGCCTGGCCGACGACGCCCCCGACACCCTCGACCCGCCGCCCGACCACCCCGGCGCCCGGCGCGGCTCCCGGGCGCCGGACGCCGAGCTGCCCGGGGTCAGCGAGTTCTTCGTGCCCGAGCTGGCCGTGGTGCTCGGCTGCGGCCGGGGCACCGCCGCCCACCTCGCGCACCGGGCCCGGGCCTACCGGGAGAACCTGCCGGCCACGTGGGCCGCGCTGGCCGCCGGCGACCTGGACGAGCCGCGGGCCAGGGTCCTCGCCCCTCGCACCTGGAGGGCATGAGCACGCTGGCCGCCGAGCTGCCCACCCCGGTGTCGGCCGAGTGCCTGGACACCGTCGACCAGCTCGCCGCCATGCTCAGGGCCGACGGCGACCCCCGCCCGATCGGCGCGCTGCGGGCCGTGGTGCTGGCCGACCTGATCCGCCGGCCGTGGAACACCCGGCTGCCCGCGGGCCACCACCACCCCCGAGCAGCTCGAGCAGCGGGCCCGGCGCGGCTGCCCCGCCCACCCCGACCGCGACTGCGGCTGCCCGCTGCTGGACCGCCCGGCGGCGACCGCGGCCTACGCGCCCACCGCCGCCCAGTGCGTGTTCATCGACGCGCGCGACCGCGCCTGCCGGTGCCCGAACTGCGGGCAGCGGGCCGGCTGGGCCGACCACGACCACGTCGTCCCGCACGCGGTCGGCGGCCGGACGACCTGCGAGAGCCTGTGCTGCCGGTGCCGCAGCCACCACCGGCTCAAGACGCTGGCCCGCGGCTGGCGGTTAGTCCTGGACGACGACGGCACCCTGCACGTGACCACCCCCTCGGGCATCACCCGCACCACCCGCCCACCCGGCCTCCGGCCACCGGTACCCGAACCACCCGGAACACCACCCGCGACCGGGACACCGGTGCCCCAGCCACCGGTGCCCGAGCCACCGGTGACCGAGCCGCCGGGGACACCACCCGCGACCGGGACACCGCACCCGGACGACGACCCGCCGCCCTTCTGACCACCGGCGCAGGTCGGCTCGTCGCCATGCCCGACGACCGACAGGGCACCGTCACACCGCGCGGGTCAGGGCTCCCCAGAGGTCGTCGCCGCTCCGGGCCACCAGCCCGGCGCCGAGCACCCGTGCCCAGTGCAGCTCGCTGCCGGCCTCGTCGCGCCAGGACCACAGGCGCCTGGTGAGGTGGTGCAGCCGGTACTCCTGGGTGAAGCCGATCGCACCGTGCACCTGGTGCCCCAGCCCGGCGACCACCTCCACCGCGGCGCCGGCCCGAACCTTCGCGGCCGCGGCGGCGATCGTCAGGTCGCCGCCGTGCTCCAGCACCTGGACGGCGGCGTCGGTCAGCGCGGCCGCCGCGGTGACCTCGCCGGCCATCTGCGCCAGCTCGACCTGCACCGCCTGGAACCTGCCCAGCGGGCGGCCGAACTGCTGCCGCTCACCGGCGTACTGCACCGTCCAGGCCAGCACCTGCTCGGCCGCGGCGGACAGCTGCACGGCCCGGGCGAGCGCGTGGCGGGCACGCAGCTCCTCCGCCTGCTCGAAGGTCAGCTCGGCGGCGTCGGCTGGTGTCCCGTCGAACACGACCGAGCCACGCGGCTCGCCGGCGAGGTTGCGCGCGTCGCTGGCGTCGAGCCCGTCGGCCGCGACGCGGGCGAGCACGGGTCCCGACGGGCCCGCCGCCAGCACGGCGAGGTGCGCGGCGACGCCCGACCAGGGGATGTCGGTGGCGGTGCCGGTGAGCGACCAGCCACCGTCGGACCGCTCGGCGGTGACCGCCCCCGCGGCCGCGACCGAGAGCGGCTCCTCCGGGGAGGGCAGGTCCAGCCCGGCGGCGAGCAGCGCCGGCCCGGCCACCAGGATCTGCTCGGCCACCGGCACCGCCGCCGCGCCCGCGGCGAGGGTGCGCACGACGGCCACGGCGTCGGCCGGCTCGCCCCCCGAGCCGCCGGCCTCCTCGGGCAGCCCGACACCGGTGAGCCCCGCCTCGGCCAGGTCGCGCCACAGCCCGTCGTCCCACGGGCGCTCCGGTGACAGCACGAACGGCTCGTGCCCGGCGAGGATGTCGCGGACGGTCTCGACGACGAGGTCCTGGTCGGAGGCCATCAGCGCTCCACCTCCTGCTCGACTCCGGCCTCGTTCCGCTCCTCGGTCGCCGGCGCTCCCGGCTCGGCCGTCGTCATCGCAGCCCCAGCCCGCGGGCCACGATCCCCTTGAGGATCTCGTTCGTGCCGCCGCGCAGCGTGTAGCCGGGCGCGTGCAGCTGCGCCTCGGCCATCGCCCGGCCCAGCGGATCGGGCGACTCCAGCGACGGCACCACCTCGAGCACCGCACGGATCTCGTCGACGACGTCCTGCTCGAACGTCGTCCCGACGTCCTTGACCAGCGCCGCGGGGATGTCGGGCAGCTCGCCGCGGTCCAGGGCGGCGGCGATGCGCAGCGACAGCTGGCGCAACGCGAGCAGCCGGGCCGACAGCCGGCCGAGGGCGGCCAGCTGGGCCGGGTCGCCGGTCTCCGCGGCGCGCCGCCCGAACTCGGCCAGCAGCGGGTAGGTGGACAGGAAGCGCTCCGGTCCGGAGCGCTCGAACGCCAGCTCCGCGGTCACCTGGTGCCAGCCGGCGCCCTCCTCCCCCAGCAGCATGTCACCGGGGACGACGGCGTCGTCGAAGACCACCTCGTTGAAGTGGTGCCCGCCGTCGAGGATGCGGATCGGGTTGATCGAGATGCCCGGCAGCGACAGGTCGACCAGCAGCTGGGTGAGGCCCTGGTGCTTGCCGCGGGGGCCCTCCCCCGGCGGGCCGGTGCGCACCAGCACGATGCCGTAGTGGCTGTGGTGGGCGTTCGACGTCCAGACCTTGGCACCGTTGACCACCCAGTCGCCGGCGCCGTTGCGGGCCGCGCGGGTCCGGATGCTGGCGAGGTCGGACCCGGAGTCCGGCTCGCTCATGCCGATGACGAAGTAGCACTCGCCCGCCGCGATGCGCGGCAGGATCTCCTTGCGCTGCTCCTCGGTCCCGTAGCGCAGCAGGTTGGGGCCCGACTGCCGGTCGGCGATCCAGTGCGCGGCGACCGGGGCGCCGGCGGCCAGCAGCTCCTCGGTGACGGCGTAGCGTTCCATCGCCGTCCGCTCGTGCCCGCCGTACTCCTTCGGCCAGGTCATGCCGAGCCACCCGCGGGCGCCCAGCTTGCGGCTGAACGCGGGATCGACACCGGACAACCAGGTGTCGACGTGCGTCGTGAAGGTGCCGGCCTCCCGCTCCGCGGCGAGGAACTCGCGCACCTCCTGCCGGACGCGTTCCGCGGCGTCGGACCGCGGCGGTGGCGCCAGCGTCAACGAGGTGCTGCTCATGGTCGGCGACTCCCCACGTCGGTGTGGTCCTGCCCGTCCCGTTCTACACGGGGACGGCGACCCCCCGCCGCCCGGAAGCCGGTCGGTCCTCCGTGGCCGCAGCCGGACCGCCGGTCAATCCTCCGGGACCGCGGCCTGTCCCTCGCCGTCCCGGGGCTCGCGCGGGCGGACCAGCTCGCGCAGTTCGCCGGCGACGTCGCCGGCCGCCACGGTCAGCGAGCTGAGCGCGCCGCTGACCAGCCGGCGCACGCCGGCGCCGTCGAGGCCGAGGACGGAGCCGAGGCCGGCGGCGACGTCGAGCCCGGCGAGCGGTCCGGGGAGCACCGTGCCCGGGCCCCGCTCGGCCAGCTCCGGTGACCAGCGCATCGCGTCGCCGGACACCGACCAGTCACCGGTCGAGCCGTCGATCGCGTCGGCCACCGGATCGGGGACGGCCGCGCCGGCGGCCGCCGACCGGGGCGCCTCGTCCATGCCCGCCTCCTGCCGTGGGGGACACGCCCATCGTCACCCCTGGGCGGTCCGGGTGGGAACCGACGGGGCTCCCGATCCGCGCGCAGTGACGCTGCTGGGGGCCCCGCTCGCGCTGGGTCACCGCCGCTCGGCGCGGGTCAGGGCCAGCAGCGCGATGTCGTCGGCGCGGTGGTCGCCCGCCAGGTCGGCGAGCAGCCGGTCGCACAGCCGGTCGGGGTCGTCGCCGGCCTCGGCCGCGACCGCCAGGACCCGGTCCAGGCCGGCGTCGATGTCGGTCGTGCGGCTCTCCACGAGACCGTCGGTGAACAGCAGCAGCGTGGCCCCCGGGACCAGCTCGGCCGCCCACTCGACGGCCGGCGACGGCGGCGCGCCGAGCATGGGCGCGGGCGGCACGGGCAGCAGCTCGGACCGGCCGCCGGCGATCAGCACCGGCGGCGGGTGTCCGGCCGAGGCCAGGCGCAGGCACCCCGACTGCAGGTCGAGGGTGGCGAACAGCGCCGTGGCCATGCGCTGCAGACCCAGGAACGGCCACCCCTTCTGCAACCGGTCGACGACGGCCGCCGGCTCGGGGCGCTCGGCGAGCATGGCCCGGTAGACGCTGCGCAGCTGCCCCATCGTCGCCGCGGCGGTGATGTCGTGGCCCACGACGTCGCCGACCGCCAGCGCCACGGTCGACCCGGGCACCACCGCCACGTCGTAGAAGTCGCCGCCGACGTCGACCCCGTGGCTGGCCGCGACGTAGCGCACCGCCACCGACAGCCCGGGCACCGACGGCGGTGCCGGCGGCAGCAGGAAGGCCTGCAGCGTGTGCGACGTGACCGCCTCGAACTCGTACCGCTGCGCCTTGTCCAGCACCTGCGCCACCTGCAGCGCGAGCTGTTCGGCCACCTCGACGTCGGCCGGGGTGAACGGTCCGCGCCGGGAGTCGTTCCCGAGCGTGATCGCGCCCAGCACCCGCCCGCCCACGCGCAGGGGCACGCTGACGAGGCTGACCAGCTCGAGCCGGCGGGCGACCTCGGCGTGCCGCGGGCCGGTGGTGATGCGCGTGAGCGCGGCCTCGTCGAGCCGGCGCACCCAGTGGGTGCGGCCGTCGGCCAGCGCCCGCGAGGCGGGGTGCACCGGATGCCGGCCGGGCAGGTGCGCCTCGCGCAGCTCGTCCAGGAGCGCCTGCCGGTCCGGATCGGCGTGGCGGGCGGCCGGCCGGGTCGGGCCGGAGTCGCCGACGAGGTCGACGACCGCCGCCGTGGCCAGCCGCCGGACGGTCAGGTCGGCCAGCCGCTGCACGGTCTCCGTCACGCTGGAGGCCTCGGCCATCAGCCGGGCCGCCTCCAGCAGGAGCGCCGACCGCTGGGCCTGGCGCGCCGTCTCCTCGTGCAACCGGGCGCGCTCGAGCGCCTGGCCGGCCTGCCGCCCCAGCGTTGCCAGCAGCTCCAGGTCGGCGTCCGTCCGCACCGGTTCCGCGCCGGGCTCGGTCGGGTCGATCAGGCCCTCGTCGGGGGCGCCGAGCGCGATCACCAGCACCCCGAGGTAGTGGCTGTCGGCCGACACGGGGACGACGACGAGCCCGGTGAGCGCGGCCTCCTGCATCGCGGCCGCCATGGCCGGCCGCCGGCTGCGCAGCCCCTCGTCGAGCGGGACCGGTCGCACACCCTCGGCGAGCGTGAGCACCAGCCGGCCGCGCGCCGCCGCCTCCAGCTCGGCCAGGAGGTCCGCCGCCAACCCGCTCGACCGGGCGACGCCCAGCGTCGGCTCGTCGCCGTCCGTCCCGCCCAGCAGCACCAGCGCGGCGCCGCGCGCCCGGAGGGCCGCCCGGCCGCGCTCGACCACCACGGCGGCGACGTCGTCGACCGTGACGGCGGCCGCCAGGGCCGAGACGAGCTCGTGCAGCGTCCGGGCGCGGTGCTCGAGCCGCTCGGCCTTCCGCCGGGCGGAGAGCAGCTGCTCCTCGTACCGCCGCCGGTCCGCGGCTTCGAACAGGGTCGCCCGCACGAGCAGCGGCTGCCCCTCGTCGTCGCGCACCTCGACCGCGTTGAGCAGGCAGGGCAGGACCGAGCCGTCGGTCCGGAGGACGTCCACGGCGATCTCCCGGACGGCGCCGCGCATCCGCAGCAGCGGCGCGACGTTGGTCTCGTGGAAGACCCGGCTGCCCACGGCGAACAGGTCGGTCAGCCGGGCGCCCACCACGTCGGCGGCGACCCGCCCGGTCCAGGCGCACAGCGTCCGGTTCACCTTGACGACGCGGCCGTCGGGGGTGGCGGAGACGTAACCGACGGGTGCGTCCTCGTAGACGTCGGCGGGGTCCTCGTCGAGCGACCGGTGACCGCGCTCGGATTCGTCGAGCGGGCGGTGGGTCCCGGTCATCGGCCGAGGAAGGCGCGGATGGCGGCGGTCGTCTCCTCCGGCGCGCTCAGCTGCGGGCAGTGACCGGTCGCGCGCAGCTGGACGAAGGAGCTGTCCGGCACGTGCGCGTGCACGTACCGGCCGACGGGCACCGGCGCGATGACGTCCTCGCTGCACTGCAGCACGAGGGTGGGTACGGCGACGCGCGGCAGATCGGCGCGGTTGTCGGACAGGAAGGTCACCCGGGCCAGGTGGCCGACGACGTCCGGGTCGGACCGGCAGAACAGCTCGGCCAGCTCGCCGGCCAGCTCGGGCCGGTCGGGGTTGGCCATGATGACCGGCGCCATCGCCGCCGCCCAGCCGACGTGGTTGGCCGCCTGGGCGGCCAGCAGGTCGGCGATGTCGGCCCGGCTGAACCCGCCGACGTAGTCGCCCTCGTCGACGTACCGCGGGCTCGGGCCGACCATGACCAGCGCACCGAAGAGCTCCGGCGCCTCCTGGACGGCCAGCGCGCCGATCATCGCGCTCACCGAGTGGCCCACCAGGACGGCATCGCGCAGGTCGAGCTCCCGGCACACCTCGACGACGTCGGCCGCCCAGCCGGCGAGCGAGCCGTGCCGGTCGGGGTCGTAGGCGGACCGGTCGGCGCCGCCGTGCCCGGCGAGGTCGAGCAGCACGACCCGGTAGTCGGCGGCGAGGTCCGGCAGGACGAGCCGCCACATCGACTGGTCGCAGCCCAGCCCGTGCACGAGGACGAGCGGCCGGCCGTCGGGCGCCCCGGCGACCCGCACGTTGTGGCGTGCGAGGACGCTCATGCGCCGAACCTACGGGACGGCGACGGCGGATCAAGCCCTCCGCTCGCACGGACCGGACGCCCCGGTCGAGCGGACGCGGCTGCCGCCGGACGGTGCCACCGGCGGCGTCCCAGGAGGGGCCGTCAGTAGCGGGAGGTGCCGCAGTCGGCGCAGCGCTTGCGGGGCGCCCGCGTCTCACCCCGGCAGTTCGGGCAGCTCCACGTCTCGGCCTCCGGCACGGACGCCCGCACACCGGCGCGGCCGCGGTCCAGCGCCGAGGCCCGCCCGGTCCCCGACGTCGGCCCGCCGGCCGCCGTCCGTGCCGGCCCGGGCGCCGGGTCGCTCCCGGGCACGCTCGTGGTGGTGACCATGATCCCTCCGTCCTGGGCTCGCGGGACCTCGTCGTCCTCCGTCGCACCCGACGGTAGGCAGCGGTCGTGACGCGCCGGTGTCGCGGAGTTTGCGTCGGCGTGGCCGGTCGTCCCGGGCGCACCAGTGGCACCGCGCCCGGTGCCGTCCTCCGATCCGGCGCGGGGCCGAGCCGGAGGGCTCAGCCGCAGCCGCCGGCGCCGCACGCGCAGCCGGCGCAACCGGCGGGGCGCGCCGGCTCGGGCCCGGCGGCGACGGCCCGGAGGTTCACCGCGGCCAGCAGGACCGGGACGGCGAGCACGGCCACGGCCAGCGCGGTGACCACCGTCGCGACGCCGGCGGCCCGGTCCCAGCCCTGGAGGGTCCCCGTGGCGACGAGCGCGCCGGTGACCAGCACCGACCACACGAGCAGGGCCAGGCCGCCGCGCCGGGGCGTGCCCCGGCGGGTGAGCAGCCCGAGCGCCGCGCCGAGCAGCAGCACCGGGACGGCGACCAGCAGCACCCGACCGGCCAGCGCCGAGGGCACCAGGGCGACGGCGACCGCGGCGGCGCCGACGACCAGCACGACCCCGCCCAGCGACCCGGCCGAGCCGGCCAGGTCGGGGACGTCGCCCAGCGAGCCGGACCGGGCGCCGCGCACCAGCAGTGCGCCGCGGACGGCGAGGAACAGGCCGACCGCGCCGAGCAGCAGCCGCGCACCGCCGCCGTCCCAGACGACCGCGGTGCCCGCGACGGCGAGCATCGCCAGGCCCAGCGCCAGCCACCGCGGCCAGGTGCGCCGGGCCACGGCGGGGGTCGTCTGCGCGGTCAGGATGCCGGAGGGGGCGGTCGTCACGGCTGCCAGTGTCCCCCACCGGCCGGCGGGCCGGACGCGCCCGTCCGGGCTCCGGTCGCCCGGTGGCCCGCCCCGCCGCCCGCCTCCTCCGCTGGTCACCGACGCGGATCGACCGGCGGGCCGTCCGGGGCTGTGCCACGCTCAGGTGTTCCCCCACCGCGGTCGGAAGGAGCGGGTCATGAACGCGCGCAGGACCGCGGGGTCGGCGGCCGGGCAGGCCGCGCACAGCGACGCGCTGGAGCACCTGGCCCGCGTGGGCCTGATCGCCTACGGCGTGGTGCACCTGCTCGTCGCGTGGCTGGCGCTGCAGCTGGCGTGGGGCGGCGGAGGGGGCGAACCGGCCGACCAGTCCGGCGCCCTGGCCACGCTCGCGGAGACCCCGGTCGGCGGCCCGCTGCTGTGGGTGGTCGGGCTGGGCCTGGTGGCGCTGGCCGCGTGGCAGGCCGCCGAGGTCGCCCGCTGGCGGCACGGCTGGTCGGCGTCCGGGGAGGACCGCAAGAAGGCCCTGTGGAAGTCGGGCAAGGCGCTGGCCAAGGCGGTGGTCTACGGCGCGCTCGGCGTCCTCGCGCTGCGCTTCGCGACCGGCGGCGGGCAGTCCAGCGGCGGGCAGCAGCAGCAGACGGCCGCGGGCGTGCTCGGCTGGCCGGGCGGGCAGTGGATCGTCGGCGCCGCCGGGCTGGTCGTCATCGGCATCGGCGTCCACCACGTCCACAAGGGCCTGTCCAAGGGCTTCCTGAAGGAGATCGACACGTCCAGGTCCGACGCGCGGGCCCGGCGGTTGGTCACCCGCGTCGGCCAGGTCGGGTACCCGGGCAAGGGCGTCGCCCTGCTGCTGGTCGGCGGCCTGGTCGTCTGGGCCGCGGTCACCTACGACCCGCAGAAGGCCGGCGGCCTGGACGCCGCGCTGCGCACCCTCCAGCAGGCCCCGTTCGGCTGGGCGCTGCTCACCCTCGTCGCGATCGGCATCGCCGCGTTCGGCGTCTTCTGCTTTGCCCGGGCCCGCTACCCGGAGCGGCGGTGAGCCGCCGGGGCGGGCATCAGGTCCTCCCCACGACCCGACTCCGCGCCCCGGTCCGCTCCGCGCTCGTCAGGTGACCCGCTCGAAGACCGCGGCCAGCCCCTGACCCCCGCCGATGCACATGGTCTCCAGGCCGTAGCGGGCGCCGCGGCGGTCCATCTCGCGCAGCAGCGTGGCCAGGATGCGCCCGCCGGTGGCGCCGACGGGGTGGCCGAGGGAGATGCCCGACCCGTTGACGTTGGTACGTGCGAAGTCGGACTCGGTGAACCCCCACTCGCGGGTCACGGCGAGCACCTGGCTGGCGAAGGCCTCGTTCAGCTCGATCAGGTCGACGTCGGCGAGCTTGAGATCGGCGGCGGCCAGGGCCTTGGCGGTGGCCGGCACCGGGCCGATGCCCATCGTCGCCGGCGGCACGCCACCGATGCCCCACGACACCAGCCGGGCGAGCGGGCGGAGGCCGAGCTCGGCGGCCCGGTCCGGGTGCGTGACAACGCAGATCGCGGCCCCGTCGTTCTGGCCGCTGGCGTTGCCGGCGGTGACGGTGGCCTCCGGGTCGTCGCGGCCCAGGATCGGCCGCAGCCTCGCCAGCGTCTCGACGGACGAGTCGGCACGGATGTGCTCGTCGCGGTCGACGACCGTGTCGCCCTTCCGGCCGGGAACGGTCACCGGCACGAGCTCCTCGGCGAAGCGGCCGGCGTCGGTGGCCGCGGCGGCCCGTTGGTGGCTGCGGACGGCGTACTCGTCCTGCTCCTCGCGGCCGATCCGGTACTCGCGGCGCAGGTTCTCGGCGGTCTCCAGCATGCCGCCGGGCACCGGGTGGTTCTTCCCGCCGGCGGTCACGCGGCCGCGGGCCAGCCCGTCGTGCAGCAGGACGCCGGGGCCGGCCTTCACGCCCCAGCGCATGGCGGTCGAGTAGAACGGCGCGTTGCTCATCGACTCGGCGCCGCCGGCGAGGACGACGTCCGACGCCCCCGAGGAGACCTGCATCGCCGCGTACAGCACCGCCTGCAGGCCCGAGCCGCAGCGCCGGTCGATCTGGATGCCGGTCGCGGTCACCGGCAGCCCGGCGTCGAGGGCGGCGACGCGCCCGATCGCCGGCGCATCCATCGTCGGGTAGCAGTGGCCGAGGACGACGTCGTCGACCGACTCCGGCGGCAGTCCGGTGCGCTCGAGCAGCGCCCGGATCACGGTGCTGGCGAGGTCGACGGCCGGCACGTCGCGCAGCGACCCGCCGAAGCCGCCCACCGGTGTCCGCAACGGTTCGCAGATGACGGCATCGCGCACGGGAACCCCCTGGTCGACCGGCAGTGTGTGCCCAGTCTGCCCCCGCGGCCGGGGGCCGCGGGAAGGGGGTCGGTCGGTCAGGCGGCGCTGCCGGTGCCCGGCTCCACCTGGACGACGCCGAGGAGCTCCCACAGCCCGGTGATCTGCAGCGGCCGGATCACCGCGCGCGAGGAGGCCAGCACGCGCAGCCGGACGTCGTCGCGCGCGGCCCGACGGTGCGCCGCGGCCAGCGCGGAGAGGCCCGCGGAGTCGAGGAAGGTCACCAGGTCGAGGTCGACGGTCACCTCGCGGGCGCCACCGTCGAGCACGGTGTCGAGGTGGCGACGCAGCAGCGGGGCCGAGGAGGAGTCGATCTCCCCCATGGCGGTGACCCGGACCTGCGCCGCGGATCCGGAGACGGTCACGGAGACGAGGTCGCTGGTGGGGTCGATGGAGGTTGCGGTCACGGGTGCACCTCTCAGTAGTGGTGCCTGCCGGTCGGGGCCGACGGTGGACCTCGGACGCTCGAGGCACCAGCCCGAGCGAGGCGGCTCGTGTGTTCAACCGCATCCCGGACCCTAGGGTCGGAAGCCCCTGTTTGGCAAGGGAGCGCAAGATAGTTGTGCCCCACCAGTCACAGGTGCTTCGCGGCGGCTCGCGGCGGCTCGCATCCCGGCGCGGATACTGCTAGGCGTGCCGACCGCTCCCGCCTCCCGCAGGACGACCGTGCTCGTCGTCGCCGCGTGCGCGGCCGGCGCGGTCCTCGCGTTCCTGCTGCTCGACCCCGTGCTCGCCGCGGCCCTGACCATCGGCGGCACGACGCTGGCCCTGGTCGCCCTGCTGGCCCGCGACTGGGACCGGCACCCCGACTTCGAGCAACGCGAGCTCGCCCGCGCCCGCCGCCGGGCGGTGAAGCGCGAGCGCACCACGGAGGCCCGGGCCCGCGACCGCGCCCGGTGGGAGGCGTACCAGGCGAAGAAGGCCGGCCGCCGCCCGGGGTGACCGCCGTCCGCGTGCCCGGCCGTCGTGCCCCGCACCGGACGGTGATCACCCCCGGGAACCGCCACCGAGGCTGTCGTCGGCAGCCAGCTCGTCGGCCCGTTCGGGGCAGGCGAACGCTTCGGCGAGCGCCTGGCGCCTCCCCCACGCCCCGCACCGCCAGGCCAGCGCCCGGCCCAGCGCCGCCGGGCTGCCGTCGACGTGGTCGACGCCGTCCTCCGGCCACCAGGCCACCGCGCGGCCGCCCACGGTCAGCCGCTCGTGCACCGCGACGCCACCACCGAGCGCACCGCCGCCCTGCGCACTCCTGCCCCGCGCACCCCCGCCGGGCGCCCCGTCGTCCAGGGCGGGGCGGCCGAGCCGGGCGGCGGCCAGGCCAGCACCGGGCAGCGCGCTCCACGCCAGCCGCCGCGCCGGGCTGCTCGTCACCGACGCGCGCACCACCTCCGAGGCCAGCGGCAGGTCGAGCAGGTCGGCCACCGGTCCAGGGGCGCCGCCGGAGGGCACGAGCGGCGCATCGACCAGTGGCTGCAACCACGGTGCGTCGAGCACGACGGCGTCGCCGACCACCCGGTCGGGGCCGACCCGGACCCGCGCGGGCGGGTCGACCGCGACCCCGTCCAGCGCCGCGGCCAGCCGGGCGTGCACCTCGCGCAGCACGTCGGGACGCACCGTGCGGGCGGGGTCGCCGAGCCGCCGCAGCAGGTCCAGCGCGCCGTCCACGTCGCCCAGCACGTCGGCCACCGAGGCCGGCGGCGCGAGCAGCTCCAGCAGGTCGGGCGGCAGGTCGGCCGGCTCGTACAGTCCCTGCAACTCGGCGCCGTCGGGGTGCCGGAGGCGGTCGGGCCGCCGTCCCGCGAGCACCGGGCGGGTCCGCAGCCACCAGCGCAGGTACGACGGCGCCGTGACCGGCCCGAGCCGGACGTCGTCCCGGGTCACCGGCGGCAGCGCCGCCAGCAGCGGCAGCGCGGCCGCCCAGTCGGTGACCAGCTCCAGGTCGCGGACGGCGGTCACCTCCGGCCACGCCGGCGCAGGTTCCCCCGGCGGCAGCCGGTCGAGGACGGCGTCGACCCACTCCTCGACGGCGTCGACGTCGAGGTCGTCCGGGTCCTCGGCGCGGACGACGGCGAAGGTGTCGAGCACGCCGACCGCCCGCAGCACCGCCGGGTCGGCGCCGGCGGCGACGTCCGGGTCGAGCGTGCCCAGCGCGTCCCCGGCGACCGCGCCGGCCAGCGGGGAGCCGGGCAGCACCAGCTCCCCCGCCGGCGCCCAGCCGCCGTCGGCGTCGGGCAGCGCGAGCTCGGCCAGCCAGGGCAGCTCGCCGGGGCGGACGCCGGCCGCCGCCACAAGCGCCAGCACGGCCCCGGCCAGCTCCTCGGGGTCCTCGCCGTCGACCTCGTCGAGGGCGTCGAGCGAGCCCTCGACCGCGGCCCGCACCGCCGGGTCGGCGAGCACCCCCGCCGCGGTGGCGGGCTGCGCGCCCAGGCGCTCGAGCACCCGCCGCGCCGCGGGCGACCCGGCGGCCCCGGGCGCGGCCAGCCGCAGCCGCAGCGGTCCGAGCCGGTCGACCGGCAGCGCGGGATCGGGCAGCAGCACGCCCGCCGGGGCGTGCGCGGTGCGCCCGTCGGCCAGCGGCACCGGGAGCGCGGCCAGCTCGTCGCGGTCGGCGCCGTCCAGCGCGGCGTACAGCCGAGCCCACCACGCCGGCGGGCGGGCGACGCCGCGCACCGCCTCCACCACGTCGGCCAGGCGGAGCCGCCGCACGCCGAGGGCGGCCAGGGCGGGCAGACCGGACGGCGCCGACCAGCCGGCCGGCAGCAGACCGGGCAGCACGTCGGCCAGCGCCGCGACCCGCTCGTCGGTGGCGTCGTCGAGCGCCGCCGCCCGCTCCGGACGCAGCCGGTGGCCGTCCCGCTCGCCGGGCAGCCACGCCGTGCCGCGCAGCCGGTCGAGCACCGCCGTCCCCAGCGCGGCGTCGAGCTCGGCGCCGGCCAGGCCGACCCGGGGCACCAGCGCGAGCACCCCCGGATCGGCCGGCAGCGCCGTGAGCAGGTCGGCGTAGGCGTCCGCGGCCGCCGCGACCAGCGCGTCGGTGACCGGGCCGGGCAGCACGTGCCGCCGGTCGGGGCCGAGCGGGAAGGGCGCGATCAGCCGCACGGGCAGCGACAGCGGCTCGTCGCTCGGCGTGGGGGCGTGCACGAGCTGGCGCAGCGGCAGCGGTCGAGGGCGGCCGTCGTCGTCCAGCGGCACGGCGCAGGTGACCGTCCAGCCGCGGCGGGCGCGTTCCTCGACCGGCCGGTCGGCCAGCAGCGCGGGGTCCAGCTCGCCGGTGCGCCGCACCACCTGCCAGCGCGTCGTCGTCGCGCCGTCGGTGATCCCCGCGACCGCGGCCGCGCCCGGCCCGCCGGCGGGCGCCGGGGCGTCCACCGACAGGGTGCGGACGGCGCCGTCGCGGACCACCTCGACCGCGCCGAGCCCGGGCAGCGCGAGCAGCAGCTCGGCCGGCAGCTCGTCGAGCGCCGCGACCACCGCGGACCGGGAGCCCGAGCGCAGCGGCAGCACCACCTCGGTCGCGAAACCCTCCGGCGGGGCGCCGTCCGCGGGCCACGGCAGCCGCAGCACCGGCACCGCCCCGTCCCGGCGGGCCAGCTCGTCGGCCAGCGACGGCACCACCGCCACCTCCGCCCGCGTGCCCGCGGCGCTGAACCGGACCCCGCCCGAGGTGGAGATCAGCGCCGGCTCGTCGCTGACCGCGAGCACCGCGGCGAAGCCGACCCCGAACCGGCCGACGCCGCCGGGCTCGTCGCGCTTGGCCGAGGCCCGCAGCGTGGCCAGCGCCTGCACGCCGTCGGCGTCCAGCGGGGCTCCGGTGTTGGCCGCCCGCAGCACCTCGCCGGCCAGCTCGAGCCGCAGCCGCCCGGGCGTGCCCGCGCGCAGCGCGGCGTCGGCCGCGTTCTGCGCCAGTTCCACCAGCAACCGGTCGCGGTAGCCACCGCGGACCAGGTCCTCCTCGGCGTTGGCGTCCTCGCGGAAGCGGGCCGGCGAGGCGGCCCACGCGGCCAGCACGCGGGCGCGGATCGCCGCGGTGTCGAAGGGGTCGGCGGCGGTCACGCGCGCCAGCATGGCAGCGCGGACGACGGCGTCCGCGGAGGGCGGGCGGACCACCGGCGGGCGGATCGGCGGGGTCCGGCTCGGCCCGCCGACGGTCCGCTACGCGCCGGTAACCTCGCGTCATGTCGCTCGCCGAGGAGATGCACCGGGCCGGTCGGGCCGCCGCCGGCACGGTCGACCCGCACGGCGCGCCGGGGACGTTCGCGTCGACCGACCCCGCCAGCGGCGCGGTCGTCGGCGTGTTCCCGGTGCACGACGCCGACACCGTCCGGGCGACCGTGGCCCGTGCCCGGATCGCCGCCGAGCACTGGCGGGCGCTCGGTCCGGACGGGCGCCGGCGGCGGCTGGCCGCGTGGCGCGGCTACCTGGCCCGGCGCGTCCACGAGCTGGCCGAGCTGGTGCACCGGGAGAGCGGCAAGCCGCACGCCGACGCCGTCCTCGAGATCTGCCTGGCCGTCGACTCCGTCGCGTGGGCCGGCCGGCACGCGCGGAGGGTGCTCGGCCCGCGGCGGGTGCGTCCCGGCCTGCTGTCGGTCAACCACGCCGCCTCCGTCGAGTACCAGCCGCTGGGCGTCGTCGGCGTCATCGGGCCGTGGAACTACCCGGTGTTCACGCCGATGGGTTCGATCGCCTACGCGCTGGCGGCCGGCAACGCCGTCGTGTTCAAGCCCTCCGAGCACACCCCCGCGGTGGGCACCTGGCTGGCCACCGCGTGGCGGGCGGCGGTGCCCGACTGCGCCGACGCCTTCCTGGTCGTCACCGGCTCCGGTGGGACCGGGGCCGCGCTGTGCCGGGCGCCGGTCGACAAGCTGGCCTTCACCGGCTCGGCGGCCACGGGTCGGGCGGTCATGGCCGCCTGCGCCGAGACGCTCACGCCGGTGCTCATGGAGTGCGGCGGCAAGGACGCGATGATCGTCGACCACGACGCCGACGTGGCCGCCGCCGCCGATGCCGCCGTCTGGGGCGCGATGAGCAACGCCGGGCAGACCTGCATCGGCATCGAGCGGGTGTACGCGACCGCGGCGGTCTACGACAGGTTCGTCGCCGAGGTCACCGCGCGGGCGGCCCGGCTGCGCCCGGGCTCGGACGACGAGGCCGCGTACGGACCGATGACGACGGCCGGGCAGGCCGACGTCGTCCGCCGGCACCTGGCCGACGCCGTGTCGTCGGGCGGGCGCGCGGTCACCGGGGGCGGCGTCGACGGCGGCCCGGACCACGGCAGGTACGTGCGGCCCACCGTGCTGCTCGACGTGCCCGACGACTCGGCCGCGGTGACGGAGGAGACGTTCGGCCCCACGCTGACCGTGACCCGGGTCCGCGACGCCGAGGAGGCGCTCGCGCGGGCGAACGCCACCGCGTACGGGCTGGCCGGTGCGGTGTTCTCCGGCTCCCGCCGCCGGGGAGTGGACCTCGCCCGGCGGATGCGCAGCGGCATGACCTCGGTCAACGCAGTGCTCGCCTTCGCCGCGGTGCCGGCGCTGCCCTTCGGCGGTGTCGGCGAGAGCGGCTTCGGACGCGTCCACGGCGAGGACGGGCTGCGGGAGTTCGCCCGCGCCAAGGCGGTCACCCGGCGCCGCTTCACCCTGCCCGTCGAGCTGATGAGCTTCGGCCGGCCGGCCGGCGCCGCCGACGCCCTGGCCCGGGTGGTCGGCCTCGTGCACGGCCGGCACCGGTGACCGCCACCCCTCCCGCCGGTTCCGGCCTTGACCGGCGCCGGGGCAGCGGCGTCGGCCACCACCGCCGCACGGATGGCGGGGTGGAGAAGTTCGACGTGGTCGTCGTCGGTGCCGGGTCGGCCGGCTGCGCCCTCGCCGGACGGCTGACCGAGGACCCGTCGCTGCGCGTGCTGCTGCTGGAGGCCGGCGGCTCGGACGACGTGCTCGAGGTCAGGGTTCCGGCCGGCTGCCACAAGCTGTGGCGCACCCGCCGCGACTGGGGATACACGACCGAGCCGCAGCCGGGCCTCGGGGGGCGGCGGCTGTACTGGCCACGGGGCAAGCTGCTCGGCGGGTCGTCGTCGATGAACGCGATGATCTACGTGCGCGGTGCCGCGGCCGACTACGACGAGTGGGCTGCGCTGACCGGCGACGGCAGCTGGTCCTACGAGCACGTGCTGCCGCTGTTCCGGCGCAGCGAGGACAACGCCCGCGGCGCCGACCGCTGGCACGGCGTCGGCGGGCCGCTGCGGGTCGAGGACCTCCGCTCGCCGCACCCCTGGACGCGCGCGGTGATCGCGGCGGCGCAGGCCGTCGGCCACCCGCGCAACGACGACTTCAACGGCGCGGTCCAGGACGGCGTCGGGCCGTACCAGGTCACGCAGCGGCGGGGTCGCCGGTGGTCGGCCGCGGACGCCTACCTGCACCCGGCGGCCGGGCGGCCCGGCCTGACCGTGCGCACCGGCGCGCTGGCCACCCGGGTGGTGGTGGAGCGCGGCCGGGCCGTCGGCGTGGAGTACCGCCACCGGGGCCGCACCCGGACGGCGCGGGCGGCGGCCGAGGTGGTGCTCGCCGGCGGGGCGGTGAACAGCCCGCAGCTGCTCCTGCTCTCCGGCATCGGGCCGGCCGAGCACCTGGGCTCCGTGGGCGTCGACGTCGTCCACGACCTGCCCGGCGTGGGCGCGGGCCTGCAGGACCACCCCGTCGTGCCGGTGATCTGGCACGTGCGCTCCGGGAAGTCGCTGCTCCGGGCCGAGTCCCCGTCGGGGTACGCGCGGTGGTTCGCCGCCCGCCGCGGCCCGCTCACCTCCAACCTGGCCGAGTCGGGGTTGTTCGCCCGGTCGGCGCCCGCCCTCCCCGGGTGCGACCTGCAGTTCCACTTCCTGCCGGTGAAGTTCTGGCGGCAGGCCGAGGTCGACCCGGACGTCGACGCCTTCACCGCCGCGACCGTGCTGGTGCACGTGCGCTCCCGCGGGTCGGTGCGGCTGCGCTCGGCCGACCCGGCGTGGGCGCCGGCCATCGACCCGGGCTACCTGACCGACGAGCGCGATCTCCGGGCGCTGGTCAGCGGGATCGAGCTGGCCCGGGAGATCGCCGGCGCGGGACCGCTGGCCGACGTGCTCGCCGAGGAGTGGTCGCCCGGGGGCACGCTGCACCGGCGGGCGGACCTGGAGCGCGCGGCCCGGCTGACGCTCGAGTCGCTGTACCACCCGGTGTCGTCGTGCCGGATGGGCCGTGCCGACGACGACGGCGCGGTGGTCGACCCGCAGCTGCGGGTGCGCGGGCTCGACGGGCTGCGCGTGGTCGACGCCTCGGTGATGCCGACGCTCGTGCGCGGCAACACCAACGCGCCCACGATCATGATCGCCGAGCGGGCCGCCGACCTGATCGCCGGCCGCACCGTCGACCCGCACCTGGCGCACGCCGGCTGACCACGGCCGGGTGGCAGGCGGGGGGCGCCGCCTCGGCGAGGACAGCGGACGTCGAGGGACCTGGCCTGCGCCCTGCCCGCGGGCCATGCTCGGCACTCCGCCCCCCGGGGCGAGCCGAGAACCAGCCCGAGGAGGAACCATGGCCCGGACGCCGCAGGAGATCTTCCAGCACCACGCGAGCGCACTGATCGCTGGCGACGTCGACGAGGTCGTCGCGGACTACGCCGACGACGCGCTGTTCATCACGCCGAACGAGGTGCTGCGGGGCAAGGACGGCGTGCGCCAGGGGTTCACCCGGCTGCTCGGTGATCTCCCGGACGCGACCTGGGACGTGCCGACCCAGATCTTCGAGGACGACGTCCTCTTCATCGAGTGGTCGGCGGTGTCGGAGAAGGCCCGGGTCCGGGACGGCATCGACACCTTCGTCTTCCGCGGCGACACCATCCGCGTGCAGACCGTGCGCTACACCCTGGAGCCCACCTCCTGACCTCGGCCGGTCGGCGGCCGCGTCGGAGCGGATTCCCGGTGACCGCGCCGGCCCCGGCCGGGCCCCGTGCGGGTGACCCCGAACGCCCCGTGCTCTGCGTGCGAGGGGCAGGCAGAGCCCGGGGAGCGCGGAGCACGCTCCGCGACCCGGTCGGTCCGGCGGGCCGCCCCGGTCAGCCGTGCGCCGAGCCGGCGGCGGCCTGCTCCGGGGACGGCGGCAGGCCGTCCGGTGCGGCGCCCCGGCCGGGTCGCGGCGCCGGGCGGCGGCGGATCGAGATCGACAGCCCGGAGGCGAGCAGGCACAGCGCGCCGGCGCCGAACCAGGCGGCGTCGTAGGAGCCGGTGACGTCGCGGATCACCCCGCCGCCGAAGGCGGCGAGCGCCGAGCCGACCTGGTGCGCGGCGAACACCCAGCCGAACACCACCGGCGCCCGGGCCCCGAAGTGCTCCCGGCACAGCGCCAGCGTCGGCGGCACCGTGGCCACCCAGTCCAGCCCGTAGAAGACGATGAAGGCGATCATGCTCAGCTGCAGCTCGGGGCCGAACAGCGGCGGCAGCAGGAACAGCGAGAACCCGCGCAACCCGTAGTAGGCCAGCAGCAGCACCCGCGGATCGACCCGGTCGGTCAACCAGCCGGACAGCACGGTGCCGGCGATGTCGAAGATCCCGACGACGGCGAGCAGCCCGGCGGCCGTGGTGACCGGCATGCCGTGGTCGTGCGCGGCCGGGATGAAGTGCGGCTGGACCAGCCCGTTGGTCGACATCCCGCAGATGAGGAACCCGCCGGCGAGCAGCCAGAACGGGCGGGTGCGGGCGCCCTCGGCCAGCCCGCGCACCGCCGTCCGGGCCGCCCCGTGCCGGACCGGCTCCACGTCGTCGGCGGCGGTGCCGCCGTACGGCACCGTCCCGAGGTCGCGCGGGCGGTCCCGCAGCAGCCAGGCCACCAGGGGGACGACGGCCAGCGCCGCCACCGCCGTGCCCAGCGCCGCCGCCCGCCAGCCCCAGCGGGCGTCGACCGTGGCGACCACCGGGAGGAACACCAGCTGACCGGTCGCCCCGCCGGCGGTGAGGATGCCGGAGACCAGCCCGCGGCGGGCGACGAACCACCGGCCGGTCACCGTGGCCACCAGCGACAGCGCCATGGAGCCGGTGCCCAGCCCGACCAGCAGGCCCCACAGCAGCACCAGCTGCCAGCTGGCGGTCATGAAGACCGTCAGCCCGCTGCCCGTGGCGGTGATCAGCAGGGCGCACACGACGACCCGGCGGATGCCGAAGCGCTCCATCAGCGCGGCCGCGAACGGCGCGGTCAGGCCGTACAGCGCCATGTTGACCGCGACCGCCGCGGAGATCGTCGACACCGACCAGCCGAACTCGGCACGCAGCGGCTCGATGAGCACCCCGGGCACCGCCCGGAACGCGGCCGCGCCCACCAGCGCGAGGAAGGTCACCGCGGCCACCCACCAGGCCGGGTGCACCCGCCGCGCCGGGCCGGAGGTGGACGGCGCAGGGGTGGGCGGCGCGGGGGCGGGCGACGACGTCGGGAGCGCGGCGGGCCCGCGGCCGGGGGAGGTCACGGCGGAGAGCATGACCGACGGACCGGTCCGCCGACGAGCGCCCCGGCGGACACCGTCCGCAACGAAGCCGCCACGAGGCGGTGTGATGCGTTCCTCCCCACCGGCCGGAGCACGGCGGGCCGGCGTCTGGTTGAGTGGGAGGTGCCGGCGCCGTCCCCGCTCATCCGGAGCGGCAGGGAACGACGTCGGGCCGAGGCAGCGCCACCGAGGTGCGCCCGGCTGTCCGACGTCCTCGACGACGAGGCGCCCGCCCGGCCCGCGGCCGGTGCGGCGAGGCGCCCGCGTTCGACCGGGCCCGACGGCAGCCACCGAGAGACTTCCGAGGACCCCGCATGACCATGCCTGGCTCCAACCCGTTCAGCGCCGGCTCCGACCGGCCCCGCCGACGCCGTGGCAGCCGCGGCCGGGGCGCCGGCCGGCCGGCCTCCGGCGTCACCCCGCCGCCCGCGCCGGGCACCACGCCCCAGCCCGCCCCGCCGGTGGTGCCCGCCCAGGCGCCGGCCACGGTGCTGCCGGCCGACACCACGTTCGCCGCGCTCGGCGTGCCGGCCCCGCTGGTCGAGATCCTCGCCGCCAGCGGGATCACCGCCCCGTTCCCCATCCAGGTCGCCACGCTGCCCGACAGCCTCGGCGGCCGCGACGTCCTCGGGCGGGGTCGCACCGGGTCGGGCAAGACCCTGGCGTTCGCCCTGCCGCTGGTCGCCCGCCTGGCCGCGTCCGACGGCCGCCGTCAGTCCCGGCGCCCGCGCGGGCTGGTGCTCGTGCCGACCCGCGAACTGGCCAACCAGGTGTTCGCCGTGGTCGAGCCGCTCGCCCAGGCGCTCGGCCTGTCGGCCACCACCGTCTTCGGCGGGGTCGGCCAGAACCCGCAGGTGCAGGCCCTGGGCCGCGGGGTCGACATCGTCGTCGCCTGCCCCGGCCGGCTCGAGGACCTCATCGGCCAGGGGCACGCCGACCTCCGCGCGGTCGAGGTCACCGTGCTCGACGAGGCCGACCACATGGCCGACCTCGGCTTCCTGCCCGGCGTCAAGCGGCTGATGGACCGCACCCCCGGCGCCGGCCAGCGGCTGCTCTTCTCGGCCACCCTGGACAACGGCGTCGACGTGCTCGTGCGGCGCTACCTGACCGATCCGATCACCCACTCCGTCGACCCGGCGGTCGCCCCGGTGGCCACCATGACCCACCACGTGCTGCACGTGCAGGGTGGTGACAAGGCCGCTGTGGTGCGGGAGCTCGCCGGCGGGCTGGGCCGCAGCGTGCTGTTCACCCGCACGAAGCACGCGGCGAAGAAGCTCGCCCGGCAGCTGACCGCCGCCGGCGTGCCCGCCGTCGACCTGCACGGCAACCTCAGCCAGAACGCCCGCGAGCGCAACCTCGAGGCCTTCGCGACCGGCAGCACCCGGGTGCTGTGCGCGACCGACATCGCCGCGCGCGGCATCCACGTCGACGAGGTCGCCCTCGTCGTCCACGTCGACCCGCCCGCCGAGCACAAGGCCTACCTGCACCGCTCCGGGCGCACGGCCCGGGCCGGCGCCGGCGGCACCGTCGTCACCGTCGTCACGCCGGACCAGGCCGGTGAGGTCCGCGCGCTCGCCCGCCAGGCCGGCATCACGCCCACGGTCACCCCGGTCGCGCCGGGGGCGCCGCTGCTGACCGAGCTGGCCGGCCCGCCCGCTCCGCACGTCGAGCCGGCGCCGGCACCCGCGCAGCAGCCGCAGGGCCCGGGACGGCGGCGGCGCGGGAGCACCGCCGCGGCCGCCGGGCGCGGCGCGGCCCCGTCCACCGGGCGCGGCGGCGCGGCGTCCACCTCCGGCCGCGGCGGCGCGGCGTCCGCCGGCCGGTCGGGGAGCGGGCGCCCGTCCGGACCGGCTCGGACCCGTGCCGAGCTCGCCGCGCGCGCCGGCACCACCTCGGCCGCCGCGTTCAGCGCCCGGTCCCGCCGCGGCCGCTGACGTCCCGTCCCGGCACCGGGCGCCCGGTGCCGGGACGGGCACCCGCCGGCCCCGCGCACGCGGTGGTTGACGCGCGGCCGGACGGGCACAGCAACCGACGTCCCGGGAGGCGCGACCTCCTCCGCCGTCGACCTGCGAGGTGCCCCGTGCGTCTGCCCATCACCCTGAGCGAGATCGGCCCGCGGATCTCGGCCGGCGCCTTCATCCTCACCAGCGGCCTGGGCAAGCGCGGGGCCGACGAGGAGACCGCGGCGGGGCTGCACGGCTTCGCGGCCGGCACCTACCCGCCGATCAGGAAGATGACCCCGCAGCAGTTCGTGTCGACCCTGTCGACCGCGGAGATCGCCATCGGCGCGGCGCTGCTCTCGCCGTTCGTGCCCACCGCGGTGGCCGGCGCGGCGCTCACCGCCTTCTCCGGCGGCCTGCTCGGCCTCTACCTGCGCACGCCGGGCATGCGCAAACCGGGCAGCCTGGCCCCCACCGACCAGGGCCTGGCCATCGCCAAGGACGTGTGGCTGCTGGGCATCGGCGTCGGCCTGCTGACGCGCGGCACGGTCGACCGCGAGACGGTGCTGGCCCGCACCGACCGGCGGTCGGCGGCCACCCGCTGGCTGCGGTCCGGCCTCTGACCCGGAGGAGATCGTGCGGGTGACCCGCACGGATCTCCTCCGGTCAGTCGGCGGGCAGGTGCACGGTGCTGACCAGGCGCCTGCGCCGCCCCTCGCCCGGCCGGTTCTCCATCCGGGCGCGCAGTGCCGCGGCCAGGTCGGTGACGAGCTCGTCGAACTCCTCGTCGGTGACCCACACGGCGGCCTGCCGGTACCCGACCCGGTCGGCGAGCAGGTCGGGCGGCCCGCCGCCCGTCGTGGCCCGGTCGACGTAGCGGTCGAAGTCGGCGAGCAACGCGGCCACGAAGGTGGCGAAGGCGCGGCGGTGGTCGTCGGCGGTCATGCCGGCCGCGGCCCCGGGATCGACCGAGGCCGCCGCGAGCACCAGCCGGTAGCTGCGCTCCGCGGTGCCCCGCACGCGCCGCTCCTGCACGACCTCGAGGACCCCCGCGTCGGCGAGCACGGCCACGTGCCGGTACAGCGTCGCGACCGGGACGTCGGGCAGCTCCTCGCGGAGCGCGCCGGTGGTCAGCGTTCGGTCGCCGAGGAAGGCCTGCACGATCCGGAGACGGACCGGGTGAAGCAGCAGATCGGCGGTGGCCATCGCGGCTCCTTCGTTCTCACTATTGACAACGTTATCGATCCTGATAATTATTGTGGCATGGCCACGCTCTCGCTGACCAGGTCGTCGCTGTCGGTGCGCCTCTCCCGGGGGGAGAAGGTCGCCGGCCTGCTGCGCGACCTCGAGGTGCCGCTCACCTCCGTCCGCTCGGCGGAGGTCGTCGACGACCCCCTGGCCGCGGTGCGCGGGTTGCGGGCGCCGGGGTTGGCGCTGCCCGGCGTCCGGAGGATCGGCACCTGGCGACGCCCGGGAGAGCGCAGCTACGTGTGCGTCCGGCGCGGCCAGCCGGCGTTGCGTGTCGGGTTGCGCGGCGAGCGGTACGACGCCGTGCTGGTCGGTGCGGACGACGCCGCGCGGATCGCCGCCCACCTCGACGCCGCGGTCGTCGCGGGCACGCCGCGCTGGACCGAGGTCGAGGTCACCGTCCCCGGCCCGGTGCCGCTGGCCGGCACGCTTACCCTCCCCGCGGGCTCCGACGCGCCGGTGCCCGCGGTCGCGCTGGCGTGCGGATCGGGCCCGCTGGACCGCGACTCCAACCACCGGCGGGCCCGGTTCGACGTCACCCGGCAGCTCGCGCACGCCCTCGCCGCGGCGGGTCTGGCCTCGCTGCGCTACGACAAGCGCGGAGTCGGGCGCACCCCCGGTGACTGGCGCGCGGCCGGCCTGCACGACAACGCCGACGACCTGGCCGCCGCGCTCGACGCGCTCGCCGCCCGTCCGGAGGTCGACGCCGGCCGACTGGTGCTCGCCGGCCACAGCGAGGGCGCCGTCCTCGCCGCGTCGGTCGCCGCCCGTGGCGGGCGCGCACCGGCCGGCGTCGTCCTGCTCTCCCTCGCCGCCCGCCCGGGCGACGACCTGCTGCGCTGGCAGGCCCGGCGGATCGCCCCCACGCTGCCCGCGCCGGCCCGCGCGCTCATGCGCCTGTTCCGGGTCGACCTCGAGCGCAAGGTGGCCACCAACCACGCGAAGGTCCGGGCGACCCGCACCGACGTGGCCCGGATCGGCGGCGCGCGGGTCAACGCCCGCTGGCTGCGGGAGTTCCTCGACCACGACCCCACCCGCGACCTGCGGCGCACCGCCGTCCCCGTGCTGGCGGTCACCGGCGACACCGACCTGCAGGTGCCGGCCGACGACCTGGAGGTGCTCGCCGCGGCCGTCCCCGGCGGCGCCGAGGTGCACCGGGTGCCCGGGCTGACCCACACGCTGCGGCGGCAGCCGGGCCGCGCGTCGCTCGGCGCCTACCGCGGAGAGCTGCGCCGGCCGGTCGACCCGGAGGTGCTCGACGTGGTCGTCGGCTTCTGCCGGCGCGTCACCGCGCCCTGACGGGGCGCCGGCCCGGGCCACGCCGGGACCCCTTGGGAGGAGACGGGCCCGGCGCGCAGAGTGGGACCGACCCGTCCACCATCCCGAGGAGCAGGCAGTGACCCGTCCGAACCGCACGCGCGTGCCTTCCCGCCGCGGCCGGGCGGCCGCCGTGGTGCTCTGCGGCGCACTCGCGCTGACCGGCTGCGGCGGCGCGGAGGACGACGGCGGCGCGGCGGCGCCCGGCACCGGCACCGGCAGCCCGCCGACGACGGCGGAGACCTCGCCCGGTTCCCCGCCGGCCGCGGGCGGCTCCGAGCCGGCCGCCGCGCAGGAGCTCCCGGTCGCCGCCGTCGACTTCGACTACGAGCTGCCGACCACCGAGCTGGCCGCCGGCCAGCTGACCATCGAGCTGGTCAACGAGGGCGACGCGAGCCACAACCTGGTCGTGGAGCGGGACGGCGCGGACGTCGCCTCGACCGAGGTCATCAGCCCCGGGGCGACGACGACGCTCACCGTCACCCTGGAGCCGGGCGAGTACGTCTTCTACTGCTCGGTCGGCAACCACCGGGCGATGGGGATGGAAGTCCCCGTCACGGTCACCTGATGGCCCGCGCACCCGTCGCCCGCCGGGCGGCCCCGGCCGTCGCGGTGCTGCGCGTGCTCGGTGCGGTGCTGCTGCTGGGCATCGCGGTGATCCACGGCTACCTGTGGCAGCAGGGCTACCGCGGCATCGACGTCATCGGTCCGGCGTTCCTCCTCGACACGGCGCTCGCCGTCGGCGGCGCGGTGCTCGTGCTCGTCGCCCCCCGCCGGTGGCTGCCCGCCGTCGCGGCGGCCGGCGCGCTGCTGGCCGCGGGCACGCTCGGCGCCCTGCTGGTCTCCACCACCGTCGGGCTGTTCGGTTTCGTGGAGTCGACGGCCGCGCAGCTGTGGTGGGAGTCGTTCTGGGTGGAGGCGGCGGCCACCGTCGTCCTGGCGGCGCTGGCCGTGCTCGCGCGACCGCCGCGCCGCTGAACGGCCCTCCAGCGTTCACCGACGCGACATCCGTCGGTACCCGGTGCGACGACCGGCGGAGCGAGCCTGGGCACGTCCTTTCCGTTCCTGGAGGAAGTCATGTCCGAGCTGCTGATCGCCGTCGCGGCCGAGGCCCTCACCGCCGTCCTGGTCGCCCTGCTCGTCGGCCTGGCGAAGCGGGCGGTCGCCCGCCTGGCCTGACCCGCCAGTACCGCGGCGACCGCTCCGGTGCGGGTGTCCGCGGGCTCCGACGGGGTACGGCGCACTCCTCGCGCTCCCGGCAACGACGCACGGCCGCCGGCCGTGGCAGCCTGCCGGGGACGGGTCCCCGGGAGGGAGGCGGCGGTGACGTCGGCGGCCCTCCTGCCCGGCCTCCTCGGTGGGTCGACGGCACGCGGGCCGCTGCGCCTCGGCCGGACGGCGCTGGCCGGGCCGGCCCGGTTGGCGCGAGGTGCGCTCGCGATGTCCGGCGATCTCGCCCGGGCCGCCGTGGGGGCGGTGACCGCGGACCCCCGCGCCGACCGCCAGGTGTGGAGCTGCGGACCGCGCAGCTACGTGGAGCTGTTCGGGCTGGCGGGCCCCGGTGCGCGGGAGCGGGCCGCGGCGCTGGAGGCCGGGATCGGCGCGCTGGACGGCGTCGAGTTCGCCCGGGTCGACACGGTGACCCGCCGGCTCGCCGTCCACCACGACCGGGTGAGGGCTCCGCTGGACGCCGTCCTCGCGGCCGTCGCCGGGTTCGAGTCGGCGGCGCCGCCCACCGAGGCGGCGGAGCGGGCACGGCCGGCCGGGGCCGAGCGGGCCGAGCCGGCGGGGCCGGAGCCGGCCGCACCGGCCCGGCCGCCCGCCGAGGACGAGGGCCCACCCCCGCCGTTCCCGGGCGACGTCCGTCCGCTCGCGCTGCAGGGCCTGGCGCTGGCCGCCGGCCTCGTGGCGCTGTCGGCGGCGGTCACCGGCCGGGCGCTGCGGTTGCCCGCGATGCCCGGCAGCGCCACGGCCGTGGTGGTGCTGGCCGACAACCAGCCGTGGCTGCGCGAGCGGCTGGAGACGCGGCTCGGCACCGCCGGCACCGACCTGCTGCTCGCGCTGGCCACGGCGACCGCGCACGGCGCGGCGCAGAGCGTGCCGGCGCTGCTCGTCGACGTGGCCCTCCGGGCCCAGCAGGTGCGGGCCGTCGTCGCCCGCCGCGCCGCCTTCGCCGGGCAGGAGGCCGCGCTGCTCGGGCCGGACCGGCCCGGACGCACCGACCCGGTGCCGCGCGCCCCCCGTCCGGCGCCGCTGCCGGAGGGGCCGGTCGAGAAGGTGGCCGCGCGGCTGGCCACCGGCTCCCTGCTGGCGGCCACCGGCGTGCTCGCCGGCACCCGCGACCTCGACCTGGCGGGTCGCACCGTGCTCGCCGGCGTCCCGAAGGCCGCGCGCGCCGCCCGCGAGGGCTTCACCAACGGCCTGGAGCCGGCCCTCGCCCGCCGCGGGGTGCTCGTCATGGACGACGCCGCGCTGCGACGGCTCGACCGGGTGAGCGCGGTGGTGGTCGACAGCGCCGTCCTGCACGTCGATCGCCCCCTCGTCGTCCAGGCGTCCGCCCGCGACGAGCGCTGGACCGACGAGGCGGTGTGGAGCGCCGCCCAGCGGCTGCTGTGGTCCGGCACGGAGCTGCCGGTGCCGCCACCGCGCGGGCACGCGCGCGACGGCCTCGTGCTCCTGCCCTCCCGCCGGCGGGAGCCGGTGCCGGCCGGGCTGACCCGGCTGCGCCTGGCCGAGGAGGGGACGACGGCCGGCGAGGTGCTCGTCGGCGCGGAGGTGCACCCGCTCGCCGACGCCGTGCTCACCGCCGCGCGGACGGCCGGCGTCCGGCTGCTGCTCACCGCGGACGCCGCCGCACCGGAGCTCGGCGGCTCCGCCGACACGGTGCTGCCCCCGGGCGCCGACCTGACCGCCGCGGTCCGCCGGCTGCAGGCCGACGGCGAGGTGGTCGCGCTGGTCGGCACCGACGAGCCGGCGCTGGCCGCGTCCGACGTCGGCATCGGGATCGTCCCGGGCACCGGCCGGGTGCCCTGGGCGGGACACCTGGTGTGCGGGCCCGGGATCGACGAGGTGCCCCGGCTGCTGCAGGCGCTGCCGGTCGCCCGGGCCGTGAGCGAGCGCGGCGTGCGGCTGACGGTCGCGGCGAGCTTCCTCGGCGCGCTGCTGCTCGCGCTGAGCCGGCGCTCCCGCGACTCGGCCGTCCTGCCGGTGACCGTCGCCGCCGGCAGCGCGCTCGGCGCCGGCGCGCTCGCCGCACGCCGGGTGGCGGCCCTGCCGGCGCCCGCGCCGGTGCTGCACACCCCCTGGCACGCGCTCGAGCCGGACGAGGTGCTCGACCGGCTCCCCGCCGTCCCGGTGCCCGCTCCCGGCCGCGACCGGCGTCGACCGGCGGCCGCCGCGGCGGCCGGCCGGCTGCTGCGCTCGCTGTCCGCCGAGCTCGACGACCCGCTCACACCCGTGCTGGCCACCGGCGCGGCCGCCTCGGCCGTCATCGGCTCGGTCACCGACGCGCTGCTGGTGGGCGGCGTGCTGCTGGGCAACGCCGGGATCAGCGGTGCCCAGCGGCTGCGCGCGGAGGCCGCGCTGCACCGGCTGCTGCTCGACCAGCGGCTCCCCGCCCGCCTGCTCGACCGGGACGACGGCGCCGCGCCGGCCCGCGAGGTGCCCGCTTCCCGGCTGCGATCCGGTCACCTCGTCGAGCTGCAGGCCGGCGACGTCGTGCCCGCCGACGCCCGGCTGGTCGCGGTGCGCGACCTCGAGGTCGACGAGGCCAGCCTGACCGGGGAGTCGGTCGCGGTCGCCAAGCAGGTGGCGGCCACCCCCGGCGCGGAGCTGGGCCAGCGCGCCTGCATGGTCTACGAGGGGACGACGGTGGTGGCCGGCACGGCCTCCGCCCTCGTGGTCGCCGTCGGCCCGGCCACCGAGGCCGGCCGCGCGCTGGCGCTGGCCGGCCGCGCGGGCCGGCCGGCCGGCATGCAGGTCCGGCTGGAGGAGCTGACCCGCGGCGGCCTGCCGGTCACCCTGCTCGGTGGCGCCGCCGTCGCCGGGCTGGCGCTGCTGCGCGGGTGCGGGCTGCGGGAGGCGCTGTCGTCGGGCGTGGGCATCGCGGTCGCCGCCGTGCCCGAGGGCCTGCCGCTGGTGGCCACGGTCGCCCAGCTCGGCGCCGCCCGCCGCCTGTCCGCCCGCGGCGTCCTCGTCCGCTCGTCCCGGACGGTGGAGGCGCTGGGTCGCGTCGACACCGTCTGCTTCGACAAGACCGGAACCCTGACCGAGGGCCGGCTGCGGCTGGTGCGGGTGGCCGGCCCGGACGGCGAGTGGGCACCCGAGGCCACCGCGGCCCGCCGCGTGCTGCTGGCCGCCGCCCACGCGTCGCCGCGTCGCAACGGATCGCGCCCGGTGACGCACGCGACCGACCGGGCCGTGCTCGACGCGGCGGCCGCCGTTCTCGCGGAGGACCTCGACACCTCCTGGCACGAGCTGCTCGAGGTGCCCTTCCAGAGCGACCGCGGCTTCTCCGCAGCGCTCGGCACCACGGCCGGGCGGAAGGTCCGGCTGGTGGTCAAGGGTGCGCCCGAGGTGCTGCTCCCCCGCTGCACCCACCAGCGCGGGGAGACCGGCAAGCGGTCGCTCGACGCGGCCGGCCGCGCGGCCGCCGCGGCCGCCGTCGAGGCCCTGGCCGCCCAGGGGCTGCGGGTGCTCGCCGTGGCGCGGCGCAGCGTGACCGACGTCCGCACCGACCTGCACGCCGACGGGGACGGGTCGGCGGTGCCCGACCCTGCCGTCGCGGCCGAGCCCGACGACCTCACGCTGCTCGGCTTCGTCGGGCTGGCCGACACGCCCCGTCCGGGCGCGCGCGACACCGTGGCCGGGCTGCAGGCCGCCGGCGTCGGCACGGTGATGATCACCGGCGACCACCCGGTCACCGCCGCCGCCGTCGCGGCCGACCTCGGCATCGGCCCCGGCCGCCTGGTGACCGGTCCCGAGCTCACCGGTCTGGACGACGCCGCGCACACCGCGCTGGTGACCGAGGCCGCGGTGTTCGCCCGAGTCAGCCCCGAGCAGAAGCTGCGCATCGTCGCCGGCCTGCAGCGGTCCGGCCGCGTGGTCGCCATGACCGGTGACGGGGCGAACGACGCGGCGGCCATCCGGCTCGCCGACGTCGGCATCGGCATGGCCGCGCGCGGGTCGACGTCGGCTCGCAGTGCGGCCGACCTCGTGCTCGTCGAGCCCGACGTGCGGCTGCTCACCGACGCGCTCGTGGAGGGCCGGGCCATGTGGCGGCGGGTCCGCGACGCCGTCGCCGTGCTGCTCGGCGGCAACGCCGGCGAGGTGCTGTTCACGCTCGCCGGCACCGCGCTCAGCGGCCGGGCGCCGCTGGGCACCCGGCAGTTCCTGCTGGTCAACATGCTCACCGACCTCTTCCCGGCGATGGCGGTGGCGCTGGCGCCCACGCCGGCGGAGGAGGCCGACCGGGCACGGCTGCTGCACGCCGGGCCCCCGTCGCTGGGCGCGCCGCTGCTGCGCGACATCGGGATCCGCGGCGGGGTCACCGCCGCGGGGGCGCTCGCCGCCTGGCAGGTCGGCCGCCTGACCGGGCCGGCCCGGCGGGCCTCGACGATCGGGCTGGTCGCGCTCGTGGGGACGCAGCTGGGGCAGACCCTGCTGATCGGCTGGCGTCAGCCCCTGGTCGTCGTCACCGGGCTCGGCTCCGCGGCCGCGCTCGCCGCGCTGGTCCAGCTGCCCGGGGTGAGCCAGTTCTTCGGGTGCACCCCGCTGGACCCGCTGGCCTGGGCCACGGCCGGTGGCTGCGCCGCCGCGGCGACCGTGCTGTCGGCGCGCGCGCCGCAGCTGCTGGCTCGCCTCGTGCCGGCGTCCGCGACGGATCCACCCCGGTCGGTCAGCTGCCGCTGGAGAAGGCGGCGTCGAAGGCCGCGGACGGCGGGTCGAAGGCCAGCCGGCGGACGAAGGCCAGCGCCTCGGGCGCGCCGACCAGCCGGTCCATCCCGGCGTCCTCCCACTCCACGGAGATCGGGCCGTCGTAGCCGATGGTGTTCAGCATCCGGAAGCAGGCCTCCCACGGGACGTCCCCGTGCCCGGTCGAGACGAAGTCCCAGCCGCGCCGCGGGTCGGCCCACGGCAGGTGCGAGCCCATCCGCCCGTTGCGCCCGTTGCCGACCTGCTTCTTCGCGTCCTTGCAGTCGACGTGGTAGATCCGGTCGCGGAAGTCCCAGATGAAGCCGACCGGGTCGAGGTCCTGCCAGACGAAGTGGCTCGGGTCCCAGTTCAACCCGAACGCCTCCCGGTGCCCGAGGGCCTCGAGCGTGCGCACCGTCGTCCAGTAGTCGTAGGCGATCTCCGAGGGGTGCACCTCGTGCGCGAACCGGACGCCGACCTCGTCGAACACGTCGAGGATCGGGTTCCACCGGTCCGCGAAGTCGCGGTACCCGTCCTCGACCATCGACTCGGGCACCGGCGGGAACATGGCCACGGTCTTCCACACCTTCGACCCGGTGAACCCGACGACCGTCTGCACGCCGAGCTTGGCCGCCGCGCGGGCGGTCAGCTTCATCTCCTCGGCGGCCCGCTGCCGCACGCCCTCGGGGTCGCCGTCGCCCCAGACGCGCGGGTGGACGATGCCCTTGTGCCGCTCGTCGATCGGGTCGTCGCAGACGGCCTGGCCGTTGAGGTGGTTGGAGATGGCCCAGACCTTCAGGCCGTGCTTGTCGAGCAGGGCCAGCCGGTCCTGCACGTACGCGTCGTCGTCGGCGGCGCGCTCGACGTCGAGGTGGTCGCCCCAGCAGGCGATCTCCAGGCCGTCGTACCCCCACTCGGAGGCCAGCCGGCACATCTCCTCGAACGGCAGGTCGGCCCACTGGCCGGTGAACAGGGTGACGGGGCGGGGCATGCGCGGTCCTCCTCGATGAGGTCGGGGCCGAGCGCCCGCCGGCGGGCCGGCGGGCGCTCGGTGGGTCGGGTCGCTCAGCGGACGCCGAGCAGGTGCTCCATCGCGAGCTGGTCGAGCCGCTCGAAGTGCATCCCACGGGCGCCGAGGGCGGCGAGGTCGTGGGTCTCGGCGCGCAGCTCGTCGAGCGTCTCGCCGTCGGCCAGGGTCGGGACGGCGAGCTGGTCGACCCGCGCGGCGGTCAGCGCCTCGGCGACCTCCGGGTCGGCGCGGAAGGCCCGCACCTTGTCGCGCAGCAGCAGGTAGTTGCGCATGCAGGCGCGCGCCGACTCCCACACGCCGTCGATGTCCTCGGTGCGCGGCGGCTTGTAGTCGAAGTGCAGGAAGCCGTCGTAGCGGCGGTCGGTGCCGGCCCCCTCGAGGACGTCGACGGTCCAGAACGCGCCGCGCAGGTTGCCCGCGCCGAAGCGCAGGTCCTGGTCGTAGCGCGGGCCGTGCTGGCCGTTGAGGTCGACGTGGAAGAGCTTGCCGTGCCACAGCGCCTGGGCGATGCCCTGCGCGAAGTTCAGCCCGGCCATCTCCTCGTGCCCGACCTCGGGGTTCAGGCCCACCCGGTCGGGCTCGTCGAGGGTGTCGATGAAGGCGATCGCGTGCCCGACGGTGGGCAGCAGGATGTCGCCGCGCGGCTCGTTCGGCTTGGGCTCCAGCGCGAACCGCATGTCGTAGCCCTGGTCGCGGACGTAGCCGCAGAGCAGGTCCAGCGCCTCCCGGTACCGGTCGAGGGCGGCGGCGACGTCCTTCGCGGCACCGGACTCCGCCCCCTCCCGGCCGCCCCACAGCACGTAGGTGCGCGCGCCGAGCTCGGCGGCCAGGTCGATGTTGCGCAGCGTCTTCGCCAGCGCGTACCGCCGGACCTCGCGGTCGTTGGCGGTGAACGCGCCCTCCTTGAACACCGGCGAGCCGAACAGGTTGGTGGTGGCCATCTCGACGCCGAGGCCGGTCTCGGCCAGCGCCTTGGTGAACCGGTCGAGGGTGGCCTGCCGCGTGGCGTCGTCCGGTACCAGGTCGTCGTCGTGGAAGGTGACCGCCGCGGCGCCGAGCTCGGCGAGGCGGTGCACGGCCTCGACCGGGTCCAGCCGGGGGCGGACGGCGCCGCCGAAGACGTCGACGCCCTGCCAGCCCACGGTCCACAGCCCGAAGCTGAAGCGGTCGTCCTTGGTCGGTGTTGGGGTCATGCCTCGATCCTCGTCCACGCGGAGCGGTCGGCGGCACTGCGCTCCACGGCGTCGAGCACCCGCTGCACCTGGAGCCCGTCGGCGAAGGTCGGCGTGGGGTCCTGGCCCTTGGCGATGGCGGTGAGCAGGTCGACGACCTGGTGGGTGAAGCCGTGCTCGTACCCCAGGCCGTGCCCGGCGGGCCACCACGCGGCGACGTAGGGGTGCTCGGGCTCGGTCACCACGATCCGGCGGAAGCCGGCGGTCGCCGCGGGCTCGGTGGCGTCGTGGAAGTGCAGGACGTTCATGTCCTCGAAGTCGAAGGCCAGGCTGCCGGACGAGCCGTTGATCTCGATCCGGATGGCGTTCTTGCGGCCGGTGGCGAAGCGGGTGGCCTCGAAGACGCCGAACGCGCCGCCGTCGAAGCGGCCGAGGAAGGCGGCGGCGTCGTCCACCGTGACCCGGCCGGTGCCCTCGCCGCCGACCCCGGACAACGCGCCGCCGCCCGCGGCCAGCGGCCGCTCGGTCACGAAGGTCTCCAGCATCCCGCTGACCCCGGACAGCCGCTGACCGGTGATGAACTGGGTCAGGTCGATGATGTGCGCGCCGATGTCGCCCAGCGCGCCCGAGCCGGCCTTGTCCTTCTCCAGCCGCCACGACATCGGCGCGGCCGGATCGGCGATCCAGTCCTGCAGGTACTGGGCGCGCACGTGCCGGACCTCACCCAGCCGGCCGGCGGCCACCAGCTGCCGGGCCAGCCCGATCGCCGGCACCCGGCGGTAGGTGAAGCCGACCATCGAGCGGACGCCGCGCTCCGCGGCGCGCGCCGCGGCCGCGGCCATCGCCTCGGCCTCGGCGACGGTGTTGGCCAGGGGCTTCTCGCAGAGCACGTGCTTGCCGGCCTCGAGCGCGGCGATGGCGATCTCGGCGTGGGTGTCGCCGGGGGTGCAGACGTCGACGAGCTGGACGTCGTCGCGCTCGAGCACCCGGCGCCAGTCGGTCTCGGTCGACGACCAGCCGAGCCGGGCCGCGGCGTCGGCGACCTTGGCCGCGTCGCGGCCGGCGAGCACGGTGAGCTCGGGCTGCAGCGGTAGCTCGAAGAAGTGGGGGGCGGTGCGCCAGGCCTGCGAGTGCGCCGCACCCATGAAGGCGTAGCCGATCAGGCCGACGCCGATCGTCGGCGGGGTGGAGGTCATGTGCGGTCGCTCCGGGATCGCGCGGGTGGTGCCGGACGGGTGGCGGCGGGGAGGCGGGCGGCGCGGGCCGCCCGCCTCCCCGGGTCGGTCAGGACTCGAAGGCGCGGTCGATGTACTGGTCGACGTTGTCCGCGGTGACGACGGGCGCGTTGAGCACGATCCGCTGCGGCACCGCCTGCGAGACCAGGTCGGACAGCGACTTCTCCTGCGCTACCAGCCGCGCCAGGCGGATGCCGTCGGCGGCCTGGGTGTGCGGGTAGATGACCGTGGCCTCCAGCACCGACTCGCCGGACTGGATCTCCCGCATGGCGTTGGCCGAGCCGGCGCCGCCGACCATGAAGAACTCGTCGCGGCCGGCGTTCTGGATGGCGGCCAGGACGCCGACGCCCTGGTCGTCGTCGTGGTTCCACAGCGCGTCGATCTGCGGGGCGGCCTGGAGCAGGTTGGCCGCCGCCTCCTCGCCGCTCTCCACGGTGAACTCCGCGGCCACCCGGTTGTCGACGTCGAGGCCGCACTCGGACAGCGCGTCGGCGAAGCCCTGGCTGCGGTCCTGGGTCAGCGGCAGCGAGTCGATGCCGGCGATCTCGGCCACCACGGCGTCCGGGTTGTCGCCGAGCCGCGAGCAGATGTACTGGCCGGCCGAGACGCCCATGCCGTAGTTGTCGCCGAGGATCGTGGCCCGGGCGGCGAACGGGCTGTTGAACTCGCGGTCGACGTTGATGACGGGGATGCCGGCCTCCATCGCCTCGAGGGCGACCGGGGTCATCGCGGCCCCGTCGAAGGGCAGCAGCACGATCGCGTCGACGCCCTCGTTGATGAAGGTCTCGACCTGGCTGATCTGGGTGCTGACGTCGTTGGTGCCCTCGGCGACCGAGAGCTCGACGTCCTCGTACTCCTCGGCCGCGGCGCGCGCGGCCTCGGTGATGCCGGCCATCCAGCCGTGGTCGGCCGCCGGTGCCGAGAAGCCGATGGTGACGGTCTCGCCGGCCTCGTCGTTCGAGCTCGCCGCGCCGCCCGACGAGCCGCCGTCGGAGCCCTGGCTCTCCGGCTCGTTGCTCGTGCAGCCGGCGACGAGGGCGCCGGCGCCGACGAGCGCGACCGTGGTGGTCATCAGGCGGCGGTAGGGGCGCTGCCTCGTTGCGGACATCGTTCTCTCCTCGGGTGTCGCCGGCCCGGCCGGGAGGCCGGGCCGTCGTTCTCTCGACGGTGGTGCTCCCGCCGGGCCGGCGGCCCGACGAGGTGGTGCTGACCGGTGCCGGCGGGTCGCCGGCACCGGTCAGGTCTTCGGGGTGGAGCCGCCGGGGCGGTCGCCGGCCGGGCCGCCGGGGACGCCGGAGCCGCCGCTGACCGCGCCCGCGGGTGCCCCGGGCGCCGCGGGGCCACCGGAGGACGCCGTCCCGCCCCCGCCGCCGCGGGACAGCCGGCCGAAGCCGCCGCCCCGGGCCAGGCGCATCTGCAGCAGCACGGCGAGCACGATGATCACGCCCTTGGCCACGGCCTGGGCGGAGCTGGACAGGTTGTTCAGCGTGAAGACGTTGCCGAGCGTGGTGAAGATCAGCACGCCGATCACGGTGCCGACGACGGTGCCGCGGCCGCCGATGAGCAGCGTGCCCCCGATGACGACGGCGGCGATCGCGTCGAGCTCGTACAGCGTGCCGTGCGTCGAGCTGCCCGTCGTCGTCCGGGCCATGAGCATGACCGCGGCGATGCCGCAGGTGATGCCGGACAGCACGTACAGCTTGAGGGTGTGCCGCTGCACCTTGATGCCCGCCAGCCGGGCGGCCTCGGCGTTGCCGCCGACGGCGAAGGTGTGCCGGCCGAAGGTGGTCCGGTTCAGCAGCACCCAGCCGCCGACGGACACCAGCGCCCAGATGATGACCAGGGTCGGGATGCCCAGGACGTCGCCGGAGAAGAAGGACAGGAAGTCGCGGTCCTGCACGATCTGGGTGCGGCGGTTGGCCAGGATCTCGGCCAGCCCGCGGGCGGAGACCAGCATCGCCAGCGTCGCGATGAAAGCGACCAGCCGCCCGTAGGCGATGACGATGCCGTTCACCAGCCCGGCCCCGGCTCCGACGGCGACCGCGGTGAAGATCATGACGATCCAGTGGACGTCCTCGGCCATGCGCTGGGTGGCCAGCGTGGTCGCCCACACCGACGACAGCGCCACCAGCGCGCCGACCGAGAGGTCGATGCCGCCGCCGATGATCACGAAGGTCATGCCGATGCTGACCACGCCGATCACCGCGGCCAGCCGCAGGATGGTCAGCACGTTGTCGACGTCGACGAAGCGCCCCGGCGCGGTGACGGCACCGACGACGCACAGCAGCGCCAGGGCGAGGACGAGGCCGGCCAGCCGCCCGGCGGGCCCGGCCATGAGGCCCGGACCCTTGCCGTTCCCCGGTCCGGCGCCGGTGCGGCCGCCGGACGCCGGCGCGGCCGCCCCGCTCGTCGTGGTGGTGCTCCCGCTCATGCCACGTCCCCTTCGTGCGTCGTCGCGGGGATCGGGGCGCCGCGGTGCCCCGTCCCCTCCATGACCAGGTCGAGCACGCGGTGCTCGTCGAGCGCGTCCGCGGGCTCCGAGGCGAGCACCCGGCCCTCGGCCACGACCAGCACGCGATCGGCGAGGCCGAGGACCTCGGGGATCTCGCTGGACACGACCACGACGGCCACGCCGCGGTCGGCGAGGCCGCGGACCAGGTTGTAGATCTCCGAGCGGGCGCCGACGTCGACGCCGCGGGTGGGCTCGTCGAGCAGGAGCACACGGCAGTCGCGCAGCAGCCACCGGGCCAGCACGACCTTCTGCTGGTTGCCGCCGGACAGCGTGCGCACCTCGCGCTCGACGTCCTGGGGACGCACCTCGAGGGCGCGCACCTGCTCGTTCGCCGCCGCCTTCTCCGCGGCCCGGGCCACGAAACCCCCGCGGGCGAAGCGGGCCAGGCTGGAGATGCTGATGTTGCGTGCCACCGACTCGCCGAGCAGCAGGCCCTGGCTCTTGCGCTCCTCCGGGGCCAGGCCGACCCCGGCGGCGACGCTGGCGCCGACGTCGCCGGGGCGCAGCCGCCGTCCGGCCACCTGGACGGTCCCGGCGGTCGCCCGGCGGGCGCCGTACACGGTCTCGAGGATCTCCGAGCGGCCCGAGCCGACCAGCCCGGCCAGCCCGACCACCTCACCCGGGCGCACGGTGAACGAGACGCCGGAGAAGGTGCCGTGCAGGCCGAGGCCCTCGACCTCGAGCAGCGGCTCGGCCTCGGGCACCGGGCGGCGCGGGGGGAAGACGTACTCGATGTCCCGGCCGGTCATCAGCTCGATGACCTTGCGGGTGGGGGTCTCGCGGGCGGGCAGGCCCGTGGCGACGGTGCGGCCGTCCTTGAGCACGGTGATGCGGTCGCCGATCTCGCGGATCTCCTCGAGCCGGTGCGAGATGTAGACGACCGCGACGTCGTCCCGGGTGAGGTCGCGGATGACGCCGAAGAGCCGCTCGACCTCCTCGTTGTCCAGCACCGCCGACGGCTCGTCCATGACGATGAGCCGCGCGTCCTGGGACAGCGCGCGCGCCATGCTGACCATCTGCTGGGAGGCCGCCGGCAACGACCCGACCTCGGTGGTGGGCCGGATCTCCGGGTGGCCGAGGCGGGCGAGCAGTTCGGCCGCCGCCTTGTTCGCCGACGCCGGGCGGGCGATGCCGAACCGGGAGCGCTCGCGGCCGAGGAACACGTTGTCGGCGACGGTGAGCCCGGGGACGAGGTCGAGCTCCTGGTAGATGGTCGCGATGCCCAGCGACAGGGCGGTCTGCGGGTTGCCCAGCTGCACGGCCTCGCCGCGCCAGCTGATCCGCCCGCCGTCGGGCTGGTGCGCGCCGGCGAGGACCTTGATGAGCGTGCTCTTGCCCGCGCCGTTCTGGCCGAGCAGGCAGTGCACCTCCCCCGCCCGCACGTCGAGGTCGACGCCGTCGAGCGCCCGGACACCCGGGAACTGCTTGACGATGCCGTGCATCTCGAGGAGCGGCGCGGTCACGCCACGCCTTCCGGCGGGCCGGGGCGGACCGCGGCCGGAGCCGGCACCACCGGTCGTCGCGCGGTCGGATCGCCGCGCCGGGCCGAGTCGAGGACCACCACCGGCCACCCCCAGACTTTTGCTCAACATTGACCATTAGTCCGTGCAGGCAGCAACATAAATCCTCGCTGGGGTGTGGTCAAGGTCCCACTGGGGGGTTATCGAACCGCAATCACACGGTCGCCCTCCGGGCTCCGACCGCGGCCACGTGCCGTCCCCGGCAGACGCTGAGCCCCACCCCGCGTCCCCGGCGGGGAGCCTCCGGCCCCCGCGCCGGGTCCACGACCCCGCCGGGCGGCCCGCCGACCGACCGCGGCCACGTGCCGTCCCCGGCAGACGCTGAGCCCCACCCCGCGTCCCCGGCGGGGAGCCTCCGGCCCCCGCGCCGGGTCCACGACCCCGCCGGGCGGCCCGCCGACCGACCGCGGCC
>NZ_JAOVZT010000001.1:702677-777915 GCF_025716945.1 Geodermatophilus sp. YIM 151500
CCGGGTCCACGACCCCGCCGGGCGGCCCGCCGACCGACCGCGGCCGATCGCCGTCCCCGGCCGACGCTGAGCCCCACCCCGCGTCCCCGGCGGGGAGCCTCCGGCCCCCGCGCCGGGTCCACGACCCCGCCGGGCGGCCCGCCGACCGACCGCGGCCGATCGCCGTCCCCGGCAGACGCTGAGCCCCACCCCGCGTCCCCGGCGAGCGCTGAGCCCCACCTCGCGTCCCCGCGTCGCGGCCTCCTCGAGGTCCGCCGGGCCCGCGGCTACGGCGCCAGCGTCTGCTGGACGGCGTCGTCGTCCAGGTACTCCTCGATGGCCATCAGCGCGGCGCCCACCCGCCCCGACAGGTCGGGTGCGTCGCTCACCGTGATCTCCAGCGCCCGCGCGGCCAGCGGCATCGACCGGCGGTAGACCGCCTCGCGGATGCCGGCGAGCAGCGGGGCCCCGGCCTGCGCCACCCCGCCGGTCATGACGATGCGGTGCGGGTTGAAGAAGTTGACCAGCGCCGCGAGCACCGTGCCGATGGTCCGGCCGGCGTTGCGGACCAGCTCCAACGTGGGCCCGTCGCCCTGCGCCGCGAGCTCGACGACCTCGCGCGTCGTGGACACCGGCAACCCGGCCGCGACGGCGTCACGGAGCAGCGCCCCGCCGCCGGCGATCGCCTCCAGGCAGTTCTCGTTGCCGCAGCGGCACACGACGGTCCGGCCGTCGGGCTGGGCCACGTGGATGTGCCCGATGTCGCCGGCGCTGCCCTGCGCACCCCGGTACACCCGGCCGTCGACGATGATGCCGCACCCGATGCCCGTCCCGACCTTGACGACCAGCACGTCCTGCGGGGCCGCGGCGATGCCGACCTCGCCGAGGGCCATGACGTTCACGTCGTTGTCGACGTAGACGGGGCAACCGAACCGGCCGAAGGCGCTGGGGATCGGGTAGTCGTGCCAGCCGGGCATGATCGGCGGGTGCGACGGCCGCCCGGTCGAGAACTCCACCGGGCCCGGCACGCCGACCCCGACGGCGCACACGTCGACCGGGGCGAGGCCGGCCTCGGCCAGCACCTTCTGCGCCAGCCGGTCGACCTCCGCCAGCACCGGCGCCGGGCCGTCGGCGATGTCGATCGGGTGGCCGACGGTGGCCAGGATCTGCGCGGACAGGTCGGTGACCGCGACGTCGACGCTGGTGACGCCCAGGTCCACGGCGAGCACGCACCCGGCCCGGCTGTTGAACTGCAGCAGCGTGGGGGGCCGGCCGCCGGTGCTCCAGCCCCGGCCGCCCTCCGCGAGCAGGTTGGCCGCGATCAGCTGGTCGACCCGGGCGCTCACCGTGTTGCGCGACGCGCCGGTGAGCGCCACCAGGTCGGCCCGGCTGCGTGCCCGGCCGGTGCGCACGTGACGCAGCAACGCGCCGGCCGAAGCGGAGATCTGCGCCACGGCGCCATAGTGTCACGCACGCGCCGGGAGGCTGATCATCCCGAGTCGCCGGACCGGCAGGAGGCACCCGGACGCGGGACCGGACGGCGACCGGGCAGGATCGGGCGACCCACCGGCGCCCGCGACGGACGCCGACCGCAGACCGGCCGCGGGCCTTCCGCGCCCGCGGCCGCCGCCGAGCATCGGGAGGCCGCGTGCCCGCCGTCCCTCCGCCCGCCCACCGTGGGGCGGGCCCGTCCCCCGGGTGGCCGCGGTGACCCGCGTCGCCGGCGTGGACAGCTCCACCCAGGCGTGCAAGGTCGTCGTCCGCGACGCCGCGACCGGCGAGCTGGTGCGCGAGGGGCGCGCCCCGCACCCGGCCGGCACCGAAGTCGACCCCGCGGCCTGGGCGGAGGCCCTGACCGCCGCGGTCGACGCGGCCGGCGGGCTGTCCGACGTGGCCGCGCTCGCCGTCGGCGGGCAGCAGCACGGCATGGTCTGCCTCGACGAGCGCGGCGAGGTCGTGCGGCCGGCCCTGCTGTGGAACGACGTCCGCTCCGCCGGGGCGGCCGCCGACCTGGTCGCCGACCTCGGCGACGGCGATCCGGCGGCCGGCCGGCAGGCCTGGGCCGACGCAGTCGGGCTGGTGCCCGTCGCCTCGTTCACCGGGGCCAAGCTGCGCTGGCTGGCCGATGCCGAACCGGCGAACGCCGACCGGACGGCGGCCGTCTGCCTCCCCCACGACTGGCTCACCTGGCGGCTGTCGGGCGCCGGCGATCTCGGCACGCTGACCACCGACCGCGGCGACGCGAGCGGCACCGCCTACTGGTCGGCGCGCACCGGCGAGTACCGCCTCGACCTGCTGGAACTGGCGCTGCGCGGGCGCCGTCCGCGGGTCCCGCGGGTGGCCGGGCCCGCCGAGACGGTGGGCACCGCAACCGGGTCACCGACGGTGCTGGGCCCCGGGTCGGGGGACAACGCCGCCGCGGCGCTGGGCCTGGCGGCCCGGGAGGGGGACGTCGTCGTCTCGATCGGCACCTCCGGCGTCGTCTCCGCCGTGACCCGGACGGCGGTGAGCGACCCGAGCGGCATCGTCGCCGGCTTCGCCGACGCGACCGGACGCCACCTGCCGCTGGTGTGCACCCTCAACGCCGCCCGCGTGCTCGACGCCGCGGCCACGCTGCTCGGCGTCGGCCACGCCACCCTCTCCGAGCTGGCGCTGTCCGCCCCGCCCGGCGCCGACGGGCTGGTGCTGGTGCCCTACCTGGAGGGCGAGCGGACGCCGGATCTGCCCGCGGCGACCGGATCGGTGCACGGCCTGACGCTGCGCACGGCCACCCCGGCGCACCTGGCCCGGGCGGCGGTGGAGGGCCTGCTGTGCGGGCTCGCCGACGGCATCGACGCCGTGGTCGCCCACGGTGTGCCCGTCGAGCGCGTGCTGCTCGTCGGCGGCGGCGCCCGCTCGGCCGCCGTCCAACAGCTCGCGCCGGCCGTGTTCGGCCGGCCCGTGGTCGTGCCGCCACCCGGTGAATACGTCGCCGACGGCGCGGCGCGGCAGGCGGCGTGGGTGCTCTCCGGCGCACCGGAGCCGCCGGACTGGCCGCAGCCGGGGCTGCGCGTGGTCGAGACCGCGCCGACGCCGTCCGTCCGCGAGCGCTACGCCGAGGTCCGCGACCGCACCGACCGCTGAGCGGAGGAGATCCGTGGGGCTCACGCCCACGGATCTCCTCCGCACGCTGACGGGGCTGGGTCGCGACCGGGCCGGGTAGCCGGTTGGATCGTGGCCGAGATCGCCCCCGGGCCCCGAGCTCCGCCCGCCGCCCGACTGGAAGGATCAGTCGTCATGACGACATCACCTGCGCATGCCCCAGCCGGACCAGCCTCGACCGGCGGGCGCCCGCGCGTCGTCATCATCGGGTCGGGCTTCGGCGGGTTGTTCGCGGCCCAGGCGCTGCGCCGGGCGCCGGTCGACGTCACGCTGATCGGCAAGACCAGCCACCACCTGTTCCAGCCGCTGCTCTACCAGGTGGCCACCGGCATCCTCTCGGAGGGCGAGATCGCGCCGCCCACCCGGGAGGTGCTGCGGCGCCAGCGCAACGCCCGGGTCGTGCTGGGCGAGGTCACCGGCATCGACCTGACCGCCCGGACGGTCACCTCCACGGTGCTCGGCCGCACCACCGTGCACCCCTACGACGAGCTGGTCGTGGCCGCCGGCGCCGGGCAGTCCTACTTCGGCAACGACCGGTTCGCCGAGTTCGCGCCCGGCATGAAGTCCGTCGACGACGCCCTCGAGCTGCGCGGGCGCATCTTCGGCGCGTTCGAGCTCGCGGAGCTGGCCGACGACCCCGCCGAGATCGACCGGCTGCTCACGTTCGTCGTCGTCGGCGCCGGGCCCACCGGCGTGGAGATGGCCGGGCAGATCGCCGAGCTGGCGCACCGCACCCTCCGCCACGACTTCCGCCGGATCGACCCGACCACCGCCCGGGTGGTGCTGCTCGACGCCGCGCCGGTCGTGCTGCCCGCCTTCGGCGAGAAACTCGGCGACGGCGCCCGCCGCCACCTGAACAAGATCGGCGTCGAGGTGCAGCTGGGCGCGATGGTGACCGACGTCGACGCCGACGGCATCGAGATCAAGGACGGCGACGGGCAGGTCCGCCGGATCAACGCCGCCACGAAGGTGTGGGCGGCCGGGGTGCAGGCCAGCCCCCTCGGCCGGCTGCTGGGCGAGCAGACCGGCGCCGAGGTCGACCGCGCCGGCCGGATCGCCGTCCAGCCCGACCTCACCCTCCCCGGCCACCCGGAGGTCCACGTCGTCGGCGACATGGCGAAGCTGGACGAGCTCCCCGGCGTCGCGCAGGTGGCCATCCAGGGCGGGCGCTACGCCGCCGATCAGATCCGGCGGCGGATCGCCGGCCGCGAGCCCCGAGGCCCGTTCCACTACGACGACAAGGGCAACATGGCGACGATCTCGCGGTTCTCCGCCGTCGCCGACATCAAGGGCCTGCGCTTCCAGGGGTTCACCGCCTGGGTGCTGTGGCTGGTCGTGCACCTCTTCTACATCATCGGCTTCAAGAGCCGGATCACCACGGTGCTGCACTGGGCGGTCAGCTTCCTCGGCCGCGGCCGCTCGCAGCGGGTGGCCACGCAGCAGCAGGTGTACGGCCGGCTCGCCCTCGAGCACGTCGGTCCCGGCTTCTCCGCGTCGAAGACCGGCGGCCGGCGACCGGCGGTCACCGCCGGCGAGGACCGCACGGGCCGCGAGTCGGCCTGATCCCCGGGCCGGCGCGCCCGCGGGGGTGTCCGGGTCGGCGCGGCCGGGTCGACACTGGCGGCATGCGCGGGACGCGGGCGCGGGCGACCGCCGGGCGGTGCGTCGTGGGCGCGCTGACCGGCGTGCTCGCCCTCACCGGCTGCACGGCCGGGGACGGCGGCGGCGAGGCGGCCGGTACGGAGGACGCCGCCGGTGCCGGGCCGGCCGGTGGGAGCTCGTCGTGCCCCGTCGAGGGCGAGCCGTTCGAGGGCGACCTGCGGCTGTTCGTCGAGCACAACGCGACCGACCAGGACAGCGGTGTGCACGGGACGGTGGGGCACGACGGGCTGGTCGACGTGTGCGTGCGGCTGCCCGGTGGTGAGCAGTTGCTCGCCGTCGACCCGGCCGGCCGGCTCGACGCGCTGGGCATCAACGACTTCTTCTTCGAGTCCCGCGAGCCGCCCGCCGACGAGTACCCGCTGGAGGTGCTGCGCGAGGACTTCCCGGAGGGCGAGTACACGATCAGCGGCACCGACGTCGGCGGCACGGCGCGGGTCGGCACCGCCCGGTTCACGCACGACATCCCCGCCGCTCCGGTGATCACCGCGCCCGCGCTGGCCGAGGAGGAGAACGCCGGCGAGGCGGTGCTGTCGCCGTCCGGGCTGGTCGTGCGCTGGGAGCCGGTCACCGCCACGCTGGACGGGGAGCCGGTCACCGTCACCGGCTACGAGGTGATCGTGACGCAGGTCGAGCACGACGACCCCGACGGCCTGTCGCGCCCCGTGTTCGACGTGCACCTGCCGCCGGACCGGACCGAGCTCGCGGTGCCCGACGGCTTCCTCCGGCCGGGCACGCTCTACGAGCTGGAGGTGCTCGCGCTCGAGGAGAGCGGCAACCAGACCATCACGCTCGGGTTCTTCACGACGTCGTCCTGAGCCGGTCCGGCCGACCGTCCCCGACCGGCGGGACCGCGCGCCGGGCGGGCGGCCACCGCGGGTGCGTCGCCGGTGCGCCGCCGACCGGCTGGTCCCGTGTCAGCAGCCGCCGCACGCGGCCTGGCGCACGAGCTGCTCGGCCACCGCGCGGGCGTCGCCGGTCCGCTGCCACGTGCGCCGCTGCCGCGCCGCCGACGTCCCGCGCACCATCAACAGCCGCACGAGGTCGACGACCTCCGCGTACTCGTCGTGCGCGCGCAGGTCCGGCTCCAGTTCGGCCAGCAGCCGCCGGACGGCCACCCGGGCGTCGACCAGCGCGCCCAGCAGCGGGTCGAACAGCTGCCCGTCCAGGCCGGAGCGGGCCGCCCGCCACCGGGCCGCCCGCAGCAGCTCGGGACGCGGCTGGGGGCAGGGCAGGTCGCGGCGGGCGCGCTCGGCCAGCACCCGGACCAGCGACCGGCACAGCGCCGCGTGCAGGACGGCGGCGTCGAGGTCGGTGCAGACGTCGGCGAGGCGGAACTCCAGCGTGGGCAGGTGCGAGGAGGGCCGCACGTCCCAGTACAGGTTGGACGCGTCGGCGATCACCCCCGCCGCGACCATGCCGTCGACCACCTCGCGGTAGCGGTCGGCGCTGCCGAAGTGCTCCGGGATGCCGGTCATCGGCCAGCGCGACCACCACACGGTGCGGTAGGAGGCGTACCCGGTGTCGACGCCGTCGTGGAACGGCGAGCTGCCGGTCATCGCCAGCAGCACCGGCAGGTAGGGCCGGGCCCGGTCCATGACCGCGACCGCGGTGTCGAGGTCGGGCACGCCGACGTGCACGTGGCAGCCGCAGATGTCCTGCTGCAGGACCAGTCCCGCCCAGCGCTCGACCATCGCCTCGTAGCGCGGGGCGGCGGTGATCCGCTGCTCCCGCCAGGTGCTGAACGGGTGCGTGGACGCGGCCAGCAGCACCGCACCGGCGCGGGCGGCGGCCACCGCGGCCTCGGCGCGGGCGGCCCGCAGCTCCTCGCGCACGTCGGCCAGCGTGGTGCAGACGCGGGTGACGGTCTCCAGCTGGGTGGTGGCGATCTCGGCGTGCACGCGCCCGCCGGCCTCCCCGCGTGCCGCGGCCGCGGCCAGCTCCGGGCGCGAGGCCAGGGCGAACGTCCCGGGATCGACGAGGTGGAACTCCTCCTCGACGCCGACGGTGGCGCCGGCTGCCGGCAGCGTCGCGGACCCCCGCGTCGGCGTGCCCCCCGGGTGCAGCGGTGCGACCACGTTGCCGGCGACCACGTCGCCTCCGACCACGTCGCCTGCTACCACGTTGCCGTGGAACGTCGGCCCGAGCCGGTCGTGTGCAGTCGGGGAAGTCGCCACGCGCCCTCCGCTCGGCCGGGCGACGCTCCGCTGCGCCGCCGCCGCCCCGGACCGGGGACGGCTGGTGTCCAGCCGTGCGCACACGGTACGGCCTGCCGACCCCACCCGCATCCGGTCGCCGGGGACCGTCGCGGCATCGTCACGGGCCGCCGCTCGCCGACCTCGGCTCTGGGTGTTCCCCGCGCTCCTGCGCCGTTGCGGCACCGCAGAGGCGGGGACGACGCCCGGGAAGCGGGCGACGGGCTCCCGTCAGGGCTCGGCGTACCAGGCGAAGCCCAGGCCGGGGACGACGAGCCGGCCGTACCGGACGTCGGGGTCGCCGTCGCTGCCGAGCACGCGCTGGTAGCTGCCGAAGCCGGTGACCGCGTCGGCGTCGACGCCCTGTGGGTACGGCGAGAAGTTGGCGACGCCGACGAAGGTGCCCCCGATGGGCGACCGGCGCTGCCAGGCGAGGACGAACTCGTTGCCGACGTCCAGGGGGGTGGACTCCACTCCCCCGCGCAACGTGACCAGCGAGCGGCGGGCGTTCCCCAGCCGCTGCATCCAGCCGAACACCCGGCCCTCCAGGGTCCGCGGGTCGGTGCGCCGTTCCGCTGCCGCCCAGTCCATCAGCGGGCGGTGCATCCAGCGGTTGTCCGGCGCGCGCGCCGGGTCCCGGAGGTAGTCGGCGTCGTTGCACAGCGCCAGCTCGTCGCCCATGTAGACCAGCGGGATGCCGCCCCAGGCGAAGGCCACGGAGTACAGCAGCACCAGCCGGCGGACGGCGGCGTCGAGCGCCTCCGCGTCGCCGGCCTCCAGCGCCGACTCGACGCCGCACAGCGACGCGGCGGAGCCGGAGATCCGCGCGTCGCCGGTCACCTCGTTCTCCTGGAACAGCGCGCCCCGGGCGAAGGAGCCCGGGAAGCGGCCGCAGTAGAAGTCGTTGAGGAACCGGCGGTGGCCGAACCCGTCGCTGCCCACCGTGTGCGCGTCGATGTCGCTGACCGCCCAGCCGATGTCGTCGTGCCCGCGCACGTACGTGCACCACGACGTGGTCGGCGGGATCGTCCGCATCCGGCCGAGGGCGGCGCGGGCCAGCCGGGCGTCCTGGGTGGCCAGGCTCGACCAGAGCAGCACCATCAGCTGGTTGTGGTAGGCCAGCTCGCACTCGGGCCGGTACCGCTCGTGCCCACCCAGGTACTGCACCAGGTCGTCGGGCGCCACGATCGCCTCGGCCTTGAAGACGACGCCCGGCGCGGCCAGCCGGGTCAGCGCGTGCAGCAGCTGCAGCAGCGTGTGCGCCTCCGGCTGGTTCTGGCAGTTGGTGCCCAGCCGCTTCCACATGAACGGGGCGGCGTCCATGCGGAAGATGTCGACGCCGCGGTTGGCCAGCCAGGTGATCTCGCCGAGCATGGCCAGCGTGACGGCGGGGTTGGTGTAGTCGAGGTCCCACTGGTAGGGCCAGAACGTCGTCCACACCCAGCCGCCCTCGCCGCCGCGCGCCTCGGGCACCCAGCTGAACGACCCCGGCGCCCGGTCGGGGAAGACCTCCGGGATGGTGGCGTCGTAGGCGTCGGGCATCGTGCGGTCGGGGAAGGCGGTGTAGAAGCCGGCGTGGGCGGGGTCGCCGGCCAGCCAGGCCTGCGCCCAGGCGTGCTCCCGGGCGGTGTGGTTGAGCACCAGGTCGATGCACAGGCTCATGTCCCGCTCGTGCAGGGCGCCGGCCACCGCCTCGAGGTCGCGCATGGTGCCCAGCCGCGGATCGACCGCGCGGTAGTCGGCCACCGCGTAGCCGCCGTCGTTCTCCCCCTCCCGCGGCTCCAGCAGCGGCATCAGGTGCAGGTACGTGGTGCCCAGCTCGGCGAGGTAGTCCAGCTTCGCCGGCAGCTCGGCCAGGGTGCCGCAGAACCGGTCGACGTAGCAGACGTAGCCCTGCACCCGCGCGCGCTGGAACCAGCCCGGATCGATCTCCCGGCGGCGGTCGAGCCGCCGCAGCGGCTCGGGCCGCTCGACGGCGGCGGCCAGCGCCGTCCGCAGGGCCCGCTCGAACAGCTCGTCGACGTCGGCCCGCCCGCCGTAGAGCACCGCGAGCGGCTCGTGGACGTCGAACAGCGCCAGCTCCGCCCGGGTGAGGAAGGCGTCGGCCTCGCCCTCGCCCAGCGCCGCGACGGCGTCCTTCGCCAGGATCGGGCGCAGCTCGCGCCACGCGCGCCGGGCCGCGTGCCGCCGGGCCGCCGTCGAGACCGTCACCGCCACCATCCGCTCGTCACGGGCAGCAGTATCGCCGCCGCCGTGTTCGCCCACGGCATGAGTCCTGCCGTCGGCGCCGCGACAGGCGTTCACTTGCCGGTGAAACGACGTAATCACGGAGGTCGCGATGAGCGTCACCCCGGATCCCGGCATGGCGGCGCCGGCCGAGTCAGCCGCCCTGGACGCCTACTCGCGCGTGGTCACCGCGGTGGCGGCCGAGCTCACCCCGCACGTGGCCGCGCTGCAGGTGACCGACGCGGCGGGCCGGTCGGGGGCCGGGTCCGCGGTCGTCTTCACCGGTGACGGGCTGCTGCTCACCAACGCGCACGTGGTCGGGCGCACCCGCCGCGGGCGGGCGGTGTTCGCCGACGGCACCGAGGCCGACGTCGACGTCGTCGGCGCCGACCCCCTCTCGGACCTCGCCGTCGTGCGGGCCCGCACCGGCACTCCCCCGGCGGCATCGCTGGGGGATGCGGGCTCCCTGCGGGTCGGGCAGCTCGTGGTCGCCGTGGGCAACCCGCTGGGCCTGGCCGGCTCGGTCACCGCGGGGGTGGTGAGCGGTCTGGGCCGGTCGCTGCCGACCCGTGACGGGCGCACGGCGCGGGTGGTCGAGGACGTCATCCAGACCGACGCCGCGCTGAACCCCGGCAACTCCGGCGGCGCGCTGGCCGACGCGTCGTGCCGGGTGGTCGGCATCAACACCGCGGTCGCCGGCTGGGGGCTGGGGCTGGCCGTGCCGGTCAACGACACCACCCGCCGGATCATCGGCGCCCTCGTGCGCGACGGTCGTGTGCGCCGCGCGTACCTCGGCCTGGTCAGCACGCCGGCGCCGCTGCCCGGACCGCTGGCCGAGCGGGTCGGGCGGCCGCGGGGCCTGCGGATCGTCGACGTCGTCCCCGGGTCACCGGCCGACCGGTCGGGACTCAAGGCCGGCGACCTGGTCCTGGAGGCGGGCCGGGCGCCGGTGGCCGAGGCGCAGAGCCTGCAGCGGCTGCTCTTCGCCGAGGCGATCGGGCAGTCGCTACCGGTGACCGTCTACCGGCGCGGGGCGATGGTGGACGTGATCACCGTGCCGACGGAGCTGACCGGCCAGGCCTGAAGCCGGGCCGGCCCAGGTCGGAGCCGGACCCGGACCCCGGCGCGGACGGTCGCCCCGCACGGGAGATCGCCGCGCGGACACCGGTACCGGGCCCGGGGCGCTGGCCACGGCGCCGCAGTCGCGGCAGCATCCCGGCATGCTGCCGCTGGCCGAACTGCACGTGCACGTCGAGGGCACGCTGGAGGCCGACCTGCTGGTCCGCCTCGCCCGGCGCAACGGGGTTCCGCTGCCCTCCGACGACCCCGCCGAGCTGACCGCGCGGTACGCCGACTTCGCCGACCTGCAGGCCTTCCTCGACGTCTACTACGCCAACCTGGCGGTGCTGCGCACCGAGGAGGACTTCCACGACCTGGCCGCCGCGTACCTGTCCCGTGCGGCGGCGGCCGGCGTCCGCCGGGCCGAGGTCTTCTGCGACCCGCAGACCCACGTGCGCAACGGCGTCCCGCTCGAGGCGGTCTTCCGCGGCCTCGGCGCGGCCTTCGCCGAGGCGCGGGCGGCCGGGATGTCGGCCGACCTGGTGGTCTGCTTCCTGCGCGACCTCGGCGGGGACGCCGCGGTCGACCTGCTGCGCCGGGCGCTGCCGCACCGGGAGCACTTCATCGGGGTGGGGCTGGACTCGGCGGAGGTGGGCCACCCGCCCGCGCTGTTCCGGGAGGCGTACGAGATGGCCGCCGCCGAGGGCCTGCACCGGGTGGCGCACGCGGGCGAGGAGGGCGGCCCGGAGTACGTGCGCGAGGCCCTCGACGTCCTCGGCGTCGAGCGCGTCGACCACGGCAACCGGGCGTTGGAGGACCCGGACCTGGTCGCGCGGCTGCGCGACGAGCGGGTCCCGCTCACCGTCTGCCCGCTGTCGAACGTGGCGCTCAAGGGCGTGCCGCGGATCGAGGACCACCCGCTGCCGCGGATGCTGGAGCTCGGCCTCGTGGCCACGGTGAACAGCGACGACCCCGCCTACTTCGGCGGGTACGTCGACGACGTCGTCGCGGCCGTGCGGACGGCGCTGGGGGTGTCGGACGACGACCTCGCGGTGCTGGCCCGCAACTCCTTCGCCGCCGCGTTCGCCGACGACGCCGACCGGTCCCGGTGGCTCGGCGAGGTCGACGCGTGGCGGGCGGCGCCTCCCCGCTGACCGGCGCGGTGCGAAGGGCCCTGGTCGCCGGACCGCGGTTCTGCCACCGTCTGGTGCCGTTGCCGGCGGGAGGTACGCGATGGGCTCGGTCGTGGTGTGCGGCGGCGGTGTGGTGGGGCTGGCGGCGGCGATGATGCTGGCCCGCGACGGGCACGAGGTGACGGTGCTCGAGGCCGACGCCGACCGGGCACCGGCCGCCCCGGCCGAGGCGTGGGAGGACTGGCGGCGCGCCGGGATCACCCAGTTCCGGCAGCCGCACAACCTGTTCAGCCGGGTGCGCGAGGTCTGCGACGGCGAGCTGCCCGGGATGACCGGGCGGCTGCTCGACGCGGGCTGCGTGTGGGTCGACCCGCTCGCGACCCGCCCGCCGGCGCTGGCCGACTGGCAGCCGTCGCCCGACGACGAGCGCTTCCGCTTCGTCACCGGCCGCCGGCCGGTCGTCGAGGCGGTGTTCGCCGCCGCCGCCGAGGCCACGCCCGGGGTGACCGTGCGACGCGGTGTCCGGACGGCGGCGCTGCGGACCGGGCCCGCCGCGCTCGACGGCGTCCCGCACGTCACCGGCGTCCGGACCGACGACGGCGCGGAGCTGACCGCCGACCTCGTCGTCGACGCCACCGGCCGGCGGAGCCGGTCGGCGGACTGGCTGAGCGCGGCCGGCGCGCGGCCGCCCGCCCCGGAGTCGCAGGACAGCGGCTTCGCCTACTACACGCGGTACTACACCGGCCCGGAGCGGCCGCAGCGGCGGGCCCCCGGGCTCACGCCGATGGGCAGCATCTCGGTGCTCACCCTCGACGGCGACAACGACACCTGGTCGGTGACGCTCTTCGGCCGGACCCGGGACGCGCCGATCAAGGCGCTGCGCGGGTCGGTGGCGTTCGAGCGGGTGATGGCCGCCTGCCCGCGGCACGCCCACTGGCTCGACGGCCGGCCGATCACCGACGTCCTGGTCATGGCCGGGGTCGTCGACCGGTACCGCAGCCCGGTGGTCGACGGCACGCCGGTGGTCACCGGCCTGCTGACGGTCGGGGACGCGTGGGCGTGCACCAACCCTTCGGCGGGGCGCGGCATCTCGCTGGGCATGGTGCACGCGCAGGTCCTGCGTCGGGCCGTGGCGGCGCACCTCGACCGCCCGGCGGAGCTGGCGGCCTCCTTCGCCGCGGCGACCGAGGCCGAGGTCGAGCCCTTCTACCGCGGGCAGCTGGCCGCCGACCGGGTCCGCCTCGCGGAGATGGCCGCCGCCGGCGGTGACGGACCGCCGGTCGAGCTGCGGTCGCCCGTGGTGGCGCTGCTCGGCGCGGGCATGACCGACCAGGTCGCGTTCCGCGCCTTCGTGGAGCTGCTCACGTGCCTGGCCACACCGCAGGACGTGCTGTCCCGGCCCGAGGTGGTCGCGGCGCTGGACCGCCACGACGGCTCGCCGCCGCCGTCGGCACCCGGACCGGACCGGGCCCGGCTGCTCGAGCTGCTCGCCACCTGACCCGCGCTCCGGAGCGCCGGGGCGAGGTCCCCTTCGCGTCCTCTGCCCGGCTGCCGACCCGGGGGCGCTCCGTCACGGCCGGCGCCAGTCGTCGTCGCGCAGGTGGGAGCCCGCCATCGGGCCCATCTGCAGCATGCCGCCGTCGACGGTCCACGAGGCGCCGGTGACGTAGCCCGCCGAAGGGGAGGCGAGGAAGGCGATGACGGCGGCCACCTCCCGCGCGTCACCGGGACGGCGCAGCGGGACGCCGGGCCGCTCGTGCCCCGGTGCGGTCGGGTCCTCGTCCTCCTGGCCGGTCATCGCGGTGGCGATCTCGCCGGGCGCGACGGCGTTGACCGTGATGCCGTGCTCGGCGAGCTCCAGCGCCGCGACCTTCGTGAGCAGCCCCAGCCCGCCCTTGGCCGCGCAGTAGGCCGCGGCGCCGACCCGCGGCTGGTGCTCGTGCACGCTGGTGACGTTGACGATCCGGCCGCCCCGGCCGGCGTCGACCATGCGGCGGGCGGCCCGCTGCAGGCAGAGGAAGGCGCCGTCGAGGTCGGTGGCCAGCACCTCGCGCCAGGTGGCGAAGTCGGTGTCCAGGACGGTGCTCGCGTGCCCGGTTCCGGCGTCGTTGACCAGGACGTCGAGACCGCCGAGCGCCTCGGCGAGGTCGTCCACCAAGTCGGCCGCCCCGGGGAGCTCCGTGAGATCCACGCGGCGGACCTCGGCGCGGCGCCCGCGGTCGCGCACCTCCGCGGCGGTCCGCTCGGCCATGGACTCGTCGCGGTACCAGGTGACCCCGATGTCGCAGCCCTGATCGGCCAGGGCGACGGCGACGGCGCGGCCGATGCCGCTCTCGGACCCGGTGATGACGGCGACGCGGGGGGAGGTCATGCGGCTCCCGGTTCCCACGCCGGGTATGCACCGAACCGTCGGTGCCCGGCCCTAGCGTGCGCGGCGGAGATCCCACGACCGCGGAGGCCGCCGATGTCCAGTCCGGACCCCACCACGACCCACCCGACCGCGCCGACCCCGACCGACCCGCCCCTCACCGGCGAGCGGGCCGACCTGCTGGAGGCGCTGGCCGCGCACCGGCAGTTCCTCCGCGTCACCGTGCGGGGGCTGACCGACGAGCAGGCCCGGCGGCGGCCGACGGCCAGCGAGCTGACCCTCGGCGGGCTGGTCAAGCACGTCGCGCGCATCGAGGCGAAGTGGGTGGACTTCCTGCTCACCGGCCCGGACGTGCTGGCCGCGCCCATCAATCCGGCCGGCTACGAGCAGTGGGCCGACGACTTCCGCTTGCTGCCCGGGGAGACGCTCGCCGACGTCCTGGCCGAGTACGAGGCGGTGGCCCGGCGCACCGACGAGCTGCTGCGGACCCTGCCCGACCTGGACGCCGCGCAGCCGCTGCCGCAGGCGCCCTGGTTCGAGCCGGGCGCCCGCCGCTCCGCCCGCCGGGTGTTCGTGCACATCGTCGCCGAGACCGCCCAGCACGCCGGGCACGCCGACATCCTGCGGGAGACGATCGACGGGCAGCGGACGATGGGCTGACGGTGCCGAGGCGCTACTGCTGGGCGGCGAAGCGGGCGTCGAGCAGCCGGTCGACCGAGCCCTCCGCCTCGCCCACCCGCCGCTCGTTCTCGGCCGACGGGCACCGCTCGAACGCCGTGCGGGCCACCCCGAGCGCGATCCAGGCGACGGAGATGTCGAGGTCGAGCTGCTCAAAGCTGGTCACTGCCTGGCTCATGGCGACCTCCTGTCGTCGCTGGGATCCGACACCCCGGACGCTAGGCCCGGGGTGTGACAGAACGGGAACGCGCCTGTTGCCGCTGGACGCCCGTTCCTCCCAGCCGTCCCGTGCGGCCCCGGCGCCCCCGGCCTCAGGAGTCGCTCGCGTCGAGCTGCTCGACCCGCGCCCGGGCGCGGTCACGGGTCCTCGCGGCGTCGGTGCTGCGCCGCTCCGCGCTCTCGCGGCGCCGCTCTGCCCGGGAGCGCTCACCACCGACGCGCGTGCACTCCTCGCGGGTGCGGGCGAGCTCGGCGGTCAGCTCCTCGACCCGCCCGAGCAGGCCGTCGTGCCGGGCGGCGAGCTCCTCGGCGCGCTGCCGGGCGTCGTCGAGCGCCTCGGCGGCGTCCTCGGCGTCCCGCTCGGCGCCGGCCACGGCGAGCCGGGCCTCGGCGAGTTCGCGCCACCGGCGCTCCTCGGCCGCGCGGCGCGCCTCCTCCTGCCGTTCCGTCTCGGCCCGGCGACGGGCGTCGACGTCCCCGCCGCGCCGGGCCGGCCGCTCGCCGCGGGAGGGCCCACCGCGGGCGGGCCCGGGCCGGGCGGGGGGGCGCACGAGGTGCAGGTCCGGCCGGTCGACGGTGCCCAGCCCGCTGTAGGACAGCGGCCCGGTGAGCCGGCCGGCCAGCAGCGCCCCGCCGGCGTCCGGGTCGGCCAGGGCGGCCCGCAGGGTCTCCTCGACCTGGGCGGCGACGCCCGTGCTGACCGGGTGGCCGAGCTCGGCGGCGATGCCCCGCGCCTGCCGGGTCAACGCGCCGACCAGCTGGCGCCGCTGCACGTCGAGGGCCCGGAGCTGGTCGCCGGCGAGGCTGCTCTGCGCGTCCCGCAGCAGACCGCCGAGCTCCACCAGGTTCTCGATCTCCTCCCGCTGGTGGCGAACCAGGACGTTCGCCACCCACGCGGGGGTCGACGGCTTGCCCAGCGCCTTGATCGCGGCGGCGAGTGCCCGGTCGCCGCCCGCCCGCGCCTCCCGCTCGCGGGCGGTGCGCGCGGCCATGAACTCGTCGGGGTGCAGGCCGTAGAGCTCGTCGGCGACCTCGTCGTAGTCCACGCGCCTCCCCTTCGTGCCGTCGGGGCAACAGTGTGTGCGCTGCCGCCCGGCTCCGGTGCGCGGAACCCGGCGGCAGCGCACCCGCTGCCCTCCTGCGCGTCAGCAGCAGGCGGCCGTCGCGGACGTCGAGCCGGACCCGCAGCAGGTGCCGTCGCCGCGGACCGCGGACAGCTCGGCGCGCGTCTCGCCCTCCAGATCGGGGCGGGCGTCGGCGGTGACGGTGTAGACCTCCCACGGCTCCCCGCCGGGTCCGGTGACCCAGACCTTGTCCTGGACGGCGTAGCAGCAGGTCGTCCCCTCCTCCACGCGGGTGGCCAGCCCCTCGCCGGTCAGCCGGCCGGTGGCCGTGGTGACCTCCTCGCGGGTCGGCACCTCGACGCCGAGGTGGTCCAGCCGCGTCGGCTCACCCGGCCGGCCTTCGAGCAGGACCAGCTTGAGCGGGGGCTCGGTGATCGCGAAGTTGGCGTACCCGGGACGGCGCTTGGCCGGCGGAGCGGCGAACAGGCGGGAGTAGAAGTCGATCGCGGCGTCGAGGTCGGCGACGCGGAGTGCCAGCTGCACACGGGACACGTGAACCCTCCTGGGATCGCGGCGCACGGGGCGCCATGTATCGACGGTTGTCGATACAGGAGGATGTCGCTAGCATCGATGCCTGTCAATATGTTGCTGGAGGAGAGCCGGATGCCGGTGCCCGAGCTGACCGTTCTCGACGAGGCGGGCCCGCCCGCGTGCTGCGCGCCGCTGACCGCCGCGGCCCTCGACGAGGCCGATGCGCGCCTCCTGGCGCGGCAGTTCGCGGCCCTGGCCGATCCGGTGCGGCTGCGCCTGGTGTCGCTGCTGGCCACGGCCGACGGGGGCGCCGTCTGCGCCTGCGACCTGGTCGAACCGGCCGGTCGCAGCCAGCCGACGGTGTCGCACCACCTCAAGGTCCTGACCGACGCCGGCCTGGTGACCGGCGAGCGGCGCGGCCGCAACATCTGGTACGCCGTCGTCCCGGCCGCCCTGGAGGGACTGCGCGGCGCCCTGGCCACGGCCTGACCGGCCGGGCCGCGCCGTTCACCGAAGGTTCGCTTGCCACGGGCGGGCAGGCTGACGTCTCATCAGCGCGTGCTGATAGAACGCTCGCCGCTGGTGGACCACGGCGTGGCGCGCGCGCTCGCCGACCCGACGCGTCGCCGGATCCTCGAGCTGCTGGCCGGGGAGCAGCTGTGCACCTGCCACCTCGTCGAGGAGCTGGGGGCCACGCAGACCAACGTCTCCAACCACCTGCGGGTGCTGCGCGAGGCCGGGCTGGTCGTCAGCGAGCAAGCGGGGCGGTACGCCTACCACCGGTTGGTGCCCGACCGGCTCGAGCGGATGTCCGCCGGACTGGCGGCGCTCGCGTCCCGCTCGCGGCTTGCCCTGGCGGTGCGGCGGCCGTGCGGCTGACCGTCCTGGCCCGGCAGTCGCTGGCGGAGTTCCTCGGCTCGGCCGGGCTGGTCACCGTCGTCATCGGCTCGGGCATCGCCGCGCAGCGGCTCTCGCCGGACGACGTCGGCCTGCAGCTGCTGCAGAACGCCGTGGTCACCGGCGCCGGATTGGTGGCCCTGATCCTCGCCTTCGGACCGGTCTCCGGCGGGCACTTCAACCCGGTCGTCACCCTGGCCGCGCGGGCCTTCGGCGGCGTGGGCAACCGGCAGGTCGCCGCGTACCTCTCGGCGCAGGTGGTCGGCGGTGTCGCCGGCGCACTCCTGGCGAACCTGATGTTCGGCCTGCCTGCGGTCACCCTGTCGACGCGGGACAGGTCGGGCGGCGGGTTGTGGTTGTCAGAGGCCGTGGCGACGTTCGGGCTCGTGGTCCTGGTCTTCGGACTGGTCCGAGCGGGCCGGGCCGGGTTGGCGCCCTTCGCCGTGGGCTCCTACATCACGGCGGCGTACTGGTGGTCGTCGTCGACGAGCTTCGCCAACCCGATGATCGACGTCGCCCGCACGCTGTCGGACACCTTCGCCGGCATCGCGCCGGCCTCGGTGCCCATGTTCCTGGTCATGCAGCTCGTCGGCGGAGCGGTTGCGGTCGCCGTCGTCGCGCTGCTGTACCCGCAGGTGGCCGCGACCGCCGGGACGGCCGTCGTCCCGCACGACGGTGCCGGCCCGTCCGGCCCCCATCACGGATCCCGGATGGTCCCCGGGGGACCTGACGATCGGAGCGAGCCACATGACCCCGACCTCACCCTGGACGCTGCCGGACCGGCCGCCGCCCGACCTGCCCTCCGCGCGGACGGAGGCGTCATGAGCGGCCGGCCGGCCGCCACGGCGGGGCCGTGGCCCGCCGTGCCCCTACCCCAGCCGTCCGACTCGCCCCCCACCCACCCGTCCGAGGAGACGTCGTGAGCCGCCGACCCAGCGTCCTGTTCGTGTGCGTGCACAACGCCGGCCGGTCGCAGATGGCCGCCGGCTGGCTGCGGCACCTGGCCGGTGGATCCGTGGAGGTGCGTTCGGCCGGTTCGCTGCCCGGCGACCGGGTGAACCCGGCCGCCGTAGCGGCGATGGCCGAGGTCGGTATCGACATCTCGGCCCAGCAGCCGAAGGTGCTCACGACCGACGCCGTCGAGGCCTCCGACGTGGTCATCACCATGGGCTGCGGCGACGCCTGCCCGGTCTTCCCCGGCAAGCGCTACCTCGACTGGCAGCTCGACGACCCGGCCGGCAAGGGCGTCGAGGCCGTCCGCCCCATCCGCGACGAGATCGAGCGGCGGGTCCGCACCCTCGTCGCCGAGCTCGGCGCGGCGGGGTAGCCACCGCTCGCGGACGACGGACCCGTCAGGCGACCGGACGCTCGAAGGTGACCAGCACACCCTCGACGCCGCCCGGGCCGATCCGGCCCTTGACCTCGACCGAGGTGATGGCCTTCAGCTGCCACCCCTGCCGGGCGTGCTCGTTCAGCACCTTCTCCAGCTTGCCGCCGCTCATCTTGCCTCCGACGAGCCCCTCACGGAGCTCCTCGACCTTGTACTCGTAGCGCGCTGCCATCGCCGCCGTCCTTCCCGACGCACCGTCCCGGCCAGCCTGCCGGGCCGGGCGCGACGCGTCGAGGACGCGGACGCCGGCTCGCCGACTGCCGTGTGCCCGTACGGAGCCGTCGTGCCGGACCCGCCCACGGGGTAGCGTCCGGCATGGCTTCCACACTCGTCCGCCCCCGCTCCGGCAAGGTCATCGCCGGCGTCTGCGCGGCGCTGGCCGACCGGTTCGGCCTGTCCCGCGGGCTCGTGCGCCTCGGCTTCGTGCTGTTCGGCCTGTTCGGCGTGGGGGAGCTCGTCTACATCGCGCTCTGGATCCTCATCCCCAAAGAGCGGTACTGAGCCGGCTCCCCGGGCGGCGCACGGACCGAGCCGGCTCACCGGGCGGTGCGCGGCCCGGCCCACAGGTCGATGCCGGCGTCGACCGCGTGCTCGTCGATCGCCGTGAGCTCGTCGTCGGTGAAGTCGAGCCGCTCCAGCGCGGCGATGTTCTGCTCCAGCTGCCGGACGCTGCTGGCGCCGACGAGCACCGTGGTCACCCGCTCGTCGCGCAGCGCCCAGGCGAGGGCCATCTGCGCCAGGCTCTGACCGCGCTTGCCCGCGATCCCGTCCAGCGCCCGGATCCGCTCGACCGCCTCGTCGGTGAGCAGGTCGGTCGACAGCGACTTGCCCTGGCTGGCGCGCGAGCCCTCGGGCACGCCGTCCAGGTACTTGTCGGTGAGCATCCCCTGGGCCAGCGGCGAGAAGGCGATGCACCCGGCGCCGACCTCGGCGAGGGTGTCCAGCAGGCCCTCGGTCTCGATCCAGCGGTTGAGCATCGAGTACGAGGGCTGGTGGATCAGCAGCGGCGTCCCCAGGTCGGCCAGGATGCGCGCCGCCTCGGCCGTGTCCGCCGGCGAGTAGGAGGAGATGCCGGCGTAGAGCGCCTTCCCCGAGCGGACGGCGGTGTCCAGCGCCCCCATCGTCTCCTCGAGCGGCGTGGTCGGGTCGGGCCGGTGCGAGTAGAAGATGTCGACGTACTCCAGGCCCATCCGCCGCAGCGACTGGTCGAGGCTGGCCAGCACGTACTTGCGCGAGCCGCCGCCCTGGCCGTAGGGGCCGGGCCACATGTCGTAGCCGGCCTTGCTGGAGATCACCAGCTCGTCCCGGTACGGACGGAAGTCGTCGGCCAGGTGCCGGCCGAAGTTGGTCTCCGCGGAGCCGTACGGCGGTCCGTAGTTGTTGGCCAGGTCGAAGTGCGTGATTCCCAGGTCGAAGGCCCGCCGGAGGATCTGCCGCTGCCGGTCGAACGGGACGTCGTCGCCGAAGTTGTGCCACAGCCCGAGGCTGATCGCCGGCAGGTCCAGGCCGCTGCGCCCGGTGCGCCGGTAGGTCATGGAGGCGTAGCGGTCGTCGGCAGCGCGGTAGGCCATGGCGTCGATCGTGGAGCACCGCCACGGATGCCGCCCGCCGGGGCGGCCGGTCAGCCGGCGCCGACGACGAGCAGCGTCCCCGCGAAGATGATCCCGCTGACCACCAGCGTGATGATCGTGTAACCGAGGATGTCGCGGACGCCCAGGCGGGCCACCGCCAGCAGCGGCAGGGTCCAGAACGGCTGGATCATGTTGGTCCACTGGTCGCCGTACGAGATGGCCATGATGATCGGCGCCGCGTCGACCCCGAGGGACTCCGCGCTGCCCATGAAGATCGGCGCCTGGACGGCGAACTGGCCGCCGCCCGAGGGTACGAACATGTTGAGCAGCCCGGCGGCGAGGAACGCCCACAGGCCGAGCGTGCCCGGGGTTGCGATGCTGACGAAGAAGTCGCTGATGACCGCCGCGAGGCCGGTGGCGGTGGTCATGCCCAGGATGCCCGCGTAGAGCGGGTACTGGATGAGCACCTCGCCGACCGTGCGGCCGGCGTCGGCGACCAGCGTGCCCAGTTCCCGCGGCGACTTGACGACCAGCAGGATCGCGGCGAGGAAGGTCCAGTTGACGATGTCGAGGGTGAGGTTGAAGCCCTCCTGGACGAAGTACACGGCCAGGTAGACCAGCAGCGCCACGCCGATGGACAGCGTGACCGCCCGAGCGCCGTCGATGCGGTCGGCCAGCGTCGCCGCCGGCTTGGCCGTCGGCCCGACGTCGGCCGGCACGGGCGCGCCGCCCTGGCTCGGGTCGCCGGCCGGTCCCTCGTGTTCGTCCTCGTCGGCCTCGACCGCGTCGTCGGGCAGCTCGACGACCGGGTCTTCGCTCCGGGGCGCCATCAGCACCATGGCGCCGGCGACCGCGGCGAGGGTGAGCACCGTGGCGATCATGTTCCACGTCGAGAACGTGGTCTCGGTGACCGGGACGACGCCGAACTCCTCGGCGAAGAAGCTGCCCTCCGTGGCGGCGGCGAGCGGGCCGGACCCCGAGTAGCCCATGTGCCACACGACGAACCCGGAGTAGGCCGAGGCCACCAGCAGCGGGTAGTGCACCCGGACGCCGCGACGTCGCGCGCTGCGGCCGATCTCGATGGCGAGGATGCCGCCGACGATCAGTCCCAGCCCCCAGCTGATCAGCGAGGCGATGCCGGCGACCAGCGCGACGAAGGCGTAGGCGGCCTTCGGCGAGCGGGGCAGACCGGCGACGCGGACCAGGAAGCGGTGCACCGGCGGGGTGTGCGCCAGCGTGTAGCCGAAGAGCAGCACGAGCGCGATCTGCGTCATGAAGGCCAGCAGCCCCGCCAGCCCGTCACCCCAGGCGCGGACGACGTCGACCGGCCCGGCGTCGGTGAGGCCCAGCGCGAGGCCGGCCACGACGAAGGTCAGGATGACGGCGAAGACGAGCGAGTTGGGCATGTAGCGCTCGACCAGCGTCACCATGGGACGCGACAGCGCACGCAGCATCGGTCTCGGACCTCCCGGCAGGGCGTCGTCCCGGCTGCCCCTGCCGACGAGCCGGCCCGCCGGTGGCGCCCGGCCGGGGTCGCAGCGGCTGGACTCCGCGGTGGTCGCAACATCGCACCGCCCGGCGCGGCCTGCAACGCGACGCCGGCGGAACCGTGCAGGTCAGGTACGCCCGAGCGAGCGCAGCCGCTCCTCGCGCGCCGCCCGGAGCAGCTCGGCGACCCCCGGGTCGTCGAACGTCGCGGGCCCGCGCAGGGCCAGCTTGCGGAAGGACCTGCCGGTGCCGTCGAGCCGCCGGCCCTCGTCGGGCAGGACGGCGCCGTGGTTGAACCCGAGGTTCACCTTGTCGCCGTAGACGGCGAGGTAGCAGTAGTGCTCGCTGCCCTTCCGGCGGCCGACGCCGTAACCGACCGTGCGCTGGTGCGGCCAGACGACGCGCACCACCTGCGGGTCGACGGTGCGGATGAGCGCGTCGGCGGCGCGCACCAGCTCGGCGGCCCCGGCGGGCAGAGCCGCCACGAGGGCGTCGAGGTCGTCGATGTCGTCGCCGGCGTCCCCCACGGGTCTCCGATCGGTCGGTGGCGCGCGTCCTCGCGGCGCCGCACGGGTGGTCCGAGGGCATAGGGTCGCAAGCGGCCGCTCCACCGATCAGGGAGGGACCCCGTGCTGCGTCTGCTCGGGCTGCTGCTCGTCGTCTGGCTCGTGATCACCGTCGTCGGCGCCGTGCTCGAGGGCCTGTTCTGGCTGATGGTCGTCGGCGGGCTGCTGTTCCTGGCCACCGCCGCCTACGGCTGGACCCGGCGCGGAACCCACGTCTGAGCCCTCCTCGCCGGACTGCGGACCGGTGTCGGCACCGGGCGTTGCCGATACCCTGGCGCCGTGCTGCATGGCCGCGAGGCCGAGTGCGCCCTCCTGGACGACGTGGTGCGGGCCGTGCGCGCGGACACGAGCGCGGCGGTCGTCCTCGTGGGGGACGCCGGCATCGGCAAGACCGCGCTGCTGCACCGCGCGGCGCGGGCCGCACCCGACCTGCGGGTGCTCCGCGCGGCCGGCGTCGAGGCCGAGACGGAGCTGCCCTTCGCCACCCTCCACCAGTTGCTGGGGCCGGTGCTCCACCTGGTCCCCGCGCTCCCGCCCCCGCAGGCGGCCGCGCCGGGCGCCGCGGTTGGGCTCACCGACGCCGCTGGGCGCGACCGGTTCCTCGTCGCCGCCGGAGTGCTGTCGCTGCTGGGCGAGGCGGCCGGCGACCGAGGCCTGGTCTGCCTCGTGGACGACGCCCAGTGGGCCGATCCGGCGTCCGCGGACGCCCTGGTCTTCGCCGCGCGACGGCTGTCGGCGGAGGGGGTCGCCGTCCTGTTCGCCATCCGCAGCAGCACAACCCACCGGCTGGACGTCCCGGAGATCCGGCGGATCGAGCTCGGCGGCCTGCCGCGCGGGTCCGTGGCCGCCCTGATCGAGGACGTCAGCGGCACCACGCCTCCCGACGCGGTCGTCGACGGGCTCGTCGAGGTCACCGCCGGCAACCCGCTCGCCGTCCGCGAGCTCACCCGGCTGCTGACGCCCGAGCAGGTCGCCGGTCGCGCTCCGCTCCCCGACCTCCTGCCGCTCAGCGACGACCTCGAGCGAGCATTCCTCGGTCAGGTCCGCGGCCTCGCGTCGCACGCCCGTTCGGCCGTGCTGGTCGCGGCCCTCGACACGACCGGGCAGGTCGAGGTGGTCACCCGGGCCGGCGAACGGCTCGGAGCACCGGAGGACGCGCTGCACGAGGCCGAGGCGCGGTCGCTGCTGCGGATCGACGGGACCCCGCTCGCCGCGCCGCGCACGCCGTCGCGGCGAGTGGCCACGAGCGGGCGGCGGTGCTCACCTCGGACGGGAACCGGGCGGCCCGGCGGTTCGTCGAGGCCGCCCGGTCCGCGTGGCTGGCGGCGGTGCCGCAGAAGGCGTACGCCGCACTGGACGCCGCCGCTCCGCGGATGTCGAACCCGGTCGTCCGTGCGGAGGCGACGCACGTGCGGGGGCTGCTCGAGTGGCGCCGCGGGTCCTCGGCGGAGGCCCACCGCATCCTCCTCGCCGGGGCCGGGCCGGCGGCTCGGGTGGCACCCGGTACGGCGCTGGCCATGCTCGTGCTGGCCCAGGAGGCCGCCGGCTACGTCGGTGACGTCGAGGGGCTGGCCGCGGCCGGTGCCGTCGCCGACACCGTGGACCCCGGGGAGGACCGGGACGCCGTCCTGCACAAGCTGGTCGCGGTCGGCTTCGGCCACGTGGTGACCGGGCGGGTGGACTCGGGGGTGGCGCTGCTCCGCGCCGCCACGGAGCGGGCCGGGCAGGTCGAGGACCTGCAGCAGCTCACCGTGCTGTGCCACGCGGCCGCCTCGTACGGCGACCAGGTCACCGCGGCCCAGCTCGCCGAGCGTGCGGTGCGGGTGGCACGCAGCGGCCACCTCAGCATCTGGCTGCCGCACGCGTCGGAGTACTGCGTCTACGCCGACTGCGCACGCGGCCACCTGGCAGCGGCCGCCGCCCTGGCGACGGAGGGTCTCGACCTCGCCCCGCCGGACGCCGACGAGCTGTTCCACGAGGCCGGCGAGCTGCTGGAGGCGACCCCCCTGCCCCTGCAGACGGCCCGCACGCACCTGCTGCACGGCGAGTGGTTGCGACGGCAGCGCCGCCGGGTCGACGCCCGCGTGCACCTGAGGCTCGCCCTGGAGATCTTCGAGCGGCTCGGCGCCCGGCCCTGGGAGGCCCGGGCCCGAGCGGAGCTGCGGGCGACCGGGGAGACCGCCCGCAAGCGCGCCCCCAGCACCGCCGACCAGCTCACCCCGCAGGAGCTGCAGATCGTGCGGATCGTCCGCGACGGCGCGACGAACCGGGACGTCGCCGCCCAGCTGTTCCTCAGCCCGCGCACCGTCGACCACCGCCTGCGCAAGGTCTTCGTGAAGCTGGGCCTCACCTCCCGGGCGGAGCTGTTCCGGCTCGACGTCGGTGACGGCGCCCCGACGGGCACCCGCTCCGCCGTGGCCGCGGGATGACGACGGCCGCTCCGGCGCTCAGACGGGGGCGCCCCGGCCGGCGTCCGAGCCCGCGGCGCCCACGCGCCTCCCGCACCACCGCGCGGTGGCCGACACCGCGGCTGCGGCCACGTCCTCGCCGTCCTCCGCGGCCCAGGCGACGTACCCGTCGGGACGGACGAGGAGCACCGCGGGGAACCGCTGCGGTGCCGGGCCGCCGCAGCGGACGGTCCGCACCGCGGTCGAGGCGTCCGCGACCGACCGCGCGGCAGTGCCCGCGCCGGTCCGGTCGACCAGGAGGAACCGGCCGTCCCGGAGCAGCTCGTTGACGCGCCCGTCCGCACAGGCCAGGTCCGGCATGCGCCGTCCGGTCCAAGGGTGCTCGCCGCGCCGGCGCGGGTACGCCAGGCCGATTCCCGTGAGCCGCCCGACCAGCTCGCGTCGCGCGGGCCCCACGCGCAGCAGCGTGCGGATGGCCATCCGGCGCGCGGCGCGGCCCACCGCCGAGCGCCCGAGGACCAGGCGGTTGAAGCCGTCGGTCAGGGCGAGCACCTGGGCGCCCACCGGGTGCCGCTCCGCCTCGTAGCTGTCGAGCAGCCACGCCCCGGCGCCGTCCCGGACGACGGCGGCGAGCTTCCACCCGAGGTTCATCGCATCCTGGATGCCGGTGTTCATGCCCTGGCCGCCCAGCGGTGAGTGGACGTGCGCGGCGTCGCCGGCGAGGAAGGCCCGCCCGACGCGGTAGCGGCGGGCCTGCCGGCGCTCGCTGAGGAACCGGGAGCTCCACCGCTGCTCGCCCATCCCGAAGTCGGTCCCCGCGATCCTCGTGACGCTGTCGCGCATCTCCTCCGCCGGCAGGGGGACGTCGAGGGGTACGCGGTCGCGCCGCCGGTCCCACGCGATGGCCCGGAACCACCCGTCGCCGAACGGGATGACCAGGACGACGCCCTCCGGGCCGGCGGCGGCGAACAGGGTCTCCGACGGGGGCCGGTCGAGCCGGACGTCGGCGAGCATGATGTGCGTCTCGTACTGGCTGCCGACGAAGTCGACGCCGAGCAGCCGGCGGACCGTGCTGTGCGCGCCGTCGCAGCCGACGACGAAGGCCGCCTCCTCCGTGCGGCCCGAGGAGACGTCGACCAGCACCCGGTCGGTGTCCTGACGCAGGCCGATGACCCGCACGCCGCGGGCGAACTCGACGCCGAGCGCGCGGGCGCGGTCCTCCAGCACGTGCTCGGTCGCGCTCTGGGGCGCCATGAGGATCAGGGGGAAGCGGCTGTCGAGGGTGCGCAGGTCGACCACGGCACCCGGCGCGGGCTGGACCTCCTGCACCGGGTGCCCGCGGGCGAGCAGCTCGTCGGCGAGGCCGCGGGCGTCCAGCACCTCGAGCGTGCGGGCGTGCACGGCGAAGGCCCGGGTGATGTTCGGCTGCTCGCTGCGCTGCTCGGCCACCCGGCAGCGCACCCCGCGCAGCGCGAGCTCGCAGGCCAGCATGAGGCCGGTCGGGCCGGCACCCACGACGAGGACGTCGGTCTCGCTCATGTCGCTGTCCCTTCCTGGGCGGGCTGGCCGCCGGCGGACGACGCCGGACCGGACGGGACCGGCGGCACGCGCCGACCACTGTCGACCCGCACGGGCGACCGCGGGGGCGGATCGTGCGCGCGGTCCGCACCGTTGCCGTCGGGCAGCCCGCCGGCCGGCGGCTGCCCGCTGGTCACGCCGCCGCGCCGCTCGCAACCGGTCTGCTCAGGCCCGGGCGGGCGCTCGGAAGTGCTCGCCGATCCGGTGGCGTCCGCGGCTCGGAGCCACGAAGTCGTGCGTGAAGGCAGCGGTCCCGAACTGCACGAACTCCCCCACGTGGGGATTCACCGGGCGCAGCGCCCAGGCGGCGGCGAACAGCAGCGCCGGAGGCACGTGCACGATGCGGGCCTCCCGACCCACCGCCCGGAAGGCGAGCCGGACGATGTCCTCGCGGGAGAGGGTCTCCGGACCGCCCGCCTCGATGGATGTGCCGGAGGGTGCCCCGAGGGCCTCGGCGCACGCCGCGGCGGCGTCCGCGGGGTGGATGGGGTTGGTGAGTCGCTCGCCCGGTCGGGCTACGCCGACCTCCACCGGTTCGGCATCGAACGGCGGCGCGCCGACCACCTGATGCACGCCGCGCAGGCGGCTCGCCGACTCGCCGCGTCGGCCGACGGCGACGCCGACCGGGCGCTGCCGGCGCTCCGGTCGGTCCGGGGGGTGGGCCCGTGGACCGCCGGCTGCCTGGCCACCTACACCTGGGGTGACCGGGACGCTGTCGTCGTCGGGGACGACGGGCTGCCCTCGGTCGTCGGCTGGGTGCTGGCTCGGGAGCCGGGGTGCGACGACGGCCGGATGCTGGAGCTGCTCGAGCCGTACCGGCCGCACCGCGCGCGGGTGATCCGGTTGGCCCTGCGCAGCGGTCTGCGCCCACCCCGTCGTGCTCCGCGGGGCGGACGTCACGACATCCGGCGCCGCTGACGGCGGCCGGTCGCCCGCGGCCACGCGGATCGACACTTCCTTCCACGGACCCGAGGCGGTGCCGCGTCCATGGTGTTCATGAACGACGGCGTGTAGCTTCGGGCAGCGCTGTCGACGCCGCTGCGAGCGCTCCGGCTACCGAGGTGAACGTCGGCATCAGGCGCCGAGATCAGGCGAATGGGCGACTCACCTCCACCCGAAGACCGCGGGAGCCCGCATGATCCGTCCCGAGCTGCCGCGCGGCCGCGTCCGCGTCGGACTCGCCACCATCGCCACGGCAGCGCTGAGCGCGCCCCTCCTCGCGCTGCCCGCCCACGCCGCTCCGTCGGCGAGCCCCTCCGCCGCTTCCGCGACCGGCGTGACCTGGGTGGACTGCCGGGACGGCTTCGAATGCGCGCGGGTGCCGGCCCCGCTGGACCACGGCGACCCGGACGGCGACCAGATCGGCATCTCGGTGATCCGGCTCCCCGCGGGAGCGCCCGAGCAGCGCATCGGCTCGCTGATGCTCAACCCGGGTGGCCCGGGCGGATCCGGCGTCGACTTCGTCCGCGCCGTGGCCAAGGTCCTGCCGCTGGAGCTGCGGTCGCGTTTCGACATCGTCGGGTTCGACCCCCGCGGGATCAACCTCAGCACGCCGCTGCGCTGCTTCGACACCTTCGAGCAGGCGATCACGCTCCTGCCGCCGTTCCCGTACCCGGACACCCCGGCCGAGGAGCGGGACCTGCGGGTGTCCGACGACGAACTGGCTGCCGCGTGTGCCCGCAACGGCGGCGCCATCCTCGACCACATGTCCACCGCCGACGTGGCCCGCGACATGGACCTGCTGCGGGAGGCGTTCGGCGACGAGAAGGTGAACTACCTCGGCTTCTCCTACGGCTCGGTGCTCGGCCAGCACTACGCCAACTTGTTCCCGTCGCGGGTCGGGGCCCTCGTCATCGACGGCGTGATCGACCCGGTCGCGTGGACCACGGGCCAGGGCGAGGAAGCCGGGACCACCCCGATCGGCACCCGCATCGGCAGCGCCGACGGCGCCGCGCGCAGCCTCGAGGAGTTCTTCCGGCTGTGCGACGAGGCCGGTGCGGAGTGCGCCTTCTCCGGGGACGCGAGCGGGCGGTACGCGGCCCTGGGCGAGCGGCTGCGCGGACACCCGGTCACCATCACCGACCCGGTCACCGGCGGGACGTTCACGATCACCTACAACGACCTGATCGCCGTCACGGTGGGTGCGCTGTACGCCCCGTTCATCTGGCCCGACCTCGCGTTCCTGCTCGCCGACCTCGAGCAGCTGCTCTCCCCGGCCGAGCTGGGGCACCGCGTGGCCGCGCTCCGCTCAGGCCTGGGGTTGGACGGCGCGGCGCAGGAGGAGTACCCGAACGTCGTGGAGGGCCCGCCCGGCGTCGCCTGCTCCGACAGCCTGAACCCGGCGTCCTTCTCGGCGTGGCAGTCGGCCGCCGACAGCGCCGAGGCCCGGTTCGGCCGGTTCGGCCGGTTGTGGAACTGGGCCAACAGCACATGCCGGTCGTGGCCGACCTCCGCCGGGCAGGACCGTTACCCGGGTCCGTGGACGGCGGAGACCTCGTCGCCCGTGCTGGTCGTCGGCAACCACTTCGACCCGGCGACCCCCTACCACGGGGCGGTGGCGGCCTCGGAACTGCTGCCCAACTCGCGGTTGCTGTCCTATGCGGGCTGGGGGCACACCGCGACCTTCGCCGCCGGCAACTTCTGCGTGGACAGCCATGTCACCGCGTACCTGGTGACCGGTGCGCTGCCCGCCGAAGGCACCGTCTGCGAGCCCGAGGGGTCACCGTTCGGACCGACATCGGCGGCAGCGGCCGAGGTCACGGCCGCCGCCCTGCACGCGGTGGCACTTCCCCAGGCGGTACGTCGCGCACTGCACGCCCGCTGAGCCCCCCAGGCTCACACCGTCGCCGGCCCGGGGGCGGAGGGCCCCGGGCCGGCGGGCCCCGCGCCGGTGACGACCTCGGGGGTCAGCTCGCGGTCACGCGACGAGGTCCGGCAGGGTCCGGCACCGTCGGCGCGGGCGGGGCATGCGAGCAGGTCGAGGCGTGGCCAGGGGGCCAGGTCCCGCTGCATCTGCCGGTCGTGGGTGGCGACGACGACCGCCGCCTCCGTGGCGTGCAGCGCGTCGGTGAGCTCGTCGACCAGCGCGATCGACAGGTGGTTGGTCGGCTCGTCCAGCAGCAGCACGTGCGGCCTCGCGGCCAGCGCCGTCGCCAGGTCCAGCCGCCGTCGCTGGCCCATCGACAGCTCCCGCACCGGCCGATGCAGATCGGACGGCCGGAACAGGCCGAGCCCGGACAGCTCGACCGTCTCGCCCTCGGCCACGGCCCCGGCGCGCACCAGCGCCCGCACGTGCGCGGCGAAGGCCTCCGCCGCCGAGGCCGCGTCGGCCCGCGGCGACTCCTGGCGGAGCAGCCGCGCCCGGGTCGTGCGGCCGCGGCGGACCTGGCCCCGGTCGGGCGCCAGCTCGCCGATCAGCACGGACAGCAGGGTGGACTTGCCGGCCCCGTTCGGACCGGCGATCACCAGCCGGGACCCGGACTCGATCACCACCGACACCGGGTGCCGCATCCGCCCGGTGACCAGCACGTCGTCGGCGACGACCAGCGGCACTCCCGGCCGGGCCGGCAGGTCGGGCATCCGGAACCGCAGCGGCGGCTGCGGCGCGGTCACCGCGTGCCGCTGCAGCTCGTCCTGCCGGCGGTGCACCGCACGCACCAGCGCGGGCGCGCGGGTGGCCCGCTGGTGTTTGCCGGTGCCCTTGTCCGGCCGCCAGCCGGTCACCAGCCGGTCCTGCGCCCGGGACAGGTCCTGCGTGAGTCGGGCGACCTCGGCCTGCTGCTGCTCGTACTCCACCTCCCAGCGCGCCAGCTCCGCGCGGCGCCCGGCCCGGTAGCCGGCGAAGCCGTCGCCGTAGGCGCGGGGGCGGCCGTCCCGGCCGGGGTCGAGATCCAGGATCGACGTGGCCACCTCGGTCAGCAGGGCCCGGTCGTGGCTGACCACGACCACCCCGCCGGGATGCGACCGCAGCCGGGCGGTGAGGAACTCCAGCCCGGCAGCGTCCAGGTGGTTCGTCGGTTCGTCGAGCAGCAGGAAGTCGTGCCCCGCGCCGAGCAGGCACGCGAGCCGCACCCGGTACCGCTGCCCGACCGACAGCTCGCGCAGCGGGCGGGACCGGTCGGTTACCGCACCCAGGCTCTCCAGCGCCACGTCGACGCGACGGTCGGCGTCCCAGGCGTCGAGGGCCTCCGCCGCCTCGAGGGCGGCCGCGAACTGGCGCTCCGCGCCGGGCGCGCCGTCGGCCAGGGCCGCGGTGCTCGCCTCCAGCGCGTGGAGCGCCGCCCGTGCGCCGGCGAGTTCCTGCGCCACCGCGCCGCCGACGGTGGCGCCGACCTCGACCGGCATCTCCTGCTCGACCACGCCGAGCGTGCCGATGCGGTGCACCGCGCCGCTGTCGGGCGCCAGCGTTCCGGCCAGGATCTGCAGCAGGGTGGACTTGCCGCGGCCGTTCTCGCCGACGACGCCCCACCGGGACCCCGGCGACACCGCCAGCGACACGCCGTCGAGCACGGCGCGGCCGGACCGCACGATGCGGACGTCGGCGGCGGACAGCTGGGCCCGCGCACGCGCGGGTGGGGGGATGGTGGTGACCACGCTCGTCCTCCGGACGGAGGCACGCACCCGCTCCGGAATCCGGGCGGGGAGTGCCCTTCGCTGCTGACCGGGCAGTCGCCAGGCCGATCCGCGGCGCGAAAGCGCGGCGGACCGTCCGGAGGTCGGCTCAGAGGAAGAGCAGCGGGGTCACGGGACCGACCATAGCAGCGTGTCGAGCCCGGCTCGGGACGTCGCGGAACACTCGCCGGCGGCTACGTCTCGGACGTCGAGACCCCGTGGCAGGGTGGCGCGTTCAGCAGTGCCGCCGATCCGGGCCGTGCATGTCCTCGCACGGCGCGACGCGGTGCGATGTCGACGAGCCCGCCGGGACATCCCGCGAGGATCCGCAGGACGCCCCGGCGAGCCCCGACATCAGCTGCAGCCGCTGGTGGAGCCGCAGCCCTCGCAGACGTAGCAGCTGCCGGCCGGGCGCATCTTCGTGCCGCAGGTCATGCACAGCGGCGCGTCGGTGGCCGTGCCGGTGACCAGCTCGAGGAGCTCGGCCGAGGAGTGGGCCTCCTTGACCGGCTTGTCGGCCTTGGGCTCGGGCCTGGCCGGGGCCTCGGTCGGCGCCGACCCGCGCAGCGCCTCCAGGTCGACCTCCTCCTCCTCGACGACCGTGCCGGTCGACGCGGAGGTGCCGTAGCCGGCCACCTGGGCGGCCCGCTCCTCGGCGGTGAAGATGCCGAGCGTCGCCCGCTTCTCCACCGGCAGGTGGTCGAGCGCCAGGCGGCGGAAGATGTAGTCCATCACCGACTGGGCGATCCGGATGTCCGGGTCGTCGGTCATGCCGGCCGGCTCGAACCGCATGTTGGTGAACTTCTGGATGTAGGTCTCCAGCGGCACACCGTGCTGCAGCGCGATCGACAGCGAGATGGAGAAGGCGTCCATCACGCCGGCCAGGGTCGAGCCCTGCTTGCCGAGCTTGAGGAACACCTCGCCGAGGCTGCCGTCCTCGTACATGCCCGCGGTCATGTAGCCCTCGGCGCCGGCCACGCTGAACGACGTCGTCACGCTGGTCCGCTTCTTCGGCAGCCGCTTGCGCACCGGGTGCGACAGCGCGGTCGGCGCGGCGGACGCCCCACCGGCTGCCTTCGCGTCGGCCTTCTTGGCCTTCGCGTCGGACAGCGGCTGGCCGACCTTGCAGTTGTCGCGGTAGATCGCCAGCGCCTTGAGGCCGAGCTTCCAACCCTGGAAGTAGATGTTCTCGACGTCCTCGACGGTGGCCGACTCCGGCATGTTGACCGTCTTGCTGATCGCCCCGGAGATGAACGGCTGCACCGCGGCCATCATCCGCACGTGGCCCATCGGCGAGATGGCCCGCTCCCCCATCGCGCAGTCGAACACCTCGTAGTGCTCCGGGCGCAGGCTCGGCGCGTCGACGACGTGCCCGTGCTCGGCGATGTACTCGACGATCGCCTCGATCTGCTCGCCCTGGTAGCCCAGGCTCTTGAGCGCCCGCGGCACGGTCTGGTTGACGATCTGCATGGACCCGCCGCCGACCAGCTTCTTGTACTTGACCAGCGAGAAGTCCGGCTCGATGCCGGTCGTGTCGCAGTCCATCATGAAACCGATGGTCCCGGTGGGGGCCAGCACGGAGGCCTGCGCGTTGCGCCAGCCGTTCTCGGCGCCGATCTCGAGGCACTCCTGCCACTGCGCGGTCGCGGCCTTTAGCACGTCGGCATCGTCCGCGGCGACCGGCCGGATCGCGTCGTTGGCCGCAGCGTGCTTGCGCATCACCCGGGCGTGCGCGTCGGCGTTGCGGGCGAAGCCGTCGTACGGGCCGACGATGCCGGCCAGCTCGGCCGACCGGCGGTAGGCGGTGCCGGTCATCAGCGAGGTGATCGCCGCGGCCAGGGTCTGGCCGCCGCGCGAGTCGTAGGCGTGCCCGGTGGCCATGAGCAGCGCCCCGAGGTTGGCGTAGCCGATGCCCAGCTGGCGGTAGGCCCGGGTGGTCTCGCCGATGGGCTCGGTCGGGAAGTCGGCGAAGCAGATGGAGATGTCCATCGCCGTGATGACCAGCTCGACGGCCTTGACGAAGGTCTTCGCGTCGAACGTGCCGTCGTCCTTGAGGAACTTGAGCAGGTTCAGCGAGGCCAGGTTGCACGAGCTGTTGTCGAGGCTCATGTACTCCGAGCACGGGTTGGATGCGTTGATCCGGCCGGTCTCGGGGTTGGTGTGCCAGTCGTTGATCGTGTCGTCGTACTGGATGCCGGGGTCGGCGCACTCCCACGCGGCCTGGGTGACCTTGCGGAAGAGGCTCTTCGCGTCGACGGTCTCGATGACCGAGCCGTCGAGGCGGGCGCGCAGGCCGAACTCCGCGGCGTCCTCCACCGCGCGCATGAACTCGTCGGAGACACGGACCGAGTTGTTGGCGTTCTGGTACTGGACGCTGGTGATGTCCTTGCCGCCGAGGTCCATGTCGTAGCCGGCGTCGCGCAACGCGCGGATCTTGTCCTCCTCGCGCGCCTTGGTCTCGATGAACTCCTCGATGTCGGGGTGGTCGATGTCGAGGACGACCATCTTCGCCGCCCGCCGGGTGGCGCCGCCGGACTTGATCGTCCCGGCGGAGGCGTCGGCGCCGCGCATGAAGCTGACCGGGCCGGACGCGGTGCCTCCGGAGGAGAGCAGCTCCTTGGACGAGCGGATCCGGGAGAGGTTCAGGCCGGCGCCGGAGCCGCCCTTGAAGATCAGCCCCTCCTCCCGGTACCAGTTGAGGATCGAGTCCATGGTGTCGTCGACGGCGAGGATGAAGCAGGCGCTGACCTGCTGCGGCGCGCTCGTGCCGACGTTGAACCACACGGGGCTGTTGAAGCTGAAGTACTGGTGCAGCAGCATCCAGGCCAGCTCGTGCTCGAAGATCTCCGCGTCACCCTCGGTGGCGAAGTAGCCGTACTCGCGCCCGGCCTGCCCGTAGGCGAGCACCACCCGGTCGATCAGCTGGCGCAGGCTGTTCTCCCGCTGGGGCGTGCCGACGGCGCCGCGGAAGTACTTCGTGGTGACGATGTTGGTGGCGTTGATGCTCCACTCGGCGGGGAACTCCACGCCGCGTTGCTCGAAGTTGATCGAGCCGTCGCGCCAGTTCGTCATGACGACGTCCCGCCGCTCCCAGGCGACCTCGTCGTACGGGTGCACCCCGGCGGTCGTGAAGACCCGCTTGACCTTCAGGCCCTTCCCCCGGGTCGGCGCCTTGGTGGCCCGCCGCGTGCGGCCCGTCAGGCGATCCTCGGTCTCGGTCACGGAGCTCTCCCTCGTGTGGTGTCCGGCGGCTGGGGAAGAGCCGCAGTCCGGTGCTGCTCGGTCGTGTGTATCGGGTGGTGCTGACAGTTCTCAGGTGCCGGCCGCGCCGCCGGTGGAGGCGGGCTGGCCGCGCCCGCCGCCCCGGCGGCGGACGACCGGTGGGGTGTCCTGCATGCCCGGGAGCGGCGGGGTCCCTGCGGCCACGTGCCGGGCCCGCAGTTCGCCGATCTCCTTCTCGAAGTCCTCCAGCGAGGTGAAGGCGCGGTAGACGCTGGCGAAGCGGAGGTACGCGACCTCGTCCAGCTCCCGCAGCGGGCGCAGGATGGCCAGCCCCACCTCGTGGCTGGGGACCTCCGCCACTCCGGTGGCCCGGATGGCGTCCTCCACCTGTTGGGCCAGCTGCTGCAGCCGGTCCTCGTCCACCGGCCGGCCCTGGCAGGCGCGGCGGACGCCTGCGACGACCTTGGCGCGGTTGAACGGCTCGCTGACCCCGCTGCGCTTGACGACCGCGAGCACCGCCTCCTCCACCGTGGTGAACCGGCGGTTGCAGCGCGGGCACGAGCGCCGGCGACGGGTGGTGGCGCCCTCGTCGGCCTCCCGCGAGTCGATGACCCGGCTGTCGGCGTTGTGGCAGAACGGGCACCGCACCCGGATCACCTCCCTCCTGCGTCGTCCATCCGGCGTCGCGCTGTCGGATCTCCGTCGGGGTCGTTCTCTGTGGAGCTCCCTGGGGACATCCGGTGGACTCCCGGGGGACGGGTTGAGGACGGCCTGTGGACGGACTTACAGCGGTGGAACTACTAGATGTAGGGGGAGCCTAGGCACGCGAACACAACATGTGCAAGCCGATGGCGGCGTGTCCTGTTCCCGGGCGACACGGCGGTGACCAGGCGGAACGCTCCGTCACAACAGTCACGGCCGCGCCGCCCCGGCGCGCCGGACGACGGGGCCGGGCGTTGCACGACCAGGGCCCGGCTGCAGCGACCGCTCGACGGCCGCGGTGGCACGGCCCAGCCGTGGAGGGGACCGGACGGCGATCACTGTCGGACGGCGGCTGCCATCGAACGCGGAGGGGAGCCGTCCCAGGACCGCACCCGGGGACCACGCCGCCCGAGCGGTCAGACGCCGCTGAGCAGTTCCCGGCGGGGACGGCGGGAGGCGCCGAGGGCCTCCTCGAGGCGCATGGGGCGGGTCAGCCACTCCGGCTCCCCCTGTCCGCCGGCGGCCCGCTCGGCCGACGCTCGACTGCGGGGCTCTGCGGACGTTTCCCGCGCCGACGGCTCGGAGGACCGGCGGGACGGCGCGTCCGCGCCGGGACGTGCCTCCTCCGCCGCGGGGACTGCGGACAGCACGCCCGTGTCGGCCGCCCGGTGCCGGCCGGCCGCCGCGTCCGGCGCGCGGTGCCGGCCGGACGGGGCGGTCAGCCCGGCAAGGCGGTCGGCGCCCGGGAGGGACACGCGCCCGGCGGCGCGCCGCTCGGTCGACGCCGCCTCACCGCGCTCCGACCCGATGGGTTCGGGAGCCCGCCGGCGGCCTCCGGTGCGCGCCGTCGGCATTCCGCCCCGCGCCGACCTGTCGTCGCGGACCAGCGGGAGCTGCTGCGTGGCCACCGGGTCGACCGCCTCGACGGGAGCGACCGCCGCCACGGCGACCGCCCGGAGGGGCCGTCCGGCCGGTCCGCCCGCTGTGGCGTGCCGTCCGCGCGTCGACGCGGCCGAGGGTGGGGCGCCGGGCGGAGGGGCGCCCGCGGACCGGACCGCATGCGCCACCACGGTGGACGGGCCGACGGGACACGCGGCCGGCGGGGCTGCCGGCGCCGGCAGCGCCGGGGCGACGGCGGTCGGTGCCGGCTGCGCAGCGGTGCCGACTGCGCTCCGGGAACGCGCGGCCGGTGGCCGCGCCTCCGCGGGTCGCCGCTCGGGCAGGCGCAGAGTGGCCAGGTCGGTCCACGCGGTCTCCTCGACGCCGCCCAGCACGACGCGGACCCACACCTGGCAGGCACCGCTGTTGTCGTGCCGCCAGCCGAGAAGGGAGCCCGGCCACCAAGCGCCTTGCTGGTAGACCTCCACGTCCTGGGGCTCGCTGGTGAACACCGCTGCTCGACCTTCGCTGACGTCCGGCACGGGAAGGACGCTACGTCCGCGACCGTGCACAGAGGGTGAGGACTGCCGGACTGAGGGTTGACGAAGTCGGACGGGGACGTTGGGACGTCTTGCCCTGGCGGTGAGCCGCCCGGCGCGGAGCGGCGCGTACGCCGCCGCACCGCCGATCCGAGCGCGGCATACCCGTCGGCGCCTCAGGGCAGGTGCAGCACCTGGCCGGGGACCACGCGACCGCCATCGAGCCCGTTCAACAGCTGGATGGCGTCGACCACCGTCCGCACGTCGGACGAGCCGCCCGCCGAGCGGGCGATCGACCAGACCGTGTCACCCGGCTGCACCACCACGCTCTGCCCGCCGGCCAGGCGGAGCGCACCCCCGGAACCGGGCAGCGCCTCCAGCACCAGGGCGCCCGCACCGACGCAGGCCGCCGCCGCGAGCACGGCGACGAGCCGGCGCCCGCGTGCGGTCAGCCGCAGCGGCGGAGCGGGCTCCGGGTGGGCACGGACTCCCCGCGGGTGGCCGGCCGGCCGACTGCTCGGAGTGCGCCAGCCCGCGGCGGTCGGGCGTCGCTCCGCGCGGCCGGCCGTGCGACGTGTGGCGGACGGCGGACGGCGCGACCCGCCGGCGGCCTCCGCCGCGCCCCCTGGCCGACTTCCGCCCGTGCATCCGCCGACATCGTCTCCGACCCTCACGACCACCCTCCCTTGATCGAACACGCGTTCGATACGAACGCACGTTCGATGTCTACCGCACGGCGCCGACAACCACCACCAGGCGTGGCAGGACTTCGAACACGTGTTTGAAACGGCGGGTGGAAACGGCTACTGTCCGGTTCAGGCGGAGGCGCCGGTGCACGGCGCCGTCCGATGGCCGGGACGAGGAGGAGCCGTGGCGAGGACGAGCGGGACACCGGGCGGAGGGCGGTCCTCGGGCGACGACGGGACGGCCGACCGGGAGCCGGTCGAGGCCCCCGCAGCGAGCGGCTCGGTGCGCGCCTTCCCCGACCGGGAAGGTGGCGGAGACGGGCTGACCCAGCGGCAGCGGCGGGTGCTCGAGGTCATCCACGACTCGATCGAACGTCGGGGGTATCCGCCCTCGGTGCGGGAGATCGGCGAGGCGGTCGGCCTCTCCTCGGCATCCTCGGTCGCGCACCAGCTCTCCGTGCTGCAGCGGAAGGGATGGCTGCGGCGCGACCCCAACCGCCCGCGCGCGCTGGACGTCCGGCTGCCCGGCGACGCGGCACCGCGCACGGCCCCCGCGCCCGCCGAGGTCGCCGGTGTGCCCGATGCGGCGGGTGGACCCGCGCCGACCTACGTCCCGCTGGTCGGTCGGATCGCGGCCGGCGGCCCGGTCCTGGCCGAGCAGGCCGTGGAGGACGTCTTCCCGCTCCCCCGGGAGCTGGTCGGCGACGGCACTCTGTTCATGCTCCGGGTAGCGGGCGACTCGATGGTGGACGCGGCCATCTGTGACGGCGACTGGGTGGTCGTGCGACAGCAGCCCACGGCGGAGAACGGCGAGATCGTCGCCGCGATGATCGACGGCGAAGCGACCGTCAAGACCTACAAGCGCCGGGACGGCAAGGTGTGGCTGCTGCCGCACAACCCTGCCTTCGAGCCGATCCCCGGCGACGAGGCCACGATCCTCGGCCGGGTCGTCACGGTGCTGCGCCGGGTCTGATCGGGGAGCAGGACCGCCGGGTCGGCGGCCCGGCCCCGGCGGCACAGGTCCCGGCGGCACAGGTCCCGGCGGCACAGGTCCCGGCGGCCCAGGTCCCGGTGGCCCAGCCCCGTCAGCTCAGTCCCGGCGGCGCCGGAGGCCGGCGAGCCAGAGGACCACCGTCGCCACCAGGACCGCGATCGCACCCGAGAGCAGCGGTGACCGCCCGCCGTCGCCGAAGGTCCCGGCATCCGGTCCGGCCGCCGTCAGCGCCTCGGCGATCGGCTCCAGCGCCGCCTCGGTGGGCACCACCAGCACCTCGGCGGGCAGCCCCTCACCGGCGACGACCAGCTGCCGGTCGTCGGCCGCGAAGCTGACGGCCTCCCCCTGCGGCGAGGCCGGCAGCGGGACACGGACGGGCGTGCCGTCCAGCGCACCGGGCACGTCGGACCCGGAGAGCGGCCACACGTAGGCGTCGGTGTAGGTGCGCAGGGCCAGCAGGCGGCCGTCACCGGACACCGCTCCCCCGGTGACCATGAGCTGGCCAGAGGTTCCGACCGGCCCGCCGGGGGTGCCCGTCACGGTCAGGGTCACCGCGGCGACCCGGGTCAGGCCCACCGTGCCGCCGTCGACCAGGGCCGCCTCGGGCCGGTACACGCCCGATGCCCCCAGCGGGTCCTTGGTCACGAGGTAGGGCGTCCCGTCGGGCGCGAGCAGCAGCGCCTCGGCGTCGTGCGGGCCGTCCGGGTAGCTCAGCCGGTGGACAGCGGTGGATCCGTCCGGTCGCAGGGCCAGCAGCGCGACGGTGGCCCGCTCGCGCCGATTGTCGCCGACATCGGCGATCCAGACGGTGCCGTCCGCGGCGAGGGCCAGGTCCTCGGGGTCGTACGGGTCAACGGGCGACGACCGCTCCTCGACCACGCGACACCCCGTGTCGAGCACCTGCACCGCGAGCGAGTCGCCGCCGTCGTTGACCGCCAGCAGCCGGTCCCCGACGACGACCAGGCCGGACAGCTCGTGAAGCCGCGCGTCGGTGATCCGGCAGAGCTCCGTCGCGCCGGCCGCGGCGGAGCCGGCGGTCACCGGGGCGGCGGAGCCGGCGGACGCGGCGCTCGTGGGGAGCGCGGTGCAGGCGCCCACGAGAAGCACGCCGGCGGCCGCCAGGGGCAGCCGGACGCCGCTACGTGGGCTGCCGGACCGCTCGGTCACGCACCCAGCGTGACAGGAAGGCTGCGTCGAGTGTGTGAACCACGCCCAGCAGCAACACACCGACGGCCGCCCCCACAACCGCGTCGGTGACCCAGTGGAAGTCCAGCGACACCATCGCCAGCCCGGTGATCACCGGGCCGACGACGCTCAGCCACCAGAAGGTGCGCTGCACCCGGGGCGCCAGGCGGAACTCGACGGCTTGCCAGCGAGCCACGCCCCACATCAGCACCGCGTTGGCCACGTGCCCGGAGGGGTACGACGTCCCCTCGGCGGTGAACAGGAACGAGCCGGGGAACGCCGGTGCGGTGCGCCCGGTGCCGTGCTTGATGGCGTACACGGCGACCGTGAGCAGCGCGAGGGCGACCAGCACGCGCACCAGCGGCAGCCAGCTGCGCCGTCGCCAGGCGAGCCACCCGACGAGCACGGCCAGCACGACGAGGATGGTGACCCGGCCACCCACCTGGGTCACCGCCCAGACGGCGGGATAGGCCGGCGACTCCTGCAGCCCCCAGTCGCTGACGACCTCGGAGACGCGCAGGTCCGCCCGCTCCAGGGGCCCGCGGCCGAGCAGGTCGACGGTGACCAGGACCGCGGTCACCAGGGCAGCACCCAGCAGCCACCACGGCGGCCGGCCGGCCGACACCACGCGCTCGTGCTGCCGGTGGCCCGATTGCTCGACCACGGCACTGGACACGGGCTTCACCGTACCGGGCCGTGACCTGGCCGTGACCTGGGCGAGCCGGGTCCCACCCACTCGGGTGCCCGGCGTCAGGTGGCCGGGACGGCGAAGTCGGCCAGCGCGGTGGCCAGCGCGCCGTCCACACGCGCGCTCAACCGAGTGCCCGCGGGCTCGTGCCGCTCGTCGAGGACCTCACCGTCGCGGTGCACCCGCGCGACCAGGTCGCCACGCTCGTAGGGCACGAGCACGTCGACGTCGACGTCGGGGCGCGGCAGGCGGGTGGCGATCTGGCGGCGCAGCTCGTCGATGCCCTCCCCGGTGCGCGCCGAGACCCACACCGCGCCGGGCAACGCCCGGCGCAGGGCGAAAACGTCGGCGTCGGTCATCGCGTCGACCTTGTTGACGACGATGAGCTCGGGCACCGCCGCGGCGTCGATCTCGCCCAGCACCACCCGGACGGCGTCGATCTGCCCGAGCGGGTCGGCGTCCGACCCGTCGACCACGTGCACCAGCAGGTCGGCGCAGGCGACCTCCTCGAGGGTCGAGCGGAACGCGTCGACCAGCTGGTGCGGCAGGTGCCGGACGAAGCCGACCGTGTCGGTCAGCGTGTACTCCCGGCCCTCCGGCGACAGGGCGCGGCGCACCGTCGGGTCCAGCGTGGCGAACAGGGCGTCCTGCACCAGCACGCCCGCCCCGGTGAGCTGGTTGAGCAGGCTGGACTTGCCGGCGTTCGTGTAGCCGGCGATCGCCACGCTCGGCACGGCGTTGCGGCTGCGTCCGGCGCGCTGGGTCGCCCGCGCGGTGGCCATCCCGGCGATGTCGCGTCGCAGCCGGCTGACCCGCGCGCGGATCCGCCGCCGGTCGGTCTCGATCTTCGTCTCACCCGGTCCGCGGGTGCCGATGCCGCCACCGCCGGCGACGCGGCCACCCGCCTGGCGGGACAGCGACTCACCCCAGCCGCGCAGCCGCGGGAGCATGTACTGCATCTGGGCCAGCTCGACCTGCGCCTTGCCCTCCCGGCTGCTGGCGTGCTGCGCGAAGATGTCGAGGATCAACGCGACCCGGTCGACGACCTTGACCTTGAGGATCCTCTCCAGCGCGTTGAGCTGGCCCGGGGTGAGCTCACCGTCGCAGATGACGGTGTCGGCGCCGGTCGCGGCGACGATGTCGCGGATCTCCGCGGCCTTGCCCGACCCCACGTAGGTGCCGGCGTCCGGCTTGTCCCGCCGCTGATTGACCGCCTCGAGCACGACCGACCCGGCGGTCTCGGCCAGGGCGGCCAGCTCGGCCAGCGAGCGGTCGGCGTCGGCCGCGGTGCCCTCGGTCCAGACGCCGACGAGCACGACCCGCTCCAGCCGCAGCCGCCGGTACTCGACCTCGGTGACGTCGGTGAGCTCGGTGGACAGGCCGGCGACGCGGCGCAGAGCGCCGCGCTCCTCCAGCGCGTACGAGCCGGTGGTGTCGCCGGACTCCTCCCACGGCGCGACGCCTGCGCTCCGGGCAGCGGCGTCGGCGCGGGCCTGTGCGTCGTCGAGGACGGCGCGGTTCTGTGCGGTGGTCATCGTCTCCCAGCGTGGCACGCCCCGTCCGTGCGGGGCACCGATTATCCGACCTGCACAACACCGACGGGGCCCGGAGCCATCCCGCACTTCTCCGGAAGGGTGACGCAGGGGGCGGTCCGGGTACGGGCGGACGACGTGCCGACGTCCACCCTGAAGGAGGACCGGATGACCGAGAGCAGCGGAGCGATGCGCCCGGACCGGGACGACGAGCTCGACGACCCGGGCCGCGACCCGGTGGGCCTGCACCCGCCGCGCGACGTCCTCAGCGCCCCCGGCGGCGTGACCGGCGAGGGCGGCTACACGCCGGGCCGCCCGTCGGAGGACGAGCAGCAGGCCGGCAGCGAGCCCGACGAGCCGGCGACCGGCACCCGCGACGGTGGGCCCTGAGGGTCGGCCGCCCGAGCCCGGCGGGGCCGCCCCCGGCGGGCGGCCGCCGGCCCGGGTGAGGAGACCCGGTCGGGTCAGCCGGCGAGCCACTCGGCGGTCAGCACCCCGGTGGCGGTCAGGACGGCGGGACCGGTGAGCACCGTCGTCCCGTCCCCGACCCGCACCGACAACCGGCCTCCGGGGACGTCGACGACGACCGTCCCCGATCCGGCGCCGCGGGCCTCGAGCGCGGCGAACGCGGCCGCGCAGGCGCCGGTGCCGCAGGAGCGGGTCTCCCCCACGCCCCGCTCGACGACGCGCAGCCGCACGTGCGCGTCGGCGCCCTCGCCGCCGGCCCGCAGCAGGGTGACCAGCTCGAGGTTGACCCCCTCGGGGAACAGCTGGGGGTCGACGGCGGGCACACCGGTCAGGTCGAGCGCGTCCAGGTCGACGTCGGTGAGGCAGGCCAGGTGGGGATTGCCCATCGACACGGCCAGCCCGGCGAATGTCCGCCCGGCGATGCGGGCCTCACCCCGGCCGAACGGGCGCGCCGGGCCCATGTCCACCCAGTAGCCGCCGCCGGGCACCGCACCGACCCGCCGGGGGCCGCCGCGCGTGCCCACGAGCACGCCCTTCTCGCACGCGGCCCGGTCGACCAGCCCCTCGGCGAGCAGGACGTGCAGGAACAGCCGGATGCCGTTGCCGCACATCTCGGCGTGCGAGCCGTCGGCGTTGCGGTGGTCCATGAACCACTCGCAGCGGTCGAGGTCGGCGCCGAGGGCCGCGGCCGCATCGGGCACGTGCCGGCTGCGGACCACGCGGAGCACGCCGTCGCCGCCCGGGCCCGAGCGCCGCTCGCACAGCCGGCGGACCAGGGCGGCGTCGAGCCGCTGCTCGGGCCACCCCGTGCCGTCGGGGTCGGGCAGGACGACGAAATCGTTCTCCGTGCCGTGCCCGAGCAGGACCCGGGGAGCCGGCGGCTGCGTCACGGGTCGATCGTACGGTCGGCGATCTCCCGGGTGACGGCGTCGAGCAGGTCACCGCGGGCGGCATCGAACCAGCGGACGGCGGGATCGCGGCGGAACCACGACCGCTGGCGCCGGACGAAACGCCGGGTGGCGCCGACCGTCCGCTCGCGGGCCTCGTCCGGGTCGAGCTCGCCGGCCAGCTGGGCCAGCACCTGCGCGTAGCCCAGCGCGCGGGAGGCCGTGGGGCCCTCCCGCAGTCCCTCGGCGACCAGCACCTCGACCTCGGCGACCAGGCCGCCGGCCCACATCCGCTCGACGCGCCGGGCGATGCGCTCGTCCAGCTCGGCGGCGGCGCGGTCGAGCCCGACGACGACGGCGGGGTAGTGCGGCCGCGGTTCGGGCAGGGTCGCGCGGAACGGCCCGCCGGTCAGCTCGACCACCTCCAGCGCCCGCACGATCCGCCGTCCGTTGCTGGGCAGCACGGCCGCCGCCGCGGCCGGGTCGACGGCGGCGAGCCGGGCGTGCAGCGCGGCCGGCCCGACCGCGGCGAGCTCGCCCTCCAGCCGGGCCCGCACCGCGGGGTCGGTGCCGGGCAGGTCCAGGTCGTCGAGCACGGCCCGCACGTACAGCCCCGAACCGCCGACCAGCAGCGGCACGACGCCCGCGGCCCGCAGCCGGTCGATGACGGCACGCGCGGTGCCCCGGTACTCGGCGACCGACGCCGCCTGCCTTACGTGCCACAGGTCGAGCAGGTGGTGCGGGATGCCGCCGCGCTCGTCAGGGCCGGGCTTGGCGGTGCCGACGTCCATGCCGCGGTAGAGCTGCATCGAGTCCGCGTTGACCACCTCGCCGCCGAGCCGGCGAGCGAGCGCGACGGCCAGGGCCGTCTTGCCCGTCGCCGTCGGGCCGACGACGGCCACCACGGGCGGTGCACCGGTCACGGCGCCAGCCAGTCGGCCACCAGGTAGCCGACGCCGAACGGCGCGTCGTCGTGGCGCAGCCGCGCCACGACCGTGCGCCCGCGGAGGGCCGCACCGACCGCCCGCCAGGTGTCGACCCCGTCGGCCAGCAGCCGCCGTCCCTCGGCCGGGTCCAGCGCGGCCAGGGCGGCGGCGTCCCCCGCGGCGAGCGCGGCGGCGACCCCGGCGTCGAACGGCGCGGCCGCCGCGTCCAGGTAGCCGGGCGCCTTGACCGTGCGCCGCGCGGAGCCATCGCCCATCGCGAGCACCCCCACCGGGCCCGGCAGCCCGGCCAGCACCTCGAGCAGGTCGGGCGGGGCGACCCCGAGCCTCGTGCCGGCGTAGCCCGCCTCGTCCAGCAGCCAGGCACCCAGCGCGTGGGCGAGCGGCAGCCGCCGCCCGCCGGGCCGGGGCCGGCCGGCGAACGGGAGGTCGAGGTCGACGCCGAAGCCCCGCAGGCTGCCGACGTCCCCGGGCCCGTACCGGAGACCGGCCTCCGTCCTGGTGCCGACGACGACCACGACGTCGGCCGCGGACGCGAGCATCGCCGACACCGCCTCGGTGCACGCGGCCAGCAGCTTCGCCGTCTCCGCGGCCGCCCCGCGGGCAACGGCGGGGTGCAGCAGCGGCGGTGCCGGGCAGAAGGCGACCGCCACCGGACCGGCGGCGGCGGGATCGGCGGTCACGGCAGCAGTCTCGCCGATGACGCGTGGGAGACTGCCGGACGTGTCGAGCACGGAGCTTCCCGGCAACGGGACGGAGCAGGTTCTTCCGCCGGACGCCGACCGTCGGGGTACGCCACCCGGCGAGCGCGCGCCCGCAGCGACCTCCCCCGCGGACACGGCCACCGGGAACGGTGCCCCGGTCGGCGCGCCGGCGGACGACGCCGGCGGCCCGTCCCGCGGCTCCGCCGCGGTGCCCCCGGACGCCGGCACGCCGGCCGCCGACCCCGCAACCGCCGACCCCGCAACCGCCGACCCCGCAGCCGCCGATTCCGCGGAGGCCGGCGTCGCGGATCCCGCAGAAGCCGGCGTTGCGGATCCCACAGAAGCCGGCGTCGCGGATCCCACAGAGGCCGGCGTCGCGGATCCCGCGGAAGCCGGCGTCGCGGATCCCGCGGAGGCCGGTGCCGCGGATCCCGCGGAGGCCGGTGCCGCGGATCCTGCGGAGGCCGGTGTCGCGGATCCGACCGCCGACGTCCCGCCGACCACCGCCGCCGGTGACCTGCCGCCGTCCGTCACGCCGAGCGGCCCGCCGCCGGAGCAGCCGGTGCACGTCCCCGGGCCGCACCGGCCGGAACCCGCCGAGAGTGCCGCGCCGGCCGTGGACCCGGCCGCCTGGGGCCGGGTCGACGACGACGGGACGGTCTACGTGCGCACCGCGGACGGCGAGCGCGCCGTCGGGTCGTGGCAGGCCGGTGACCCGGCGACCGGGCTGGCGCACTACGCCCGGCGCTACGCCGACCTGGCCACCGAGGTGTCGCTGCTCGAGGCCCGGCTGCGGGCCCACACCGGCAACCCGGGTGAGCTGAAGAAGAAGGCGCAGGCGCTGGCCGACTCCATCCCGGAGGCCGCGGCCGTCGGCGACCTCGACGGGCTGGCGGCGCGGGCCCGGGCCATGGTCGGCACGGCCGACGAGGCGGCCGCCGAGTCGCGGGCGGAGAAGGCCGCCGCGCGCGCCGCGCAGGTCGCCCGCAAGGAGGCGCTGGCCGCCGAGGCCGAGCAGATCGCAGCCGAGTCGACCGCGTGGAAGGCCGCCGGCGACCGGCTCAAGGCCATCGTCGAGGAGTGGAAGACCATCCGCGGCATCGACCGCAAGACCGACGAGGCGCTGTGGTCGCGCTTCGCCGCGGCCCGGGACGCCTTCGGCCGGCGGCGCGGGGCGCACTTCGCCGCGCTGGACGCGCAGCGCAGCGAGTCCCGGGCGGCGAAGCAGGAGCTGATCGCGGAGGCACAGCGGCTGTCGACGTCCACCGAGTGGGGACCGACCAGCGCCGCGATGCGCACCCTCATGGACCGGTGGAAGGGAGTGCCCCGCACCGGCCGGGACGGCGACGACGACCTGTGGAAGCAGTTCCGGGCCGCCCAGGACGCCTTCTTCGCCGCGCGCGCCGAATCGGACAAGGAGCGCAACCGCGAGCAGCTGGAGAACCAGCGGCAGAAGGAGGAGCTGCTCGCCGAGGCCGAGCGGATCGACCCGTCGACCGACCCGCGCGGGGCGCAGAACAGGCTGCGCCGCATCCAGGAGCGCTACGACGCCATCGGGCACGTCCCCCGGGGCGCGATGCGCACGCTGGAGGACCGGATGCAGGCCGTCGAGCAGCGCGTCCGCGGCGCGGCGGACTCCTCGCGAGCGCGGTCGGCGCCCGAGAACCCGATGGTGACGTCGATGCGCGCGGCGGTCACCAAGGCCGAGGAGCAGCTGGTCAAGGCGGAGGCGGCCGGCGACGCCCAGCGCGTCGCCGAGGCCCGGGCCAACCTGACGACCCGGCGGGAGTGGCTCGCCGAGGCGGAGAGGTCGGCGTCCCGCCGCTGACGCCGGCGCCCGCCCCTTAGAGCCCCGGCCCCGGGCATAGGAAGCTTTGCCTCGGTCTCGAGCCGCGATACCGGGGGCATTGCTTCCTATGCCCCCTGGTCGCGAGCCCTACGGTCGCGAGCCCCCGGTCGGGGCGGTCAGGCGGGGGCGCCGACCCTCGGCATGCCGAGCAGGACGCCGGGCGTGGTCGGCCGGGTGCCGGCCTCGCTCGCGTCGCCGGCCCGGGTCCGCCGGTGCGAGCGCAGCGGGCCGTCGGCGACGAGGTGGTGCGGCGCGGCCCGCGTGACCACGGTCTCGACCACGTCACCGGGCCGGACACCGCCGTCGGCACCGCCGTCCGGGGCGGTGAAGTGCACCAGCCGCCCGTCGCGGGCGCGGCCGGTCGACCGGCCGGTGCGGGCGTCCTTGCTGCCCTCCCCTGCCGCGACGAGCAGCTCCACCGTCCGCCCGACCTGCGCCTGGTTCTCCGCCCAGCTGATGTCGTCCTGCAGGGCGACGAGCCGCTCGTACCGCTCCTGGACGACGGCCTTCGGCAGCTGCCCGTCCATGTCCGCCGCGGGCGTGCCGGGCCGCTTCGAGTACTGGAAGGTGAAGGCGGACGCGAACCGGGCGGCGCGGACGACGTCGAGCGTGGCGTCGAAGTCGGCCTCGGTCTCCCCGGGGAAACCGACGATGATGTCGGTGGTGATCGCCGCGTCGGGCATCGCCGCGCGGACCCGGTCGAGGATGCCGAGGTAGCGCTCCTGCCGGTAGGAGCGGCGCATCCTGCGGAGCACGTCGTCCGACCCGCTCTGCAGCGGCATGTGCAGCTGGTGGCACACGGCCGGCGTCTCCGCCATCGCGGCGATCACGTCGTCGGTGAAGTCGCGCGGGTGCGGGCTGGTGAACCGGATCCGCTCCAGCCCCTCGATCCGGCCGGCGGCGCGCAGCAGGTCGGCGAACGCGCCGCGGTCGCCGAAGCCGGCGCCGTAGCTGTTGACGTTCTGCCCGAGGAAGGTCACCTCGAGCACGCCCTGGTCGACGAGCGCCCGCACCTCGGCGAGCACGTCGCCGGGACGGCGGTCCTCCTCGCGGCCGCGCAGCGAGGGCACGATGCAGAACGTGCAGGTGTTGTTGCAGCCGACGCTGATCGACACCCAGGCCGAGTAGGCCGAGTCGCGGCGGGCCGGCAGCGTCGACGGGAAGACCTCCAGCGCCTCCTTGATCTCGACCTGCGCCCGTGCGTTGTGCCGGGCCCGCTCGAGCAGGGCGGGCAGCGCGCCGACGTTGTGCGTACCGAAGACGACGTCCACCCACGGCGCGCGCCGGACGATCTCGCCGCGGTCCTTCTGCGCCAGGCAGCCGCCGACGGCGATCTGCATGCCGGGCCGGGCGGCCTTCACCGGCCGCAGGTGCCCCAGGTTGCCGTACAGCCGGTTGTCGGCGTTCTCGCGCACCGCGCAGGTGTTGAGGACGACGACGTCGGCCTCGTCCCCCTCGGCCGCGGGCGCGTAGCCGGCCGCCTCGAGCAGGCCGGCCAGGCGCTCGGAGTCGTGCACGTTCATCTGGCAGCCATAGGTGCGCACCCGGTAGGTGCGGGGGGCGGCGGGCGGGGTCGTCATGGCAGATCGAGCGTACGGCGGCGCGCCGGACCACCCGTGGCACCCGGTCGGGCGAACGGCCCGGTCCGCGGGCGGCTTCGTTACGGCTTCGTGATCGCGGAGGTCACCCGCCGGAACCGGTGCGCCCTACAGTCGCCGGGTGACCAGCGGTTCGAACGGACAACCTCTCGTCCGGCTCTCGCACGTCGACAAGTGGTTCGGTGACCTGCACGTCCTGCAGGACATCGACCTGTCGATCGACCGCGGGGAGGTGGTCGTCGTCATCGGCCCCTCCGGCTCCGGCAAGTCGACGCTGTGCCGGACGATCAACCGGCTGGAGTCCATCCAGCAGGGGGAGATCTTCATCGACGGGGAGCGGCTGCCCGAGGAGGGCAAGGCGCTGGCCCGGCTGCGCAGCGACGTCGGCATGGTGTTCCAGAGCTTCAACCTGTTCGCGCACAAGACCGTGCTGGAGAACGTGACGCTCGGCCCGGTCAAGGTGCGCAAGCAGCCCCGGGCGCGGGCGGAGGAGCGGGCCCGGGAGCTGCTCGACCGGGTCGGCGTCGGCACGCAGGCGGGCAAGTACCCCGCACAGCTGTCCGGCGGGCAGCAGCAGCGGGTCGCGATCGCCCGGGCCCTGGCCATGGACCCGAAGGTGATGCTGTTCGACGAGCCGACGTCGGCCCTCGACCCGGAGATGATCAACGAGGTCCTCGACGTCATGATCTCGCTGGCGCGCGAGGGCATGACCATGGTCGTCATCACGCACGAGATGGGGTTCGCCCGGCGGGCGGCCAACCGGGTCGTGTTCATGGACGGCGGCCGGATCGTCGAGTCGGCCGATCCCGAGACCTTCTTCACGGCGCCGACGACCGACCGCGCCAAGGACTTCCTGTCCAAGATCCTGCACCACTGAGCCCCACCCCAAGGAGGAGTGCACCCATGCGCATGACCCGGTACGCCGCCTCGCTGGCGGTCCTCGGCCTGGCGCTCGCCGGCTGCGCCAGCGAGGCCGGCAACCAGGCCGCGGAGCAGACCGACGCCGGCGTCGAGGTCGAGCAGAGCACCGACTTCGAGCCCGGCACCACGATGGCCGAGCTCAGCGAGGCGGGGTCGATCACCGTCGGCACGAAGTTCGACCAGCCCGGCTTCGGGCTGCTCAACCCCACGACCGACGCGCCCGACGGCTTCGACGTCGAGATCGCCAAGATCATCGCCGCCGAGCTCGGCATCGCTCCCGAGGGCATCGAGTGGGTCGAGACCGTGTCGGCCAACCGGGAGCCGTTCCTCCAGAACGGCCAGGTCGACATGGTCGTCGCCACGTACACGATCAACGACCAGCGCAAGGAGCTCATCGACTTCGCGGGCCCGTACTACACCGCCGGTCAGGACATCATGGTCCCGACCGGGAACCCGCAGGGCATCCAGGGTCCCGAGGACCTCGCCGGCAAGCGGGTCTGCTCGGTGGAGGGCTCGACGCCGGCGCAGAACATCCGCGACAACTACCCCGAGGCCCAGCTGACGCTGTTCGACGTCTACTCCAAGTGCGCCGACGCGCTGGCCAACGGCCAGGTCGACGCGGTGACCACGGACAACGTCATCCTCACCGGCCTGGTGGCGGGCAGCGACGGGGGCTTCGAGCTGGTCGGCAACCCGTTCACCGAGGAGCCCTACGGCATCGGCGTGCCGAAGGGGGACGACGAGTTCCGCACGTTCATCAACGACACGCTGGAGCAGGCGTACGAGAGCGGCGCGTGGGCCGACGCCTGGGACCGCACCGCCGGCGCGATCACCGGCGAGCCGGCGCCCGAGCCGCCGTCGGTCGACCGGTACTGAGCTGAGCCGGACGCCGCCGGGCGGGTGGAGGCCCGCCCGGCGGCGTCCGCCGTCGTGACTCCGGGGAGGCGCCGCGGTGCAGTTCCTGATCGACAACTTCAACCTGCTGTGGGACGCGTTCCTCACCACGTTGAGCATCTCCGCGCTGGCGGGGTTGGTGGCACTGGTGCTGGGCACGCTGCTGGCCGCGGCCCGGGTCAGCCCGATCCCGCCGCTGCGCGGGCTGGCGACGTTCTACGTCGAGACCTTCCGGAACACCCCGCTGACGGTCGTCTTCTTCTTCCTCATCTTCGGTCTGCCGCAGATCGACTTCGTGCTCGGCTTCTTCCCCGGCGCGGTGCTCTCCCTCGGCCTGTACACCGCGGCCTTCGTCTGCGAGGCGGTCCGCTCGGGGATCAACGCCATCTCGACCGGGCAGGCCGAGGCGTCCCGCGCGATCGGGCTCACCTTCGGCCAGTCGCTGCGCGAGGTGGTGCTGCCCCAGGCCTTCCGCACCGTGGTGCCGCCGCTGGGCAACGTCTTCATCGCGATGGTCAAGAACAGCTCCATCGCCGCCGGGTTCGCCGTCAGCGAGCTCAGCTCCCTGCTCCCCCGGCTCGTCAACGCCAACGCCGCGCAGCTCAGCGCCGTCCTCGTGGGGGTCGTCGTCGCCTACATGCTGATCACCCTGCCGCTGGCCTTCCTGGTCCACCACGTCGAGCGGCGGGTGGCGATCCTGCGATGACCGCACCCGTCCTGTTCGACATCCCCGGGCCGAAGGCCCGCGCGCGCATCCGCATCGGCACCGGCTTCGGGACGCTGCTGATCCTTGCCCTGCTCGCGCTGGTGCTGGTCCGGCTGGCCGGCAACCAGCAGCTCGAGCCGCAGCGCTGGGCGGTGCTGTTCGACCCGCGGACCGGTGTCCCGCAGACGCTGGGCGAGACGCTCGTACGCACCCTGACCGTGGCCGCGGTGGGCATGGTGCTCGCCACGCTCGTGGGCCTGCTGCTGGCCGTCGGGCGGCTCTCGGACCACGGCCCCGTCCGGTGGCTGGCCGCCACCTACATCGAGTTCTTCCGCGCGGTTCCGCTGCTGGTCGTGATCTTCGCGCTGTTCTTCGTGCTGCCGAAGTACGGCGTCGAGCCCTCCGCCTTCGTGGCGCTGACCGGTGGGCTCGTCCTCTACAACTCCGCGGTGCTGGCGGAGATCTTCCGCGCCGGCATCCTGTCGATCGACAAGGGTCAGCGGGAGGCGGCCTTCGGCATCGGCATGCGCAAGACGCAGGTCATGACGCTGGTGCTGCTGCCGCAGGCGACCCGGCGCATGCTGCCGGTGCTCGTGGCGCAGCTGGTGGTCCTGCTCAAGGACAGCTCGCTCGGTTTCATCATCGGGTACTTCGAGCTGCTCCGCGGCGCGCGCAGCCTGGTCGAGTTCTTCGGGCCGCGCTTCGGCAACGACTACACCTTCCAGATCTACGTCGCGGCCGGCTTGATCTACATCGTCGTGAACGTCCTGCTCTCGACGCTGGCCCGCTACGTCGAGCGCCGCACGCGCCGCACGCCGCGGGCGGCGGGCAGGAAGCCGGAGCTCGACGCCGCCGAGCAGATGGGGGGCGGCGGTCTCACCTGACACTCGGGTCACAGGCCCGGCGCGCCTCGCGCGGGGCATACCGTCACAGCGGCAAGACTGACGCCGCCATGGAGACGATGCACGCCGCCGGCCGCCGCAGCCTGCCGCCGGTCCCCCGCGCCGCCGCCGAGGTCGCCGACCAGTCGACCGAGCGGCTGCACCTGCCGGACCTGGAGCCGGCCGAGGCGCCGCGGGTCGCCGCGCGCCCGCCGGGAGCGCCCGTCGCCGCCCAGCCGATGGCCCAGGACGCCGCCGTCGACCACGACGCCCACGACCGCCACGACGGCCACGACGAGGACGAGGCGGCGGCGTCCGCCCCGGACGACGCCCTCGTCCCCCGGAGGACGGTCGTCCCGGAGGACGTCGTCGACGACGGGGACGCCGTCCGGGAGCCCGCGGACGAGGGGCCGACCGCCGGTGAGCCGGCGGTCGGGGCCGCCTCCGCCGACCCGCCTGCCGTCGAGCCGCCTCTCGCCGTGGCAGGCCCGGCCGAGCCGGGGGACCCGGCCGAGCCGGCGGACCCGGCCCAGCCGGCGGACCCGGCCGAGCCGGCGGACCCCGCGGACCCCGTGGAACTCGCGGAACCGGCGGCTGGCCCCGCGGGCGGGTACGGCCGGGACGCCGGGCCGCAGCCGGTGACCCCCGCCGCCGTCGCGGCGTCGGCCGGATCCGTGGACGAGGCGGAACGGACCATCGACCCGGACGACCCCGCCCAGTACTTCGTCGCCCGCCTGCGGGCGGCCGCGACCGACTTCGCCGAGGCGGCCGGCGCGGCGAGCGCCGTGGTGCGCGAGGCGATCCCCCCGGCCCGGCACCGCCGTTCCCGGTGCCGCATGGTGCTCCGCTACGCGGACGGCGGTGAGGCCGACCTGACCTTCGTCGGTGCCGTCGGTCGGCCCGGGACGCCTGCGTGGGAGGGGTTCGACGAGCAGATCCAGCGCTGGCTGGGGAACGGGCAGCGGCGCGAGCCGGCCTGGCTCGTCGAGGACGACGAGGCCGTCAACGGCGTCGCCGTCGACGTGCCCGCCTGGCTCGCCGCAGTCTGACTGATCGGCTGCGCTCCCGCTCCGAGCACGGACGCACGGGACCACGGCCCCTTCCGTCGCGGGTGCGGCAGAGCGATCATGGGGAGGCCGCTCGCGGCCGCGTGAGCGGACCGTCTCGCCGCCGGGAGGCCGGCCGTGACCGTGCTCGCACCCCAGCCCATCGTCAGCCACCCCGGCCCGGAGCGTCCGCCTGTCCGGGGCGCCCGCCTGCTCTCGCTGCTGCGGACGACCGACCACAAGACGATCGGGCTGATGTACCTGGTCACCAGTTTCGTGTTCTTCGTGGCCGGTGGGCTCATGGCGATGCTGATGCGGGCCGAGCTGGCCCGACCGGCGCTGCAGTTCCTGTCCCCGGAGCAGTACAACCAGCTGTTCACCATGCACGGCACGGTGATGCTGCTGCTGTTCGCGACTCCCCTGGTGTTCGCGTTCGCGAACCTGGTGCTGCCGCTGCAGATCGGCTCGCCCGACGTCGCCTTCCCCCGGCTGAACGCCTTCTCGTACTGGTTGTTCCTGTTCGGCGGGACCATCGCGATGGCCGGGTTTCTCACCCCCGGCGGCGCCGCGGACTTCGGCTGGTACGCCTACGTGCCGCTCTCGACGGGTACGCACAGCCCTGGCCTCGGGGGCAACCTGTGGATCACCGGGCTGATCGTCAGCGGCCTGGGCACGATCCTCGGCGCGGTCAACATGATCACCACGGTGGTGTGCCTACGCGCGCCCGGGATGACGCTGTTCCGGATGCCCATCTTCGTCTGGAACATCACGATCACCAGCCTGCTCGTGATCATCGCCTTCCCGATCCTGACCGCCGCGCTGTTCGCCCTGCTGGCCGAGCGGAACCTGGATGCCGCCGTCTACATCGACGAGAACGGCGGCGCGATGCTGTGGCAGCACCTGTTCTGGTACTTCGGGCATCCCGAGGTCTACATCGTGGCGCTGCCGTTCTTCGGCATCGTCACCGAGGTCATCCCGGTGTTCAGCCGTAAGCCGCTGTTCGGCTACAAGGGCATGGTCGCCGCGACGATCGCGATCGGCTTCCTGTCGATCGCGGTGTGGGCGCACCACATGTTCGCCACCGGAGCGGTGCTGCTGCCGTTCTTCGCGTTCGCCACGTACCTCATCGCGGTGCCCACCGGGATCAAGTTCTTCAACTGGATCGGCACCATGTGGCGCGGTCAGCTGACCTTCGAGACACCGATGCTGTGGTCGGTCGGCTTCCTGGTCACCTTCATGCTGGGCGGGCTGACCGGCGTGATGCTGGCCTCGCCACCGCTGGACTGGCACCTCAACGACAGCTACTTCGTCGTGGCCCACTTCCACTACGTGCTCTTCGGGACCATCGTCTTCGCGGCCTTCGCCGGCATCTACTTCTGGTTCCCGAAGATGAGCGGCCGGATGATGGACGAACGGCTGGGCAAGCTGCACTTCTGGATGACGTTCGTGGGCTTCCACCTGACCTTCCTCGTGCAGCACTGGCTGGGTGCCGAGGGGATGCCGCGCCGGTACGTCACCTACCTGGGCACCGACGGTTTCACCCTGCTGAACACCCTGTCGACGATCGGCGCGTTCATCCTGGGCGCGGCCACGCTGCCGTTCCTCTACAACGCCCGGCGGTCGTGGAAGTACGGCCAGCTGGCGTTGCGCGACGACCCCTGGGGCCACGGGAACTCGCTGGAGTGGGCGACCTCCTCGCCGCCGCCTCGGCACAACTTCGTCGAGATCCCGCGGATCCGGTCGAACCGGCCCGCCTTCGAGGCGCACTACCCGCACCTGCGCAAGCGGCTGGACGAAGAGGCACATCTGGGCCGGCGGCACGAGCCCTTCGCCGGTCGCCTCCTGTCCGGTACGGGCACCCGCGAGGGCCCGCACGATCCCGACGCCACCTGAAGCCGGCCGCAGGGACGCTCGCGAGCCACCGGAGGACGCCATGCCACTGGACCCCGAGGAACGGGAAGCACTGGCCGGTATCCGGAGCGGCCTCGAACGCGAGGACCGCGCCCTCGCCGACTCCTTCGCGGTCCTTTCCGCTCCCCCGACCCGCCGTTGGGCGCTGCTGGCGTGCGCCGCCGTGGTCGCAGCCGCCCTGCTGTTCGCGGCGCTGGGCGTGCGCGCCGTGGCCGTCATCGGCATGGTGCTCGTGCTGGCCGCGCCCTGGGTGGCCTTCCGCGCCGCGAACCTCGCCGCCGACGACGCGCCGCCCGGGGGCATGCCGCCGACCGGGACGGGCCCCGCGGGACCCGCACGGCCGGTCCGGGACCGCCCGTCGACCGAGGACCGCCCATCGACCGCAGATCTCCGGCCAGCCGCGGGTGACCCGCTGACCGGAGCCTCTCCCCCGATCGCGCACGGCCGGCGCAGCGGTCAGAGCCCGCCGGTCGCGAGCCACGGGCGGACGGGCGCCGCTCCGGCGCCCGTCGGGAAGCTCGGCCGTCGGCGGGGCCGCCCCCGACGCCGCGCCGCCGCGACGGGCACGCGGCCCGGCTGAGTTCCGCGACACCGCTGTTCGCCGTGGTTGTGTCAGCGGGCGGGCGGCACCGTGGCACGGGCGGCGCCGCGGGGGCAGGCACCGCCCGCGGGGGTAGGCACGCCCGCACGGGCGGCGCCGCGGGGGCAGGCACCGCCCGCACGGGCGGCGCCGCGCGGGGAGGGCACGCCCGCGGCGCCGCCCACGGGCGTCGGCCTCACCCCCAAGCCACCCCGTCGTCTCCACCGACGTCGTCGACACCGGCTCCATCCGTCCCGTCGGCGTCGAGCGCTTCCCGGACGACGGCCGCGGCCAGCCCCCCGCCGTAGCCCTTGCGCGCGAGCATGCCGACCAGCCTGCGCGTGGCGGTGGGCCGGTCGACGCGGTGCAGCGACGGCAGCTTGCGCTCGACCAACCGCCGGGCGGCCTCTCGCTCGTCGTGGTCGTCGACCTGCCCGACCGCCTGCGCCGCCGTCTCGGCGTCGATGCCCTTGGCCTGCAATTCGGCCCGCAGCGCGCGGCGGGCCAGGCCGCGACCGGCCTGCCGTGAACTGACCCAGGCCTGGGCGAAGGCCGCATCGTCGACCAACCCCACGTCGGTGAAGCGGTCGAGCACCGCAACCGCCGCCGCCTCGGGCACGCCGCGGCGGGCGAGCAGATCGGCCAGCTGCTGCCGGGTTCTCGGCGCTCCGGTCAGCGCCCGCAGGCAGATGGCGCGGGCCACCGCCTCCGGATCGCCGGGCGCGTCCTGCGGCGACCCGGGTGGCTCGTCCACCGCGGATGCTTCTCGGGTGCGGCTCCGGCCGCCGGGGAGCCCGTCGCCCTCGGCGGGACGCCGCCCGCCGCGACGAGCAGGCGGGCGGCGCCCCGAGCCTCCGGCCGCTCCGGTCACCAGGCCGGTCAGAAGTCGACCGGGTCGGCCGGGGCCGGCGGCGCGTCGAGCGTGGCCCCGATGCCCAGCTTCTCCTTGACCTTCTTCTCGATCTCGTCGGCGAGGTCGGGGTTGTCGCGCAGGAAGGCGCGGACGTTCTCCTTGCCCTGTCCCAGCTGGTCGCCCTCGTACGTGTACCAGGCGCCGGACTTGCGGATGAAGCCCTGCTCGACCCCGGCGTCGATGAGCCCGCCCTCGCGGCTGAAGCCCTGGCCCCAGAGCAGGTCGAGCTCGGCCTGCTTGAACGGCGCGGCCACCTTGTTCTTGACGATCTTGACGCGGACGCGGCTGCCGACGGCGTCGGTGCCCTGCTTCAGGGTCTCGATGCGGCGGACGTCGAGCCGGACCGACGAGTAGAACTTCAGCGCCCGCCCACCGGTGGTGACCTCCGGGGAGCCGTAGACGATGCCGACCTTCTCGCGGAGCTGGTTGATGAAGATGGCGGTCGTGCCGGAGTTGTTCAGCGCACCGGTGATCTTGCGCAGCGCCTGGCTCATCAGGCGGGCCTGCAGGCCGACGTGGCTGTCACCCATCTCGCCCTCGATCTCGGCGCGGGGGACCAGGGCGGCGACCGAGTCGATGACGATGACGTCGAGGGCGCCCGAGCGGATCAGCATGTCGGCGATCTCGAGCGCCTGCTCACCGGTGTCGGGCTGGCTGACCAGCAGGGCGTCGGTGTCGACGCCGATGGCCCGGGCGTATTCCGGGTCGAGCGCGTGCTCGGCGTCGATGAACGCCGCGATACCGCCGGCGGCCTGGGCGTTGGCCACCGCGTGCAGGGCGACCGTGGTCTTGCCGGAGGACTCCGGGCCGTAGACCTCGATGATCCGGCCGCGCGGCAGGCCGCCGATGCCCAGGGCGATGTCGAGGGCGATGGAGCCCGTCGGGATCACCTTGATCGGCTGGGCGGCGTTGTCGCCCAGCCGCATCACGGAGCCCTTGCCGAACTGCTTGTCGATCTGGGCGAGGGCCATGTCGAGGGCCTTGTCGCGGTCGAGCGTTGCCATCGTGCTCACCTTCGGGACGTTGCGAGGAGCGGTCGGTACCGACGCTAGGGCGGGGATCCGACAATTCCGGGCGGCGGGAGGATCTGTGGAGAGGGATGCGTCCTGTGGACGCCACAGTAGGCCGAACACACGTTCGACTGCCAGGCCGACACGCCGCCCGCGTCGTCGGCCGCGATCCTCCGCGGGGGCTCCGGGTGCCGGGATCCCCGCCGGTGCGCGCCGGACCGGGTTCAGCGCTCCTTGGCCGGCACGTCGTACTCCTCGCACACGGCCAGCCACACCCGCCGGACGGGCAGGCCGGCCTCGATCGCCTCCACCGCCGTCCGCCCGCCCAGCACGGCGAAGACGTGGTCGCGCGCGACGCTCTCCGCGCGCACGGACCCGAAGGCTCCCGACATACGGGACCAGAACTCCTGCAGGCGCACGGGGTCGACGCTAGCGCGCCGCCCGCTCGCCCTCGTCCGCCTGCCGGGCGGTCAGCCCCTGCCGCAGGTGCCGGACCAGTGCCGCGTGGTCGTCGGCGTGCAGGCGCACCGCCGTGACCGGCTCCGCGTCGCCGCGTGGCGACAGCAGCGGGAGCGGGCGGGCGAGGACGACGTCCACGGTCGTCTGGTTGGAGACCGCCACGGACAGCACCCGGTCCGGACTCTCGCCGTGCACCTGGAGGGTGCGCATCCCCTCGAGCGACCTCCGGCGGGACCGCACGGCGGCGATGTCGGCCCACGGCACCAGGAACTCGACGGTGCTCCCGTGGCGGATCCGCAGCCCGGTCCCGTCGACCACGTGCGGGTGCACGGTGAGGCCCGCCAGCACGCCGATCATCCAGAGCAGCCCGTACAGGCCGACGGCGAGCGCGGCCGTGCGCACGGCGTCCCACGGGACGAGGAAGTGCAGGATCGGCACCTCGACGGCCGAGACGCCGATGAACGTCCAGTGCGCGGGCCCCACCGTGCGGACGTAACCGAAGGGGACGCCACCCGGACCGACGTCCGCACCGCGCCGCAGCACCCAACGGGCCAGGCTGCGCCACATGCCGAGCTCGTACGCCAGCGCGCGGCGGACCAGGCGACCTGGCCCGGGGTCGCCGGTCACCGGTACGCCCCCGCACCGCGCCCCACGCCGCGCTCCCGCAGCCGCTCGAGGACGTCGTCCAGGCCCGCCAGCAGGCCGGTCAGCCGCTCGGCCGGCATGCCGGCGAACAGCGCCGCGGCGAACTCCTCCCGGTCGCGGGCGAGCCCGTCGGCCAGCGCGGCCCCGTCGTCCGTGAAGGAGACGAGGGTGGCCCGCCGATCGGTCGGATGAGCCGCCCGGATCACCAGGCCGGCGTCGACGAGGGCGTCGACGAGGCCGGTCACGTTGCGCGGGGTGACGCCCAGGGCAGCGGCGAGCACCCGCTGGGTCACCGGCCCCCGGCTGCGCAGCTCCCAGAGCAGGTGCGCGCGCGCGGTGGTCAGACCGCGGCGGGCCAGCCCGCGTGCCATGTCGTCATCCAGGACGACGACCAGCTCCAGGACGCGGTCGAGCGCGGTGCACCACCGGGCCGTTTCCATTACCACAGCTCACAGTGTACTTACTTCACTGACTCCGGTCCGCCACAACGGGCCGATCTAGGCTCGGGGCATGATCCCCGGCAGCGGCAACGCCACGGTCGACCTCGTCGTGGAGATCGGCATCATCTGCGCGCTGATCGTCCTGATCGTGCTGCTGATCAGGAACTACCGGGGCCGTCGCTGACCCCGCCGGCGCGCGCCGGCCGCGGCGTCCGCAGCCACACGACGACCAGCGGCGCCACGAGCGCCGCCGACACGCCCGCGACGAGCCCGAAGCCGCCGACCGCCAGCAGCGGGCCTCCGACGACCCCGGCCAGCGCCGCCCCCAGGCCCATGAGCAGGTCGGTGCCGCCCTGGGCGGTCGGCCGCAGGGTCACGTCCACCGCCTCGCTCACCAGCGTGGAGCCTGCAACCAGCCCGCACGACCAGCCCACCCCGAGCAGCAGCAACCCGACGCCCAGCTGCACCGCGGCACCCGGCGGCGCCGTGCCGGCCAGCGCCGCCGCGCCCAGCAGGAGCACCCCGCCGGCGGCGACGGTGGCGCTCCGCCCGGCCCGGTCGGACAGGACGCCGACCAGCGGGGAGAACAGGTACATGCCGGCCACGTGCACGCTGATCACCAGGCCGATGACGCGCAGCGTGGCCCCCTCACCGGCGCCGGCGTGCCCCATGTGCACCGGGGTCATGACCATCACCCCGACCATGACCGCGTGGGAGACCACGACGGCGGTCAGCCCGAGCCGGCCGCTCGGGGACGCCCACACCGCCCGCAACGCGGCAGCGGTGGCCCGACGCGGCGCCGCGGCGGCGCCGCGTCCGCCCAGCCGGCGGGCGAGCAGCAGCGGATCGGGACGCAGCAGCAGCACCAGGCCGACCGCGACGACCGAGAACACCGCGGCGGAGACCACCACCGCCCCGCCGAGCGGGGGCAGGTCCAGCGCGCGCCCCAGGGCGGCGCCGGGACCGGCGAGGTTGGGACCCAGCACGGCACCGACCGTGGTGGCCCACACGACCAGCGACAGCGACCGCGCCCGGTGCTCCGGGGCCGCGAGGTCGGCCGCCGCGTAGCGGGCCTGCAGCCCGCAGGCGGTAGCGGCGCCGAAGGCGAACAGCCCGGCCAGGAGCAGCGGCAGCGACGACAGGGTGGCGGCCAGCACGGTCAGCAGCGAGCCGGCGACGGCGACCGCATACCCGGCGGCCAGGCCCGCCCGGCGTCCGGCCCGGTCGCTGATCCGGGCCAGCGGGACGGCGATCACCGCGGCGCCGAGCACGCTCGCCGTCTGGCCGAGACCCGCGGCGGTGTCGGTGCCGGCGACGTCGCGGGCGAGCAGCCCGCCGACCGTGATGCCCACGGTCACGCCGAGCCCGCCGAGCGCGACGCCACCGCTGAGCACGGCCACCGTCCGCCGCTGCACCCGGACCGCGTCGACGCCGTCCGCCGTCACCACGGCTGCGCCCCGCGCCGGCCGCGGCACCGGTCGGCGACGAGCTCCTGCGACCGGGGGCCGGGAGGGGCCGCGCCGTGCGGGCCGGGCGACGCGTACACGTCGAGCACGAACGGCACCGGGGAGCCCGTGGACTGCGCCTGCAGGTCCGTGCCGACCGCCGTCACCCGGTCGGCACCGTGGGCGCCACCCATCCGAGCCTCCCTCCGCCCAGTGCCCCGACCACCCTCGACGCCGGGCCGGGACCCCCGTCGATCAGGTGACCTGGTCATCATCCGCGGCGGATTGTCGTACGTCCCGGGGACACTGGCTGCGTGCCTCGCCGTCCGCCCCCGTCCGCCGGCGCCCCCACCGGGCCCTCGGCGCTCGACCGCTTCACCGAGCCCACCCGGGCCTGGTTCACCGGCGCCTTCGAGCGGCCCACGCCCGCCCAGGAGGGCGCCTGGACGGCGATCAGCAGCGGCGGGCACGCGCTGGTGGTCGCGCCGACCGGCTCGGGGAAGACGCTGGCGGCCTTCCTGTGGTCGCTCGACCGGCTGTCGGCCGCCCCGCCGGTCGATGAGCAGCGCGCCTGCCGGGTGCTGTACGTGTCGCCGCTCAAGGCGCTGGCCGTCGACGTCGAGCGCAACCTCCGCGCGCCGCTGACCGGCATCGGCCAGGCCGCCGCGCGCCTGGGGCTGCCGCGGCCGGCCATCCGCGTCGGCATCCGCTCCGGCGACACCCCCGCCGACGAGCGGCGCGCGTTCGCCCGCCGGCCCACGGACATCCTCATCACCACGCCCGAGTCGCTGTTCCTGCTGCTCACCAGCTCGGCACGGGAGGCGTTGCGCGGCGTCGAGACGGTCATCGTCGACGAGGTGCACGCCGTGGCCGATACCAAGCGCGGCGCGCACCTGGCGGTGTCGCTCGACCGGCTCGACGAGCTGCTCGAGCGCCCGGCCCAGCGCATCGGCCTGTCGGCGACGGTGCGGCCCATCGAGGAGGTCGCCACCTTCCTGGCCGGCGGCCGGCCGGTCGAGGTGGTCGCCCCCGGCTCGGAGAAGCGGTGGGACCTCTCGGTGGTCGTCCCGGTCGAGGACATGGGCCAGCTGGGCCAGCCGACCGGCGAGCTGGAAGGCTCGGCCGCCGGCGCCCAGCCGCGGACGTCGATCTGGCCGGCCGTCGAGGAGCGGGTGCTCGACCTGGTCGAGGCCCACCGCAGCACCATCGTGTTCGCCAACTCCCGGCGGCTGGCCGAGCGGCTGACCAGCCGGCTCAACGAGCTGGCCTACGAGCGGGCCACCGGGGAGGAGGCGCCGCCCGGGGCGAACGCCGCCGCGCTCATGGCCCAGGCCGGCTCCGGCGGCGGGCTGCCGACCGACTTCCAACCGGTCGCGGCCGCACACCACGGCTCGGTGTCCCGCGAGCAGCGGATGGTCGTCGAGGAGGCGCTCAAGTCCGGGCGGCTGCCCGCGGTGGTCGCCACCAGCAGCCTGGAACTGGGCATCGACATGGGCGCGGTCGACCTCGTCGTCCAGGTGGAGGCACCGCCGACGGTCGCCGCCGGGCTGCAGCGGGTCGGCCGGGCCGGCCACCAGGTCGGCGCCGTCAGCCGCGGCGTGCTGTTCCCCAAGTACCGCGGCGACCTGGTGCAGTGCGCGCTGGTCGCGGAGCGGATGAAGGCCGGTGCGATCGAGTCGATCCGCTACCTGCGCAACCCGCTCGACGTGCTGGCCCAGCAGGTGGTGGCCATGGTCGCCGAGCGGCCGCGGACGGTCGACGAGGTCGCCGCCGTCGTCCGCCGGTCGGCGCCGTTCGCGTCGCTGCCGGACTCGGCCCTGCACGCCGTGCTCGACATGCTGGCCGGGCGCTACCCCTCCGACGCGTTCGCCGAGCTGCGCCCCCGGCTGACCTGGGACCGGGTGACCGACACGCTCACCGCCCGCTCCGGCGCCCAGCGGCTGGCCGTCACCAGCGGCGGCACCATCCCCGACCGTGGTCTGTTCGGCGTCTTCCTCGTCTCCGGCGCCGGCGAGACCGGCGGGCGGCGCGTCGGCGAGCTCGACGAGGAGATGGTCTACGAGTCGCGGGTCGGCGACGTCTTCCTGCTCGGCTCCTCGTCCTGGCGGATCGAGGAGATCACCCACGACCGGGTGCTGGTCACCCCGGCGCCCGGCCAGCCGGGCAAGATGCCGTTCTGGCACGGCGACGCGCCGGGCCGCCCCCTGGAGCTGGGCCGCGCGTTGGGCGCCTTCCTCCGCGAGGTCGGCTCGGCGACGCCGGAGGCGGGCCTCGACCGCGCCCGCGCCGCCGGCCTGGACGAGTGGGGCGCGGCCAACCTGCAGGCCTACCTGGCCGAGCAGAAGCAGGCGACCGGGCACCTGCCCGACGACCGCACCCTGCTGGTGGAGCGGTTTCGCGACGAGCTCGGCGACTGGCGCCTCGTCGTCCACTCCCCCTTCGGCGCCCAGGTCAACGCTCCGTGGGCGCTGGTGCTCGCCGCCCGGCTGCGCGAGCGGTACGGCGTCGACGTGGCCTCCATGCACTCCGACGACGGCATCGTGCTCCGGCTGCCCGACACCACCGGCGAGCCGCCGGAGGCCGATCTCGCCGTGCTCGACCCGGACGACGTCGAGCGCGAGGTGACCGCCGAGGTCGGCAACTCGGCGCTGTTCGCCAGCCGGTTCCGGGAGTGCGCGGCCCGGGCGCTGCTGCTCCCCCGCCGCGATCCGCGCAAGCGCACGCCGCTGTGGCAGCAGCGCCAGCGGGCCGCCCAGCTGCTGGCGGTCGCCAGCGACTTCGCGAGCTTCCCGATCACCCTCGAGGCGGCCCGCGAGGTGCTGCAGGACGTCTACGACGTGCCGGGGCTGGTCGAGCTGATGCGCGACGTCCGCTCCCGCCGGGTGCGGGTCGTCGACGTGCAGACCCAGGCCGCCTCGCCGTTCGCCCAGTCGCTGCTGTTCGGGTACGTGGGCCAGTTCCTCTACGAGGGCGACGCCCCGCTGGCCGAGCGCCGCGCGCAGGCGCTGGCGCTCGACACGGGCCTGCTGGCCGAGCTGCTCGGCCGCTCCGAGCTGCGCGAGCTCCTCGACGCGGAGGCGCTGGCCGAGGTCGAGGCGGAGCTGCAGCGGTTGCCCGCCGAGCGGCACCCTCGTGACCTCGACGGAGCGGCCGACCTGCTGCGCGTGGTGGGTGACCTCACCGTCGCGGAGGCGCTGCGGCGCGGCGTGCGGCGCGAGCAGCTCGACGAGCTCGTCGCATCGCGCCGGGCGATCGTGGTCCGCATCGCCGGGGAGGAGCGGCACGCCGCCATCGAGGACGCCGGCCGGCTGCGCGACGCTCTCGGCACCGCCCTGCCCGTGGGGGTGCCGGAGGCGTTCACCGAGCCGGTGGCCGATCCGCTCGGCGACCTGGTCGGCCGCTACGCGCGCACCCACGGCCCCTTCCAGCCGGCCGAGGTCGCCGGCCGGCTGGGGCTCGGCGTCGCCGTCGTCACGGCGACGCTGCAGCGGCTCACGAGCACCGGACGCCTGGTCGCCGGCGAGTTCCGCCCCGGGGGCACCGGCCACGAGTGGTGCGACGCCGACGTGCTGCGCTCGGTCCGCCGGCGCAGCCTGGCCAGGCTGCGCCAGGAGGTCGAACCGGTGCCGGTCGGCGCGCTGGCGCGCTTCACCCCGTCGTGGCAGTCGGTGGGCAGCCGGCTGCGCGGACCGGACGGCGTGCTCGCCGTCGTCGAGCAGCTCGCGGGTGCGCTGGTGCCGGCCAGCGCCCTGGAGTCGCTGGTGCTGCCGGCGCGGGTGCGCGACTACGCGCCCGGCATGCTCGACGAGCTAACCAGCGCCGGTGAGGTGCTGTGGGCGGGCGCCGGCGGGCTGCCCGGCGGCGACGGCTGGATCAGCCTGGTGCCCGCCGACCTCGCCCCGCTGCTGCTGCCCGAGCCGCTCGATCCGGGCGGGTCGGGCGACGGGGCGGCGGGTGGCTACGCGCCCGTCGTCGTGGAGAAGCTCTCCGCCGGCCAGGCGCTGTTCTTCCGCGGGCTGTCCGACCTGGTCGGCTCGACCGACGACACCGCCTTCGCCGAGCTGGTGTGGGACCTGGTGTGGGCCGGGCGGCTGACCAACGACACCCTCGCTCCGCTGCGCACCCGGTTGGCCGGGGGCGGCACCCATCGGCGGGCGCCCGCGCCCCCGCGGGCCCGCCTCGACCGTCCCCGCTACGGGCGCAGCCGCCTCGGTCGCCCCACGATGCCCGCGCGCTCCGGCCCGCCGACGGTGGCCGGCCGCTGGTCGCTGCTGCCCGACCGCGAGGCCAACCCGACGAAGCGGACGACGGCCCGCGCCGAGGCGCTGCTCGAGCGGCACGGCGTGCTCACCCGCGGCGCGGTGCAGGGCGAGCAGGTCAGCGGCGGCTTCTCCGGCGTGTACCCGGTGCTGCGGGCGTTCGAGGAGAACGGGCGGGCCCGGCGGGGCTACTTCGTCGAGACCCTCGGGGCGGCGCAGTTCGGCACGCCGGGCTCCGTCGACCGGCTGCGCGCCTTCGCCTCGCCGGACCGCTCCCCGTCCGGCGCGGTCGTGCTGGCCGCCACCGACCCGGCCAACGTCTACGGCGCGGCGCTGCCGTGGCCGGAGCGGCTGACCGCGGCCGACGGCGGGTCCGTCGACGGTGCAGCGGTCGACGTCGGCGAGGGCACCGGCGGCGGCCGGAGAGGCGCCGCCGGCCACCGGGCCGGGCGGAAGGCCGGTGCGCTCGTGGTGCTCGTCGACGGCGAGCTGGTCCTGTACGTCGAGCGGGGCGGGAAGACGCTGCTGTCGTGGACCGAGGACGAGCAGACCCTCAAGGAGGCCGCGACCGCGCTCTCCGGCGCCGTGGCAGCCGGGGCCCTCGGCCGGATGGTGGTGCAGAAGGCCGACGGCGCCTCGGTGCACGAGTCGACCCCGCTGTCGGCCGCCCTGCAGGCGGCCGGCTTCGCCGCCACCCCGAGGGGTCTTCGGATGCGCGCCTGAGCCGGGCCCGATGCGCCGCCGGGGCGGCGTCGGCGGAGCCGCCGTCGACCGAGCCGTCATCGTCCCGTCCGCGAGGCCCCATCCCGGAACACCTTCCCGCTCTCCGACCTCCTCGAGAGCCCTTCCACCCCGACGGCGACACCCGGCACGTCGTCGCTGCGTTCGGCCGAGCGCACGGCGTCGTCCGACCGCGTTATCCGCACGACCACACGGGTATGGCGCGGTCCGGCTCGGCGGACGCCAGGGGGTGGGGATGCTCGGTCTGCTCGCGATGTTGCTCGTCGGCGTCCTCGCCATCACGGCCGCCCTCGCGGCGCACCGGACGACGGCCGTGGACGGCCGGCCGCTCACCACGCTGCCGTTCCAATCGGGGTGGAGACCGCGGGAGCACGCGCTGTCCCGCTTCCACGCCCGCTACTACCCGCTGACCCTGCTGTTCCTCGCCTTCGACGTGGAGATGCTCTACATGTACCCGTGGGCCACGGTCGTGGCCGCGGAAGGCACCTCCGCCGTCGTGGAGATGTTCGCGTTCCTGGCCGTCCTCATGGTTGGCGTGCTGTGGGCGTGGCGGGAAGGCGCCCTCCGGTGGACCTGACCGCCCGGCTCGCCCGCGCAGCGGTGGCGCGCGCCTCCGTCCTGGTCGTCGAGGTCCCCGGCTGGGTGAGCACCCGCTGGGCAGCCGCGGCCGAGCTGCGGCGACGCGGCTGGCGGGCAGCGACGTCCCCGGCGGACGCCGACGTGCTGCTCGTCTGCGGTGCGCCCGGCCCTCGGCTGGCACAGGCGTGCGACGCCGTGTGGTCCCAGCTCCCCGGACCGCGCGCGCGTGCGGACGTGGTGGGGTCCGACGCGGTGGGGGCTGCTCTGGACCGGGCGGCCGCCGCGCTGGTCGATGCCGGGCAGCAGCGCCGGGAGGCCCACGGCCGTCCGCTGGAGCCGGTCATGGGTCCTCCGGCGGAGCCGTCGGACGCCGGGGACGGCGACCGGCACCAGGACGGTCCGAACGAGGGCGGCAGTGACCACGGCGACACGGACCACGGCGACACTTATCACGCCGGCAGTGACCACGCCGGCAGTGACCACGGCGACACGGACCACGGCGACGGGGACATGGCGCCCGGCGGCATACCGCTGGCCGGTAGCGGCGGCGAGGACCGCGACGGGTTGGAGATGGACGTGCTGTCCGTGCCCCTCGGCCCCGTGCTCCCGCACTGGCCGGCGGGACTGCTCCTGCACTGCACGCTGGCCGGAGACGTCATCACGGGTGCCCGCGCGGAGGTGCTCGGGCCCGCTGACGGGGTGCCGACGCCGGGCAACCCGCGCGGGAGCGCCCCCGACCGGCTGGATCGTGCCGCGACGCTCCTCGCCCTGGCCGGCGCGGACGCGGCAGCCACCACCGCTGCCCGGTTGCGGGATGCAACGCTGGTCGGCGACGAGGTGGCGAGGCTGGCCGGAGCGGTGGACCGGCTGCACCGACGGGTCCACCGCTCCCGCCTCCTGCGCTGGGCCATGGACGGCGCCGGCCACCTCGACGCAGCGCAGCTCGACCTCGACCCCTGCCGGTCCGGCACGGTGCACGACCGTCTCGTCGGGCTCCTCGCCGACGCCTGCGCGGCCCTCGGCGGCGCGCCGGTCACCCGGACGCCGACCCCGGTCGACGCGCTCCCGACGGTGCTCGCGGGCTTGGAGATGGGCAGCGCTCGGTTGATGGTCGCCAGCCTCGACGTCGATCCCGCCGCCGAGCTCGATCCGGCGGGCGCGGCGTGACCGGCGTCGCCGAGATCTCCGCAGCATGGGCACCGGCGGGCGCGGCGGTGCTGCTGGGCGTCGCCGCGGCCGCGGCCGCTCTCGACGGTGCCCTCGCGGCTCGGGCGGACGGCCGCCCGCTGCGCGCCGGGGTGGGACTGCCGGTCGCCGAGACCGCGCGGCTGTTCCGCCAGCGCCGCCGGAACACCGTCTCGGCCGACGTCCTGCTCCGCTGGATCGGCGTGGGCGGCCTGCTCGTCGTGGCCCTGCTCAAGGCGGCGGTCGTCCCGTTGGGCGGTGCGGTCCTGGCCGACCTGCCGACCGGGCTGGTGTGGTTCAACGCGCTCGACGTCACCGTGTGGGCGCTCGTGTGGCTGGTCGGCTGGGGGCAGAACAGCGCCCACGCGCTCGTCGGCGGCTACCGGTTCCTGGCCCAGGCGCTGGCGTACGAGCTGCCACTGATGTTCGCGCTCACCGCGCCGGCGGTGGCGGCGGCCAGCCTGCGCCCGGCCGACATCGTCGCGGCGCAGGCGGACCTGTGGTTCGTCCTGTGGATGCCGGTCGCCTTCGCGGTGTACTGCCTGGCGCTGGTCGGCTTCTCGGTGTGGGGCCCACTGGAGACGCCGGTGGGGGCCGACGTCGCCGGCGGGGTGCTCGCGGATCTGTCCGGCATCGACCGGTGGCTCGTGCTCGTCGGTCGGTGGACGCTCCTGACGGCGGGGGCGGCGTTCGGCGTGACGCTGTTCCTCGGCGGCGGGGCCGGTCCGCTCCTTCCCGGCTGGACCTGGGTGCTGCTCAAGACCGCCGTCCTGCTCGCCGCACTCGTCGCCCTGCGCCGCCGGCTCCCGGCGCTGCGACCCGAGCGGATCCAGGCCGCCGCGTGGCTGGGGGCCCTGCCCCTGGTGCTGCTGCAGGTGCTCGTCGTCTCCGTCGTCGTCGTGGGAAGGAGCTGAGCGTGGCCGACCTCGTCTTCTGGGTGCTGTCGGGCGTCGCCGTCGCCAGCGGGGTGGCCGTCTTCTCGGTGGACTCGATGGCCCGGGCGACCTACGCGCTCGCCGCCTCGTTCGTCGCCGTCGGTCTGGCACTGTTGCTGTTCGACCTGCAGTTCCTCGGCGTCATCACCGTGCTGATGATGATCATGGAAATGGCGATCATGGCCATCTACATGATCATGTTCATGGGCATGAACCCCGCGCTGATGCCGATGAGCATGGTGCACGACAAGCGCTGGGCGATGGCCGCCGCAGCGGGGACCTTCGTCGTCCTGGCCGCCGGGGCGGTGCTCGTGCCGTGGCCGGACCGCGCCGGCGACCCCGCCGACGACCTCACCGCGGCCGTCGGCGAAGCCATCATGGGCGACAAGATGCTGGTGATGCTGACCGTCAGCCCGGTCCTGTTCGCCACCATCGTCGCCGCACTGGTGCTGGCCCTGCCGAGCGGGCGCTACGCGCGCCTCGGCGACCACCTCGGCCGCCGCACGGCGCCGGCCCGGGACCCCGAGGGGGCCGGGCGGTGACCCTCGAGACCGTCCTGCTCGTCGCCGCCGCGCTGTTCTGCGTCGGGCTCTACGGTGCGATCTCCCAGCAGGTCGTCGTCATGGTGATGATGGGCCTGGAGCTGATGATCAACGGAGTGATCCTCGCCGCCGCCGGCTTCTGGTGGTTCCTCACCCCGGTGCCCGACGGTCAGGTGCTGCTGCTCGTGGTGATCACCGCGATGACGGTCGAGATGGCGATGGGCTTCGGCGTCGCCACCCTGCTGCACCGCAGCCGCGAGTCCGACATGACCGACATGGCCACGGACCTGTCCCGGTGACCGGTGCCTCGCCGACCGGCGCCGCCCTGCTGTGGGTGGTCGTCGCGCTCCCGGCCGTCGTCGGCGCCGGGCTGGCCACGGCCGGCCGCCGGGCCGACCGGCCGGCACCGGCCGTGGCGATCGCCACGGCCGCCGTGGCGCTGGTCGCGGGGACCGCCGTGGCGGTGCTCCGTCCGGCGGTGCGCGTCCCGTTCGTCCCGGGCGCCGACCTCGGGCTCGGGGTCGACGCGCTGTCCGCCGTGGTGGTGCCGACCGTGGCGGCGGTGACGCTGCTCGTGCTGGTCTTCGCGGCCGGCGACATCACCGAGCACCGGGCGCGCTTCTTCGGCCTCATGCTGCTGTTCGCCGCGGCGGTCGCGGTCACCGCGACCGCCACCACGCTGCCGACCCTGCTGTTCGCCTGGGAGGTCATGGGCGCCACGTCGTTCGCCCTCATCGGCTTCTCCTGGCGCCAGGGACACCGGGTCGCCGCCGGGACGACCGCGTTCGTGACCACCCGCACCGCCGACCTCGGGCTCTACCTGGCAGCCGGAGCCGCCCTGGCCGGGGGCGCGGGTCTGGCGCTGGCCGACCTGCCCGATGCCGCGGACCCCTGGCGCGACGTCGTCGCGGCCGGTGTGCTCGTGGCCGCTCTGGGCAAGGCCGCCCAACTGCCGTTCAGCTCCTGGCTGTCGCGGGCCATGGAGGGACCCAGCCCGGTCAGCGCACTTCTGCACTCCGCGGCCATGGTGGCGATGGGTGGGTACCTGCTGCTGCGGACGGCGCCGCTGCTCGCGGCCACCGGCTGGGCCGCCACAGCGGCCGCTTGGGCCGGCGCGCTGACCGCGTTGTTGCTGGGCGCCGTCGCGGTCGCCCAGCGCGACCTCAAGCAACTGCTGGCCGCCTCGACCTCCGCCCAGCTGGGGTTCGTCGTGCTCGCCGCGGGCGTCGCCGCGGTCGCCGGCGGCACGGCTCACCTCGTTGCCCACGCGGCCACCAAGGCCCTGCTGTTCCTCGTCGCGGGGGCGTGGCTGAGCGCGCTGGGCACCAAGCAGCTCGACGCGTTGCGCGGCGCCGCGCGGCGCTGGCCGGCGGTGGGGGTGACCGCGTCGGTCGGCCTACTGGCGCTGGCGGGGGTGGTCCCGCTGTCGCTGTGGGCCACGAAGGACGAGGTGCTCGCGGCGGCGAAGGCGTCGTCCCCGGCGCTGTACCTCGTGGGCCTGGCCGCGGCCGGCCTGTCGGCCGCCTATGCGGCCAAGGTGCTCTGGCTGGTCTGGCAGCCGCTGCCGGACGACGCCGAGGCGGGTCTCGACGACGAGGAGCCCGGCACCCGGCGGATCGGCTCGGTGCAGCGCCGGCCGCTGGGCGTGCTCGCCGTCGGGGCGGCCGTGCTCGGCCTCCTCGTCTGGCCGCCGGTGGGCGAGCGGTTGCGGGCGGCGCTGGGCGAGGCCGGGGCGCCGGCTCCCGGCCCGGTCGAGCTCGCCGTCTCCGCCGTGCTGGCCATCGCGGTGGTGCTCGCCGTCGCGCGCCGCCCGGTCCCGGAGCCGGACTGGGCCCGCTCGTGGCTCGGCCTGGGCACCGCCACCCGGACCGTCGTGGTGTCGCCGGTGCTGCGGCTCGCACACGCGCTCGCCCGGTTCGACGACCGGGTGCTGGACGGCGCCGTCGAGGCCGGCGCGCGCGGGACCGTGCTGGCCGCCCGGGAGGCCGCCGTCGCCGACGACACCGGATTCGACGGCGCCGCCGAGGGCGTCGCCGTCCTCGTCCGCCGGCTCGGCGGCTTCGCCCGCCGGACACAGACGGGGCTGCTGCACCAGTACTACGTGCAGGCGGCCGCCGTGCTCGGTGCGGCGCTCCTGATGCTGCTGGTGGCCACCACGTGATCCCGCGCGTCCTCCGCCCCCCGACACCGAACGACCGCAGCCCCGAGGAAGGGAGGCGGACGTGCTCAGCGTGATCGTCTTCGTGCCGCTCGCCGCGGCCGCCGTCCTGGCCGCGGCGCCCGGCGTGCCCGACCGGTGGGCCCGCTGGGCCTGGCTCGCGGTGTCCACCGTCGAGGTCGCCCTCGTCGCAGTCGTCGTCGCCGGTTACGACACCCCCGCCGCCGGTGGTCTGGCCTTCGAGGAGCGCGTTCGCTGGATCCCGTCGGTGGGCAGCAGCTACCACGTCGGCGTCGACGGGCTGTCGCTGCCGCTGCTCGCGCTCACCGCCGCGGTGTTCACGGCCTGCGCCGGCCACGCCGTCCGCGAGGAGCACCGGCCGCGGGCCCAGGCCGCGCTGTTCCTGTTCCTCGAGTTCACCTGCTTCGGGCTCTTCGTCGCCCAGGACCTGATCCTGTTCTTCCTCTTCTTCGACCTGTCCATCGTCGGCATGTACTTCGCGATCGCCGGCTGGGGTCACGGCCAGCGGGCGCGATCAGCGATGAAGTTCTTCCTCTACACGTTCCTCGGCAGCCTGGCGCTGCTGCTCGGGTTCATCGGCCTGTACCTGGCCGCCGACCCGCACACCTTCGACATCCCCGAGCTGGTCGCCGCGGCCCCCCTGGCCGGCAGCCCCGGGGTGGGCGGGCTGGTCCTCGCCGCGCTGCTGCTCGGCCTGGCGGTCAAGACGCCGACGGTGCCGTTCCACACCTGGCTGCCACCGGCGCACACCGACGCCTCCGCGATCGGCTCGGCGGTGCTGGCCGCGATCCTGCTGAAGATGGGCACCTACGGGTTCGTCCGGATCGCGATGCCGGCGCTGCCCGACGCGTGGCGCGCGTGGTCGTGGGCGATCCTCACCATCGGCGTGGTGTCGGTGCTGTACGGGGCCCTGGTGGCCCTGGCCCAGACGAACGTCAAGCGGATGATCGCCTACACGTCGGTCAACCACATGGGGTACGTCGTCCTCGCCGTCGGCGCGGCCGGGGTGGTGGCCGACGGTGCCCGGGAGGCCCGCGAACTGGCCGTCACCGGCGCGGTCACCCAGATGGTGAGCCACGGGCTGATCACGGCCGCGCTGTTCCTGCTGGCCGGCGTGCTGCAGGAGCGGACGGGCAGCTACGAGATGGACCACTACGGCGGTCTGGCCGGTCCCGCGCCCCGGTTCGCCGCCCTGTTCGCCATCGGCGCGTTCGCATCGCTCGGTCTGCCCGGCTTCAGCGGCTTCGTCGCCGAGTTCCAGATCTTCGCCGGCTCGATCGGCGCGACGTGGGGAGCGGCGCTGGCCCTGCCCGGCATCCTGGTGACGGCGGCGCTGTTCCTGCGCGCCTTGCAACGGGTGTTCACCGGTCCCACGCGAGGCAAGTCGCACGGTTTCGGTGACCTGCGGGCCCACGAGCTGTGGCCGGTGGCCGCCCTGTTGACCCTGGCGCTGCTGATCGGCGTCGTGCCGTGGCCGCTGCTCGACCTCGTCGCCCCTGCGTCGGCCACGGTCGTCGACCTCGTGAGCCGGTAGCCGCCCGTGGACATGCAGCTGGCTGCTCTGCTGCCCGAGGCATGCCTCGTCGTCGGCGCGGTCGCCGCTCTGCTGGCGGGCTCCTTCCTGCCGCGCACCCGGCAGTGGGGGGCCCGGCTGATCGCCGTCACCGCCTTGGTCGCGTCCGGCGCGGCGACCCTCGTGGTGCTGGGCGACCCGGCGCGGACGGTGATGATGTCTGCGTTCGCCGTCGACACCGCCACCAACGTCGTCCGGCTCGTCGTGGTCGCCGGCACCCTGCTGGTCATCGGCCTCGGCGTCGACGAGCTCGCCGGGCAGCAACGGGAGAGCGAGACCTACGCGCTGCTGCTGCTGTCGGCGCTCGGCGCGAGCGTGCTGGGCGGCAGCAACGACCTGCTGGTCCTGGCCGTGGCGTTCCTGCTCACGAGCATCCCGCTGTACGCGCTGATCGGCATCCGCCGTGACGCCGGGGCGGCGGAGGCCGCGCTGAAGACGTACCTGCTGGGCGCCCTGTTCGGCATCCTCCTCCTGCTGGGTCTCACCGTCCTGTACGGCGTCGGCGGGGCCACCGCCTACGCCGCCCTGGCCGACGGCCTGCGGACGGCGCCGGCTGCCGCCACCGCCGCCGGGGCGGTGGGGGTGGTGGCCGGACTGATGTTCAAGGCCGGCGGGGTACCCGGGCACTTCTGGGTCCCGGACGCGGCGCAGGCCGCGGGCACGGCGGCCGCCGGCTTCCTGACCACCATCCCGAAGGTCGGTGCGCTGGTGGCGGTCTACCGGCTCGTCGTCGGCCTGCCCGACACGGTCGCCTGGTCCCTGCTCGTGGCGGTGATCGCAGCGGTGACGATGACCCTCGGCAACCTGGCCGCGCTCGCCCAGCGCGACGTGCGGCGGCTGCTGGGTTGGTCGACGGTCAGCCAGGTCGGCTACCTCCTCCTGCCGGTGGCCGTCGCCGGGCGCACCGACTCGGCGCTGCCCTCCCTCCTGCTCTACCTCGCCGGTTACGCCGTCACGAACCTGGCCGCCTTCGCCGTGGTGGCCGCCGTACCGGAGCGGCGCACGGTCGACGACCACCGTGGACTGGCCGCCACGTCGCCGTGGCTGGCGGCCGCCCTCGTGGTCAGCCTGCTCAGCCTGGTCGGCACGCCGCCGACCGCGGTCTTCCTCGGCAAGCTCACCGTGTTCACCGCGGCCTGGGACGGCGGCCTCGCGTGGCTGGTGGTCGTGGCCGCGGCGAACACCGTGGTCAGCCTCTTCTACTACCTGCGGTGGATCGGGCCGGCCTTCCGCGCCGCGGGCGGCGCACCGCAGGACGGGCAGCGCCGCCCGTACGCCCTGGTCGCCGCGGTCCTGGCCGCGGCGTGCGTGCTGGCCCTCGGCCTGGCGGCCGGCGCGGTGTCCCCGGTGGTCGAGGGCCCGGTCGCGCGCTGACGATCAGCTGGCGCCCTCGTCGTCGGGCGCCGCCTTCGACAGCTCCACCAGCTGACCCAAGCAGTGCCGACGCAGCGGTTCGGGAAAGCCCTCGGCGAGCCGGTAGTACAGCACCCGCCCATCGCGGCGGTACGTCACCAGCCCCGCCGTGCGCAGCACCCGCAGGCCGTAGCTGGCCGCGTCCTCGCTGACGTCGAGCGCGAGCGCCAGGTCCCCCACGCACAGTTCGTCGACCACGTCGAGGGCGTAGAGCAGCCGCGCCCGGGTGGGGTCGGCGATGAGTCCCAGGAGTCCGGTCAGCCGCATGACGTCCTCGCGGTCGGGCAGCCGGCTCCGGGCGGACGCGACGCGCGCCGGGTCGAGCGGATGGCCGTGCTGCTCCGGCCGTGCTGGCTGCTCCATGACCGCCGTGTAGCCGCCGCCGCGCACGACCATGCACGTCACCGCGGGCGCGACGTGCGTGCACGTGACCGACCTCGGCCGGGAGGGACCGTGAGGAATGCTCAGCGGGTTCCGCTGGCGCGCAGCCGGTCAGGACGAAGGATGCCGCGAGCAGCGCGCGGCGGGACGGGTGGGCCAGCACGGACAGCATCCGGGAGGGGTCGGGCGGGACGCGGCGAGGGACGGTGGTGCGGGAAGCCCGGGCGTGCCGGGCCTCCCGCAGGGCCGCGCTCATCCGCCGAGGTCGGCGAGCAGCTGCCGCATCTCCTCGATCTCGGCCCGTTGCGTCTCCGCGATGCCGCGGGCGAGGTCCACCGCCTCGCGGTCCCGGCCATCCGCGACCTCCGCCTCCGCCATCTCCACCGCCCCCTGGTGGTGGGCGATCATGGCCTCCAGCCACATGCGGTCGAACGCCGCGGCGTCCGCCTCCGCGAGGAGGTCCGGGTCCGCGCCGGCCCCGTCGCGGTGCTCGCCGTGCTCCATCGCCATGCCGCCGTCCGCCGGTTCGGCACCCCACTCGGTGAGCCAGCCGGTGAGCAGGTCGATCTCCGGTCGCTGGCCGGCCTCGATGCGCTCCGCGAGATCGCGGACGCGGGGATCCGCGGCGCGTTCGAGCACCATCTCCGACATCACCAGGGCGCCTTCGTGATGCGGGATCATCTGCTGCGCGAACGCGACATCGGCCTCGCCGGCGGACGTCGCCTCGCTCGGTGGCGTCTCGCCGCACCCGGTGAGGGCGGCGAGGCCGACGACCAGGCCGGCGAGCAGGCTCCGGGCGCCGATGGGTGGGTTCGTCACGTCTCTTCCTCCGTCTGTTCCGTGGGTGGTCGGACACACCGACGACCCGCCCGGGGGTGGGGGGTCGTCGCCGGTCCGGTCACAGCCGGAGCAGGCAGAGCTGCGCGAGCGACGGAACGGAGGGGAGGAGGCAGCGGGCGCGCGACGTCGGGACGACGGGCCGCGCGCGGTCCGGGGACGGCGGACCCCGGCGCCACCGGACGGCTGCACGGAGCGCGCAGCGCACACCCACTGCCAGCAGCGCGACCAGGCAGACCGCCACGACCGCCGACCCCTGCGTGCCGGTGGGGGGTGAGCCGCTGGGCAGCAACTCGCCCGGGTCGTCGTCCGCGGAGAGGCTCGCGGCGTGCAGCACCGCGTCGTGCGCCGCTGGCGCGTGGGCGGCAGCCAGATGTGCGGCAGCGTGCCCGCCGCCGCGAGGCACCGCGGTGCACGTCAGGCCGTGCGCCACGACGACCGAGGCCAGCAGGAGCAGGACGAGCAGCCAGCCCGCCGCTCCACTCCGCTGCACGACGTCGACCGTACGACCCCTCGCGCGCGGCCCGACGGCACGGGCGCTCAGCGGCGGGGGGTGCAACCAGCCGGAGAAGAGGCGGGTGAGCCCCGGCATCACGACGTGGCCGAGCAGCAGCACCACGACCATCGCGGACACCAGCAGGCGCAGCGGCATCGGCCAGCCGCTGAGGTGCGGCAGCACCAGCACCTGCATGAGCGAGGTGATGGCGAAGACGGCGGCGACGGTGAGCGCCGTCATCCGCCAGCGCGGGCCCGGGAGCGGCGGACGGGTGAGAAGCTGTCGAGACCCGCGACGCGGACGAAGCGCTCCTCGTCGACCATCCCCCGCAGCTGCTCCAGCGCGGACCGGCGCTGCGGCGAGGCCTCCCACGCGGCCAGCGACGCCTCGTCGGCGAAGCGGTAGACCAGGTGGTACTCGCTGCTGCCCTCGCCGGGGTGCAGCAGGGTGGCGCCGAGGTTGCCGGGGAAGGCCGCGGCCACCGCGAGGATCTCCTCGGCCCAGCGCTCGAACGCGCCGCGGCGTTCCGGCCGCACCACCCGGGCGGCGGTCACGGTCACCGGCTCCGCCGCGGCGGTGGGCGTGGCGGTGGGCGTGGCGGTGGGCGTGGCGGTGGGCGTGGCGGTGGG
>NZ_JAOVZT010000001.1:778015-798584 GCF_025716945.1 Geodermatophilus sp. YIM 151500
CGTGGCGGCTGAGCGGGCGCGGCGTCGGGTCGGCATCACCATCGCCACCGCACAGCGTCCGGGGCCGCGCGGTCCTTCCCGGATGTCACAGGGCTCACAGGGCGTTCGAGCAGCGCGGACGCCGCCCGGGGACAATCGGTGCCGTGCCCGAGGGAGACACCGTCTGGCTGGCGGCCAAGCGCATGCACACCGCGCTCGCCGGCGCCACGCTGCGCCGCGGCGAACTGCGGGTGCCGCAGCTGGCCGCCGTCGACCTGGCGGGGGCGACGGTGCGCGAGGTCGTCCCGCGGGGCAAGCACATGCTGACCCGCTTCACCGACGGCCGGACGCTGCGCACCCACTACCGGATGGACGGCAGCTGGCACATCTACCGGCACGGCACCCGCTGGCGGGGCGGTCCGGCGTTCGCCGTCCGGGCCGTCCTGGCGACCGACGAGTGGGAGTGCGTCGGCTACCGGCTGCACGACGTCGCGCTCGTGCCGACCTCGGAGGAGGACCGGCTGGTCGGCCACCTCGGGCCCGACGTGCTGGGGCCCGACTGGGACCTCGACGAGGCGCTGCGCCGGCTGCGCGCGACGCCCGACGAGCAGATCGGCGTCGCCCTGCTCGACCAGCGCAACCTCGCGGGCATCGGCAACCTGTACAAGGTCGAGTCGCTGTTCCTGTGCGGCGTCCACCCGTGGACGCGGGTCGCGGACGTCGCCGACCTCGCCGCTCTGGTGGACCGGGCGCGGACGCTCATGCTGGTCAACCGCGACCGGCCGGAGCAGAGCACCACCGGCGACCTGCGCCGCGGGTCCGACCACTGGGTCGCCGGACGCAAGGGCCGCCCCTGCCGCCGCTGCGGCACGCCGATCCTGCTCGGCGACCAGGGGCCGGACCTGCAGGAGCGGGTCACCTGGTGGTGCCCCCGCTGCCAGGCCGCGCGGTCGCCGATCGACCCGCGGGCCCGCACCGGCGAGCCGGGTCGGCCACCGATGCTGCCCACCGCGACCTGACCCGGGCGGCGGGCGGCGCGTGTGCGCCCAGGCCCCGAATCCCCGCCTCGGGACGGTGTGTCGGCGCACGCCCTCGGCTCCCCCCTCCGAGGAGCGGCCGGGGACGGCACGCTCAGGCCGGATCGACCCAGAACGTGTCGTGGCGGAGGTAGAAGGCCGCCCGTTCCTCCTCGGTCATCGCATCGCGCCGGGCGGCGTGGGCCAGGGTCTCGAAGTAGTCCTCCCGGGGTGCCCCGGGCGTGAACAACAGCAGCATGGACGCCGGCCCGCCCGACTCGTTGCGGAAGCCGTGGACGCCGCCGGGCGGGACGTACAGGAAGTCACCCGGCCCTGCGTCGACCCAGCGGGCGCCGTCGTACCACCGGACGGTGCCGGTCAGCACGAAGAACGACTCGCCGATGCTCCGGTGGAAGTGGGGACCCGGCCCGCTCGGGGTCGCGCCCATGTCCCACCGGTACAGCCCGAAGTCACCACCGGTGAGCGCCCCGGTGGCCAGGTAGTGCGTCGCGTTGCCCGTCGGCGTGGTCAGCTCGGGTGGCGAGCCGGCGCGCCGGAGCACCGCGCTCACCTCGCCGTCCGCGCCGCGGTACCGGTCCGGCGGGTAAGCGGGGAAGGACACGGCCAGCCCGGATGACGTCAGGCCTGCTGCTCGGGGCGCTCGGCGGGCTGCGGTGTGGGCTCGTCGGCCGGCTGCTGCGCGGCCGGCTGCTGGGCCTCGCCGGCCTCGATCGCCCCGGCCGCCGTCGGCGCACCCTCGACCGCCTGCGGACCGGTGGTCATCGCCGCGCGGATCTGGTCGAGCCGCGAGGCGCCGGCGATGTCGAGGGTGGCCTTCTGCACCTCGAGCATCCGGCCCTCGACCGAGGTCTGGGCCAGCTCGGCCTGCCCGAGGGCGTGCGCGTAGCGCGCCTCGATCTTGTCGCGCACCTCCGAGAGGCTGGGCGTGTTGCCCGGCGCGGACAGCTCGTTGACCTGCCGCAGCGAGGCGGCCACGTGCTCCTGCATGCGGGCCTGCTCGAGCTGGCTCATCAGCTTCGTGCGCTCGGCCAGCGTCGTCTGCAGCCGCATCCGGCTCTGCTCCACCGCGCCCCGCGCCTGCTCGGCGGCCTGCAGCGCCTCGTCGTGGCTGCGCTTGAGGTCCTCCATCGACTGCTCGGCGGCGACCAGCTGGGTGGCGAAGGCCTGCGCGGCGTTCTCGTACTCCGTCGCCTTGGCCCCGTCGCCGGCGGCCCGGCTGCGGTCGGCGAGCACGAGCGCCTGGCGGGCCGACGACTGCAGCCGCTCGACCTCGCCGAGCTGCCGGTTGAGCCGCATCTCCAGCTGCCGCTGGTTGCCGAGCACGGCCGCGGCCTGGTTGGCCAGGGCCTGGTGGCGCTGCTGCTCGGCCTCGATGGCCTGGGCGATCTGCACCTTCGGATCGGCCCGCTCGTCGATCTTCTGGTTGGCCGACGCCGTGAGGTACCTCCACAGCTTCACGAACGGGTTGGGCATGGTTCCTCCTGCTCCGGCGCGGTCGCCGGCCCGTCGATGCTCGTCGCCGTCCATCGTCCCAGGTGGTCACCGGCCGCAGCCAACGGATCCACCCGTTGGCGGGTCGCGGCTAGGGTGCTGCCGTGCCCGACGGCCCCGCTCCCGCCGATCCACCCGTGCTGTGCGTGCTCGGCGAGCTGGTCGTCGACCTGCTGCCCGTGCCCGAGGCCGGGGCCGGTCCGGAGGGGACGGCGCCCCAGTACGTCGCCCGGCCCGGGGGGAACGCGCTCAACGTCGCGGTGGCGGCCGGCCGGCTGGGCACCCCGGTGCGGCTGCTGGCCCGGCTGGGCGCCGGGCCGCTGGCGCCCGCACTGCGGCGGCACGCCGAGCTGTCGGGGGTCGACCCGGCGGGTTTCGTCCCGGCGACCCAACCGGTGAGCCTGGCCGTCGTCGGGCTCGGTCCCGACGGCTCCCCGGACTACGGCTTCCACGTCGCCGGCGCGGCCGACTGGCAGTGGACCGACGAGGAGCTGGCCCGGGTCCTGCCCGCCCGCCCAGGCATCGTCCACGTGGGCTCGATCTCCTCCTGGACCGCGCCCGGCTGCGAGGCGATCGCCCGGCTGGTCGAGCGGCTGCACGGCAGCGCCCTGGTCAGCGTCGACCCGAACATCCGCCCGATGCTGGCCGACGGGCCGCCCGCGCGGCTGCTGGGCAACACCGGCGCCGCGGTCCGCGAGCGGCTGGAGCGGCTCCTCGCCCGCGCCGACGTCGTGAAGGTCAGCGCCGAGGACCTGACCTGGCTGGAGCCGGCCACCACCGACCTGGACGACGCCGCGCGCCGCTGGGCCGAGCGCGGGCCGGCCCTGGTGCTGCTCACCGACGGCAGCGCGCCGCTGCGGGTCGCTCGCCCCGGCCGGGCGCTTCTGCACCGGGCGCCCCCGCGGGTGACCGTCGCCGACACGGTCGGCGCCGGTGACTCGCTGGCCGCGGGCCTGTTCGCCGGGCTGCTGGACACCGGCGTGGCCGATCGCGCGGCGCTCGAGGCGCTGTCGGACGACGACCTGCTGCGCCTGGTCGACGACGCGGCCCTGGTCGCCGCGCTGAACTGCACCCGCGTCGGCGCCGACCCGCCCACCCGAGCCGAGCTGGACGCCGCCCGGGCGGGAGGCGCAGCCGTCCGGTGAGCGGCGGCCTGCGGCTGGTCGGCATCGAGGAGCTGTCCGCGGGTGCGCTGCGCGACCGGCTGCTGGCCCGTGCCGACGCGTTCTGGTCCGACAGCGCGCTGCCGCCGGGCGACGTACGCGCCCTGCACGACCCGCTGTTCTTCCACCAGCTCGGCGGCTTCGGCGCCGTCGCGCTGACGCCCGACGACCGCGACGCCGGCTACCTGCTCGGCCTGGTCACCGCCGACCGGCTGGCCGTGGTCCAGGCACTGGCCGTCGACCCGGCGCACCGCCGCCACGGAGTCGCCGTCCGGCTGCTCGAGCGCTTCGCGGCCCTGGCCGCCGGGACCGGCGCCCGCGTCGTCCAGGCGGTCGCGGTCCCCGGCGACGGCGCCGTCCTCGGACTGGCCCGGCGGTTCGGCGCGCGCGTCACGCCGTCGGCCGGCCACGCCGGCCCGGGCGCCGACCGGCTCGTGCTCACCCGCGCGCTGCCGCTGCACCGGCGGTGACCGGCCGGTCGACCACGGACGAGGGGCGCTCAGGCCGCCAGCGAGACCGCTCCCCGGCGCAGTACCGACCGCGCCGGCGCCGGACCCGAGCCGACCAGCGCGAGAGCGGGCTCCTCCCCGCCGGCGGCGGAGGCCGGCGTGGGCACCGGGGCGGATGCCGGGTCCGCGGTCGGGGTCGGGGCGGCGGTGCGCAGGCTGGCGCCGACCTCCACCAGCAGGTCGGCCAGCTCCAGGTCGAGGGCGTCGCAGATCGAGGCGAGCAGCTCGGAGGAGGCCTCCTTCTGCCCCCGCTCGACCTCGGACAGGTACCCCAGGCTGACCCGGGCGGCGCCGGAGACGTCGCGCAGCGTGCGGCGCTGGCGGAGCCGGTGGCTGCGCAGCGAGGTACCGAGCTGGGTGCGCAGCAACGTCATGGCCGTCTCCTGTCCTGCGTGGGGGGCGGCGGCGCCGTTTCCGGCACCGTGCGCTCACGGTACGCGGAGCCGCGCCCCGGGGTCGGCCGACCGGCGGCCGTCCGCTGATGGCGTAACGCCCGGCTGCCGGGCGGCGTTCCCCGGCCGGCGCTCAGGCCGCCGTGTCGGTCCGGGCGCCGGGCGGCCGCCGGGCGCCCGCCGCGGACGTCGCCGCCGCGCCGGCGCGGCGCAGCCGCAGGGCCCGGACGACGTAGTCGAGACCGGTCACGACGGTCAGCACCAGGGCCACGGCCATCACCCACCAGCGGGCCGCGGCCAGCACACCGCCCAGCGGCAGGATGTACAGGCCGATGGCCACCGACTGGGCGACCGTCTTCCACTTGCCCCCGCGGCTGGCGGGGATGACCCCGTGCCGGATGACCCACAGGCGCAGCAGCGTCACGCCCCACTCGCGGACGAGGATCACGACGGTGACCCACCAGGCCAGCAGCCCGAGCACCGACAGGCCGACCAGGGCCGTGCCGGTGAGCGCCTTGTCGGCGATCGGGTCGACGAGCTTGCCGAACTCCGTCTCCTGACCGGTGCGCCGGGCCAGCATCCCGTCGTACCAGTCGGTGGCGATGGCCAGCGCGAAGACGACGGCGGCCCACCAGCGGCCCGCGTCGTCGGCACCGCCGTCGCGCAGCAGCAGGACGGCGAACAGCGGCACGCTGGCCAGCCGGAGGACGGTCAGCGCGTTGGGCAGGTTGACCAGACGCGGCCCGCGCCCGTCCGGCGCACGCCGGACCGGACCCGGGTCGCGCGCCGCGCCGCTCATCGTTGCGCCGCGAGCCGTGCGGGGACCGGAACCGGGGACGCCGCCCGGGCGAGCAGGTCGACGCCCTCGGCGGCCTCGACCACGGCCGGGACCAGCTGCCCGGCGACGGCCGCGGCGGGCACCCCGGCGACGGTGGTCGTGCCGTCGGCGTCCGGGTCCTGGTGGGCGGCCGAACCGGCCCACACCCCCGGCTCCTCCTCGGCGGAGAGGTCGTCGGTCAGCAGCACGTCGACCCGCTCGCCGACGCGCTCGTCGGCCCGCTGGGCGGTGAGCTCCTCGACCAGGTCGGTGATGCGGCGGACCCGGGCGTCGATCTCGGCCTGGTCGAGCTTGCCGGGCAGGCCCGCGGCCTCGGTGCCCTCCTCGTCGGAGTAGCCGAAGACCCCGACGGCGTCGAGCCGGCCCGCGACGAGGAAGCGCTCGAGCTCCGCGACGTCGTCCTCGGTCTCACCGGGGAAGCCGAGGATGACGTTGGTGCGGAAGCCGGCCGACGGGGCCAGCGCCCGTGCCCGGGCGATGAGCCCGAGGAAGTCGTCGGTGCCGCCGAAGCGGCGCATGCGCCGCAGCAGCGACGGCGAGGAGTGCTGGAAGGACAGGTCGAAGTACGGCGCCACTCCCGGCGCGGTGGCGATGACCTCGAGGAGACCGGGGCGCAGCTCCGCCGGCTGCAGGTAGGCCACCCGCACCCGGGCCACGCCCTCGACGGCGGCCAGCTGCGGCAGCAGCGCCTCCAGCGCGCGCAGGTCGCCGAGGTCCTTGCCGTAGGAGGTGGAGTTCTCGCTGACCAGCACCAGCTCGCTGACGCCCTGACCGGCCAGCCACCGCGCCTCGGCGAGGACCTCGCCGGGCGGGCGGGAGACGAACGCGCCGCGGAACGAGGGGATGGCGCAGAACGCGCAGCGGCGGTCGCAGCCGGAGGCCAGCTTCAGCGCGGCCGAGGGGCCTCCGGCCAGCCGGCGGCGGCGCAGCCAGTCGTGCCCGGGCAGCGACGGGACGTCGGCCGCCGCGGTCGCGCCGGCCACGACCGAGGCCCGCTGCACCGGGCTGACCGGCAGCAGCGTGCGCCGGTCACGGGGGTCGTGCGGCACCAGCGGACGGCCGGCGAGCACGTCGTCGAGCCGGTCGCCGATCGCGGCGTAGTCGTCGAACCCGAGGACGGTGGCCTCCGGCAGCGCCCCGGCCAGTTCCGAGCCGTAGCGCTCGGCCATGCAGCCGACGGCGACCACGGAGGCGCCGGAGTCGGTGGCGGACAGGAGTGCGTCGACGGAGTCCTTCTTCGCCGACTCGATGAAGCCGCAGGTGTTGACCAGGACGGCGTCGGCACCGTCGGCGTCGTCGACCAGCTCGTAGCCCTCGGCGGCCAACCGACCGGCCAGTTCCTCGGAGTCGACCTCGTTGCGGGCGCAACCGAGGGTCACCAGCGCCACGGTGCGGGCGGTGCGGGGCGCTGCTGTCACCGGGCCATCGTAGTCGCCGGAGCGCGGGCCGCCGGACGGCCGCGTGCGGGCCGCCGGACGGCCGCGTGCCCGCCGCCCGACGGCCGCGTGCCCGCCACCCGGGGCGGGGAGCGGGGGCAGGGCGTCCGGCTACTCCCCGCCGCGCAGGGTGATCAGCACCGACTCGAGCTCGTCGGGCTTGACCAGCACGTCGCGCGCCTTGGACCCCTCCGACGGGCCGACGATGCCCCGGCTCTCCATGAGGTCCATGAGCCGGCCGGCCTTGGCGAAGCCGACCCGCAGCTTGCGCTGCAGCATCGAGGTGGAGCCGAACTGGCTGGTGACGATCAGCTCGACGGCCTGGACCAGCAGGTCGAGGTCGCCGCCGATGTCCTCGTCGATCTCCTTCTTCTCGCCGCCGCCGCCGGCCGAGAAGACCTCCTCGCGGTACTCCGGCTCGGCCTGCCGCTTGGTGAACTCGACGACCGCCTCGATCTCGGTGTCGGAGACGAAGGCGCCCTGCACGCGCATCGGCTTGCCCGCGCCGATCGGCAGGAACAGCGCGTCACCCATGCCGATGAGCTTCTCCGCGCCCGGCTGGTCGAGGATGACCCGGCTGTCGGTCAGCGACGAGGTGGAGAACGCCAGCCGCGAGGGCACGTTGGCCTTGATCAGGCCGGTGACGACGTCGACCGACGGGCGCTGCGTGGCCAGCACCAGGTGGATGCCGGCGGCGCGGGCCTTCTGCGTGATGCGGACGATGTAGTCCTCGACGTCGCGGGGCGCGACCATCATCAGGTCGGCCAGCTCGTCGACCACGGCGAGGATGTACGGGTAGGTCCGGTACACCCGCTCGCTGCCCGGCGGGGCGGTGATCTCGCCCCGCTCCACCTTGCGGTTGAAATCGTCGATGTGCCGGACGCCGGACGCCCGCATGTCCTGGTAGCGCTGCTCCATCTCCTCGACCAGCCAGGCCAGCGCGGTGGCGGCCTTCTTCGGGTCGGTGATGATCGGCGTGATCAGGTGCGGGATGCCGTCGTAGGGCGTCAGCTCGACCATCTTCGGGTCGACCAGGATCATCCGCAGCTGCTCGGGCGTGGCCCGCAGCAGCAGCGAGGTCAGCAGCGAGTTGATGCAGCTGGACTTGCCGGCTCCGGTGGCACCCGCGACGAGCAGGTGCGGCATCTTGGCCAGGTTGGCGCAGACGAAGCCGCCCTCGATGTCCTTGCCCAGGCCGACCAGCATGGGGTGCGGATCCTGCTTGGCCGCCTGCGAGCGGAGGACGTCGCCCAGGCTGACCTTCTCGCGGTCGGTGTTGGGCACCTCGATGCCCACCGCCGACTTACCGGGGATCGGCGCCAGGATGCGGATGTTGTCGTTGGCCACCGCGTAGGCCATGTTGCGGGTCAGCGCCGTGATCTTCTCGACCTTCACGCCCTGGCCGAGCTCCACCTCGTAACGGGTGACCGTCGGCCCGCGGGTGAAGCCGGTGACCGCGGCGTCGATGTTGAACTGCTCCAGGACGCCGGTGATCGCGTCGATGGCCACGTCGTTGGCCTTCGACCGGGCGCGCGGCGGGTCGCCGGGGCGCAGCATGCTGATCGAGGGCAGCGCGTAGTCGCCCTCGACCGGCTGGATGGACAGCTGCTCGGGTTCGGCGACCGGGGGGAGGTCCTCCGGCGGCGCCGTGCGGTCGACCACCGGCGGGCGCAGCGTCGTGTGCACCGGCGGCGTGGTCGCCGTCGCCTCGAGGGCCTCGTCGTAGGCGGCGGAGTCGATCGCCGGGACGCCGCGGCCGAGGGGCTCGCCGGCCGCGAGGGCGCCGGTGTCGACCGGGCCGGTGGTGAGCAGGTCCTCCGGCAGGCTCCGCTCCAGCGCGCGCGCCTTGCGCCGCCCGCGCCGGCCGGTGGGCTCCGGCTCGGGTTCGAGGTCCTCCTCGTCCGGCTCGTCCTCGTACCCGTCGTCCTCGTCGCCGTCGTAGTCGGCGCGGCCGAGCAGCCGGTCCCCGAAGTCGCGCAGCCGCTCGGGGATCTGGTGCACCGGCGTGGCGGTGATGACGAGCAGGCCGAAGAAGGCCATCAGCACCATGAGGAGGACCGCCACGGTCGAGCCCAGCCCCGCGGCGAGCGGCGTCCCGACCGCCCACCCGGTGAGCCCGCCCGAGCCCGGCACGCCCTGCGGCGGCCCGGCCTCCAGGCCTCCGCCGACGACGTGCGCGATGCCCAGCACCGAGGCGAGGGTGAACAGCCAGCCGATGGCCAGGCGGCCCCGCGCCTCCGGGCGGGGGGCACGGCGCAGCAGCCGCAGCGAGACGAGGAACAGCAGCACGGGCAGGACGACGACCAGCGTGCCGACACCCCAGCGGACCGACGTGGCGATGGCGGCGCCGACCGGCCCGATGCCGTCGCTCCACACCGCCGCGCCCAGCACGATCGCCAGCCCGAGCACCGCCAGGCCGACGCCGTCGCGCCGGTGCTCGGGGGCCAGCGGTTCGGCCTCCTCCGGCCGGGCCACCGAGCGGGCCAGCCCGCCGGCGCCGCGGGCCAGCAGTGACCAACCGCCGCCGATGACCCGGAGCAGGCCGGGGCCGGACGAGCTCCGCGCGGCGGGCCTGCGCGCGCTCGACGCCCGCTTGGCCGGCGGCCGCTTGCGCGCCGCCGTCGACCCGGAGCGGCTCCGCGCGGGCGCCTTGCCCGCCGGGCGGCGGGAGGACGTGGTGCGGGCAGCCATGCGTCGGACGGTAATCGCCCGGGCAGCCCGGCGCGGGCAGGCGGGCCGTCGTGTCCCCCACCGGCACCCGGGTCCTACCGTTCGGGGCATGCCCACGCCCCTCCCCTGCGGCAGCTGGCCCACCCCGATCACGTCCGACCTCGTCGTGCGGGCCGCCGCGCGGCTCGGCGAGGTGTGCGTCGACGGCGTGGACGTGTGGTGGTCGGAGGGCCGCCCGGCCGAGGGTGGCCGGTCGGCCGTCGTCCGTCGCACCGGGACCGGGACGGTCGACGACGTCCTGCCCCCGCCGTGGAACGCGCGGACCCGCGTGCACGAGTACGGCGGCGGCGCCTGGACAGTCGCGGACGGCGTGCTGTGGTTCACCGAGTTCGCCGACCAGCGGCTGCACCGCCTGACCCCGGGCGACGCCGAGCCGCGCGCCGTGACCCCAGCGCCGGACGCGCCCGCCGGCGTCCGCTTCGCCGACCTGCAGGTGACCCCGGACGGGTCGGTGCTCGCCGTCCGCGAGACACACCCCGCCGGCGGCGGGCCCGCGGCGGTGGTGAACGAGGTCGTCCGGATCGACGGGGACGGCACGGCCACGCTGCTGGTGAGCGGGCCGGACTTTGTGTCCGATCCCCGACAGGGACCCGACGGTGCGCTGTGCTGGTTGCAGTGGCAGCACCCGGACATGCCGTGGGACGCCGCGCAGCTCGTCGTCCGGTCCGTCGACGGGGCGGAGTCGGTGGTCGCCGGCGGACCCGGTGAGTCCGCCGTCCAGCCGAGGTGGGCCGCCGACGGCACGCTGTGGTTCCTGTGCGACCGCACCGACGCGTGGTCGCTGTACCGCTGGCGCCCCGGCGGCGACGCCGAGCTGGTGTTCGACGCCGGCAGCGACATCGCCCTCCCGCAGTGGGTGTTCGGGCAGAGCCGGTACGCACTGCTGGCCGACGGGCGGATCGCGCTGGCCTACCCCCGCGACGGGGCGGACCGGCTGGCGGTGCTCGAGCCCGGTGGCGCGCCGCGCGAGCTGGACCTTCCGTACGCCGCGTACGCGCAGGTGCGCGCGCAGGGCACGTCGGTGGTGTGCGTCGCCGGCGGCCCGGACGCCGAGCCGGTGGTGCTGCGGATCCCTGCCGACGGCGGCGCCGCTGACGTGCTGCGCCCGGCCCGGGATCTGGGCCTGGACCCGGCCTGGTTCTCCCGGCCCGAGCCGGTGACGTTCCCGACGCCCGACCGCGGCACCGGCGTCGCGGAGGCGCACGCGCTGGTCTACCCGCCGGCCAACCCGGACGCCGGCGTGCCCGATGGCGAGCGCCCGCCGCTGCTGGTGGTCGTGCACGGCGGCCCGACCGGGGCGACGTCCGCGGTGCTCAACCTGGGCATCCAGTACTGGACCTCGCGGGGGTTCTGCGTCGCCGACGTCGACTACCGCGGCTCCACCGGCTACGGCCGCCGCTACCGCGAGGCGCTGAAGGGCGGATGGGGGGTGGTCGACCTCGACGACGTCGAGGCCTGCGTGCGGTTCCTGGTCGACGCCCGCCGGGTCGACCCGGCGCGGCTGGCCATCCGCGGGGGCTCGGCCGGCGGGTACACGACCCTGGCCGCACTCACGATGCGACCGGGCACGTTCACCGCCGGCGCCAGCCACTACGGGCTGGCCGACCTGAGCGCCTTCGTCGGCGACACCCACAAGTTCGAGTCGCGCTACCTCGACGGCCTCGTCGCGCCCTGGCCCTCGGGCCGCGCGGTCTACGAGGAGCGCTCCCCCATCAACCACGTCGACGCGCTCGACACCCCGCTGGCCGTCTTCCAGGGCGAGGAGGACGCGGTGGTGCCGCCGGCGCAGGCCGAGCTGATCGTGGCGGCGCTGCGGGCGAAGGGTGTGCCGCACGCCTACCTGCTGTTCTCCGGCGAGCAGCACGGCTTCCGCCGGGCGGAGAACATCCGCGCCGCCCTGGACGGCGAACTGTCGTTCTACGCCCAGGTCTGGCGCTTCGACCTCCCGCCTGGCGAGGGCATCACGCCGATCCAGGTCGTCGGAGTGGATTCATCGAGGTGACCGCGACATCGAGGTGACCGCGACATCGAGGTGACCGCGACGAATCCGCTCCGCTAGACCTCGAGGACGGTGGGGATGATCATCGGGCGGCGGCGGTGCCGGTCGGAGACCCACTTGCCGACCGTCCGGCGGATCACCTGCGCCAGCCGGTGCGCGTCGACCTCGCCGTCGTCCAGTTCGCGGCGCAGGTTCGCCTCGACGAGGGCGAGCGCCTCGTCGAAGGCGGCCGGGTCGTCGGAGAAGCCGCGGGTGGACAGGTGCACCGGCCGCACGATGGTGCGCGTCGACGGCTCGATGACGACGGTGAGCGCCACGAAGCCCTCGTCGCCGAGGATCCGCCGGGCCTGCAGCGATTCCTCGCCCACGTCGCCGACGTTGACCCCGTCGACGTAGACGTCGCCGATCGGCACCGACCCGGTGATCGACGCCTTGCCGTCGACGAGGTCGACCACCACGCCGTCCTCGGCCAGGATGACCCGGTCGGCGGTCATGCCGGTCTCCTCGGCCAGCGCGGCGTGGGCCCGCAGGTGCCGCCACTCCCCGTGCACGGGCATCAGGTAGCGCGGCTTGGCCACGTTCAGCAGGGTGCGCAGCTCGCCGGCCGGGGCGTGCCCGGACACGTGCACCCGCGCGGTCTCCTTGTGCACCACGGTCGCGCCGAGCCGGGCCAGGCCGTTGATCACCTTGTAGACGGCGGTCTCGTTGCCCGGCACGAGCGAGGACGCGAGGACGACGGTGTCGCCGGCCTCGATGGTGACCTGGGAGTGCTCGCCGCGGGCCATCCGGCCGAGCGCCGACAGGGGCTCGCCCTGCGACCCGGTGGACACCAGGACGACCTGCTCGGGCGGCATGGCCGCGGCCTCGTCGAGGGACACCATGAGCCCCGGGGCCACCCGGAGCAGGCCGAGGTCGCGGGCGACGCCCATGTTGCGCACCATCGACCGGCCGACGAGGGCGACCTTCCGCCCGTGCATCTCCGCGCAGTCGAGCACCTGCTGGATGCGGTGCACGTGGCTGGCGAAGCTGGAGACGATCAGCCGCTGCGTGGCGCGGGCGAAGACGTCGTCGAGCACCGGGCCGATGGAGCGCTCCGGAGTGACGAACCCGGGGATCTCTGCGTTGGTGGAGTCGGCGAGCAGCAGGTCGATGCCCTCCATGCCGAGCCGGGCGAAGGCGCCCAGGTCGGTCAGCACGCCGTCGAGCGGCAGCTGGTCCATCTTGAAGTCGCCGGTGTGGACCAGCAGGCCCGCGGGGGTGTGCACGGCGACGGCCAGCGCGTCGGGGATCGAGTGGTTGACCGAGATGAACTCGCAGTGGAAGGGCCCGGCGACGTGGTCGTCGCCGGCGGCGACCTCGACCAGGGTCGGCTCGATCCGGTGCTCGCGGAGCTTCGCGGCGACCAGCGCGAGCGTGAAGCGCGAGCCGACCAGCGGGATGTCACCACGCAACCGCAGCAGGTAGGGGATGGCGCCGATGTGGTCCTCGTGCCCGTGGGTGAGGACGACGGCCGCGATGTCGTCGAGCCGGTGCTCGATCACGCCGAAGTCGGGCAGGATCAGGTCGATGCCGGGCTGCTCGGCCTCGGGGAACAGGACGCCGCAGTCGATGACCAGCAGACGGCCCTCGTACTCGAGCACGGCCATGTTGCGGCCGATCTCGCCGAGGCCGCCGAGGGCCATGAGGCGCAGGCCGCCGGAGGGCAGCGGCGGCGGCGCCTGGAGGTCGAGGTGCGGCTGGGTGACCTGGCCGCTCACGGATGGCTGCGCACGGGGTTCAGGGTCACAGGTCGATGCCTCCAGCGGCGAGGTCGGCGCGCAGCTGCGCGAGCTGTTCGGGGGTCGCGTCGACCAGCGGCGGCCGCGTCGGACCCGCCGGCAGGCCGAGCGCGTTGAGCGCGGCCTTGATCATCATCGCGCCCTGGCCGCCGCCCATGACACCGGTGTAGACGGGCAGCAGGCTCTCGTTGACGGCCCGGGCCTTCACCAGGTCGCCGGACTCGACCGCGGCGACGAGCTCGGCCAGCCGCGGGCCGACGAGGTGGCCGACCACGCTGACCACGCCGACCGCGCCGATCGCCAGCAGCGGCAGGTTGAGCATGTCCTCGCCGCTGTAGTAGGCGAGGTCGGTGCGGGCGAGGGTCCAGGCGACGTCGCCCAGGTTCCCCTTGGCGTCCTTGACCGCGACGATCCGCGGGTGCTCGGACAGGCGGACCAGCGTCTCGACGTGGATGGGCACCAGCGAGCGCGGCGGGATGTCGTAGAGCATCACCGGCAGGTCGGTGGCGTCGGCGACCGCGGTGAAGTGACGGAGCAGGCCGGCCTGCGTCGGCCGGTTGTAGTACGGCGTGACCACGAGCAGGCCGTGGACGCCGAGGCCGGCGGCGGACCGGGCGCGCTCGATGGAGTGGGCGGTGTCGTTGGTGCCGACCCCCGCGACCACGGTGGCCCGGTCTCCGACGGCGTCCATCACCGCCTCGAGGACGGCGTGCTGCTCGCCGTCGCTGATCGTCGGCGCCTCTCCCGTGGTGCCCAGGACGACCAGCCCGTCGTGCGCCTGCCGGTCGACCAGGTGGGCGGCCAGCTCCTGCGCGCCGGAGAGGTCGATCGAGCCGTCCTCGGCGAAGGGCGTCACCATGGCCGTCAGCACCCGCCCGAACGGGCGGGCCGGGTCGGTGGTCATGGGAGGAATCTACCGACCCGCGCCGACACCGTCCGGACGGTGACGGCGGGCGGCCGGTCGGGAGCTCATCCCTCGCTCACGTACGGGCTGGCGGCCACCTCGGTGCCGTCGGCCAGGGTGCTGATCCGGAAGTCGTCGAAGACGTGGCCGGCCACCCGCTGCAGCTCCCGCAGGCAGGCCACGGCCAGCTCGCGGATCTCCACGTCGGCGTGCTCGCTGGCCCGCATCGCGACGAAGTGCCGCCACGCCCGGTAGTTGCCGGTGACGACGATGCGCGTCTCGGTGGCGTTCGGCAGCACCGCGCGGGCCGCCTGCCGGGCCTGCTTGCGCCGCAGGGTGGCGTTGGGGACGTCGGCGAACCGCTTCTCCAGCCCCTCGAGCAGGTCGTTGTAGGCCGAGAGCGCGGCGTCGGCGGCATCGAGGAAGCGCTGGTGCAGCTCGGGATCCTCGGCGATGACGGCGGGCTCGACGAACGCGGCGTCGCGCTCGGGCACGTACCGCTGGGAGAGCTGGCTGTAGGAGAAGTGCCGGTGCCGGATGAGCTCGTGGGTGAGCGACCGGGAGACCCCGGACAGGTACATGCTCACGGTGCCGTGCTCGAGCACCGACAGGTGCCCGACCTCGAGGATGTGCCGCAGGTAGCCCGCGTTGGTCGCGGTCGCCGGGTTCGGCTTGTTCCAGGACTGGTAGCAGGCCCGGCCGGCGAACTCGGCGAGGGCCTGGCCGCCCTCGACGTCGGTCTCCCAGGGCACGTCCGCGGGCGGGGCGAACTGCGTCTGGGCGATGACCTGGACCTGGAGGGGCACGATCTGGGGCACGGGCCGAGCCTACGTGCGGCCCCGGACGCGCCGGCAGCGGCGGAAGCGATCGGCGTCCCACCCGTCCCACCGGTCCGGCGCGCCCCTCCGGGGCGGAGGGCAGAGCCCCGCGGGATGGCGAGGGAGCAGCGGGCGCGGCCACGTCCGGCGGCCGCCTCCGTTCGACTCCCCGACTCCCCGCCATGCCTCCCGTGTGACGCCACGTCTCCTTGCCATGACGTCATAGTGGTGCCACCATGGCGCCATGGAGCTGGACCGCCATGTCGGAGAGCTTCGGGAGGCACTCGCCGCGGCCGCCGCGGCCGGGACGCCCCAGGCGCAGGAGACCGCCCGCCTCCTGGCCGACGCCATGGGGCCCGCCGTCCGGCTCGTGCTGATCGACGCCCTGTCGGAGATGGCCGCGCAGGTCACTGCGGCGCTCGACGGGCCTACGGTCGACGTCCGGGTGCGGGGCGGGGATCCGGAGGTGGTCGTGACCCCGGCGCCGCACGGTCCGGTGCCGGACGAGGACCCGGCCGCCTCGACGGACGACGACAGTCCCGTCGTGCGGATCAGCCTGCGGCTGCCCGACTTCCTCAAGGACCGCGCCGAGCAGGCCGCGGCCGGTGCAGGGACGTCGCTGAACGCGTGGCTGGGCCGGGCCGTCGCCGACGCGCTGCGCGCCGAACGTGCCCCGTGGTCCGGTCCGTCCGGCGGCCGCGGTCCGCGGCGCTGGTCCGGATACGCCCGCAGCTAGCGGCCCGTCACTCCCAGGAGGTCCCCATGTCCGTCCGCGAGGAATCCTTCCCGGTCGACGGTCCGCTGGCGGTCGATGTCCGCAATCCCGCCGGATCGGTGGCCCTGACCGCGCGCGAGGGCGGCGGTCGCGTCGAGGTGCGCGTCGAGGCCCTCGATCCGGCTGCCGCGCAGCTGCTGGAGGCGGTCGACATCGCAACCTCGTCCTCGGACGGCGAGCGGCCGCAGCGCGTGCGGGTCACCGTGCCGGAGCGCTGGCTGTTCCGCACCCCGCGGTTCGCGGTCACCGTGCGCGGTCCCGCGGCGACCGACGCCCGGCTGGCGGTCGCCTCGGCGGACGTCGACGTGCGCGGCCCGGTCGGCGCGCTCACCGTCACCGCCGCCAGCGGGGACGTCGCGGTCGAGTCGGCGAGGGAGCTGAACCTGCGCAGCGCGAGCGGCGACGTGCGGGTCGGCAGCGTGGCCGACCGCGCCACGGTGGGCACGGCGTCGGGCGACCTGCGCGTCGACACCGCCGGCGACCGGTTGGAGGTGCGGACCGCGTCCGGGAACGTCGCCGTCGGGCGCGCCGGGGCGGAAGTGTCGGTCGGCACCGCCTCCGGCGACGTCCGCATCGACGCCGTCGAGCAGGGGCGGGTGCGGCTCACGACGGTGTCCGGTGACACCACGGTCGGCGTGGCCCCCGGGCAGCGCGTGTGGCTGGAGCTGTCGAGCGCGTCCGGCCGCATGCATTCCGAACTGACCGCGGAGGAGGGCGCCGCCGCGGCCGACGACCGGGCCGGACCCGCCACCGTGTCCATCACCGCGCGCACGGTCTCCGGTGACGTGCGCATCGTCCGGGCCGCGCACGCGCCGGCCTGATCTGCCGCCTCAGCGGAGCGCGAGGGGGCGTTCCAGGACGCGGACGAGGTCGCCGGCCAGGTCGCCACGGTCGGCGACGCCGACGTCGTCGAGGCCCAGCCAGCCGGCCATCGACCGGAGTTCCGCCGCGAGTGCCGCGGCGACCAGCGGGCGGTCGGCGCCCTCCTCGGCGTGCGCGGCCTGCACCCGCAGCACGCCGGCGTGCCGGTCGGCCTTGAGGTCGACGCGGGCGACGAACTGGTCACCGAGCAGGAAGGGCAGCACGTAGTAGCCGTGCACCCGCTTCGCCTTGGGGGTGTAGATCTCGATGCGGTAGCGGAAGCCGAAGATCCGTTCGACCCTCGGCCGCTCCCAGACCAGGGAGTCGAAGGGGCTGAGCAGCGCCCTGGCCCGGATCCGCCGCGGCCGCCGCACCCTCGGGTCGAGCCAGGCCGGCGCGTTCCAGCCGGTCACCTCGACCGGGAGCAGCTCCCCCGACTCGACGAGTTCGGCGATCGCCGTCCGCGCCTGGGCGGGCCGGAGGCGGAAGTAGTCGCGCAGGTCGCGCTCGGTGGCCACGCCGAGCGCCGACGCGGCGGTGCGCACCAGCTCGCGTGCCGCGTCGGCCGCGGCGGGCGTGGGCGCGGTCAGGACGTCGGCGGGCAGCACCCGCTCGGGCAGGTCGTAGACGCGCTCGAAGGCGGCCGTGCGGCCCCGGCTGGTGAGCGCGCCGGCGTAGAACAGCCACTCGAGCGCGACCTTGCCGGCGTGCCAGTTCCACATGCTGCCCGGCCGATCGGGTCTCGGCTCGGCCAGGTCGCTGGCCTTGACCGGGCCGTCGGTGCGGACCCGGTCGAGCACCTCGGCCACGTAGTGCGGCCGTTCGCGCTGGATGCGCACCATCGAGCCCCAGGCGTGCTCCTCGGCGGCGGCCATCCGCCAGCGCAGGCAGGGGTGCAGCCGCACCGGGAGGAACGAGGCCTCGTGCGCCCAGTACTCGAACAGCTCGTGGCGCCGGCCGGTCAACGCATCGAGGGCACTGCGGGGGTACGGGCCCAGGCGGCTGAAGGCGGGCAGGTAGTGCGCCCGCGACAGCACGTTGACCGAGTCGATCTGCAGGACCGCCAAGCGGTCGGCCAACCGGCGCAGCTGCCGCGTGCCGACCGCGCCGGACGGCCGCGGCTCGGCGAACCCCTGGGCGGCGAGGGCGATCCGGCGGGCCAGCGCCGCCGGCAGCCGCTCCGTCGGCGGTGCGCTCACGTCGTCCGGTCCTGCCCCGTACCCACGACGGCCCCGGTCGTGGCGGTGCGGCCGCGGACGCGCCCGGGACGGCGCCGGCGCGGACCGCCGCGCGAACTGATGACCAGCGCCACCGCCGCCACGATGATGCCGCCGCCGACGAGCACGTCCGTCGTCAGCGGCTCACCGAGGAAGAGCGCCCCGAGCGCCACGGCGACCACCGGGTTCACGTAGGCATAGGTGGTGGTGAGCGAGACCGGCGCGCGGGCGAGCAACCAGACGTAGGCGCTGTAGGCCACCAGGCTGCCGGCCACGACCAGGTAGGCCAGCGCGATCCACGAGGACGCCGGGACGGCGGCCGGCTCCAGCCGACCCCACTCGCCGGCCAACGAGCCCACGACCACCATGGCCGCACCGCCGGCCAGCATCTCGACGACCGTGGTGACGAAGGGATCGGCCGGGAGGGGACGCCGGGTCGCGAGCACGGTGCCGCCGGCCCACAGCGCCGCGGCGAGGCACACCAGCAGCAGCGGGCCGAGGCGGCCGGGACCACCGATGCCCGGGGCGAGCAGCAGACCGACGCCGACCAGACCGAGGACCAGGCCGGCGACCGTGACCGGCGACGGGCGGTCGCGGAGGAGGGCGCGCAGGGCGACCACCCACAGCGGCGTGCTCGCGATGAGCAGTGCGGCGAGGCCGGAGTCGACGTCCTGCTCGGCGACGGCGACCATCCCGTTGCCCCCGAGGAGGAGCAGCAACCCGCACACCGCGGCCGTCGCCGCCTGCGACCGGGTCATCCGCAGCACGCCGGGGCCGCGCAGGAGCACGACCGCCGCGAGCAGCAGCACGCCGGCCACCAGGAAGCGGCCGCCCATGGCCAGCAGCGGCGGCAGCGCGGTCACCGTGTACTTGATCGCCAGGTACGTCGAGCCCCAGACGAGGTAGACGGTGCCCAGCGCGGCCACCACGCCGCCGGTGACGGGGCGCGCGTCGAGGGTGGGGACGGCTCGCCGTCCCGTCGCGCCGGTCGTGGTGGTCACCGGGTCATTGCAACAGGTGGGACTGACGTTCCCGGCGCCGGTCCGCCTACCCTGCCCGGATGGACCCGTCCCCGGCCTTCCCGCGCCGGACCGGCACGGCCGAGGTGTCGGTGCGCCCGGCCCGGCCGGACGACGCCGCGGCGATCGCGCGCGTCCAGGAGCTGACCTGGCGGACGGCGTACCGGGACCTGCTGCCGGCCGCCGTCCTCGACTCGTGGGAGGCCACCGCCGCCGAGGCGACGTGGCGGGCCGCGGTGGTCTCGCCGCCCACTCCTGGACACGGGGTGCTGGTCGCGCTGGAGCGGCAGACCGTCGTCGGGTTCGCCGCGTACGGACCGGCAGAACTCGGGGCCGGTGAGCGGCCGTCGGCCGAGGGCCCGACGACGGAGGTGGCCGCGCTGCTCGTGGAGCCCCGGTGGGGACGGCGCGGGCACGGCAGCAGACTGCTCGCCGCCGTGAGCGACCTGGCGGCGGCGACCGGCGCCGGCCGGCTGCAGATGTGGCTCCCGGAGCAGGACGCGGTCTCGGCCGGCTTCCTCGAGTCCGCCGGCTGGGACCGTGACGGCTGGGCACGGACGCTGGACACGGGTGACGTGCCGTTGCGGGAGGTCCGCTGGCACACGGTGCTCGGCAGCGGCTCCGCTGTGGAGGAGGGCGGCGCGTGACCTTCCAGGGCTTCCCCGACGCGGGCCTGGTCTTCTACGAGGGGCTCGAGGCGGACAACTCGAAGACCTACTGGACCCGCCACAAGGCCGTCTACGAGGAGCAGGTGCGCGCCCCGCTGCAGGCGATGCTCGACGAGCTCGCCGGCGAGTTCGGCCCGGCCAAGGTGTTCCGGCCCTACCGCGACGTCCGGTTCAGCAACGACAAGACGCCCTACAAGACGCACCAGGGGGCGGTCGTGGCACGGGAGGGGTCGGGCGTCGGCGCCTGGTACGTGCAGATATCCGCCGAGGGGCTGCTGGTCGCCGGCGGTGCCTGGCGACTGGAGTCCGACCAGGTCGACCGGTTCCGGCGCGGGGTGGCCGATGGCGTCCAGGGAGCCCGGCTGCTCGACGAGCTCGGCACGCTGTCCGCCGCCGGGTACGGCATCGAGGGCGATCGGCTCACCCGCGTGCCGAAGGGCTTCGACGTGGACGACGCGCGGGCCGCGCTGCTGCGCCACAAGTCCCTGCACGCCTCCCGGCGCTGGGACCCGGCGGACTGGCTGCACGACCGCCGGGCGCTCGACGAGGTCCGCGCGGCCTGGCGCGCGTTCGGACCGCTGAACCGCTGGCTCGCCGACAACGTCGGCGCGACCACGAGGGACGCCCGCCGCCGCTGACGAGCACGGCCGCAGCCCGTCCCACGGACGACGAGGGACGCGCTCCCCCAGCAGGATCCGGTAGATCCCGGGAACGCGCTCGAGAATGGCGCCGCTACATCACGTCGTAGGCAACGGGAGTGCCAGAGGAATGGCGAGCGCCGCAACTCATATGCACCTGGACCCGTATGCGACGGCCGCCTGGTCCGCAGCCGCGGAACGCGACAGGCCTCCAGACAGCGGCAGGGCCCTCATGACGCGACAGGACCCCAGCCGGATGGCTGGGGCCCTGTCGGTGATGGTTGTCCGGCGGCGTCCTACTCTCCCACCCCGTTGCC
>NZ_JAOVZT010000020.1:0-11838 GCF_025716945.1 Geodermatophilus sp. YIM 151500
CGCCGCGCGCAGCCGGCGGAGCACCTCGAAGCCGTCGAGACCGGGGCTCGTCGGCCGCCCGAGGTACCGGCACGACGCGCCGGTCGCGCTCAACCGCGCGGCCGGCCGTGCCGCCCGGTCGCTGCGGCCGGGCTCGTCGCGACCGGGGTCGCCGCGGCCGGGGTCGCCGCGGCCCGGTACGGATCAGGACGTCGCCGGCCGGCCGTACCGGTGGACCGGGCGGTGCTCCAGAGGGCCCACCCGATGAACACCGCCTGCAGCGGCAGCCGCAACCACGAGAACCAGCCGTCGGGCTGGCCCTCCACGTCGATCCCGGCGACGGCGACGTACAGGTTGGCGGGGAAGACGGCGACCAGGTAGGCGGCCAGAGCCATCCCGACCCGGCGTCGCCACGCCTCCGGCCCCACCAGGGCCGCGCCCAGCGCGACCTCGACGACGCCGGTCAGCAGCACGACCGCCTCCGGAGCGGGGACGAACGGCGGGACGTGCTGGACGAACGGAGCGGGCATGAGCCAGTGCGTGACGCCCGCGGTGGCCATGGCGCCGGCCATCCCGATGCGGGCGGCGTCGCGCAGCGGTCGACGGCCGGACGCGGTGGGGACGGCGGCGGCGAGCAGGGTGCCGACGGCGAGCAAGGCCATGAAGACCATGACGACTCCTCGGTGGGAGCGGGGGTGTGGTGGTAGGGGTGCCGGGACGGGCCGGCGTCGCCCGCTGCGGAGGCGCAGCCGGATCAGGCTGCGACGAGCCGCCCGAGCACGGCGCCGAGGTCGACGATCTCGCCGCCGAGGTTGACCTGGTCGAAGTACTCGTACCAGCCCGCGTCCTCGATCCTGCGCTCGAACACCTGCACGAGGTCGAGGCTCGGGAAGCGCCACACCGCGAAGTACTGCGGTGCACCGCTGCGCGCGGTGCCCGGATCGGCCGGTCCGAGCGCGACGAGCTCGGCGCCCTTCTCGACCACCTCCTGCAGGTCCGGGCCGACGCGCTGCACGAACGCGGCGCGCTGCTCGGCGTCGAGCTCGAGCCACGCGGGCCGCGGTCTCCACTGCTCGATGTAGATCCTCATCGGACTCCCTCCTCGACGGGCGGACGGTTCGACGTCGAGGACATCGCGCGGCCGCCGGCAGGGCCATCCCAGGGATCTGGGGATCTGGGGATCTGGGGTTCTCGGGCGCCGCCGTGCCGCCGTCGTGCCGCCGTGCCGCCGTCGTGCCGCCGTGCCGCCGTCGTGCCGCCCTGCCGCCGTCGTGCCGTCGTGCCGCCGTCGTGCCACGGCCCGGGACGCGGCCCGGGACGCGGCCCGGGACGCGGCCCGGATCCGGCCGGGAGCCGAGGGCTTCCCCGTTGCTCGGCGCAGGACGAGCATGGCCGGCATGTCCGCGCCGCGCGCCGAGCGGCTGCACCGGTCCTTGTCGGGCCTGGTCCGAGCGGGCCGGCCGCTGGACTCGTTCGCGGAGGACGCGCTCTCCCTCCTCGGTGGGGCGGTGCGGCACGACGTCGGCTGCCTGGCGACGACCGACCCCGCGACCGGGCTGGTGACCCGGACGTTCAAGGTCGGGCTGCCCGACCACCTGGACGCCGAGGTCGCCCGGTTCGAGTACGAGGTCGACGACGTCAACCTGTTCCGGGACCTGGTCCACCGCCCGTCGCCGGTCGGCGTGCTCGAGGTCGACACCGGCGGCAGGCCGGAGCGCAGCGCACGCTGGCGGGAGCTGCTCGTGCCGCAGTTCGGGCAGGCCCACGAGCTGCGGTCGATGTTCCGGTCCGGCGAGGCGAGCTGGGGTCTGCTCGCTGTGTTCCGCCCGCCGGGCAGGGCCGGCTTCAGCACCGACGAGGCGGTGCTCGTGGGGCGCGTCGCCGGGCTGATCGGCGCGGGGCTGCGCGCGGCGCTGGTCGCGTCGACCCCGGCGGAGGCGGGGGGTTGGACCGGGCCCGCGGTCCTGGTCATCGGTGCCGACGACGGGATCGTGCAGCTCACCGCGGCGGGCGAGCGCCGGCTCGCCGAGCTCGGCGGAGCTCCGGGCAGCGTCCTCCCGCTGCCGCTGCTCTCGGTCGTCGCCGCGGCCCGGGCCTTCGCCGCCGGGCGCACGCACGTGCCGCCCCGCCTGCGCGTGCGGGCGCCGTCGGGGCAGTTCCTCGTCGTCTCCGCGGCTCCGCTGGCGAGCACGGGCGCCGCCGGCCGCGACGTCGTCCTCAGCGTCGAGGAGGCCCGTCCGCCGGACATCGTGCCGCTCGTGGTCGCGGCATTCGGGCTCACCGAGCGGGAACGCGACGTCGTGCACCAGGCGCTGCGGGGCGCCGACACGCAGGAGATCGCCCGACGGCTGTACCTGTCCCCTTACACGGTCCAGGACCACCTCAAGTCGATCTTCGACAAGGCGGGCGTGCGGAGCCGCCGGGAGCTGGTCTCCCGGATCTTCCTCGACCAGTACGCGCCCCGGCTCGGGTCGGCGCTGGACCCGTCCGGGTGGTTCCGCCCCGGACCGCGCTGAGCCCGATCCCAGGACCGGGCGGCGAGCCCGGGCATAGGAAGCTTTGCCCCCCCGTAAACGGTCGAAGACCAGGGGTGAAGCTTCCAATGCCCGATCCGGCGGTCAGCGTCGCCGGTTCGCGGGCCAACCGGATGGGCAGGAGCGCGGGCATGCAGACACGCGCACTCGCCGGACTGACCGTCTCCGCCCAGGGCCTGGGGTGCATGGGGATGAGCGAGTTTTACGGCACCGGGGACGAGGCCGAGGCCGTTCGGACGGTCCAGCGGGCCCTCGACCTGGGAGTCACGTTCCTCGACACCGCCGACATGTACGGCCCGTTCACCAACGAGCGGCTGCTCGGCCGGGCGATCGCCGGACGCCGCGACGAGGTCGTGCTGGCCACCAAGTTCGGCAACGAGCGCACTCCGGACGGCGGGATGGTCGGCGTGAACGGCCGTCCCGACTACGTCCGCCGGGCCTGCGACGCGTCCCTGCAGCGGCTCGGTGTGGACGTCATCGACCTCTACTACCAGCACCGGGTCGACACGTCGGTGCCAGTCGAGGACACCTGGGGTGCGATCCGCGAGCTGGTCGAGGCGGGCAAGGTCCGGCACGCCGGGATCTCGGAGGCGGCGCCCGCGACGATCCGCCGCGCCCACGCCGTCCAGCCCGTCACCGCCCTGCAGACCGAGTACTCGCTGTGGACCCGCGATCCCGAGGACGACGGCACGCTGGCCACCTGCGCGGAGCTCGGCATCGGCTTCGTCGCCTACTCGCCGATCGGCCGCGGCTTCCTGTCCGGGCGGATCCGCAGCGTCGACGACCTGGCGCCCGACGACTTCCGCCGCCGCAATCCGCGCTTTCAGGGCGAGGCGTTCCGGCAGAACCTGGAACTGGTCGACCGCGTCCGTCGGATCGCCGACGAGAAGGGTGTGACCGCGACCCAGCTGGCGCTGGCCTGGGTGATGGCGCAGAGCGGCCGGGCGGGCGGTCCGACGGTCGTACCGATCCCCGGTACGAAGCGGGTGCGCTACCTGGAGGAGAACGTCGGCGCGGCCGACGTCCGGCTGTCCGAGGAGGACCTCCGCCGGCTCGACGAGGCCGCGCCGGCCGGCGCAACCGCCGGTGACCGCTACCCCGACATGTCCACCGTGCACCGCTGACCGTCCGGCACCCGCTGGGACGGCACCAAGGGCCACGGGCGCCGCCCGAGGAGCCGAGCGTGTGCGCCGACGCGCCGTTCCGAGGGCCGAAAGGGGCGTCGGCGCACGCGCTCGGGGTTCGGGAGGATGGGGCGCGTGCGTGCCCTCCGCCAGCCTTCCCGTCGCCTTCGGTGAGCGCCGTCCTGGTCACCGTCGCGACGGTGGTGGCGCTGCTGCTCGCCGTCCTCGGCGCGGCCTCCACGCTGGCCCGCCGCCGGATCGGGCCGGCGCACCTGGTCGGAGCCGGACTGCTCGAGGCGGTGCTGCTCGTGCAGGCCGCGCTCGCGGCCGTCCGGCTGGCCGGCGGGTACCGGCCGGCCGACACCCCGACCTTCGTCAGCTACCTGGCCGGGGTCGTGCTCGTCCCGGTCGCGGGAGTGCTGTGGGCGCGCACCGAGCCGACCCGTTGGGCGGGGACGATCGTCGCTGTCGCCGGCCTGGTCGTGGCGATCATGGGCTGGCGGCTGCTGCAGCTGTGGGAGGCCGCGGGTGCCTGACGGGTCCGCCCTCGGTCCCCGCGCCGAGCGCCCGGCCGCCGGGCAGCGGGCACGCGGCCTCGGCCGGGTGCTGATCGCCCTGTACGGCGTGTTCGCCCTCGCCGCCGGGGCCCGGGCCGCGGTGCAGCTGAGCACGCGGTTCGAGCAGGCGCCGCTGGCCTACCTGCTGTCGGCGCTCGCCGCGGCCGTCTACCTGGTGGCCACGGTGGCGCTCGCGCGGGGCGGGCGCGGTGGCTTGCGCACCGCCGCCGCGGCGATCCTGTTCGAGCTCGCCGGGGTGCTCGGCATCGGCACGCTGTCGCTCGCCCGCCCCGACGCGTTCCCCGACGAGACGGTCTGGTCGCAGTACGGCAGCGGCTACCTGTTCGTCCCGCTCGCGCTGCCGTTGATCGGCCTCGTGTGGCTGCGCGCCCGCACCCGGGCGGAGCGCCCGCCGGGCGGAGCGGCCGCCGGGCCGAGCGGCCGACGGGCGAAGTGAGCCGCTCGCCGGCGCGGCTCCCTCGTCAGATGCCGCCGAGGTCCCCGCCACCGAGATCCCCGGCGCCCAGGCCGCCGTCGGCGTCACCGCCGTGGAAGTACCCGCCGCCGAGGTCCTCGGCGGCGAAGCCGTCGCCGCTGTCGGCCGGTGCGGCCCCCGCGCCCTCGGCACCGTCGAAGCCGGCCTCCCCTGGGGTGTCGAAGAGCGCATCGGCGACCGCGGTCCCGAGCACCAGGCCGCTCACGGTGCCGAGCAGGCTCGCGCCGACCATGCTGCCGAAGCCGGGGCCGCCGCGGCCCGCACCCGCACCGCCGAGCGCACGCTCCAGGGTGCCCGGCGCCCGCATCTCGGCGCGTGTCGCGGCGCGGGCCAGCGCCTGCGGATCGTCGGAGCCCGGCCGTTCGCCGGCCGGCACGTCACCGGCGAGCTGGGCGAGCACCTGCTGCCGCTGCTCGGGCGTGAGCCGGGCGAAGGCCTCCGCGTGCGCCTGTTCGACCTGCTCGGGCGGGGCGGTGCGCAACAGGTAGCGGTAGCGCTCGATGGCCCGCTCGTCCTCGGACCTGGGAGTGCCGGACGGTGCCGGCGGCACCGGACCGGACGGCGGGGCCGGCCGCGACGCCGGGGTCGACTGGGCGGGGCGGTCACGGCCGAGCAGCCGGTCGAGCAGTCCCATGACGTGCCTCCTCGTGTGGGTCGCGCCCCCGTCGTGCCCCGCGGCGCGCCGTCCACACGTGGCGGCCGCACCGGGTGATGGCACTGCCGCTGCGTTCCCGGCTAGATTCGTTGCGTGCCGCCCGATCGCGACCCACCGGAGCCGGACCGGGTGGTCCCGCCGGAGGTGGCCGCCGCCGTGGCGAGCGGCCGGGTCGAGGGCCCGGACCGCGCACCGATGGGAGAGGCGCTGTCTGCCGACACCGAGCGCGACCTCGGCCGGCAGGCGGGCATCGTCACCGCCGCCTCGGCCGCGGTGTCGGAGCAGGAGGAGCGGGGGAACGCCGCCTCGGCCCTGCCCGGTGTGCTGGCCGGCGTACCGGTCGCCGTCCTGGTCATAGACCAGAAGGCCGGATCGGTCACGTACGCCAATGCGGCGGCGGTCGAGCTCGCCGGCAACGTGCGGCTGCCCGTCGACGTCGACCGGTGGGGTGCCGCCGCCGGACTCACCGACCTCAACGGCCATCCACTGGCGAGCACCAGCGGTCCGCTGTCGATGGTCGCGCAGGGCCGGCCGGTCACCGGGGAGGCCGTCCGGCTGTCACCGGGGCGCAGCAGCGTCCGCGAGCGCGCCGAGCAGGACTCCGGGGCCGACGACCGACTCCTGTGGGTCACCGGCTTCCCGCTGTCGCAGACGGGCAGTCCCGAGCAGCTGGCCCTGGTCGTGTTCCTGGAGGTCGAGCGGACGCCGACCACCGATCCCGAGGCCCAGTTGCAGGCGCTCCGCGAGCGGGCTGTCGTCGCCACCGACATCACGTTCACCATCACCGACCCCCGGCAGCCGGACAACCCGCTCGTGTGGGTCAACCCCTCCTTCAGCCGCGTGACCGGCTACTCCCCCGACGAAGCGATCGGTCGCAACTGCCGGTTCCTGCAGGGCGCGGCCACCGACCGGGCCGCGATCGAGGAGATCCGCCAGGGCCTGGCCGCGCGGCGCCAGATCACCACGACCCTGCTGAACTACCGCAAGGACGGCACCGCCTTCTGGAACCAGCTCTCCATCAACCCGGTCTTCGACGGAACGGGCGAGCTGGTCAGCTACGTCGGGGTGCAGACCGACGTCACCGAGCGGGTGCGGGTGGAGGGCGAGCGGGAGGCCGCCTTCGCCGCGGAACGCGCCGCCCGCAAAGAGGCCGAGCTGGCGCAGGCGGTCGCCGAGCAGGCCCGGACCGAGGCCGAGCGGGCCCGGGCGGCGGCGGAGCGGGCGCAGAGCCGGCTGGCGCTCATGGCCGAGGCCACCAGCACGATGAGCGCCACGCTCGTGATGGAGGACCTGCTCGACCGGCTCGCCGGCCTGGCCGTGCCGCTGCTGTGCGACTGGGTCTACGTCACGCTGACCGACGAGTACGGCACCGTGCGGGGTGCGGCCTACCGCCATCGCGACGGCCGGGAGGACGACCTCGAGCTGTTCACCTCGCTGCACGTGATGCACCTGCCCGACTCCTCGCCCAGCCGGCGCAGCATGATGACGGCCCGCCCGGTGCTGCTGGCCGACGTGACCGACGAGGTGCTCGAGACGGCGGTGGTCAACCCGGTGGCCCGCGAGGCGTTCCGCCGGCTGGGCGGTTGCTCGGTGCTCACCGTGCCGATGGTCGCCCGGCGGCGCACGCTCGGGGCGATGGCGCTGGTCTCGGCCTCGCCCGACCGGCGCTTCACCCAGGACGACGTCGACCTCGCCGAGGACCTCGCCCGCCGCGCGGCGCTGGCCATCGACAACGTGCGCCTCTACCAGCGGGAGCACACCGTCGCCGACACGCTGCAGCGATCCCTGCTGCCCGACCTCCCGGAGATCCCGGGCATCGAGTCCGCGGCGCACTACGCGAGCGCCTCGACGGCGGCCGACGTGGGCGGCGACTTCTACGACCTGCTGCGCCTGCCCGACGGCTCGGTGGGCATCGTCGTCGGTGACGTGGTGGGCCACGACGTCGCCGCCGCGGCGGCCATGGGCCACCTGCGCGGCCTCATCCGCGCGTGCGTCTGGGACGCCGAGGACCCGACGCCCGGTGTCGTGCTCACCCGCGTCGACCGGCTGGTCCAGGGGCTGAACGTGGCCTCGATGGCCACGATGGTCTACGCCCGCGCCGTCCCCCCGACGGGGGAGGGGGAGGCCTGGCGGCTGCACGCTGCCAACGCCGGCCACCCGCCGCTGCTGCTGCGCGGACCGGAGGGCGAGGTGCGGCTGCTCGACGGGGTCAGCGGGCTGCTGGTCGGCGTCGACGACTCGACCCGGCGGATCACCCGGATCGTCGACGTCCCGCCGGGCTCGACGCTCGTCGCCTACACCGACGGGCTGATCGAACGGCCCGGCTCCGATCTCGACGCCGGGATCGCCGAGCTCGCCGAGCGGCTGGCCGCGGCGCCCGTCGGCGCCGGGCCGGCGCAGCTGTGCGAGGCCGCGGTCGGTGGGGCGCTGGACCGGCGCGACGACGTGGCCGTCATCGCCGTCCGCTTCAGCTGACGCAGGCCCCGCGTCCCCACCTCGCGCGGCGCGCGGGCCAGGCCCCCGACGCGGAATCCTTCAGCGCGGGGCGTCGTCCGGCGTGAGGAGGCCGTAGCCGCCTCGGTGGTAGAGCAGCGGACGGCGCCGCGGGTCGGCGCCGAGGTCGAGGACGCGGGCGACGACGACGGTGTGGTCGCCGCCGTCGTACTCGGCCCACAGCTCGCCGTCGATCCAGGCGACGACGTCGTCGAGCACCGGCGAGCCGTGCCGGCTGGGCACCCAGTGCACCCCCGCGAACTTGTCGGCGCCCGACCGGGCGAAGACGCGGGAGAGGTCGTCCTGGCCCTCCGCGAGCACGTTCACGCAGAACCGGCCGATGTCGCGCAGCCGCGGCCAGGTGCGCGAGCTGCGGGCAGGGGCGAAGACGACCAGCGGCGGCTCCAACGACAGCGAGCTGAACGACTGGCAGGTGAAGCCCATCGGCCCGCCGGGGGTCAGCGCGGTGACGACCGTGACGCCCGAGGCGAAGTGCCCGAGCACCTCGCGCATCGTGGCCGGGTCGACGGCTGGAGGCCGGTGGGACCCGGGGTCGGGTGCGCCGCTCATCGCCGTCCAGACAACCACGCTCGACGGTCACCTGCCCGCGGTCGCGGGCCGCACCGGACCCGACGCCGACGGCCGTCAGCGCACGGCGTCGGGGGTGCCGCGGGGCACCGAGCGCCCGCCGGCCCGGTGCAGCGAGCTGGGCAGGTCGTGCCCGACCACCTTCTCCGTGACCGCGGCGGCGCGCAGGACGGCGTCGAGGTCCAGCCCGGTGCGCACGCCGGACTCCTCCAGCATGTACACCAGCTCCTCGGTGGCGATGTTGCCGCTGGCACCCGGGGCGAACGGGCAGCCGCCGAGCCCGCCGACGGAGGCGTCCAGCTGGGTCACCCCGGCCTGGACGGCGGCCAGCGCGTTGGCCTGGCCCGTGCCGCGCGTGTCGTGGAAGTGCACGCCGACCGGCACGCCGGGGCAGGCCCGCCGCACGGCGTCGAGTAGTTGGACCACGCGCAGCGGCGTCGTCGTCCCGATGGTGTCGCCGAGGCACAGCTGATCGGCGCCGGCGGTGACGGCGGCCCGGGCCACGTCGACGGTGCGCGGGATCGGCGTCCGGCCGTCGAACGGGCAGTCCCAGGCCGTCGCGATGATCACCTCCAGGGTCCCGCCCGCCGCGTGCGCGGTGCCGGCGATCTCCCCCACCGCGGCGACCGCCTCGGCGGTGCTCCGGCCGGCGTTGGCGCGGCTGTGCCCGTCGGCGGCCGACACGACGTACTCGAGGTCGGCGATGCCGGCGTCGACCGCCCGCACCGCACCGCGCGGGTTGGCGACGAGGGCCGACCAGTGCACCTCCGGCCAGCGCGACAGCTCGGCCGCGAGCTGGTCGGCGTCGGCGAGCGCGGGGACCGCGCGCGGTGAGACGAAGGAGGTCACCTCGATCCGGTGAACACCGGTGGCGACCAGTGCCTCCAGCATGGTGAGCTTGTCGGCAAGGGGGAGCGGGGCTTCGAGCTGCAACCCGTCGCGCATGCCGACCTCCCGCACATCGACCGCGGCGGGCAGGACCAGGTCGAACTCGTTCACGGTGTCTCCCTCCGTCCCGTTTCCGGTGTCCTGTCCCATCCTGCCCTCGGGGCTGGTGGGACGGGTGACGCGACCCGGGGCGCCGACGGGGCTCCGGCTGGACGCGGCAGCCCCGTCGTCGCGCAAGATGGTCGCCGTCGAGGGATGCGCCGTGGCCGAGCGCGCCTGGTCGCACGGTGAGCGCGCAACGCCGGACGCCGGTCCGGCGGGCGCGAGCGAGGAGGAGGCGTGAACGACGTGGACGCGCTGCCCCCGGCGGACCGGCGCAGCGTGTTCGCCAACGCGCCGATGGGGGTCGCGCTGACCACGCCCTCGGGCGTGATGCTCGACGCCAACCCCGCGCTGGAGACCATGCTCGGCGTCCGCGCCGAGGCGCTGTCGGGGCGGTCGGTGCTCGACCTGGTCCACCCGGACGGCGCCGTGGCGGCCCAGGAGGCGCACACCTCGCTGATGAGCCACCGCGACCGGCCGATGCGGCACGAGACCCGGCTGGTGCGGGCCGACGGCAGCGAGGTGCCCGTGCAGGTGACCGCGTCCTGGGTGGAGCCGGGGCCGCAGGGGCAGGCACCGCACCTGGTGATGATCGTCGAGGACATCACCGAGCGGAAGGCGCTGGAAGCCCAGCTGGTGCACCGCTCGCTGCACGACCCGCTGACCGGCCTGCCCAACCGCGTGCTCTTCCAGGACCGGTTGTGGCACGCGCTGAGCCGGGGCAAGCGGGAGAGCACGCCCACCTGCGTCCTCATCATCGACCTGGACAACTTCAAGGCGATCAACGACGAGCTCGGGCACCCGACCGGTGACCGGGTGCTGGTTGCCTTCGCCGACCGGCTGCGCTCGGTGCTGCGGGCCAGCGACACCGCGGCGCGGCTCGGCGGCGACGAGTTCTCCATCGTCTGCGAGAACACCGAGCCGGCCGACGCCCGGGTGCTGGCCGACCGGCTGCGCCAGGCCGTCACCGAACCGCTGCAGCTGGACCGCACCGACGTGACGCTGGGCATCAGCATCGGCATCGGCGCCACGCCAGGGGGCACCGACCCCGAGGACGCCTTCGAGCGCGTCGTCCGCGAGGCCGACGACCGGATGTACGAGGACAAGGCCCGCAACCGGCGCTGACCGCCGTCCAGCCGCTCCCTCCGGCCGGGGCATAGGAAGCTTTGCCTGCGTCACGGGAGCCAGAACGCAGGCAAAGCATCCAATGCCCGGTGGTCAGCGGGCGGACGGCTGCAGCTCCCGCTCGACGGCGACCGGCGGCACCGGGCCGAGCCGCGCGCCCTCGACGTCCAGGTCGGGGACGATCCGGTCGAGCCAGCGCGGCAGCCACCAGGCCGACCGGCCCAGCAGCGCCAGGACGGCGGGGACGAGGGTCATCCGGACGACGAAGGCGTCGACCACGATGCCGACCGCCAGCCCGAAGGCGATGGCCTTGACAATGACGTCGTCGATGGCGACGAAACTGGCGAACACCGAGAACATGATCAGCGCAGCCGCCACGACGACCCGCGACCCGTGCCGCGCACCGAGTAGGACGGCGGCCCGCGGCGCCGCCCCGTGCACGTACTCCTCGCGCATGCGGGAGACGAGGAAGACCTCGTAGTCCATGGCCAGGCCGAAGAGCACCGCGATCAGGATGATCGGCAGGAAGCTGATCACCGGGCCGGTGGTCGGCACACCGAACAGGTCGGCCAGCCAGCCCCACTGGAACACCGCGACCACCGCGCCGAACGAGGCGCCCACCGACAGCAGGAACCCGGCGGCGGCCTTCACCGGCACGAGGACCGACCGGAAGACCAGCAGCAGCAGGACGAGGGCGAGCCCCACGACGACCAGCGCGAACGGCAGCAGCGCGCCGCGCAGCCGGTCGGAGACGTCGATGGCCACCGCGGTCTGGCCGGTCACCGCGACGTCGGCACCGGTCTGCGCCGCCAGCTCGGGCGCGAGGTCGCGCAGCTGGGCGACCAGGTCGCTGGTGGCCTCGTCCTGCGGTCCGCTGTCCGGGACGACGCTGACGATCGCCGCCGTCCCGTCCGGCAGGACCTGCGGCGCGGCGTAGGCCACGCCGTCGACGCCCCCCTCGAACTCCCCGGGGGTGCCGGTCGGCGCGCCGCCGAGCGCGCCGGCCACCTGCTGGGCTGCTGGCAGCGCCGCCGCCGGGTCCAGCCCGTCGAGCAGCACGACCAGCGGGCCGTTGACGCCGGGTCCGAAGTGCTCGCTGACCAGGTCGTAGGCCTGCCGCTGCGGCGTGTCCGGCGCGGCCGACCCGTTGTCGGGCAGCGCCAGCGCCAGCTGCGGCGCGGGGACGACGAGCAGCGCCAGGCCGGCCAGCGTGGCCAGCACCGTCACCAGGGGGCGCCGGGTGACCAGCCGCGCCCACCGCTCCCCGGCCGGCCGCGAGCCGCCGCCGGAGCCGCCG
>NZ_JAOVZT010000020.1:11938-43722 GCF_025716945.1 Geodermatophilus sp. YIM 151500
TCCGCACCGGAGCCGCCGTCCGCACCGGAGCCGCCGTCCGCACCGGAGCCGCCGTCCGCACCGATGCCACCGTGCCCACCGGTGCCGGCGGCGGCGCGCTCGCGGCGCGCGGTGCGCGAGCCGGGGCGCGGGGCCAGCCGCGCCCCGGCGAAGCCGAGCAGCGCCGGCAGCAGGGTGAGCGCGACGCCGACGGCGACGAGCACCGTGGCGGCCGCGCCGAGGCCCATGACGGTGAGGAACGGGATGCCGACGACCGACAACCCGGCCAGGGCGACGACCACGGTCAGGCCGGCGAAGACGACGGCGGAGCCGGCGGTGCCGGTGGCCCGCGCGGTCGAGTCCTCGGGGTCGAGTCCCTCCGCCAGCTGGGTGCGGTGCCGGGAGAGGATGAACAGCGCGTAGTCGATGCCGACCGCCAGGCCGATCATCAGGGCCAGCGTCGGCGCGGTCGACGAGAGCGTGATGGCGCCCGAGACCGCGAGCAGGCCGCCCAGGCCGACGCCGACGCCGACCAGCGCGGTCAGCAGGTTCATGCCGGCCGCCAGGAGCGACCCGAAGGTGACGACGAGCACCAGGACGGCGACCAGGACGCCGACGAACTCCGTCGCACCGATCGTCACCGCCGTGGTGGCGTAGGCGTCGCCGCCGACCGCGACCTCCAGCCCGGCCCGCTCCGCGGCCGCGGCCGTCTCCTGCAGGGCGGCGAGGCTGGTGTCGTCGACCTCCTCGCGCGGCACGGTGTAGGTGACGGTGGCCAGCGCCGCGCGGCCGTCCGGGCTGATCTGCTGGGTGGCGAACGGATCGGCGACCGCGGCGACCTGCGGCGCCCGGCCGGCGGCCCGCACGACCTGACCGATGGCCCCGGCGACGGCCGGGTCGGCGACCGTCGCGCCGTCCGGGGCGACGAAGACGATCTGCGCACCCGCCCCGTTCGCACCCGGTGACAGCTCGCCGAGCCGGTCGAGGGCCTCCTGCGACTCCGACCCGGGGATGGTGAAGCGGTCGTCGAACTGACCGCCGACGGTCACCACGAGGACGGCGACGGCGGCCAGCACGGCCACCCAGAGGCCGGCGACGAGGCCGCGGTGCCGGAAGCAGGCACGGCCGAGACGGGCGAGGAAGGTGCTCATGGCGTCGGGGTCTCCGGTCGTGGTGGAGCGGTCGTCGGGGGTGGTTCAGCCGGCGGATCGGGCGGCGACGGCCGACCGGAGCAGCAGGAGCAGGGCGGTGCGCTCGAGGTCGTCGTCCGCCCCGTCGGTCACCTGCGCGAGCACCGCGCCGTCGTGCACGGCCATCACGGCGCGGGCGAGCCGCTCCGCGGGGACGGCCAGCTGCAGGCCGGCGCGGGCGGAGGTCTCCTCGACCAGCGCGGTCAGCCCGTGGCCCACGGCGGCGCTGTGCTCGCGGAGCAGGGCGGCCGCCTCCGGCGTGCGCGCGGCGTGCAGCCGGTACTCGGTGTGCACCAGCACCCACGTGCGGTCGGCGCGGAAGGCTGCGAGGCAGCGGTCGACGGCGGCGGTGACCGGATCGGCCTCCCGCTCGACCCCCTCGAGCTGCCGCTGTGCGCGATCGAGGTTGCGCCGGGACTCCCGGGCGAACAGCGCCGCGAACAACTCGTCCTTGGTGCGGAAGCTCGAGTAGAAGGCGCCGCGGGTGAACCCTCCGCGGCGGCAGACGTCCTCGACGCTGGCGGCGGCGAAGCCGACCTCGGCGAAGGTCTCCAGCGCCGCGTCGAGCAGCCGCTCGGCGGTCGCCTCGCGGCGCCGCTTCGGCCGCTCCAGCGTTCCGGCGTCCATCACGATGCAGCACTGTATCCGATGCACGCACGTATCGAACTGCGCCGGGGGCGGTTTCGGCCGAAACCGCCCCGTCCGGGCGCGAAACGCCCTCACCCGCCCTGCGGACCACCGGATCGGCACCGTCGCCGGGCCCCACACTGCCCGGCGTGCCGAGCGACGCCGCCCCCGTCCCCGGGGTGTTCATCGGGAGCCACGCCGTCGCCGAGGGGTTGCTCACCGAGCGCCCCGCTGCGCCGTCGCAGCTACCGCCGCCGGCTGGACGGGGGTCCGGCTCTCCGCGGCCGACCTGACCGACCTGGACGAGGTCGTCGCGCGGGTGCGGCTGGCCCTCGGGAGGGCGCTGCCGGCCGGAACCGCCCCGGGGTCAGGACCTGAGGGCCGCGGAGACGACGGCGCGGGCCTCCTCCTGCACCCGGGCGAGGTGGTCGGGGCCCCGGAACGACTCGGCGTACACCTTGTAGACGTCCTCCGTGCCCGACGGCCGGGCGGCGAACCAGGCGTTCTCGGTGACCACCTTGAGCCCGCCGATCGCCGCGTCGTTGCCCGGCGCGCGGGTCAGCTTCGCGGTGATCGGTTCCCCGGCCAGCTCGGTCGCGGTGACCGCCTCCGGCGACAGCTTGCCCAGCGCCGCCTTCTCCTCCCGGCTGGCCGGGGCGTCGACGCGGGCGTAGGTCGACTCGCCGTACTTCTGCGCCAGGTCGGCGTGCAGCTGCGAGGGGGACCGTCCCGTCACGGCCTGGACCTCCGAGGCCAGCAGCGCGAGCAGGATGCCGTCCTTGTCGGTGGTCCAGACGCCGCCGTCGCGGCGCAGGAACGAGGCGCCGGCCGACTCCTCGCCGCCGAACCCGACGCTGCCGTCGAGCAGGCCGGGCACGAACCACTTGAACCCGACGGGCACCTCGACCAACCGCCGCCCGAGGCCGGCGACCACGCGGTCGATCAGCGACGACGACACCAGCGTCTTGCCGACGGCGACCTCGCCGCCCCACCCCGACCGGTGCTCGAACAGGTAGGCGATGGCGACGGCGAGGAAGTGGTTCGGGTTCATCAGCCCGCCGTCGGGGGTGACGATGCCGTGCCGGTCGGCGTCGGCGTCGTTGCCGGTGGCGACGGCGAACTCGTCCCGCCGCCCGATCAGCGACGCCATCGCCGACGGCGACGAGCAGTCCATCCGGATCTTGCCGTCCCAGTCCAGCGTCATGAACCGCCAGGTCGGGTCGACGAGCGGGTTCACCACGGTCAGGTCGAGCCGGTGCCGCTCGGCGATCGCGGCCCAGTAGTCGACGCTCGCCCCGCCGAGCGGGTCAGCGCCGATGTGCACCCCGGCGCCGCGGATCGCGTCGACGTCGAGCACCGCCGGCAGGTCGTCGACGTAGGCCGCCACGAAGTCGTAGGGCTGCGCGGCGGCCCGGGCGCGGGTGGCGGGCACCCGCCGGACGCCGTCGAGCCCCGACCGCAGCAGCTCGTTGGCACGGTCGGCGATCACGGTGGTCGCGTCGGTGTCGGCGGGGCCGCCGGACGGCGGGTTGTACTTGAACCCGCCGTCGCGCGGCGGGTTGTGCGACGGGGTGACGACGATGCCGTCGGCGAGACCGGCGCCCGGGCCGGTCCCCCTGTCCCGGTTGGCCCGCAGGATGGCGTGGCTGACCGCGGGCGTCGGCGTGTACCCGTCGGCGGCATCGACCAGCACGGTCACGTCGTTGGCGACCAGCACCTCCAGCGCCGAGGTCCAGGCCGGCTCGGACAGCGCATGGGTGTCGCGGCCGATGAACAGCGGCCCGTCGTAGCCCTGCTGCGCCCGGTACTCGCAGATCGCCTGCGTGGTGGCCAGGATGTGCGCCTCGTTGAAGGCCGCGTCGAGGCTGGACCCGCGGTGCCCGCTGGTGCCGAACGCGACCTGCTGGGCGGGGTCGGCGGGATCGGGCTCGAGCGTGAAGTAGGCGGTGACCAGGGCGGGGACGTCGACCAGATCACCGGGCTGGGCGGGCTGTCCGGCACGCGCATCGCTCATGCCGCCGATCCTGGCCCCATCCGGCGCCCACGGCGATCCCTGGCACGGTCGACGCCGCCATCAGCCCGCCAGGCCGTCCCGGTGCTGCGCCGGCACGGGGCCTGGGGCGTGTCGGTCCACACGACCTGGCTGGCGGCCGCCGCTTTCGCCGTCCCCGGGCTGGCCGGCGACGGCCCGGCCGGGTGGCGGCGGCTCGGCGCCGACGACCTGCTGGCCACGGCCTACCTCGCCGTGGCGGTGAGCGCGGTCGCCTTCGTGCTCTGGTACTCGGCGGTCCGCCGCTCGGCGCCGGGCGGGCCGGCTGCTGACCGGCTCGGCGTCGCCGTGGTGGTGGCGGGGCTCGCGCTCGGGCTGTGCCGGGACCGGTCCGCGGCGGTCCGCCGACCGGTCTGAACCGCGGCGCGACCGCCCGGGAGCTGCGCGAGCGCCGTCCGGAGGCCTTGTCGGTCGAGGGTCCGTCGGCCACGCTCGGTCCCAGCCCGGGGCGCTGTGGTCGGCGCAGCCGCCCCGGGGCGGAGGGAGCGCCCGGTGCCGGTACCCCTGGACGACGCGACGGCCCGCTCGTGGCTCGCCGTGGCCGTGGAGGAGGCGCGGGCCGGGCTCGCCGAGGGCGGCGTGCCGGTCGGTGCGGCGCTCGTCGGACCGGACGGCACGGTGCTGGGCCGGGGGCGCAACCGGCGGGTCCAGGACGGCGACCCGTCGGTGCACGGGGAGACCGCCGCGTTCAAGGCGGCGGGCCGTCAGCGCTCCTACCGCGGGACGACCATGGTCACCACCCTCTCGCCCTGCTGGTACTGCAGCGGTCTGGTGCGCCAGTTCGGCATCTCGCGCCTGGTGGTGGGGGAGGCCCGCACCTTCTCCGGCGGCCACGACTGGCTGGCCGAGCACGGGGTCGAGGTGGTGGTGCTCGACGACCCCGAGTGCGTGCGGCTGATGCAGGAGTTCATCGCCGCCCGGCCGGACGTGTGGAACGAGGACATCGGCGAGGACACCGGCGACGACACGGACCCGGCCGGCGGTGCGACGTCCGGCCTCGGTGAGCGGGAGGTGCGGAGATGAGCAGGTCGGACGTCGAACGCCCGGTCCCCCCGGCCGAGGTGGACCCCGACTACCCGATCGACCCGGTGCCGTGGCAGGCGCGCAAGTCCCTGTTCTCGGTGGCCGTCGTGCTGCTGGGCTTCACGTTCTTCACGCCCACGATGCTCGCCGGCGCGCAGATCGGCGCGGCCTTCCCGGCCGCCACCCTGGCGTGGGTGCTGCTGCTGGGTGCCGCCGTCCTCGGGCTCTACGTCGCCACGATCGGCGGCATCGGGGCCCGGACCGGGCTGACCACCGTGATGATGTGCCGCTACACGCTCGGCACCGGCGGGGCGAAGTTCGCCTCGCTGCTGCTCGGTGGCACCCAGATCGGCTGGTACGGGGTCACCGTGGCCACCCTCGCCGGACTCACCGCGGGCGCGCTGGACTGGCAGGGCCGCGGCGCCGAGATCGCGCTCATGGTGCTCGGCGGCGCGGTCATGGGGGTGACCGCCTACTACGGCTACAAGGGCATGTACGCGCTGTCGGTGGTGTCGGTGCCCCTGCTGCTCGTCCTCGCCGGCTGGGTGACCTGGCGCTCGCTGGCCGAGGTCGGCGGCTGGTCGGGGCTGGCCGCGATCGAACCCACCGAGTCGATGAGCCTGGCCGTCGCGGTCACCATCGTCGTGGGCACCTTCGCCTCCGGGGGGACGCAGGCGCCCAACTGGACCCGCTTCGCCCGCACCCCCAACGCCGGCTTCTGGGCCTGCCTCGTCGCGTTCTTCGTCGGCGAGCTGCTCATGCTCGGCTTCGGCGCGATCGGCGCGCTCGCCTTCGGCGAGGGCGACTTCGTGCTGGTGCTCTACCAGCTGGGGCTGGTCGCCTGGGGCCTGGTCTTCCTCGTCGCCAACCTGTGGACGACGAACGACAACACCGCCTACAACTTCGGCGTCGCCGGGGCGGAGATCGCGAACTCCCGGTCGAAGAAGCCGTTCGTCGTCGGCGGCGTGGTCATCGGCACGCTGCTCGCGGTCACCGGCATCTACGACAACCTGATCACCTACCTGGTCTGGCTGGGCATCCTGATCCCGCCGCTCGGCGGGGTGGTGATCGGCGACTGGCTGGCGCGCTGGCGCCACGGCATGCCGCCGGCCTCCGGGCTCCCGGCCGTCGAGTGGCGCAACCTGGCCGTGTACGCGGTCGCCGCGGTCTCCGGCTGGGCGAGCAACGAGGCGCAGTGGTTCATCCCGCCGGTCGTCGGGGCGGTGGTGGCGGTGATCGGTGTGCTCGCCGTGCAGCGCGGCCGCCGTCCGGCCCGGCCGGCCGTCCCGGCCTGACCGCGGGAGCTGGGCCGGCCGTCCCGGCCCGACTGCGGGAGCTGGGCCGGCCGTCGCGGCCCGACCGCGGTACCCGGCGCGCGGGCGCGGTCAGGACCGCTCGACCGCGTCGAGGAAGCGCCGCACCGTTGCCAGGAACACCTCGGGCTGCTCGGAGTGCACCCAGTGCCCGGCGTTCTTGATCCGCACCAGCCGGGTGGCGGGGAACAGCTCGTCCATGCGGTCGCGGTCCCGATCGAGGACGTAGGTCGAGTTGGCCCCGGCGATCCACAGCACCGGCCCGTCGTAACGCGCGCCCTCCGGAGGCTCGGGGAAGCCACGCAGGTGCTCCAGATCGCGCTCCAGCGCCGCGAGGTTGAGCCGCCAGCGCCAGCCACCGTCGACCCCCCGCCCCTCGCGGACCAGGCTCTGCAGCAGGAAACCGCGCACCATGTCGCTCGGGACGGCGTCCCGCAGGGCGGCGTCGGCGTCCTCGCGGGTCTGCAGCGTCTCCAGCTCGATCGCGCGCATCGCGGCGATGTAGGCGCCGAACGGGGAGATCTCCTCGTCGGGGTCGTCGGTGCGGCCCCCACGCACGGGGTAGTCGACCGGGGCGACGTCGACGACGACCAGGCCGCGCAGCAGCTCCGGTCGGCGCAGCGCCAGCTGCATGGCGACCTTGCCGCCCATGGAGTGCCCGACCAGCGTGACGGGCTCGCCGAAGGCCTCGAACTCGGCCGCGAGCATGCCGGCCATGTCGACGTAGTCGGCCCGGTCGGTCCACGGCGAGTGCCCGTGGTTGGGCAGGTCGACGAGGGTGACGCGGTGCCGGTCGGCCAGCCCCTTGGCGATCGTCGTCCAGTTCCGGCCCTGCCCGAACAGGCCGTGCACGAAGGCCACGCGCGGGCCGGCGTCCCCGATGGTCCGCGACGCCAGCCGTTCGTCCTCGCTCACGCGGACATCAGACCAGCCCCGACCCGGAGCCGACGACCCGGCCGGGCGTCGCCCGACGTCCCGGCGGAGCGACCCGGGGGACGGCGCCCGGCGCGCGCCTGACCGGATCCGTCGGCCGGAGCACCTAGCGTCCTCGCGACCACCGAGGAGGAGGGCCGATGCCCGGACGGCGGAAGACGTCGACCACGACCACCCGGCGGCGCAGCAGCGCGTCCGGGTCGCGCCGGTCCGCCCCGCAGCGCACCCCGGCCCCGCGGAAGACGGGGCCGACGACCGGGACGTCGACCCGGACGGGAACCTCGGCGACGAGCCGACCGCCGCTGCCGGCGGCCGGGCCGGGGGAGCGGGTGCACGTGCTGGCCGTCCCGTTCCGCGCGCCGGCCCCGGGTGCGGCCTGGCACCCCGGCCTGCAGGCGCACGTCTGGGTCGGCCGCGCGCTGCCCGCGGAGCTGGCCGGGTACGCGTCCCGCCCGTACACGGTCGAGAGCTTCATCGAGGACGAGCTGAACGGCGTGCCCGGCGAGCTGCCGCCGTCCCGGCCCCTGGAGCCCCGGCCGTTGCAGCTGAGCGGCGCCGCGGCGGTCGTCGCGCACGCCGACGCCGGCGGCCGGGTGTTCCTGCTCGGCGACGACCCGGGCGTCGGCAAGACCGGGACGGCGATCCTCGCGGCGCGGCGGATCGCCGCGGCCCGCGGCGGTGGCGCGGTGCTCGTGGTCGCCGACCGACCGGCCGCCATCACCATCGCGCACTGGACGCGCTCGATCGCCGGGTTCGGCGACGGCGGTCTGCGCTGGTGCGTGACGACGTGGGACCGGCTGGCCAAGGTCGCCGCCGCGACGAAGCTGACCGGACGGCGCTTCGACGTCGTCGTGGCCGACGAGGCGCACATGGTCCGGCACACGACCACCCAGCGGTGGAAGCTGTGGAAGACCGTCTCGGGCGCGGGCCGGGTGAAGGACGCCCCCTTCGTGCTGGCGGCGACCGCGACGCCGGCGCACACCCCGCTGGAGCTGCCCTATCTCGCGCCGGAGCTCGCCGTCCGGGCGGGGGAGCCGTTGCGCGCCTGGGGTGACCTGCCGGAGCGCCTCGTCGCGCACGGGTTCCACGTGGAACGGGGCCGGTACGGCTGGGCCTGGACGGAGGACGCCGGCCGGCGCCGCGCCGACCTCGCCCGGTTGCAGGGTCTGCTGACCGCCCCGGACGCCGGACCTCCGGCGACCCTGCACCGCTCTGCGCCGTGGGGCCCGGTCTCGGTGACCGGCGCACCGGTGGCGCTGACGCCCGACGAGCGGGCGGCGTACGAGTCCGGGTGGCAGGAGTTCCGCGCCGAGATGCGGCTGGCCCGCCGCCGGCGGGAGACCGCCCGCGGCCGGGCGGCACTGCTGCGCTTCCGGCAGAAGGCCGGGCTGATCCGCGTGCAGGCGACCGTCGACTGGGTGCGGGCGCAGGTCGAGGCGGAGCGGCAGGTCGCAGTCTCGGTCGAGTTCGTCGAGACCGCGGCCGACCCCATCCGCGCGGCGCTGCTGGCCGCCGGCATCCCGGTGGCCGGCATCTACGGCCGCGACCGGTTCGACGTGGAGGCCGAACGGCTGCGCTTCCAGCGCGGCGAGGCCGCCGTCTGCGTCTTCACCGTGACCGCCTCGATCAGCCTGCACGCGGGTGAACTGCTGGCCGGCAGCGCAGCGGCGTCGGCGCTGCCCCGCGTGGGCCTGTTCCACCAGCCGCGGTTCTCCGGCATCCAGGCGCGGCAGGTCACCGGCCGCACGCACCGCGACGGGCAGGTCTCGCCGTGGCGGGTCGCCTACGCGGAGGACACCGTGGAGGAGCAGGTGGCCCGGGTGATGGTGGAGAGGCTGGCCGTGAGCGGCTCCACCGCCGGTGCGGACACCTCGGCGCTGCGCGAGATCGCCGAGCTGCTCGACGCCGACTGGCTGCCACCGGCCGCCCTCACCGACGCGGCCTAGCCGGACCGGGGCCAGGCCCGGCCCGGCCCGGCTGTTACGTTCGGCACCGTACGTGGCACGGGGTGTCCCGCCCGGGACTGAGAACACACCCGCCGAACCTGCTCCAGTTCGCACTGGCGAAGGGATGTCACCGGTATGACGTCATCAGGCATGTCCTCCTCCGGCACGGACGCGCTCGACCTGGCCGCGGCGCGGGAGGCGCTGCGCACGAGCACGCCCCTGGTGCACTGCCTGACCAACACGGTGGTGCAGGCGCTCACCGCCAATGCGCTGCTGGCCGCGGGCGCCGCCCCGGCCATGGTCGACGCGCCCCAGGAGGCCGGCGAGTTCGCCGCGGTCGCGTCCGCCGTCCTGGTCAACGTCGGCACGGTGCACGAGCGCACGGCGGAGGCGATGCGGCTGGCCGCGCGGGCGGCCGGTGGGGACGGCACGCCGTGGGTGCTGGACCCGGTCGCGGTGGGCGGACTGCCCTACCGGACGGCGCTGGCGGCTGAACTGGTGGAGCTGCGGCCGACCGTCGTCCGCGGCAACGCCTCCGAGGTGATGGCGCTGGCCGGCACGGGGTCCGGCGGCCGGGGCGTCGACAGCACTGCCGGAGCCGACGACGCGGCCACGGCGGCGGCGGCGCTGGCGGTGCGCACCGGCGGTGTGGTCGCGGTCAGCGGCGAGGTCGACCTGGTCACCGACGGACGGCGGACCGCGCGCGTCGGCGGGGGCTCCGCGCTGCTCACCCGGACGACGGGGGCCGGCTGCGCGCTGGGTGCCCTGGTGGCCGCCTACTGCGCGGTGGTCGACGACCCCCTGGTCGGCGCCGTCGCCGCGCACGCGCACGTCTCCCTGGCCGCCTCGCGGGCGGCCGACGCCGCGGCCGGGCCGGGCACGTTCGCCGCCGCCTGGCTGGACGCGCTGGACGCCGTCGACGGTGACGCCCTGGCCGGCGCCGAGGTGCGGATCGCGGCATGAGACCGGCACCGGATCTCTCCCTGTACCTGGTCACCGACACCCGGCTGTGCCGCCCGCGCCCGGTGGCCGACGTCGTCCGGGCGGCGGTGGCCGGCGGCGTCACCGCCGTCCAGGTGCGCGACAAGGACGCCACCCGGCGGACGCTGGTCGAGCTGACCCGCGCGGTCCGGGCCGGGCTGGCCGACCGGCCCGACGTGCCCGTGCTGGTGAACGACGCGGTCGACGTCGCGCTGATCGCGGGCGCCGACGGCGTGCACGTCGGGCAGGAGGACCTCCGCGCCGCCGACGTCCGGGCGCTCATCGGGCCCGACCGGCTGCTCGGCCTGTCCGTGGAGAGCCGGGCGGACCTGGTCGAGGCGCTGCGGCTGCCCGCCGGCACGGTCGACCTCGTCGGGCTCAGCCCCGTCTGGGCCACGCCGACCAAGCCCGAGGCCGGTCCGGGCCTGGGGCTGGCGGGCGTGCGCGAGCTGGCCGCCGCCGCCCGCGCGGGCGGTCTGCGGGCCGTGGCCATCGGCGGCATCGACGTCACCCGCGCCGCTTCGGTCGCCGCCACCGGTGTCGACGGCATCTGCGTGGTGTCCGCCATCTGCGCCGCGGCCGATCCCGAGGCCGCCGCCCGGCGGCTGCGCGCGGCCCTCGTCCCGGCGGGTGCCCGGTGACGGGCGGCCCGCCCGAGGCGCGCGTGCCCGTCGCGCTCACGGTCGCGGGCAGCGACCCGAGCGGCGGCGCCGGCATCCAGGCCGACCTCAAGACCTTCAGCGCCCTGGGGGTGTACGGCACCGCTGTGCTGACCGCGCTGACCGCCCAGAACACCCGCGGGGTGACCGGCGTGCACCCCGTCCCGGCCGCGTTCGTCGGTGAGCAGCTGCGCACCCTCCTCGCCGACGTGCGCGTCGACGCCACGAAGCTCGGCATGCTCGGGTCGGCGTCCGTGGTCCGCGAGGTGGCGCGCACCCTGGCCGGCCGGCCCGCAGGGCCGGTGGTCACCGATCCGGTGATGGTTGCGACGAGCGGTGACCGGTTGATCGACGAGGACGCCGTCGCCGCCGTCCGCGACGAGCTGCTGCCCGTCACCGACCTGGTGACGCCCAACGCGCCCGAGGCTGCGGCGCTGCTCGGCACCGCACCGGCCCGCACGCTCGACGAGCTCTCGGGCCAGGCGGAGGCGCTGCTCGGGCTGGGACCGGGCGCGGTGCTGCTCAAGGGCGGGCACCTGAGCGGCCCGGAGAGCGTCGACGTGCTGGCCACGGCGGACGGCGTCACCGTCACCCGCCGCCCCCGGATCGGGACGACGAATACGCACGGCACCGGCTGCACGCTGTCCTCCGCGCTGGCCGCGCTGGCCGCCCAGGCCACCCAGGCCACCCAGGCCACCCAGACCGCCCAGGCCACCCAGGCCACCCAGGCCACCCAGGCCACCCAGACCGCCGGGGCCGCCGGGGCCGCCGGGGCCGCTCGCGCCGGCGGGCCGCCCGACTGGGCGGCGCTGGTCGAGCGCGCCCGCGACTACTTGCAGGTAGCCCTGACCGGCGGCGCGTCGCTCCGCGTCGGCTCCGGCCGCGGGCCGGTGCACCACTTCGCCGGGGTCTGGCCGCGGTGAGCACGTTCAGCGAGCGGGCCTGGGCGGCGACGGCGGAGGTCCGGCGGGCCATCGACGAGCTGCCGTTCCTCGCCGAGCTCGGGGACGGCAGCCTCGCTCCGGCCGTCTTCCGGCACTACCTGGAACAGGACGCCCTGTACCTCGCCGGCTACGCCCGGGCCCTGTCGCTGCTGGCCGCGCGGTCACCGGACGCCGGGGCGGCGTCGTTCTGGGCGTCGTCGGCGCACGGCTGCGGCGTCGTCGAGACGCAGCTGCACGCGGACCTGCTCGCCGACGAGCTGCTCGGCGGGCCGGGACGGACCGGTCCGCAGCCGGCGCCGTCGCCCACCTGCCTGGGCTACACCTCGTTCCTGATCGCCACGGCCGCGACCGCGCCCTACGCGGTGGGCGCGGCGGCGGTGCTGCCCTGCTACTGGGTGTACGCCGAGGTGGGTCGGCGGCTGGCGGCGGCCGCGGCCGCCGCACCGGGGCACCCGTACCGGCGCTGGGTGGCCGCCTACGACGCCGAGGGGTTCCAGCAGGCCGCCCGCGAGGCGCGCCGGATCACCGACGCGGCGGCCGGGGCGGCGCCGCACGAGGAGGCCGCGATGCGGACGGCCTTCGGCCTCGCCGTCCGGTACGAGGAGGCGTTCTGGCGGGCCGCGCACGAGCGGGAGGCCTGGCCGCACCCGCTCTGACCGCCCGGCAGACTGCGACGCATGGACCTCCCCACCGCGCTGTACGAGCCGGCCGGCGACGGCCGATGGCGGGCCACCGACCTGACCATCGGCCCGTGGGACGCCGGCGCCCAGCACGGCGGGCCGCCGGCCGCGCTGCTGGCCCGCGAGGTCGAGCGCGCGACCGGCATCCCCACCGGGCAGACGGTGCGGCTGGCCTTCGACATCCTCGGCCCCGTCCCGGTGGGGGAGGTGCGGGTCGAGGCCCGCGTGCTGCGGCCCGGACGGCGCGTCGAGCTCGTCGAGGCGACCCTCGACGCCGGCGGCCGACCGCTGATGCGCGTCACGGCCTGGCGGATGCGCGCCGCCGAGGGACCGGTCGCCGCCGAGACCCCACCCGGGCACGGTCCCGACGACGGGCAGCGGATGGTGCTCGACGTCTTCCCGCGGGAGGTCGCCTACCACCGGGCGCTGGAGTGGCGGCTGGTGGCCGGTGGCGGCTTCGAGGTGCCCGGACCGGCCACCGCGTGGACCCGCCCGGACTGCACTCTCGTCCCCGAGGAGCCGATCAGCCCGCTGCAGCACCTGCTGGTGATGACCGACGCCTCCAGCGGGCTGTCGTCGGTGCTCGACTGGACGACGACGAACTTCGCCAACGTCGACCTCGTCGTGGCGCTGCGCCGCCCGCCCCGCGGCGAGTGGCTGTGCACCGACGCGGTCACCCACCTGGGCGGCGCGGGCACGGCGCAGTGCTTCGCCGCCCTGTACGACGCCGAGGGCCTGGTCGGCCGGTCGACGCAGTCGCTGCTGGTCGAACCGCGCTGACGCCGGCCCGGTCGGCCGGCGGTGGTCGGTCGGCCGCGGTCAGCCGCCGGCGCTGGTGCCCCTCGCGGCGTCCCCGTCGGCGGGGAGCACCGGTGCGCGACGCACGGCGTCGCCGTCCTCGGTGCCTGCTGCGCCGCTCATCCGGCGCAGCAGGGCGGTCACGTCGACGCCGGTGAGGTCGCCGGAGAGCTGCAGCCCCTGGGCGACGTTGGCCGCGACCGAGCGGCCGAGCGACCCCGCGCCGTCGCTGGAGATGACGGTCATCTTCTCGACGGCGGACAGCGGTGCCGACGCGGCGCCGACGACGTCGGGCAGCACCTTGACCAGCATCTCCAGGATCGCCGCCTCGCCGTACTTGGCGAAGGCCTCCGAGCGCGCGTCGAGGGCCTCCGCCTCGGCCTGACCACGGGCCAGGATCGCCGCGGCCTCGGCGGCCCCTTCGCGCTCGACCGCGTCTGCGATCGCCTGCCGGCGCAACCGCTCCGCCTCCCCTCGCTTCGCCCCCTCGATGGCCTCGGCCTCGGCGAGCGCCGACCGGCGCGCCCGCTCGCCCTCGCCCGAGAGCCTGGCCTGCTCCGCCGCGGCCTGGGCCGCGGCGATCGTGGCCTGGCGCTGCGCCTCGGCGGTGAGGATCGCCGAGTTCTTCCGCGCCTCGGCGTCCTGCTCCACGCGGTACCTCTCGGCATCGGCCGGCCGGCGGACCTTCGTGTCCAGCTGCCGCTCGGTCAGGGCGGCGGTGCGCACGGCGACCTTCTCCTGCTCGGTCAGGACGGCCTGGTCCTGCGCGGCCTGGGCCAGGGGACCGGCCGCCGCGGCGCGCGCCTTGGCGGCGTCGATCTCCGAGTCGATCTCGGCCTGCCGCAGGGCCAGCTGCCGCCGGGCCACGGCGATCTGCTCGTCGGCGAGCAGCTGCTCCTGCTCGGCGGCCTGCCGGGCGCGGGCCTCGGCGATGCTGGCCTCCTTGAGCACCCGGGCGGCTTCCGGCCGGCCGAGGTCGGCGAGGTAGGAGCCCTCGGCCTGGATGTCCTGCAATTGGAAGGTGTCGAGCACCAGGCCCTGACCGGTCAGCGAGGACTCGGCCTCCTCGGCGACGGCGGAGGCGAAGGCCGCTCGGTCGCGGATGATCTCCTCGATCGTCAACCGGCCGACGATGGAGCGCAGCGCGCCGGCGAGCACCTCCGAGGTGAAGGTGTCGATCCCCTCCTGCTGGTCGAGGAAGCGCTGGGCGGCGGCGCGGATCGCGTCCTCGGTTCCGCCCACCTTGACGATCGCGACGCCCTCGAGGTCGCACTTGACGCCCTGCTTGGAGACCGCACCGCGGATGCCGACGGGGATGCGGCGGCTGGAGAGATCCATCGTGTGCAGCTTCTGCACGACCGGGAGGACGAAGACGCTCGCTCCCATGACGACCTTCTGGCCGGACATGTCCCGGGAGACCGCCCCCGACGAACTGGTCACCTGCCGGCCCTGCCGGCCGGTGACCAGGAACGCCTGGTTGGGCCCGGCCACCTTGATCCGGGAGAGGACCAGGAGCACGAGCAGGACCACCAGGACGGCGAGGCCGCCGAGCGCGATGAGCAGGGTCACGAGTCGCCTCCGGGCTCGAGCAGGGGGTCGAGCGCCGTGGAGACGACCTGCACGCAGGTCTCGCTGAGCGTCTCGACGACGTAGACGGGGGTGCCGGACGGCAGCGGCAGGTCGCTGCGGGCGGCGAACTTCATCTGCTGGCCCGCCAGCGTGAGCCGGACCTCGCCCAGTCCCGGGCTGGGCACCGGCGAGACGACGATGCCCTGGGCACCGATCAGGTGGTGCCGGGTCAGGGTCTCCTGCGTCGGCATGTCCCGCAGCGCCCGCGACAACCGCACCGCGGCCCACGCCAGCGGGACCGCGACGGCGAGGCCGACCCCGGCGGCCGCCGCGAGCGCGGCCCCGTCGGAGAGCGTGCCGGGCAGCAGCGCCGTGGCGGCGGCCCCGCCGAAGCCGACCCCGCCGAGCAGGGCGGCCATCGCCGGGATGGAGAAGGGCCCGTCGGCATCGGTGCCGCCGAGGTCGACGTGGCTGATCTCGCCGACGAAGAGCGACACCAGCAGCACCAGCATGCCTAGGGCGCCGAGGGCGAGGAACGCCGCGGCCATCGCGTCCTCCCCACCTCCCGTCGCCGGTGGAGCCGAGATTCGCAGGTCGGCGCTCCTCCGGACAAGTCCGGTTCCGTATCTGCGCGACGGTTCACCCGCGTGGAGGAACCTGTCGTGGGCGGGCGGATGATCGGGGCCGTTCCCACGGCGGACGACGGGAGGCGGCGGTGCGGCGGGAGCCCAGCATCCTGCACGTCGACCTCGACGCCTTCTTCGCCGCGGTCGAGCAGCGGGACAAGCCGTCGCTGCGCGGCCGGCCGGTCGTCGTCGGCGGGGTCGGCGGACGCGGCGTCGTCGCCACCGCGTCCTACGAGGCGCGCGCGTACGGCGCGCGCTCGGCGATGTCCACCGCCGAGGCGCGGCGGCGCTGCCCCGCGGGCACGGCCTTCCTCGGCGGCCGGTTCGGCGCCTACCGCCGCACCTCGGACGTCGTCATGGGCCTGCTGCGCGAGCTGTCGCCGCTGGTCGAACCGGTGTCGCTGGACGAGGCCTACGTCGACCTGGCCGCCGGCCCGGGGCACGACCTGTCGGTCGATGGCGTGACCGCGCTGGCGCGGTCGCTGAAGGAGCGGATCGCGACCGCCACCGGCGGGGTCACCGGGTCGGTGGGTGCCGGCACGTCCAAGCTCATGGCGAAGATCGCCTCCGACCTCGACAAGCCCGACGGTCTGGTCGTCGTCGTCCCGGGCACCGAGCTCGACGTGCTGCAGCCGCTCCCGGTCACCCGGCTGGGCGGGGTGGGCCCGGCGACGGCCGAGCGGCTGCGGGCCGTCGGCGTCCGCACGGTCGGCGACCTGGCGCGGAAGACGCTGCCCGACCTGGTGTCGCTGGCCGGCCGGGCGCACGGGACCGGCCTGCACGCGCTGGCCCGGGCCGAGGACGACCGACCGGTCGTGGCCGACCGGGAAGCCAAGTCGGTGTCGGCGGAGGAGACCTTCGCGACCGACCTGACCGACCTGACCGTGCTCGGCGCCCAGATCGACGACATGGCCGCCCGGGTGGGCGGCCGGCTGCGGGCGTCGGCGACGTCCGGGCGCACCGTGACGCTCAAGCTGCGCCGCTACGACTTCACCACGTTGACCCGGTCGTCGACCCTGCCGCAGCCGACCGACGACCCGCGTCAGATCGCCGCCATCGCCCGGCGGCTGCTCGTCGAGGCGGGCACCGGGGGAGGGCTGCGGCTGCTCGGCGTCGGTGTCTCGGGGCTGTCGCCCTACGCGCAGGGCGACCTGTTCGCCGAGGACGACGACCCGGCGCCCGGCGACGAGGACGCCGACGCGGGCGGCACGTCGTCCCCGCGCCCGGCTCCGGTCGAGGGCGGAGCCGCCGTGCCGGACCCGGTCGCGCGCTGGTGGCCGGGGCAGGACGTGCGCCACGACGAGCACGGCGCCGGCTGGGTGTGGGGGCGCGGGCTGGGCCGGGTCACGGTGCGCTTCGAGGGTCCGCTGACCGCGCCCGGACCGGTGCGCACGCTCCCGGCCGACGATCCGGCGCTGCACGCCGCGGAGCCCCCCGACTGGCGCCCGGACGGGGCACGCTCCGGGGGGAGCCGCCGGACTGGCGGCCCGACGCGGCGTCCGGTGAGGGTGGGGCATGACCGAGCACCCGACGTGGCTCCAGCTGACCCAGGACGACCCGGGTCACTCCCACGCCTACGTGGCGCGGTTCCGCCGGATGGCGGCCGAGGGGAGTGACCTGGCGGGGGAGGCCCGGTTGGTCGACGCGATGCTGCCTCGCGAATCGCGCGTGCTCGACGCCGGCTGCGGTCCGGGACGGGTCGGCGGGTGGCTGCACGGCGTGGGTCACGAGGTGGTGGGCGTCGACCTCGATCCCGTGCTGATCGCCGCGGCGGAGGAGGACCACCCGGGCCCGCACTGGCTCGTCGCCGACCTGGCGACGCTCGACCTGCCCTCCTTGGGCATCAGCGAGCCCTTCGACGCGATCGTGTGCGCCGGCAACGTGATGGCCTTCCTCGAGTCGTCGTCCCGGCGGGAGGTTCTGCGCCGGTTCCGGGCCCACCTGCGACCGGGGACCGGCCGGGCGGCGGTCGGCTTCGGCGCCGGTCGCGCCTACTCCTTCGACGAGTTCCTCGCCGACGCGCGCACCGCCGGGTTGGAGCCCGACCTGCTGCTCTCGTCGTGGCACCTGCACCCGTTCACGGCGACGTCGGACTTCCTCGTCGCGGTGCTGCGTCCGGCGTGATCGGCCGGTGCACCGTTGGATGCGGGCATGAGCGTGGTGCCCTTCTCCGTCGTCAGTGCCCTCAGCCCGGTCTCGCCCGGCACGTTCACCGCGCAGGTGAGCCCGGACTGGACGATCGGCGCCAAGCCGAACGGCGGCTACCTGCTCACCATGCTCGGCCGGGCCGCGGCGGCCGTGGGCCCGCACGCTGACGTGCTCGCGGCCAGCGCCCACTACCTGCACCCACCGCAGCCCGGTGAGGTGACGGTGGAGGCCGAGGTGCTGCGCGCAGGCCGAGCGGCCGGCCAGCTGCGCGCCCGGATGCTGCAGGACGGCCGGCTGTGCGTCGAGGCGCTGCTCACGACGGGCACCCTGGAGGCCGGTGGGAAGCCGCACTGGGAAGGCGGGCTGCCGGAGCGGCCGGACGGCGCCTGGGACGACGCGCACCGGGTCCCGGGGACGACGCCGACGGGCATACCGGTCGCGCTGATGGAGCAGGTCGACCTGCGCATCGAGCCCGCGTCGTGGGGCTTCGCCACCGGGCGGCCGTCGGGTCGCGGCGAGCTGCGCGGGTGGCTGGCCCTGCCCGGCGGCGAGCCGTTCGACCCGGCCGCGCTGCTGTTCGCCGTCGACGCCTTCCCGCCCGCGACCTTCGACATCGAGCCCACCGGCTGGGTGCCCACCCTGGAGCTCACCGTGTACGTGCGTGCGCTGCCCGAGCCGGGACCGGTCCGCGTGCTGCACCAGGCGCGGCTGGTCGACGGCGGGCGGGTGGACGAGGCCTGCTTCGTCTGGGACGCCGGCGGCCGGCTGGTCGCCCAGTCGACCCAGCTGGCCGGCATCCGGCTGGGCTGACGACGGCGCTGACTGTGACGCCGGCTCTGCGGGGTGGCGCCGCCTCGGGCCGCGTAGGTTGCGGGCGGTGTTGATACGCGAGGCCGGGCAGCGGGACTGGCCGGCCATCCGCCCGTTCTTCGAGGCGATCGTCGCGGCCGGTCGGACCTACGCCTATCCCGAGGACCTGTCGTCGGAGCAGGCGCGTGCGTTGTGGTTCCTGCCCCCGCCGGGGCGCACGGTCGTGGCGGTCGACGGCGACCGGGTCGTCGGGTCCGCGTCGATGGGCCCGAACCGACCGGGGCGCGGCTCGCACGTCGCGACGGCCAGCTTCATGGTCGACCCCGGCCACCAGGGCCGCGGCGTCGGCCGGGCGCTCGGGGAGCACGTCGTGCAGTGGGCGCGCGATGCCGGGTACCGGGGCATCCAGTTCAACGCCGTGGTGGAGACGAACACGGCGGCGGTGCGGCTGTGGCAGGCGCTGGGCTTCCGGATCGTCGGCACGGTGCCGGGCGCGTTCAACCATGCCGAGCACGGGTTCGTCGGCCTGCACGTCATGCACCTGTCGCTCGTCGAGGAGTCGTCGGTCGGCTGACCCGGTCCTCACCGGGCCCCTCCCGGTCAGCGTGCGGCCGTGGCGCTGGATCTGTACGCCGGCATCCCGGTGCGCGACCTCGCCGCGGCCGCCGGCCGGTACGAGCGGATGCTCGCCGGGCCGCCGTCGCTCCGGGACGGCGACACGGAGGCCGGGCGGGAGCTGGCGGAGCACCGATGGGTTCGGCGGTGGTGCTCCCGTCGGGTCCTGACGGTCACCCGGATCCGCGCGCGTCATCCGTCGCAGACCGGTTCGCGATCCGCCGACGGAGCATCCTGCCGGCATCCGTCACCGGGCATGGCCCGCGGTGCGGTGGCGAGAATCCTCGCGGGACGCCGGACCGGCGGCCGCAGCGAAGAGCGGCGGCTCGGCCAGGGCTCGGCGGAGCCGTCGGCACCGCGCAGCAGCTGGACGACCCGGCCGAGGCGCTCCCGGCTGGGCGAGTCGTCGACGATGGCCATCAGGTGGCCATGTCCACGAAGCGGCTGTAGTGGCCCTGGAAGGCGACGGTGACATTGGCCGTCGGGCCGTTGCGGTGCTTGACCACCATGATGTCGGCCTCTCCCGCCCGCGGGGATTCCTTCTCGTACATGTCCTCGCGGTGGATCATCATGACCATGTCGGCGTCTTGTTCGATCGAATTGTGGAGCGCGATTCCGTTCGCCACGAAGTTGTGTCCGCCGAGCACGGTGGCGTCGAATACTTCTTCGTCGACTCCCGGCTCGATGGAGACGACCTCGTCCCAGAGCAGGTCGTTCACCGCATGCATCTCCAGGTCGGCGTCGTCCAGGAGCTCCGCAACCCGCCCGAGCCGCTCGCGGCTCGGGGCGCACCTCCACAGCGAGCTGCCGCAGAAGGCGGTGCCCATCGCCGCGGCGAAAGCGCGGTGGCTCATGCCCCGCTCTTCCAGGACGTCCTTGACCTTCTCCCAGACCTCGACCGGCACGGTGTCGACGTTCGTGTTGGCCGACAACTGGCGCACGATGGCGAGCAGCCGCTCGGCTGCCTCGCCGCGAGCGCCGTGCACGCCGATCTCGCTCAGCAATCGGCGCTGGTCGTCGCAGCCGCTGACGTCGAGCGTCCAGCCGTCGCGGTATCCACTTTCCCGCGTGCGCCGGATCCGGCAGGAGATACCGAAGCGCAGCAGCAGCCGTGAGATGTCGTCGACCAATTGCCGGCTGGTCGATGCGTAGCAGATGCGGCCGCCTCGACCGTTCTCGTTCACGGTGACGGATCCGTCGGTGGCCCACAGGTGCCGCAGGAACAGCGCGATCTGCTTCTTGGGAAGGCTGAACACCGGCTCGGGTACGAACTTCTCGTGGCTGCGGAGCCCGAACAGTCCCAGGTCGTCGAGCCAGGCGGCGATCGGGTTGCGCCGTCCGTGGGTCAGCGGGAAGGGAGCACGCAAGCGCAGCGACGTGCATCGCGCCGCTGCATGTTCGTCCCGCACCGCCACCACGCCGAAGTGCAGCGCGGAGGTGGTCACCGCGCGCAGGTTGGCCTCGTCCACCGACGCGTAGCGGACCGGCTGCCGCTCGACGAAGCTGCCGTCGCCGATCAGATGGGCCAGCAGGACGGCCCGCTCGTCCGCCCAGACGGTCATCCGGTCGGGCCCGGGCACGTGCCGGGGGACGGCGATGCGGTCGCCGGGCGCCAGCTGCCCCAGCGGACGGAATCCGTCGAAGGTGAGGAACGGGTGGTTCGCCGTCGCCCGGACGGTCTTCCCGGACGACGTCGTCAGCTGCCAGACCGGCTTGCGCCCGGTCGAGAAGACGTGGGTCAGGTGCCGGCGGACGTAGCGGAGGTTCTCGTCGAGCGACCAGACCGGGACGTCACGTGCGCCGGACTCGAACAGCTCGCCCATCGTGGTCTCGGCACCGGTGTCGGCGCGGAGGATCCGGGTGTCGGCGGTCAGGCAGCCGGACTCGCGCAGGTCGGACAGCATCGGCTTCTTGTCCTGACGCTGCTCGGACCCGCGATTCAGCTGGCTCATCGCGATGACCGGGACCTGCAGTTCCTTGGCCAGCAGCTTCAGCGCCCGGGAGAACTCGGAGACCTCCTGCTGGCGGCTCTCCACCCGCTTGCCGGAGGTCATCAGCTGGAGGTAGTCGATGACCACGAGCTGGAGGTCGTTGCGCTGCTTGAGCCGCCGCGCCTTGGCCCGGATCTCCATCATGGTCATGTTCGGCGAATCGTCGATGTAGAGGGGCGCGTCGGCCACCTCGCCCATGCGGCGGGCGAGCTTCGACCAGTCCTCGTCGGACAGCGTGCCCGCCCGCATGTGGTGGAGCGGCACCTTCGCCTCCGCCGAGAGGAGCCGCATGGTGATCTCGGACTTGCTCATCTCCAGCGAGAAGATGACGGTCGCCTTGTGGTGCTTGATAGCGGCCGACCGCGCAATGTCTAGCCCCAAGGTGCTCTTGCCGACCCCAGGCCTGGCCGCGATGACGATCATCTGCCCTGCGTGCAGGCCGTTGGTCAGCTCGTCGAGATCGCGGATGCCGGTGGGCACGCCGACGCTCGAGCCGCCCCGCGAGGCGATGGCGTCGAGCTCGTCCATCGTCGGCTGCAGGATGTCCTCGAGGCGCGAGTAGTCCTCGCTCATCCGCTTCTCGGTGACGTCGTAGATCTCCTGCTGGGCGCGGTCGACGATGTCGTCGACGTCGCCCCGCCCGCCGGCGGCGCCGTAGCCGAGCTGCACGACGCGGGTGCCCGCCTCGACCAGCCGCCGCAGCACGGCCTGCTCGGCCACGATCGCGGCGTAGTAGCCGGCGTTGGCGGCGGTCGGCGTCGACTGGATGAGCGTGTGCAGGTAGACCGCGCCGCCCATCTTGGACAGCTGGTCGGTGCGGTTGAGCTCGGCGGCGACGGTGATCGCGTCGGCCGGCTCGCCGCGGCCGTAGAGGTCGAGGATGCAGTCGTAGATGACGCCGTGCGCGGGCCGGTAGAAGTCGGCCGAGTGCAGCACCTCGACGACGTCGGCGATCGCGTCCTTGCTCAGCAGCATGCCGCCGAGCACCGACTGCTCGGCCGCGACGTCCTGCGGCGGCTGCCGGTCGTACTCCGGCGCCGTCGGGGACGGTCGGCTGAACTCGTCGGCCACCGCCACGGTGGGTCCTCCATCCACTCACCGGCGCACCCGCGAAACAGGCCCCGACCGATCGGCCGGGGCCTGGTGGGGGAAGCACCAGAACGCGTACACCTGCCTCGAACGCCTGTTCGAGGTGTTGCTACCCCTCGGCACCGACAGTTCCGGGGTCGGGGAGGGGACGGCGTGGACGTTAGGAAGAGCGGACGGACCAGTCCAACACCGCTGTGCACCCGGTTCTGCACAACTTGTGGACAAGTCGGTGGACATACACATGTCGACATGTGGAGACAGCGGGGGACGTCGGGAGGGTTCCCCTGACATCTCGCGCCCGACCAGCGCGGAGACCACCCACCGGGTGTGGACGAGGAAAATCCGGAAGAAGTCGCCGTGTCGTCCCCCGGCGTGTCGTGCCCGAGGCCCACGAGCCCCAGCCGTCACGTGTCGTCGATACGCGTCGTCCTGCGCTCGAGCGGATCCCGGGCGAGACTGCCATCCGCGCCGCCTGCCATTCGCTGTACGTGCCGCCTCCACAGACGACGTCTGCGCGACGCGGACCCCGCCGACTGGCAGCACAGCTGCTCACCGCCCTGGTCAGCCGCTCCACGTTGATCTGGCGGCGGCGGGTCGGGTCGGGCCCGAACGCCCGGCGGGCTCCGGCCCTCCAGGGGTGACACCACGTCGGCCGTTGCCGATCGACCGCGGCTGCGCCGGCCCGGCCGCGAGCGCCGCCTGCCGTCATTCCGTCAGCACCGCAACAGCAGGCGGAGGGGTGCTGGACATCTCGAGCGGGCGGACGTCGGGGCAACGGTGACCCCGGGATGGGGGCGACGGCATCCCGGGAGGGCGCGTGTACGAGCTACGTCGACGCAGGCACGTCCCCGCCGGTGTGGGCGAAGAGCTTGCTGACCACCTTCCAGGTCCCGTCGATGCGCGCGAGCTGGAAGTGGTCGACGAAGGAGAGCGACCCCCAGTAGCCCTCCTCGGCCGCCTCGGCCACGGCTGCGTCTCCGGTCTGCTTGACCGAGACGACGCGCGCCCGGTGGTTGCCCGTGTCGCCCGGCTCCTTCACCGCCAGCTCGACGAATTCGGCAATCGGCATGTCGTAGCGTGTGCCCCCGACCGACCCGAACATCCGGGCGTCGGGGTGCGAGGCCTCCCGGAGCTTCGCCGCGTCACCCTTCGACTCGCCGTCCAGGAAGAGCTCCACGACCCGGCGTACCTCGTCGTACTCGCGGACCGCGTCCGCCGGGCCGGCCTGACTGCTGAGCACCTGACTCATGACGCCACCCTCGTGCCTCGCTGGTGCTGCAACGACACCAGCATCGGGAACTCGTCAGCCTAGCGGCCGCCCCCGTTGGGTCAATGCTCCACAGCGGTCACGCCGGGTCATGCTGGAACGAGGCCTACGCCGGAGGTCGGTGCACTCGAGGAGCTCCGATGACGGCCACCGGAGCACGCCGCCCCGGTCTCCGCAGCCCGCGATGACGCCGTGAGGGGCGCCGGAACCCGTCCGACGCCCCTCACGGGCGGAATTTCCGACTGGATCAGCCGGGGACGACCTCGATCTTCAGCTGGGTCGCAACCTCCGGGTGCACTCGCACGGTGACGGTGTGCTGGCCGGTGGTCTTGACGCTGCTCGGCAGCTCGATGCGCCGGCGGTCGAGCTCCGGGCCGCCGGCCGCGGCGACCGCGGCGGCCACATCGGCGGTGGTGACCCGGCCGAACAGCCGGCCGCCCTCGCCGGCCCGCGCCGGCACGCGGACGGTCAGCTCGGCGAGCCGGCCGGCCACGGTCTGCGCCTCCTCCAGCGAGGTCGCCTCGCGGGCGGCGCGCGCCCGCCGCAGCGCCTCCACCTGCTTCTCGGCACCCCGGGTGGCCTTGATGGCCAGCCCGCGGGGCAGGAGGTAGTTGCGGCCGTAGCCGCCCTTCACCTCGACGGTGTCACCGGAGGACCCGAGACCGGTGACCTCCTGCGTCAGGATCAGCTTCATCGTGGTCATGGTCAGCGCGCCGTGGAGGTGTAGGGCAATAGCGCCATCTCACGGCTGTTCTTCACGGCCGTGGCGACGTCGCGCTGGTGCTGGCTGCAGTTGCCGCTCACGCGGCGGGCACGGATCTTCCCGCGGTCGGAGATGAACTTCCGCAGCAGGGTCGTGTCCTTGTAGTCGATGTAGGTCGCCTTGTCCTTGCAGAACTGGCAGACCTTCTTCTTGGGCTTGCGGACAGGTGGCTTGGGCACCGGAGTTCTCCAGTAGCTAGGGGAGATGCGTTGAAAGTCGCTGGATGGAACGGCCCCTCTGCAAGGACCCGCGCCGAGCGGAGCGAGGCGCGGGGCAGAGGGGTCCGGTCAGAAGGGCGGCTCGTCGGACGGACCGGCGGGCGTCGACCACGGGTCGTTGGCGGCACCGCCACCGCTGCCGCCGAAGCCGCCGCCCCCGCCGCCGAAACCGCCGCCACCGCCCTCACCGCGCGAGGCGCGGGTGACCTTGGCGGTGGCGTAGCGCAGCGAAGGCCCGATCTCGTCGACCTCGAGCTCGACGACGGTGCGCTTCTCGCCCTCCTTCGTCTCGAACGAGCGCTGCTTGAGCCGCCCGGACACGATGACCCGCGAGCCGCGGGTGAGCGACTCGGCCACGTTCTCGGCGGCCTGCCGCCACACGTTGCAGCGCAGGAACAGCGCCTCGCCGTCCTTCCACTCCTGGCTCTGGCGGTCGAAGGTGCGCGGCGTCGAGGCGACCGTGAAGTTGGCGACCGCGGCCCCGGACGGCGTGAAGCGCAGCTCCGGGTCGGCGGTCAGGTTGCCGACGACGGTGATGACGGTCTCGCCGGCCATGATCAGTGGACCTCGGGGCGCATCAGCTTCGTGCGCAGGACCGACTCGTTGAGGTTGAGCTGCCGGTCGAGCTCGGCGACGGCCGCGGGCTCGGCCTGGATGTCGATGACCGCGTAGATGCCTTCGATCTGCTTGTTGATCTCGTAGGCCAGGCGGCGACGGCCCCAGATGTCGGTCTTCACGGTGCCACCGGAGTTGGTGACCACGGTGAGGAACCGGTCGAGCGAGGGAGCGATGGTGCGCTCCTCGAGATCGGGGTCGAGGATGACCATCAGTTCGTAGTGACGCACGGAGAACCCCACCTCCTCTGGTCTGGGCGGCCGCAGTAGTTCTGCGGCAGGAGGGTCGTGCACGCGTCGCGCGTCCCGTTCGTCCACGGGCGGACGGCGGAACGCGCGGGTCAAGGCTACCAGCGGGCCCGGGCGCCCTCCGCCGTCGTCCACAGGCACGGGTGAGGCCCGCAGGGGGCCCGACCGCCGTCCGACCCCGGAACTAGGGTCGCCGACGTGACCCGCCACCCCATCGCCGTCCACGTCGGACCCGGCCTCACCGACGACAACGAGCTCGACGACGGCGGACCGCTGGCCCGGGCGGCCGAGATGGACGCCGACGGCGTCCAGGTCTTCCTCGCCGACCCGCAGGGCTGGACGGCGCCCAAGCCCCGGCCCGACGCGGACGCCCTGCGTGCCGGCGACGTCATGGTGGTCGTGCACGCCCCCTACGTGCTCAACGTGGCGACGACCAACAACCGGATCCGCATCCCGAGCCGCAAACTGCTGGCCAAGCACGCCGAGGCGGCCGCCGCGGTCGGCGCGCGCGGCCTCGTCGTGCACGGCGGGCACGTGCTGGCCAAGGACGACCCGGCGGTGGGGGTCGACAACTGGCGCAAGACCTTCGCCCGGCAGGCCGACGAAGGTGGCTTCGGCCTCCCCCTGCTCATCGAGAACACCGCCGGCGGCGGCAACGCGATGGCCCGTGACCTCGACGCGATCGCCCGGCTGTTCGAGGCCGTCGGGGCGTTCGGCGCGGGGTTCGTCCTCGACACCTGCCACGCGTGGGCGGCCGGCTGGAACCTGACCACCGCCGTGGACGACGTCCGCCGGATCACCGGCCGGCTCGACCTGGTGCACCTGAACAACAGCCGCGACCCGCACGGCTCCAGCCGTGACCGGCACGCCCCGCTGACCGACGGCGAGATCCCCACCGAGCTGCTGGTCGAGGTCGCCCGGGCCGCCGACTGCCCCGTCGTGCTCGAGACACCGGGCGACGCCGCCGGTCACGCCGAGGAGATCGCCGTCCTGCGCTCGGCCCTCGGCTGATCAGGGACCACTCGGTCGCGGTGCGGCGTCGTGATCGAGCGGGGGCCCGCAGGATCCCCCGAGGAACGACCGGGCGCAGGGCTCCGCTCAACCGGGGGACGGCACCGGGTCGCGGTGCGGTGCGGAGCGTCGCAATGCCACGACGTCGCGGGCGCCGTCGAGCGGACCGCCGGCGGGGTCGTCGACCCCCGGCCAGCTCGCGCGCACGACGTCGTCGTCCGGACGCAGCACGTCACGCACGACCAGAGCCATGAGGACGACGAGGGCGACGTCGCGCAGGCCGACGGCGAGGAAGAACCACTCCACCTCGACCCCGCGGTTGGCGGTGCCGAGGTAGTGCAGCATCGTCAGCATCCACACGAGCACTTCGGTGGCCTGCCACAGCAGCAGCGAGCGCCAGCGCGGGCGGGCCAGCACCGCCAGCGGCAGCAGCCAGAGCGAGAACTGCGGGCTCCACACCTTGTTGAACAGCAGGAACCCCGCGAGGAGCAGGAAGGCCAGCTGCGGCAACCGCGGGCGCAGCGGGGCGGCCAGGGCCAGCCCGGCCACGCCGGCGGCCAGGGCCAGCATCACGACGGCGACCACGGTGTTGAGCACGCTCGGTACCTCGCCCTCGGCGAGCGGCCCGTCGAACAGCTGCCCGCCGCTGGCCTGCAGCAGCATGTTCCAGATGGACTCGGGGTTGGCCCGGCGCTCGCGGCTGAAGACGAAGAACCAGGCCCACTCCTCCGGGGCCGCGAGCGCTACGGGCACGTTCACCGCCGCCCAGGCGAGGGTCGCGGTGCCCACCGTGACCGCCCACTGCCGCAGCCGCCCCGCCCGCAGGCAGAGCGCGAACAGCACCCCGAGCAGCAGCAGCGGGTAGAACTTCGCCGCGATCGCCAGGCCGAAGAGCGCGCCGGCCACCACCGGCCGGCTCCGGGCCCAGGCGAGCATGCCGAACGTGGTCAGCGCGACCGCGAGCAGGTCCCAGTTCGTGAAGGCGTGCACGAACAGCAGCGGCGACAGCGCGACCAGCGCGGTGTCCCAGGGGCGGCGCCCGGTCAGCCCGAGCGTCGCCCGGGTGACCAGCAGCGCGCACACCGACAGCAGCAGGCAGGTCACGGCCGTGTAGCTCTGCACCGCGGGGAGGTCCGGGAGCACGCCGATGGCCTCCGCCGCGCCGTCGTAGGCCCGCGAGAGGGCCACCGCCACGGCCATCAGCCCGCCGGTGAGCACCGGGTACTCGACCCGGACGTCGAGGTAGGGGAGCGCGCCCTGGTCCAGCCCGTACAGGCCGAACAGCGGCACCGCGTCGGAGTAGCAGAAGTGCGTGTACTGGCGCGAGCCGCTCCAGTCGCCGGCCGCGCAGGGCGCCTGCTTCAACCAGGCCAGCGCGAGGACGACGCTCGTGAACATCAGGCAGACGCGCAACGGCGTCCAGAACAGGGCCCGGCCCGTCGCGGCGTGCCGTCCCCACGGGCCGCCCACCGCCTCGCTGGCCTGACGGACCACCGGGTCGACCCAGCTGGGCACCACCCGGTCCGGGCGGGGCGGCCGGCGCGCCGGGAACGGCCGGGGCGCGGTCGCCGGCCCGCGGCCGGTCGGCGCCGGACGGCCCTCGGTCATCGCCGGCCCGCCCGAGGCCCCGGTCGGGTCACTGCCCGGACGGGGCGGCCTGCCCGGTGGCCGGTGCCCGACCCGACGGCGTCGCCTCCCCGGTGCCGCCGGCGGGCGGCGGCACCGCGGGGTTCGGGGTCTGCGGGGTCTGGCCCGGCGGCTGGGTGGTCGGTCCACCGGGGTTGGTCGGGTCTCCGGGCGGGACGGAGGTCGGTGCCTGGGACGTCGTCGCCGATGCCGGGTCGCTCGGGGTCGCGTCGGAGGTCGCGTCCGTCGTCTGCGGAGCCGTCCGGGTCGGCTCCGGCGCGGGCACGCCCTCGCCGGTGTCGCCCTTGATGCGCGGGGAGTCCGGCAGGTCCTCCTCCGGCGTCCCGGCGAGCACCGTCTCCATGAACTCCTGCCAGATCGCGCCGGGCAGACCCGATCCGTAGATGATCCCGCCGTCGGAGTTGACGATCGGCAACCGCTGGTCGGTGCCGATCCACACCGCCGTCGACAGCGACGGCGTGTAGCCCACCATCCAGGCGTCGGAGTTGTTCTCGGCGTCCAGCCCCTGCGTGCCGGTCTTCGCCGCGACCTCGCGGCCGCCGTCGAGCGACCGCTTCGAGTAGGCGGCGACGTCGGTGAGCGCGTAGGTCACGTCGTTGGCCACCTCGGGGCGGATCACCTGCTCGCCTTCCTCGCCGGGGTTCTCGACGAGCACGGTGCCCTCGTTGTCGGTGACCCGAGCGACGAAGTACGGGTCGCGCTCGACCCCGCCGGCGGCGAAGGTGGCGAACCCGTGCGCCTGGTCGATCGGGCGCACCTCGTACTCGCCGATGCCGATGGACGAGCCGGTCACGCCCCCGCTGGTGGCCAGCGAGGTGTTGCCGGCGAACGGACCGGTCTCCCACACCTCCGGGATGCCGGCGACGGCGCGCGCGGTCTCGGCCACCGTCTTCGGGCCGACCTCGTAGGCCAGGCCGTAGAAGGTCGTGTTCAGCGAGCGGGTCATCGCCTCCCGCAGCGTGCAGGCGGCGCACTGGGCGTTGCCCGAGTTGCGCACCGGGGCCTCGCGGTCCGGGAACCGCTGCGGCGAGGTGCCGTCGCGCCGGGCCTGGGTGCTGATGCCCTGCTCCAGGGCGGCGGCGAGCACGTAGGGCTTCATCGACGAGCCGGGCTGCCGGTAGGCCTCCGCGAAGTCCATGCCGGTGCCGACCGGGCCGCCGTAGTAGGCGCGGACACCGCCGGTGCGCGGGTCGATCGCGACCAGCGCCTCGCGGAGGACCTCGTCCTCGCCGTCCATCACGTTGGTCACCGCGGCGACCGCGGCGTCCTGGGCGGGCTTGTCGATCGTGGTGGTGATCCGCAGCCCCCCGGCGTCGACCTGCTGGTCGGTGTAGCCGTAGCGCGGGCCGAGCAACTCCTCCTTGACCTCCTTGACGACGAGACCCTCCGGGCCGGCGGGGATGCCCAGGGACGACCCCGACTTCGGCAGCACCGCCGGATAGGTCATGGCCGCCCGCTCCTCGCCGGCCAGCCAGCCCTCCTCGACCATGCCGTCGAGCACGCGGCCCCAGCGGTCCTGCGCGTCCTCGGGGCTGACCTCCGGGTCGTACCGCGACGGGCTGCGGACCAGGACGGCCAGCACCGCGCCCTGCTCGGCGGTCAGCTCCGCGGCCGGCACCCCGAAGTAGGTCTGCGCGGCCGACTCGATGCCGTAGGCGCCGCGGCCGTAGTAGATCGTGTTGAGGTAGTTCTCGAGGATCTGGTCCTTCTCGAAGTTGTTGTCCAGCTTGATCGCCAGGAACAGCTCCTGGAACTTGCGGGCGAACGTCTGGTCGTCGTTCTCCAGGATCGCGTTCTTGACGTACTGCTGGGTGATCGTCGAACCGCCCTGCGTCGACCCGCCGGTCAGGTTGTTCCACGTGGCACGGACGATGCCGGTCAGCGAGATGCCCGGGTCGGTGTAGAAGCTGCGGTTCTCCGCCGCCAGCACGGCCTGCCGCGCGGCCTCCGACACCTCGGCCAGCGGGACGTTCGTGCGGTTCTCGTCGCCCAGCCGGGCCATCTCGGTGACGCCGTCGGAGTAGTAGACGACCGTGGTCTGCTTCGACTGGATGGCGCTGGGGTCGGGCACCTCGGTGCTCGCGTACACCACACCGACGAACACCCCGAGCAGCACCAGCATGCCGGCCAGCAGGCCCGCCACGACCTTGGCGGTGCGACGGCGACGCTGCTGCTTGCTGCGGGCGGCCTTGCCCACCGGGCGCCGCTTCGCCCCGGCCGGGGCCCGACCCCGCTGCCCGGCCGATCCGCCGCCGCGGGAGGCCGTCGTCCGGCCTCGGCCGCCACCACCGGTGCTGCGGGTCCGGGCCGGTGGCGGACGGCGGACCGATCCGGCGCGACGCGCGACGGGCGTGGTCTCGTCGGGGTTGGGCACGCGGGGGTTACCTCTCTGACTGGGGAGGGCCGGAGCCGGGCCGGCCTCGTTCGCAGCGCGACGTCTTCAGCTGTTCCGGCGGGACGAGACGCGGCCCGCTCCGATCGGTGGACGGCGCGCCGCGGGGTGAGCCGCGCGGTCGCCCGTGCGCCCGGCGACTACTCGGTGGCCGCCCGGCGACGGCTCCTCCGGGGCTGACGACCGGGGACGGGCTCGGCCCCCAGGACGAACGAGCAGTCCAGGTGGTTCCAGCCGCAGCCGCGGCACACCTCGACGGTGTAGACGGAGAACTCGTCCTGCGCGGCGTCCATCCGGGCCAGCTCGGCTTCGGTCTTGGCCTGGCCGGCCGTCGGGCCGAGGTGCTCGCCGTACACGTAGTTGACCAGGGTGAGCCGCTCCTTGCGGCACACCGGGCAGGCCACATCGGTCGGTCGACCGTGGTACTTCGCCGCCCGCGAGAGGTAGGGACTGGCGTCGCACACCTCGAACAGGCCGGTGCGCCCCGCGTACACGTCGGCGAGGACGGCTCGCCGCTGCAGCGAGTAGTCCACGACGGATCGGCGTCCGGGCACGGGCGCCAATGTACGCACCGACGCCCCCGGCCGGGCGGTCCGCAACCGTCGACACCCCCCGCGAGGGCACATCGGGACCCTTCCGTCACATCGGTCGCCGGTGGGGACGGCGTCGCCCGACCGACGCCTCGTTCCACGTGGAACCGACGACGGCCTGGCACGCGGGCAGCCGGTCCGCGGCCGCGCGGCGAGCTCGTGGCCACGCGGCACCGGGCGGGCGCGACGGGGTGCCCGGTGGGTGTCGCGCGGATGTATCGTCCCGATACATCGGAGGCCGGGGCGGTCGGAGGAGGCGGGCGTGCTCGAGTTCGCCATCCTGGGGTTGCTGCACCAGTCACCCATGCACGGCTACGAGCTGCGCAAAGAGCTCGCGCACGTGCTGGGCGGGCTGCGCAGCATCTCGTACGGCTCGCTCTACCCGGCGCTGCGCCGGATGCACGCCGCCGGGCTGGTCACCACCGACGAGCCCGATCCGAAGGCGCTGCTGCCGGCCGACGCACCCCCGCTGACCGGCCGGCGCGGCAAGGTGGTCTACACGATCACCGCGGAAGGCAAGGAACGCTTCCACGAACTGGTCAGCCAGACCGGTCCGGAGGCCTACGACGACGAGGGCCTCTTCGGCGTCCGGCTGGCCTTCTTCCGGCACACCGCCGCGGACGTGCGGCTGCGCGTCCTCGAGGGCCGGCGGCGCACGGTCGAGCGGCAGCGGGAGGGCCTGCGTGCCTCCATGGCGCGGACCCGCGAGCGGCTCGACCGCTACACCCTCGAGCTGCAGCGCCACGGGCTGGAGTCCGTGGACCGCGAGGTCCGCTGGCTCTCGGAGCTCATCGACTCCGAGCGACGCTCGGCCGCGGGGGAGACCAGTGCCCACGGCGGAGCCCCCGGGCGCGACCGGCGTCCCGATTGAACGGCGGGCGGCCTTCCGCCGCCCGACACCGCACGCCAGGGCCGTCCGCGGTCCGAGCCAACCGACCGTTCGCGGTCCGAAGAGAGGAAGAGTCCATGGGATCGGTCAAGGTCGCCATCGTCGGCGTCGGCAACTGCGCCGCGTCGCTGGTGCAGGGCGTCGAGTACTACCGGGACGCCGAGCCGGGCATC
>NZ_JAOVZT010000021.1 GCF_025716945.1 Geodermatophilus sp. YIM 151500
GACGCGATGGTCGGCCACCGTTCACCCCGGTACCTGCGCTTCGGCGGGGCGGCCGCCCGCGCCGGGACGGCCGCCCACCCCCCGAGCCCCCACGACCGCCCGCAGGCATCCCCTTCGGTGTCGGCTGTCCGTAGTAGGGCGCGGAGTGGCCGACGCCGGCGCCGGAGAGCACGTCGGCGGCCGAGGCAGCCACGCCGGCCGCCAGCCGGCCGGCGGTGGAGGTACCGACACTCAGTGCCCGGAGTGCTCCGGCGAAGCGGCCGCTGGTCGCCGCGTCCGCCGTCGACTCGCCCTGGGCGCGGTCACCGGCCAGTTGCGCCGCGGCTCCCGAGGCCGCCACCCCGCCCGAAGTCGCGGCTACTGCAGCGCCGGCGGCCCGGCCACGTCCGCCGCCGAGGTTGCTCAGTGCCCCTACGGCTCCACCGGACGCGGCCAGCGAGGAGCGCAGCGCGGCTCCGCTCGACGTGCCCGGGTCGACGAAGGCCAGCAGCCGGAACAGCGCCAGCGGACAGATCGCACCGAGCAGGATCAGCAGGCAGCCGACCACCGCCATGCCGACCGCGGCCTCGGTGCTGGTCTCCTCGGCCCCGATGACGATCCCCTCGGTGATGGTCACTCCCACGCCCAGCACGAGCACGGCCACCGGGGCGACCAGCAGCGCGGCCAGGAACCAGCGCAGGCTGCGCCAAAACCAGGTGCTCGAGGACTGCGCCAGCAGGCCGCCGGCCGAGATCGCCGAGGTCGCCGCCAGCACGATCAGCGCCGCCTCACGGACCAACATCACCAGCAGGTAGCCGACGCTGGCGGGCACCAGCAGAAAGATCGACGAGACACCGAGCACGGTGGCGACCGTGCCGTCGACCAGGTCGCGGCCCACGCTGATCGACGGGTCGAAGGCGGCCATCGTGTCGATGCTCAGCAGGCTGCGCAGCAGCGCGGTGGTCAGTCCGGAGACGCCGGTGACCAGCAGCGCCGCCACGCCGACGTAGCCGGCCCACACCAGCCCGAACTGCACCAGCCCGATCAGCAGCCGGCCCAGGGTCTGCCCGTCCCGGCGCACCGCCGCGGCCCCGAGCTGCACGAGCGCCATCAGTGCCGCGACGGTGGCGCCGATGCCGAACGTCACCGGATAGATCCTGGCCAGCGGGCCGTCGGCGGACAGGTCCGGGGTCGCCAGGGCGTCGATGACCGAGAAGGCCAGTCCCAGCAGCCAGAGCCCCGCCTCCCACAGCGACAACATGGCGCTGACCCACACGTCGGCCACCACCGCGCCGGCCGCCTCGCCGATCACGCAGAACGGGTTGATCGGCAGGCACGACAACGCGTCGTCGGCCGATGAGGGGTCGGCCGGGAAGGCGGACACCACCGGATCGGCCGAGGCCGGAGCCGCAGTCGCCAGCCAACCCACCACCGCAAGCATCAGGACGACGGCCAGCATCAGCGGACGCGGCGATCGGCCACCTCGATCGAGCTGGGGCCTAGCCATGACGCAGGTCCCGCCAGCCGGCGGCGATCGCCGCGTCGGTACCTGGCCAGACCGAGGGAGCCGGCGCGGGCTCCGCCCCTGCTCCGATCAGCCACCGGTCCCCGACCCAGGCCATGCGCTGGCAGTCGGCGATCGCGATCCGCGACGTCTCCTCCACGGTGACGGTGAACTCGAAGTTCACGCACACCAGCGCGAACTCCTCGCCGACCGTGCCCTTGATCAGTCCCATGACCGGGCGGACCACGATGGCCAGCTGCGGTGACCCGGCACCGGACAGCCCCGCCGCGGACAACAGGCTGGCCATGCCGTGCGCCCCGGACCAGGTCTGCGGGGTGGGGCCACCTGGCGCGGCCCACTCGGCGATCACCTGCTGCACGCCGTCCATCGAGCCGGTCTGCATCGCCGTCACGTCGATCGCCGCCAGCTGCGCCAGCGCGCCTTCCGGGGTGCGGGGAAAGCCGGTCGGCACGTCGGCCGGGCCGACGCCGGTGGCGCGGGGCACCTCGAGAACGCCCGCGGTCCGGTTCGACAGCAGGCCGGGCAGCGCGGCGTCCGGGTCGGCGGTCGGCATCGGCGCGGCGGCGAGCGCGTCCTGCTGCGCCAGGTCCGTGGCGGGAGCGGCCGCCCGTGGTGCGGTGCCTGCGCCGTCCCGCCGTTCTCCGGTCAATGCCCCGACGACCGCCAGCACCAGTCCGGCCAGCACCGTCAGCGCCACGAGCGCGCTGACCATGATCAGCAGGAGGAGGCGGGCCGGTCCCCACGTCGACGTCTCCCCCACCGGGCGTTCTGCGCGGCGGCGCATCAAGTGCACCCGCTGCCGGTGATCGAGTCGAGGATCGTCAGGATCACCGTGTAGGTGATGGCCACCATCACCACGACCGCGACGCCCATGGCGCCGTACCGGGACGCGTGGGGATGGGAGAAGATCCGCCCGACCAGGATCGAGCCGAGGGACGCGACCGCGCCGATGCCGATCAGCGCCAGCACACCCCACTTCACCCAGGCGGTCACGTCGTCGGCGAAGCCCTGCATCCCCGGCGGCGCCGCCGGGCAGACCGCCGCGGTGACCTCCGGCGCCGCCGTTGCCGGCCCGCTGCTGAGCACCACCAGCCCGGCGAGGACGAGCGCGACGGTCGACGCCGCCCGTACCGCCGCGGTCCCTGGCCCGACCGTCATCGGGTCGCCCCGGCCCGCCCGGTCGGCGCTGCCGGGCGCCGGTGCCGAGGTGGGGCCGCCGGCACCACGAGCGCGGCCAGCGCCCGGCCGGCGGCGGCCACCGGCTTCGGCAGCCGGTCCCCGGTCAGCCCGGCGGTCTGCAGGCGCCGGTCGAGCGGCACCGGGACCAGCTGGCCCTTCGACCGCGCCTCACGAAGCCGGGTACCGCAGCTGGCCTCGACCAGCCGTGGCCATCGCGCCGGGCCCACCGCGGCGACCGCCGCGTCCCCGCCGACGGCTGCCAGGACGTGCTCGGTCTGCCGGACCGCTGGAATCGTGACCCGGGTGACGACCACCAGCGCGCAGCCGACGAGCGACCTCGGCGAGTCGAGCAGCGCACCGGTCGTCGACCACCCCGGGTCCACCACCATCGTGGCGTCCGCGTCGGTCTCCGGGAGCGGTGGAAGCGTTCCGCCGGCGGTGCGCCGAGCGAGCCGGACGACATCGAGTCGACCGCGGCGACCGCACCGCCACCCGGCGCCGTCGGTACCCAGTTCGATGGTCGGGGCCGCCGCCAACCCCGATCGGGCCGGCTCGGAGTAGTCGACCAGCTGCACCCGCCGGCCCTCCGCCAGCCCCTCGGCCAGCGCCAACGCGATGGTGGAAGCGCCGGCCCCGGCGTGACCGGCCACGACCAGGACGGCACGGCCGCCGACGCCCGCTCGCGTCCAGGGGACGTGCGAGCGCTCCGATTGGCCGGCACGGCTGCGGACCGCGGCCCCGAACGCCTGGCCTCCGTGCGGGAGGACGTCGTCGGTGACGTCGTCGAAGAGCCCCGCGCGGATGGCCACGACGGCCGCGCGCATGGCGGGCACGGTCATCGACCGTGCCTCGTGAGGATCGGTGGGGCTGGGAGGCGCCGTCGCCGCCGACGGCGGCGCGTCACGGCTCGGCCGGTCGCGCCCCGATCCCCGATGCGGGGCTGTCGTCTGCATGCGCCGACGGTGGCGACCGAATCTCCAGTAGTCCTCCAGCCGGCCGAGGCACGCGGCCTCCTGCTGTTCCGTGGGTTTCGATGCGGCCCGCCGCTTGCGGTGACGTTCGCACCGGAGAACTACTGGCGGAGTAGCGGAGAACCCGTGCCGTGGGCCGGCGGGTGCTGCCGCTCGTTCCGCTGCCGGTCAGGGGCGCGCGTCGAGTTCGGCGCGCACCCGGTTGTGGCTGTCCAGCCAGGTGCGCAGCTGCGGGTGCACGTACCCCACGACGTCGAGCAGCTCGATGTAGCGGTCGAGTAGCGGCTCGGCCAGCAGCGGCTCGTGGTGGGCCACGCGGTTGCGCAGCACGTGCAACCGGGCGACCGGAGCCTCCAGCAGGCGCCGGTCAGATCCGGGCAGGTAGTGGAAGGCGGGCCGCAGCGCCGGCCACAGGGCAGCCGTGTAGCGGCGGGCGAGCAGGAACCTCCAGAAGCCGAAGTTGAGCTCGGCGACGATCTTGCCGGGCAGGAGCGGGGCGCCGGCCCGCTGCAGCCGCTGCTTGCTCGGGTGATGTCGTCGCGGGCGTGTTGGGCGAGCTCTCGAGCTGGGTCGTCGTACCACTGTCCGGCTCGACCCAGCCGCTGGTGACGAGCAGTCAGGGCATCGTGCAGGACGTTGCGCAGTACGACCTCGACGTGGCCGAGCACCTCCCACAGCGCGCCGGCGACCGCCGCATTCCAGAGGTACAGCTCGACCGCGCGGTCCAGGTCGCCACCCACGGCGCGCGCATAGGTGGCCAGCCGGGGCGCGGACAGGTGCCGTTGGACGAGCAGCGCGGTGGGTGAGGGATGGCCGGTGGGCTCCGGCGCGGATCCGCCGCCCGGCGGGGACGTGGACATGTCAGCCCCGCGCTCGTAGACTCGTCGCTGAAGACCCCGGAGCGATCCCTGGCCTCGGCCACATCGCCGGGGTTTCGTCTTGCTCGGGCCGCTTCTTCGACGCCGAGCGACCGTACGACGTCCGGTTGCTGACGCGGGTCCGCCCGGTCCTGGCCACGAGCGTCGACCCGTACCCGGGAAGGCGTGCGGGTGCGGGATCACGTGCCGGCCATGTGCCGTGCAGCGCCGACGGCGCGCCGGGGCGGGTAGGGCATGGCTGGTCAGTCCCGCACCGGCCAGGCGATCAGCGGTCCGAGCCGCACGCCGGCGCCGGCGCCGGCGCCGGCCGGAGAGGCGTCACGGTGATCCTGGCTGCCGGCGGCGTGGGCCAGCGCGGCCAACACCAGCTCGAGCGCGCGGCGGTCCAGCACCACCGCCACGTCGGCGAGGTCGACCGGTCGCCCGTCGGCGAGGCTGACCGCCACCCGGAGCACCGCCATCTCTTCCTGGCTGCCGTGCAGGCGTCCCTGGGCGAGGGCGAAGTCGAGCTCGGGCCATTCGATGCGCGCCCACATCTGACCGCCGACCGGCTCGGCTTCGATCGTGACCAAGCCGGCGGCGCGCAGCCGAGCCGGCCAGTACCCGTCGTTGGCCAGCAGCAGCACGGCGGCCTCGGCCGCGTAGTCACCGACCGCGGCGCGCAGCAGCGCGGCCTCCACCTCGTCGAGATCGAGGTCGGCGGCGATCGGCTCCACGCTCACCAGCGTCCCTCCTTCCCCTCCCCAGGTCCCGCCTCGCGAGTGTGGCCAGCCAATACGACATCTCCAGAGGCGGACCCCCGCACACCCCACGCTGCGGCCCCGCGTGGGCAGGACGCTCCCTGGACGTGGGGTACGTGCGGCCTCACGACGCGCGGTCGAGGAACTGCCGGCGGGCGCGGTTGATGATCTCCGCCGTGCTCATGGGCAGGTCCATCTCGTCCTCACCGTCGTGGACGGCCACGATGCGCCCGACGTAGGTCTCGGCCTCGGCGCGGTGGCCCTGGTGGAAGGCCACCCGCATCGCGTCCAGCAGTACCTGCTCGTCGTCCGGCGCGACGAGCACGGCGGTGGCCGAGGCGATTGCGGCAGCGGCCAGGTCGCCGTCGGCGAGGGTCGTGGAGACGACCTGGTGGGCGACGTCGCAGACGGCTGCGGTGAGCGTCAGGTCAAGGCCGTCCAACCACTCGTAACCGGCCGGACGCTGCGCGAACGGCGGGCCGGACACAAGCCGCAGAGCGGCCAGCAGGTCGGGCAGGCCGCCGTCGCCGCGCACCGCTGCCCGGGCCCGCAGCTGGCGGAACAGGTCCGCGTCGACGAGCACACCGGTCAGCGTGTAGCGGCCGCGGTGACCGGAGCTGAGGTGCTTCTGCCCGGTGGCGGGGTCGGTGCCCAGCCAGGCGCGAGCGCCGGCGGCGACCCGGTGGACGTAGGCGCGCGCGCTGACGGGGTCGGTCCTGCCGCCGCGGGCAGGCTGTAGCGCGGTCGCGGCCTCGTCAGCGGTGGCTCCGTGCGGGCGGGTGGCGAGGTAGGCGACCATCTCCTCGTAGCGGCGCCGCAACCCGGACCTGGCGACGGCCGCCTCATCACCGTGCGCGCGCAGGGCAACCGGTCCGAGCAGGGTCAGCCGCGGTCGGGCGCAGTCCGGCGACCACCACTCGGCGAGGTCGCGGTCGAGTTGGGCGAGGTCGTCCTCGACCTCCGTGCGCACGTCGGCCGGCGCTGCAGACCCTGGCACGCCGGAAGCGCCGCTGGTCGTCCACGACGTCCGTGCCAGCGGAGGACCGGTCGGCGTGGGTGGCGCCGAGTCGCGGACTGCCTCGGTACTGAAGCCCCGTGGGAGCCGTAGGGACGGCGCGGAGGTCGGTGGTGCAGCGGTGTCCGGACCGGTCAGGTCGCCGTGGAGCGCGCCGGCGGCGTCGGTGTGCACCTGCCAGGGGCGGTCGCCGTCGGCGACGGGAACCGGAGCGTCCTCGGAGTCGCGCTCGAAGGCCAGCAGCGTGGCGATGTCGCGGGCCTGCTGGACGGTCAGCTGTGGCGCCGGCAGCCGCAGCCCGAGTGCCGGGACGAGCAGCGATCCGTCGTCGGTCAGCGTGAGCCGCCACTCGTCGCTGACCTGCTCCGGCTCGGCGCCGAACACCAGGGCGACCGCGGCGCGCCGCTCCCGCGTGCGCAGAGCAGCGGCGGCCTCGGCCAGTGCGCCGACCTGATCCGACGGATGTGGGACGAGGACGACCTGCGGCATCCAGCCGTCCCCGGCTCCGGCCCGCAGCCGCCCGTCCAGCACGTCGTCGTCGTACTCGGCGGCTTCCACCAAGCCGCGGTGCAGGCCAGGGTCGTTGACACTGTCGACCGGGTGGACCCGCCCGGGGGCCAGGTCGACCAGTTCGTCGCCGAAGCCGACGGGCGTGACCGTGAGCAGGTCCGACCAGCCGTTGACGGCCAGTTCGGCGGCCAGGTGCCGGGCGAAGTCCTCGCGGCGGTCGGCCGGTCCGGTCACGTACGCCGCACCGAGGCGTTCCAGGTCCAGCAGCCAGTGGCCTGCGGTGTCGGTGCCGATGGTGACCAGAGTCGGGTACGGCGCCAGGCGGGTGCGTGCCACCTGGGGGTCGACGCCGGTGTCCTGGTCGAGCCGCGCCGACCACCGGAGGCCGGTGTCGTCCGCGATCCACGGTTGCGGCGGAGGACGGTCGGCCGGAGCGTGCAGTCGCAACTCGAGCCGGCCGCCGTGGAGTCGGGCGGCGACGACGTCGGGGAGCCGCCCGTCCGGATCCGCGGAGATCTGGACGGCGAGGCCGCGCAGCGCCAGGTCGAGCGCGGCGTAGTCGGCCGTGCCCTCGTCGGCCGCCGATGCCACGACCGTCTGTGTGGCCGACTGCCTCCTCGGGAGGGGGGCCAGCCGTCGGCCGGGACGGCGGCGGCGGAGCCGCTGGCGGCGATGGGTGAGCCACGCGGCGCCCACACCTGCGGCGAGCAGTGCCCCGCTGCCGGCGAGCACGACCGCCAGCTCCGACGGGTTCTCGGTGGCATCCCCGCCGTCGGCGTCGACCGCCGCCTGCTCCGATTGCTCGGGCCAGCTTTCCGGTGTCGGCGAGGCGGGCGGGGTGGGGGCGAGCTCCGCCGGGACGGCCGGCTCGTCCTCGTCCGGCGCCGGCTCGTCGGTCGGGGGTTCGGGACCGGTCGGCGGCGAAGGGTCGGCGGCCGCGGGGTCGGCCGGAGGGATGTCGAGGACCTGCCCGGGGCGGATCAGGTTGGGGTCGCTGAACACCCCGCCGCCGGGAAGCGGTTCACCGGCGTTGAGGTCGAAGACCGGCTGCCAGCCGTCCAGGCCGTGCTGCGCGGCGATGTCGGCGAGGGTGTCGCCCGGGCGCACCGTCACCTCCGCGGCGGGTGATCCGGCCTCGGCACGGGTGGCGTCGGGCGGGAGGACCAGGATCCAGCCGGGGCGGATCAGCCCCGGGTCGGTGAGGATGGCGCCGTCGGGCTGGGGTCGGCCGCGGTTGAGCTCGAGGATCTCCTCGAAGCGGGTCCAGTCGCCCAGGTAGCGCGCGGCGATGCGGCCCAGGGTGTCGCGCGGCTGCACCGTGTAGGTGGGACCCGCCGCGGTGGGCGCGGTCGGCCGGGTGTCCCCTGGCGGAGCGGGCACCGGCGGCTCCTCGTGGCCCACCGGCTGCTCGGCGACGACGGGTGGGCCGGCCAGGGCGGGAGCGGCCAGCAGCGGTCCGCTGCCGACCCCGAGGACGGCGGCCACGAGCAGGGCGGCCAGCTGCTGGGGAGCCGCCAGGCCGGGCAGCCGCAGCGGTGGCAGGCCGCGGAGCTGACTGACGAGCTCGGCGGCCACCGACAGGGTGAAGCAGGCCCAGGCGATCCAGCCGATCATCACGAGCAGGCCGAGAAAAACAGCGCCGGTGTCCGGTCCGCTCACGGCGGTGGTCACCTGCGCCCAGGAGGGCAGCTCGTCCGGCAGATAGGCGCCGCCGAGCTTCCAGAGCGCGGTCGGGACGCCGGCGACCGCAGCCGCCAGCAGCAGGAGGGCGAGCAGTCGGCGCAGCAGGTCGAGCGCCGACGGTGGGGTGGTCATGGGCCTGCTCCCCCGTTCTGGCCGGTGCCGGTGATCAGGTCGGCGGTGCCGGAGCCCTCCACGGTGAGGGCGGAGATGCCGATCAGGCCGAGAAAGGTGGTTGCCTCGGTGATGGTGGTGGTCACGTGCAGGGTGTCGCCGTCAACGACGGTCACCGCGCCGGCCACGTCGTTGCGGTCGAGGTAGTCCTGCGCGGCGGCGACCGCGGCGGTCGGGTCGACCTGCACCTGTCCGGTGAGGGCGGCGGAGACGTCAAGGGCCTGCCCGCCGGCGCGGGCGGCCTCGTCGGCGATGGCGTTGGCGCGCTGGGTGGCGGCCACCTTGGCACCGCCGTCGACGGCCAGCCCGATGATGAGCAGCAGCCCGGGGACGAGCACGGCGAGGAAGACGCCGATCCCGCCGCGCTCGGCGTCCGGCGGCTGGTGGCAGTGGTGGCGGGTCATCGTTCGCGGTAGGCGTCGACGGGGCTGGTGAAGGACGCCTCGACGGTCACCGATCCGGGCAGGCCCGGGGCCAGCAGGTCGGCCATGCCGACCACGCAGGTGATCGACACGGTGACGTCGCCGGGCCGGCCCGGCGGGGCGGAGAAGCCGGCGGTGCCGAGGTCGACGGTGGTGCGCTCGCAGCGCAGGTCCTGGGCGGCCAGGGTGCGCTCCGCCTGGGCGCCGGCCAGGGCCGCGGCGGTGGCGGCGTCCCGGGCGAGGGAGGCCTCCCGGGCGGCGGCGCGGGCCGCCTCCTGCACGGCACCCTCGGCGATCTGGGTGCGTCCGGCGACGACGGCGAAGGACAGCAGCAGAAGCAGCGCCGGGGCCAGCAGCGCCAACTCGACCGACACAGATCCCCGCTCCCTGACCAGGGCACTCATGGCGTGGGCCGTTCGACCGGGCCGACGGCGGTCTGGGTCACCGACCACCCGGAAAGGCCGGGGAAGAGGCTGAGCGAGGTGCCGGTGACGGTTACCGCGATGCTGCTGGGCGAGCCGGTCACGGTCACGTCCCGGCCGGTGAGCAGGTCCTGCGCGGTCTGGTCGAGAAAGCCCTCGGCGGCCGACTGGGCGCGCCCGGTGGAGGCGGGCTGCACCCGGCCCTCGCGGGCGCCCTCCTGGGCCGCGCCTAGGGCGATCGAGCGGGCGTAGAACCACAGCGTCGCCTGGATCAGCGTCATCACCAGCAGCAGCACCACCGGGAAGGCGACCGCCAGTTCCACCGACGCCGCACCGCGCTCGCCGGACATCCGTCGGCGCGCCACGCCGCCCGCCCGGCTGCCCTCGGCATGGCCAGGCCGGGACACGGCTGCAGGGCCACGCGGGCCGGCGCGAGCCACGGGCGGGCTACTGGATCTGGGCCGAGCGGGAGGTGACCGCGTTGGCGATCACCGCGACGAGCGCGACGGCGATACCGATCAGCGCCACGGTGATGATCACCTGCTCGACCGACAGTGAGCCCCGCTCCGGCTCGTCGCGGAGCTCGCGCAGTCGGTCGCGCAGCTGTGCGCCGACGACGGTCAGGACAGTGAACAGCGAGGTCATCGGGGTGCCTCTCGGGTCGGGGTCACCGGGTCAGGTGGCCATCAGGCGGGCCAGTGCGGGATAGAGGAACAGCAGGAGGAAGGCGATCGACAGCAGAGCGACGGGGGCGGTGAGCTTCTCGCTGGCGGTGTTGGCCGTCGCCTCCTCCTCGGCCAGCATCTGCACCCGCAGCGATTGCGCCCGGGCCCGCAGCGTCGGGGCGATCGACGCGCCCTCGACGGCGGCGACCGCGGCGATGTCGGCGACGTCGGCCAGCTCGCCGACACCGGTGTCGGCGGCCAACCGGCGCAGGCCGTCCCACGGCGGATCGCCGGCCAGCCGGGCGGCGACCAGCGCGTCGGCGAGCCGCCGGAACACCCAGCCCTCCCCCAGGGCGGCGGCCCGCTCCAGGGCGATGGTGGGGCCCTCGCTGGCGTCGCGGCGCAGGCTGACCAGGTCCAGGTAGGAGCACAGTGCCCGACGCATCTGCCCCCGAGCCTCGGCGGCCTGGTCGCGCACGACGAGGTCGACGACGAGGAACAAGACCGCAGCCAGAGTTAGAGACCCGGCCACCGGCACCACTACGGGCAGCCGGATGCCGGTCAGGCCGAGCACGGCGGTCAGCAGCGGAGCAAACACCGCGCCGAAGGCGGCCAGGCCGACCTTGCGGGCGGCGTAACCCTCCGGCGTCCAGCCGATCAGCGTCAACGCCTGGGAGGGCGCCCGCCGCCCGGCGGTGGGCAGCCGGGCCGCGGCCCAGGCACCGGCGCGGCCGGTTGCCCGCGCCCACTGGTCGCCTCCCTCCGGCATTGGCCCGACCGGGACCGGGGTCGCGCGCCCGTCGAGGCGGGCCAGCGCGTCGGCCAGCCGGGGCTGTTCGACCACCAGAACGGCACGCAGCAGCAGGAACGCGCCGAGTCCGATGAGTGCGCCGGAGCCGATCAGCAGCGCCTGGGTGCCGCTCACCGGACCGGCACCTCGGCCGGCTCCAGACCGGTCGCCCGCCGGCTGCGGTCGGGGTCGACCAGGAAGCGGACCGACGGCGCAGGCGCGGTGAGCCGGCGCATCCACAGCAGGCAGGCGACGATCAGCGCGGCGATGGCGGCCAGCACCAGCTGCCCGACGCCCGTGCCGTAGGGCGCCAGGTAGTCGCCGTTGAGCGCGGCCAGCCCGGATGCGGCGACGGTGATCAGCAGCAGCCAGCGGGCGTTGGCGCGGGGCTTGGCGCGGTCGGCCTCGACTTTCCGGCGCATGGTGACCTCCTCGGTGAGGCTGCCCGCCAGCTCGGTCAGCACCCGCGCCAGCCCCGGTCCGCGCAGCTCCGCGCCGAGCAGCAGGGCGGCGACGACCAGATCCCCGGCGGCGTCGTCGAGGTCGTCGGCGAAGGCCAGCAGCGCCCGGGACGTCGGCCAGCGCGCCTGCAGCCGCGCCGCCAGCGCCGCCACCTCCGCCGCGATTGGCTCGGGGGCTGTGCGGGCCGAGCGGATCAGGGTCTGCTCCAGTCCGCCGCCGGCGGCCAGCACGTCGGAGGTGCGGCGCACCCACTCCTGCAGCGCCTCCAGCCGCTCCACCGCGGCGTTGCCACCGGAGAACTGCGCCAGCAGCCACGGCACACCGATCACCGCCAGCCCGGCCAGCACGCCACCGACCGGCCATCCGGAGGCCAGCCACACCGCGCCGGCCGCCACGGCGGCGGCCACCCACAGCGCCCGCTGCCGCGGCACCGCCGGGCGGTCGGTCCGCGCGGTCGGACGCGGCCGGCGGCGCCACGGCCCGGCCGGCGGCTCCGGGGCGGTGAGCGCGTGGGCGGCCAGCAGCAGGCCAGCCATCAGCAGGGCCCCGCACACGCCGGCGAGAAGCCCCGGGCCGCTCATCGCCGTCCCCCGGCCGCGCCGGCCCAGCGCCCGTGACTGGGCCGCAGCCAGTGGGGGTCGAAGCCGACCCGCACGTAGTCGGCCAGGTCCACCGGGTCGTGCTCGGGCACCGCCCGTCCGTCTGGCCCGGGGGCGAAGACGTCGGTGACCGCCGGGCGCCCGCCCTCCCCGATGCCGTTGCACTCGACGACCTGGCTGATGAACCGGTGACGCTGCCCGCCGATCCACCGCTCGTCGACGGTGCTGATGTGCACGATCAGGTCGATCGCCGACGCGCACGACCGGTAGGCGTGCTCCGGGGTGACCGCGGCGCGGCCGCGCATGCACAGGTTGGCCAGCCGCTCGAAGGCGTGGTGGGCCGAGCGGGCGTGCAGGGTGCACGCCGAGCCGCCCTCACCGGCCTCCATCACCTCGATCAGCGGCCAGGCCTCCTCGCCGCGGACCTCGCCCAGCCAGACCCGACTGACGTTCATCACCAGCGCCTGCTCGACCAGCTCGGTGAGCGTCACCTCGCCGAGGCGGCGGCCGTCCGGGCCGCGCTCGCCGGTGCCCTCCCGGGCCTCGAACGGCACCACCCGCGGGTGTCGGTCGGGCAGCTCGTGCAGCAGCAGCTCGAAGTGCTTCTCGATGGTGGCGAGGTTCTCGCCCACCGGGAGCTCGTTGGCCAGCGCCCGCAGCAACAGGGTCTTCCCCGCGCCTTGCCCGCCGGTGACCACGATGTTCTTGCGCGCCCGCACCGCGGCCCGCAGGAACTCCGCCAGCGGCCGGTCGATCGCCCGCAGCCCAACCAGGTCGTCGAGGTCGACGTTACGGATCCGGTGCCGGCGGATCACCAGCTGCGGCCGCGACACGGTCTCGATCACCGCCGCGAGCCGGGAGCCGTCGGGCAGCCGCATCGTCAGCAGCGGGCTCGCCGTGGTCAGCGTCCGCTCGGCGCGGCCCAGCCGGGCGGCGATGTGCTGCAGCTGCCGGACCAGGTCCTCGTCGGAGTCGGCGATCGGGTCGACCCGGACGTCGCGGCCGTCGGCGTAGCCGATCCACACGTTGTCGTGCCCGTGCGCCTCAATGTTCTCCACTTCCGGGTCGTCCACGTGAGGCTGCAGCCGGCCCAGGCCGAACTGGGCGGCAATCACAGCCTCGGCGATCGCCCGCTCCTCATCCGGCGTAGGCACCACCTGCCCGGCGCGCATCCGGGTCCTCACCAGCTCGTCGATCCCGTCCTGGACGAGGGTGCGGGCCAGCTCCTGCTGCGCCACCGTGCTGAGCGTCGGGCGACGCTTGAGCTCCTCCGCCAGCGCCGTCGCCGTCACCTCGTGGAGCCGGCGCACCAACGCCCAGTCCACCGATGCCGGCGACGCCTCGAGTCGTCGAGGCACGGGCCCGGGGGCGAGGAACTCGGTGAAGTCAGCGGACACGGCTGGCTCCGACCGTGGTCACCGACGCGGGCACCGGCGCCGGCGGTGGCATCAGCCGGGATTCGTGCGCCGCGGCGGACTCGACCAACCGGGTCGCGACCGTCCGGGCGGCCCGCAGCAGCGCCGACTGGGCGAACAGCCGGCCCGCCGGTGCGCCGTCGCTGAGCACCGCCGCCGCCTTCTGGTCCCGCGGCAGCGATCCGACGACCGGAACGCCGAGCGCCTCGCCGATCTCTCGCTCGCCGTACGGCTCCCCCGGCCCGATCACCAGCGTGCCGAGCATGCCCGGGCAGGTTTCCCGCTCTCGGAGTTCGGCGATCGCCCGCGTCGCCGCTCGCACGGCGCGCAGCGAAGAGCCGGTGGCCAGGACCACGGCGGCGGCCCGATGGGCCACGGCGGCCGGGAAGTGCTCGGCGCGCAGCCGCCCGCAGTCGGCGACCACATCGATCGCGCCGTCCTCCACCGCCGCCAGCGCGGCGGCCAGCCGATCCCAGTCCACGTGTCGGGCGCTCGCGGGGTCGGCCAGGCCGGGCAACAGTCGCGCCCGCCCCTCGGAGTCCAGCCGCAGCAGCTGGCTGTCCAGGTGACGGGCCGGCCCACCCCGCCTCGCCGCGAGCTCCAGGTCGGCCAGCCCGCCCGCGGATATCTCACCTCGGCCGTATCCGGCCAACACGTCCCCGCCGGCCGGATCCAGCTCGGCCAGGACCACCGGCCGCGGCCAGGACAACGCCAACGCCAGCGCGCTGGTGGTCACCCCCGGGGCGCCCTTGGCCGAACACAGCGCGATCAACACGGCAACGGTCCCGCCTACTCGCCGGCCACCACAACGATGGCGACCAGACCCACAGCGGCACGGGCGGCGACGTCCGGCCCGACGGCCGCGTCGACGAGCACATCGACCACGCGCAGGCCGTCGGTTCCCGGTGGACCGCTCTGCACCACCGTCGCCTCCACCGCCCTCGGGGCTCCCCCCTCGGTCGGGGCTGGAGCGCTGCCGGCGGCCACCGGCACCAGGAGGACGGCATCGCCCGGGCGCAGCGCGGTCGTCGGCAGCTGCACCGCCGACACCCCGACCCCGACCAGCTGCTGGCCGGGAGCCGGAAGGCGCTGATCGGTCAGCGCGTCACGGGTGAGCAGCGAGCCCGGCGCCAGGGTGGTCGCCGCGATCAGGCCGATCACCTGGTCGCGGTCGCCGTACGGGATGGGCTTCAACGCCGGATCGGCCGAGATTCTCGCCTCCACCAGGTCGGCGGCGGTGAGGGTCTGCCCCCAGGGCACCTCCCGCGCGACCGCGATCACCGGGGACGTCTGCCCCAGCGACGTCGCCAGATAGGCCGCGCCGAGCGCACCGAGGACCACCATGGTCACGGCCAGGGCCAGCAGGGCCGGACGGCGGCGGCGACGCGGTGGCTGCAGCACCGGCGCCCGGGACAGCCCGTTGACCGCCGGGGACAAGGGCGGTGCGCCGGTCTTCGACGGCTGAGTGGCAGTCATCGGTGGCTCCCGTCCTGGTTGAGGACGTGCAGCTCGCCTACGAACAGCTCCGCCGACGACGACAGCTCCAGCGTCTCGGTGCCTGACAGCCCCCCGCCGGACCAGGTGATCGTCCACGTGCTCGTCGCGGTGATCGGCCAGGGTCCGCCACCGGGGACATGGCGGCTTGAGGCCTGCGCATAGACATGGCCGCAGTCCGGGGACTCTCCCTCGGCGCCCGGCGGGTACGGCGTCCCGGCGCCACAGACCACCGTGGTGCCGTCCCCCATGTTCCAGACGATGCTGCTGACCTCCCCCACGGCGGCGACCGTGACGCCACCGGCCGACACCGACTGCCGGGTCGGCCCGAGGAACTCCTCCCCGCGCTCGGTCCACATCCACACCGGCAGACCCACCAGACCACTGGTGGACCCGGGTGGCGGCGCCATCCGGATCTCCGGGGCGCGCATGACCAGCGACGCGATCGCCTGCTCCGCCAGAACACGCGGGTCCACGGGCGGTCCGGCAGGCGGAGCGGAGCCGTTCGGTACAAACACGAGCATCGTGGTGAGACCCGAGCCGTCCACTCGTGGACAGACCTTGGCGTACATCGCTCCGTCGGCCGGGGACTGTCCCTGCCACAGGGCACTCGTCGATGGCGGCTGCGGCTGCGCCACCGTGTACGTGCACGGGTTCTGGGGCGAGGCGTCTCCGCCAGCCGGCTGTCCCCCACCCGGGCTGACAGCGCCGGCTACGGACTCGGCGTCCGCATCCTGACCCGGTGAAGTCGCCTCGACCAGGCAGATGCCGGTCTGCGCATCCTGCTTGGCGCAGTCGACGGGTGGGGCCGCCATGGCGTTGTCCAGGCCACCGGAGGCGGCGAGGATCGCGGCCGCCAGCAAGGCCGCGCGTGACACCTTCAGCACGGTCGATCCGTCAACGGGTCAAGCTGGTTGACCAGCCACGGGGATCCTTGTTCGGCCTCGTAGCGGGTCACGGTGATGTCCCAGACGTAACGCGGCGGAGTCCCCGGTGGCACGACCTCGCCGGTCTCCACCTTCACCACCCGCGTGCTCTGGCTGTCGTAGCAGCCCGTGATCCTCACGGTCGGCCCTTCGGGAGACGCCAGATCCACGGTCGTGACCTCCAGGTCGACCGCGGTGTCGCCTTCCTGGCGGAGGCCGATCGTTGCGTAGTCCCGAACCGCCGTGACGGCGAGCAGGGCGGCGGGATCGCCGGCGAATCGCCGGATCTCCGGTTCCCAGTCCCTAGCGCCAGGGTCTCTCTTGGCTGCGTCGGTTACGCGCAACATCTCGTTGACGACCGCGGTGGCGGCTTCCGCCGCCTCTTCTTCGGGAGTCGGCGCATTGCTCGTTGCGGGAGCAGTAGTCGGGGTCCGCGAAGCTGACGACGTCGTCGCGCTCGGCGACGCGCCCTCTGGACTGGCCTCACCTTCCGTGCAGCCGGCGACGGACAGCAGCGCAAGGAGTACGCCAGCCGTCCACCGCCGCCCGCTCATCGCGAGTGCCCTCGCCGGGCCCGCAGGCTGGCCTCCTGCACGAGGACAGCCGCCACCGCTCGATTCATCGGGCTCAAGACCGCGCCGGCCCATGTCACGGTCGGTTCTGTTGTGCGGGCCATGGGCACCTCCCTGGGCAGTGGGCGGGAAATTACCACCGGAATCGCCCACGGAGCCAAGCCCTTCCTCCAGTAATTCTCCTGTTCAGCCGCCGAAGGACGCCAAGGCCGCGTGGTCGCTACGCGATCGGCGGACGGCGGCTTCCACACGTGGAACGTCCACGCCGAGAACTTCGGCGATGGCGGCGATCACCCTGATGGAGGGATCCGCGCCAGGGCGTCCGTCCTCTAGTCGCACGTACGTCATGACGGACACGCCAGGGGCGGTGACTTCGTTCGTGGCGCGTCCGGCCGCCAATCGCAGCGCCGCCAACGGCGGGTCATCGGGATCGACGTCGAGCAGATGCAATGGGTCGACACCGAGCGCGGCCGCCAGCCGGGGGATGAAGCGAGGCCGCGGTCGTTCCAGTCCGGTCTCCCAGACCCGGATGCGCGCCGGACTCGAGAGTTCCAGCCTCGTCGCCAGCTCTTCTCTGCTGAGACCCACAGCCTGGCGGGCAGCCTGCAGGCGGTCGCCTCGAAGCAGCGGCCGCGCCACGGCAGCTCCCCATCACCCGATCGGTGGACACCCGCCCCCGTGGCGCCGAACCCTAGTGCCCTGTGCCCGCATCGATCAGGCAAGCGTCTCATCACCGGCGCGGCGCGGCTGTGTGTCGACATCGTTCGACCCGGGGTCCCCGGCGGAACGACTGGAGGCTGTGCGGCGGCCATGATCGCAGACCTGGCGCCGAATGCTCCCGTCGTCCGACGCGACTCCCGTTCATCGGGGAACTGCTGCAGGAATCACGCCAGGGTGCACAGCGACTCCGTAGGGAGACTGGAGATGAACTGGAGACCTGCGTGCTCGACGGTGTCGACACCGACGAGACGGGCGTCGTGAGCGCCTGCGTCGTCACGGCGAAGCCATCGAGTTGAGGTTCCAGGACTGCAGGAAGACCGGAACAGTCCGCCGAAGACTCTCGGCCATGGAACCTGCAGCCCATCCGCCGCCGCGGCACGCTCCATACCGGCCACGGTGCATCCCGGTCGGTGAGGCCGGCCGCATCATCCGCAGACGCCCCCTTCTCCATCCGCAGGTCGGTTCCTGATGTCGGGGACGACCTCGGAACGCGTGGCGCTGCATGAACAACACGATCAGTTGCTGACCGTCGCCCAGGCCGGGGACTACCTGGGAACAGGGGAGCGCTTCGTCCGCCGGCTCATCGCTCAACGGCGGATCGCCTACGTCAAGCTCGGCAAATACGTCAGGCTTCAGCGCTCGACCCTCGACGCGTACATCGCGGCCGGACGTGTCGCGAGCGACGGGTAGCTCACCTGGCGTCGCCCGGAGTGCGTCCCTCACCACGCTTCCTTGTGACAGCCTCCGCGCCCGCTTCCACGACGGCGAGCGACGAAGGCCAAGTGCCAAATTGCCGACCCTCATGGGGCCGTTCGACGAAAAGTCCGCTGTCCGTTCGATCACAGCGGGTCCTGTGTGCAGTCGAGCTGAGGCTCGGGTCTTCTCGCCACTCGGCAAACACGTCTCGCGGCGGAAGTCAAGCCCGCCGCCGAAGGCTGTGGAAGGCCCTGCGCCGATCTGCCCCGCGGGGCTGGCCCCGCGGGCAGCAGCGCAAGTCTCACTTGCACTGGAACGCGTGAGGAGTTCGTCGTCATGGGTCGTAGGGCGTGGGGAACGGTCCGCCGGCTTCCCTCCGGCCGCTACCAGGCTCGGTACCCGGATGGTTCGGGCAAGCAGGTTTCGGCGCCGCACACATTCGCGACCAAGGCCGACGGCAATCGGTGGCTCGCCAAGGCGCAGACCGAGATGGACTCGGGCCGCTGGATCGACCCGAAGGCGGGCCAGGAGACGCTCCAGGTCTATGCCGAGCGCTGGGTGGAAACCCGCCTCGTCGGAGGCCGGCCGCTGGCCCCCCGCACGGCGGAGCTCTACCGGGCACAGCTCAAGAACCACATCCTCCCGGCCCTGGGATCGACACCACTGCGCCAGCTCGAGGCGTCCGCCGTCCGGGCCTGGTACGGCAAGCTCAGCGGCCCCAGCGGGCCGGGCCAGGTCACGGCGGCCAAGTGCTACCGGCTGCTGCGTGCTATCTGCACCACGGCTGTAGACGACAACCTCATCGCCCGGAACCCGTGCTCCATCCGTGGGGCGGGGCAGGAACGTCCCAGCGAGCGACCGATGTTCACACTCGGCCAGGTCCAGGCGCTGGTCGAGGCCGTCGAGGATCGCTGGCGAGCACTGATACTCCTGGCCGCCTGGACGGGCCTCCGCCTCGGTGAGCTGTCGGCGCTGCGCCGGGAGCACCTCGACCTTCAGGCGGGCACCGTGAGCGTGAAGAGCGCGGTCGTCGACGTGGTCGGACAGGGACGTTCCTACGGGCCTCCGAAGTCGGCGGCTGGCCGCAGATCCGTCGCGATCCCGCCGCACGTCATCGGCGACCTGGAGCACCACCTCGCGATGTACGCCCAGCCCGGCGCGTCCGGGCTGGTCTTCGTGGGGCCGAAGGGCGGACCGATCCGACGCAACAACTTCACCTCACGGGTGTGGGCCCCGGCAGCGGAGGCCGCCGGACTCCCGGCCGGCTCCCACCTGCACGACCTACGCGGCTGGGGCGCCACCATCGCCGCGCAGCACGGAGCCACCACCAAGGAGCTGATGCACCGGCTCGGGCACGCCTCCCCCGCCGCGGCGCTGCGCTACCAGCGCGCTGAACAAGAACGAGATGCCGCCCTCGCCGCCGCCATGAGCGCAGCACTGAAGCAATCGGAGGGTGCGGACTCGGCCCGACCAGCGTCTGGCTAGGTGCACCGCCGCGGGAGTCCCTCACGGACGGGTTCTGCAAGACACCTCCTACTGCCAAAGGACTGTCCTGCGCCTCCTCGATACGACCGGCGTCCCGCGCAAGCAGCCGAGCCTTCAGGCAACAGACCACACCGTTGTCCGGGATGCCTTTTACTCCGCAGCGCCGCCCGTTGACCCGCTACTCCTTAAGCGCCATGGTGCGCGCTGCCCGATTCACCGGCCGCACCGTGCGGGGCAGCCGCACCGTGAATAGGGCAATCTGGTGCTCGTCCGCGAACGCCGATGCCTGAGCCGAGTAGCCGGCGTAGGCAAAGCAGACGGCCGCCCGCCCGCCAGCAGCCCCTTGCAGCTGCTGCAGCACCGGCCGGCCGACCGGCTTGGTGGTGTACTTCACCTGCGCCACCGCGAACCGTGCCACCACGTCCAACCCGCCATCCGCACCGGCGGTCGTCACGGCGGCATCGGCGAAGCCAAACTGCCGCAGGGCGGCCGCCGCCAGGCGCTCCGCTTGCTGCCAGTCCCCGGCCGTCGGCTGGCTCGGGCTATTGCCGCCGGCCGAGCCGCGGTCGCCCCACCAGAAGCGGTGCCGTTCGGCCGGAGGCAGCCGATCGGCCCAGGCCTGCACCGCCGCGAACTGGGCCGCGCTGCACTCCTTGGAGGCGTTGAAGTAGGCCGACATACGCACTTCCTGGGCACGCCGCCAAGCGAAGTAGGGCTCACCGGGGTCGCGCCGCGCTTCGATGGCCTCAACGAGAACGTCCCGCACGGCTGTGACCGCTTCGACCAACGCCGCGAAGCTGCTGTCGCGAGCCAGGACGGCCGGATGGTCGGCCGGTAGGACGACGTTTAGCTCGGCAGCCGTCTCGTCGGGCTTGGCGTGGTCTCGGCGCCAGCGGACGAAACTGCCGCAGAGGACACGCTCCAGTTCGTTCAACGTCTTCAGCTGGTTCGCTGGCGTCACGACTTCCCACCGGAAGCGCGATTCGTCGTCCCGCTGTTGCGGCAACGGAGCGGGCGGTGCCGCGAACGGCGCTGTGAACTCCGTAGGTCCGGTGACCTGCCAGAACAGCCAGTCGGGCGGCATGTCGGGCCAGGCCAACTCTGGCGTCCACCCGACCGGCGGCCGGAACCCCGGGGGACACGCCGGCCACTGCGACGGACTCAGCCAAACAAGCTGCAGGCCAGGCGCCGCCGGGATGTCCGACGCCGCGTCTCGGTATGCCATCCACTCCCCCGTAGTCGCTGTCCCGTCCTTTCTAGCCGAAGCGGCAGCGCACCGCCGCCAGCCGCCCACCCAGCTTCTGCTGCGCGACGCGTCCTCCGCTGAAGACCGGCGAGCCATCATCTGCAGACCGGACCTACAGCATTCGAAGCGACGGAGTGAGCGATCATTCGGCTGGTCCGGCGTCGTTGCGGGAGGCGACGCGAGCTTTGCCCGCGGCACAAACATGGTGCACGTCGACCCCCCACGAAGTGGAGAGCGTCGATGCCGCCGAACCGATCCGGCCCCAGAGCCGTCGAGGTCCTGCGATGAGGGGATCTCGTGATGCTGAGGCAATAGAAGGCACAGCGCCGGGCGAGTACCTTCTGAAAGGCTTGGAGAAGCTGAGAAGCCTTTGCCCTCCAGGCTGACTGTGCGGGTTCGATTCCCGTCACCCACTCGATCGCGGTGTCGTGGGACATCGTTCACCTGGTGTCCCGAGACATGCGCTCGGGGGCGCCGCCATGGCTCCCATCCCTCCGGCGAACAGAAGCCTCCAGAAGTGCCGGTGCGGGACAGTCTAGGGTCGCTCACCATCTCGTCGGCATCATCCGGCGCAACGCGACGGTCGACTGGGACAAGAAGGAACGGGTGCGGGCGTCCCTGCACGGGCACATCCGGCGGCTCCCATGAAGTACCGCTACCCGCCGGACAAGCAGGAGTGGAGATCGTCCTGGTGATGCAGCAGGCCGAGATCCTCCCGACGGGGATCGCGGCATGACCTCCGACTCTCAGGCCTCGACTTCGATGGTGCGGTGGTCAGCCGCGGGCATGAGCGGCGAGATCGCGCAAGGCTGCCAGCAGTTGCTCGCCGCCGAGGCGGCACGTCGGCCGACTGAAACGATCCCCGAGGCGTTGGTGTGGGTCCTGACGTGGAGCCTGACCGGGCTGCCGTTCGAGCAGGCGGCGCGTTGGTGTGACCTTCCCGTGCCGCTCGCTGACCTCCCCGTCGCAGCGCGGTCGCCACCCGCCACGGTGTCGCACCGTGGCTCATCGAGGCGTGGGTCGAACTCGGCATACGGCCCGACGCTTGGGATCACGAGGACGATCCGATTTGCATCCACAGCGCGGCCGAGTGGGACTGGTACGTCGACGTGCAGACAATCCGAACCAACGACGATGGCTTTGAGGATGTCGTCGACTTCGATCGCTGGCTGATCATGACCACGACGATGGATCCACGCAAGGTGCGCTACCTGTAGGGGTCCGGCAGACAGGGTCCGCACGCTCGAACTCGGGAATCCTGACCGCCGGCGCCCGCACACCACCGACCGGCCGCTGGACCCTTGGGGCACCCGGAAAGCACGACCGGCGGGCTGAGGCGGGACCCGCCTCAATAGAGGCAGACGAAGCCCGGCCACACCTGCGTCCATGCAGTGCCCGCGCGGACTCCAGCTCCGCAGCGAGCTCTTGGAGTTCCGAGAGCCGAAAGGGGAAGCTCAGGCCGGTCGCGAACGTCGTACGGAGGGCCGCCGGTGCGGCCGTCCTTGCCCACGCACGGGGCCGGAGCTTTGGCTGGGTGTCAGGCAGCCCATGGCAACCTGAGTACCTCGGCGACCCTGTCGTTGCACAACGGCACGTACTGCCCGTCGACGGTTCGCCCTCCCCCGAAAAGCTCCACGACACGACCCGACGTCCGGTCATCGAGCAGGGAGGAGTCTGCCGCGAGCGCTCGGTTCACGTAGTCCACGACGTCCGGAGCCGCCAGTTCGGCAAGGGCGTTCCGCAGCTTCGAGTGAGCATCATCGTCGAGCTGAGCGCCCGAGAGTGCTCTGACGTTCTCGGCGATGACGGCCGCCGCCAGCATGATCTCCACAATGCGGCACTGCGCCTCCGCGCTGCTCATCTTCGTCCGATGCCCTTCGAGGGCGACCTCGACCTCGCTCGCGAACGCCGCGACCGACATCGAGGGCGCTTCGGACGTGACGGCTTCGTCGCCACTTGCTACCGCTCGCGCGGGCTCGGCCGCCGTTGCCCCGCGGTTCTTCCACCAGCTCGTGAGGCTCGGCACCCCCTTGAGACCACCGATGGTCAGCAGGACGCCGACGCCGAGGCCGACGGCCACCTTGAGAAGGCCGGAGTCATCCTCGTCCTCGTCCACGGGACCCCCGAAGACCGCCTGTGTCTCCAGCCTGTTCGTGTCGTCAGAACGCGCGAGCGGGCTGGTGCCACCGGCTGAGAAATGCGTACCAGCGGGTCGCCCAACCCACATCGGCTCCCACAGCAGGTCGGGGTCCAGGTCCTCGAAGGTCATTCTGCGACTGTAAGTGCGAGCGCTGACGATTGATCGGAGGTCAGCGCCGTCGAGCCGCACCAACCGGCGGGGCGGTGCTCCGACCCCGTGTTCCCTTAAGTCCAGGTTCGAGGTGTCTGCGGCCAGGCACCTCCCGCCTGCCCACACCGAGCGCCCGCCGGACACTGAGGCACGCGGAAGGCACGGTCCGGGGCCCGCAGCCGTTTGACCAGCAGAGAAGTGCGTCAAGAGCCCTCGCCTTCCAAGCTGACTGTGCGGGTTCGATTCCCGTCACCCGCTCGACGGCGGTCGCGGAACACCGACAGGTGTCCCGCGACCCCGCTTGGTCGCGTTGCGCCGTCTGTGCGCGGGAGACCCTCCGCTCACCCCGCTGAGGGCGGCGGGTCGCGACGCTGCCAACCCGGCACTGAAGATCACGATCCAGAGGATCACCGGATAAACGATCCAGCGCTCCACGCCGCCCTCCCCGAGCCGTTCGAACACCCCGACCCGCGTTCCGCAGCTGATGCAGGTTCTGGGACGCATTGGCGAGTGAAGGCCCTGGTCAGGGCTATGCGGCCTGGCGCAAAAGCCGGAAACGCCTAGTGACACGGTTGCTGATATCGGGCCTGTTAAACTGGCATGTGAGCCGCTAAGGTCTAGTGCGTGTACGTGAAGTCGTCCACGCGACACACGGCCCGCGGGCCGGTGCGGTATCTGCAGCTGGCGCACAACGAGTGGGACCCGGCCGCGGGGGTGTCCCGGACGAAGGTGCTGTACTCCTTCGGCCGGGAGGATCAGCTGGACCGGGCCGCCGTGCAGCGGCTGGTCGCCGCGCTGTCGAAGCTGCTGTCCCCGGAGCAGGCGCTGGCCGCCGGCGCCCCGGCGGGCCTGGCGTTCACCGAGTCCCGCCCGCTGGGCGGGGCGTTCGCCCTGGACGGGCTGTGGCGGCGGCTGGGCATCGATGACGCGATCCGCTCCCTGCTGGCCCGCCGGCGCATCGACGAGCAGTTGGCCGAGCGGGTGATCTTCGCGCTGGTGGCCAACCGGGCGCTGGCGCCATCCTCCAAGCTGGCCGCGACCGGCTGGATCGCCGCCGACGTCGCCATCGACGGCCTGGACGGGGCGGGCGAGGACGCCTGCTACCGGGCGATGGACGCCCTGCTCGGCGTGGAGGACGCGCTGGCCAAGCGGGTCTACGACGCCGTCGCCGACCTGCTCAACCTCGAGGTCGACCTGCTGTTCTTCGACACCACCTCCACCTACTTCGAAACCGACGAACCCAACGCCCCGGTGGCCCGCGACGAGCGCGGCCGAGCCCTCGATCCCGAGGCCGCCACCGACGGACAGGCACCGGCGGCAGGGTTTCGCAGGTACGGCAAGTCCAAGGACCACCGCGACGACCTGCCCCAGGTCGTCATCGGCATGGCCGTCACCCGCACCGGCATCCCGGTGCGGGTGTGGTGCTGGCCGGGCAACACCGCCGACTCCGCGCTGATCCGCCAGGTCAAAGACGACCTGCGGGACTGGACGCTGGCCCGGATCGTGTGGGTCGCCGACCGCGGCTTCGCCTCCGCCGAGAACCGCCGCTATCTGCAGCGGGCCGGCGGGCACTACCTCCTCGGCGAGCGGCTGCGCTCGGGGTCGGCGGAGGCGGCCGCGGCGCTGACCCGCCCCGGCCGCTACCGGGCCGTGGCCGACAACCTGCAGGTCAAAGAGGTCCGGCTACCCGAGGACATCGGCACCGGGGACCGATTCGTGGTCTGCTTCAACCCCGAGGCCGCCGAGCGCGACCGCCAGGTCCGCGAACGACTGGTCGCCGCCCTCGAAGACGCCATCGGCGGCAGCGACAAGCTCACCGCGACCAAGCGGGCCGAGCTGCGCGGGCAGCTCTCCACCAAGCCCGGCCTGCACCGCTACCTCAAGACCACGCCCGGTGGACTGCTGCGGATGGACAAGGCCGCGATCGCCGCCGAGACGAAGCTGGACGGCAAGTTCCTGCTCCGCAGCTCCGACCCCAAGCTCACCGCCGAGGACATCGCCCTGGGCTACAAGCAGTTGCTCACCGTCGAGCGCGGCTGGCGAGACATGAAGCAGCTCATCGACCTGCGCCCGGTCTACCACCGCCGCGAGGACCGCATCCGCGCCCACGTCCTGCTCTGCTGGCTGGCCCTGCTGCTCATCCGAATCATCGAGACCACCACCGGCCGCACCTGGACCGGAGTGCGGGCCGAGCTGCAGCGCCTGCACGTGGGCACCTTCACCGGCCCGGCCGGCACCTTCCGCCAGCGCACCGAACTCACCACCGAACAGCAGGCCATCCTCGGCGCGCTGGGCCTGCCCGCCCCGCCCCGCATCCTCACCGCCGCACCCGCGGCCGCCTGACCTGGGACTTCACCGCGCCTAGTGACACGCCCGGTCACCAGGCCAAGACCTGTTTCCGCAGCTCACCCCGCCCAATCGCCGACCAGTCGGCTACATCAGCTGCGGAACCCGGGCCCGACGTCGCCCAGGACCGTGTAGCCGACGAGGAACGCCAAGGCGATCCCGCCGAGGATCACGTGCACCGGGCGCAGCACCCGGGCGTGTCGAAGTCGCTGGCCCACTTGCTGGTGGCCGCCGCTCAGGAGCAGTGCCGATCCTTACGCACCATGGTGATCGTCGCCTCGTCGGCGCCGGGCACCATCGCGCATGCCAGCTTGGCGACGCCTTCCAGCACCTGCTGGGGCGAGGTGCGGCCTGGAGGCTGCGCGCGGCCTCGGCCAGCCGCCGGGCCGGCGCGTCCAGGCGGACCTGCGTGCCGGTGTCCTGCACCGAAGGCTGCCCCCATTCACGCAGACCGTCGTCGCCCCCAGTGGTCACCGCGCATCTGACACGTTCGGAGACACCTCGGTAGTCCCCTCGCACGGGGCGGCCCCACGTGCGGAGCCTTCACGCGGGGCCTGACCCGCGTCCGCCCCCATGGCGCGCACGCGGGACGCAAGCACAGCACAGCCGACCACCCGGGGCGCAGCGGGCCGTCGCCGACGCGAGTAGGCTGTGCACTACAAGGTCGGTCCTGTCACCTCAGCGTGTTTGGCGTTGACCGTTGCGGTCGGCCACGGCGGCCGAGGCAGTTGTCCGCTGGTTCTCGTGCCGGCTTGCGCTCGCGCCACGCCGGTGACGCCGCCCCGTGGGCTGTCGCGATGCGCGTTTCAGCGGTCCATGCCGATCCCCCGTGGATCGAGGTAGGTCATGGACTCGTTCGGCAAGCAGTTCGCCGCCCGGTCACCCGCCCAACGCGGTCTCCGCCGATGAGCACCCGAGGCCTGGACAAGGACGACATCCGAGCCGGCGGAGATCGTCCGATCGAGGGGTCCGAAGGCGCCCGCGTGCGCCCATCGATGTGGGGACAAAGGCCGCGGCCGGAGTCAGGGAGCGCTCTGGTGATCGGGCGCCGGGGGCCGGCCGGGCTGGCGGACCTGACCGCAAACCGGCGGCGGCTGTCCGCGGCTCTGCACGACGGCGCCCGCCCGCCCGGTGCCGACGAGGACGCGGTCGAGCGCTTTCTGCTGGCCTACCAGGAGCTGACGTCCAACGCGCTGCGGCACGGCCGCTGGCCGGTCGGGGTCACCGTGTCCAGCACCGACACCGGCTGGCTGCTCGAGGTCAGCGACGCCGCGGCCGACCAGCCGCCCCGCCCTGCCATCGGCCGCGATCCGGGGCCAGGGCGCCTGGGGCTGCGCATGGTCGCCGATATGTCCAACGCACACGGCTGGGACACCGACGGCCACCGCAAGGTCGTCTGGGCTCGCATTGACTACACCTCCCCGTGATCATCGGGAGACGGCACTTCTCCCTCGGCCGGACAAGTGCCCACCTCCCGCCAGCGACGCGTCGACGACCCCACCACGGTCCTCCACAGGAACCGAGAGCGCTCTCACCTGCGCGACGGTGCCGCCGTCCGTGACCCCGACGACGGCAGCTCTGCGGGCGACGCACGACCCGCGCCTCACCGTGTACATCCGCCGTCGGGACGTGCGCCTCGAACTGGTGCTCGCGGTCCGGCGAGCGGAGCGCGGCTCCTCGTCGAATTACACAGCCCTGTCCGGCCGGCGCCGCCCGACCGCCTGATGAGGTCATCCCCATGTTCTCTGCCGCCGTCTGGCCGTCCTCATCGGAGCACGCCCGCGGAATCCGAGCCTCGACCGACAGGGGGCTTACGGTTCGCGTGCGTCCGATCCGGCGGGTGCCGAGCTGATCGGGCGCAGAACCCCGTCCCCCGGTCGTCCCACGGCGGGCGAACCCTCAGCTCAGTTCCCGCGTACCTCAAGGCGCCTCAAGCCAGTCGGCGTCCCCGCCCGCAAGCCGCGCACCGCCCCAGCTGCTCGGTTGCCCCCCAAGGGCGCGGGTCCGCCCGTCACCCTTGAACCTCTGGCACTGGACGCGTCCGAGCCACAGATGCCGGGGCCGGCGCACGGGCTCGGCGGCGCGGGGGCGGCGGGGCAGCGGGGTCCCTGGCTGAGCGGGGCTGGGACGAGCGTCGGTGCGCTGGGATGCCTGGGTGTGTCCATTCAGGGACCGGTCTCCCTCCGCCAGCGAGGGGCTGGGCGTCGAACGCGCCGAATTCCACCATCCACCTCGGCCGGGTCACCAGGCGACATAGGGCTCAGGCCGCTGGCCGTCGTGCTCTCCCCCGCCGCCTCGTGCTGCAGGACCGCCCCAACCGCGAACAGCGTCGGGCCCAGCGCGGCTAGCGGCAGGCCCGCGAGGCGGCTCCCCGACGCGGCCTCGGCGCCCACCTGCACGGGTCAGGCATGCCGTACAACGGGGCACCGCGCGGCGCGGCAGGCACTCGAGGGCGCGGCACGGGATGGCGTACCGTCCGGGCACGGAGCCACTCAGGCTCCCGATGAGGGAGCACGCCGCTGATGGCCGACAAGTCCCCCCGACACACGATGTCGAAGAAGTCCGGCAAGTCCATCAAGGAGAAGCGCACCGAGCGCAAGGCCAAGGCCGACAACACGGCCCAGGCGGCGCGGCTGACACGCGACAAGAAGCCCTGAGCCCCGTCGGCCCCGACCACCGATCCCCGTGATGAGCACCGAGCCGGAAGTCCCCGCCCCCGGCACCGAACCGCCGGCCGCGAGCCAGCGGCTCCCCGACCCCTTCACCGACAGCGAGCTGGAAAAGCGTGCGGACATCGCGGAAGACCGGCGTCGGCAGCGGGAGCTCGACGACGGGGAGCTGGGCGGAGAGGCCTGAAGCCCGGCAGTCCCGCCGCCCGGCGCGGCGTGCCGACCTCCGCGCATGCCTGACCGGCACGCCGACAGGGGGGCAACCATCGCCGCTCACAGAGGACGGCGCGCCGGGTTCGGGAGTCGGGTACGGCCAACATGTCGTGCTTCCAATTGGTCGCCGAAAGTGACGGCCTAGGAGCACTTTTATGTGCGGTGGTCACCACCGGACCCCGTCGGTCCCGCTGGGGCCCCTCTCCTCTCCCACGCACCACCACGGGAGCTGGGCGGGATTGATCGTCAGCCACGCCAGCTGGGCCTACCCCGGCAGTCGGGCCATACAGGTGACGAACTGGTTGCTGGCCCGGGCGGTCACGAGCTCCTGCGCGAGCTGCTGCAGGTCGACCGCTTCATCCAGCTCCCAGACCATGTCCGTGCCGGCCAACCGCAGGATCTTGGGCATGTGCGCCACCAAAGAATGGGCAACGGGAACTCGTCCACCGTACCGCCGGGGATCCTCTGAGCGACCCCGGATGCCCCACCGATTCCCTGACGTCTGCGGTAACGCCACGCCATTTTTCATGGCGATTCTCGGATTCTCCCTTCGCGATGGTCCAGATTGTCGGGTCGAATGAGCAGACCAGGAATTTTCGCCACCGCTTTTCGCTCCCCCGCAGCGATATTGGGCGTACCGTCTGAGATGGCGCCAGTGCGGCGTCTAGCCCCTCCGCTCACGGAGGGAGAACGGCGGTCCCTGATGGGACCCGACAGGACAACCCCGGTCAACGGCGGACCAGCCACTCCGGCCCGGCCCGTCACCCCTTCGACCCCAGGCCAGGCTTCCTTCCAGGCTCCGGCGGAGCCTGCCGTACCCGGCCGCCGCGCCGGACGGGCGTGGGTCGCCCTGATCCCCGCGATGCTGGCTCTGCTCGTCATGCTCATCTTCGTCTTCCAGAACCTGCAGCGCAGTGAGATCAGCTTCTTCGGGCTGTCCGGCGATGCCCCGCTCGGCCTGGCCCTGCTCGGTGCGGCACTGCTCGGTGGCCTGGTCGTCTTCTGCCTCGGGTCGGTCCGCATCGTGCAGCTGCGCAAGCTCGCCCGTGGCCGTCAACAGCACGTGGATAGGTCATGACCACCATCCGGCAGAGGCGCCTTCCCTCACGAGGAGCGTCGACTGGCATGACACCCGACGGCCGAGAGGCGGTCGCGCGACGCGATGCGGCGGGCGCTGGCGGCGGCCCCGTCCGCATGGCATTGCTGGAGCCGGTTCGAGGCGAACGCACCCGGTTGGACGGGGCCTGGTGGCCGCGTTCCCGCAGCCTCCGGACCGAGCTGCCCGCCCTGATCGCGGCACTCAGCCAGCGCGGCGTTCGGGTCAGCCGGGTGACCTACCACCCGGACAGCTGGGACACCGCCTCCCGCCGGCTCGCCGCGGATGGTCGAGTCATCCGGCTCGGCTGGTTTCGAAGCCTGGACCCGCATCTGCTCAACTTGACCGCCGGAGAGGGCGGTCGTTCCCGGCTCGACCTCCTCGTCGTGCCGCCAGACGCCACTGAGGCGGTGGCCGCGAGGGCCATGTCCGCCGCGACCGCCCGTGAGAACCATGGCACGCCCACGGCCCTGCTGGACACTCTCCAGACGGCGCCCGACGCCGTCCGCCCCGCGTCACCGGTTGCAGAGCCACTTGTGGCCGCCGACTCGAGGGAGGCCGACGAAGGGGTCTGGGATTCCGAAGGCGCACGCGCGTCGGTGACGGTCGCCGGTAACGGGGCGAAGCGGCCCCGTCCGGCCGCGCAAGGCGGCCTGCACCTGTGGCCGACGGCATCGGGGACCGACACGTTCACGGCACCCCGGTTGAGCGTGTGGTCGAAGGTGTCTACCCCACCGACGGAGACGGTGCCAGGCACGTACGCCAGAGCGTGTGCGGCGGCGGGGACATCAGACCACGGCCGGGGCCGGGTACGCCGGCAGCCCCGACCAGGCATTCCAGGCCTTGGCCACCGTCTCGATGAACAAGAACCTCGAGGTGCGCGACATCGCCGAGCACCTGGTCCTCACCGGCGAGCGCCCTCGCCGAGACCCTCGACGAGGCGCTGTGGGAACTGGTCTGCGCCAGCCTGGCCCCCTATCGCAACCCCTGGGACGACCCGCTCCCCGCCTTCCCGAAGACCAGCCGGGGACGGCACGAGACCTCCTGACCGCCGCGGCGGTCGCACCCGGAACAGCCTCGGGTCGGCGCCGGGCCGCACGCGTTGCCGGCGCGTCGACCCGGCCGCGTTCTGCCTCGGCGCCTGCGCACAACGGGGGTCCGCACGCGAGGTTGTGCTGATCCTGAGACCGCCGTCGACATGGAACCGCGGAAGCCTCGGCCGGCAGCGGCGGCAGTCACGATCAGGCAGAGCCACGTCCCACGTCGGACAGCGTCCGGCGAGTAGCGTCGACGCCGACACAAGGGGGCACCATCGCCGCACACAGTGGACGCTGCGCAGAAGGCCGCCTCGAGTGCCCCTGCCGGGGCGACGAGACCATCCACGAGGAACGGTCCCGCGCGCTCACCGAAGCTCGCGCCCACTCCGAACAGCCCGTCGACTGCCCCGAGTGCGGCGCCGCCACGACTCCGCTGTCCATACTCACGTGGGGGAACTGCCGGGCCTGTCGCACCGCGCAGTCCCGCCTGACCCATCCCCTGCGCTGGTGACGCACGCCGGCACCGCCCGGCCCGCCAGGTGATCATCCGTCGCCCCAGGAGCGGTGGCCGGGCACGCCGACCTCACGCAGATCGGTCACAGCCAGCACCCGGCCGACCGGGTAGAGCTCGATCTCGGCGTCCTCGGTCGCGGCCGCCGTCACGGTGAGCCAGCCCGGCGGCCCGAACCTGACGACCCTCCGCAGCAACTCGAGCTGACGGGAGGGGTTCGCGGGGTCCTCGACCACCACCCGCCCCTCGTACAGGTGCCGGTCGTTCACGGTGGTGACATCCATCCGCACAGCCTCCTCCGCTGACAGCCGCCGCCCGCCCGCGCGGTCGCCGGACCCGCCCTCCGGGAGAGCCACCGGCCGATTCGGTCCATCGGCACCGCTGCCGCGGGAACTCGCGTACCGTGACAGCCGGTCGTCGTTGTGCCTCTGCCTCGTTCCCGAACGTCCGCAGTCGTCTCTGCCTGACGTTCCTCTCGGTCCTGCCGGTCGGTGCGGCGACCCAGGGGCCGGCGTCTGCCGGTCCTGACACCCCAGCACGGAATGAGAACGACATGGCTCAGGGCACTGTGAAGTGGTTCAACGCTGAGAAGGGCTTCGGCTTCCTCGAGCAGGACGGCGGCGGACCCGACGTCTTCTGCCACTTCTCCGCGATCACCGGCAGCGGCTACCGGTCGCTGGACGAGGCGCAGCGCGTCGAGTTCGACATCACCCAGGGCCAGAAGGGCCCCCAGGCGGAGAACGTCCGCGCGCTCTGATCGATCGGGAGGGGCCGCGGCTGCGTTCGCGCCGCGGTCCCCGTTTCCCGTGCGAGCCCGTCTTACCGGCGCCGCACGGGCGCGGTGACCCACCCCGCCACCGATCGCCGGGATCGGCCACACTCGCGGACGTCCTCGCGGTCAGCTGACGGATGTCAACGCCGGCGCCATCTGTCAACTGCTCCCCTTGGCGTCGAGCCGCCGAGCGGAGCTGAACGAGGTGCGGCCTTGGTCGTCGCGTTGACTTCCCCCGACTGAGCAGCGCTGAAGGCACGGTGTCGGGCAAGAAGCGCGCTGACCAGCCAATAGGGACTCCACTGAACCTACCTTCCCAAGCTGATTACGCGGGTTCGATTCCCGTCACCTGCTCCACCGCGGTGTTTCGGAGCACCGTCCACAGGTGTCCCGGCAGACCGTTGCGTCTGCACCGTTCGCGTTGTCAGCGCGGCTCTCGTCCCTCGGGCGACTGGGCGTCTCCGTCAGACCCGGGCAGTTCATTCAGGACTGCGCCGGCCGTCTCGCGCTCTCGCCGACCCGGTTCCACGGCCAACCGGCGATCCCGCTGCGGCAGGCATCGTTGTCGTGGAGAGGTTACGGGCCGGCCGCGTTCCATTCTTGACAGCGATTGTTCCAACACACTAGGGCTGGTGTGTGCTCGACCGGGATGGGCTGGAGCTGTCTCGCCATGACCCCTGATCCACTGGATGACGAACGCAGGTGGGCCGCGGACAAGCGCGATTTCGTCGCCGATCGCCGTGATGACATCGCTGCGGAGCGGGACACTGTCGCGGACGCCAGGGATGCTGCGGCCGATGAACGCGAACGGCTGGCGGACGTGCGGGCGGCCTTGCTGGACGAACGTGAGCGGCGCGGCGACGTTCACGCCGCCGCTCAGGGTTTGCCTCTGGCCCGCCCCTCAGCCGAGCCTGATGAGCCCGTAAGGGAGCATGACGATGGCCGACGTTCGCGCCGCCAGGCGGCTCGAGAACGGGACGATCACCGTGCCGAACGGGACGCCGCGGCCGCAGCGCGGGGCGAAGCAGCGACGCGTCGAGAGGCCGCCCAGCCGAGCACCATGCTCGCGAAGGTCTTCGCCGAGATCGCCGAGCATCTCTACGCGGCCGACAACGTCGACGACGTCCTTCTCCAGGTCGCCGAAGCCGCCGTGTCCACCGTGGCGGGCTGTCGGATGGCCAGCATCACGGTCGGCGAAGCTGGCGCGTTCCGCACCGTGGCGTCAACCGACCCTGCCGCCAGCGCCACCGACGACGCCCAATACCAGGCCCACCAAGGGCCCTGCCTGACCGCCATCGACGAACCGGTTGTCTACGCGCCGTCGTTCCCCGATCGGCGCTGGCCCCAGCTCGCGTCCCGTCCACTCGAGTTCGGCGTGCAGTCCGCAGTTTCCTACCGCCTGGCCGGGGCGAACGCCACCGCCCACAGTTCCCTCGCCGGATCCATGAATCTCTACGCCGTCACAGCGGATGCGTTCAACGACGACGCGCGCACAATCGGACTTATTCTGGCCGCCCACGCCTCCGTGGCCGCCCGGGTGGTCCACGACCGCGTCACCCTCGAACAACGGGGACAACACCTGCGGGTGGCTCTGTCCTCCCGAGACGAGATCGGGCAAGCCAAGGGCATCATGATGGAACGGCTCAAGATCACGCCGGAAGCCGCGTTCGACCAGCTGCGGCGCTCCTCCCAGCGGCTCAACCAGAAGCTGCGCGACGTGGCCGCACGACTCACGGAGACCGGCGAAATCGACGAGCCGGGCCCCAGGTGACGCTGACCGGCCGCGTCGTGCCGGCCAGGGGATGACCCCGGACAGGGACCACCGTCACAAGAATCACGGCTGGCCCCACCGCGGATCACCCCCTGGTGGAGCCATGCTCCGCGCCCGATCGTCGCCGGGCATGCGGGCGAGCTCGACACATCGTCCGCGTTGGATGGCGCCCCCGCACATCGATCCGAAACGGTTGCTGCCTCCGCCAGCGCGACAGCTGGCACCCGGGGGTAGCACCGTCGCCGCTGTCGAGCGCGGTGGTCCGTCCGTCGGCGGTTCGACCGAACACCTGGCCTGGGATCACGGAGATCACGGATGACCCGTCCGCCAGCCTGGTTCGGAGCGGGCGGTCGTCCATCGACGCCGAGCGAGCCGGTCCCCTGCCAGTCCCGCGTCATGCGCGCCCCGTGGCCGCGAGCACGGTGCCCCACAGCTACGCAGCAGGCCAGGGTCGAGCCTCGCCGGGTACTCGGTACGGAGCCAGGCTGGAACAGCCGGCGTCCCACAGACACTCGTTGAGGCCGTGGGCGAGGGCGTTGTGCTCGGTGGCCGGCCACTCGGTGACACCGGCGAGGTAGGCGGCGAGGGCTGCCTGCGGGCGGTTGCCGCCGAGTTCGACGTATCGCCACCACAGCTCGGACAGGGGCAGGGCGCCCAGCCTCCAGGCAAAGACGGTGAGCGGGCAGGCGGCAATCGTGGGGGCGGACAACCGGAAGCCCCTTCCAGATAGGGCTCGCAGGCCGCCGACGGTGCGTCGACAGTCGTGCGACCAGGAATCCACTATGCGCTCTGTTTGCGGGCTTGGCGATAGGGCTTGGCTTGTTCGACGCGCCGCACGGATCGGGTCGATGACTGTCGCGTTGGCCGCCACCGAGCCGCCTCTCACGCCGGGTCGGGCGAGTAGGGTCCATGGCACGAGTTGGTCCCATGCTCACGGCGAGTTGGCGCCGTTCCGACGACCGGCTCCCGGCGACCCCCGTACCGCGGTCGCCGGCGCTCCCGTCGACTCCCCGCTCGTGGGCAGTCGCCGACGCCACCACCGGGCTGCCGCGAGGTTCGACCCCGCAGCTCTTCCGCGAAGCGGAGTCCCTCGTGTCCACGCCTGAGCCGGGCGACGAGTCGCCGCGCGATCCCCGCGCTGCCTTCGCCGAATTGAGCAAGTTCATGCTCGGGGCGCAGCAGCTGTCCGAGACCCTTGCCCGGGTCGCCGAGCTGGCCAAGCAGACCACCCCGGGCGCCGCCGAGGTGTCAGTCACGCTGCTGCACGACACCGAAGTCGCCAGCGTGGCCTTCACCGAATCGCTGGCAGCCCAGCTCGACGAGCGCCAGTACGAGGCCGGATTCGGCCCATGCGTGGACGCCGCGTCCTCCGACACCACGATCAGCATCGAGAACACCGACGACAGCCCGACCTATCCGGACTTCGCCCGGATCGCCCGCCGGCACGGCATCACCCACACGATGTCGACCGGGCTGCCCGTGCAGCGGCGCACCATCGGCGCGCTGAACGTCTACAGCACCGCCGGGGGTGCCTTCGACGACACCACCAAGGAGTTGGCCACCGCCTTTGCCACCTACGCGGCGGTGGCCGTGGCCAACGCAGACCTGTACGCCAGCACTGCCAGCCTCGCCGCCAACCTGCAGCGCGCCCTGGAGTCCCGCGCGGTCATCGACCAGGCCAAAGGCATCCTGATGCGCGACCACCGCAGTTCCGCCAACGGTGCCTTCGACCTGCTGATCCAGCTGTCCAGCACGAGCAACCGCAAGCTCCGCGAGATCGCGCAAGACATCGTCGACGAAGCCCAGCGCGATCCCCTGCAGTAGGGCTGAATGCGGATCCGCCTCTGAGTGGGCCGGGGGCGGCGCTATCGGGCCTTTCCCCCCGGCCGTCACTGCTGCCGACCGTGTCCGAACCGGGTCCGTGCAGGGCCACGATCGTCTCGGCCACCGAAGCGAGGACCCGGAGCCCCGCCGGTGCGTGATCACCCGGGACCCGGGCGAGAGCGTCTCTACCGTCGACGGTGTCAGACCGGCCTTCCGGTGAGTAGAGGCGGCGCACAGACGACGTGCGCCCACACGCACTTGCGGCCGTCCGAGACCACCCAGCCGTGACCGTCGCTGAGCCGGGCCACCAGATGCAGCCCCAGACCGCCCAAGGCGGCGTCACGCCCCACGGCCGGGGTGGGCAGTCGGTCCGGCTCGGCGTCGCTGACCTCGATCAACCAACCAGTCGCGGTCAGGGTGACAGCCACCCGGGCCGGGAGACGACCGTGCCGGAGCGCGTTCGAACTCAACTCCTCGAACGTGAGCAGCAGCCGATCCGTGTCGTCGTCGACAGCGCCGGGCGGGCAGAACCCGACGGCCGCGGCCGCGCGCAGCCGTCGACGGAGCACCGCGAGGTCCAACGGCGTCTCCGGATCTCCCGTCCAGGCCGAACTGCGAACCGACCGTCCGGCCGGTGGTGACTTCTGAGGCCACGCCCGCTCGCCCATGCCCGCTCCAAGCCCGTCAGACCGTGGCTGATACGACGCGGAAGGTCCACGCACCTGGATCGGCAGTCGCTCCTGGCCGTCTCTTCGACACTGATCCGTCTGCTACGGCGGCAACCCCAGGCTACCGCCGCCACCGGCATCCGGCTCAGGCCGCATCTCAACCGCCGGCGCCCCTCCTCGATGGGCCGACACCCTCGCATGACAACAGCGAACCCGCCGGACGGTCGCGCCTACGCTGCCCGCACGCTGAGGTCCGGGTGGTGAGAGATGGCCGAGATCGGGCACCGGCCTGTCGTCGTCCTCCCCCGCGACGCAGTGTCCCCCGACACCGGCGCGCACTCGTCACACCATGCACCACCGCCATCCGCGGCCTCGTCAGCGAAGTCGGCTTCGAGCCCGGCAAGGACCACGTGCCCCGCCGTTGCGGGGTCAACGTGGACTCGGTCGAGAGCGTCTCCGTCGCGATCCTCGGCGGCCGGCTCGGAGGATTGGCCGACACGCGCATGCGACCGCCCTGCGCGGCGCAGACCGACGCTGTCCCGGTGGTACCGCACCGGATGCTGCGCAGGACGGTTGCCATGCCGCCCACCGACTTCGCATGACCCGGCCCTGACGACGAACACGGCCGGGACACGCCTCGGCCAGTGTCCGCGGGCACGGCGCAGACCGAGGCGCCAGCAACGTTGGAGCGAAGCCGCCCCATCAGACAAACGTGATGCGTTGTGGGCGCCGTGACGCTAAGGCACGCCGAAGGCACGACGGCGAGCTCGCTCGCCGCTGACCAGCCAGGATGGCGCTCGGAGTCTCAAGCCTTCCAAGCTGGCCATGCGGGTTCGATTCCCGTCACCCGCTCCAATGCGATGTCGCGGGACACCGTTCACAGGTGTCCCGCGACATCGTTCACGTTGGGGCCTGTGGTTGGTAGTCCCGGGTCGGGTCGAGTTGTAGATCCCTGAGCAGGCGTCCGCTGGTGGTGAGCACCCGGACGTGCAGGTCGTGGACCAGCAGGAGGACCGGTGTGCCGGCGTGGCGGCGGCCGATGCCGATGTGGTGCAGCCGGCTGTTGTGCCGCAGGGTGAAGCGCCCCCGGTTCTGTGCCGCCTCCTTGTGAGTCACGGAGGATGGTGTCATGCCGAAGAAGATCGATCCGGCGCTGAGGGAGCGCGCGGTGCGGCTGGTGCGTGAGCACCGGGGCGAGTACTCCTCGACCACGGCCGCGGCGGTGGCGGTGGCGGTGGCCCGCCAGTTGGGTGTGGCCCGGGAGTCGGTGCGCCGCTGGTTGGCCCAGGCCGAGATCGACGACGGCGCCCGGCCGGGGATCACGTCGGAGGAGTCGGCGGAGATCAGGCGGCTCAAGGCCGAGAACCGCCGGCTGCGCGAGGACAACGAGATCCTCAAGGCGGCCACGGTTTTCTTCGCCGGGGAGCTCGACCCCCGCAACCGCTGATCAGGGCGTTCATCGCCGATCAAGTGGCCCAGGGCCGTGCGGTCGAGTCGATCTGCCGGGTGCTGCGCGAGCAGGGCTGTCAGGTCGCCGCGCGGACCTATCGGGAGTGGAAGTCGCCGTCGCGGCCGATCGCCGTCCGCACCATCACCGACGCCCAGGTGCACAACGCGGTGCGCGATGCCGCCTGGACCACCGGTCCCGACGAGGTGCGCCGGCTGGCGCCGGAGGGGCTGTACGGGCGGCGGAAGATGACCGCCCTGCTGCGCCGCACCAGCGTCCCGCAGGCCAGCGCCGGGGCGGTGGACCGGGCGATGCGCGCGCTGGGGCTGTCCGGGGTGCGCCGCGGCAAGGCGCTGCGCACGACGGTGCCGGGCAAGGACGGCAGCCGGGCCGGTGACCTACTGGACCGCAACTTCACCGCGCCGGCGCCCAGCCGCGTGTGGGTGTCGGACTTCTCCTACGTGCGGACCTGGGCCGGGTTCACCTACGTCGCGTTCATCGTCGACGTGTACGCGCAGAAGATCGTGGCCTGGCACGCCGCGACGACGAAGACGACCGAGCTGGTGATGACCCCGCTGCGGATGGCGATCTGGCAGCGCTCCCGCGAGGACCGCGCCGTCGTCCCCGGCGAGTTGATCAGTCACAGCGATGCGGGCAGTCAGGGCGGACTCAACCGGTCGTCGCAACACCTCAAGATCACGGAGGTGTTCGATGGTGCGACGTCAGCAGCAGGCGGATCGGGCTCTGCGGCCCGCGATGCGCTCACCGGGCCGGCCGATGCCGGCCCGGCACGTGGAGCGCGCGTTCTGGCGGCTGATCGCGCAGGGCAAGCGCACCGAGGAGGCCGCGCTCGAGATCGGCGTGTCCACGCCGGTCGGTTCCCGCTGGTTTCGTCACGCTGGCGGCATGCCGCCGCTGAGCCTGACCGAGCCCACCGGCCGGTACCTGTCGTTCCACGAGCGGGAGGAGATCGCCCTGCTCAAGACGCAGGGCCTGGGAGTTCGGGCGATCGCCCGCAAGCTTGAGCGCCACCACAGCACGATCTCGCGTGAGCTGCGGCGCAACGCCGCCACCCGCAGCGGCAAGATCGAGTACCGAGCGACCGTCGCGCAGTGGAAGGCCCAGACCGCCGCCCGGCGTCCCAAGCCGGCCAAGCTCGCGACCAACCCGCGGCTGCAGCAGTACGTCCAGGAGCGGCTCTCCGGCCAGCTGCAGCGCCCCGACGGCAGCCCGGCAGCCGGGCCGGCGACGACGTGGAAGGGCCTGAACAAGCCGCCTCGCGCCGACCGGCGTTGGGCGACGGCGTGGAGTCCGGAGCAGATCTCGCGGCGGCTCGTGGTCGACTTCCCCGACGATGCCGACATGCGCGTCAGCCACGAGGCGATCTACGAGGCCCTCTACATCCAAGGACGCGGTGCGCTCAAGCGCGAGCTGGTGGCCTGCCTGCGCACCGGCCGAGCGCTGCGCAAGCCGCGGGAACGCGCGCGGAACAAGCCGCAGGGCCACGTCACCGCCGACGTCGTGCTCTCCGAGCGGCCGGCCGAGGCCGAGGACCGCGCGGTTCCCGGGCACTGGGAGGGCGACCTCATCATCGGGCTGAACCGGTCGGCGATCGGCACCGTCGTGGAGCGCGCCAGCCGTTACACGCTGCTGGTCCACCTACCGCGCCTGCCCGGACACGGCCTCGTCCCGCCGGTCAAGAACGGACCCGCGCTCGGCGGCTACGGCGCGATCGCCATGAAGGACGCCCTCGCCGCGACGATGGGCACGATGCCCGCCGACCTGCTGCGGTCGCTGACCTGGGACCGCGGCAAGGAACTCTCCGCGCATGCCCACTTCAAGATCGAGACGGGCATCGCCGTCTACTTCGCCGACCCGCACGCGCCCTGGCAGCGAGGCACGAACGAAAACACCAACGGTCTGTTGCGCCAGTACTTCCCCAACAGGGCTCGTGCAAAGTCGTGAATGTCCTGCTCGGGAGTCCAGTCGAGGCACTCGTCAGGCTGCGGTGAGGGCGTCGAGGACGTCGGCCGGCCGGTAGCTGAAGGTGCGGTGGGCGGCGGCGATGTTGGTCTCGCCGCGCAGCCGGATGATGTTGATGGCGGTGTTGCGCAGGGCGGCCATGACTTGTGGTCCGTGGCCGGTGCGGACGCGGGAGTGGTCCTCACCCTCGGTGACGTCGCGGACCCAGTGCAGGCAGTTCTCGATGGTCCAGTGCGAGCGGATCCAGCCGGCCAGCAGCCGCGGGTCGGCGTCGCGGTGGCCCAGGGAGGTGATCGCGTAGACGATCTTCACCGACGGCTTCGCCTGGCCGGCGCGGCGGCGCCGGCGCACGACCTTGATGGCCCGGGCGCCGTGCGGGAACAGCCGGGCCTCCGGCGTGCCGTCCAGGTCGATGACCTTGATCGAGCGGGACTCGGTGCGGCCGTGGCCGATGGTCCGCTCGCGCTGCCCGGACACCTGGGCCCAGGGCAGCCGGGCCAGCGCGCGGCGCAGCGTGGGCTGGTTGCCCTTGACGGTGAACAGGTAGTGCCCGCCGCGGGCGTGCAGATAGTCGGCGTGGGCGCGCTGGCAGTGCAGCGCGTCCGCGGTGACCACCACATCGTGCAGCTCGGGCACGGTGTCGAGGACCGGGACGAAGGCGGCCAGCTCGTCTCCGCCGGCCACCTCGACTTGGGACAGCGCCAGCTGATCGAGGTGGTCGAAGACGGCGAGCAACTTGGTCTGCTCACCCTCCCCGTCGCGGGCGCCGCGCAACGTCTTGCCATCGACGGCCAGCACGATCCGGTCCTCGCCGCGGGGGCGCGCCTCGTCGGCGTGCTCGCGGCGGCGGCCCGCCCGGCGGGCGGTGACCCAGCCGGTCAGCGCCGGCTGCAGCGCGGTCGGGTCGACCGCGGCGAGTACCCGGCCGAACGTTGTCCGCGTACGACCTGATCCGAAAAGGCCCCCGAGCAGTCGCTGACGAG
>NZ_JAOVZT010000022.1 GCF_025716945.1 Geodermatophilus sp. YIM 151500
CCCCCCGCATAGCCGGTGGCGCCGGTGACCCCCACCGTCCACGTCCGCTGCTCCGTCACGATGCATGACCATACACGTTCATGCATGAAACCTCATTCGCGGGGTGCCCGCCAGCGCCGGGTGGGTCGTCAGGTGCGCCGGCCGAACACCGGCGTCCCGCCCAGCGGATCGTCCTCGCCGTAGGGGCGCAGACGCAGCTGCCGGACCCCGTCGCCGGGGGTCAGGCCGCGCAGGACGTCGGGCTCGTCGGCACCCACCCGCATGAGCCGGCCGGACCAGGCGTCGAGCTCGCCGGCCGCGAGGGCGGCGACGAAGCCGACCACCTGCTCCGGCGGGGTCCACTCGTCGTAGCCCTGCCAGACCGGCATCGACCGGGTCATCGGGGTGTCGACGACGCCCGGCGAGAGGTCGAAGGCGTGCACGCCGCTGCCCTCGAGGGCGGCCGCGAGCGTCTCGGTGAACCGCATCAGGCCGGTCTTGGCCGTGCAGTAGGCCGAGTACTCGGCGCGGCCGCGCACGCTCATCCCGCTGGCCAGGGAGACGACCCGGCCGCTGCCGCGGGCGAGCATGCCCGGCACGACGGCACGGGTGACCAGGAAGGCGCCCCGGATGTGGCTGGCGACCACGTCCCACCACTGGTCCGGGTCGGCCTCCCAGACCGGCACCTCGGCGGCGTCGACCAGGCCGGCGTTGTTGACCAGCAGGTCGACCCGGCCGAACTGCTCGGTCACCCGCGCCACGGCGGCGTCGACGGCCTGCCGGTCGGTGACGTCGGCGGCGACCGCCAGCGTGCGGCCCCCGGTGGCGGCGGCCACCTCGTCCATCGCCGTCCGCAGCCGGTCCTCGCCGCGGGCCAGGCCGGCGACCGCCGCCCCGCGGGCGGCGAGCCCCTCGGCGAGCGCGCGGCCGATGCCGGTGGAGGCGCCCGTGACCAGCGCGACGGTGCCCGCGAGCCCAGCGGCCCCGTCCAGCGGCTCCCCGCTCCCCCGTTCCGGGACCCGCCCCGAGCCTGCGAGGGGTGGGGAGGACGGGGTCATCCCACGGTGGGGGGCCGGGGGTCCTCCCTCAGCCACGGAGCACCGCCCCGGTGGCCCGGCCGGCGGCCTCGACCGCCGCGGTGAAGGCGGCGGCGGCCTCCTCACCGGTCAGCGTCCGGTCCGGCGCCCGGAAGGTGAGCGCGTACGCCAGCGACCGGTGCCCCTCGGGCACCGGCGGTCCGGTGTAGACGTCGAACAAGCGCAGCTCCTCCAGCAACTCCTCGGCGCCCTCGGCCAGCGCCGCGCGGACCGCGGCCTCCGGGTGGTCGTCGGCGACCACGAGGGCGACGTCCATGTGCACCGGGGGGAAGGTCGACAGCCGCGATCCGACCGGCACCGCGGCGGCCGGCAGCGCGTCGACGTCCAGCTCCATGACCGACGTGCGCGCCGGCAGGTCGAGCGCGGCGCACACCCGCGGGTGCAGCTCGCCGGCGTGCCCGACCACGCGCTCCCCGCCGGCACCGTCGGTCACCAGCAGCTCGGCGCAGCGACCGGGGTGCCAGGGCGCCCGCTCGCCCGCCCGCACGGTCAGCTCGACCCCGGCCGCCGCGGCCACCCGGCGGGCGGCCTGCACCGCGTCGGCCCAGCCGGCCGGCCGGCCGGGCCCCCACCAGCCGCGCGGCTCGCGGTTGCCGGCCAGCGCGACGGCCACGTGCCAGGGCTGCGCCGGCACGGCCTCGTAGAGGGCGGTGATCGTCGCGTCGTCCGGGCGGCGGTCCACCCCGGGCACCGGGGCAGGACGGCGCAGCCCGCCCGGGAAGACCGAGCCGTGCTCGAACAGGGCGAGGTCGCGCTGCCCGCGGGCGACGTTGCGGCCCAGCGCGGCGAGCAGCCCGGGCAGCAGCGTCGTGCGCAGCGCCGGCTCCTCCTCCGACAGCGGGTTGCGCACCAGCACGACCCGGCGGCGCTCGTCGTCGGCGGGCAGGTCCAGCGCGTCGAACACGGGCATGCCGACGAACGGGTACGAGGGGGCCTCGACGTGGCCGTCCTCGGCCAGCGCGCGGCCGATCGCCCTCCGCCGGCGCTGCTCCTCGGTCAGCCCCCGGCCCGGCGGCGCGGTCGGCAGGACCGACGGGACGGCGTCGTACCCGGACAGCCGCACGACCTCCTCGACCAGGTCGGCCGGGTCGGTCAGGTCGGGCCGCCAGGACGGCGGGACGACGCTGAGCCGGGCGCCGGCGGTCGTGACCGTGCAGCCGACCGCCTCCAGCCGGGCGACCACCTCGTCGGTCGGGTACGGCACCCCCGCGGTGCGGGCCGGCCGGTCCGCGTCGAGGCCGATCGGCTCGCGGCCGGTGCGGGTGTCGACGTCGACCGGGCCGCCGACGACCCGCGCGCCGCCGTACTGCTCCAGCAGCCGCGCGGCGCGGGCCAGCGCGACGACGGTCATAGCCGGGTCGACACCGCGCTCGAAGCGCTTGGCCGCCTCGCTCGGCAGCCGGTGCCGCCGCGCGGTGCGCGCCACGCCGGTTGGTTCCCAGTGCGCGGCCTCCAGCAGCACGGCCGAGGTCGAGTCGCCGATCTCGGTCGACGCGCCGCCCATCACCGCGGCCAGCCCGATCGGCCCGCTGTCGTCGGTGATCAGCAGGTCGTCGGGGTCCAGCGCGCGGTCGGCGCCGTCCAGGGTGGTCACCCGCTCCCCCGGGCGGGCCCGGCGGACGACGATCGGCCCCTTCACCGCGTCGCGGTCGAAGGCGTGCATCGGCTGGCCGAGCTCGAGCATCACGTAGTTGGTGACGTCGACGGCCAGCGAGATCGAGCGGACACCGGCCTGCTGGAGGCGGCGGCGCATCCACCACGGGCTGGGTGCGGTCGGGTCCAGGCCCTCCAGCGCCAGCATGGAGAAGCGGTCGCAGCGGTCGGCGTCGTCGACCGCGACCTGCCAGGCGGGCTCCGCAGCCGCGGCCGGCGGGGGCACCGACGCGGCCGGGTCGCGCCAGGCCGTCGCCAGCCCGGTGCCCATCTCCCGGGCCAGGCCGCGCATCGACAGGCAGTAGCCGCGGTCGGGCGTGACGGCCAGCTCGATCACCACGTCGTCCAGGCCGACCACGGGCGCCGCCGGCGTGCCGGGCGCCGGGCCCGCCTCGGATCCCTGGCCGCCGCCGGCCAGCACGAGGATGCCGGCGTGGTCGTCGCCGATGCCCAGTTCGCGGACCGAGCAGATCATCCCGTCGGAGACCCGGTCGTACGTCGTCCGCGCGGAGATGGCGAAACCGCCCGGCAGCACCGCGCCGGGCAACGCGACGACCACGGTGTCGCCGACGGCGAAGTTGGTCGCGCCGCAGATGATGCCCCGGGGACGTCCCTCGCCGACGTCGACCTGGCAGTACCGGATAGGCTTCTTGAAGCCGGACAGCTCCTCGATCTCCAGCACCCGGCCGACGACGAGGGGGCCGGTGACCTCCTCGGGCCGGTGGATCGCCTCCACCTCGAGGCCGAGCCGGACGAAGGCGGCGTCCAGCTCATCCACCGTCGTCCCGGTCGGGACGTCGACGTACTCGGCCAGCCAGCCGATGGGGACCCGCACTACTGCTCCACTCCGCTGCTCCGCAGCCCGTCCGCCGCGCTCCTCGCCCGTCCCTCGCCGGGATGCGCGCTCACTGGTCCACCCCGAACGTCCGTGTGAACCGGACGTCGCCCTCGACGATGTCGCGCATGTCGCCGACGCCCGAGCGGAACTGCAGCGCCCGCTCGATGCCCATGCCGAAGGCGAACCCGGAGTACTCGTCGGGGTCGATGCCGCAGGCCACCAGCACCCGCGGGTTGACCATGCCGCAGCCGCCCCACTCGACCCAGCGCGGGCCGTCGCGGTGCTCGGGGAACCAGACGTCGAACTCCGCCGAGGGCTCGGTGAACGGGAAGTACGACGGCCGCCAGCGGGTGCGCGCGTCGGCGCCGAACAGCGCCCGGGCCAGGTGGTCGAGGGTGCCGCGCAGGTGCGCCATGGTCAGCCCGCGGTCGACGGCCAGCCCCTCCACCTGGTGGAAGACCGGGGTGTGCGTCGCGTCGAGCTCGTCGGTGCGGTAGGTGCGGCCCGGCGCCACGATGTAGATCGGCGGCGTGCGGGCCAGCATCGTGCGGGCCTGCACCGGGCTGGTGTGCGTGCGCAGCACCAGCCCGGAGTCCTCGTTCCCGTCCCGCCCGCCCGCGATGAAGAAGGTGTCCATCATCGTGCGCGCCGGGTGGTCGGGCGCCATGTTCAGCGCGTCGAAGTTCAGCCACTCCGCCTCGAGCTCGGGGCCCTCGGCGACCTCGTAGCCCATGCCCACGAAGATGTCGCTGATCCGCTCCATGAGCGTGGTGACCGGGTGCCGGGCACCGCGCGGGTGCCGGTCCCAGGGCAGCGAGACGTCGACCCGCTCCTCGGCCAGCACCCGCGCGTCGCGCTCGGCCTCGAGCTGCGCGAGGCGGGCCTCGTAGGCCTCGGTGACCGCCTGCCGGGCGGCGTTGACCCGCTTGCCGGCGTCCGCACGCGCCGCCGGCGGCAGCGCGCCCAGTTCGCGGCGCGCCAGCAGCACCGGGGCGCGGTCGCCGAGGTGCGCGGGCCGGACCGCGGCGAGCCCGGCCAGGTCGGCCGCGCCGTCGAACGCCGTGCGCGCGGCGGACACCGCGTCGTCGAGCGCCTCCGGGGAGAGCGCGGCGACCTGCTTGGGGTCGTAGGGGTCGTTGGCGCCGGACACGGGAGGCCATTCTGCCCGCCGGGGTGGGTGCCCCGCGCCCGGGTTTGCCGACCGGGTGCCCGCCGGGCGGGTGGCGGCCGGCCGCGGACCGGGCCGCGACGGCCGGCGGCGCCGTCCGGGATGCGGGACGGCGGTCCGTCGCTCACGCTCGACGGCGCACCCCTCTCCACCCGCGGCCCCGTCCGCACCGACCGCAGGAGCCTCCTGTTCCCGACGCGCCCTCGGCCCGGCCGCCGCTCCAGATGGTCTCCGCCGCGCTGGCCACCCTCCCCGGCGCCGTCCTGGGTGCCTTCGCGTACCTCGGCGGGTCGGTCGAGTTCCTGCCGCCCGTCGTCCAGGCCCTGGTCTACGGTGCGGCGATCGTCGGCGCGGCGTTCCTGCTCTCCTGGGCCGCGGAGGCCGCGCAGGTCGACATCAGCGCCGGTCTGGCGCTGGCCCTGCTCGCGCTGCTCGCCGTGCTGCCCGAGTACGCCGTCGACTTCGTGTTCAGCTTCCAGGCTGGTCAGCTCTACGCCGAGGAGGGCTCGTGCACGCCGCCGGAGGGCGGGGCGAACCCGTGCTCGCTCGCGCTGGCCAACATGACCGGGGCGAACCGGATCCTGGTCGGCGTCGGCTGGCCGCTGGTCGTGCTGATCGCGGGCTGGGCGGCGGTGCGCGATCGGCGGGCCGCCGCCGAGGCACCGAGCGTCCCGCGCCCGGGTGCGGTGGAGCTGCCGCCGTCCATGTCCACCGAGGTCGCCTTCCTAGGCTTCGCCACGCTCTACTCGCTGACGCTGCCGCTGCGCTCGACGTTGACCCTGGTCGACGCCGCCGTCCTGGTCACGCTGTTCGCGCTCTACGCCTGGCGGCTGGCCAAGGCACCGGCCACCGAGCCGGACCTGCTGGGCGCCTCGGAGTGGGTCGGCACCCAGCCGCGGAAGCGCCGGCGCACCTGGGTCGCAGCGATGTTCGCCTTCGCGGCCGTGGTCATCCTGCTCACCGCCGAGCACTTCGCCGAGGCGCTTGTGATGACCGGTGAGCAGCTGCGGATCAGCGAGTTCCTGCTGGTCCAGTGGGTGGCCCCGCTGGCCAGCGAGTCGCCGGAGCTCATCGTCGCCTGCCTCTACGCCTGGCGGCTGAAGGCCTCGGACTCCCTCGGCACCCTGCTGTCGAGCAAGGTCAACCAGTGGACGCTCCTCGTGGGCACCATCCCGCTGGTCTTCGCGCTGTCGTCGACGAGCTTCGACGGGCTGCCGGTCGACTCCAACCAGCGGCTGGAGCTGCTGATCACCGCCGCGCAGTCGCTGTTCGCGGTGGCCCTGCTGCTCGACCTCAAGCTGGCCCGGCGCGGGTCGGTCGCGCTGCTGACCCTGTTCCTGGTGCAGTTCCTCAGCAGCATCCTGCTGCCCGGGGCCGTCGACCGGGCGATCATCCTCGTGCTCTCGGGGGTGTACGGGCTGCTCGCGGTGGCGCTGTTCGTCCGCGGCCGGGGCCGGACGTTCCGCCTCGTCAAGGAGGGCACGGTCACGTCGTTCGACGTCCTCCTGCGGAAGGACGCGGAGCAGGCCGAGGGCCCGCGACCGCGGCGCTAGACCCCGGCCGCGGCTGGCACGATCCCGCCGTCGGTCGCGGCGGGGCGGAGGTCGGGCATGGCGGTGCTGCTCGCCCTGCTGTCGTCGCTGGTGTACGGGGCCGCCGACTTCTGCGGCGGGCTGGCCACCCGGCGGGCCACGGCGCTGGCCGTCGTCGCCGTGTCGCAGGCGGCCGGGCTGGTCGCGCTGCTGCTCCTGCTCCCGCTGCTCGGCGGCGACCCGACGGGGGCCGACCTGGCCTGGGGTGCCGGTGCCGGGATCGCCGGCGGCGGCGCGCTGGTGCTCTTCTACCGCGCGCTGGCCGGCGGGGTGATGAGCGTGGTCGCCCCCGTCACCGGCGTCTGCGGAGCGGCGGTGCCGGTGGTCGTGGGCGTGGGCCTGGGCGAGCGGCTGCACCTCCTGGCCGCCGTCGGGATCGGCCTGGCACTGGTCGCCGTCGCGCTGGTGGCCGCCGAGGGCGGCCTGCCCGGGCCGGCCGCCGTCCGGTCGGCCGGCCTGCTCCCCGCGCTCGCGGCCGGCGCCGGCTTCGGCCTGTTCTTCGTGCTGCTCGACCGCACCCACCCGGGGAGCGGCCTGTGGCCGCTGGCCGGCGCCCGGGTCGCATCGATCGCGCTCGTGGTCGCCGTCGCCCTGGCCGTGCGGACGGCGCTGCGCGTGCCGCGGTCGGTGCTGCCGCTGGTGCTGCTGGCCGGGTCGGCCGACATCACGGCGAACGCGCTGTTCCTGCTCGCCGCGCAGCAGGGCCAGCTGGCGGTCACCGGCGTGCTGGCCTCGCTCTACCCGGCGAGCACGGTGCTGCTCGCCCAGCTGGTGCTGCGCGAGCGGCTGGCGCGCACCCAGCTGGCCGGGCTGGGCACCGCGGCGGTCGCCGTCGTGCTCATCTCGCTGCCCGGGTGACACCCGGTCCCGGCCCGGGCCCTGCGAACGGTGGGTGGGAAGGGATTCCCCTACCGCGCCTGCTGGGTGGCGTAGAGGCAGATCGCCGCGGCGGCGGCCAGGTTGAGGCTCTCGGCCCGCCCGCGCATCGGGATGCGCACCCGCGCGTCGGCCATCGCGGCGAGCTCCGCCGGCACGCCGCGGGCCTCGTTGCCGAACAGCCACAGCACCGGACCGGCCAGCCGCTCGACGACCTCGGGCAGGGCGGCCTCGCCCGCGCCGTCGGCGGCCAGCACGGTGGCGCCCGCGGCGCGCACTGCTGGCAGCAGCTCGTCGAGCGCCGCCGTCCGGACGACGTCGACGTGGAAGTGGCTGCCCGCGCCGGCGCGCACCACCTTGCCGCCGAACGGATCGGCCGAACCGGCGCCGAACACGACCGCGCCGGCGCCGCAGGCGTCCGCCGTCCGCAGCACGGTGCCCGCGTTGCCCGGATCGGCCACCTCGGCCAGCGCGACGCCGAGAGCGGGCGGGTCGTCGGTCAGCCGCGACACCGGGACGTCGGGCAGCGCGCACACCGCGAGCAGGCCCTGCGGGGTGACCGTCTCGGACAGCGACGCGGCGGCCCTCTCGGTCACCAGCCGCACCGGCACGGACGCCGGACCGAGCAGGTCGCCATGCGCGGCCGCGGCGGCCTCGGTCGCGTACACCTCGCGGACGACGTCCGGACGGCGCAGCGCCTCGGAGACCGCCGGCCGCCCCTCGGCGAGGAAGGCGCCGGCGGCGTCGCGTCCGGAGCGCCGGGTCAGCTTGCGGACGGCGACGATCCGCGCCGACCGCTCGGTGAGCGGCGCGCTCACCCGCCCGCCCCCGTGCGCGGGAGAGCGTCGCGCGCCGACCGGCGCGAGGTGAGCAGCACGGGGACGACCGGCCCGGGGACGGCGACGCCGCCGGGGCGGGTCACGGGGACCCGCACCCGACGGCGCGTCCGGTGCTGCGAGCGCGGTGCCCGCGCGGCGTGGGGGCCGGGTGGTCCTTCGTCAGGCGGCCTGCTCCGGCGCCGGGGCGGCGGCGACCGCGGCCCGGGCGGTCTGGACGAGGGCGGCGAAGGCGGCCGGCTCGTTGACCGCCAGCTCGGCGAGCACGCGACGGTCGAGGTCGACGCCGGCGAGCTTGAGGCCCTGCATGAACCGGTTGTAGGTCATGTCGTTCTGGCGGGCCGCGGCGTTGATCCGGGTGATCCACAGCTTGCGGAAGTCGCCCTTGCGCGCCTTGCGGTCGCGGTAGGAGTAGGTGGCCGAGTGCAGCACCTGCTCCTTGGCCTTGCGGTAGAGCCGCGAGCGCTGACCGCGGTAGCCGCTGGCCTGCTCGAGGGTGGTGCGGCGCTTCTTCTGGGCGTTGACCGCCCGCTTCACGCGTGCCACGGAAGTGCTCCTGTCTCAGTCGGTACGGCGGACGGTCAGCGACCGAGCAGCTTGCTCATGCGCTTGGTGTCGGCGGGCGAGAGCACCTGGTCGGCGTCCAGGCGGCGCTTGCGGGTGGAGGGCTTGTGCTCGAACTTGTGCTGGTTGTTCGCCTGCTCGCGCATGAGCTTCCCGCTGCCCGTGACGCGCACCCGCTTGGCGGTGCCCTTGTGGGTCTTGTTCTTCGGCATGTCCTCGGTCCTCGTCGTCCTTCGTCGTCGGTGCGTGCGGCAGCATCGACCGCCGCACGTCACCGAACCCTCGGTGGTGCGGTCCCCGGCCCTCCTGCCGGGCCCCGTCGCGAGCTGGAAGTGCTGGGGGCAGGAGGGCCCTACGTCAGGCGCTGGGCGCCTGCTCCTGCGCGGCCCGCTCGCCCTTCGCCTGCCTGCGGCCGCCCTGCTGGGCCTGCGCCTGCTGGTTCCGGTGCGGGGCGATCACCATGACCATGTTCCGGCCGTCCTGCTTGGGGTTGGACTCGACGACGCCCAGCTCCTGGACGTCGGCGGCCAGCCGCTGGAGCAGCCGGTAGCCCATCTCCGGCCGGGACTGCTCGCGGCCGCGGAACATCACGGTGATCTTGACCTTGTCGCCGCTCCGGAGGAAGCGCTCGACGTGGCCCTTCTTGGTCTCGTAGTCGTGCGGGTCGATCTTGAGGCGCAGCCGCATCTCCTTGATCACGGTGAGCGCCTGGTTCCGCCGGGCCTCGCGGGCCTTCTGGGCGGACTCGTACTTGAACTTCCCGTAGTCCATGAGCTTGACGACGGGCGGCCGGGCCATGGGCGCGACCTCGACGAGGTCGAGCTCGGAGTCCTGGGCCAGGCGGAGCGCCTCGCCGATCGGCACGATGCCGACCTGCTCGCCCTCCGGTCCGACCAGGCGGACCTCGGGGACGCGGATACGGTCGTTGATGCGGGGCTCGGTGATGGCCTCTCCTCTGCTGCTGCCTGGGGAGGAGTCGCTGGCCCATCCGGTGCGGACGACGAAAGGCCCCGCGAGCAGTGCTCGCGGGGCCCACTCGCCAGTGCGCACGAGCGGGCTCGTGCGCGTCGCGGGACCGTCGCCGGCTCCCGCGAACCGGAACCCGGCCGCCGTCTCCGGCGTCGGGTGGGAGCGGGCTCCTCTTGGTCCGGCGGCCCGGGGCGGGGCCGCCGTGTGGTTCGCGCGCCTCGATGTAGCGGGGGGAGGCGCGCCCATGCTACAGCGCCGGCCGCCGCCCGGTCATTCCCGGTCGCCAGGCCCCCTGCCCCGGTGCCGTCCCCACCCGGGACGCGCGGGGAGGTGGTCCTTCTTCAGTCGTCGTGCAGCAGCGGCGGGGGCGCGGGGCGTGCCGCCCGGGCGGCCGCGTGCAGCGCGCGCAGGCCCTCGACCGCGCGCACGGCGCGCTCTTTGTCGGCGGCCTGGACGGCGAACAGGGACACCTCGTCGTCGTCGGCGAGCAGCAGCGAGGCCCAGGGCGAGTGCCGGTCGAAGCGGACCGCCCGCACCGACTCCCACGGCACCTGGTGCCGGACGGCGATGTTGAGGATGCGCACGCCGCCGGCGTCGGCGTCCACGCGGGACCGGGCCAGCGCGAGGATGCCCGCGGCGATGAAGAGGCCCAGCCCGATCATGGCCACCTGGTCGGACGTGCGGAACGCGACGACGCCCGTGGTCGACTCCTTGAGCAGCACGCCGACGACGGTCATGACGACGACGACGGCGGTGGCGGCCGCGGCGCAGACCAGCCGCATCCGGCGGGGCACGGCCGACACCGGAGGGGGAAGGGGAGGCGAGGCCACGCCGCCATCGTCCCAGGCCCACGGGACAGGCGGCCGGTGCCGGCGCCCGTGGCAGGGTTGCCTCCCGTGCCCCGCCCCGTGCCCCGGCCCGCGCCGCCCGTCGAGGGCCTGGTCGACCGGGTCCGCGGCGCGCCGCCGCGGCTGGGCCGCACCCGGCTGGTCTGCGTCGACGGCCCGGCCGGCTCGGGCAAGACGACGCTGGCCGGCCGGCTCGCCGACGCGCTCGGCCCCGGCGCCGCCGTGCTGCACATGGACGACGTGTACGCCGGGTGGACGCTGACCGGTGCCTTCGCCCGGCTCGCGGCCGGCGTGCTGCGCCCGCTCGCGGCCGGCACCCCGGGCGCCTACCACCGCTACGACTGGCACGCCGGCGCCTTCGGGACGGTGCCGACGCCGGTGCCGGTGCCCGATGTGCTGGTCGTGGAGGGATGCGGCAGCTGCCCCCGCGCCGCCGACCCGTGGACGGCGCTGCGCATCTGGGTCGAGGCGCCGGCCGACGTCCGGTTGGCCCGCGGCCTGACCAGGGACGGCGCGGCGCTGGCCGGGCACTGGCGGCGCTGGCAGCTCCTCGAGGCTGCGCACTTCGCGGCGGAGGGCACCCGGGCGCGGGCCGACGTCGTCGTGGATGGCACGGCCCGCACCGGCCGGTGATCCGCGTCACCCCGGCACGGCGCGGACACATCCCCGCAACGCGGGGCGCGCACCATGGACACGTCCGCCGGACGACGACGGCGGACCGCTCCCGGCGACGACGGCGACGCCGACCACACGGCAACCGAGGGGGACCTGCGTGATCGAGACGCCGGAACGGGCCGAGGTCGGCACCGCGCCGCCGCTGGCCGGCTACACCGTCGCGGTGACCGCCGCCCGGCGCAAGGAGGAGCTCGGCGCGCTGCTGGACCGGCGCGGGGCGCGGGTGGTCTACGCGCCGGCCATCCGCATCGTCCCGCTGGCCGACGACGCCGAGCTGGTCGCCGCCACCCGCCGGGTGCTCGCCGAGCCGGTCGACCTGGTGGTGGCCACGACCGGGGTGGGCTTCCGCGGCTGGCTCGAGGCCGCCGACGCGTGGGACCTCCCCCTCGTCGAGCACCTGCGCGATTCCCGGGTGCTCGCCCGCGGCCCCAAGGCCCGGGGCGCCATCCGCGGCGGCGGGCTGACCGACGCCTGGTCGCCGCCCTCGGAGAGCTCGGCCGAGGTGCTCGAGCACCTGCTGTCGGGCGCCGAGGGCGAGCTGGCCGGCCGGCGCGTCGCCGTCCAGCTGCACGGTGACCCGCTGCCCGACTTCGTGGCCGCCCTGCGCGCCACCGGCGCGGAGGTGCTCACCGTGCCGGTCTACCGGTGGGTGCTGCCCGAGGACGTCGGCCCGCTGCGCCGGCTGGTCGCCACGGTGGCCGCGGGCGGCGTGGACGCGGTGACGTTCACCAGCGCGCCGGCGGCGGCCAGCCTGCTGCAGCTGGCCGGTGAGCTCGGCCGGCTCGACGAGGTGGTCGCGGCGCTGACCGGCGGGGTGCTGCCCTTCGCGGTCGGTCCGGTCACCGCCGGCCCTCTGGAGGCCGCCGGCGTCCGCACCATCCAGCCCGGACGGTCGCGGCTGGGCGCGCTGGCCCGCGAGGTGGTCGCGCGGCTGCCCGACCGCGACCCGGTGCTGCGCGCCGGCGCGCACGAGCTCCAGGTGCGCGGGCACGCCGTCCTGCTCGACGGCCGCCTGGTCGAGCTGCCGCCGGGCCCGATGGCGGTGCTGCGCGCCCTGGCCGGGCGGCCCGGCGCGGTGCTGTCGCGCCCGGAGCTGGTCCGGGTGCTGCCCGGGGGCGGTGACGGGCACGCCGTGGAGATGGCGGTGACCCGGCTGCGGGCGGCGCTGGGCGCACCGGTGGTCGAGACGGTGGTCAAGCGGGGGTACCGGCTGGCGGCCTGACCGGGCGGCGGCCTCACAGCGGCTCCGGCGCGCTGTGCGAGGCATGTACCGGAGCGGTCACGCGCACGCGGCAACGGCGAAACGGCGGCTTCCTAGCGTCGCTGGTCAGGGGGACGGCGCCCGACGCAGGGCGCGCCTCCGACCCAGCCGACCGCCTCGCCCCCAGGGACCGCCATGACCTCGACCCGCGCCGACTCCGACGTCCTCGCCGCACCACCGCCGGCACCCGCACCCGCGCCCCCGGCCGCCGCCGGCCCGGTCCGCCGGCTCGGCTCGCGCTGGATCGACCACTACGAGCCCGAGGACCCGGACTTTTGGGCCTCCCCGCAGGGCCGCCCGGTCGCCCGGCGCAACCTCGTGTGGTCGGTGCTCGCCGAGAACATCGGCTTCAGCGTGTGGCAGATGTTCAGCATCGCCACCGCCGTCCTGGCCTCGATCGGCTACGGGTTCACCAGCGACCAGCTGTTCTGGCTGGTCGCCACGGCCGGCCTGGTCGGCGCGATCATGCGGGTGCCCTACACGTTCATGCCCGCCCTGCTGGGCGGTCGCAACTGGACCGTGGTGAGCGCCGGGCTGCTGCTGGTGCCGGTCACCCTGCTCGTCGTCGCGTCGACCACCGGGGCGCCCTACTGGTTCTGGGTGCTCACCGCGGTCACCTGCGGTTTCGGTGGAGGCAACTTCGCCTCGTCGATGGCCAACATCTCGTTCTTCTACCCCGATAAGGAGAAGGGCTTCGCGCTCGGCCTCAACGCCGCGGGTGGCAACATCGGCGTGGCGGTCATCCAGCTGGTCGGCCCGCTGGCGGTCGCCGCCGGGGCGATCGCCGTCGTCGGCGGCGGCACCGGGACGACGGAGGCCGGCGACGCCCGCTACGTGCAGAACGTCGCGCTGATCTGGGTGCCGTTCATCGCGTTGGCCGTCCTCGGCGCCTGGTTCGGCATGCACAACCTGTCCGGCGCGAAGGCGAACATCGGCGACCAGGCGGCGATCGCCCGCCGCCGGCAGACCTGGATCATGTCCTTCCTCTACATCGGCGCGTTCGGCTCGTTCATCGGCTTCTCCGGCGCGTTCCCGCTCGTGCTGGCCAACGAGTTCGCCGCGGACACCTACCGCTACGCCTTCCTCGGCCCGCTGGTCGGCTCGCTGTCGCGGCCCTTCGGCGGCTGGTTGGCCGACCGCGTCGGGGGCGCGAAGGTGACCGTCGCGACCTTCGTCGGGCAGGCGCTGGCGATCGGCGCGGCCATCCTCGCCCTCCAGGCGGGCAGCTTCGCCGGCTTCCTCACCAGCTTCCTGGTGCTGTTCACCGTCGTGGGGATGACCAACGGGTCGACCTACCGGATGATCCCGATCATCTACCGCGCCGAGGCGGCCGCGGCCGGCGGAGGCCGGCCCGTCGAGCAGGTGCTGTACCGCGCGCGGCGGGACACCGCCGCCGCCGTCGGCATCATCTCGGCGGTCGGCGCGCTCGGCGCGGTCTTCATCCCGCGGATCGTCGCGGAGTCGTACAACGCGACCGGCGGGGTCGGCACGGCGCTGGGCGCCTTCTGCGCCTTCTACGTCGCGTGCGTCGCCGTGACGTGGTCCGTCTACCTGCGTCGCGGGACGCTGATGCAGCGCGCCGGCGTCTGACCGGTCCGCCCGGAGGGGCGGCCACCGGGAGCCCACCCGGTGGCCGCCCCTCCGTCGTGCCCACCCCCGGAGGCGGGGACCGCCCCGAGTGGTGAGCCCGCGGTCGGCCGGCGTGCGGACGTCGCGCCCGGACGGGGATGATCACCGGGTGAGGGACGACCTGCCGGAGGATCCGCTGCCCGAAGGACGCCTGCTGGTCGAGTCGGGCGAACTCGTCGCCGGGTCGATGAGCCGGACGGCGGCCGGTCTGCTGTTCGGGGCCGCGTCAGCGGCGGTCCGGCTGGAGGACCGCTGGGCCGCCTGCCTGCGGGACGCCGCCACGTCGGCGGCGGCCGTGGGCGCCCCCCGCGAGCGGATGCGCGCCGGCGCCGCGCTGGCCTTCGCGACCGAGCTGGTGGTCACCCGCACGCGCCAGGGCCGGCCGGTCCGCGACGACGGCTTCTTCACCCCCGACGGACGACGCCGGTCACCAGCCGACGAGCTGGCCGAGGCCGTCGTCCTGGCCGCCAGGCGGTCGACCGACGAGCGGTGGGTGCGGCACCTGGGTTACCTGCTCGGCGAGGTGGCCGTCTCCCCCGACGTGGACGCCGGACTGGCCGGGCGGGCGCTGCGGACCGCCGCGGGCCTCGGGTGGCGCCAGCTGGCGCTGCTCGCCGGCGTCGGCCGACGCGACCGGGTGCCGCTGCCCATGGCGCCGCTGTCCGACGAGCCGCGGCCGTGGACGGCATGGGGCGCGCGGGAGGACGTCGCCGACCTGCAGCGCGCCGGCCTGCTCGACCCACCGGTGGCCGCGCCCCGCTTGGGCGGGGCGGCGCAGCCGCGGCTGCGCGCCGCGGACCTGCGGCTCACCCGGCGCGGCGTGCTGCTGCACCGGCTGCTGGTGCTCGACTTCGTCCGCGACGACGCGGTCGCCGCAGCGCTGGCCGACCTGGGGCTACCCCGCTCCTGACCGCCGCCGCGCGACGAGCACGGTGTCCGGCGCGGGGTTGCCGGTGCGCTCCACCGCCCCGGGATCGCGCTCGCGGGTCCCGGTGACGACGTCGCGCCACTCCGCGAGGTCGAGGACCGCCGCGACGTCGTCCGCGGTGTGGTGCAGCTCGGGGTCGTGCCGGTGCGCGTGCTCGCCGGCCCGTCCGTGGGCGGGCGCGTGCTCGTCGACGGCGGCCTCGGTGAGCAGGTGACCGACGACGAGCAGGGTGCCGCCCGGTGCCACGGCGGCCGCCAGCCGGCGGAACAGCGCCGGCCGGTCGGCGCCGTGCGAGTGCAGGTAGTGCGCGGTGACCAGGTCGAACCGCCGCTGCGGCGGGGTCCACGCGTGCAGGTCGGCCCGCACCCACTCGATGCGCTCGTCGAGATCTCGCCGGCGGGCCTGTGCGGCCGCGCGGTCCAGGGCGACGGTGGAGTAGTCCACCGCGGTCACCCGCCAGCCCCGCTCGGCCAGCCAGACCGCGTCGGCGCCCTCGCCGCAGCCAGCGTCCAGCGCGGTGCCGGGGACCAGGTCGCCGGCCTCGACGACCAGCGGCCGGTTCGGGCGCCCGCTCCACACCTCCGGCGCCGACCGGTACAGCTCGTCGTAGCCCTCCCGGTCCCAGGCGGTCATGCCGCCACCCGCTCCGCCACGGCGCGCCGCGCCTCCTCGGCGACCAGGTCGGCGTTGATCATCGCGCCGGCCCGGAGCCCCGCGGCCGCGGAAACGACCACCTGCGCCGACAGGTCGGCGACGTTGCCCGCGACCCAGACGCCCGGGACGGCGGTCGCCCCGGTCGGCTCGGCTGCGACGGCACTGCCGACGACGGAGCCGGCCATCTCCACCGGCGCGGCCGCGAGGCCGAGCTCGGCCAGGATCCCGGCCCGGGCGGTGAAGCGCGGCGCCACGACCAGCACCGACCGGCCGACCACCTCCCCCGAGGCGAGCCGGACGCCGGTGAGCCGGTCCTCGGACACCTCGACGGCGACCACCTCGCCGTCGACGACCCGGATGCCACGGGCGATCAGCTGCTCCAGCTCGTCGGCCGGGAGCTCCGGTCCGGTGTGGCGGAAGAAGACGACGTCGGCGCTCAGCTGCCGGAACAGCAGGGCCTGGTGCACCGCCGTCGGGCCGGTCGCGAGGACGCCGATCGGCCGGTCGCGGACCTCCCAGCCGTGGCAGTACGGGCAGTGCAGCACATCGCGCCCCCACCGCCCGGCGATCCCGGGGACGTCGGGCAGCTCGTCGACCAGTCCGGTGGCCACGAGCAGCCGGCGGGCGGCGACGGTCGAGCCGTCGTCGAGGGCGACCGCGAACCCGCCGTCCCGCCGCGCGACCGCGGTGACCGTGCCGGGCACGACGGTGCCCCCGTAGCCCGCGAGCTCCGCCCGGCCGAGGGCCAGCAGCTCGCCGGGCGGCGTCCCCTCCCGGCCGAGGTAGTTGTGCACCCCGTCGGCCGGCGCGTTGCGCGGCTGCCCGCCGTCCACCACGAGGACCGACCGCCGGGACCGCGCGAGCGCCACCGCACCGCTGAGCCCGGCCGCTCCCCCACCGATCACCACGACGTCGTACCGCTGCTCCGTTGCGCTCATGCCGCCAGGGTGCACCCGGACTGGAGATGCCGACAACTATGCTTGCTGACATGGCAAAGCCAGCCGGCACGGCGGAAGCGGACGACGGTGCGGCGCTGGACGACGTCCTGGAGGCCGTGGGTCCCCGGCTGCGGTCGCTGCGCTCGGACCGGGGGCTGACCCTGGCGTCGGTATCGGAGACCACCGGCATCTCGGTGAGCACGCTGTCCCGGCTGGAGTCCGGCGGACGACGCCCCACCCTGGAGCTGCTGCTGCCGCTCGCCCGGGCCTACCAGGTGGCGCTCGACGACCTGGTCGAGACGGCCCCTGCCGAGGACCCCCGGGTGCAGCAGAGCTCCTTCGAGCACGAGGGGGTGACCATGGTGGCCCTGACCCGGCAGAGCGGCGGGCTGCAGGCGTACAAGCAGGTCTTCCCGCCGCGGTCGCGCAGCGGGGACGTGGAGCAGAAGACCCACGAGGGCTACGAGTGGCTCTACGTGCTGTCCGGCCGGCTGCGGCTGCTGCTCGGCCGTCGGGACTTCGTGCTCTCCGCCGGCGAGGTGGTCGAGTTCGACACGCGGGTGCCGCACGCCTTCGGCAATCCGTTCCCCGAGCCGGCGGAGGTGCTCTCGCTGTTCGGCCCGCAGGGCGAGCGGATGCACGTCCGCGCCCGCCCGGCGTCGCGCTCCCCCGGTGAGCAGGGATCTCGTGCGGATCGGACGACGATTCCTCCCTGAGGGTGGCTTCAGGAACAGGTCACCGCCTGGATGGTGTGCACTGACGCCCAGTTCCAAGGAACCGGGCGGAGCGCACACCGTCCAACCGAGGCGACCGGCGGTGCCCGGCCGGTGCAGAGCGCCTAGCCGACCGAGGCCGGGATCTCCACGACGAGATCGCCGTCGACGTCCCGCACGGGGTAGGTGCGGATCGGCGCGGCCCCGGACGTCGAGGCGCCGTCGGACCAGCGGTAGGCGTACAGGTGCAGCGGGCAGACCAGCACGTCGACGTCGGTCTGCCCGTCGGCGAGCGGTCCGCCGGCGTGCGGGCAGGCGGCCTGGGTGGCGTGCAGCGAGCCGTCGCGCAGCCGGAAGACGGCGACCTGCACGCCGCCGGCGACGAAGGCCCGGCCCTCCCCCGGCGGGACGTCCTCGACCCGGCCGACCACGTGGGAACGGACGCCGGCCAGCTCCGTGAGCGTCATCGGACCGGCACCTTCGGCAGGTCGACCAGCGGCAGCGACGGGCGGAACTGACCGGGGGTGGCCGGGCGCCCGCCGTCCTGGCCCCACGGGTCGGTGTAGGCGTCGATCGACCTCTGGATGCCGGCGTCGAGATCGGCGACGATGCCCTCGCCGTCCTCGAGCAGCACGTGCTGCAGCCTCTGCAGCCCGACCCGGGGCACGAAGTCGTAGGTCCGCTCCAGCCAGTTGGCGTTCTCCCGGTAGTACTGGATGAACCGGCCGACCACCGTGAGCACCTCCTCCAGGGAGCCGACGGTGGCCAGCAGGTCGCCCTTGCGCACCGAGGCCCCCGCCGCGCCGCCGACGTAGACCTCCCACCTGCCGTTGCCCACGGCGACGACCCCGACGTCCTTGACGTAGGCCTCCGCGCAGTTGCGCGGGCAGCCGACGACGCCGAGCTTGAGCTTGGCCGGGCTCTCGATGCCCTGGAAGCGGGTCTCGAGGGCGACGCCGAGGGCGGTGGAATCGCCGAGGCCGAAGCGGCAGAAGTCCGACCCCACGCAGGTCTTCACCGTGCGGAAGCTCTTGCCGTAGGCGTAGCCGCTGGGCATGCCCAGGTCGTCCCACACCGCCGGCAGGTCCTCCTTGCGGACCCCGAGCAGGTCGATCCGCTGGCCGCCGGTGATCTTCACCATCGGCACCTCGTACTTCTCGGCGACGTCGGCGATGCGGCGCAGCTGCGCGGGGGTGGTGACCCCGCCCTTGATCTGCGGGACGACGGAGAAGGTGCCGTCGCGCTGGATGTTGGCGTGCACCCGGTCGTTGATGAACCGGCCGTCGCGCTCGTCGGCGAAGTCGTCGCCCCACATCATCCGCAGCAGCGAGGTGAGGCCCATCTTGGACTTCGCGTCCTCCTTGCCACCGGGGGCGAGGGCGGCGAACACGGCCGACACCGACCGCAGGTCCCGCTCGCGGATGGCGGCCATCAGCTCCGGCTTGGCCAGCGGGACGCCGGGCACGTACCAGCTCGCCGACTCGTCCTCGGTCACGTCGCCGTCGGCGGCCCACTCGACGATCTGCTGCACCAGCGACTTGCACGAGCCGCAGCCCTTGCCGGCGCGGGTGCGGTCCATGACCGCGCCGACGCTGGTGCACCCGTCCTTCACGGTGTCGCAGAGGGTCTGCTTGGTGACGCCGTTGCAGTTGCACACCTGCGAGTCGCCGGGCATGTCCGCGACCCCGACCTCGGCCTTGCCGTCGGAGAGGTCGACCAGCAGCCGGATGCGTTCCTCGGGCAGCGGCGAGCCGCGGTCGAAGGCCTGGGTGAGGTAGGCGACCTTGCGGGTGTCGCCGAGCAGGGTGGCGCCGACCAGCCGGTCGTCGCGGATGACCACCGACAGGTGCACGCCGCGCCGGGGCTCGGAGATCACGAGGAACTCGTCCTCGTCCCGTTCGGGCGCGGTGATGCCCATGGTGGCGACGTCGACGCCGGCGACCTTGAGCTTGGTCGCCGTCCGGCTGCCGTGGTACGCGGCGTCCGGGTCGGTGCCGGTGAGCACGTCGGCGAGGACCGTCGCGTGCTCCCAGGCGGGGGCGACCAGCCCGTACACCTGGCCGCGGTGCTGGGCGCACTCGCCGATGGCGTAGACGTCGGGGTCGTCGGTGCGCAGCTGGTCGTCCACGACGATCCCGCGCTCCACCTCCAGCCCGGAGCGGACGGCGAGGTCGGTGCTCGGCCGGACGCCGGCGGCGACGACGAGCAGGTCGCAGTCGAGCCGCCGGCCGTCCTTGAGGACGACCCCCTCGACGTGCCCGCTGCCGAGCACCTCGGTGGCGAGGACGTCGCAGTGCACCGTGATGCCGAGCGCCTCGACGCTCCGCTTGAGGATGGCCCCGGCCTCGGCGTCGAGCTGCACGTTCATCAGCCAGGGCATGGCATGCACCAGGTCGACCCGCAGGCCGTGGCCCTGCAGCGCACGAGCAGCCTCCAGGCCGAGCAGGCCGCCGCCCAGGACGACCGCCTTCCGGCAGCGGCCGGCGGCCTCGAGCATGGCGCGGGTCTCGTCGATGGTCCGGAACCCGAAGACGCCGGGCAGCAGGCCGCCGTCCTCGCGGTGCACGCCGGCCATCGGCGGGACGAAGGAGTAGCTGCCGGTCGCCAGCACCAGGTGGTCGTACGGCGTGATCGAGCCGTCGTCGCCGTGCACCTGCTTGGCGGCGGTGTCGATCCGTTCGACCCGGACGCCGGCGCGCAGGGTCACCCCGTTGTCGGCGTACCAGTCGTGGCTGTTGAGGACGATGTCGTCCTCGTGCGACTCCCCGGCCAGCACCGGCGAGAGCATGATCCGGTTGTAGTTGCCGTGCGGCTCGTCGCCGAACACGGTGATCCGGACCTGTTCGCCGCCGTCGCGCTCGAGCACCTCCTCGACCAGGCGGGCCCCGGCCATGCCGTTGCCCACGACGACCAGCCGCGCGCGGGCGTCGGTGTCGTCGTCGGCCAGGTGCAGGGTCTCCAGGCCGGCGGGCCGGCCACCCAGGACCGTCCCCGGCGACACCACCTCGGGGGGCGCCCCCATCAGACCTCCACCAGCCCGAGGTCGACCACCAGCTCGCCGGTGACGCCCTCGGGCGCGGCGGCGTGCAGCTCGACGACGCAGCCGCCGGGCAGGTCCTCGACCACCCGCAGCGGCACGTGGGTGTCGGCCTTGGCGCCGATCGGGAACCAGCGCATCGGCTCGCCGTCGCGCACGAGCAGCACGTACACCAGCTCGGAGGTCGAGTTGCCACCGCGGAAGTACAGCGCCTGCGCGGTCGTGCCCTGCGGCACCGAGTAGCGCAGGACGGCGTCGAGCGGGCCCGGCTTGGCCAGGCCCTCCCCGGTGATCGGGAAGACGCCTTGCAGGAACCGTGGGGTGCTCTTCACGCTCGTGGTCCTCCTCCGGGACGGGGTGCGCGGGACGGGGCGGGGGGTCGGGACGGTCAGCGGCCGCGGCTGCGCGGCGTCCGGCGGGGGGACGAGGTGCTCGTCGGGCGGGCCGACCCGGCGGACGGCGACCGCGCAGACCTTGAAGGCCGGCATCCGGCTGGTCGGGTCGAGGGCGGGGTCGGTGAGCGCGTTGGCGCTGGAGCCGCCGCCCCAGTGGAAGGGCGCGAAGACCACGTCGGGCCGGACGGCGTCGGTGAGGGTCGCGGTGAACCGGGCCACGCCGCGGCGGGTGGCCAGCTCGACGACGTCGTCGGGGCCGATGCCCAGCCGCCGGGCCAGGTCGGGGTGCAGCTCGGCCCGCGGCGCCGGGGCGACCATCCGCAGGCTCTTCGAGCGCCGGGTCTGGGTGCCCGACTGGTACTGGGCCAGCACCCGGCCGGTGGTCAGCACGTACGGGTAGTCGGCGTCGGGCCGCTCGTGCGGCTCGACGTGCTCGACCCGCAGGAACCGGGCGCGCCCGTCGGGGGTGGCGAACCGCTCGGTGAACAGCCGCGGGGTGCCGGGGTGGGCCGGCTCGCCGGGCGCCGTCCGCGGGCACGGCCAGAATACGCCCTGCTCGTCGTCGATGCGCCGGTAGTCGATGCCGGAGTAGTCGGCGGCGCCGCCGGCGCTGGCCCGGCCGAGCTCGGCGAAGACGGTCTCCGGGTCGGCGCTGAACCTCTCCCCCACACCGAGGCGGCCGGCCAGCTCGGCGAGCAGCCGGAGGTCGTCGCGGACGCCCTCGGGCGGGTCGAGCGCGCGGCGGCGGCGGATGACCCGGCCCTCGAGGTTGGTCATCGTGCCGTCCTCCTCGGCCCACATCGCGCTGGGCAGCACGACGTCGGCCAGGGCGGCGGTCTCGGAGAGGAAGAAGTCGCTGACCGCGAGGAAGTCCAGGGCGCCGAGCCGGCGGACGACCCGTCGGGCGTCCGGCGCGGAGACGGCGACGTTGGAGGCGAGCACCAGCAGGGTGCGCACCCCGCCGTCGGCGCCCAGGGCGTCGAGCAGCTCGAACGCGCTGGGACCCGGCGCGGGGAGATCGTCGGGGTCGACGCCCCAGACGGCGGCCACGTGCGCCCGCGCCGCCGGGTCGGCCAGTTTGCGGTAGCCGGGGAGCTGGTCGGCCTTCTGCCCGTGCTCGCGCCCGCCCTGCCCGTTGCCCTGGCCGGTGATGGTCCCCCAGCCGCTGCCCGGCCGGCCGGGCAGGCCCAGGGCCAGCGCCAGGTTGATCCAGGCGGTGGCGGTGTCGGTGCCGCTGCGGTGCTGCTCGGCGCCGCGGGCCGTCAGCACGATGGCCCGCTCGGCGCGGGCGAGGGCGAACACGGTGCGCCGCTGCGCCTCGACCGGCACCCCGGTCAGCCGCTCGACCCGGTCGGGCCAGTAGGCGGCCACGCCGGCGCGGACGTCGTCGAAGCCGGTCGTCCGTGCGGCCACGTAGGCCTCGTCGACCAGGCCCTCGGCGAGGGCGATGTGCAGCAGCCCGTTGGCCAGCGCCAGGTCGGTGCCCGGCAGCGGCTGCAGGTGCAGGCCGGCGCTGCGGGCGGTGGCGGTGCGGCGCGGGTCGACGACGACGTGCAGCGCGCCGCGGGCCCGGCCGGCGTCGAACCACTGCATCGCCGGCGGCATGGTGTCGGCCGGGTTGCCGCCCACCACGAGGACGACGTCTGCCTCGCCGAGGTCCGACAGCGGGAAGGGCATCCCGCGGTCGAGGCCGAAGGCGCGCACCGCGGCGCCGGCGGCCGACGACATGCAGAACCGGCCGTTGTAGTCGATCGCGGACGTGCGCAGGGCGACCCGGGCGAACTTGCCGAACTGGTAGGCCTGCTCGTTGGTCAGCCCGCCGCCGCCGAAGCAGCCGACCGCGTCGCGGCCGTGCGCAGCCTGCGTGCGGCGGATCGCCGCGACCAGGCGGTCGAGGGCCTCGTCCCAGGTCGACTCGACCAGCGGGCTGGTCCGGTCGCCGGGCACCGCGCGCACCAGCGGGCGGGTGAGCCGCTCGGGGTGGTCGAGCAGCTCGGGTGCCGACCAGCCCTTGGCGCACAGCCCGCCCCGGTTGACCGGGAAGTCGGCCGGGACGAGGGTGGCCGGACGGTCGCCGGCGGTCATGGTCACCCCGCACTGCAGCGAGCAGTAGGGGCAGTGCGTCTGCGTCGTCCGGGTCCGCGGACCGGCCGACGCCGACGACGCGGGAGCGGGCGCTGCGGGCACGCGTCGAGACTGCGGCGCGGCCGTTTCCCGACCGCGGCGTCGACGTCAACCCTGCGTTCCGTCGGGCTCACAGCGCCGGGCCCACCGCGGTGCGGGTCACCACGCGGCCGCGGTGGGGCGTCGCCCCCGTGAGGTCTCCGGTCGCGGGGTCGGTCGGCGGACCGGTCCGGGGCCCGGGGGCCGGTGGCGCTGCGGCTGGACGTCCGCTACGGCTGGATGTTCTGGTTGCCGCGGAAGACGTTGTGCGGGTCGTACCGGCGCTTCAGGTCCACCAGCCGCGCGTAGTGGTGCCCGTAGGCGTCGCGGACGCGGTCCTGGCCCTCCTCGCTGAGGTAGTTCACGTACACGTCCCCGCTGGCGTGCGGCTGCATCGCCTCCCAGAACCGGCGGGCCCAGTCGATGTGCGCCTCCTGCTCCCCGGGCGCCGACCAGATGGCAGCGATGATCAGGTCGTAGGCGGCGTCGCGGTGGCCGAACGCGGTGGCGTCGTCGGGCACCCGGGCGACGGCGCCCCCGAACTGGTCGATGATGACCATCGGCCGCAGCGAGGGGGATGCCGCCATGAAGGCCACCATGGTCTCGATCGCGTCGTCGGTGAGCTCCCGGATGTTGCTGGACTTCCAGTAGTTGAGGATGCCGTCCGGGAAGTCGGCGTCGAAGGCCTGCTGCACCTCGCAGTAGCTCATCGTCGCGGTCATGTCCTCGAGCGGGGAGCCGAACTCCCGCAGCGGCCGCAGGACGTCATCGGCCGCCGCGAGCGGCCCCGCGTAGACCACGAAGACCATGACGGCGCGCTGCCCGTCGGGGAGCGTCGCCATCCCGAACTCGACGAACAGGTCGTCCGGCGCGGCCGCGGAGTAGTCCCGGTAGAACCGGAACACCTCCCGCGCGGCGTCGAACGGGTACACCACGGGCCCGCCGACCACTCGCCCGACCGGGTGCAGCCGGTACTCGAAGGAGGTGACGATGCCGAAGTTGCCCCCGCCGCCACGCAGACCCCAGAAGAGGTCCTCGTTCTCGGCCCCGTTCGCCCTGAGGAACCGGCCGTCGGCGAGGACGACGTCGGCCGAGAGCAGGTTGTCGCAGGTGAGGCCGTGCTTGCGCTGCAGCCAGCCGATGCCGCCGCCGAGGGTGAGCCCGGCGATCCCGGTCGTCGAGATCGCCCCGCCGGTGGTCGCGAGCCCGAACGCCTGGGTCTCCCGGTCGAACTCCCCCCAGGTCAGGCCGGCCTGGGCCTGCGCGACCCGCTCGCCCGGGAGCACGCGCATGCCCTTCATCGGCGACAGGTCGATCACGATGCCGTCGTCGCAGACCGCCTTGCCCGCGACGTTGTGGCCGCCGCCGCGCACGGCGACCGGCAGGTCGTGCGCGATGCCGAAATGGAGCGCGGCCTGCACGTCGGCCACCCCCGTGCAGCGGGCGATCACCGCGGGCCGCTTGTCGATCATCCCGTTGTGGACCCGGCGAGCGGTCTCGTAGCCCGGATCGGCCGGGCCGATCACCTCGCCCCGCATGTCGGCTCTCAGGGAGTCGAAGGCGGGCCGTTCCAGCGTGATCGTCATGACGCCACCTCCCTGTGGGGCAGCCAAACGGTCCCGCCGGGCCGGGGCGGGCACAAGCCCGTCGGGCACGTCTCCCCCGCGTGGTCGAATGGACGCGTGACGACGCCGCGTCCGGCCGCGCGCCGGGTGCAGCCGCAGCCGCCGCCACCCGTCCGCGTCGCCGAGCCGCGGGACGTGCCGCGGATCGCCGCGACGCTGACCCTCGCCGTCGCCGGCTCCCGCTGGGCCCGGTGGGCGCTGCCCGACGACGGAAGGGTCCAGCGGCTGACCCGCTGGCACGAGCTCGACGCGGGGCATCGCGGGGTGGGCACCCGCACCGCCTGGGTCACCGAGGACGTCGCCTCGGTCGCGGTCTGGCAGCCGCCCGACGGCGTGCCCGCCACCGCTCCTCTGCCGGACGACGTCCGGGCCGCCCTCGGGCGGGAGCTGCCCTACCTGTCGGCGCACCGCGCGGCGGTCGTGTCGGACACCGAGGAGGCGGTCGCCGCCGCCCGCCCCGGCGGCCCGCACTGGTGGCTGCGGCACCTGGGCACCCGCCCGTCGTCCCGGCGGCAGGGGTTGGCCGCCGCCGTGCTCGCCCCCGCGCTCGGGCGGTGCGACGCCGACGGCCTGCCGGCCGCGGCGGCGGCCTACAGCTGGGCGGCGGTGAACTTCCTGCGCGGGCACGGCTTCGAAGTGGCCGCAGCGCTGCGGACGGCCGACGACGCGATGCCGGTGTGGGTGGTCGTCCGCGCGCCCCGGTGAGAGGTTCCCTCCCGACCGTGTCGATCCCCGGCCCGTCCGCTCGTACAGGAGGTGAGCGGCCGGCACCGGGCCGGCGCCGACGGGGGGAGGACCCGATGCCCCAGTACCTGCTCAACCTGATCCAGCCGGTCGGCGAGGTGCCGCCGCCCGAGCAGCTCGACCCGATCGTGCGCGACGTCACGGCGGTGTCCGAGGAGATGCGGGCCGCCGGTGTCTGGGTGTTCGCCGCCGGCCTGCACCAGCCGGAGGCCTCGACCGTCGTCCGCCCCCGGGGGGACGACGTGCTGGTCACCGACGGTCCCTACGCCGAGGGCAAGGAGTTCGTCGGCGGCTTCACGCTCATCCGGGTCGACGACCTGGACGCCGCCCTGGACTGGGGCCGCAGGCTGGCCCGGGCGAGCACGCTGCCGGTCGAGGTGCGCCCGGTCGCCGACGCGGCGCTCTGAGCGCGGGGCCTCCCGGCATGGCCGCGGGCGCGACCGCCGACGTTGAGCGGGTCTTCCGCGAGCAGTACGGCCGGGCGGTCGCCGTCCTGGTCCGCGTCCTCGGCGACGTCGACACCGCCGAGGAGGCGGTGCAGGAGGCCTTCCTGACCGCGGTCCGGCGTTGGCCGGTCGACGGCGTCCCGCCGAGCCCGGTCGGCTGGATCGTGACCACCGCCCGCAACCGGGCCGTCGACCGCTGGCGGCGGGAGTCCACCCGGGACGCGCGGCACGCCGAGGCGGCCCGGTTGCACGCCGCCCTGCAGCCCGTCGACCCGGTTCCGGAGGACGACCCCGCCGTGCCCGACGACCGGCTGCGGCTGATCTTCACCTGCTGCCACCCGGCGCTGGCCCTGCCGGCTCAGGTCGCGCTGACCCTGCGGCTGCTGGGCGGGCTGACCACGGCGGAGATCGCGCACGCGTTCCTGGTGCCGGAGGCCACCATGGCGCAGCGGCTGGTCCGCGCGAAGGCGAAGATCCGCGACGCGCGCATTCCGTACCGCGTGCCGGCCGAGGCGGACCTGCCGGAGCGGCTGCGGGCCGTACTCGCCGTCGTCTACCTGGTCTTCACCGAGGGGCACACCGCGTCGTCGGGCGACCGACCGGTGCGCGACGACCTCGCGCACGAGGCCATCCGGCTGGGCCGGCTGCTCGCGGGGCTGGTGCCCGCCGAGCCGGAGGTGACCGGGCTGCTCGCCCTGATGCTGCTGACCGAGGCCCGGCGCCCGGCGCGGGTGGGCCCGGACGGCGACCTCGTGCCACTGGCCGAGCAGGACCGTTCGCGCTGGGACCGGGCGCTGGTCGCCGAGGGGCAGGAACTGGTGCGCCGGTGCCTGCGCCGCGGCCGGCCGGGCCCCTACCAGGTGCAGGCGGCGATCAGCGCGGTGCACGCCGACGCCGCGACCGCCGCCGGCACCGACTGGCAGCAGATCCTGGTGCTCTACGACCAACTGCTGGCCCTGGCGCCGTCGCCGGTGGTCGCGGTGAACCGCGCGGTGGCCGTGGCCGAGGTGCTCGGCCCGGCTGCCGGACTGGCCGCCCTGGACGGCGTCGACCTGCCGCGGCACTCCCTGCTGCCCGCCGTCCGGGCCGATCTCCTGCGCCGGCTGGGCCGCGCGACCGAGGCGGCCGCGGCGTACGAGGCAGCGGCGGCGTTGAGCGGCAATGCGACCGAGCGGGCGTTCCTGCTGCGCCGCCAGGCGGAGGCGCTCAGTCCCAGTGGCGCCGCTGGCGCTTGAGCTCGCCGCGCTGCTTCTTCGCCTGGATCCTGCGCTCCTGGCTCCCGCGGGTCGGCTTCGTCCGCCGCCGCGCCCTCGGCGGGGCGGCGAGCGCGGCCCGCAGCACGGCGGCCAGCCGTTCCCGCGCGGCCTGCCGGTTGCGCAGCTGCTGGCGGTGCTCGGCGGCGCCGATGGTCAGGACGCCGTCGACGAGACGGGAGCCCAGCCGCTCGGCCAACCGCGCCCGCTGGGTCTCGGTCAGGCCGGGCAAGCGCAGCGGCGCGACCGACAGCTCGACCCGCGAGTCGGCGGTGTTGACGCCCTGCCCGCCCGGCCCGGAGGAGCGGGAGAACCGCCACGACAGCTCGACCGCGGGCACGACCAGGGAGCCGGTGACCGGCAGGTCACCGGCCGCGTCGTCGCCGGCCGCCACGGGCCCAGTCTCCCCGACGCACGGCCGACGATCCGATCGCCGTGCGTCGGACCGTGGGCACGCCCGCAGCCGGCGGGCACGATGCAGGGCATGTCCGACCTGTCTGCGCGGCGACACCACGCCATCGACTACGTGGAGATCACGGTCACCGATCTGGTGCAGGCCAAGCGGTTCTACGCCGACGCGTTCGGCTGGCGGTTCGACGACTACGGGCCCGAGTACGCCGGCATCCGCGACCGGCAGGACGAGCCGGCACCCGAGGTGGGCGGCCTCCGCCTGGACCGGGAGGTGCGCGCGGGCGGTCCGCTCGTGCTCCTCTACTCGACCGACCTCGACCGGTCCGTGGACGCGGTGACCCGCGCCGGTGGCCGGGTCGTGCAGGGGCCGTACGAGTTCCCGGGTGGACGCCGGTTCCACTTCGCCGACCCGAGCGGGAACGAACTCGGCGTCTGGGCCGAGGCCTAGAACCCGCGTCGTCCCACCCGCGTCGTCCCACCCGCGTCGTCGCACCCGCGTCGTCGGCCGGCCTGGCCCGGGCGCTGCCGGGACGAGCGGCTCAGCCGTCCGGCCGGGCGGGCGCCAGCGGGCCGGCGCCGAGGTGCGCGGCCGCCCAGCCGGGGACGGCGGCTGCCCACTCGGCGCGTTCGGCCGGGTCGACGCCGGCGAGGATCCGCCACCAGCTCAGCGCCCGCGCCAGGGGGGCGACGCGCAGCGCGATGTCGGCCGGCTCCACCAGGTCGCGCGGGTCGCCGACGTCGCGCCACGGCGCCAGGTAGGCGTCGCGCAGCCGGGTCAGCGTCGGGTGGCCGTGCGGCACGCCGAGGGCCCGGGCGGCCATGCGCAGCGCGACGAGCAGGCTCAGGAAGGGGTGCGAGACCGAGGCGTCACCCCAGTCGAAGAACCGGCGCAGGCTCCCCGCGACGAACACGTTGCCGTCGTGCAGGTCGTCGTGCTGGACCGTGGGCGGGATGCCGGAGGCGGCCAGCCGGTCGCACAGCTCGCGGTACCGGGGCAGCTCGGCGACGAGCGCGTCGCGGACGTCGGCCGTCGCTCCGCCGTCCCGGCCGACGAGCAGCGCGTCGTCGTCGGCGAGCAGACCGGCCACCTGGTCGGGCAGCCGCTCCGGTCGCGCGTCGGGCACGCCGAGGTCGAGCATCGCCGCGGCGTGCGGGGCGACCTCCACCTGCAGGCGGGCGTAGTCGGCGAGCACCGCCTCCCAGGCCTCGACGCGGCCGGCCCGACCCGAGTCGCGCAGGGTGGTCCCGCCGTCCGGGAGGAGCAGCAGCCGCCGGCCGGGCTCGACGGCCAGGGGCACCAGCGCGCGTGCGGGCGCCCAATCCCCCAGCGCGGCCGCCAGCGCCGGCTCGTGTGCCGAGCCGGGGCCGACCGCCTTGAGCCACACGGCGCCACCGCGCACCGGCAGCCGCAGCGCGGTCGACCAGGGCATGACGTGCGGCTGCCCGGGGGCGCCGTTCGGGACCAGGCCGTGCCCGGCCAGCCGCTCGCGGGCCCAGCCGAGGGCTCCGGCACGCCAGCCGGGGTCCTGCCAGGTCCGCGTGCCGGTCGTCCCGTCCGGGGTCACCGGGCCACGGTAGGCGGCGCCGCCGACGCTCCGGCCCGGTTGGATGGGGGGCGTGCCGCCCTCGCTCGCCGCCGCCCTCGCCGCCGGTCCCGTGGTGCTCGACGGCGGCCTGGCCACCGAGCTCGAGGCGCGGGGCCACGACCTGTCGTCCGCGCTGTGGTCGGCCCGGCTGCTCCGCGACGACCCGGCCGCGATCGTCGCCGCGCACGCCGCCTTCGCCGCGGCCGGCGCGCAGGTCGCCACCACGGCCAGCTACCAGGCGACGCCCGAGGGGTTCGCCGCCGCGGGCGTGGACCGCGCCGACACCCGCCGGCTGCTCGAGCTGTCGGTGGTGCTGGCCCGCGAGGGCGCGCCGGGCGCATGGGTGGCCGGGTCGGTCGGCCCGTACGGGGCGATGCTCGCCGACGGATCGGAGTACACCGGTGACTACACCAAGCCGGCGTGGCCGGGCCGCACCGGCGGTGGGCTGACGGTGGCCGAGCTGCGCGCCTTCCACCGGGAGCGGATGGCGGTGCTGGCCGAGGCGGGTGCCGACGTGCTGGCCTGCGAGACCGTGCCGGCCGCGGCCGAGGCCGGGGCGCTCGTCGCGGAGGCCGAGGCGCTCGGCGTCCCGTTCTGGCTGTCGCTCACCACGGTCGTCGGCGGCGACGGCGTCGTCCGCACCCGGCGCGGCGAGCCGGCCGCCGAGGTGTTCGCGCTGGCGGCCGGCGCGGCGCACCTGGTCGCGGTCGGCGTGAACTGCACCGACCCGGCCGGCGTCCCCGCCGCCGTCGCCGCCGCGGCGGCGACCGGCAAGCCCGTCGTGCTCTACCCGAACAGCGGCGAGCGCTGGGACGCCGCGGCGCGGCGGTGGACCGGGAGGGCCGGCATCGCCGACGGCGACGTCCGCGCATGGGTGGCCGCCGGCGCCCGGCTGGTCGGCGGCTGCTGCCGGGTCGGGCCCGACCGGATCGGTGCGATCGCCGCCGCCGTCCACCGCGCCTGAGAGGGTGTTGGGTAACCCGGTGATTACTCGTCGTTGAG
>NZ_JAOVZT010000023.1 GCF_025716945.1 Geodermatophilus sp. YIM 151500
CGCGAGGAAGAGGCACCACCCGACCTGCACGCCGGCTGACAGCGACACCGCCCACGACGCGCTCACCCGATCCACCGTCGTTCACCACGAACAGATCTCCACGGGACCCTGGGTTCGGGTCGTCGGTGGCGGAGCGGTTCGTCGGCCGGGCTCAGCGATCAGCGGCCTCGCTGGCGATCAGCGGCCTCGCTGGCGTCGACGGCATCGAGGTGGGCCTCCAGCGCGTCACCGAGGGGAGCCAGCACGGCACTAGGCAGCGCGTGCCCCATGCCCGGCACCTGAACCCGGTGCGCGGAGCCGATCGCCCGCTGGAGGAACTCGGCGTTCGGCGGCGGGTAGGCAGGGTCGGCAGGCGCCTCGACGACGAGCACCGGCGTGGTCACCGCGGCGAGCTCGGCGCCGCGCTCGAGCCCCTCGGTGCCCGCCCGGGCGTGCGCGGTGGCCGAACTGGCATCCGGCGGCCCGCCGTGGGAGATCACCCGCTGTTCCAGCTCTCGGAACTCGGCGGCATCGAAGGACACCTGGCCACCGTTCAGCACGCGCCAGTGCTCCACCCGCCACTCGAGCTCGGCGGCCGCATCGCGCGGCTCGCCGAGGGTCGCCCACAGCGCGAGCAGCTCCTCCGACGGTCCGGGCAGCTCCCCTCCGCCGGGAGCCCCGGGCAGGGCGCCGGTGCAGAACAGCGTCGCGGAGAGCAGACGGGCAGGGTGGTCGAGCAGCAGCAGCTGCACCAGGTAGCCGCCCATCGACATCCCCACGGCGTGCGCCCGGTCGATGCCGAGGGCATCGAGCACGGCAACGGCATCGCCGGCCAGATCGCGCAGCGCGTAGGGCCGCTCGTCGAACGCCCGGGTCGAGCGGCCGGTGTCGCGGTGGTCCCACACGACCACGCGGTGGCGGCGCCCCAGCCGCGCCACCAGCGCCTCCGGCCAGACGACCCCGGCCGAGGCCGCACCCATGACGAGCAGCACCGGGCTCCCCGTGGGGTCACCGCTCTCGCGCACCCAGAGCTCGTAGCCACCGTCGACCCGGACGAGGTGCTCCGCAGACGCGGCGGGGCTGCCCGGGTGGTGTTCCGCAGACATCAGCCCATCCTCGCTCCACACCGCAACCTCGCTCACGCCGCGGAACTCCTGGTCCCCCCGACCACGCCGGAGCGGGCTCCGTCCGTCGTGGCCCACCGGTGGGACGCTCCGAGGCCGGAGCCGGGCCAGACCGCTTCCAGCGACTCGATGACCTCGACCGCGGGCTGCGATGCGGCCCCGACGGTCGTCGACCGGCACGGTCGCGGTGACCGGGCGTCGACCACGTCGGCCACGAGGGCGGTGACGTTGTCCGACGCCCCTCCGTCCAGAGCCGCCCGGACGAGGTCGTGGGCCGTACCGGCCGGGGTCGCGGGGACGGCGAGCAGCTGCTCCAGACGGTCCGCCGGGACGACGTCCGACAGGCCGTCGGAGCACAGCAGCAGGCGGTCACCCGCTCGTGCCTCCAGAGCGGTCACCTGGAGCCGGTCCAGATCGGCGGCCTCTCCTCGGAGCGCGGCGTAGATCCGCGACCGATGTGGGTGCACCGCCGCCTCGGCGGCGGTGATGCCGCCACCGTCCACGAGTGCCTGGACGAACGACTGGTCCACCGTCACCTGGGCCAGCCGGCCCGCGCGCAGGAGGTAGAGGCGGGAATCCCCGATGTGCGCCACCGCCAGGCCGGACTCCTCGGCGAGCACCGCCACCAGGGTCGTGGCCATGGCCCTCAGACGGGGCCACGCGTCCCGCGCGGCGGCGATGCGCGCGTTGGCCCCGGCGACCACCTCGCGCAGCAGCGGCAGGCCCGGCCGCGCTCCGGGCGCCACCCGGTCCAGGGGTGCCAGCCAGCCGGCCACCAGGGCCGACGCCGTGCCGCCTCCCGCACTGCCGCCGACCCCGTCGGCGACGGCGAGCAGCCGCGGGCCGGCCACCGCGGAGTCCTGGTTCTCCGGGCGCGGGCCGGTGCCGGTGTGCACCGCCGCGTCGAACACGAGCAGCGGCCCTCCGGTCGTCGGACGTCGCGATCGATCACCGATCGTGGGCGCCACCGGGCACCTGTCCACGGCGGTCACGTGGACGGGCCGAGGTCGGCAGCGCCGAAGGGGACGTCGAAGCGATCGCACCAGACGACGACGCTCGTGAAGGCGGTCGTGTCGACACCGCCGGGCACGATGTAGTTCTGGTCGCCGACGTTGCCCTTCAGCGTCCCCAGGTCGACGTGGTCGGCCGCGAAGGCCGAGGCCTCACCCTGCGCGGAGTTCCCCGACAGCCAGACGACCAGGGCGGGGCCGTTGGACGTCGCGAAGTCCTCGAACCGGACGACCACGCGACCGTCGGACAGGCGGAGGACCCGAGCGCTGCCCACGGTCCGGTGCCCCCGGGACACGAAGCCGCCCGAGGCGATCTCCACCGGCTGTGCTGCCGCCGCGGTGGCCCCACCGGGGACCGGCGATCCCGATCCCGGGGCGGCCGTCGGCACACCCTCGTCGACCCGGCGGTCGTACAAGAGCGTCTGCGGCTGGAACCAGACCAGCACCACCGCGGCGACGACCACCAGGACGCCTGCGCCGGCCAGGACGGCCCTCCTCCGCCGCACCCTGACGCGCGCGTCGGACGGCCCTGATCGGGCAGCACGTCCTCGGCCACGGTCGAGCGGCCCCGTCGTCCGGGTCATGCCCTGTCCCCCTCCGGAGTCCCCGCCGCGCCACCGGTCCCGCTCGACCGTCCCTCCGGGCTGCGCGGACGGCGCCCGGACCGAGGTCCGCCGTCCGGCCGGGACGCGACGCACCCAGCGGCGAGCCCGACGGCGGTCATGCGGCGCGCGCGATGTCGCTCGCCGGGACACCGCGTGCGGCGGCGTACGCGTAAGGATGCGCGTAGGCGTAGCCGGCCCGAGCGCCCTCGACGTCCACCTGGAGGCAGCCGCCGGAACTCCAGTTCCAGACGACGACCACCGCGCTGCCCGTCCCCCGGTCCCAGAACAGCGTCACCTCGACGGCCCCCTGCTCGCGGCGGGCCAGTTCGAGGAGCCGGGATCGCTCGCACGTACGGCTCGACATGGTCCTCACTCCTGGCTCCTCGACCGGCAGGCGATGGGTGACCGGAGCCCGCTCGGTGGATCCACCTCCCGCGGGACCGCGGTGCACACATCCCATCGGTCCCCCTCGTGCCGCTCGTGTTACGCGCCCGGACGCCGCGGTGCTCCAGGACGCGGGCCGGCGGCCGTGAAACGTCCGCCGCCACTCCGGGACAGCCCGTCCAGGAGCCCGCCGCGCGAGCGGGCACGGCGACGTGAGGAGATGTCGTGGGAGGTCTCGGGAGCAGCGGCACCGGCCACGGTGCGCCGGCGATGCGCCTGCGGTCGGGCGCGCGGTGAACGTCCTCCCGACGGATGCGTTCATCGCGGCGGACACGGCGTTCACCGCGGTGACCGGCGCCCGTCCCGCGCTGTCCCGCCTGGTCCGCTGGAACGCGCACGAGGGTCCGACGTACCTGCCGGCGGAGGACGCCCTGTACGTCACGACCGTGCCAGGGGGCCGGCCACCGCGTGCGCAGGTCGTCCGGATCGCCCTGGACGGCGACGGCCCCGACCTCGATCCCGAGCGCGTCACCGTCGTGCCCGGCGACGTCGTCATGCCCAACGGCATGACCGGCTGGGGGACGACGCTCCTGGTGTGCGAACAGGGAGGGCTCGAGTCCCCGGCCCGGCTGTCGCGGCTGGACCCGGTCACCGGGGCCACGACGACGGTGGTCGACACCTGCGGCTCCCGGCCGTTGAACTCACCCAACGACGTCGTCGTGCGCCGCGACGGCACGATCTGGTTCACCGACCCGTCGTACGGGCACCTGCAGGGCTTCCGCCCGGCCCCCGAGCTGCCCGACGCCCTGTACCGGTTCGACCCGGCCACCGGCCGGCTGCGGATGGTCGCGGACGACTTCGACAAGCCCAACGGGCTGGTCTTCTCCCCCGACGGGACGGTGCTGTACGTCGCCGACAGCGGGGCGGTCCACGCGCCGGACGACCACTCCCCCGACCGACCGCACCACGTCTACGCCCACGACGTCGTCGGCGGCGACGCCCTGGGCTCCCGCCGGGTCGTGGACGTGACGACCGCGGGCACCCCGGACGGGCTCGCCGTCGACGAGGACGGCCGGCTCTACGTCTGCAGCGCCGACGGGATCCGGGTGCTGACCCCCGACGGGGCGCTGCTCGGCCGCATCGCCGTCCCCGGCGGGGCGGTGAACCTCACCTTCGGCGGTCGCGACCGCGACCGCTTGTTCATCACTGCCGACACGGCCGTCTGGGTGGCCGTGCTGAACACGAGAGGAGCGTGACCGCCATGACCGCGGTCCGCACGCGGAAGGTCCTCGACGGCGGCGGCGTGGACGCGGTCCTCGGGGCCGCGGAGAAGCACGCCACCGAGCACGGCCACCGGGTGGTCATCGCGATCGTCGACGCCTCGGGGCGGTTGCTCGCCCTGCGGCGGACCGAGGGCAGCCAGGTGGCCAGCGACCAGGTGGCGATCGACAAGGCGCGCACTGCCGCGATCTTCGTCCGCCCCAGCCGGGAGATCGAGCGGCAGGTGACCGACGGGCGGCTGGGCGCGCTGGCGCTGCACGGCGCGCGGGCGCTGACGGGCGGTGTACCCCTGGCGGTCGACGGCCAGGTGGTCGGCGCGATCGGGACCAGCGGCGAGACCCCGGACGAGGACGAGGCGGTCTCCCTGGCCGGCGCGGCCGCGCAGTTCAGCACCCGGGAGGTGCCGGCGCTGGGCTACGCCGCCGCGCAGGTGGCGGTCCAGGCCGTCGCCGCTGCGGCCGCGGCCCGCGGTGTGGCACCGGTCGCCGCAGCGGTCGACGCCGGCGGTGACCTCGTGTACGTCTGGCGGCCCGACGCGGCGCAGGTGGCCAGCGTCGGCGTGGCCACGGACAAGGCGCGCACCGCGGCGATCTACCGACGGCCCAGCCGGGACTTCGAGCTGCAGGCCTCGGGTGGCCGGCCGTCGGCCCTGCACTTGGCCGGCGCCGTGCCGCTGCAGGGCGGCATTCCGATCGAGGTGGACGGTCACGTCGTCGGCGCGGTCGGCGTGAGCGGTGCGTCCTCGGCCGACGAGGACCAGGAGCTGGCCGAGATCGGTGCCGACGCCGGTCGGCGGGCGGCCTCGGGCGCCAGCGATCGGGACGCCGTCCACGTCCCCGCCCGGGAGGTCGAGGAGCGGTTCCGGCTGGGCGGGCTCCTGGTCGACGCCGAGGGCTACAAGGTCGACGCGGGTCGGCGCACCGGCCCGGGCGCGGCCGAGTACCACGCCGCCGTCGTCGACGTCATGCGGGTGGTGCGGGGCCGGGCCGCGGTGGTCACGGGCGGCACCCTGCACGCCGCGCGGGAGGTCGCCCCGGGCGAGCTGCGCGCCGAGTCCATCGACGGCGGCACAGCCTACGAGCTCGGCGAGGGCGACGTGCTGGTGGTCCCGGCCGGCGTGCCGCACCAGTTCGTCGACGTCTCCGATCCCTTCCTGTACTTCGTCACGAAGGTGGTGGCGTAGCGATGGGAGCGGTCACGGCGCCCCGGCCGGCCGGGAACCTCCCGACGCCGTCGCAGCTGCTGCCCGGCGCCCCGACCGCGGTGGTCGACCTGCAGACCGACGAGGGCGCCGCGCTGGTCGGGGCGACCTGGCGGTACAGCGACGCCCGGGTCGAGGAGATCGACTTCGTCGAGGTCGGCTCGCCGGCCGATCCCCTCGGACCCGGCGACGTGCCGAACCGGACCTTCGACGTGCTGCCGCACGCCGAGGCGGCCGACTTCGACGACTCGGACTGGCGGGTGCTGTCGCCCCGCGACACCCAGCTGCGCCTGGCCGGCGGAAGGGTCTGCTTCAACTGGTACCGGCTGAGCGTGACGCTGCCCGAGCGCGTCGGGGATCTCGACCCGACCGGGTGCACCGTCGTCCTCGAGGTCGTCGTCGACGACTACGCCGAGGTGTGGGTCGACGGCCGGCTGCCGGTCGCCCTCGGCGACGTCGGCGGTCAGGTGGTGGCGGGCTTCAACGCACCCAACCGGGTCCTGCTCACCGACGACGCCCGGCCGGGACGGACGTTCCGGATCGCCGTCTTCGGCGGCAACGGCCCCATCTCCGCGTCCCCTCGCAACTACATCTGGCTGCGCGGTGCCACGCTGGACATCTACCGCCCGGACCAGGCCCGGCGGACGGAGCCGGTCGAGCTCCGGGTCACCCGGGCGGACACCGGCCTGGACGCCGTCCTGGAGCCGGGGACCCCGCTCGAGCGGGTCGCCGGAGGGTTCGAGTTCACCGAGGGGCCGGTCTGGACGGCCGACGGCGCCCTGCTGTTCAGCTCGCCGAACACCAACACGATCTACCGGTGGACCGCGCGGGGCGCGGTGACGGTGTTCCGCTCGCACGCCGGCTACGCCGGCACCGACATCGGCCGCTTCGCCCAGCCAGGCTCGAACGGTCTGGCCCTCGACCCGCAGGGGCGGCTGACCATCTGCCAGCACGGCAACCGGCGCGTGCTGCGGGTGGAGCCGCACGGCGACACGACCGTGCTGGCCGACCGGTACCAGGGCAAGCAGCTGAACAGCCCGAACGACCTCGTGTACCGCTCGGACGGCACCCTGTTCTTCACCGATCCGCCGTTCGGGCTGCCGGGCGGCTCCGACGACCCGAAGAAGGAACTGCCGTTCAGCGGTGTCTTCGCGGTCCGGGACGGGGTCGTGCGCCTCGCCGCGGACGGGTTGTCCGGGCCGAACGGGATCGCCCTGTCACCGGACGAGCGGCACCTGTACGTCGGCGACTGGGACCCGGCCCACAAGGTGGTCGTGCGGTACGACGTGGCGGCGGACGGCTCGCTGTCCGGCGGCCGGGTCCTCTTCGACATGACCGGCGCGGACGGCGAGGACGCGGTCGACGGCATCAAGGTCGACCGGGACGGGAACTTGTACGTGTGCGGGCCGTCCGGGATCTGGATCCTGACCGCCGACGGCCGGCACCTGGGCACGCTGCACCTGCCCGAGAGCCCGCACAACCTCGCCTGGGGCGACGCGGACGGCCGCGGCCTCTACATCACAGCGCTCACCAGCATCTACCGCGTCCGCACGAAGGTTGCGGGCGTCCGGGTCGTCGTGGAGGAGGACCGATGAGCAAGGGGCTGGACGTCGGGGCGGTGCTGCCGGACTTCGAGCTGCCGGACGAGAACGGGACGAGGTGGCGGTTGTCGCAGTTGCAGGGCTCCGACGCCATGGTGCTGCAACTCGGCCGCGGCGAGCACTGCCCCCGGGAGCGGGCGCACCACCGGGAGCTGCTCAAGCTCCAGGAGGTCGTCCCGGTGGCCTTCACGACCCTGGTGACCGTGCTGCCCAACGACCTGCACGACACGCACAAGATGAAGATCGCCACCGGCGCGTGGTGGACCTTCCTGTCCGACGGCGACCTGGAGGTCCAGCGCACCCTGCAGATCGACGAGTACACCGACCCGCACCACGCGGCGACCGTGCCGCACACGCTGGTGCTGGCGCCGGGTCTGGTCGTCGAGCGCGTCTACTGCGGGTACTGGTTCTGGGGGCGGCCGTCCGCCGACCAGCTGTGGCAGGACCTGCGGGACCTGTTCCGGCGGACCAAGGCGGACTTCGACCCCACGACCGACGAGGCGCGCGCGGCCTGGCGCCGGGCCCGGGCCGCCTGAGCACCCGGGCGTCCGGGGCTGCCATGTCGGACGTCTGGACCCTCGGGGTGCCCGCGGACGAGAAGATCCTCCGCACGATCGTCGTCTACGCCGCGCTGGCCCTCCTGCTGCGGGTCGCGGGCAAGCGGAACCTCGCCCAGCTGAACTCGTTCGACCTCGTCGTCGTGCTGCTGCTCTCCACCGTCGTCCAGGACGCGCTGGTCGGGCCGGACGTCAGCGTGACCGGCGGGCTGCTGGCGGCCGCGGTGCTCCTCGCCACCAACGCGGTGGTCGTCCGGGTGGTCGCCCGCTCCGAACGGGCGGTCCGCCTGTTCGAGGGCGAGGACGTCCCGCTGATCAGGGACGGCCGGTTCCTCGACCGGTTCCTCCGGCGGGAAGGGCTGCGGCGGGCGGACGTCGAGGCCGCGTTGCGGGCGCAGGGCGCCGACGGTGCCGGTGACGTCGCCGAGGCCAGCCTGAGTCCCGGCGGCAGCATCGTCGTCTGGCTGAAACCGACGCGGATGTCGGCGACCCGGGCGGACATCGACGACGTCCACCGGCGGCTCGACGCCATCCAGCAGCTGGTCGAGGACCTCGGCCCGGGGGTCGGCCGGCGCGTCACCCCGCAGCCACGGGGCCCCGCTCCCGCCGGGTGACCGTCGGCGCCGCGTCCGGCATCGTTCGCCCTGAAGGCGGCTATAGCGGCAGGGTCCGCCCTCCGAGGCGGCCCGCTGCTCGCGTGGCTGGCGACTGACAGCCGGTCATGCGCGACAGACTTGGGGCGGATGATCGCGACGGTGACCCGCAACCGACGTGCCACTGCCTTTCGACCGTCCGAGCGCACGATCGCTCAGTCGTAGCAGGGCGCGTAACGCCCCGCCCGCTCGTCGTGCTGCACTTGCTGGCCGAAAATGATCAGAGGTCACTAGGCCGACCTCGAGTTGCGCCACCGCCGCCGGGCCCGCGCCGAGGACCGGATCCGCTGCGCGAAGGACACCGGCCTGGCCAACCTGCCGCTGCACGACTTCGCGCAGAACCAGATCTAGTGCGCCGTCGTCGCGCTCACCGCCGACCTGGTCGCCCGGATGCAGACCCTCGCGCTCACCGAGCATCCGGCCCGCCGGTGGGAGCCCAAGCGGCTGCGCCTGCGACTGCTCTCGATCGCCGGCCGACTGGCGGTCAGCGGCCGCCGCCTGCTGCACCTGGCCTCCACCGCCCCTTTACCCAACTCGTCCTGGACCCGCTCGACACCTGGCGAAGCTGACCGCGGCCCCACCGGTCGACACCGGCTGACTGCTGCACGTCCTGACCCGACGACCCGAGGAGGCCGGCCCCATGGAACCCGGCGCCCGCCAGAGCGACCTCGGGCGAACCGTCACACCCTCATGCCAGTCTCACGCCCACGCGGAATAAGAACCCGACGACGGGCAACATGATCATGACCGCGAGAGATCCGGTCCAAGTAAGGAGTGCTCGCAGGATCGCGCGGGCGCTAGACGTGAAGGTCCGCTGTTGGTCGCGGCGGTCAGGTTCGGACGAACCGGTAGACCTGGTCGATCCAGGGGATCTCGTAGTCCTCCCGGGCGTCGGTGTGCTGGGTGACCCGGAGCAGATCCGCAGCCGCGGGAACAATGACGCGGTGATCACGTCCCTCGACGAAGTAGTCCACCGCCAATTGGAAGCTGTGCAAGCCCTTCTGCGTCACGAAGCCGATCGTGAGGGTCTCGGTGAGATGCGGTTCGACCGAGAAAGTCATGGTCGAAAAGGCAGGCGGTCGACCGCTTAGGTCACCTCCGAGGAACAGTTCGGAGAAGTCGGACTCGACCGGATACGGCGGGCTCGCCTCCAAGTCGACGGCGAGAACGGTGTTGGCGTTGCCCCCGGCACTGTCCGTCGAATAGCTTGCGCCGGAGAGGGCTGCGGCGCGCCGGTGGTTGACGAGTCGAACGTTTCGAACGACCGCGGCTGCATTCCCCGGGCGGGACAGGTGGAGGTTCACCACGAGCGGCGACGCGACGACGCATCCGCGGGTGACGAGCCAGTCGATCGCCGGACCGGTGAACTCGCCGTCCGGACCCGCGAAGCTGTCCGGTTGGTCGGACAGGTCGAGGGGTTCACCGGCGTAGAAGGTCCATCCACCCTGCGGTGACCAGAAGATCTCGGGGAAGACCTCCAGGTCGGAAGAGGCTATCGCGGGGCCTACGCGCTCGAGGGCGAAGGTCGTCACGCCGGTCGTCACGACACCGGCTGCCACGCCGATCCCAGCGGCGAAGAGATCGCGTCGGGAAAGACCCCTTTCCCGTTGCTCTCCCGGGTCGGGCGTGTGGGGCGTCCGTTCACCCCGTCGTTCCCGCCGCCCGGCGACCACGGGCGACGAGAGCGGGCGCTGCTGACGGGCTTCGCTTCTCATGGCCCTCACTGCTGACACAGGTTCGTCAAGCGCCCTGGTCTACGAAGAACCCTATCGCCGGTCGGCACACCGGCTCTGACCAAGGCTGGTCCCCCTCGTCGTGGAGACATCGATCTTAAGACGCTCTCCCCGCGAGCTCGCCCTGAGTGGCCGCTTAGGGACGATCCGAGACGGCTGCCCCGCGCCGCATCGGCGGAGCGGATGTCGGCGGTCGCGGTACTACCCGTGCCGCGGCTGCGAACCTTCGCCCGGTCAGTGTGGTGACCTGAAGGTGTCTGAAGCCATCGACCACCGGCGAGAGGCCCGTGCCCGCGCCTTCATCTTCCCCGTCCGTCCTGCTCGACGCGGTCATCGAGGCCGGCCGGCCGCCCGCTCCGTTGGACGCGGCCGAGTCGATCAGCCTGCTGCAGGCGCTGTCGGCCGTGCCCGATCCACGTAAGGCCCGGGGCCGTCGTCACAGTCTGCGATCGGTGCTGTTGCTCGCGGTCGGCGCCGTGCTGGCCGGCGCCCGCTCGTATGCGGCAATCGCCCCGTGGGCGGCGCAGGCCGAGCAGACGCTGGCCGTCTGCGCTCGGCGCCGCACGCGACCACGTTCGGCCGGGTACTCGCCGCGGTCGACCCGACCGCCCTGCAGCCGGCGCTGACCAGCTGGGTCACCGCCCGCCGGGCGGGCCACCGCTGCCGCCGCGAGCACGCCAACCAGGCGCGATCCCGCGGCGAGGACCGGATCGTGCTGGCCGTCGACGGCAAGACGTTGCGCGGCGCCCGCGGACCGTCGGCCTCGGCCGAACCGACTCCCGCTCGATCAAGGTCATCGACCTGGACGGCACGCCGGAGGCCCGGCTGTTCCCGCACGGCGCCCGGGCCATCAAGGTCGTGCGCCGGCGCCGCCGCGCCGGCCAGGCGAAGCCGTCGGTGAAGATCGTCTACGCGATCACCTCCCTGAGCCACCGCGACGCCGACCCGCGGCTGCTGGCCGGCTGGATTCGCTCGCACTGGACGATCGAGAACTGCCTGCACTGGGTCCGCGATGTCACCGAGGGTGAGGACAACTATCGCGTCCGCACCGGCCACGGACCACAGGTCATGGCAGCCCTGCGCAACACCGCGATCAACATCATCCGGCTGCGCGGCGAGACCAACATCGCCGCCGCTCACCGCACCTTCAGCTACCGACCAGCCGACGTCCTCGACGCCCTCACCACAGCCTGACGGGTGCCTCGACCGGCACCCCGAGCAGGACATGCACGACAATGCACGAGCCCTGCCTGTCCACCGGCCGCGATGACCGGGTCGGCCGATGGGCGGCGGCAAACAACGTCGAGATCGCCTACACCCCGTTCACGGCTCCTGGCTCAACCGCATCGAGCCGCAGTTCACCGCGCTGCGCTACTCCACCGTCGACGGCACCGACCACCAGACCCACCGTGAGCAGGCCAGCATGATCCGCCGCTACATCGCCTGGCGAAGCCGGCACACCACGGATCCCAAGCTCCGGAAGGTGACCAAGCGCGCCTCAGCCATCACCAGGGCGAAGGTTGCCTGACCCGGCACAAGGTCTGCGGCACGACGTCGGACGACTCCACCTCCAGCAGTTCCAGGCCCAGATCGCGGATGCGGTCCAGCACGCCGTAGAGCGCGGCGGAGTCGGTGCACACCCCGGACAGGGCGGTCCGTCCCTCCTCGACGCCGGCGAGGCGCAACGGCTCGAAGGCCGCGGCGAGGCGGTCGGTGAGCACACCGCCGACAGTGATCCGGTAGAACCGCTCGGCCATGCTGCCAGGGTGCCCCGGGGCGACGGAGGAGACATCCGCGGCGCCCGCATCTCACCCGGGTGAGATCGCCGGTGGGGGGAGGTCGCCGCCTCCGGGCTGCAGGAGGCTGACCACCAGCCGGCCCGGGGAGGGATCATGCCTTCGCTCACCGACCAGGCGCTGCTCCTGGACGAGGGCACCGCCGACGAGGACTTCCGCGACCGTGATCCCGCGCGCTCCCTCGCCGCCGCGACGTCGGACGCCGAACTGCTCGCCCGGCTCCGCGCCGGCGACACCGCCGCCTTCGCCGCGGTCGTCGACGCGTGGTCGCCCGTGATGCTCTCCGTGGCCCGCCGCTACGTCCACGACCGGCAGGCGGCGGAGGACGTGGTCCAGGACGCCTGGCTGGGGGTCCTCAGCGGGATCGCACGGTTCGAGGGGCGTTCCTCCGTGCGCAGCTGGGTGTTCTCCATCCTGATCAACCGGGCGAAGAGCCGCTGGTCGCGGGATGCGCGCGTCGAGTGCTCCGCCGACCCGACGGGCGGCGAACCGGACGGACCGACGGTCGACCCGTCCCGGTTCCAGGGCCCGGACGGCGCGTACCCCGGGCACTGGACCTCGACCGGCGCGCCACGGCCCTGGGAGCAGCCCGAGCGCCGGCTGCTCGACCGGGAGGTCGGCGGGCTGCTGGGCCGGGCCCTGGCCGAGCTGCCCGAACGGCAGCGCATCGTCGTCCAGATGCGCGACGTGCACGGCATGTCCGCCGAGGAGACCTGCGCGGCGCTGCAGCTGTCACCGGGCAACCAGCGCGTCCTGCTGCACCGCGGGCGTGCCGCACTCCGGGCGCTGCTCGAGGACTACTACCGCGGCTGATGCGTGGTCCATCCTGACGACCGCCACGGGGGACGCCTCGACGAGCCCGGGAGCGCCCATGGAGGACCTGGCGGGACAGGCCGTGCTGGTGACCGGGGCGGCGTCCGGGATCGGCCGGTCCAGCGCGGTGGCGTTCGCCCGCGCCGGTGCCTCGGTCGCGCTCCTCGACGTCGACGGCGAGGGCCTCGCCGCGACCGCCGAGCTGGTCCGCGCCTCGGGTTCCGCGGCGGAGGTAATCGTCGCCGACGTCGCCGACGTCGACGCCGTGGCGCGCGCCGTGCGGGACACCGTGGAGCGGTTCGGCAGGCTGGACGCCGCGCACAACAACGCGGGCGTGGCGGGCCCCTTCGTGCCCCTGGACGAGTACCCGCCCGACGAGTTCCTGCGGGTCCTGCAGGTCGACCTGCTCGGCGTGTGGCACTGCATGCGCGCGGAGATCGCGCACATGCGCCGTCAGGGCAGGGGCGCCATCGTGAACACGTCCTCCATGCTCGGGGACGCGGCGATGCCGGACAACGGCGCGTACGTCGCCGCCAAGCACGGGGTGAACGGGCTGACCCGGGCCGCCGCCGTCGAGCTGGCCGGGGCCGGCATCCGGGTCAACGCCGTGGCGCCGGGTGTCACCAGGACGGCGATGACCTCGGCGGTCAGCGCCGAGCTGCTGCAGCGCGTCCCGCTGTCCCGGATCGCCGAACCGGAGGAGATCGCCGCGGCAGCGGTGTGGCTCTGCTCGCCGGGGGCCAGCTACATCACCGGCGCCATCCTGGTCGCCGACGGCGGATGGCTCGCCGGGTGACGGCGCGGGAGCCGCGGGTCCTGGACGGAGGACGTCCGACACCCGGACGGGTCGTCACAGCAGGCCGAGCGACCGGGCGCGCAGCACCGCGTCGTCGCGGGACTCCGCGCCCAGCTTGCGGTAGATCGCCCGCAGGTGCGTCTTCATCGTGTTGGGGCTGACGAACAGCGAGCCGGCCATCTCCCGCTGCGACAGGGTCGTCGGGAGCAGCGAGAGGATGGCGAGCTCGCGCTCGGTCAGCCGCTCCACCACCTCCCCGGCCGCCGGACGGACCGCCCGCTGCGTGCGCTGCTCGCGGCCCACCCAGTCCCGGACGGTCGGCCCCGGATCGGCGCAGTCGCGGAGCACCGCGGCGGCCGCGCCGAGCCAGCGCGCGGCGTCCTGCCCCGTGTCCCGCCCGGCGCGGCGGGCCGCCTCGGCCGCGGTGACGAACGCGGCCGCCTGCTCCACCCGTCCGGCGCCCCGGCCGGCGAGCTCGGCGGCCGCACCGGCGTGGACGACGGCGTCCTCCCACCGACCCCGCTGCAGGGCCAGCCGCGCCGCGGCGAGGGACGGGAACATGGCCACGAAGTGGGCGTCGACGAGCGCGTCCGCCACGACGGCGTCGGCCTGGCCGAGCACCGCCTCCGCCGACCGCAGGTCGCCGGCCAGGACCGCCACCAGCGCCTGGGCGCCGAGGGCGTAGATCTGGGCCAGCCGGTTGTCGGTGTCCTCGGCCTGGCCGGCCGCCCGGCGCAGCCGCTCGGCCGCCCGCCCCAGGTCGCCGAGCCAGAGCGCGCAGACACCGCCGACCAGGTGCTGCACGGTGACGAGGAAGGGATCGGCTGGTCGGCCGGGCACGGCACCGAGCTGCTCCGCGGCCCCAGGCACGTCGCCGGTCTTGAAGGCGTGCAGGGCCCTGAGCACCCCGACGTGCGCGTCGTCGGCTGCAGCGCGTTCGGCGGCGGCGAGCGCCGCACCGGCCTCGGCGAGCCGCCCGCGGTCCATGTGCAGCCAGACCCGGGCGACCGTGAGCCGGGCGTCGGCGGCGACCTGCGCCGGCGGCAGGGCGTCCAGCCAGCCCTGCACCGTCTGCAGGTGGCCGAGGTTGAACTGGGACCGCCACCCCTGGCCGATCAGCTCACCGGCGAGACGGAAGTCCCCGGAGGCGAGGGCGTGCCCGATCGCCTCACCGACCTCGCCGTGGTCGCGGAACCATTCGGCGGCCCGCCGGTGGAGCGCGGCCGGCGTCGCGAGCCCGGCGCGGTCCAGCTCGTACCGCAGAAGGTCGCGGAACAGCTGGTGGTAGCGGAACCAGGTGCCCTCGTCGTCGAGGGGGGTGAGGAACAGCCCGGCGCGCTGGATGTCGTCGAGGTGCCGGACGGCGTCGTCGCGGCCGGTCACCGCGTCCGCCAGGGGCGCGCACAGCCGCGGCAGCACCGACGTCTCCAGGAGGAACCGGCGCAGCGGCGAGGGCAGCGAGTCGAGCACCTCCTCGCCGACGTAGTCGACGACGTGCCGGTCGGCGCCCGTGAACCGGTCGATGAAGTCGACGCGGGACTGCCGGTCCGGGCGGTCGGCCAGGCGCAGGGCCGCGAGCTGCAGCCCGGCGGCCCACCCCTCCGTCCGGTCGACCAGCCGCGCCACCTCCCCGGCCGAGAGCTCGGGCACCGCGGCACGGTGCAGCAGGCGGGCGGCCTCCTCGGCCGTGAAGCGCAGCTGCTCGGCGCGGACCTCGACCAGGTGGCCGGCCACGCGCAGCCGGCTCAGCGACAGTGGCGGATCCGTCCGGGAGGTGACGACCAGGTGCAGCGCGCTCGGCGCGTGGTCGAGCAGGGCGGCCATCGACCGGTGCACCGGCGGGCTGCGCACGAGGTGGTAGTCGTCCAGGACCAGCAGCAGATCGCCCCCGGCGTCGGCGAGCTCGTTGACGAGCACGGGGAGGACGTCGCGCTCCACGTCGGTCCCGGCCGCGTCCAGCTGGCGCAGCGCCGTCGAGCCGATGCGGGCGTCGGCCTGCTGGACGGCCAGGAGGAGGTAGCGCCAGAAGCGCGTCACGTCGTCGTCGGCGGCGTCCAGCGAGACCCAGCCGCTCGGGACGCCGGCGTCCCGCAGCCACTGGGCGACCAGCGTGCTCTTCCCCCAGCCGGCCGGGGCCACCACCACGGTCAGCCGCGCGTCCAGCGCCCGGGCGAGCCTGCTGTAGAGCCGCGGCCGCTCGATCGCGCGCGTCCCCAGCGCGGGGACGAAGAGCTTGGTGGCGATCACGGGACCGTCGGCGGCGGCTCCGCGCGGCACCGCGAGCAGCACCCGGCCGCCCCGCGTCCGGGACGCGGGCGTCTCCGCCACCGACGAGAGCCTCATGGGCCTGTCCCGCTCCTCCCGCGCACGCCGCTGCGGACGCCTCCGTCGGGTCGGGCACCAGCCTGGCAGGCGGGCGGCCGGCTGCGGTAGGGCTCTTCGGCGGCGGAGACGGATCCCCGGCGCGACGCCGCCGGGAACGCCGGCCGGGAACGCCAGCCGGGTTTCCCGGCGCGACGCGGTGCCCGATGTAACGCAACGGTCGGGCAGCGGGACCACGGGGCATGACGATGGCCGAACCGCAGGCGCTCGTGGCCACGCGGACGAGCTGGCACCGGGTGGCCGAGCACGTCCTCGCCGCGGGTCAGTTCGCCGCCGCCGGCACCATCCGCCTCCGGCCCCGTCCGGGCGGCTTCGCCACCGCGGTAGGGGTGGGTGACCGGCAGCTCGCCGTCGTGGGCGACGAGCTGCAGGTGATCCGCGCCGGCTCGACCCGGTCCCAGCGGCTGACCACGGTGGGCGACGCCGCCCGCTTCGCCGGCGTGGAGCCCGGCCTGAGCGGCAGCTACGCCCCCGCCACCGGCGCCGATCCCGACGCCCCGCTGCAGGTGGACCCCGCCGCGGCCCGCACGCTCGCGGACTGGTTCGCCCTCGGGGACGACGCGCTGCGCCGCCTGGCCGACGACCTCGGCGCACCTCAGGACCCGGTGCTCTGGCCCGAGCACTTCGACGTCGGGGTCACCGTGGACGGCGTCAACTACGGCTGCTCGCCCGGCGACGCGGCGCTGCCCGACCCCTACCTCTACGTGGGCCCGCACGACGGTCCCCCGACCCGCGACGACTTCTGGAACGCCCCCTTCGGCGCCGCCCTGACCGCAGACCGCGTCCGCTCGGTCGACGACGCCCTCTCCTTCTTCCACTCCGGACGCGACCGCCTCGAGGGGAGCAGGACGTGAAGGGTCTGCGCGGCAAGAAGGCGCTGGTCACGGGTGGGAGCTCGGGCATCGGCCAGGCGATCGCCATCCGGCTGGGCCAGGAGGGCGTCGACGTCGCCATCAACTACGTCGGCCGCCCGGAGGGCGCCGAGGCGACCCGGGAGGCCATCGAGCACGGCGTGCAGATCTGCATGAAGGAGATGTCGGCCGCCGGCACCCGGCCGGTGCTGGTCGCCGCCGACGTGTCGCAGGAGGACCAGGTCGCGGCCATGTTCGCCCAGGTGCTGGAGGAGTACGGGCGCATCGACTACCTGGTGAACAACGCCGGCATCCAGGTCGCCGCCGACACCGACCAGCTCGCGGTCGCCGACTTCGACCGGGTCCTCGCCGTCAACCTCCGCGGCGCCTTCCTGTGCGCGCAGCAGGCGATCCGGCACTGGCTGGCCGGGTCCGCGCCGGGTGTGATCGTGAACGTCTCCAGCGTGCACCAGGAGATCCCCAAGCCTCGGTTCGTGGGCTACTCGGTGTCCAAGGGCGGCATGCAGAACCTCACCCGCTCGCTGGCCCTGGAGTACGCCGCCCGCGGCATCCGCGCCAACGGCATCGGGCCCGGCGCGACGGTCACCCCGATCAACCGCTCGTGGATCGACGACCCCGTCAAGCGGCGGATGGTCGAGAGCCACATCCCCATGCGCCGGGCCGGCGACGCGGAGGAGATGGCCGCCGTCACCGCCTTCCTCTGCTCCGACGAGGCCGCCTACATCACCGGGCAGACCCTGTTCGTCGACGGCGGGCTCACCCTCTACCCGTCGTTCGAGACCACCTGGTCGTCGGAGTGACCGGGATGGTCCGCCACGAGGGCCGCCGGCCGTGACCGGCGTCCGCACCGACCGGCCATCCGTCGCGGAGCGGACGGCCGGCTGGTTCCCGTCCCGTTGGGGCCCGGACGACCAGGCCGGCGCACTCAACGAGATCACCCCGGCAGGGGTGCTGGCCGCGGTCTCGCTGGTGCGCAGCGGCCGCGTGTTCGACCTCGCGCACGTGCTGCACGCCGACGTCCCGGCGTTCCCGGGCCGCACGTTCCGGTCGTACCTGACGACGAACTCCCACTTCGTCAACCGCCGTCGGCCGGACGGCGGCCCGGAGGGCTGGGGCCGCAACGCGGTCAACTGGGTGGTCGAGCAGATCACCGCCACCCAGCAGATGGGCACCCACCTGGACGCGCTCAACCACCTCCAGGCCGGCGACCGCACCTACAACGGCCACCGGCTGGCCGACATCGCCGAGGACTGGGGCACCAACCGGCTCGGCGTCGAGACCCTGCCGCAGATCGTCACCCGCGGCCTGCTGCTCGACGTCGCCGCGGTGCGCGGGGTCGACCGGCTGGAGCCGGGCGACGTCGTCAGGGTCGCCGACGCCGAGGCCGCCCTGGTGGGCCGGGCGCTTCGCCCCGGTGACGCGGTGCTGTTCCACACCGGCTGGGGCCGGTGGTGGGGCGTGGACGACGACCGCTACTCCGCGGGCGAGCCCGGGCCCGGTCGCGACCTGGCCGACTGGCTGGCCGGGCACCGCGTGGCCCTGACCGGCTGCGACACGTGGAGCTACGGGCCGGTGCCACCCGAGGACCCCGACGAGCCGTTCGTCGTCCCGCAGACGCTCAACGTCCGGCACGGCGTCGTCGTGCTGGAGAACCTGCGGCTGGCCGAGGCCGCCGCCGCCGGGCTGCACGAGTTCCTGCTCGTCGTCAGCCACGCCAAGCTGCGCGGCGCCACGGGCTCGTGGGTGACGCCGCTCGCGATCACCTGACAGCGCGAGGAGAGGCACATGACCGAGCACGCCGACGTCATCGTCATCGGCTCCGGAGCCGGCGGCGGGGCCGTCACCTGGGCCCTGGCGCCCACGGGGAAGAAGATCCTGCTGCTGGAACGGGGTGACTGGCTCCCCCGGGAGATCCAGAACTGGGACCCGCAGGCGCTGTGGGCCGACAAGCGCTACCACAACAGCGGGAAGTGGACCGACGGCGCCGACGGCCGGCAGTTCTCGCCCAAGCAGCACTACTACGTCGGGGGCAACACCAAGTTCTACGGCGCGATCCTCTACCGCTTCCGGGAGCGCGACTTCGGCGCCGTCCGGCACGTGGACGGCGTCTCCCCCGCCTGGCCGATCTCCTACGCGGACCTCGCGCCGTACTACGACCGCGCCGAGCAGCTGTACCAGGTGCACGGCACGCGGGGTGAGGACCCCGACGAGCCGCCGGCGACCGGTCCCTACCCGTGGCCGGCGATCAGCGACGAACCGCGGATCGCGCAGCTGCGCGCCGACCTGACGGCCGCGGGCCTGCACCCGTTCTCCCTGCCGAACGGCATCCTGCTCGACGAGGCCCGGCCCCACCTGTCGGCCTGCATCCGCTGCGCGACCTGCGACGGGTTCCCCTGCCTGGTCAACGGCAAGGCCGACGCGCAGGTCATGACGGTGGAGCCCGCGCTGCGGCACCCCGACGTCACCCTGCGCACCCGGGCCCGCGTCGTCCGCCTGGAGACCGATCCCTCCGGGCGCAGCGTGTCCCGCGTCGTCGTCGACCGGGACGGCGTGCGCGAGGAGTACACCGCCGACGTTGTCGTCCTGGCGGCCGGCGCGATCAACTCCGCCGCCCTGCTGCTCGCGTCGGCGGACGAGCGCCACCCGGCCGGCCTGGGCAACGGCTCCGGCCACGTCGGCCGCCACCTGATGCTGCACAACAACTCGGGGCTGGTCGCGTTCTCCAAGACCCCCAACCCGACGCGTTTCCAGAAGACGATCGGGGTCAACGACTTCTACTGGTCCGACCCCTTCGACCCGGACTGGGAGTACCCGGTCGGCTCGATCCAGATGAACGGCAAGAGCGACGCCGTCCTCATCGGCTTCGACGTCCCCGACGCGCGGGACCCGGCCGACCTCGCCCGGCACTCCATCGACTTCTGGCTCACGACCGAGGACCTACCGCTCGACGAGAACCGGGTCACGCTCGGCCCGGACGGCTCGATCGTGCTGCACTACACCCGCACCAACGCCGCCGAGGTCAGCCGCCTGCGAATGCGGCTGCAAGGTCTGCTCGACGGCCTCCGCTGCGAGCAGGACGTGTACGAGAACCGGCAGTACGCCGGGGGCCAGCTCGGCATCGGCGGCGTCGCGCACCAGAACGGCACCGTCCGGTTCGGCCCGGACCCGGCCACGGCGCCGCTCGACCTGGACTGCCGGATGCACGAGGTCGACAACCTCTACGTCGCCGACGCCAGCTTCTTCGTCTCCAGCACGGCGGTGAACCCGACCCTGACCATCATCGCCAACGCCCTGCGGGTGGCCGACGTGATCGCCGACCGGCTCGGCGTCCGGACCGCGGCCGCGGCCACCGATCTGCCCGCGCCGAGGCGGCCGGACCTGGTCGGCGGCCCGGTCGGCTGACCCTCCCCATCCGAAGAACCGACTCCGTGCTGCCGGGGGCCGATCAGGCCCCGGCAGCACGTGAACGTGCGCCGTCGGCCCGCGACGGCCGGCTCGGAGGGTGCCCGGCTCGCAGGCCGCATGGCGGCCGGGTCAGAGGTCGAGGGTGACCGCGGCCGTGGGCCGCGCGCAGCAGACCAGCACCAGCTCGCCGCCGGGCGGCTCGAGCGGCTCGGGCTCGTAGTCGACCGCACCGTCGACCAGGGAGGTCTCGCAGCTGTGGCAGACACCGGTGCGGCACGACCAGCGCACCGGGACGTCGCACGCCTCCGCCAGCTCCAGCAGGTTGCCCCACCGCGACGGATCGAAGCCCGTGGTCACACCGGCCCGCGCGAAGGTCACCGGCGGTCCGCCGGCCGCCGGCGGAGACGGCGGGTGGGCCGACCGGGACGGCGGGTGGGCCGACCGGCCGGCCGTGCCACCCGCCGCTGCCGATCCGAAGGACTCGACGTGGACGGCGGTCGCCGGCAGCCCCAGCGCGTCGAGCATCCCCCGCACGCCCGCGGCGAACCCGTCCGGCCCGCAGACGTACGCGGAGAAGGCGGCATCCACGCCGAGATCGGCGAGGGCCTCCAGGGTGAGCCGGCCGGCGGCGTCCCCCCGCGTCGCGGCGTCCGCCGCCGTGTAGCGCAGGTGCCGCACGGCCGCGGGCATCCGGGCGAGCGCGGCGTCGGCCTCGGCGGCGAGGGAGTGCTCGGCCGGTGAGCGGGCCACGTGCACCCAGACGATCCGGCGCTCGGGCCGGGTGGCGGCCTGGGCCAGCAGGCAGGACAGCAGCGGTGTCACGCCGATGCCGGCGCTGACCAGCACCGCCGGTTCCGCGGCGGACGGATCGAAGCCGAAGCCGCCCCGCGGCGCCGCCACCTCGACGGCCGCGCCGACGCGGAGGGCGTGCACCAGACCGCTCCCCCGGCCTTCCCGCTTCACCGAGATCCGCATGCGGGGGCCGGTCGGCGTGGAGAGCGAGTAGCTGCGGACCACCGGCCCGTCGGCGTCCACCAGGCGCACCGGCACGTACTGGCCGGGCAGCCAGGAGGACACCGCACCGCCGTCACCGGGGTCGAGGTGGACGGAGACGACGCGCGCCGACTCGCGGACCACCCGGGTGACGGCGAACCGGCGGAACCCCGGGTACGCCGGCTCGCTCGCGGCCTGCGGCGCCAGGCCCGCGTTCCCGGGCCGGACGCCGGCGGCGAGGAGCTGCCGGAACGACTCCTTCCACCCCTCGGACAGCGCCGGCACGGCCAGCGCGGCGCGCAGCGACGCCGCGTCACGCGCGGCCGTGTAGAGCAGCTGGGAGACGCGGCGGACGGTGAGGCCGGCGGGGTCGCGGTGCACGAGCGTGATCGGATCACCGGCGCCGACCTCGCCCTCCTGCAGCACGCGGAGGTAGAAGCCGGGGCGGCCGTGCCCGGTCAGCAGGGCGGGCATCCGCGGCTCGCCCAGGCGGATGCCCACCTTGTAGCAGGTGACCCGCGGCTGGGTGACCTCGAAGACCGCGCCACCGATCGCGAACCGGTCACCGACGCAGACCTCGTCGTCGGCCAGTCCCTCGACGGTGAAGTTCTCCCCGAAGGTGCCGTGGTCGGGCAGGCTGCGGCCGAGGTGGCGCTCTCAGTGGGCGTAGGCCTCCCGCTGGTACACGAGGACGGCCCGGTGCTCGCCGCCGTGGCCGACGGGATCGGCCTGCGCATCGCCGTCCACGTCCAGCCGGTGCACCCACCGCCGCCCGGCCACGGGGGTCTTCCAGATCGAGGTCTCGACCTGCCCGCCACGCCAGGGGATCGTCCGGGGCCGGCCGACCGACACGGCGAGCAGCCGACCGACCGGGGTCATGGGCGGGAGCCGGCGGTCATGCCCGCCCCGCCCGCGGCCCGCGCCCGACCGGCCCGGCCTCGACGTCGTCGGAGGGCCGGCGCGGGTCGGGGCGGCCGGTCGGCCCGCCCGTCGCCGGACCCGGCCCCTGCGGCGCCGCGGCCTGCGGGCGGCCCAGGATCCCGAGCGCCGCCGCCGGGAAGACCAGCACCGACAGCAGCCCGGCGAACACCAGCGCGGCGGCCGCGGTGGCCGACAGCCGGCCGGTGACCGTGCCGATCTGCGCGACGGTGACCAGGAACGGCAGGCTCGTGGCCTGCAGCAGCCCGGCGGCGAGGGAGCCGGCCCGCCCCAGCCGGCCGCGGTACAGCACCGCGGGCAGGCCGCGGACGACCAGCAGCGCGGCCAGGAAGACCGGTACCTGCAGGAGGGCCGCGGGCTCCTCCAGCAGGCCGCGCAGGTCGAGCTGCACCCCGCTGCTGACGAAGAACACCGGGATCAGGAAGCCGTAGCCGATGGCGTCGAGCTTGGCGCGGAAGCGGGGGTGCGAGGAGGAGTCGCGGTCGACCAAGCCGACCAGCGCGCCGGCGAGGAAGGCGCCGAGGATCGTCTCCAGCCCCAGCCGCTCGGCCAGCGCCACGAAGGCGACCAGCAGCAGCACCACCAGCCGGACGCGGATCTCGGCCGTGGTGTCCTGCAGGCGGACCAGCACGTCGCCCAGCCGCATCGACATCCGCACGCGGCCGACCCCGAGCGCCAGGACGACGACCAGGACGCCGAACCCGGCGAGGAACCCCGCCGTCGTCCCGGCGCCGCCACCCGACATGGAGAACAGCAGCGAGAGCAGCACGATCGCGGCGAAGTCGGCGACCGACGCCGCGGCAATGGTGGTCTGCCCGACGGGATCCCCGGAACGGCCGGCGTCCTTGAGCACCGGCACGACCAGGCCGAGCGACGTCGCCGTCAGGGCGATCGCCAGGAACAGCGGCGCCGACGTCCAGCCGACCGCCTGCGTCCCCCACCCCACCAGCACGGCGAGCACGAGGCTGACGCCGTAGCCGAGCGCCGCCACCCCGAGCAACCGGCCGCGCAGCCCGCGCAGGTCGATCTCCAGGCCGGCGAGCATCAGCAGGAAGGCGAGACCGAACAGCGCCAGCACCTGCACCGGCAGGTCCACCTCGATCCAGCCCAGCACCGAGGGGCCGAGCACGACGCCGGCGACGATCTCCAGCACCACGGCGGGGACTCGCAGCCGTGGCACCCACCCGAGCGCCAGCGGGATCGCCGCCGCGACGCAGGCGACGACCAACAGGTTGAGGAACGAGACGTCGGGCACCGAGGGCCTCCGCGGGAAGAAGTCACAGACCGGCCGCGTCGAGGGCGTGCAACCACACCTCGGCGACCGTGGGGAACGCCGGGACGGCGTGCCGCAACTCGGTCAGGGGCACCCGGGCCGCGACCGCGATCGCGGCCGAGTGCAGCAGTTCCTGGACGCCGCTGCCGGTGATGGTGGCGCCCACCAGGACGCCGGACGCCTCATGGACCACCAACCGGGTGGTCCCCTCCAGGCCCTCGCCGAGCACGTAGGAGCCGGGGACCTCGCCGGTGGCGACGTCGAGCACCCGGACGGCGATGCCCCGCTGCTGCGCCTCGGCCGCGGTCAGACCCACGGCGCACACCTGCGGATCGGTGAAGGTCACCCGCGTCACGGCGTCCCGGCTGGCCCTGTCGCGGACATCCCGTCCGGTGATCACGTCGGCGGCGATCCGGGCCTGGTACTTGCCCATGTGGGTGAGGGGCGCCAGACCGGTGCAGTCCCCGACGGCGTGCAGCCAGCCGCCGGGCACGCCGACGGCCCGCAGGCGGTCGTCCACCCGGACCGGTCTTCCCGGCTTCAGCCCGACGGTGCCCAGCCCGACGTCGTCGGTGCGCGGACGGCGGCCGGTGGCCACCAGCACCTCGTCCGCGGTCACCTCCTGGCCGGTGCTGAGCGTGCCGCGCACCGGCCCGTCGGTGCCGTCCCGCCGGACAGCGGTCAGCCGGGTACCCACCCGCACCGCGATGCCCTCGCGTTCGAACGCGGCCCGCACCTGCTCACCGGCGAACGGTTCCTCGCGGGGCAGCAGTCCCGGGCCGCCCTCGACCACGGTCACCTCCGCGGACCCCAACCGGTGGAACGCCTGCGCCAGCTCCAGGCCGACGGCGCCGCCGCCCAGCACGAGCAGGCGCTCCGGCACCTCCTTGGCCGCGGTGGCGGCTCGGTTGTCCCACGGGCGCACCTCGGCCAGCCCCGGCACCGGCGGCAGGACCGCGCTGCTGCCGGTGGCGAGGACGACCGCTCGCCGGGCGGTCACCGGCGGGCCGTCGTCCACCTTCACCTTCCGGCGCCCGGCGAGCCGGCCGGTCCCCCGCAGCAGCCGCACCCCGTGGTCGGCCAGCCAGCGCTCCTGGCCGGCGTCCGTCCAGTCGGAGGTCATGTAGTTCCGGCGGGCGAGCACGGCCGGCACGTCGACCCGACCGGTCACGGCCGCGTCGACTCCCGGCACCCGGGCGGCTGCCGCCAGCACGTCGCCGGGTCGGAGCAGCGTCTTGCTCGGAATGCACCCCCAGTAGGAACACTCCCCTCCGACCAGCTCGGCCTCGACCAGGACGGTCTCCAGGCCGCGGTCGGCGCACCGTCCGGCGGCCACCTCACCCGCGGGTCCGCCTCCGATCACGACGACGTCGACCTCGAACGCTGCCGGGTGGAACTCGGACATCGGGCCTCCTCGACTCCGGGTCTCCTCGACTCCGGGCCTCCTCGTCTCCCAGCCGTCGTCCGTTCCCACCCGTCCGGCGTTACGCGTAACGGACCGCAGACCGCCGCGACTGCAGGAGTGACACCCCTGACCTCCGGGAGACCCCATGAGCTCCACCCCGATCGCCGACCACGCCTTCCTGTCCGACCGGCACTCCTGCGCACTCGTCGACCGCGCCGGCAGCGTCGTGTGGCTGTGCTTCCCGCGCTTCGACGGCCCGTCGGTCTTCGCCGCGCTCCTGGACGACGACGCGGGCCACTGGTCGGTGCAGCCGGAAGCGGAGTGGACGGCGACCCGCCGGTACGCCGGCCGCTCGCTGGCCCTGGAGACGACCTTCCGGACGACGGGCGGGGAGCTGGTGCTCACCGACGCGCTCGGGTTGGGCCCGGACAACGACGGGCACCGGCTCGGCACGGACGTGCCGCACGTGCTGGTCCGCCGGCTGGTCTGCACGTCGGGTGAGGTGGACGTGCTGGTGGACTACCGGCCGCGGCCCGAGTACGGCCTGATCGTGCCGCTGCTCTCCGAGGTGGACGGCGGGGTGGCCGCGCGGGGTGGAGCCGACTGGCTCGTGCTCACCCTGCCCGGCGAGGTCGCGCTGCACAGCGGGCGCGCCACGGCCCGGCTGCGCCTGCGGGCCGGGGACGTCGTCCACCTGGCCCTGCAGCGCAGCACCCTCGGCGACGCCGTCGCCGCGCACGTCTGGTCGCAGGACGAGCTGGCCGAACTGCTCGACCGCACGCTGGCCTCCTGGGACTCGTGGTGCGAGCTGCACCAGTCCTACGACGGCCCGTGGGCCGACCTGGTCCACCTGAGCGGGCGCGTGCTGCAGGGGCTGTCGTACCAGCCGAGCGGCGCCGTCGTCGCCGCCGGCACCACGTCGCTGCCGGAGGGCGTCGGTGGGGAGCGCAACTGGGACTACCGCTACGCCTGGGTCCGCGACGCCAGCTTCACCATGGAGGCGCTGTGGGTCGCCGCCTGCCCCGACGAGGCGGAGGACTTCTTCGCCTTCATGACGACGGCCGGAGCCGGTGGCATCGGGCCGGATGCGTCGCTGCAGATCATGTTCGGCGTCGGCGGGGAGCACGACCTCAGCGAGCGGACCCTGGAGCACCTGCGGGGCTGGCGGGACAGCCGGCCGGTGCGCGTGGGCAACGGCGCGTGGAACCAGCAGCAGGTCGACGTCTACGGCGAGCTGCTCGGTGCGGCCGCCCGGCTGGCCGACCAGCTGCCCGCCCTGGACGACGAGACGCGGTGGTTCCTCGCGGCCTGCGCCGACACCGCCGCCGTCCGGTGGCGGGACCGGGACCAGGGGATCTGGGAGGTGCGCGGGGAGCCGCAGCACTTCCTCTACTCGAAGGTGATGTGCTGGGTCGCGCTGGACCGCGCGATCGCCCTCGCCCCCCAGCTGCGCTGCGAGGACCGCGTCGAGGAGTGGGCGAAGGCGCGCGAGGAGATCGCGGACGCGGTGCTGCAGCAGGGGTGGAGCGAGGAAGCCGGGGCGTTCACCCAGTACTTCGGCTCCACCGCGCTCGACGCCTCCAACCTGATGCTGCCGATCGTCGGGTTCCTCCCCGCCGACGACCCCCGGATGCTGGCCACCATCGACGCCATCGCCGAACGGCTCACCGACGAACGGGGCCTGGTGTACCGCTACCGCACGGAGGAGGGCGTCGACGGGCTGGCCGGCGAGGAGGGCACGTTCCTGCTGTGCACCTTCTGGTTGGCCCAGGCGCTCGCGCTGTCCGGGCAGGTGGACCGGGCCCGGACCGTGTTCGAGGCGGCCGCCGCCTTCGTCAACGACCTGGGACTGCTCTCGGAGGAGGTCGACGCGGACACGGGCGAGCTGCTCGGCAATGTGCCGCAGGCGTTCAGCCACATCGGCCTGGTCAACGCGGCGTGGGCCATCGACCAGGCGCAGCGGGCCCGGCGATGAGGGACCGCACGCCGGGTATCGACGAGGCCGTGCGGGCGCCGCGGCCGGCCGTGGGACAGCAGCGCGGCCGCGGCCGGCCGTGAGACAGCAGCGCGGCCGCGGCCGGCTGCGCGCCGGCTCGAGGACGAGCACCGCGACGCCGGTCGGGAAGGGATGTCCGGTGGCTGAGCAACCGCCTCTCCGAGGCACCGACCTGACGCTGGCGTGCCAGGAGTTCGTCGAGCTGGTCACCGAGCACCTGGAGGGGACGCTGCCCGAGCGGGCCGCGCGGGCGGTCGCAGCGCATCTCGACCTGTGCGAGCCGTGCCGGATCTACCTCGAGCAGATGCGCAGCACGGCGACCGCGCTCCGGACGGTCCCCGTCCCCTCGCTCCCTCCCCCCGCCCGGAGGCGGCTGCTCGAGGTGTTCACGACCCTGCACGGTGATGGGCGGGGCGGAGGTCCTTGAGGGCCGTCGACCGTGCACACGCTCGACCCTTTCTCGTCCGCTTACTGCGCGCTGACCTGCGCTTTCGCCTTGCCGAACCCCGGTCCGTCGACTATTCTCGAACACACGTTCGATGCGTCGGGGAGGTGCC
>NZ_JAOVZT010000024.1:0-5820 GCF_025716945.1 Geodermatophilus sp. YIM 151500
TTCTCAAGGAACGGACGCGCGACAAACCCGACCCTTTCAGGCCTCGTCATCGGCGGCTTTTCCACTGTACACCGCACTCGGAGCTCGGCGAACCCGGGGGTCCGCCGAGCTGCCCTCCCGGGCGGTGCGGCGCATCGACGAACATACACCACCGGAGCGGCCCCGTGCCAGCGGGGCCGGACGGATCGTGCCACCGGGCGCCGGCGTCCAGGTCGGAGGTCCGGGGACGGCGCTACAGCCCCAGGAACGACTCGATGCCGACGGTCAGGCCTGGTCGCCCAGCGATCTCCCGGACCGCCAGCAGCACACCGGGCATGAACGACGCCCGGTCGAAGGAGTCGTGCCGGAGCGTCAGGGTCTCCCCCGCCGCTCCCATGAGCACCTCCTGGTGCGCGACGAGGCCGGTGAGTCGGACGGCGTGGACCGCCACGCCCTCGACGTCGGCACCGCGGGCCCCCGGTAGCGCGTCGGTCGTGGCGTCCGGCGACGGCGGGAGTCCGGCCGCGCGGCGGGCGGCGGCGACGAGCCGGGCGGTGCGCACCGCGGTGCCCGACGGCGCGTCGACCTTGCCCGGGTGGTGCAACTCGACGACCTCGACCGAGGAGAAGAAGCGCGCGGCCTCCTGGGCGAAGCGCATCAGCAGAACGGCGCCGATCCCGAAGTTGGGTGCGATCACGACGCCGAGGTCCGGCTTGGGCTCGAGCCACTCGGCCACCGTCGCCAGCCGGGCCTCGTCGAAACCCGTCGTGCCGACCACGCAGTGGATGTTCTGGTCGATGCAGAACCGGATGTTGTCCATGACGACGTCCGGGCGAGTGAAGTCCACGACGACCTGCGCGCCCGCGTCAGCCACGTTGAACAGCCACTCGCCGGCGTCGACCATCGCCACCAGCTCGAGATCGTCGGCCGCGTTGACTGCCTTGACCACCTCGGTGCCCATCCGACCGCGGGCGCCGAGGACGCCCACCGCGATGCGCGACGCCTCCTCCGCGGAACCGGCGCGCGCTGACGGGTCGGTCGTGGAGGTGGTCACCCCGCCCAGGCTTCCCGGCGACGCGCCGCACCGCAAGGCAGCCGTCGGTCAGGCGAACGACCGCCGGCGGCGGGCGGCCAACCAGCGGCACGCTGCCCAGCCCGCGAGGCCGAGCAGCAGTCCGGCCAGGTCCGCCAGCCAGTCGACCACGGAACCGGACCGCTCCAGCGGCGACAGCGCCTGCCCCACCTCGCTCACCGCCGCGTAGAGGACGAGGAGCACTCCAGCGGTCCGCGGGCCGACGCCCGCCCATCGTCCGGAGATCGCCAGCGCGGCGAACAGGGCGGCGTGCACGACCTTGTCGACACCCGGCGGCGTCGGGGGCACCCCACCGCCGGGTGCGAACAGCACCGCCAGGGAGACGAGCACCGTGATGGCCAGCACCCCGCGCGAGAGGGGTCCGTGGACGCGGAGCGCGGCGGGCACCGGAGCGGGCGGGAGGGTCGGACCGGTTCAGAGCCGGTCGAGGTCGGACTCGCGGTAGGGGCCCACGACGGCCAGGCAGGTCTCCCGCGAGAACAGCTCCGCCGCGACGGCGGTCACCTGGTCCTCGTCGACGCCGTCCAGCCGGGCCAGCACCTCCCGGACGGGCAGGTACTCACCGAAGGAGAGCTCGCTCTTGCCCAGCCGGCTCATCCGGGAGCCGGTGTCCTCCAGGCCGAGCACCATGGCGCCCTTGAGCTGACCGCGACCACGGACCACCTCGGCAGTGGTCAGCCCCTCGGCGGCCACCCGGGCGAGCTCGGCCCGCACCAGGCGGAGCACCTCGGGCACCCGCTTGGGGGAGCAGCCGGCGTAGACCGTGAACGACCCAGTGCCGGCGTAGTGGGTCAGCGACGACCCGACGCTGTAGACCAGGCCGCGGCGCTCACGGATCTCCTGGAACAGCCGGGAGCTCATCCCGCCGCCGACGGCGGCGTCCAGGACGGCGGCCGCGTAGCGCCGTTCGTCGAGCCGGCCCAGCCCCAGGGTGCCGAGGAGCAGGTGGGTCTGCTCGGTCCGCCGGGAGATCAGCCCGTGGGGGCGGGCCGGCCGGTCGTGGACGGCGTCGTCACCACGCCGCAGCGGGGCGGGCCGGCCCTCGCCGCCGACCCGCTCGCCGAAGGCCGCGAGGACGAGGTCGAGCACCTGCCGGTGGTCGACCCGCCCGGCGGCTGTGACGACGACGGAGGGCAGGGCGTAGCGCCGGCGGTACCAGCCGTCGACGTCGTCACGGCCCAGCCCCTCGACGGTGGCCACGTCGCCGAGCACCGACCGCCCGAGCGGGGTGTCGCCGAAGAGCGTCTCGGCGAAGAGGTCGTGCACCGCGTCGCCGGGCTCGTCGTCGCGCATGGCGATCTCCTCGAGCACCACCGTCCGCTCGGATTCGAGGTCCTCGGCCGTGTTGCGGGCCTCGGTCACGAGGTCGGCGAGCAGGGTCACCGCCAGCGGCAGGTCGCTGGCGAGAACGTTGGCGTAGTAGCAGGTGTGCTCCTTGGCGGTGAACGCGTTCATCTCACCGCCGACCGCGTCCATCGCCGTCGCGATCTCCAGCGCGCTACGGGTGCGCGTGCCCTTGAACAGGAGGTGTTCGAGGAAGTGGGAGGAGCCGGCCAACCGGGCCGGCTCGTCGCGGGAGCCGACGCCGACCCAGATGCCCAGCGTCGCCGAGAGCACCCCGGGCATCGTCTCGGTCAGCACTCGCAGCCCGCCCGGCAGCTCGGTGCGCTCGACCCGGCCGCCGACCTCGTCGACGTCCAGTAGCTGCGTCTGCCCGACCGGAACGGGGACCGGGGCGGGCGCCGTGACGCCCACCCCGGTCCCGGACACGCTCGAGCGCTGCCCGGCCGTCACTCCCCCGCGGGGGCGGCCTCGGCGGGCGCGGCGGCGTCGGCCTCGGCCACGACCGGCACCAGGCTGATCTTGCCGCGGGCGTCGATGTCGGTGATCTCCACCTGCAGCTTGTCGCCGACGTTGACGACGTCCTCGACCTTGCCGATGCGCCTGCCGCCGCCGAGCTTGCTGATGTGCACCAGGCCGTCCTTGCCCGGCAGCAGCGAGACGAAGGCGCCGAACGGCGTGGTCTTCACGACCGTGCCGAGGAAGCGCTCCCCCACCTTCGGCATCTGCGGGTTGGCGATGGCGTTGATCCGGTCCACCGCGGCCTGCGCAGACGGGCCGTCGGAGGCCCCGACGTAGATCGTGCCGTCGTCCTCGATGGTGATCTCGGCGCCGGTCTCGTCCTGGATGGAGTTGATCATCTGGCCCTTGGGGCCGATGACCGCGCCGATCTTGTCGACCGGGATGCGCACCGTGGTCACCCGAGGGGCGTACGGGCTCATCTCATCGGGGCCGTCGATGGCCTCCTGCATCACGTCGAGGATGTGCAGGCGGGCGGCGCGGGCCTGGGTCAGCGCCGAGGCCAGCACGTCGGAGGGGATGCCGTCGAGCTTGGTGTCCAGCTGGAGGGCGGTCACGAAGTCCTTGGTGCCGGCGACCTTGAAGTCCATGTCACCGAAGGCGTCCTCGGCGCCGAGGATGTCGGTGAGCGCCACGTACTGGGTCTTGCCGTCGACCTCGTCGGACACCAGGCCCATGGCGATGCCGGCGACCGGGGCCCGCAGCGGCACGCCGGCGTTGAGCAGCGACAGGGTCGAGGCGCAGACCGAGCCCATCGACGTCGAGCCGTTGGAGCCCAGCGCCTCCGACACCTGCCGGATCGCGTAGGGGAACTCCTCGCGGTCGGGCAGCACCGGCAGCAGCGCCCGCTCGGCGAGTGCGCCGTGGCCGATCTCGCGGCGCTTGGGCGAGCCCACGCGGCCGGTCTCACCGGTCGAGTACGGCGGGAAGTTGTAGTTGTGCATGTAGCGCTTGCGCGTCTCGGGCGACAGCGTGTCCAGCTGCTGCTCCATGCGCAGCATGTTCAGCGTGGTCACGCCCAGGATCTGGGTCTCGCCGCGCTCGAACAGCGCCGAACCGTGCACCCGCGGGATGACCTCGACCTCGGCCGACAGCGGCCGGATGTCGGTGACGCCGCGGCCGTCGATGCGGACCTTCTCGCGCAGGATGCGCTGCCGGACGACCTTCTTGGTGACGGCGCGGAAGGCGGCCGACAGTTCCTTCTCGCGGCCCTCGAACTGGCTGCCCAGCGCCTCGAGCACGGCAGCCTTGGCCGCGTCGGTGGCGGCCTCGCGCTCCTGCTTGCCGGGGACGGCCTGCGCCTCGCGCAGTGCCTCGGTCGCCTGGGCCTCGACAGCGGCGTAGACGTCGTCGGAGTAGTCGAGGAAGCGCGGGAAGTCGACGACCGGCTTGGCGGCCGTGGCGGCCAGAGCGCTCTGCGCGTCGCACAGCGCCTTGATGAACGGCTTGGCCGCCTCGAGGCCCTGGGCCACGACGTCCTCGGTGGGGGCGGCTGCGCCGCCGGCCACCAGCTGGACGGTCCGCTCGGTCGCCTCGGCCTCGACCATCATGATCGCGACGTCGCCGTCCGGGAGCACCCGGCCGGCCACGACCATGTCGAAGACGGCGTCCTCGAGCTCGGCGTGGGTCGGGAAGCCGATCCACTGCCCGTCGACCAGGGCCACCCGGGTGCCGCCGACCGGGCCCGAGAACGGCAGCCCGGACAGCTGGGTCGACGCCGAGGCACCGTTGATGGCCAGGACGTCGTAGAGGTGGTCGGGGTCGAGCGACAGGACGGTGATGACGACCTGCACCTCGTTGCGGAGACCCTTCGCGAAGGTCGGGCGCAGCGGGCGGTCGATCAGCCGGCAGGTGAGGATGGCGTCCTCGGACGGGCGGCCCTCGCGGCGGAAGAACGAGCCGGGGATGCGGCCGGCGGCGTACATCCGCTCCTCGACGTCGACGGTGAGCGGGAAGAAGTCGAACTGCTCCTTCGGGGAGCGGCCGGCGGTGGTGGCCGACAGCAGCATGGTGTCGCCCATGCCGACGACGACGGAGCCGGCGGCCTGGCGTGCCAGCCGGCCGCTCTCGAAGGTGATGCTGCGGCTGCCGCGGGCGCCGTTGTCGATGACGGCGGTGGCGGTGGTGACCCCGTCCTCGGGGTCGTACTCGGCGGTGACGCCAGGAGTGGTGGTGGGTGCGGACACGGGTCCTTCTCTCTTCTGTCGCGTACGGCGACGTCCTCGGGCGGCGCTCCGCGCCGGTCCGGATCCGGGGGCGACCGGTCTTCGATCGAAGCCCCCGGGCGGCTCGCGCCCCCGGCGAGAGGGGACGGGCGCGTCCCGGAGGCCACTACCGAGGACCGGCCCGTCGCGGAAGCGGTGGAGCGGGACGCCGGTGGGCTGCGTGCGGCGGGTGCCGCACGATGAAGGGGACCGTCCCGGGCTGGCCCGGGAGCGGTCCCCTCGACGTGCTAGCGGCGCAGACCCAGCCGCTCGATCAACGACCGGTAGCGGTTGATGTCGGTCTTCGCCAGGTAGTTCAGCAGCCGGCGGCGCCGGCCGACCAGCAGGAGCAGGCCCCGCCGGCTGTGGTGGTCGTGCTTGTGCATCTTCAGGTGCTCGGTGAGGTCGCTGATCCGGCGGGTCAGCATCGCGACCTGGACCTCGGGCGAGCCGGTGTCGTTCTCGACCGTGGCGTACTCGGTCATGATCTGCTTCTTGAGCGCGCTGTCGAGCGCCATCGGTCGCCTCCTGGGGCAGGTCACGTGTGGCCCCCGGTCTGGGTCACGGGGGCAGCTCGCACACAGACGTCGGCACGCCGACGCGGGATCAAGGCTACCAGCGGCCATGACGCCGCCGTCCTCCGGACGACGACCGTGGACCATGACACCGTCGTCCTCCGGACGA
>NZ_JAOVZT010000024.1:5920-19355 GCF_025716945.1 Geodermatophilus sp. YIM 151500
CACCGCGGACCATGACACCGTCGTCCTCCGGACGACACCGCGGACCATGACACCGTCGTCCTCCGGACGACACCGCGGACACGAGCCGTCCCCTGCCGCGCGGAGCCGCTGCGTCGCGCCTGCGCGGACCCCCTCCGGGGGTCCAGTCGGCACGACAGCGCTCCCTCAGCCGGGCAGGTGCAGCATCGTGCGGGTGTTCGCCACGTCCTGGGCCATGGCCGCCATGAGCTCGTCGACACCGGCGAAGGCCCGCATCGGGCGGAGGCGCGCCACGAACTCGACGCCGACGTGCTCGCCGTAGAGGTCGCCCTCCCAGTCGAGCAGGTAGGCCTCGACGGTGCGCCGGCTGCCCTGGAACGTCGGGTTGGTGCCCACCGAGATGGCGGCCGGGTACCGCTCGCGGCTGGCGCCGTCGACGTCCTTGGTCACGAGGTGCCCGGCGTACACGCCGTCGGCCGGGACGGCGGTATACGGCGCGGATTCGACGTTGGCGGTCGGGTACCCCAGCTGCCGGCCGCGCCGGTCACCCCGGACGACCACGCCGTCGACGCGGTGCGGCCGACCCAGCGCCGCGGCCGCCGGATCCATGTCACCGGCCGCGACGCACGCGCGGATGTAGGTGGAGGAGACGCTGACGTCGTCGACGTCGGACAACCCGGTCAGCGGCAGGCCGTCGACGCCGAAGCCGAAGCGCCGTCCCTCGACGGCCAGCGACTCGACCGTGCCGGCCGCCTTGAAGCCGTACGTGAAGTTCTGCCCGACGACGACGTGGGCGACGTGCAGCTGCTCGACCAGCACCGAGTGGGTGAACGTCTCCGGGGGCAGCCGGCTGAATTCCTGCGTGAAGGGCAGCACGCACATCGCGTCGACGCCGAGACCGGCCACCAATTCGGCCTTGCGGTCCAGCGAGGTGAGGATCGCCGGGTGCGAGCCGGGGCGCACCACCTCGGCCGGGTGCGGGTCGAAGGTGACCAGCAGGCACGGACGGCGCATGTCGCGGGCGCGGCCCACCGCGGCGCCGATGAGCTGCTGGTGGCCGCGGTGGACCCCGTCGTACATGCCGATGGTGACCACCGTGCGCCCGAGGTCACCGGGCGTCGCCTCGAGCCCGCGCCAGCGCAGCAACCGCTCGCCCCCGCCGTCCCGGTCGGCCGCTCAGCCGATCCGGTGCAGCCAGCCGTGGGTGTCGGCCACCCGCCCGTGCTGGATGTCCAGGAGCGCCTCGCGCAGCTGCATGGTCAGCGGGCCGGGAGTGCCGTCGCCCACGGTGAAGTCGCCGGTGCGCGCCTTGACCTCGCCGACCGGGGTGATGACGGCGGCGGTGCCGCAGGCGAAGGTCTCGGTCACGGAGCCGTCGGCCACGCCCTCCCGCCACTCCTCGACGGAGAACCGGCGCTCGGTGACCCGGTGCCCGCGCTCGCGGGCCAGCGTGATGAGCGAATCGCGGGTGATCCCGGGGAGCAGCGTGCCGGTGAGCTCGGGGGTGACCAGCTCCGCGTCGGCGCCCGACCCGAGGACGAAGAACAGGTTCATCCCGCCCATCTCCTCGACGTACCGCTTCTCCACCGCGTCCAGCCAGACGACCTGGTCGCAACCGGCGGCGATCGCCTGCTCCTGGGCCAGCAGGCTCGCCGCGTAGTTGCCGGCGCACTTCACCTCGCCGGTGCCCCCGGGGGCGGCGCGGATGTAGTCCTCGGAGAGGTAGACCGAGACCGGCTGCACGCCGCGCGGGAAGTAGGCGCCGGCCGGGCTGGCGATGACGAGGAAGAGGTACTCGTTGGCCGGGCGCACGCCGAGGAAGGGCTCGACGGCCATCTGGTACGGCCGGAGGTAGAGGGTCTGGTCGGGGCCGGTGGGCACCCAGTCGCGGTCGGCGTCGACGAGCGCGTCGACGGCGGCGAGGAACCCCGGCTCGGGCACCGGGGGCATGGCCAGCCGCTTGGCGCCGCGCACGAAGCGGGCCGCGTTGGCCTCCGGGCGGAAAGTGGCCACGCTGCCGTCGGGCTGGGCGTAGGCCTTGAGTCCCTCGAAGATCGACTGGGCGTAGTGCAGCGCGGCCGCGCTCGGGTCCAGCTGCAGCGGGGCGTAGGCCGTGAGCCGGGCGTCGACCCACCCCTCCCCGGCCCGGTAACGGGCCAGGAACATGCTGTCGGTGAAGTGCCGGCCGAAGCCCGGGTCGGCCAGGACGGCCTGCCGCTCGGCGGCCGGACGGCGCCGCACGTCCTCGACGACCACCGGCACGCCCTCGACGAAGGTGCGGGACGAGGTGCGGCTGTCGGCGAGCGTGTCGGTCATGTCTCCCACCTGCGAAGGATGCGTCCGGCCGGGCGGCCCGACAACCGCCGGGCCGCGACCTCACCCTAGCCGGGCACGGCCGTCAGGCCTGGCTCTCCTGGTCGACCCCGGGGCCGGCGGACTCGATCACCTCGTAGGACCACAGGTGGGAGGAGTGGCTGGCCGCCGGCGCCAGCGTGTCGCCGCCACCCTGGTGGGCGCGGTCGAAGTCCTGGCTGGACTGCCACGCCTCGTAGTCGGCCTCGGTGCTCCACCGGGTGTAGACCAGGTACTGGTCGGTGCCCTCCCGTGGCCGCAGCAGCTCGAACCACTCGAACCCCGGTGTCTTCTCGACGGCACCGGCGCGCCCGCGGAAGCGCTCCTCGAAACGCTCCTGCTTGTCCTTGGGCACGGTGATCGCGTTGATCTTCACGACGCTCATGCGCCTGCCCATGCCCGCGCCCCCGGGCGGCAAACCGGGGCGGTGACGGCCGCTCGCCGCGGGTGCGGCGGTGATCGCCGCCACCCGCCCGGCCGGGCCCCCGCCCGCGATGCGGCACGCTGGGGACGTGACCGCGCCGCGCACCACCGACCTCGGCTTCGCCCGCCTGGACCCCGACCGCGTGCACCGCACCGGGACCCCGGAGGTCGTGTACGCCGCCGGCAAGACGCCGGCGCAGACCGTCGCCTGCCTGGCCGCGCTGCTCGACGCCGGCGCCGGCCCGGACGGGCGGGCGTTCGCGTGGGCGACCCGAGTGGACGAGGCCACCGCGGCCGCCGTGCGGGAACGGTGGCCGGACGCCCGGATCGACCCCGAGGCCCGGTGCGCGCTGGTGGGCGAGCCGCCGGCCCCGGTCGGCAGGGTGCTGGTGCTCACCGCCGGCACCTCCGACGGCCCGGTGGCCGCCGAGGCGTGCGCGACGCTGCGCGCGTGCGGCGTGGGCGCCCGGCGGGTCCAGGACGTCGGCGTCGCCGGCGTGCACCGCGTGCTGGCCGTGGCCCCGGACATCGCCGCCGCCGACGCGGTGGTCGTGGTCGCCGGCATGGACGGCGCGCTGCCCGGCGTGGTCGCCGGCCTGACCGACCGCCCGGTCGTGGCGGTGCCGACGTCGGTCGGCTACGGCGCGGCGTTCGAGGGCCTGGCGGCGCTGCTGACCATGCTCACCGCCTGCGCGCCGGGGGTGCTCGTGGTCAACATCGACAACGGCTTCGGCGCGGGGGTGGCCGCCGCCCGCATCGCGCGGACGGTGGCCCGCGGGCGGGCCACGGCCGAGCGGTAGCGGACGGGCTCGTCAGCGGAAGCGGTGGGGGTCGGGCAGCAGCTCGTTCATCGAGCCGGACCGGAAGCCGCGCGGGTCGAGCTCGACCCGGTCGAAGCCGCGCACCGCGGCCAGCAGCTCCGGCCGCGCCGCGACGTCCGGGACCACGAGGGCGTCGACCTCGACGCGGGCGGTCTCCGCACCGTCGACCGGGCCGAGGTCGCGGACGCGCAGGTCGCGCACCGCCAGCCCCGCGTCCGAGAGCGCCGTCCGCAGGGCGACCTCGGCCGCCTCGACGCGGGCGAGGCGGTCCGCCGACACCGGCACCCCGTAGGCGATCCGGCTGGCCAGGCAGGCGGCGGCCGGCTTGTCGGCCAGCGGCAGGCCCCACCGGCGGGCGGCGGCGCGGACGTCGTCCTTGGTCAGCCCGGCCCGGGCCAGTGGCGCCCGGGCGCCCCGCTCTGCGGCGGCGCGGATGCCGGGCCGGAACCCGGCCCGCAGGTCGTCGGCGTTGGTACCGGTGACCACGTCGGCGATGCCGAGGCCGGCGGCCAGCGGGGTGAGGACGTCGACCAGCTCGGTCTTGCAGAACGCGCAGCGGTCACCGGCGTTGGCGCGGTACCCCTCCCGGTCGAGCTCGGCGGTGACCGGCAGCTCGTGCCGCACCCCGAGCGACGCGGCGAACACGGCGGCGGCCGCCCGTTCAGCGGCCGGCAGGCTGGGCGAGACGGCGGTGGCGGCCACCACGCGGTCGGCGCCCAGGGCCCGCACGGCGGCGGCCAGCAGCGTCCCCGAGTCGACGCCGCCGGAGAACGCGACGAGCACGCCCGGCAGCCGGCCGAGGTCGGCGTCCAGGGCGGCCAGCCGGTCGTCGAGCGCGGTCACGCCCGGCAGGCTGCCACACGGCGGACGGGCCCCGGCAGCGTCGCCGGCCCGCATCCGTCAGATCCAGACGGACCCGGGATCCCGAGCCGTCCCGTGCAGGCTCAGCCGATGGACGTGGCCGCGCCGTCGAGCGGCTGGAGCGGCCCGATGCGGGAGTAGGCGAGGCCTCGGTGCTCCAGGTCGAGCGCCGCTGCCCGGGCGTCCGCGAGCTGCTCCGGGGTCAGCTGGACGACCTCGACGAGCTCCATCTCCTCCTGCTCGGCCTCGTTCGGCCCCTCCCACCCGATCATCACGTTGCCGACACCGCGCGCGTAGTACTTGAGCTGCAGCGCGTCGGGGACCGACGGCTCGAACTCCTCGACCACGATCGTGTCGTCGTAGCAGCCCGTCTCGACGCAGATGCGGACCCCCGCATCCCGCACGCGCGCCCGGTCGTCCCAGCTCCAGGGCATCGGTGCGTAGCCCTGCGAGTAGTCCGCGTCACCCGCCTGTGGATCCGCCTTCATCATGACCCCGGCCTGCGCGCCCTCGGGGTCCCCCACCACCCAGACGCGACCCCCGACGAACTCGTCCTCGTAGGTCTCCCGGTACTGGCCCAGATGCCAGACGTTCCCCTCCTCGTCCTGGGCGAGGAAGATCAGCTCGCTCTCGGACATGAAGCCGTCGTTGTAGTCGCGGTCCCACCCGACGAGCGTGCGGACGCCCGCGACCTCCTTGGTCAGGTCCGTGACGGTGAAGATCACCTGCCGCTCGATCTCCTCGCCTTCCTCCAGCGCGCGCCCCTCCCAGGTGAAGCGCGTGCCCGGGGTGAACGGCAACCACTCGTTCGTGATCGTCGCCGAGTCCGGCCCGAAGAGATCCGGGCTGAAGCGTGCGGCCAGGTCGTCCCCCGGTGGTGGGACGACCGGCGCGGTCGTGGCGGCCGGTTCCTCGTCGGAGGCCGGGGGAGAAGCACCCCCGGCCTCCGACGACGGTTCGGCGGCGCCGCACGCGCAGAGGAGGACCGCCGCAGCAGCTGTGCCGAGGGTGTCGCGCAGCTTGATCGTCATCGTGCGCTCCGAACGACGCCGACCCGTGGCGGGGGGCCGGATCACCCGCATCGTCCTGAGGTGGCGAGGGACTGTCAACCGGTTCCGGAACGGCAGGTATCGAGACGGGGCGCAGCCGGTCACTCGTCCCGGAGCAGCTCGGTCGGCTTGAGTCGCCCGACGAGCGACGAGGCGGCGGACGAGGAGACCAGCGTCGAGCCGAGGAGGGCCAGGACCAGCGTGAGGATGCCGGGGACGGGCACGACCAGGTCCGGCGCGAGGACGAACAGCGGGCGCAGGACGCCGACCAGGAACACCGCCATCGCCAGACCCACCGCGATGCCGGCGACGCAGGCGGCGAGGCCGACGGTGCCTGCCTCCGCCACGATGACCGTGCGGATCTCGGCCGACTGCAGGCCCTGGGCCCGCATCGTGACGTACTCGCGGCGGCGCTGCAGCAGCAACCCGAAGACGAAGATGCCGATCGCGACGACGGCCATCGCCAGGCCGTAGCCCGCGTCGAGCGTCAGCAGACCCCGGATGTTCAGCGCCGCCAGGCTGGACTGGTCCTTGGCGAGCGTGGTCTCGCGGGTCTCCACGGCCACCCGCCCGTCCGCACCCGTCCGCCCGGTCAGGTCGGTCACCGCGGCGGCGAGGGTCGACGGGCGCCTGTCGACGGTCCGGGCGAGGAAGAAGTCCGGGAGCGTGGACGGCACCACCCGCGCCTGGTGGGCGATGTTCACCATCGCGTCCGCGCCGTCGGGGAAGGCCGGCAGGCGGTCGAACAGGCCCGCGACGCGCATCTCCGACAGCGCCTGGACGTCGGTCCCCTGGGCGAACAGGACCCGGACCCGGTCGCCGGGGGCCACCGAGACGAACTCCGCCATCTCGGCGCTGAGCAACACCCCGCCCGGGTCGTCGGCGAGAGCGGTCAGCGCCTCCGCGGCGGTCGTGCCCACGAAGTTCTCGTCCCGCAGCGCGGCCACGTCGAGGAACGTGGCCGGATCCACGGCGGCCACGTTGGCGACGTCCTGGTTCCGGGTGCTGCGGACGACGGAGTTCTCGACGCCGTAGACCACCGGTGTGGCAGCGGCGATCCCGTCGACCGTCCGCAGCTCGTCGGCGAACCCGCCGTCCAGGGTGCGGCTGGTCGTCGGGTCCGGGGCGACCTTGAGGTCGGACCCGAGGGTGAACCGCGCGTCCGCCGCCTTGGCCTCGTCGTAGGAGGCGGTGAACACGGTGACGCTGGTCACCGCGCCGACCACGAGGCAGATCACGATCATGCCCTGGGCGGCGATCCACGACCGGCGGCGGAGGCTGCGCCCGACGATCCCCGCCGTGACGTGCCCGAACGACGGGCCGGCCGGCAGCACCGCCACGGCGCGCGCGAACACCCGGCCGGCGAGCAGCGCGCCCGCGACCCAGGCGCCGAGCGGGAGGGCCAGCAACCACAGGTTCAGGCCGACGCCCCTGGCCTCGTAGACGGATCCGGGCGTGCCGGCGAAGGCGTCGGCCCGGACGGCGAGCCCGGCCAGGAGACCGACGCAGAGGAGCGCGACCAGGTCCAGCCGGGCCCGCCACCACAGCGGGGGACGGGAGAACAGCCGGGCCCGGTCGGCGTCGATCTCCCTGCGGATCGCCGCCCGGCCCGCGGCGTAGAGCGCGTAACCCGCCGCGAGGAAGCCGCCGCCGGCGCCGACGAGGCCGGAGAACAGGAGGCTGGGCACCGCCGCCCGCGAGACCGCCTCGACGCCGAGCACGGCCACCGCCGACAGCAGGCCCACGGCCAGACCCACGACCGCGCCGGCCGCGGTGAGCGCGCCGCTGCGGATGGCCAGCATCGTGGTGAGGTGACGGGCGCCGGCCCCCCGCACGCGGAGGATCGCCTGTTCCCGGCGCTGGGCGCTGGCCAGGACGGCCCCCGCGTACCCCGCGAGGACGGCGGCGAGCATGCCACCGGGCACGCCGAGGAAGACGAACATGCGCTTGGCGACGGCCGCGTCCTCGCGCGCGACGGTGAGCGTGTTGGAGACGTTGTCGACCAGGTAGTCCTGCCCCGGGGCGACCTCGGCGACGGCGGCGGCGATCCTGGTCGTCTGCTCCAGCGCCGTGCCGGGATCGGCGTCGAGCCGGGACCGTTCCACCCGGATGTCCACCTCGCGCACGGGCCCGTTCCGCTCGCCGCCGAGGACCGCCGAGGAGGCCAGCAGCGCCGGGACCACCGAGTCCTCGAACGTCGCCGGGTCGATCACCACGGAGTACGGCGAGTACAGGAATTCCTCGAGGTGCCGTCCCTGCCGGCTGTAGAACAGCGCCTTCGCCCGCCGCAGGTCGGCCGTGCCGCTGACCTCGAGCCGCAACGGTCCGGCGGCACCGGGCAGCGCCAGGTCGACGCCGTCGCCCACCTCGACGCCGAGCGCGTCGGCCGCCTCCAGGCTCAGCAGCGCGGCACCCGGGCGCAGCACGCCGTCCACGAGGTCGATGTCGTCGTAACGCCGCTGGTAGCCGGCGTCGAAGGCGAACACCCGCACGGACCCGGTGGCCGCGACGGGCCCCGCGGACACCGCCGGGCCGGGGACGTCGACGAAGGACAGCGGATCGGCCGAGGCGACGCCCGCGATCCGGCTGATGCGGGTGGCGAGCTCGTCGGGTCCGAGCGGTTCGGGCGCGTTCGCCGGGACCGGGGTGACGACCTCACGGCTGGAGAAGGAGGTCCGCAGACCCAGGCCGTCGGCGGGGGTGACCGGGACGCGGGCCTGCACCTCGTAGGACACCCTGACGGTGGCACCGGGCTCGACGGTCCCCAGGTTCAGCCCGGTCCGGGCCGCCCCCCGGGCGAAGGGGTTGTCCACGAGGCCGTCCTCGACCGGGACGCCCCGCACGGTCGCCGAGCCGGCGACGTAGGCGAACTCGTCGGGCGGCTCGGAGCGCAGCACCACCTCGTTGGCCGCCGCGGCCGTGCCGTTCACCAGCTCCAGCCGCACCGTCACGCGCTGCCCCTCCGCCACCGGGCCCCGGACGTCGGTGCTCTGGCCGAGCTGCAGGCGCCCGCCCAGCGGTGCGGTCAGCATCCGCTGGATGTCGATCGGCAGGGGCTGCACGGCCCGCTGCGTCATGGACGCCGAGGAACCGTCGATGAAGAACAGCACGGCCGAGAACAGGCCGACGCCGAGGGTGATGCCGGTCAGCGTGGCGATGCTGCGCCGGGGGTTGCGGACCAGGTCGCGCCAGACGTAGCTAGCCAGCACGGGGCACCGCCGGATCCGCATCGACCCTGCCGTCGCGCAGTTCCACCAGCCGGTCCATCCGGGACGCCGCCGTCCGGTCGTGGGTGGCCATGACCAGGGTCGCGCCGAGGTGCTGCCGGACCTCGAGCAGCAGGTCGACGACCACGGCCGCGTTGCGGGGGTCCAGGGCGCCGGTCGGTTCGTCGGCCAGCAGCAGCCCGGGTTCCGGGACGACGGCCCGGGCGATGGCGACCCGCTGCCGCTGCCCGCCGGAGAGCTGGTCCGGGACGCGGTCGGCGTGGTCGGCCAGCCCGAGGCGGGCCAGCAGCTGCAGCGGATCGGGACCGGGCCGGTGGTCCCGCACCAGGGCCCGCTGCAGGGCCAGGTTCTCCACGACCGTGAGGAACGGCAGCAGGTTGTCGTTCTGGTAGACGAACCCGACCTTGCTGCGCCGGAACGCGGCGCGCTGCCGGTCGGTGAACGACGAGATGACCTCCGCGCCGACCCGCACCGAGCCCGCGGTCGGGACGTCCAGACCGCCGAGCAGCCCCAGCAGGGTCGACTTGCCACCACCGCTCGGCCCGACGACGGCGACGCTCGTCCCGGCGGGGACGGAGAGCGTCACGCCGTCCAACGCCCGCACCGTCCCCGAGGCGGTGAGGTGGTGCACGCTGACCGCGTCGACGTGCAGGTCCACGGCTCACCACTCGACCAGCGAGCCGTCGACCAGCCGCAGCCGCCGGTCGCCGCGCGCGGCCAGCGACTCGTCGTGCGTCACGAACAGCACGGCCAGCTCCGAGCCGAAGATGACGTCGACGACGTGCTCGGCGGTCGCGCTGTCGAGCTGGCCCACGACCTCGTCGGCGAGCAGCAGCGCGGGCGCGTTCGCCAGCGCCACCGCGATGGAGACGCGCTGCGCCTCGCCGCCGGAGAGCCGCCGGGGCAGGTGGTCGCGCCGGTGGTCCACGCCGAGCGCGGCGAGCAGCTCGCGCGGCCGGCCGCGCCGCCCCGGCCGCCGCGTGAAACCCATCGCCAGCTCCACGTTCTCCAGGGCGGTCAGGAAGGGGATCAGGTTGTCCGACTGGAGGACCACTCCGACCCGCTCGGCCCGCAGCGCGGCGCGGCCGGCGTCGTCGAGGCCGTCGGTCGCGACGCCGCCGATGCTGATCCGCCCCGCGTCCGGCCGGCCCAGGCCGGCGACGAGCGAGAGCAGCGTCGACTTCCCGCTGCCGGAGGGGCCGACGAGGCTCACCTTCTCCTCGTCGTGGACGACCAGGTCCACGGACTCGAGGACGACGGTGCGCGAGGTGCCGGTCCCGAACGCCTTGGACACGCCCTCGGCGACCAGCATCCGCGGCCGGTGGGCACCGGACATCACGGCACCCGGGACGACGGCGGCGCCGCGCCGAAGACCTCGGGCACGGTCTCGCGGGCGTGCTCCTCGAGGCGCAGCACCTCGCTGCTCATCTCGTCCAGGCCCGCGTCGCTCAGCTCGGTGAGGTTCACCAGCGACTCGTCGTCCTGGTGCCGGCTGTACCGGCGGGGCGAGTTGAGGATCTGCCCCACCTCGGCGGCGTAGTACTTGAACTCGTTGTCGAGCGCCCCCACCTCGCCCTCGCGGACGACGAGGACGTCGTCGTAGCAGGCGAACTCCACGCATTCCTGCCGACCGGTCTCGACCACCTCGGCCGCGGACGCCTTGCCGTCCGGCTCCCGGCCGATGAACCACGCCGGGGTGTCGGCCCCGACGTCGCCCGGCATGAGGATCCCCGGCTCGGCGCCCTCCGCACCGCCCAGCCACGCGTCGGAGGTGTCGGTGTACTCGCCGCCGGAGTAGTCCTCGGTGTACGAGCCGAGCAGCCAGACGTTGCCGTCCCGGTCCAGGCCGAAGTAGTCGACCGAGACCTGGACCAGTTCCCCGGCATCGGTGTTCAGGTCGAGCATCGCGATGGCGGGGGCCCCGTCGATCTCCCGGACGACGTCGGTCATGGTGCTGACCACCTGGTGCGGGACGACCCGTTCCCCGACCTCGGTCGTCCCCTGCCGCGTCCACTGGAGCCCGGGGCGCAGCGGGTGCCAGCGATTGGTGCTCGTCGTGGGATCCACGAAGTCCACCGGGTCGAACGCGGTGCGCTCGAACTCGGCCGGAACGCCCCCGGACCCGCCGGCGTCCGCGCATGCGGCCAGCAGCAGGCCGACGGACAGCATCGCCCCCACCAGCCTGCGGCCGCGACGGACGCCCGCGGTGGTCCCGGCAGGAGTGGTCATGCCGTCTCCCCTGGAGGAGTGCCCCCGTCCGCGGGAGAGGCTAGCGAGACGAGAGGGTCCGCGGGGCGGTCGCGGACGCGATCCGAGTCGGCATCGGGTCAGAATCCTGGCGAGCCGGACGCCGACCGCTCAGGACGGCGGGAAGCCGACCGCCACCCGCGCGGTCGAGCCGGCGTCCTCGACCAGGGCGACCAGCCGGCCGCCGGGGTCCACCGCGGCGTGCGGGCCGGTGTCGCCGGTCGCGGCGATCCGCTGCCCGTACCCGAGGGCGACCGCCTCCTCGGCGGTGACCGGGCGGACCGGGAAGACGGCGGCGGCCGCCGCGGCGAGAAGGAGCGCACCCGGGCCGCCGCCCGCGGCGAGCGCCGCGGCGGCCTCCTCCACCGGCGCGGCGTGCGCCACGTCGAAGGGGCCCGACCCGGTGCGGCGCAGCGCGACGAGGTGCCCGCCGACCCCGAGCGCGGCCCCCGCGTCGCGGGCGATGGCCCGGACGTAGGTGCCGGCGGTGCAGGCGACGGTGACCTCGGCGTCGAGCAGCTCCGGCGCGGGGCGGGTGAGGCGGTGCAGCTCGATCCGGTGCACCGCCACCGGTCGGGCGGCGAGCTCGACGGGCTCGCCGGCGCGCACGCGGTCGTAGGAACGGCGCCCGCCGACCTTGACGGCACTCACCGACGAGGGGACCTGCAGCAGCGGCCCGGTCTGCCCGGCGAACGCGGCGCGGACGGCGGCCTCGTCGACGTCGCCGGCCGGGACGGCGGAGAGCACCTCGCCCTCGCGGTCGTCGGTGACCGTGGTCTGCCCGAAGCGGATGGTGGCCTCGTAGGTCTTGTCGTGCCCGCCCAGGTGACCCAGCAGCCGCGTGGCGCTGCCTACGCCGAGCAGCAGCAGCCCGGTCGCCATCGGGTCGAGGGTGCCGGCGTGGCCGATCCGGCGCACCGACAGCGCGCGGCGGGCACGGGCGACCACGTCGTGCGAGGTCATCCCGCCGGCCTTGTCGACCAGCAGCACCCCGGGCGGGACGTCGGCGTCGGCGGCTCTCCGTCGGCTCATGCGGTCACGGTGGCAGGCGCGGTCAGCCACCGGTCACCGGCCACCCGCGTCAGGACCCCGACGAGCCGGAGCACGATGAACAGCGTCAGGCCGCTCCAGACCCCGGCCAGCCCCCAGCCCAGCGGCGCGGCCAGCAGGGACAGCGGGAGGAAGCCGACCAGCGCCGAGCCGATGGTCACGGTGCGCAGCCAGCCGACGTCCCCGGCGCCCATGAGCACGCCGTCGAGCGCGAACACCACGCCGGCCAGCGGCTGCATCGCGGCGAGGAACCACCAGGCCAGGGCGGCCTGCCCGAGCACCGCCGGGTCGTCGGTGAACAGCGGCAGCACGACCGGGCGCAGGACGAGCAGCGCGGCGCCGACGAGGACGCCGGTGCCCAGACCCCAGTAGGTGACCTGCCGGGCGGTGGCCCGGGCCCGGTCGGGACGGCCGGCGCCCAGCGCCTGGCCGACGAGGGTCTGCGCGGCGATGGCGTAGGCGTCGAGGACCAGGGCGAGGAAGAAGAACAGCTGGACGGCGATCTGGTGCGCACCCAGCGACGCGGTGCCCGCCCGCGCGACGACGCCCGTGGCGACGAGGAACGACAGCTGGAGGACGACCGCCCGCAGCAGCAGGTCGCGGCCGATGACCAGCTGCGAGCGCAGGGCCGCCGGACGGGGCCGCCACGGCGCGCCCTCGCGCAGCAGGGCGCGGACGAACAGCGCCGCCGACACCGCCTGGCCGGCCACGTTGGCGATCGCGGAGCCGACCAGACCCAGGCCGACCGGGTGCACCAGCAGCGGGCACAGCACCAGGCTCACCAGGCTGCCGGCGAGCACGTAGCGCATCGGGCGGCGCAACTCCTGCACCCCGCGCAGCCAGCCGTTGCCGGCCAGCGCGACCAGCAGCAGGGGTGCGCCGAGGGAGGCCACCCGCAGCCACTGCTCCCCCGCCGCCGCGACCGGGCCGGCGCTGCCGGCCAGCGCGCGGGTGAGCGGCCCGGCCAGGAGCTGGAAGAGCAGCAGGACGGCGGCGCCGAGGGCGAGCGCCAGCCAGGTCGCCTGCACGCCCTCGTCGACCGCGCCGGCCCGGTCGCCCGCGCCGGCGCGGCGGGCGGCGCGGGCGGTGGTGCCGTAGGCGAGGAAGTTGAGCAGCGCGGCGGCCCAGGCGAGCAGCCCGCCGCCGACGGCCAGCCCGCCCAGCGCCACCGTGCCGAGGTTGCCGACCACGGCCGTGTCGACCAGCAGGTACAGCGGCTCCGCCGCGAGCACCACGAGCGCGGGCACCGCCAGCGCCACCACGGACGGGCCGCGGCGCGGAGGGCGGAGCCCTCCCGACGCGGAGCCGTGGTCCGGCTCAGCGCCCGCCGGGGACGGCACCTGGTCGCGGTGCCGTCCGGAGGACGGCGGTGTCATCGGCCGAGCCCTCCCGACGCGGAGCCGTGGTCCGGCTCAGCGCCCGCCGG
>NZ_JAOVZT010000024.1:19455-24478 GCF_025716945.1 Geodermatophilus sp. YIM 151500
GGACGGCACCTGGTCGCGGTGGGAGGCCCGAGCCCGACGGTGTGCACAGCTCGGCGCGGAGCGTCCGGATCGTCGTGTCGCGGTCGGCCGCGGAGCTGTAGCCGGCGGCGGCGCGGTGACCCCCGCCGCCGAGCGCCATCGCGACCCGGGCGACGTCCGTGGCGCCGCGCGAGCGCAGCGACACCGACCAGCTGCCGTCGTCCTGGCCCTTGAGCACGCAGGCGACGTCGGCCTCCTCGGTGGACCGGACGACGTCGACGAGCGCCTCGAGCTGCTCACCGGGCAGCCCGAACTCGGCGGCCTCGGCGGTGCTCGACCAGGTCCACACCAGCCCGGCGCCGACGTCCGGCTCGAGCACCGCGCGGCCCGTCACCGCCGAGAGCAGGCCCAGCCAGCCGAAGGGTGCGGTGTCGAACAGCCGCCGGCTGATCTCCGCGTGGTCGATGCCGGTGGCCAGCAGCCGCGCGGCCAGGTCGTGCGTGTCGGGGCGGGTGTTGCCGAACCGGAAGGAACCGGTGTCGGCGGCCAGCCCGGCGTACAGGAGGGTGGCCAGCGGCCGGTCGGCCGCGACCCCCAGGTCGTCGAGCAGACCGGCGACGAGGCTCACCGTGGCCGGCGCCGCCGGGTCGACGAGCGCCACGTCGCCGAAGCCGGGGTTGCTCGCGTGGTGGTCGACGACGACGGCGGTGCCCGCGGTCTCGAGCAGCGACGCGAGCTCCCCCAGCCGGGCGGGCGAGGCGGCGTCCAGGCTGACGAAGACGTCGGGCGACGGGGGCACCGACGACGACGGCACCAGGCCCTCGGCACCGGGCAGCCATGCCAGCGAGGCAGGCAGCGTGAAGGGGTCGGGGAAGGTGGTCACGACCCGGGCTCCGCGGCGCCGCAGCCCCTCGGCCAGCGCCAGCGTGCTGCCGAGCGCGTCGGCGTCCGGCTGGACGTGCCCGGTGAGGACGACGGTGGCACCGGCGTCGGCGGCCGCGGTCAGCACGTCCGACACGGTCCGGCCGGTGGCCGCGCGGGGAGCCGCGCCTCCCCCGGGGACGGCGGGCGCGGCGGGACGGCGGGGAGCGGTGCCGCGGGAGGCGCGGGAGGGCCGCGCGGCGGGACGGGCGACCACGGGCTCAGGCATCCGGGCCGGGGTCGGCGACCGGCGGTGCATCGGTCTCCTCGGCGACGCGCCCGCCCCCGACCGGGTAGGTCGTGCCGTCGTCGGGCTCGTCGGAGGCGACGCTGGGCGCCTCCCCGATCTGGCCGCGCTTGCCACCCCGGGTGGGATCACCGGCATCGGGCTGCGGGACACCGCCGAGCTCGGGCTTCGGCTGCTCCTCGGCCGGGATGTAGGGATCCGGGTCGTTCTCGCTCATGAACCGCTCCTGCTCCTGGCGGGCACGTCGGCACTGTCATCGGCAGTCCGGGCGCCCAGCGGGTGGTCGTCGTCGACGGCGTCGTCGTCCGCGGGGGCCGCGGGACGCCGGTAGGGGTCGGCGTCGCCGGCGTAGCTGGCCCCCTCGCGGGCGCGGGCGAGCTCGGCGTCGGCGTGGCGGACCCGCTCGAGGGCGGCGTCGAGCTCGCGGGCGGTGTCGGGCACCGAGTCGGCGACGAAGGTCAGGGTCGGCACGAACTTGATGCCGGTCTGCCGGCCCACGGTCGAGCGCAGCACGCCGGTGGCGCTGGCCAGGGCGCGGGCGGAGTCGTCCGCGGCGGCCCGGTCGCCGTAGACGGTGTAGAAGACGGTGGCCTCGCGGAGGTCGTTGGTCACCCGGGCGTCGGTGACGGTGACCATGCCCAGGCGTGGGTCCTTGATCTGGGTCTCGATCGCGGCGGAGACGATCTGGCGGATGCGGACGGCCAGCTTGCGCGCGCGGGGCGGATCGGCCATGGCGGACCTCCGGGGGTCGGGGGCGCGCCCGTTGGGCGCACCCGGTCGGTCAGGGACGGTGGAGCGGCGTGGTCCCGTCCCCGGTCCCACCCCCGGCGTGCGCAGGGTGGGGAGGAGGCGGGATCTTCTCCGGCAGCGGCCCGCCACGAGCGTGCGAGCGGGCAGAGGGTCCTTTCTCAGTCGGTGCCGGAGAACAGCTGCCGGTGCGTCGACAGCAGGGTCACCTCCGGCCGCTCGGCCAGCAACCGCTCGCACGCGTCGAGCACGTCGGTCACCTGACCGGCGTCCCCGGCGACGGTGGCGACGCCCAGCAGCACCCGGCGGTGCAGATCCTGGTCACCCACCTCGGCGGCGGCCACGGCGTAGCGGCGCCGCAGCTCGGCCAGGATGGGCCGGACGACGGCGCGCTTGCCCTTGAGCGAGTGCACGTCGCCCAGCAGCAGGTCGGCGGTCAGCGACCCGGTGAACACGCGGCTCCGTCCCGGGCCCCGCCCCGGGCCCGCGGCGGACGGGGACGACGGGGTCCTTCGTCCGCCCCCCACCGCTCGCGGGCTCGCGCCGGGACCCGGCAGGAGGGCCGTTCCAGCACATGACCTCGCTCGGGGTGGGCGGCGCCGCGCGGCCGCGGCCGGGCGGGTGCCCGGCCGCGGCCGTCGCGGATCAGTCGCGCGGCTTCTCGCGGACCTCGAAGGTCTCGATGACGTCCTCGAGCTTGATGTCGTTGAACGAGCCGAGCCCGATACCGCACTCGTAGCCCTCGCGGACCTCGGTGACGTCGTCCTTGAAGCGGCGCAGCGATTCGACGGTGAGGTTGTCGGCGACGACGACGCCGTCACGCAGCAGGCGCGCCTTGGAGTTCCGGTTGATGGTCCCGCTGCGGACGATCGACCCGGCGACGTTGCCGATGCGCGGCACGCGGAAGACCTCGCGGACCTCCGCGGTGCCGAGGGCGACCTCCTCGAACTCCGGCTTGAGCATGCCCTTGAGGGCCGACTCGATCTCCTCGATCGCCTGGTAGATGACCGAGTAGTACCGGACGTCGATGCCCTCGCGGTTGGCCAGCTCGGTCGCCTGCCCCTCGGCCCGGACGTTGAAGCCCAGGACGATGACGTCGTCGGCGAGCGCCAGGTCGATGTCGCTCTTGGTGATCGCCCCGACGCCGCGGTGGATGACCCGCAGCGAGACGTCGTCGCTCACCTCGATCTTCATCAGGGCCTCCTCGAGCGCCTCCACCGTGCCCGAGTTGTCGCCCTTGATGATCAGGTTGAGCTGGCGGTTCTCCTTGAGCGCCGCGTCGAGGTCCTCCAGGCTGATCCGCTTGCGCATCTGCGCGTTCTGCGCGTTGCGGATCCGCGCCTGGCGGCGGTCGGCGATCTGCCGGGCCACCCGGTCCTCCTCGACGACGAGGAAGGTGTCGCCGGCGCGCGGCACCGAGGTGAGGCCGACGACCTGCACCGGGCGGGCCGGCAGCGCCTCCTTCAGCTTCGTGCCGTGCTCGTCGAGCAGCGACCGGACCCGCCCGAAGGCGTCGCCGGCCACGATCGAGTCACCGACCCGCAGCGTGCCGCGCTGCACCAGCACCGTGGCCACCGGACCGCGGCCGCGGTCGAGCTTGCCCTCGATGACCACGCCCTGGGCGTCCATCTCCGGGTTGGCCCGCAGGTCCAGCGCCGCATCGGCGGTCAGCAGGATCGCCGCGGTGAGGTCCTCCAGCCCGGTCCGGGCGGTGGCCGACACGTCGACGAACATCGTGTCGCCGCCGTACTCCTCGGCCACCAGGCCGTACTCGGTGAGCTGCTGGCGGATCTTGGCGGGGTTGGCCCCCTCCTTGTCCACCTTGTTCACCGCGACGACGATCGGGACGTCGGCCGCCTGGGCGTGGTTGAGCGCCTCCACCGTCTGCGGCATGACGCCGTCGTCGGCAGCGACGACCAGCACGACGATGTCGGTCACCTTCGCCCCGCGGGCACGCATCGCGGTGAACGACTCGTGACCCGGGGTGTCGATGAAGGTGATCGGCCGCTCCTCGCCCTCGAGCTCGGAGCTGATCTGGTAGGCGCCGATGTGCTGGGTGATGCCGCCGGCCTCGCGCGCCACCACGTTGGTGTTGCGCAGGGCGTCCAGCAGCTTGGTCTTCCCGTGGTCGACGTGACCCATGACGGTCACCACCGGCGGCCGGGTCTCCCAGTCCTCCTCGTCGCCCTCGTCGCCGAAGGTGAGGTCGAAGTCGCTGAGCAGCTCGCGGTCCTCGTCCTCCGGGCTGACCACCTGGATGTCCCAGCCGATCTCGGCCCCGAGCAGCTGCAGGGTGTCCTCGTTGACCGACTGCGTCGCGGTGACCATCTCACCGAGGTGGAACAGCGCGGTGACCAGCGCCGCCGGCTGTGCACCGATGCGCTCGGCCAGGTCGGTCAGCGAAGCGCCCCGCGGGAGCCGGACGATCTGCCCGTTGCCCCGCGGCAGGCTGACGCCGCCCATGCTGGGCGCCGCCATCTGGTCGAACTCCTGGCGCCGCTGCTTCTTGGACTTGCGACCGCGGACCGGACCGCGACCGCCGGGACGACCGAACGCTCCGGCGGTACCGGCACCGGAACCGCCGCGACCGCGACCGCGACCGCCACCACCACCGCCGCCGCCGCCGCCGCCGCTGCGGAAGCCGCCGCCGGCGGGCGCGCCGCCACCGCCGGGCCGGAAGCCGCCGCCTCCGCCACCGGGGCCGCCGCCCGGGCGACCACGGCCGCCGGGTGCGCCGGGACGGCCACCACCGGCGGGCCGGGGCGGCATCATGCCGGGCGACGGGCGCTGCGGCATCATGCCCGGGTTGGGGCGCGGGCCGCCGGGGCCGGGGCGGGGGCCGCCGGGACCGGGAGCCGGGCGCGGACCACCGGCCGGGCGCGGACCGCCGGCACCGGGCGCCGGGCGCGGACCACCGGCTCCGGGCGCGGGGCGCGGGCCGCCGGGACCCGGGCGCTGACCACCGGCACCCGGCGCGGGACGGGGGCTGCTGAAGGGGTTGTTGCCCGGACGCGGCGCCGGACGCGGGCCCGGCCGGGGACCGGCACCGGGTGCGGCGGGACGCGGCGCGCCCGGCGCCGCGCCCCCGGCCGGCCCGGGACGCGGCGCACCCGGCCGCGGGCCGGCCGG
>NZ_JAOVZT010000025.1 GCF_025716945.1 Geodermatophilus sp. YIM 151500
CCGAGGCGGCCGCCGGCGCCGCGCGGCCCCGCCGCCGCACGACCGCCGCGCCGACGGGCCCGGTGTCCGGGACGCGGCCGGTCCCGCCGCCCGCGACGCGCCGCGGAGCCGCGCGACCGGGCGGCGGGCTGCTCGCCCGGCGCGCCCCGTTCGTGCTGCTCGTGGTCGGGCTCCTGGTGGGCACCACGCTGGGATCGCTGTTCCTCAACACCGCCATCGCGGTCGACTCGCTGAGGGCCACCCAGATGCGCGTGGACAACGCGGAGCGCGCCGAGGACGTCGAGCGGCTGCAGCGGGAGGTCATCACCGGCAGCACGTCCTCGGCCCTCGCGGCCGCCGCCGAAGAGGCGGGGCTGGTGCCCGCCGGGCCCGCGGCCCACCTCGTGATCGACCCGGACGGGAGCGCGTCGCTCCGCGGCGCCCCGCAGCCGGCCGTGGCGCCGGAGCCGGTCCCGGCGCCCGCGCCTGCTCCCGCGCCGGACGCGCAGCAGCCCTGGCCGGCGCCCGCGGAGCAGCCCTCCGCGCCGGACGCGGAGCAGCCCTCCCCGGCGCCCGCGGAGCAGGCCGGCACCCCGGCCGGGCAGCCGGCGGCGGAGGGGGCGGCGCCGGCCCCGGACGGCGCCCCGGCCGGTGGCGCCCCCGACGCCGCGCCGGCGCCCGGGGAGGGCTGACCGGTGCCCAGCACGTCCCGCGGGCCCGGTGCCGGCCCGCGCACGACCGCGCGCACGACCGGCCGCACGACCGCGCGCACCGGTGACCGGGCCGGGGCGCGCGGCGCAGGTCGGGCCTCCGACACGACCGCCGCCCCTCCCCGCGGCGCGTTCACGCCCCGCCGGGCCCCCGGCAGCCGCCGCAGCGGCGCCGGGCTGTCGGTGGACCAGCGGGGTCGGCGCAACCGGTGGGGGCTGCTCTTCCTCGTCCTGCTGCTCGTGGTCGTCGTGGGGCGGCTGGCGGTGCTCCAGGGCGTCGACGCCGCGTCCTACGCCACCGCCGCCGAGCAGGACCGGCTGCGCAGCTACCCGGTCCCCGCCCTGCGCGGGCAGGTGCTCGACCGCGACGGGGCGCCGTTCGCCTACACGGTGGAGGCCTCCCGCGTGGTGGCCGATCCCACCGTGGTCGACGACCCCGCGCGGACCGCGCTGGCGCTGACCACGCTGCTCGACATCCCGGTGTCGGAGCTGACCGACAAGCTGTCGCAGGAGGGCCGCTACGTCGTCCTCGCCTCCCAGGTGCTGACCGAGACCGTCGACGCCATCGAGGCGCTCGACCTGCCCGGCCTCTACTTCGAGGACGATCCGGTCCGGCTGTACCCGGCCGGCTCCGTCGGCGGGCAGGTGGTCGGCTTCGTCGGCCGGGAGGGCACCGGCCTGGCCGGCATCGAGCAGACCTTCGAGGACGAGCTGGCCGGCTCGCCGGGCCAGCGGCGGGTCGAGGTGGGCAGCGGCGGCTACCCGATCCCCTCGGGCATCGACGAGTCGACGCCGGCGACCGACGGCAGCACCGTGACGCTCACGCTCGACCAGGACCTGCAGTTCGTCACCGAGAAGCGGCTGGCGCGGGCGTGCGCCGACGGCGCGACCACCCGGGCCTCGGCGGTCGTGCTGGACGCGCGCACCGCCGAGGTGCTCACCATGGGGTCCTGCCCGGGCTACGACCCGGGCGCCTACGGCTCCACCGACCCGGACCTGCTGGGCAACCCGGTCGTGTCGCAGGTCTTCGAGCCCGGGTCGGTGATGAAGGCGGTCACCCTGGCCGCGGCGCTCGAGGAGGGGATCGCCACCCCGGACACCGTGCTCGGGGTCGACGGTTCGATCCGCGCCGGGGACGTCGTCGTGTCCGACGCGTGGTCCCACGGCGTCGTCGACTGGACGGTCACCGGGATACTCGCCAAGTCCAGCAACGTCGGGACGATCATGCTGGCGCGCGAGGTCGGCGACACCACGCTCGAGGAGTACCTGCGCGCCTTCGGCATCGGCAGCCGCACCGGCATCGAGCTGCCCGGTGAGAGCGCCGGGATCCTCGAGGCGTCGGCCGAGTGGACCGAGAGCCGGTCGGCCAACGTGCCCATCGGCCAGGGCGTGTCGGTGACGACCCTGCAGATGGCCTCGGCCTACCAGGCGCTGGCCAACGGCGGTGTCCGGGTCGCCCCCCGCCTCGTCGAGTCGGTCACCGCGCCCGACGGGAGGGTGACCGCGGCGAGCGAACCGGAGCGGGCCCGCGTGGTCAGCGAGGCGACCGCGGAGCGCATGTCCTACATGCTCGAGGCGGTGGTCGGCCCGGGCGGCACCGCGCCCCGGGGCCAGATCGAGGGCTTCCGCGTGGCCGGCAAGACCGGCACCGCCCAGCGTGCCAACCCGGAGTGCGGCTGCTACGCCGGCGGTGGCTACGTCACCACGTTCGTCGGCTTCGCCCCGGCCGACGACCCGCGCTACGTCGTGGCCGTGGACCTCGAGCGGCCGACGAGTTCGGCGGAGGGCGGCCAGGTCGCCGCGCCGGTCTTCGCCGACATCATGCGGCACGCCCTGACCGCCGACGGCGTGGTCCCCTCCGGGTCGTCGCGCCCGGACTTCCGGCTCACCGGCACCCCCTGACCGCCCACCGGGCGGGCGGTCCGGACCTCCCCGTCCGCGGCGAGGTGCCCGGGAGGCGGACCGGCCGCCGGTAGATTGGCGCTCCGTGACCCCGACCGAGCCCGGGGCGGTGCCCCGGCCCGCCGGGGCGGAACCGCTCGCCCTCGCCGCCCTGGCCGACCTCGTGGGCGTGCCGGCGGGCGGCGCCGACGGCGACGCCGACGCCGACGGCGACGGGGCTCCGGTCCTGCTGCGCGGCGTCACGCACGCCTCGGGTGACGTGCGGCCGGGCGACCTGTACGCGGCGCTGCCCGGCGTCCGCACGCACGGAGCCCGCTTCGCCGCCGCCGCGGCGGACCGCGGGGCGGTGGCGGTGCTCACCGATCCCGCCGGCGCGGAGGCGGCCGCGGCCGGCGGGGTGCCGGTGTGCGTCGTCGACGACCCGCGCGCGGTCCTCGGCGCGGTGGCCTCGCGCGTGTACGGCTCGCCGAGCCACCGGCTGTCCGTCGTCGGCGTCACCGGCACGAACGGCAAGACGACCACGAGCTACCTGGTCGAGGCCGGGCTGGCCGCAGCCGGGCGGGCCACCGGGCTGATCGGCACCGTGGAGACGCGCACGCGCGGCCGCGACCGGGACGGGCGGCCCGCGGTCACCACCTTCCCCAGCGTCCGGACGACGCCCGAGGCGCCCGACCTGCACGCGCTGCTGGCGACGATGGCCGAGGCGGGGGTCGGCGACGTGGTCATGGAGGTCTCCAGCCACGCCCTGGTCCTCGGCCGCGCAGGCGGCGTCCGCTTCGCCGCCGCCGGGTTCACCAACCTCGGCCGCGACCACCTCGACTTCCACCGCGACCTCGACGACTACTTCCGGGCCAAGGCCCTGCTCTTCGACGGCCGGGCCGAGGTCGAGGTGGTCACCGTCGACGACGACGCGGGCCGCCGGCTCGCCGAGGGCGCCGGCGGGCGCCGCGACGGCCGGCGGCCGGTCACCGTGTCCCTCGCCGCGCCGGAGCCTGCCGGGCGCGGCCGCGCCGACTGGACGGCGACCGACGTCGCGGACGCCCCGGGCGGCGGGTCGACCTTCACCGTGCACGCCCCCGACGGCCGCGCGCTGCCCGCCCGCCTGCGGCTGCCCGGCCGCTTCAACGTCGCGAACGCGCTGCTGGCGGTGGCCCTGCTGGACGCCGTGGGCGTGCCCGTGGACACCGCCGTGGCCGGGATCGCCGGCACCGTCGTCCCCGGCCGGATGGAGCCGGTGGACGCCGGCCAGCCGTTCGTGGCCGTGGTCGACTACGCGCACACACCCGACGCGGTCCGCACCGCCCTGGCCGCCCTCCGCCCGGCCGGCGGGGGGCGCCTGATCACCGTGCTCGGCTGCGGCGGCGACCGCGACCCCGGTAAGCGCGCCGGGATGGGTGCGGCCGCCGCGGAGGGCAGCGACGTCCTGGTGGTCACCGACGACAACCCCCGCTCGGAGGACCCGGCCGCGATCCGGGCCGCGGTGGTGGCCGGCGCCGCCGCGGTGCCGGTGGGGCGGCGAGCCGAGCTGCACGAGATCGGCGACCGGCGGGCGGCGGTCGCGACGGCGGTCGCCCTGGCCGCACCCGGTGACGCGGTGCTCGTGGCCGGCAAGGGGCACGAGACCGGTCAGGAGGTGGGCGGCCGCGTGCTGCCGTTCGACGACCGGGTCGTGCTCCGCGAGGCGCTGGCCGGGCTGGGTGCCCCCGCATGATCGAGCTCACCGGGACCGAGATCGCCGAGCTGGCCGGCGGCGCCCTCGCCGGGCCGCCGGGCGTGCGGGTCCGCGGCCGGGTCACCGTCGACTCCCGGACCGTGGCCCCCGGCGACCTGTTCGTCGCGCTGCCCGGCGAGCGGGTCGACGGGGCGGATTTCCTCCCGGCCGCCGCCGCGGCCGGCGCCGCCGTTGCGCTCACGTCCCGGCCCGACGCCGCGCTGCCGTGCGTGGTCGTGGCCGACCCGGTCGCCGCCCTGGGCCGGCTCGCCGCCGGCGTCCACGCCCGGCTGTCCGCCGGGCGGCTGACCACCCTCGCGCTGACCGGCTCCTCCGGGAAGACGTCGACCAAGGACCTGCTCGGCCAGGTGCTCGGCGCCGCCGGACCGACGGTCAGCCCGCCCGGCTCCTACAACAACGACATCGGGCTGCCGCTGACGGTGCTGGCCGCCGACGAGGGCACCCGCTTCCTCGTGCTGGAGATGGGTTCCCGCGGCCCCGGGCACATCGCCCGGCTCTGCCGTGTCGCCCGGCCCGGCATCGGCATCGTGCTCAACGTCGGCTCGGCCCACCTCGGCGAGTTCGGCAGCCCCGACGGGATCGCGGCGGCGAAGGGGGAGCTGGTCGAGGCGCTGCCGCCCGGCGGCACCGCCGTCCTCAACGCCGACGACCCCCGGGTGCTCGGCATGGCCGGCCGCACCCGGGCGCGCGTGGTGACCACCGGGCGCGGCACCGACGCCGACGTCCGCGCCACCGGCGTCTCGCTGGACGAGGCGGCCCGCCCCCGCTTCACCCTGGTCGCCGCGGGCGAGGAGCACCCGGTCGAGCTGCAGGTCGTCGGCGAGCACCAGGTGGCCAACGCGCTCGCCGCGGCGGCCGCTGCGCTCGCCGCGGGCCTGGTGCCGGCGCAGGTCGCCGCCGGGCTGTCCGCGGCGACCTCGCGCAGCCGTTGGCGGATGGAGGTCGTCCGCCGCGCCGACGGGGTGACCGTGGTCAACGACGCGTACAACGCCAACCCGGAGTCGATGCGGGCCGCGCTGGCGGCCCTCACCGGGCTGCCGGCGACCCGTCGCATCGCCGTGCTCGGCGGGATGGCCGAGCTGGGCGCCACCGCGCACGCCGAGCACGAGCGGCTGGGTCGGGACGCGGCCGCGGCCGGGGTCGACCTGGTCGTGGCCGTGGGACCCGATGCGGTAGGCATAGCCGACGGGGCCGCCGCAGCGGGCCGACGGGCAGGGGAGGGGTCGGTGCACGTGCCGGACCGGGCCGCGGCACGCGCGCTCCTGGCCGGCATCCTCGCCGCCGGCGACGTCGTGCTGGTCAAGGCCAGTCGCAGCCACGGGTTGGAGCTGCTGGCCGCCGACCTGCTCGAGGTCGGGGTGCGCGCGTGAGATCGATCCTGATCGCCGCCGGCTTCGGCCTGGTGATCTCCATCCTCTCGACGCCGCTGGCGATCCGCGCCTTCCGCCGGCACGGGCTGGGCCAGGAGATCCGGGACGACGGCCCGGAGACCCACCTGTCGAAGAAGGGCACGCCCACGATGGGCGGCACGGTCATCGTCGCCGCCACGGTGGGCGGGTACGCCGCCGCGCACCTGTTCCTGCTCGACCAGCCAGGGCGGGGGGTCACCGCCAGCGGCCTGCTGCTGCTGTTCCTCATGGTGGGCCTGGGCACGGTCGGCTTCCTCGACGACTACCTGAAGATCCGCTTCCGCCGCAGCCTCGGGCTGAACAAGACGGCCAAGCTGGTCGGCCAGCTGGTCATCGGGGTCACCTTCGCCGCCCTGGCGATCAACTTCCCGGGCGGCGACGGGATGACGCCGGCCTCGACCACCGTCTCCTACGTCCGCGACATCGCCCCGCTGGCCCTCGGCGCGGTCGGCTTCGTGGTGCTGGCCTACCTGTTCATCGCCGGCTTCTCCAACGCGGTCAACCTCACCGACGGCCTCGACGGGCTGGCGGCCGGCTCCTCGGCGATGGTGTTCGCCTCCTACGTCTTCATCTCCTTCTGGCAGTTCACCCACGACTGCACGACCGAGCTGATCGTCGGGTGCTACGAGGTGCGCGACCCGCTCGACGTCACCCTCGTCGCGGCGGCCGGGATGGGCGCCTGCCTGGGCTTCCTCTGGTGGAACACCAGCCCGGCGCGGATCTTCATGGGCGACACCGGTTCGCTGGCCCTCGGCGGCCTGCTGTCGGGACTGGCCATCGTCACCCGCACCGAGCTGCTGCTCATCGTGACCGGCGGCCTGTTCGTCGCGGTGACCCTGTCGGTGGTCATCCAGGTGGCCTTCTTCCGCGCCACGCGGCGCCGGGTGTTCCGCATGGCGCCGCTGCACCACCACTTCGAGCTCGCCGGGTGGACCGAGAACACCGTGATCGTCCGCTTCTGGCTGGTCACCGGGATGGCGGTGGCCTTCGGGCTGGGCCTGTTCTACGCCGACTGGCTCGCGTTCGTGGGGCTGTGAGCCATCGGTGAACCAGGCCGATCTCGCGGGGCGGACCGTCCTCGTCGCCGGGCTGGGCGTGTCGGGCGCGGCGGCGGCGCGGGTGCTGCTGGCCGCCGGCGCCCGCGTGCTGCTCGCCGACGCCGCCGAGCCCGCCGCGGTGGACGACCTCGCGGCGGCGGGCGCCACCTGGCTCGGCCGGGCCGACGCCGTCCCGGACGGGGTCGACCTGGTCGTCACCTCCCCGGGCTGGCGGCCCGACGCCCCGCTGCTCGCCGACGCGGCGCGGCGGGGCACCGAGGTGGTCGGCGAGCCGGAGCTGGCCTGGCGGCTGCGCGCGACGGCGCTGCCGCCGGGGGAGCGGCCGGCACCGTGGCTGGCGGTGACCGGCACGAACGGCAAGACGACGACGGTGACCATGCTGGAGGCGGTGCTGCAGGCCGCGGGGCTGCGCGCGGTCGCGGCCGGCAACGTCGGCCGTCCCCTGGTCGAGGTGGTGACCGCGCGCGACCAGGGCCGTCCAGCGTACGACGTCCTCGCCGTCGAGCTCTCCAGCTTCCAGCTGCACTGGTCCTCGTCGATCGCCCCCGCCGCCGCGGCGGTGCTCAACGTCGCCGACGACCACGTCGACTGGCACGGGTCGTTCGCCGCGTACCGCGACGCCAAGGCCCGCATCCTCGAGCGCGCCCCCGTGGCCGTCGCCGACGCCGGCGACGCGGTCGCCGCGGGGCTGGTCGCCGCCCACCCCCGGCCGGTCACGGTGACGCTCGGCGAGCCCGGTCCCGGCCAGCTCGGGGTCCGCGACGGACTGCTCGTCGACCGGGCCTTCGCCGACGACCCGGCCGGCGAGGTGCTGCTCGAGCGCTCGACGCTGACCGTGCCCGGCCCGCACAACACGGTCAACGCGCTCGCCGCCGCCGCGCTGGCGCGGGCCGCCGGGGTACCGGCCGAGGCCGTCGGCCGCGGGCTGGCCGGCTTCCGCGGCGGTGCCCACCGCAACGTCGTCGTCGGCACCGTCGCCGGGGTGGCTTACGTCGACGACAGCAAGGCCACCAACCCGCACGCGGCGGGGGCGTCACTGGCCGCCTACCCCCGGGTGGTGTGGATCGCCGGGGGCCTGCTCAAGGGGGCCGACGTCGACCCGCTGGTCGCGGCGGTCGCCGGCCGGCTCGCCGGGGTCGTCCTGCTCGGCCGCGACCGGGCCGTTCTCGCCGCCTCCCTGGCCCGACACGCCCCGACGGTCCCCGTCACCGAGGTGCCCAGCGGAGACCATGAGGGGATGGGTCCCGCCGCCGAGGAGACGATGGCGCGGGTCGTCGCCGCCGCGGCCGCGCTGGCCGGGGAGGGCGACACGGTGCTGCTGGCGCCGGCAGCCGCGTCGATGGACGTGTTCACCGACTACGCCCACCGCGGCCGGGCCTTCGCCGATGCGGTGCACGCCCTCGCCGGGGGCGGCGGGTGACCGCCGTCCAGCCGTCCCGGATCCCGCTGCCGCCGGGCCCGCGGGTCCGGCTGCGCGGACCGGCCTGGCTCGACGGGCCGATGACCAGCTGCCACCTCGTGCTCGGCGCCGCGGGGCTGCTGCTGGCCATCGGCCTGGTCATGGTCTTCTCGGCCTCGGCCATCGAGGCGGCGCTCGACGACCAGCCGGCCTGGGCGCCCGGCGTGCAGCAGCTGGTGTGGGCGGGGCTCGGCTTGGTGGCCATGGCCGTCGCCCTGCGGCTGCCCGCCGGCTTCCTCCGACGCTGGTCATCGGTGGCGCTGGGCGGCGTGACGGTGCTGCTCGTGCTCGTGCTCGTCCCCGGGATCGGCATCCAGCTCAACGGCGCCCGGCAGTGGTTCGACCTGGGCTTCGCCAACTTCCAGCCCTCCGAGCTGGCCAAGCTGGTCTTCGCCGTGTGGGGCGCGCACGTGCTGGCGCTGCGCGAGCGCTACCTGACCACGCGCTCGCTGCTCGTGCCGGTGCTGCCGGTGTTCGGCGTGCTCTCCGTGCTGCTCATCGCCGAGCCCGACTTCGGCGCCGTCGTCAGCCTGGGCCTGGTGCTGGTCGGCCTGCTGTGGGCCGGGGGCATGCCGTTGCGCTGGTTCGGCTGGTTCGCGCTCGCCGGGGCGGCGGTCCTGGCCGCCCTCGTGAAGACGGCGCCCTACCGCATGGCCCGGATCACCTCCTTCCTCGACCCGTTCGCCGATCCGGACGACGGCGGGTTCCAGGCGATCCGCGGCATGTACGCCTTGGCCACCGGCGGGCTGTGGGGCGTCGGGCTGGGCAACAGCGCGATGAAGTGGAACCTGCTGCCGCACGCCCAGTCCGACTACATCTTCGCCATCATCGGCGAGGAGCTGGGCTTCCTGGGCTGCCTGGTGGTGGTCACGCTCTACGGCGTCCTGGCCTACGCGGGCTTCCGCATCGCGCGCCGGTCGGCCGACCGCTTCGTGCAGCTGGCCAGCGTCTCGATCACCGTCTGGCTGGTCGGGCAGGCCACCATGAACATGGGGTACGTGGTCGGCCTGCTCCCGGTGACCGGCGTCCAGCTCCCGCTGATCTCCGCGGGTGGCACGTCGCTGGTGCTCACCCTGTTCATCGTCGGTCTGCTCGCCCGCTTCGCCCGGGGGGAGCCGGCGGCGGTCGAGGCCGCCCGGCAGTCCCCGCCCGGCAAGCTGACCCGCTGGCTGCTGCCCGTGCCGGCGGCCGCCGTCGAGCCGGTCCGCCCGCACCGGCGGGGCGGCACCCGCCCGGGGCGCGGTCCCGCGGTGGGGGGCCGGCGCACCGTCGTCCCGGTCCGCCCGGCGCCGCCCGCCGGCCGTCCGGCTCCCGACGACGCCCACGCCGGCGCCCGGCCGCGGCCCCGCGCGTCCGCGCG
>NZ_JAOVZT010000026.1 GCF_025716945.1 Geodermatophilus sp. YIM 151500
GGCCGGTGCGGGGCCCGTCCGGGGCCGGTGCGGGGCCCGTCCGGGGCCGGTGCGGGGCCCGTCCGGGCCGGTGCGGGCCGGTCCGGCGCCCGTCCGAGGCCGTTCCGTGTGCCGACCGTGCGACGTCCGTGTTGCGGCCGTGTGACGCCTGCCGGCCGCGTCGCAGGGCCCCGCCGGCACGGGTTAGATAGGTCTGCATGTGCGGCCTCTGCGGCGAGATCACCTTCGACGGCACGATGGCGGACACGACCGCCGTCGCGCGGATGGTCGACTGCCTGGTGCCCCGCGGGCCGGACGGTCAGGGGGCGTTCGGCGCCGGGCGGGTCGCCTTCGGGCACCGCCGGCTGTCGGTGATCGACCTCTCCCCCGCCGGGTCCCAGCCGATGGTCGACAACGAGCTGGGCATCACCGCGGTCTTCAACGGGTGCATCTACGACTACCAGGAGCTGCGCGCCGAGCTCGAGCGGCACGGCTACCGGTTCTTCTCCACCAGCGACACCGAGGTGATCATCAAGGGCTACCACCACTGGGGCCCGGACGTCGTCTCGCACCTGCACGGCATGTTCGCGTTCGTGCTGTACGAGCGCGACACCGGCCGGGTGGTCATGGCCCGCGACCGGCTGGGCATCAAGCCGCTCTACCTCGCCGAGACGCCGGGGCGGCTCCGGTTCGCGTCCACGCTGCCCGCACTCCTGCGCGCCGGTGACGTCGACGCGAGCATCGACCCGGTCGCGCTGCACCACTACCTCAGCTGGCACGCCGTCGTCCCCGCGCCGCGGACGATCGTCAACGGCGTCCGGAAGCTGCCCCCGGCGACCTACCGGGTGATCGAGGCCGACGGCCGGACGACCGAGACGCGCTACTGGCGGCCGGCCTACGAGCGGCGGCCCGAGCACGCCGGGTGGTCGGAGCGCGACTGGGAGGACGCGATCGAGGAGGCGCTGCGGGTCGCCGTCCGGCGGCGGCTGGTCGCCGACATCCCGGTCGGCGTGCTGCTGTCCGGCGGCCTGGACTCCAGCCTCATCGTCGGGCTGCTGGCCGAGGAGGGGCAGACCGGGCTGGCCACGTTCAGCATCGGCTTCGAGGCGGTCGGCGGTCGGGAGGGCGACGAGTTCCGCTACTCCGACGTCATCGCCGAGCGCTACGCCACCGACCACCACCGGATCCGGGTCTCCTCCGACGAGCTGGCCGCCGCGCTGGGCCACGCCATCGGGGCCATGGCCGAGCCGATGGTCAGCCACGACGCGGTGGCCTTCGACCTGCTCAGCGAACGGGTCAGCCAGAGCATCCGGGTGGTGCAGTCCGGGCAGGGCGCCGACGAGGTGTTCGCCGGCTACCACTGGTACCCGCCGCTGGCCGGGGTCGGCCGCGACGCCGCCGTCGGGACCTACGCGGCGGCCTTCTTCGACCGCGACTCCGCGGCGATGAGGGAGGTGGTCGCCGACCGGTACGCCCTGGACGACGACCCGAGCCTGGGTTTCGTCCGCGAGCACATGACCGCGCCGGGCGCGGAGACGGCCGTGGACGCCGCCCTGCGCCTGGACACCGAGGTGATGCTCGTCGACGACCCGGTCAAGCGGGTCGACAACATGAGCATGGCGTGGGGCCTGGAGGCGCGGGTGCCCTTCCTCGACCACGACCTGGTCGAGCTGGCCGCCGCCTGCCCGCCGGAGCTCAAGCTGGCCGAGGGCGGCAAGGGCGTGGTCAAGCGGATCGGCCGGCGGATCATCCCGCCCGAGGTCATCGACCGACCCAAGGGCTACTTCCCGGTGCCGGCCATCACCCACCTCGAGGGCAAGGTGCTCGACCTGGTGCGCGACGCGCTGTCCAGCGAGCCGGCCCGCGCGCGCGGGCTGTTCCGGCCGGAGTACGTGCAGCAGCTGCTCGGCGACCCGAACGGGGAGCTCACCCCGCTGCGCGGCAACAAGCTGTGGCAGCTCGGTCTGCTGGAGCTGTGGCTGCAGACCCACGGGAGATGAGGGCACCACCGTGACGACACGCGTGGCCGGGCACCGCCGCCGCAGCACCCCGACCATCACCAGCCGGAACTGGAAGCAGCCCTCGCCGCACCAGCTGGAGGGCATGGAGAGCGACGTCGTCCTCGACCTGGGCTGGGGGCGGCTGGTCTTCGGGCAGACCTTCGCCGACCTCCGCGGCATCCTCGACGCGCTGCGCGCCGAGGAGTCCGGACGCCGGGACATCTGCATCTACCCGCGCGATCCGCAGGTGCTGGTCGGGCTGGCCCCCGACGAGCTGTTCATCGACCCGTCGTTCACCTACCGGCTCGCGCTGCACCGCTACCGGCCCCGGCACGAGCTGATCCGCGGGGTCTTCGTCCGCACGGTCACCTCGCTGGCCGAGATGGAGCGGATCAACGAGCTGTACGCGCGCAGCGGGATGGTGACCGGCGACCCGGTCACGATGTGGCGCAACCACCGCACCCGCGCCTTCACCTACCTGGTCGCCGAGGACCGGCGCACCGGGGTGGTGGTGGGCACGGTCACCGGGGTCGACCACGCGCTGGCATTCGGTGACCCGGAGCGCGGCACCAGCCTGTGGTGCCTGGCCGCCGATCCGCAGGACGCGCCGCCGGGCACCGGCGAGGCGCTGGTGCGCGTGCTGGCCGAGCGCTACGTGGCGCGCGGCCGCGCCCACCTCGACCTGTCGGTGATGCACGACAACAAGGCGGCCATCGCCCTGTACCGCAAGCTCGGCTTCAGCCGGGTGCCCGCGGTGTGCGTCAAGCGGAAGAACCCGATCAACATCCCGCTCTTCGCCACCCGGCCGCCGGGCATGGCCGCTCTGAACCCCTACGCGCTGATCATCGCCGAGGAGGCGCTCGAGCGCGGCATCCGAGTGCAGGTCACCGACGCCGAGTGGGGCGAATTGCGGCTCTCGCTCGGCGGTCGCAGCGTGCTGACCCGCGAGTCGCTCTCGGAGTTCACCTCGGCGGTGGCGATGAGCCGCTGCGACGACAAGCGGGTGACCCGGCGGATCATGGAGCGGGCCGGCGTCCGGGTGCCCCGGGGGGCGCTGGCGACCGACGGCGACCTCGAGGCTGCCGCCGTCCTGCTCGACGACGTCGGTTCGGTGGTCGTGAAGCCGGCCCGCGGGGAGCAGGGGCGTGGCATCACCGTGGGCGTCCACGACCGCGCCGGGCTGGAGCGCGGGGTGGCGTTCGCGCTGCAGTTCTGCCCGGAGGTGCTGGTCGAGGAGCTGGTGGCGGGAGACGACCTGCGGGTGGTCGTGATCGACCACGAGGTGGTCGCCGCCGCCGTCCGCCGCCCGGCCGAGGTCGTCGGCGACGGACGGCGTTCGGTGCGCGAACTGGTCCGCTCCACGAGCCGCCGGCGGGAGCGCGCCACCGGCGGCGAGTCGCGGATCCCGCTCGACGACACCACCGCCGAGGTGGTGGCCGATGCCGGGCACGACCTGGACGACGTCATCGACGACGGTGAGCGGCTGCGCGTCCGCCGGACGGCCAACCTGCACACCGGCGGCACGATCGAGGACGTCACCGACCGACTGCACCCGGCCATCGCCGAGGCCGCCGTGCGGGCCAGCCGCGCCATCGGCATCCCGGTGACCGGGCTGGACTTCCTCGTGCCCGACGTCGGGGGGCCCGAGCACGTGTTCATCGAGGCCAACGAGCGCCCCGGGCTGGCCAACCACGAGCCGCAGCCGACCGCCGAGCGGTTCGTCGACCTGCTGTTCCCGGAGACCCGCCGCCGCTGACGCGGCGCGCCGGGATGGCGGCATGATCGGCCGGAGGGACGGCGGAGCGGGGACGACGGTGACCTATCTCCTGGCGGCGCTGGGCGGTGCGCTCGGTGCCCTGGCGCGCTCCGCCGTGGCCGAGGCGCTCCCCCGCTCCTCCGGCGGCTGGCCGTGGGCGACCCTCGCCGTCAACCTCGGCGGCTGTCTCCTCATGGGTGTGCTGCTCGCCGTGCTGGCCGCCCGCGGGCGCGACAGCGCGCGGACACGCGCGTTCTTCGGCACCGGCGTGCTCGGGGGCTTCACCACGTATTCCGCTTTCGCGCTGGAGACGGTGGACCTGGCCCGCGCGGGAGCCCCGCTCACCGCGGCGGGCTACGTGCTGGCGTCCGTCGTCGGCGGGGTGCTGGCGGTCGCGGCGGGCGCACGCCTCCGTGCGGTCCCCGGCGGCCGGGCGCGATGACCCTGCTGGTGCTCGCCGGAGCCGCCGTGGGCGCGCCGTTGCGGCTGCTCGCCGGGCAGCTCGCGGTCCGCCGCGGTCGGGACGCCGCGGCCGGCACCCTCGCGGTCAACGTGGCCGGCAGCGCGCTGCTGGGTGTCGTGCTCGGCGTGGGGAACGCCCCGAGCTGGGTCCTGGCCGCGGTCGGCACCGGGTTCTGCGGCACGCTCACCACGTTCTCGGCCTTCGGCGCGGACGTCGTCCGCCTGGTCGAGGCGCGAACGCTCGCCCGCGCCGTGGGGTACGTGCTGCTCACGCTCGTGCTCGGTCTCGGTGCCGCGGCCGTCGGCTACGTCGTCGCGGGAGCGGCGGTGCGGACCTGACCGGTCCGTCACGGCGGTCGCCCCGACGTGGGGCGGGGTGGGCAGGCGGGCGCCGGTCGGCCTCAGTAGGGTCGGAACCGGCATGGGCGGAATCCAGCAGGACGCGCAGGGGGCGGACAGCCCTGTCGTGGTGGTGGCCAACCGGCTGCCCGTCGACCAGATCACCGAGCCCGACGGAACCACGCGCTGGCAGCGCAGCCCGGGCGGTCTGGTCACCGCGCTCGAGCCGTTCGTGGCCGGCCGCGGCGGGGCCTGGGTCGGCTGGTCGGGGTCGGCCGGCGAGGCGCCCGAGCCCTTCGAGTCCGGGGGCGTGTCGCTGGTCCCGGTGCCGCTCTCGGACGACGAGGTCGACGGCTACTACGAGGGCATGTCCAACGCCTCGCTGTGGCCGCTGTACCACGACGTGGTGGAGAAGCCGGAGTACCACCGGCGCTGGTGGGACACCTACGTGAAGGTCAACCGCCGGTTCGCCGACCGCACCGCCGAGGTGGCCGCCGACGGCGCGATCGTCTGGGTGCACGACTACCAGCTGCAGCTGGTGCCCGCGCTGCTGCGGCAGCGCCGGCCCGACCTCACGGTCGGCTTCTTCTTGCACATCCCGTTCCCGCCGTTCGAGCTGTTCACCCAGCTCCCGTGGCGCTCGGCGATCGTGGAGGGTCTTCTCGGGGCCGACCTCGTCGGCTTCCAACGCCCGTCGGCGGCGGTCAACTTCGTGCAGCTGGCCCGTCGGCTGCACGAGCTGCCGGCCCGGGGCAACGCGATCGAGTACGAGGGCCGCATCGTGACCGCCCGGGCCTTCCCGATCTCCATCGACGTCCGGTCTTTCGACCGGCTGGCCGGCTCCCCGGACGTGGTCGCCCGCGCCGAGGAGATCCGCAAGGAGCTCGGCAACCCCCGGAAGCTCATCCTCGGCGTCGACCGGCTCGACTACACCAAGGGCATCGGGGTGCGCCTGTCGGCCTTCGAGGAGCTGCTGGCCGACGGCGTGCTCGAGGCGCCGGACACGGTCATGGTGCAGGTCGCCACGCCCAGCCGCGAGCGGGTCGAGCACTACGTGCACATGCGGGAGACGATCGAGCAGCAGGTGGGGCACATCAACGGCGTCTACGGGACGATCGGCGGCCCCGCCGTGCACTACTTCAACCAGTCGATGCCGCGCGAGGAGCTCGCCGCCCTCTACCGGGCCGCCGACGTCATGCTGGTGACGCCGTACCGCGACGGCATGAACCTGGTCGCCAAGGAGTACGTGGCCGCCCGTGGCGACCTGGGCGGGGCGCTGGTGCTCTCCGAGTTCGCCGGCGCGGCCGCCGAGCTCAAGCAGGCGTTCCTGGTCAACCCGCACGACATCGCCGGCGTGAAGAACCAGCTGGTGCGCGCCCTGCGCATGGAGCCGGCCGAGGGGGCCCGGCGGATGCGGGCGATGCGGCGGCACCTGATGCGCCACGACCTCGACCACTGGGCGTCGTCCTTCTTCGACGCCCTGCGCGCGCAGGTGTCCGGGGACGGGGCGGAGGGGGCCGCGGGAACGTGACCGGCCTGCCGGAGGACCTCGCGCGCGCGTTGGACGACGTCGCCACCCGTCGTCCGCTCCTGGTGGCCAGCGACTACGACGGCGTCCTCGCGCCCATCGTCGGCGACCCGGCGGCCGCCCGGCCGCAGCCTGGCGTCGCCGAGGCGCTGCAGCGGGTCGCGGCCGCGGACGGCGTCACGGTCGCACTGGTCAGCGGGCGCGGCGTCGACGACCTCCGGACGACGAGCGGCTTCTGCGGCCCGTTCCGGTGGATCGGCAGCCACGGCGCGGAGTTCGACGCACCGCTCGCCGGCGAGCTGGCCGAGCAGCGTGACGCCCTGGGAGAGCTGCTCGCACCGCTGGTCGCCGGGACGCCCGGCGCCCGGCTCGAGGTCAAGCCGGCCAGCGTGGCGGTGCACGTCCGGCAGGTGCCCGACCCCGCCACGGGCACGGCCCTGCTCGAGCGCGTCCGGTCGATGGTCGATCCGTCACTGACGCTCAAGCCCGGCAAGGCCGTGCTCGAGCTGGCGATCACCGACGCGGACAAGGGCGCGTCCCTGCGCCGGCTCCGGACCGAGCTCGGCGCCGCCGCGGCCGTCTACCTCGGCGACGACGTGACCGACGAGGACGGCTTCCGCGCCCTCGAGCCCGGCGACGTGACCGTCAAGGTCGGCGAGGGGGAGACGGTGGCCGCCCACCGCGTCGCCGACCCGGTCGCGGTGCGGGACCTGCTCGAGCACCTGGCCGACCGGCTCGCCCGCCCGCCGCGCTGAGAGGCGTGTCGCGGTCGGCCGCCGGGTGACCGAAGGCCCCGCTCCCGGTCACCGTCCCGCCGCTGTCGACACGCCTGGCGGCGGCCCCGCACGGGTGGGCCGCACCTCGGTCCCGGCCTCGGCGCGGACCTGCGCGGTCGCTGCTCCGGCCGTCGCGCGGAGCGGAGGGCGGAGGCTCCGTGGACGGCGCGGCGCGGCGCGTCGACCGCCCCGCGGCGTCGACACGACGACACGGGGGAACGGCCCGACCCGCTGCTGCGTCACGATGCGACACGGAACTCCCGCGGGCGCGGCGCGCGGTGTCCCGGGTCACCACACTCTCCCGCACGCCACTGGAGGCGCATCCGACCCGTCCCTCTCCCCCTGAAGGGGTCCCCCGTGAACAGCACAGCACCTGCGCCGGCAGGCGGACGGCGGGCGGGTTGGTTCGCCAACCGACCGCTCGTGGCCAAGTTCGGCGTCATGGTCGGCGGCGTGGCCGTCGCCTTCGGCGGCCTCCTCGCCTCGTCACTGGCCGGTGACGCCGCGGCCCACCGGATCAGCGACCGGCTCGCCCACCTCGAGCACGCCTACGGCCTGGTGCTGCAGATCGACACCCGGGCGAGCGAGCTCAAGGTCGACGGCTACAAGGCCGCCGTCCGACCCGACCCGACGGAGCAGCTGCCGGAGCTCGAGGAGGACATCGCGACCCCGGCGGAGCTGCTCGAGGAGCTGGGATCGGTCCCGCTCGAGCCGGCCGAGGTGGCTGCGGTCGACGAGATCGGCACGACGTTCACCGCCTACACCGATGCCATCACGGCCTACGTCGAGGGCGCCATCGTCGACCAGGTCGCCGCCCGCGTGGCCTGGGAGGAGATCCAGGCCGCCAACGACATCACCGACGGGGCCGTCGGCGCGGCCAAGGAGCTGCTGCACGCGGAGACGCTGGCGGCCGAGGCGGAGCTGGCCGCGACGCTCGAGCGGTACCGGACGGTGAGCCTGCTCGTCGCGGGCGCGGGCGTCCTGCTCGTGGCCGTGCTCAGCACGCTCACGGTCCGCTCGATCAGCGGACCGGTGCGCCGGGTGAAGGCGTCGCTGGAGGCGCTCGCGACCGGCGACCTCACTGTGTCGGCCGACGTCCGCTCCACCGACGAGATCGGGCAGATGGCCGCCGCCCTCGAGTCCGCCCAGCATTCCCTGCGTGAGGTGTTGAGCTCGGTGGTGTCCTCGGCGGATGCGGTGG
>NZ_JAOVZT010000027.1 GCF_025716945.1 Geodermatophilus sp. YIM 151500
ACCCGGCTGGTACCACGACCCCGAACCCGACCCACCCTGGCTCGACGAACTCGCCCCACCCGACCCGCTGCGCCGTTGACCGCGGCGTGCTGGTTCCCGGGCGTTGCGCGCCTGCTGGGCCATGCGTCGGCGGGTGGGACGACGGCCAGGGCCCCGGTTCTGTTCGAGAGCTCACGGACGGCTGCTCAGCGCTGCAGATCCGAGAGCCTCTGGCGGGGTAGGAACGACACCGACCCCGGAGGAGGCGACCATGACCGCACCCGACCGCAACGGCACGCTCGACCACGCGGGTACCGACGTCGAAGGGGTCCCCGCGGAGAGGGCTCCGGGCACCACCGATCCGTCCGGCAACGTGCCCGACGATCCCGAGGTCCAGGACCGGGTGGCCCGCGAGGAGGGCGCGGAGCGCGGCTGACCCCGTGGGCGCAGGCGCCCGGGCGCACCGGAGGGTGTCGGCGGCGGCCCTGACCTCCGACGCGGCTGCTAGGCCGGCACGCCGCCCGGTCGTTCGATCGCCACGGCGGCCGCTACGACCCGGTGGAGCTCGCTCCCCCACGCGGTGGCCACCCATCCCCCGGGAAGGGGCAACCGTACGGCGTCCGCGCCGGTGACGACCCCGGGTGAGGCAGCACCTCGGTCGGTGGGAGCTGCGCCGCACGAGGGGGCTAGCAGTGGAGCGGCGCGCGCACCGGCGGGCGCGTCGTCGGGTGCGTCGTCGGGCGCGTCGTCGGGCGCGATGTGCGCGGTCGACGCGTACGCCCGGGGCGCCACCGGCGTGGGCCAGGCGGGTGCGCCCGGCCCGAGGTCGACCGTGGTGTGCAGCACCGGTCGTCCGCAGCGCTCGATCCGCGTCGTGCCCGTCCACCGCCCCGGCCGCTCCCCGGCGCGGCCCAGCAGGACCTGCTCGGCGACCAGCAGCTCCCCGTCCGGCGCCAGGGCGACCCGGAGCTCGGCGCGGTGGTGCGCACCGGCCGCGACCACGGTCGGCTCCGGCTGGAGATCCAGGGTGCCGGCGACCTCGGCGGTGATGCGCTGCAGCGACGGTCGAGCGCCGTCCCGCGCCGGCAGCGCGACGGCCGCCGCCACGGTCCGCACCCGCAGCGAGGCGCCGCCCTCCACCACCAACCGGACCTGCGCGTCGTCCCCGCCCAGCGGACCGAACGCGGTGGCGACCAGGTGGACGGTCACCGGCCCGGTGCGGCGCACGGCCAGCTGGCCGCTGGACCGGACGACCGGCAGCACCGTCGTGCCGCCCGGTCCACGCCGGGCGACGACCTCGACCGCCGTCCTCATGCCCGCCGTCCCGGACGCCCTCCGGTTCGACGTCCGGTACGACGCCTGGTCACGCGGTCTGCAGGGACCGCTGCCGCACCTGCTCGCGCACCCACTCCGCCGCGGGGGCGGCGGACGGGTCCTCGCGCAGCGAGATCAGCAGCGTCGGCCTGCCGCCCCGCACGGCGGCCGAGTCGCGCCGCATCACGTCGAGGTCGGCACCCACCAGTGGTGCGAGGTCGGTCTTGTTGACCACGAGCAGGTCGGCCGCCGTCACCCCCGGGCCGCCCTTGCGCGGCACCTTGTCACCGCCGGCCACGTCGATCACGAAGACCTGGACGTCGACCAGCCCGTAGCTGAACGAGGCGGTCAGGTTGTCGCCGCCGGACTCCACGAACACGACTTGCAGCCCGGGGTGCCGCGATTCCAGGAGCTCGACGGCGTCGAGGTTGGCGGTGATGTCGTCGCGGATCGCGGTGTGCGGGCAGCACCCGGTCTGCACCGCCTCGATCCGGTCGTCGGGCAGGACGGCGTGCCGCCGGAGGAAGTCGGCGTCCTCGGTCGTGTAGATGTCGTTGGTGACGACGGCGAGGTCGAACTCGCCGCCCAACGTGCGGCACAGCGCCGCGGCCAGTGCAGTCTTGCCCGAGCCGACCGGGCCGCCCAGCCCGATCCGCAGGGGGCCGGACGCGCGCCGCGGCGGCTCGGGATCGACGGTGCCGTGCAGGTCGTGGTCAGGAGGCAAAGAAGCGGTCCTTCCGTGAGGCGTGCACCTCGGCGAGGAGGTCGAGGAGCGGATCGGCGGACGCGGGCAACCGGTCGGGCACCGACCCCCCGTCCGGAACGGCCGGGAGCACCTGCCCGACGAGCGCGTCCACCTCCGCCGCGAGGTGCGCCGTGGCGGCGGCGACGGCGATCGGATCGAGCGCCAGCAGGCGTTGGGCGGCGGTGGCCGGTCCGCTCACCGACAGGTAGGCGGCGGCCGAGGCGGCGTCCCGCGGCCCGGAGCCGGCAGCCGCGGCGGCGACCCCCAGCGCGACCGCGTGGTGCGGGCGGTCGGGCAGGGCGTCCCAGGCGGGGTGCGGCCACGCCCGCCTGCCGACCCGCACGAGGCCCCGCCCCTGCTGCCGCGACGCGGCCCGCAGTGCCGGGCTCGGCGTCCGCGCGTCGGCCTCGGCCTCCAGCCGGGCGAGGGCGCCCGGCCGGTGCCGGTCGGAGGCGGAGCGGACGGCGTCGCACGCCGCCGCGGCGAGACCGGCGGCGACCGCGCCGGCGGTGGTGAGGCGGCGACGGAGGAAGGCCGTCAGCGAGGCCAGGTCGTGCACGAGGCCGGCCGCGACGGCCTGCTCCACCCCGCCGGAGTGCGCGTGCCCGCCCGCCGGCAGCCGGGAGTCGGCCAGGGTCAGGAGCGCCGCCGTCACCGTCGACCCGCCGTCAGAACAGGAAGTAGCGCTGGGCCATCGGCAGCTCGCGCACCGGCTCGGGCTCCCAGACCTCGCCGTCGACGGTGACGGTGAAGGTGTCGGGGTCGACGCGGATGTCGGGCAACGCGGTGTTCTCCGGCATATCGGCCTTGGTCAGCCGCGTCGTGTCGGTGACCGCGACCAGCCGCCGGTCGACCTCGAGCCGGTCGGCCAGGCCGGAGTCGACCGCCGTGGGGGCGACGAAGTGCACCGACGTGCTGGCCGGCACCCGGCCGTAGGCGCCGAACATCGGCCGCGGCAGCTGCGGCTGGGGTGTGGGGATCGAGGCGTTGGCGTCGCCCATCTGCGCCCAGGCGATCGTGCCGCCCTTCAGCACGACGTGCGGCCGGACGCCGAACAGCGCGGGATCCCACAGCACGAGGTCGGCCAGCTTGCCCGGCTCCACGGACCCGACCTCGCCGTCGATGCCGTGCGCCACCGCCGGGCAGATCGTGTACTTGGCGACGTACCGCCGCGCCCGCACGTTGTCGGCAGCACCGTCGCCCGGCAAGGCGCCGCGCTTGCGCTTCATCACGTGCGCGGTCTGCCAGGTGCGCAGCACCACCTCGCCGACCCGACCCATCGCCTGCGCGTCGGAGCCGATCATCGACACGGCACCGAGGTCGTGCAGCAGGTCCTCTGCGGCGATCGTGGTCGGGCGGATCCGGCTCTCCGCGAACGCAAGGTCCTCCGGCACGCTGGAGTCGAGGTGGTGGCAGACCATCAGCATGTCGAGGTGCTCGTCGAGGGTGTTGACGGTGTGCGGCCGGGTGGGGTTGGTGCTCGACGGCAGCACGTTCGGCTGCCCGGCGACGGTGATGATGTCCGGCGCGTGCCCGCCGCCGGCGCCCTCGGTGTGGTAGGCGTGGATGCTGCGCCCCGCGATGGCGGCGAGGGTGTCCTCGACGAAGCCGGCCTCGTTCAGGGTGTCGCTGTGCAGGGCCACCGGGACCCCGTGCTCGCCCGCCACGGTGAGGCAGGCGTCGATCGCCGCCGGGGTCGACCCCCAGTCCTCGTGCAGCTTGAACCCGCTGGCCCCTGCTCGGAGCTGCTCGGCGAGCGCCGGCCGGGACACCGTGTTCCCCTTGCCGAGCAGCGCGACGTTGACCGGCCACGGGTCCATCGCCTCGAGCATGCGCGCCAGGTACCAGTCGCCCGGCGTGATGGTGGTGGCCCGGGACCCCTCGGCCGGCCCGGTGCCCCCGCCGATCAGCGTGGTCACGCCCGATCCGAGCGCGGTGGGCACGATCTGCGGGCAGATGAAGTGGACGTGGCAGTCGATGCCCCCGGCCGTGAGGATCCGGCCGTTGCCGGCGAGCACCTCGGTGCCAGGGCCGATGACCAGCCCGGGGTGGACGCCGTCCATCGTGTCGGGGTTGCCGGCCTTGCCCAGCGCCACGATCCGCCCGTCCCGGACACCGACGTCGGCCTTGACCACGCCCCAGTGGTCGAGCACCACCGCGCCGGTGATGACCAGGTCGGGCGCTCCCTCGGCCCGGGTGGCCCGCCCCTGGCCCATCGACTCGCGGATCACCTTGCCGCCGCCGAAGACGGCCTCCTCGCCGGCCCTGCCAGGACCGCCGCAGCGGTCGTCCTCCACCTCGACGAGCAGATCGGTGTCGGCGAGCCGGATGCGGTCACCGGTGGTCGGCCCGTAGAGCTGCGCGTAGCGCTCGCGGGACAGCCTCACCACGAGCCCAGCCCGCCGTCGGCCGTCAGTCCGGGCACGATCCGAGCCCCGCCGATGGGCACCAGCGTCACCGCGCGCGTGATGCCGGGCTCGAAGCGCACGGCCGTGCCGGCGGGGACGTCGAGGCGGTGCCCGTGCGCGACCGCGCGGTCGAACTGCAGGGCACGGTTGGCCTGGGCGAAGTGGAAGTGCGAGCCGACCTGCACCGGTCGGTCACCGGTGTTGCGCACCTCGACGTCGACGCGCGCCGCACCGGGCAACGTCTCCACGTCCCCGTCGGCGGTGAGCACCTCCCCCGGCCTCACGGGATGGGTTGGTGGACGGTCACGAGTTTGGTCCCGTCGGGGAACGTCGCCTCCACCTGCACCTCCTCGAGCAGCTCGGGGACGCCGTCCATGACGTCGTCCCGGGTCAGCACCGTCCGGCCGGACTGCATGAGCTCGGCGACGAGGACGCCGTCGCGAGCGCCCTCGAGCACGTGGTCGGTGACGATCGCCGTCGCCTCCGGCAGGTTGAGCCTCAGCCCGCGCGCCCGCCGGCGGCGGGCCAGCTCGGCGGCGTACGAGAGCAGCAGGCGTTCCTGCTCGTGGGGCGACAGGTGCACGCGGTCGACCTCCCGACGTTCGCGGACGCCGCACGCTAGCCCGTGCATGTGACGGCGCTGTTGCGCCGCTTGCACCACGACCGCCCGGCGTTCTATGGTTCATTACATGAGTAATGAACCAAGGCACCGCGCAACCGGGGCGGCGCCGAGGTGATCGAGGACGGCGGACCGATCTTCCGCCAGGTCGCCGCGGAGATCGAGAACTCGATCGTCGACGGATCGCTCCCCGAGGAGAGCCAGGCGCCCTCCTCGAACGAGCTGGCCGCCTTCCACCGCATCAACCCCGCCACCGCGGCGAAAGGGCTCAACCAGCTCGTCGCCGACGGGGTGCTCTACAAGAGACGAGGAGTCGGGATGTTCGTCGCCACCGGCGCCCGCGAGCAGCTGCTGAAGCGGCGCCGCAGCGATTTCGCCGACCAGTACGTCCGACCGCTGATGACCGAGGCCCGCAAGCTCGGGATCGCCACCCGCGAGCTGGCCGCCATGATCGACCGATGGGAGGAGCAGCGATGACCGCCGTCGCCACGCTCGAGGACGTGACGATGCGCTTCCGGTCGACGACGGCCGTGGACGGCGTCACCGCGAGGATCGAGGAGGGGACCATCACCGGCCTCCTCGGCCGCAACGGCGCCGGCAAGACCACGCTGATGCAACTGCTCACCGGGCACCGGGTGCCGACGTCCGGCCGGCTGCGGGTGTTCGGCGCCCGCCCGTACGAGAACGACGACGTCCTCCGTCGCATCTGCTTCGTCAAGGAGGGTCAGCGCTACCCCGACGCCTTCCGGGTGAAGGACGCGGTCGAGGCGGCGTCCTGGCTGCACCCGGACTGGGACGACGACCTGGCGGGGTCGTTGCTCGACGAGTTCGAGCTGCCGCTGCGACGGCCGGTGAGACGGCTGTCCCGGGGGATGACGTCGGCCGTGGGCATCGTCATCGGCCTCGCCTCACGCGCGCCGCTCACCATCTTCGACGAGCCCTACCTCGGCCTGGACGCCGTGGCCCGGCAGCTCTTCTACGACCGGCTGATCGCCGACTACACCGAGCACCCCCGCACGGTGGTCATCTCCACGCACCTGATCGAGGAGATCGGCGACCTGTTGGAGCACGTGCTGATCATCGACCGCGGCCGGCTGCTGCTGACCCAGGACGCCGACTCCCTGCGCGACCGGGCGCTCACAGTGTCGGGACCGGCCGACCGCGTGGCCGCCTTCGGTCGCAGCCGCGAGGTGCTGCATGCCGAATCGCTCGGCGGCTACCGACGGGCGGTCGTCCGGCACGGTGGCGAGCAGGACGCCGTCGCCGCTCGGGCGCTCGGCCTCGCCGTGGAGCCCACGTCGTTGCAGCAGCTCGTCGTCGCGCTCAGCCGGGCGACGGCCGCGGCGTCCGGCCGGACCGACACCAGCCCGCGACTCGAGGAGGTCTCCTGATGGACCGCGTCCTGGCCGCCACCCGGCTGCACCTGGCCCGCCCGCTGGTCACGATGGGCATCCCCTGGTTGATCGTCGCGTCGAGCTTCGCCCTCAACGCCGTGCTGTGGGGAACGACGCCGGTGTCGGAGTCCGACTCCGCCGGCACGGGCGGCCTGGCCGCCCTGTACGTCACGGTCGGCGTCGTCTACGCGCAGGCCGTGACCCAGCTCCTGCCCTTCGGCATGGGCCTGGGCCTCAGCCGGCGGTCCTTCTACCTCGGGACGGCGATCGCCGCGACCGCGCAGGCGGTCTCGTACGCCGTCGCCCTCGCCCTGCTCGCCGCCATCGAGGACGCCAGCGGCGGCTTCGGGCTCGGCCTGCAGTTCTGGGGACCGTCGCCGATCGACGTGGACGGTCCGCTGCTCCAGGTCGTGGTCTACGCGACCCCGCTGCTCGCGTGCGCCACCGTCGGCGCCGCCCTCGGGATCCTGTTCAAGCGCTGGGGAGCCTCCGCGCTGTACACGCTGGCGGTCGCCGTGGTGGCCGTGGTCATCGGCACGCTCCTGCTCATCGGTGAGCTCGACGCGTGGAGCACCGTCGGTGGCTGGTTGGCCGACCGGTCGCTGCTGACGTTCGCCGTGAGCCTGCCGCTCGCGGTGACCGCGATCGCCGGCGGGCTGTCGTACTCCGGCCTGCGCCGGGTCGTCCCCTGACCCGACCCGCGACCGCACGGCGCCCGGGAGCCACCGCTCCCGGGCGCCGTCGCACTCGGTACGAGCCCGGGCGCGCGCGGGTGCTGGAACCCGGGCCGGGTCCCCGTGCGGTCCCCAGCCGGGGGAGACGGACCCCCGGCCGGATTCCGGGTGCGCTCCCGGACAAGCAGACATTCCGGGCACGGCCCCGGACGAGCAGAATGGCCCCGCACCGATCGGTGCGGGGCCATTCTGGAATGCTTGTCCGGCGGCGTCCTACTCTCCCACCCCGTTGCCGGGGCAGTA
>NZ_JAOVZT010000028.1 GCF_025716945.1 Geodermatophilus sp. YIM 151500
TCGGCCTCACCAAGCGCACGGCCGACCTGTCGGGCGGGCTGACCGGCACCGGGCACTTCCTGGGCACCGTCGACTACGTCTCACCGGAGCAGATCCAGGGCCGACCGGTCGGGCCCGGCACGGACATCTACGCGCTGGGCTGCATGCTCCACGAGTGCCTGACGGGGCGGCTGCCCTTCCGTCGGGACGACGACGCCGCGCTGCTGTGGGCGCACCTGGTGGAGACGCCGCCACCAGTCACGGGCAGCCGCCCCGAGATCCCCGGGGCGGTCAACCTGGTGGTGGCGCGGGCCATGGCGAAGGACCCCGCGGACCGGTACCAGTCGTGCCACGAGCTGCTGCACGACCTCCAGCTGGCGCTGGGCATGCCGGCGACCGTGTCCACGCCGCGGCGCCGGGACAGCCGGGGCAGCGGAGGGGGTCCACGCGCCGCCACGGCCAGGCCGGACGGCTCCCGGACCGAGCTCGGAACGGTCACCGGAGATGTGTTCGGCGGCAGCCAGCACCCATCCTTCCCGCCCGGCCCGCTCGAGCGGAACCCGGGCCGAGCGGCCGCCGCGCACGGGTCCGTCCCGGGGGACTCCGACCGCGGCCTCGAGGAGCAGCCCCCCGACTCCTCCGGGGACGACTACCGGCAGGGCTACGAGGACCAGTACCGGGACGACTACCCGGACGAGTACCGGGAGGGCTACCCGGACGAGTACCGCGACGACGACGCCGGCTGGGACCAGGGCGAGCCGGGTCCTCCTCCCGCGCCGCCGCGGCGGATGCGCCGCTGGAAGCCCGTCGCCATCGGTGCGGCCGTCGCCGTCGTCCTCCTCGCCGTGGCCGCCGTGTTCCTCCGCTCCGCCCTGCTCTCGGAGGACTACCGGTCCTACGCCAGCGGCGGGACGCTGGTCCCGTTCACGCTCGACCACCCGGCCGACTGGGCGTCGGCGGTGGGGCCGTCCAGCGACGTCGTCCTGGCCCCCGATCCGACCGCGGCCGACCAGCTGTTCTTCTTCCGGGGCACACCCGACGCGTGGGCGAGCGCGACGGGGACCGTGCGGGCGAACGCACCCGAGAACGTCTGGCTGTACGTCTACACGTCCGCCGCCACGCTCGACACGTCCTCCGCCCAGGCGCTCCAGGACTCCGTCGTCCCGCTGCTGCCCATGACCACGCGGATCGAGTCGGGTCCGCGGCAGGTGCCGGTGGCCGGCGCTCCGGCGCAGGAGATGGAAGCGGTCACCTCGGATCCGGAGGACCCGCAGACCGCGCTGCGAGCGCTGGTGGACGTCGTCCAGCCGCCCGGCGCCGGCGGAGCGGTGCTGCTGGCCTTCTTCGCCCCTCCGGAGACGTTCGAGGAGCACCGGCCCGTGTTCGAGCGGATCCGGGACTCCTTGGAGATCACCCGCTGACCAGCCTGCTCCGCCCCTCGTCGAGGGCGAGCGGACCCTCGACGAGGGCGAGCGCACGGGAGACCTCGGCGAGCACGGCCGCGACCTCCCCGGGCCGTGGGCTGTGCAGCCGGTTGACCCGCCGCGCCGCGATCTTGAGGAGCAGCGCTGCCTCGAACACCGGCGCGCGCTGGACGATGCCTGCGCAGGTCTCGGCCGACTCCCCGCGTTCCGAGAGGCGGTCGGCGTACGCGGAGCGGAAGGTCTGCGCGGCCGCCTCGAACCAGGCCCGTCGGCCGGTCCGGCGGTACCAGAGGCCGGCGGGCCGCAGGTAGGCCAGGAAGTAGCCGACGTCGAGGGCCGGGTCGGCCAGGCAGAACTGGTCGAAGTCCACGAGGAAGACTGCGCCGTCGCGGACGAGCAGCTGGCTGGACTTGTAGCTCCCGTGCGCCGGGCGCAGGGTGTCGCCCGGCAGCCCGGTCAGGGTGGCGCACAGCGGATCGGTGACCCGCCGGACGACCGGCGCCAGCTCGGGTACGTGCTGCGCGAGCAGCTTGGCGCGCTTGGCGGCCTTCCCCGCCTCGTCCGCCCCCGTGCGGGGGGTCGGGTCAGCGGGCTGCAGGCCGCTGGTGTGCAGTTCGGCGAGGGCCCGGGCGGCCCGCGCGATCACCTCGGGTGCGACCTCCGACCCGGGGTGGACGACGCGGAGGCCGGAACGTGCCGGCACCCGGTCGCGGCTGCTGCCCAGGTCCTCGGTCAGCGCCAGCGGCAGCCCCGGCACCACGCCCAGCGGTCGGGCGGTCCAGGCGACCGCCGCCTCGTCGTGCAGCCGGGCCAGGAGATCCGTGGCGGCCTGCGCCTCGTGCGTCTCCCGGTACAGCTTCGCGACGAGGGTGCACGTCGTCACGGCGCCGTTCCCGGCTGCGGACGGTGGGTCGCCGAAGCGCAACCGGTAGCGGATGACGCAGCGGTCACCCGGCTTGTACCGCACGGGTTCGGCCGCGATGCCCACGAGGCGCCCGTCGGGTGGCACGGCGCAGACCCGTCGCGCGGCTGCCGCCAGGGCGTCGGCGAGGTCGGGGTGTGCGGCCGGCGACATGACGGTGTCCAGGTGCGGCAGCTGCGGATCGACCGGGAACCGCTGGACCGCGGGCACGGCAGCGGACGCGGTGCCGTCGGGCGACCCGAGGAGGGCCTGCTCGTCGACCTTCACGGTGTAGATGTTCCCGCCGTCGCCCGGACCGAAGACCGCGACGAGCCCGCGGCCGGGCTTGCGGCGCAGGTACCGCAGCGGCGGGCGGGCCCCTCCGCCGCCCTCCTCCGCGAGGTACCGGTCGAGCGCCTCGGTCGCGCCGGTGACGCTGTGCCCCGCCGACCCGCTCACGCGGTCACCGCCCTCGCGGTCCCGACCGTGGCGAGGAAGCGGAGCAGGGCGTCCGCGGGGTCGCGGGCGCCGCGGAAGCCGGGGAAGGGGTTGACGTCCACCACCACCGGCCGGCCATCGCTGACCAGCACGTCCACGCCGTACAGCTGCAGGTCGAGGGCACGCCCGGCGTCCCGCCCGGCCCGGATCCAGTCCTCGGGCAGGTCGGCCGGGTCCAGGAACTCGTCGGAGCTCTTGTCGGTGGACTGCAGCGCGCTGCGCCGCCGGGCTACGGACAGGTGGTCGCCGATCACCCACATCTTGACGTCGAACCCGTCGTTGACGGCGAACTCCTGCGCGACGACGGGCTCGTCGCCCCACTCGGGCAGCAGCTCGAGCAGCTCCTCCCGGGTGTGCACCAGGCGCACGAGGTCGCCCTTGTAACTGGCCCGGCTCTTCACGACGACGGGCCACGCGGGCGCCGCGCCGTCCTCGACCAGGTCGCGCAGGGCGGGGACGGACCAGCTGCGCGGGGCCGGCACGCCGGCGCGGTCCAGGGCCTCCGCCATCACCGCGCGGTCCAGCGTGGCGGCGGTCGCGTCCGGGGGGTTCACCACCAGGCTGCCGGCGCGCTCCGCGGTCCGCGCGACCCGCCTGGCCTCCGGGGTGCGGGACTTCAGCAGGACGACGTCCGGCGGCTCCTGCAGCCCCGGCTCGCGGCCGTATCCCGCGGGCAGGGTGCCCGCGTCGTAGACCGCGACCTCGTGCTGCCGGCCCAGTTCTTCCATCACCGCGGTGAGGACCGGGTTGGGCGAGGTCTGGGCGAGCAGGTGGATCCTCATGCCTTGGCCTCCACGACGGGGGTGAGGACGGGGCGGTAGACGGTGGGGGCGGAGGCCTGGGCGGCGGCGCGGGCGGCGGCCTGGCGGCGGGTGACCCGCAGCACGGTGCGGGCCAGCCGCCAGGCGGCCTGCGGGACCTTGCCGAAGCTGGGGAAGTCGTTGACGTCCAGGACGACCCAGCCGTTGTCGGTCTGGACGACGTCGATGCCGTAGATGTCGAGCTTGAAGACCCGGCCGACGGCGCGGGCCAGGTTGCGCAGCTCGGGGGTGACCGGGATCTGCTCCTCGACGACGTCGGCGCCGGGGTGCAGCGGGGAGCGCTTGACGGTGGCGAACACCTCGTCGCCGGTGTTGTACAGCTTGACGTCGTAGCCGGGGTTGGGCAGGTAGGGCTGGGCCAGCAGGCTGCCGCTGTCGTCGAGGTCGAGCCGGGCCAGTGCCTCGGGGCTGTCCACCCGGTACACGTCGCGCAGCGCGCTGCCGTCGTTGGGCTTGACCACCAGGGGGTAGGTGTCGGCGGGGATCTGCTCGAGCAGGGTCGACTTGTGCGCGAACCAGGTCTTCGGGAAGGGGATGCCGGCGGCCCGGGCGCGGACGGCGGCGACGGCCTTGTCCCGGGCCAGGCGGATGGCCCGGTGGTCGTTGATCGTGGTGACGCCGGCGGCCGCGGCGGCGTCGAGCAGCGTCAGGCCGGGGCCACCGGAGACCGTCTTGAGCACGAAGGCGTCGTACGGGACCGAGTCGGTCGACAGCAGCTCCCACAGGTCGGCCACCGTGCCGGTCGGGCGCAGCACGTCGACGACGTGGCCCCAGGAGCGCAGCACCTCGACGACGGCACCGGGCATCACGTCGTTCTCGTACCGGGCCTCGACGATGAAGCACAGCCGCGCCGGGGAGGTCAGCAGCACTTCGCCGAACTCCCGGATCGCGGAGACATCGATCTGCTGCGTCGCTCTCGAGCGGGTGTCGCCGGAGCTGGTCGAGCCGGTCATCGCGTGTGCCACCCCTCGTGTCCCCGGCCGTCCTTCGGCCGTGACACCACTCTGGACCCGACGAGGTCGGCTGGACAGGGCTCCGGGGCTGGAATCCGGCTGCTCGGGGCGGGCGTGCCGCGGTTCGGGGGTCGGTACGGGTCGGGATCGCCCCGCGGAGCGCGTCGTCACGCGGTGGCCTCCACGACGGGGGTGAGGACGGGGCGGTAGACGGTGGGGGCGGAGGCCTGGGCGGCGGCGCGGGCGGCGGCCTGGCGGCGGGTGACCCGCAGCACGGTGCGGGCCAGCCGCCAGGCGGCCTGCGGGACCTTGCCGAAGCTGGGGAAGTCGTTGACGTCCAGGACGACCCAGCCGTTGTCGGTCTGGACGACGTCGATGCCGTAGATGTCGAGCTTGAAGACCCGGCCGACGGCGCGGGCCAGGTTGCGCAGCTCGGGGGTGACCGGGATCTGCTCCTCGACGACGTCGGCGCCGGGGTGCAGCGGGGAGCGCTTGACGGTGGCGAACACCTCGTCGCCGGTGTTGTACAGCTTGACGTCGTAGCCGGGGTTGGGCAGGTAGGGCTGGGCCAGCAGGCTGCCGCTGTCGTCGAGGTCGAGCCGGGCCAGTGCCTCGGGGCTGTCCACCCGGTACACGTCGCGCAGCGCGCTGCCGTCGTTGGGCTTGACCACCAGGGGGTAGGTGTCGGCGGGGATCTGCTCGAGCAGGGTCGACTTGTGCGCGAACCAGGTCTTCGGGAAGGGGATGCCGGCGGCCCGGGCGCGGACGGCGGCGACGGCCTTGTCCCGGGCCAGGCGGATGGCCCGGTGGTCGTTGATCGTGGTGACGCCGGCGGCCGCGGCGGCGTCGAGCAGCGTCAGGCCGGGGCCACCGGAGACCGTCTTGAGCACGAAGGCGTCGTACGGGACCGAGTCGGTCGACAGCAGCTCCCACAGGTCGGCCACCGTGCCGGTCGGGCGCAGCACGTCGACGACGTGGCCCCAGGAGCGCAGCACCTCGACGACGGCACCGGGCATCACGTCGTTCTCGTACCGCTCCTCGACGACGAAGCACAGCCGCGCCGGCGCCGCGAGGAGCGTCTCGCCGAGCACCGTCGTCCGGACCGAGGACAGGCCGGTCCGGGTCACCGTGCTCCGCCGCACCGTGCTGGTCATCTGGTCCCGCCACCCCTCGTCCCGCCGGCCGGCGATCGGCCTGGGACCACCCTGGGTCCGGGGAGGGCGTGGGAACAGGCACCCCGGGGGTGACCGCACGCCGCTGCAGGGGTCCCTCCGCCGCCACCTAGGTGAGACCCCGGTCACGGTCGACCCGGGGGGCGCCACCCAGGGGGTGGGGCGACCACACCTGCCGAGGCGTCCGTCCACCCCTGCGGTGGCTACCCGGGCACGCGGCCGCCGCCGAAGCTGCTGTCGACGGATTCGGTGGACGACCGCAGGCGGGGGTCACGATGTACCTGGGCAACGGTTCGGACCGGCGGGGCCAGCAGCTCGTCGCCGAGGCGCAGGACATCCTGGCGCAGGACATCCTGCTGCCGGGCGGCGAGGGCAGCCGCATCCAGGTCCTCGGCCACCGTGGGACCACGGGCGCGGGGTTCGCGGAGAACTCCGTGGCGGCGGTGACCGAGGCGCTGCTGCTCGGTGCGGACGGGGTCGAGGTCGACGTGTGGCTCGCGGACGGCACGCTGGTCTGCGCCCACGACCTGGCTCCGGCCGCCCGGGGTTCGCTCGCGACGCTGACCGAGGTGCTCGCCGCCGCGCAGCGCCACCCCGGCACGCGAGTCGTCGTCGAGGCCAAGCCCGTGACGGACGCCGCCGTCGCGCAGGCCACCGCGGACGCCCTGGCCGACGTGCTGGGCACCGTCACGGACGTCGACATCACCGTCTCGTCCTTCGATCCGGCCCTGCTGGCGATGATCCGCGAGACGTGCGCCGACCTGCCCGTGCGGACGGGGCTGCTCGGCGACAGTGCGGAGCCGGCGGCGGCGGTCGTGCGGCGGGCCCACGAGGACGGCCACGACGAGGTGCACCTGCCGCTCGTCGCCGTCCGGCGCGCGCCGGACGCGGTGGAGTCGGCCCGGCGGTCGGGCCTGACGGTCACCGTCTGGACGGTCAACCGTCGTCCCGACCTGCGCTGGGTGGCCGAGCTCGGCGTGGACGCCGTCATCACCGACGACGTGCTCGTCGCCTGGAGCGAGGTGGACCGGCCCGCCACCGAGCCGGCCGTGGCGGTCGTGGTGGCCGCCACCGCCTGACGGCACTGCGCCCCCGCCGCACAGCACCGCGCCCCCGCCTCACAGCACCGCGCCCCCGCCTCCGACCCGTGCGACGGGCAGGAGGCGGGGGCGCGGACTGGCGGCCGTCAGCGGTCGATGTCGCCGCGGATGAAGGCTTCGACGAGGTCGCG
>NZ_JAOVZT010000029.1 GCF_025716945.1 Geodermatophilus sp. YIM 151500
ACAGGTCGGCCGTGCGCTTGGTGAGGCCGAAATCCGTGAGGTAGAGGTGGTCGCCGAGCACGGACCGGGTGCGCTGGGTCTGCTGCGAGCGTTCGCGGGCGGCGACGAGGATGTTGCCCGGCTTGACGTCGCGGTGCACGAGCCCGGCCCGGTGGGCCGTGTCCAGGGCGTCGCCGATCTGGGCGAACAGTCGCAGCGTCCGGTGCAGGGGCAGCCGGCCGCCCTCGTCGGCCAGCACACCCTTGAGGTCGCTGCCGACGACGTACCGCATCGCGATGAACAGCTGGCCCTCGGCCTCACCGGCCTCGTAGATCGGCACGATGTTCGGGTGGTCCAGCGACGCCGCCAGCCGCGACTCCCGCATGAAGCGCTGCCGGAACTCCTCGTTGTCGGCGAACTGCGGGGGGAGCAGCTTGAGGGCGACCTTGCGGCCGAGCCGCAGGTCCTCCGCGCGGTAGACCACCGCCATGCCACCGCGGCCGATGAGGGACTCGATGCGGTAGCCGGCGATCTCGGCGCCCGGGAGCTGGGTGGTCATCGGCACCCCGTCGGCCCGCCGGCCCGCGGTGAGGCGTCGGCGAGACGGATGTCCTGGCGGTCTCGGCGGCGGTGACAGGTCATGGGCACTCCGGAAGGCCGCGGCACGCAGCCGGAGCCGCGGGAGGAGGCTGCTCGGGGAACCCCATGCAAGCCCCGCCACCAGGGCGTGTCAACCGATTCGGAGCTCCCGTCGCCCGGAGCCCGTCGCGACCGCCCTGCCCGACGGGTCACGGCACGCGGAGGCGCTGGGCGGCGTCGAGCAGGTCCAGGGCCGGGCGCAGCTTCGGCGCCCGCAGCTGGCACCAGCTCCGGACGGCCAGTCGTGCCAGCGTCAGCGTCCGGTACGCGGCGACCCGCGCGAGCAGGACGTCGGGCTCGTCCGTACCGCTCTGGCGCACGTACTCGCTCACGAAGGCCGACTCGAGGGACTCGCCGCCGTCCGCGCCGACGCGGGCCGGGTCGTGGGCCCGGCGGACGGCGACGGCGAGGTGCCCGGTGAACTGGCCGAGGTCCAGGGCCGGCTCCGCGAGGCACACGGTGTCGAAGTCGACCAGTGCGGTGCTGGGACCGTCGAAGAGGACCTGCGACGCGTCGAAGTCGCCGTGGGCGACACCGACCGGTCCCGGCGGGTCCAGGACGAGGTCGCCGACGGGCCCGAGGTGGCCCCGCAGCGACGCGGCGAGCGCGGGGGCCAGCTGGGCGAGACGGTCGACGGCCGCCCGCACGTCGTCGAGCTCACCGGCGAGGGTGCGCGGAGGCCCGACCGGGATGGACGACCGGTGCAGGGCGGCGGCGATCCGGGCACAGGCGACCACCGCCCCCTCCGGGGAGGCGCCGGGGGCCCCCTCCCGGATCAGCCCCGGCAGCAGCGGCGACCCGGGCACCGCCTCGAGAAGCGTCAACCGCAGGTCGGGGAGGTAGGCCTGGAAGCGGGGGACCAGGAACGGCAGGGCGGGGCCCGACCCGTCCAGCATGTGGTCGCGGAGGGCGCTCACGGCCGGACCGACCAGCTGCCCCCGACCGTCCCCGTGCACCTTGCCGTAGAGGACCTGCTTGAGGCTGCGACTGCTGGTCGGCAGGCGCCAGGCCAGCTCGTACCGGAGCACGCAGCTGCCCTTCCCGTAGCGGACCACCTGGGCCCGGCAGCCCTGGAGGACCAACCCCGACACCGAGCTGGTCAGCAGCGGCCCGAGCATCGCGACGAGCTCCGGGGGATCGGTGGCGAGCACCAGGGCCGGCAGCTCGGGGTCGAGCGGGAACGCGTGCAGCACCAGGCGCAGGTCGCGCACCAGCAGCGCGGGTCGGCTGAAGGCTGCCAGGTCGTCGCGGCCGTCCAGGCGGTCGGCCAGACCGTCGACGCGCGACAGCCAGTCCTCGGCGGCCTCCACCGTCGGGAACATCCGGCCTGCGACGACGTGCTCGAGGGTCTGCATCGATCCGCGCCGTCGCAGCTCCAGCCGGTACTGCACGGTGGCCCCGTCCCCGGGCTCGACGAGCGCCTTGCCGGGCGCGCAGGCCAGCAGCGCCCAGTCGTCGGCGATCATGCCCTGGAGGCGGGGGGCCATCGCCGAGCCGGACAGCGCCTCGGCCAGACCGGGCAGCGCCCGGTTCAGGGCCGGGGAGCGGAGGGGGTCGAGGTCGTCCCCGCCCGGCGGGCGGCGATCACCGGGCGGCGGACGGCGGATGGCGGGGATCCAGCCGGTGAGTGCGAGGTATTCGTCCCTGGACGCCGGTCGTGGCATCGCCTGGAGGAGGGCGGTGTCGATCATCCGGGTCTCGGCCGGTGCGGCCTCGTCGAGCTCCAGTTCGAGCTCGGCCTCGAGCGAGGACAGGGCGCTGGTCGGCTCTTGGACCGGGGCAGCGGCGGTGGGGGAGACGACCGCGGGCTCCTCGGGCGCGGCGGCCACGGCCTCGCCGAACTGCCGGGCGTGCAGCTCGGCGTAGAGCCCGCCGCTCGCGAGCAGGTCGGCGGGGCTGCCCTCCTCCAGGATCCGGCCGGCCGAGATCACCAGGACCCGGTCGACCGCCCGGATCAGGTTGAGGTCGTGCGACACGATGATCGTGGACCGGTCGCGGGACAGCGTCTGCAGCGCCTCGGCCACCAGCGCGGCGGACTCGGCGTCCAACCCCGTCGTCGGCTCGTCCATGATCAGGATGGGGGCGTCGCGGATGAAGGCGCGGGCGATGGCCAGGCGCTGCCGTTGCCCGCCGGACAGCGTCGCGGCGCGCTCGCCCAGGACGGTGTCGTACCCGTCGGGCATCGCCGTGATGAAGTCGTGCGCGTTCGCCAGCCGGGCCGCCCGTACGACGTCCTCGGCCGTGGCCCCCGCCCGGCCGTAGGCGATGTTCTCGGCCACCGTGCCGCGCAGCAGGATCGTCTCCTGGAGCACCATGCTGATCCGCGCCCGCAGGGACTCGATGGTGAACTCGCGGATGTCGTGGCCGTCGACGAGGACGGCGCCGGCATGCGGGTCGTAGAGCCGCGGCAGGAGCTGGGCGATCGTGCTCTTGCCGGCACCGCTGTGCCCCACCAGCGCCACGGCCTCCCCGGGGGCCATCCGGAAGTTCACCGCCTCCAGCGCCAGCCGCGCGCCCGGGCGGCCGGGACCGTCGTCGGACGACGACTGGTAGGCGAAGCTGACGTCGCGGAACTCGATCTCGCCGCGGAGCAGGGGCGCCGGACGCGCGTCCGGTGCGTCGACCACCGTGGGCTTGCGCTCGAGCAGTTCGCCGACCCGCTCCACGCTGGCGTAGACGCTGGCGACCCGGTTCCAGTGCTTGATGATCTTCCGGAGCGGCTTGAACATGTTCTGGATCAGCAGGATGAACGCGATCAGCTCACCGGGGTCGAGCCTCTCCGACGTCACCAGCCGGGCACCCAGCAGGATGACCACGGCGATGCCGACGGCCTCCACGACCGCGACCGTGAAACCGAAGAAGGCCTCCAGCCGCGCCGTGCGCAGGATGGCGTCGCGCGCCGCCCGGCTCTGCCGCGCGAACTTGCGCTCCTCCAGCTCGGCCTGGCCGTACACCTGCACCAGGCTGATGGTCGACAGCATCTCCTGGGCCGTGGATGCAAGCTCCCCCTCGCTGGCCCGCAGCCGCTTGGAGGCGGCCTTGATCCGCCGGGTGAAGACGTTCGAGACCACCGTGAGCACGGGCACGATGACGAGGGCGAGCAGGGCGACCTGCGGTGACTTCCAGAACAGGTAGCCGAGCGTCGCCGCGAGGACCATCCCGCTGCCCACGATCTCGGCGACGGAGCCCTCGACGAAGTCCTCCATCGCCTTGACGTCGCCGGTCAGCCGGGTGAGGACGTCACCGGTGCTGCGTCGGAGGTGGAAGGCGAGCGGCAGCCGCTGCAGGTGCGAGAAGAGCGCGCCGCGCAGGTTGAACCCCAGCGTCCGCCCGGCTTTGGCCAGGTTGATCTCCGCCAGCGACGCCGACGAGCTGTTCACCGCGGTCACGAGGACGACGGCCGCCGCGATGACCGGGATGGTGGCCTCGACCGTCGGCCTGATCCCGACCAGGTTCACCCGCTGGTCCTCGACGAGGAAGTCGGTCAGCTGCTCGATCAGGGCGGGTACGGCGACGGCGGTCGCCGCCTCCAGCGCCATCAGCCCGAAGGCGAAGCCGAAGAACCGACGCTGTCCGACGGTGAAGCGCAGGAACATCCTCAGCGTGCGGCCGAGGTCGCTGCCGCCTCTCATGACGGGCCGTCGCCCGCGCCGGGATGACCTACGGTGCCGTGGTCCTCGGGAAGAGCAGCCATCCGCGCCTCGCGTCGTAGGTTCCACCTCCCGGCCGCCGCCGAGGTGGCGACGGGCGGGACCGGGACGGTCAGCCTAGTGGCGATCCGGGCGGCGGGGACCCTCGCGAACAGCCCCTTCCGCGCCGTAGCGTGGAGAAATGCGGGGTGGGCGATGACCGGCCCGGGCGGGGACGGCGTGCGGTGGGCCCGCGCCGAGGGCTCGGTGCTGGTCTACCGGGACGACACCGGGGCCCAGCGGTTCTTCCCCCTTGAGGGGAAGACCTCGCTGACCATCGGGCGCGGCTCCGGGTGCGACGTCCGGTTGCCGTGGGACGAGCGGGTGTCCCGGGTGCACGCCGGGCTCGACCTCGTCGGGCCCGACTGGACCCTCGTCGACGACGGCCTGTCGCGCAACGGCACGTACCTCAACGGGGACCGGCTCAACGGCCGGCGCCGCTTGCGCGACGGCGACACGTTCGTGCTCGGCTCGACGTCGTTCCGCTTCCACGACACCAGCCGGGGGTCCACCCAGCTGACCAAGGTGGGTGAGCAGCTGGTCACCGCGGCCTCGCTGTCCCCGACCCAGCGGCAGATCGTCACCGCGCTGTGCCGGCCGTACAAGCACGAGGACCCGTACGCCACCCCGGCGTCCAACCAGCAGATCGCCGACGAGCTCTTCCTCAGCGTCGACGCGGTGAAGACCCACCTGCGGACGCTGTTCCAGAAGTTCCAGATCGAGGACCTGCCGCAGAACCAGAAGCGCGTGAAGCTGGTGGAACGCGTCCTGGGGCTGGGCATCGTCAGCCGCAGGGACCTCTGACCCTCGGCGGGAACGACTCCCCGCCGCAGCCCCCACCGCGCCGCCCTGCCCGGTTCCCGGGCCGCGCCTCACGCGCAGGTGTGCGGCACCGACGCCCAGGTGGCGGTCTTCCGCCACCCAGGGTGCCTGTCGACGGTGCCCGCGGGACCCGACCCTTCTTGCACGGCATCCGCCGGGTCATCCGGACCCGGGCAGCCCGACCAGGAAGGACCACGGACATGCTTCGTTCGGCGAACCGGCGGCGGGTCATCGGGATCGCGCTGGCCGTCTCTGCGGGCGTCGGCGTCGGACTGGGTGCGCCCAACCTGTGGGACGGGGCGCAGGCGGACCGGCTGCAGCTCCCCCGCGTCCAGGCGGCTCCGGTGAACCCGGCGGGTCCGGCGGACCCGTCGGCCCAGACCGACCCGTCGGCCCAGAGCGACCCGTCGGCCCCGAGCGACCCGTCGGCCCAGTCGGACCCGGCCGGTCCCGGCACCGAGACGTCCCCGCCCGCCCCGCTGACCCTCGACCAGGCCAAGACGGTCGCCGCCGACTACGCCCCCGGCCAGGTCGTCGAGGTGGACCAGGACACCGAGCCCACGGGCCTGCAGTACGACGTGACGCTGCTGCACGAGGACGGCACCGTCACCAAGGTTGAGGTGGACGCCACCACCGGCCAGGTCGTCAGCAGCAAGCGCGACAACGACTTCTGGGACTGGGACTGAGCCGGTACCCCGACCAGCGACCACAGAGCGACACCAACCGAGCAGCAGAGCAACCAGGAGTGAGGAGCACAGTCATGGGTTCGGTCCGCGTGGCCCTCGCGGGGGTGGGCAACTGCGCCGCGTCCCTGGTGCAGGGCGTCGAGTACTACCGGGACGCCGAGCCGGGCATC
>NZ_JAOVZT010000002.1:0-15941 GCF_025716945.1 Geodermatophilus sp. YIM 151500
CCGAGGAGCGACGGGTGGGGCTCGGCGTGGGCCGGGGACGGCTCTTGGTCGCGGTGTCGTGACGAGCGGGGGCCCGGAGGGTCCCCCTAGGAGCGACGGGTGGGGCTCGGCGTGGGCCGGGGACGGCTCTTGGTCGCGGTGTCGTCCGGAGGACGACGGTGTCACTGTGGGAGACGTGCCACATGCGGCGGGGACGCCGCGCGGCGGGACGGAGCGGTCCGGCACCGCCGGTACCCTCGGCCACTATGTGCGGAATCGTGGGTTACGTCGGTCCCAGGGACGCGCTGGGCGTCGTCCTCGACGGCTTGCGCCGGCTCGAGTACCGGGGGTACGACTCCGCGGGCGTGGCCGTCCTGTCCGACGGTGCGCTGCACTGCTCCAAGAAGGCCGGCAAGCTCGCCAACCTGGAGAAGCAGCTGGCCGAGGAGCCGGTGCCCGCCGGCACGGTCGGCATCGGGCACACCCGGTGGGCCACGCACGGCGGCCCGACCGACCGGAACGCCCATCCGCACGCGTCGGCCGACGGCTCGGTGGCCGTCATCCACAACGGGATCATCGAGAACTTCGCCGTCCTGCGGGCCGAGTGCGAGGCCACCGGGATCGAGTTCCGCTCCGAGACCGACACCGAGGTCGCCGCCCACCTTCTGGCCGCCGCCTACGACCAGGCCCCGGCGGGGCCCGGCCGGCTGGCCGAGGCGATGCGCGCGGTGTGCCGCCGGCTGCAGGGTGCGTTCACCCTCGTCGCCTCGCACGCGGCCGAGCCCGACACGCTGGTCGCGGCCCGGCGCAGCAGCCCGCTGGTCGTCGGCGTCGGCGACGGCGAGTACTTCCTCGGCTCCGACGTCGCCGCCTTCATCGCGCACACCCGCGAGGCGCGCGAGCTCGGCCAGGACCAGGTCGTCGAGATCGACCGCCAGCGCGGGCTGACCGTCACCGACTTCTCCGGCGCCGCCGTGGAGCCGAAGGCGTACACCGTCGACTGGGACGCCGCGGCCGCCGAGAAGGGCGGATACCCCTGGTTCATGCTCAAGGAGATCGCCGAGCAGCCACAGGCGATCGCCGACACCCTGCTCGGCCGGCTGGGCGCGCAGGGTGAGCTGGTCCTCGACGAGGTCCGCCTCTCCGACCAGGAGCTGCGCGACATCGACAAGGTCTTCGTGGTCGCCTGCGGCACCGCCTACCACGCCGGCCTGATCGCCAAGTACGCGATCGAGCACTGGACCCGCATCCCGGTCGAGGTCGAGCTGGCCAGCGAGTTCCGGTACCGCGACCCCGTGCTCGACCGCTCCACCCTCGTGGTGGTCGTCAGCCAGTCGGGCGAGACCATGGACACCCTCATGGCGCTGCGGCACGCGAAGGACCAGAAGGCCCGTGTGCTGGCCATCTGCAACGCCAACGGCTCGACGATCCCGCGCGAGTCCGACGCGGTCCTCTACACGCACGCGGGACCCGAGGTCGCCGTCGCCTCCACCAAGGGCTTCCTCACCCAGCTGGTGGCCTGTTACCTGGTCGGGCTCTTCCTCGCCCAGGTGCGGGGCATCAAGTACGAGGACGAGGTCGCCTCGGTCGTCGCCGACCTGCGCCGGCTGCCCGACGCGGTGACGACGGTGCTCGAGCAGATGGAGCCGGTCCGCGAGCTGGCGCGCTCGCTGGCCGAGGCCGACCGGATGCTGTTCCTCGGCCGGCACGTGAGCTTCCCGGTGGCGCTCGAGGGCGCCCTCAAGCTCAAGGAGCTGGCCTACATCCACGCCGAGGGCTTCGCCGCCGGCGAGCTCAAGCACGGCCCGATCGCGGTCATCGACGAGGGCACGCCGGTCGTGGTCGTCGTCCCCCCGCGGGCCCGCGACCTGCTCCACGGCAAGGTCGTCTCCAACATCCAGGAGGTGCGCGCCCGCGGTGCGCGCACCGTCGTCATCGCCGAGGAGGGCGACGAGGACGTCGTCCCCTACGCCGACCACGTGATCCGCGTGCCGCGCACGCCGACGCTGCTGGCGCCGGTGGTCACCACGGTGCCGCTGCAGGTGCTGGCCTGCGAGATCGCCGACACCCGGGGTCTGGACGTCGACCAGCCGCGCAACCTGGCCAAGAGCGTCACCGTCGAGTAGAAGGACCCCGCGTCCCCCCATCCCTCGCACGCTCGGGCGGGGCCCTGACGCGGGGCCGTTCCAGCACGTCGCCACGCTCGGCGCGGGCCCTGGAGGGCGGCCGTCCCAGCAACTCCGCCCGGCGCACGGCAGACTGGCCGGCGTGATCATCGGGGTGGGCATCGACGTCGTGCCGGTCGACCGCTTCGCTGAGTCGCTGGTCCGCACGCCGGGCCTGCGGAACCGGCTGTTCACCGCCTCCGAGCAGGAGACGCCGGCGGGAGGGCAACGCACCGGCGAGTCGCTGGCTGCGCGCTTCGCCGCCAAGGAAGCGGTCGCCAAGGCCCTCGGCGCCCCTGGCGACCTGCACTGGCACGACGCCGAGGTGACCGTCGGCGAGCACGGCCGGCCGCACCTGGAGATCCGCGGGACGGTGGCCGGGCGGGCGGCCCAGCTGGGCGTCACCTCGTGGCACATCTCCATGAGCCACGACGGGGGCATCGCCTCGGCCGTGGTCGTCGCGGAGGGCTTCGGGCGGGGCGACGACGCGTGAGGGGCCTGTTCACCGCCGACCAGGTGCGGGCCGCCGAGGAGCCGGTGCTCGCCCGGACCCGCGAGGGGCTGCTCATGCAGCGCGCCGCGACCGGCCTGGCCGCGGTCTGCCTCCGGCTGCTCGGCCGCGCGCACGGCGTCCGGGTGGTGCTGCTCGTCGGCGCCGGCAGCAACGGCGGCGACGCCCTCTTCGCCGGGGCGCACCTGGCGCACCGCGGCGCCCGTGTCGACGCGGTCCTGCTCGCCCCCGACCGCGCGCACGCGGCCGGCCTGGCCGCGCTGCGACGGGCGGGCGGCCGGATCGCCCCGGACGGCGCCGTGCTGGACCGTGCCGACCTCGTGCTCGACGGCGTCGTCGGCATCGGCGGCTCCGGAGGGCTGCGCCCCGGGGCGGCCGCTCTCGCGGAGCGGGCGGCCCGCGGCCCGGGGCTGGTGGTCGCCGTCGACGTGCCGAGCGGCGTCGACGCCTCCACCGGGGCGGTGCCCGGCGCGGCCGTCATGGCGCAGCACACGGTCACCTTCGGCGCGGTCAAGATCGGTCTGGTCGTCGGTGCCGGGCGCGCGCACGCCGGCGCCGTGCACCTGGTCGACATCGGGCTGGCCGACGAGCTGCCCGAGCCGCACGCCTTCCAGCTGACCGACGCCGACGTCGCCGCCCGCCTCCCGCTGCCCGACGCCGGCGACGACAAGTACTCGCAGGGCGTGGTCGGCGTCGTCGCCGGGTCGGCGACCTACCCGGGGGCCGGCGTGCTGTGCACCGGCGCCGCGCTGCGCACCCGGCCGGGCCTGGTGCGCTACGCCGGGACGGCGGCCGACGGCGTCCGGGCCGCCTGGCCCGAGGCGATCGTCACCGGCGGACGGCCCGGTGACGCCGGGCGGGTGCAGGCCTGGGTGGTCGGACCCGGCATGGGCACGGACGACGACGCGCGCAGCGTGCTGGCCGAGGTGCTGGCCACCGATCTGCCCGTCCTGGTCGACGCCGACGGCCTGACGCTGACCGCGGACGACCCCGCCCTGGTGCGCGACCGGGACGCGCCCACGGTGCTGACCCCGCACGACCGGGAGTTCGCCCGCTTCGGGATCGGTGGGGACGCCGGGACCGGCGGGGACGGCGGGCTCGGTCGCGGTGGGGTGGGCCCCGACCGGGTGGCCGCCGCCCGCCGGCTGGCCGCCGAGCTGGGGGCGGTCGTCCTGCTCAAGGGCGACGCCACCGTCGTGGCCGACGCCGGGGGGCGCACGTACGTCAACGGCACTGGCACCCCGTGGCTGGCCACGGCGGGCACCGGTGACGTGCTCTCCGGCGTGATCGGGGCGCTGCTGGCCGCCGGCCTGCCGGCGGTCGAGGCGGCGGCCGCCGGGGCCCACCTGCACGGCCGCGCCGGCCGCATCGCGGCCGCGGACGGGCCCTTCGTCGCCGGCGATCTGGTCCACCGGCTGCCGGCGGCGGTGGCCCGGGTGCGCGCCGCCACCGGCCCGGGAGACGGGCGGCCGGCGGTGCGCCTGCCAGACTCGGGTCCGTGACGAACCCTGCGACGCGGGCCGCGACACCGGCGCCCCGGGCGGAGGTCGTCGTCGACCTCGACGCGATCGCGGCCAACACCGCCGTCCTGCGGGAGCGGGTCGGCCGGCCGCTCATGGCGGTGGTGAAGGCCGACGGGTACGGGCACGGCCTGGTGCCGGCCGCCCGGGCGGTGCTGGCCGGCGGCGCCGACATGCTCGGGGTGGCGCTGCTCGACGAGGCGCTGGCGTTGCGCGCGGCCGGCATCCGCGCCCCCCTGCTGGCCTGGCTCCACAACCCGGGCACCGATTTCGCGCCGGCACTGGACGCCGACGTCGAGGTCTCGGTCAACGCCGAGTGGGGGCTGGCCGAGGTGGTCGCCGGCGCGCGGGCCACCGGGCGGCCGGCGCGCCTGCACCTCTTCGTCGACACCGGGCTCTCCCGGGAGGGCGCGACGATGGCCGACTGGCCGGGGCTGGTGTCGGCCGCGGTGCGCGCCCAGGCCGAGGGGCACGTCACCGTCGTCGGGCTGTGGAGCCACATGGCCTACGCCGACGCCCCCACGCACCCCACCATCGGCGCGCAGGTGCGGGTCTTCGACGAGGCGGTCGCCGTCGCCAGGAGCGCCGGGCTCACCGACGCACGCCTGCACCTGGCCAACTCGGCGGCCACGGTGGCCCTGCCGGAGACCTGGTACGACATGGTCCGCCCCGGCGTGGCCCTCTACGGCCTCGATCCGCTGGGTGGGAACGCCGCGGACCACGGGCTGCGCCCGGCGATGACCGTGCGGGCGGGCGTGGCGCTGGTGAAGCGGGTGCGCGCCGGCGTCGGCGTCTCCTACGGGCACACCTACGCCCCGGAGCGGGAGACGACCCTCGCGCTCGTCCCCGTCGGCTACGCCGACGGGGTGCCGCGGGCGGCGGGCAACCGCGCTCCCGTGCTCGTCGGGGGTGCCCGGCGCACCATCGCCGGCCGCGTCTGCATGGACCAGTTCGTGCTCGACGTCGGCGACGCGCCCGTCGCGGCCGGCGACGAGGTGGTGCTGTGGGGCCCGGGCGACCGCGGCGAGCCGACCGCGCAGGACTGGGCCGACGCGGTCGACACGATCCACTACGAGCTGGTCACCCGGATCGGCGGCCGGTTCACCCGCCGGTACGTCGGCTCGGCGGGGGCGGTGTGAGCCCGCGGGGGCGCAGCTCCGGCGGGAGTGGCTCGCACCGGAAGCGCAACGCCGGCATCATCGGCGCGGTCGTCGGCCTGGCGGCCGCCGGCACGGCGGTCGGCGTCGCGGTCACCCGGACGGCGGCCCGTCGCGTCCGGGCGGGAGAGCTGGGCACCGGACGCCGGGGTGCCGGCGCCGCGGCGCTCGAGCAGCGGCTGCGCGAGGAGGATCCGCTCGGTCCGTCCGCCCGCTCGGCCGACCGCACGGTCCGGGTGCCGGCCGACGACGGCGTGCTGCTGTCGGTGGAGGAGATCGGACCCCTCGACGCGCCGCTGACCGTGGTCTTCGTGCACGGGTACACGCTGTCGATGGCGTCGTGGGCCTTCCAGCGCCGGACCCTGGCCGCCGAGCTGGCCACGGCCAACGGGCACCGGCCCGACGCCCGGCTGGTCTTCTTCGACCACCGCGGGCACGGCTCGTCCGGGCGGGGGTCGGCGGATCGCTCGACGATCAGGCAGCTGGCCGCCGACCTGGCGACCGTGCTGGAGGCGCGGGTGCCGCACGGGCCGGTCGTGCTCGTGGGGCACTCGATGGGCGGCATGACGATCATGGGGCTGGCCGCCGTCCGCCCCGAGCTGTTCGGCTCCAAGGTCGTCGCCGCTGCGCTGATCTCGACCTCCAGCGGCAACCTCGGCGACCTCGACTTCGGGCTGCCCGACCTGCTCACCCGGGTCCGGGCGGCGGTCTTCCCCCTTGCGGCGTGGACGATGCGCCGCCGCCCGGCGCTGGCCGAGCGGACCCGGCGGCTCGCCCGCGACCTGCTGTCGGCGATCACCCGCGCCTTCTCGTTCGCCTCCGAGGTCGATCCGGCGCTGGTCCGTTACGTCGACGCGATGATCGCCGGCACCCCGGTCGACGTCATCGCGGAGTTCTACCCGGCCATCGCCGGGCTGGACGAGACCGGCTCGCTGGAGCCGCTGCGGCGGGTCCCCGTGCTGGTGCTGACCGGCGACAAGGACCGGCTGATCCCGCCCGCGCACAGCGAGCGGATCATCGAGCTGCTCGACGGGAGGGCGGAGCACGTCGTCGTCCCGGACGCCGGTCACCTCGTGCCGCTGGAACGCCCGGACGAGGTGACCGCGGCGCTGACCCGCCTGCTGCGCCGGGTGACCGCCGCGTCCTGAGCCCCGACCGGCCCGCGCGCCGTCCGACCGGGGTCCGTAGGGTGCCGCCGTGGCCGCTCCCCGTCCGCCCCGGTTCGACGCGGCCGCCGCCGGGGTGGCGGCCGCGGCCGACGCCGCGGCCGACTGGGCGGCGCTCGCCGCCGCCGCCCGGCCGTGCGTCGCCTGCCCGGAGCTGGCCGCCAGCCGCACCCACGTCGTGGTCGGCGACGTGCCCGCGGTCGGACGTCCCCGGCTGGCCCTCGTCGGTGAGGCGCCGGGGGCCCAGGAGGACCTGACCGGCCGGCCGTTCGTCGGGCGGTCGGGCGCGCTGCTCGACCAGCTGCTCGCCGAGGCCGGCCTGGACCGGGCCGAGGCGGCGGTGCTCAACGTCGTCAAGTGCCGCCCGCCCGGCAACCGGACGCCGAAGACGCCGGAGGTCGCCCGCTGCAGCGGCTGGCTGCGCCGCCAGCTGGAGCTGCTCGACCCGCCCGTGGTGGTGGCGCTGGGCCTGTCGGCGGCGAGGTGGTTCCTCGGCCCGCGCACGGTGCTGGCCGACGTGCGGGGTCAGCCGCACGAGATCGGCGGGCGGGCGGTGTGGGCCACCTACCACCCGTCCGCAGCCATCCGGTTCGGTCCCGCCGGCGCCCCTCGCGCCGGGTTGCTCGCCGACCTGATCGCCGTCGCGGAGTCCCTGCGGTGAAGCGCGCGCACGTCCTGGCCACCGTCGAGGACACCCGGGCCCTGGGGGAGGAGCTCGCCGGGCTGCTCCGGCCCGGCGACCTCGTCGTCCTGGTCGGGCCGCTGGGTGCCGGCAAGACGGCGCTCACCCAGGGCATCGGCGCGGCCCTCGGCGTCCGCGAGCCGGTCACCTCGCCCACCTTCGTCATCGCCCGGGTGCACCGCGGTGGCCGCCTGCCGCTGGTGCACGCCGACGCCTACCGGCTGGGCTCGGTCGCCGACGTCGACGACCTGGACCTCGACGCCTCCACCGCCGAGTCGGTCACCGTCGTCGAGTGGGGCGAGGGTCTGGTCGAGCAGCTAGCCGACGAGCACCTCCGCGTCGAGCTGGACCGGCGCGACGACGACGTCCGCACCGCGGAGCTCGTGCCGCACGGCCCGTCCTGGGAGGCGCGGCTGGACGCCGGCTGACCAGCGGGGCGCGCGCCGGCCGGCGCCGTCTCACAGGGCGGTGAGCAGCTCGACGTCCCGGCCGTCGGCCAGGGCAACCAGTCCGGTGTCGAAGGTGACGACGCGCGTGCCGCGGCGACGGGCCAGGGTCAGCAGGTGGGCACCGGTCACCTGCCGGTGCCCGGACAACGCGGGCACGTCTCCGTCGGTCATGGAGACGTCGTCGCGGAGGAAGCGGTGGCGACCGGCCGCACGGAGCGCTCCGAGCACGTGGCGCGCAGCGGCGGTCCCGATGGGGCTCGGCAGAACCGCCGGGTTGGACGCGACGCGCACGAACCCGCTCTCGGTCAGGGGGCACGTCGCCCAGCCGCCCGAGCCGTTGGCGGCGAACCACCGCCGGATCGCGACGTGGTGGACGTGCGAGTCCCACGCCAGCGCCACGAGGGCGTTGACGTCGAGCAGCACCACGCCGGCGTCAGCCCTCGTCGAGCGCCCGGGCAACCATCGCGGGCGTGATCGGCGGTGTGCCGGCCGGTACCCGGATGACCGGGAGCCCGTCCTCGCTCTCGACCCGGGCCGGCGTGAGACCGCGACGAGCGAGCTCGGAGATGACCGCACCGATCGAGCGACGATGCTGCACGGCCAGTTCCCGGGCGGCCGCGAGCACGTCGTCGTCGACGTCCAGAGTGGTGCGCACACGATGATGCTAGCGCATCACCGCATCACCGCACGGGTGGTGGAGGGGATCACTACGCTGGGCGGTCGTGCTCGTCCTCGCTCTCGACACCGCCACGCCGACGCTGGTCGCCGGCGTGGCGCGGCGCACGGACGGCGCGGTCGAGGTGCTCGCCGAGCGGGCGCTGCCCTCCGGCACGCGGCACGCCGAGCTGCTCACCCCTGCGGTGCGGACGGCGCTCGCCGACGCGGGGGCGGCGTTGGCCGACGTGGACGCGATCGTCGTGGGACTCGGGCCGGGCCCGTTCACCGGGCTGCGGGTCGGGGTGGTCACCGCCGCGGCGCTCGCCGACGCGTGCGGAGTGCCGGTCGTCGGTGTCTGCTCGCTCGACGCCGTCGGCGCCGGGGCGCGCACCGTGGTCACCGACGCCCGCCGCCGGGAGGTCTACTGGGCCCGCTACGACGGCGAGGGGCGGCGCGTCGACGGACCGGGTGTCGCCCGCCCGTCCGACCTCGCCCGGGACCTCGCCCGGGACCTCGCCCGGGACCTCGCCCGTGACCTCGCCGTCCCGGGCCCGTACGTCGGCGATCCGGCGTTCGCCGACCGGCTCGGCGAGCCGGTCACGGCGGCCGACGTGACGACGGCCGGGCTGCTGCGCGCGGCGGCGGCCCAGCTGGCCGATCCGTCGTCCGCCCCGCCGCTGGTGCCGCTCTACCTGCGCCGTCCGGACGCCGTGCCGCCCGGTGGCAGCAAGCCGGCCACCCAGCCGGCCGCGCCGTCGGGACACCGACCGTGAGCGTGCGGCTGCGGACCATGACGGTGGACGACCTGCCCGCCGTCCTCCCGCTGGAGGAGGACCTGTTCGCCCCCGACACGTGGTCGGCGGCGATGTACCGCGACGAGCTGGTGCGCACCGACACCCGGCACTACCTCGTCGCCGAGAACGGCACGGGCGTCGTCGGCTGGGCCGGGCTGATCGCCTACGACGACGAGGCGCACGTCTCGACCATCGGCGTGGCCCGCGACCGGCAGGGCGAGGGCATCGGTGCCCGGCTGCTCGACGCGCTGCTGGCCGAGGCCGACCGGCGCAGCCCCGTGGTGCTGCTGGAGGTCCGTGCCGACAACGACGTGGCGCTGGAGATGTACCGGCGCCGCGGGTTCACCGAGATCGGCCGGCGGCCGCGGTACTACCAGCCGAGCGGGACCGACGCGGTCGTCATGAAGCGGGAGCGGGGCCCCCGCGTGGACGGGGACCTTCCCGCGGGAGCGGGTGAGGGCACTGGCTGACGAGCCGCTGGTCCTGGGCTTCGAGACCTCCTGCGACGAGACGGGGGTCGGCCTGGTGCGCGGGCGCACGCTGCTCGCCGACGCGCTGGCCACCTCCGTCGACGAGCACGAGCGCTTCGGCGGGGTGGTGCCCGAGATCGCCTCGCGGGCGCACCTGGAGGCGATGGTGCCGACCGTCCACCGAGCGCTGGCCGACGCGGGGGTGTCGGCGTCCGACGTCGACGCCGTGGCCGTGACCTCCGGTCCGGGGCTGACCGGGGCGTTGCTGGTCGGCGTCGCCGCGGCGAAGGCGTACGCGCTCGCGCTCGACGTGCCGCTGTACGGGGTGAACCACCTGGCCGCGCACGTCGCGGTCGACGAGCTGCAGCACGGCCGGCTGGCCGAGCCGTCGATCGCGCTGCTGGTGTCCGGCGGGCACAGCTCGCTGCTGCTGGTGCCCGACCTGGCGCGCGAGGTCACCTCGCTGGGCCGCACGGTCGACGACGCGGCGGGGGAGGCCTTCGACAAGGTGGCCCGCGTGCTCGGCCTGCCCTTCCCGGGCGGGCCGCCGATCGACCGGGCGGCGCGGGAGGGCGACCCGGACGCGATCGCCTTCCCGCGGGGCATGACCGGCCCCCGCGACGCCCCCTTCGACTTCTCGTTCTCCGGCCTCAAGACCGCGGTCGCGCGCTGGGTGGAGGCGCGGCAACGGGCGGGCGAGCCGGTGCCGGTGGCCGACGTCGCGGCGTCCTTCCAGGAGGCGGTCGCCGACGTGCTCACCGCGAAGGCGGTCCGGGCCTGCCGCGAGCACGGCGTCGACCACCTGGTGCTCGGCGGTGGAGTGGCCGCCAACTCGCGGCTGCGGGCACTGGCCGAGGAGCGCTGCGCCGCGGCCGGCCTCGTGCTGCGGGTACCCAGCCCGCGGCTGTGCACCGACAACGGCGCCATGGTGGCCGCGCTCGGTTCCCGGCTGGTGGCCGCCGGCGTCGCGCCGTCGTCGCCCGATCTCGGCGCCGACAGCTCCCTGCCGATCGACGTCGTCCGCGGCTGATGCGGAGTGCGAGAGCGCAGGTTTCCTGCCCTCTCACGCTCCGTGCGGCGGATCGCAGACGAGGGCGGTCGGCGCGCCGGCGACCCGGGTGACGACGACGACGGCGCGCCCGTCCCCGTCGCCCCGCAACTGGCGGGCCAGGGTCTCCGGCTCGACCGGCGAGCCGCGCTTCTTCACCGTCACCCGGCCGATCCCGCGCGCCCGCAATTCGGCGCGCAGCCGCTTGACGCCGAACGGCAGCACCTCGGCCACCCGGTAGGAGGTGACCCACGGGTCGTCCGCAGGCGCGTCGGAGGTGAGGTAGGCGATCGTCGGGTCGACCAGCGTGGCGCCGAGCGCGTCGGCGACCAGGGCGACCAGGCCGGAGCGGATGGCCGCCGCATCCGGCTCGTGCAGCCAACCGCGCACCGGCCCGGTGGGCGCCGGGCCCGGGTCGGTGGGGGCGGCCAGCTCGTGCACGTGCCCGCCGCGGTCGACCAGCGTCGCCCGCCGCGCGACGGTGGCCAGCCCGGGCGCCCAGAGCAGCGCCTCGGCGATCGAGCCGCCGACCGACACCCATTCCGCCTCGACGCCCGCCGGCACCCTGTCGTGATCGAGCCCCGGTGCCACCTTGACCACCGCGGCCGGCACCCGGTCGAGCAGCGCGGTCACCGTCGACCAGGGCGGTGACCAGCGGTCGGGATCCGGCTGCCGCCGCCCCTCGGCCCGTCGCGCGGGGTCCAGCGTCGCCGCCGGGCAGCCGCCGACGCGCCCGTCCGAGGCGGCCGCGACGAGGTCGACGGCGTCGGCGTCCGACACCCGCACCCGGGCGGCCAGGCCGAGGGCCGCCGCGTTCGCGGCGGTGAGCGCCCGCGCCACCGGGTCCCGGTCGACGGCGAGCACCGTCGCACCGGCGCGGGCCAGGGCGATCGCGTCGGTGCCGGCGCCGCAACCCAGGTCGGCGGCCGGGCCCGGCACGTCGGTCAGCAGCCGCGTGGCCCGCCGGGCGGCCAGCTCCGGCCGCCCGGCCTGCTCGAGCGTCTCGGCGGTCAGGAACAGGACGTCGGCGTCCGCACCGAACGCCGGCCGCGCCCGTGCCCGCAGCCGCGCCAGCTCCCAGGCCGGGCCCGCGTGCCCGGCGCCGACCTCGGCCCGCAACCGGGCCAGCCCGCCGACCAGGTCGGCGCCCTCCCGCTGCAGGTCGGCGGCGCGTGCGACGGCCGCTGCGCCGTCGGCCGAGCGCAGCCAGCCGATGTCCTCGACGGTGGCGCTCACCAGCGAGAAGCTACGGCAGGAGCGGCTCCGGGACCCCGGTTGAGTGGTTGGCACTCTCCTGGGTAGAGTGCCAATCGACACGGGCAGGTGCCTGACCCCCGCGACGGCAGGCGCCGCCTCCGTGCCACAGCATCAGCACCACTACCCAGCCGTCCGATCCCGAAGGGGGCGTCACCGCTGTGACGACCGCTACCAAGGTCACCATCAAGCCGCTGGAGGACCGGGTCGTGGTCCAGGCCAACGAGGCCGAGACCACCACCGCCTCCGGCCTGGTCATCCCGGACACCGCCAAGGAGAAGCCCCAGGAGGGCACCGTCATCGCTGTCGGCCCCGGCCGCGTCGACGACAACGGCAACCGCGTCCCGCTCGACGTCAAGGTCGGCGACGTGGTCATCTACTCGAAGTACGGCGGCACCGAGGTCAAGTACGGCGGCGAGGACTACCTCGTGCTCTCGGCCCGCGACCTGCTGGCCGTCGTGGAGAAGTAGGAGGACCCCGAGAAGGACCTCGTCCTCCTCATCCCTCGCACGCTCGGGACGAGCCTCTGGACGAGGCCGTTCCCGTGCGTCACCAGGCCGCCCCGGCGACCCGACCACCGGGTCCCGGGGCGGTCGTCGTCCCGCTCCTGAACGTCCACCCGAAGAGGCAGGGCATGGCCAAGATCATCAAGTTCAACGAGGACGCCCGCCGTTCGCTCGAGCGCGGCGTCGACAAGCTGGCCGACACGGTCAAGGTGACCCTCGGCCCGCGTGGGCGCAACGTCGTCCTCGACAAGAAGTTCGGCGTCCCGACCATCACCAACGACGGCGTCACCATCGCCCGCGAGGTCGAGCTCGACGACCCGTACGAGAACCTCGGTGCGCAGCTGGCCAAGAACGTCGCCACCAAGACCAACGACGTGGCCGGCGACGGCACCACCACCGCCACCGTGCTGGCCCAGGCGCTGGTGCACGAGGGCATGCGGAACGTCGCCGCGGGCGCCAACCCGATGGCGCTGGGCCGGGGGATGCGCGCCGCGGTCGACGCGGTGCACGCCGCGCTCGACCGGGTCGCCACGCCGGTCGACGACCGCGCCTCCATCGCCGGCGTCGCCACCATCTCCGCGCAGGACGCCGAGGTCGGCCAGCTGATCGCCGAGGCGATGGACAAGGTCGGCCGCGACGGCGTGATCACCGTCGAGGAGAGCACCACCCTCTCCACCGAGCTCGACGTCACCGAGGGCGTGCAGTTCGACAAGGGCTACCTCTCGCCCTACTTCGTCACCGACACCGAGGCCATGGAGGCCGTCCTCGACGACGCCCTCGTGCTGCTGGTGAGCGGCAAGGTCAGCGCCCTGGCCGACCTGCTGCCGCTGCTGGAGAAGGTGCTCGGCAGCGGTGCCCGCCCGCTGCTCATCGTGGCCGAGGACGTCGAGGGTGAGGCGCTGTCCACGCTGGTCGTCAACTCGATCCGCAGGACGATCAAGGTGGTCGCGGTCAAGTCGCCCTACTTCGGCGACCGGCGCAAGGCCTTCATGACCGACCTGGCGATCGTCACCGGCGGCCAGGTGGTCAGCGAGGACGTCGGACTCACGCTCGACGGCGTGGGCCTGGAGGTGCTCGGCACCGCCCGCCGGGTCACCGTCGACAAGGACACCACCACCATCGTGGACGGCGGCGGGACGTCGGAGGCGATCAGCGACCGGATCGCGCAGATCCGACGCGAGATCGAGGCCACCGACTCCGACTGGGACCGGGAGAAGCTGCAGGAGCGGCTGGCCAAGCTCTCCGGCGGCATCGGCGTCATCCGGGTCGGCGCGGCCACCGAGGTGGAGCTCAAGGAGCGCAAGCACCGCATCGAGGACGCGATCGCGGCCACCAAGGCGGCCGTCGAGGAGGGCGTCATCCCGGGCGGCGGCTCCGCGCTCGTGCACGCCGCCGCCGCGATCGACGACCTGTCGCTCGAGGGCGACGAGCTGACCGGCGCCCGTTCCGTCCGTCGGGCGCTGGACGCCCCCCTGGTCCGCATCGCCGACAACGCCGGGCTCGAGGGGCGGGTCGTCGTCAGCAAGGTGCGCGAGCTGGGCGCGGGCAAGGGCTTCAACGCCGAGACCGGCGAGTACGGCGACCTGCTCGAGGACGGCGTCCTCGACCCGGTGAAGGTCACCAAGGCCGCGCTGGGCAACGCCGCCTCGATCGCCGCGATGGTGCTGACCACCGACTCGGCCGTCGTCGAGGCGCCCGAGGAGGAGCCGGCCGGCGCCGGGCACCACACCCACGGTCACTCGCACGGCCACGGCCACCACCACTGAAGAAGGACCACTCCGGCCTGACCTGCTCCCGGGGCCCGGCCCGAGCTCGCGAGGGTCGGGGAGGAGCACCTCCTTTCTCCCGCTAGCTCGGCGCGGGCCCCTGACGGGTGGCCGTTCCGGCACGTCACACGACGAGGGCCGGTCCAGCAACTGCTGGACCGGCCCTCGTCGTCCGTCGGGCTGGTGCCTCAGACCCCCGCGGCGAGCGCGGCGGGCTCCGAGGCGATCAGCCGCGCGCGCTCCTCCTCGCTCATGCCGCCCCACACGCCGTAGGGCTCGCGGACCGACAGCGCGTGCTTGAGGCAGGCCTCGATGACCGGGCACGTGGCGCAGACCGCCTTGGCCGCGGCCTGGCGTCGCGCCCGGGCCGGGCCGCGCTCGCCGTCCGGGTGGAAGAAGAGGGACGTGCTCTCGCCACGGCAGGCGCCGTGGAGCTGCCAGTCCCAGACCTCGGCGACGGGCGTCGGGAGTCTGCGGATGTCGGCCATTACGGACCTCCTCGGCTCGGGGCGCCACACCGGGGCGGGGTGTCCGGCGGCAAGGGGGCCGGTGCCCGAGGTCCTCCACCCTCAAACACGTCGTGATCGCAACTTTTCGCGCTCGTCCCGCTCTCACCCCCGGGGGTGAGAGCGGCTGTCCTCCGCGCCTGCAGTCGATCAAGGTGGGAACCGGTCGTGCCGAAGTCGCGCAGGGGAGCCCTGCCGTGACGGAGAGCAACGGCAGCGCACAGGCGACGGGGCGCCGACCCGTACGGCACCCGGCCGGGACATCCCGGTCGGGTCGGACCCGTCGGTGTGCCGACACGGGGAACGAGGAGCAGGCGTGATCGACAACAGGCTGCGCAGTGCGGGCGTCGCGGGCGCCACCGTCTGGGTGTACGACGAGCGTCGCAGGGTCCGGGACGACGTCGCCGCCCGGCTGGTCGCCCTGCCGTTCGTGGGCCGCGTGGAGGTGGTCGGGGACGTCGCGTCGCTGACCTCGCGCCTGGCCATCCGGACCCCGGACGTCCTGCTCGTCGGCACGCAGCGCGCCCTCGACAACGGCCTCGCCGCGGCGACCCAGGTGCTGCGCGCCCACCCCCACCTGCCGGTCCTCGTGCTCGGCGCACCCGACGACGCCGACAGCGTCCGGGCCGCCGTCGCCGTCGGTGCCCGCGGCTACCTCCGCTGGGACGCCACGCAGGTCGAGATGGGCCTGGGGCTGTCGCGGGTCGGCTTGCGCGCCGACGGCCGTGTGCCGCACGCCGGCCCGCCCCGGAGCCTGCAGCCGGGCCGTCCCGGTCAGCCCGGCGTCGGATACCCCGGCGGCGTCCCGGCCTGGAGCGGTGCCGCGCCGCTCGCCGGCGTCCAGCCGACGACGGTGCGCTCCACCGTCCGCGAGCCCTCGGGCGTGGCGCTGTCGATGCGCGAGATGCAGGTGCTCACGGGCATGAGCCAGGGCAAGAGCAACGCCCAGATCGGCCGCGAGCTCTTCCTGTCCGAGGACACCATCAAGACCCACGCCCGGCGGCTGTTCCGCAAGCTGGGCGCCAAGGACCGCGCCGAGGCGGTGGCCACCGGCTTCCGCCGCGGCATGATGACGTGATCACTGCGGTCCTCCGGACCGCACCGTCCCGCACACGTCGGAGCCCTCTCCCGCACAGGGGAGAGGGCTCTCGCGTGTCCCGCCTGCTCAGGTGGCGGTAGGTCGTGATCGAGTGGGGGCCCGGAGGGTCCCCCGAGGAACGACGGCAGCGGCTCGGGCGAACCGGGGCACGGCACGTGGTGGCGGTGGGTCGTGATCGAGTGGGGGCCCGGAGGGTCCCCCGAGGAACGACG
>NZ_JAOVZT010000002.1:16041-29988 GCF_025716945.1 Geodermatophilus sp. YIM 151500
GCAGCGGCTCGGGCGAACCGGGGCACGGCATGTGGTCGCGGTGCGATCCGGAGGATCGCGGTGTTTCAGTCCTCCCGGGCGTGGCGGCCGGCGCGCTGCTGGCCGGTGGGCTCGTCCCGCTCCGCCATCGCGGCCACCCCGTCGGCGTACCCGCTGGCGTAGTCCCAGCTGACGTAGTCGTCGGGATCCGGGTCGAACGGCGGCTCGTGCCGGCCGGTCTGGCCCTCCTCCAGCAGCTGGCGCAGGTTGCCCTGCATGAGGGCCCAGTCGACGTGGTGCTCCTCGTCGCAGTCCGGGCAGTCGACCACGATGCCCTTGATCCCGGTCGGCTCCAGCAGCGTCCGGAACACCTCGAGCTCGGCGAGGTCGTCGAGCACGCCGGCCCGCTCCTCCATGGTCAGCGGGGGCGGGCCCGGCCGGTCCGCGCCGAAGTCGGCGCCGGTGGCGTCGTCGAACGGGTCCACGCATCCTCCTCGCCGGTGTCCGCCGACCGCGCGGGGCCGGCTCGCCGCTCCGGGACGGCGGGAGGGTCCCGGCGTCCGGGACCACGGTAGCCGCCTCGCAGGCTCGGCACCGCCCCCGGACCGGCGCCGCCTACGATCGGTGACTGTTCTTCCGGTCCGGCCACCCGGGCGGGCGGCCCCAGTGAGAGAAGGTGGCGGCGCACATGCAGCCCGACCAAGGCGCACCCGGGCTGGCGGTGCCCGAGCTGCCGGCCAAGTTCGCCCCGCTGGGCCTGACCTACGACGACGTGCTGCTGGTCCCCGGCGCCTCCGACGTCGTCCCCGCGGACGTCGACACCTCCAGCCGCCTCACCCGCGGCATCCGGCTGGCCGTCCCGCTGGTCTCCAGCGCGATGGACACCGTCACCGAGGCGCGCATGGCGATCGCGATGGCCCGGGTCGGCGGCATGGGCGTGCTGCACCGCAACCTGGCCGCGGAGGAGCAGGCCGGCCAGGTCGACCTGGTCAAGCGGTCCGAGGCCGGCATGGTGACCAACCCGGTGACCTGCTCGCCCGACAACACCCTCGCCGAGGTCGACGCCCTGTCCGGCCGCTACCGCATCTCCGGCGCCCCGGTGGTCGACGCCGACGGCGTGCTGGTCGGCATGGTCACCAACCGCGACATGCGCTTCGAGACCGACCAGAGCCGGCTGGTGCGCGACGTGATGACGCCGATGCCGCTGGTCACCGCGCCCGTGGGGGTCGACCCCGACACCGCCCTGGACCTGCTGCGCCGCAACAAGATCGAGAAATTGCCGTTGGTCGACGGTGCCGGCCGCCTGCGCGGCCTGATCACCGTCAAGGACTTCGTCAAGCGCGACCAGTACCCGAACGCCACCAAGGACGCCGACGGCCGGCTCGTCGTGGGCGCGGCCCTCGGCGTGGGCGAGGACGCCTACAAGCGGGCCGGCCTGCTGGTCGACGCCGGCGTCGACGTGATCGTCGTCGACACCGCGCACGGCCACCAGCGGGCCGTGCTGGAGATGGTCGCCCGGGTGAGAGCCGAGTTCGGCGGGGACGGCGGCGTCCAGGTCGTCGGTGGGAACGTGGCCACCCGGGCCGGCGCGCAGGCCCTCGTCGACGCGGGTGCCGACGCGGTCAAGGTCGGCGTGGGGCCCGGGTCGATCTGCACCACGCGGGTGGTGGCCGGCGTCGGCGTGCCGCAGGTGACCGCGGTCTACGAGGCGGCGCTGGCGGCGAAGCCGGCCGGCGTCCCGGTGATCGCCGACGGCGGCCTGCAGTACTCGGGCGACATCGCCAAGGCCCTGGTCGCCGGCGCCGACACCGTGATGATCGGCGGGCTGTTCGCCGGCGTCGAGGAGGCGCCGGGCGAGCTGGTCTTCGTCAACGGCAAGCAGTACAAGACGTACCGGGGCATGGGCTCGCTCGGGGCCATGCAGAAGCGCGGCAGCCAGTCCTACAGCCGCGACCGGTACTTCGCCGACGACGTCCTCTCCGACGACAAGCTGGTGCCCGAGGGCATCGAGGGCCAGGTGCCCTACCGCGGCGCGCTGGCCGGCGTGGCCCACCAGCTGGTCGGCGGGCTGCGCGCCTCGATGGGGTACGCGGGCGCCGCCACCGTCGGCGAGCTGCAGGAGCGCGGCCAGCTGACGCGCATCACCACGGCCGGGCTCATCGAGAGCCACCCGCACGACATCCAGATGACCGCCGAAGCCCCCAACTACCGAGGCCGGTGAGTCCGCATGCCCGTCCGTGAGACCGTCGAGATCGGCCTCAACCGCTTCGCCCGCCGCGGCTACGACCTCGACGAGGTGTCGATCGTGCCGTCGCGGCGGACCCGCGACGTCGACGACGTCTCGACAGCCTGGCAGATCGACGCGTTCCGCTTCGAGATCCCGCTGGTCACCAGCGCCTCGGACGCCGTCGTCGACCCGGCGACGGCGATCGCGGTGGGGGAGGCCGGCGGGCTCGGCGTCCTCAACGCCGAGGGGCTGTGGACCCGCTACGACGACCCGGCGCCGGTCTACCGGCGCATCCGCGAGGCCTCGGCGGACGGCGCTCCACCGGTGGCACTGCTCCAGGAGGTCTACGCCGAGCCGGTCAAGACCGACCTCATCACCGCCCGGGTCAAGGAGCTGCGCGACTCCGGTGTCACGAGCGCGGTGCGCGTCTCCCCGCAGCACACGCAGCAGCTCGCGCCCGCCGTGCTCGCCGCCGGGGTCGACCTGCTGGTCATCCAGGGCACGATCGTGTCGGCCGAGCACGTGACGACCTCCGGCGACGCGCTGAACCTCAAGGAGTTCATCGCCGACCTCGACGTCCCGGTGGTCGTCGGCGGGGCGGCCGACTACCAGACCGCGCTGCACCTGATGCGCACTGGCGCGGCCGGCGTGATCGTCGGCGTGGGCGCCGACAGCTGGTCGACCGGCGACGCGGTCATGGGCGTGCGCGTGCCGCTGGCCAGCGCCATCGCCGACGCCGCCGCGGCCCGGCGCGACTACCTCGACGAGACCGGTGGCCGGTACGTGCACGTCATCGCCAACGGCCGGATCGAGACCAGCGGGGCGGTCGCCCGGGCGCTGGCCTGCGGGGCGGACGCCGTCCAGCTCGGCGAGCCGCTGCGGCGGGCGACCCAGGCCCCGGCCGGCGGCGTGTGGTGGGACTCGGTCGCGGCACACCCTCGGCTGCCCCGCGGTGGCGCCTCCCCGGCGGTCGCCCCGGCCGGCACCCTGCAGGAGGTGCTGTTCGGGCCGGCCCGCTCCGCCGACGGGCGGACCAACCTGTTCGGCGCGCTGGCCCGCACGATGGCCAAGACCGGGTACCGCGACCTCAAGGAGTTCCAGCGCGTGGATCTCGTGATCGGCGGGTGACGCCGTGGACTTCCCGACCGTCCTGGTCGTCGACTTCGGCGCCCAGTACGCGCAGCTGATCGCCCGGCGCATCCGCGAGGCCGGCGTCTACTCCGAGATCGTGCCGTCGTCCGTGCCGGCCGACGAGATCCTCGCCCGCAAGCCGGCCGCGATCGTGCTCTCCGGCGGGCCGTCCAGCGTCTACGAGCCCGGCGCCCCGCAGGTCGACGCGGCGCTGTTCGAGGGCGGGGTCCCCGCGTTCGGCATCTGCTACGGCTTCCAGGCCATGGCCCGGGGCCTGGGCGGGGCCGTGGCGCACACCGGCGACCGGGAGTACGGCGGCACGCCGCTGACGGTCACCACCGGCGGCCGGCTGTTCGGCGACCTGCCGGTGCAGCAGTCGGTGTGGATGAGCCACGGCGACGCGGTGAGCCAGGCCCCGCCCGGGTTCACCGTCACGGCGACCTCGACCGGGGCGCCCGTGGCGGCGTTCGAGGACGTCGACCGGCGGTTGGCCGGCGTGCAGTTCCACCCCGAGGTCCGGCACACCGCCCACGGGCAGACGGTGCTCGAGCACTTCCTGTTCGACATCGCCGGGCTGGAGCCGACGTGGACGATGGCCAACGTCGTCGAGGAGCAGGTCGAGCGCATCCGCGCGCAGGTCGGCGACCGGCGGGCGCTGTGCGCGCTGTCCGGCGGGGTCGACTCCGCCGTGGCCGCCGCGCTGGTGCAGCGGGCCATCGGCGACCGGCTCACCTGCGTCTACGTCGACCACGGGCTGATGCGGGAGGGCGAGACCGAGCAGATCGAGCGCGACTTCGTCGCGGTCACCGGCGCCGACCTGCGGGTGGTCGACGCCCGCGAGCAGTTCCTGGGCGCGCTGGAGGGCGCCGCCGACCCCGAGCAGAAGCGCAAGATCATCGGCCGGGAGTTCATCCGGGTCTTCGAACAGGCCGCCCTGGACGTCGTCCACGACGCGCAGGCGCACGGGGAGACGGTCGACTTCCTCGTCCAGGGCACGCTGTACCCCGACGTGGTCGAGTCCGGCGGTGGCACCGGGACGGCGAACATCAAGAGCCACCACAACGTCGGCGGACTGCCCGAGGACCTCACCTTCACCCTCGTGGAGCCGCTGCGCACGCTGTTCAAGGACGAGGTGCGCGAGGTCGGCCTGCAGCTGGAGCTGCCCGAGTCGCTGGTCTGGCGCCAGCCGTTCCCCGGCCCGGGCCTGGGCATCCGCATCGTCGGTGCGGTCACCCGCGAGCGGCTCGACGTGCTGCGCCGGGCCGACGCGATCGCGCGGGCGGAGCTGACCGCGGCCCACCTCGACCGGGAGATCTGGCAGTGCCCGGTCGTGCTGCTGGCCGACGTCCGGTCGGTCGGCGTCCAGGGCGACGGGCGCACCTACGGCCACCCGGTGGTGCTGCGGCCGGTGTCCAGCGAGGACGCGATGACCGCCGACTGGACCCGGCTGCCCTACGACGTGCTGGCCCGGATCTCCACGCGGATCACCAACGAGGTGCCCGAGGTGAACCGGGTCGTCCTCGACGTCACCAGCAAGCCGCCCGGCACGATCGAGTGGGAGTAGGAGGAGTGTGAGGGTGCAGGTTTCCTGTGCTCACGCACTCCACCGGTGGACGAGGTGACCGTCGCTCCCTGGCCGCTGGTCCCCAGCCTGCTCGCGCTCGCCGCCATGGCCGCCGTCATCGTGGCGGCCGGCGTCCGGCTGACCCGGGTGGCCGACTCGTTGGCCGAGCGCACCGGCCTGGGCGACGCAATCGGCGGCGCCCTGCTGCTCGGCGCGGTGACCTCGTTGCCGGGCATCGTCACCACGGTCACCGGGGCCCTCGGTGGCGACCCCGGCTTCGGGTTGGCCAACCCGGTGGGCGGCGTCGCCGTGCAGACCGTGTGGCTGGCCGTCGCGGACCTGGTCTACCGGCGGGCCAACCTGGAGCACGCGGCGGCCTCGCTGGAGAACCTGATGCAGGCGCTGATCCTGGTCGCGCTGCTCGCCGTGCCGGTCATCGCATACGCCACGCCGGGCCTCGTGCTGGGCTGGATCCACCCGGTCACCGCGCTGATCCCGCTGGCCTACGGCTACGGCCTCTACCTCCTCCGGCAGATGCGCAAGGCGCCGATGTGGCAGGCCGTGCGGACCCCGGCCACCGAGGACGACGACGACCAGGAGCCGGCCAGCGACGAGCCGCTGCGCCGCCTGTGGCTGAAGCTCGCCGCCCTCGGCGCGGTCGTCGGGTTCGCCGGGTGGGTCATCGGCCGCGCGGGGCTCGGCGTGATCGCCGGCAGCGGGCTGCCGAGCGGGCTGGTGGGCTTCACGCTCACCACGGCCATCACGTCGCTGCCCGAGCTCGTCGTCCTGGTGACCGCGGTGCGCATGGGCGCGCTGACCCTCGGCGTCGGCAACATCATCGGCGGCAACGTCTTCGACTCGCTGATGATCGCCATGGCCGACGTCTTCTACCTGCAGGGGCCGGTCTACCGCGACGCCGGCGACCAGAGCCTCGTGCTGCTCGGCGGGACGATGCTGATGATCACCGTGCTCGCCGGCGGCCTGGTCGTGCGCGACCGCAAGGGCGTGGGCTTCGAGGGCGTGGCCATCCCGTCGATCTACGTCGGCACCGTCGCCCTGGTCCTGGTCACCGGGTGAGCGCCCCACCGGCGGCGGGGCCCGGAGCTGCGCTCACGGGACGGGGACCGACACCACCTCGGGCACGTCGGGCATCGGCTCGGTGGTCACGCTGACCAGCGTGACGGCGAAGAAGGCCAGCACCAGCAGGGACGCGGCACCCAGCACGGCGGCCAGCCGGTAGAGCGATCCGGCCGCGCCGTGGTGCGCACGCGCGCCGCCGATCCCGATGAACAGGGCTACCACGCCGAGCAGCGCGGCCGGCACCGGGACGAGGACGGTGAGCGGGACGGCGAGGCCCCCGATGACGACCGCGGTCACGCCGAGCCAGCGGGGCCACGCCGGCCCGGCCCGGACGACGGGGGCGTGGTGAACGGTCACACGGACAGCGTCGTCCCGGTGCGTCCCGCGTCGCAAGGGGCGACGGCCCGCCGTCCCGCACGGCGGAGGGCCCGGGGAGCGTCGCTCCCCGGGCCCTCCTGACCCCGTTCCGCCGGCCGGTCAGCCGCTGCGCCGGCGGGCCTTGCGCAGTTCGGACACCAGCAGGACCACTCCGGCCCCGATGAGGACCAGCCACAGCAGCCCGCCGTCGGCCAGGAAGCCGAGGTCCAGGCCGGTCATCACGACCAGCGCCAGGACGACGAACGCCACGCCCGGCACGAAGGCCGCCAGGTCGACGCGGCGGCGGGGCGGTGACACGTCCTCGGTCTCGAGCGGGTACACCGGCTGCCAGTTGTCAGCCACGGGTCACCTCCACGTCTCCGGCCCTCGCGTCGAGGGTGAGTTCGATCTCGGGCAGGCCGTCGTCGACCCAGGAGCCGACGCCCTCGCCGGGGAACAGCCCGCCGTCGGTGAGGCCCCGGTCGAAGAGGTCGACGTTGCCGTGGCCGACGTCCACGTGCACGCGGACGTCGGCGTCCCGGGGCAGGACGACGGTCACGTCGCCCACGCCGGAGTCCAGCCGGGTCTCGATCGGCTCGGTGAGATTGCTGACGTCCAGGTCGGCGAAGTCGAGCCGGACGTCGCCGATGCCGGCGCGGTACACGGGGCGGACGTCGTCCGGCGTGCTCGCGTACCAGGTGCGGTCGGCGACGCCCGCGCCGCGCCAGGGTTCGGCGGAGCTGATCAGCAGGGCCAGGGACAGGATGGCGCCGAGGGCGATCAGCCCGCCGCGTGCGGTGCGCCCACCGGTGAAGGCGGCCACCATCAGCCCGAAGCCGACGACCAGCAGCGCCGCACCGAGGAACGGGGTGGCGTCGGGATCCCAGCCGGTGAACCGGGCGACGAAGGCCAGCAGGCCGACCACGATCAGCAGGCCGGCGACGGTCAGCCCGGGGATGGGCGAGCGGGGGCCGGCGGGCCGCCGCGGCTCGACGTCGACCCCGGTGCCAGGGACCTGCGGTCCGGCCGGTACCAGCAGCCAGAGCAGCAGGTAGACCAGGATGCCGGTGCCGCCGGCGAAGGTCAGCGCGACGAAGCCGACCCGCCAGAGCAGGGCGTCGATGCCGCTGTACTCGGCGAGGCCGCCGCTGACACCACCGATCACCTTGTCGGTGCGGCTGCGCCGGAGCTGGCCACGTGCCGGCGGCGGCGCCTGGGGCGGCGGCGGCTCGAAGTAGCCCGGGTCGGGAAGCGGCGGCGGGAACGGCGGGGGAGGCGGGGGAGCGGGAGGCGGTGCGGAGGTCATGGCGACGAGACTGCCGACCGGGCGGACCGAGGTACATCGGGGAACGCCCCCAACCGACCCTGGTTCCCTTCCGGGGTGATCACCGGTGTCAGACCGGGGGTCAGCGGTGCGACGATCGGTGCTGTGAACCCGATCCGCTCCGCGCCCGCGCCCGGTCCGGACGGCGGCACGCGGGTCGACGTCGCGGACGGCGGTCCGGTGACCGGGCCCGCCGTCCCGGCGCCGTCGCCGGCCACCGGCATGGCGTCGCCCGCCACCGGCAGGGCGCCGTCGCCGGCCAGCGACAGGGCGCCGGCCGACGGCGAGCCCGCCGCCCCGCCGGTCGCGCCCCCGGCCGCCGCGCCCCCGGCCGCGGTGCCCCCGGCCGCGGTGCCCCCGGTCGCGGTGCCCCCGAGCGCCGCGCCCCCCGTCCCGGCTCCACCGGCGCCGCCCGCCGACCGGCCGCCGCTGGTGCGGCCCCGCTCCGGCCGGTTGCTCGCCGGGGTGGCCTCCGGGACCGCGGCGCACCTCCGGCTCGACCCGCTCGTCGTCCGCGTGGCATTCGTCGTGCTGGCCACCACCGGCATCGGCGTGGTCGCCTATGCCCTGCTCTGGCTAACCATGCCGGTCGCGGACGTCGGCGCCGCCGACGGCGCACCCGGCCGGACCGCCGACCACCGGCCACGCAGCGGCCGCCAGGTGGCCGGCCTGGGCGTGCTCGTGGTGCTGGCCTTCCTCCTGGTCGGCCAGGTCTCGGCGTGGGGCGGCAACCTCGTCTTCCCGCTGCTGCTGCTCGTCGGCGGTCTCGCGGTGATCTGGCGCCAGCTCGACACCGACCGCACCCTCGCGATGCCGAACGTGCGCTGGGCGCTGGCCGGCGGCGTCGTCCTGGCCGCGGGCGGGGTCGTGCTGCTGCTGACCACGACCGGTCAGCTGGCCGAGGCGCGCGACGGTTTCGCCGCGACGCTGGTCATCCTCGCCGGCATCGCGCTGGCCACCGCGCCGCTGTGGCGTCGCCTGCTCGACTCCCGTGACGCCGAGCGGGCCGCGCGCATCCGCTCCGAGGAGCGCGCCTCCGTCGCCGCGCACCTGCACGACTCGGTGCTGCAGACGCTCGCGCTGATCCAGCGGCACTCCGGGTCGCCGTCCGCCGTGTCGCGGCTGGCGCGCAGCCAGGAACGGGAGCTGCGGGCCTGGCTCTACGAGCCGGCGGTGGTCACCGGCGGCACCTGGGCCGGGCTGGTCGCCGGCATGGTGGCCGACGTGGAGAACGACCACGCGCTGACCGTCGACCCGGTCGTCGTCGGCGACGCCCCCGTCGACGACGCGCTGGCCGCCCTCGGGGCGGCGACGCGCGAGGCGCTGGTCAACGCGGCGAAGCACTCGGGTGCGGCGTCGGCCGACCTCTACAGCGAGGTGACCCCCGATCGGGTGTCGGTGTTCGTGCGCGACCGCGGTGCCGGCTTCGACCCGGCGGCCGTCCCGCCCGACCGGCGCGGGCTGCGCGACTCGGTGACCGGCCGGCTGTCCCGGCTGGGCGGTTCGGCGCTGGTCCGCTCGGCGCCCGGCGACGGGACCGAGGTGGAGCTCGTGCTGCCGCGGGTGGCGGCATGAGCGCTCCGGAGGCGGTCACCCGGCCGCGGGTGTACCTCGTCGACGACCACGCCATGGTCCGCTCCGGTGTGCGTGCCGAGCTCGGCGACGCCGTCGACGTCGTCGGTGAGGCCGCCGACGTCACCTCGGCGGTCGAGGGCATCCGGGCCACGGTGCCCGACGTCGTCCTGCTCGACGTGCACCTGCCGGGGGGCGACGGGCGGGCGGTGCTGGACGCGCTGCGGGGCGAGCTGCCGTCGGTCCGCTGGCTGGCCCTGTCGGTGTCGGACGCCGCCGAGGACGTGATCGCGGTGATCCGCGCCGGGGCTCGCGGCTACGTGACCAAGACGATCTCCGGCCCCGACCTGCGGGCCGCCGTCCAGCGGGTCGCCGACGGCGACGTCGTCTTCAGCCCGCGGCTGGCCGGCTTCGTGCTCGACGCGTTCGCCGCGTCCGGGCCGGCGGCGGCTCCGGCGGCCGCCGACCCGGCCACCGATCCGGGACTGGACCTGCTCAGCACCCGCGAGCGCGAGGTGATGCAACTGCTGGCGCGCGGCTACACGTACCGGGAGATCGGCTCGCGGCTGTTCATCTCGGTCAAGACGGTGGAATCGCACGCGTCGAACGTGCTGCGCAAGCTCCAGTTGTCCAACCGCAACGAGCTCACCCGTTGGGCGGCGACCAACCGGTTGCTGTGACGTGAGGTCTCCCGGGCGCCGCCGGCTGGTCGTGTCGGGTGGCGTTCGGCGCGCGGCATTCTCCGGTCGGCGCCCCAGCGTTCCCGCGGGAACGGTGCCCGTCCACCGCCTCCGCGGGTCTCACGCGGTGTGCACGACGTGGAACGCCTCGGCGAGGCGGCCGTCGGGCAGGCCGTGCGTCCGCGCCACCTGCCGCATCCATCCGGTGACGAACTGCTCGAGATCGACCAGGTGGCTCACCTGCGTGACGTGGCTGCGCAGCGCGGCGAACTTCCGGTCGACGACTTCGGTGACGTCGACCGCGTGGTCGGCGCGCGGGCTGGCCGTCAGCCACACCTCGGGGACCGTCCAGGCCTCGAGGCCCTCGTCGTCGAGGAGCTCGGGAAAGGCGAACGGGTTGCGCGCGTCCGGGTAGACCGCCCGCAGCGTCGACTCGCCGACGACCATGTGGTCGGGATGGCTGGCACCGATGCGGTCCCAGAACCGCTCCGGGGAGCTGGTCAGCACCCGCTGCGGCCGCACCTGGCGGATGACCCGGCTGATGTCGCGTCGCAGGTCGAGCGTCAGCTCGAGCCGGCCGTCCGGGTGGCCGAGGAACCGGACGTCGCTCACGCCCACGGCGGCTGCTGCCGCCCGCTGCTCGGCCTTGCGCAGCCGCGGCATCTCCTCGCGAGGGGTCTCGTCGAATCCCCCGGCGTCGCCGTCGGTCACGATGCAGTAGGTGACGTGCGTGCCGGCCGCCGTCCAGGAGGCGACCGTGCCGGCACTGCCGAAGTCGACGTCGTCGGGGTGGGCGAGCACGCACAACGCGCGCTCGACGTGCTCGGCGGGTGCCGCCGACCGGGCGAAGGGCGAGCTCACCCGCCGGACTGTAGGAGCGGCCGCACACCTCCGGCGACCGCAGCGACCGGACGGCGGCACCCGTCAGCCGGGGCGGTCCCCGTAGCCAGGCGGTGACCGGTGCAGCTCACAACCGGCCGCGGCCCTGGCGGAGCAGCATCATGCCGAGCGCGGCACCGTCCGGGCCCAGTGCGCTGCGGAACCGGGTGAGGACCTCGGCCTCGCGGGAGAGCGACAGGCGGGTGCCACCGGACGCCGCCCGCAGCGCCCCGATCTCGCGCGAGATGGCCAGCCGCCGCTGCACGAGCGCGATGATCTCGGCGTCGCAGTCGTCGATCTCCGCGCGGAGCTCACCGATGCGAGGGGCGGGGTCTGCCGTGGCGTCGATCGGAGCGTCGGACGCGGGGGCGTCGGCGAGAACGGTGGCGGTCATCGGTTCCTCCAGCTACGGGAGGCCGTCGGTCCCGAGAACGGAGAACGCCCCGGGCTCCTCGGGCCCGGGGCGTCGTGTGCGGCGAGTCTGCTCAGCCAGCGGTGACGGACACCGGATCCCGGTGGCCGTAGTAAAAGCTGACCGTGGCGAGCACGGCATCGAGTGTGCCACAGCACCGGCCGCCGGGGCGAGGCCGGACGACGGATCGGGCGTGTCGCGGCGGTCTCCGCGATCCCGGCACGGCGGCCTCCCTCCACCTCGAGCGCGGCGGCCTCCGCTGGTCCCGGGAGCAGGACCGGCCCCGCGTCCGGCCGCGGCTGTGACGGGTGGGGCGCGGTTGCCGGGCCTGCCGGGGGAGTCACCCGTCCGGCTTACAGTGGCCGGGTCATGAGTAGCGTCCAGCACGCCCTGCCGGGCACCGCCGCACTCCAGCGCACCGCTCCGGGGCAGGCCGGGCGCGAACTCGACCGGCTGCTCGCCGGCCTCAACGGCCCCCAGCGCCAGGCGGTCGTGCACGAGGGCGGGCCGCTGCTGATCGTCGCCGGTGCCGGCTCGGGCAAGACCCGGGTGCTCACGCACCGGATCGCCTACCTGCTCGGCGCCCGCGGCGCCCAGCCCGGCGAGATCCTCGCGATCACCTTCACCAACAAGGCCGCCGGCGAGATGAAGGAGCGCGTCGCCCAGCTCGTCGGTCCACGCGCCCGCGCGATGTGGGTGTCGACCTTCCACTCGATGTGCGTGCGCATCCTGCGTGCCGAGGCGGTCAAGCTCGGGCTCAAGTCGTCGTTCACCATCTACGACCAGGGCGATTCGGTCCGCCTCATGACGATGGTGGCCCGCGACCTCGACCTCGACGCCAAGCGCTACCCCGGACGCAGCCTCGCCGCCCAGGTGTCCAACCTGAAGAACGAGCTGGTCGACGAGGAGAGCTTCACCCCGCAGACGGCCCCGGAGAAGGTGCTGGCCGAGGTCTACCGGCTCTACCAGCAGCGGCTGCGCGAGGCGCACGCACTCGACTTCGACGACCTGATCATGACGACGGTCCACCTGCTGCAGGCGTTCCCAGACGTCGCCGAGCACTACCGCCGCAGGTTCCGGCACGTGCTGGTCGACGAGTACCAGGACACCAACCACGCCCAGTACGTGCTCGTCCGCGAGCTGGTCGGCCCGCCCGGCGGGTCGGTCCCACCCGCCGAGCTGTGCGTCGTGGGCGACGCCGACCAGTCGATCTACGCCTTCCGCGGCGCCACGATCCGCAACATCGACGAGTTCGAGCGCGACTACCCCGACGCGACGACGATCCTGCTCGAGCAGAACTACCGCTCCACCCAGCGCATCCTGCGGGCGGCCAACCAGGTGATCGCCAAGAACACGGGCCGTCGTCCGAAGAACCTGTGGACCGACGCCGGCGACGGCGAGCTGATCGAGGGCTACGTCGCCGACAACGAGCACGACGAGGCCGCCTGGGTCGCCGAGCAGATCGATGCGCTGGTCGACGAGGGCGTCGTCAGACCTGCGGACATCGCGGTCTTCTACCGCACCAACAACGCCTCCCGGGTCTTCGAAGAGGTGTTCATCCGCGTCGGCATGCCCTACAAGGTGGTCGGCGGGGTGCGCTTCTACGAGCGCAAGGAGGTCCGCGACGCGCTGGCCTACCTCAAGGTGGTGGCCAACCCGACGGACGTCGTGAGCCTCCGGCGGGTGCTCAACACCCCGAAGCGTGGCATCGGCGAGCGGGCCGAGGCGTGCGTCGAGCAGTTCGCCGACCGGGAGCGGATCGCCTTCGCCACCGCGCTCCGCCGGTGCTCGGAGATCACTTCCCTGGCGCCGCGGTCGCTGAAGAACATCCAGGAGTTCGTCGCGCTGCTCGAGGAGTTCGAGCAGCTGGTCGAGACCGGCTCCGGCCCGGCCGCGCTGCTGGAGAGCATCCTCGACCGCACCGGCTACCTGGCCGAGCTGTCGGCGAGCACCGACCCGCAGGACGAGGGGCGGGTCGACAACCTCAACGAACTCGTCTCGGTGGCCGCCGAGTTCGAGGCGGCCCACCCCGGCGGCTCGGTCCCCGACTTCCTCGAGCAGGTCAGCCTGGTGGCCGACGCCGACCAGGTGCCGGTCGCCGGTGACGACGCGGGTGTGGTCACGCTGATGACCCTGCACACCGCGAAGGGCCTGGAATTCCCGGTGGTCTTCCTGACCGCGCTGGAGGACGGCGTCTTCCCGCACCTGCGGGCGCTCGGCGACCCGCGCGAGCTGGAGGAGGAGCGCCGGCTGGCCTACGTCGGCATCACCCGGGCGCGGCAGCGGCTGTTCCTCTCCCGCGCGCAGGTCCGCACGAGCTGGGGGCAGCCGGCGTACAACCCCCCGTCCCGGTTCCTCGACGAGTTGCCCACCGACGCCGTCCACTGGGCGCGCACGGACCCGGCGCCCGCGTCGACGTCGTCCTGGTCGTCAGCGCAGGGGCGCGTCGCCGCCACCGGCCTGTCCACCGGTGGGCTCCGCGGGGGCGCGGGCAACCGGGCGGTGATCAGCGTCGAGGTCGGCGACCGGGTCAGCCACGACGCGTTCGGCATGGGCACCGTCGTCGAGGTCAACGGGGTCGGTGACAAGGCGCAGGCCACGGTCGACTTCGGCTCCGGCGGCACCAAGCGCCTGGTCCTCCGCTACGCCCCGCTGGTCAAGCTGTAACACTGTCGTCCTCCGGACGACACGGCGGCGACGTGCCGTCCCCCGGCCGGGCGGAGCCCTGCCTGCCGCTCGTCG
>NZ_JAOVZT010000002.1:30088-110070 GCF_025716945.1 Geodermatophilus sp. YIM 151500
ACCCTCCGGGCCCCGCTCCTCGCAGCACATCGCACGCGGCTCGCCTCGTGCCGTCCCCCGGCCGGGCGGAGCCCTGCCTGCCGCTCGTCGGGAGAGCTAGACGGCCAGCCCGCGCTCGTTGAGCCACTTCTCGGGGTCGAGCGGGCGTCCGTCCTCACCGCCGCTGTGGACCTCCCAGTGCAGGTGCGGACCGGTCGAGAAGCCCTCGTTGCCGACCTTGGCGATCTCCTCGCCGGCCCGGACGACCTGCCCCGCCTCGACGGAGTAGAAGCGCATGTGCCCGTAGACGTGCACGTTGCCGTCCGGGTCCTGGATGTAGATGGCGTTGCCGTAGCCGCGCGCGCGGCCGGCACGCAGGACGACGCCGTCGCTGGCGGAGACGATGCGGGTGCCGAGCGGTGCGGCCAGGTCCAGGCCGTAGTGCATCTGACCCCACCGCATGCAGAAGCAGGTGGTCAGCCGGCCCTGCACCGGCAGCGCGGTCTTCGGCTCGCGGGCCGCCCGGGAGGCGGCCAGCTCGCCGAGGCGGGCCGCGGCCTCCGCCTCGGTGATCCCGCGCCGGACACCGGCGTCGTCGAGACCGTCGTTGACGCTGTACTCGGGAGCCATCCCGAGCCCGTAGTCCGAGGCGTCGACCGCCGCGTCGGCCGGGGGGGTGCCCAGCACGGTGGGGGAGGCCGCCACCAGCGCGCCGGCCACCAGGGCGGCGAGCCACAGCGGACCGCGCCGGCCGGGCGGGAGCGGCATGCGCCGACGGCGGGCGGCACGGACCGGGGCGCCGCCGTCCGCCCCGGACGGGACCGCGGGCGTCGCTGCCGCGGACTTCCGGGAACGGGACACGGGGCGCACCCTCTCGGTCACGGCCGGACGGCTGGACCGGCCTCGTGAGCGGACCGTAACGATGCGTCAGCGCGTCGCCGGGTAGGCGACTGCTCGTGTTGTGACTGGTGCGCTACGTGAGGAAGAGTGGGCGAGCTGCCCGGCCGGCCCGGGTCAGGCTGCCGCGGCACCGTCCATGACGGGGGGCGCACCGCGGCGCCCGGCCAGCGTCACGGCCACCTCGTCGACGACGGCCCGGTGGATCGGCAGCGACAGGTGCCCGACGCCGCGCACCAGCACGTTGCGGACGGCGAGGTCCGGGTGCTCGCAGCGGCCGGCGCTCGTCGGCAGCACCATCTGGTCGAGGTCGCTGTAGATCGCGGTGACCGGCGTCCGGCACCCCGGCGCAGGCTCCTCGAGCTCCCGGAGCACGGGGGAACCGGGCCGCAGCTGGCGCACCAGCGGGGTGGGCATCATGTGGGCCCACAGCGAGCCACGGTGCGGCGTCCCCAGGGTGACCAGCGACTCCACGCGGCGGTCACCGCCGCGGCGCTGCACGTAGTAGCGGGCGATCAACCCGCCCAGGCTGTGCCCCACCACGTGGATCCGCTCGTGGCCGGTCCTCTCGCAGACCCGCTCGACGTGCCGGCCGAGGTCGTCGGCCCCCCTCGCGACGTCGGTGAGCAGCGGGCTGTAGTTCCACGAGCACACCGACGCGAACCCGCGGCGGCGGAGGCTGTGCCGCATCACCGCGAACACCGAGCGGTTGTCGATCATCCCGTGCACCAGCAGCACCGGAGTCCGTGCGGCGAGCGGATCGGCGGCGAACAACGCCCGGACCGCGGGCCGCTGGGGGCCCGGACGGAACCGGCCGTCGACGGGCAGCGGCTCGGTCCGCGTGCCCAACGGGTAGAGCAGTGCGTGCGCGCCGGCCCAGGCCAGCTCGGTCAGCCCACCGGTCAGCGTGGCCGCCGTGAAGAGGGCGCGCAGCCCGCCCCGTGGCGGACCGTCCGGCAGGGCCTCGGTGTGCGAGGCTGGAGCCGAGCACGAGCCACTGACTGGGCGCATCGCCGGCGTTCCTCTCCGTCCGTCGGGCCGGTGGAGCGAGGGAAGAGGGTCCCCGCCGCCGGCGGCTGCACCCGGTCGTGCTCCGTTGACGTGACGGTAATGCCCTGTTGTGGCGTGGTTCACACGGACGACACCGGGCCGGTCGCAGATCGACACACGACCGTGACTTTCCGGATGGAGGAGGACGGGTGCCCGCGCGCGACCGAGGCGCCGGACCGGCCGGGCGGCGCACCGCCGGTGCGGGGATCGGCGACGACGGACTCGTCATCGGCACCGTCCCGGCCACCGCCCGGCTGACCGGGGCCCTGCTCGTGCTCGCCGGGCTGGCCGGTGGAGTCGCGCCCGTGCCGACCTACCTGGTCGTCGGCGGCGAGGAGCTCTCCCTGGCCACCGGCGCGACCGGGCTGCTCGCCGCGCTGCTCGTCCCGCTCGCGAGCGCCGCCGTCGGTTTCCTGCTGCTCCGCGCGGCCGTGCCGAAGTTCGGGCTGGCCTACGCCGCCGTCGCCGGCGCGCTGGCGGTCGGCCAGCTGCTCATCGAGTTCTACCGGGGCGACAGCTCCACGATCCGTCCGGGCGTGGAGGTGCTCGCCGGCGAGCTGGTGGTGACCAGCAGCGTGTCCGTCGGCGCCGGCTGGCTGCTGACCGTGGTCGCCCTGTGCCTGCTGGTGCTCGCCGGCGCCGTCGCCGCCGCGTCCTGGTCGCGCACGGTGATGGACGACGACGGCCGCGTCGACCCCCTCCGCCCGCTGCTGACCGGGCTCGCGGTCCTGCTCGGCGTCACCGCCGTGCTGGCGCTGGCGCTGCCGGCCGCCGACGTGCCCGACCAGCTGGTCACCGATCCGGTCACCGGCCTGCAGACCGTGGTCACCCGGGAGGGGCCGCAGGCACTGCTCGAGCGCCCCGGGCTGGCGCTGCTCGGTGGCCTCCTGCTGGCCGGCTCCGTCGTGCTCTGCGCGGTGGTCGCGCCCTCGCTGCGACCGCGCCTGGCGGCGGTCGGCGGCCTGCTGGCGCTGGCCGTGACCGTGCTCGCGGCCGGGGCGGCCGGCCTGCGCGACGCGCTGTCCTCCGCGGAGCTGTCCTGGACCGTGCCCGGCGGTGGCTCGCTGCTGGCGGGGGCCGGGTTCGCCGTCCTGACCGTCGTGGCCTGGCGGGCCCGCCGGACCCCGCCAGGGGAGGGGCCCGGACCGCGGGAGTGACCCGCGCCACCGACGGCTCATAAGCTGGCCGCCGTGGTGGACGAACGCATCCGGGTCGTGATCGCCAAGCCGGGGCTCGACGGGCACGACCGCGGCGCCAAGGTGGTGGCCCGCGCGCTGCGCGACGCGGGCATGGAGGTCGTCTACACCGGTCTGCACCAGACGCCCGAGCAGATCGTCGAGACCGTCGTCCAGGAGGACGCCGACGCGGTCGGGCTGTCCGTGCTCTCCGGGGCGCACATGACCCTGTTCGCCCGGCTGGCGGAGCTCATGCGCGAACGCGGCATCGACGACGTCGTCGTCTTCGGCGGCGGCATCATCCCGGACGCCGACATCCCGGAGCTCGAGCGGCTCGGCGTCGCCCGGATCTTCACCCCGGGCGCCACCACGACGGAGATCGTCGACTGGGTGCGCGAGCACGTCGGGACGCCCGCCGGCACCTGAACGACGGCCCTCCCGCCCCCACCCCCCTCGCACGCTCGGGGAGGGGCCAGGCAGGGGGCCACCGTCGGGGTCCGCCCGGCGCGAGTGCCCGTCCGAGCGGACGCTACGGTGCCTGCTCGTGGATCTCTTCGAGTACCAGGCCCGTGACCTCCTGGCCTCACACGGCGTGCCCGTGCTCCCCGGCGGTGTCGCGGAGACGCCGGAGCAGGCCGAGGCCATCGCCCGTGAGATCGGCGGTCGGGTGGTCGTCAAGGCGCAGGTGAAGACCGGCGGTCGCGGCAAGGCCGGCGGCGTCAAGCTCGCCGACGATCCGGAGAGCACCCGGGCCCGCGCCCAGGACATCCTCGGCTTGGACATCAAGGGCCACATCACCCACCGCGTGCTCGTGGCGCAGGCCAGCGAGATCGCGGAGGAGTACTACTTCTCCTACCTGCTCGACCGGGCGAACCGGACCTTCCTGGCCATGGCCTCGGTCGAGGGCGGCATGGAGATCGAGGAGATCGCGGTCAGCAAGCCCGAGGCGCTGGCCCGCATCCCGGTCGACGCCACCGTCGGCGTCGACACCGCGAGGGCCACCGAGATCGTCGACGCGGCCGGCTTCCCCGCCGAGGTGCGCGACCAGGTGATCGCCATCGCCGTCCAGCTGTGGGACGTCTTCAGCAAGGAGGACGCCACCCTGGTCGAGGTCAACCCGCTGGCCAAGACGCCCGACGGCACGGTGCTCGCCCTGGACGCCAAGGTCACCCTCGACGGCAACGCCGACTTCCGGCACGCCGAGACGCGCGCCGCGCTCGAGGACGCCGCCTCGGCCAACCCGCTGGAGGCAGCGGCCAAGGAGAAGGGCCTCAACTACGTCAAGCTCGACGGCGAGGTCGGCATCATCGGCAACGGCGCCGGGCTGGTCATGAGCACCCTGGACGTCGTCGCCTACGCCGGTGAGGAGTTCGGCGGCGTCCGGCCGGCCAACTTCCTCGACATCGGCGGGGGCGCCTCCGCCCAGGTCATGGCCGACGGGCTGCACATCATCCTGTCCGACCCTGGGGTCAAGAGCGTCTTCGTCAACGTCTTCGGGGGGATCACCGCCTGCGACGCCGTGGCCGACGGCATCGTCAAGGCCCTGGAGATCCTCGGTGACGAGGCGACCAAGCCGCTCGTCGTCCGGCTCGACGGCAACGCCGTGGAGGAGGGCCGGCGGATCCTCGCCGAGGCGAACCACCCGCTGGTGACCGTCGTCGACACGATGGACGGCGCCGCCCGCCGGGCCGCCGAGCTCGCCGCCTGAAGAAGGACCCCGTCCTGCTCACCCCCGCAGGCCCGGGGTGAACCTCCGGACGGGGCCACCGCAGCCCCGCCGCTCTTCTCCCGAACGGACTCACACGAGATGTCGATCTTCCTCACCGAGAACAGCAAAGTCATCGTCCAGGGCATGACCGGCTCCGAGGGCCGCAAGCACACCCAGCGCATGCTCGCCTCGGGCACGGCCGTCGTCGGCGGCGTCAACCCCAGCAAGGCCGGCCAGAGCGTCGACTTCGACGGCGCGACGGTGCCCGTCTTCGGCAGCGTGGCCGAGGCCATGAAGGACACCGGCGCCGACGTCAGCGTCGTGTTCGTCCCGCCGCGGTTCGCCAAGGACGCCGTCCTCGAGGCGGTCGACGCCGAGCTAGGCATGTGCGTGGTCATCACCGAGGGCATCCCGGTGCACGACTCGCTCTACTTCTGGTCGCACGCCCAAGGCGGCTCGACCCGGCTGATCGGCCCCAACTGCCCCGGTCTCATCAGCCCCGGGCGGTCGAACGTCGGCATCATCCCCGCGACGATCGCGCCCAACCCGGGCCGGATCGGCCTGGTCAGCAAGTCGGGCACGCTGACCTACCAGATGATGTACGAGCTGCGGGACATCGGTTTCACCACGTCGGTCGGCATCGGTGGCGACCCGGTCGTCGGGACGTCGCACATCGACTGCCTGCAGGCCTTCCAGGACGACCCGGAGACCGAGGCCATCGTCATGATCGGCGAGATCGGTGGCGACGCCGAGGAGCGGGCCGCGGCCTTCATCAGCGACAACGTGACCAAGCCCGTCGTGGGGTACGTCGCGGGCTTCACCGCGCCCGAGGGCAAGACGATGGGCCACGCCGGCGCGATCGTGTCCGGCTCGTCCGGCACCGCGCAGGCCAAGAAGGAGGCCCTCGAGGCGGCCGGCGTGCGGGTCGGGAAGACCCCGTCGGAGACGGCGCGGCTCATGCGCGAGGTCGTCGGCGGCTGAGGAAGGACCCCCCTCCTCCCCACCCTTCGCAGGCTCGGGGCGGGCCCCGGGAAGGGGGCCGGCGGAGCGGGGGCGGAAGTCGCCGGGTGGGCAGGGCCGCAGAGGAAGGACCCCCTTCCTCCCCACCCTTCGCAGGCTCAGGGCGGGCCCCGGGAAGGGGGCCGGCGGAGCGGGGGCAGAAGCCGCCGGGTGGGCAGGGCCGCTGACGCCGCCGGGCCAGCACCGCCGCTGAGGGGTACGCGGCGTCGAGAGCTGGTCGACGCCGCGTCACCGCCGGCGCGGATTCCGGTCCCGACCGGCGCGTACGACCGGGTTCGGCGCGTCGGCGTTGCGACAGTGGGGCCGTGGTCGCCCTGCTCGGACAGCTCATCCGCCCGGACGGCGACGGCCCGGACCGGTCGCGGGCCACGCTCCCGCTCCTCCTCGCCGCGCTCGCCGCGCTCGCCGTCACCGCGGCCGGGCTGACCGGGCTCGCCGTCGCGGTCGTCGTCGTCCAGACGCTCGACCCGGCCGGGGGCCCGTCGCCCGGTGGGGCCGCCGCCGTCGCCGGGCGGCTGTGGCTGCTCGCCCAGGGCGGGTCGCTCGACCTGCCGTCCGGGCCGCTGGTGCTCGCCCCGCTGCTGCTGACGCTCGGCATCGCCGCGGGTCTGGCGCGGGCCGGCCGATGGGTGGTGCGCGCCGCCGCGGACCCGTCCGCCCGCGTCACCGCCGGTGCAGCCGGCGTCCTGGCCGGCGTGCACGTCGGACTGACCGCGCTGCTCGGTGCGGCCCTCGACGCCGCCGGGGGCGGGGTGGGCGTGCTGCGGGCGGTCCTGGGCGCGGCGGTGCTCGTCGCGTTGTGCGCCGGCTGGGGCGTCGGCCGGGAGACCGGTCTGGTGGACGCCGCGTCCCGCCGGCTCCCCGGCGCGGTGCGGCCGTTGCTGCGGGGGGTGCTGGCCGGCCTGCTCACCGCCCTGGCGCTGTGCACCGCGGTGGTCGGGGTCGCGGTGGCCGCCGACGCGTCCGGCTACGCGGGGACGTCCGGATCGCTGGGCGGGGCGGGGGCCGGCGCGGTCGGGCTGCTCGCGCTCTGCGTCCTGCTGCTGCCCAACGCCGCCGCCGCCGTGCTGGGTCTGGCCGCCGGACCCGGCTTCCTCGTCGGCGAGGCCACGGTGGTGTCGGTGCACGGGGTGACCCTCGGCGGGGTGCCGGCGCTGCCGCTGCTCGCCGGCCTGCCCGACACCCAGGCCGTGCCGCTGGCGGCCATCGCGGCACAGGTGATCCCCGCGGTGGCCGCCCTCGTCGCCGGCAGCACACTCGGCCGGTGGCTCTCCGACGGCGACGGCGGATCCGTCGTCGCCGGCCTGTGGGGTGCCGCGACGGGCGCCGTGCTCGGCGTGGCCGCCGGTGCCGTGGCCTGGGTCGCCGGGGGGTCCCTCGGCGACGGTGCGCTCTCCGTCGTCGGGGCGCCGCCGCTGGCCACCGGCCTCGCCGTCGCCGCCCAGGGTGCCGTCCTGGCCGCACCCGCCGCGGCCATCGCGCGCTGGCGGGCCCGCGGCTGACCGCCCGTCGAGGCGGATCGGGGCTCGTTCCGACGTCCGTCGGGGCACCGATACTGTCCGGGACGTGCCCGCAGCCGAGCCGAGTGCGCGGGCGAGGGTCGTCGTCCTGCTCTCGGGCACCGGGTCGCTGTGCGCCGCGCTCCTCGCCGCGACCGACGACCCCGCCTACCCCGCGGAGGTCGTCGCCGTCGGCGCCGACCGGCCGGCGCCCGGCCTCGAGCACGCCCGCAGCCGCGGCATCCCGACGTTCGTGGAGGCGCTGGGCGACCACCCCGACCGGGCCGCCTGGGACCGGGCGCTGGCCGCCGACCTGGCCGCGCACCGGCCCGACCTGGTCGTGTCCGCCGGCTTTCTCAAGCTGGTCGGACCGGCCGTGCTCGACGCCTTCGGTGGGCGGCTGGTCAACACCCACCCGTCCCTGCTGCCGGCGTTCCCCGGCGCGCACGCCGTCCGCGACGCGCTCGCGGCCGGGGCACGGCTGACCGGCGCGACCGTGCACCTCGTCGACGCCGGCCTGGACACCGGGCCGGTGATCGCCCAGCGGGAGGTGCCGGTCCGGCCCGGGGACGACGAGTCGCGGCTGCACGAGCGCATCAAGACCGTGGAGCGCGAGCTCCTCGTGCAGACGGTGGCCGCGCTGGTCACCGGCGACCCGGTGAGGGAGACCCAGCCATGACCGAGGCCACCCCGACCGACCGCCTGCCGCTGCGCCGGGCGCTGCTCGGCGTCTACGACAAGACCGGCATCGAGGACCTGGCCCGCGGCCTGGCCGCGGCCGGCGTCGAGCTGGTGAGCACGGGCGCGACTGCGCGGCGGATCGCCGACGCGGGCGTCCCCGTCACCCCGGTCGAGGAGGTGACCGGCTTCCCCGAGTGCCTCGACGGGCGGGTCAAGACGCTGCACCCCGCCGTGCACGCGGGCATCCTGGCCGACCGCCGCCGACCCGAGCACGTCGCCCAGCTCGACGAGCTGGGCATCGCGCCGTTCGACCTGGTGGTGGTCAACCTCTACCCGTTCACCGAGACGGTCGCCTCCGGCGCGAGCCCCGACGAGTGCGTCGAGCAGATCGACATCGGCGGGCCCGCCATGGTGCGTGCGGCGGCGAAGAACCACCCGTCGGTGGCGGTCGTGGTCGATCCGGCGCGGTACGCGGACGTGCTCGAGGCCGCCGCGGCCGGCGGGTTCACGCTCACCGAGCGGCAGCGGCTGGCCGCCGCCGCCTTCCGGCACACCGCCACGTACGACATCGCGGTCGCCTCGTGGCTGGGCAACGTGCTCGCCCCCGACGACGACGGCAGCGGCTTCCCCGGCTGGGTCGCCGGCAGCTGGGAGCGGGCGGACGTGCTCCGCTACGGCGAGAACCCGCACCAGCGCGCCGCGCTCTACCGCGGCACGACGCCGGGCCTGGCGCACGCCGAGCAGTTGCACGGCAAGCAGATGTCCTACAACAACTACGTCGACACCGATGCCGCCTGGCGGGCCGCGCACGACCACGGCGACCCGTGCGTGGCGATCATCAAGCACGCGAACCCCTGCGGCATCGCCGTCGCCGCCGACATCGCCTCCGCCCACCGCAAGGCGCACGCCTGCGACCCGGTGTCGGCCTTCGGCGGGGTGATCGCCGCCAACCGCGAGGTCGACCTCAGCACCGCCGAGCAGATCGCCGACGTCTTCACCGAGGTGGTCGTCGCGCCGTCCTTCACCGACGACGCCCTCGCCGTGCTGACGCAGAAGAAGAACATCCGGCTGCTGCGCCTGCCCCACCTGCCCGGCGCCGGCGCGGAGCTGCGCCCGGTGAGCGGCGGGCTGCTGCTGCAGACCGGCGACCGGATCGACGCCCCGGGCGACGATCCGACGACGTGGACGCTGGCCTGCGGGTCGCCGCTGGACGCCGCCGGCCTCGACGACCTCGTCTTCGCCTGGCGCGGCGTGCGGGCGGTGCGCTCGAACGCCATCCTGCTCGCCCACGACAAGGCGACCGTCGGCGTCGGCATGGGGCAGGTCAACCGGGTGGACGCCGCCCGGCTCGCCGTCTCACGGGCCGGTGACCGGGCCGCCGGTGCCGTGGCCGCCTCCGACGCCTTCTTCCCGTTCGCCGACGGACTGCAGGTGCTGCTCGACGCCGGCGTCCGGGCGGTGGTGCAGCCGGGCGGCTCGGTGCGCGACGAGGAGGTGGTCGCCGCGGCGTCGGCGGCCGGGGTGCCGCTGTACCTCACCGGGACGCGGCACTTCGCCCACTGAGGGGAGAGGACCCCATGCCGCCCAACGCTCGCAGGCCCCCGCCGGGTCGCAGCACGGGGCCGCGCCCGCAGGTCGGCCCGCCGGAGCACGGGGCGACCGTCGAGGACGCCGACTTCGCCCGGGTCGACTGGGACTGGGCCGAGCTGGAGGGGACCACGTTCGTCCGCTGCCGCTTCCAGGACGCGCACCTGGCCGAGCTGGTGACCCGCCGGTGCGTCTTCGAGTCGTGCGTGCTCACCGGGGTGCGCATGGCCGGCGCCCGCCACACCGGCACGGCATTCCTGTCCTGCCGGTTCGACCGGGCTCGGCTGTCCAGCAGCGTCTTCGACGGCTGCAAGCTCACCGGCTCGCAGTTCCCCGGTGCCGAGCTGCGGCCGGTCACGGCGACCGGTTGCGACTGGAGCTGGACGTCGCTGCGCGGGGTGGACCTGTCGGGCACCGACCTGTCCGGTCAGCGGTTCGCCGAGGCCGACCTCACGGACGCCGACCTGCGCGAGTGCGACCTGCGGGGCGCCGACCTGACCAACGCCCGGGTGCAGCACACGAAGCTGCGCGGCAGCGACCTGCGCGAGGCGACGACCGACGGCGTCGACTGGCGCCAGGTCGCGCTGACGGGCGTCCGTCTCGACCTGCTGCAGGCGGTGCAGGTCGCCCGCGTCCACGGCGCCCTCGTATCGGACTAGGGCGCAGCCCTGTCGTGCCGAGTGGGCCACCGGAGTGGGGCTGCGCAGGCGGGCCGCAGCGGCCGAACGGGGGTCGGGGACGGCGCCTGGCCGCGGTGCGGTCCGGAGGACCGCGATGTCACGCGGTGCGGTCCGGAGGACCGCGATGTCATCCGTAGCTCCTGCCCGTGAGCAGCGCCTTCAACGCGCCGAGCAGGCCCAGACCGGCGACGGCGAGCGCGAGCCAGAAGCCGGTGCCGAAGCCGCTCAGCGACCACCCGGCACCGCCCAGCGGCACCAGTACCGCGACGGCGACGACGGCGGTCACGAGCAGGGCGAGCGCGCCCAGGAAGCGGTGCGCGCGGGCGGGGACGAACACGAGCAGGCCGAGCAGGAACAGGGCCGCACCGCCGCCGGCCACGGCGAGGGGTTGCCAGAAGCCGCTGTCGACGAGGTCGGCCGGGCTCGCGGTCAGCTCGTCGACGCCGCGCCGCACGAGATCGAGCCCGGTGACGTCGTCGTCGGCCAGCCAGCGCAGCAGCAGGCCGGCCCCGGCGGCGAGGCCGGCCAGCACCAGGAGCAGCCCGGCCAGCGGATCGGCGCGGCGGCGGGCCACCGGCGCGGTCGGGTCCTGCGGCGCGGCCGGCCAGGGCTGCGCCGTCCCGAACGGGAGGGGATCGGTGGTGTGCCGCTCGCTCATCTGCTCCTCCGGCCGGTGGGTGGGGCGGCGGGACACCCGCTGCGACCGAGCCTAGGACCGTGCCGCCGTCCGCGGTCTCCCCTCGGGCAGACTGTCCGGCGTGCCCGCGACGATCCTGGACGGCAAGGCCACGGCGGCCGCGATCCGCGCCGAGCTGACCGAGCGGGTGGCGGCCCTGGCCGCGGCCGGACGGCGCCCGGGCCTGGGCACCCTCCTCGTCGGCGACGACGCGGCCAGCCGCTGGTACGTGTCGGCCAAGCACGAGGACTGCGCCCAAGTCGGCATCGCCAGCATCCAGCGTGAGCTGCCGGCCACGGCGACGCAGGAGGACGTCCTCGCCGTCGTCGCCGAGCTCAACGCCGACCCGGCCTGCACCGGCTACATCGTCCAGCTGCCGCTGCCGCGCCAGGTCGACGAGCCCGCCGTCCTCGAGGCGATGGACCCGGCGAAGGACGCCGACGGCCTGCACCCGGTCAACCTCGGCCGGCTGGTGCTCAACGTGCCGGGGCCGCTGCCCTGCACCCCGCTCGGCATCGTCGAGCTGCTCCGCCGGTACGACGTGCCGATCGCCGGCGCCGAGGTCGTCGTCGTCGGCCGCGGCATCACCGTGGGCCGGCCGCTGGGCCTGCTGCTCACCCGGCGCTCGGAGAACGCGACGGTCACCCTCTGCCACACCGGCACGCGCGACCTGCCCGCGCACCTCCGCGCCGCCGACGTCGTCGTCGCCGCGGCAGGGGTCCCGCGCCTGGTCACCGGCGCCATGGTCAAGCCGGGCGCCGCCGTCCTGGACGTCGGCGTGAGCCGGGTGGAGGGGAGGATCGCCGGTGACGTGGCGCCCGACGTCCGCGACGTCGCCGGGCACGTCGCGCCCAACCCCGGCGGGGTGGGGCCGATGACCCGGGCCATGCTGCTGGCGAACGTGGTCGCCGCGGCCGAGCAGGCCGCCGCGCTGCAGGCGCTGTCGGCCTGAGCGCGCCGTGCCCGTGACCACCCCCGGCCGTCCCTCCCGCAGCGACTCCCGCGAGGAACGACCGCCCCTCTACGCCCGCCGGCCCTTCCTGGCCGGGCTGGTCCGGCAGCTCCCGCTGCTGATCACGCTGTCCGCCGTCGGCGCCGGCCTGCTCGTCGTCGCCGGGGGGCACTGGCGGCGGGGGCTGGTGGTCATCGGGCTGTCGCTGGTGGGGACGGCGGTGGCGCGGCTGGTGCTGCCGGTGCGGCGGGTCGGCTTCCTCGCCGTCCGCAGCCGTCCGTTCGACGTCCTGCTGCTGTCGGGGACCGGGCTGGCGCTGACCGTGATCGCGCTCTCGCTGCCCGGGGGCTGACCCGCTGCGGCGGCCGGTGGCCACCGGCGCTAGGTTCGTCGCCATGGCTGAGCAGGCCCGGCAGGGCAAGGTAACCGTCGTCGGCGCCGGTTTCTACGGCTCCACCACCGCGCTCCGTCTCGCCGAGTACGACATCTTCGAGACGGTCGTGCTCACCGACATCGTGGAGGGCAAGCCCGAGGGGCTCGCCCTGGACATGAACCAGTCCCGGCCCATCGAGGGCTTCGAGACCCAGGTCGTCGGCGTCGGCGGTGGCTCCTACGAGGGCACCGAGGGGTCCGACGTGGTGATCATCACCGCCGGTCTGCCGCGCAAGCCCGGGATGAGCCGGATGGACCTGATCGAGACCAACGCGAAGATCGTCCGGTCGGTGTCGGAGAACATCGCCCGCAGCTCGCCCGACGCGGTGGTGATCGTGGTCTCCAACCCGCTCGACGAGATGACCGCGCTGACCCAGCTGGCCACGCAGTTCCCGAAGAACCGGGTCATGGGCCAGGCCGGGATGCTCGACACCGCCCGCTTCTCCAACAACGTCGCCGAGGAGCTCGGCGTCCCGGTGTCGTCGGTGCGGACCCTCACCCTGGGCTCGCACGGCGACACGATGGTGCCGGTGCCCTCGCGCTGCACGGTGGACGGCAAGCCGCTGTCCGACGTGCTGGCCGCCGACCGCATCGAGCACCTCGTCGACCGCACCCGCAACGGCGGCGCCGAGGTGGTCGCGCTGCTCAAGACGGGGTCGGCGTACTACGCGCCGTCCGCGGCCGCCGCCCGGATGGCGCGCGCGGTGATGGAGGACTCCGGCGCCGTCATGCCGGTGTGCGCCTGGGTCGACGGCGAGTACGGCATCTCCGGGGTGTACCTCGGCGTGGAGGCCGAGATCGGCCGGGAGGGCGTGCGCCGGGTCGTCGAGGGCGATCTGTCCGACGACGAGCTGACCGGGCTGCGCGAGGCGGCCGAAGCCGTGCGCGCCAAGCAGGCCGACGTCGCCGATCTGTGAAGAAGGACCCCGTCCTCCTCACCCCTCGCAGGCTCGGGGCGAGCCTCGGGACGGGGCCACGGAGTTGATAGGAGACCGCGTGAGCAAGATCAAGGTCGAGGGCACCGTCGTCGAACTCGACGGCGACGAGATGACCCGGATCATCTGGCAGTTCATCAAGGACCAGCTGATCCTCCCGTACCTCGACGTCAACCTCGAGTACTACGACCTGGGCATCGAGCACCGCGACGCCACCGACGACCAGGTGACCGTCGATGCCGCCAACGCGATCAAGAAGCACGGCGTGGGCGTCAAGTGCGCCACCATCACGCCCGACGAGGCCCGGGTCGAGGAGTTCGGCCTGAAGAAGATGTGGCGGTCGCCGAACGGGACGATCCGCAACATCCTCGGCGGCGTCATCTTCCGCGAGCCGATCATCATGAAGAACGTGCCGCGGCTGGTGCCGGGCTGGACCAAGCCGATCATCGTCGGCCGCCACGCGTTCGGTGACCAGTACCGGGCGACCGACTTCCGCTTCCCGGGCGCAGGCACCCTGACGGTGACCTTCACGCCGTCCGACGGCTCGCAGCCGATCGAGCACGAGGTCTTCCAGGCGCCCGGATCCGGCGTCGCGCTGGCGATGTACAACCTCGACGAGTCGATCCGCGACTTCGCGCGCGCGTCGATGAACTACGGGCTCGACCGCGGCTACCCGGTCTACCTCTCGACGAAGAACACGATCCTCAAGGCCTACGACGGGCGCTTCAAGGATCTGTTCGCCGAGGTCTACGAGACCGAGTTCAAGGACAAGTTCGAGGCCGCCGGCCTCACCTACGAGCACCGGCTGATCGACGACATGGTCGCCGCGTCGCTGAAGTGGGAGGGCGGCTACGTCTGGGCCGCGAAGAACTACGACGGCGACGTGCAGTCCGACACGGTGGCGCAGGGCTTCGGTTCGCTGGGCCTGATGACCTCCGTGCTGGCCACCCCGGACGGCCGGACGGTCGAGGCCGAGGCCGCGCACGGCACGGTCACCCGGCACTTCCGCGAGCACCAGAAGGGCAACCCGACGTCGACCAACCCGATCGCGTCGATCTTCGCCTGGACCCGCGGGCTGTCGCACCGCGGCAAGCTCGACGGAACCCCCGAGGTGACCCGCTTCGCGGAGACGCTGGAGAAGGTCTGCATCGACACCGTCGAGAGCGGCCGGATGACCAAGGACCTCGCCCTGCTCATCTCCCGCGACCAGTCCTGGCTGAACACCCAGGACTTCCTGGCCGCGATCGACACCAACCTGCAGAAGGCCATGGCCTGACGGTCCGGCTCTGCCCCTCACGCGCGCCCGACTGCAGGGAAGTCGGGCCCGGATCCTCCGTCCGGTGCCCTACTTCCCTGCAGTTGCGCCGCGCAGGACCGACAGGACGAGTCCGACCACGGCGTCGGGGTCCCGCATCCGGGCGGCCGTGATGTACACGACCGTCCAGCCGGCCCTGGTCAGCGCGTCGTGGCGGCGGCGGTCGCGGCTGAGCTGACCTCCGCAGCCTGCCGCGTCCGGCGACGGGCCATGCCGTTGTCCACAGGCCCCCATTGCGGCGAAACAGGGCGCGGCCTGTTCAGAGCCCGATATCCCTGCAACGGGGCCGCTGGACGTGCTGGGGCGTCGCGGTAGGAGCCCGTCCGAGGTTCGGTCAGCCGGCGAACAGCTGGGTCCACCAGGGGCCGCCGGGGCCGTCCGCCACGCCGACGCCCAGCGTCCCCAGCTCGCAGTCGAGGATGGCGGCGCGGTGGTCCGGGCTGTCGAGCCAGACCCGCATCACCGTCGCCGCGTCGTCGGGGCCGACCGCGATGTTCTCGGCCTGCACCCCTGGCACGCCGGCACGCGCGGCCCGGTCGGACGGCGATCGCCCGTCGGGGTCCCGGTGGTCGAAGAAGCCGCGGTCCCGCATGTCGGCGCTGTGCGCGCGGGCGATCCCCGCCAGCCCGGCGTCGGCCACGACCGGTGCGCAGCCCTGCTCGGCCCGCTCGGCGTTGACCAGGGCGAGCACCGCGCGCTCGGCGTCCGCCGGGGCGAGCACCGCATCCTCGCCGCCGGCCGGAGCGGTGGTGGACGGCGCGGCCGGTTCCCCGGCGACGGGCGACGGCGTCGCCGACCGCGCCGGTGCGGCCGTGGAGGACGAGGGCGCCGGCGCCGTGTCCGCGGCCGACGCCGTCCCGGCGCGGGCCGCAGCCGGCGCGTCCACGTCGACCGGCGCCCCGTCCGCCGGCGGTGTCCCCGACGCGGACCGCCCGCCCCCCGACTGCCTGGCATCCGACGGCTCGGTCTCCGACGGCGCGGTCCCGGACGGCGCGGTCCCGGACGGCGCGGTCCCGGACGGCGCGGTCTCCGACGCCGACGTCTCATCCGCGGCGGAGGACGTCCCCTCGGCCGCAGCCGGCGTCCCGTCGGACGGGGCTCCGGGCGTCGCGACCGCGTCCGGTGCCGCGTCGCCGCCGGGCGCTGTCCAGGACGACCACGCCGACCGGTCGCCCGCCGCCGCACCCGACGACGGTCCCTCCACCGGCGCCGTCGGGGCGACCGCGGGTGACGGCGAGAGCAGGCTGGCGAGGGTCTGCCGCGCATCGGTCCCGGACACGACCGGGACGGCGAGCACGGTCACCGTGACCGCCGCGCTGACCAGCAGGAACTGCAGCGCCCGAGAAGCCGCGAACCGGCGGTCCGCCGTCGACCGGCGGCCGGTCGCCGCGGCTCCGCGGCGACCGCCGTGCCGGCCCGCAGGAGCACCGCTGCGGCGGTGGACCACCGCGGAGCGGAGCCGGTGCAGCCAGCGGTCCCGGGCGGCGGCCAGGCGGGTGGACAGCGGGAGACCCGCGGGGCGGTGGTGCACGGAGGACCTCACGGGAGCCGGGCGAACGTTGCGGCCGAGACTACCGGTGCACAAGCGGTCACCGTCAGTGCAGTGTGAGCGACGTCACGGAGCGCCCGGCTGCAGTCCGCACCGCGGCTGCCGAGGGCCGACGGGGGTGATCGAGGCCCGCCGAGTGCCGCTGCCGAGGGCCGGCCGGGGCCGATCGGGTGCGGCGCCCCGCGCCGCCGCACCCGCCGCCGGGGACGGGCCGGGGATCCCGGCGGTCGGTTCGGGGAGACTGTCCGCGACGCCCCGGCCGCCGGTGCCCGGGCAGCGTCGCCGTGGGCCGCCCGGCCCGTCCGCCGTCCATCCGACCCGAGGAGCGCGCCGCCGGTGAGCGACGTCTGGCTCAACATCGTCATGGTCGTCGTCTTCGTCCTGATCGGCGGCGTCTTCGCCGGGGCGGAGATCGCGCTCGTCTCGCTGCGCGAGTCGCAGGTGCGTGCGCTGTCCGACCGGGGGCGGCGGGGCAAGGCGGTCCAGCGCCTGCTCAGCGACCCGAACCGCTTCCTCGCCGCCGTCCAGGTCGGGGTCACCCTCGCCGGCTTCTTCTCCGCGGCCTTCGGTGCCAGCACCTTGTCCGAGCCGCTCGCGGCGTGGTTCGTCGACCTGGGTCTGGGTCCCGGGCTGGCCGACCCGGGCGCGTTCGTCCTGGTCACTATCATGATCAGCTACGTGTCGCTGGTGCTCGGCGAGCTGACGCCCAAGCGGCTGGCCCTGCAGCGCGCCGAGGGCTTCTCCCTGCTGGTGGCCGCCCCGCTGAACGCCATCGCCAAGCTGTCCCGCCCGGTCATCTGGCTGCTGTCGAAGTCGACCGACCTCATGGTCCGGCTGGCGGGCGGCGACCCGAGGGTGAGCGGTGAGGCGATCAGCCAGGAGGAGTTGCGCGACCTGGTCGCCGCGCACGAGTCGCTGTCCAGCGACGAGCGCCGGCTCATCGGGGAGGTCTTCCGCGCCGGGGATCGCGAGGTGCGCGAGGTGATGACCCCGCGCACCGAGGTCGTGTTCCTCGAGTCGTCCATGACCGCCAGCCGCGCGGCCAAGCTGGTCGGCGACTCCAACTGGTCGCGCTACCCGGTCGCCGGGCGCGACCAGGACGACGTCGTCGGGTTCGTCCACGTGCGCGACCTGTTCCTCCCCAACCACCCGGCCGGGCGCGCTGCGACCGTCGGCGATCTCGCCCGGGAGGTGAAGCGGCTGCCCGGAACGGCGGCCGTGCTCACCGTGCTCAGCCAGATGCGCCGGGAGAACCAGCACCTCGCGATCGTCGTCGACGAGTACGGCGGCACCGACGGCATCGTCACCCTCGAGGACCTGATCGAGGAGGTCATCGGCGAGATCTACGACGAGTACGACGTCGCGGTCGCCGAGGAACCGCGGCAGCCGCCCGGCGGCCCGCGCGAGGTCGACGGCCTGCTCAACCTCGACGACTTCTACGAGGCCACCGGGCTGCGGCTGGCCGAGGGCCCCTACGAGACCGTCGCCGGCTACGTGCTCGCCGTGCTCGGCCGGCTGCCGCAGGTCGGCGACTCCGTGCAGGTCGAGGGACGCACCCTGCGGGTGCTGGAGCTGGACGGACGGCGCATCGCCCGCCTCCTCGTCGAGCCCCCGCCCGACTCCCACCCCGGCAGCGAGGCGGCCGAACCGGAGCGGACCGAGGCCTGACCCGCCGCGCGCTGGCGGCTCCTCACCGGGGCCCGCCGCGGGCGTGCGAGCCGCGGGGAGCAGCGGGGTCCGTCAACTCCCAGGCGTCGCGCACGATGCCGGCCAGGTCGGTGTGCCGGGGCTGCCACCCCAGGTCCGCGCGGATGCGGTCGCTGGAGGCCACCAGCTGCGCGGGGTCACCGGCCCGGCGCTTCCCGAGCTCCACGGGCACCGGGTGCCCGGTGACCTCGCGGACGGCGTCGACCACCTGCTGCACCGAGAACCCGGTGCCGTTGCCCAGGTTGTAGACGCGGTGCTCGCCCTCGGCGGGGGCGGGCAGCGCCAGCAGGTGCGCGTCGGACAGGTCGGCGACGTGGATGTAGTCGCGGACGCAGGTGCCGTCGTCGGTTGGGTAGTCGTCGCCGTAGATGGTCAGGGACTCCCGCTCGCCCGCCGCCACCTGCAGCGCCAGCGGGATGAGGTGGGTCTCGGTGGTGTGCCGTTCTCCGAGGCCGTGCGCCGCGCCGGCCACGTTGAAGTAGCGCAGGCTCACGGCGGCGAAGCCGTGGGCGGTCGCGTAGGAGGTGAGCATCGTGTCGACGGCGAGCTTGGTGGCGCCGTAGGTGTTGGTCGGGCGGGTCGGCGCGTCCTCGCGGATCGGCACCGACTCCGGCTCCCCGTAGGTGGCGGCGGTCGAGGAGAACACGATGCGGCGGCAGCCGGCCGCCCGCATGGCCTCCAGCAGCGCGAGCGAGCCGCCCACGTTGGTCTCCCAGTACAGCTCCGGGCGCTCCTGCGACTCCCCGACCAGGCTCTTGGCCGCGAAGTGCAGCACCACCTCGGGTCGGACGTCGGCCAGCACCGGCGCCGAGTCGTGCAGCCCCACCCGGGCGAGGGCGGCGCCCTCCGGCACGGCATCGGCGTGCCCGGTGGAGAGATCGTCGAGGACGGTGACCTCGTGGCCCGCGGCCAGCAGGTCGGCCGTGACTACGCTGCCGATGTAGCCGGCACCACCGGCGACGAGAACGCGCATGGCGCCACCCTAGGGATCCCGCGCCGGCCGGCGGGCCGGGCCCGGCGGACCGGCCCGTGAACCGGCCCCGTGGACCGGCCCGCGGGCCGGGCCCGGCGAGGTGGCGCCCGACCGGTCAGGAGGCCCGAACCGTGGCGCAGCAGCGACCCCCCGTGCGGCCGGCCGTCGCCGCGCTCCCGGCGTACAGACCCGGGCGCAACCCCGCCGACCTGGCGCGGGAGATCGGCGTCGACCGCGCGATCAAGCTGGCGAGCAACGAGGTGGCCTTCCCGCCGCTGCCCGCCGTCGTCCAGGCGCTGGCCACGGCCGCCGGCGAGACCAACCGCTACCCCGACAACGGCGCCGTGGTGCTCACCGGGGCGCTGGCCGACCACTACGGCGTCGACCCGGCGCAGGTGGTCGCCGGTTGCGGCGCGGTCATGCTGTGCCAGCAGCTGGCGCAGGCCTACAACGACCCGGGCACGAGCATGGCCTTCGCCTGGCGCTCGTTCGAGATGTACCCGCTGCTGGCCCGGGTGGCCGGTGCGCGGGCGGTCCAGGTGCCGCTGGTCCCGGGCCGCGAGGGCGGCCCGGCCGACACGCACGACCTCGCCGCGCTGGCGGAGGCGGCTGACGCGACGACGCGGGTCGTCTTCGTCTGCAACCCGAACAACCCCACCGGGACGGCGGTGCGCCGTGCCGAGCTGGAGCGCTTCCTCGACGCCGTCCCGGAGACCGCGCTCGTCGTCCTCGACGAGGCCTACCGGGAGTTCGTCACCGACCCCGACGTCCCCGACGGCCTGCAGCTGATGCGCGGGCGCCCGAACGTCGCCGTGCTGCGCACCTTCTCCAAGGCCTACGGCCTCGCCGGGCTCCGGGTGGGCTACCTGGTCGCCGAGGACCCGGCGGTCGCCGAGGCGGTGCGCAAGACGCACGTCCCGTTCAGCGTCTCCACCCTCGCCCAGGCCGCGGCGGTGGCCGCGCTCGGCAGCGGTGACGAGGTGCGCCGGCGGGTGGCGGCCGTGGTCGCCGAGCGCGACCGGCTCACCGCCGCGCTGCGCGAGCGCGGCATCGACGTCCCCGACAGCCAGGCCAACTTCGTCTGGCTGCCGGTGGGGGAGGCCACCGCCGAGCTCGCCGCCGCGCTGGAGGCCCGGGCGGTCATCACCCGGCCCTTCGCCGGCGAGGGCATCCGGGTCACGGTCGGCACGCCCGAGGAGGACGACGCCTTCCTGGCCGCCCTGGACGGCGTCCGCGCCGGTGCGCGCGTGGCCTGAGGTGGGACGCGCGACGACGCGGCCGCCACGGACGGGGGACTCCGGGGCGCGCGGGCGGCGGCGGCTGGTTTGATGGCCGGCGTGCCTCTTCCCCGCGTCCTCTCGGGCATCCAGCCGACGGCGGACTCGTTCCACCTCGGCAACTACCTGGGGGCGCTGCGGCAGTGGGTGGCGCTGCAGGACGGGCACGACGCCTTCTACTGCGTGGTTGACCTGCACGCGATCACCGTCGACTGGGAGCCCGAGGTGCTGCGCCGGCGCACCCTCGTCTCGGCCGCCCAGCTGCTCGCGCTCGGTGTCGACCCGGCGCGCAGCACGCTGTTCGTGCAGAGCCACGTGCCCGAGCACGTGCAGCTGTCCTGGCTGCTGGAGTGCGTCGCGCGCTTCGGCGAGCTCGGCCGGATGACGCAGTTCAAGGACAAGAGCCAGCGGGAGGGCACCGCCGGCTCCTCGGTCGGGCTGTTCACCTACCCGGTGCTGCAGGCCGCCGACATCCTGGTCTACCAGGCCGACCGGGTGCCCGTGGGCGAGGACCAGCGGCAGCACCTCGAGCTCACCCGCGACCTGGCCACCCGGTTCAACAACCGGTTCGGCGCCACGTTCACCCTGCCCGAGGCGCACATCGTGCAGGGGACGGCGAAGATCCTCGACCTGCAGTCGCCCGACAAGAAGATGAGCAAGAGCCTGCCGCCGGCCGGCTGCGTGGACCTGCTCGACGACCCGGCGGTCACCGCGAAGAAGATCCGCTCGGCCGTCACCGACACCGGCCGGGAGGTCGTCGCCGACCCGGAGGCCAAGCCGGGCGTCACCAACCTGCTGACCATCCACAGCGCGCTGTCCGGGCGCACCGTGGCCGAGCTCGAGGAACACTTCGCCGGCCGCGGCTACGGCGACCTGAAGAAGGAGCTCGCCGAAGTGGTCGCCGACTTCGTCACGCCGGTGCGGCAGCGCACGCGGGAGCTGCTCGACGACACCGCCGAGCTCGAGCGCCTCCTCGCCGCGGGCGCGGCGTGGGCGCGCGAGGTGGCCGGCGGGACGGTGGCGACGGTGTACGAGCGGGCCGGCTTCCTCGCGCCGGGGACGACGGGCCGTCCGGCGTGAACGACGACACGTTCGTCCCGCGCGGCCCGGCCGCGCCGCGGACGGCGGTGCTCGGCATCATCGTGACGATCCCCGAGCCGTGGGCGCAGCTGCTGGTCGACTGGCGCAGGAAGGTGGGCGACCCGCAGGCCGCGCTGGTGCCGCCGCACGTGACGCTGCTGCCGCCCACCGAGGTGGCCGTCGACGACCGGCCGCTGATCGCCGAGCACCTGGCCGCGGTGGCGCGCACCCACCCGCCGTTCGACATGCACCTCGCCGGCACCGGCACGTTCATGCCGGTGTCCGACGTCGTCTTCGTCGCGGTGGCGCGGGGGATCGGCAACTGCGAGCTGATCGCCAACGACGTCCGGTCCGGGCCGCTGGCCCGCTCGCTGGCCTTCCCGTACCACCCGCACGTCACGGTGGCCCACGACGTGCCGGTCGACATGCTGGAGCTGGCCTACAGCGGCCTGGCCGACATGTCGGCGGAGTTCCGCGTCGAGCACTTCACCGAGTTCGAGCAGGCCCCGGGCGGCAGCTGGGTGATCGCCCGCGAGTACCCGCTGACCGGTCCCCGGCACCCGCTGGGCGGGTGACCTCCGGGGCAGGAGGCCCCGAGCGGCGCTGCGGGCGCCCGGCCCGGCCCGCACACTGGTCTGGATGAGCGCGCCGGCGAGCGACCCGGCCGCGCGCACGCAGCCCTGGGCCGCCCGGGCGGTCGCGCGGGTCCTGGGCGTGGTCACCGCGCTGCGCGCCCGCCTGCCGGCCTTCGACCACCTCGCCCGGGCGGGCGGCCGCTACACGCGCATGCAGGGCGACCTGATGGCCGCCGGCGTCACCTACTTCGCGTTCCTGAGCATCTTCCCGGTCGTCCTGCTGGCCGCCTCGATCATCGGCCTGGTCCTCGCGGGCAACGCCGTCCTGCAGATCCAGCTCGTCGCCGCCATCCGGGAGGCGGTGCCCGGCGAGACGGGTGAGTTCCTCGTCCGGCAGGTGCGCACCGCGATCTCGTCGTCGTCGGTGAGCGGGCTGCTCGGGCTGCTCGGGCTGGCCTACGCCGGCCTGCGCACGATGGACAAGCTGCGCATCGGCGTCCGCCGGGTTTGGACCGGCCGCCCGGTCGAGCCGGACTTCTTCAAGGACAACCTGCGCGACGTGGTCGCCTTCGCCGCCCTCGGCCTGGCCGGGCTGCTCAGCGTCGGGCTCACCGGCGGTGCGACCACCGCGACCTCGCGGGTGCTCGGCTGGCTCGGCCTCGCGGACGCGCCGGGCGTCTCGGTGCTCACCACGGTCGTCGGCATCACGCTGGCCCTGGCCGGCGGCACGGTGATCTTCCTGTGGCTGCTCAAGGTGGTCACGCACACCGACATCGGGCTGCGCGCTCTGCTGCCCGGAGCGCTGTTCGGCGCCGTCGGCTTCGAGATCCTCAAGGTGCTGGGCACCTTCTACCTGTCCCTGATCTCCCGGAACGTGACCGCGTCGACCTTCGGTGGCGCGGTGGGCATCCTCATCTGGATCAACCTGGTGGCGCGCTACGCCCTGTTCACCGTAGCGTGGACCGCGACCCTGCCGCGGCTGCGCGGCCGGACCACCTCACCGGGCCCGGCCGCGCCGGACCCCACCGGACCGGATCCCTCCGCGCCCGACGGGACCCCGTCGCCGGCACCCGGAGCGCCGGCGACCCCGCCCGCCGTACCGCCGTCCGCAGCCCCGGAGGCCGCGCCGGGCTCCGGCCCGCCGCCGCCCTCGCCGTCCCGCGTGGCCGCGGGGCTGCTCGGCCTGGGCACCGCGTTGGGCCTGCTGCTCAGCCGGCTGCTCCCGCGTCGCGGCCGGTAGACCCGGCCGCTGCGCCGTCCGCCCGGCCGCCCGCCCGGCCGCCCGCCCGGCCTCGCCGGGTGCGGCGCCGGCCGGCCAGCGCGCCGATGACCACGCCGCCGGCGACGATCGAGACGGCCGCGGCCGCCGCGGCGAGCGGGACCAGCGCGGAACCGGAGTCCGGAGCCGCGGCCGCCGCCGGCGGAGTGCCGGCGGCCGCGCCGGGTGATCCGCCGGCCCGCCCGGCGACGGCCGCGCTGCGGGGCGCGGGGGTCGGTGGGGGTTCGGTGAGCGCCGGGACGTCGGCAGGGGTGACGAGACGCCCGATGCCCGGCGTCCCGGCCGGGACGGCGAAGCCCCAGTCGAGCAGCAGCGCCGCCTGGTCGCTGGCGCGCAGCGGCACCGGCTCGGTGGCCATCACGCTGACCACCAGGCGCCGCCCGTCGCGCTCGGCGGCGGTCACGAAGGTGTGCCGCGCGGCGTCGGTGAACCCGGTCTTGCCGCCCAGGTTGCCCGGGTAGGAGCGGAGCAGCGGGTTCTCGTTCTGGATCTGGAAACCCGGCCCGCGGCCGGGCACCTCCGGCATCTGCGCGATCGGCTCGACGAGCAGTGCCGCGGTCACCGGGTCGTCGAGCAGCGCCCGGAAGATCAGCGCCAGGTCGTAGGGCGAGGACGACTGGCCGGCGGCGTCGAGACCGGACGGCGTGCGCGCCACGGTGTCGAAGGCGCCCAGCCGGCGGGCCGTCTCGTCCATGGCGGCGAGCGTCACGTCCGTCCCGCCCGCGGCGCGCGCGAGCGCGCCGGCCGCGTCGTTGCCCGACTGCATCACCAGCGCGCGGAAGAGCAGGCCGACCGGGTACTGCCCGCCCTCCACCATGCCGACCCGGCTGCCCTCGACCGCCTCGTCCTCCCGGGTGCCGACCACGACGGCGGCCGGGTCCAGCCGGGGCACGAGCGCCAGCAGGGTCAGCGCCTTGAGGGTGCTGGCCGGGGGGTGGCGCCCGTGCGGATCACGGGCGGCGAGCACCGCACCGCTGCCGGCGTCGGCGACCAGCCAGCCCGCCGCGGCCAGCCCGTCCGGCAGCGGGGGCGTGCCGTCGGCGACGACCGTGCCGCGGGTCCCGAGCGCGTCGCCGCCGACCGTGCTGCCGTCCGGCGCCGTGCCCCGCGGCGGGGGGCCGGGGGAGGGCGCGGTCGGCGTCGGTACGGCCGGGTCGACCGGAGGGAGGCGCGCGTCGACCGTCGGTAGGTGCGAGTCGGCCGCGGGGAGGTGCGGCCCGGCCTCGGCCGGTCCTGCCCAGGGCCCCGCCAGGCAGGCCAGGGCGCACACGAGCACGCACAGCAGCGGGCGCAGCAGGGCCGGAGCCGGACCGCGTCGTCGCACGTCCCGACCGTAGGGGGCGCCGGGTGGACGCCGGTGGGCGGTGCGGGCACGACGCCCGGGGGCGGTGTCCCCGCCGGTCCGGGCCGCGTCCGACGGCGCCCGGCCGGGGGCGGAGGAGCGGCGTCACCCGGGGCGGTGAGGGTTCGCAACGATCGCATCACCATCTGCCCCGACGGCCGACCGCGGTGGCGCGGCGCGGTTAGCGTGCCGTCGTCGTGCAGGCCGGACCCGCTGCGGGCGCCCGGTCGGCGGTGCACGACCCCGACCACCGGGCCGCGACGGGCACCCTCCGGTGCGGCCCCCAGAGAGGAGACCGTCTTGCGCCGAGCGCGGAGGATGAGAGCCAGCGCCCGAGGCATGGCGCTGCTGCTGGCCGGCAGCATGGCCCTCGCGGCCTGTGCCAGCGACGAGCCCGCCGGCGGCGGCGGCGGTGGTGGTGGCGGCGGTGGCGGCGAGGCCGCCGAGGAGCTGCAGATCGGTCTGGCCTACGACACCGGTGGCCGCGGCGACCGCTCCTTCAACGACTCGGCCTACGCCGGCGCGCAGGCGGCCGTCGACGAGTTCGGCGGCACCGTCCAGGACCTCAGCCCGAACGCCGACGCGTCCAACCGGGCCGACCTGCTGACCCAGCTGGCCGACGAGGGGTACAACCCGATCATCGCCGTCGGCTTCGCCTACGGCGACGTCATCGGCGAGGTCGCCGGGCAGTACCCCGGCACCACGTTCGCCATCGTCGACTCGTCGGTGGCCGAGCTGGGCCAGGACAACCTCACCGGCCTGCTGTTCGCCGAGGAGGAGGGGTCCTTCCTCGCCGGTGCCGCCGCGGCCCTGAAGTCCGAGACGGGCACGATCGGGTTCGTCGGGGGGGTCGAGACGCCGCTCATCGCGAAGTTCGAGGCGGGTTACGTCGCCGGCGCGCAGGCGGTCAACCCGGCCATCCAGGTGCTGACCGAGTACATCTCGCCCGCCGGGGACTTCTCCGGCTTCAACGACCCGGCCCGCGGCCAGATCCTCGCCCAGGGCATGTACGACGGCGGGGCCGACATCGTGTACCACGCGGCCGGCGGTTCGGGCATCGGCGTCTTCCAGGCCGCCGCGGCCTCCAACGGCCGGGCGATCGGCGTCGACTCCGACCAGTACCAGACCGTCGACGATCCCGCGCTGCAGGCGGTGATCATGACCTCGATGCTCAAGCGCGTCGACAACGCCGTCCAGGGCTTCATCGGCAACTACGTCGACGGCAGCGTCCCCGGCGGCGAGGACGTCGTGAACGACCTGCAGACCGAGGGCGTCGGGCTGGCCACCACCGGTGGGCAGATCGACGACATCCAGGACCAGGTCGACCAGTACCGCCAGCAGATCATCGACGGGGAGATCGAGGTCCCGACCACCCCGTGACCCCTCCGCCGGTGCGGGCCCCGCGGGTCCGCACCGGCGTCCCCGCCGCGACGGCGGTGCGCCGCCGGGTGCGGACGGCGGTGCGCCGCCGGGGTGCGGACGGCGGTGCGCCGCTCGCCCGGACCGGGCCTCCCGGTGCTCCTCCCGGTGGAGGATCATGCGGCCACGGCTCCCTCCGGGACCCGCACCGACCAGCCGCCGGGTCCCGGCCGACCCCGGGCCCCCGGTCCAGCGACGCGCCGCCATCCGCGGTCGCACGACGAGGAAGAGGGCCGGCCCATGGCCGCAGGAGGAGCGCCCGACGGCGCGCCCTACGCGATCGAGCTGCGGGGGATCACCAAGCGCTTCCCCGGTGTGGTCGCCAACAAGGACATCGAGCTGCGGGTGGCCCGCGGCGAGGTGCACGCCATCGTGGGCGAGAACGGGGCGGGCAAGTCGACGTTGATGAAGACCCTCTACGGGATGCACCGGCCCGACGAGGGGCACGTCCTGCTCGACGGCAGGGAAGTGCACTTCAAGAGCCCCGCCGACGCCATCGCCGCCGGTATCGGCATGGTGCACCAGCACTTCATGCTCGCCGACAACTTCACCGTGCTCGAGAACGTCGTCCTCGGCAGCGAGCCGACGTCCGGGGGCCGGCTGGACCTGGCCGAGGCCCGCCGGCGCATCCGCGACATCTCCGACCGCTACCACCTCGACCTCGACCCCGACGCGCTGGTCGAGAACCTCGGCGTCGGAGCCCGGCAGCGGGTCGAGATCGCCAAGGTGCTCTACCGCGGGGCGACCACCCTGATCCTCGACGAGCCGACCGCCGTGCTGGTGCCCCAGGAGGTCGACGAGCTGTTCGGCAACCTCGCCGAGCTGACCCGCGAGGGTCTGACGGTCATCTTCATCTCGCACAAGCTCGACGAGGTCCGCCGCGTCGCCGACTCGATCACGGTCATCCGGCGCGGCACGACCGTCGGCACCGCCGACCCCAGGACGACGACGGTCCGCGAGCTGGCCGAGATGATGGTCGGCGCCGAACTGCCCTCACCGGAGACGCGCACATCGACGGTGCGCGAGACGCCGGCGCTGCGGCTGTCCGGGGTCACGGTCCCGACCCTCACCGGCCGCCCGGCCGTGGACGACGTCTCGCTGACCGTCCGCGAGGGCGAGGTCGTCGGCATCGCCGGCGTCGAGGGCAACGGCCAGGCGGAGCTGGTCGACGCGATCATGGGGCTGCGGCCGCTGACGGCGGGGACGGTGCTGCTCGGCGAGGACGACATCACCGCCTGGGGCACCCGGCAGCGCCGCGAGTCCGGCCTCGGGTTCATCCCCGAGGACCGGCACCGCCAGGGCATGCTGCTCGACGCGCCGCTGTGGGAGAACCGCATCCTCGGGCACCAGACCCGCCCGCCGGCGGTGCGCGGCCCGTTCATCGACCGCCGCGGGGCACGGGCGGACACCGCGCGGATCATGCGCGAGTACGACGTCCGGGCGCCCGGGCCGGACGTGCTGGCCGTCGCCCTCTCCGGCGGCAACCAGCAGAAGCTGATCGTCGGGCGGGAGATGAGCGCGAAGCCGCGCCTGCTCGTGGCCGCGCACCCCACGCGAGGGGTCGACGTCGGCGCGCAGGCCGCCATCTGGGAGCTGCTCAAGGACGCCCGCGCCGAGGGCATGGGGATCCTGCTGGTCTCCGCCGACCTCGACGAGCTGATCGGCCTCTCCGACACGCTGCAGGTCATGCTGCGCGGCCGGTTGGTGGCCACGCTCGACCCCAAGGAGCTCACCCCCGAGGAGCTGGGCGGCTACATGACCGGGGCGCACACCGCGGCGGGTGCGGCATGACCCTCCTCCGCCGGGTGGGTCTGGCGCTGTTCGCCCCCGTGCTGGCCGTCGTCGTCGCCCTGCTGATCTCCACGGCGGTGATGGCCGCGCTGCGGGTGGACCCGTTCCAGGTGTTCGCCGTGATGCTCGACCTCGGCGACACCCCCTCGCAGCAGGTGACCGCGATCGTCGTCGTCCTCAACCGGGCCATCCCGCTGTTCCTGGCCGGACTGGCCGTCGCGGTGGCGTTCCGGATGGGCCTGTTCAACATCGGCGTCGAGGGCCAGTACAGACTGGCCACGATCATGGCCGCGGTCGCGGGCGCCGCCGTCGCGCTGCCCGGCCCGCTGCACGTCCTGCTGATCGTCGTGGTCGCCATGGCGGTCGGTGCCTTCTGGGCCGGGATCGTCGCCGTGCTGAAGGTGACCCGGGGCGTGAGCGAGGTGATCAGCTCGATCATGCTCAACTTCGTCGCCCTGGGGCTGGCCTCGTTCCTGCTCACCGGTCCGTTCCGCGGCAGCCCCGAGGGCGCGTCGATCATCAGCACCGCGGAGATCCCCGAGTCCGGACTGCTCGGCGGGCTGAACGGCCTGTTCGACGCGATCGGGCTGGCCAACCCGCCGCGGCAGCTCTACGGCTTCCTGCCGATCGCCGTCCTGGTCGGCGTGGCGCTGGCGGTGCTGCTCGGCCGCACCCGGTTCGGCTTCGACCTCAAGGCCACCGGGCTGTCGCCGTCGGCGGCCAGTGCCAGCGGCGTCGACGCCCGCGCCATGGTGGTGAAGGCGATGCTGCTCTCCGGGGCGGTCGCCGGGCTGATCGGTCTGCCCGACCTGCTCGGCCAGACCGGCGCCTACACCACCGACTTCACCTCCGGCCTGGGCTTCCTCGGCATCGCCGTGGCGCTGCTCGGACGCAACAAGCCGGTCGGCATCGCGCTCGGCGCGCTGCTGTTCGCCTTCCTCGACCGGGCCCTGGTGCCGCTGCAGATCCAGCAGTTCCCCGCGTCGGTCGTGACGATCATCCAGGGCACGATCGTGCTGGCCGTCGTCGTGGCCAACGAGATCGCCCGCCGGCTCACCCGGCGCTCCGCCGAGCGCGGTGGTGCGGAGCCGTCGTCGGCGCCCGAGCCCGGCACCGGAGCCGTCGGCCCGCCCGGCGATGCCTCGGCCGAGGGCCGGCCGAGCACCCGGCGGGAGGTCCAGGCGTGACCGCCACCGCCGGGGCCCGCGCCCCGCGCACCGGCCGCGGACCGCTCACCGACCTGCTCACCGGCGGGGGGCGGACCCGCCGCGTCATGTGGCTGGTGCTGGCCGCGCTGGTCGTGCTCTCGCTGGTCCGCGTCGTCAGCGGCGAGGAGGCGCTGACCTCGGCGTCCACCTTGCGGGCCGCCCTGCTGCTCGCCGTGCCGATCGGGCTGGCCGCGCTGGGCGGGCTGTGGTCCGAACGCGCCGGCGTGGTCAACATCGGCCTCGACGGCATGATGATCCTCGGCACCTGGGGGGCCGGCTGGGCCGGCTACCAGTGGGGCTGGGCGGCCGCGGTGCTCGGCGGGCTGCTCTTCGGCGTGCTCGGCGGCCTGCTGCACGCCGTGGCCACCGTCACCTTCGGCGTCGACCACGTCGTCTCCGGCGTGGCCATCAACATCCTGGCCGCGGGCGTCGTCCGGTTCCTGTCCGAGCTCTTCTACACCGACAACCCGGCCGGTGGCGGCGTCACCCAGTCGCCCCCGGTGGCGGGCGACCCGCCGTCGTTCTCCCTGCCGGTGCTGTCGTCCGGGCCGGACCTGCTCGGCACCCTGGAGCGCCAGCAGTGGTTCCTGCTGAGCGACCTGGCGGGCATCGCCAAGGGGCTGACCAGCGGCTTCGGTGTGCTGACCCTGCTGGCGGTGCTGCTGGTCCCGGTGTCGTGGCTGGTGCTCTGGCGCACCGCCTTCGGGCTGCGGCTGCGCTCCTGCGGCGAGAACCCCGCGGCGGCCGACTCCCTCGGCGTCCCCGTGTACCGGCTGAAGTACGTCGCGGTGATGATCTCCGGCGGGCTCGCCGGCCTCGGTGGGGTGTTCCTCGTCTTCATCGCCGACATCTACCGCGAGGGGCAGGTCAACGGCCGCGGGTTCATCGGCCTGGCCGCGCTCATCTTCGGCAACTGGCGGCCCGGCGGCCTGGCCGCCGGCGCCGGGCTGTTCGGCTACGCCGACGCGCTGCAGCTGCGCAGCCGGACCGCGGTCGTCGCGCTGCTGCTGCTGGTGGCGCTGCTGCTGCTCGCCGTCGCGGTGTGGCAGGCGGTGCGGCGTCGGCCGGTGCGGGCGGCGCTCTCGGCCGTCGTGGCCGTCGCGGCGTTCGTCGCGTGGGCGGTCGTCGAGGAGCTGCCGCCGGGGATCGTCTCCTTCACCCCGCACCTGACCACCCTGCTGGTGCTGTCGCTGGCCTCCCAGCGGTTGCGGATGCCCAAGGCCGACGGACTGGTGTACCGGCGGGGTGAGCACTAGTGGCGGTCGACCGGTCGCAGGTGGACTGGGAGGCGCTGCGCGCCGCGGCGCGCGAGGCGATGACGCACGCCTACGCGCCGTACTCGCGGTTCCCGGTCGGGGTCGCCGGGTTGGTGGACGACGGCCGGGTGGTCACCGGGTGCAACGTCGAGAACGCCTCGTACGGGCTCGGCCTGTGCGCCGAGTGCGGCATGGTCAGCGACCTCGCCCGCACCGGCGGCGGGCGGCTGGTCGCGGTCGCCTGCGTCGGCGGCGACGGGCGGCCGTTGATGCCCTGCGGGCGGTGCCGGCAGCTGCTGTGGGAGCACGGCGGGCCGGACGTGCTGCTGGAGACCGTGTCGCTCGGCATCGTGCCGTTGCGCGAGGTGCTGCCTGACGCGTTCGGCCCCGACGACCTGGCGGCGGCAGGCGTGCTGCCCCCCCGGGAGGCCTGACGCGTGGCCGACTTCGACGCGATCGACGTCATCCGCACCAAGCGGGACGGCCGGGAGCTGTCGCCGGAGCAGATCCGCTGGGTGATCGGGGCCTACACCGCCGGGCGGGTGCCCGACGAGCAGATGAGCGCGCTGCTCATGGCGATCTTCTTCCGCGGCATGGGCGGCGGGGAGCTGGCCGCCTGGACGCAGGCGATGATCGACTCCGGGGAGCGCAAGGACCTCTCCTCGCTCGGCCGGCCCACCGCCGACAAGCACTCGACCGGCGGTGTCGGCGACAAGACCACGCTGCCGCTCGCGCCGCTGGTGGCGGCGTGCGGGGTCGCCGTCCCGCAGCTGTCCGGGCGCGGGCTCGGGCACACCGGGGGCACGCTCGACAAGCTCGAGTCGATCCCGGGCTGGCGGGCCGACGTGCACGAGGAGGCCTACCTCCGGCAGCTGCGCAACGTGGGCGCGGTGATCTGCGCGGCCGGCGCCGATCTCGCGCCGGCCGACAAGCTGCTCTACGCGCTGCGCGACGTGACGGGGACGGTCGAGTCGATCCCGCTGATCGCCAGCTCGATCATGAGCAAGAAGATCGCCGAGGGCGCCGACGCGCTGGTGCTCGACGTGAAGACCGGCTCGGGAGCGTTCATGAAGGACGCCGACTCCTCCCGCGAGCTGGCGCGCACGATGGTCGGGCTCGGCGAGGCGGCCGGCGTCCGCACCGTCGCGCTGGTGACCGCGATGGACCGGCCGCTCGGTCGGGCGGCCGGCAACGCCGTCGAGGTGGCCGAGTCGGTCGAGGTGCTCGCCGGCGGCGGCCCGGCCGACGTCGTCGAGCTGACCCTGGCGCTGGCCCGCGAGATGCTCGCCGGTGCCGGGCGGTCCGACGTCGACCCCGCCGACGCGCTGGCCGACGGCCGGGCGATGGACGTGTGGCGCCGGATGATCACCGCCCAGGACGGCGATCCCGACGCGCGGCTGCCGCAGCCGACCGAGCGGCACGTGGTGACCGCCCCGGCCACCGGCACGCTGACCCGGCTCGACGCGTACGCGCTGGGCGTGGCCGCGTGGCGGCTGGGCGCCGGGCGGGCGCGCAAGGAGGACCCGGTCTCCGCGGCCGCCGGGGTGGTGTGGACCGCCGGCGTGGGGGAGCGGGTCACCGCCGGGCAGCGGCTCCTGGAGCTGCACACCGACGACGCGGCCCGGATCCCGCGTGCGCTGGAGGCGCTGGACGGCGCGGTCGGAGTCGACACCGCCGACGAGCCGCTGCCCCTGGTCCTCGACCGCGTCACCGCGGATGACCTGTCCTGAGCCCGACGAGCGGAGCCCGGAGGGTCGCGATGTCATGTGCGGCCCGGCGGGCCCGGTGTCATGTGCGGCCCGGAGGGCCGCGATGTCATGGGAGACTGGCTCCCCGTGACCAGCACGACGGCGGCGCACCGCGGTGTCCGCCCGCACCCCGGCGAGCCGCTGGACCCCGACGCGGCCATCTCCGTCCGCGGCCTCGTCAAGCGCTACGGGGCCGCGACCGCGGTCGACGGGCTGGACCTCGACATCCGCCGCGGCGAGATCTTCGCGCTGCTCGGCCCCAACGGCGCCGGCAAGACCACCACCGTGGAGATCTGCGAGGGCTACCGCAACCGCGACGCCGGCGAGGTGCGCGTGCTCGGGGAGGACCCGGCGTCGGCGGGGCGGCGGTGGAAGGCGCAGCTGGGCATCGTGCTGCAGTCCGGCGCCGGGGACAGCCAGCTCACCGTCCGGGAGCTGGTGCGGGCGCAGGCGTCGTACTACCCGGACGCCCGGGACGCCGACGAGGTGCTCGAGCTGGTCGGGCTGACCGAGAAGGCGCGGGCCCGCGGCCGCACCCTGTCCGGCGGGCAGCGCCGCCGGCTCGACGTCGCGCTCGGCATCGTCGGCCGCCCCGCGCTGCTCTTCCTCGACGAGCCGACCACCGGCTTCGACCCGGAGGCCCGCCGCCAGTTCTGGTCGCTGATCCGCTCGCTGCGCGACGACCTGGGCACCACGATGCTGCTCACCACGCACTACCTGGACGAGGCCGAGGCGCTCGCCGACCGGGTGGGCGTGATCGCCCGGGGCCGGCTGGCGGAGGTCGCCGTCCCCTCGGCCCTCGGGGGCCGGGGGAGCGCCCCGGCGGTGGTGACCTGGCGCGAGGACGGCGTCCGGCGCGAGCGGGCCACCGCGACGCCGACCGCGCTGGTGCGCGAGCTGGCCGAGCGCTTCGGAGGCGAGGTGCCCGAGCTGGCCGTGGCCCGGCCCACCCTGGAGGACGTCTACCTGCGGATGATCGGCAAGCGGCCGGAGGCGGCCGACGACGCGGGCGCCCGCGACGAGCGGGAGGACCCGGCATGGTGACCACCACGCGGACGGCGCCGCTGCCGTCGCTGGCCAGCGTCTACCGCACCCGCGCGGTGGTGGAGCTCAAGGAGTTCTCCCGCCAGCGGGAGGCCGTCGTCTTCACGCTGCTGTTCCCGGTGCTGCTGCTGCTCGTCTTCGGGGCGATCCTCGACTACGACATCGGTGGCACGGTCGGCGTCTCGATCGGCTTCGTCCAGTACTTCCTCGCCGGCGTGACCGCGGCCGGCATCCTCGGCGCCAGCCTGCAGAACATGGCGATCAGCATCGCGACCGAGCGCTCCGACGGCACGCTCAAGGGGCTCGCCGGCACGCCGATGCCCCGGCACGCCTACTTCGTCGGCAAGGTCGCGCAGGTGCTCGCCGTCACGGTGGCGATCATCGCCGTCCTGCTGCTCGTCGGCGTCGCCTTCTACGACGTCGAACCGCCCCGCGGTCGCGACTGGCTCACCTTCGCCTGGGTCGCCGGGCTCGGGGCGGCGGCCTGCACGCTGCTGGGTATCGCGATCTCCAGCCTGGCCAAGAACGGCCGGTCCGCCTCGGCCACTGTGACGCCGATCGCGCTCGTGCTGCAGTTCATCTCCGGGGTGTTCTTCCAGTTCAGCCAGGTGCCGGAGTGGCTGCAGACCGTCGCGGCGATCTTCCCGCTCAAGTGGATGGCGCAGGGCCTGCGTGCGGTGTTCCTGCCCGACCAGCTCGCCGCCGTCGAACCGGCCGGCACCTGGGAGCTGGGCCGCGTCGCGCTGGTGCTCGCCGCCTGGTGCGTCGTCGGCCTCGTGCTGTGCGTGCTCACCTTCCGCTGGCAGGACCGGTGACACGGTCGCCCTCCGGGCTCCGACCGCGGCCAACGGCCGTCCCCCTGTCGCGTGGAGCCCGGCCGTCGCACCGCGTCGGGGAGCCTCCGGCCCCCGCGCCGCGGCCCGACCGCGGCCAACGGCCGTCCCCCGTCTCCAGTCGCTGCGTGGGTAGCTTTGCGTGGTGCCCGCCGAACTGACCCCCGAGTCGATCCGCCGGGCGCCGAAGGTGCTGCTGCACGACCACCTGGACGGCGGGCTGCGACCCGCGACCGTGCTCGAGCTGGCCGACGAGGCCGGCTACCGCGGGTTGCCCGCCGACGACGAGGACGGGCTCGCGCGTTGGCTCAGGCAGGCCGCCGACTCCGGCTCGTTGGACCGCTACCTGGAGACCTTCGCGCACACCGTCGCCGTGCTGCAGCGCCCCGAGGGGCTGCACCGGGTGGCGCGCGAGTGCGCGGTGGACCTGGCGGCCGACGGCGTCGTGCACGCCGAGGTCCGCTACGCCCCGGAGCTGTCGACGCAGCGCGGGTTGCCGATCGAGGCGGCCGTCGAGGCGATGCTCGACGGCTTCGCCGCCGGTTGCCGGGAGGCCGCGGCGGCGGGCACGCCGATCAGCGTCGGCGCGCTGCTCTGCGCGATGCGGCAGGAGGACCGCTGGGCCGAGGTCGCCTCCCTCGTCGTCCGGTACCGCGACGCCGGTGTCGCCGGCTTCGACCTGGCCGGACCCGAGGACGGGTTCCCGCCCGACCGCCTGCCCGAGGCGATCGCGGTGCTCGACCGGGCCGGGGCGCGCCGCACCGTGCACGCGGGCGAGGCGGCCGGCGTGGCGAGCATCCGGGCCGCCCTCGACGGCGCCGGCGCCGAGCGCATCGGGCACGGCGTCCGCATCGCCGACGAGGTGCCCGACGACGGGCCGCTCGGCCCGCTGGCGCAGCGGGTGCTCGACGAGGAGGTGCCGCTGGAGGTCGCCCCGTCGTCCAACGTGCAGACCGGCGCCTATCCCTCGCTGGCCGAGCACCCGGTCGACCGGCTGCACCGGCTCGGCTTCGCGGTCACGGTCAACACCGACAACCGGCTGATGAGCGGGGTGTCGGCGACGAGCGAACTGGCCGACGTGGCGGCCACCTTCGGCTGGTCCTGGGACGACGTGCAGCGGGTCACCGAGCGGGCGGCCGCCGCGGCCTTCCTGGACGACTGCGCCCGGCGACGGCTGCTCGACGACGTCGTCCGCCCCGGCTTCGCCGCCCTCCGCTGACCCGTGCGGGGCAGGTGACGCTCGGGGCAGGGTGACGCTGCCCACGTCGTCCGGGGGAATCGCGGCGTGATCACCGCTGCTACGGTGGGTGTACCGGCACTCGCCGGTCATCCTCCCGGACGGTCCGTCCGGGCATGTGCGCATCCGTGCAGATCACCGGGTCGACCGACGCCGGGGATCGCCAGTGAGGACGCCGACCATCGGCGGCCGCGCGAATCGCCACGGGACGCGCCCGAGTCTGCATCGGAGTCCCACCCCCGCATGACCCTGAACGACGCGGCCATCGAGGCCGCCGCCGTCCCCACCCCCGACGAGAACGTGACCGACCCGGCCGCCGAGCCGGCCGGCCCCACGTTCGCCCAGCTGGGGCTGCCCCAGCAGCTGGTGACCGCGCTGGAACGCCGCGGCATCCGCCACCCCTTCGCGATCCAGGCCTCCGCCCTGCCCGACGCGCTCGCCGGGCTCGACGTGCTGGGCAAGGCCGCGACCGGTTCGGGCAAGACGCTGGCCTTCGGCCTGCCGGTGCTCGCCCGCCTCGGCGAGGAGGTCCGCCGCGGCCCCCGCGCCCCCCGCGGGCTGGTTCTCGTGCCCACCCGCGAGCTGGCCCAGCAGGTCAGCGACAACCTCGCGCCGCTCGGCCAGGCGATCGGCGTGCACGTCACCACCGTCTACGGCGGCGCCTCGATGTACCGCCAGATCCAGCAGCTGCGCCGCGGTGCCGACGTCGTCATCGCCACCCCCGGCCGGCTGCTCGACCTCATCGGCCAGGGCGAGGCCTCGCTCGACGAGGTCGTCGTCACCGTGCTCGACGAGGCGGACTTCATGGCCGACCTGGGCTTCCTGCCCGCAGTCACGGAGCTGCTCGACCAGACCGACCCTTCCGGCCAGCGGCTGCTGTTCTCGGCCACCCTGGACGGCGAGGTCGACACCCTGGTCCGCCGCTACCTCAAGGACCCGGCCCGGCACGAGGTGAAGCGACCCGGGGACGACGCCCCGCCGGCCGAGCACCGGGCCTACTCGATCGCGTTCCGCGACAAGGTCACCATCACGCAGGAGCTGGCCGCCCGTCCCGGCCGCACGCTGGTGTTCGCGCGCACCCAGCTCGGCGTCGACCGGCTGACCGGGCACCTGCAGGACGCCGGGATCAAGGCGCAGGCCATCCACGGCGGGCTGCCGCAGTCGGCCCGGCGCCGGGCGCTCGAGGCGTTCACCGACGCCCGCTCGCCGGTGCTGGTGGCCACCGACGTCGCCGCCCGCGGCATCCACGTGGACGACGTCTCGCTGGTGCTGCACTACGACCCGCCGGCCGACACGAAGACCTACCTGCACCGCTCCGGCCGCACCGCGCGCGCCGGCGCCCAGGGCGTCGTCGTGTCGCTGCTGCTGCCCGACCAGGTCGGCCAGGCCAAGCGCCGGTTCCGGCAGGCCAAGGTCGACCCGGCGGTCAGCCGGCTGCGGCCGGGCGACGGGCCGATCGTCGAGCTCGTCGCCAGCGGCGTGCCGGTCGAGCCGGTCGTGCGCCCGGCGCGCGAGCCGCGGCGGTCCGGAGGCCCGGGCGGACGTCGTCCGCGTCGGGACGGCGACCGGCCCGGCGGCCACCGCGCCGGCCCCCGCCGCTCGTGGGGCGACCGCGACCGCCCGGCGCGCGAGGACCGGGACCGCAACTCGGGCGACCGGTTCGCCCGGGACGACCGCGCGCGCCGCGACGGCCGCCCGTACGGGGACCGGCCGCACGGCGATCGGCCGCACGGCGACCGGCCGCAGGGCCGCGACGACCGGTACCGGCGCGACGACCGGCCGCGCCGGGACGACCGCCCCTACGGCGATCGTCCGCGCCGGAACGAGCGCGCGTCGACCGAGCGCGGTGGCTACGGCGAGCGCCGTCCGCGGTGGTCGGCCGAGCGCCGGGCGGACCGTCCCACCCGGCAGCACGACTGATCCACGCGCACGTCAGCGGCCGTCCCCGGGTTACCGGGGGCGGCCGCTGACGTGCACGGGCCGGCGCAGGGTCCCGGGTCCCGCCCGGAGCTGGTGGGGGTGGGGAGGCCCGGGTCCCTTCTCAGTCGCGGAAGACCAGGCTGCTGCCGACCGCGGTGACCACCTCGTCCCACTCCCCGCGCAGCGCCGCGGCGTCCTCGGCCCGTAGCGGCTGCCCGGGCTCGCGCTCGCCCCGGGCCACCGCCCGGGCCAGGGCGGTGCCGGGGGAGAGCAGCTGGTCGACCCGGCGCAGACCGGCGTACTCGGCGATGTCGCGCACCCCCTCGACCGGCTGGCCGAACACCCGGTGGTCCACCAGGCCGCCGGCGCCGTCGGCCACCTCGGCGAGCACCTCGGACAGCGCCACCAGGTCGTAGCGGTCCTGCTCGGCGGGCAGCGGCAGCGTGTCGGTGTCGACAACCTCCGGCCACGAGGCGATCTCGGTCAGGTCGTGCGGCTCCTTGCCGGCGCAGAAGCGGGCGAGGTCGAGGGGGGTCGCGAACAGGAAGACCTCGCCGTCGCGGCCGAGGAAGCGGGCCACGTCGTCCACGTAGCAGCGCAGCGTCAGCCCGGCACCTTCCGGCACCACGACCTCCACCGGCAGGATGCCGACGGCCTCCCAGAACTCCGCGGCGGCCGCGACCGCGGCCGGGCTGGCGGTGATCCGGCTGTGGCCGCGGATCGTGCTCACCCCCGCCGTGGCCGCCTCCGCGGGCGCCGCGGCGGTCGAGCCGGCCGCCGGACGGCGCTCCGGGGAGGCGGCGGGCGTCCTTCCGGCCCCGCGTGCCGCGCCGGCCGTCGCGCCGCCCCGGCCGGCGTCCTCGTCGGCGACGTCGGACTCCTCGTCGACGTCCTCCGCCTCGACGTCCTCCGCCTCGACGTCCTCCGCCTCGACGTCTTGCTCCTCGGCGTCCTCGTCGACGTCCTCATCGGCGGCCGGCGGGTAGTCGTCGAGCGACGCGGTGCCGCCGCCGGTCCAGTCCACGTGCGCGGACAGCTCCTCGACGACGTCCTCCCAGAGCTCATCCAGCGTCCGGCCGACGCCGGCCCAGGCGGCCTCGCCCGACCGGCCGACGAAGGCGTCCACGCCCAGGCCGAGCGATCCGATCTCCGGCTTCGCGACCAGCTCGGCCACCGCCTCGAACTGGCCCTCGTCCTCGTCCTCGTCGTCGGTCTCCTCGTCCTCGTCCCCGGAGGTGTCGAGGCACTCGGCCAGCCGGCCGACCATGTCGACGGTGGCGGCGAGCTCCTCGACGGCCCAGCGGTCGGGGCTCTCCGCGGCGATGTCGTACACGCCGTCGAGGTCGTAGCGGTGCTCGTCGTCCGGGGTCAGGTCGTCGGCGCCGAGGCCGGTGACGACCGGCCAGACCGGGTGGTCGGCGAGGTCGTGGTCGGTGCTGGTGCGGCAGAACGCCGCCAGCGCCGCCGGGGTCGGGAAGAGCAGCACCGTGGCCGTGTCGTCGTCACTCGTGCCGAGGAACGCCTGCCACTCCTCGCCGTCCTCCTCCCACGGCGGCGCCCAGAGGGTGTACCCGGTGCGGTCGTCGAGGGTGAGGGCGATGGGGACGATGCTGGGCCTGGCCACGGGATCCGATCCTGCCCGAAGGGCAGGGGGGTCCGCGCCCCGGTTCACCGGGTCCCTGGCGTGTCCGGTGAACCGAGCCCTGCCTCCGTGGAGCAGGCTCACGGCTTCCGCGGGACGGTCCTCCTCGGCCGGCGTGCGGGGCGGACGACGAGGACCGGGCACGGTGCGTAGTGCTGGACCCGCTCGGCGGTGCTGCCGACGAGGAACGCGTCGCTGATCCCGCGTCCTCCGGCGGCCACCACGACCAGGCCGGCGTCGGACTCCTCCGCCGCCTCGATGATCTCGGCGGCGGGCGACCCGCTGCGGATCTGCTTGTCGACCGTCGGCCCCCAGCCGTCGAAGACGGCCGCCACCGCATCGAGGGCACCCTGCGCCGCCTCCCGGAAGCTGCCCGTCCACTCGCCGGCGTGGCGCTGCTGGGTCTCGGAGATCTCGTCGGCGAAGGCGACCGACGCCAGCGGGCGGATGACCGCGACCACCGAGATCGTGGTGATCTTCGCGGGGTCCGCGAAGGACCTCAGGTGGCGGGCCGCGGCGAGCGATTGCGGCGACCCGTCGGTGGCGACGACGACGTGCATCTCAGGCGTCCGTCCGCGAGGCGGCCTCGGGATCGCCCCGCGTGGTGCCCGCGGGGCGGTCCCGCGAGCCGAACGAGTACTCGATGAGGAACAGCACGACGCCGACCGCGATCAGACCGGCGCACCAGATCAGTGATGACGGGTCGTCGTAGACGGCGAACCCGAGGATGGCCAGGTTGCCGATCAGTCCGAGGACCAGCAGGGGCGTGTTGGCCCGGTAGGTGCGCCCGTCCTCGTCCTGCCCACGCAGCTTGAAGCATGCGACGATCACCAGGGCGTAGATGGCCAGGAGCAGGACGACGGTCACCAGGGCGAGCGTGTTGACCAGGTCGATGCCACCGGCACTGACGAAGATGCTGCCGGCGATCAGCAGGGTCGCGACCACCGCCGCGCTGAAGAGCAGCCCGACCCACGGGCTGCGGCGGGTGGCGTGGATCTTGGCGAAGACGCCGGGGACGACGTCCTCCTTGGCCATGCCGTAGAGGATCCGCGGCTGGGTGACGATGGTGACCAGCGTGGTGTTGGTGATCGCGATCAGCGCGATGACGGAGAACAGCGTGGTCATGAAGTCGGTCGAGAAGGGCAGGATGCCCTGCCTCACGACCTCGAGCAGGGCTGCATCGGAGCCCGCCAGCTGGTCGGTCGGCACGGTGAGCGCGGCGGCCATGGACACCAGGACGTAGACCAGTCCCGCGACGACCATGCCGCCGACCAGCGACCGCGGGAAGGAGCGGTACGGGTCGATCGTCTCCTCCGCGACGTTGGCCGTGTTCTCGAAGCCGGTCATCGCGAAGAACGAGAAGGCGATGCCGGCGAGGACCGCGAGCGCCGGGTTGCCCGAGACGCTGATGTCGGCCAGGACCCCGAAGTCGGCGTCGCCCCGGGCGATGAACCAGACGCCGATCAGCATGATGATGAGCAGGCCGGCGACCTCGACGAAGGTCATCAGCATGTTCATCACCACCGACTCGGTGATGCCGATGAAGTTGACGATCACCAGCGCCAGCAGGAAGACCAGGGAGACCAGCAGCGCGGGCGGGCTCTCCCACAGCGTGGCGAAGTAGGAGGCGAACCCGGTGGCCAGCGACCCCGTCGCCGCGAAGCTGGCCGACAGGAACGACACGGTGACCAGGAAGGTCAGCGCCGTGCTGCCGAAGGCCTTCTTGATGTAGAGCGCGGCACCGGCGGCCTGCGGGTACTTGGTCACCAGCTCGGCGTAGGCCGACCCGGTGATGGCTGCGACGGTGACGCCGAGGGCGAACGCGATCCAGAACGCTCCGCCGACGGCGGCGGCGACCAGGCCGATCAGGACGTAGATCCCGGAGCCGAGGACGTCGCCGAGAGTGTAGAAGAACAGCTGCGCCCCGGTGATGGACCTCCGGAGACCGCCGCCCTCGTCGACTGCGGTGGTGCGGGGCTCGGCCACGGGTCCCTCGCTTCGGCGTCGAGCGCGAGCTGATGACGGATGATCGTGCTCCTCCTCCCGGCCCGCTGCTCGGCGAACGCCGAACCTCAGCCGGGGCCGATCTCGGCGCGCGTCAGGCCGTGGGCGTCAGCCGTGGGTGTCAGGTGCGTCGCTGGCCCCAGCGGCCCTGCTGCGGTGGACCGGTCCTCGCCCTGCGCGGCCACGATGTCGAGCACCCTGGCCGCGCCTGCGGCGCGGATCAGCTCGTCCTCCAGGTCTACGACGCAGGCGAAGACTGCGGGCTCGACGCCGCTCGGCCCGACCTGCGCCGAGGCGCGTCGCACGATCGCCTCCTCGGCCCGGTCGCACAGCACCGTCACCCGGGCACCGGCGGACGAGCCCGAGACGAGGAACCGCCGGACGTTCGTCGCACCGCCCACGGCCAGGACTCGCACGCCCTCGCCGGCCAGGTCGCGGCCACGACGGACGGCGACCGCCTCGAGCGCTGCGCGGTCGCTGTCCCCTTCGATGACGAGGACCGCCGACGTCCCCGCAGCGGTGCGCTGCTGCTCGTCGGCCGCGGACGGTCGGACGAAGGCATCCATCCCGGGGACGATCCACGGCCGGGGCGCCGGAGCGGCAACCGCGTTCGGAGCGTCAGCTCTGCCCGACGGTGGTGGACGCGTCGGCGGCCGGGACCGGGTCTCCAGCTGGCGGAGCCACTGCCCGAGAGTGCGCTCGGCGAGGTCGGCCCGCGCTCTGCCGCTGGTCGGTCTCGCCCTCGTGGACAGCATCAACCCGTCCGCGCTCGTCGCGGCCGCGGTCATCCTGACCTAGTCGCGACCCGAGCACCGCATGCCGGGGTTGCTCGCCTACGTCGCCGGGTGTTCGTCAGCTACCGGCCCTCGGGCTGCTGGTGCTGGCCGGCATCGACGGCCTCCTGGGCCTGGCCCGCGACCTCGCGGAGTCCCGGACGCTGCTCGTCGGGCAGGCGGTCGCCGGCGGCCTGCTGCTGCTGTACGCCGTCCTCGCCCCGGCGACCGTGGATGCCCGCACGCGACGCCGACGCGACGAACTGCTGCGTAAGGCGCTGCGCCCGGGGCTGCTGTTCGTCTACGGCGGGTACGTGACCGCGGCAGAGCTCGTCACCGCCCTGCCGTACTTCGCCGCACTGGCCCTGCTCGGGGACGCCGCCCTGCCGTTCCCGGCCACCCTCGCCGTGCTGGTCGTCTACTGCCTGGTCTTCGTGACCCCGCCGGTGGGCGTGGCCGTGCTGTACCGACGTCGCCGCGAGCGGATCGACGCCTGGGTGGGACGACAGGGCGAGAGGCCGGGCGGTCGCGGCCGCGAGGCCCTCCTGTGGATCGCCGGCATCGCCGGGTTCGTCCTGCTGTCCCGGGCGCTCGCCGGTCTCGGGGTCCTGTAGCGCTCAGTTCCGGCCGGCCGGCCGGTCACACCTGACGGCGAGCCGCGAAGACGAGGGCGGGTGCCCTCAGGAGAGGTGGGCCGTGGACGACCGGACGACCGCAGCAGGTGGGACGACGACCAGCGCTCCGCGGCTGGACCTGCGCAGCGGCACCCAGCGGACGTTCGCGCACGTCCTGGCGAACGCCCTGCTGGTCTCGGTCGTCAACTACACCCTGTGGTTCGCGGTGACGTTCTGGGTCTACCTGGAGACCCGCTCGGTGTTCGCCACCGGTCTCATCGCCGGCATCTTCCTGGTGGCGACGGCGTCCACCGGCATCTGGTTCGGCAGCATCGTCGACCACCACCGCAAGCACCGGGTGCTCCAGGCCTCCGCGGCCGCGTCACTGGCCATCTACCTGGTCTGCCTGGCCGGCTACCTGATCACGCCGGCCGGGGTGTTCCGCGACCCGGCCAGCGTGCGGCTGTGGGTCTTCGTGGTGCTGCTCATGCTCGGCGTCATCGCCGGCAACCTGCGCACGATCGCGCTGCCCACCCTGGTCACCCTGCTCGTTCCCGAGGGGCTGCGGGACCGGGCCAACGGGCTGGTCGGCACTACCTCCGGGGTGTCGTTCCTGGTCACCTCGGTGATCAGCGGCCTGCTCGTGGCGGCCGGAGGCATGCGGTACGTGCTGCTGCTCTCCGTCGTTGTCCTGGCCGGCTCGCTGCTGCACCTGGCCCGGGTGCGGATCCCCGAGCGCCGCGTGGTCACCTCGGCGGCCGCCCAGGGCGAGTCGGACGCTGCTCTCGACCCCGGGCGCGGGGTCGACGTCCGGGGCACGCTGCGGCTGGTCCGCGGCGTTCCTGGCCTGCTCGCGCTGATCGCCTTCTCCTGCTTCAACAACTTCCTCGGCGGGACGTTCATGGCCCTGATGGACGCCTACGGCCTGTCGCTGGTGTCTGTGCAGGTCTGGGGTCTCCTGTGGGGTGCGCTGGGCGGGGTGATGATCGTCGGCGGTCTCGCCGTCGCCCGCTTCGGGCTCGGCGCGAACCCGGTCCGCACGCTGCTGCTGGTCAACGTCGTCCTGTGGCTCGGGACGGCGCTCTTCCCGCTGCGCTCCTCGATCGTCCTGCTGGCGCTCGGCATGACCGTCTTCCTGTTCCTGATGCCCTTTGCGGAGGCCTCGGAGCAGACGGTGCTCCAGCGGGTGGTGCCCTACGAGCGGCAGGGCCGGGTGTTCGGCTTCGCGCAGAGCGTGGAGCAGGCCGCCTCGCCGCTGACCGCCTTCCTCATCAGCCCGATCGCGCAGTTCGTCGTCATCCCGTTCATGACCGACGGCGCCGGTGCCGGCGCGATCGGCGGCTGGTTCGGCACCGGTCCCGACCGCGGCCTGGCCCTCGTGTTCGTGGTGACCGCACTGGTCGGCCTGCTGGCCACCGTGCTCGCCCTGCTCAGTCGTCCCTACCGCCGCTTGTCCGCCGCCTACCGCACGTCCGGCCCGTCCACGGTCACCGACGAGGAGCCGGCGGTCGAGGTGACCGTGGCCGCGCCCGCCCGGCTGCTCGAGGAGGCCGTGGAGGTCGCGGTCGAGCGCCACCCCGCCGAGGCGGCGCCACCGGCTCCGGGGTCCGGAGCCCGGTGACCCGCGCGGTTCCGGCGTCGCGACACCGCCGTACCGCGGAGGCTGCATCGCGCCGGCGCGAGCCCGAGGCTGCATCGCGCCGGCGCGAGCCGGCGGGACCGGCTAGCGGGTGCGGAGGACGTCGGTGAGCAGGTCGGCCATGGCACGCGGCTCCCAGCTGTGCTGGGCGCCGGCGACCTCGGCGCGGGTGGCATCGGGGAGGGCGGCCGCCAGTGACGCGGCCGCGGCCGGCATCTCGTCGAAGGTGTCCTCGCCGACGACGAGCAGCGTGGGTACGTCGAGCGTGCCGAAGAGCTCGCGGTGCGGTGCCGACATGGCCCATTCCAGGGCCTGGGCGTCGGCGCGCAGGCTCTCCGCGTGGGCGACGAACGGCTCCCAGAGCGGCGAGGCCCGCAGGCCCTCGAGCACCTCGAGCGGGATGTCCTTCATGTAGTGCGACACCGCGCCGGGGCGGTCGCCGGCGTCGAGCAGCCGGTACAACTCCGCGGTCCACTCCGGCACCCCGTCGGCAGCGGGGTCCAGCGGGGCCTCGAAGAGGACGAGCCGGTCGACCGGCAGGCCCTCGGCGGCGGCGCGGAGGGCGATGGCGCAGCCGGAGGAGTGACCGCACAGCGCCGCCCTGCCTCCGGCGATGTCGATCAGGGCGCTCACGGCGGCCAGCTCGTCGGTCAGGTCCACCCGTCCCTCGCGGAAGGAGTCGGCACGGCCGACGCGGTCGTGGACGACCGTCGTGAACCCGCGCTCGGCGAGCAGCTCGGCGGTCTCGGTGGTCTGCGGGTCGATGGCGCGGAACGGCCCGGCCCCCGCGACGAAGACGACGGCGGGGCCCTCGCCCCGGCGGTCGTACCCGATGGTGTCGCCGCGGGAGGACGTCACGTGCTCGGTCATGGGCGCTGCTCCGTCGCCGCAGGGATTGGTCACGGATCAGACGCGCCGGGGTCGGGGAACTCATCGCGTGCGCCGTGACGGCCGTGGAGCAGGGGTATGACTCCGCCGCCGAAGATCCACTGCGCTCCGCCGCCATGGCGCACGACACGTACACGGTGGAGCGGTCGGCGACGGTGGCCGCGCCACCCGAGCGCGTGTACGAGCGGATCGTCGACCTCCACCGGTGGACGGCGTGGTCACCGTGGGAGGAGGTGGACCCGGCCATGCACCGCGAGTACTCGGGTGCCGAGTCCGGGGTCGGCGCCGTGTACGCCTGGTCGGGCAACCGCAAGGCCGGCGCGGGCCGGATGACCGTCGTCGAGGCCACCGAGTCCTCGCGGGTGTGCATCGACCTGGCCTTCGACGAACCGTTCAAGGCCCGCAACGACACCCGCTTCTCGATCGAACCCGACGGAGCCGGCTCGCGGGTCACCTGGACCATGACCGGCCGCGAGACTGTCGGCGTCCGGGTGATGAGCCTCGTCAAGCCGATGGACGCGATGGTGGGCCCGGACTTCGAGCGAGGCCTGACCCGACTGCGTGGGGTGGTCGGACGCCGGCCGAGCGCTGAGCGCAGTCGGGTCCCGGCCGTGCGGAGTCCCTCCGGTCCTGCCGACCGGCGTCAGCCCTTCTGCAGCGCCTCGGCGAGCATCACGAGGATGCCACTGGGGCCTCGGACGTAGGTGAGCTTGTACGCGTCCTCGTAGGTGGCCACGCCGCGCAGCGGGTGGCAGCCGTGCCGCGCTGCGATGCGGAGCGCCTCGTCGATGTCGTCCACGGCGAAGGCCACGCGGTGCATGCCGATCTCGTTGGGCCGGGTCGGTTCGGTCTCGATCGCGGCGGGGTGGACGTATTCGAACAGCTCGAGGCGGCCGCCGCCGTCCGGCGTCTGCAGCATGGCGATGCGGGCGTGGTTGCCGTCGAGACCGACGGCGGTGTCGGTCCAGTCCCCGCTGACCGTGTCGCGGCCGAGGACGATCAGCCCGAGGTCGGTGAAGAACGCGATGGCCGCCTCGAGGTCCCGGACGGCGATGCCGACGTTGTCCAGCTTGATGGCCATGCGTCGACGCTAGGTCAGCGGTCCGCACGGCGTCGATCTCCCGGAGCTCGGGACCGCGTGTACGGACAGCCACTTCGCGATGGCGAAGGAGGCGGTGGGCGCGCGCTCCCGGCGACGCTGCAGCGGCCGCCGTGATCACCGGTGGACGTCGTCGCCCGGGCGCGAAGGCCGCCAGGCCCATGTGCTTCGGGACATCGTCGTGGACCGCTGCCATGCCGCCGCGCACCAGGTACGTCTCGTGCCAGAAGCCGGTCCCGCCGGTGTCGCGGAGAAAGCCCCGCCACCAGGTGCGGTGGGGGTCCGACCGGGTCCAGGTCTCGAGGGAGTCGAGGTCGCGCCAGCACTGGCGCATGCCGACGTGCAGGGGGACCGCCGATTCCAGCAGCGCTTCGTGGTCGAGCAGGCCGTCCGGCCGCTCGGTGGCCGAGCGGCCTGGTCGCATGACACGAGTGGTTGTGCGGTTCCTGCCCGCGACGGTGCTGACCGGAGCCGGGGTGGGCCTGATGATGGCCTCCATCGGCTCCGCCGCGGTCGTCGAGCTGGGCCGGGTCCGCGCCCGGGACGTCGGGACGCCGGCGCCCGCGTCCGCACCGGTTCCCGCCATCACCGCGGTGCAGCGGTGAACGGCACGCGCACCGCCGCGCGGCTCCGCGGCCGCTACGGCCCATGCGCCGTGGTGACCGGCGCCTCCTCCGGCATCGGGCAGGCGTGCGCCGGGCACCTGGCCGCCACCGGCCTGGACGTGGTGCTCGTCGCCCGCCGCGCCGACCTGTTGGCCGGGCTCGCCGAGCGGCTGCACGCCGAGCACGGCGTGCAGACCCGGGTACTTGCCGTCGACCTCGCCGGGGCGTCCGGACCCCGGCAGGTCGCCGTGCAGACCGCGGATCTCGATGTGGGCCTGCTGGTGCAGGCGGCGGGGTTCGGCACGGCCGGGTCCTTCCTGGACGCCGACCTGGCCGAACAGCTGGAGATGCTGGACGTGAACTGCCGGGCCGTGCTGGGCCTGGCGCACCGGTTCGCGCCCCGGTTCACCGCCCGGCCCCGGGGTGGCGGGATGGTGTTGTTCGGCTCGCTGGTGGGCCGCCAGGGGGCGCCAGGGGCGGCCCACTACGACGCCACTAAGGCCTGGGTGCAGGCCCTCGGCGAGGCGCTGCACGTCGAGCTCGGGCCGCGCGGCGAGCAAGGTCCTCGGCGGCTCGCTGGCCCCGCTGCCGCGACCGCTGCGCGCCCGCGTCATGGGCCGGGTCATGAGGTCGCTGACCGCATGACCCGGCCCCCGGGTAGGGCACGGCGCTCAGGCTGGCTCGACGGGCCGTGCGAGCCGGCGGAACAGGTCGATGTCCGGATGAGGAACCTGCATCGGGGAGGCAGCGCTCGGACGACGCCGTCCGCGGGCCCGTCCCGCAAGGCCCGCCCGGTGATCATCCCCGCGGAGGTGCGCTCTGCAGGACCCCGGGACCGCCGTCGGGCCGGCGCCCGCGTCGCCCGTCAGACCCCCATGGGGTGCCAGACCGTCTTCGTCTCCAGGAACGGCGTCAGGCGCGACAGGCCCGGGTCGGCGGCCCAGTCCGGCTCGGTCTCCGGGGCCCGGACGACGCGCTTGACCGTCCCCGCGGCCGACCGCTCCAGCTCCAGCCGCAGCCGCACCGGCGCGCCGGTCAGGTCGATCGCATCGACGTCGGCGTGCTCGGCCAGCCAGGGCCCGAGCTCCGCGGCGTCGCCGGTGAGCAGGTTGACCACCCCGGCCGGGACGTCGCTGGTCGCCAGCACCTCGCCGAGGGTCACGGCAGGCAGCGGCCGCTCCCGCGACGTCACGACGACCGCGGTGTTGCCGCCCGCGAGCACCGGCGCCAGCACGCTCGCCAGGCCGAGCAGCGACGACTGCTGCGGGGCCAGTACGGCGACGACGCCGGTCGGCTCGGGCAGCGAGAAGTCGAAGTACGGCCCGGCGACCGGGTTGGCCCCGCCGAGGACGGCGGCCAGCTTGTCGGTCCAGCCGGCGTACCAGACCCAGCGGTCGATGGCGGCGTCGACGGCGGCGCGCGCCCTGGACGTCGACAGTCCTTCGCCGGCCGCGACCTCCTCGGTGAACTGCGGCGCGCGGCCCTCCATCACCTCGGCCACCCGGTAGAGCACCTGGCCGCGGTTGTAGGCGGTCGCCCCGGACCACTTCGCGAAGGCACCGCGGGCGGCGACCACGGCGTCCCGGGCGTCCTTGCGGGACGCCCAGGCGGCGTTGGCCAGGAAGTGCCCCTTGGCGTCGGTCACCTCGTACGACCGGCCCGACTCCGAGCGCGGGAAGGCGCCGTTGACGTAGAGCTTGTACGTCTTGCGGACGGCCAGGCGATCACTCATTCGGCGGCACCCTTCAGGTATGCGGCGAGTCCGTGCCGGCCGCCCTCGCGCCCGTACCCGGACTGCTTGTAGCCACCGAACGGCGACGTCGGGTCGAACTTGTTGAACGTGTTGGCCCACACGACGCCGGCGCGCAGCTGGTCGGCGATCTTGAGGATGCGGGAGCCCTTCTCCGTCCAGATGCCGGCCGACAGCCCGTAGGTGGTGTTGTTGGCCTTGGCAACCGCCTCGTCCGGTGTCCGGAAGGTCAGCACCGACAGCACCGGGCCGAAGATCTCGTCGCGGGCGATGCGGTGCGCCGGGGAGACGTCGGTGAACACCGTCGGCGGGAACCAGTAGCCGCGGGCGGGCAGGTCGCAGGCCGGCTGCCAGCGCGAGGCGCCCTCGGCCTCGCCGACCTCCGACAGCTCGCGGATCCTCGCCAGCTGCTCGGCGGAGTTGATCGCGCCGATGTCGGTGTTCTTGTCGAGCGGGTCGCCGATGCGCAGGGTGCCGATCCGCCGCTGCAGCGAGGCGACCACCTCGTCGTGCACGCTCTCCTGCACCAGCAGCCGGGAGCCGGCGCAGCAGACGTGCCCCTGGTTGAAGAAGATGCCCTGCACGATGCCCTCGACGGCCTGGTCGATCGGCGCGTCGTCGAAGACGATGTTGGCCGCCTTGCCGCCGAGCTCGAGGGTCAGCTTCTTGCGGGTACCGGCGACCGCGCGGGCGATCGAGCGGCCCACCTCGGTCGACCCGGTGAAGGCGACCTTGTCGACGTCGTCGTGCTCGACCACCGCCCGGCCGGTGTCACCGGCGCCGGTCACGATGTTGACCACACCGGGCGGCAGGTCGGCCTGCCGGCACACCTCGGCGAACAGCAGCGCGGTCAGCGGCGTCGTCTCCGCCGGTTTGAGGACGACGGTGTTGCCGGTCGCCATCGCCGGCGCGACCTTCCACGCCAGCATCAGCAGCGGGAAGTTCCACGGGATCACCTGGCCGGCGACGCCGAGCGGCCTCGGCCCGGGGCCGAGGCCGGCCCAGTCGAGCTTGTCGGCCCAGCCCGCGTGGTAGAAGAAGTGCGCCGCGGCCAGCGGGACGTCGACGTCGCGGGACTCCCGGATCGGCTTGCCGTTGTCCAGCGACTCCAGGACGGCGAACTCTCGGGCGCGCTCCTGGAGGATCCGCGCGATGCGGAACAGGTACTTGCCGCGGTCGGCCGGCCGCAGCGGACCCCAGACCCTGGTGAACGCCCGGCGCGCGGCCTTCACAGCGCGGTCGACGTCCGCCTCGCTGCCGGCCGCGACCTCGGTGAGCACCTCCTCCGTCGCCGGGTTGACGCTCTTGAACGCCTCGCCGGTGCCGTCGACGAACTCGCCGTCGACGAACAGGCCGTAGGAGGGCGCGATGTCGACGATCGACCGCGATTCGGGAGCGGGCGCGTACTGGAAGGGGCTGGGCGGGGTCGGATCAGTCCGGGTCGTGCTGGTCATGGCGTGTCAGTCCACCGTCACGTGGTCAGGGCCGGAGTAGTGGCCGGTGCGCAGCTTCTGGCGCTGCAGCAGCAGGTCGTTGAGCAGGCTGGAGGCGCCGAAGCGGAACCAGTCGGGGGAGAGCCAGTCGGGGCCGGCGGTCTCGTGCACGAGCACGAGGTGGCGGACGGCGTCCTTCGTCGTCCGGATGCCCCCGGCCGGTTTGACGCCGATCTGCCGGCCCGTGGCTGCCCGGAAGTCGCGCACCGCCTCGAGCATGACCAGGCAGACCGGCAGGGTGGCGGCGGGGGACACCTTGCCGGTGGAGGTCTTGACGAAGTCCGCGCCGGCGAGCATCGCCAGCCACGAGGCGCGGCGGACGTTGTCGAGGGTGACCAGCTCGCCGGTCTCCAGGATGACCTTGAGGTGCGCGTCGCCGCAGGCCTCCCTCACCGCGACGACCTCCTCGTACACGTCGAGGTAGCGGCCGGTGAGGAAGGCGCCGCGGTCGATGACCATGTCGATCTCGTCCGCACCGTTCGCGACGGCGTCCTTCACGTCGGCCAGCTTGACCTCGCGGCTGGCCCGGCCGCTGGGGAAGGCGGTGGCGACGGCGGCGACGTGGATGCCGGTGCCGGCCAGCGCCTCGCGGGCCACGCCCGCCAGGTCGCCGTAGACGCAGACGGCGGCGACCTGCGGGCAGGTCGCGTCACCCGGGTCGGGACGGCGGGCCTTGGCTGCCAGCGAGCGCACCGTGCCCGGGGTGTCGGCCCCCTCCAGCGTGGTCAGGTCGACCATCGAGATCGCCGTGTCGATCGCCCACGCTTTCGCGGTCGTCTTGATCGACCGGCTGGCCAGCACGGTGGTGCGGGCCTCCGCGCCGACCTGGTCGACGCCGGGCAGCCCGTGCAGGAAGGCGCGGAAGGCGGCGTCGGACCGGGTGACGTCGCCGTAGGGCGCCGGCGGTTCGTCGACCGTGCGCGGCGACGTCGCCGGCGCATGGGGGTCGAGCAGGTTGGTCATGCCGATCATTGTCCCCTGCGCCGGTGCGGCGCCGGACGTCGCTCACCCCGAGGGAGCACCCAGCCGGGGTGGCACGGCGGTCGCCGGAGCGCAAGGGCTCACCGGGACCGGTGGACGGGCGGTTGACCTGGGGATTCGGGCTGCACGGGCACTGGATGAGCGGTAGACTTCGAACACGTGATCGAGCGGATGCCAGGAGGTTCAGTGGGAGACCTGGCTCCCGTGCTCGATGCCCTCGCGACGGACGACCTCTTCGCCATGGGCGCACCCGAGCTGCTCGAGCGCGTCCGCGCGCTGGTCGCCGCCCGCAACCGGCTCGACGCCGAGCTCGCGCGCACGGTGCGCCGCGCGGAGCTGGCGCAGGCGCCCGAGCACGACGGCATGACGACGATGCCCTCCTGGCTGCGCGGGCACTGCCGGCTGTCCGCGGCCGCCGCCGGGCGCCTGGTGCGCAACGGCCGCGCGGCCGAGCTGCTGCCGGCGGTCGCCGCCGCGCATGCAGACGGCTCCGTCACCGCCGACCAGATGGCTCTGTGCGCGCCCGCCGTCACGCCGGAGCGCCTGGCGCTCGCCGCCGACCTGGGCGTCGACCTCGGCGGCGTCGACGCCGTGTTCGCGGAGGTCGCGGTCGCGCAGCCGCACGACGAGCTGGCCGCCGCGGTGCGCCACTACGAGCAGCGGCTCGACGAGGACGGCCCGGAGCCCGATCCGACGGAGGGCCGGACCTTCACCCTCGCCAGGCATCCGGACGGGCGGGTCACCGGCAGGTTCGACCTCGACCCGGTCGGCGGCGAGAAGGTGTGCGCGGTCATCGAGTCGACGGTGCAGGCGGGCCGGTCCGCCGGTGACGACCGCACGAGGTCGCAGCAGCAGGGCGATGCCCTCGTGCAGTGGGCCGACAACACCCTCGCGGCGGGCGACCTGCCGTTGCTGAGGCAGGTCCGGCCGCACGTGGCGCTGAAGGTCGACCTGGCGAGCTTGGTGGACCCGGCCACCGGTCCCGGCGCCGCCACGACCGGCTTCGGGGCGACGCTGTCGGCAGCCCACGCCCGCTGGGTCGCCTGCGACGCCGACATCACCCGGATCGTCCTCGGCCCCGAGGGGCAGCCGCTCGACGTCGGCCGGACCCAGCGCCTGGTCACCGCCGGAATCCGCAAGGCCGTCGAACACCGGGACGGGCAGTGCATCTTCGCCGGCTGCTCCGCCCCGACCTGCTGGTGCGAGGTCCACCACGTCCTGGCCTGGGCGTTCGGTGGTGAGACGTCGCTGGACAATTCCGCGCTGCTGTGCGAGCGGCATCACACGCAGGTGCACTCCGGCTTCCGCGTCGAGCGGGACGTGGCCGGCCGATGGCACACCTATCGACCCGACGGCAGCGAGATCCTCGTCCTCCGCCTGCCCGGCGACGACCGCCTGCCCCGCGCGGGCTGACCGGCCGGCAATCGGGCGGGCTGACCGGCCGGCAGTCGGGCGGGCTGACCGGCCGGCAGTCGGGCGGGCAGTCGGGCGGGCGGTCGGCGGCCTTCCGCGGGCCGACCGGGGCGCGGCGGGTCCGGGGCCTGGCCGGTCCAGCCGGCGACCGCCCGAGCGGGCAGCTGAGGCCGCTACGGTGTCCGCCGTGCAGCTGACCGTCGTCGACCACCCGCTGGCCCGCGCCCGCCTGTCGCGGATGCGTGACGAGCGCACCGACAACGCCACCTTCCGGGCGGCGCTGCGCGATCTGACGCAGATGCTGATGTACGAGGCCACCCGGCAGCTCCAGCTGCTGGAGGAATCGATCACCACCCCCGTCACCGGGACGACCGGCTACCGGCTGGCGACACCACCGCTCATCGTGCCGGTGCTGCGGGCAGGACTGGGGATGGCCGACACCGCGCACCGCATGCTGCCCGAATCCCAGATGGGCTTCGTCGGACTGGCGCGCAACGAGGCGACCTTCCAACCGGAGGCCTACATGGCCTCGCTGCCGGAGACGCTCGATGGCCGCGAGGTCTTCGTGCTCGACCCGATGCTGGCCACCGGCGGCTCGCTGGTGCACTGCTGCGGCCTGCTCACCGAGCGGGGCGCCACCTCGATCACCGTGCTCTGCGCGCTGGCCGCACCCGACGGGCTGCGCCGGCTGGAGAAGAGCGGCCTGCCGCTGCGCGTGTTCACCGCGAGCGTCGACACGGGCCTGAACGAGAAGGCCTACATCGTCCCGGGTCTCGGTGACGCCGGCGACCGCCAGTTCGGCGCGGTCTGACCGGGCGGCCGAGCCGGCTCCGGGACGCCCGCCGTGCGCTTCGCGGTCCTGGGCACGGGCTTCTGGGCCCGCGCCGTGCACGCCGCCTCCCTGGCGCAGCACCCCGACGCCGAACTGATCGGCATCTGGGGGCGCGACGCGACCAAGGCGGCCGTGGCCGGCGAGGAGTTCGGCGTCCCCGGCACCACCGACCTGCAGTCGCTGCTCGACGAGGTCGACGCGGTCTCGATCGCCGTCCCGCCCGACGTGCAGGCATCCCTCGCCGTCACGGCTGCGTCGGCCGGCCGGCACCTGCTGCTCGAGAAGCCGATCGCTCTCACCGTCCCCGACGCCGACCGGGTGGTCGAGGCGGTCGCCTCGGCGGGGGTCGCATCGGTCGTCTTCTTCACCTTCCGGTTCCAGGCGGCGACGTCGACCTGGCTGACCGAAGCGGGTCGCTCGCGGCTGGCCGGTGGGGCGGGCAGCTGGCTGAGCTCGCTGGCCGGGACGCCGTTCGGGGACTCGCCGTGGCGCGGCCGGCACGGCGCGCTCTGGGACATCGGCCCGCACGCGCTCTCGCTGCTCGTCCCCGCGCTGGGGCGGGTGACCGCGGTGCAGGCCGGGGCCGGGCGGGGCGACACGGTGCACCTGGTCCTCACGCACGCCTCCGGTGCGGCCAGCACGGTGACGGTCACGCACGCGGCCGCGCCGCTGTCGGAGGGCGTCGAGTTCTTCGTGCACGGCGACACCGGCCGCCTGACGCTGCTGCCCGACACCGCCTCACCGCGGGAGGCCCACCGCGCGGCCGTCGACGAGCTCAGGGCGGCCGCGCTCACCGGAGGGGCGCACCCGTGCGACGCCGCGTTCGCCCGGGACGTGACCGTCGTCCTCGCCGCGGCCCAGCGGGCACTCGCTTCCGGCTGCCGGGAGCCGGTCCCCTCCTGACGGTGGGTCCGGTCCGCGGCATCACCCGCTCGGTCGACAGCCCGCGGCGGAATTCGGCAGGGGCGCCGTCCGTGCGCCAGGCTGCATCGTCGGAACATCCTAGGGACGGGAGCGGGCATGACCGGAGCGCAGTGGTACGTGCGGCGCGGGCGGATCACCCGCCGGACGTGGTGGCTGCACTACACGCTGCCGATCGCGGCGCTGAGCCTGCTGGCGTCGCTCGCCGACGCCTCCTTCGGCTACCCGGCCTTCGAACCGGCGGAGCCGGGCTCGGTGTACTCGGTCACCGGGGGGCCCTTCGGCACAGTGGTGTCCTTGGCGACGCTCGTCCCGTCGATCAGCTCCTCGGTCACCCGGCTGCACGACCGCGGGCACTCGGCGTGGTGGCTGCTCTGGTCGCTCCTGCCGGTTGTCGGCTGGATCCTGCTCTTCGTGCAGACGGGCTTCCTGCGCGGGGACGGCGGCCCGAACCGGTACGGCCCGCCGCCCGACCGCCCGCTCGGCGGCCCCGCCGCCGGACCCGGCCATCCGGCGGGCCCGGGGTACCCGCCCGGCTCGGGCTACCCGCCCGGCTCGGGCTATCCGGCGGGTCCGGGTTACCCGCCCGGCTCGGGCTACCCGCCGGGTCCGGGCTCCCCGCCGGGCTCGGGCTTTCCGCCGGGCTCGGGCTATCCACCCGGCTCGGGTTACCCGCCGGGCCCGGGCTCCCCGCCGGGCCCGGGCTACCCGCCGGGTCCGGGCTACCCGCCCGGTCCCGAGCACCCGCCCGGTCCCGAGCACCCGCCCACGCGCTGAGCCCCTCCCGAGCTGCCCCGTCACCCGGTCAGGTGTTCCAGCCCGGCTGATCCGGCGGCGGCGGGCCTCTTTCGCGATGGTCGTGGTCGACGATGTCGTCGATGGAAGGGAGCGACATGAGGTTCTCGGACTGGTATGTGCGTCGCGGCCGCATCAGCCGGCGCACCTGGTGGCTGCACTACTTCCTGCCCCTGGCCGCGCTCGGCGTGCTGGCCGGCATCGCCGACCTCGCGGTCGGATCGGCGACGCTCGAGAGCTCGGCCGGCGGTGGCCAGGCCAGCGCCTCCTTCACCGCCGGCTGGATCACCGCCGTCGCCTGGCTCGTGACCCTGGTCCCCGCGCTGACCTCCGAGGCCGCGAGGCTGCACGACCGCGGGTTGTCGGCCTGGTGGCTGCTGCTGAACCTGCTGCCGCTGATCGGCCAGCTCGTGCTGCTCGTCCTGGTCGGCTTCCTCCCCGGTGACCGGGGCGCCAACCGGTACGGGCCGCCGCCGGACCGGTCGAACGTCCCCGTCTGACCCGAGCGGAGTGCCAGGAGCGAGGAAACCTCGCTCGTGGCACTCCGCTACAGGCCGAGGGCGGCGGACATCTCGGCCCGCAGCTGGTCGAGCTCGTCCTCGCCGCGGCCGCGGGCGGCGATGAGCCCCGCGTCGTCGTGCACCGGCACGACCGTCTCCAGGTAGGCCTTCAGCTTCGGCTCGGTGCCGCTGGGCCGCACGACCACCCGGACGCCCTCGCCGAGCAGCCGCACCGCGTCGACCGCCGGCTCGCCGTCGAGCAGGTCGGCGAACTCCACCGGCCGGCCCAGCAGCATCGTCGGCGGCGCGGCCCGCAGCCGCGCCATCGCGTCGGCGATCAGCGTCAGGTCCTCGACCCGCACCGACAGCTGGCCGGTGGCGAACAGCCCGTGCTCCTCGGCCAGCTCGTCGAGGCGGTCGAGCAGCGTGCGGCCCGCCGCTTTCAGCTCCGCGGCCAGCAGTCCCACGGCCAGCGAGGCCGAGATCCCGTCCTTGTCGCGGACGACGTCCGGCGCGACCGCGTACCCCAGCGCCTCCTCGTACCCGTAGACCAGCGGCGCCTCCGGCGTGCCGGCGCGGACGATCCACTTGAAACCGGTCGGCGTCTCGGCGAACCGGACGCCGTGCGCCGCGGTCAGCGCGTGCAGCAGCGACCCGCTCACGAGCGAGGCCGCGTAGGTGCCCCGCACGCCGCGGCGCAGCAGCCAGTCGGCCAGCAGGGCGCCCACCTCGTCGCCGGTGAGCCGCCGGCCGTCGCACACCACCGAGCACCGGTCGGCGTCCGGGTCCTGGGCGATCGCCAGGTCGGCGCCGGTGCGGCCGGCCACCGCGACCAGCAGGTCGACCGCGCCCGGCTCCTCCGGGTTCGGGAAGGCCACCGTCGGGAAGTCCGGGTCGGGCGCGTCCTGCTCGGGCACGCCCACCGGCTCGGCGAAGCCCGCGGCGGCGAAGGCCAGCCGGGTGGTCGACGCGCCGACGCCGTGCATCGCGGTGTAGGCCACCCGCAGCGCCGCGCGGGCGTCGGCGGGCACCCGCTCGGGGTCCAGCGCGCGCACCACCGCGGTCACGTAGTCGGTGAGCACGTCCTCGCCGAGCGTCGTCCACCCGTCGGCGCGGGGGACCTCCCGGGCCGGGCCGACGGCGGCGATCGCCGCCTCGATCCGCCGGTCGGCCGGCGGCACCAGCTGCGCGCCCTCGTCCAGGAAGACCTTGTATCCGTTGTCGTCGGGCGGGTTGTGGCTGGCCGTCACCATCACGCCCGCCACCGCGGCCAGGTGCCGGACGGCGAAGGCGAGCACCGGCGTGGGCAGCGGCCGCGGCAGCACCCGGACGTCGAAGCCCGCGGCGGTCAGCACCGCGGCCGAGGCGTGCGCGAACTCCTCCGACCGCCGCCGCGCGTCGAACCCGACGACCACGGTGCCGCCGTCGAGCCGCTCCTCGTGCAGGTGGGCGGCCAGCCCGGCGGCGGCGCGGATGACGACGGCGGCGTTCATCCCCGCCGGCCCGGCGCGCAGCGGGCCGCGCAGCCCGGCCGTCCCGAACGTCAGCGGCCCGGTGAAGCGTCGCCGCAGCTCGTCCTGGTCACCGGCCGCGAGCAGCGCCTCAATCTCGGCGCGGTCGCCCTCGTGCGGATCGTCGTCGGCCCAGGTCCTCGCCCGGGCGAGCAGGTCGGCGTTCACGGGTGCTCCCCGCCCGCCGCACGGGCCTCGACCGCCTCGGCGTCGTACCCGGGCAGGGTGAACTCACCGCCGACACGGGCGTGCACCGGGTCGGTGGGGTCCGGCTCGCCGTACGCCTCGACCAGCGCCTCGGCGTACACCTCGGCGTCGTCCTGCGGCTCGTACCCCAGGGCCCGGGCGGCGGTGAGGTCCCACCAGTTCCGGGTGTTGGCCGACACGCCCCAGACGACGACGAAGCCGGGGGAGGGGGCGGTGAGCGCGGCGTCGACCAGCGACACGGTGTCGGCCGGGGAGAGCCAGGTCGACAGGTGCCGCAGCGCCGTCGGCTCGGCGGACGCGGTGCCGATCCGCAGGCAGACGACGTCCATCCCGTAGCGGTCGGCGTACAGCGAGCCGAGTGCCTCCAGTGCCACCTTGGCCACGCCGTAGTAGGTGTCCGGCCGCGGCGGCGCGTCGGCCTCGCGCAGCTGGCCGCCGGCCGGCCGCGGCGTGAACCCGGAGGCGTGGTTGCTGCTGGCGAGCACGACCCGCCGCACGCCGGCGCGGCGGGCGGCCTTCAGCACGGCGTAGGTGCCCTCGATGTTGGCGTGGCTGATCGCCGGCCACGGTGCCTCGCCGGACAGCCCGGCGAGGTGCACCACCGCGGCGGCGCCGGTGGTGGCGTCGGTCACCGCGGCCAGGTCGGTGACGTCGGCGACGACGTGCTCCTCGCCCGGCCGGGTCTCCACGATCGGGACGACGTCCAGGCAGCGCACCGCCCAGCCGCGCTCGGGCAGCCCGCCGCGCAGCACGGTGCCGATCCGCCCGGCCGCGCCGGTGACCAGGAGAGTGCTCACAACCGCTCCACGAAGCGGACGAGGAAGCCGCCGAGCCGGCCGGCCGCCGCCCGGCCCGCGGCGATGACCTCGTCGGCGTCCAGCGCCTCGCCGGTCACGCCGGCGGCCGCGTTGGTGACCAGCGACAGGCCGAACACGTCGAGCCCCGCCGCGCGCGCCGCGATCGCCTCCAGCGCGGTCGACATGCCGACCAGGTCGGCGCCGAGGGTGCGCAGCATGCGGATCTCGGCCGGCGTCTCGTAGTGCGGGCCGGGCAGCGCCGCGTACACGCCCTCGGTGAGCTCCGGGTCGAGCTCCCGGGCCAGTTCGCGCAGCCGGGGCGTGTAGAGGGTGGTCAGGTCGACGAAGGTGGCCCCGACCAGCGGCGAGCGGGCGGTGAGGTTGAGGTGGTCGACGATGACCACGGCCTGGCCCACGCGGTGCTCGGGGCGCAGGCCGCCGGCGGCGTTGGTGAGGACGACGGTGCGCACGCCCGCCGCGGCCGCCGTCCGGACGCCGTGCACCACCGGCTCGACGCCGCGGCCCTCGTAGAGGTGGGTGCGGCCGAGGAACAGCAGCACCCGCCGGTCGCCGACGCGCACCGAGCGGACCTCGCCGCCGTGCCCCACCGCGGTGGGCGCGGCGAAGCCGGGCAGCTCGCGGATCGCGACCGACGCGTCGGCGGGGCCGAACGCGTCGGCCGCCGGCGCCCAGCCCGACCCCATGACCACGGCGACGTCGTGCGGACCGCCGAGCGCCGCGGTGAGGTCCTCGGCGGCGCGCGCGGCCAGGGCGGTCGGGTCAGGCGGTGGCGAGGTCACGACCGGGGACGCTAGTGCCGGGAAATCCCCGTGCGCCCGGCCGGGGTGGCGGCGAGACTCGGCCGATGATCCGGGACGGTCGGCTCGGGACAGACCAGCCGACGCTCGACGGGCCGCGGGTGCGGTTGCGGCCGTGGCGTCCGGACGATGCCGACGCGGTGCTCGCCGCCTGCCAGGACGCCGAGATCCAGCGCTGGACCCGGGTGCCGGTGCCCTACCGCCGCGCCGACGCCGACGAGTTCGTCACCGCGATCGCGCCGGCGACCTGGGCCGAGGGCGGAGCCCAATTCGCGGTGGTCCTGCGGGCCGGCGGCGCGCTGGTCGGCAGCATCGCCCTGTTCCCGCCGCGGGACGGGGTCGCCGAGTGCGGCTACTACACGTTGGCCGGGTCCCGCGGCCGCGGCCTCGCCGCGGAGGCGCTGCGCGTGCTCGCCGGCTGGGCCTTCGACGACCGGGGCCTCCGGCGGCTCGAGCTGCGCGTCCACCCGCGCAACACCGCCTCGCGGCGCGTCGGCGCGGCCGCCGGCTTCGTCGTGGAGGGCACGCTGCGGCAGCGCTCGCTGCACCGCGGTCAGCCGGTCGACGACGTCGTCCTCGGCCTGCTGGCGACCGATCCGCGGCCCGCTCCCGACCGCCCCGCGGCGTCCGTCCCGCCCGGTGCGTCGTCCGGGACCTCGGCCGACCGGGTGACCTGACCGCCCTCGGGCACCGGGACGGGTGAGGGCGCCTCGTCCAGAGGGTGCGGGACGCCGGACGTCCCTAGACTTCGGCAGGTGCAGATCCCCTTCACGGCCTCCGAGCGCTCCAGCCTCGGTGTGGAGTGGGAGCTGCAGCTGGTCGACCGCGCCACCCGGGAGCTGTCGGCCGGGGCGATCGAGATCCTCGAGGAGCTGCGGCCCGAGGGTGCCCACGAGCACCCGAAGGCCAAGCACGAGCTGCTGCAGTCGACCATCGAGATCATCACCGGCGTCTGCACGACCGTCGCGGAGGCCAAGGACGACCTGGCCGGCACGCTGGCCGAGGTGGTGGCCGCCGCCGAGCGGCGCGACCTGGGGGTGCTGTGCGCCGGCACCCACCCCTTCACCGACTGGCAGACGCAGGCGATCTCGCCCAAGGAGCGCTACCTGCAGCTGGTCGAGCGGATGCAGTGGCTGGCCAGACGGCTGCAGATCTTCGGGGTGCACGTGCACGTCGGCGTCCGGTCACCGGACAAGGCGATCCCGGTGGTCAACGCGCTGTGCCAGTACCTGCCGCACCTGCTGGCGCTGTCGGCGTCCTCCCCGTTCTGGGTCGGCTGCGACACCGGGCTGGCCTCCTGCCGCACCAAGGTCTTCGAGGGCATGCCGACCGCCGGGCTGCCGTACCAGCTCTCCGGCTGGGACGAGTTCGAGACCTACATGGAGACGCTGATCAGCACGCACGCCATCGACAGCGTGCGCGAGGTGTGGTGGGACATCCGCCCCCACCCCAACTTCGGCACCGTGGAGCTGCGCATGTGCGACGGGCTGCCCACGCTCGACGAGGTGGGCGCGGTGGCGGCGCTGTCCCAGTGCCTGGTCGAGCAGTTCGACAGCCAGCTCGACCGCGGCTACACGCTGCCGACACCGCCGAGCTGGGTGCTGCGGGAGAACAAGTGGCGGGCGGCCCGCTACGGCCTGGACGCCGACATCGTGGTCGACGAGAAGGGCACCGTGCGCCCCGTGCGGCAGGCCATCACCGACCTGGTGGAGGACCTCGAGCCGACCGCCCGCCGGCTGGGCTGCGAGAAGGAGCTCGCCGACGTCGACCGGGTGCTGGCGGTGGGCGCGTCCTACCAGCGGCAGCGGGCGGTGGCCGCCGCGCACGGCGGGAACCTGCGCGCCGTCGTCGACAGCCTGATGACCGAGCTGCGCGACGGGCTCCCCGCAGACGGCCCCGCGACCCACCCGACCGAGGCGGCACCCGGGCCGGGGTCGGGGTCGCGCGCGGCGGGGCCGGCCTCGGGGTCCGCGGACCCGCAGCCCGGGCCGACCTGCGGCGGGGGGCACGCGGCATGACCCCGGTGGTGGAGAAGCTGGGGGACGCGGTCGACGAGTGGGTCGCCGCGCACGAGGCCCAGATGGTCGCCACCCGCCGCCACCTGCACGCCCATCCCGAGCTCGCCTTCGCCGAGTTCGAGACCACCTCCTTCCTCGAGCAGCGGCTGCGCGCCGTCGGGCTGGCGCCGCGCCGGCTGCCCACGGGCACCGGCCTGACGGTCGAGGTCGGCTCGGGCGAGCCGGTGGTCGTGCTGCGCGCCGACATCGACGCGCTGCCGCTGCCCGACCTCAAGGACGTGCCGTACGCCTCGACCCGCGAGGGCCTGTGCCACGCCTGCGGGCACGACGTGCACACCACCGTCGTCCTCGGTGTCGCCCTGGCGCTCTCCACCCTCGACGGGCTGCCCGGCCGGGTGCGCTGCATCTTCCAGCCGGCCGAGGAGACCATCCCCGGCGGGGCCACCGAGGTGGTCGCCGCCGGTGCCCTGGACGGCGCGTCGCGGGCGTTCGCCCTGCACTGCGATCCGTCCGTGCCGGCGGGCACCGTGGGGCTGCGCACCGGGGCGATCACCGCGGCCTGCGACCGCATCGACGTGACGCTGACCGGCCCGGGCGGGCACACCGCCCGCCCGCAGCTGACCGTCGACCTCGTCGACGCCCTCGGCCGGGTGATCACCGACCTGCCCGCGCTGCTGTCCCGCCAGGTCGACCCGCGGGCGGGCATGTCGCTGGTGTGGGGCGCGGTCAGCGCGGGCGTCGCGGCCAACGCGATCCCGCAGCGGGGTTCCCTGCGCGGCACGGTGCGGGTGCTCGACCGCGACGCGTGGCAGGGCGCCGAGGACCTCATGCGCTCGCTGGTCTCCCGGGTCGCGGCCACCACCGGCGCCGAGTGCGACGTCGACTACGTCCAGGGTCTGCCCCCGGTGGTCAACGACCCGCGCGCCGTCGCCCTGATGCGCGCGGCCGCGCTGGAGACCGTCGGCAGCGAGCGGGTCGTGCTGACCCCGCAGAGCATGGGCGGCGAGGACTTCGGCTGGTACGCCGAGGTGCTGCCGATCGCACTGGCCCGGCTCGGCACACACGGCGGCGGCCCGCCGCTGGACCTGCACCGCGGCACCTTCGACGCCGACGAGCGGGCGATCGGCGTCGGCGTCCGGCTCCTCGCGCGCACCGCGCTGCACGCGCTGGAGGCCGACGCGGGGCCCCCGCGTCCCGGCCGCCCGGCACCCGGGGACACCACGGTCCGCCGCGTCGACCGGACCACCCGCGGACCCGACGACGAGCTCTCCCGGCCGGCCGACCGCCGGCACCCCTGACCGGTCGAGTGGGTGGTGGGACGTGCGGGCAGCAGTGATCACCGAGCTCACCGGCCCGGAGGCCGTGCAGGTCCGGGAGGTGGCCGACCCCGAGCCCACGTCCGAGCAGGTGGTCGTCGACGTCGCCTACGCCGGCGTCACGTTCCCCGACGTCCTGCACACCCGCGGTGAGTACCAGCGGCGCCCCGAGCTCCCGTTCACCCCCGGGTGGGAGGTGGCGGGCGTGGTGCGTGCCGACTCCGGCGGCCACCGAGCGGGTGACCGCGTGGCGGCGATGCCGGTCACGGGCGGATTCGCCGAGGCGGTGGCGGTCGACCGCGGCATGGTGTTCCCCCTCCCCGACGCCGTGCCGTTCGACATGGGGGCCGCGATCCCGCTGAACTACCTGACGGCGCACTTCGCGCTGACGCGGCGCGGGAGGCTCCGGGCCGGGGAGACGGTCCTCGTGCACGGCGCCGCCGGGGGCGTCGGCAGCGCCGCCTGCCAGCTGGCCGCGGCCTCCGGCGCACGGGTGATCGCCGTGGTCTCCACGGCCGGGAAGGGCGCGGTCGCCCGAGCCGCCGGGGCGCACGACACCGTGCCGGTGGAGGGCTTCCGGGAGCAGGTGCGGGACCTCACCGACGGCCGCGGTGTCGACGTCGTGGTCGACCCGGTCGGCGGCGACCGCTTCACCGACTCGCTCCGCTCGCTGGCTCCCGAGGGCCGGGTCCTCGTCCTCGGGTTCACCGGCCGCGAGATCCCCACCGTGAGGGTGAACCGGCTGCTGCTGACGAACACCGCCGTCGTGGGGGTCGCGGTGGCGGAATACTGGTCCACGCGACCGGAGTACGTGCGCGAGCAGTGGCAGGAACTGGTGCCGCTGCTGGAGTCCGGGGCCATCGACCCGCCGATCGGCGGGGTCTTCGGCCTGGACGACGCCGGCGCCGCGATCCGCGAGCTCGACGATCGCCGGGCCGCGGGGAAGGTCCTGATCCGCGTCCGCTAGCTGCGCACGCGGCTGGTCCCGGTGCGGCTCCGGATCGGCGCGGATGCCGAGGGCGACCCCGAGGTGGCCGTCGGCGGCCGGCGCCGCGCAGCGAGGTGCGGGAGGTCCCCACCGCACTAGAGTCCCGATCGACGACCGGGAAGCTGTTGCTCGTCGGCCGACCGGGGTCGAGGATCCGATCGACCGGGCCACCCGGCCGGCGCCGGGTGGCCCGGCTGTCACAGGCCGACACCGGACCGATGACCGATCCAGGGGTGACGATGAGCGCAGACCAGGCGTCACCGGCCCCGGCACACCCCGACGCGGAGGTGCCGGCCGAGCACGAGGTGCCCGACGTCCTGCAGCTGGCCGGGCTGTTCCCTGCGGCCACCCGGGAGCGATGGCGCGAGCTGGTCGCGGGGGTGCTGTCCAAGGCCGGCCGCACCGACCTGCCCGACCCGGTGGAGGACGCGCTGCGGCGCGCCGTCGCGACCGGCGTCGAGGTGGCGCCGCTCTACACCGCGGAGGACGCCGGTGACCTGCCTGCGGCGGCGGGTCTGCCGGGTCTGCCGCCGTTCGTCCGCGGTTCCCGCGCCGGTGCGGCGCTGCCGGGCGGGACGGTCCCCGGCGGCACGGCGGCGGGGGGCACGCTGGCACCCGGTGAGGACGGCGGGGTGCCGGCCGGCTGGGACGTCCGCCAGCGGCACGCCGACCCCGACGTCGCCCGGACCAGGGAGGCGATCGCCGCCGACCTGGAGAACGGGGTCACCTCGCTGTGGCTGGTGCTCGGCGACGGGGCCGTCCCTGTCGGCGCGCTGGGCGAGGTGCTGGCCGACGTCTACCTGGACCTCGCGCCGGTCGCCGTGACCGGGGGCGGGGCGGATGGGGGCGTCGCCGCCGCCGAGGCGTTCCTCGACCTCGTCGAGGACCGCACCGACCTCGCGCCGGGCGGCTCGCTGGGGCTGGACCCGCTGGGCCTGCAGGCCGTCACCGGGGAGCCGCAGGACCTCTCCGGGCTGGCCGCCCTCGCCCGCCGGGCGGCCGCGCACGACGGCCTGCGGACCGTCGTCGCCGACGGCACGGTCTTCGCCGACGCGGGCGGCTCGGCGGTGGAGGAGCTGGGCTGCGCGCTGGCCGCCGGCGTGGCCTACCTCCGGGCGCTGACCGACCCCGCGGACGGCGGCCCGGGCCTGACCGTCGACGAGGCGGTGCGGGCGGTCGAGTTCCGCCTCTCGGCGTCGGCCGACCAGTTCACGACCATCGCCGCGCTGCGCGCCGCGCGCCGGCTGTGGGACCGGGTCGGCGAGGTCAGCGGCGCCTCGCCCGACGTGCGGGCCATGCGCCAGCACGCGGTCACCTCGTCGGTGATGGCGGCCCGCCGCGATCCGTACGTCAACCTGCTGCGGACGACGGTGGCCTGCTTCGCCGCGGGCGTGGGCGGCGCCGACGTGGTCACCGTGCAACCCTTCGACGCCGCGCTGGGCCTGCCCGACGCGTTCTCCCGCCGGATCGCCCGCAACACCCAGAGCCTGCTCGTCGAGGAGGCGTCGCTGGCCCGGGTGCTCGACCCGGCCGGCGGCTCCTGGTACGTCGAGTCGCTGACCGACTCGCTGGCGCGGGCGGCGTGGGCCTGGTTCACCGAGATCGAGCGGGCCGGCGGGCTGGCCGCGGCGCTGCGGTCGGGACTGGTGGGCGAGCGGATCGCCGCCGCCTGGGCGGAGCGGTCCCGCCGGCTGGCGCACCGGAAGGATCCGGTGACCGGCGTGAGCGAGTTCCCCGACCTGGCGGAGCGCCCGCCGGTGCGGGAACCGGCCGCGGAGCCGGCGCCGCGCGGGCCGGGCGGGCTGCCCCGGGTGCGGGCCGCCGAGGCCTACGAGGACCTGCGCGACGCCGCCGACGCCGCGGCCGGATCATCCGGGCGCCGTCCGTCGGTCTACCTGGCCACGCTGGGGCCGGTGGCGCGGCACACCGCCCGGGCCACCTTCGCGGCGAGCCTGTTCCAGGCGGGTGGGCTGGCCACCCCCGCCGGCGACGGCGCGAGCGGGCTGGCCGAGGCCGGCACGGACCTGGCCTGCGTGTGCGGGACCGACGCCGACTACGCCGACTCGGCCGCCGCGGTCGTCGGCGAGCTGCGGGCGGCCGGCGCCCGGCAGATCTGGCTGGCCGGGCGGCCCGGCCTGCGGGTGGACGGGGTCGACGGGTACGTGTACGCCGGGTGCGACGCCCTCGAGGTGCTGCGGACGGCGCACCGCGAGCTGGGCATCGAAGGGGGAGTGCGGGCATGAGCGAGCGTGCGAGCGGACGGGGCGGCACGGCCGCGATCCCCGACTTCGGCTCGGTCGAGCTGGGCCGGCCGGCGAACGGGCACTCGGTCGCCGACTGGGCCAAGCGGTTCGAGCAGGCCACCGGGCACGGCGTGGACAAGGCGACCTGGCACACGCCGGAGGGCATCGCCGTCCCGCCGCTGTACACCCCGGCCGACCTGGCCGGGCTGGACTTCCTCGACACCTATCCCGGCCTGCCGCCGTACCTGCGCGGGCCTTACCCGACCATGTACACCACCCAGCCGTGGACGGTCCGCCAGTACGCGGGCTTCTCCACCGCAGCGGAGTCCAACGCGTTCTACCGGCGCAACCTCGCGGCCGGGCAGAAGGGCCTGTCGGTCGCCTTCGACCTGCCCACGCACCGCGGCTACGACTCCGACCACCCGCGGGTGCGCGGCGACGTCGGCATGGCCGGCGTGGCGATCGACTCCATCCTGGACATGCGGCAGCTGTTCGACGGCATCCCGCTGGACCGGATGAGCGTGTCGATGACCATGAACGGGGCGGTGCTGCCCGTGCTGGCGCTCTACATCCTGGCGGCCGAGGAGCAGGGGGTGGAGCCGGCGCGGCTCACCGGGACCATCCAGAACGACATCCTCAAGGAGTTCATGGTCCGCAACACCTACATCTACCCGCCGAAGCCGTCGATGCGGATCATCAGCGACATCTTCGCCTTCACCTCGGCGGAGATGCCGCGGTTCAACTCCATCTCCATCTCCGGTTACCACATCCAGGAGGCCGGGGCGACCGCCGACCTGGAGCTGGCGTACACGCTCGCCGACGGCGTCGAGTACCTGGAGGCGGGCAAGAGCGCCGGGCTGGACGTCGACGCCTTCGCGCCGCGGCTGTCGTTCTTCTGGGCGATCGGCATGAACTTCTTCATGGAGGTCGCCAAGCTGCGCGCCGCCCGGCTGCTGTGGGCGCGGCTGGTGCAGGAGGCCGGCGCGCGGAACGCGAAGTCGCTGTCGCTGCGCACCCACTGCCAGACCTCGGGCTGGTCGCTGACCGCGCAGGACGTCTACAACAACGTCGTCCGGACCTGCCTGGAGGCCATGGCCGCAACCCAGGGGCACACCCAGTCGCTGCACACCAACGCGCTCGACGAGGCGCTGGCGCTGCCCTCGGACTTCTCCGCCCGGATCGCCCGCAACACCCAGCTGCTGCTCCAGCAGGAGTCGGGCACGACGCGCGTCATCGACCCGTGGGGCGGCTCGGCCTACGTCGAGAAGCTCACCTACGACCTGGCCCGGCGGGCCTGGGCGCACATCGAGGAGGTCGCCGAGCACGGCGGCATGGCGCAGGCCATCGACGACGGCATCCCGAAGCTGCGCATCGAGGAGGCCGCGGCGCGCACCCAGGCCCGCATCGACTCCGGCCGGCAGCCGGTGATCGGGGTGAACAAGTACCGCGTCGACGCCGACGAGGCGGTCGACGTGCTGCGGGTCGACAACGCCCAGGTGCTCGCCGAGCAGAAGGCGAAGCTCGACCAGCTGCGCGCCTCGCGGGACGAGGCGGCGCTGCGCGACGCGCTGGGCCGGCTCACCGACGCCGCCCGCGCCGCCGACGAGGGACGGCGCGACGGCTCGCTGGACGGCAACCTGCTCAAGCTGGCCGTCGACGCGGCGCGGGCGAAGGCGACGGTGGGGGAGATCTCCGACGCGCTGGAGGCCGTGTGGGGGCGGCACGCCGGGCAGGTGCGCACCATCTCCGGTGTGTACCGCGACGAGGTGGGTGCCACCGGCCCGGTCGCCGAGACCCGCCGGCTGGCCGAGGAGTTCGAGGAGGCCGAGGGCCGCCGACCGCGGATCCTGGTCGCCAAGATGGGCCAGGACGGCCACGACCGGGGCCAGAAGGTGATCGCCACCGCGTTCGCCGACCTCGGCTTCGACGTCGACGTCGGCCCGCTGTTCCAGACCCCGGAGGAGGTCGCCCGACAGGCGGTCGAGGCCGACGTGCACGTCGTCGGCGTCTCCTCGCTGGCCGCCGGTCACCTGACGCTGGTGCCCGAGCTGCGCGACGCCCTGCACGAGCTCGGTGCCGACGACGTGCTGGTCGTCGTCGGGGGCGTCGTCCCGCCCGACGACGTCCCGCGGCTGGTGGAGATGGGCGCGGCCGCGGTATTCCCGCCCGGCACGGTCATCGCCGAGGCGGCCCAGTCGCTGCTGCGCACCCTGGCCGAGCGTCTCGGCCACGCGTGAGCGCGGCCCGGTCGGGGGTCCGCAGGGTGCCTGCCGCGTCCTCGTGCTCTGAGTGCCGCGCGCACCCAGAGCACGAGCACGGGGCGAGGGGGCAGCCGGGGGTGCGCCGGGCGACGAGTGGAGGTTCCTGGTGAGCCGGCCGATCGACGTCCCGGCGCTGGTCGCGGGCGTGCTCGCCGGTGACCGCCGGCAGGTCGCGCGGGCGATCACGCTCGTCGAGTCGCGCCGGGCCGACCACCGGCAGCGGGCGCAGCAGCTGCTGGTCGAGCTGCTCCCGCACGCCGGAAAAGCCCGGCGGGTGGGCATCAGCGGGGTGCCCGGCGTCGGGAAGTCGACGTTCATCGACCAGCTGGGCGTCGACCTCACCGCGGCCGGCCACCGCGTGGCGGTGCTGGCCGTCGACCCGTCGTCGGCGCGGTCGGGCGGGTCGATCCTGGGTGACAAGACGCGGATGGCCCGGCTGGCGGTCGACCGCGACGCGTTCATCCGCCCGGCGCCGACCGCCGGCACGCTCGGCGGGGTGGCGCAGGCGACCCGCGAGTCGATGGTCGTGGTGGAGGCCGCGGGCTACGACGTGGTCCTGGTGGAGACGGTCGGCGTCGGGCAGTCGGAGGTCGCCGTCTCGGAGATGGTCGACTCGTTCCTGTTCCTGACGCTGGCCCGCACGGGTGACCAGCTGCAAGGCATCAAGCGCGGCATCCTCGAGATCGCCGACGTCATCGCCGTCAACAAGGCCGACGGGCCCGGGGCGGCCGACGCGCGGAAGGCGGCCCGCGAGCTGGCGGGGGCGATCCGGATGCTGCGCGGGCACACCGAGGGCGGCTGGGACGTGCCCGTGCTGACCTGCGCGGGCCTGTCCGGCGAGGGGCTCGACCGGGTCTGGACGGCGCTGACCGAGCACCAGGAGCGGATGAAGGCCTCCGGCGCGTTCGACGAGCGGCGGCGGACCCAGCAGGTGCGCTGGACCTGGCAGCTCGTGCACGACGGCCTCGAGCACCGGCTGCGCTCGCACCCCGCCATCCGGTCCGCCGCGCCGCAGCTGGAGAAGGCGGTGCTGGCCGGCGAGCTCACGCCGGCGCTGGCCGCCCGGGAGCTGCTGGAGCTGTTCCTCGCCGCCCCCGCTCCGCCGCGATCATGAGGTTCGGGAAGCGACCCGCGCCCGCGCGGCGGCGTGTCGCTTCCCGAACTTCATGATCGCGACATGGATTGCGGCGTGTCCACGGGTCGGTGCCCCGTCCACGGATCGGGACGCGCGGGCCCGTCCGCCCGGACCGGCGCCCACGCTGCACCGCGTGGACTTCGCGCTGTACCGCCAGGTCGCCGCGCAGCACGGGGTGTTCACCACCTCCCAGGCGCTGGCCCACTGCAGCGACACCGTGCTGCGCGCACGGCTGCGTTCCGGCCGCTGGCGACGCAGCCCGTGGCGTGGCGTGCTCGTCGACGGCGACCTGCCCGAGTCGCCGGCGCTCCTGCTGCGGGCCGCGACGGTGGCCGTCGGCGGGGATCTCGTGGCCTGCCATTCGACCGCGGCATCGCTGTGGGGCTTCGACGTCCTCGGTGACCGGACGTTGCACGTCCTCGGACCACCCGGCCTGGTCAACCGCCGGCTGCCCGGGGTCCAGGTCCACCCGTCCTCCCTCGGCACGGACGACGCCCGGCTCGTGGACGGCGTCTGGTGCACCCCGCCCGCGCGGACGGCGTGCGACGTCGTCCGCGGCACCGCACCGATCGACGGCCTGGCCACGTTGGACGCCGCACTGCGCTCGGGTACGTGCACCGGTGCGCAGCTGGCCGCCGCGGCGACCGACCAGGCCGGCCTGCCGCAGGTCATCCGGCTCCGCGGGCTGGTGCCGCTGGCCGATGCGAAGGCGCAGTCACCGATGGAGTCGCGCATGCGCTGGCGGCACCTCGAAGCGGGCCTCCCCGTGCCGAGGCTGCAGGTGCGGATCGCCGATGGTGGTCGCGCCGATCTCCTGGACATGGGCTGGGACGACCACCGGGTGGGCGCGGAGTTCGACGGGCTCGAGGCGCACATGACCCGCGAGCAGCTCGCCGCCGACCGCGACCGGCACAACTGGCTCACCGAGCACCGGTGGACGCTGCTGCACTGCACGGCGGGCGACGTCTACCGCCGCCACCTCCGGATGGTGGCCCGGACGGCGCGGGCCCTCGGCGTCCCCTTGCGACGCGAGGGCGGCGGCTGACGGGCGCGGTCAGACGCCGGTGGAGCGGCACTCCCGGCCGCGCAGCTCGCGCACGTAGTCGACGGGCGCGCCGGCGGCCTCGGCGGCGTCGGCCAGCGTGCCCAGGTGGCGCGCCGAGGGCAGGCCGCCCTCGAAGGCGTCGAGCACGTACACGTACGCGACCGCGTCGCCGGCCAGCGTGTGGGCGCGCAGGTGCACCTTCCGGTACAGGCCGGAGTCGGCGCCCTCCCACGCGTCGAGGGCCCGCTCGTCGGCATCGGTCAGGTCGTAGAGCGCGACGAAGACGCCGGGGTGCAGCTGCTCGGGCGACTCGTCGGGCACCAGCGTGGCCAGCGCCCCCTCCCAGCCGTACTCCTCGGCGCCGAAGGTCAGCCGCCACCCGCGGATCCAGCCGGTGCCCAGGTGGGGGGAGGACGGGCAGCGGCGCAGCATCTGCGCGGGATCCATGTTCGACCCGTACGCGGCGTAGAGGCCCATCGCCTGCCGAGACTAGACACGGCGGACGGCGGCGTGCAGCCACCGTGCCGGCTCCCGCACCCGCCCGCACGCGCGGGGGCTGCGGCGGCGGGGACAATGGGCGGCGGTGTGCCGGATCCGCGGCACCCGACGGAGCAAGGTGCAGCGCCGGCCCGGCCGGCCCTGGACGGGGAAGGACCCATGACGCGCATCGTCATCATCGGCGGCGGTCCGGCCGGCTACGAGGCCGCGCTGGTCGCCGCGCAACTCGGTGCGCAGGTCACCGTGGTCGAGCGCGACGGCATCGGCGGGGCCAGCGTGCTCACCGACTGCGTCCCGTCCAAGACGCTGATCGCCGCCGCCGGCGCGATGACCTCGGTGCGCCGCTCCGCCGTCCTGGGCCTGCAGGGCGCCGACCTGTCCGACGTGGGGCTGGACCTGGCCTCGGTCAACCAGCGGGTCAAGGGCCTGGCCGTCGCCCAGTCGGCCGACATCCACCAGCGGCTGGCCACCGAGGGCGTGCGCATCTTGGCCGGGGCGGGGCGCTTGGCCGACGACGTCCGGGGGCTCTCGACGCACCGGGTCGAGGTCGTCGACCGGGACGGCGCGGTGACCGACACGCTCGAGAGCGACGTCGTCCTGATCGCCACGGGCGCCGATCCGCGCGTGCTCCCCGGGGCCGAGCCCGACGGCGAGCGCATCCTCGACTGGCGCGACGTGTACGACCTCGGCGAGATGCCCGACCACCTCGTGGTCGTGGGTTCCGGCGTCACCGGCGCCGAGTTCGCCTCGGGCTACCTGGAGGCCGGCGTCCCGGTCACCCTGGTCTCCTCCCGCGACCGGGTGCTGCCCGGCGAGGACTCCGACGCCGCCGAGGTGCTCGAGCAGGTCTTCCAGTCCCGGGGCGGGCGCATCGCCGAGCGCGGTCGGGCCGCGGCCGTGCGGCGCACCGAGAAGGGCGTCGTCGTCGAGCTCACCGACGGTCGCACCGTCGAGGGCTCGCACGCCCTGATGACCGTCGGCACCGTGCCCAACACCGGCGGGCTGCGGCTCGAGGAGTGCGGCGTGGAGACCGCGCCGTCCGGGCACGTCGTCGTCGACCGGGTCTCCCGGACGTCGGTGCCCGGCATCTACGCCGCCGGTGACGTGACCGGTGTGTTCCAGCTGGCCTCGGTCGCCGCCATGCAGGGCCGCATCGCCATGTGGCACGCGCTCGGCGAGGCGGTGACCCCGATCCGGCTCAAGACGGTGGCGGCCAACGTCTTCACCCACCCCGAGATCGCCACGGTCGGCATGCAGGAGAAGTCGCTGCCCGAGGACGTGCCTGTGGACGTCGTGCAGCTGCCGCTGGCCACGAACGCGCGGGCCAAGATGAGCGACCTGCGCGACGGCTTCGTCAAGCTCTTCGCCCGCCAGGCCACCGGTGTGGTGGTCGGCGGGGTCGTGGTCGCGCCTGGTGCCTCGGAGTTGGTGCTGCCCATCGCGCTGGCGGTCAGCAAGGGCCTGACCGTCTCCGACCTGGCGCACACCTTCGCCATCTACCCGTCGCTGTCCGGCTCGATCACCGAGGCGGGCCGGCGGCTGATGGGCGCCGACGCCCTGGCCTGAGCACGGGTGACGCCCTGGCCCGAGCACGGGCGGGGTGTACGCACGGGGCGGGCTCGTGAGCCCGGTGCGGCGCCTGTGACCAGACGGTCGAGGGGTCCCTTGCTCACGGTGCGCATCGGGGTCGTCACCGCCGATGACGGGAGGGATGCCATCCTCCCCGCGTGCGCGCCGCCGGTCGTGGCTGTGGCGTGCCGTCGTGACGTGCGCGGTCGTCGCCGCGCCGCTCGCGCCGGTGCCGGCCGCGGCGGAGGAGCCGGCCGGCTCCACCGTGACCGGCCAGCTCCTGCAGGTGTGGGCGGAGGACGAGCACGCCGTCCAGCCCGAGGGCGCCGGCATCGCGGAGGACCCGCGCGGGGACGCCGAGGACCCGCACGAGGACGCCGGGGACGCCCAGCACCCGCACGAGGACACCGAGGACGCGCACGAGGACACAGGGGAAGCGCGCGAAGGTGCCGAGGAGGCGCACGACGACGCCGAGGACGCCGGGGACGCCGGGCCCGGCACCTCCGGCGACGAGGACGGTGCCGCGCACGGCGGGCCGCTCAGCTACGTCGAGACGCCGGGCGGCGACTCCATCCGGGTGGACACCGCCGACCTGGTCGGCGTGCCCCCGGGCGCGACCGTCGAGGTCACCGTCGGCGCCCAGGTGCGCGACGCGGCGTCCGGTCAGGGGCTCGTCCCCGCCCGCGAGGTGCTGCAGGCCGAGGTGGTCAGCACCCCCGCGCCGGCGGCGGCCACCGCGGGCGCCGGGCGCCGGCTGACCAACGAGGTGACCGTCGCGCTGGTCCGCCCCGCCGGGGTCGCCCCCGACTCCGTGGACGTCGCGCGGATGACCGGCGTCGTCGACGGGCCGGTCGCCGGCTTCTGGGCCGAGCAGACCGGCGGCGCCGTCCAGCTCGGGGTCACCGCCGCGCACGACTGGATCCCGACCGTGGCCGGCTGCACGGACCCGACCGTGCTGTGGACGGAGGTCGCGGCGAAGGTCGGCTTCGTCCCGGGGCCCGGCAAGCACCTGGTGCTCTACCTCAGCAGCCGCTCGGCGGCGCTGCCGGGGTGCTCCTACGCACTCGCCGAGGTCGGCACCGGCCCGGCCTCCGGCGGCCGGCTCTACGTGCGCGACACGCTGCCCTCGGTCGTCGCCCACGAGCTCGGCCACAACTTCGGCCTGGGCCACTCCTCGGGCCTGCAGTGCGACGGCACGGCCGACGCCGCCGCCACCGACACCGCCGCCACCGACACCGCCGACACCGCCGCCTGCCGCACCAAGCCCTACCGCGACCACTACGACGTCATGGGCGTCTCGTGGGGCCAGCTCGGGTCGCTCAACGTCGCGCAGGCCGCGGCGCTCGGCACGCTCGGCGCGGACCGGGTGCGCACGGTGACCGCCGCCGAGGGCACCGCGGAGGTCGTCCTCGCGCCGCTCACCTCACCCTCCGGCACCCGCGCCCTGCGCCTCGACGACGGCCGGGGCGGGAGCTACTGGCTGGAGCTGCGCACCGCTGCCGGCCGCGACTCCTGGCTCGGCACCCCCGCCGACCGCTACGCGCTCGACAGCGGCGTGCTGCTGCGCCGCACCGGCGCCTGGCCCGACACCTCGCTGCTGCTCGACGGAACCCCGGGTCCCGCGGCCGCCTGGGACGGCGACCTGCGGACGGCGCTGCCGGCGGGCACGCCCGTCCCGCTGGCCGGCGGCTTCACCGTCACCGTCACCTCGCTCACCCCCCGCGCGGCCACCGTGCGGGTCCGGGCGACGCCGGCCGGGGCCCGCGCCGTCGCCCCGGCCCCGGCGGGCGGCAGCCGCTCGGCCGTGCTCCCGGCGCAGGGCACGGCACCCTCCTCCGCGGCCGAGGGCACGGCGGCGCCCGCCGGAGCGTCCGCCGCCGGTTCCGCACCAGCGGCGGGTGCCCCGAGCCCGCCCCCGGTCCCGCCCGCCATGGAGTCAGCCGACGCCGCGCAGGCCGCGGACGTGCGGGCGGACGAGGCCGCACAGGCGCGTCCCGCGCCGGCCGCTCCCGGCCCCGCCTGGCCCGTCGCCGGCGCCGCGCTCGGCGGCCTGACCCTCGCCGCCGCCCTCGCCGCCGCACTCGGCGTGCTGGTGCGGCGGCGCCTCCGGTAGCCCCGCAGGTCCGGCCGGCGGCCACCGGACGGCGGACGCCGACCCGCCCGGTCGGGGGAGCCGCGGTCAGCCCGGGCCCGCGACCTGCCGATGGACCCCTGGTCCACCCTCCCGAGGAGTCCTCGTGCCAGCAGTCCACCGACCGCGCGCGGTGCGGTCGTCCGTCGTCGCCGTCCTGGCCGCCGTCGCGCTGCCGGTGCTCGCGTCCCCGGCCGCCGCCGAGCAGGCCGCACCGACCGGCGGGACCGTCGTCGGCGAGCTCGTCCAGGTCTGGCCCGAGCACGCCGACCCCGCGGCGCCGGAGGAGCACGCCGCCGAGGCACCGCTGAGCTGGGTGGAGACCCCGGACGGCGAGGCCGTGCGGATCGAGACCGCCGCCGTCGACGACGTCCCCCCGGGTGCCACGGTCGAGGTCACGGTGGGCGAGCGGGTCGTCGACGAGGCGACGACCCGGGGTTTCGAGCCGGTGCACGAGGTGCTCGCCGCCGAGGTGCTCGCCGCCGGGGACGCGTCCGGCGGGGGCGCGGCGGCCGGCGGGCCGTCCACCAACTCCGTCACCGTGGTGCTGGTGACCCCGCCGGGCGGCGCACCCGACGGCATGACCGTCGACCGGCTCGCCGCCGCCGTGGACGGGCCGGTGGCCGACTTCTGGGCCGAGCAGACCGGCGGCGCGGTGCGCCTGGGGGTGACCGCGCGGCACTCGTGGACGCCGACCGGCTTCCCCTGCACCGACCCCTTCGGGCTCTGGAACGACGTCGCCCAGCGGGTCGGCTTCGCGCCCGGCCCCGGCCGGCACCTGCTGGTGTACCTGCCGGGCATGGGCAGCGGGGGCTCCGGGTGCTCCTCGGGCTTCGGCACGATCGGCAGCGGCGTGGGGTCGGGGGGCCGGGTCGTCGCCGGCGCGGTGCAGACCTCGCTGCTCGCGCACGAGTTCGGGCACAACTTCGGCCTCGGCCACTCCTCGGCGCGCCAGTGCGACGGCGCCGTCGACGGTGGGGCCTGCCGGACGGTCGCCTACCGCGACTACTACGACGTGATGGGCGGCTCCTGGCAGCAGCTCGGCTCGCTGAACGCCGTCCACGCCGCCCAGCTCGGCGTGCTGCCCGCCCACCGGCGGCTGGCGTTCCGCGCCGGCGACACCGGCGCCGTCGTCCCGCTGGTGCCGCCGGGCGCGCCACAGGGCGTGCGGGCGGTGCAGCTGGTCGCCGACGACGGGCGCGTCTACTGGCTGGAGCTGCGGACCGCCGTGGGCCGCGACGCCTGGCTGGCCTCCGGCAACTACGCCGGCCTGGAGAGCGGGGTGCTGCTGCGCACCACGGCCACCGCCGGCGACACCTCGCTGCTGCTCGACGGCACCCCGTCGCCGGCCGCCGGCTGGGACGGCGACACCCGCGTCGCGCTCCTCCCGGGCCGGGCCGCGTCGCTGGCCGGCGGGGCGTTCACGGTGACGGTGCTCGGCCAGGGTGTGCTCGAGGCGACCGTGGAGGTGCGCACCCGCGGCGGCGTCGCGTCCCTGCCCGCGGCTGGCGGCGCCGGGGTCACCGGCGAGATCGGCGGCCGGGGCGACCGCTACTTCCTCAACGACGGCTACGGCGGCACCGCGACCTCGGTGTTCGTCTACGGCCTGCCGGTCGACAGCGTCTTCGTCGGCGACTGGGACGGCGACGGCGTCGACACGATGCTGGTGCGCCGGGGTGGGGAGTTCCACGTCCGCGACCGCAACACCAGCGGCCCGGCGGACGCCGTGTTCGGCTACGGCGACCCCGGTGACGCCGTGCTCGTCGGCGACTGGGACGGCGACGGCCGCGACAGCCTGGCGGTACGGCGCGGCAACACCTACTTCGTGCGCAACAGCCTGTCGACCGGCTCCGCCGACACCGTGTTCGTGTACGGCGACCCCGGTGACGCGGTGCTCGTGGGGGACTGGAACGGCGACCGGCGCGACAGCCTGACCGTGCGCCGCGGCCTGCAGTACTTCGTCAAGAACGCGCTCACCACGGGTGTCGCGGAGTCGACCTTCGCCTACGGCGACCCGGGCGACGTCGTCCTGGTCGGGCGGTGGCGGGCCGGGCAGACCGGTGACTCGCTCACCGTGCGCCGCGGCGGCGTCTACCACATGCGCTACAGCCTGACCTCGGGCGTCGCCGAGCGGGTGGTCGCCTACGGCGACCCGACCGACACGGCGTTCGCCGGGGACTGGAACGGCGACGGCGTCGACACCCTCGGCGTGCGCCGCGGCTGACCGCCGGGCAGGAGGGCCGGCACTGCGCGTCCAACCCGCGTCCGGCAACGTCCGTGGTCCACCACGGGCCCCGATCAGCCGCCTGTCCGCAGCGGTCCGACCAGCGGCTGCGCGGCCGCGGCGCCGATCGCGTTCTCGCGCGCACGTCCCTCGGTCCAGTTGCCCTTGTAGGGCCGCTTGTCGAGGTGGATACCGCTGTCCTCGACCAACTCTTTCTGCTTTTCGGTGAGCGTCGCGTTGTAGGGCTGAGTGTGGATGTCCAGGTCGAAACGCATGACCCATCGGAGCAGCGACATTTGATGGATGGCCAGGTAACCGCGCGCGCGATCGGAGTCGTCCCCGCCCGACATCTCCTCCTCGAGGGCTCCGGCGGGTCGGATCTTGGGTTCGGGACAGCAGAGGTTCTCCTTCACCGCGAGGTAGAGCTCTCTCGTCTTGGGAGCGAGAAAGATTCCGCCACTCTTCCCGTAGTACCACTCGGTCATCTTGTCGAAGAGCTCTCGACGTTCCCTTTTGTCGAGAGGCCCGCCTGCCCAGTCACCTCTCGCTCGGACACCCGCCGCCGTGCCCGTCACTGCCCAAAGGCCCTCGTAGGCCGTCAGCCTCCGCCCCTGTACATCCTTCTTGAGCTGACGCCGGCGCGACGACGCCAGGTATCCGACAACGATCGCCGCCGAACCGGTGATGGAACCGGAGACGATGGCGGCGATGATGGTGGCAGAATCGTCCAGCGTCATATCGATGACCTTTCATCCCGCCGTCCCGGAACAGCTCGCTGCGGGCAACTGCGCGCCCATGCGACTCCCGTTTGATGTGTTCGTCGCAGGGAGCGATCAGCGGACCGGGCATGCCAACAGCCTTCGAGTCGCCGCGCGGCCTCTCCAGAGGACAACGTCACGTCGGACGCGACCTGGAGCCTCTCGCTGCAGGCCCCTGAGCCGCCCTCAGGGCGGCCAACGCGGCTACGCCGCGTCGTCGGTGATGGAGCAGAGGACGGCGCCGCTGCTCACCGAGGCGCCGACCTCGGCGGTCAGCCCCGACACGGTGCCCGCCCGGTGGGCGACGATCGGCTGCTCCATCTTCATCGCCTCGAGCACGACCACGAGGTCGCCCTCGGCGACGGTCGCGCCGTCCTCGACGGCGACCTTGACGATCGTGCCCTGCATGGGCGAGGTCAGCGCGTCGCCGGACGTGGCCGAGCCGCCGTGCCCGCTGCTGCGCCGGCGCGCCCGCGCCGGAGCGCCGGCCGCCGCTGCGCCGCCGCCCGCGGTGAGCGCGGCGGGCAGCGAGACCTCGAGCCGGCGTCCGCCGACCTCCACCACGACCGTCTGGCGCGGCTGTTCCTCGCCCGGCTCGGCCGGTGCCGCGGAGTGGGGCGGCACCTGGTTGTCCCACTCGGTCTCGATCCAGCGGGTGTGCACCCGGAACGGCTCGGCGGTGAAGGCCTCGTCGCGGACGACGGCGCGGTGGAACGGCACCACGGTCGGCATGCCCTCGACGACCAGCTCGTCCAGCGCGCGGCGGGCCCGCTGCAGCGCCTCGGTGCGCGTCGCGCCGGTGACGATCAGCTTGGCCAGCATCGAGTCGAAGGCGCCCACCACCTCGCCGCCGGTCTCCACCCCGGAGTCCCACCGGACGCCGGGGCCCTGCGGGATCTCCAGCCGGGTGACCGGGCCGGGCGCGGGCATGAAGTTCCGGCCGGCGTCCTCGGCGTTGATCCGGAACTCGATGCTGTGCCCGCGCGGCACCGGGTCCTCCGTGATCTCCAGGGGTGCGCCGTCGGCGATGCGGAACTGCTGGCGCACCAGGTCGACGCCGGCGGTCTCCTCGCTGACCGGGTGCTCGACCTGCAGACGGGTGTTGACCTCGAGGAAGGAGACCGAGCCGTCGGCGCCCACCAGGTACTCGACCGTGCCGGCGCCGACGTAGCCGGCGCCGCGGCAGATGGCCTTGGCCGACTCGTGGATGCGCGCGCGCTGCTCGTCGGTGAGGAACGGCGCCGGCGCCTCCTCGACCAGCTTCTGGTTGCGGCGCTGCAGCGAGCAGTCGCGGGTGCCCACGACGACGACGGTGCCGTGCATGTCGGCCAGCACCTGCGCCTCGACGTGCCGCGGCTGGTCGAGGAAGCGCTCGACGAAGCACTCGCCGCGGCCGAAGGCCGACACGGCCTCCCGGACGGCGGAGTCGAACAGCTCCGGGATCTCCTCCATCGTGCGGGCCACCTTCAGCCCGCGGCCGCCGCCGCCGAAGGCCGCCTTGATGGCGACCGGCAGGCCGTGCTCCTCGGCGAAGGCGACCACCTCGTCGGCGCCGGAGACCGGGTCGGGGGTGCCGGGCACCAGCGGAGCGCCGGCCTCCAGCGCGATGTGCCGGGCGGCGACCTTGTCGCCGAGCGCGAGGATCGCCTCGGGGGAGGGGCCGATCCAGATGACGCCGGCGTCGATGACGGCCTGTGCGAAGTCGGCGTTCTCGGCGAGGAAGCCGTACCCGGGGTGCACCGCGTCGGCGCCGGACCGCTTGACCACGTCGATGATCTTGTCGATCACCAGGTAGGAGTCGCCGGGCGTCGTCCCGCCGAGCGCGAACGCCTCGTCGGCCACCCGGACGTGCAAGGCGTCGCGGTCGGGCTCGGCGTACACCGCCACGCTGGTCAGCCCGGCATCGCGGCAGGCGCGGGCGACCCGGACCGCGATCTCGCCGCGATTGGCGATGAGCACCTTCTGCACGCTCTCCTCCTCGGGTCGACGGTTCCGGACTGTAACCAGGCGGCGCACCCCGGCACCGGCCAGGTGCCGCCCGGAGCGCCGACGTCGGCGTCGTCCCCGTCGCGGCCACCGGGACCGAACCCCTGGCGCGTGGCGGGGTGCCACCTAGGCTGCGCGGATGAGCAGCGACGTCGCGGAGGCCGGGTCCTCGACGCGTCCCTGGAACGCCTCGTTCGACGACCGGCCGGAGGCGTACGACGACCTGCGGGCATCCGGCCACATGGCCCGGCGGCGGGTCGACTTCTTCACGGGGGTCGTGGACGCGACGACGGGACCGGTCCTGGAGGTGGGGTGCGGCACCGGCACGCTGCTGCGCAGCCTGGCCGCCGCCCGGCCCGGCCGCACGTTCACCGGGGTCGAGCCGCTGCCCGGCTACGTGGCGCTGGCGCGGGAACGCGCCTCGACGCTGCCCAACGTCTCGTTCGAGGTCGGCACCGGTGAGGCGCTGACCGCGGCCGTCGCGGCCGGGACGGCGGGCCTGGTGATCAGCGTCGACGCCCTGCACCACGTGGCCGATCTGGACGCGGTCGCCGCTGCCGTGCACGACGCGGCGGCTCCGGGTGCCCGCTGGACGGTGATGGAGCCCAACCGCATGCACCCCTACGTCTGGGCGTACCACGCGCTGGTGCCCGGCGAGCGGACCTTCCCCGTCCGGCGGTTCCTCCGCACGGCCGAGCGGGCCGGCTGGCGGCTGCGCGGCCGGCGCACCCTGTTCCTCTACCCGAGCGGCGTGGCGGGCGTGCCGGCGTGGGCGGCCGCCGTGGAGCGGCGGGCGGAGCGGCTGCGCCCGATCTCCGGCGCGGTCGTGCTCGAGCTGGACCGGTCGGACCGGTTCAGCGGCGCCAGAGGTCGGTGATCGCCAGGTCCCGCTTGGCCAGCTGGGTGCGCAGCACGGCGAGCGAGAGGCCGATGACGGCGGCCGGGTCGCCCTCGACCCGCCGGACGAACGGGGCGCCGAGCCCGTCGAGGGTGAAGGCGCCGGCCACGACCAGCGGCTCCCCGGTGGCCACGTAGGCCTCGATCTCCCGCGGCGTCGGGGTGACGAAGTGGACGACGGTGGAGGCGACGGCCACGTCGCGGCTGACGACCGTGCCGTCCTGGACGTCGAACAGCGCCTGGCCGGTGTGCAGCACGCCGGACCGGCCGCCCATCCGCCGCCAGCGGTCACGGGCGTCGGAGGCGTCGACCGGCTTGCCCAGCGGGCGGCCTCGGAACTCCAGCAGCGAGTCGGCGCCAATGACCAGCGCGTCGTCCTCCCGCTTCGCCACGTCGGCGGCCTTGGCCGCGGCCAGCAGGGCCACCTGCTCGGCCACCCGCGGGGCGCGCACGCTCGACTCGTCGATCGTGCTGACCACCACCTCGGGGGCCAGGCCGGCCTGGCGCAGCAGCGCCAGCCGGGCCGGTGAGGCCGACGCGAGCACGAGGCGCCGGTCGCTGGTCATGAGAACCTCCCTGCGGCGCGCCACCCGCCCGGACCGGGGCGGAGCGGCGCGCGGTGTGCGTCGGCGTACGAGGACCACGCGCCGACCGGCGCGGGCGCCCGCCGGGGGCGCCGGGCGGAGAGCGCGGCGACGACGACGGTGAGCGCGGCCAGTTCCTCGTCGGTCGGCTCCCCGCGGACGACGCGCAACAGCGCGGGTCGTGAGGAGTGGGGGCCCGGAGGGTCTCCGCGATCGAGCGACG
>NZ_JAOVZT010000002.1:110170-231291 GCF_025716945.1 Geodermatophilus sp. YIM 151500
GCGGCTCCGTGCGACTCGGGGGACGGCACGTGGTCGCGGTGTCGTGAGGAGTGGGGGCCCGGAGGGTCTCCGCGATCGAGCGACGGAGCGGCTCCGTGCGACTCGGGGGACGGCACGTGGTCGCGGTGTCGTCCGGAGGACGACGATGTCATAGCGGGATGTTCCCGTGCTTCTTCGGCGGCAGCGTCTGGCGCTTGTTGGCCAGCACGCGCAGCGCCTTGGTCACCTGGACCCGGGTGTGCGACGGCGGGATGACCATGTCGACGTACCCCCGGTCGGCCGCGATGTAGGGGCTCAGCAGCGCGTCCTCGTACTCGGTGATCAGTTCGGCGCGGCGGGCGTCGGCGTCGTCGGCCGCGGCGAGCTCCTTGCGGTAGAGGATGCCCACCGCGCCCTGGGCGCCCATCACGGCGATCTGCGCCGTCGGCCAGGCCAGGTTGACGTCGGCGCCCAGGTGCTTGGAGCCCATGACGTCGTAGGCGCCGCCGTACGCCTTGCGCGTGATGACGGTGATCTTGGGCACGGTCGCCTCGGCGTAGGCGTAGATCAGCTTGGCCCCGCGGCGGATGATGCCCTCCCACTCCTGGGAGGTGCCGGGCAGGAAGCCGGGCACGTCGACGAAGGTCAGCACCGGCACGTTGAACGCGTCGCAGGTGCGCACGAAGCGGGCGGCCTTCTCGCTCGCGTCGATGTCGAGGGTGCCGGCGAACTGGGTGGGCTGGTTGGCGACCACGCCCACCGGGCGGCCCTCGACCCGGCCGAAGCCGACCAGGATGTTGGGCGCGAACAGCGCGTGCACCTCGAGGAACTCCCCGTCGTCCAGGACGTGCCGGACGACGGCGTGCATGTCGTAGGGGCTGTTGGCCGAGTCCGGCACGAAGGTGTCCAGCTCGAGGTCGGTCTCGCTCAGCGCGCCGGGCAGCACGGTGTCGACCGGGGGGACGTCGAGCGCGGGCAGCGGGTCGAGGTTGTTGCTCGGCAGGTAGGAGAGCAGCGCCTTGACGTAGTCGAGGGCGTCGGCCTCGTCCTCGGCCAGGTAGTGCGCGACCCCGGACCTGGTGTTGTGCGTGCGCGCGCCGCCGAGCTCCTCCAGGGTGACGTCCTCGCCGGTCACGGTGCGCACCACGTCGGGGCCGGTGATGAACATCTGGCTGGTGCCGTCGACCATCACGATGAAGTCGGTGAGCGCGGGGGAGTAGACGTGCCCGCCGGCGGCCGCGCCCATGACCAGCGAGATCTGCGGCACCACGCCCGAGGCGTGCACGTTGCGCCGGAAGATCTCGCCGTAGAGGCCGAGGGAGACCACGCCCTCCTGGATGCGTGCCCCGCCGCCCTCGTTGATGCCGATCACCGGGCAGCCGTTGCGGACGGCGAAGTCGAGGACCTTCACGATCTTCTCGCCGTAGACCTCGCCGAGGCTGCCGCCGAAGACGGTCACGTCCTGCGAGAAGACCGCGACCGGGCGGCCGTCGACGGTGCCGTAGCCGGTGACCACGCCGTCGCCGAAGGGCCGGTTGGCGTCCAGGCCGAAGTTGCTCGAACGGTGCCGGGCGAACTCGTCGAACTCGGTGAACGAGCCGGGATCGAGCAGGGCCTCGATCCGCTCGCGGGCGGTCATCTTGCCCGCGGCGTGCTGCTTCTCCACCGCCCGCCGGGAGCCGGCGTGGGTGGCTTCCTGCACGCGGCGCTCGAACTCGGCGAGCTTGCCCGCGGTGGTGTGGATGTCGATGTCGCCGGGGGCGTGTTCCCCCGCGCTCTCGAGCTCGGCCGCGCTCACGGGTGCGTAGCGTAGGGGAGTGGCCGATCCGTCCTCCCCGCAGCGTGCAGACGGCGACCGGCCGCCGCTGGACGCCGCCGCGCTCACCGCGCGGCTGGTGCGCCCGGACGGGCTGTGGCGCGCGGTCGACGTCGTCGAGCAAGTGGGGTCGACCAACGCCGTCCTGCTGGCCCGGGCCGCCGACGAGGACGCCCCGGAGGGCCTGGTGCTCGTCGCCGAGCACCAGCAGGCCGGTCGCGGCCGGCTCGACCGCGCCTGGGTCTCCCCGCCGCGCGCCGGGCTGACGGTGTCGGTGCTGCTGCGGCCCGACGTGCCCGCGGCCCGCCGCGGCTGGCTGCCGCTGCTGTGCGGGGTGGCGCTGGCCGAGGCGGTGGCCACGGTCGCCGGCGTCCGGACGTCGCTCAAGTGGCCCAACGACCTGCTCGCGCCCGACGGCGCCAAGCTGGCCGGCATCCTCGCCGAGGCCGCCGGGCCGGCCGTCGTCGTCGGGACCGGGCTCAACGTCTCGACCCGGCCCGAGGAGCTGCCGGACGGCGGCGCGTCGCTGGCCACGGTGCGCGGCGCGGCGCCGGACCGCGCGGCCGTGCTGGCCGGCTTCCTCGGGGAGCTCGAGCGCCGCTACCGCGCCTGGACCGCCGGGCTGGGCGACCCGGTGTCGACCGGCCTGGCCCGCGACTACGTGGCCTGGTGCTCGACGGTGGGGCAGCGGGTGGCCGTCACCATGCCGGACGGCTCGTTGCTGGAGGGCGTCGCCGAGGCCGTCGACTGGGACGGCCGGCTCGTCGTCCGGACGGACGCCGGCCCGGTGGAGCTGGCCTCCGGCGACGTGCGACACGTGCGGCCGAGGGCCGCGGAAGGGTGACGACCCGCGGACGGTCGGTCATCCTTGGTGCGTGCCCTACCCGGACCGGTTGCTGGGGGACGACGAGGAGGTCGTCGCCCACCTGCACCCGCACGCCCTGACGCTGTTCTGGCCGCTGGTGCTGTTCCTGCTGCTGGTCGGGGCGGCGTCCTTCGGCGCGGCGCTGGTGCCGTCGGGCGCGCAGCAGGGGTCCTGGCGGCTGGTCGTCGTGGCGTCGGCGCTGCTCCTGGCGCTGGTGCTCGTCGTCGTCCCGCTGCTGCGCTGGCGGACGACGCACTACGTGCTCACCACGCACCGGCTGCTGCTGCGGACCGGCGTGCTCGCCCGGCACGGCCGGGACATCGCGCTGTCCCGGATCACCGAGGTGACCTACCGCCAGACGCTGTGGGACCGCCTCATCCGGTCGGGCACCGTCACCGTCGAGACCCTCGGTGAGCACGCGCCGACCGTGCTCACCTCCGTGCCCGACAGCGAGGGCGTGCAGACGCTGCTCAACCAGCTCGTCGAGCTCGACGAGCACCGGCGGGCCTACGACACCGCCGGACCCCGGCCCGGTGCGGCCTGGACGACGGGGTCGGCCGGGTGGGGCGCGTGGGAGGAGCCGGGCACCGGTCCGCTGGGCGGCTGGGGCGCCGGCCACGGGCCGGACGTGCACCGGACCACCGGGCCGGTCCGCTACTGACCCGCCGCCGTCCCGGGCGGGACCGTTCCGGCGAGCCTGGCCGGTTCTGTCGGTGGCCCCGCCTACCTTCCGCCGCATGCGGCTGCTGCACACCTCGGACTGGCACATCGGCCGGTCGTTGCACGGCGCCGACCTGCTCGCCGAGCAGGAGGCCGTGCTCAGCGGGCTGGCCGAGGTCGTCGCCACCGAGGGCGTCGACGCGGTGCTCGTGGCCGGCGACGTCTACGACCGCGCCGTCCCGTCGGCCGACGCCACGGCGGTGCTCGACCGGGTGCTGACCCGGCTCCGGGCCGCCGGGGCGCAGGTCGTGCTCACCCCGGGCAACCACGACTCCGCCCGCCGGCTCGGCTTCGCGTCCGGTCTGCTGGCGGCGTCGGGCGTGCACGTCCGCGCGTCGACCGCCCGCCTCGACGAGCCGGTGCTGCTGACCGACGCGCACGGGGACGTGGCCGTCTACGGCATCCCCTACCTGGAGCCCGAGGTGGCCCGGCACGAGCTCGGCCCGGGCGGACGGGGGAGCGGCGAGGCGCGCACCCACGAGGCGGTCCTGACCGCCGCGATGGACCGGGTGCGCGCCGACCTGTTCCTCCGGCCCGGTGCCCGCTCCGTGGTGCTCGCGCACGCGTTCGTCGGCGGCGGTGTGCCCAGCGACAGCGAGCGCGAGATCTGCGTCGGCGGCGTCGACCTGGTGCCCGCCGCGGTGTTCGACGGGGTCGACTACGTGGCCCTGGGCCACCTGCACCGCCCGCAGACGCTGGCGCCGCGACTGCGCTACAGCGGCTCGCCGATGCCCTACTCCTTCGGCGAGGCGGGGCAGGCCAAGCAGGCCTGGCTGGTCGACCTCGATGCCGCGGGTGCCGTGGAGGTCCGCCCGGTGCCGCTGCCGGTGCCGCGACCGCTGGCCGTGCTCACCGGCACCCTCGCCGAGCTGCTCGACGACCCGCAGCACGCCGCCGTGGAGCACTTCTTCGTCTCCGTCCGGTTGACCGACGCGGTGCGACCGCCGGATCCGATGCGCCGGCTGCGCACCCGCTTCCGGCACTGCGTGCACCTCGAGTGGGCCGGCGCCGCGCAGCCGGGAGCCGGGCGCAGCTACCAGGAGCGGCTCCACGGCCGCACCGATCTCGAGGTGGTCGACGAGTTCGTCCGGCACGTGCGCGGCGTCGCGGCCACCGCGGCCGAGCGGGAGCTGCTCGCCCGGGCGCTGGCCGCCGACGCGCGCGCCGAGGCCGCCCGGTGAGGCTGCACGCGCTGGGCCTGACCGCCTTCGGGCCCTTCGCCGGCACGCAGTCCGTCGACCTCGACGACGTCGGCCGCGACGGGCTGTTCCTGCTGTGGGGGCCGACCGGCGCGGGCAAGACGACGCTGCTCGACGCCGTCGTCTTCGCCCTCTACGGCACCGTCCCCGGAGCCCGCGGCGAGGCCAAGCGACTGCGCAGCGACCACGCCGACCCGGACGTGCGCACCGAGGTCACCCTCGAGCTCACCCTGGCCGGGCAGCGGCTGCGGGTCGCGCGCCGGCCCGAGCAGAACCGGCCGAAGAAGCGCGGCTCCGGGACGACCGTCGAGCAGGCCCGGCTGCTCGTCCAGCGGGCCGTCGACGGCGGCTGGGAGGCGGTCAGCACCCGCATCGACGAGGGCGCCGAGTACCTGCGCACCCGGCTCGGACTCGACGTCCACCAGTTCTGCCAGGTGGTGCTGCTGCCGCAGGGCGACTTCGCCCGGTTCCTGCGGGCCGAACCCGAACACCGTGCCGAGCTGCTGCGCACGCTGTTCGACGTCGGCCGCTTCGCCCGGGCCGAGGAGTGGCTGGCCGCCGAGCGCCGGCTCGCCGACGAGGCCGTGCGCGCCGACCGGTTGCGGGTGAGCACCCTGCTGGCCCGGGTGGCGCAGATCGCCGACGTCGACGTGCCCGAGCACCTGGCGCCCGAGCTGGTCGGCGCCGCTGCCGGCGCCCCGGTCGACGCCTGGGTGTCGGCCGTGCGCGCCCGGGCGGCCGCCGACCTCGCCGGGGCGTCCGCCGCGTCCACCGGCGCGGCCGCGGAGGCCGCGCGGGCCGACGCGGCGCTCGCGGCCGCGCGGACGCTGGCCGACCGGCACGCCCGGCGGCGGCGCGCCGAGGCGGAGCGCGCCCGGCTGGTCGCCGCCGAGGCCGGGCTGGAGCCGCTGCGCGCCCGCCGCGACGCCGGACGGCGGGCGGAAGCGCTGCGCGACGTGCTCGACGCCGACCGCCGCGCGGCGACCGCCGCCGGCGCCGCGGCCGACCAGCTGGGAGCCGCGTCGGCCGCCTGGGCCGAGGTCGGCGAGGGCCGGGAGGCCGACGAGCTGCTCGCCAGGCAGCTGCGCGACGACGCGGCCGCGGCGCGCGCCCTGCTGCCCGAGGCCGGCCGCGCCGACGCGCTGCGCCGGTCCGTGGCGGAGCTGACCGCCGACATCGACGCGCTCGGCGCGCGGTGCGCCGAGGGGGCCCGCGCCGCCGAGGTCTGGCCCGGGCGGCTCACCGCGCAGCAGCAGCGGGTCGACGCGGCCGCGGCGGCCGCGGCCCGCCGTCCCGACCTGGCCGCGGCCGTGGCGGTGGCGGAGGCCGCGCTGCTCGACGGCCGGCGGGCCGGGTCCACCGCGGCCGCGCTGCGCGACGCCGACTCGGCCGCCGCCGTCGCGCGGGGGGCGTGGCTCGGAGCCCGCGAACGGCTGGTCGAGCTCCGGGCCCGCCGCCTCGACGGCATGGCCGCCGAGCTGGCCGCCGGGCTGGTCGAGGGAGTCGACTGCCCCGTGTGCGGGTCGGCCGAGCACCCGCGGCCCGCGGTGCCCACCGGCCCCGCGGTCTCGGCCGACGACGAGGAACGGGCCCGGGCCGACGTCGAGGCCGCCGAGCAGTCGGCGGCGGCCACCCGGACGGCCGCCGAGGGGACGGCCCGCGAGCTCGCGGCGCTGCGGGCGCGGTCCGGGGGCCGGCCGGTTCCCGAGCTGGCCGCCGACGCGGAGGCGGCCCGCGCGGCGCTGGCCGAGGTGTCGGGTCGGGCGGAGGAGCTCGGTGCGGCGCGCGCCCGGCTCGCCGACCTGACCGCGGAGCGCGACCGGGTGACCGCCCGGCTGTCCGACGACCGCGACCGGCTGACCGCCCGGACCGCCGAGCGTGACGCGCAGCGCGCCGCGCTCGCCGAGCTCACGGCGCGGCTGGCCGGCGTGGTCGGGGGCGACCGCGACCTCGACAGCCGGGCGCGCCGGCTGACCGCCGCCGCCGAGCGGTGCGAGGCGCTGCTGCAGGCCCGCACCGCCGAGCTCCGCGCCCGCGCGGAGGCCGAGGTCGCCCGCCGGGCCGCGGAGGAGCGCGCTGCCGGTGCGGGCTTCGCCGGCGCGCCGGACGCGACCGCCGCCCTGCTCGACCCGGACGACCTGACCGGGCTCGACCGCCGGATCTCCGAGCACGAGCGGGCGCGGGCCGCGGTCGAGGCGGTGCTGGCCGATCCGGAGCTGGCCGACCTCGACCCCGCGCCCGCGCTGGACGCGCTCGCCGCCCGCTGCGCCGAGCTCACCGCCCGCCGCGAGGATGCGGTGGCCGCCCAGGACCGCGCCCACCGCTGCGCCGGTGCCCTCGACCGGCTGGCCGGCGAGGTCGTGGCCGCCGAGGTGGAGCTGCACGAGCGCCGCGCGTGGGCCGACCGGGTCGGCGCGCTCGCCGACCTGGTCACCGGGCGGGGCGCGAACACCGCGCGGATGCGCCTGCAGTCGTTCGTCCTCGCCGCTCGCCTGGAGCAGGTCGCCGCCGTGGCCAGCCGCCGCCTGCACGAGATGTCGGGCAGCCGGTACACGTTCCGGCACAGCGATGCGCAGGGCCGGCACGGCGCTCGCGGCGGGCTCGGCCTCGACGTCGTCGACGAGTACACCGGCACCGTGCGGCCGACCAAGACGCTGTCGGGGGGCGAGAGCTTCATGGCCTCGCTGGCGCTGGCGCTCGGCCTGGCCGACGTGGTCACCGCCGAGAGCGGCGGGGTGCAGATGGACACCCTGTTCGTCGACGAGGGCTTCGGCACGCTCGACGCGCAGGCCCTCGACTCGGTGATGGGCGTGCTCGACGAGCTGCGCCGGGGCGGCCGCACCGTGGGCCTGATCAGCCACCTCGAGGAGCTGCGCACCCGCATCCCGACGCGCCTGGAGGTGCTCGCCGGCCGCAACGGCTCCCGTCTCGCGATCTGAGCGCGGGCAGCGGGGCCGCAGAGTCAGCCGAGCGGTGCGGCGGCCGGCCGGCCGTCCCCCGCCGGCTGCGCGCGGGCGGGGAACACCCACCGGCGGTAGGAGAGGAAGCGGACGACCGTCCCGGCGACGATCGAGCCGACGTTGGCCGCCTGCAGCACCAGGGCGCTCTCCTGCATCAGCACGTGCCGGACGAAGCCGATGACGGCCAGCCCCAGCAGCAGCGTCACCCCGTTCACGAGGGCGAAGGTCACGTACTCGCGACCCACGCCCGGCCGTTCCCGGTGCGAGAACGACCAGTAGCGGTGCCCGAGGTAGGCGGCGGTCATCGACACGAGGGTGGCGACCAGCTTGGCGACGACCGCCTCGACGCCCGCCACGTACAGCAGCTGGAACAGCCCCACGTCGACGACGAAGGCGGCCGACCCCACGACGCCGAACGCGCCCATCTCGCGCGCCAGCAGCCGGTGGGCCGCCGTCAGCCGCGAGCGGAATCCTGTGGACGGCGGCACGGGCCGACTGTACGAGCCGCAGCCCCTCCCATGGGCCGTCCGGCTCGGGCGGGTGGGCGAGGACGGCGTTGACTACGCTGCTCCCGCGATGGCCACCACCCTCGACCGGCGCACCGGCCTGCCCGTCGTCGCCATGGTCGGCGGCGGCCAGCTCGCCCGGATGACCCACCAGGCAGCGATCGCCCTCGGCCTGTCGCTGCGGGTGCTCTCCGCCGGCCCCGACGAGTCCGCCGCGCTCGTCGCCGCCGACGTCCAGCTCGGCGACCACCGCGACCTCGACGCGCTCCGCCGCGCCGCGGCGGGCGCCACCGTGCTCACCTTCGACCACGAGCACGTGCCGACCGAGCACCTGCGCGCGCTCGAGGGCGACGGCCACCGCGTCGCCCCCGGCCCGGCCGCGCTCGTGCACGCCCAGGACAAGCTGGTCCTCCGCCGCGCGCTGCACGAGGCCGGTGAGCCGCAGCCGGCGTGGGCGGAGGCGACCGCGGTCGCCGACGTCGAGGCCTTCGCGGCCGGCCGCGGCTGGCCGGTGGTGCTGAAGACCCCGCGCGGGGGCTACGACGGCAAGGGCGTCTTCGTCGTGCACGCCGCCGACGAGGCCGCCGACCTGCTCGCCGCGCACGGCCGGCTGCTGGTCGAGGAGCGGGTGGCGATGGTCCGCGAGCTGGCCGTGCAGGTGGCCCGCTCGCCGTTCGGGCAGGTCGCGGTCTGGCCGGTCGTCGAGACCGTCCAGCGCGGCGGCGTCTGCCACGAGGTGCTCGCCCCCGCCCCGGGACTGGACGACGAGCGCGCCTCGGCGGCGCAGCGGCTCGCCGTCCGCCTCGCCGACCGGCTGGGCGTCGTCGGCCTGCTCGCCGTGGAGCTCTTCGAGACCGCGGACGGCGTGCTGGTCAACGAGCTGGCCATGCGGCCGCACAACTCCGGCCACTGGACCATGGAGGGCGCCCGCACCGGCCAGTTCGAGCAGCACCTGCGCGCCGTCCTCGACTACCCGCTGGGGTCGACGGCGATGACCGCGCCGGTCGTGGTCATGGCCAACGTGCTGGGCGGCGCCGCCGCCGCCGCCGACTGGGCCGGCCCCGGGCTCGACGAGCGGGTGCACCACCTCATGGCGCACTGGCCCGACGTCAAGCTGCACTGGTACGGCAAGGGCCAGCGGCCCGGCCGCAAGCTCGGCCACGTGACCGCGCTGGGCGACGACCTCGCCGAGGTCCGCGCCCGGGCCGTCGCGGCGGCGCGGTACCTGGCCGACGGCGTCGTCGACCCCGTCTTCGCGTTCGGGGACGACGCCGTCGGGCATGCGCACGGAGCCGTCGAGCGCGGAGCCAGCGCGTACGCGCACGGAGCCGTCGCGCACGAGCACTGACCCGCAGGGAGGAGCCGCACGTGGAGGAGCCGCAGGACGACCCGGTCGTCGGCATCGTCATGGGCAGCGACTCCGACTGGCCGGTCATGCAGCCGGCCGCCGAGGCGCTCGAGGAGTTCGACGTCCCCTACGAGGCGCACGTCCTCTCGGCGCACCGGACCCCGCGGCGGATGCTCGACTACGCCGAGGCCGCCGCCGACCGCGGCCTGAAGGTGATCATCGCCGGTGCCGGGGGAGCGGCCCACCTGCCGGGCATGGTCGCCGCCGCCACGCCGCTGCCGGTGATCGGCGTGCCCCGGCCGCTCGACCGGCTCGACGGGCTGGACAGCCTGCTGTCGATCGTGCAGATGCCCGCGGGCGTGCCGGTCGCGACGGTGTCCATCGGCGGCGGCCGCAACGCCGGGCTGCTCGCCGTCCGCATCCTGGCCGCCGCCGATCCGAAGCTGCGCGAGGCGGTCAGCCGGTTCCAGGCCGATCTGGCCGCGCAGGTCGAGGTCCGCGACGCCCGCCTGCAGGCGGAGATCGGCGGCTGAGCGGCGAGCGAGGGCGTGCACTACCTGGTCTCCACGGCGGGTCACCCCAACGTCGGCGACGAGCTGATCGCCCGGACCTGGCTGCGCGAGCTGCGGCGGCGGGCGCCGGACTCCGACGTCTGGCTCGACTGCCCGTTCCCGTCCGGCGCTCAGGCGCTGCTCGCCGGCGAGCACCCGCGGCTGCGCTGCGTCGACACCCTCTGGCGGCTGTGCTGGGAGGCCCCGGGCGGCACGCCGTGGGACACCGCCACGTCCGTCCACGCGGCCCTGGACGACGCGGCCCGGGCCCCGCGCTGGGTGCCGGGCCTGCGGTTGTTCGCCCGCGCCGCGACGGTGCACCTGCTCGGCGGCGGCTACGTGCACGACCTCTGGCCGCGGCACGTCGGCCTGCTCGCCGCCGTGGCGCACGCGGCCGGGCGCGGCGCCGCCACGGCGGTCACCGGACAGGGCTTCGCGCCGATGGCGGCGGCCACCGCGGGCCTGGTGCAGCGGCTGTGCGCGGGGCTCGACGTGGTCGACGTCCGGGACCGGCCCAGCGCCGCCCTCGTCGGGCGACCGGACGCCTGCAGCGGCGACGACCTGTGGCTGGCCGACGTCGCCGCGCTGCTGGACCCGGCCCGGGCCGCCGAGCTGGACGTCGCCGTCTGCGTGCAGGCCGACATGCTCGACGCGGACGACGGCGCGCTGACCACCGCGTGCCTGCGCCACCTGGACGCGTGGGCGGCCGACCCCGCCCGCACCGCCGTCGTCGAGGGCATGCCCGGCGACCGGGCGGTGCACGACCGGCTCGCCGGGCTGCTGCCCGGGCTGCGGCGCGTGCCGTGGACCGACCTGCTCGACCGGGGCGTGCCGGCGGGTCCGCACCAGCGGTGGTTCAGCACCCGCTTCCACCCGCACCTGGTGGCGGCGGCCGCGGGGGCCCGGGGCGTCGCCGTCCCGGCCCACCCCGGCTACTACGACGTCAAGCACGCCTCGCTGCTCGCGGCCGGTTCGCCGTGGGCGGTGCGCGGACCGGGGGCGCCGGGCGTGGCCCGGCTCGACGCACCGGCCGACCCGGCCCGCCTCCTCGCCTCCGGCGAGCGGGTGCTGGCCCGGAAGGGTGAGATCGCCACGGCCCTCTACGGCCCGGTCCGGGAGGTCGCGGACCTATCCTCTACCCGTGGGTAACAACGCCGCCGGGCTGTACGCCCTGACCGAGGAGCACGAGGCGATCCGGGCCGCCGTCCGGGAGATCGCCGAGCGCGAGATCGCCCCCCACGCCGCCGAGGTCGACGCCGAGTCGCGCTATCCGGTCGAGGCGCAGAAGGCGCTGACCGCCGCCGGCTTCCACGCGACCCACATCCCCGAGGAGTACGGCGGCGAGGGCGCCGACGCGATCGCCACCTGCATCGTCATCGAGGAGGTCGCCCGGGTCGACGCCAGCGCCTCGCTGATCCCCGCGGTCAACAAGCTCGGCTCGGTGCCGCTGATGCTCGCCGGCTCCGAGGAGCTCAAGCGGGAGGTGCTCACGCCGGTCGCCGCCGGGGAGGCGATGATCAGCTACGGGCTGTCCGAGCGGGAGGCCGGGTCGGACGCCGCGAGCATGCGCACCCGCGCCCGGCTCGAGGGCGACACCTGGGTGCTGAACGGCACCAAGGCGTGGATCACCAACGCCGGGGTGTCGCAGTGGTACACGGTCATGGCCGTCACCGACCCGGGGCAGGGCGCCAACGGCATCTCCGCGTTCGCCGTGCACCGCGACGACCCGGGCTTCGCCGTCGGGCCCAAGGAACGCAAGATGGGCATCAAGGGCTCGCCCACCTGCGAGCTGCACCTCACCGACTGCACCATCCCCGCCGACCGGATCGTCGGCGAGCCCGGCACCGGCTTCAAGACCGCGCTGCGCACGCTGGACTTCACCCGGCCGACCATCGGCGCCCAGGCGGTGGGCATCGCCCAGGGGGCGCTGGACGCCGCGGTGTCCTACACCAAGGACCGCCGGCAGTTCGGTCGCGCGATCGCCGACAACCAGGGCGTGCAGTTCATGCTCGCCGACATGGAGATGCGGATCGAGGCCGCCCGCCACCTGGTCTACGTCGCCGCCGCGCGCGGCGAGCAGGGCGGGGCCGACGTCACCCGCATCTCCGCCTCGGCCAAGGCCTTCGCCTCCGACGTGGCCATGCAGGTCACCACCGACGCCGTCCAGCTGTTCGGCGGGGCCGGCTACACGCAGGACTTCCCCGTCGAGCGGATGATGCGCGACGCCAAGATCACCCAGATCTACGAGGGCACCAACCAGATCCAGCGCGTGGTGATCGCCCGGAGCCTCCTGAAGTAGGGCGTCGACCGTCAGGCCGCGATCGCGGCCGTGCCCAGCTGCGCGAGGACGAGGGCCGCGACGGCGAACACCAGGTAGGCGAACCAGCGGCGCAGTCGGGCGGTGTCGAGGCGGCTGCCGACCCTTCCGGCGGCCAGCGCGGCGCCGACGGCCGCGACGCTGAAGGCGGAGGTGACCGGCACGTCGAGGGTCACCTCGCCGGCGTGCGCGGCGAACCCGGCGGCGGAGTTGAGCGCGATGACGACCAGGGAGGTGCCGATGGCGGTGGTCATCGGCAGACCCAGCACGATCACCAGCACCGGGATGATCAGGAACCCGCCGCCGACCCCGAGCAGGCCGGTGAGGAACCCGACGGCCAGCCCGCCCGCCACGGTGCGGGGCGCGCAGCGACGCCAGTCGACCCGGCCGTCCTCGACCGCGCAGGCCGCGCCGGTCGCCGGCTTCTCCCGCAGCATCCGCACGCCCGCGCCGACCATGAGCCCGGCGAACAGCGCGAGGACCACCTCCCCGGGCAGCAGCCGGTTGACCGCGGCCCCGGCGAAGGCCGTGGCCGCGCCGGCGGCGCCGAACAGCAGCGCGATCCGCCAGGCGATCCGGCCGGCACGCACCCTCGGCAGCAGCGCGACGACGGCGGTGATCCCGACGACCAGCAGGGACGTGGCGACGGCCTGGGACACGTCCTGGTCGGCGGCGTACACCAGCGCGGGGACGGCGAGGACGGACCCGCCGCCGCCGAGCAGGCCGACGAGCGCGCCGACGACCAGCCCGGCGGCGACCGCGACGATCACGACCGCAGCGCCCGCGCGTCGTCGAGGGTGACCGCGCGCCCGCCGGAGGGCCGGTCGGCGTGGATGCGCACGAGCCGCTCGGGGATGTCGATCGGGCCGGGCAGGTCAGGCCGTGACGGGCGGGGCGTGCAGGCCGGCCGCGGCCGCACCGGTGTCGGGGTCGCCGTAACCGCCGTCGACCAGCACCGGGCGGCGTCCGGCGCGGGCGAGCAGCGAGGCGGCGATCGAGGCGCGGTAGCCCGAGCCGCAGTACACCCACACCTCGCCGGCCGGGATCTCGTCGATGCGGTCGGGCAGCTCGTGGACCGGGATGTGCCGCGAGCCGCGCACCCCGCCGCCGGCGCGCTCGTCGTCGCGGCGCGCGTCGACGACGACCAGGTCGCCGTCGGCGGCCATGGCGCGCGCCAGGCCGGCGAAGTCGCTGACCGGGTGGGACGCCAGCGCCCGGCCGACGGCCAGCTCCTCCGGGCTGCCGACCGCGGCGCCGGCCAGCCGGTCGATGCCGATGCGGACCAGCTCGCGGCGGGCCTCGAGGACCTGCTCGGGCGTCTCGCCGATCAGCGTCAGCGGCGCGCCCCACGGCACCAGCCAGCCGATGTAGGTGAGGAAGCTGGTGGACAGCTCGAAGTTCAGAGCGCCCGGCAGGTGGCCGGCGGCGAAGGCGGTCCGCGTGCGCAGGTCGACCACCCACTCCCCGGCCGCCAACCGGTCGGCCAGCTCGGCGGGGCCCACCTCGCGCGGCGGGGACAGGTCCACCGGGGCGGGTCCGGCAGCGTTCGCCGGCCCCATGCGCGCGTACCAGGCCGGGATCGCGGTGAGCCCGGCGACGAGCTGGTCGACGAAGGTCTGCTCGTCCTGGGTGAGCGCCGGGTTCACCTCCAGCTGCTCCCCGACGGTGGAGGAGGTGCCGCTGGTCGGCGTGGCCGAGCAGAAGCTGCCGAAGCCGTGGGTGGGGAACACCGGCGTGCCCGCCGGCAGCTCGTCGGCCAGCCGGCGCACCGAGTGGTACTGGGCGCGGCTGAGCTCGCAGGTGTGCTCGGGGCCCACGAGGTCGGTTCGGCCGGTCGCGCCGTAGAGCATGGACCCGCCGGTGAACACCGCCCGCACCGCACCGTCGGCGTCGGTCAGCACGTAGCTGACGTGGTGGTGGGTGTGCCCGGGGGTGTGCACCACCCGGAACCGCATCGGGCCGGCCTCGAGCACGTCGCCGTCGGCCGCCGGCAGCCGCTCGTAGGCGACCCGGTCACCGGCCGGCACGGCGTAGTCCGCGCCGGCCCAGTGGGCCAGCTCGAGCCCGCCGGTGACGTAGTCGTTGTGGAGGTGCGTCTCGAGCACCAGCCCGATCCGCACGCCGCGGTCGGCCGCCAGGTCCACCACCCGGTCGATGTCGCGCTGCGGGTCGATGACGGCGGCCACGCCGTCGGCGGAGACCAGGTAGCTGCGGTCGCCGAGGCCGGCCGTCTCGATGACGTCGATCTGCATGTGGAAGCCTCTCGGTACGGTACCGGGTTGGGGTATGGGTGGACGAGCTGGAGGACGGCGCGCCCGGAGGCGGGTCAGGGGGAGACGACGGACCGGCCGCCGACGACCTCGTCGCGGTCCCGCACGTCGACGATGCGGACGGAGTCGCGGTCGGCCGCGAGCTGGGCCGGGGTCAGCTGGGGCACGGTGCTCATGGGGGTCTCCCGGTGGGGACGTGCCGGCGCGGGGGCCGGCGGGCGGGTGTCAGGCCAGGGTGAGGAAGAGGCGCTCGAGCTCCCGGAGGTCGACGGTGCGGGCCTCGCCGTCCTCGGTGGTCGAGCAGTAGCGCATCCCGGTGGAGATGACCGCGAAGCCGGCCTTGCTCAGCGCCTTCGACGCCGCGGCCAGCTGGGTGACCACCGCAGAGCAGTCCCGGCCGTCCTCGATCATCTTCACGATGCCGCCGATCTGGCCTTCGATGCGGCGGAGCCTCTTCACGACGTCGGCGAGCTCACCCGGAGGGATGTCCACGCATCCCATGGTGCATACCCCCGGGGGTATGCGCAAGCTCATCGTGCGGAGCTCCCCGGCACGGTGCTCCCGGGCGCCGGGTCGACCGGCCCGAAGGCGACGAGCGGCAGGTCGCCGACGAGCCGGCGACGCTGGTCCTCGGTCCCGCGGTAGCGCCAGCCCACGAGGTGGGTGAGGACCCGGTGGACGACGGGGCGGATCAGCCGGTTCCGGCGCTCGTAGCCGGCCAGCAGCTGGATGGCCACGTCCTCGGGGAGCACCCGCACGGTGGGGCGGAACCGCCGCCGGCCGACGGCGATCTCGCGGGCGCCGCCGGCCTCGGCGTTGCGCAGCCAGTCGGCCGTGCGGCCGAAGCCGGCCATGACCACGTACTCGCCGGACGCCGGCAGCCGGCCGACGACCTCCAGCACCGTCCGGTACCGGCGCCCGCTGCGCCGACCGACGTGGGTCAGCACCAGGAACCGCTCGCCGAGCAGCCACCCGAGGTGTGCGCGGTGCAGCAGCGCGGGTGCCCGGAGCAGGCGGCGCAGCAGTGGCCCGGGCCGGCGCGGGTTCATCGGCCCATGGTTCCCGGGCTCCGGAGTAGCGTCCGGCCCGCGCTGCCGGTGCGCAGGTGGGACGGTCACGATGGAGCAGCCACCGCAGTCGGGCCCGCTGGAGCGGCAGCCCGCGGTCGTCGTCCGGTTGCGGGACCTCGACGCCGGAGCGCTGTCCGTGGCCGGCGGCAAGGCGGCCAACCTCGGCGAGCTGCTCGGCGCCGGCTTCCCGGTTCCGGACGGGTTCTGCGTGACCACCTCCGCCTACGGCGAGGTGGCCGCCACGTCCGGCCTCGACGACGTCCTCGGCCGGCTGCGCGACCTCACCGAGGCGGACTCCGCCGAGGTGGTGGAGCTGGCGGGCCGGGCGCGCGAGTGCATCCTGCGGACCGGGATGCCCGACGGGGTCGCCGACGGCATCACGGCCGCGTACCGCGAGCTCGGGGAGCCGGCGGTGGCGGTCCGGTCCTCCGCCACGGCCGAGGACCTGCCGTTCGCCAGCTTCGCCGGTCAGCAGGACACCTACCTGAACGTCGTCGGTGCGGACGCCGTCCTCGACGCCGTGCACCGCTGCTGGGCGTCGCTGTGGACCGACCGGGCGGTGCTCTACCGGGTGCGCAACGGGGTGGAGCACGCCGGGGCGCGGCTGGCGGTCGTGGTGCAGCGGCTGGTGGACGCCGCGGCGGCCGGCGTCCTGTTCACCGCCAACCCCGTCACCGGACGGCGCGGCGAGGCCGTCATCGACGCCAGCCCGGGGCTCGGCGAGGCCGTGGTGAGCGGCGCGGTGAACCCCGACCACCTCGTCGTCGACGCCGCCACGGAGGTGGTGCGGGAACGCCGGGTGGGGGACAAGCGGCTCCTCGTGCGCCCGCGCGACGGCGGTGGGACCGAGTCCGTCGAGCAGGCACCGTCGGACACCGGCTGCCTGGCCGACGAGCACGTCCGCGCGCTGGTCCGGCTCGGGGTCCGGTTGGAGGAGCACTTCGGCCGGCCCCAGGACGCCGAGTGGGCGCTCGACCGGGACGGCGTCCTCTGGCTCACCCAGGCCCGGCCGATCACCACGCTGTTCCCCGTGCCCGACGGTCGCCCGGCGGGACCGGGGCTGCGCGTGTACTTCTGCATGAGCCTGGCGCAGGGGCTGACCCGGCCGATGACCCCGATGGGCCTGGCGGCGTTCCGCGTCCTCGGGTCGTCGGCGGCCCAGCTGTACGGGCACCCACCGGACGACCCGGTCGCCGGCCCGCCCGTCGTCCACGACGCGGCCGGCCGGCTGTTCTTCGACGTCACGACCATCGTGCGCAGCACGCCCGGGCGGGCGCTCTTCCCCCGCGTGCTCGACGTCATGGAGGCGCGGTCGGCCGCGGTGCTGCGCGGCCTCTTCGACGACCCGCGGCTGGCGCTGGTGCACCGGTCGTGGCGGCCGTTCGCGCGACGCGTCGCGGTGGTGGCGGCGCGCTACCGGGTGCCCCTGGTCGTGGCCCAGGCGCTGGTCAGCCCGGCGGCGGCCCACCGGCGGCTCGACCGCATCGTCGCCGGGCTGCGGCCCGCCGGGACGGGGCCACCGGCCACCGCGGCGCAGCGGTTCGACCGCGTCGTCGAGAACCTCGGCTCCCTGGCCCCGAGGGTGGTGCCGCGCGTGGCGCCGCCCGTGGCGACCGGGTTCGCGATGCTCTACCTCGCCGGGCGGCTGCTCGGCGCCGACGCGCGGCCGGGCGACCTCGCGACGGTGCTGCGCGGCCTGCCGCACAACGTCACCACCGAGATGGACCTCCAGCTGTGGGGGCTGGCGACCGCGGTCCGCGCCGACCCCGACGCCGCCGCGACGGTGCAGGGGGCGACGGCGGCCGAGCTCGCCGACCGGTACCGGGCGGGCACGCTGCCCCCCGTCCTCCGGGACGGGCTGCGCGAGGTGCTCGAGCGCTCCGGGCACCGCGCGGTCGCGGAGATCGACGTGGGCCTGCCGCGCTGGGCGGAGGACCCGACGCACCTGCTCGGCGTGCTCGCCAACTACCTGCGCCTGGAGGACCCGGACGGCTATCCGGACGCGGTGTTCGCCCGGGCGGTCGCCCAGGCGGAGGCCAAGGTGTCGGAGCTGACCGGCCGCGCCGCGGCGCGGAGCCGGGTGCGGGGGCGCGCCGTCGGCTTCGCGCTCGACCGGGCCCGCCGGCTCGCGGGGCTGCGGGAGCTGCCCAAGTACTGCCTCGTGCTCGCCTTCGCCGACGTCCGCGCCCAGCTGCTCGCGATCGGCGCCGACCTGGCCGCCGCCGGGCTCCTCGACCGGGCCGACGACGTGTTCTTCCTCGACCTCCGCGAGGTGTCGGCCGCGCTGGGCGAGAGCGCGGCGCCCGGCGCCCGGGACCTGCGCGCGGTGGTGGCGGAGAGGCGGGACGACCACGGCCGCGAGCTGCGCCGCCGGCACGTGCCGCGCGTCCTGCTGAGCGACGGCACCGAGCCGGAGGCCGCGATGGCGGCACCGGCCGCGGCCGACGGCGCGCTGGCGGGCACCGCGGCGTCCGCGGGGACCGTGACCGGCCCGGCCCGCGTCGTGCTCGAGCCCACCGGCGCGCACCTGCTCCCCGGCGACATCCTGGTCGCGCCGTCCACCGACCCCGGGTGGACGCCGCTGTTCCTCACCGCCGGGGGGCTGGTGATGGAGATGGGCGGCGCCAACTCCCACGGCGCGGTGGTCGCCCGCGAGTACGGCATCCCGGCCGTCGTCGGGGTGGCCGACGCGACCAGCCGGATCGCACCGGGACAGCGGGTCACCGTCGACGGCACGCACGGCCTGGTGACGCCCGCCGCGACCGGCTGACGGCGCGGGCCGCCCGGGCCACCCCGCGGCCCCGCTCAGCGCGCCGTGGCGAGCAGCAGCTCCTCGTGGGCGTCGAGCACCGCGGTCATCGAGTAGCGCTCCCGGGCGCGCGCGCGGCCGGCCTCCGGATCCGGCCGCCGCGCGGCCAGCTCCCGGAGCCCGGCGGCGATGCCGGCGACGTCGCGCGGGGCGACCACGGTGCCGAAGCCGGTCTCGCGCACCGGCGTCCGGACGCCGGGCAGGTCGCTGGCCAGCACCGGGACGCCGGCCAGCATCGCCTCCACCTGGACGATGCCGAACGCCTCGAACGCGTTGACCGAGGGCAGCGCGAACACGTCGACCGAGGCGTACAGGTCGGCGATCCGTTCCTCGTCGAGGAAACCGAGCAGGGTGATCCGCGGGTCGTCGTCGACGGCGCGGCGCACCTGGTCGACCACGGAGCCGCCGGCCACGTCGGCGAAGTCACCGCCGATCAGCAGCCGGCCGTCGGGGTCGTCCAGCGCGCGGAAGCCCTGCACCAGGTACTGCAGGCCCTTCTCCTCGACGATCCGGCCGAGGAAGCCGACGTGCAGCCCCGGCCCCTGGCGGAAGCGCGGGGTGCCCGCCGGCCGCTCGCGGCACGGTGGCGGGATCACCGCCGTGCGCCCGGCCATCGCCGGCCACAGCCGGCTGTGCCGGGCGTAGTCGTCGCTGGACACGACGACCCGCCGCGACCGGCGCAGCGTGAGCCGGCTGGACAGGTCGACGCCGGCGGTCACGACCCGGTTCACCGCGCCCGGCGGCAGGCTGACGTCGCAGTGGTAGGTGGTGACCAGCGGCGCGGGCGAGCCGAGGGCGAGCACCCCCGCCTCGGGCATCGGCAGGTGGAGGTTCAGCACCGACGCCGTCGCGGCGGCCGCGCGCACGCGGCCGGGCAGCGCCGGGCTGAGCACCCCCTTGCCGGCCCGCGCCAGCACGGGCGCCCGGTCCACCTCGACGCCGTTCACCACCTCGCGCTCCGGCAGGTCGCCGTCGTGCCGGCTGGTGACCACCCGCACGCGGTGCCCGCGGGCCACCAGCCCCTCGGCGACGTCACGGGCGACGTTGGTCAGCCCGCTGACGTAGGGGGCGTAGTAGTCGAGGGCGATCACGAGGTCCAGCCGCTTCATCGGGCCCCACCCTGCCCGGCGGTCGCCCCCGTCGTCGGGTGGACGGGCGCCGGCCGGCGGAGCAGCGCGGCGCAGCAGGCGGCCAGGGCCACCGCCGACCCTGCGGCGAAGGCCAGGGCGGCGCGCAGGACGAGGTCGGGCACGGCGGCGAACACCGCACCGGCCGCCGCCAGCCCGGCGACCCACGCCACCGCGCTGGCCCGGTGCCGGGCCGAGGCGACCAGCGCCTGGCTGGCCACCAGCAGCGCCAGGTGCAGCACCGCACCGGCGGCGAGGACGGCGAAGGCGCTGCCGTCGACGGCGTAGCGCGCCCCGAACAGCAGGCCGGTCAGCGGCGGCCCGGCGACGGCGGCGACGGGCGCCGCGACGACGGCCGCCCCAGCGGCGCTCCCGGCGAGCCGGACGGTGAACCGTCGCTGCAGCCGCCGGTCGGGGGAGCGGTCGACGTCGGCCAGCGCCGGGAGCAGGGCGCTCTGCAACGGGACGGCGACGAACAGCGGCAGGCGCACCAGCAGGAAGCTGGCGACGAACGCCGCCGCCCGGGCCTCCTCACCCGGAGCGGCGGCGCTGGTTACGAGCACCGGCGCGGCGTTGAGCAGCGCCTGGGCGCAGAGCGCGCCGACCAGCAGGTGCCCGACCGCCCGGACCCGGAGGGCGGGTCCGCCGCCCCGGCCCGCGACGCCCACCCGCCCCGCGACGCCCACCTGCCCCGCGACGCCGTCCGGGCCCCCCGCCGGCCGGGCCCGGAGCAGGCGGACCTCGCGGACCAGCAGCGGCGCGTGCGCCAGGCCGACCGCGACGACCAGCGCCCAGGCGAAGTGCCCGGCCGACGGGGCGGTCACGACGACGGCGATCCCGGCGGCGGCGAGCACCCGCAGCGCGGCGTCCAGCAGCAGCACGCCGCCGTGCCGCCCGGTGCGGCCCCGCCCCAGCAGCAGCCCGCGGAGGACGAACTGCGCGGCCGAGACCACGCAGATCCCGAGCAGCGCGGCCAGCAGCCCCGGGCGGTGGCCCAACGAGGGGGCCAGCAACGGCCAGCCGGCGAGCACCGCGGCCAGCGTCAGCGCGGTGACCCCCGCGACCGCCCTGCCGGTCCCCGGCGGCAGGCCGCCGCCCGGGCCGCGCAGGTGCACCAGGCGGGCGAGCTCGACCTCCACGGGGAAGAAGGCGCCGAAGCCGACGACCAGGGTGAGCGACCAGTAGGCGCCGAACCAGGCGTACTCCGCCGACGGCAGGGCGCGGGCGGCCAGCGCGAGGTACGCGTAGACCAGCACCCCCGATCCCGCGATGCACACGGCCACCCAGCTCAGCGACGGCAGCAGGCGGCGGTCGCGCGCGGCGCTCACCGGCCCGCCCGGCACAGCCGCCGCGCCGCCGTCCCCGGGCCTGCGGGGAGCGGGAGCCGGGCGAGCACGCCGGAACGGTACCCAGGCGCCGCGGCGCCGCCGCGCTCCGCGCGCCGGACCGCCCGTCGGCCGCGCCCGGGTGGCCGCGTCGTGTTCACTGGTCGCCGTGCGGCTGCGCAGCCGGGACGGGAAGGGGATCCGGTGGACGTCGCCGACCGGCAGCAGGTCGAGCCCGCCGCCGCCCCGCGCCCCGAGCCGGCGCGCCGGCGGGCCGGCGCGCTGCTCGGGCGGCTCGCCGCCCTGCTGCTCGCCCTGGTGGCGATCGGCTGCGCCGTCGCGCTGCCGCTGCTGCCCGTCCGGATGAGCCAGCCCACGGTCAGCTGGCCGCAGGAGCCGGGCAGGCCGGAGTCGACGATGCTCCAGCTGACCAACCAGCGGCCGCTCGCCCTCGACGTCGGCTTCTCCTGCGACGCCGTGCGGGCCGCCGCGACGGACGGCGGTGTCGTGGTGTCCACGCTGGTGCCCGCCCGGCCGGACGCCGGCGAGGCGGGGCTGCTGGTGACCGCCGGCGACGGCCGGCTGCGGATCGTCAACCGCGACGAGACGCTGGTCGACCGGGCGGTGCCGGCCGGTGACTGCGCCTGGCGCATCCTCGGCGAGCCCGATGCCTTGACCGTGCGGCTCGACGGCCGCGAGGTCGCCGCTACGGCGACCGAGGACGACGTGGCCGGGGGCCCGACCGTGCTGCCGGACGTCGACGTGCTCGCGACCAGCATCGAGCGGCTGGCCGCCGGCGACGACCTGCGGGTCCGGATCGCGGTCGACAACCAGTTCAACACCACCCCGACGCCGCTCAAGTCGGCGCTGGTCGCCGCCGCGCTGGTCGCCGCGGTGGGCTGCCTGCTGCTGCTCCGGCTGGTCGACCGCCGGGCCGGCCGGACGGCCCCGGCGCCGGACGACGAGCCCCGGCGGCCGCGCGACCCGCCGGCCCTGCTGCTCGACGCGGCCGTGGTCGGCGTCATGCTGCTCTGGCTGTTCCTCGCCCCGACCTCGGACGACGACGGCTACTACGCCGCGATGGCCCGCAACGCCGCGGCGGAGGGCTTCGTCGGCAACTACTACCAGCTGCTCAACCAGTCGTTCACCCCCTTCACCTGGTTCTACCGGGTGCTCGGGTGGTGGCAGCAGGTCGGCGACAGCCCGGTCGTGCTGCGCGTGCCCGCGCTGGTCGCGGGGGTGCTCACCTGGGTGCTGCTGCGGCGCTTCGTCACCCGGCCCGGCGCGCTGCCCGACGGCGTCCTCGCCCGGCGCGGGCGGCGGCTGGCGGCCGTGGTGCTGCTCGCGGCGACGTTCCTCGCCTGGTGGCTGCCCTACGGCATGGGCATGCGCCCCGAGGCCGTCGTCGGGCTGCTGGCGCTGGCCACCCTCGCCGGCGTGCTGGCGGGTCTGCGGCGGCGGCGACTGCTCCCCGTGGGGCTGGCGCTGGGCGCCGCCGGTCTGGCCGTGGCCTGCCACCCGACCGGCTTCGTGGCGCTGGCGCCGCTCGTCGCCGCGCTGCCGCGGCTGGCGGCGCTCGTCGGCCGCGACGAGGGCGGCGGCCGCCGCGGCCGGCTGGGGGCGGCCACCCGGACGGCGCTGCTGCTGGCCCCGGGCGCCTTCGCCAGCGCCGCCGCCTTCGCCGACGGCTCGCTCAACGACTTCCTCCGCGGCCAGGAGATCTTCCTGTCGGTGCAGGACCAGGACGCGTGGTACGACGAGTTCCAGCGGTACGCGTTCCTGCTCAGCCCGATCCCGATGGGCTCCTACGCCCGGCGGACGGCGGTCCTCCTGGGCCTCGTCGCGCTCGGCTGGTTCCTGCTCGCGGCCGTCGCGGCCCGCGCGCGCCGCGTGGAGCTGCCGCTGCCGCTGCTGCTGACCGGCGCGTCGCTGACCGCCGCCCTGCTGCTGCTGTGGTTCACCCCGAGCAAGTGGACCCACCACTTCGGTGCGCTGTCCGGGCTGGGGCCGGCCTTCCTCACGCTGTTCCTCGTCTCCGCGCCGACGCTGGCCCGTCGGCTCGGCGTCGGCCGGGGTGGCGCGACCCCGTTCCTGGTCGTCGGCTCGCTCGTCGTCGCGTTCGCCCTCGCCTTCCACGGGCCCAACGCCTGGGCGTACTCGTGGCTGCCGGGGGTGACCCGGCCGAACGTGCCGCCGTCCGTGGCGGGGGTCGAGCTGGGCGGCCTGCACGTGTGGGCGCTGGTCGCGGCCGCGGTCTGGGGCGTCGCCGCGCTGCTGCGACGCCGTCGCGCGTCGGGCGCACCGGCGTGGCCGGTCGCCGTCCCGGTGCTCGTGCTGGTCTTCCTCGGCTCGTCGCTCACCTGGCTGCTGGCCGGCTTCGGTGCGGCGGCGGCCCGCACGGTCGACGGCTACTCGCCGTGGGCCGACGCGCTGAGCGACCCGCTGGCCCGGAACTGCGGCGCGGCGAGCAGCGTGCGCGTGTTCGACGTCTCGGCCGCCCGCCCGCTGCCGACGGCCGGATCGGCAACCGCGCCGGCCTCGGACGCCTTCGTCCCGGACGGCGGCTGGTGGCCACCCTCCCCGCCGCCCGACGCCGGCGACGGCATCGCCGACCGGGTGTGGGGCAGCCTGGCCGCCCCCGGGGGGGAGGCACGCACGGGGACGGTGCGGACGCCGTGGTTCGACCTGCCGGCCGTCGACGCGGGCGAGGCGGTCGCCGTCCTGGTCGCGGGACTGCTCGGCGACGGCAACGAGCTGCGGGTCGAGTACGCCGCGGCCGGCTCCGCGGAGCCCGAGGTGGTGGACACGGAGGAGGTCGACATCGGCGGCGACACGCCGGCGTGGCGCACCGCGCTGCTCGACGTGGCCGACGCCCGCGACGCCGGCGCCGGCCTGCTGCGGCTGGTCGCCGACGACCGCACCGCCGGCCCCGGCGGCTGGCTGGCGTTCACCGGGCCGGCGGTGGTCCCGCAGGTCCCGCTCGCCGAGTACCTGCCCGACGAGGCGGTGGTCGCCACCGCGTGGCAGATCGCCTTCCTGTTCCCCTGCCAGCAGCAGCCGGTCGTCCGGTACGGCATCACCGAGCCGGTGACCCACGGCATCGCCTGGCGCCCCGGGCCGGACGCCGACGGGCTCGCCGACAACACCTGGCAGGTCTTCCGCGGCGGGCTGTTCGCCCCCGTGCTGCGGACCGCGGCGACCACCGAGCTGGTCGCGGCGCTGCCTGGCGCGCGGGGCGCGGGCATCCTGCAGGTCTTCCGCTTCGACCGGCCCTACCCGGTCGCGGCCTACGACGTGACGGTCGACCGGGTGGTGCGGCCGGGGTGGGCGGGTCCACCCCGCGGGTGACCGCTTTCTGGTACGGATGTGCGCGATCGCCCACGGGCGGGCAGGGTGTCCGGGGGCGTCGCGACGGAGCGCGCCCGACGGGGCGGGCGTCCGGGCCGGTCACCGCACGGACGGCGACCGGCCCGGACGGCGACCGGAACGCATGACGACCGGCACGAGGGCGAGCGGAGAGGGACGGCATCCCCATGCAGCGGGACGGCGAGACGGGGGTCGGCGAGCGGCGCGCCGCCTTCTCCGGCAACCTCGCGGCCGACCGCCCGCCCGCCCCCGAGGCCCCGGCTCCCGAGGTCCCGACCGTCGAGGCCTCCGTCGCTCAGGCACCCGCCGCCGGCACCCCGACCGTCGCGGCCCCCGCCGGTGAGGCCCCCGCCCCGGCCGGGGTGCCCGGGGGCGCCCGGGCCGGCGCCGGGGCGGTCGTGCTGGGCGTGGTGCGCACCATGCGCCCGCGCCAGTGGGTGAAGAACCTGCTCGTCTTCGCCGCGCCGCTCGCCTCGGGGCGGGTGTTCGAGGGCGAGGTGCTCGGCGCGACCCTCGTCGCGGTCGGGCTGTTCTGCCTGGTCTCCAGCGGCGTGTACCTGGTCAACGACGTCCGCGACGCGGAGGAGGACCGCCGCCACCCGCGGAAGCGGTTCCGCCCGGTCGCCGCCGGCACCGTGCCGAGCTCGCTGGCGCTCCTCGTCGGCGGGGTGCTGCTCGCCGGCGCCCTGACCTGCGCGGTGCTGCTCACCCGCCCCCAGCTGGCCGCGGTGCTGGGCACCTACGTCGCCGTCTCGGTCGCCTACTCGTTCTTCCTCAAGGACCAGCCGGTCATCGACCTGGCCGTGGTGGCGTCCGGGTTCCTGCTGCGCGGCGTGGCCGGCGGCGCCGCCGCCGGCATCGCGCTGTCCCAGTGGTTCCTGCTGGTCGCGGCCTTCGGCGCGCTGTTCATGGTGGCGGGCAAGCGGTACGCCGAGCTCGTGGCGTTGGGCGACGCGGCGAGCACCCGCCGGTCGCTGACCGAGTACTCGCCGAGCTACCTGCGCTTCGTCTGGAGCCTGTCGGCGGGCGTCACCTGCACGGCGTACAGCCTGTGGGCCTTCGAGCTGCGCGAGCTGGACGGCGGCTTCCCGTGGCAGACGATCTCCATCGCGCCGTTCGTGCTGGCCCTGCTCCGGTACGCCGTCGACGTCGACCGGGGCACCGCCGACGCGCCCGAGGAGATCGTGCTGCGCGACCCGGTGCTGTTGCTCCTCGGCCTGGTCTGGGCCGGGCTGGTCGCCCTGGGCGTCTTCACCGGCTGACCGCGGGGGACGCTCAGCCGAGCAGCTGCGACACCGCCGCGAGCCGGGCGTCGCCCGCCATCCCCGCCAGCCACATCGACCACCCCGGCCGGGCGCGCATGGCCTCGAGGGCCTGCCGGGCGGCCTCCCGGTCACCCCGCCGCGAGGCGGCCAGCGCCGCGTAGAGGTCGCGCGCGCCCTCGGGCGCGAACAGCGCCAGCACCTCGTAGTCGCGCTCGTCGTAGGCCCGCTGGAGGTTGCGCAGCAGCCGCAGCTGCGCCACCGGGTCGCCGGAGTCGTCGACCCGCAGGTCGACCCGCACGCCGTCGTCCTCGTCGGTGGCCGGCGTCCCGCTGACCACGAGCAGCGCGGCCGACTGCCGGCCGCGCAGGTCGCCGCCGGCGTCCTGGCCGGCGGACAGCGCGGACAGCAGGCGGTCGGCCAGCTCGCCCGGAGCGGCGGTCCACGCCCGCGACATGGCCGGCAGCACGTCGGGCGAGGCGAGCATGTTGCCCTGCACGCTGACGCCCTCGCCGACCAGGTGCCCGCTCACCGGGAACGAGCCCTGACCGGTGTCGGCGGCGACCTGCCCCGCAGCGTCGAGCACCGCGATCTGCCGGTCGGCGTCCTCGGCGGCGTGCGCCGCCCGGCGGACGAGGTCGGCCGGGCGGCTGCCCTCGGCCAGGCCGGTCAGCAGGGTGTGGCCCAGGCCCCGGCGGCTGCGGGCCTGCACGGCGACGACGCCGACGCCCGGCCGGGCCGTGGGCACCGCCCGCCCGACGGCCAGGATGCAGGAGGACACGGCGATGCCCAGGTCACCCGTGGCCGGGTCCCGGGCGAGGATGGAGAAGGTCATCCGCCGATCGGCCCGCCCATCAGGTGGTCGCCTGGTCCTCGCGTGCGGCCCTCGCGCGGCCGGCCGGGACCCGGGCGCCGCGGGCCCGCCGCCCGAGCCTAGCCGGGCGAGCCGGGCCGGACGGGGAAGCGCCCCGGGCGGCGCCGGCCCGCTACTGCGGCCCGCCACGGCGGGCCGGTCCGGGCGGTCGGGGCATGCGGGGCGCTTGTGATCGGTGATACGGGAACGCTCGTCACCTGTTCCGCGGGGCGTTAGCGTGCGACTACTGCACGTAGGCGGCCGGGCGCTCGTCCGCCACTTCTCGGGGGAGACGACGTCGTGACCGCTGCCACCAGGCCGGCCGCCGCCGGGACGCCACCGGTCGCGCGGGGCGAGATCCGGTCGCTGACGGGACTGCGCATCGTCGCGGCGATGTGGGTCGTGGTCTTCCACTTCATGTTCACCCCCGGCGACGCCTACTCCGCGGTGTGGGAGCCCCTGCGGCCGATCGTGCGGACCGGTGCCCTGGGCGTCGACCTCTTCTACGTCCTGAGCGGTTTCGTCATCACCCTCACCTACCTGGAGTCGATGGGACGCCGGCCGTCCGCGCGCCGCTCGGTCGGCTTCCTGTGGGCGCGGATCTGCCGGGTGTGGCCGGTCTACGCGGTCGTGACGACGCTGTTCGGCGGATGGCTGCTGTACAAGGCCGCCCGGACGACCGACGGCCGCGTGGCCTACCAGGCCGAGCAGCCGGTCGTCGACGGCTGGCACTGGCTGGAGCAGATGGCCATGGTGCAGCTGTGGAGCCAGCCGCGCTTCGACGGCTCCTCCTGGGTGGGCGCCGCCTGGTCGATCAGCGCCGAGTGGCTCGCCTACGTCTGCTTCCCGCTCGTCGTCCTGCTCGTCTGGCGGGTCCGCTCCGCCCCGCCCGCGGTCACCGGGCTCCTGGCCGTGGCGGCCATGGCGCCCTTCGCCTACGTCTGCTTCACCACCGGTGAGCCCTACTTCCCGTGGAGCTGGGCGATGCGGATCGGTGCCGGCTTCCTGGCCGGCGCGCTCACCTGCCTCGCGGTGCGGCGCATCGCCGTGACCCCGCGGGTGGAGCGGATCGCGGCGCTGGTCGCCCTGCTGGCCGTCGCGGAGATCCTCGTCGGCCTGTGGTGGGGCGACTGGCGGGGCGAGGGCCACGGCGAGTACGGCGGCTTCGTCGTCCTCTTCTTCCCCGTGCTCGTGGGCTCGCTGGCCCTCTCGCGCCGCGGGTTGAGCCGGGTGCTCTCGATCGCTCCGCTGGTGCACGGCGGCCGCATCTCCTACAGCCTCTACCTGGTCCACGTCCCGGTGTTCGAGATCTTCTGGTCCTACATGGGGTGGACGCCGGCCCTCGCGCCGGGCAGCGGGCTGGCGACCATCCTGATCCCGCACGTGCTGCTCCTGACCCTGCTGCTGGCCCACCTGGCGTACCGGTTCGTGGAGGAGCCGGCACGGCTGCTCCTGCGGAGCCGGGGCCCGGGTCGCTGGGCCCGCGGCGGACGGCGGGTGGCCCCGGCCGCCGGGCGCATCGCCGTCGTCCCGCGGCCGGCCCCCCAGCAGGCGGCGGTGCAGCCGGCCGCCACCGTGGTGCTGCCGCCCGCGGCGGCCGCGCCGGCCCCCGTCAGGTCGGCGAGCTGAGGCCGCTCCCGGCACGCGGAGCCTCCCGCGCCGGGCGCCCGCCCGGCCCGAACGACCGACCGAGGAGAACCATCCGGTGACCCGACCCGGCCCCGCGCGCTCGCGCCTGCCGCGTCCCCTGCTGCCGACCTCCCGCCCGCTCGCCGCCCTGGCGCTGCTCGTGCTGGCGCTCCTCGCCTCGGGAACGGCCTGCCGCTCCGGCGCGGAGGACGCCGCGCCGGCTTCCGCGCCGGTGGCCGGCCGGGCACCGGACGGATCGGCGGCGCCCGCCCCGACCGACGGCGCGACGGCGACCCCGCCGTCCGGTGGGGCGGCGTCGTCCGCTCCGGGCGGTGCCGGGGGCGATCCCGGCACCGAGGGCGATCCCGGCACCGAGGGCGATGCCGCCTCCGGCAGCGCCGCGGCCGGCCGGACGGTCGGCGGCACGCGGTTCGCCGTGGTCGGCGACTCGATCTCCGCGGGGCTGCTCCCGCTGGACGGCGCGGACGTGCAGAGCCCGGGGTCCTGGATCCCCGCCGCCGTCGACCACGCCGGGCTGACCTTCGTGGGCGGCTGGGCGGTGCCCGGTGCCACGACCGAGCAGATGCGCGCGGGCGCCGGGGCCCTCGACGCCGACGTGCTGGTGGTCCTGGCCGGGACGAACGACGTCGGTTCGGGCGTGCCGTGGACGACGACCGAGGCCAACCTGCGCGCGGTCGTGGCGACGGCCGGTGTGCCCGACGTGCTGCTGGCCACCGTTCCGCCGTACGACGCGTTCGCGGGTTCCACGCAGGAGCTGAACGACCGGCTCGAGCAGCTGGCCCGGGCCGAGGGCTGGGCCTTCGTCGACCCGTGGGGTGACCTCGGCCAGGACGGGAGCTGGATCCCGGGCACCAGCGACGACGGCGCCCACCCGACCGACGAGGTCGCCGCCCTCGTCGGTGCCCGCCTCGCCGCCGCGGTCGCCGCCAGCGGCTGAGCCCCGGCTGCCGGCTCGCCTAGGCTGGTGCCTCGCGCCCCGCCTGCCCGGCGGACGTCCCGACAGACCTCGAACGGTGGCTCCTCCCGACGTGCTCCTGACCCTCACCGCCGCGGTGCTGCTCCTGTTCGTGCCGGGCTCGCTCGTCGGAATCGCCGTCGGTCTGCGGGGCTGGGTGGCCGCGGCGGCCGCGCCGCTGCTGACCTGCGCCGCCGTGCTGGTCGCCATCGTCGTGACGGGCCTGCTGGGCGTCCGGTGGTCACCGGTGGCCCTCGCGGCGGTGACGGTGGTGCTGGCGGTCGCCGCTCGGGCGCTGGCGCACCGGGCCACCGTGCGCCGGGCCCCGGCGGGCCGGACGGACGGCCGGCGCGGGAGGCATTCCCCGGCGGCCGGAGCCCCCGACGCCCGAGTCCAGCGCGCCGGGGCCCCCGACGCCCGAGTCCAGCGCGCCGGGGCCCCCGATGCCGAGGACGCCCGGACGGCGCACACGTGGTCGCTGCTCGCGGTGCTGGGCACCCTGACCGGCGCGGTCGTCGGCTTCCTCACGATCGTCGGCGGCACCGACGGGCTCGCCGCGCCCAACCAGGGCTTCGACGCCCTCTTCCACGTCAACATGGTGGAGACGATCACCCGCTCCGGCGAGGCCGGTCCGGGCGTGGCGAGCGCCATCAACGGCTACGCCGAGGGCGTCTCGGTGTACCCGGACGCCTTCCACGCGCTCGCGTCGCTCGTCGCGCAGATCGGCGCCGGCACGCTGCCCGCCATCAACGGGCTGATGGCCTGCCTCCCGCTCGTCGGCGGGGTCGGCCTGGTGGCGCTGCTGCGTTCGCTCGGCCTGGTGCGGGAGGCCGCGGTCGCGCCGGTCGTCCTGGCCGCCACCTCCGGCTATCCGGTCGACCTGGTCTGGCGCGGGCCGATCTGGGTCTTCGTCTTCGGCATCACCCTGGTGCCGGCGTTCCTGGTGCTCCTGCGGTGGAGCCTGGGGGAGCGGACGCCTGCGGCCGTCGCCGTCGTGGGCCTGGCTGCCGCCGGGCTGGCGCTGGTGCACCCGAGCGCGGCGCTGGCGGCGGGCGTCTTCGCCGCCTGCCTGGTGCTGCCCCGGTGGCTGCCGGACCGCCGGCGGGTCCGCCTCGATCTCGCGGTGCTGGCGCCGGCCGCCGTGCTGGCCGGCCTGCTGGCGCTCCCGCTCATCGGGAAGGCCGTGCTCGCCGCGGAGGGCGGCACGGTCGTCGACTGGCCGGTGGCCCAGTCGGTGGGCGAGGCCGTCGGCGAGCTCCTGCTCTACAACTACGAGAACGAGTACCCGCAGACCTGGCTGGCCGTGCCGGCGCTGGCCGGGCTGGTGCTGGGCTGGCGGCAGGCCGCGCTGCGCTGGTGGTATACGGCCACCGGGATCTTCTTCGTCCTCTGCGTGCTCGCGGCGGCGTTCGACGGGCCGCTGGTGCAGGCGCTGACCGCCCCGTGGTGGAACGACCGGTACCGCTTCGAGGGCCTGGTGTTCCTCGGTCTGGCGGTTTCCGCCGCCGTGGGGCTGGTCGCCGCGGGACGGGGCATCGGGGGGCTGCTCCGCGCCGGCGTCGACCGGTGGGACGGGCGCGCCGGCCGCCCGGAGGCCTTCCGCGTGGTCGGGACGGTGCTCGCCGTCGTCGTGCTCGGCGTGCTCAGCGGCGGGTACTACGTCGAGGAGAACCGCGAGCAGCTGGCCACCGCCTACGGACCCGACGTCGGCGGCTCGGTCGGCCCCGCCGACCGGCGCGCCTTCGAGGAGCTCGCCGAGCTGGCCGGCGACGGCCCGGTGCTCAACGACCCCAACGACGGCTCGGCCTGGATGTGGGCGCTGGCCGGCGTCCGCCCCGTCTTCGGCCAGGCGCTGACCTTCCCGGTCAAGCCGCCGCTCCCGGAGGAGCGCCAGCTGCTCGTCGACGAGCTGAACTGCCTGGACTCCGACGAGGACGTGCGCCGGGCGATCGAGGAGCTCGGCGTCCGGTACGTGTACCAGTCGAACGCCACGATCATCGCCGGGCCGACGCCCAGCGTGGGCTTCCGCGACCTCGACGGGGTCGACTCCCTGCGGCCGGTGTTCGAGTACCGGGGCGCCGCGATCTACGAGATCGACCCGGTGCCGCTGCAGGAGCGACCCGACCCGGTGTGCCGGGTCGGCTGAACCCGGTCGTCAGCCGGACCGGCCCAGCTCCCGGACGCCGTCCAGCCGGGTGCCGAACGTGGCGGTGACCCGCTCCTCGGCGGCGCGCCCCGCCAGCCTGGCCGGGTCGGCGGAGCGGCACAGCACCAGCGAGGCGCCGGCCGACAGCGGCGCCAGCAGCCAGGCGACCGGACCCGCCTCGGCGGCGACCCGCTCGTCGACGAGCACCCGGTCGCCGGCGGCCAGGCCGAGGCGGCCCGCCAGCTCCGCGGCGGCCTCGGCCAGACCGCCGAGGGTGAGCTCGAGCCCGCCCAGGACGAGCCCCGGCGCCTCCGGGTCCGGCGGCTGCCACGGCACGAACACGTCGCCGTGCCCGCGGACCTCGAGGGCGAAGTCGCGCGCCGGGCCCGCGTAGCCGGTCATGCCGAGCCCGAGGGGGTGCAACGACAGGCCGAGCAGCGCGTCGGGTTCCCCCTCCTCCTCCAGGGGCGCCAGCCGGTCCTGCGACGCCAGCACGACGTCGACGCCGACCAGGCCGCCGTCGTCCTCGGTCGCCGTGTCGACCACGGTGGCCCCGCAGCTCCACACCGCCAGGTACACCGCCGCGGTCTGCCAGTGCACCGGCAGCGCGAGTGCCACGGTGCTGCCACCCGTCACGTCGAACTCGTCCTGCAGCAGGTTGGCGGTCTTGGCGACCCAGTTGCCCAGCGTGGTGGTGGAGAGCTCGACCCGCTCGCCGGACGCGTCGTCGTACTGGGTGATCAGCGGGCCGGCCGGGTCGGCGCGCAGCCGCGCGGCGAGGAGGTCGGAGGCGGTGCGTCGCGGTCGGGACACGCCGACCATTCACGCACATGTGATTCACCACGTGCCGCGGGCGGACCGAAACGGCTCGGATGGTGCATGCTCTCCTGCGCGGACGACGCCCGCCGGATTCCGGACCGGACGGGGTGCGGAACTAGTCCGGGGGGATTCTTGTGACGCGTGTGGTCACGGAGCGGTCACCGATGCCGTGTCGCGATCAGAAGCGGACGGTCAACAGCCGAATACTCCGAGTGGTACGAGCCTGGCCTCCGCGGGACCGGGCATGTCGTCCGACCGGAGGAATCTTCGTGCGCCGCACTGCCGGGGGCTTGCTGGCCTTCCTCGTCATGACCGGGGTCGTCCTGGCCCTGCCCGTGTCCGCCGCCCCGTCGGCCGACGCCGAGCCGGTGGCCCCGTCGATCGACGAGGTGAGCCTGGGTTCGGTCGAGCAGCCCGAGGCCGAGGCGGTGGTCACCGAGGACGGCACGGTCGTCGACGCTGGGCCGGACGCGGGGGTCGCGCCCGACTCGTCGGTCCCGCCACCGTCGACCGCCGCGCCGGCGGGGGACGGCGACGTGGCGAGCTCGGGGGACGAGGTGGCCGGCGTGCCCGCGCTGACCGTCTCCCGGCCGGACACCGCCCGCTTCTCGACCGTCGGCGTGACCTGGGCGCGGGACGAGGGCGTCACCGGCGTGACCGTCCAGCTGCGCACGAAGGACGCCCGCGGCACCTGGAGCCGGTGGACCGAGCTCGAGGCCGACGACGTCGAGATCGAGGGAGCGCCCGCGGCCGCCCCCGACGTGCGCGGCGGAACGGCCCCGTACTGGACCGACGAGGCCTACGGCGTCGAGGTCATCGTCCAGGCGGCCGACGGCTCCACCCCCCGCGACGTGCAGGTGCAGCTCATCGACCCGGGCACGAGCGAGGCCGACGCGATGCCCGGCGCCCCGTCGATCACCGACCAGGCCCACGCGGCCGACGCGCTGCCGGCCATCTACTCGCGCGCCCAGTGGGGCGCCGACGAGAGCCTCATGGGCTGGGACCACGAGTACGCGCCCAAGCTGCTGGCGGCCACGGTGCACCACACCGCCGACAGCAACAGCTACTCGTCGGACGACGTCCCGCGGATCATGCGTTCGATCTACGCCTACCACGCGGTCAGCCGCGGCTGGGGCGACATCGGCTACCACGTGATCGTCGACAAGTTCGGCCGCGCCTGGGAGGGCCGGTCGGGCGGGCTGGCCAGCACGGTGATCGGCGCCCACGCGGGCGGTTTCAACACCGGCACGTTCGGCATCTCGATGCTCGGCAACTACGACGTCGCCCAGCCGCCGCGCTCGATGATCGAGACGGTCGGGTCGGTCGTCGCGTGGAAGCTCGCGCTGCACGGGGTCGACCCGCGCGGGAAGGTGTCGCTGACTTCCAAGGGCGGCGGTACGTCGCGCTACCCGGCCGGCGAGTCGGTGACCCTCCCGACGATCTTCGGTCACCGCGACGTCGGGGCCACCGCCTGCCCGGGCCGCTACGGCTACGGGCAGATGGGTGAGATCCGCAACCTCGCGGCTGCGCGGGCGAGCGCCTTCGCCGCCCTGATCCAGCCGCCGTCGACGATGATGCGCAACAGCCCGGGCACCGGCGCCGCCGAGTGGGAGACCAGGCGGGGCGACCGGGGCGACCAGCCCGTGGCCTGCGACTGGGACGGCACCGGCAACCAGACGGTGGGGATCTTCCGCGCCGGCCGCTGGTTCTTGTTCGACTCGAACTCCTCCACCGCCGGGCCGAGCGCGCAGTTCGGCTTCGGCGACCCGGGTGACACGCCGATCTGCGGCGACTGGGACGGCGACGGCCGGGAGACCGTAGGCATCTGGCGCGGCGGCTGGTTCTACCTGAAGAACAGCAACACCGGCGGGGTCGCCGACGGGGCGTTCCCCTACGGCAACCGCGATGCCCAGCCGGTCGTCGGCGACTGGAACGGGGACGGCTTCGACACCGTGGCCGTGTACCAGAACGGCGCCTTCCACTGGGCCGACAGCAACCTGCAGGCGCTGGCCGTGGGTGCCTTCGGCTTCGGCGACCGCGGGGACCGCGTCGTGGTCGGCGACTGGACCGGGTCGGGCCGCGACTCCATGGGGGTCTGGCGGCGCGGCACGTTCTTCCTGAGCACCTCGCTGGGGCGTCCCCGCGCCGACCAGGCACTGGTCTACGGCGACGCCACCGACCGGCCGATCGTGGCCGACTGGGACGGCAACGGCACGACGACGCTCGGCGTGACCCGTGGGTACTGAGGCGGTGCGCCGCCGGGCCCACCGCCGCGCCAGCCGCTGGGGAACCGGGGTGCTCGCCGGGGCGCTGCTCGGGGCGGCCACCCTGGTCACCGCCCCGGCGGCCTCGGCCGCGGTCACCGGCGACGTCGTCTTCGCCGGGCACGGGTGGGGGCACGGCCGGGGGCTCGGCCAGTGGGGCGCCTACGGCTACGCGGTGAACCACGGCTGGGACTACCGGCGGATCCTGTCCCACTACTACGGCGGGACCAACCAGTCCTCGGAGCCCAACGCGCCCCTCACCGTGCACCTGACCGGCCGGGACGGCCAGGACCTCCACGTCACCTCGGCGCGCGACTTCACGGTCGGCGGCGTGGTGGTCACCGGCGGGTCCGCGGCGCGGGTGCAGGCCCAGGCCGACGGCTCCTTCGTGCTCTCCACCAGCTACGGCTGCGCCTCACCGACGGTCTGGACGACGCGGATCCCCAGCTCCCAGGTCGTCCCCTCGGTGCGCGAGGGCGCGGGCCTCGACGCGATGCTCAGCCTCTGCGAGCCCACCGGTACGACCCAGTACCGCGGGGATCTGTCGGTGGTCTGGTCCGGCGGCACGCAGCGCACCGTGAACACCGTCCTCATGGAGGAGTACCTGCGCGGTGTCGTGCCTCGCGAGTCGGTGCCCAGCTGGGGCGACGCCGGCGGCGGCAAGGGCCTGGAGGCGCTCAAGGCGCAGGCCGTGGCGGCCCGCTCCTACGCGTGGGCGGAGCGCCGGACGACGTACGCCCGGACCTGCGACACCACGGCCTGCCAGGTCTACCGCGGCGCGGGCGTGAACATGAAGTCGACCGAGGACCGGCGCACCGACGCCGCCGTCGCGGCGACGGCGGGGGTGGTCCTGCGCTCGGGCGGCGGCGCGATCGTGCGCACCGAGTTCAGCGCGTCGACCGGCGGCTGGACCGCGGGCGGGACGTTCCCGCCGGTGCCCGACGAGGGTGACACCGCCTCGCCGCACCACGACTGGATCCTGCCGGTGGCGGCGCACACCATCGCCGACGCCTTCGGCGTCGGCGCCCTCAACGAGATCACGGTCACCGGGCGCAACGGGCTGGGCGCCGACGGCGGCCGGGTCACCGAGGTGCGGATCGCCGGCACGGCGAAGAGCGTGACCGTCACCGGCGCCCAGGTCCGCTCGAAGCTCGGCCTGAAGTCCGACTGGTTCAGCGTGGCGGTCTCCGCCACGGCCCCGCCACCGCCCCCGCCGCCGGTGCAGCCGGTGGTGTACCTGGCGTCCGGCAACGCCCCCGGCGCCACGGCGCAGGCGGTGCCGTTCGGGCAGACCGGCGACGTCCCGCTGCTCTGCGACTGGGACGGTGACGGCGACGACACGCTCGGCGTCTTCCGCGGCGGCGTCTTCCACGTGACCAACGCGGCCGGCTCCGGCCGGGCCGAGGCGTCCTTCGGCTACGGCTCGCCGGGCGACCAGCCGGTCTGCGGTGACTGGGACGGCAACGGCACCGAGACGGTCGGCGTGTACCGGTCGGGCATGGTGCACCTGCGCAACAGCAACACGCCCGGCCGGGCCGACGGCTCGTTCTGGTTCGGCGACCGCGGCGACGTGCTCGTGGCGGGCAACTGGGACGGCGACCCGTTCGACACCGTGGGCGTGTGGCGGCGGGGCGTCTTCCACCTGACCAACAGCAACCTGCGCCCGGTCGCCGACGCCGTCGTCCCCTACGGCGCGCCCGACGACCTGCCGGTGACCGGTGACTGGGACGGCAACGGCAGCGACACGGTCGCCGTGTACCGGGGGGACCGGTTCTTCGTCCGCAACAGCAACACGATCGGTCCGGCCGACGCCGTCGTCCCGTTCGGGGCGCCGGGTGACCGGCCGCTGCGCGGCCGTCCGGCGGCCACGGGGCCGGACGTGATGGGGGTCTCCCGGGCCTACTGAGGTTCCAGCGCAGCGGGGGGCGGGGGCGACCGATGAGGTCGCCGCCGCCCCCCGCGGTTGTCCGGGGTGGCGACCACCGGCGGGTACCGTTCCGTCACGTGTCCATGGCTCCACCACGCCCCGACTCCCGCTCGTGGTCGCGCACCTTCGACGACCTCGGCGGGGGATGGCGGCAGCGCCAGCTGTGGGGCCACCTCGGCTGGCAGGACATCAAGCAGCGCTACCGGCGCTCGGTGCTCGGTCCGATCTGGATCACGATCAGCATGGCGGTCACCGCCGTGGCGCTGGGCATCCTCTACGCCGGTCTGTTCGGCGTCGACCTGGCGGTGATGCTGCCGCACGTGCTGGTCGGCTTCATCGTCTGGGGCTTCATCAGCGGGGCGATCCTCGAGGGCGCCGACGTCTTCATCGCCAACGAGGGACTGATCAAGCACCTGCCGTCACCGCTGAGCGTGCACGTCTACCGGCTGGTCTGGCGGCAGACGCTGCTCTTCGCGCACAACATGATCGTCTACGTGGTCATGCTGCTGGTGTTCCCGCAGGACCTGGACGCGACGCTGCTGCTCGTGCTGCCGGCGTTCCTGCTGCTGATGCTCAACGGCGCGTGGGTCGCCCTCCTCGCCGGCGTGATCACCACCCGCTTCCGCGACCTGGTGCCGATCACCCAGAGCATCGTGCAGCTGATGTTCTTCCTGACGCCGATCGTGTGGATCTACGAGGACCTGCTCAACAGCCCCAACGCGGCGATCGCCGAGCGGGCGCGGCTGGCCGAGTTCAACCCGTTCCTGCACTTCGTCGAGTTCATCCGCCGCCCGCTGCTCGGCCAGGAGCAGGAGCTGCGCCACTGGATCGTCGTCCTCGCCATCACCGTCGTCGGCTGGGCGCTCACCATGGTCGTCGTCCGCCGCTACCGGTCCCGCGTCTCGTATTGGGTGTGACCGTGTCCCTCGCTCCCCGATCGATCGGCATCACCACCAAGGACGCCTGCGTCGACTTCCCGATCTTCGACGCGAAGAGCCGTTCCCTGAAGAAGACCGTCATGGGCCTGGTGGGCGGCAACATCTCCAGCACGAGCAAGGTCCCGATCATCGAGGCCCTGCGCGACGTCACGCTCACCCTGGAGCACGGCGCCCGGGTGGCCCTGGTCGGCCACAACGGCGCCGGCAAGACGACCCTGCTGCGGCTGCTCGCGGGCATCTACGAGCCGACCCGGGGCCACGCGGAGATCCGCGGCCGGGTGGCGCCGATCTTCGACCTGGGCGTCGGCATGGACCCGGAGATCAGCGGGCTGGAGAACATCATGATCCGGGGCCTGTTCCTCGGCATGACCCGCAAGCAGATGGAGGACCGCGTCGACGACATCGCCGAGTTCACCGAGCTCGGCGACTTCCTCCGCATGCCGCTGCGCACGTACTCCACCGGCATGCGGGTGCGGCTGGCCCTCGGCGTGGTCACCAGCATCGACCCGGAGATCCTGCTGCTCGACGAGGGCATCGGCGCGGTCGACGCGGCCTTCCTCGAGAAGTCCAAGCAGCGGCTGGCCGACCTGGTCGAGCGGTCGGGCCTGCTGGTGTTCGCCTCGCACTCCGACGAGTTCCTGCGCGAGCTGTGCGACACGGCGATCTGGATGGAGCACGGGCAGGTGAAGCAGACCGGCGACCTGGAGGAGGTCCTGCGGGCCTACAAGGGCCACCCGTGACGCCACCCGTGACGCCGTCGGACACCGAGCGGGTCGTCGCCGTCGTCGTCACGCGGCACCGGCGCGAGCTGCTGGCGCAGAGCCTGGCCGCGGTCGCCGCGCAGACCCGTCCCGTCGACGCCGTCGTGGTGGTCGACAACGGCCCGGACCAGTCGGCCGAGGACGTCGTGCGCGCCAGCGGCCTGCCGGCGACCTACCTGCCCAGCGCGCGCAACCTGGGCGGCGCGGGCGGCTTCGCCCTCGGCATGCTGACCGCCCTGGCGCAGGGCGCCGACTGGGTGTGGTGCGCCGACGACGACGGGCGCCCCGGCGGCGACGACGTCCTGGCCACCCTGCTGGACTGCGCGCGGCGGCACGGCCTCTCCGAGGTCTCGCCGCTGGTCACCGACATGGCCGATCCGGAGCGGCTGGCCTTCCCGCTCCGCCGCGGGCTGCGCTGGCGGCGCCGCCGGGACGACTTCGCCGGGCTGGACCTGCTGCCGCGCTACGCCTCGCTGTTCAACGGCGCGCTGTTCTCCGCGACGGCGCTCGACGCCGTCGGCGTGCCGGACCTGCGGCTGTTCTTCCGCGGCGACGAGACCGAGATCCACCGCCGGCTGGTGCGCTCGGGGCTGCCGTTCGGCACCTGCCCGGCCGCGACCTACCTGCACCCGGAGGGGACGACGGAGTTCGAGCCGATCCTCGGCGGGCGGCTGTCGGCCCAGTACCCGGGCAACGACGTCAAGCGGTACTTCACCTACCGCAACCGGGGCTACCTGTTGGCCCAGCCCGGCATGCGCTGGCTGCGGCCGCTGGAGACCGTCCGCTTCGGCTGGTTCTTCCTCGTCTCCCGGCGCGACCCGGGCGGCCTGCGGGAGTGGTTGCGGCTCACCCGGGCCGGACGGCGGGAGCGCTTCGGCCGCCCCTGACCGGGTCGCGCCCCCCTCCGTGGCGGGTGGTCACTCGTCTTCACCGCGTCCCCGGCGCCGTTCTCACGCCGTCGTCCTCACCCCGTGGTGCCCGACCTCACCCTGCAGCGCGAGGTCGGGCACCACAGGGTGAGGACGGCGGTGAGGTGCTCGTCAGGGCGGCGGGTGCGGCGACGGCGCTGAGGCCGGGCCGGCGCCGGGTCAGCGCCCGGCGGTGCCGCCGTCCGCGGTGAAGGCCTTCTCCCAGCTCTCCGGCGCGGTGAGGTCGTGCATGTGCGACCGGTACTGCTCCTTGAGCCTGGGGAACTCGCGGAACAGCTGGGCGTGCACCCGCAGCGAGTGCCGCAGCATCCGCCAGAAGGTGTCCGGCTCGCGGCGGCGGAAGGTGACCCCGCGGCCGTCGGGCAGACCCACCGTGGCGCTGTCCAGGCGGGAGAGCAGGAACCACTGGGCGTCCTGCGAGCTGATGTTCATCTGCGGGCGCTCGGCGGCCTCGGGCTTGGGCCTGCGCAGGTTGTGCACCAGCGCGGCGCCCAGCGTCCGGCCGATGGTGAGCGGCGTCGTCGGCGGCTTCATGAACCGCTCGGCCTTGATCGCCCCCATCGACGGCAGCGGCAGGTCGGAGGAGGAGTCGACCACCTGGCCGTCGGGGTAGTCGCCCTGGTGCTCGAGCGCGGTCGGCAGCGCCGTCGGTAGCAGGGGGAACAGCCGGTCGGGCCCGGCGAGGAAGTCGTCGTAGGCCCGCTGGTGCAGCGCCGCGGTGGCGTACTGCAGCATGATCAGCCGCTTGAGGTCGAACTTGAAGGTGTCGAGCAGCAGCCGGCCGCCGCGCTTGTGCGGCGTGTGCAGCGCCGCGGCCACCAGCCGGTTGCGGGTGTGGAAGTACGCCTGCCAGCCGGCCGTGTCGTCCTTGTCGCTCCAGGAGAGGTGCCACACCGCGACGCCCGGCAGGGTCGCCGTCGGGAAGCCGTGCTCCCCGGCGCGCAGGCCGTACTCGGCGTCGTCCCACTTGATGAACAGCGGCAGCGCCAGGCCGAGCTGCTCGACGGCGGCCCGCGGCACCAGGCACATCCACCAGCCGGTGTAGTCGACGTCGATCCGGCGGTGCAGGTCGGGCGACTTGCGCAGGCTCTTCTTCGCGAAGTCGTGGGCGTACTCGGTGTTCGGCGCGGTCCGCCAGAAGAACTTGTCGCGGGCCACGACCTCGCCCATGGTGTGCAGCACGGAGCGGTCCTGCAGGATCAGCATCTGGCCGCCGACCAGCATCGGCCGCTTGGCGAAGCGGGCGAAGGCGAAGGCCCGGGCGATGCTGTCGGGCTCGAGCTGGACGTCGTCGTCGAGCAGGATGTGGTGCGTCGCGTCGGTCGAGCGCAGCATCTCGTACATCGTGCGGGAGAAGCCGCCGCTGCCGCCGAGGTTCGGCTGCTCGACCAGCAGCAGCCGCTCGCCGAGCTCCTTCTCGACGTCGGGGAAGCCGCCGTCGTCGCGCACCTTCTTGCTGCCCTGGTCGGCGACGATGACCCGGTCGATCTGGTCGAGGACGACGGGGTCGCCGGCCAGCGCGCCGAGCGCGGCGACGCAGTCGGTCGGGCGGTTGAAGGTGCAGATGCCGATCGACAGGCGGGCGTCCTCGGCGGGGGCCTGCGGGGCCGACCAGTGGGCCCGGTGCATGGTCAGCGCGCCGTCGTCGGCGGTGAGGTCGAACCAGTACCAGCCGCCGTCCTCGAACGGGGTGAGGTCGAGCTCGAACTCCAGCGTCCGCCGGTCGCCGTCCGTGGTGGCGCCGGTGACGTGGATGACGCTGCCGTCGGCCTTGGACCGGTAGATGTCGACCCGGCCGGGCCCGGAGACCTCCAGCCCCAGCACGACGTTCCGCAGCACCGTCCAGCGCCGCCAGTAGCTGGCCGGGAAGGCGTTGAAGTAGGTGGCGAACGACGCCTCGTTGCCCGGCGCGACGACCGCCTCGCCGCGCGTGGGCGACTTGACCCGCGCCGCCCGGGCCTCGTCGACGTAGAGCGAGCGCACCTTCAGCGGGTCGCCGGGGCGGGGCATGATCACCCGCTGCAGCAGGGTGATCGCCTTGCCGGAGGCGAGGTCGGCGGCGGAGGGCTCGCTGACCCGCTCCGGCGACACGCTCGACGGGGCCGCGGTGGTGGGGGTGGTGGTCATCGGAGCGGGGTCCTCAGCTTCAGTCGTCGAGAGCGTCGGTCGTCGAGAGGGTCAGTCGTCGAGGCGGCCGTCGAGCGACGCGCCCTGGTCGAAGAACGGGCGGATGCGGTTCTCGAACATGGTCAGGGCCGACCCGATGGCCATGTGCATGTCGAGGTACTTGTAGGTGCCCAGCCGGCCGCCGAACAGCACCCGGTTCTCCGCGGCCTCCTTGGCCGCCAGCTCCCGGTAGCGATCGAGCTTGGCGCGGTCCTCCGGGGTGTTGATCGGGTAGTACGGCTCGTCGCCGGGGTCGGCGAAGCGCGAGTACTCCCGGACGACGACGGTCTTGTCGTCCGGGTAGGCCCGCTCGGGGTGGAAGTGCCGGAACTCGTGGATCCGGGTGAACGGCACGTCCTCGTCGGCGTAGTTCATGACCGAGGTGCCCTGGAAGTCGCCGATCGGCAGGACCTCGGTCTCGAAGTCGAGCGTGCGCCAGCCCAGCGCGCCGGCCTCGTAGCCGAAGTACTTGTCGATCGGGCCGGTGAACACGGTCGGGACGTCGGCCGGGAGCGTGTCGCGCACGTCGAAGAAGTCGGTGGACAGCCGCACCTCGATGTTGGGGTGGTCGGCCATCTTCTGCAGCCAGGCGGTGTAGCCGTCGACCGGCAGGCCCTCGTAGGTGTCGTTGAAGTAGCGGTTGTCGAAGGTGTAGCGCACCGGCAGCCGGGCGATGACGGCGGCGGGCAGCTCCGTCGGGTCGGTCTGCCACTGCTTCTTCGTGTAGCCGCGGATGAAGGCCTCGTAGAGGGGGCGGCCGATCAGCGAGATGGCCTTCTCCTCGAGGTTGGCCGCCTCGGCCGTCTCGATCTCGCCGGACTGCTCGGCGACCAGCGCCCGCGCCTCCTCGGGGGAGAAGCTGCGGCCGAAGTACTGGCAGATGGTGGCCAGGTTGATCGGCAGCGAGTAGGTCTTGCCGTCGTAGATGCTGAAGACCCGGTGCTGGTAGTTCGTGAACTCGGTGAACTGGTTCACGTAGTTCCACACGCGCTCGTTGGAGGTGTGGAACAGGTGGGCGCCGTAGACGTGCACCTCGATGCCGGTCTCGGGCTCGGGCGCGGAGTAGGCGTTGCCGCCGATGTGGTCGCGGCGGTCGAGCACCAGCACGCGCTTGTCCAGCTGGCTGGCCACGCGTTCGGCGACCGTCAGGCCGAAGAAGCCGGAGCCGACGACGACGAGGTCAGGACGGGCTGAAGTCACGCCTCGCGACTGTACCGGCGGTAGCGCATCCTCTCCGATCCGGCAAGGGCCGCCCCGCCCGCGGGCGGGACGGAGCCGTCCGCCTCACGGGCGCCCGACCACGGCGTCCGCGGTGCCCGACACGCCGGGACGGCGGTGCGTGACCGGTTGGTCGCGCTCGGCGTGTCGCGCCCGGTTCTCCGGCTGGTCGGCGCACCGGTCGCGCGCGTGCCCGCGGGGTTCCGCGCGGTGGAGCGGCGTCCGGGCGGGGAGTGCGCGGCTCGTAGGGTGCCGCTGTGACCGACCGTCCTGGCGTCGCACCCCTGCGGGTGGTGGCGGTGACGTACTCGCCCGGCGAGGCCCTCGAGGGTTTCGTCGACTCGCTGGCCGCGGCCACCAGCCTCCCGGTCGAGGTGGTGCTGGCCGACAACGGCTCCACCGACGGGGTGCCGGAGAAAGTGGCGGCGCGGCACGAGCACGTCCGGCTGCTGCCGACCGGCGGCAACATCGGCTACGGGGCGGCGGTCAACGCCGGGCTGAGCGGGCGGAGCTCCGGCTGGGCGCTGGTGGCCAATCCCGACGTCCGGTTCGAGCCGGGGTCGGTCGACGAGCTGCTGGCCGTGGCGCGGCGGTGGCCGCGCGCGGCCACCGTGGGGCCGGCGATCCGGACGCCGGACGACGAGCTGTACCCGTCGGCGCGCGACCTGCCGCGGCTGTCGACCGGCGTGGGGCACGCGGTGTTCGGCTGGGTGTGGCCGGCGAACCCGTGGACGGCGCGGTACCGCCGGGAGCGGGAGGCGCCGCGGGAGCGGACGGCGGGCTGGCTGTCGGGCTCGTGCTTCCTGGTCGACCTGGAGGCGTTCTGGTCGGTCGGCGGGTTCGACCCGGGCTACTTCATGTACTTCGAGGACGTCGACCTCGCCGAGCGGCTGGGCCGGCGCGGGTACCTGCACGTGTACGCGCCGTCGGCGGTCGTCGTGCACGAGGGCGGGCACGCCACCCGGCGGGAGCCGCACCGGATGGCGCGGGTGCACCACACCAGCGCGCTGCGGTACATGGCGGCCCGCCACCCGGGGCGGCGGAACGCGCCGCTGCGCGCGGCGCTGCGGGCGGGGCTGGGCGCGCGGATGCTGCTCTCCTACGTGAGCGGGCGGGTCGCGGCCGGGGCACCGTTCCAGCGGGGGGCCGGTGAGCTGCAGCGCGGCGCCGCGCGCCCGGACCGGGCGCGGTCGTCGGCGACGGCGTCGGCGCCGTCGGCGTCGCGGGCCGCGTCCTCGGCGGGGGAGCGGTCGTGCGGCACGCGGTGATCATGGCCGGCGGGTCGGGCACCCGGTTGTGGCCGCTGTCGCGGGCGGCGCGGCCCAAGCAGCTGCTCGACGTGGTGGCCGAACCGGACGGCGGGGCGCACAGCCTGCTGGCCGAGGCGTTCACCCGGCTGGAGGCCGTGGTGCCGGCCGAGCGGATCTGGGTGTGCACCGCTGCGCGCTACGCCGACCAGGTGCGCGCGGCGCTGCCGGCCCTGCGGTCCGACCGGCTGGTGCTGGAGCCGGTGCCGCGTGACACCGCCAACGCGGTCGGGCTGGCGGCGGCGCTGGTGGCCGACGCCGACCCGGACGCCGAGTTGGCCGTGGTGAGCGCGGACCACGTGATCCGGCCGGTGGAGCGGTTCGCCGCGGCGCTCGACACCGCCTACGGGGCGCTGGCCGCCCGGCCCGACGCGCTGGTCACGCTCGGCATCGTGCCGACGGCGCCGGCGACCGGCTTCGGGTACGTGCAGCGCGGCGCGCCGCTGGAGGCCGGCGCGGGCGGCGTGGGCGTGGCGGAGGTGGCGTCGTTCCGGGAGAAGCCCGACCGTGCGACGGCGGAGGGCTACCTGGCCGCGGGCGGCTACCTGTGGAACTCGGGCATGTTCGTCTGGCGGGCGGCCACGGTGCTCGACGCGCTGGCCGAGCACCTGCCCGAGTCGGCCGCCGGGCTGCGCCGGGTGACCGACGCGCCCGCCGGGGCGGAGCGCGACCGGGTGCTCGCCGAGGTGTTCCCGACGCTGCCGAGGATCAGCGTCGACTACGCCGTGCTGGAGCCGGCGTCCGCGGACCCGGGGCGGGTGCTGGTGGTCGACCTGGACGTCGACTGGCTGGACGTCGGTTCGTGGCCGGCGCTGGCCGGCACGCTGCCCGCCGACGAGGCGGGCAACGCGGTGCGCGGCGCCGTGGTGCTGGTCGACAGCGCGGGCAACGTGGTCGTCAGTGACGAGGCCGACCACCTGGTCGCGCTCGTCGGGGTGCGCGACAGCGTGGTGGTGCACACGGCCGACGTGACGATGGTCTGCCCGATCGGCGACGCCGAGCGGGTCAAGGAGCTGTTGGCCGAGGTCGAGCGCCGGCACGGCACGACGTACAGCTGAGGGCACGACGCGCGTGAGCTGCTGAGTCACATTCCCGGCGTCGGCCTCCGTTCAGCGGGAGGGTGGCGGGAGCAGCGGTCACCGTCACCCCGAACCCGCTTCCGAGCACGTGTCCGGAGCGACGGGCAGGTCGACATTTCGGCGCGTCGACCGGCGGGTCGGACCGGCGTCCGCACCGACCGCGGCCAGGCTGGTGCTGCGGGGCCTCGTGTGGCGGACGTGGCCGGTGCGCTCCCACGCCGGGCGACGTCCGGCGTGTCGGCAGGACCGGCGCGCATGCTGGGCGGGATGCCCCTGGCGCGGGCCGCCGCGGGGCGGCTGCGGACGAGGAGCGGACGACGAAGGCGACCCCGGAGCGAGGTGTCCGATGCAGGTGACGGCGAGCCGACCCGCCCCGGTGGCGCTCGAGGCCATCCCGGCCGATCTAGCATCGGACGGCATGGACGGCGAGCGGGAGCCCGACCGCGCCGGCGAGCTCAACCCGCCCGCGGGCGCCTGGGACGACACGGTCGTCATCGTCCGGGTCTACAACGAGGCGCCGGTCGTCGGCGGGGTCATCAGCGAGCTGGTGGCCGCCGGCCTGTCGGTCATCGCCGTCGACGACGCCAGCACCGACGCCTCCGCCACCGAGATCGACAAGGCCGGAGCCTTCCGGGTCAGCCATCCGATCAACCTCGGCGCCGGCGGCGCGCTGCAGACCGGCTTCGAGGCCGCGCTGCTGCTCACCGACGCCCAGTACATCGCCTGCTTCGACGCCGACGGCCAGCACCAGGTCGACGACCTGCTCGGCATGATCCGGAAGATCCGCGAGGGTTACGACGTCGTCATGGGCTCGCGGTTCCTCGAGTCCGCCGGCGCCACGCAGATGAGCTGGCTGCGGCGGGTCATCCTGCGCACCGCCGCGAAGCTGCTCAACCGCGGCGGTGGCACGCGGCTGACCGACGCGCACAACGGGCTGCGGGTCGTCGCGCGGCACGTGGCCGCCGACGTCCGGCTCTCCTACGCCGGCATGGCCTACGCCTCGGAGCTGGAGCGCTACCTGACCCGGCCCGAGTACAAGATCATCGAACATCCGGTGCACATCCTGTACACGGAGTACTCGAAGGCCAAGGGCCAGCCGCTGCTGAACAGCATCAACATCCTCGCCGAGGTGGCCGCGCACCGGGTCACCCACTGGAGCCGCTCGTGATCATCCAGCTCCTGCTGGTGCCGGCCCTCGCGCTGGCCGTCGTCCTGTCGCTGCGCTCGCGCGTGTCGCTGCGCGGGCAGGCCCGGCGCAAGATCCTCGCCGCGGTGACCGTCGTGGCCGGCGTCCTGGCGGTGCTGTTCCCCGACACCCTGCAGGCGCTGGCCGACCTGACCGGCGTCACCCGCGGCACCGACCTGCTGCTCTACGTGCTCGCGCTGGTGATCATCTACCTGGTGGGCAGCACGAGCGCCCGCTTCCGCGAGCAGGAGGCGCGGCTGGTGCTGCTGGCCCGCCAGGTGGCCCTCTCCGAGGCGGCGCTGCGCCACGTCGAGGCGGTGCAGGCGCGGTCAGAGAAGGCGGCGGACGCCGCTCCAGTAGCCGCTCATCGCGCCGTTCAGCAGGCCGCCGCCGACCGGTAGGGGCAGCACGGTCTGGTCGAAGCGCGCCGTGAGCAGGTGCGCGATCTCCCGGTCGCGGCGGCGCCGGGCCCGCTGGACGGCGCGCCGGTGCCCGGCCAGCCAGCGGCGGTTGGCCACGAGCCACCGGTAGCCGCGCAGCTTGGCCGGCAGCCACCCGCCGGCCGCCGCCACCACCAGCATCGCCAGCTCGAAGGCCAGCAGCGTCGGCGCGAGCAGCAGCAGCGTGCGCCGCTCGTAGAGGCTCAGCACCATGGCCAGCCGGTTGCGCTCGAGCAGGTAGAACTTCGCGGGGTTCCGGCCGAACTCGTAGTGGTGCAGGACGACGGCGTCCGGCACGTAGACGACGTCCCAGCCCTGCTGCCAGCAGCGCATCGACAGGTCGGCGTCCTCGGCGTAGGCGAAGAACGGCTCGGTGAAGCCGCCCAGGGCGTCCCAGACCTCGCGGCGGACGACGAACGCCGCGCCGGTGGCGCTGGCGATCGGGCCCGGCGTGGCGTGCGCGCTCGCCGGCTCGCCGAGGTTGCCCGCCCACGACAGGCCGAGCACGTGCACCGGGTTGCCGGAGGTGTTGAGCAGGTCGGGGGTGTCGGCCAGGCGCAGGCTGGCCGAGGCCAGCCCCACCTCGGGGCGGGCGGCCGTGGCCACCAGCGCGGCGAGCGCGCCGGGCTCGACGAGCGCGTCGGAGTTGACGAAGGCCAGGTACTCGGTGGTCGCGGCTGCGGCGCCGAGGTTGCAGCCGCCGGTGAAGCCGGTGTTGGTACCGGGCTCGAGCAAGGAGACGCCGGGGCGGTCGCGCAGCGGGCCGAGGTCGGGGGAGGTGCAGCCGTTGTCGACGACGACGACCCGCGCGTCGACGCCGGTCGAGGCGAGCACCCGGTCGACGACCTCGTGGAGGTAGGGCTGCTCGCCGTAGGCCAGCACCACGGCGGTCACGTCCACGGGCTCTGCCTCCTGGTGGGGGTCTCGCCGGGCAGCGCGGTGAGCTCGGTGGAGCCCGGGGCGGTGGGGACCGGCGGGGTGGCGACGTCGGCCGGCGTCAGCGGGTGCCGCAGGCGGGCGCGCATGAGCAGCAGCAGCAGGGCGGTGGCGACGGCGCTGGCGGCCAGGAACGCGTAGCCGACGCGCAGCTCCAGCCGCAGCGGCGCGAGCAGCACGACCAGGAAAGTGAGCGCGCCGGCGGTCCAGCCGACGACCGAGGCGCGGTAGCCGCGCACGGAGATGAGCGCCTGGCCGACGGCGGAGGCGACCATGAACAGCCCGCTGGCGGCGGCGAGGGGCCACAGGTCGGCGCGGGTGGTGTCGAACTCACCGCCGTAGACGAGCCGGACGAGCGGCGGGCCGACGGCGACGATGACCAGGAGCCCGGCGGTGCCGAGGCCGGCGACTCCGAGTGTGACGATATTCAGCCGGTGCCGGAAGCCGGCCGTGTCACCGGCGGCGGCGAGGGCGGCCATGCCGGGCAGGAACGAGGCCTGGATCGCGGCGAAGAGGAACAGCGGCACGCGGGCGAGCACCAGGACGCTGATGAAGATGCCGGCCCGGGCCTGCTCGGAGGCGTCGGCGAGCACGTTGACCGCGACCGGCGCGGCGTTGACGACGAACTGGCCGGCGAGCGCGCCGACGGTGAGCCAGCCGACGGCGCCGCCGAGGTCGGCCCAGGTGGCGTGCGGGCCGGGCCTGACGGCCGGCCCGAGGCGGGCGGCGGTGACGGCGACGGCGAGCACCGGCGCGAGGCCGAGGAAGAGGCCGTAGGGGCCGGCGGTGGCGACGCCGATCGCGGCGAGGACGGCGGCGCTGCCGATGCGCAGCACGCCGTCGACGGCCAGCTGGGCGCCGTAGCGAGGGAACGCGCCGCTGCCGGCGAAGGCACCGCGGCTCAGGTGCTCGGCGCACAGGCCCGCGAGCCCGACGAACAGGGCGAGGACGAGGACGTCCTGACCGGCGAAGACGCTGGTGGCGAGCGGCTCGCGGACGACGAGCAGGACCAGCCCGGTGACCAGGACGGCGGCCACAGCGAGTCCGGTCGCACGGAGGAAGACCGGGCGGGCGCCCTGCCCGGAGGCGGCGCGGTGGGCGACCGAGCGGCCGACCTCCTGCTCCAGCGGCTGGAAGAGGGCCGGACCGAGCGCGTTGATCAGCACCCACAGCGTGCCCAGCGGGGCGAGCTCGGCGGGGCCGAGGGCGCGCCCGCAGACGGAGAGGAAGGCGAAGGAGGCCAGGCCCAGCACGCCGAGCCCCGCGGCGACCGGGCCGATGTGCCGGATCGCGGCGGGTAGTGCCCTGGCCAACCGGTTCCCCCTCCCGTGCGCCTCGCCGCCAGCCTATGGCGCGCTCGCCGGGCGTCTCGGCGCGGTCCGGGGACGCCGCAAGCGGGGGACGCCCGACGTGTCGGCAGCACCGGTAGGGGCGCCGAGTCGTGCTGCGGAGGGCGGCCAGAGGGCCCTGCTGGGCCGCCCGACACGCGACGCGGGATGCGGATGTGACGAGCGATGCCGGATGGTGCGCCGGCCGAAAAAGATGCCGTCGCTGGCTCGATGAGCCGCGTCGGGCTCGAAATCCGGGGTTCTGTCACTCCGTATATCAACGTTGCCCATGGAGTCGACCGCACTTTGGTGAGGAGTCCTAGCGCGGCGTGTTTCGACGCACGGCTTGTCGACATGTTGCGCCGGAGATGCGGGTCGACACGCACCATTTCCGCCGAGGCGACGTGCTTGCCCGGCGATCCGCCGCTGCTAACTTTCTGCACGTCGCCCATCACGGGGCGCGACTGATGGAGGATTCATGAGCAAGCGAGCACTTACGGTCGGCGTGCTGACCGCGGGGCTGTCGGCCGGCCTGGTCGCTGGCGCCATCTCCCCGGCCGCTGCCCAGGGCAACCCGGTGGGTGGCCAGGGCAACGTCTACTACCTGAGCGGTGCCGGCAGCGCCGGCGGCGTGGCGCAGAAGGTCATGGCCTTCGGCAACCCCGGCGACGAGGTCTACTTCGGCGACTGGGACGGCGACGGCGTCGACACGCCGATGGTCAACCGCAACGCGGTGTTCTTCGTTGCCGACCAGGACGGCAAGACCACCGACGTCTTCGCCTACGGCAACCCGGGCGACCCGGTGCTGATCGGTGACTGGAACGGTGACGGCGTCGACAGCATCGCTGTCCGTCGCGACAACCTCTTCCTGGTCAAGAACGACAACAAGAAGAGCGGCACGGCCGACAGCCAGTTCTACTTCGGCGACCCGGGCGACAGGGTTCTGGTCGGCGACTGGGACGGCAAGGGTGGCGACACCCTGATGGTGTACCGCGCCGACACCTCGTTCCACGTCGCGAACGACAACACGTCCGGCAAGACCGACTACACGTTCTTCTACGGCAACCCGGGCGACACCGTCCTCGCCGGCGACTGGGCCAACCCGGAGACGGGCGAGAGCGGCAACGGCGCCGACCAGATCGCGGTCCGCCGCGACGGGAACCACTACTTCCTGTCCAAGGAGCTCGGCAAGGACGTCGACCTCAGCAAGGCGATGCGTGACCTCCGCTACGGCGAGGCCACCGACACCGTCTTCGCCACCTCGCTCCCGACCGAGGTTCTGGACGAGAACGGCAAGGCGTACCCGAACAACCAGCGCCCGCAAACCTACGCCGCCGACGTCCCGGCCGTTCACAAGGCCGGCGACCCGATCCTGGTGTGGGACGCCGACGCCACTGACGGCTTCGCGCAGGCCAAGGACAGCATCACGCAGGCCGTGCTGACCTACAAGGGTGGCGAGCCCGTCACCCAGATGCCCGGTACCAAGCAGGTCTACCGCGGTGGTGAGGGCGTCGTGACGGCCGACGGCAAGGCCGTCAAGTACGTCGCCGTGGGTGGCACGACTGGTGACAACGCCGTGGACCTTTCCACCGCTGAGGGCTGGGCTGCCGACGGTGCAAGCACGACCAGCGGCACCATCGCGAAGTACAAGGCGGGGGAGCCGGTCCTCAACGCGGACGGCACTTTCGTCTGGGTGAAGGTCGGTGCTGACGGCGGCGGTGCGGGCGAACCGGTCGTGGGCAACTGGGCCATCCAGGTCTGGACCGCCAGCGCCACGCCGACGTCGTGGGAGAAGACCCTGCCCGCCGGTGACGCCAACAAGGTCGCCGTCAAGGCCGGTGACCAGGTGGTTCGTCGCGCTGGTGAGCAGGCTGTCCTGGTGAAGGGCTCCCCTGCTGTCTACGGTACTGCGGTCCTGGCCGGCACGAACGGCCAGAAGGCCGGCGACGCGGTCGTCACCCACGGTATGGGCGACGTCATGTTCAACCCCGATGGCACCGTTGCCCGCAACGCCGACGGCACCGTCCGTACGCACGCCGTCGCGGTGACCAGCACGACCGAGACGTACAAGGCCGGCGCCCCGATCCTCCACCGCAAGGGCGAGATCAAGACCGGTTACCTGTACGACGCCGACGGGGCTGACGACGCTCCCGGTGGCGGCGACGACCACACCTGGACGCCGACTTCGATCACCAACGACGAACTGGCCAACCTGTACCAGACCCGTCCCGCCACGGACGTGGCGCGGACGACCGAGAAGCTTGTCTCGGAGCTCGACGCGGACGCCGACATCGAGCCGGTGTGGTACGACGGCACCGAGCAGTACGTCACCACGGCCCAGTCGCCTCTGTCGAACTTCGCCGGTGGCGAGACGGCAGCGGGCAACAAGAAGGGTGACGTCGTCTTCGACAAGGACGGCAAGCCCGTGATGATCAACACCGTCATCAAGGGTGACGGCCTGGGTGTCCGCCGCAACTTCGGCTGACCCCAGGTGATCGGGCAGGTTCTCCGGAGCTGACCCTGACACCGCCCCACACGGCGGAACCCCCGTCCGGACCGAGAGGTCCGGGCGGGGGTTCCGCCGTTCTAGCTGCTGTCACGCGGAGCGCCGCGCCGAGGGGTCGGCGGGTCCCCGCCTTCCATCACCCGGCCACCTAAGGTCACCCCTCGGCCGGGCGGCAGCCGTCCCCGAAACCAGACAGAAGCACCATGCGCCCGTCGGAGGAGCGGCCAGCGCCGGCTGCTCGGTGACATCGGCGGCCAGGCCCGCGGGGGACAGATCAGTGATAGTCGGCGTCAAGACCATTGCGGCCTTCTTCGCCCTCGTCGTGCTGGCCGGCGGACAGATGCGGGCCGACACCTTTCCCGACGCCCGCGGGCTCTCGGTCGCCATCATCGGCGACTCCTACACATCAGCCGGCTGGGGCACGACCACCGGTCGCTCCTGGCAGCACTACACCGCACTGGAGCTCGGCTGGTCGCTGGACGTCGTCCGGGCGCATCCCGGGGGTGGCTACGTGAACTCCGGTGGAGGTGGCCCGTACGAGGCGGCCCTCGCTGCGAACCCGTTGCCGGCCACAGTTCAGCAGGTGATCGTGCAGGGCGGGTTCAACGACCTCGCCTCCGAGCCGGCGCAGGTCGGTGCGGCCGTCAGCCGCACCCTAGCTCTCATCCACGCTCAGGCCCCCGGCGCGACGGTCACGGTCGTCGGCACCTTCGATCCCGGCCCGGGCAACTTCAGCGACCGCTATCCGGGCATGCGAGCGCTCGGACCGGCCGTCCAGCAGGCCGTCGAGGCGGCCGGCGACCGGTACGTCGACGGCTTTGCGGTCCGCTTCGAGGTGGGACCCGACCGGGTGCACCCGACGCCGGCTGGGCACGCGCAGATCGGCCTCGCTGTCGCCCACGCCATCCGGCGCGCCGCTCCGCACACGGTCGGCCTGCGGGCCGGAGCGCTGAACTCCCGCCGGGCCGCCGTCATCGGCGTCTCGCGGGTCGGGGCCTTCGGCGTCCGGTGGTTCTACTTCGCCAGCACCGAGGGCGGGCGGATCGGACCGGTCACCCGGGTCGCCTTCGGTGATGCAGGCGACGTCCCGACACTGCTGCCGAACGCGGCGGGCGAGTGCATGCCCGCCGTCTACCGGCCCTCTGCAGGCACCGCGTACATCGCCTCGCAGCCGATCGACGGCGGCGGCCACGTCGAGGCCATCCCGTTCGGCGAACCTGGTGACAGGCTCGTGCAGAACGCGCCGCACGCCGGCCCGGGCGGCCGCTCGCTCTTCCTTCACCGACCCTCGTGGGGCATGTTCTTCGAGCGCGTTCCGGGCCCCGGCGGGCCGGACGTCGGCGCCCTGGCGTTCGGCGATCCCGGCGACCGCGGCGTCGTCTACTCGGTCGCCGGCGCGGGCAGCACGCTCGGCGTCCACCGGCCGGGCAACTCCACGTTCTACTTCGCCAACCCGAGCAGCGTCTCGGCTGCTCCCGCGACGTGGCTGTCGTTCGGGAACCCAGGCGACCAGGGTCTCGTCGGCGCCTGGGGCTGGTCGAACGTCGACGGCTCCGACAAGGTCGGCGTCTTCCGCTCCCGCGAGGCCCGCTGGTTCCTCGCCGACACGCCAACGCGCCTCACAGGTGGTCCAGCTGCGCCGATCACGTCGGTGACGTCCTTCCACTTCGGCGACCCCGGCGACACCGCGCTGGCTTGCGACCCCGAGTAGTCGCACTCGCTCTCCCGCCGTGATGCCGCCGCAGGGCGGCCGGTGCGCTCGGGGTTTACTCCGCCGAAGTCCAGTTCCCGTTCTCCCGCGGACGCATCATCGGGGCGTCGTCCGAGATGCTGAACGTGCCCTTGCCCTGCAACTGCGTGAAGGTGCCGTCCGCTTCCAGTCGGCGGCCGTTGAGAACGGTGCCGACGGCCACCAGTACGTCGGCGCCCTCCTTCACGCCGAGCCGGCCGTTCACGACCCCCCGGAGCCGCAATATGCCTCCGCGGGCGTGGACATCCCCGTTCACAATTGCGTTCACGTCGGCCTGCCCGTCGAGACGGACTTCCAGCGGGCCCTGGCAGGTGCCGCGCAGTTCGAGCCGCCCGGTCACCACGGCGCCGCCATGGATGGTGCCCTCGACCGACAGGGCGCCGCGCACATCGAGCGGTCCCTGCACGTCACCGGTCAACTTCTGCAGCATGTCCCGACCTCCCTTGTCCTGGCGGCTGAGGCTACGGCGGGTGAATCCGCGACCGGCGACCGCCTTCGTTGTGCCCGTCCGCCACGTCGTAGGCGCCAGGCGCAGTGGCATGAACGGGGCAGCTGCGCCCACACGCATGTCTCACCGGTGATACCATGCTCGTCCATGGGTGAGGCGACGGTGCGGGACCTGCGCAACCACGGCGGTCGGGTGCTCGACCGTGTCGCGGCCGGGGAGAGGGTGACGATCACGCGCGATGGCACACCGGTGGCGCGCCTGGAGCCGGTCGCGCGGGGCAGGCTGCGGGCGAGCGTCCTCGTCGAGCGCTTTCGCAACCTGCCGGCGCTCGACCCGCAGCACCTGCGGGCCGACATCGACGCAGTCGTGGACCAGGAGTTGTGAACACACATCCGGTCGGCGTTCTCGACACCAACGCGGTAGTTCTCCTGGGACAGTTGGATCCCTTGCTCCTACCCGACGAACCGGTCATCACGTCAGTGACGCTCGCGGAGTTGTCCGTGGGACCACTGGTGACGGACGATCCCGACGAGCGTGCGGCGCGGCAGGCGCGACTGCAGGAGGCCGAGGCAGCCTTCGATCCGCTGCCCTTCGACGCCGCGTCCGCACGGAGCTTCGGGCGCGTCGCGGCGGCGCTGCGACGGGCCGGTCGGCAGGTGCGACCTCGTGCGTTCGATGCACTCATCGCCGCGACGGCGGTGGCCCACGACCTGCCGGTGTACACCTGCAACCCGCGGGACTTCGAGGGCATCGACGCGCTGACCGTCGTCGCCGTCCCGCACCCCGACTCCGGCTGACGCGCGCCGGCGGCAGTCGCCGGTGTGGTGCGCGGTGCTGGCTAACCTGCTCGGCGTGAAGAACCTCGACGTCGCCGCCGTCGTCTCGGGCGGGGCCTCCGGGCTCGGAGCCGCCACGACCCGCGCGCTCGCGGAGGCCGGCGCGGCGGTGACCATCCTCGACCTGCAGGAGGACCGCGGCGCGGAGCTGGCCGCCGACCTCGGCGGGCACACCACGTTCGTCCGCACCGATGTCACCGACGAGGCCTCGGTCGCCGCGGCGATCGAGGAGGCCACCGGCAAGGACCGCCCGCTGCGCATCGCGGTCAACTGCGCCGGCATCGGCTGGGCCGAGCGCACCGTCAACCGCGACGGCTCGCCGCACGGCCTCGAGCCGTTCACCCGCACCGTCATGGTCAACCTCGTCGGCACCTTCAACGTCCTCCGCCTGGCCGCCGCCGCCATGGCCCGCACCGAGCCGGAGGAGGACGGCGAGCGCGGCGTCGTCGTCAACACCGCCTCCATCGCGGCCTACGACGGGCAGATCGGGCAGATCGCGTACTCGGCGTCCAAGGGCGGCATCGTCGGACTCACGCTGCCCGCCGCCCGCGACCTCTCCGGCGTCGGCATCCGCGTCTGCACCATCGCTCCCGGCCTGGTCGACACGCCGCTGCTCGCCGGCCTCCCCGAGGAGGCCCGCAGCAGCCTGGCCGCCGGCATCCCGTTCCCGCGCCGCCTCGGCCGCCCGGAGGACTTCGCCGAGCTGGCGCTCGACATCGTCCGCCACGGCTACCTCAACGGCGAGGTCATCCGCATGGACGGCGCACTCCGCATGGCGCCGCGCTGACCCGCCCCGCACCACCCCGTCCGCTCTCTTCCCCGGAGCGTCCCGTGAGCACCACCCCGCTGACCCGGGCCGCCGTCCCCCGGACCGCGCCCCGCCGGCCGCCACCTTCTCGCCCCTCCGTCTCCCGCGCTCGCGCCGCGGCCGGCCCCGTCCGCCCGGTCGACGCCTGCCCGCCCGACCACGTCTCGCTGGTGCGCCCGGACTGGCCGCTCGACCTGCGCCGCGCCCTGTCGCCGTGGTCGCGCGGCACCGGCGACCCGACGCTGTGCGAGGCGCCCGACGGCATCTGGCGCACGACGACGACCCCGGACGGTTCGGCGACCGTCCGGCTGCGGCCGGTCGCCGGCGAGGTGCACGTCGCCGCCTGGGGGCCGGGCGCCGGCTGGGCGGGAGGGGCCGTGCCCGGGTGGCTCGGCGTCCACGACCGGTCCGACGGCTTCCGGCCGGAGCACCACCCGCTGGTCGCCCGACTGCACCGCGCGGCGCCGTGGTTGCGGCTGGGCCGCTGCGGCCGCACCTGGGACGTGCTCGTCGCCGCCGTCCTGGAGCAGAAGGTGACCACGATCGAGGCGCACCGGGTCTGGCGGGCGCTGCTCCGGCTCGCCGGGGAGCCGCCCCCCGGGCCGGCTCCCGAGGGCATGCGCGTCGTCCCCTCGCCGCAGGCGGTGCTGGCGGTCACCGACTGGCAGTGGCACCGCTGCGGCCTGGACGGCGCCCGCCGCCGCGCGCTGCGCGCGGTGGCGTCCGTGGCCTCCCGGCTGGAGCCGGGCGACTGCGACTCGCCGGCGCTGCAGCGGAAGCTGCGCACCGTGCCCGGTATCGGGGTCTGGACGGCGGCCGAGGTCGTGCAGCGCACGCACGGCTGCCCCGACACCGTCAGCGTCGGCGACTACCACCTCAAGAACCTGGTCGGCTGGTCGCTGGCCGGCCGGAAGACCGACGACGACGGCATGCTCGAGCTGCTCGAACCCTGGCGCGGCCACCGGCAGCGGGTGGTGCGGCTGCTCATGTTCGGCGGGTCGATGCCGCCGCGGCGCGGCCCCCGCATGGCGCCGACCGACTACCGCTCCTTCTGAACCGAGCCGTGCCCGAACCCCTGGCGGCACCTCCGCGACCGAGCCAGGCTGTCGTGGGCCGCAACGGCGCGGCCGGAATCGGGGGAGCGCAGTGCGCACGGGGTGGAAGGCGGCCGTCTGCGCCGTCGCGATCGGTTCTGCGGTGGCTTCGACCGCGCCGGTGGGCGCGCACGGCCCGACCATCGGCGGCCACGGCAACCACTACTACTTGAACGACAAGTTCGGCGGCCGGGCGAACATGGAGCTGGTCTACGGCGATCCTCGCGACGTGGTGTACGTCGGCGACTGGGACGACAACGGCACCGACACCCTCATGGTCCGCCGTGGCAACACCTTCTACGCCCGCAACAGCCTGACGACGGGCAACGCGGAGGTCGTCTTCTCGTACGGCGACCCGCCCGACACCGTGCTCGTCGGTGACTGGGACGGCGACGGCAGGGACACGCTGACCGTCCGCCGCGGCAACCGCTACTTCGTGAAGAACAGCGTGACCTCGGGCGTCGCCGACGCGGAGTTCACGTACGGCAACCCGGACGACGAGGTGCTGGTCGGTGACTGGGACGGCGACGGCAGGGACACGCTGACCGTCCGTCGCGGCAGCACCTACTACGTCAAGAACAGCGTGACCACCGGCGTCGCCGACACGACGCTCGTCTACGGCAACCCCGGCGACATCGTGCTCACCGGCCGCTGGTCGAACACCCAGCCCGGTGACACCCTCGCCGTGCGCCGCGGCAACACCTACTACCTGCGCTACACGCTCACGCCCGGGGTCGCCGACGTCGTCGTCCCGTTCGGGGAGCCCACCGACACCGCCTTCTCCGGCGACTGGGGCGGTGACGGCCAGGACACCCTCGGCGTCCGGCGGCACGTCGGCGCCCCGCCGCCTCCCGCGCAACCCCTACCGCCGTCCGCCCCACCGGGTCCCGCCCCGAGTGCCGACGTCAACTGCGACGACTTCGCCACGCAGGCCGCGGCGCAGGCGTGGTTCGACTACTGGTTCCCGGCGATGGGCGACGTCGCCGGGCTCGACGGCGACGACGACGGGAAGGCCTGCGAGAGGCTGCCCTGACGCGTGGTGCTGCTGGTGTGACACGTCGGACCCTGGGTGGGTCCGTGACCGGACGGCGCCGTTTCGCGGTGCTTGGGTGCCCTGGGGCGACGCCGGGCGCCCAGGACGGAGTGTCGTCATGCGCACGCGCGTACGGGCCGCCACGACTGCCGCAGTCGTCGTCGGGCTCGCCCTCACAGGGGCCGGCTCGGCCCAGGCCCAGGGCACCACGGTCGGCGGCTCCGGGGCCGAGTACTACCTGAACGACACCTTCACCGGCCGGGCCAACATCGAGCTGACCTACGGCGAACCGTCGGACCAGGTGTACGTCGGTGACTGGGACGGCAACGGCACCGACACCCTCATGGTCCGCCGGGACAACACCTTCTACGCGCGCAACAGCGCCACTCCCGGTGCGGCCGACGTGACCTTCGCCTACGGCGATCCCGGTGACACCGTCCTGGTCGGCGACTGGGACGGCAACGGCTCCGACACCCTGGCCGTGCGCCGCGGCAGCACCTACCACGTCAAGAACACCGTCAGCACGGGCAGGGCCGACACGGTCTTCGTGTACGGCGACCCGGGCGACACCGTCCTGGTCGGGGACTGGGACGGGCGTGGCGGCGACACGCTCGTCGTCCGTCGCGGCTCCACGTACTTCGTGAAGAACGACCTGCTGACCGGCGTCGCGAGCAATGTCTTCGTCTACGGCGACCCCGGTGACACCGTGCTCGCCGGCCGCTGGACCACCAACCAGGCGGGCGACACCCTGGGCGTCCGCCGCGGGAACACCTACTTCCTGCGCAACTCGCTCACGCCGGGCGTCGCCGACACGACCTTCGCCTACGGCGAGCCGACCGACACCGCCTTCACGGGCGACTGGAACGGGGACGGCAAGGACACCCTCGGCGTTCGCCGAGGCCGGTCGGGCCCGACGCCGCCGCCCAACCCGGGTGACGACGTCGACTGCTCCGACTTCGTCACGCAGGCGCAGGCCCAGGCGTGGTTCATGCTCTATTACCCCTACTACGGCGACGTCGCCCGCCTGGACGCCAACGGCGACGGCCAGGCCTGCGAAGCGCTGCCCTGATCGCAGCACATCTCGTCCCGTTCGCCGGGTCGGCTGTCGGCCGACCCGGCGAACGCGTTCCTGGGGTCGGTCGGGTGACGACCAGCCTCGTGGACGGCGGGCGGACGACGTCAGGGCGCCCCACTTGTCACAGCCGTCCCGGATCGACGGTGATCGTCCGTGTCCTGACCGTGGGTGATGCCTCGGCTTCGTAACGTTCCGGCATCGATGGCCGCAGCGGCCGCTCGGGACCGTCCGGTGTCGAGCGGGTGCGCTCGATACCGGGAGTTCTCTTGTCACGCGCCAGGATCCGCACCGCCGTCTCGCTCGCCGGGACGGCGGGTCTGCTCGCCACCGGCCTGCTGAACGCCGCGGTCGCCGGAGCCACCGAGCCCTGCCCCGCGCCGACCACCGGGGTCACCGTCGCCTGCGTGCACGCCGGCACCGGGCAGCAGCACTCCTTCCTGGTGCCGGACGGCGTGACCAGCGTCGACGTCGCCGTCCTCGGCGGCGCACAGGGCGCGGAGACCGCGGAGCTCGGCCGCACCACCCTGTCGGTCGCAACCGGCGGGAGCGTGCTCGTCGACATCGGCGCCGCTGCGGACCTCGGCGCGGTCGCGCCGTCCACCGATCGAGTCGCCGCCGCCGACCCGGCGGTGCCGGGCGCGCCTGAGGAGGCGCAGCGGAGCACCCAGGCCGACGCCCCCGCGGCCGACGCCGCAGCCGGCGACCCCGCTGGGGAGATCCCGGCCGCCGGGCCGGACGGTGAGCCGGCCGTAAGCGGGGACACCTCTGCCGGTGCGGGGGCCGAGCCCGTGGAGCCGTGGCTGTTCCTCGCCCCTGGGGACGACACGGCGGCCCTTGTCCGGGTCGTCGAGCCGGCCCCCGCAGCGGACGTCACCGCCACTGACGCCACTGACGAGGGTGCCGCCGGTGAGTCCGCCGATCAGTCCCCCGTGGGCGCGGCGTCGGTGACCGACGTGCCCGCGGGAACGTCGACGGGCGACGACTCCGCGACCGGTGCCGAGACTGCGCCTGCCGACACCTCGGTCGTCGTTGCTGACCAGGCGGTCCCCGTCGACGTCGTGGAAGACGGGACCGCGCCGCCGGCCGCGGACGCACCGCCGGCCGGCCCCGCGCCGGCGGTCGAGGACGATGTCGAGCTGGTGTCGGTCGTGCTGACCTGGACGGTCCCGGCAGCCACCGACCCGGGGGCGCCTGCCGAGGGCGAGGCCCCCGCCCCAGCCGACGAGGAGGCACCGGCCGGCTCCGCGCCCGCCGAGCAGCCGGCGCCCGTCGAGGAGCCGGCGCCCGCCGAGGACGAGGCGTCGCCCGACGAGCTCCCCGTCGAGGAGACGCCCGTCGAGGAGGGCCCGTCCCACGAGGTCCCGGTCGAGGAGGTCCCCGCCGAGGAGATCGCGGCACTCGAGCAGGCCCTGGCCGAGTCGGTGCCGGTCGAGGAGTCCGTGCCGCTGGAGGAGATGCCGCCGCTCGACCTGGCGATCCCGGCGGCCGAGCCGATCGCGGTGCAGGTTCCGGCGAGCCAGGCGCTGGCGGGTGTCTTCGCGTCCGCCGGCCTGACCTCGGCGGACCTCGCGTCCGTCGACGTCGGCTCCGCGGGCCTCGCCGCTGTCGGATCGCAGCAGGTCGCCATCGTCGCGTCGGCCGGGGACCGTCCGGCGGTCGTCGGCACCGGCTTCGAGCCGGGGGAGTCCGTCGTCGTCACCCTGGATTCGACCGGCTCCGAGGTCGACGAGGTGACCGCCGACTCGACCGGCGGCGTGGAGGTGCCCGTCGCTTTCGCGGCGGAGGACGACGACAGCGTCGTCCTGCGGGGCCTGAGCAGCGGGCGCCTGGTGACCGTCGGCCTGGGCGCGGAGCTGACGGCGGCGGAGCAGCCGACCGGCCTGCTCTCCGGCCTCGGCGCCATCGCCCTGCCGCTGACCGGCACGGTCGTGCTCGCCGGCGGCGTCATCGTCACCGTGGTGGCCCGGCGCCGGAGCTGACCCGGGTCAGCGCGGGGAGCGCTCCCGCTCGTCGATCAGGCCGAGCAGGTAGTCGCCGTAACCGCTCTTGCCCAGCGGCTCGGCGGCGGCGCGCAATCCGTCGTCGTCCAGCCAGCCGTTGCGCCAGGCGACCTCCTCGATGCAGCCGATCTTGAGCCCCTGCCGCTCCTCGACCACCGACACGAACTCGGTCGCCTGCCGCAGCGAGGCGAACGTTCCGGTGTCAAGCCAGGCGGTGCCGCGGTCGAGCGCGGTGACCGTCAGCCGCCCCTGATGCAGGTAGTGCTCGTTGACCGCGGTGATCTCCAGCTCGCCGCGCGCGCTGGGCCGGATCCCCCGGGCGACGTCGACCACCTCGGCGTCGTAGAAGTACAGCCCCGGCACCGCGTAGGAGCTCTTCGGCTTGACCGGCTTCTCCTCGATCGACAGCACCCGGCCCTCGGCGTCGAACTCCACGACGCCGTAGTCCTCCGGGTTGGCCACGTGGTAGGCGAACACGTGCCCGCCGTCGGGCTCGGGCAGCCGCGCCAGGGCGGTGCCCAGCCCGGCGCCGTAGAAGATGTTGTCGCCCAGGATCAGCGCCGCCGCCGAGCCGTCGAGGAACTCCGCCCCGATGAGGAAGGCCTGCGCCAGGCCCTCCGGGTGCGGCTGCACCGCGTACTCCAGCCGCATGCCCAGCCGGCTGCCGTCACCGAGCAGCGAGCGGAAGGCCATCGAGTCGCCGGGCGTCGTGATCACCAGCACCTCGCGGACGCCGGCCATCATCAGCGTCGACAGCGGGTAGTAGACCATCGGCTTGTCGTAGACCGGCATGAGCTGCTTGCTCACGGCCTGCGTGATGGGGAACAACCGGCTCCCGGTGCCGCCGGCCAGGATGATGCCTCGCACCGCGTCACCGTACGTGTGGGGCGCGTGCGACCAGGAGTCCGGCATCACCCCGGCGGGTGCGTCGGACGGTCCCGGCGCTCGGCTACCGTCGTCGTCCATGCGCGTCTTGGTGACCGGCGGGGCCGGCTTCATCGGCTCCCACTACGTCCGGACGATGCTCTCCGGCGGTTACCCCGGCTACGAGGACGCCGAGGTCACGGTCTTCGACAAACTGACCTACGCCGGCAACCCGGCCAACCTCTTCCCGGTCGCGAGCAACCCGCGCTACTCCTTCGTGCGCGGCGACATCTGCGACCCGACCGAGCTCGACGCCGTCCTGCCCGGCCACGACGCGGTCGTCAACTTCGCCGCCGAGACGCACGTCGACCGCTCCATCACCGGCGCCTCCGACTTCGTGCTCACCAACGTGCTCGGCGCCCAGCAGGTCTTCGCCGCGGCGCTGCGCGCGGAGATCCCGCGGGTCGTGCACGTCTCCACCGACGAGGTCTACGGCTCCATCGACGAGGGCTCGTGGACCGAGGACGAGCCGCTGCTGCCCAACTCCCCGTACTCGGCGGCCAAGGCCGGCGGCGACCTGCTCGCCCGCGCCTACGCCAAAACCTACGGGCTGAACCTCTCGGTCACCCGCTGCAGCAACAACTACGGGCCTTACCACTTCCCCGAGAAGGTCATCCCGCTCTTCGTCACCAACCTGCTCGACGGCTTGCCCGTGCCCCTCTACGGCGAGGGCGCCAACGTGCGCGACTGGCTGTTCGTCGACGACCACTGCCGCGGCATCCAGCTGGTGCTCGAGAAGGGCGGCGCCGGCGAGATCTACAACATCGGCGGCGGCACCGAGCTGTCCAACCGCGAGCTCACCGAGCGGCTGCTCGCCGCCACCGGCCGCGACTGGAGCCTGGTCGACCACATCGTCGACCCGCGCGGCGGCGGCCACGACTTCCGCTACTCCGTCGACTTCTCCAAGATCGCCGGGCTCGGCTACGAACCACGGACGTCGTTCGACGAGGGCCTGGCGCTGACCGTGCAGTGGTACCGCGACAACCGCGCCTGGTGGGAGCCGCTCAAGGCCGCGGTCGCGCGGGGAACGGCCGCGGTCGCGCGGTGAACGGCCGCGGTCGCGCGGTGAACGGCCGCGGTCGCGCGGTGCGGGGTGCGCGCGTGCGGGGGTCGCGGTGAGCACCGCCTGGCTGGTCACCGGCGCCGGCGGGCAGCTCGGCGGCGACCTGCTGGCCGCCCTGGCCGGGCGGCCGGACGACGCCGTCACCGGGGTCACCCGGGCCGAGCTCGACCTCACCGACGAGGCGGCGGTCCGGACGGCGGTGCGCGACTGGCTGGCCGCCGCCCGCCGGTCCGGGCACGACCCGGTGCTGGTCAACGCCGCCGCCTACACCGCCGTCGACGCCGCCGAGACCGACGAGGACACGGCCGCGCTGGTCAACGGCGCGGCCCCGGGCTGGCTGGCCGAGGAGCTGGCCGGGCGCGGCCGCCTGGTGCACGTCTCGACCGACTACGTCTTCGACGGGACGGCGTCCCGCCCGTACGGCGTCGACGACGAGCCCGCCCCCCGCACCGCCTACGGGCGCACCAAGCTGGCGGGGGAGCGGGCGGTCGCCGCGGCCGGCGGGGACGCGGTCGTCGTCCGGACGGCGTGGGTGTACGCCACGCACGGCAGCAACTTCGTGCGCACGATGCTGCGGCTGGCCGCCGAGGGCCCGCCCGAGGTGCGCGTGGTCGACGACCAGACCGGCTCGCCCACGTGGTCGCGCGACCTCGCGCACGGTCTCGTCCGGGCCGCGCTCGCGCCGGCCCGCGGCCTGCTGCACGCCACCGGCACCGGGACGACGACCTGGTTCGGGCTCGCCCGGCTGGTGTTCGAGCTGGCCGGCGCCGACCCGCAGCGGGTCGTGCCGACGACCACCGCCGACTTCCCGCGCCCCGCGCCGCGCCCGGCCTGGTCGGTGCTCGACCCGGCGAGCTGGCTCGCCGCCGGCCTCGACCCGCTCCCCCCGTGGCCGGACTCCCTGCGCGCCTGCACCGCCGAGCTGCTGGCCCGGGCGCCGCGCTGACCCACCGGGGCGCCCCGCCGGTCGCGGTCGGGCGCCGCGCTGACCCACCGGGGCGCGCCGTCCGGTCAGACGCCGGTCTCCCGGCGCTGCGCGTAGCGGGCGGCGCACGTGACCATCGTCGGCAGCAGTCCGCGCTCCCGGGCCTCGCCCAGCGTCGGCGCGGCGGCGTCCTTGGCCGACAGCGTGATCTCGACGTCCCCGGGCCAGGGCAGCTCCAGCTCCGCGTCCAGCGGGTGCACGCCGAACTCCCGGCCCGGGTCGTAGCCGCTCGACACCAGGTACGTCACCGACGACCCGTCGGCCAGCGACAGGAAGGCGTGCCCGAGCCCCTCGGCGAGGTAGACGGCCTTCGGGTGCTCGCTGTCGAGCAGCGCGGCGTCGGAGACGCCGAACGTCGGCGAGCCGTCGCGCAGGTCGACGACGACGTCGAGCACCTTCCCGGCCGGGCAGTAGACGTACTTGGCCTGACCCGGCGGCACGAGCGCGAAGTGGACGCCGCGGAGCACGCCGCGCGCCGACACGCTGTGGTTGGCCTGCACCAGCGGCAGCGCCGAGCCGGTCGCCTCCGCCAGCACGTCGGCCCGGTACCACTCGGTGAACCGGCCGCGGTCGTCGCCGTGCGCGACCAGGTCGAGCACGTAGCTGTCGGGCACGGCGAGCTGGCGGATGTCCATCGGCGGCCACGCTAGCGAACGCCGCCGGCGCCGGCCGGGGTCAGTCCGCGGCGGTGCCGAGCCGCAGCCGGCCCACCAGCGACGAGCCGCCCGGCGTGGCGACCGGCTCCCAGCAGGTGCTCCAGCCGTCGGCGTGCAGCTGCACGATGGCCGCCCCGAGCAGCGCGCCGAGGTTGAGCGCGGTCGTGGTGGTCACCGCATCGGTGAGGTGCACGTCGACGGCGCCGTCGCCCTCGCCGCCGTACCGCAGCACCACGGGGAACTCCGGCAGGGCGGCGCTGGCCACCCGGAAGGCGGCGGCGACCGCCTCGAGCTCGCCGGGGCGGGGCACCAGGTCGGCGGTCGCCCGCCGCGCGCCCACCAGGTCGCGGGCGCCGTAGGGGAACAGGTCGCCGGCCGGGTCGCGCACCAGCGGGCGGGTGCCGGCGCCGTCGTCCCGCCGGCTCCGGGCGAAGCCCCGGACGACGGCCACCGGCACGCCCGCGAGCTTGCCCTTCACCAGGTCGGCGGCCCCGGCGAGCTCGTCGACCACGGCGGTCTGCGTCGTCTCCAGCCGGTTGCCGTGCGCGTCGACGGCGCCGCGGTGGTCGACCAGCGCCGCGATGCCCGCGCACCCGACCGCCACGTCGGTGAGCCCCTCGCGCCACGCGCGGCCGAAGGTGTCGCTGACGACCACCGCGACGTCGACGCCGAGCAGCCGGCACAGGCCCGCGCGCAGCTCCCGCGCCGAGGCGTCGGCGTCGACCGGGAGCAGCGCGAGCGCGTCGGAGGCGACGTTGGAGGCGTCGACGCCGGCCGCGGCGACCACCCAGCCGTGCCGGGTGCGCACGATCTGCAGCGGCCCGCGCCGGGCGACCACCCGGTCGGTCTCCTCGGCGATGGCCCGGGCGCGCGCCGCCTCGCGGTCCTCGCCGGGCCCGACGCGCACCAGCCGGCCCTCCACCTTCGACACGACCTTCGACGTGACGACCACGACGTCGCCGTCCGCCAGCCAGGGCGCGGCCCCGGCGATCGCGGCCGCCAGGTCGTCGCCGGGGCCGAACTCGGGCAGCCCGGGCACCGGGTGCACCGAGACCCCGGCCGGCGGTGCTCCGGTGCCCGTCATCCGCTCGGGGAGACGCCGGCGGCGTCCAGCGCGGCGCGGGCCAGGTCGGCGGTCGCCTCGGGCGAGGACATGAGCAGCGGCACGGCCCGCACGTCGACGCCTGGGACGTCGGCGGCCGCGTCGCCCGGCGCCACCAGCCAGGCGTCCAGCAGGCCGCCGGTCGCGCGCGCCCCGTAGTGCCGCCCGACGCCCTCGGCGCTCACCTCGATGCCGAGCGCCGGCAGGCAGCGGTCGGCCATCCCCCGGACGACGGCGCCGCCGATGACCGGCGAGACGCCGACGATCCGCCCCGGCGTGGCCAGCAGCGCCTCCCGCATGCCCGGCACGCCCAGGACGGTGCCGATCGACACGACCGGGTTGGACGGCGCCACGAGCACGGCGTCGGCGGCGTCGAAGGCCTCCTGCACGCCGGGGGCGGGCTCGGCCGCGTCGACGCCCACCTGGACGAACGCCGACGGCTGCGGCTCGGCGCGCAGCCGCACCCACCACTCCTGGAAGTGCAGCGCCTGCTGCCGGCCGGTGTCCGGGTCGTCGACCACCACGTGGGTCTCGACCCGCTGGTCGCTCATCGGCAGCACGGTGACCCCCGGCCGCCACCGCTCGGCCAGCGCCGCCGTGACCGCCGACAGCGGGTAGCCGGCGTCGAGCATCCGGGTGCGGACCAGGTGGGTGGCCACGTCGCGGTCGCCCAGGCCGAACCAGCTCGGCTCGGCGCCGTACCCGGCCAGTTCCTCCTTGACCGTCCACGTCTCGCCGGCCCGGCCCCACCCGCGCTCCTCGTCGATGCCGCCGCCCAGCGTGTACATGACGGTGTCGAGGTCGGGGCAGATCCGCAGCCCGTGCAGCGTCACGTCGTCACCGGTGTTGACCACCGCGGTGACGCCCGCACCGGGCACGGCGGTGCGCACTCCGCGCAGGAACCGGGCTCCGCCGACCCCGCCGGCAAGGACGACGATCTGCACGAAACACATCGTGCCCGATGGGCAGTTGTCGACTGTTCCACGGGCGTGTCCTGAGACCCCACGAGAACTGACGAACGCCTGGTAGGCGTGGGGTTCGTGTGGCGTGGCGCTTACAACGGGCTAAGTTGACGGCCCGGCAACGACACACGTGTAATTCCCCGGCGTCAGCGATGCACGGCCTCCGGGAGGGCCCCGGGAGCGCACCGGTGACGAGGAGCGAGAGGGGACGCACGACATGGCCGAGGTCTCGTGGCTCAGCGACTACGCCGGCGACCGGATGGGGTCGGCCGGGGGTGGCCGCATGCTGGGCGAGCAGGGCATCGCCGGGCTGCTCGGGATCGGCCTGGAGGCCGACGCCCAGTCGTGGCAGGAGCGCGCCCTCTGCGCCGAGACCGACCCCGAGGCGTTCTTCCCCGAGAAGGGCGGCTCGACCCGCGAGGCGAAGAAGATCTGCACCGGCTGCGAGGTCAAGGCCGAGTGCCTGGAGTACGCGCTGGCCAACGACGAGCGCTTCGGCATCTGGGGCGGGCTCTCCGAGCGGGAGCGCCGCCGCCTCCGCCGCCGCGCGATCTGAGCCGCCGCCGGGTCCGCCGGCCGCGCACCCCGCGTCCTCGGCGTCCGGCAGCGGACCCCGCGGCTCCGCCGCGCAGTGCACGACCGCAGCGCACGGCACGACCGCAGCGCACGGCACGACCGCAGCGCACGGCACGACCACCGTGCCCCGAACGACCATCGCGCACGGCACGACCGCAGCGCCCCGCACGACCACCCGCAGCCGCCGACGATCCCCGTCGGCGGCTGCGGCGTTTCCCGGGCCCGGCGCGGCGGTTCATCCGCCGGGCACCAGCACGTCGGCTCCCGGGGGACCGGCCGAGCCGGCCCGCGCGGTCCCCAGGTGCAGGGTGCCCGTGGCCGGCACCGGCCCGCCGTCCGCGCCACTGCCTCCGCCGGCGCCCGACGCCGTGACGGTGATGCGGAACGGGTAGCTCCGCCCGGTCCACTGCGGCGGCGAGCCGTTCGGCCGGCGGTAGGTCGGGAAGCGCCCCTCGACGCGCAGGTCGCCGGCGCCGTCCCGGCCGACCGCCAGGGCCGGTGCCGTCAGCTCGGCGTACTCGGTCGGCGCGCGCCGGCAGCCGGCCGCGACCGGGTCGGCCGGTGCGGTGTCGCCCAGGCAGTTGAACAGCGGCAGCCGCACGTGGGCCAGCGCGGCGCCCGGGACCTCCGTGGCGGTGAGGCCCAGCGACGGGTAGGCGACGGTGACGCCCACCGCCCGCTCCTCGAGCACGATCCCGCCGAACGACATCCGCACGAGGACGCCGTCCGGCCCGACCGGCACCGACCGGGCGGCGAGGTCTCCGGCGCCGGGGTCGCCGGGGGCCGGGTCGGCGGGCACCTCCGGCAGCGCGGTCCGGTCGTCAGGACCGCCGGCGTCCGCCCCGCTCCCCGCGGCCGATGTGGAACCCGGGGATCCGGCCCCGGCGGGGACGACGGCGGCGACCGCGGACCCCACCCCGAGCACGGCGGCGACCGCGGTGGTCGCGGTGAGCACGCGGGCCGCCGTCCTCTCGGGCCGGGGTCGGGGTTCCTCGGCGGGGGGCGCCGGGACCAGCGGCCCGAGCGGCACCCACGCCGCATCCGCGGCCGGTTCCACGCTCGGCGTCGCGCCGGGTGGGCTGGCGAGGAAGGCCGGCAGGTCGTCGTCCGCCCAGCCCGGACGGGAGGCGGGGCCGCCACGCGAGCCCGGGCCGGGCCGGCGCCCGGCGATCCCCGCCAGCAGGACGACGGCGCCGGTCAGCAGGGCGCCGAGCGCTCCGCCGAGCAGCACCCACGCAGCGGCGTCCATCGCGCCCAGCATCCCAGTCGCGGGGGACCGGCCGGCGGTCCCCTGCAGGCTCCCGCCGCCCGCCCCGGCCCGGGTCCCGCCCTGAGCGTGCGAAGGGTGGTGAGGACGGGGTCCTTCTTCAGCTGGTGGGGTCGATCTCCTCGGGGTCGCGGCCGAGCAGCACGGCGACCTGGTCGACCACCACGTCGCGGACCAGGTCGGCCAGGTCGTCGCGGTCGTGCGCGCGGATCTCCAGCGGACGGCGGTACACGACGATGCGCGGTGGCACCTCGCGGCCGTTCTCGCGGTGGGCGGGCAGCACCCGCGCCAGCGGCACGCTGCCGTCGTCCAGGACGTCGGAGTCGAGCACCACCTCGTCGGGGTTGGTGTGCTCCACCCACGGCACGTCCTCGACGGCGAACTCCACGCCGGCCAGCTCGCGCTCCCAGCGCCGCTCGAGGTCCTCCACCGCGTCGAGGACGAGGTCGTCGAACTGGTCGGCGCGGCTGCGCGCGAGCGGCACGTCGGCCGGCACCAGACGGCCCCGCAGACCGCGGCCGTGGCGGTCGCGGCGGGGGCGGGTGGGTCTGCTGGGTGGGCGGCTCATGACGCGGACGAGCGTACGGCGGGGCAGGCGGGGGCGGTGGCGGTGCCGGGGTCGGCGAGGCGTTCGTGCAGGATGGGGCGACCACCCGGAAACCCGGTGCGCCTGCTGTCGCCGACGCGGGCGCGGCACTACTGTGCCCAGCGTGAGGAACCCGTGGTGAGGCAGTCACGTCGCTGCTCGCGCAGCGGCTGCGCCCAGCCGGCCGCGGCGACCCTGACCTACGTCTACGCGGAGTCGACCGCGGTCGTCGGCCCGCTGGCGACCTTCTCGGAGCCGCACAGCTACGACCTGTGCGAGTTCCACGCGCAGCGGCTGACCGTGCCGCGCGGCTGGGAGGTCGTCCGGCACGAGATCGACGTCGAGGACGCGGGGCCGACCGGCGACGACCTGCTCGCGCTCGCCGACGCCGTCCGCGAGGCGGCGCGGCCCGAGCCGCCGCGCCCCGCGGCCGACGACGGCCGCGGTCTCCGCCGGGGTCACCTGCGGGTGCTGCCCGACCTGACCTGACGGAGGACCACCCTCCCCCCACGCCTCGCACGCTCGGCGCGGGACCTGGAGGGTGGCCGTTTCTGTCCCGCACCTGGCCCGCCGCTAGGGTCGGCGGCGTCGCCGGCCGGGGAGCCGCCGACGCCGGCCGGCCGAAGGTGACCGCATGCCCGACCTCTCGTCGATCGTCAAGGCCTACGACATCCGCGGGCTGGTGCCCGAGGAGTGGGACGAGGCCGTCGCGCGGTCGTTCGGAGCGGCGTTCGCCGAGCTGGTGCACACCGAGAGCGGCGCCCCGGCCGTGGTCGTCGCCCACGACATGCGCGACTCCTCCGTGCCGCTGGCGCGGGCCTTCGCCGAGGGCGTGGTCTCCCGCGGCGTCGACGTCCTGGAGGCCGGTCTCGGCTCCACCGACATGCTGTACTACGCGGCCGGCGCGCTCGACCTCCCCGGCGCCATGTTCACCGCCAGCCACAACCCGGCGCAGTTCAACGGCATCAAGCTCTGCCGGGCCGGCGCGGTGCCCGTCGGGCAGGACTCCGGGCTGGCCGACCTCCGCCGGTTGGCCGAGCGGGACGAGTACGAGCGGACGCCGGACCGCCTCGGCACGGTCACCGCCCGGCCGGTCGTCGACGACTACGCCGCCCACCTGCGCAGCCTGGTGGACCTGTCCGCGATTCGCCCGCTCACCGCCGTGGTCGACGCCGGCAACGGCATGGCCGGCCACACCGTCCCCGTCGTGCTCGACGGCCTGCCGGTGCGCGTCGTCCCGCTGTACTTCGAGCTCGACGGCTCGTTCCCCAACCACGAGGCCAACCCGCTCGACCCGGCCAACCTGGTCGACCTGCAGGGGGCGGTCCGCGAGCACGGCGCCGACCTCGGGCTGGCCTTCGACGGCGACGCCGACCGGGTGTTCGTCGTCGACGAGCGCGGCGAGCCGGTCAGCCCGTCGGCGGTCACCGCGCTGGTCGCCGTCCGGGAGCTGGCCAAGGGCCGGGGGACGACGATCATCCACAACCTGATCACCTCGCGGGCCGTGCCGGAGATCGTCCGCGAGCACGGCGGTGACCCGGTGCGCACCCGCGTGGGGCACTCCTTCATCAAGCAGGAGATGGCGCGGACCGACGCCGTCTTCGGCGGCGAGCACTCGGCGCACTACTACTTCCGCGACTTCTGGCGCGCCGACACGGGCATGCTGGCCGCCATGCACGTGCTCGCCGCCCTCGGGGAGCAGAGCCGGCCGCTGTCGGAGCTGGCCGCCGGCTACTCCCGGTACGCCGCCTCGGGCGAGATCAACTCGACCGTCGACGACGCGGCCGGCCGGCTCGCCGCCGTCCGGGAGGCCTTCGGCGAGGAGGACGGCGTCACCGTCGACGAGCTCGACGGGCTGACGGTGACCCTGCCCGACGGGGCCTGGTTCAACCTGCGGGCGAGCAACACCGAGCCGCTGGTCCGGCTCAACGTCGAGGCGCCCGACGAGGCGCGGATGGCGCAGCTGCGCGACCGGGTGCTCGAGACGGTGCGGGCATGACCGCCGGACCGGCGCCGGCGGGGGCGTCGCCCGAGCGCCCGGACGCGCCGTCCGGACCGCTCGGCGCGCCGTCCGAACCGCCCGGCGCGTCGCCCGGGCCGCTGGGGCTCGACCCGCTGCTGCTGTCCATCCTGGCCTGCCCCGACACGCACCACACCCCGCTCGCCGTCGACGAGGCCGCCGCCGAGCTGGTGTGCCCGACCTGCTCCCGGGCCTTCCCGGTGCGCGACGGCATCCCGGTGCTCCTGCTCGACGAGGCCCGCCGGCGGGGGCCCGGACCCGAGGAGGAGGCATGACCTCACCGGAGCTGGCCGAGGAGGTCCTCGACGACCTCGACGTGCTGCGCGCCCGCGATCCGCGGGGCCTGCTGCCGGCGGTGGCCGGAGCGGGCGCCCAGGTGCGCGAGACCGCCCGGCTCACCGAGGAGGCCGGTCTCGACCGGGTGACCGCCGGCGGGCGGCCCCGCGGCCTGGTCGTGGTCGCCCGGCGGGAGGGCGCGGTCGCCGCCCGGGTGCTGCGCGCGCTGCTCGGCGCGTCGAGCCCGGTGGCGGTCGACGTCGTCCCGGGCCCGGACCTGCCGGTGTGGACCGGGCCGAGCGACATCGCCGTCGTCGCCACCCGTACCGGCGCCGGCCAGTACGCGGTGACCCCGGCCTACGAGGCGGCCCGCCGGGGCGTGTCGCTGCTGGGCATCGGCGCCGACGACGCCCCGCTGCGGGCCGCCTGCTCCGCCGCCCGCGCCCCCTACGTCCCGCTGCCGCGGTCGCGGGTGCGGCACACCACGCTGTGGTCGCTGCTCACCCCGATGCTGCAGCTGGTCACCGACCTGGAGCTGCTGCCGGCCGGCACCGCCGACCCCGAGGAGATCGCCGCCGCGCTCGACGACGTGGCGGCCGAGTGCGGCCCGGCCCAGGAGTCGTTCGTCAACCCGGCCAAGACGCTGGCCCTCGAGCTGCTCGGCGCCCTGCCGGTCATCGCCGCCGAGGGGCCGCTGGCCGGCGCCGCGGCGACCCGGGTCGCCGACCAGCTGGCCACCCTGGCCGGCCTGCCGGTCGCCGGCTTCCGGCTGCCCGACCAGCGGGTCGCCGCCTGCTCGGTGCTGAGCGGCCCGCTGGCCCCCCGGGAGGACGACGACTTCTTCCGCGACCGCGCCGCCGACGAGGGCCGGCGCCTGCGGCTGCTGACCATCCGCGACACCGACGCCGGCACGCACGACGGCGGGGAGCGGGAGCCGCGTTCGGCGGCCGAGGCGATGCACGAGGTGCTGCGCACCGCCTCCGCGAACAACGTCCCGGTCAGCGGGCTGGCCGAGCACGGGGACCCGGTGCAGCTCGCCCGGCTGCCCCGGCTCGCGCGGCAGCTGGCCGTCGCCGACTTCAGCGCCGTCTACCTGGCGCTGGTGCTGGACTCCGAGCGGGCGTCGGCGCGGTGAGCGCACCGACGGCACCCGCGGGCTGACCGGAACCGGGAGGACCCCCCATGGCAGGTGGACTGGCAGCGCTCTTCGACGACGTGGCGACGCTGGCCCGCGCGGCCGCCGCCTCCGTCGACGACATCGGGGCCGCTGCCGGGCGGGCCAGCGCGAAGGCGGCCGGCGTCGTCGTGGACGACACCGCCGTGACGCCGCAGTACGTGCACGGCCTGGCCGCCGAGCGCGAGCTGCCGATCATCCGGCGCATCGCGGTCGGCTCGCTGCGCAACAAGCTGCTCGTCATCCTGCCCGCGGTGCTGGTGCTCAGCCAGTTCCTGCCGTTCCTGCTCACCCCGATCCTCATGCTCGGCGGCGCCTACCTCTGCTACGAGGGCGCGGAGAAGGTCTGGGAGAAGCTGGGCGGGGGCCATGCCGCCCACGGCGCGGGCGAGCAGGCGCTGCCGGACGAGGACACGGTGGTGTCGGGGGCCGTGCGCACCGACTTCATCCTCTCCGCGGAGATCATGGTCATCTCCCTCAACGAGGTGGTCGACGAGGGGTTCTGGTCCCGCGCGGCGATCCTCGCGGTCGTCGCGGTCGGCATCACCGTGCTGGTGTACGGCGTGGTCGGCCTCATCGTGAAGATGGACGACGTCGGGCTGAACCTGTCCGAGCGCCCCGGGAAGGCCGTCGCCGCGCTGGGCCGGGGCCTGGTCAAGGCGATGCCGCGGCTGCTCGCCGTCCTCACCGCGGTCGGCATCGCGGCGATGCTCTGGGTCGGCGGGCACATCCTGCTGGTGGGCTCCGACGAGCTGGGGCTGACGTTCCTGTACGACACCGTGCACCACCTGGAGGAGGCGGCAGCGGAAGCCACCGGGGCGCTCGGTGGACTGGTGACCTGGCTGGTCGACACGCTGGCCAGCGCCCTGCTCGGCCTCGTCGTCGGGGCACTGGTCGTCCTCGTCGGCAGCTTCACCTGGCACCGCCGCCAGGCCGGCAAGGCGGGGGAGGCCGGGGCGCACTGACCGGCCCGAGCGGGTGAGATCCGTCGCACGCGGGAGCGCGCACGGTTCTCGGATCGCGGCCGCCCCCGTAGCCTGCGGGGACGATGTGGCAGCTCACCAGTGCGGTCCGGTACTACCCGTGGGGTAGCCGGACGGTCATCCCGGACCTGCTGGGGCAGCCGTCCCCGGCCGACCGCCCCCACGCGGAGCTCTGGGTGGGCGCCCACCCCGACGAGCCGAGCGTGCTCTCCGACGGCACGCCGCTCGACAAGGCGATCGTCGCGCGGCCGGCCGAGCTGCTCGGCCCGGACGTCGCCGACCGGTTCGGGGCGCGGCTGCCGTTCCTGCTCAAGGTGCTGGCCGCCGACACCCCGCTGTCGCTGCAGGCGCACCCGACGACGGCGCAGGCCGAGGCGGGCTTCGCCGCGGAGGAGGCGGCCGGGATCCCGCACCACGACCCGACGCGCACCTTCAAGGACCCGTTCCACAAGCCGGAGCTGCTCTACGCGCTGACCACCTTCGAGGCGCTGTGCGGCTTCCGGCCGGTGGAGGAGTCGCTGCACTGCCTGGCCAAGCTGCAGGTGCCCGAGCTCAAGCCGACCATCGCCGCGCTGGCCCGGCGCGGGCTGCGGGCGGCCATCCCGCAGCTGCTGGCGCTGTCCGGCCGGCGCCGCACCGAGCTGGTGGGCGCGGTGGCCGAGGCGGCCGGCCGGTTCGTGGCCGCCGCCGACCCGGAGTTCATCAACACCTACCGCTGGGCGACCACGCTGGCCAAGACCTACCCGGGCGACGCCGGCGTGGTGATCTCGCTGATGTGCAACCACCTCAAGCTGGCCCCCGGCGAGGCGGTGTACCTGCCGGCCGGCAACCTGCACGCCTACCTCTCCGGCGCCGGCATCGAGGTCATGGCCAGCTCGGACAACGTGCTGCGCGGCGGGCTGACCGCCAAGCACGTCGACCTGGCGGCGCTGATCGAGGTGCTGGACTTCTCCGACGGCCGCATCCCGGTGCTGCACCCCGTGCTCGGCCCCGGCGGGCTGCGCTACCCCGTGCCGGTCGCCGACTTCGACCTCACCCGCTGCCAGCTCGACCACCAGACCGGCACGCTGACCACGCGGGGCCCGCAGCTGCTGCTGTGCACCGAGGGCCGGGCGGTGCTCACCTCGGCCGGCGGTGACCTGGTGCTCGACAAGGGCTGCTCGGCGTTCGTGCCGGCGGGCGCGGCGCTGTCCGCCCGCGGTCCCGCCGTCCTCTTCCGGGCGACCACGAACCTGGGCTGAGGACGGCCCGCTCCTCCCGTGAGGGGGCCGCACCGGGCGGCATCAGGCGCTAGGCTGGACGGCGGCACGAGCCCCGCCGAAGCCTCGGCATGCTCGCTCTCCCCGCTCCGGCGGGGATCGCAGCGACCCGCATCCGATAGCAGGCCCGGCTCCGGCGCCGGGCCGGACCCTGGAGCGACATGACCGCCCCCACCGCCCCCCGCGTGCTCACCGACGCCGACTTCCGCGTCGCCGACCTCTCCCTCGCCGGCTTCGGCCGCAAGGAGATCACCCTCGCCGAGCACGAGATGCCCGGCCTCATGGCCCTGCGCGCCGAGTACGGCGACGCCCAGCCGCTGGCCGGCGCCCGCATCGCCGGCTCCCTGCACATGACCGTGCAGACCGCCGTCCTCATCGAGACGCTGCGCGCTCTCGGCGCCGACGTCCGGTGGGTGAGCTGCAACATCTTCTCCACCCAGGACCACGCCGCCGCGGCGGTCGTCGTCGGCCCCGAGTCCAGCGGTGGCACCCCCGAGCGCCCCACCGGCACGCCGGTGTTCGCCTGGAAGGGCGAGACGCTCGAGGAGTACTGGTGGGCCACCCAGCGGCTGTTCGAGTTCCGCGACGAGGCCGGCGAGGTCGTCGGGCCCAACATGCTCCTGGACGACGGCGGTGACGCCACGCTGCTGGTGCACCTGGGCACCCGGTTCGAGGCCGACGGCGCCGTCCCGGACACCACGGACGCCGACAGCGAGGAGTACGCGGTCATCCTGGCCGCGCTGCGGACGAGCCTGGCCGAGGACCCGCAGCGGTGGACCCGCATCGGGCAGGGCATCCAGGGCGTGACCGAGGAGACCACGACCGGCGTCATGCGGCTCTACGAGCTGGCCCGCGACGGCCGGCTGCTGTTCCCGGCGATCAACGTCAACGACTCGGTCACCAAGAGCAAGTTCGACAACCTCTACGGCTGCCGGCACTCGCTGATCGACGGCATCAACCGGGCCACAGACGTGATGATCGGCGGCAAGGTCGCGGTGATCTGCGGCTACGGCGACGTCGGCAAGGGCTGCGCCGAGGCGCTCCGCGGCCAGGGCGCCCGTGTGATCGTCACCGAGATCGACCCGATCTGCGCGCTGCAGGCGGCCATGCACGGCTACGAGGTGAGCACCCTCGACGAGGTGATCGGCCGGGCCGACATCATCGTCACGGCCACCGGCAACCGCGACATCATCACCGCCGAGCAGCTCGCCCGGACCAAGCACCAGGCGATCGTCGGCAACATCGGGCACTTCGACAACGAGATCGACATGGCCGGCCTGGCCCGCACCCCGGGCATCCGGCGGACGACGGTCAAGCCGCAGGTCGACGAGTGGCGGTTCGCCGACGGCCACACGATCATCGTGCTCTCCGAGGGCCGCCTGCTGAACCTGGGCAACGCCACCGGGCACCCGAGCTTCGTGATGAGCGCGTCGTTCTCCAACCAGGTGCTCGCCCAGATCGAGCTCTGGACCAACCGCGCCGCGTACGCCGGGCAGGCGCCCACGGTCACCGTGCTGCCCAAGAGGCTCGACGAGCACGTGGCCCGGCTGCACCTCGACGCGCTCGGCGTGAAGCTGACCGAGCTGACCAAGGTGCAGGCCGACTACCTGGGCGTGCCGGTGGAGGGCCCGTTCAAGAGCGACCACTACCGCTACTGAAAGTAGAAGGACCCCCTTCCTCCCCACCCTTCGCAGGCTCAGGGCGGGGCCCTGGAAGGGGGCCGTTCCAGTGCGTCACCGGGCTCGCGGCGGGGCCCTGCAGGGGGCCGGTCCACACCCTCACCGGCTCAGGGCGGGCCCCTGGAAGGGGGCCGGGGCGGGGCCCGGCAGGTGGGCCGTTCCAGGACGTCACCGGGGCCAGGCTCGCCCCGACCTGGGGGGCTCACCCGGCCGGGTGGGCCACCCCCGGCGCTGACCGGCGCAGAATGGGCCCGTGCCACCTACCGCTCCGCAGAACGGGCCCAGCCGCGGCCGTGTCCTGGTCGTCGACGACGACGCCGCCCTCGCCGAGATGCTCGGCATCGTGCTGCGGCGCGAGGGGTACGAACCCGCCTTCGTCTCCGACGGCAACCGCGCGGTCGGCGTCTTCCTGCAGACCCGTCCCGACCTGGTGCTGCTCGACCTGATGCTGCCCGGCCGCAACGGCCTGCAGATCTGCCAGGACATCCGCACCCAGTCGACCGTGCCCATCGTGATGCTCACCGCCAAGGGCGACACGATCGACGTCGTCCAGGGCCTGGAGGCCGGCGCCGACGACTACGTCACCAAGCCCTTCAAGCCCGTGGAGCTCGTCGCGCGGGTGCGCGCGCAGCTGCGGCGCGGCGAGACCGGGCAGGCCGAGACGCTGGGCATCGGCGACGTGCAGATCGACGTGCCCGCCCACCAGGTGACCCGGGACGGCGTGCCGATCGCGCTCACGCCGCTGGAGTTCGACCTGCTGGTGGCCCTGGCCCGCAAGCCACGCCAGGTGTTCACCCGCGAGCTGCTGCTCGAGCAGGTGTGGGGCTACCGGCACGCCGCCGACACGCGGCTGGTCAACGTCCACGTGCAGCGGCTGCGCGCCAAGATCGAGCGTGACCCGGAGAAGCCCGAGGTGGTGCTGACGGTGCGCGGCGTGGGGTACAAGGCGGGGCCGCCGTGACCGCGCCCGCGAGGTCGCGCCGGGAGGTCGGGAGGTCGGATCGCGGCGCCGTGACCCGGTGTCCGTGACGGAGACCCGGCGGCTCCGTCGGGCGGGGACGGCGGCCGGCGGAGTGCGCCGCCACGCCGGACGCGCCCGGCGCTGGAGCCGGCGGGTCTCGACCCGGCTGCTCCGCCTGTGGCGGTCGTCGCTGCAGGTCCGGGTCGGTGCCATCACCACCGTCGTGGCCGGCACGGTCGTGGTCATCGTCAGCCTGGTGCTGTTCAGCCAGATCCGCGACCAGCTGCTGCGGGTCAAGCGGGACGCCGCCGTCGACCAGGTGCAGACCGGCGTCTCCTACGCGCAGAGCGAGGTCGCCGGCATCGCCACCGGAGACGCGCCCACCGTGCGCGCGACGCTGGACAGCACGGTCAAGGCCCTGCTCAACCGCGGCGGCGCGGCCGGCGACTTCGACGTCGTGATGACCTACCGCACCGGCGACATCGAGCGCCCGGCCAGCAGCCGCCGGTTCGTCTACCAGGCCCTGCCGGACGACCTGCGCGCCGACGTCGAGGCGGGCAACCAGTCGTACAAGTACGCGATGATCCCCGACCGCGCCGGGGAACCGCGGCCGACGCTGGTGGTCGGGGCACCGGTCCCCAGCGAGGTGCCCGGCGGCGAGCGGATCGAGCTGTACTACGCCTTCCCGCTGGACCAGGAGGCGGAGAGCCTGTCGCTGATCCGCAGCACCGTCGTCATCAGCGGCGTCGCGCTGACCCTGTTCGTCGTCGGCATCGGCGTGCTGGTCACCCGGCTGGTCGTCGACCCGGTCCGGCAGGCGGCCGGCACGGCGCAGCGGCTGGCCGAGGGGCAGCTCGAGGAGCGGATGGCGGTGCGCGGCGAGGACGAGCTGGCTCGGCTGGCCACCAGCTTCAACGCCATGGCCGACAGCCTGCAGCGGCAGATCACCCAGCTCGAGGGCCTGTCGCAGCTGCAGCAGCGCTTCACCTCCGACGTCTCGCACGAGCTGCGCACGCCGCTGACCACGGTGCAGATGGCCGCCGACGTGCTGCACGAGTCCCGCGGCGACTTCCCCCCGCACGTGGCCCGCTCCGCGGAGCTGCTGCGGGCCGAGCTGGACCGCTTCGAGAGCCTGCTGACCGACCTGCTCGAGATCAGCCGCTACGACGCGGGCGCGGCGGTGCTCGACTCGGAGGCCACCGACCTCGGTGCCCTGCTCCGGCGCACCGTCGACGGCATGGCGGCCCTGGCCGCGCGGCACGAGTGCGAGCTGGTGGTCGACGTCCCGGACGAGCCCGTCATCGCCGAGGTCGACGCCCGCCGGGTCTCCCGGATCCTGCGCAACCTGGTCGGCAACGCCGTCGAGCACGGGGCGGGCGAACCGGTCGAGATCACGCTGGCGGCCAACCGGACGGCGGCGGCGGTGACCGTCCGCGACCACGGTGTGGGCCTGAGCTCGGTGGAGGCGCAGCACGTCTTCGACCGCTTCTGGCGGGCCGACCCCTCGCGCGTGCGCACGGCCGGGGGCAGCGGCCTGGGCCTGTCGATCAGCCTCGAGGACGCCCGGCTGCACGGCGGCTGGCTGCAGGTGTGGGGGCAGCCCGGCGCCGGGGCGCAGTTCCGGCTCACCGTGCCGCTGCGCGCCGGCGGCGACCTCACCAGTTCGCCGCTGCCGCTGCGACCGGTGGTGCAGCGCCGGCAGCCGGGCGCGGACGCCGGTCCCGGACCGGGGCGGACCGGGACCGCCGACGCCGCCGGGACGTCGGGAGGAGTGGTCCCCGGGGCGAGGCCGGCAGGAGCGGTCCCCGCCGCGGCCGGCTCCCGCGACCGCGCCCACGACGACCGCGCCCACGACGACCGCGCCCACGACGACCGCGCCCTCGACGGCCGCTCCGGCGACGGACCCGGTGGCGACGGACCCGGTGGCGACGGACCCGGTGGCGACGGACTCGACCGCGACGGCGTCGCGGCGAGCGCGCCCACCGAGAGGACCTACCGGTGACCCGTCGGCCCGGCCGCCGTCCGGCGCTGGCGCTGCTGGCGGTGCTGCTCGGGACGACCGGCTGTTCCACCGTGCCGACCGACTCCCCGACGGTGCAGATCACGCAGGCGCCGTCCCGCCCGGAGGCCGAGGTCGGCATCGAGCCGCTGTCGCCGGAGCCGGGCGCCTCGCCCGAGGACGTCGTCGCCGGCTTCGTCGACGCCGCCGCGAGCACGGTGCGCGGGCACCCGATCGCCCGCGAGCACCTGGCCCCCGAGGCGGCGGCGACGTGGTCCGACGACGCCGGCATCACCGTCCTCGGGCCCGACTACGCGACCGTGACCACCGCGCTCGGGCGCGTGCGGATGACGGCCACCGTCGTCGGCACCGTCGACGAGCGCGGCGTCTTCGACGTCGGCGTCGAGCCGCTGACGCGCGACTTCAGCCTGGTCGAGGTCGAGGGGGAGTGGCGGATCACCGACCCGCCCGAGGGGCTGCTCATGCTCGAGCAGGACTTCCAGCGGCTCTACGACGAGCGGGCGGTGTACTTCGTCGACCCGACCGGCCAGCGCGTCGTGCCCGATCCGCGGTACCTCATCGCCGGGGACGCCCAGCCGAACGCGCTGGTCCAGCGGCTGCTCGACGGCCCGTCCCCGGCGCTGGCGCCCGGCGTGCGGAACGCGCTGGCCGGCGCCAGCCTGCGCCGGAGCGTCACCGTCGAGGGGCAGACCGCCGTCGTCGACCTGACCGAGCTGCCGACCGACCCGGCGCCGCTGCTGTCGGAGGTCTCCGCGCAGATCGTCTGGACGCTCGGCGGCGCCCGCATCCGCCAGGTGCTGCTCACCGTCGACGGCGAGCGGATGCGCATCGACGGCGTGCCGGCCCAGCAGACCGTCGACGACTGGGCCTCGTTCGACCCCGACGCCGTCCCGGTCGACGGCGTGGGCCACTACGTCGACGGCGGCGTGCTGCGGACGGTCACCCGCGGGGAGCCGGCACCCGGCCCCGCCGGCGAGGGCGCCTACCCGCTCAGCAGCGCCGCGGTGTCGGCCGACGCGCGCACCGACGCGCTGTCGTTCCTCGTGGGGGTGGTTCCCAGGGAGGGCGGCGGGCAGTCCCTGCTCGCCGGGCCGTACGGCGGCACCCTGGCCTCCGTGCTGGACGGCGGCTCGCTGACCGTGCCCACGGTCGCCGGCACGCGGGAGGAGGCGTGGGCGGTCCGCGACGGCCGCGAGGTCGTCCGGGTGCCGGCCGGGGCGAACCCGCAGCCGGTGACCGCCACGACGTTGGAGGGGCTGGGCCGGGCGACGGCGCTGCAGCTGTCACCGGACGGCGTCCGCGCCGCCGTGGTCGTCGACGGGGGGCAGGGCCGGCGGCTGTACGTGGGCACCGTCGTCCGCGGTGAGGACGGCGGCGTCGCGCTCCGCGACCTGCGCCAGGTGGCGCCCTCGCTCAACCAGGTGGTCGACGTGGCCTGGCAGGACAGCGGCAGCCTGCTCGTGCTGGCCGGTGACGCGAGCGAGGAGCGCATCGTGCCGTACGCGGTGGGCGTCGACGGGTGGGGGCTGACCGACGTGGCGACGTCCGGGCTGCCCAGCCAGCCGGAGTCCATCGCCGCCGCACCCACCCGCCAGCCGCTGGTCAGCGCCGGAGGCGCCATCTGGCAGCGCTCCGGCGGCTCGTGGGCGACCCTGCGCCCCGGTGCCGAGCCCGTGCCGGGCGCGCAGCCGTTCTTCCCGCTCTGACCCGCGTCTCCGATCCGCGTCGACCAGGGGGCCACCGCGGCGCGTCCACAGGCGCCGGGACGGTGGTGCCCCGCGGCGGCGCCGCCGACCAGGATGGGCGCCGTGGCGGTCCCGCGCGGCACGGCCCGGGACGGGGCGGAGGCCGTCCGCGCGGTGCTCCGCGCGGTGGGCGAGCTGGTCGTCGGCCCGCTCGTCGACCTCGTGCTGCCCCGCACCTGCGCCGGCTGCGGCGTGCCGGGCGCGGTGCTGTGCCGTGCGTGCGCCGCGGGGCTGGCAGCGCCGCGCCTGGCGACGCCCCGGCGGTTCCCCGAGGGCTTCCCGCCGACCGTGGCCGCCGGCGCCTACGCCGGCCGGGTCCGCCCGGCGGTCGTGGCCTTCAAGGAGCGCGGCCGGGCCGAGCTGGCCGGCCCGTTGGGGACCGCGCTCGCGCTCGCCGCCGCGGCCGTCGCCGCCGGCGTCCCCGGCCCGGGACCGGCCGGCATCCCCGCCCCGCTGCTGCTGGTGCCGGTGCCCGGCTCCGCCGCGGCGCTGCGCTCGCGCGGGCGGGACCACGTGCGGGAGCTCGCCGTCCGCGCGGTGGCGGAGCTGCGCGCCGCCGGCGTGCCCGCCGGTTCGGCGCGGCTGCTCGGCCGCACCGGCCGCGTGCGGGACTCCACCGGCCTGTCGGCCGCGCAGCGCCGCGCCAACCTCGCCGGGACCTTCACCGTCCGCGCGCCCGTACCGGCCGGCGCCCTGCTGGTGGTCGTCGACGACGTCGTGAGCAGCGGCGCGACGCTGACCGAGGCGGCCGCGACGCTCGGCGCCGCCCGCACGCGGCCGGGCCCGCCGGTGCTCGCGGCGGTGGTGGCGGCGACTCCCAGGCGGGCGCCCGGCCCGGGTCCCGGGCCGGGCTCCGGCGACCCACCTGCAGGTTGTCCCGCGCCGTCCGGGTCCCCCCGTCGGTCGACTGTCGGGACCGGCGGGTAACGACTAGCGTCGAAGCGGTCACACCCGTACCACCGGGAGGTCTCATGGAGATCGTGGTCCGTGGCCGCAACGTCGAAGTCCCCGAGCACTACCGACAGCACGTCGAGGACAAGGTCGGCCAGCTCGACCGGTTCGACGGCAAGCTGAAGATCCTCCGCGTCGACGTGGAGCTGTTCCACGAGAAGAACCCGCGTCAGTCGGCGCACTGCCAGCGCGTCGAGATCACCCTCCGCGGCAAGGGCCCCGTCATCCGGGCCGAGTCGGACGCGCCGGACTTCTACGCGGCCCTCGACACCGCCTGCAGCAAGCTCGACAACCGGCTGCGCCGAGCGGCCGACCGGCGTCGCGTGCACCACGGCCGGCGGACCCCGGCCAGCGTGCGGCTCACCGGTAACACCGTGGAACCGGAGCTGAGCGTCGCCGACGCGCTCGACCGCGACCGGCAGCTCGCCGAGGGGCACCACGTCACCGACCTCGACGAGCACCTCCCCGGACGGGTCGTGCGGGAGAAGCAGCATCCCGCGACACCCATGACCGTCGACCAGGCCCTCCACGAGATGGAGCTGGTCGGCCACGACTTCTTCCTCTTCCAGTGCGCCGACACCGGCCAGCCCACGGTGGTCTACCGGCGGCACGCCTACGACTACGGGCTCATCCGCCTCGTCGACGTCCCGCTCAACGGCTCGACACCCCAGCAGGCGGCCCAGCAGCAGCCGTCGCACGCCCCGTCGGTCCAGGAGCAGCCGGCGTCCGCGACCATCTGACCGGTCGCCGTCGATCGTCGTCCGCGTGCAGGGACGCGGCGGGAGATGCCGCCGGACCCCCACGCGGACGGTGGTCGACGCCGACCGGCTCAGGCGCTGCCGAGCACCCGGTCGACGGAGATCTCCAGCACCACGCGTGCGGGGTTGACCCGCGGCTGCCGGTAGCGCGCGGCGTAGCGGCGCTCGGCGTCGGCGACGGCGACCGGGTCGTCCCGGACCACCGCCGTGCCCTCCAGCGTCACCCACCGCCGGCCGTCGACCTGGCACACGGCCACGCGCCGCTGCCCGGCGCGCACGTGCCGCGCCTTCGCGCTGGTGCCGGAGGTGATCACCCGCGCGGTGCGCGTCGCGGCGTCGTAGGTGACCCCGACCGGGACGACGTGCGGGCTGCCGTCGGCGCGCAGCGTGGTCAGCGTGGCCAGGTGCCGCTCGGTGAGGAAGGCGAGCAGGCCGTCCCCCAGGTCGTCGGGATCGCGCGCCACCCGGCGAGACTAGAACGTCTGTGCCGTGGGATTGGATTGCCCGCGACCGGGGCATCCGGCGCGCGTGCAGCTGGACGGAGCGCGGGTGCTGGTGGCCGGGGCCACCGGGGTGCTGGGCGGTGAGCTGGCCCGCGCCCTGGCCGGCGCCGGCGCCCGGGTGGCGCTCACCGGGCGCGACGACGGCCGGTTGCGGGCGGTGGCCGAAGAGCTGGGCGGCGCGCCGGCCCTGGCCGCCGACGCGGTCGACGTCGAGGCGGTGCGGACGGCGGTCGACGCGGCCGCCGAGGCCCTCGGCGGGCTGGACGCCGTGGTCGTGGCCTGGGGCGTGGTCGCGTTCGGGCCGGCCGCCGACGCGGACGACGCCGTCACCGAGGAGCTGTTCGCCGTCAACACGCTGGCCCCGATGAGCCTCGTGCGCGCCGCGCTGCCGCACCTGTCCGACGGCGGCGCGGTGGCGCTGCTGTCCGCCGTCGTCGCCGACGCGCCCACCCTGGGCATGGCCGAGTACTCGGCGAGCAAGGCGGCGCTGTCGGCCTGGGCATCGGTGCTGCGCCGCGAACTGCGCCGCCGGAGGATCACCGTGCTCGACGTCCGGCCGCCGCACGTCGACACCGGCCTGGTCGACCGGGCGCTGGCGGGCTCGCCGCCGCGGCTGCCCGAGGGGCACGACCGCGCCGAGGTGGTCGCCGCCGTCCTCGACGGGCTGCGGGAGGGGGCGCGGGAGGTGGTGCTCGACCCGGCGCAGCAGCGGCTCGTCCGCCGCTGACACCGGCGGCACCGCCGCCGACACCGGTGACGCTCCGGACGGCGGCCGCCGCGCCGCCTAGTCTGGGCACGTGGTCTTCTCGAGAATCCTGCGCGCCGGCGAAGGCAAGATCCTCCGCCGCCTCAACCGGATCGCCGACGCGGTCGAGTCCCTGGCCGACGACGTCGCCGAGCTGGGCGACGCGGAGCTGCGGGCCAAGACCGACGAGTTCAGGCAGCGGTACGCCGACGGCGAGACCCTCGACGCGCTGCTGCCCGAGACCTTCGCCGTCGTCCGGGAGGCGGCCACCCGCACCCTCGGGCAGCGGCACTTCCGCGTGCAGATCATGGGCGGCGCCGCGCTGCACCTCGGCAACATCGCCGAGATGAAGACCGGTGAGGGCAAGACCCTCACCGGCGTGCTGCCGGCCTACCTGAACGCGCTGACCGGCCGGGGCGTGCACATCGTCACCGTCAACGACTACCTGGCCGGGCGCGACGCCGAGATGATGGGCCGGGTCCACCGCTTCCTCGGGCTCGACGTCGGGGTGATCCTCTCCGGCCAGCAACCGGCGGTCCGCCGCGAGCAGTACGCCTGCGACATCACCTACGGCACCAACAACGAGTTCGGCTTCGACTACCTGCGCGACAACATGGCCTGGAGCAAGGCCGACCTCGTGCAGCGCGGTCACCACTACGCCATCGTCGACGAGGTCGACTCCATCCTCATCGACGAGGCGCGCACGCCGCTGATCATCAGCGGGCCGGCCGAGACCAGCGCCAAGTGGTACGGCGAGTTCGCCCGCATCGCGCCGCTGCTGAAGCGCGACGTCCACTACGAGGTGGAGGAGGCCAAGCGCACGGTCGCCATCACCGAGGAGGGCGTCGAGTTCGTCGAGGACCAGCTCGGCATCGACAACCTCTACGACGCGGTCAACACCCCGCTGATCGGCTACCTGAACAACTCGCTCAAGGCCAAGGAGCTGTTCAAGCGGGACCAGCAGTACATCGTCAGCAACGGCGAGGTGCTGATCGTCGACGAGTTCACCGGGCGCGTGCTGGCCGGCCGCCGGTACAACGAGGGCATGCACCAGGCCATCGAGGCTAAGGAGAAGGTGCAGATCAAGGACGAGAACCAGACCCTCGCCACGATCACGCTGCAGAACTACTTCCGGCTCTACGAGAAGCTCGCCGGCATGACCGGCACGGCGCAGACCGAGGCCGCCGAGCTGCACCAGACCTACAAGCTGGGCGTCGTCCCGATCCCGACCAACCGGCCGATGATCCGCGATGACCGCTCCGACGTCATCTACAAGACCGAGCAGGCCAAGTTCGACGCGGTGGTCGACGACATCGCCGAGCGGCACGAGGCCGGCCAGCCGGTCCTGGTCGGCACCGCCAGCGTGGAGAAGTCGGAGGTGCTGTCGAAGTTCCTGCTCCGCCGCGGCATCCCGCACGAGGTGCTGAACGCGAAGAACCACGCGCGGGAGGCGCACATCGTCGCCCAGGCCGGGCGGCTGAGCGCGGTCACCGTGGCCACCAACATGGCCGGCCGCGGCACCGACATCCAGCTCGGCGGCAACCCCGAGTTCATCGCCGACGAGGGGCTGCGCGCCCGCGGGCTGTCGCCGTCGGAGACGCCGGAGGAGTACGAGGCGGCCTGGGACGACGCCGTCGCGAAGGCCAAGGAACAGGTGGCGGCCGAACACGAGCAGGTGGTCGACGCCGGCGGGCTGTACGTGCTGGGCACCGAGCGGCACGAGAGCCGGCGGATCGACAACCAGCTGCGCGGCCGCTCCGGCCGGCAGGGCGACCCGGGGGAGTCGCGCTTCTACCTCTCCCTCGGCGACGACCTGATGCGCCGTTTCAACGGCCCGATGCTCGAGTCGATGATGACCACGCTGCGGGTGCCCGACGACCAGCCGATCGAGTCGAAGATGGTCACCCGGGCGATCCGCTCGGCGCAGACCCAGGTCGAGCAGCAGAACTTCGAGGTCCGCAAGGACGTCCTGAAGTACGACGAGGTGCTCAACCGGCAGCGCACGGTCATCTACGACGAGCGGCGCAAGGTGCTCGACGGTGCGGACCTGCACCTGCAGGTCGCCTCGATGATCGACGACGTCGTCGGCGCCTACGTCGACGGGGCCACCGAGACCGGCTTCGCCGAGGACTGGGACCTCGACCAGCTCTGGACCAGCCTGAAGACGCTGTACCCGGTGGGCCTGGACCAGCAGGAGCTGCTCGACCGCGTCGCCGACGGCGACCAGGCCGCGCTGGGCGCCGACGTGCTGAAGTCCGAGCTGCTCGACGACGTGCGCCGCGCCTACGAGGAGCGGGAGAAGGCCCTCGGTTCCGAGGTCATGCGCGAGCTGGAGCGGCGCGTGGTGCTCAGCGTGCTCGACCGCAAGTGGCGCGAGCACCTGTACGAGATGGACTACCTGCGGGCCGGCATCCACCTGCGCGCGATGGCCAACCGCGACCCGGTCGTGGAGTACCAGCGCGAGGGCTACGACATGTTCACCGCGATGCTCGACGGCATCAAGGAGGAGTCCGTCGGCTTCCTGTTCAACCTCGAGGTCAAGACCCGGGAGCAGCAGGAGGCCGAGGCGCGGGCCAAGGCCGCCGAGGCCGAGGCGGCCGCGTTGGCCGCCGCCCAGCAGGGCACGGCCAAGGTGCTCGCCCGCAAGGCCGCTGCCGAGCAGGCCGCGGCCCGGCAGGCGGCCGCTCCCGCCGGCGACGGTCCGGGGACGGCGACGCCCCAGCCTGCGGCGTCGGCTCCCGCCCCGGGCGTGGCCCCCGCAGGAACTCCGTCCGCTCCCGCGGCCCGGCGGTCGGGAACTGCCCGCCCGGCGGCGGCGTCGCCCGCGGCGGCGTCCGCGGCACCTGCAGCCCCTGCGGCGTCCGCCGCGCCGGCCACCGCGGAACCGCAGGACGGCCGGCGCACGGCGCCGGGCACCGGCCCGGAGCTGTCGGTCAAGGGCTTGGACGAGCAGCGCCGGTCGGCCGAGAAGCTCAGCTACTCGGCGCCGTCGCTGGACGCCTCCCCGGCCGAGGGCGGGCGGGCGAAGGCGGGCAAGACGGCCACGGTGACCGGCACCAAGGAGCCGGCCCGCAACGCCCCCTGCCCGTGCGGCTCGGGCAAGAAGTACAAGTTCTGCCACGGGGCGTCGCACTAGCAGCGAACTCCCGGGGAACCTCCTGCTGGCCGGCTCCCCGCTCCTGGCGCCGGACGTGCCGGGGGCGCCGCGGCTCCACCACCGCAACCGACCGGCGCGACGGCACGCTGTCAGTGGTTGTCGCGGGGGATGCCCGTGGTCCGCGCGACGCGCTGGTAGCCCACGGCCGGCCGGAGGACCATGCCGTCGCAGAGCTGGGTGACCATCGACCGCTGGATCTCCTGCCACGGCGTCTGGGAGGCCGGCACCGGGTACCCGCCGGCCTCCTCCAGCGAGCGGCGGCGCTCGGCCAGCTCCTCGTCGGGGAGCAGGACGTCGGCCCGGCCGGCGACGAGGTCGACGCGGACGACGTCCCCGGTCCGCAGGAGTGCCAGCCCGCCGCCCGCCGCGGCCTCGGGTGAGGCGTTGAGGATCGAGGGGGAGCCGGAGGTCCCCGACTGGCGGCCGTCACCGATGCACGGCAGCTCGTGCACCCCGCGCCTGATCAGCGCCGCGGGGGGCTGCATGTTGACCACCTCGGCGGCGCCCGGGTAACCCAGCGGGCCGACGCCGCGGATCACCAGCAGGCAGGTCTCGTCGACGTCCAGGGCCGGGTCGTCGATGCGCGCGTGGTAGTCCTCCGGCCCGTCGAACACGACGGCGCGTCCCTGGAAGACGCCGGGGTGCGCGGGATCGGACAGGTAGCGCTCCCGGAACTCGGGGGAGATCACGCTGGTCTTCATGATCGCGCTGTCGAACAGGTTGCCGTGCAGCACGAGGAAGCCGGCGTCCGGCAGCAGCGCGCGGTCGAAGGTGCGGATGACGTCGCGGTCGGTCGCGGCGGCGGCCCGGCAGTTCTGCCCGATCGTCCGGCCGTTGACGGTGCGGGCGTCCTCGTGGATCAGCCCGTGGGCCATCAGCTCGTGGACGACGGCGGGGACGCCACCGGCGCGGTGGAAGTCCTCGCCCAGGTACGTGCCGGCCGGCTGCAGGTCCACGATCAGCGGGACGGTCAGCCCCAGGTCCTGCCAGTCGGCGAGGTCCAGCGGGACGCCGACGTGCTGCGCGATGGCGTCGAGGTGGATCGGCGCGTTGGTGGAGCCCCCGATCGCGGAGGTGACGACGATGGCGTTCTCGAACGCCTCCCGGGTCAGCACGTCCGACGGCCTGAGGTCCTCGTGCACCATCTCCACGATCCGTCGGCCGGTCAGGTACGCCATCCGGGCGCGATCCCGGTGCGGCGCGGGGATGGCGGCGCAGCCGGGCAGGCTCATGCCGAGGGCCTCGGCGAGCGCGTTCATGGTCGAGGCCGTCCCCATGGTGTTGCAGTGGCCGGGCGAGGGGGCGGACGAGGCGACGAGGTCGACGAACCCGGCCTCGTCGATCTCCCCGGCGGCGAGCATCTCCCGGGCCTTCCAGACGATCGTCCCCGACCCGGTCCGCCGGCCGTCGAACCAGCCGTTCAGCATCGGTCCCCCGGACAGCACGATCGCGGGCAGGTCGACCGTGGCCGCGGCCATCAGGCAGGCCGGTGTCGTCTTGTCGCAGCCGGTGGTCAGCACCACGCCGTCCAGCGGGTAGCCGTGCAGCACCTCCACCAGGCCGAGGTAGGCGAGGTTGCGGTCGAGCGCCGCCGTGGGACGACGTCCGGTCTCCTGGATCGGGTGCACCGGGAACTCCAGCGCCAGGCCGCCCATCTCCCGGATGCCCTCCCGCACCCGCTCGGCCAGGACGAGGTGGTGCCGGTTGCACGGGGCGAGGTCCGAGCCGGTCTGCGCGATGCCGATGACGGGCCGGCCCGACTGGAGTTCCTCCCGGGTGAGCCCCCAGTTCAGGTACCGCTCGACGTAGACGGCCGTCATCCCGGGGTTCTCCGGGTTGGCGAACCACGCCTGGCTGCGCAGCCGCCGCCCGGTCGCCGCGTCGTCGTCCACCGGAGCCTCCCGTCGCCGGCCGTGGCCGGCCGCCCGTCCATGCTGCCCCGGGCGCCGGCGAGCGGCGAGCGGGTCGCCGTCGGCTTGCGACCCCGCCGGCGCCGCCGCACGGTGATCGTCGGTGCGCCGGACGGCCACGGAGGGGAGGGGGCATGGTGGGCGAGCCGCTCGAGCCCGTCTCGACCGCCCGGCGGCTGCCGCGGTGGTCCGAGGTCCGCGAGGTCGTGCGGTTCCGGCGGCCCCGGCTGGGCCGCACGGCCCGGCGCCTGGAGCACGCGCTGACGATCCGCGACCTCCGGACGGCGGCCCGGCGCACCACCCCGCGCGCGGTGTTCGACTACGTGGACGGCGCGGCGGAGGAGGAGATCACCGCCGCGCGCAACGTCGCCGCCTACCGGCGGGTCACGTTCCTCCCGGACGCGCTGCGCTCGGTCGCCGACCCCGATCCGGGCGTCGAGCTGCTCGGGTCGCGCATCGCGATGCCGCTGGTCTTCGCCCCCACCGGCTACACCCGGATGATGCACCACCACGGGGAGGCGGCCGTGGCCGCGGTGGCCCAGCACGTCGGCGTCCCCTACGCCCTGTCGACGGTCGGGTCGACCTCGATCGAGGACGTCCGGGCCGCCGCGCCGGGCGCGGACCTGTGGTTCCAGCTGTTCTTCACGGCCCGGCCGGACGTCAACGAGGACCTCGTGTCGCGGGCCGAGGCGGCCGGCTACTCGACGATCCTGCTCACCGTCGACACCGTGGTGTCCGGGATGCGGCTGCGGGACGTCGTCAACGGCCTCACCATCCCGCCGACGCTGACGGCCCGGACCGTCCTCGACATGTCCCGGTTCCCGGCGTGGTGGTTCAACGAGCTGACCACCGGGGGGCTGGCGTTCGCCTCGCTGACCGGCGTCCCGGGCAACCCGACCCCGGGCGAGGTCGCGAGCATGATGTTCGACCCGGGCCTGGACATCACCGCGCTGGACTGGCTGCGCCGGCGGTGGCGGGGCAAGCTCCTGGTCAAGGGCGTGACCACGCCCGCGTCGGCCGGCGAGGTCGTGGAGCACGGGGCCGACGGCGTGGTCGTGTCCAACCACGGCGGGCGCCAGCTCGACCGCTCGGCCGCGACCCTCGACGTCCTCCCGGCCATCCGTGCGGCCGTCGGCCCGGAGGCCACCGTGCTCGTCGACGGCGGCGTCCTCCACGGCCAGGACGTCGTGGCCGCCCGCGCCCTCGGCGCGGACGCCGTGATGATCGGCCGGGCCTACCTGTACGGGCTCATGGCCGGTGGTCGGGACGGCGTCCTGCGTGCCTACGACATCCTCGCCGCGGAGTACCAGCGCTCCATGCAACTGCTCGGCGTGCGGCGCAGCGAGGAGCTCTCCGCACGGCACGTCGCCGTTCCGCCGCACGGCGCCGGGGGATGTCCGCACGTCCCGTCCTGACCGTCGTCCCGCCACCGGAGTTGCCGCTGCCGCCGGGACGTGCAGGAATGGACCTCGCCTCGACGGTGACGCAGGACACGGAGGAGGCGCGATGGTCTCGACCCGTCAGCCGGGAGGGCGACCGTCCTCGGTGGTGGACCTGTTCCCCACCAAGCACCTGGCCGCACCGTCGGTGCGCGACATGCCCGACCCCCCGCCCACCTTCCGGCACGTCATCGGACCGGGGATCATCGCCGCCGGCGTCGGGATGGCCAGCGGCGAGTTCATCCTGTACCCCTACATCGCCTCGCAGGTCGGCCTGGTGTTCGTCTGGGCGGCCTTCGTGGGCCTGGCCACCCAGTACTTCCTCAACATGGAGATCGAGCGCTACACCCTCGCCACCGGCGAGACCGCGCTCACCGGGTTCAGCCGGTTCTGGCGGCACTGGGGCCTGGTCTTCGCGATCATGGCCTACTTCGCCAACATCTGGCCGGGGTGGGCCACCAGCTCGGCGACCCTGGTGACGTACCTGGTCGGCGGCAGCGTGGTGCCGATCGCGATCGGCATGCTGCTCCTCATCGGCGTCGTCCTGACCATGGCGCCGGTGGTCTACCAGGCGCTCGAGAAGATCGAGATGGTCAAGGTCGCGGCCGTCCTGCTGCTCATCGTGGTCGCCTCGGTTGCCGCCATCGGCGCGTCGGCGTGGGCGGACACGCCGCAGATCATCACCGGCGCGGGGCTGCCCTACGAGGAGCTCGGCTTCGCCCTGCTGCTCGGGGCGCTGGCGTTCGCCGGCGCGGGCGGCGGGCAGAACCTGTGCCAGAGCAACTGGATCCGCGACAAGCGCTTCGGCATGGGCGCCTACGTCCCGCGGATCGTCAGCCCGGTGACCGGCCACCCCGAGGCCGCGCCCTCGACCGGCTTCGCGTTCGAGCCGACCCCGGACAACCTCGGCCGGTGGCGGCGCTGGTGGCGCTTCGCCAACGTCGAGCAGCTGACCACGTTCGTGCTGATCAGCTTCCTCACGATCCTCTTCACCTCGCTGCTCGCCTACTCCACCGTGTTCGGCCGGGAGGGCCTGGCCAGCGACATCTCGTTCCTCGAGGTCGAGGGCGAGGTGCTCAACGAGACCGTCGGCGGCTGGTTCGGCACCTTCTTCTGGATCATCGGCGCCTTCTCGCTGTTCGCCGCCGCCCTGGGCATCGTCGACTACACCAGCCGGCTCGGCGCCGACGTCCTCAAGACGGCGTACCTGCGGAAGGCCAACGAGAGCAAGATCTACTTCGCCCTGGTCTGGGGCCTGGTGCTGATCGGCTGCATCGTGCTGATCTCCGGGCTGACCCAGCCGCTGATCCTGCTGGTCATCTCGGCGGTGACCGGCGGGCTGATGATGTTCATCTACTCGGCGCTGCTGCTCCTGCTGAACCGGCGGGTGCTGCCGAAGGAGATCGGCCCGGGCGCCGGCCGGGTCGCCGCCCTGGTCTGGGCCTTCCTGCTCTTCGGGTTCCTGTCCGTGCTGACGTTCAACCAGCAGATCCAGAACCTGCTCGGCGGGTGAGCCGGGGGCGATGGCGGCGCAGCGAGCGGACGCCGTCCCGCGCGTGGTCACCGCGGGGGAGACGATGGTGCTCGTCGTCCCCACGGCCCCCGGCCGGCTGCGGCACGCCGGCGCGGTGACGCTGTCCATCGGCGGCGCGGAGAGCAACGTGGCCATCGGGCTGTCGCGGCTCGGCGTCCCGGCCAGCTGGGTGAGCGCCCTCGGCGAGGACGAGCTCGGCGAGCTGGTCCTGCACCGGGTGCGCGCCGAGGGCGTGGACACCAGCGGGGTGCGCCGGGTGCCCGACCGGCCGACCGGGTTCTACCTGCGCGAGGAGGTCGCCGGCGGGCTGCGGGTGTACTACTACCGGCACGGGTCGGCGGCCGCGACGCCGGCGCCGGGCGCGTTCGACCCGGCGGTCCTGGAGGGCGCCGCCTTCCTGCACCTCACCGGCATCACCGCTCGGCGCCCGCGGCTGCGCGGCCGTCGTGGACGGCGAGCGGCTCGCCTCCCCGGGCTTCCCGGCCCGCCAGTCCGACCCGATCGGCGCCGGGGACGCGTTCGCCGCCGGCTATCTCGCCGCGACGCTGTGGGGCCTGCCGCCGGCGCAGCGCCTGCGCACGGCCAACGCCATGGGTGCCTTCTGCGTGCAGAACCTCGGCGACTACGAGGGCCTGCCCAGCCGCCGCGAGCTGACCGACTTCCTGGACCGGACCGTCGACCTCAGGAGGTGACGATGCACCCGGAGACGCCGCACGTCGACGACCCCGCCGACGTCCTCGCGGACGACCCCGCCGACGTCCTCGAGGGCGTCTACGTCGCCAACGTGACCCCGTTCCGCGACGACGACCGCTACGGCATCGACGTCGACTCCTACCTCGCCCACGTCCGGTGGCTCGCCGACCGGGGGGTCACCGGCGTCGTCCCGTTCGGGACCAACGGCGAGGGGCCCTCGGTCGCCCCGCACGAGAAGCGTGCCGTGCTCGACGCGCTCGTCCCCGAGGCGGGCCCGCTGCACGTCGTCCCGACGGTGGCCGAGGGCAACCTGCCCGACACCCTCGACCTGCTGGAGCACCTGGAGGACCTGCCCGTGCGCGCGGTCATGGTGCTCCCGCCGTACTTCTTCAAGCCCGTGACGACCGAGGGGCTGCGGCTGTTCTACGACCGCGTCCTGGCCGCCACCCGCCATCCGGTGGTCGCCTACCACATCCCGAAGTACGCGGTGCCGCTCCCGGCCGACCTCGTCACCAGCCTGCCGGTGTGGGGGGTGAAGGACTCCGGGGGCGAGGCGGGCTACGCCCGGACCGTCCACGCGGCGGGCAAGGGCGTGCTGGTCGGCACGGAGGACGACCTGCCCGGGCGTCTGCCGACCGCCCACGGCTCGATCTCCGCGCTGGCCAACATCGTCCCCGAGCAGGTCGTCGCGCTCTACGGGCACGTCCGCGGCGGGCGGTCGACCGACGCGGCGGCCCTCTCCGCCCATCTCCAGCGCGTGCGCGCGATGACCAAGCAGCACACCTCCGCCGGGGTCCTCAAGCGCGTCGCGGAGGCGCGGCACGGGCACCCGATGGGCACCGTGCGCCCGCCGCTGGTCCCCGTACCGGCGTCGTTCGACGCGGCGGCCGCGGCCGGGCGCGCCGCGGCGGTCCCCGTCGGCTGAGACGGGGTCGGGGCCGGGGATGCGGGTGCTCGTCACCGACGCGGAGTACGGGTCGCTCGACCTCGAGGCCGACGTCCTCGGCGCCGCCGGTCACGAGCTGCTCACCGCCCGGTGCCGGACCGCGGCGGACGTCATCGGGGCCGCGCAGGACGTCGACGCCGTGATCGTCCAGTACGCCCCCATCTCGGCGGAAGTGCTGGCGGCGCTGCCCCGGCTGCGGTTGGTGAGCCGCTACGGGGTGGGTGTCGACGTCGTCGACCTGGAGGCCGCCCGCGCACGGGGCGTCTGGGTCTGCAACGTGCCCGACTACGGGACGGTCGAGGTGGCGCTGCACGCCGTCGCGATGCTGTCGGCGCTCCTGCGCAACCTCGCCGGGCACGGCCGGCACGTCCGCGAGGGACGCTGGGACTACCGGCTCGGCGGACCGCTGCGACGTCCCGGCGGGTTGACCCTCGGCGTGGTCGGGCTCGGTCGCATCGGACGGATGACGATGGAGCGCGCCGCGCCGTGGTTCGGCGACGTCGTGGGCCACGACCCGTACCTGCCGGACGCCGCCTGGCCCGACGGGGTCGAACGGCTCGGCCTGGAGGACCTGTTCGCGCGCAGCCACGCGGTGACGCTGCACCTGCCGCTGACCGCCGAGACGCAGGGTCTGGTGGGGCCGGACCTGCTGGCACGGATGCCGGCCGGCTCGTACCTGGTCAACACCGCCCGGGGCGGGCTGGTGCAGCCGGACGCCGTCCTGCAGGCGCTGGAGGACGGCCGGCTCGCCGGCGTCGCCCTCGACGTGCTCCCCGAGGAGCCGCCGCCCGCTGGACATGCCCTCCTCGGCCACCCCGGCGCCCTGGTCACCCCGCACGTGGCCTGGTACTCGCAGGAGTCCGAGGTGGAGCTGCGGCGCACAGCGGCGGAGAACGTCGTCGTGTGGGCGCGGACCGGCCGTCCCGTCCACTGGGTCGTCGAAGGACGGTGACCCGGTGATCCCGGCCGGCCGATCCGCCGGCCGGCCGATCCGCCGGCCGGCCGATCTGCCGGGTCAGCCGATCTGGAGGCCCGGCCGATCTGCCGGGTCACCCGATCTGGAGTGCCGTGCAGCGCCACCGGCCGTCGACGCCCTCCAGGCGGGCGGCGACCGCGTGCGCCCGGTCGCCCCGCCGCACCACGGCGCACACCTCGGCGACGCCGTCGACCGGCTCGCACACGTGGACCCGGCCGAGCCTCAGCGGTGCGGAACCCTGTGTGCACCACCGCGGCCGGCGGCCGCGCTCGAGCGCGTCGAACAGGCGCGCGGAGGTCAGGGGTCGCAGCTGGGCCAGCGGCCGCCACCCGGCCAGACCCTCGACCGCGACGGTCAGCAGCCGGCGACCGGCGTCCCGGGCATCGGGCAGGTCGCTGCGCGAGGACGGCGACGGGCCGAAGTCGTCTGCCCGGCCGCCGGATCGACCCGCGGTGCGGGGCCGGGGGCCGGGCCGGTGCGGCGCGCGGGGCACGGGCACCCCGGGCAGCACGAGCCGCACCGGCCGGCCGTCGTCCACGAGCGGTGGCTGCGGTGTCGGCACCACGACCAGATGCAGCCGCGGTCCGGTCGCCGGGGCGCTCGCCGTCGGACCGGTCGCGTTCGGACCGGTCGCTCCCGGATCGGTCGCGGTCGGGCCGGTCGCGGTCGGGCCGGTTGCGGTCCGGCCGGTCGTGACGGGACCGGTCGGGTCGGGCGCGGTCGGGGCGGACGGCGCGGGCGCGGTCATCGGGTGCTCCGGGGGCGTCGGGGGGCGGGCCAGGGCGGGGTGGGTGGGACGGCGGCGCCGGCCCGTGCGGGCGCGGCGCCCGGGTCACGGCGCCGGCGGGCGCAGCACCTGACCGGGCAGCAGCAGGTCGGGGTCGGGGCCGATCACGTCGGCATTGGCGGCCCACCAGGCATCGACCGCGGTGAGCACTTCGGCGGCGGTCGGCTCCCGCCCGTTCGACTCCCGCAGCCGGTCGCCGGCGATGTGCCACAGGCAGTCACCGCGGACGACGACGTGCGGACGGTCATCCCCTGCCACATCGACCCGCTGCTGGTCGGGTGCCCCGGGCGTCCGCGCCCCGGGTTCGGTGGACGTGCGCGCCGTCGGTCCCGCGGGCGGCCCCGCCGTCGGTCCGGCGGCCGGTCCTGCTGTCGGTCCGGCGGGCGGCTCGGGGGCCGGCCCGGCCGTCGGCTTGGCTGTCGGTCCGGCTGTCGGTCCGGCGGTCGGCCCCGCCGTCGCGGGGACGGCGGCCGACCAGTCCGGTGGGACCGGTAGCCCACCGGTCGGCTCCGCGGTCGGACCGGCCGGACCGGACCCGGCCGGTTCCGCGGCCGCGATGGGTGGGGGAGCGGCGTGCGCGACCGCCAGGGGACCCGCGACGCCGACGCCGACGCCCAGGGCGAGCGCCGCGGCCGAGCGCGCCCCCGCGGGCAGGACCCGCCGCTGCAGCAGCCGCGCTGCGGATCCGGCGACGCCGGGGAGGGCCGTGGCCGCGGTGACGACCAGGCCGACCGCTCCCCAGCCCCAGGCGAGCCAGGCGACCGGCGCGGCGAGGGCGAGCAGGAGGGCGTCCGGCCCCGCGACGTCGGCTGTGCGCTGCGGCGCGGAGAGCGCCGCCAGCACCTCCGCGGTGCCCGGTGACACGGCGGCGAGCAGCGCAGCGGCGCCGGCCATCGCGATCGTCGCGAGCACCAACCGTGGTGCGGACATGGGCCACCTCCGTCGACTCCGGCGAGAGACGAAAGCACGCAAATGCATGCAAACGCAAGATTTGGCCGCCGTCTACGCTGACCGTGGAGGTGGCCGATGCGGTGGCGGCAGCTGTTCGACGACCTGGAAGCCCAGTGGGAAGCGGTCGAGGTGGCCGCCGAGCGCGGCCAGACGGCCTCGCGGACACGGGCCGAGCACGGGACCGTCCGCCTCGCCGACCGGGTGGCCGGGGCGCTCGGGGAGCACGTGTCGCTGCGGTGCCGCGGCGCCGGGGTGGTCGCCGGGGTGCTCACCGACACCGGCCCGGGCTGGGTGCTGGTCGAGGACGGCCGCGGCCGGGAGACGCTGGTGGCCACCGCCGCTGTCCGCTCGATCACCGATCCGGTGCGGCGTACCGCACCGGCGGGCGATCCGGGACCGGTCCGCCGTCACCTGGACCTGCGCTGGGCCGCCCGCGTGCTCGCCCGGAACCGCAGCCCGGTACGACTGGTGCTCGACGACGGCGCGGTGCTGGACGGCACGGTGGACCGCGTGGGGGCCGACTTCCTCGAGCTGGCCGAGCACCCGCCGGACGAGCCGCGGCGGGCCCGGGCCGTGCGGGCGGTGCACGCGGTGGCGCTGGACGCCGTGGCGGCCGTCGTCCGGGCCGCCGAGCCGACCGACCGGGCCGGTTAGCGGATCAGGAGCGGCGACGCCGCGCCGGAGCCCCGGCGTCCGCGTCCGTCCCCCTGGTGCTCCCGACCGCGGCCGGTGCGTCCGGCTCCGCGGTCGGATCCCCGTCCGCCGCGCGCGCCGTTCCGCCGGGCTCGGGCGGCACCGTGCCGGCACGCGCCTCGGCGTACTTCTGCTGGATGAAGCGCTCGAGCTCGTCCACCTCGACCCGCCACTGACCGCGCCCGCCGATCTGGATGGCGATCAGGTCCTTCCGCCGGACCAGCGCGTACACCTGCGACCACGACACGTTCAGGATCTCCGCGACGTCGTCGAGGGTGAGGAAGCGAGGGGTGGGCATCGGGGGTGGCCTCCGTCCGTCGCGCTCAGTCTGTCAGCCGCTCGGGTGCGCCGTGGCTGTCGTCCACACCCGAACGTGTGGACGGCGTTCGCACGCATCCACCGCCATGACGCATCATGCGCACATCAACGTGCCGGTCCGCGATCGTCCGCGTGTGACGTCGCCGTGCCGACCGGACGGCCACGTCGCGGGGACCGGACGGTCGGAAAGGGGTGTGCGGTGGCGACCGCCGTTGGAGTGCCGGCCCCGGTGCGCCCGTCCGGGCCGCCGCCGAGCCCCGGTCCGCGCCGGGTGCGACCGCCACGCTGGCTGGACCTGCGCCTGGTGATCGGCGTGCTGCTCGTGCTCGGGTCGGTGCTGGTGGGTGCGCGGGTGGTCTCGGCGGCGGACGCGACCGTGCCGGTGTGGGCGGCCGCCGACGACCTGGCGGTGGGGACCGTGCTGACCGCGGACGACCTCGTGGCCGTCGACGTCCGGCTCGACGCGGCGGCCGGCGGCTACCTCTCCGCGGCGTCCCGCCCCGACGGCCGCGCCCTCGCGCGCCCCGTGCGGGCCGGCGAGCTGGTGCCGCGTTCGGCGCTCGACGAGCCGACGTCGCTGGTGCAGCTGGCACTGCCCGTGCAGGCCGGTTTCGTGCCGCCGAGCCTGCGGCGTGGCCAGCTGGTGGACGTCTACGCGGTGGCCGACCCGACCGCGGGGGCGGCCGGAGCCGCCGGCGGGGTCGACCTCGTCGTCGGCGGCGCCCCGGTGCAGGCGGTGTCCGGACGCACCGACGGCGTGCTCGCCACCCCGACGACGACCGTGCAGGTCGTCCTGGCCGTCGCGGCCGACCGGGTGCCCGACGTGCTGGCCGCGGTGGGCGGCCGGCCGCTCGTGGTCGCCGTCCACGAGTCGGTGGACGGCGGAGCCGGGAGCCGCGCTGGCGAGCCGGCCGGTCCGGCCGCCACCGGCGACGGTGGTGCGACCGCGTACCCGGGAGTCCTCTCCGGTGGTGCGCCCACGCCGACGCCGTCCGGGGCCGCTCCTCCGACGTCCGCCGGGACGGCCGCGCCGACGCCGTCCGCGGGGGTCCCAGCGACGGGCAGCGCCGCTGCGGGAACACCGTCGGCGGGGCCGACCGGCTGATGACGCTGCAGGTCTACACCGCGGTCACCGGCGCCACGTGGGAGGCGGGGCTGGTCGCCGCCCTCGACCGATCGGCGCACGGCATCACCGTCGTCCGGCGGTGCGTGGACGTCGCGGAGCTCCTCGCGGCCGCGGCCACCGGGACGGGGCAGGCCGCACTGCTGTCGGCCGAGCTGCGTCGGCTCGACGGTGACGCGGTGACCCGCCTGGAAGCAGCAGGCGTGGCCGTCGTCGGCCTGGTCGAGCCGGGCGACGCGCGGGCCGCCGACCGGTTGCGCGGTCTGGGTGTGGTGCACGTGCTGCCCGCGGACACCGATCCCGCCGCGATCGCGGACGCGCTGCGGGCTGCGGTCGCCGGAGGACCGTCCGCGGGGCGGGACGTCGCCGACCCTCGCGCGGCGCTGCCCGCCGCCGCTCCGCGCCGTCCGGCGGAGGACGCCCCGCCCGGTCGGGGACGGGTGGTCGCGGTGTGGGGACCGGGGGGCGCACCGGGGCGGACGACCGTCGCCGTGGGCCTCGCGGACGAGGCCGCGCGACTCGGCGTCGAGACGCTGCTCGTCGACGGTGATGTCTACGGGGGTGTGGTCGCGCAGGTGCTCGGGCTGCTCGACGAGTCACCCGGCCTGGCGGGTGCGGTGCGGCTGGCCGGCGCCGGTGACCTGGACGCGGCCGCGCTGGCCCGCCTGGCCTGGGCGGTGCGCCCGCAGCTGCGGGTGCTCACGGGCCTGCCGCGAGCCGGTCGCTGGCCGGAGTTGCGGCCGCGGGCGGTCGCCCGGGTGCTCGAGGAGGCCCGCCGGACGACCGACCTGGTGGTCGTCGACTGCTCCGCCCCCGTGGAGGAGGACGAGGAGCTGTCGTTCGACACGGCCGCTCCCCGGCGCAACGGGGTCACGCTGACCGTGCTCGAAGCGGCGGACACCGTGCTGTGCGTGGGCGGCGCCGATCCGGTGGCCCTGCAGCGCACCGTCCGGTCGCTCGGCGAGCTGCGTGACGTGCTGCCGGAGGCCGAGCCCGTGCTCGTGGTCAACCAGCTGCGCCGCGGCCCCGTGCCCGGCGATCCCCGCGCGGAGATCGCCGCGGCGCTCGAGCGGTTCGCCGGGCGGGAGGTGACCCGGTTCCTGCCGGCCGACCGACGGGCGACCGACGCGGCGCTCGCGTCCGGCCGCACGCTCGCCGAGGCGACGCCGGGCTCCCCGCTCCGGACGGCGCTGCGGTCGCTGGCCTCGGACCTGACGGGGATCCGCGCGCCGGCGGCGCGGCGGCGCCGGCCGGCCCGGCGGACCGGCTGACCGCCGTCCACCGGAGCGTGCCGAGCCGCCGACGGGCCGCCCCCGGGCCGCCCCCGGGCCGCCCCCGGGCCGCCGCCGGGCCGCCGTCGCGAGCACGTACGGTGGGCGCCTGGCTCGGGGAGGGACATGGTCGAGCGGCTGAGCAGCCTGGAGGCGTCGTTCCTCTACCTGGAGGACCCCGACACGCCCATGCACGTGGGCGGTGTCCTGGTCCTGGAGAAGCCGCCCGGCGGGTTGGACGCCGTGGCCGCGCTGGTCGGCGCCCGGCTGTCGCTGGTGCCGCGCTATCGGCAGCGGGTCGTGGAGGTTCCCGGCCACCTCGCCAACCCGGTCTGGGTCGACGATCCCGACTTCGACCTCGGCTACCACGTCCGGCGGTCGGCGCTGCCCCGGCCTGGCAGGGAGGACCAGCTCCGGGCACTCGTGTCGCGGCTGTGCTCCCGCCCGCTGGACCGCCGCCGCCCGCTGTGGGAGCTGTACCTCGTCGAGGGCCTGGAAGGCGACCGGGTGGCGGTCGTCACGAAGACCCACCCCGCGCTGGTCGACGGCCTCGGTGCGATCGACCTCGGGCAGGTCCTGCTCGACACGGTGCCCGACGCGCCGCTGCCGGAGCCGGAACCCTGGCGGCCCCGGCGGTCGCCGAAGGCGCCGGAGCTCGTGGTGCAGGCGGTCGGCGAGTACGCGCGACGTCCCTCCACGGTCGTCGATGCCGCCCGGGGGACGTTCGGCGACCTGCGGTCGGCGGCCACCCGCCTGGGCGGGACCTCTCTCGGCCTGCTGCGGACCGTCCGGTCGGCGGTGGTCCCGGCGCCGACCAGCTCGCTGAACGCCTCCGTCGGCCGGCAGCGACGCGTCGCGGTGGCCCGGGCGGACCTCGACGAGCTCAAGGAGGTCCGCACGGCGCTCGACGGCACGGTCAACGACGTCCTGCTGTCGGTGGTCGCCGGAGCGCTGCGCGAGTGGCTGCTCTTCCGCGGCGACCCGGTGCTGGCGTCGACCTCGGTGCGGGCGCTGGTCCCGCTGTCGGTCCAGGGTGAGGACCTCGACCCCGGCAACCGGGTGTCGTCGTACCTGGTCGACCTGCCCGTCGGTGAGCCCAGCGCGCGCCTGCGGCTCACCCGGCTGACCTACGCGATGCGGGGCGTGACGTCGCACGGGCAGGCCGTCGGGGCCGACAGCCTGATCGCCCTCACCGGTTTCGCGCCCCCGACGTTGCACGCCCTCGGCGCGCGGGCCGCGCGCGGGCTCTCCCGGCGGCTGTTCAACGTGGTCGTGACCAACGTGCCGGGGCCCCAGGTGCCGCTGTACGCGGCCGGCGGCCGGATGCTCGAGGTGTTCCCGGTGGTGCCGCTCGCGCGCGGCCAGGGCCTGTCGATCGGCATGACGAGCTACGACGGGCGGGTGTTCTTCGGGTTGAACGCCGACCAGGACCGGCAGGGCGACGTCGACGTGCTGGCCGACCTGCTCGAGCAGGAGGTGGCCGTGCTCCTCGAGGCGGCTCGCTGACCGTCCTCCCGACCGGTGGCCGGCGCCGTTCGGGTTGCGGCGGGCCGACCGGCCGACCGGTCCTCCCGGTGGTGGGGCCATGCGGCGGGTTACCGTCCCTGTCCTGGGCGAACGGAGGGAGCCGGGGTGCGCGTGTACCTGCCCGCCACGACGACGGTGCTGCGCACCCTGGTCGAGCAGGGGCGCCTGCCCGGGCCGCACACCGCCTTCGCGGTCACCGGAGACCTCCGCCGCTTCTACGAGGTGAGCGACGCCGAGGCCGACCTGGAGGAGCTGGAGTACGCGGCGCTGCTCGCCGCCGCCCGGGCGAGCCTCCGCCTGCTCGACGGTGATCCGTTCGCCGCGCCGCGACGCGCCGTGCTCGCGGCCGACGTCCCGGACGTCGCGGTGGAGGAGCTGGGCGAGGACGACGCGGAGCGTGGTGCCGTCCGGGTGCGGGTCGACGTCCCGCTGGCCGACGTGGCCAGCGCGCACATCGACGGCGTCGAGGCCGAGGCGGACGTCCGCGCCGCGGTGGCGGTCGTGCTGGAAGCCGACCTCGGCAGCGACGAGGCCCAGTTCGTCGTCGACCAGGCCGAGGGGCACGAGTTGGCCTGGTACGCCTCGCAGGAGATCGGTCCGGCGCTCGAACTCCTCTGATCCCGCCGGGACCGTCGGGGATCTGCCACGCCGTCCGGCCCCGCGCGCACCCCCTCGCCCATCCGTCACGGCGGCCCCGCCTGCCGGCGCCGCGCCACCTGCACCCGCAGGACCTGGCCGCCGACGGCGAGCCAGCCCGAGCCGGGGCGCACGGGCACCGGCGTCCGGGGCAGCCGCACGCCCAGCAGGTCGGCGTCCCCCGGACCCGGGCAGAGCAGCAGCAGGCTCCGCTGGCGCCGGAGGGCGCTCACCGGTCCCGCGTAGTGGCCGGCCAGGTCAGCGGCGCCCGCGGCCGCCAGGAGGGCGACGCCGGCGGGCTCCCCCGCGGCCGGCAGCGCGCCCAGGGCCGGGACGGCGGCCGGTGCACCCAGGTCGTCCACGACCACGGCGCCCGGTCGGCCCTCGCGGGCCTGCAGCCATGCGGACACCGCCGCGACCTCATCCGGCGCGGCCCACGTGACGGCGTCGCCGGGCCGCGGCGGTCCGCCGGGCCGGACCGCTCCGGATGGCACGCCGCCGTGCCGCGGTCGGCCGACTCGCAGCACGGGGTGGCCGCACGCCGCCAGGTGGACGGTGAAGGCGTCCAGCGCCGTGGTCCGGCCGCTGCCCGGCGGGCCGGCCACCAGCAGGCCGCCGCTGCGCAGCAGGTCCACCCGGAGCACGGAGCCCTCGTCGCCGCCCGGTCCGACCGCCAGCTCCAGCGCCGGCGCGGCTCCGGCGGTGTCCGGCGTCGGGGCCGGCGTGGACGCCGGCGCCGGCGACGGCAGGGTGAGGACCGGGTCGGGCTCGAGCTCGACGATCTTCAACGGTCGGCGCCCGCCGGGGGCGCCGGTGCCCGGCCGGCGTCCTCGCAGCTCGGCGGCTGCCGTTGCCGTCGCCGGTGGCCAGCCGGGACGGGGTCGGGCCAGCTGGCACTCCACCGCGTCCTCGCCGAGCAGCGCGCGACCCGGCGGGCGGTGACCCGGTACGGCGCGCGCCGGGACGCCCGCCACGGCGTAGTCGGCGCGGTCCGGCAGGGGCAGCACCAACCGCCGGGTGACTGCCGCGGCCAGCCGACCACCGGGAACGGCCCGGTCGGCGGTCAGCACGCAGGTGAGCCCGGCGGCTGCACCCTCGCGGACGAGGCGCAGCAGGGCACCCGCCCCACGGGCCGGGTCGCCGTCGTCGAGCAGCGTGCCGGCCGCTTCGGCACCGTCGACCAGCAGGAGCACGAGCGGCTCCCGCACGGTGCGCGGGCCCGCCCTCCGCCGGGCGACCTCCCCGGCGAGCCGGTCGACGAGCCGGACCGTCCGCAGGGCGTCGTCGCCGGCGGTCACCGTGCCGGTGTGCGGCAGCGGGGCGGCCTCGGCCGCCAGGGACCCGCCGCCCATGTCGATGACGTGCACGTGGAGGTCGTCCGGGGGCAGCGACCGGGCCGCCTCGCTGAGGACCGTCCGCAGGAACGTGGTGCGGCCGCTGCGGGGGCCACCGGCCGCCAGCCAGCCGCCGCCCTCGCGCAGGTCGAGGCGGAGCGGCTCCTGCGCCTGGCGCCGAGGCAGGTCGACGAGGCCGACCGACAGCACACCGGCCGCCGACGGCCCACCCGCGGCGCTCTCCGGGCCGCCGCCGGAAGGCATGAGGTCCCCCGGGAAGATCTCGTCGGGCAGCGGTCGCCGCCAGGGCCGGTGGGGGAGCCGCACCGTGCTGGTGGCGGTGTGCCGCCGGATCCCGGCGACGATCGCGGCCAGGTCGCTCGGCTGCTCCGGACCGCCCGGCCGAGGGGCGGCCGCAGCCCCGGCCGGCCACTGCCAGCGGACGGCCTGGGGACCGGCCGTCCCCTCCCGCGGTGGCTGTGCCGCGACGTGGGCGATCTGGAGGAGGACGGGGGCCGCGCCGCCCGACCGGACGTATGCCCGCCCCGGCACGTCGACGGGCAGGTGCGCGGCCGCGGGTACGGCGAGCACGTCGCGTGAGTCGCTCTCGTCCGTGGTGCGCAGGCAGATGCGCAGCGTGGAGTTGGCCTTGATCTCGGGGGAGACGACGCCGCCGGGCCGTTGGGTGGCCAGGACCAGGTGCACCCCCAGCGAGCGGCCCCGCTGCGCGATGCCGACCAGCCCGGGCACGAAGGCGGGCAGCTCCTCGACCAGCGTGGCGAACTCGTCGACCACGATGACCAGCCGGGCGAGGTCGACGTCGTCCGGAAGGGCGGCGAGGTCGGTGACGCCGGCCGCGGCGAGCACCTCCTCGCGCCGCACCAGCTCCGCGGTCAGCGAGCTCAGCGCGCGGGCGGTGGAGGCGCCGTCCAGATCGGTGAGCAGGCCCACCGTGTGCGGCAGGTGCGCCGCCTCGCCGAAGGCGGCACCGCCTTTGTAGTCGACGAGCAGGAAGGAGCAGCGGTCGGGCGGGTGGGCGAGCGCCCACCCGGCGATCAGCGTTCGCAGCAGCTCGGACTTGCCGGACCCGGTCGTGCCGGCCACGAGGGCGTGCGGGCCCTGCCGGCACAGGTCGAGGGCGTGCGGCCCGCCGGCCGACCACCCGAGCGGGGCGACGAGCCGGTCACGGGCGCGGGACCAGGAGCCGGTGACCCCGCCGCCCGCGGCGAGCCGCAGCCCGGTCGACGGGACGTCGAGCAGCCGCGTCCGCCGGGGGAGCGTGCCGGCCGCGGGCGGGCTGGTGAGGGGCGCGAGGTGGCGCGCCACGTCGGCCGCCACGTCCGGGGCCAGGCGGTCGACCACCACCCCGCCGTTGTCCGGCGCGCCCCGGCGGACGAGCACGGCCTCGTCGCCGGTCTCACCGGTCAACCGCAGGACCGCATCGGGTGAGAAGGGGAGCCCGGCGCCGCCGGCGGCCGACGTGAGGACGACGACCCCGGCGTCCCGGGCGCCGAGCAGGCACGCGGCGAGCGGCGCGCCGATCGGTCGGTCGACGATGACGACGAGGTGGCTCCCGCCCACCGTCGTGCCGCTCGGGCCGGAGCCCGTGGTCCCGCCGGCCCGGGCGGCGGCCACCGCGGCGGTGAGGCGCTGCAGGACGGCGTCGTCGTCCGCCGCGTCCACGACCTCGGTCGGCCGGACCCGGACGGCGGCCCGCGGCAGGTGCGGCAGCCACCGGGCCCACCGCCAGTCGGCTACGCGGCCGGGCTCGAGGAGGAGCAGCAGCGTGACGCCGTCCGGCGGGTGCAGCACGGCCACCTGGACCACGACCGCGCGGAGGACACCGAGCGCGCGCTCCCGCGGCCCGGTGACCGCGAGCCCACCGGTGGCCCGCAGGTCGACCACGACCGGGAGGTGGTCGGCACGCGCGGGCGCCGGAGGGGCGTCCGGATCGCGGCGGAGGACGCGCGTGCGGCCCGGGCCGGTGCCCACCCGGATCACGAGCGCGTCGGCGTCGCCGGGTCGGCGAACCCACAGCGGCGTCGTCCGTCGCCGGGCCGCCGTGGCGAGGGTGGCCAGGTCCGGGTGCGCGGCCTCGGCCAGCCGCACGTCGGCGGCGACGGCCTCCGCCAGGCGCTGCTCCGCGGCGGCTCGGTCGGCGGCGTGGTCGGCGGCGGCGCGGCGCCCGCTGCGCCGGCCGGACCAGCGGTCGGACCACCAGGTGCCGAGGGCGACCAGCGGGCCGAGCAGGGCGAAGAACAGGAAGGTGGGGGTGCGCAGCAGCACGGACAGCGCCACTCCGCCGACGGCCGGCAGGGCCACCCCCACCCACGCGAGCCGCCGGGGCGGGACGGGCGACGGCGGTCGTGGAAAGGTGACCTCCGTCTCCACCGGGGGGACGGGCAGCCGCGTGGGAGCCCGGACCCGGGCCCGCCCGCCGGCAGCGATCTCGTGGGTGAGCGGTGTCCCGGTGGGGCCGGCGACGGTCAGGGCGCTGCGGCCCAGCCGGAGGACGGCACCGGCCGGCCAGGCCGTGCCGCCCGCCAGGACGCGCCCGTCGAGCCGACTCCCGTTGGTGGAGCCGAGGTCGGCCACGGTGATGCTCCCGCCGCCGACCCGGACCTCGGCGTGCCGACGCGAGACGTCCGGATCCGCCAACTGCACCGCGGCGCCGGCGCCGCGGCCGACGACGTGTCGTCCGCGAGGGAGCGGGACGGCGATCCCGGCGTCCGGTCCGCCGACGACGCGCAGCTCGAGGGCGCTCCCGCTGCCGCGGGACGGCCCGATCGGCACGTCGGGTCCGATCCGATCACCGCCCGGGCGGCGCGGCCCGGGCCGGTCGACGCCGAGGACGGCGCCGTGACGGAGCGCCTCGTGGGTCAACGGGACATCGTCCGCGAGCCTGCTCGAGCCCGCCCACAGGGCCTCGACCGGGACACCGAGGTCGCGGCGCAGCGCACGGAGGGCATCGCACACGGCGTCGCTGTCGTCGGCGAGCAGCTCCACGTCGACGGCGCCTTCCCGCCCGTGCAGCGTCCAGCAGCGGCTGCCCCGCGCGGCGGGCGGTGGCTGCCCGTCGTCCCTCTGCGAGGGGACGCCAAGGGGGGCGGGCGGCGGAGTGGTCACGACGCGATCCTCGTCGGCCGCGGGCTCCGCCCGGGCCGGTCGGCGCCGGGCTGTGGACGGCGAGCGTGCCTGTGGACAGGCGCCCCGGGCGCCGCCGGGGACCGCCTAGCGTGCGCTCCGACCGGGAGGGACCCGGACGCGAGGAGGACCCGTGAAGGTCGACATCTCCACCCTGCAGTCGATGGCCGGGCAGTGCCGGGCCGAGGCGTCCGACACGACGGCGCGGCACGCCACGCTGTCGGGCAGCATCAACGCCTCCGTGCTCGAGGGCTGGACCGACAGCCAGGCGGCGGTGCAGTTCAGCCAGCTGTACGAGCAGTGGCGGTTGGCCGCCCTCGGTGTCAGCGAAGCGCTGACCGGGATGGGCGGGCTGCTCGACAGCGTCGCGGCCTCCTACCAGCAGCACGAGTCGGACATGGCTGCGCGCATCGGCTCGATGATCTGATCCGAGGGAGCGGCCGGGCCGGCGGCCGTAGGATCACTGGCCGTCCAGTCGGGGCGTCGACGCTCGACGGCGGGCGGCGGCACCGGACCGGCCGGCTGCCAGCCCGGTGCCGGTGCCCTGCCTCGTGCAGTCGTCGAGCCCCGGGGGCGGAATCGTGCAGTTCGGTCGCTACTACGAGGAGTTCGAGGTCGGCGCGGTCTACAAGCACTGGCCCGGCAAGACCGTCACCGAGTACGACGACCACCTGTTCTGCCTGTTGACGATGAACCACCACCCGCTGCACCTGGACGCCCACTACGCCCAGGAGACCACCGACTTCGGCCGGAACGTGGTGGTCGGCAACTACGTCTACTCGTTGCTCCTCGGGATGAGCGTGCCCGACGTGTCGGGCAAGGCCATCGCCAACCTCGAGATTGAGTCGCTGCGGCACGTCGCGCCGACGTTCCACGGCGACACCATCTACGGCGAGACCACCGTGCTCGACAAGACCGAGTCCCGGTCGAGGGACGACCGTGGCGTCGTCCACGTCAAGACCATCGGCTACAAGCAGGACGGCACCGTCGTCTGCGTCTTCCGGCGCAAGGTGATGGTGCCCAAGCGGTCCTACGGGGAGGCGCGTGGCGGCGAGCAACCCGGGCGCCCGGAGCCCGTCGCGCGCTGACGGGCTGCGGCTGTGCGGCCCGGGTGCGACGGCGCGGCCCGCGACCGCTCCGGACCTCCGGTGCGGCCAGGTGGGCGGGACGCCTCGTCGGGTGGCGGTCCTGTCCGGTCGCCCGCCGGTGGTCAGTGCGGGAGGACCCCCCAGCCCCGCAGCGTCTCCACCAGGTCGGGTGTGCACGGGAGCCGGGCGATCGTCGCGGCGTCGGCGAACAGGACGGCGTCCGCGTCGTCCCCGGCAACGGGGGTGGCCGCGGGGGCGACCATCTCGCAGCGCAGATCGGTGACCTCGTACACCAGCCGGCCGGAGGGGATGCGCACGCGGCCCACCGGGGCTCCCGCGCGCACCTCCAGCCCCGTCTCCTCGCGGACCTCCCGCTCGACCGCCTGCGCCGCGGACTCGCCGGCCTCGACCCGGCCACCGGGCAGCGACCACAGACCCCGGCTGGGCTCGTGCGCCCGGCGGATCAGCAGCAACCGTCCCTGCCGGTCGTGCACGACCGCGCCGACGCACGGCACCGTCGACGGGTCGCCGGCCGCCGCCGGCCGGGGCGCGCTCGTCCCCGGCGGGTCGCCGGCCGTCCCTGGCGAGGGCGCGGCCGTCCCTGGTGTCGCCGCGGCCGTCCCCGGCGGGCGGCCGGCGCTGCGCGGCGGGGGCGCGGCCCACGGCGCCGGCTCCGGCTCCGGTTCCGGCTCCCCGGGGGGCGGGGTGGTCGGCATGCGCGGCAGGCTACGTCCGCGGCACCGGCCGCCACGCCGCACCTGCGCCGCGCCGCCGCCCGGTCGCTCCGCGCTTGACGTTTCCCCCCGCCCCCAGGACGGTGGTGCCCGATGAGCGTCTCGCCGATCTGTCCCCGCTGCGGTGAGCGGCTGGTCGTCCGTCCGGGGTCGACGGCGCAGGCGTGGTGCCACACGCACGGGGCGGTGACGCCCCTGCACTACACGACCCTGCTCGCGCACGACGCGATCGCCGCCGTCACCACCGACGCGCGCGTGCCGGCGTGGGTACCCGACCCCATGGCGGCCGGGTGGTCGGTCACCGGGCTGGCCTGGGGTGGGGAGCCATCGGCGCGCGCCATCGTGGTCGACTGCGCCGGGCCGGCTCCCCTCGGCGGCGCGGCGGAGCTGGTCCTCGTCGCCGAGGAGCCCGGGATGGGGGTGGGCTGCGGCTATGCGGGGCTGCCCGGCCCCGATCCGGGTGACGTCATCTCCGGTCCTTCGTTCGCCGACGTCAAGGCCGCCGGCCAGCACGCGCCGCTGTGGGCCGTACCCACGGACGACGGGCGTGCGGCCTTCGTGGGGGAGGCCTACGGGGTCTGGTTGTGGCTGGTCATGTGGCCGGCGTCGGCCGCCTGGTTGCTGGCCGAGCAGCTCGAACTGCTGGACCTGCGAGACCGGCTCTACCCCGATCTGCCGCTCGGCCCGCCGAGCGAGCACCTGCTGCCCGGACGTTGACGCGTACGGTCGTGGACGCGCGCCTGCCTCGGCGCGTCGGGGTCGTGACGCCTGGTGCCTGTGTTACGCATGGGGTGGAGCCGCCGTCGCGTGCCGGCTCCGTCCGTGCCGGTCGGGTGGCCCCGGTCCGGTTGCCGCGGTGCTCCGGAGGTGAGGATGAGGAAGGTCATCGCCTGGTTGGCCCTCGCCTTCGTCGTGTTCTACGTGATCCAGGCGCCGGAGTCGTCCGCGGACCTCGTCCGCAGCACCGGACACGCCCTCGGCGACGCCGCATCACGGCTGGCCACCTTCTTCGCGTCGCTGGGCTGACCCCGCCGTGACCGGGCCACCCCCGGCGCAGCCGCTGCCGCAGGGTCGGACACCGCGGTGGAGCAAGGACGCGGCGAAGTACCTCCTCGACGACGAGGACGCCGTGATCGCGACCCGCCGGCACTGGGCCGTGCTGCTCGAGCCCACCGCGAAGGCCCTGCCGCTGTTGGCCGCCGGCGGGTGGCTGCTCGTGCTCGACCCGCAGAACCGGGTGAGCAGCTCCCTCGGGCTGCTGGTCCTCGTCAGCGTCCTCGTGTACTGGGGACTGCGGGTGGGCGAGTGGTACATGCGCCACTTCATCGTCAGCCGGCGCCGGGTCCTCCTCACCTCCGGCGTCATCGTGCGCACGGTGACGCTCCTACCGCTGCGCCGCGTCACCGACCTGACCTGGAAGGAGACCTTCCTCGGGCAGATCCTCGGATACGGCACCTTCCGCTTCGAGTCCGCCGGCCAGCAGCACGCCCTGTCCGAGATCACCTACCTGCCGGATGCCGACGCCCTGTACAAGCAGGTCAGCCGGCTGCTGTTCAGCAGCGACCTCGTGGCCCCCGCCAACACCGGGGACGACGAGGGCAACCCCGAGCTCCCGCCCCGGCGCCCGCCCCCCGGCCAGCCCGGACCACGCGACACCGAGCCGTTCACCCGGCCGCCCTCCCCGCCCTGAGGCACGTCCGCCCCACGCTCGGCCTGCCGACGGGTGGCTGCGACCGCCCCACGCTCGGCCTGCCGACGGGTGGCTGCGACCGCCGTGCGGCAGGCTGACCGCGATGCTCATCGACCTGCACACCCACTCGTCGGTCTCCGACGGCACCGAGACGCCGACCGAGTTGCTGACGAGCGCCCGGGACGCGGGGGTGGACGTGGTCGCACTGACCGACCACGACACGACCGAGGGCTGGGCCGAGGCCGAGCGGTCGCGTCCCCCCGGGCTCACGGTCATCCCCGGCATGGAACTGTCCTGCCGCTGGTTTCCCGACGACCAGCCGCCGATCAGCGTGCACCTGCTGGCCTACCTGTTCGACCCGGGCCATCCCGACCTGGCCGCCGAGCTCGACCGGCTGCGCAGCGAGCGGCTGGGCCGCGGCGAGCGCATCGTCGCGAACCTGGCCGCCGACGGCTATCCGCTCGACTGGGAGGAGATCGCGGCCGGGTGCGCCGCCGGCGTCGTCGGCCGGCCCCACGTGGCCCGAGCGCTGGTCCGGGCCGGGGTGGTCGGGTCGGTCGACGAGGCGTTCGCCACGCTGCTGAACCACCGCAGCCCCTACTACGTCGCGAAGCGCGACACCGCCGTGCTCGACGGCATCCGGCTGGTCCGCGCCGCCGGCGGCGTGCCGGTGTTCGCGCACGGCCTGGCCCGCCGCCGCGGCCGCGTGCTCGACGACGGGGCCGTCGCTGCGATGGCCGGGGCGGGGCTGGTCGGCCTCGAGGCCGACCACCCCGACCACGAGCCCGACGACTCGGCGCACCTGCGGTGCCTGGCCGCCGACCTCGGCCTGCTCACCACCGGGTCCAGCGACTACCACGGCACCAACAAGGCCACGCCGATCGCCGCCTGCACGACCGAGCCCGACCAGCTCGACGCCCTCCTCGCGGCCGGCACCGGCAGCGCGCCGTACCGGGATTGAAGCCGGGAACCGTCGGTCCCGGCGCTACCGTGGCGGCATGGTCGGGACGTCAAGCTCGCGGGGCCTCCGGTGAGCGCCCAGCTCGAGATGCCCGGCATGCCGCGCCGGCTGTTTCCCGCCACGCCCAGCAAGCTCGCCACCTTCGCCGACTGCCCGCGGCGCTACCGGTTCGCTTACCTCGACCGGCCGCAGCCGCCGAAGGGGCCGGCGTGGGCGCACAACTCCGTCGGGGCAGCCGTGCACGCTGCCCTGCGCGCCTGGTGGGACCTGCCGGTCGAGCGCCGCACCCCGGCCGCGGCCCGCCAGCTGCTGCACGCGGCCTGGTCGACGCACGGCTTCCGCGACGAGGAGCAGGCCGCGCGGTGGCGGGTCCGGGCGGCGGGCTGGCTCACCGAGTACGTCGCCGGCCTCGACCCGGCCGACGAGCCGGCCGGCACCGAGCGCACCGTCGGGACGACGACCGGGCGCCTGGCGCTGTCGGGGCGGGTCGACCGCATCGACCGGCGCGGCGACGAACTGGTCGTCGTCGACTACAAGACGGGTCGCTCGGTCTGCACCGACGACGAGGCCCGCGGGTCGCCCGCGCTGGCCGCGTACGTGCTCGGCGTCCGTCGGACCCTGCGCCGCCCGTGCCGCCGCGTCGAGCTGCACCACCTGCCCAGCGGCACGGTGGCCGCCTTCGAGCACACCGAGCGGTCGCTGGCCAACCACGTCCGCCGTGCCGAGGACATCGCGGAGGACATCGAGCGGGCGACCGCGGCGATGGCCGGTGGCGAGGACCGCGACACCGCCTTCCCGGCGCTGCCCGGCGCGCAGTGCGCCTGGTGCGACTTCCGGCCCAGCTGCCCCACCGGCCAGGCCGCCTGCCCGCCACGGGAGACGTGGAGCTTCCTCGCCGAGGAGGAGTAGCGGCACCGGAGCGGCCGCTCAGGCGCCGAGCCCGACCTCCCGGACGGCGACCCGGGCCATGCCGGCCCGGACGGCGGGTGACCAGCGGACGCGCTCCGGCACCGCCAGCGCCGCGGTCCGCAGCGCACGCAGCGCGACCGGCGCCGCCGCGTCGGTCAGCGCGAGGCCGGGCATCGCGAACATCTTCCGCGCCCAGGCCGGCAGCAGCGCGAACGCCAGTGCCGCCAGGCTGCCCCACGCGGGCCGGGCCGGCGTGAGCACCTGCACCCACCCGGGCATCGGCGGCAGGAAGAGCCGGCGCACGCCCTCGACCGCGTCCGGTGTCGCGGCCAGCGACGGGCGGATCCGCGCGAAGTAGTCGTCGAGCTCGGCCACCGTCCGCGGGACGGTCGACAGCGGCACCCCGACCAGCCCGGCGGCGGCCACCTGCTCGCGCACGTACGCGTCGGCGTCCGCATCGTTCAGCGGCACGCCGGCCCGCCGGGCCGTGGTCAGCAGCGACTCGACCTCGCAGTTGTGCACCCACAGCAGCAGGTCCGGGTCGTCGACCCGGTAGGCGCGGCCGCTGGTGCCCTCGACACCGGAGAGCTGCCGGTGCAGCCCCCGCACCCGGGCGGCCGTGCGCCGGGCCTCGGTGCGGGTGCCGAACGTGAGCGTCTCGACGTACTCGCCGGTGCGGGTCATCCGCATCCACCACTCGTCGCGGAAGCCGGTGGAGTTGCGTGCCACGCCGTCCATCGCGACGGGGTGCAGCGCCTGCAGCATCAGCGCTCGCATCCCGCCGACGTGGTAGGCGGGGTCGGCGTGGACGCGCCAGGTCACGCTGTCCGGGCCGAAGAACCCCAGCCGGTCCTCCTCGGGGGTCCAGTCGTCCGGCGAGGGCAACGGCTCCAGCAGCGGCCGGCTCACGGCCGCACCGCCGTGCCACCGGCGGGGCGGCCGGCCGGGACCGCGGACCAGAAGTCGAGCAGCACCTCCAGCGTGCGGCGCGGGTTCTCGACCGCGGGTGAGTGGATCGCCCCCGGGATCACCTCGTGCCGGGCACCCAGCCGCCGCGCCATGTCCGCCTGAACCGCCGGCGGCCACGCGTCGTCGGCCACGCCGTGGGCGACGAGCAGGGGCACGCCGGTCCTGGCCAGTTCCGCCGTCCGGTCGGGCTCGGCCAGCAATGCGTCGGCCATGCCGCGCAGACCGGCGGCGTTGTTGCGCAGGAACCGTTGCGTGAGGAAGGCGCGGGTCGGCTCGGGGACCGCCTGCGCCCGCGGGTCGGTCATCGCCAGCTGGTCGAGCGTGTCGCTGACCAACCGCACCCCGCCGGCCTCCAGCAAGGGGGCCAGGTGGTCGAGCAATTCGGCCCGGTGGCCACCGAGGGCTCCGGGACCCGATCCGAGCAGGGTGAACGACGCGGCGACCGACGGGTCGGCGAGCACCGTGGCGCGGCCGACGATCCCGCCGAAGCTGTGCCCGACCAGGTGCACCGGGCCGCCGGTCTCCGTCAGCAGCGACCGCGCCACGGACTCGATGTCCGCACCGAGCTCGGCGACGGAGTAGGCGGCCGGGTCGTCAGGACCCGGCGACTCGTACTGCCCGCGCATGTCGACGGCCACCGTCCGGTAGCCGGCCTCGGCCAGCGGGGCCAGCAGCGGTGCGAAGTCCTCCTTCGAGCCGGTGTAGCCGGCCACCAGCAGCACGGTGCCGTGCTCGGCGGGGCCGCTGGTGTCGAGGGCGGCCAGCGGGCCGGCGCGGCCGGGGAGGCTGCGCGGCCGCGCATCGTGCGCGGCGAGCTGGCGCAGGTCGGTGGGGGCGACGGCGAGCGGGACGGCGGCGTCCGGGCCGCCGGGGAGCACCATGGCCCCCAGTCAACCTCGCGCTCGGCGTCCGCGCCGCCGCCGACCCCGTCCGGACGCCCACCGCGAGCGGGCGAGCGCCCTGACGGCCTCGCTGCGGGGTCCCGCCGCGAGCCGGCGAGCGGCGCGGCAGGGGTTCTCCGTGCGGTCCTCGCTCAGCGGTAGCCGAGCACCCGGTCGGTCAGCCGGTAGACGACGACGGGCCCCACCACCGACGTCCGCCCCCCGTCGGGCAGGTCGTCGACCGCGAGCCGCTCGACCTCCTCACCGGTGGCCACGTCGCGGCGGACGAAGCCGCCCTCCTCGGGCACGAGCACGGTCGCCGCCCCGGGCACCGCCTCGGCCACCTCGCGCACCGAGGGCAGCCCCCGCGCGGGCCCCTGCCAGCGCACCGCGCCGGTGGCCTCCTCGAGCACGAACAGCCTGCCGCGCGCCCACACCAGCGCGAGGTCGGCGATGCCGGCCTGCTGCAGCGCCTCGGTGGCCGGGTCGGCACCGGCGGCGGGCAGCGGCACCGTCCGCAGCAGCGTGCCGTCGACCCCGGCGTGCACCAGCAACGAGTCGCCGACCACCAGGTCGACCACTCGGTCGTTGCCGGCCAGCCGGACCGGTGCGCCCGGGTCGGCCGGCACGTCGCGGGTCCAGATCGGCGACCCGTCGAAACCGTTGAGCAGCCGCAGCTGCGGCTCGGGGGCACCCGGGCAGCGCTGCAGGACGGCGACGCCGGTGCTGCCGACGTCGGCGTCGAGCAGCCGGCACCCCTCCGGCGGCTGGTACCGCCAGCGGAGCGTGTTGCCGGTGGGGTCGAGCGTGACCACGCCGGTCGGGCTCTCCGCCAGCACGATGCTGTCGGTGCTGGCCAGCTCGGCGTCGGGGCGGAGGTCCACGTTGCGCGTCCAGACCCGCTCGCCGGTCTCGGCGTCCAGGGCGATCGCCTCGTCGCAGCGGTCGGCACCGCGGAAGACGGCCACGACGACGCCGTCCACGGCCGTCAGGTCGCACAGGCGGGCGTTCCCGCGCACGTAGTGCCACGCCTCCTCGCCGGTGACGCCGTCGCGGGCGGTGATCCCGCGCGCAGAGCCGAGCAGGACCCGGCCGCGCTCGACCACGCGCCGGGGTACGTGCGCACCGGACGTCGACCAGGCGGTGTCGAGTTCTCCGGAGGGACCGGCGTCCGGGACGTCCGCGGGGGCGGACGTCGTGCTGTCGACGGCCGCGACGTCCGAGGTCTGCCACAGCAGGGTGCCGGCCAGCAGCAGCGCAGCGGTCGCCGCCGTCCAGACCCAGATCCGCAGCGGCGGGCGCATCGTCGGCCACCTCCCGGGGGGTGCCCCGTGCGGGGGAGTGAGGGCGGGCGGTCCCGCCGCGAGCGTGACGGGCTGGAGCGGCCCCCTGCCGGGTCCCGCCGCGAGCCTGGTGACGGGCTGGAGCGGCCCCCTGCAGGGTCCCGCCGCGAGCCTGGTGACGGGCTGGAGCGGCCCCCTGCAGGGTCCCGCCGCGAGCTTGCGAGTGGCGGGGGGCAGGGGGTCCTTCTTTCAGGCGGCGGACTCGGATCCGCCGTCGCCGCCGCGGTTGGCGCCACCGCGCCGCCGACGACGGCGGCGCGGCTTGCCGCCGCCCTCGCCGGCTCCGGTGGGCCGGCCGCTGCCGGCACCGTCGTCGGCGCCCTCCACATCGGCGGGCGCAGACCCGCTGTCGGCTGCGGCTCCGGCGGTCCGGCGGGTGCGGCGCCGCGGCCGGCTCTTGCCGCCGCCCGCGGGACCTTCGTCGTCCCGGTCGGGCCCCCGACCGCCGGGGCGGCTGCGCTTGCCGGTCTCGCCCAGGTCCTCCACGGCCTCGGCGTCGAGGCCCGCGCGGGTGCGCTGGGCGCGCGGCAGCCGACCGGTCGCCCCCTCGGGCACGTCCAGGTCGGCGTAGACCCACGGCGAGGTGGAGTAGGTCTCGGCCGGCTCGTCGAAGTCGAGGCCGAGCGCCTTGTTGATCAGCTGCCAGCGGGGGATGTCGTCCCAGTCGACCAGCGTGACCGCGACCCCGGTCTGCCCCGCCCGTCCGGTGCGGCCGATCCGGTGCACGTAGGTCTTCTCGTCCTCGGGGCACTGGTAGTTGACCACGTGGCTGACGCCGGTGACGTCGATGCCGCGCGCGGCCACGTCGGTGGCCACGAGCACGTCCACCTTGCCGCTGCGGAAGGCGCGCAGCGCCTGCTCGCGGGCGCCCTGGCCCAGGTCGCCGTGCACGGCGGCCGCCGCGAAGCCGCGCTCGACCAGCTCGTCGGCCACCTTCTGCGCGGTGCGCTTGGTGCGGCAGAAGACCATCACCAGGCCGCGACCGCGCGCCTGCAGCACGCGGGACAGCAGCTCGGGCTTGTCCAGGTTGTGCGCCCGGTAGACGAACTGCGTGGTCTGCGGGACGGTCGAGCCCTCGTCGTTGCCGTGCGCGCGGATGTGCGTCGGCTGGCTCATGAACTGGCGGGCCAGGTTGACGATCGGGCCGGGCATCGTGGCCGAGAACAGCATGGTCTGCCGGCGGTCGGGCACCATGCCGAGGATCCGCTCGATGTCGGGAAGGAAGCCCAGGTCGAGCATCTCGTCGGCCTCGTCGAGCACGAGGACGCCGATCTTGCCGAGGATCAGGTGGCCCTGCTGGGCCAGGTCGAGCAGCCGGCCGGGCGTGCCGACGACGACGTCGACTCCCTGCTGCAGCGCCTGGACCTGCGGCTCGTACGCGCGGCCGCCGTAGATGGACTGCACCCGCACGCCGCGCTTGGACGCGGCGGCGGACAGGTCGCGGGCGACCTGCACGCACAACTCCCGGGTCGGGACGACGACCAGCGCCTGCGGGACCCCGTCGGCGCCCTCGGCCGGGGGGACGACGCGCTGCAGCAGCGGGACGCCGAAGCCGAGGGTCTTGCCGGTGCCGGTGCGGGCCTGCCCGATCAGGTCGTGGCCGTTGAGCGCGAGCGGGAGCGTGAGCTCCTGGATCGCGAAGGTGCGGGTGATGCCCACCTCGGCCAGCGCGGCGACGACGTCGGGGTGGATGTCGAAATCGCTGAACAGCGGGCTGGTTTCCTCGACCGGTGCGCCGCCGAGGGCCTCGACGGTCTGCACGAGCTGCTCGGGGTCGGGGGCGCCGGTCTCGGCGTGGTCGATCGCCGGGTTGTTGCCGATCGCGGGGGTGTCGCCGGTCGCCGGGGTGTTCCCGCTCGCGGGGGTGTCGTCGATCGCGGGGGTGTTGTCGATGGAGGTCAGTGCTCTCGCCTCTGGTTCGCCGGGGACGGGCGCCGGCGTGGGGTGCCGCGCCGGAGCCGCGTCTCGATCTGGTCGCGGGATGGAGTTCCAGCGCCGACTCGGCCAGCGGACCGGGCGTGCTGCCCGTGGGACAGCCCTCGCGGGGCTCTCGGTCACCTGCCCTGACGGGCGGCGTCCGGCGAGGAGTCAGCGCGCAGATACCAGCAAGCCGAACGGCTCGCCGATTCCCATGCTAACCCGCGCAGCCGATAGCCTCGGCCCGCCGCACCGCAGGACGCCGCGGGCGCCACCCGTCCGGGGGACCGCGCCGCCGTCCGCGGGGGCGGCGACCCGCCACCGCTGACCCGCCGTTCCGAACCCGCCGTCCGCGGGCGCCGTCCCCGCCGACGCTAGGAGCTGCCGTGACCTCGGTCGACACCCGCGCCGTCGTCGACCTCCTGGGCGCGCTCGCTTACGCGGAGCTCACCGCGTTCGACCGGCTGGCCGAGGACGCCCGCCTGGCCCCGACGCTTGCCGGCCGGGCCGCCCTGGCCCGCATGGCGGCCGCGGAGATCGGTCACCACGACCGGCTGGCCCAGCGGCTGACCGAACTCGGGACCGAGCCCGCCACGGCGATGGCCCCGTTCACCGCAGCGCTCGACGCCTTCCACGAGCAGACCCGGCCCGGCAACTGGCTGGAGGGGTTGGTCAAGGCGTACGTCGGCGACGGGCTGGCCACCGACTTCTACCGCGAGGTCGCCGCCTTCCTGCCGGATCCCGACCGCGACCTGGTGCTCGAGGTGCTGGCCGACACCGGGCACGCGGAGTTCGCCGTCCGCGAGGTGCGGGCCGCCATCGCCGCCGACCGCACGGTCGCCGGCCGGCTGTCGCTGTGGGCGCGGCGGCTGGTGGGGGAGGCGATCACGCAGTCGCAGGCGGTCATCGCCGAGCACGACCAGCTGGCGCTGCTGCTGACCGCGGGCACCGGCAACCTGGCGGGGGTGGCCCGGCTGATCGAGCGGCTCACCGCCGCCCACACCGAGCGGATGCGCGTGCTGGGCCTGCGGGGATGAGCGTCGGCCGCTCCCGGTCAGCGCAGGCCGTTCGCCGGCCGGGACGGCGCCACCACACGCCGCGCCGCCCGCGCGAGGAGGGACGGCTCGGGGTTCCAGACGTCCGCCTCCTCCGGGTCCCACGCGTACGTGGGGACCGGTCCGGACCAGTCGTGGAGCCGGTCGAGCCGGGGCACGATGACGCCGACGTCGAGCGGTGGCCGAGGCGGTGCTCGGCTCTGACGTAGCGGCTCAGGTCGTCACCAGGGGATAGCGGTCGGGGAGCACCCGCGAGCAGCCGACCGACTCGACGGGCACGGGTCCCGACCGGACGGGCCCGCCGGACGACGAACGGGGCGCCCCCGCCCGCTGGAGGGGACGCCCCGGCAAGGACCCCGGTGCCTCTCGCACGCTCGGCGCGGAGCCCTGCACCGGGGCCGGTTGAGCGCGTCAGGCCCCGGCGATGAAGCCCACCCGTCGCTGGTCGGCCTGGGCGATCTCGACGTAGGCGATGCGGTCGACGGGGACGACCACCCGCCGGCCGCGCTCGTCGACGAGGGTCAGCAGCCCGTCCTTCGAGCTGGACATGGCCTTCGACACCTCCTCGGCGATCTCGTCGGGTGTCTTGGGGCTGTCGATGACCAGCTCCCTGGGGGAGTGCTGGACGCCGATCTTGACTTCCACTGGGGCGATGCCTCCTCGGTTCGCGGCTGCCTCCCACGCTAGTGCAGCGGCCGAGCGGCCACCGCGCCGTTCGGGTGCGCCGTCAGCGAACGGACGGCGCCTTCGGGGAATTGCGCCTCAGGAGGACGCGGCCGGGCCCGGGTCGACGGCGGGCGCCGCCGCGGCCCGCGACTCGGCGTCCTCGAGCCGCGGGAAGCCGGAGATGCCGCGCCAGGCCAGCGACGACATCAGCGACACCGCTTCGTCGCGGGAGACGGTGCCCTTGCGGGGCAGCCACCAGCGCGCGCTCGTCTCGGCCAGCCCGGTCAGCCCCGAGGCCAGCAGCAGGGCGCGTTCGGCGTCGGCGCCGGTGTCGGCGGCGATCACCTCGGCGATCGCCTCGACGCACACCCGCGTTCCCCGGTCGACGGTCGCCCGGACGTCGCCGTCGTTGCGCAGGTCGGACTCGAAGACCAGGCGGAAGGCCTCGCCCTCGGCGTCGATGAAGTCGAAGTAGGCGCGGACGGCGGCGTCGACCCGGGCGCGGTTGTCGTCGATGCCCGACATCGCGTCGCCGACCCGCTCGGCCAGCACGCCGACGTGCTCCTCGAGCAGCGCCAGGTACAGCTCCCGCTTGCCGGGGAAGTGCTGGTACAGCACCGGCTTGCTGACCCCGGCCCGGACGGCGATGTCGTCCATCGCGGCGGCGTGGAAGCCCTGCGCGACGAAGACGTCCTGCGCGGCCCGCAACAGCTGCAGCCGGCGCGCGTTCCGCGGTAGGCGGGCGGTGCGGCGAGCGGGCGCAGCGGCGCGGGGTGGTTGCATGGCCAGACGAGGTTACCGGCGGGTCGCCCGCCCCGCCCGGGCCCGGACCGCCGATTACCGTCGCGGTGATGCCCGACGACGTCCCGCCTCCTCCGACCCCGCGCCCGGCCGTGCCGTCCCGGGCTGTCCTGCCGGCGGTCGCCGGCGTCCGACCGCCGTGGCCGGGGGAGCGGGTGCACCTGCCCGGCGGCCAGCTCTTCCTCCGGCGCACCCCCTGGTCCGGGCCCGTCGACGGGCCCCGGGACGGCGCGCCGCGGGAGCGCGCGCTGTACGTCCACGGCCTGGGCGGGGCCTCGACGAACTGGACCGACCTGGCGGCGCTGCTCGCCGTCCGCTTCGACGGCTGGGCGGTGGACCTGCCCGGCTTCGGCCGGTCGCAGCCCCCGGCGCGGGGCGGCTACAGCGTGCGGGGTCACGGCCGGGCGGTCGTCGACGTCCTCGAGCACGTCCGGGACCTGCCGGGGCCCGGCGCCGGGCGGCCGGTGCACGTCCTGGGCAACTCCCTCGGGGGCCTGGTCAGCCTGCTCGTCGCCGCCCGCCGCCCCGACCTGGTCGCCTCGCTGACGCTGATCTCCCCGGCCATGCCGGTCTACCGGGTGCCGCAGGCGTTCAGCCGGGCGCTGCTGCTGCTGTTCCTCCCCGGCATCCCGACGCTGGCCGAGCGGCGGTTGGCCGGCATCGCTCCGGAGCAGCACGTGCGCAACATGATCCGGATGTGCTTCGGCGACCCGTCGCGCATCCCGCCGGAGCGCCTCGCGGAGGCCGTCGAGGAGATGCGCGAGCGCGGCGAGCAGCCGTGGGCCGACCGGGCGCTGACGCGCAGCATGCGGGGCCTGCTGGCCAGCTACCTGAAGGTGGGCGGGGCCAACGCCTGGCGGCTGGCCCGGCGGTTGCGCCCGCCCACCCTGGTGGTGTGGGGCGGGCGTGACCGGCTCGTCGACCCCCGGCTGGCCCCCCGCCTCGCGGCCGTCGTCCCGGACGCCCGGCTCCTGGAGCTGCCCGACGTCGGGCACGTCGCCCAGCTGGAGACGCCGGAGCCGGTGGCCCGGGCCGTGCTCGGACTCGCCGAGGAGCTCGACCCGCCGGTGACCGCCGCCGCCGAGGTCTCCTGACCCCCGCGACCGGCGACGCGCCGGTGGTGCGGAAGGTTCCCGCCGTGTCGCACCGCCGCACGCCCGCCTCTGGCCGAGGCAGCGTGAGAGGCTGCACCACCGGGGGCAGGCGCCACCGCGCCGCGCCCGTCCGGTCGAGCGGGGCCCGGACCGACGACGACGGCAGGGGAGCGGACGTGGGGGGACGTCGCCTCGACGAGCGACCGGACGTCCGGCGGACGCCCGGGCGGACCGCGCCACCGCCGTCCGTCCGTCCCGCCGCCTCCGCCCGGCCCGGTGCCGTCGCCTCCGCCCGGCCCGCTGCCGCCGGGCGGCCGGTGCCAACCGGCCGTCCTCCCGTGCCGCCCCGACCCGACGCCACGGCCCGCCCGGCTCCGGCGGTCCGGCCCGCCGTCCCCCCGCGGCCTGCCGGCGCCGCCTACCCCTCCCGATCCGGCGTCGGCCTCCGGCCCGGCCTCGCGCGGCCCGACGCCCCGTCGCCCCTCACCGCGGGACCTCCGGGCGGACCGCCCGCCGCGAGCCCGCCGGTGGGGCCCGGGCGGCGACCGGCCGGCCCGCTCGTGGCCGACCCGGACGTGGACCGGCACAGGAGGCGGTCGGCGCCGCAGCCGGCGGGGCGGGTGCGGCGCTTCGTGCGGCGCTACGGCTGGCGCGCCTACGCCGTCCCGATCCTGGCCGTCGCGACGATCGGCACGCTCGCCGATCTCGCCCTCGACGCGCCGGCGTCGTCCCGGACGGACGCGGCCGCCGTCGTCGGTGCCGCGACGCCGTCGGTCGGGGTGCTGCCCCCCGTGGAGGAGGACGCGCCGCCCCCTGCCGAGGCCGACGCCGGGCCGACCGAGGAGGCGGCCCCCGGTCCCGCGGAGGGGTACGTCGAGCGGGGCGCCGGGTCGGTCACCGTCGTCGACGGCACCTCGCCGGTCTACGGAACCGGCCCGCTGCAGCGCTTCGTCGTCGAGACCGAGGACGGCATCGAGGTCGACGGCGCGGCGTTCGCGGGGGCCGTGGAGGCGACCCTCGGCGACCCGCGGTCGTGGGGTGCCGGCGGGCGGATGTCCTTCCAGCGCGTCGGCGCGGCCGAGGCCGCCGGCGGTGCGTACGAGTTCCGGGTCAGCTTGATCAGCCCCGGCAGCATGGAGACCTACTGCCCCGGCGTCGGCACCGGCGGCTACACCTCGTGCCGCTACGGGGAACGCGCCGTCATCAACCTGGCCCGCTGGGCCACCGCCGTGCCGCACTACGACGGCGACGTCGCCACCTACCGGCAGTACGTCGTGAACCACGAGGTCGGGCACGCGCTCGGCAACGGCCACGAGGACTGCCCCGGCCCGGGTCAGCCCGCGCCGGTGATGCAGCAGCAGACGCTGGGCCTCGACGGCTGCACCCGCAACGCCTGGCCGTACCCATAGCCGGCCTCCGACCTCCGGCCTCCGACCT
>NZ_JAOVZT010000002.1:231391-305293 GCF_025716945.1 Geodermatophilus sp. YIM 151500
CCGGCCTCCGGCCTCCGGCCTCCGGCCTCCGGCCTCCGGCCTCCGGCCTCCGACCTCCGGCCGCGGCCACTGCCCTTCCCGCGACCCGCGGAGCTCCTCCTCGCGTCCCCGGTGGGGAGCCTCCGGCCCCCGCGCCGGGTCCCGACCCTCGCCGGCGGCTCTCGTCTGCGGGCCGGGGGCGCGACCCGGAATCAGGGTGGGGTGGGAGGCTGTTATCCGCACGAACACGCGGGCTCCGTGCCCGCTGTCCGCTGACGCTGGAGGAGCGACCGTGTCCTTGCCACCCCTGGTGGAGCCCGCCGCCGACCTCTCCATCGAGGAGGTCCGCCGGTACAGCCGCCACCTGATCATCCCGGACGTCGGGATGGACGGGCAGAAGCGGCTGAAGAACGCCAAGGTGCTCGCCGTCGGCGCCGGTGGTCTCGGCTCGCCGGTGCTCATGTACCTGGCCGCGGCCGGTGTCGGCACCATCGGCATCGTCGAGTTCGACGTCGTCGACGAGTCCAACTTGCAGCGGCAGATCATCCACGGGCAGTCCGACGTCGGCCGGTCGAAGGCCGAGAGCGCGCGGGACTCCGTCAAGGAGATCAACCCGTTCATCGACGTCCGGCTGCACGAGACGCGGCTGGACAGCTCCAACGTGCTCGACATCTTCGGCGAGTACGACCTGATCGTCGACGGCACCGACAACTTCGCCACGCGCTACCTGGTGAACGATGCCTGCGTGCTGCTCGGCAAGCCGTACGTGTGGGGCTCGATCTACCGCTTCGACGGCCAGGTGTCGGTCTTCTGGGCCGAGCACGGGCCGAACTACCGCGACCTCTACCCGGTGCCCCCGCCGCCGGGCATGGTCCCGAGTTGCGCCGAGGGCGGCGTGCTCGGTGTCCTCTGCGCCACGATCGGCGCCATCCAGGCCACCGAGGCGGTCAAGCTGATCACCGGCGTCGGTGAGACGCTGCTCGGCCGGCTGATGGTCTACGACGCCCTGGAGATGACCTTCCGCACCATCAAGGTGCGCACGGACCCGGACGCCGAGCCGATCACCGGTCTCATCGACTACGAGGCGTTCTGCGGCGTGGTGTCCGACGAGGCCCAGCAGGCCGCCGCCGGCTCGACGATCACCGTCGACGAGCTCAAGGAGATGATGGACGCCGGCAAGGACTTCGAGCTGATCGACGTCCGCGAGCCGAACGAGTACGAGATCGTGTCCATCCCCGGCGCGAAGCTGATCCCCAAGGACGAGATCCTCTCCGGCCGGGCGCTGGCGCAGCTGCCGAACGACAAGCCGATCGTGCTGCACTGCAAGACCGGCGTCCGCTCCGCGGAGGCGCTGGCCGCGGTCAAGAACGCCGGTTTCCGCGACGCCGTCCACGTGCAGGGTGGCGTGACCGCGTGGGCCACCCGCATCGACAAGACGCTGCCCACCTACTGAAAGGACCACCCTTCCCCCCACGCCTCGCAGGCTCGGCGCGGGGCCCTGAAGGGTGGCCGTTCCAGTCCGTCACCAGGCCCAGGGCGGGGCCCTGACGCGGGGCCGTTCCCGTCCGTCACCAGGCTCGGGGCGGGGCCCTGAAGGGGGGCCGTTCCAGTCCGTCACCAGGCTCGGGGCGGGGCCCTGAAGGGTGGCTGTTCCAGTCCGTCACCAGGCTCGGGGCGGGGCCCTGACGCGGGGCCGTGCCCCGGACGGCGACAGCGGCCCGGTCCGTTCCCTCGGGGAGCGGGCCGGGCCGCCGCGCTGTTGACTGGCCGGCATGGCCGACTTCTCACCCGTCGAGCTGCTCGAGCTCTACCAGCGGGCGCAGGCCCAGTTCACCGATCGGGTCGACGCCGTCCCGCCCGACCAGTGGGACGACCCGGCGCTGCCCGGGTGGACCGTCGCCGACCTGGTCGCGCACCTGGTCAACGAGGCATTGTGGGTGCCCCCGCTCATGGCCGGCGAGACCGTCGCCGCGGTGGGGGACCGGATCCCCGACGGGACCCGCGAGCTGCTCGGCGACGACCCGCTGACCAGCTGGGAGTCCGCGTCGGACGGCGCGCTCGCGGCCGTCGCCGCGGACGGCGCGCTCGGCCGCACCGTGCACCTGTCCACCGGCCCGCGGCCGGCTGCCGACTACGTCCTGGAGATGACCACCGACCTCACCGTGCACGCGTGGGACCTCGCGCGCGCCACCGACGGTGACACGGAACTGGACGGCGGGCTGGTCGCCGCCGGGCTGGTCTCCGCCGAGGGGCTGCCCCCGGACGGGATCCCGGGCCTGATCGACCCGCCGCTCGACGTCCCGACCGACGCTCCGCCGCAGACCCGGCTGCTGGCCCGGTTCGGCCGCCGGGCCTGACCGGCGGTCGGACGCGTCGGCCAGGATGGCCGGGTGTCCGATCCGGCGCTGGACGTCGACGAGGCGGTGTTCGACGTCGTCGAGCGCATCCCGCCGGGCCGGGTGAGCACCTACGGTGCGATCGGCCGGCTGGTCGGCGTCGGCCCGCGGCGGGTGGCCCGGGCGCTGGCGTCCGGTGGGGGTGCGGTGCCCTGGTACCGGGTGGTGCGGGCCGACGGGACGGCGGCCGAGCCGGTCCGCGTACGGCAGCTGGAGCTGCTGGCCGCCGAGGGGGTGCCCGTGCGGAGCGGCCGCGTCGACCTCGCCGCGGTCGGCTGGCCGTGACCTCGGTCCGGGACGGCGCCCGGACCGGTCTCGTCCGGCTTCCCGCGTCATCTGTCGGGCCGACTCCTCCACGGTCCGGTGCACGGATGGGCCGACTACACCAGCTGGGCCGATGACCGGCGGACCCTGGAGCGGATCAACCGGCTGATCGAGGAAGCCCGTCGCGATCCCGGGACTGGGGCGGGGAAGCCGGAACGGCTCAGCGGTGACCTCTCGGGGTACTGGTCTCGGCGCATCGATCAGGAGCACCGGCTCGTCCACACGGTGGAAGCCGACCAGCTGATCATCGTGCAGGCCCGCTACCACTACTGACCTCGCTCGGTCGGCCGCCGGTGCACGGACGTGTCGGTCAGCCGTGCTCCAATCGCAGGCGTGGTGCAGCGGGGAGCGGCGGGGGTCGCGGAACGGACGGCGATGCCCGGGGGAGCGCCGGTCTACCGGCTGGTCGTGCCGCCGGCCGGGCCGGCTGCTGCGCCGCCCGCGCTCGACCCGACCCAGCGCGCCGTCGTCGACCACCCGGGCGGGCCGCTGCTCGTGCTCGCCGGTCCCGGCACGGGCAAGACGACGACGATCGTCGAGGCCGTCGCAGCCCGGATCGACGCCGGCGTCGATCCGGAGCAGATCCTCGTGCTCACCTTCAGCCGGAAGGCCGCGGCCGAGCTGCGCGCCCGCATCACCGCCCGCGTGGCCCGCACCATCCGCGAGCCGCTGGCCCGGACCTTCCACTCCTACGCCTTCGGGGTGCTGCGCCGGGCCGCGATGCTCCGCGGTGACCCGCCGCCGCGGCTGCTGACCGCTGCCGAGCAGGACGCCGTCATCGCCGAGCTGCTGCGCGGCGACGTCGAGGAGGAGGGCGCCGTCCGCTGGCCGGCATCGCTGACCCCGGCGCTGGGCACCGCTGGCTTCCGCGCCGAGCTGCGCGACTTCCTGCTGCGCGCCACCGAGCGCGGCGTCGACCCCGAGCGGCTCGCCGCCTGGGGACGCGACCTCGACCACGAGCAGTGGGTGCACGCGGCCGCCTTCGCCGAGCAGTACGAGGCGGTCACCGCGTTCTCGACGGCCGCGGGTGGTGATGCGTCGGGCTACGACCAGGCCGAGCTGGTCCGCGCGGCCATCGCCGAGCTCGACGGCGACCCCGACCTGCTGCGCCAGGAGCGCGAGCGCGCCCGGTGGCTGTTCGTCGACGAGTACCAGGACACCGATCCGGCGCAGGTCGAGCTGCTCGACCTGCTGGCCGGCCGCGGCGGCAACCTCGTCGCCGTCGGCGACCCCGACCAGGCCATCTACGCCTTCCGCGGATCCGAGCCGCGGGGCATCGTCGAGTTCCCCGACCGCTTCCGCGGCCCCGACGGCCGGCCGGCGCCGCGGGTCTCGCTGGGCGTCTGCCGCCGCTCCGGGGCGGAGCTGCTCGCGGTGAGCCGCCGCGTCGCCGACGGCCTGCCCGGCCCCTGGGAGCACCGACGGCTCGCGGCGGGGGAGGCGACCGCGCCCGGCGCCGCCGAGGTGCACGTGTTCGCGTCGGCGGCGGTGGAGGCCGCCTACCTCGCCGACGTCCTCCGCCGGGCCCACCTGCTCGACGGCCTGCCCTGGTCGGAGATGGCGGTCGTGGTGCGCACCGCGGCCGCGCTGGCGCCGCTCCGCCGGGCGCTGGCCCAGGCCGGGGTGCCGGTCGCGGTGTCCGCCGACGACCTGCCGCTGGCCGCCCAGCCGGCGGTCGCGCCGTTCCTCTCCGCGCTGACCGCGCTGCTGCGGCCCGCGCGCGGCGGGCCGGAGGTCGGGCTCGACGAGCCCGCCGCCGAGGCGCTGCTGGCCAGCCCGCTGGGCGGGGCCACGGTGCTCGACCTGCGCCGGCTGCGCCGCGCCGTGCGGATCGCGCTCAACGAGCGCGGCATCGACGGCGCCGAGCGAGGCGAACCGCTGGCGACCGCGCTGGCCGACGACACGCTGCTCGCCGTGCTGCCCGAGGCGGTGGCGCGCCCGGCGCTGCGGGTCGCCGGGGTGCTCGCCGCCGGCCGCCTCGCCCTGGCCGACGGCGGCTCGGCGGAGGACGTGCTGTGGGCGATGTGGCAGCGCAGCGGCCTCGCCGGCCGGTGGGCGCGGGCCAGCGCCGCCGGCGGACCGGCCGGCGCCGTCGCCGACCGCGACCTCGACGCCGTCGTCGCCCTCTTCGACGCCGCCGCGGCGTTCGTCGACCGGTTGCCCTCGGCGGAGGTCCGCGCCTTCGTCGAGCACCTGTCGGCCCAGGAGCTGCCCGGTGGCACCGATGCCGCCCGCGCCGTCCAGGGCGACACGGTCCGCCTGCTCACCGCGCACGCGGCCAAGGGCCTGGAGTGGGACCTCGTCTGCGTCGCCGGGGTGCAGGAGGGCATCTGGCCCGACCTGCGGGAGCGGGCATCGCTGCTGGGCACCGAGGAGCTCGTGGAGCGCGCCGCGGGTGGCGGCGGCACACCGGTCGACCGGCGCACGTTGGCGCTCGCCGAGGAGCGCCGGCTGTTCTACGTCGCCTGCACCCGCGCCCGGCGGCGGCTGCTGGTCTCCGCCGTCCACGGCGCCGTCGACGGGCCGGACGCCGATGCCACCGCCTCCCGCTTCCTCGACCTGGTGGAGCAACCGCCGCCGGAGGGCCGCACGCCGACCGAGCTGCCCCGGTCGCTCACCCTGCCCGCGCTGGTGGCCGAGCTGCGGCGGGCGGTCGCCGACCCGGCCACGCCGGCCACCCGCCGGTCGGTGGCCGCGTCCGTGCTGCACCGGCTGGCCGACGACGGCGTACCGGGTGCCTCGCCCGCGGACTGGTGGGGGCTCGCGCCTTTGTCCGACGACGCCCCGCTCGTGCCGGACGACGGGACCGTGCCGGTCCGCCCGTCGGCCATCGAGGGCTACCAGAAGTGCCCGCTGCGCTGGGTGCTGGGCGCGGTCGGCGCCGAGGCCGCGCCGGACACGAGCCGGACGGTCGGCTCGGCGGTGCACGCGGTCGCCCAGCGGGTGGCCGAGGGCCTGCCGCCGGCGGAGGCACCGGCCGCGCTGGCCGCCGAGCTCGACCAGCTCGACCTCGGACCCGGCTGGGCCGACCAGCGGCAGCGGCAGTCCGCCCACGAGATGCTCGACCGCTTCCTGCGCTGGCACGCCGGCAACGACCGGGAGCTGATCGCCGCCGAGGCGCGCATCGACGTCACCCTCGGCCGCGTGCAGATCACCGGCCGGGTCGACCGGCTGGAACGCGACGCCTCCGGGCGGCTGGTCGTCGTCGACCTCAAGACCGGGAAGTCCGCCGCGAAGAACACCGAGGAGCACGGCCAGCTGGCCGCCTACCAGGCCGCCGTGGCCGCGGGCGCCTTCGCCGCGCTCGGCACCACCTCCGGCGGAGCGGCGCTGCTGCAGGTGGGCACGGGCAGCAAGGCCAAGGAGCAGCACCAGGAGGCGTTGCCGGACGACGTCCCGCTGGAGCGGACCTGGGCCGCGCAGCTCGTGGCCGACGTGGGGGAGGGCATGGGCGCGGCCACCTTCGAGGTGCGCACCGGCACCCACTGCTCCCGCTGCCCGATGCGGCGCAGCTGCCCGATGCACGAGCGCGGCCGGCAGGTGACCGGATGACCCCGGCGCGCGGTCTGCCGCGTTCCGAGTTCCCTCGCGAGCCCGCGAACGGGGCGGACGGGGTCCTTCCGGGGGTCCTCGAACAGCTCTCCCTCGACGACCTGTTCGCCGGCGGGCCGGCGGACCCGGCGGCGACCCACCGCACCCTCTCCCCGGCCGAGGTGGCCGAGCGCTGCGGGCTGTCCTACGCGCCGTCCCCCGAGCAGGCCCGGGTCGTCGCCGCACCGCACGACCGGCCGCTCGTCGTCGTGGCCGGCGCCGGATCCGGCAAGACCGAGACGATGGCGGCCCGGGTGTGCTGGCTGGTGGCCAACCGGCTCGTCGAACCCGAGGCGATCCTCGGCCTGACCTTCACCCGGAAGGCGGCCGGCGAGCTCAACGAGCGGATCCTCCGGCGGCTCGCCGCGCTCGCCCGCCACCCCGCCACCGATCCGGCGCTGCGCGACCGGCTCGCGGTCGCCCTGCCCACCGTCTCCACCTACCACGGGTACGCGGCGTCGCTGGTCGCCGAGCACGGCCTGCGCATCGGGGTCGAGCCCGGCGCCGGGGTGCTCGGTCCAGCGATGTGCTGGGGCCAGGCCGCCTCCGTCGTGTCCGCCTGGACCGGCGACATGAGCGACGTGCCGCTGACCCTGCTCACCACGGTCGAGGACGTGCTCGCCCTGGCCGCGGAGATGGGCGAGCACGACGTCACCCCGGCCGCGCTGCGCGCCTGGACGACGACGCTCGAGGCGCGGATCGCCGGCTACGCCGACGCGCCGCGCAAGAAGGGGCCCTACAAGGACGTCGCGGACATGCTCGCCCGCCAGCGCGCCCGCCTGGCGCTGCTGCCGCTCGTCGAGGCCTTCCAGACGCGCAAACGGGCGCTCGGGGCCATCGACTACGCCGACCAGGTCGCCTCCGCCGCGCGGATCGCCGTCGCCTCGCCCGAGGTGGGTCGCCGCGAACGGGCCCGCTGGCGGGTCGTGCTGCTCGACGAGTACCAGGACACCAGCGTCGGCCAGCTCCGGATGCTCGAGGCGCTGTTCGGCGGCGCGACCGGCCACGCCGTCCTGGCAGTCGGCGACCCGCGGCAGTCCATCTACGGCTGGCGGGGCGCGTCGGCCGGCACGATCGAGCGCTTCTCCCGCACGTTCCCCGGCCGCGGCGAGCGGCGCGCCGAGCGGCTCGGGCTCGCGACCAGCTGGCGCAACGACCGGGCGGTGCTCGCCGTGGCGAACGCCGTCTCGGCGATGCTGCCCGCACCCGAGCAGCCGCTGCCCGACCTCGCCCCGGCGCCCGGGGCGGGCGAGGGCTGCCTCGCCGTCGGCCTGTACGGGACGGTCGCCGAGGAGACCACCGCGCTGGCCGACCGGCTGGCCGCGTGCTGGCGGGGCACCGATCCGGCCGTCCCGCCGCGCGACGGGACCCGGCCGACCGTGGCCGTGCTGGCCCGCACCCGCAAGCAGCTCCCGGGCATCGCCGCCGCCCTCCGCGAACGGGGGGTGCCGGTCGAGGTCGTCGGTCTCGGCGGCCTGCTGGAGGTGCCCGAGGTCTCCGACGTCGTCGCGACGCTGACCGTGCTGGTCGACCCCGCGGCCGGTGACGCGCTGGGCCGCCTGCTCGCCGGCGCCCGCTGGCGGGTCGGCCCGCGCGACCTCGCCGCGCTGCACGCCCGCGCCGGCGCGCTGGTGCGGGCCCGGCGATCGACCACCGGCGAGGAGACCGGATCCGGCGCACCGGCGTCCGAGACAGCGGCCGAGCGCGGCAGCATCGTCGAGGCCCTCGACGACCTCGGCAGCCCGGAGCGGTACTCCGCCGAGGGGCACCGCCGGCTCCGGCGCCTCGGCGAGGAGCTCGCCCGGTTGCGCGGCCGCCTCGGCGAGCCGGTGCCCGACCTCGTCGACGAGGTCGCCCGCACCCTCGGCCTGGAGACCGAGCTGGCCAGCGCCCCCGGCGCGAGCCCCGCCGGGGCGCGGGCGCACCTCGACGCGCTGCACACCGTCGCCGCGGAGTTCACCGAGCTCGCGGAACTGCCCTCGCTCCCGGCCTTCCTCGCCTACCTCCGCGACGCCGAGGAGCGCGAGCGCGGGCTCGAGCCCGGGGAGATCGCCGTCAACCCCGAGGCGGTCCAGCTCCTCACCGGCCACTCGGCCAAGGGCCTGGAGTGGGACGTGGTCGCCGTCCCCGGCATGACCCTCCACCAGTTCCCGGCCCGGTCCGACGCCAGCGACTCGTGGATCAAGGACCCCGGCGCGGTGCCCGCCGACCTGCGCACCACCGACCGCGAGGAGCTGCCCTCGCTCCGCCTGCCCGTGCCGGGCTCGGGCGACCAGGCCGCCGTCAAGCAGGCGCTCGAGCGGTACGTGCACGACTGGAAGCGGTTCGGTCGCGACGAGGAGGTCCGGCTCGGCTACGTCGCCGTCACCCGCGCCCGGCACCTGCTGCTGTGCTCGGGCAGCTGGTGGCGCGACGGGGTCCACCCGTGCGGACCTTCCGAGCTCCTCGAGACCGTCCGGCGGGCCTGCGCGGACGGCGCCGGCGAGGTCGTGCACTGGGCGCCACCGCCCGCCGACGGCGCGACCAACCCGGCGCTGGAGGAGTGGCCGACCGGCCTGTGGCCGGCCGATCCGCTGTCGTCCGGACGCCGCCGCGCGCTGACCGCCGCGGCCGACCTCGTCCGGTCCGCGGCTCCGCACCCGCTCGACCCCGACCGCGTGCTCGGCGAGGGGGATCCGGTGGTCACCGGCTGGGTGCGCGACGCCGACCTGCTGCTGCGCGAGCGGGCGCGGGCGCACAGCCCCACGGTCGACGTCCCGCTGCCCTCGCACCTGTCGGTGTCCGCCCTCGTCGCGCTGCGCCGCGACCCCGCCGCGCTCGCCCGCCGGCTGCGCCGCCCGATGCCCGCCGCGCCCGCGCCGCAGGCCCGCCGCGGCACCGCCTTCCACGCCTGGCTGGAGGAGCGGTTCGGCGCAGCCCGGCTGCTCGACCTCGACGAGCTGCCCGGCTCGGGCGACGAGCTGGCCGCGCCCGACGGCGCGCTGACCGCGCTGCAGGAGGCGTTCCTGGCCAGCGAGTGGGCCGACCGGCAGCCGGTCGAGGTCGAGGTGCCGTTCGAGACGCCGCTCGGTCCGATGATGCTGCGGGGCCGGATCGACGCGGTCTTCGCCGACGACCGCGGTGGCTACGAGGTAGTCGACTGGAAGACCGGGCCGCCGCCGTCGGGTGCGGAGCTGGCGGCGGCCGGGGTGCAGCTGGCGGCCTACCGGCTGGGCTGGTCGCGGCTGACCGGCGTACCGGTCGAGCGGGTCAGCGCCGGGTTCCACCACGTCGCGGCGGGCGTCACCCTGCGACCGGTCGACCTGCTCGACGAGGCCGGCCTGCTCGCCCTGGTCACCGGCGAGGCCTGAGCCGGGCAGGGGCGGAGCGGCTGCGCCGGCGCCCGGTCCGACGCCCTCGAACCGGGCGCCGCCGCACCCACCGGGCGCTGTCGTTGCAGCGACGGCGAGACCGGTCCACGGTCAGCTCGAGGCGATCCGGTCGAGGATCGCCGCGGCCAGGTCCCGGGGCGCCTGCTCCGGCACCCAGTGCGTGACGCCGCGCAGCTCGACGAAGCGGTAGTCGCCGGTGACGTGGTCCACGCAGGCCTCCGCGGCGGTGCGGCCGATCGCCACGTCGCCGTCGCTCCACACGTACGTCGTCGGCACGGCGACCGGGTCGACCCGGGTGCCCGAGCTCATCGCCCGGTACCAGTTGAGCGCCGCGGTCAGCGCGCCCGGCGCCGACAGCGCGGCCACGTACTGGTCCACCGACTCGGCGGGGACGCCGGTGGCCGGGCCGCCGTCCGCGAAGCCGGCCGCCCCCGCCGCGCCGCCGTCCCCGCCGGTGAGCATGCGGCGCAGCCGGCGGCCGCCGTCGGCGAGCAGCACCTCCTCGGCCTTGCCCGCCTGCCAGAACAGCCGGATGTAGGCCGAGCGCTCCTTCTGCTCGGGGTCGGCCCGGTACGCCGCGGCGAAGGCCGCCGGGTGCGGCACCGAGACGGCGGTCAGCGAGCGCACCCGGTCGGCGTGCCAGGCGGCCAGCCCCCAGGCGACGTTGGCGCCCCAGTCGTGCCCCACCACGTCGGCCCGCGGGGCGTCCAGCGCCGTCATCAGGTCGGCGGTGACCTGCACGAGGTGGGGCAGCGCGTAGGCACCGACCTCGGCCGGCCGGGCGCCGGGGGAGTAGCCCAGCTGGTCGGGCGCGTAGGTGCGCAGCCCCGCCTCGGTCAGCAGCGGCGTCACCGCCGCCCAGGACGCCGACGTCTGCGGGAACCCGTGCAGCAGCAGCACCGGCCGTCCGCCGTCCGGTCCGTCGGCGCGCACGTCGAAGGTCAGGTCACCGACGTCCACCTGCAGCAACTGGCCGGGCATGACCGGGACGCTAGCCGCGCGCCGGAGGGGCCGCCTCCGGCCGCTACCGTCGGCCCGGTGACCCTCCGTGCCGAGCGCGATGTCCCCGACGCCGCCCCCGACGACGCTCCGGACGACGCCCCGGACGACGCCCCGGGCAACCCCGAGCGCGCCTACGTCCACGCCCACCTGGCCGACCTGCACGCCGACCTGGACGCCTGGCTGCGCATCCCGTCGATCAGCGCCGATCCGGCGCACGCGAAGGACGTCGCCGCCAGCGCCGCCTGGCTGGCCGCGGCGCTGCGCCGGACCGGCTTCCCGACCGTGGAGATCTGGCCGACCGACGGCGCCCCCGCCGTGTTCGCCGAGTGGCCCTCGGCCGACCCGGGGGCGCCCACCGCGCTGGTCTACGGCCACCACGACGTGCAGCCGGTCGACCCGCCGGAGCAGTGGGTGCACCCGCCGTTCGAGCCGACCCTCCTCGAGGGGCCGGACGGTCCCGAGCTGCACGCCCGTGGCGCGATCGACGACAAGGGCAACGTCGCCTTCCACCTGCTCGGCCTGCGCGCGCACCTGGCCGCCACCGGCCGCGACACCCCGGCCGTCACCGTCAAGCTGCTGGTCGAGGGCGAGGAGGAGTCCGGCTCGCCGCATTTCGCCGCCATGCTCGCGGGGAACCGCGACCGGCTCGCCTGCGACGTCGTCGTCGTCAGCGACACCGGCATGGCCGCGCCCGACGTCCCCAGCGCCGTCGTGGCCATGCGCGGGCTGGCCGACGCCGAGATCACGCTGCGCGGTCCGGCCGTCGACCTGCACTCCGGTTCGTTCGGCGGCGGCGTGCCGAACCCGCTGCACGCCATGGCGAGGCTGCTGGCGAGCCTCCACGACGACGCCGGCCGGGTGACCCTGCCCGGCTTCTACGACCGGGTCCGGCCGCTCGGCGACCGTGAACGGGAGCTGCTGGGCCGGGTCCCGTTCGACGAGCGGGCCTGGCTCGCCGGGCCGGCGGCCTCGCGGGCCGCCGCCGGCGAGGCGGGGTTCAGCACGCTGGAGCGGATCGGCGCGCGCCCGACCGCCGAGGTCAACGGCATGTGGGGCGGCTACACCGGCCCGGGGCACAAGACCATCATCCCGGCCGAGGCGCACGCCAAGCTGACCTTCCGGCTGGTGCCCGACCAGCGCCCGGCCGATCTCGGCCCGCAGGTGCGGGCGTGGGTCGAGGCGAACGTGCCCGAGGGCATCGAGGCCGAGGTGCACGTCCCGCCGGGCGGCGTCGCGCCGTGCGCGAGCGACCTCGACTCCCCGGCCATGGACGCCCTGCTGCGCGCCATCGCCCGGGCCTTCGACACCGACCCCGACCAGGTGCTGTTCACCCGCGAGGGCGGCAGCGGCCCCGAGGCCGACCTGGTCGAGCAGCTCGGCGCCCCGTTGCTGTTCCTCGGCGCCGGCCTGCCCACCGACCGCATCCACTCGCCGAACGAGCGGGTCCTGCTGCCGATGCTGCACCGCGGCGCGGAGGCCGCGGCGCACCTGTGGCGGGAGCTGGCCGGCCTCCGGGTGAGCTGACGAGGGCCCTCGGCCGGCCGCCGGGGGCGCCCGCCGCCCGGCTCGCCCGGCGTCCGGCCCCCCCGGGTCCGCCTGCGCCGGCCACCGCCCGCCGGGACCTACCCTGGCCGCCGTGACCGTGCCCGGACAGCCGCCACCGCCGGGCTGGTACCCCGATCCCGACGGGGTTCCCGGCCTGCTGCGCTGGTGGCACGGTGCGGGCTGGGCCGACCTGACCGCCCCGATGGGCCCCGGTCTCTCCGCCGGCCCGGGTCCGCCGGCGGAGCGCGGGTACCCCGCCGGTCCCCCGGACGACGAGTCCACCGCGGGCGCCGGCGCGCCGGGAGCGCCTGCCCGGCGCGGTGGCCGGCGGGTCGGCTGGACGCTGGGCGGCGTCCTGCTCGTCGTCGTCGGCCTGGTGGTCGCCCTGGTGGTCGGCACCTCCGGCGACCGGGACCCGGTCGCGAACGGGACGTCGCCGTCCGCATCGCCGTCCCCGTCGCCGTTGCCGTCGCCGTTGCCGCCGCTCCCGTCACCCCCGCTGCTGCCCGGGCCGCTGCCGGAGCCGCCGCAGCAGGAGCCGGCTGCCCGCACGCCCTTCCCGCCCGGCACCGAGCGCGTGGTCGACGAGGCGGCCGGCATCGCCTACCCCTACCTCGGCGAGGGCTGGTACCGGTACGACCTCGGCGACCGGGTGGAGACGACCTCGGTCACCGGGCAGTACCTGGTGACCCAGGAGGACGCCGCGGCCGACCTGCTCTACTTCGCCGAGTGCACCTCGGGCCCGGTGGCCGACATCATCGGCTACGACGGTCCCGACGACCTGGCTCCCGCCGCGCTGGCCATGTCCGAGTGGAAACGGCTCGCCTACTACCCGGCCCCGCACTCCGTCGCCGTGCTGCGCGACGAGCCGCGCACCGTCGACGGCCGGCCGGCGCACCTCCGCGAATTCGAACTCAGCTGGGACGTCCGCGGCTACGAGGCGCACGGCGAGCGCGTGGCGGTGCTGCTCGTCGACGTCGGCGATCCGGCGCCCGCCCTGTTGTTCGTGTCGGTCCCCGACACCCACCCGGACCTGTACGGCGTGATCGACCGGGTGCTCGAGGGCGTCGACGTGCTGTGACATCGCGGTCCTCCGGACGCTTCGTCGGCGATCTTCCAGCTCGGCTACGTCGTGACGAACGTCGCGACGCTGGCAGCCGTCCTGCTCGTGACCCGGAGCCAGAGCCGGGATCGCGTGCGCGTCGGGACGACTCCCGGAGGCCGGCCGCCGACCACGTGGGTCGGCCCCCGAGCGGCGCCTCGATCGGGTGCCGGACGGCGGGCGGTCGGCGGCCGCGGTTAGTGTCGGCGGCGTGACAGCAGCTGGGGCCGAACTGACCCTGCGGCACCCGGTGGAACGGTTCGCGCTCGACAACGGGCTGCGCGTGGTGCTCGCACCCGACCGCAGCGTCCCGGTGGTGGCCGTGACCGTCTTCTACGGCGTGGGCATGCGCAACGAGCCGGAGGGCCGCACCGGGTTCGCCCACCTCTTCGAGCACATGATGTTCCAGGGGTCGGCGCACGTGCCGAAGATGGAGCACGCCCGCCTCGTCCAGGCCGCCGGCGGCAGCTTCAACGGCTCGACGCACCAGGACTACACCAACTACTACGAGGCGCTACCGGCCGAGGCGCTGGAGCGGGCGCTGTTCCTCGAGGCCGACCGCATGGCCGCCCCCGCCATCACCCAGGAGAACCTCCGCAACCAGATCGACGTGGTGAAGGAGGAGATCCGGGTCAACGTGCTCAACCGGCCCTACGGCGCCTTCCCCTGGCTGCAGCTGCCGCGCATCGCCTTCGACGGCTTCGCCAACACGCACGACGGCTACGGCTCCTTCGTCGACCTGGAGTCCTCGACCGTCGACGACGCGACCGATTTCTTCTCCCGCTACTACGCGCCGGGCAACGCCGTCCTGTGCATCGGCGGCGACCTCGACGTCGACGACACCGAGAAGCTCGTGCGGCGCTGGTTCGGCCCGGTGCCCGCGCGGGACGTGCCGCCCACGCCCCCCACCGGTGAGCCCTGGCCCAGCGAGGTCCGCCGGGACGTCGTCGAGGACGCGCTGGCCCCGGCACCGGCGGTGGCCCTCGGCTGGCGGGTGCCCGACCCGGTCGGCGACTTCGACCGCTACCTCGGCACCGTGCTGCTCGCCGAGCTGCTCAGCGAGGGCGATGCCTCCCGGCTCGAGCGCCGGCTGGTCCACGACGAGCGCATCGCGATCGCGCAGAGCAGCTACGTGGGCCTGTTCGGCGACCCGTTCGACGTCCGCGACGCCACCCTGCTCACGACGCAGGTGCACCACCCGGCCGGGGTGCCCGTCGACCGGGTGCTGGCCGCGGTCCACGAGGAGGTCCGGCGGATCGCCGAGGACGGCGTCGGGGCCGAGGAGCTGGCCCGCGTGCAGGCCCGCGCCGAGGCGCAGCTGCTCCGGCAGGCCGACTCGGTGCTCGGCCGCACCCTGGCCTTCGCCGCCGCCGAGCTCGTCCACGGGCGCGCCGAGCTGGCCGGCGAGCTCGCGGCCCGGCTGGCCGCGGTGACGCCGGCGCAGGTGCGAGCCGCCACCGGCGACCTCGACCCCGGCACCGTCGCGGTGCTGGAACTGCGCGCCACGGGCGGCCGGCGGTGAGCGCCGCGCAGCTGGACCTGTCGCTGATCCCACCGCTGGGCGAGCCGCGCCCGCAGCCGGTGCCGGAGGTCGCCGAGACGACGCTCGCCAACGGCCTGCGCGTCGTCGTCGTGCCGCGCCCGGGTGTCCCGCTGGTGGAACTGCGGCTGCGGGTGCCCTTCGCGGCCGCCAGCGCGGGTGAGGCGGCGGAGCACACCGCGCGCGCGATGGTGCTGTCCGGGGCGATGCTGCTCGGCACCGCCGACCGCGACCAGGCGGGGATCGCCGAGCTGCTGCAGAGCCACGGCGCCGAGCTGTCGATCGCGAGCGACCCGGACCGGCTGCTGTTCGGCACCACGCTGCTGCCCGGTGGCCTGGCGCCCGTCCTCGGCCTGCTCTCCGAGCTGCTGACCGGTGCCGCCTACCCCGAGCACCCGGTCGAGGGGGAGCGTGACCGCACGGCGGAGCGGATCGCCATCGCCCGATCCCAGCCCGCGGTCATCGCACGGACGGCGCTGGCCGCCCGGCGCTACGGCGACCACCCCTACGCCGTCCCCTTGCCCCCGGCCGAGCTGGTCGCCGAGGTCGACGCGCCGGCGCTGCGCCGCCTGCACGCCGAGCGGGTGCTGCCGGCCGGCAGCTCGCTGGTGCTCGTCGGCGAGCTGGACCCGCGGGCGGCCACCGACGCGGTCGCCGCGGCGCTGGAGCCGTGGTCGGCCTCGGGCCGCGCCGTCGAGGCACCTCCCGCGGCCGAGCGGCGCGCAGCCACCCTGCAGCTGGTCGACCGCCCCGGGGCCGTGCAGTCCAACCTGCGGCTCGGCGGGCCCGCGCCGCAGCGCACCGACCCGGAGCTGGCGGCCGTCCGGCTGGCCAACATGATCTACGGCGGGTACTTCTCCTCGCGGCTGGTGGAGAACATCCGCGAGCGGCGCGGCTACAGCTACAGCCCCCGCAGCACGGTCGACCACCAGGCGGCGGCCTCGTCCTTCCTCGTGGACGCCGACGTCGCCACCGAGGTGACCGCGCCGGCGCTGCTCGAGGCCTGGTACGAGCTGGGCCGGATGGCGCTGGCCCCGGTCACCGCGGCGGAACTGGACGGCGCCCGCCGTTACGTCCTGGGCAGCATGGCGCTGACCACCGCGACGCACGCCGGCCTGGCCAGCACCCTGGCCGCGCTCGTCGGCGCGGGGCTCCCCGCCGACTGGCTCGCCGAGCACCAGCAGGCGCTGTCCGCGGTGACCGTCGACGACGTGGGCGCGGCCGCCCAGCGGTACCTGGCGCCCGGCGCCCTCACCGCCGTCGCCGTCGGTGACGCCGAGCGGGTGTCCGCGCCCCTCGAGGCGCTCGGGGCGGTCGAGGTCGGGGTCGCCGAGGTGGACGCCCATCCGGGGGCGGGAGGAGGCGCGTGACCGTCGACGAGACCGCGTTACCGGACGCCGCGGGCGGGCCGCGGCACCCCGTGCCGGTGCTGTCCCGCGTCGCCCACGACCGGGGGCACGTGGCGCGGGCACTGCCCGACCCGGCGGGCGGTCGCCCGGTGCAGGTGCTCACCGTCGGTCCCGACGGCACCGTCCCCGTCGCCGAGGACGGCGGTGGTCCACGGCTGCTGTGGGAGCAGCGGCCGGCGTTGCCCGGCGGCTCGGTGTACCTCGGCGAGGCCGGGGGCGTCCCCTACGCGGCCGTCCGCGGCGAGCGGGCGCTGACCGTCAGCGGCCGGCCGGTCGACCGCTGGGCCGGTCTGCGCGAGATCGGCGCCGACCTCGACGACCTCGACGCGGGCCTGCTCGCGCAGGCCGTCGCCATCCTCGAGTGGCACGACCGGCACCGGTTCAGCCCGCTCACCGGCGCGCCGACGACCGTCGAGCAGGGCGGGTGGGTGCAGCGCGACCCGACCGACGGGACGACGTTCTTCCCCCGCACCGACCCCGCGGTGATCATGCTGGTCCACGACGGCGGCGACCGCGTCGTCCTCGGGCGCAAGGCGGAGTGGCCGCCGGGGCGCTTCTCCATCCTGGCCGGCTTCGTCGAGCCGGGGGAGTCGGCCGAGGCCGCGGTCGCCCGCGAGGTGGCCGAGGAGGTCGGCCTCGCCGTCACCGACGTCCGCTACGTGGGCAGCCAGCCGTGGCCGTTCCCCCAGTCGCTGATGCTCGGCTTCGTCGCCCGCGTCGACGGCGAGGACGCGCTGACCGTCGACCCCGAGGAGCTCGAGGAGGCCCGCTGGTTCACCCGTGACGAGCTCCGCACGGGCACCGGTCCGCGCGCCCTGCCGCCGCCGGTCTCCATCGCCCGGCACATCCTCGACCGTTGGGTCGTCGGCGACCTGCGCTGACGGAGGACCCCGTCCTCCTCACCCCTCGCGGGCTCGGGGTGACCCTCGGGACGGGGCCGGGACCGGGACCGGGACGGGGCCGTTACGCGAAGCGGCCCTGGAGCACCAGGGCGGGCCGGTCCGGCGAGTCCGCCAGCACCACCGCGTCGGCGAGGTCGGCAGGCGCCACCTCGTCGTCGTAGCGGTCGAAGGCCGGCAGTTCCCAGGCCCGCTCCGGAGAGGTGCGGCGGGCCCGCGCCGCCGGCGACACGCGCAGGTGCACCGTCACGTCGAAGGGCAGGCCGACGCCCTGCAGCAGCGCGCCGGCCACCAGGAGCACCCCGGCCGGCGGTGCCGGCCGCCGACGGGCGCGGGCGGCGCGGTCGCGGGTGAGGTCCCAGAGCACGGGCAGGTAGGTGCCGTCGCCGCCCGGGCCCACCCGGGCCAGGACCTCGCGGATCAGCGCTCCGGCGTCGAGCCAGTCGGTGTAGCGCGCGTCCGGGTCGGTGCGACCGTGCTCGAGCCGCAGCGATGCGGGCCGGTAGAAGCCCGCGGCCGGGACGACCGCGCAGCCCCGGCCCAGGGCGGGCAGCCGCTCGGCGATCGCCTCGGCCAGCGCCGCGGGCGCGGCGACGTCCGGTCCGTCGACGGCGACCCGCAGCGCCGCGGCGCCGGGCTCGGGCGGGACGTCGGCCAGCAGGGCGGCCAGCCGCTCGGCCAGCGCGGCGGGGGTGAGGGGCTCGGGCCGGGTCAGGACCGGCCGTCCGCGCCGGCCGGCAGCTGCGCGGACCTCTCGGCGCGGCGGGGGGCGGGATCGGTGGCTCCGCGAGCGGCGGCGGACGGGCAGCCGCCGAGCACCGCCCGCGCCGCGGCCTCCACGACGGCGCGGTCGTCGAGGCCCTCGAGCACCTCGCGGGCGAGGTCGTGCACGGCCCGGCCCTCCGACCGAGCCCGGCCGCGGAGCGCCTCGAAGGCGTCGCGGGGGTTCGTGCGGTGCCGCTCGGCCAGCACGCCGATCGCCCGCTCGATCGCCACCCGTGCGGCGAGTGCGTGCTCGAGCTGGGCGACGGTGCGTTCGAGGGCGGCCACGCGCGCGTCCACGGGCTCGGCGTCCTCGGTGTCCGCCGTGCCCGCGGCGCCGCGGGCCGACCGACGGGCGCCGCGGTCGGGATCGGCCGCGACCCCGTACTGCTCGGCGACCAGGTCGGCCAGCGACAGGCCTTCGACGAGGTCCGCGACCGGCTCCACACCGTCGGGAGAGACGACCTGCCAGCCCTGGGGGGTGCGGGCCAGGGCGACCGGGAACGGCCCCGTGCTCTGCCCGTCCGGTCGAGCGGCGGATGCCGTCCGATCGGACGGCGGGGGGGAACCCGTTCCCCGCTCGGCGTGCAGGCCGGAGCGGGGCGGACGGTGGGCGGCGCGACCGCGGTCACGGGCCCCGGCGGGGCGATCGAGCCCCTTGGAGGGCCGGGGACCGGGGATCACGGGACGTCACGCCTCCGGGAGCTGGGCGAGCTGGGACTTGATCTGGTCGATGCTCGGGTTGGTCAGGGCGCTGCCGTCGGGGAACAGGAGCGTGGGGACCGTGCGGTTGCCACCGTTCGCCCGCATGACCAGGTCGGCCGCGTTCGCGTCGAACTCGATGTCGACCTCGGTGAAACCGATGCCCTCCCGCTGCATGAGCCTCTTCAGTCGCACACAGTAGCCACACCATGTCGTCGTGTACATCGTCACGGAAGCGGCAACGGCGGTCATCGGCAGTGATCCTCCATGGTCGTCTCGGGCCGGTCCACCCCACGAAGAGGTATCGGCAGTCCGAGGAGCGGAACGCGTGCCTCCCGGGGATGCTTCCCGCCGCCCTCCCCGGGGGCTGGGAGGATCGCTCCGGCAGGACGGCACCGGACGACGGAGCCGGCCGTCGGTCGCCGGGAGAGGAGCGGGGGAGCAGGATGCGCCGGATCGACGCGGACGCCGGACCGCGGGCCCGGGCCGAGGCCGTCCTGGCGGGCCTGGACGACGAGCAGCGGGCCGCCGCGCAGGCCGTCTCCGGCCCGGTGTGCATCCTCGCCGGCGCCGGCACCGGCAAGACCCGCACCATCACGCACCGCATCGCCTACGGCGTGCACACCGGGGTCTTCGTGCCCGAGCAGGTGCTCGCGGTCACCTTCACCGCGCGGGCCGCCGGAGAGCTGCGGGCCCGGCTCGCGGGGCTGGGCGTCGGCGGGGTCCAGGCGCGCACGTTCCACGCCGCGGCCATGCGGCAGCTGCGCTACTTCGCGCCACGGGTCCTCGGCGGCCCGATGCCCGGCTTGGTCGAGAACAAGCTGCGCCTCGTCGCGGCCGCGGCGTCGCGATCCCGGCTGACCACCGACCGCACCAGCCTGCGCGATCTGGCCGGTGAGATCGAGTGGGCCAAGACGACGCTGGCCACCCCCGAGGACTACCCGGCCCGGGCGCGGGCGGCCGGGCGGGAGCCCCCGTTCGAGGCGGCGGCGGTCGCCGCGGTCTACGGCAGCTACGAGTCGGCCAAGCAGCGCGACGGCGTCCTCGACTTCGAGGACCTGCTGCTGGTCACCGCCTACGCGCTGGAGGAGCATCCCGACGTCGCCCGCCAGGTGCGCGGCCAGTACCGGCACTTCGTCGTCGACGAGTACCAGGACGTCAACCCGCTGCAGCAGCGGCTGCTCGACGCGTGGCTCGGCGGTCGCGCCGAGGTCTGCGTCGTCGGCGACCCCAACCAGACCATCTACTCGTTCACCGGCGCCGACCCCGACTACCTGCTCGGCTTCGCCGACCGCTATCCCGACGCGCAGGTCGTCAAGCTGGAGCGCGACTACCGCTCCACCCCGCAGGTCGTCGGCCTGGCCAACCGGCTGATCGGCCAGGCGCCCCGGCGGAGGGGCCTGCCCGGGCTGCGACTGCTCGGCCAGCGCGCGCAGGGCCCCGAGCCGCGCTTCGCCGAGCACCCCGACGAGCCCGCCGAGGCCGCCGCCGTCGCGGCGCGCTGCCGGGCGCTCGTCGACGGCGGGACGCCGGCGGCCGAGATCGCCGTGCTGTTCCGCATCAACGCCCAGTCGGAGGTCTACGAGAACGCGCTCGCCGGTGCGGGCGTGCCCTACGTGCTCAGAGGCGGCGAACGGTTCTTCGAGCGGCCCGAGGTGCGCGAGGCCGTCGTCCTGCTCCGCGGCGCGGCCGCCGGCGGCAACGAGCCGGGCATGCTCGTGCCCGCCGTCCGCGACGTGCTGGCCTCGACCGGCTGGGTGGAGCACCGGCCGCCGCCCGGCGGCGCGGCTCGCGACCGCTGGCAGTCGCTGGCCGCGCTGGTCGACCTGGCCGTCGACCTGGTCGCGGAGAACCCGCAGCTGGACCTGGCCGGGTTCGTCGCCCACCTGGCCGAGCGTGCCGACGCGCAGCACGCCCCGACCGTGCAGGGCGTCACGCTCGCGTCCATGCACGCCGCCAAGGGCCTGGAGTGGGACGTCGTCTTCGTCGTCGGCCTGGTCGACGGCGTGGTGCCCATCGCCCAGTCGCTGTCCCGCCCGGAGGCGGTGGAGGAGGAGCGGCGGCTGCTCTACGTCGCCGTGACCCGCGCGCGGGAGCAGCTCGCGCTGTCCTGGTCGCTGGCCCGCAATCCCGGCGCCAAGCGCACGCGGCCGCGCAGCCGCTTCCTGACCGGGCTGGCGCCCGAGTCGGCGCCGACGGCCCCGCCGGCCCGCCGCGCCGGCAAGCGCGGGAAGGTCGTGCTCGAGGGCGAGGCGGGCGAGCTGTTCGAGCGGCTGCGCGCGTGGCGCAGCCAGGCGGCCCAGTCGGCCTCGGTGCCGGCCTACGTCGTCTTCACCGACGCCACGCTGCAGGCCATCGCCGAGACCCGCCCGGCCACCCTCCGCGAGCTCTCCGGGCTGCCGGGCGTCGGCGCGCGCAAGCTCGAGCTCTACGGCGAGGACGTGCTGGCCACGGTCGGCAGCTGACGGCCCCCGCGGTCCTTCGCGGAACCCGCCGCCGACCCGACCGGGGAGCCGCGCGACGGCGTGCCGCCCGGCGCGTCGGCACCTCGGGAGGACGCGGCCGTCAATTCGATTGACCCGCCTCCCGGGGCGGGTCCATAGTGGCCCGGCACGCGCGAGTTCCGCCCGCACCGACCCGGCCGACCGGCCGGGCCGCGCACGAGAGGAGGGGCGAGACATGATCAGCATGACGATTGCCATGCCGTCGACCGCCCCCACCGGCCCCGGTGCGGGCCGCGTCGCCGCGCGTCCCCTCGGCTCCGCCGTCCTGCGCGCCGGCTCGGCTCTCGCAGAGCGCGGTAGCGCCGGTACCCCGACCCGTCGGCGCGCGCCCGAAGCGTTCACCGCCCCGTTCCGGGGGACCGGTCTGCCCGTCGCCGGCCGCACCGTCGCCGGCCACACCGTCGACGTCCTGCCGGCGACCTGCACGGTCCCCGCCGACGTCCCGGCCCAGCAGCAGCCCATCACCTACACCGACCCCACCACCCTCGGGATCCACTCCCCGGGGAGACCGCAGAGCTAGCCGCTCGTCGGTCCTCCTCGAGGCCGCGGAACCCGAACCCGGGATCCGCGGCCTCTCGCTTTCCTCCGCGGCACCCGGCCCCGACCACCGGTCGGCGGGCCGTCCGCCGGCCGTCGCTGACGACGAGTACGAGGAGGAGCGGCAGTGCAGCAGACGATCGTCCGCCCGACGTCACACCGCCGAACCGGGCTCCCCCGGACCGGCGGCCCCACCCCGCGCCAGCCCAGGATCCCGACGGCACCCGCCCCGGTCCGGCGCCCGCTGCCGTGCCGGGCCGGCGACCCGGACCTGTGGTTCGGCGAGACACCGGCCCAGCTTGAGGAGGCCAAGGCGCGGTGCGGGTCCTGTCCCGTGCGGAACGCGTGCCTGGCCGGCGCGCTCGACCGGGGCGAGCCCTGGGGCGTCTGGGGCGGCGAGATCTTCGAGCGCGGCGTGGTCATCGCCCGCAAGCGGCCGCGGGGACGCCCGCGCAAGGTCGTCGCGGCATGACCCGACCGCAGACCTGGCCGCAGACCCCGCCCGGGACCCCGCCCGCCGACCGGCCCACCCCGGCCGGCTCCCCCCAACCGGACACCGACATCGATGACGCCGACATCCCCGCCGGTGCCGACATCCCCACCGACATCCCCACCGACATCCCCATGACCGCACCCGGAGGACCCGAGATGTTGCTCGAGACCGAACTGGCCCGCAGCCGCATGCGCGAGCTCGCGGAAGAGGCGCGGGCGGCCAGCCGCGCCCGGCGGCTGTACGTCGCGCGCCGCGCGGCCCGGCGCGCCGAACGCGCGACGCGCCGCGCCGCCCGCGCCAGCGCCGCCGTCTTCTGACGGCGGCGCCCCGGGCCGCGCCGGTGGCGGCGGCCCGCATCCCCGGACGACCCGGACCCGGGTCGTCCCGATCGAGGGCCGGGCGGCCGGCCCTCCCGACCGAGGCCGGGTCCGGACGCTCCCGGTGCGTCCGGACCCGGCCTCCTCGTCGCCACCGGCCGTGCCGCCCCGCCGCCCGTCGGGCGCCGGCGTGGTCGCACCGGTCGGCCCGGGAGGGCACGCTGGAACCGTGCCCTCGCCGGACCTCCAGTTCACGTGCCTCCGCTGCGGGCGCCGCGGCACCCCGGACGACGTCGCCACCGGCTGGTCGCTGTCGACGCCGCCGCGGCCGACCGGGTCGGACGCGCCGCGGGAGGAGACGGTCACCGCGCTGTGCCCGGCCTGCGCCCGGGACGCCGTCCGGGACCTGGAGGGGCGGCTCGACCCGTGATCCCGAGTCCCCGGCCCGGCCGGGAACTCACCCGACGAAGCCGGGCAGCCACTCCTCGATCACGCCGCGGAAGTCGCCCGCCGCGTCGAGCTGGCACAGCACGCCGATCGAGCCGATGGTCACCCGGTGGATGAGCAGGTAGGCGGGCGGCAGGTTGAGCTGCCGGCCGAGCCGGTTGGCCTCCGACCGGGGGTCGCCGATGCGCATGGCCTGCTCCTGCATCCAGGCGCGGGTGAAGTGGAAGTGCCGGCTGACGACCGGCTCGATGAGCGGCCGGATGTAGTCCAGCACGCCGACGGCGTCCACCTGCACCGACGGCAGGATGAACCCCTCGGCGCGCAGGTCGGCGAGGACGTCCTCGGCGCGCCCCTCCAGCGCCCAGCGCAGCAGCCGGCCGATCGGCTCCGGGTGCCCGTCGGGCAGCCGGGCCGTGGCGCCGAAGTCGATGACGCCGAGGCGGCCGTCGGCCAGCAGGCGGAAGTTGCCGGGGTGCGGGTCGGCGTGGAGCAACCCCGCCCGCTGCGGCCCGCTGAAGTGCAGCACCGCCAGCAGCCGGCCGGCACGGTCGCGCTGCTCGCGGCTGCCCTCGGCGATGATCCGCGACAGGGGAGTGCCCTCCAGCCACTCCGACACGATCACCTTCGGCGCGCTGGCCACCACCCGCGGGACGACGATCTGCTCGTCGCCGGCGTACGCGGCCGCGAAGGCGCGCTGCGCGTCGGCCTCCAGCCCGTAGTCCAGCTCCTCGACCACCCGGGCCTTGAGCTCGGCGATCAGCGGCTTGACGTCCAGGCCGGGGAAGAGCGCCGCGAACAGGCGTGCGAAGCGGGCGAGCTGGTTGAGGTCGGCCATCAGCGCGGTGGCGGCACCCGGATACTGGATCTTGACGGCGACGTCGCGGCCGTCGCGCCAGGTCGCCCGGTGCACCTGGCCGATGCTGGCCGCGGCGGCCGGCTGGTCGTCGAAGTGCCGGAAGCGTTGCCGCCACGTGCCGCCGAGCTGCTGGGACAGCACGGCGTGCACCGTGCGCACCGGCATCGGCGGCGCCTCCTCCTGCAGCTTGACCAGCGCCTCGCGGTAGGGCGCCGCCACCTCCTCGGGGACGGCGGCCTCGAACACCGAGAGCGTCTGGCCGAGCTTCATCGCGCCGCCCTTGAGCTGCCCGAGGACGGCGAACAGCTGTTCGGCGGTGCGCTGCTGCAGCTCGGCGGTCACGGCCTCGGCCGGGCGTCCGGACAGCCGTTTGCCGATGCCGAGGGTCGCCCGCCCCGCTGCACCGAGCGGGAGCGACGCGAGGCGGGCCGTCCGCGCGACCGACCCCCGCGGGATCACCGGTCCGTCGTCCGTCACGACTCCTCCTCGCCGGCGCCCTCGGCAGCGTCCTTCCTCAGCCGCGTCCGCCGCACTGGTGCGCCCGCGAGCCCGTGTCGGGGCTCATTGTCCCCCGTGGGCCTGCCGGACCGCCCGCAGTCGGCGATCGCAGGCCCCGGCGCCGCCCGGTCGGGGGACCGGGCCGTCGGCGATGACGCCGGGGACCGGGTCGTCGGCGGCCGGTCGTTCGGCCGGCGGAGGCGAGGGAGTGGCGTGGCGGCAGCCGCAGGCCGGGTGCGGTGGCCACCGGCGCAGCCGCGGCAGCAGGTCCGGCGGCCGCAGCTCGAGCGTCGCGTCGAGCACCGCGGGCGCGGCCGCCCGGTCGAGGTAGGCCAGCGCCTGGACGGCGGCCAGGGCGGCGGTCAGCAGGCAGGTCACGGTGGACCCGCTCGGCGGCTGCTCACCACCGGTCAGCTGGGCGGCCAGCACCGGCCAGGACGGGTCGGCATCGCGCCGGTGGAGGTCACCGCAGCGCAGGCAGCCCGTGGCACCGGGGACGACCAGCGGCCCGACGACGCCGGTCTGGCCGCGCACGGTCGCGACGAGGTGCGGCACACCGGCCCGGCGCAGACCGGCGACCAACGGGTCGGAGGCGGCCCACGGGCGGGCGAGCACCACCAGATCGGGCTCGGCACCGGCGGGCAGCGGGCGCAGGTCGGTCGACGGGTTGGCGCGCCGGACCGCGTCCGCCGCGGCCGGCGCCCGCGGCCGGCCCTCGTCAGCGGCGGTCAGCCCGCCGACCACCGCGTCACCGGCCGTGGTGGTCCCCGCGTCGCGGACGGTGACCCGGCCGACGCCGCTGGCGGCAAGCGCGGCGGCGAGCGGGACGCCGACCCGGGTGGCGCCCTCCACGACCACCGCGGCGGCGCGGCGCGCCTGCCAGGCGCGGCCGCCGGCGGGCACCGCAGCCGGCAGCTCGGGCGCGGTCCGCTCCGCGGCGGACGAGCCGGCGTCGGCCACCAGGAGGTCAGCCGGGTCCAGCTCCACCAGCAGCCCGACGGCGGTGAGCTCGCCGAGCAACTCCTCGACCGCCTCCGGCTCTGCGCCGGCGCGCAGCGCGTCGGCGACGACGGCCCGCCGGGACCGGCGCCCGTCGAGGCCGCGCAGCAGGGGTCCGACCCATCCGCCGGCGGCGGCGACGCGCAGGCCGTCGGTCGAGTCGACCCCGCCGATCCGGACCGTGCCGCCGCCCTCGGCCAGGACGGGCGTCGAGAGGGGCAGCAGCGGGTGGTTCGCGTCGCTCACGCCGGCCAGCCTCGCAGCGACGGCCCCGGCTCCGCCGGCTCCGTCCACAGGGCCGGGGCAGGCGGCCCCGTCCCGGGTCCCGCCCCGAGCGTGCGAGGGGTGGGGAGGACGGCGGCCTCTTTCAGGCCTTGCCGAGGATCCGGTTCATCCGGGTGCCGCACACCGGGCAGGTGCCCTGCGCCATGCGGCGGCCGGACTCGCTCACCTTGACCTCGCCGTCGAAGTCGCGCTTCTCCTTGCACTTCACGCAGTAGCCGTTGTAGCTCTCCGCCACGCCGCTCTCCTCGTCCGCCGGTGCGCCCGGCCCGCCGCCGGGTGCCACGGGCGAGGACGCTACCCGCGCGGTGGCCCAGCCCCGCGCCGTGCGCGAACCCTCCGCCCACACCTGTGGACGGTCCTGTGGACGGCATGGGGACGCGTCGGCGTGTCGCTGTGCGTCCGCGGGGGACGAGGTGGGGACGCGCGCCCGCGGACGGGGCGACACGCACTTCCACCTGCGCGGATACGGAACGGACTCGTCACCTGACGGTGCCGCGCGGCGCGCGCTGTCACCGGACGGGGCGCCTCGTGTCCACCATCCGTGCGGACGTGCACACGAGTGGGTGCCAGCGGACGACCGTGCCCGGCGCGATCCCTTACGGTGCTGCCGTGCTCGGACCCACTCCCGACGTCCCCCGTGCGCCCGAGGCGGCCGGTGTCCCGTCGTCCCGCCGACGGGTCGGCCGTGCGCTGCCCGCAGCCGGGAGCGGACCGGGGGGCGTTGGGGGGCAGCTCGGGGACGTCGAAGTGCGGCGCAGCGCGCGGCGGCGGCGCACGGTGACCGCCTACCGGGAGAGCGGGCGCACGGTCGTGCTCATCCCCGCGGCCTTCAGCCCGGCCGAGGAACGCCGGTGGGTGGCCCAGATGGTCGCGAAGCTGCAGACCCGCGAGGAGCGTCGCCGCCGGTCGCTCGGCAGCGACGAGGACCTCGTGGCCCGCGCCCGGGCGCTCTCGTCGGCGCACTTCGACGGCACCGCCCAGCCGGCCAGCGTGCGCTGGGTCGACAACCAGCAGCGGCGGTGGGGGTCCTGCACCCCGGCCGACCGCAGCATCCGGCTGTCGAGCCGGCTGCGGGCGATGCCGGAGTACGTCGTCGACTACGTGCTCGTGCACGAGCTGGCGCACCTGCTCGAACCCGGCCACGACGCGCGCTTCTGGGCGCTGGTGGCCCGCTACCCCAAGGCGGAGCGGGCCCGCGGCTTCCTGGAGGGCGTCGAGCAGGCCGCTGCGGCGGGCTCCTCCGGGTCGCCCGCCGGCGACCTCGTCGACTGACCGTCGGTCGGGCTCGGCCGACGCCGGCTCAGCTCCGGGGGGCGCCGCCCTCCGGAGCGGGCCCGTCGTCGTCCGCCGGGGCCTCCGGCGGTGCCGACGTGCCCGGGCTCCGCTCGGGGGTGTCGCCGGGCTCCGGGGCGTCGGGGCCGCCCTCCTCGGCGGTCAGCGCGGCGAGGGCGTCGTCCATGCCCTGGCGGGCGACGAAGTCCATCGGCTCGTCGAGATCGTGGGACGTCGGCAGCAGGTCGGGGTGCGACCACAGGCGGTCGCGGTCGGCGATGCCGTGCTGCTGGCCCAGCGCGGCCCAGACCGTCGCCGCGTCGCGCAGCCGGCGCGGCCGCAGCTGCAGGCCCACCAGGGACGCGAAGGTCTGCTCGGCCGGCCCGCCCGAGGCGCGGCGCCGCCGCATCGTCTCGGCCAGCGCGGCGGAGCCGGGCAGCCGCTCGCCGGCGGCGGCGGTCACGACCGTGTCCACCCAGCCCTCGACCAGCGCCAGCAGCGTCTCCAGCCGGCGCAGGGCCATCTGCTGCTCAGGTGTCTCCTCCGGTTCGAGCAGCCCGCTGCCGAGCAGCCGCTGGATGCTCTCCGGGTCGCTCGGGTCGATGCCGCCCATCCCGCCGGGGCCGCCCATCCCGCCCATCGCCTCGGCGATGCCGCGCTCGATCGCCTCGCGGTCGATGGTGATGCCCCGGGCGTAGGCGTGGACCGCGTCGAGCAGCTGCTGGCGCAGCCACGGCACGTGCCCGAACAGCCGCTGGGCGGCCGCCTCGCGCAGCGCGAGGAACAGGCGCACCTCGTCGGCCGGACGGTCGTGCCCGGCGGCGAACTCCGCGGCGTTCTGCGGGACCAGCACACCGGCGCCCGCGGGCGCGAGCGGGATCCCGACGTCGGTGCTGGTGAGCACCTCGTCGGCGAGCCGGCCGAGCGCCTGGCCGACCTGGGCGCCGAACATGAGGCCGCCCATCCGCCCCATGATCCCGGCCAGCGGGCCGGCCATCGCCGCCGCCTCGGCGGGCAGTGCCCCGGTCATGGCCGCGACCACCTTCTCGGCCAGCGGGTCGACCAGCGCGGCCCAGGCCGGCTGGGTCTGCTCCACCCACTCGACGCGGGACCACGCCAGCGGCCGGTCGATGCCCGACGGCAGCTCGGTGACCTCGTCCAGCCAGAGGTCGGCCAGCCGCAGCGCCTCCGCGACAGCGGTGCGCTCGGCCTCCGAGGTGGGCTGGTGGCCGGCGGCGAGCTGGCTGATCGCGCCCTGCCGGGCGAGGTCCCAGTTCACCGGCCCGCCCGACCAGCTCATCAGCTTCTGCAGCTCGGCGAACAGCGGCATCTTGCCGAGGAGGTCGTCCGGCGAGCCACCGCCGGCGGCGCCTCCGCCGAAGAGCGCGCCGAGGCCGAAGGGGTCGGCCGGCCCGGGGGTGCCCCCCTCGTCCCGGCGCTCGGGATCGCGGTCGGGGAGCCCGAAGCCGAACGGCAGGTCGCTCATGCGTCCACGGTAGACGCGTGATCACCGCCGGGGTGGGCCGCCTGCCCGCCGTCCGCTCCGGGCGGAACGGCGCCCGAGCGGGCGGAGGGCGGTCCGCACCGCCGGCCGGCGGCACCCGCCGGCGCGGGCGGCATAGGCTGGCCGGTCGTGACCGGGCCTGCGCGGTCACGGACAGCGTGCTGCGCGGCCACGGGGCACCGTGGGCACGGCTCCGACGATCGCCGGCGAGGAGGAGACGTGACGCGGCGGACCGCCGTCCTGACCGCAGCCTCGGTGCTGCTCGTGCTCTTCGGGCTGCTCGGCTCCGCCGTCCCGGTGCCGTACGTGGCGCAGATCCCCGGCCCGACCTACGACACGCTCGGTGACATCGACGGCGAACCGGTGATCAGCGTCAACGGCCGAGAGCGCGACGAGTCCGACGGCAACCTGAACTTCACCACCGTCTACGTCAGCCGCGGCGGGATCAGCCTCGTCCAGGCCATCCGCGGCTGGTTCGACGACGAGACCAGCATCGTGCCGGAGGAGACGGTGTACCCGCCCGACCTCACGCCGGAGCAGACGCGGGAGGCCAACCGGGAGGCGTTCCTCACCTCCGGCCAGGCGGCGGAGGCGGTGGCGATGGAGCACCTGGGGTACCCGGAGAAGGTGGTCGTCGCCGGGCTCGCCGACGACTCGCCGTCCGAGGGGCTGCTGGAGGAGGGCGACGCGGTCGAGGCCGTGGACGGCCGCCCGACGCCCGACCTCGACACGCTGACCGAGGTGCTGACCTCGATCCCGGCCGGCACGGAGGTCGAGGTCCGGTACACCCGGCTGGGCGAACCGGGCGCGGCCACCATCACCACCGGTGCCGCCGAGGAGCGGCAGGGATCGCTGCTCGGGGTGACGGTCCGCCAGGTGCCCTCGGCTCCCTTCGACGTCGACGTCCAGGCGGAGAAGGTGGGCGGCCCGTCGGCCGGCCTGATGCTGACCCTGGGCATCATCGACGTGCTCAGCGAGGAGGACCTCACCGGCGGTGCCCTGGTCGCCGGCAGCGGCACCATCGACGCCGACGGCACCGTCGGCCCGATCGGCGGTATCGGGCTGAAGATGGTCGCCGCCGACGACGCCGGTGCCGAGCTGTTCCTCGTGCCCGAGGCCAACTGCGAGGAGGCGCTGCTGGCCGACCGGCCGGGACTGCGCACCGCCCGGGTGGCCACCCTCGACGACGCCCTGCAGGCCCTGGAGGACCTCCGGGCCGGGGAGGCGCCCACCCCGTGCTGATCGCCGGCGCCGCCGGCCGGGAACCCCTCGCCGCCCGGCGCGTTGTGGAGGGGGAACCGCCGTCCCGGAGGACGGCCGGCGCCGACGCCCCGGCTCGGACGACGACCCGACCGCTCCCGGTCGACCGGAGCGCGGCCCCGCCCGCGCCTAGCACCTGAAGGAGACCGCTCGTGGCCATGCGGCCCCCCGTGTCGGTACCGACGCTGTCGCGACGCGCGAAGCTGGTCATCGGGGCCATCGCCGTGCTGCTCGTGCTGTTCACGGCGATCGGCACCCTCACCAACGTCTACGTCGACTACCTGTGGTTCGACGAGACCGGCTTCACCGAGGTGTTCTGGACCGAGCTCCAGACCCGCCTGCTGCTGTTCGCCGTGGCCGGCGTGGCCACCGGCGGCCTGGTGGCACTGGCGGTCTACCTCGCCTACCGCTTCCGGCCGACGTTCCGGCCGATGTCGCTCGAGCAGCAGAACCTGGAGCGCTACCGCCAGTCGCTCGAGCCGCGCCGCGGCCTGGTGCTCACCGGCGTCGGCGTCGTCCTCGGACTGTTCGCCGGATTCACCGCGCAGGGCAGCTGGGAGACCTGGCTCACCTACCGCAACGGCACCGACTTCGGCCGGGACGACCCGCAGTTCGGGCTGGACATCTCGTTCTTCGTCTTCGACTACCCCTTCTACCGGCTGGTGCTGGGCTTCGGCTTCGCCATCGTGCTGCTGGCGCTCATCGGCTCGGTGCTCACCCACTACGTGTTCGGCGGGCTGCGGCTGCAGACGCCCGGGCAGAAGCTCACCGCCGCGGCGCGGGTCCAGCTGTCGGTGCTGCTGGGCGTGTTCGTGGCGCTCAAGGCCGTCGCCTACTGGCTCGACCGCTACGGGCTGGTCTACTCCGACCGCGGTGACGTCTTCACCGGCGCCAGCTACACCGACGTCAACGCGCTGCTGGTGCCCAAGACGATCCTCGTGTTCGTCGCCGCCGCGTGCGCGCTGGCGTTCTTCGCGAACATCGTCGTCCGCAACTTCGTGCTGCCGGCCATGGCCCTGGTGCTGCTGCTGGTCTCCAGCCTGGTCATCGGCGTGGCCTACCCGGCGATCGTGCAGCAGTTCGTCGTCCGGCCCAGCGCCGACCAGCGGGAGGCGCCCTACATCGAGCGGGCCATCGGGTCGACGCTGGACGCCTACAACCTCTCCGACGTCGACTACATCCAGTACGCGCAGAGCTCCGAGGGCTCCGAGGTCGACCCCGAGGTCGTGGTGGCCGACCTGCGCAACGACACCGAGACCATCCCGAACGCGCGGCTGCTGGACCCCAACGTGCTGTCGGACACGTTCACGGCGCGCCAGCAGATCCGCAACGTGTACGGCTTCCCGGAGAAGCTGGACATCGACCGCTACACGGTCGACGGGCAGACCCAGGACTACGTCGTCGCCGTCCGCGAGCTCGACAGCGCCAGCCTGTCGGACAACCAGTCGTCGTGGATCAACCGGCACACCGTGTTCACCCACGGCAACGGCTTCGTGGCCGCACCGGCCAACGAGGTCATCGCCGGTCAGGAGGGCGGCGAGCCCAACTTCACGACCGGTGACCTGCCCACCACCGGCAACATCGACGTCGAGCAGGCGCGGATCTACTACGGCGAGCTGATGGAGGACTACTCCGTGGTGGGCGCCCCGGAGGGGGCCGAGCCGCGTGAGTTCGACCTGCCCGAGGGCGGCTCGGACGAGCGGCAGATCAACAACACCTACGACGGCGAGGGCGGCGTCGAGATCGGCAGCTTCTTCCGCCAGCTGACCTACGCCATCTACTACCGGGAGCGGAACTTCCTGCTCTCCGGCGCGGTGAACGAGGCCTCGAAGGTGCTCTACGTCCGCGACCCGCTGGCCCGCGTGGAGAAGGCCGCGCCGTTCCTCCAGGTCGACGGCGACCCGTACCCGGCGGTCATCGGCGGCAGGGTCAGCTGGATCCTCGACGCCTACACGACCTCGGACGCCTACCCGTACTCCGAGCTCATGGAGCTGGGCGAGGCGGCCTCGGACGCGCTGACCGGCACCGGCACGACGGCGCTGCCCGACGAGCTGATCAACTACATCCGCAACTCGGTGAAGGCGACCGTCGACGCCTACGACGGCACGGTGACCCTCTACGAGTGGGACCAGCAGGACCCGGTGCTGAAGACCTTCATGAAGGCCTTCCCGGGCGTGATCACGCCGCGCGAAGAGATGCCCGAAGAGCTGGTCGACCACGTCCGGTACCCGGAGGACCTGTTCAAGGTGCAGCGGGAGATCCTGACCCGCTACCACGTGGAGGACCCGGTCGACTTCTACAACCAGAGCGACCGCTGGCAGGTCTCGGCCGACCCGACGCAGAGCAACGCGACCGAGCAGGACCAGCCGCCGTACTACATCCTGGCGCAGCGGCCCGGCGACGAGCGGGCGAGCTTCCAGCTCACCAGCGCGCTCAACGCGTTCCGGCGCGACAACCTGTCGGCGTTCGTCTCGGCATCGAGCGCGCCGGACACCTACGGCGAGATCCAGGTGCTGGAGCTGCCGGGCAACACGCCGTTCCGCGGGCCGCGCCAGGTGCAGAACGCCTTCCTGACCAACAACCAGGTGCGGCCGGACCTCACGCTGTTCAACAGCGAGAACTCCAGCGCGGTGTTCGGGAACCTGCTGACCCTGCCGATCGGCGGTGACGGCCTGCTCTACGTCGAGCCGCTGTACGTGCGCGGGTCGGGGGAGAACTCCTTCCCGCTGCTGCAGAAGGTGCTGGTCAACTTCGCCGACCGGATCGGCTACGCCGACACCCTGTCCGAGGCGCTCGACCAGGTCTTCGGCGCGGGGGTGGGCGAGCAGGCCACCGATGCCGACAACGTCGCCGACACCGCCACGGACGACGCCCAGCCGAGCCCCACCCCCGACGCCCCGGCGACCGAGGCGCCGGCCGACGGGGGCGAGGCCGCGCCCAGCCCCGACCTGGCGCAGGCGATCGCCGACATCAACGCCGCGCTCGCCGCGCTCGAGGAGGCCCAGCGCAACGGCGACTTCGCGGCGCAGGGCCAGGCACTGGAGGACCTGCAGGCGGCGACCGAGGCCTACCAGCAGATCCAGCCGGGTGGCCCGCCGGCGGCGGCGTCCCCGACCGGCTGACCCGCGCCGGGGTCGGGGGGGCACCGGAACCGGCGCCCCCCGACCCCGCGGGGCTGGTACAGTGGAACCACCGACGCGGGGTGGAGCAGCTCGGTAGCTCGCTGGGCTCATAACCCAGAGGTCGCAGGTTCGAATCCTGCCCCCGCTACTTCCCGACGAGGGCCAGCGCAACCGCGCTGGCCCTCGTCGCATCTGACGGCGAGACGTCCTCGCCCCCTGACGGGTCACTTCTGCGAGCACCGCCCGGGGCGATCCAGCAACGGCACGTATCCCCCGTTCAGCGCCCGTCGGAGCGTGCGCCGTCGACCCGTCTCACTGTCGATGTCAGGTCACCGTGAGCCGCGCTCGTGAACGGCGTCGTCCCTCGGACGGCGGGAGCCACCACACGTGGCGGCTCATGACGCTGCGACCCTGCGCGCCGACGCCCGGGTGGTCGAGGCCTCCTCGCAGCCTGCCGGGGGCGCGGGGATGGTCCTCCGCGCAGCCTCGGGGGAGGGTGCCCGTGCCGGTGTCCGTCGGGCGCCGGCCCAGACGAGAGGGGTGCGGCATGCCTCGGGTGGCGATCGTGACCGGAGGGGCGTCCGGCATCGGGCGTGCGCTGGGTGCGGCGCTCGTGCGGCGAGGGGACGACGTGGTGCTCGCCGACGTCGACGGCGGTGCCGCCACCGATGTCGCCGAGCAGCTCACCGCCCTCGGCCCCGGCACGGCTTCGGCGGCCGGCATCGACGTGCGCGAGGCGGCGGCGGTCACCACGTTGGTCACCGGCACCGTGGACAGGCGCGGCCGGCTGGACCTGATGTTCAACAACGCCGGCGTCGGGATGGGCGGCCCCGCCGAGGAGTTGACGCTGGCGCACTGGGAGCGGGCCATCGACGTCAATCTGCGCGGGGTGGTGCACGGGGTGCACGCGGCCTACCCGGTGATGGTCCGGCAGGGGTCCGGGCACATCGTGAACACCGCCTCCCTCGCCGGCTTGCTGCCCGCACCGGGGTCCGCGCCGTACGGCACGACGAAGTGGGCCGTGGTCGGGCTCTCGCTGAGCCTGCGCGGCGAGGGCGCGGCCCGGGGGGTCAAGGTCAGCGTGGTCTGCCCAGGTGGTGTGGACACCCCGATCCTGGACAAGGGCATGTCGCCGGACCTGCCCCGCGTGCCCGGCGCCGAGGGCGTGGACGCCCGCGCGCTCGTCACCAGGATGAGCGGAGGGCGGCTCTACAGCGCCGACGCCCTGGCGCTCGACGTTCTCCGGGGTGTCGACCGGAACCGGGCGGTCATCGTCGCACCTCGGCAGGCGCGCATCCCGTGGTGGCTGATGCGTCTGTCCCCGTCGCTGCTGATGCGCCTCGGTGCAGCGATGGCCGCGCGGGACCCGGACCTCGTGCGGATCCGACGCGGCCGGGTCGCCGCGCCGAGGACCGACGTGACCGCCGAGGAGTTGCCGCACCCGGCCGAGAGAGGCCCACCCCGTTGACCGAAGCGGCCAACCCGCCGGACGAGATGCTGCGGAGGGCCCGATCGCGCCGGCGCCGATCGACGACCGACCTCCGTGCTCCCGCACGCCCAGCCAGCAGCCGCCGATGTCGGCCGGCGCGGCCAGGAGAACGCAGGAGCCCGCGGGCCGTCATCTGGTGCCGGCCGGGCCGCGGAGTTGTCGGCGCCGGTCGTCGTCGTCCTCCAACCCCCACCATTCGACGATCCGGCCACCGCGGACGGTGAACCAGTAGACCTCGCGGACGTCGCGGAAGGCCCGGCCGGTGGGCGGTCCGCCCCTCCACGGCCCGGTGTGCGTGCCCGAGCAGCGGAACTCTCCGACGACCGTGTCGCCCTCGCCGACCAGGGCGACGGTCTCCATCCGCACGTCGGGGAAAGCGATCCGGAACGGCGCCACCCAGTCCTTCGCCGCCTTCGCGATCTCCGGCGCGTAGAGCTCGTCGATCGCGTCGAGGTCGCCGCCGTTGATGACCTCGGCGACAGCGCGGGCGACCAGCAGCTTGTTCTCCTCGGCGCTCACCCGCGCCGCCGGCGTCCGGTCGGGCCTGTGCAGCCGACGGTCGCAGCGGCGTGCCGCACCGCACGGGCGGCCGTCGCGTCACCGGGGCGGCCGGGGCAGCCGGTCATGCCGACGCCCTGACGACGGGCAGGCCGGCGGCCGCCCACTCCGGCAGCCCGTCGACCAGCCGCAGCGCCGGCCGGCCGGCGGCCGCCAGGGCGCGCACGGCGGCGTCGGCGTAGGCGCACAGCGGCCCGCGGCAGTACGCCACGACCGGCCGGCCGGCGGGCAGGTCGGCCAGCCGGGCCCCGAGCTCGTCGGGCGGGACGTTGACCGCGTCGGGCAGGTGACCGGCGGCGTACTCGGCCGGCGGCCGGACGTCGAGGACGACGACCTCCCCGGCTCGCATCCGCGCCAGCAGCTCCTCGCGGCTGATCGTGACCAGGTGCGACCGGTCGCCGAGGTAGCCGGCGGCCAGGTCGTCGACCCGGGCCACGTGCTCGTGGGCGACCTCGCGCATCGCCCGCCACAGCGCGCCGACCGCCTCGCTGGTCAGCGAGTAGCGCACCCGCGGGCCGTCGCGCCGGGTGCGGACCAGCCCGGCGCGCAACAGGAACTGCAGGTGCTGGCTGGTGTTCGCCACGGACTGACCGATCTCGCCGGCCAGCTCCTCCACACAGCGCTCGCCCTGGGCGAGGACGTCGACCAACTCGGCCCGACGCCCGTTGCCCAACGCCTTCCCGACCGAGGCCAGGGCCTCGTACAGCGCGTCCTTCGCCTGCCGATCCCCCACGTCAGCCCCTTGTTCAAGCGATCGCTTGACAGCGTACGCGGCCCGCGACATCGTTCGAGCATCCCTCGACCGAGGAGGCGTCATGGCGCCGGAGCTCGTCCCGGTCGCGGACGGCGGCCTGGGCAACACGACCTGGCTGGTCGGGCTGGGAGAGGGGCGGGCGCTCGTCGTCGACGCCAGTCGCGATCTGCGCGCGGTGCGGGCGGCCGCGGGGGAGCGCGGCTGGACGGTGGCCTACGCGGCGGACACGCACCTGCACGCCGACTTCGTGACCGGCGCGGTCGACCTCGCCGCCGGCGGAGCCCAGCTGCTCGCCTCCGCGGCGGGAGGGCGGGCCTACGGCCACCGCGGCCTGCGCGACGGCGACGTGGTCGACCTGGGCGGGTCGACCCTCCGCGCGCTGGGCACGCCGGGGCACACGGACGAGCACCTGGCCTACCTGCTGTCGGACGGCGACCGCCCGATCGGGGTCTTCACCGGCGGCTCGCTGATCGTCGGCGCCGCCGCCCGCACCGACCTCGTCGACCCGGACCGCGCCGAGGAGCTCGCCCGCGCGCAGTACGCGTCGCTGCGCCGACTGGCCACGCTGCCCGACGACGTGCGGGTGTGGCCGACCCACGGCGCCGGCTCGTTCTGCTCCGCCCCGCCCGGCGCCGCCCGCAGCAGCAGCATCGGCCGGGAGAAGCTGGTCAACCCGCTGTTGACCGCACCGGACGAGGACGCCTTCGTCAGCCGGCTGCTCGGCAGCCTCGGCACCTTCCCGGCGTACTTCCGGCGGCTCGCCGAGGTCAACCGGCGCGGCCCGTCGCCGCTGCCGACCGACGCCGCCCTGCCGCCGCTCGCGGTCGAGCGGGTCCTCGCCCTGCGCGCCGCGGGGGCCGTGGTGGTCGACGTCCGCCCACCGGCGGCGTACGCCGCAGGCCACGTCCCCGGGGCGCTGGCGATCAGCTTGCGCCCGGTCTTCGCCACGTGGCTGGGCTGGCTGGTGCCCGACCCGACCACACCCCTCGTGTTCGTGCGCGCCGCGGAGCAGGACCCCGACGAGGTCGTCTGGCAGGCCCGCAAGATCGGCCACGACGTCCTCGCCGGTGAGCTGGCGGGTGGGATGACCGCCTGGGCCGGCGCCGGGCAGCCGCTCGCCACCGTGCCACGGGTGGGCCCCGACCAGGTGGACCCGGCCCGGGTGCTCGACGTCCGGCAGGACCGGGAGTACGCCGCCGGGCACCTGCCGGCCGCGCGGCACGTCGAGCTCGGTGCGCTGCCGGACGCCGACCTGCCACCCGGGCCGCTCGTGACCATGTGCGCGCACGGCGAGCGCGCCACCACCGCCGCCAGCGTGCTGGAACGCGCCGGCCACTCCGGCATCGCGGTGCTCACCGCCGGCGCCGAGGACTGGGCGAAGGTGACCGGTCACCCCCTGGAGGCGACCGTGTGAGCGCTCCCCTCCCCGCGACTGCGGCGGCCGGAGCCACCGCCGGCGCGGCGGGGGAGCCGGTCCCCCGGGGGACGCCCGTGCGGCTGGGTCTGCGCGCGAACCTGCCCCAGTTCCTGCTGCTGGTCGTGGTCAACGCCCTCGTCGGCGCCACCCTCGGCCAGGAGCGCACCGTCCTCCCCCTGCTGGCGGAGCAGGAGTTCCGGCTCGGCGGGTACAGCGCGGCGCTCACGTACATCCTCGTATTCGGGCTGGTGAAGGCGGGCACCAACTTCTTCGCCGGCACCTGGTCGGACCGGTTCGGTCGCAAGCCGGTGCTCGTGGCCGGCTGGCTGGTCGCGCTGCCGGTACCGGCGATGCTGATCTGGGGCCCGAGCTGGTGGTGGGTGATCGCCGCCAACGTGCTGCTCGGCGTCAACCAGGGGCTGACCTGGTCGACCACCGTGATCATGAAGATCGACCTGGTCGGTCCGGCCCGCCGCGGCCTGGCCCTCGGGCTGAACGAGGCGAGCGGGTACGGCGCGGTGGCCCTGGCCGCGCTGGTCACCGGCTGGCTCGCGGCCGCGCACGGCCTGCGGCCCGCACCGTTCCTGTTCGGCGCCGCCGTGATCGCCCTCGGCCTCGGCCTGTCCGGGCTGGCCGTGCGCGAGACCCGCGACCACGCCCGCCTGGAGGCCGCCACCTCCGTCCACGCCGGCGGCGAGCTGTCCACCCGGCAGGTCGCCGTCCTCACCTCGTTCCGCGAGAGGGCGCTGTCGGCGGTCAGCCAGGCCGGCCTGGTCAACAACCTCAACGACGGCCTGGCCTGGGGCATCTTCCCGCTGCTGTTCGCCGCGCGGGGGCTTCCCGTGGGCCAGATCGGTGTGCTGGTGGCGCTGTACCCGGCCGTCTGGGGAGCCGGGCAGCTGGTCACCGGCGCGGTCTCGGACCGGCTCGGCCGCAAGCGGCTCATCGTCGCGGGCATGTGGGTCCAGGCCGTCGCGCTGGGGCTGGTCGCGCTCGGCACCACGTTCGGCACCTGGGCGGTCGCGGCCGTGCTGCTCGGCGCCGGCACCGCGATGGTCTACCCGACGCTGCTCGCCGCGATCGGCGACGTCGCCCACCCGGCCTGGCGGGCCCGGTCGATCGGGGTGTACCGGCTGTGGCGCGACGGCGGGTTCGCCGTGGGTGCGGTGCTGGCCGGCGTCGTCGCCGACGCCCTCGGCCTGGTCGCCGCCGTCTGGGTCGTCGCCGCGCTCACCGCCGCCTCCGGCGCGGTCGTGGCGGTGCGCATGTACGAGACCCACCGGCGACCGGCGACCGCCGTGGACCCGGCGGCACCGGTGGCGTGGTCGGGGCGGGATGTCGACCGCTGTCCTCCCGGGGGGACCCGACGAACCGATGACATCGCTTGACATCGCTGCCGCGCTCGTTGACCCCGACGGCCGGTCGGCGGAACAGTGCCTGCACCCGACGGGGCGGGCACGCGGTGCCGCCGCACCCGGGAGGAAGCAGCCCCTCCCATCCCCGCTCCTACGGCGGCACCCCACCACCTGGCCTCCAGCCCCGTGGGTCCCCACCAGGAGGTCCTCATGGCTCTCGACCAGAACAAGCTCGACGATCTGCTGGGCCGCTTCGTCACCGACGTGGGTGGCAGCTTCCAGGCCCTGAACGCGATCCTCGGCGATCGGTTGGGGCTGTACCGGGCGCTGCAGATGACCATGCCCGCCAAGCCGGAGGACGTGGCGTCCGAGGCGCGTGTCGCGGAGCGATACGTCCGGGAGTGGCTGGCCGGCCAGGCCGCCGGCGGCTACGTGACCTACGACCCCGGCAGCGGCCGTTACTCGCTGACGGAGGAGCAGGCGTTCCTCCTCGCAGCACCGGACGGCATGCAAGCGGCGGCGGCCTTCCACATCCCCGTCGCGGTGGCCAAGAACATCGAACGGATCACCGAGGCCTTCCGCACCGGCGGTGGCTTCCCGTGGCACGACCACGACCCCGCGCTGTTCGAGGGCACCGAGCGGTTCTTCCGCCCGGGCTACGTGATGAACCTCGTCTCCGCGTGGATCCCCGCCCTCGACGGCGTCGAGGCCAGGCTCCGGTCCGGCGCCCGCGTGGCCGACGTCGGCTGCGGGCACGGCGCGTCGACCCTGCTCATGGCCGAGGCCTTCCCGGCCTCCGAGATCACCGGCTTCGACTACCACCCCGCGTCGGTCGACCTGGCCCGCAAGCGGGCCGTCGACGCCGGGCTCGCCGACCGGGTCTCCTTCGAGGTGGCGTCCGCCGCCGACTTCCCCGGCGCCGGCTACGACCTGGTCACGATCTTCGACGCGCTCCACGACATGCCCGACCCCTCGGGCGCGGCGAAGCACATCCGCGCTGCGCTGGGGGACGACGGAACGCTCCTGCTCGTGGAGCCGATGGCCGGTGACCGGGTGGAGGAGAACCTCAACCCGGTGGGACGGCTGTACTACGGAGCCTCCACGGTCATCTGCGTCGCGCACTCCATGTCGGAGGAACCCCGGACCGCCCTCGGCGCACAGGCGGGCGAGGCCGCGCTGACCGACCTGCTGCACGACGCCGGATTCGGCCGGGTCCGGCGGGCGGCCGAGACGCCCTTCAACCTCGTGCTGGAGGCGCGGGCCTGACCGTCCGGCCCCGTGCGGAGCCCCGGTCCTCGCCGAGGACCGGGGCTCCGAGCTCCCCGGCGCCGCCGCCCGGCCGCCCGCGGGCGGCGGTCCCGGCACGGTGCCGGTCGGCCGTCAGGGCCGGATCTCGTACACCACGTTGAACGGCGACTGCGCGGCCACCCGGAACCGGGTGAAGCCCGCCTCGGCGGCCACCTGGCGGATGGGCGCCTCGCCGGCCTGGGCGCCGAGCGAGTGGCCACCAGGCTGCGAGAGCCCGTTCGGCACGCACAGGAACAGCGATCCGGCGTAGTAGAGCCTGCCCACGGGGTTGAAGTTGTCCTCGACGCGGTCGGACGCGAACGGCTCCACGAGCAGCCAGGTGCCGTCGGGAGCCAGCGCCTCCCGGATCTGCCGCGCCGCCCCCACCGGGTCGCCCATGTCGTGCAGCGCGTCGAACATGGCCACCAGGTCGTAGCCGGCGCCGGTGAAGGTCTGCGCCGAGGCCACCTCGAAGGTGACCCGGTCGGCCACCCCGGCCTCCGCGGCGTGCTTGCGGGCCTGCTCGATCGACTCGGCGTGGTAGTCCGAGCCCACGACCGTGGTCCGCGGGTACGCCTCGGCGATGAGCACGGACGACGAGCCGAAGCCGCAACCGACGTCGGCCACCTTGGCCCCGGCGGTCAGCTTGGCCTCGACGCCGTCCAGCGCGGGAATCCAGTTCTGCACCAGTTCGGTGACGTAACCGGGGCGGAAGAACGCGTCGCACCCGACGAAGACGTCCTCCTCGTGCTCGTGCCACCCGATGCCGGCACCGGTGCGGAACGCCTCGGTGAGCTTCGGCTCGTCGCGCAGGTACCCGAGCATGATGCGGAACGCCGCGGGCAAGTTGGGGCCACGCGGGTCGGCCAGGCAGAAGGCCTGTTCCTCCGTGAGGTAGAACGCGCCCGTCGCCGGGTCGTAGCTGACATACCCCCCGGCCGCCTGCCCCCGCATCCACTCGGTCAGGTACCGCTCGGCGCAGCCCGTGCGCGCGGCGAACTGCTCGGGGGTGGCGGGGCCCTCGGCGAGGGAGCGGTAGAGGCCCAGCCGGTCCCCGATCACGACCCCGCCGGTCGCTCCCGTCGCGCCGGCGTCCGCGACGAACCGCCCGAGGAACTCCGTCAGCTTGCTCTGGTCCATCCTGTCTCCTCCTCCGTCCGGCCGGCACCTGCCGGTCGGGAGGAACCCTCGACCGCCCGGCTTCCACGGCGCTGGCACGCGCTGCCACGCGGCTGACCGCTGGCTGATCGCGACCGGCCGGCCGCCGGTCGGGCCCGCAGGGCTCCCGCCGCGGCCGGTTCCACCGGCATGCTGGGCGGTGCGCGCGCGGAGGTGGGCATGACCGGGCAGACGGCGACCCCGGTGCGGGTCGAGGTGCTCGGGCCGCTGCGGCTGGTCGTCGACGGCGCCGACGTCGAGGTCCGCGGCCCGAAGCGGCGGGCGGTGCTCGCGCTGCTGGCCCTGGCCGAGGGCCGGACCGTGCCGATCGGGTCCCTGGTGGACGCGCTCTGGCCGGCGGAGGCGCCGGAGTCGGGTCGGCAGGCGCTGCACAGCCACGTCTTCCGGCTGCGCGGCCACCTCGGGCCGGCCGCGGAGCGGCTGGAGACCGGGCACGAGGGGTACCGGCTCGTCCTCCGGGACGGCGACCTCGACCTCGCGCGCGCCCGGGCCCTGCTGGCGGCCGCTCGGGCGGCGGAGGGCCGGGACCCGGCGAGCGCGCTCACCCTGCTGCAGGAGGCGCACGCCCTGTGGCACGGTCCGGTCCTGCCCGACCTCACCGACGTCGAGCCGGTCGCCGTCGCCGCGGAGGCCTGCCGCCGCCTCCACGGCGAGGTGACCGACGCGCTGGTCGCGGCCGCGATCGCCGCCGGCCGGGCCGGCGAGGTGCTGGGCCTCGCGGGGGAGTCCCTGGCCGACGACCCGCTGCGCGAGCCCGCCGTCCTGCTCCTGATGCGGGCGCTCGCGGCCTGCGGGCAGGCACCGGAGGCCCTCCGCGCCGGGCGGGAGTACCGCCGCCGGCTGGCCGAGGAGACCGGGCTGGACCCGTCACCGGCGCTGGCCGACGTGGAGCGCGACATCGCCGGCGGGGTCGCGGCGCCGGCCCGGCCCCGCCCGCCGGCGCACCCACGGCCGACCACACCGCTGATCGGCCGGGAGGACTCCGTCGCGGCGCTGCGCCGCCTGCTGGGGGCCGAGCGGCTGGTCACCGTCGTCGGGCCCGGCGGCGTCGGCAAGACCCGGCTCGCCCTCGAGGTCGCCGCCCGGGCGGGGACGGCGACGGTCCTGCCGCTCGCCGCGGTGTCCGATGCCGCCGCCGTTCCGCACGCGCTGGCGGCCGCCCTGGACCTGGCGGTGGTCCAGGGCGACGTCCTGGGCGCCTGCCTCGCCGTGCTCGGCGACCGGCCCGGCCTGCTGGTGGTCGACAACTGCGAGCACCTGCTCGACTCGGTCCGCGACACGGTCGCGACCGTGCTGGCCTCCTGCCCCCGGTTGTCGGTCCTGGCGACCAGCCGCGAGCGCCTCGGCCTCGCCGCGGAGTACGCGTTCCGGCTGCCGGCCCTGCCGCTGCCCGACTCCGAGCCGGACCTCGCGGCGGTCCCCTCCGTCGCGCTCTTCCTCGACCGGGCCCGCCGGGTGCGCGCCGGCCCGCCGCCGTCGCCGGCGGAGCTGCGCACCGTGGCCGAGGTCGTCCGCCGCCTCGACGGCATGCCGCTGGCCATCGAGCTGGCCGCCGGGCGGCTGTCCACCTTCTCCCTCACCGACCTGCGGGACCGCCTCGACCGCTCGCTGGACCTGCTGGGCGGGAGCGGCCCCAGCGGCGACCCCCGGCACCGCACGCTGCGCGCCACCGCCGAGTGGTCCTACCAGCTGCTGCCCGACGACGAGAAGCGGTTGTTCCGGCACCTGGCCGTCTTCGTCGACGGCGCCGACCTCGACGCCGCGGAGCGGCTCGCCGCCGGGCTGCACCCGGACGGCGATCCGGGCAGCGTGCTCGCCCACCTGGTCGACGCCTCGGTGCTCGACGTCGACTTCACCGCGGGCACGCGGTACCGCATGCCCGAGGCGCTGCGCGCGTTCGGGCTGGACCGGCTCGCCGCGGCCGGCGAGGAGGACCAGGCGGCCGACGCGCTGCTGGGCTGGGCCGTCGACCTGAGCGGGTGGATCCGCGACACCCTCGACTCGGCGGACGAGCCCCGGGCCGACGCCGTCCTGCGCCGCGAGCTGGCCAACCTGCGGGAGGCCTGGCGGACGGCGCGCACCCGGGGACGGCTCGACGCGGCGGTGGGGATCGTGGCCGCGCTGTTCGACGCCATCGCTTACCGCGACCTCGTCGAGCTGCGCGGCTGGGCGCTGGAGCTGGCGGCCGACCCGGAGCTGCGCGGGCACCCGCGCGAGGCGGCCGTGCTCGGCACGGCGGGGGAGTCGGCCTACCACCGCGGCGACCGGGCGGCGGCCGAGCGGCTCGCCCGCGCCGGGCTGCGGATCGGCGCCCACGAGCGCAGCGCCGAAGCCCCCGGTGCCGAGGAACCGGGTGCCGAGGAATCCGGTGCCGGGGGATCCGGTGCCGGGGGATCCGGTGTCGAGGACCACGGCACCGACGCCCACGACCGCGGCGTCTGGGCCTGCCGGTCGACGCTGTCGGTGGTGGCCCTGGCCCGGGGCGCGTACACCGAGGCCGTCGAGCACGCACTCGCGGCGGCCGCCGCGGCCGGCACCGGCCGCGAGAACCTGGGGCTGGCGGCGCTCGCGACGGCCTACGCGGGCGACCTGGCGCACGCCCGGTCGCTCGTCGACCGGGGCCGGGTGGGCGCGGTGTCGCACAGCATGCGGGCGTGGGGGGACTACGTCGCCGGCGAGATCGACAGCCTCGCCGGCCGCCACGACGAGGCCGAACGGCACTACCGGAGTGCCGTCGACCTGGCCCGCGCCGCGGGTGCGACCTTCCTCGTCGGGGTGGCGACGGTGGGCCGGCTGGCCGAGCGGGCCCGTGCCGGCCGGGTGGCCGAGGCGCTGCGCGGATACCGCGAGGTCATCGACTACTTCGACCGCACCGGCAACTGGACCCACCAGTGGGTCGCGCTGCGCAACCTGGCCGACCTGCTGAGGCGGATCGGTGACGATGGCCCGGCGGCGGCGATCGACGACGCGGCCGACCGCGCTCCGGACGCCCCGGCCGACGACCGGCCGCGCGCGGGCGCTCCGCCGGACACGCCCCTGCCCGGCCGGGCCGCCGTCCTGGAGCTGGCCCGCCGGGTCATCGACGGGCACCTCGCCCGGTCATGACGGCCGCCCCGGGCCGCTCGACGAACGCCTCCTCGCCGACCCACGCCGTGTACCCGTCGATCCCCATCGCGGCCATGATCCCGGCGGTCTGGGTCGCCTGCGCCGCCAGGGCCCGCACCTTGCGTGCCGCGGTCTCCGGGGGGAGAACCAGGTCGACCGCGAGCTGCTCGTCGGGCACGGTGACCGGGTAGCCGGGCTGGTAGACGCCGAGCCGCGCGCTCACGTCGCTCCACCGCGGCGCCCGCCGCGCGGGCACGGCGGCCTGCAGCAACCGCGCACCGGACGGCGCCGCGCGGTCGAACGCCGCGGCCGCCCACGCCGCGACCACCTGGTGGTCGGGGTGGCCGGTGATGCCGTCCGGGCCGAACGTCAGCACGGTGTCCGGGGCGATCCGCCCGACCAGGTCGGCCACCCGGGCGACGGCCTCCTCGGCGGGGACCGACGAGCACTCCCCGTCGTGGTAGCCGAGCCAGTGGTGCTCGCGCACGCCGAGGACGTCCAGGCAGCGGGCCAGTTCGACGGTGCGCGCTGCGCCCAGCCGGTCCGGTGGCCAGGCCACCGGATCCGGCGTGCCCAGCTCGCCACGCGTCGCCGTCACGCAGACGACCCGCGAGCCCGCCTCGCGGGCGATCGCCATGAGCCCGCCGGACAGGTACGCCTCGTCGTCGGGGTGGGCCCAGACGCCGAGGACGGTGCCCAGCCCGGCGACGTCGCCGGGCCGGACGACCACGCCCGCCGCGCGGTGTCCCGGTGCGGCTGCCGTCCGGGCCGGCACGGTCTGCACGGTGTCGTCGAGCATGTCGTCCTCCTGGCCGGCTGTCCCCGCCGTCGGTGTCCTGGCCGTCGGTGTCCTGGCCGTCGGTGTCCTGGCCGTCGGTGTCCTGGCCGTCGGTGCGGACGATGGTCGCGACGCCGGCTTCCAACCCGCTGTCGCGTGCCTGACACGGCCGCTGGTCCCGGCCCGGCGCTCACGACGCGGCGTAGACGGCCTGCTCGAACTCGACGTAGGTCCGCCAGGCGTCCCGCTCCGGGATGAAGGGCAGCGAGTTGGTGTAGATCGAGCCGCAGATTCCGGCGGCGCGGTCGACCCAGAAGTGGGTGTTGAACAGACCGGCCCACGCGCCGCTGCCGGCGCGCCGCCGGCCGGGCAGGTCGACGGTGTTCACCAGCAGCCCGTGGCCCCAGGTCCAGCCCGGCCCCAGGCGCAGCGAGTCCGTCGTCGCCGGATCGGCGGTCGGGATCACCTCGGGGAAGGGGATGTCGCCGATCTGGCTGCGGAAGGCCGCGTCGACCGTCTCCGGGCGGAGGATCCGGGTGCCGTCGAGCTCGCCGTCGCGCAGCAGGGCCCGCTGGAACCGGACGTAGTCGCGCGGGGTCGAGTACAGGCCGTGCCCCGCGGCCCACCACTCCGGCTGCTGGGGCAGCGGCTCGCCGATCGCCCTCCAGCCGCCGTCCGCCCCGCGGACGTGCAGGTCGACGCAGTTGTCCCGGCGCGCGTCGTCCAGCAGGAACATGGTGTCGTCCATCCCGAGCGGGCCGGTGATCTGCTCCTCGACGACGACGTCGAGCGACCGGCCCGCCACGGCCTCCACGACCTTGCCGAGCCAGTCGGTGCCGATGCCGTAGACGAAGGCCGTGCCCGGGTCGGCCACCATGGGCGCCATCAGGGCGCGGGCCCCGCCGAGCACCGTGGGCAGCCCGGTGGCGTCCTGGTAGCGGACCAGCTGCTCGTTCCAGAACCAGTAACCCAGCCCCGAGGTGTGGGTGACCAGGTGGTGCACGGTGGCCGGCGTCCGCGGAGGGCGCAGCCGCGGGGTGTCGCCGTCCCAGCCTTCGAGCACCTGGATCTGCCCGAACTCGGGGCGGTACTCGGTCACCGGCGCGGCGAGGTCGAGCTCACCGCGCTCCACCTGCTGCAGCGCGGCCACGGTGGCGACCATCTTGGTCATCGACATGATGCGGAAATGGGTGCCGGCGTCGACCGTCCCGGGGTCCTCACCGACCGCCCGCGGTCCGGCGCCGCCCTCGTGCAGCACGCCGTCCCGGTCGGCCACGATCGCCGCCACGTGCGGCACCGCGCCCCGCTCGACCGCGTCCTGCAGCACCCCGTCGATGCCCGAACCGTCCACCGCAGCCTCCGCTCAGCCGGTCATCGGCGAAACGTCGGTCACCCTGACCACGCCGGGCGGGCGTGTCAAACCCGCAGGCTCACACCCGGCTGAGCCGGCTCCCGCGGCGCAGGTGCGACCAGTCGCCCCGGCCGTCACCGCGCCGTCCGGTGGCGGCCTGCGGCGCGGCGGCCTCGTACGGGCCGGCTCCGTGCGGGGCGGCCTCCTGCGGGGCGGCCTCCTGCGGGGTGGTCACCCGCGGGGTGGACCGACCGGGCCCCGGCCGCGGGTCCGGACGTCCCGCGGCCGCCGGAACCCACCGGGGCGGGGGGACGAGGGCGTGCGCCGGCGGGCGGGGCCGGGTGCGCAGGTCGGCCAGGAGCACGTGCGGTCGAGTGTCGTCGTCGTCGCCGTCGTCGGTGGCCGGCTCGTCGACGCCGATCGGCTCGGGCAGCCGGAGGTCGGCGAGGTCCTTCCACGCCGAGTGCCGCAGGCCGTCGACGACGCAACGGACGCGCGCCAGGCAGCGCCCGTCGCCCTCGTGCCGCCAGCCGAGCAGTTCGCCGAGGTACCAGATGCCCCGGTGGTAGACCTCCACCGGCTGCGGGTCACCGGCGAAGGCGCTCGTCGTCCCGTCCCCCGCCACGGCCCGGACTCTAGGTCGCCGGAGCGACACGCTCCGGAAGGCGCGCGTGGCGGTGGGACGGGTGTGACGGGGCTGTCACACCCGACGCGCGCCGGCCGGTGCCGCCGGGTGGTCGTGCGGCCGCCGGTGCCGCCGACCCGCCGTCCGCAGCCCGGCCAGCCGCCGCAGGTGCCGGGGATCGCCCCGGCGGGCGGCCTGGGCGACGTACTCGCCGAGGATGGCGCCGGCCGCCAGCGCCAGGCCGATGGCGATGGCCTGGCCGAGCAGCGTGATGCCGGTCGTGCTCGCGCCCTCGACGAACTGGCGCATGCCCCGGTAGATGGTGAGCCCGGGCAGCAACGGGATGATGCCCGCGGCGACGTACACCAGGGTGGGCACCCGCTGCCGCCCGGCCAGCGCGTAGCCCCCCATGCCGATCACCACCGCGCCGGCGGCCGACGCCAGCGTCGGTGACACGACGATCCGCTCGACGGCCGCGAAGACGCCCCAGCCGAGAGCACCGGCCACGCCGGCGGCGGGCACGGTGCGTCGCGGCGCGTAGTTGGAGACGGCGAAGGCCGCCGACACGACGGCGGCGGCGAGCAGCTGCACGGGCACCTCGTCCAGGCCGCGGATCGGCGGGTCGCCGATGCGCACCGGCAAGCCGGCGCGCACCCCGATCGACAGGGCGACCGCGATGCCGGCGACGATCCCGGCGGCCAGCAGGAAGGTCTCGAAGGCCCGGGCGCTCGCCGTCACGTAGGAACCGGTGATGGCGTCCTGCACCGCGCCGACCAGGGTGACCCCGGGCAGCAGCAGGACGATGCCGGCGGCGACCACCAGCGAGGGCTGCACGTCCGTGTCCGCGGCCACGAGCGCCAGCGCGGCGGCGGTGGCCACCGCGCCGCCGGCCGCGTTCTGGTAGAAGGCCGGCAGCTGCGCGCGGGCGAGCGCGGCGATGACCAGGTCGATGACGACGGTGGCAGCCAGTGCGACGGCGGTCACCACGGGGCCGGCGCCGAGCAGCACGGCCACCGACCCGGCCAGGGCGGCGCGGGCCAGCGTCACCACTCCGCGCCGGTAGGGGTGGCGGGCCCGGACGACGGTGCGCAGCCGCCGCTCGGCCGCGGCCCGGTCGATCCGTCCGTCGACGAGGTCGGTGACGATGTTGTGCACGCCGGTCACCCGCGTGTAGTCCAGCGCCCGCTCGTGCACCAGGCGCATGCCGCTGACCGGCGGGGCGTCCGGACCGGGCCGCCCGCTGATCGAGATGGACGTGAAGGTGATGTCGCACTCGACGCGCTCCAGCCCGGCGGCCTCGGCGACCGCGGTGCAGGTGGCGGTCACCTCCGAGACGCTCGCGCCGCCGGAGAGCAGCACGTCGCCGATGCGGAGCGCCAGCTCCAGCGTCCGGTCGGCGGAGCGCCGGTCGGTGGAGTCCTCCTCGGCGTCGTCCGGGAGGGCGGGCACGGGGGGCTCGGGCGGGGTGCCGTCGATCGGGGGAGGGACCGTGCGGATCGGGTCGGGCGCGGTGCTCACCGCCCCACCATGACGGACGCCGCCGTCCGGACGGGCGTGCGACCCGTCACGTGCGGGAAAGGTTTGCCGGAGCCGTCGCCTTGTGAAAGGAGGTCCGGGTGACCGACTGCCGTCGATCCTGAGGAGTTTCCTTCGTGCAACGGACGTCGTCCGTGTTCTGGGCCGCGCTCGCCGTGGTCGTCCCGTTCGTCCTGTGGGGCGTGCTCTCGTCGGGCTCGCTGGCGACCGCCACCCAGGAGGCCCGGGCCTTCCTGGTCGACCGGTTCGGTTGGTTCTACCTGATCACGGCCACCGTGCTGCTGATCGCCGCCATCGCGCTGGCCGCCTCCCGCTTCGGGCGCATCCGGCTGGGTCGCGACGCGGACCGCCCCGAGTACAGCGCCGGCGCCTGGTTCGCCATGCTGTTCAGCGCCGGGATGGGCGTCGGCTTGGTGTTCTGGGGCGTGGCCGAGCCGGTCGCCCACTTCGTCACGCCGCCGACCGCCGAGCCGGGCAGCGAGCAGGCCGCCCGCGATGCGCTGCGCTACTCCTTCTTCCACTGGGGCCTGCACCCGTGGGCGATCTACGCGGTGCTGGCGATGGCGCTGGCCTACGCGCGGTTCCGCCAGGGCTGGAAGGCCACGATCAGCGGCGCGCTGCGCCCCGTGCTCGGCGACCGGGTGGACGGTCCGCTGGGCACGGTCATCGACACGGTCGCCGTGGTCGCCACGGTCTTCGGCGTCGCCACCTCGCTGGGGCTCGGTGCCGCGCAGGTCAACGGCGGCCTGGCCGCCCTCGTCGACGGGGTCGGGATCGGCTCCGGCGTCCAGCTCGCCGTCATCGCCGTGGTGACCGTGCTGTTCCTCGTCTCGGCCATGTCCGGCATCGACCGGGGCATCAAGTGGCTGTCGACGGCCAACGTCGTCCTGGCCGTGGCGATCTTCCTGTTCGTCTTCCTCACCGCCTCGACCGGCAGGCTGGCCGGAGCCTTCACCACCACGCTGGGCGGCTACCTCGCCGAGCTGCCGCGGATGAGCCTGCAGACCGGTCCCTTCGACGACGAGCGGTCGGCGTGGATCAACGGCTGGACCGTCTTCTACTGGGCGTGGTGGATCTCCTGGTCGCCGTTCGTGGCCACCTTCATCTCCCGCATCTCCCGCGGCCGCACGATCCGCGAGTTCGTCGTCGGCGTCCTGGCCGTGCCCACGCTGGTGAGCGGGCTGTGGTTCTCCGTGTTCGGCGGCGCCGGCGTCCTGGCCGAGCGGGACGGCGCGGGCCTGTCCGAGCTGCCGACCGAGTCGGCGCTGTTCGGCCTGTTCGACACGCTGCCGTTCGGCGTGCTGGCCGGCGTCGCGGCGATGGTGCTGATCGTGACCTTCTTCGTCACCAGCGCCGACTCGGCCACCTTCGTGCTCGGGTCGCTGTCGAGCGAGGACGGGCGCGACCCGGCCCGATCGGTCACCGTCACCTGGGGGCTGGTCATCGCGGCCGCGGCCGCGGTGCTGCTGGTGAGCGGCGGCCTCGAGGGCGTGCAGACGGCGTCGATCGTGGCGGCCTTCCCGTTCGCCGTGGTCCTGCTGCTCGTCCTGGTGTCGCTGGTGCGGGCGCTGCGCGGGGAGCAGGTCCCGGCCGGGCACCGGCCGGCCGTGGCCGTCGCCGGCGACGGCCACGCATCCGACGGCGGTCGGGACGGCGGCTCCGACGGCCGTGACCCGGTGGGTGCGGGGAGCGGCAAGGCGTGACCGGCCGCGACCTCGCGTACGGCGCCTACGTCCTGGGCAGCGCGCTCTTCCTGGTCGTCGCGGTCTCCCAGGGTTCGGCGCTGCTCCTCGCCGGCAGCTCGCTGTTCCTGCTCGGCACGCTCGTCCTGCTCGTGCCCGACATCACGCGGGCCCACCGGGCGCGGCGCGGACGGCACGGGGCATCCCGTGTACGGTGGAGAGCACCGACGCGGGGTGGAGCAGCTCGGTAGCTCGCTGGGCTCATAACCCAGAGGTCACAGGTTCGAATCCTGTCCCCGCTACTGCACGACGAGGGCCTGGTCACCGCGGTGACCGGGCCCTCGTCGCGTCCGGGCCGGCCGACCCGGGCACCGTGCGCGCCGGAACAGCGGTGGGGGACGCCGGGTTGGGGCGGGCATGGAGACCACCGTCACCGACGCCCCCGACGCCGGCCGCTACGAGATCCGGAACGGCGACACGGTGCTCGGCATCGCCGCCTACGAGCGCCGCGGCGGCCTGCGCGTGTTCACCCACACCGAGGTCGACCCCGACGCCGGCGAGTCCGGCCTCGGCAGCCGGCTGGTGCGCGCGGCGCTCGACGACGTCCGGTCCCGCGGCGAGCGGGTGGTGGCCTCGTGCCCGTTCGTCCGCGGCTGGATCGAGCGGCACCCGGAGTACGCCGACCTGGTCGCGCGGGCCGAGGAGCGGTCCTGACGGTGAGCGTGTGCGCTGACGCCCCCTGTCCGGCTCGCAAACCGGGCGTCGGCGCCCACGCTCGACTCTGCGTCAGAGGACCTTCGCGCCGTACATCTCCCCGAGCGGGTCGGCGATGAGCTCGATGCGGGCGCCGTCCGGGTCGCGGAAGTAGACCGAGACGCCGCTGTGGACGACGTGCTCCACGCCGGCGTCGGTGAGCCGCTGCACCAGCTCGTGCCAGCGCTCCGGCTCGACGCTGATCGCCATGTGGTGCAGCCCGCCGAGCACCTCGGCGTACGGGCCCACGTCGAGGCCGGGGAAGTCGAAGAAGGCCAGCAGGTTGCCGTGGCCGATGTCGAAGAAGAAGTGCGAGGAGCCGGGGTAGTCGCGGTTCTCGATCAGCTCGGTGAGCGGGAAGCCGAGCACGTCTTGGTAGAAGCGGACGGTCCGCTCCACGTCGCTGCTGATCAGCGCGGTGTGGTGCAGCCCGCGTGCGGTGGAGGCCGGCCGTTCGCCGGCCGGGCGCAGGTGCGCCCGCCGGATGCGCTCGCGCTCGGCCTCCAGCGCGGTCAGGTCCCGGGTGCCTTCGGCGGTGCTCATGCCGCGCATCCTCCTCGATCGACGGGCTCGGTGGCGGGGAACAACCGCGCGCGGGCGGCCCGGCTTCCCGCCGACCGCCGTCGCGGGCGCGTCCGGGGAGCGGCACCCCGGCCGCCCCGCGGGTCTGGTGGGATGGCGTCGGCGGGTGGAGGTCCGCGGGCGCCGGTGCCCGGTCCGCCCGCCAGGCCCCGAGGAGGCGCTCCCGTGCAGTACGCCGAGTCCGTGCTCGACCTGATCGGCGGCACCCCGCTGGTCCGGCTCGTCTCGGTTCCCCGCGACCTCGGCCCGGACGCGCCGCTGGTGCTGGCCAAGGTCGAGTTCTTCAACCCCGGCGGCTCGGTGAAGGACCGGATCGCCGTCCGGATGGTCGACGAGGCCGAGGCCAGCGGCGCGCTGCGGCCCGGCGGCACCATCGTCGAGCCGACCAGCGGCAACACCGGCATCGGGCTGGCCCTCGTCGCCCAGCGGCGCGGCTACCGGTGCATCTTCGTGTGCCCCGACAAGGTGGCCGAGGACAAGGTCAACACGCTGCGGGCCTACGGCGCCGAGGTCGTCGTCTGCCCCACCGCCGTCGACCCCGCCGACCCGCGCTCCTACTACTCGGTGTCCGACCGGCTGGCCCGCGAGACGCCGGGCGGCTGGAAGCCCGACCAGTACGCCAACCCGGCCAACCCGCGGTCGCACTACGAGACCACCGGCCCGGAGATCTGGGCGCAGACCGAGGGGCGCATCACGCACTTCGTCGCCGGCGTCGGCACCGGCGGGACGATCAGCGGGACCGGCCGCTACCTCAAGGAGGCCTCCGGCGGGCGGGTGCGGGTCGTCGGCGTCGACCCGGAGGGGTCGGTCTATTCCGGCGGCACCGGCCGGCCCTACCTCGTCGAGGGCGTGGGCGAGGACTTCTGGCCCGACGCCTACGACCGGTCCATCGCCGACGAGATCGTCGCCGTCAGCGACGGCGACTCCTTCGCCATGACCCGGCGGATGGCGCGCGAGGAGGGCCTGCTGGTCGGCGGCTCGTGCGGCATGGCGGTGGCGGGCGCGCTGCGGGTGGCGCAGCGCCTCGGTCCGGACGACGTGGTCGTCGTGCTGCTGCCGGACGGCGGACGCGGCTACCTGGCCAAGATCTTCAACGACAAGTGGATGGCCGACTACGGCTTCCTCGCCGTCGGTGGCGGCGAGACGGTCGGCGAGCTGCTGCAGGCCAAGGACGGCGCGACGCCGTCGCTGGTCCACACCCACCCGAACGAGACGGTGCGCGAGGCGATCAACATCCTGCGGGAGTACGGCGTCAGCCAGATGCCGGTGGTCAGGGCCGAGCCGCCGATCACCGCGGGCGAGGTGGTCGGCGCCGTCGAGGAGAAGTCACTGCTCGACGCGCTCTTCGCCGGCAAGGCCAGCCTGTCCGACCGGGTCGAGAAGCACATGTCCCCGCCGCTGCCGATCATCGGTTCGGGCGAGCCGGTGGCCGCCGCCGTGGCGGCGCTGGGCACCGCCGACGCGCTCGTCGTGCACGTCGACGGCAAGCCGGCCGGTGTGGTCACCCGGCAGGACGTGCTCGGCCACCTGGCGGGGGTGGCCCGGTGAGCGGTCCGGTGCCGATGGACGGGGACGACACGAGGACGGCCGTCGGCGCCGGGGCCACCGGCCCCGGCCGGTACCGCGGCTTCACGACGCGCGCCATCCACGCCGGCCAGGAGCCGGACCCCGCGACCGGGGCGGTGATCGTGCCGGTGCACCTCACCACCACCTACAAGCAGGACGGCGTCGGCGGGCTGCGCGGCGGTTACGAGTACAGCCGCAGCGCCAACCCCACCCGGACGGCGCTGCAGGAGGCGCTGGCCGCGCTGGAGGAGGGTGCGGCCGGGCTGGCGTTCGCCTCGGGGCTGGCCGCCGAGGACACCCTGCTGCGCACCGTCTGCGCCCCCGGCGACCACGTCGTCCTCACCGGCGACGCCTACGGCGGCACGTTCCGGCTGCTGTCGAAGGTGCTCGCGCGGTGGGGGTTGGAGCACACGCCGACCGACCTGACCGATCTCGACGCCGTCCGGGCGGCGGTGCGGCCGACGACACGGGTGGTCTGGTGCGAGACGCCGACCAACCCGCTGCTCGGCATCGCCGACATCGCGGCGCTGGCCGAGATCGCGCACGCCGCGGGCGCGCTGCTCGTCGTCGACAACACCTTCGCCTCGCCGTACCTGCAGCAGCCGCTCACCCTCGGTGCCGACGTCGTAGTCCACTCGACCACCAAGTACCTGGGCGGGCACTCCGACGTCGTCGGGGGAGCCCTGGTCGCTGCCGACGGCGGCCTCGGCGAGCAGCTGGCCTACCACCAGAACGCGATGGGCGCGGTGGCCGGACCGTTCGACGCGTGGCTGGTGCTGCGCGGCATCAAGACGCTGGCCGTGCGGATGGACCGGCACCAGGACAACGCGGCGCGGATCGCCGCGTGGCTGGCCGGGCACCCGGCGGTGGCCTCGGTGCTGTACCCGGGGCTGCCCGACCACCCCGGCCACGACGTCGCGGCCGAGCAGATGTCCGGCTTCGGCGGCATGCTCTCGTTCCGCATGCGCGACGGCGAGGAGGCCGCGCTGCGGGTGTGCGAGCGGGCGCGGCTGTTCACGCTGGCCGAGTCGCTGGGCGGGGTCGAGTCGCTGATCGAGCACCCTGGCCGGATGACGCACGCGAGCGCCGCGGGCTCGCCGCTGGAGGTGCCGGCCGACCTGGTGCGCCTGTCGGTGGGCATCGAGGAGGCCGACGACCTGCTCGCCGACCTCGACCAGGCCCTCGGCTGACTGTGGGTGCCGGCGTCGGATGTCCACCTGAGCACCGCTGGTCCTCCCGGGACCGTCGGGTCCGGCCGCCGGCGCACCCGGCGGTTCCGCATCCAGCATGACCACCGTCGAGCGCCGGGCCACGTCGCGCGTTGGCGGGACGGTCGCGCGAGGCGGGAGGCCCGCAACCCCACGCGGGTCTCGCTCGACCTTGTTGTCCAGAGGGTCCTGACCTGCGGTTTCGTGTTGCCGGGCCCCTTGTCTGGCGGGTATCCTTCGAACAGCTGATCGAATCTAGGGAGGGGTCGTGGGCGAGCTGCAGTCGGCACTCGACGCGCTCGCCGCCGACGACCTGCACGTCATGTTCGGCCCCCAGCTGCTCGAGCGCGCCGCCCAACTGCTCGCCGCCCGCAACCGCCTCGACGCCGAGCTCACCCGCACCATCCGCGAGGCCGACCTCACCTCCGCGGCCGAGTTCGACGGCCTGGCCACCATGCAGTCCTGGCTGCGCGGCCGCGGACACGCCGCGCCCGGCACGGCCGCCCGGCTCGTCCGCCACGGCCGCGCGCTGGAGCACCTGCCGGCCCTCACCGCCGCCCACGCCGCCGGCGCCGTCACCACCGACCAGGTCGACGTCGTCGCCCCGATCGCCGACCAGGCGCGGCGCACCGCCACCGCCGCGCAAGGCGTCGACCTGGGCGAGGTCGACCGGACGCTGGCGGCGCTCGCCGCCGAGGGGTCGGTCGCCCGGCTGCGGGCCGCGGTCGGGCACTACCTCGCGCGGCTGGACACCGATGGCCCCGAACCCGACCCGACCGAGGGCCGCGCGCTGTCCATCGCCGGCTACGGCGCCGGCAGTGTGCTGATCCGCGGCCAGCTCGACGCCGTCGGCGGGGAGAAGCTCCTGGCCGCGCTCGAGTCGATCGTGCAGGCCAACCGCCCCCAGGGCGACCGGCGCACCCGGGCGCAGCAGCTCGCCGACGCGCTGGTGCAGCTGGCCGACAAGCAGCTGGCCGCCGGCGACCTGCCGATCCTGCGCACCGTCAAGCCCACCGTCGTGGTCACCGTGCCGGCGGCCGACTTCCTCGACCCGACGACCGGGCCGGGCGCCGCGACCACGGCCTTCGGCAGCCCGCTGTCCGCCGCCGGTGCGCGCCGGCTCGCCTGCGACGGCAGCGTCCTCCGCGTCCTGCTCGACCCCGACGGGCTCCCGCTGGACGTCGGGCGCACCCGGCGGGTCGTCCCGCCGCACATCCGCAAGGCCGTCGAGCTGCGCGACCGGGCCTGCGTGTTCGCCGGCTGCGCGGCGCCCAAGCACTGGTGCGACGTCCACCACCTGATCGAATGGGTGCTCGGAGGCGTGACCAGCGTCGGGAACTCGGCGCTGCTCTGCGAGCGTCACCACACCAAGGTCCACCACGGCTTCCGGGTCCAGCGAGATCCCGGCGGCCGATGGCGCACCTACCGGCCCGACGGCACCGAGATCACGCTCAGCCCACCGCTGCTCGTCTGACAATGCGGCTGGCCGGGTCGGTCCATCGGTGATGGGCCATCACCGCTGCGGGAGCCGGTGTCCGGACGGCGTCGGCGGGGCAGGGGAGGGGGCATGACGCAGACCGCGGTCCCCGCAGCCCGGCTCCCCGGTGGCGGCAGCATGCCGCTCCTCGGATTCGGCACCTGGCAGATCACCGGCTCGCAGTGCTACGACGCCGTCCGCACGGCCCTGGACGTCGGTTACCGGCACCTCGACACCGCCACGCTCTACCGCAACGAGGCCGAGGTCGGCCGGGCGCTGCGCGACTCCGGCGTACCGCGGGACGAGGTCTTCGTGACGACCAAGCTGCCGCCCCGCAACGCCGACCGCGCCGCGCAGACGCTCGACGCCTCGCTCGACGCCCTCGGCGTCGACGCCGTCGACCTGTGGCTGGTCCACTGGCCGCCCGGCGGCGCCGGTGAGGACCTCTGGGCGCACTTCGTCGAGGAGCGGGAGGCCGGCCGCGCCCGGGACATCGGCGTGAGCAACTACTCGCTCGCCCAGATCGACGCGGTGACGGACGCGACCGGCGTCGCGCCCGCCGTCAACCAGGTGAGCTGGGCCCCGTCGAAGTACGACGCGGCGGTCGAGGCCGGGCACCGGGAGCGTGGTGTCGTCCTCGAGGGGTACAGCCCGTTCAAGAACACCGACCTCGACGATCCCGTCCTGCGCGGGATCGCCGACGCGCACGGGGTGAGCACCGCGCAGGTGGTGCTGCGCTGGCACCTCGACCACGGCGTGGTGGTCATCCCCAAGTCGGCCACCCCCGAGCGGATCCGCGCCAACGCCGCCGTCACCGGTTTCTCGCTGGACGACGACGAGGTGCGCCGGATCGACGGCCTGGCCCGGGGCTGACCGGCCCGGCCTGGCGGGGGCCGGGCCCCGGCGGCGAGGATGCGGGCATGACCTCTTCGCTGGGCACCCGCACCCTCGGCCGCGACGGCCTCGTGGTCCCCGCCCTCGGCCTCGGCTGCATGGGCATGAGCCAGATGTACGGGGCGGCCGACCGCGACGAGTCGATCGCCACGATCCACCGCGCGCTCGAGCTCGGCGTGACCTTCCTCGACACCGCCGACGTCTACGGCGACGGGCACAACGAGGAGCTGGTCGGCGAGGCGATCACCGGACGGCGCGAGGAGGTGCAGCTGGCCACGAAGTTCTCGCTGTCGCACAGCGGACGGCGGATCGACGGGCGGCCGGAGACCGTGCGCGCCCGCGCCGAGGCGAGCCTGCGCCGGCTGCGGGTCGACACGATCGACCTCTACTACCAGCACCGGGTCGACCCCGAGGTGCCGATCGAGGACACCGTCGGGGCGATGGCCGAGCTCGTGCAGCAGGGCAAGGTGCGCCACCTCGGGCTGTCCGAGGCCAGCGCGGCGTCGCTGCGGCGGGCGGTCGCGGTGCATCCCATCGCGGCGCTGCAGAGCGAGTGGTCGCTGTGGACCCGCGACCTCGAGGTGGCCGGGGGCGGTGGGACGGGCGAGGACACGGTGCTGGGGACCGCCCGGGAGCTCGGTATCGGCATCGTGCCGTTCAGCCCGCTCGGCCGCGGCTTCCTCACCGGGCAGATCAAGGATCCGTCGGACTTCGACGAGGACGACTTCCGGCGCAGCCACCCGCGCTTCCAGGGGGAGGCCTTCACCGCCAACCTCCGGCTCGTCGACGCCGTCCGCGCGCTGGCCGACGAGAAGGGGGTGTCACCCGGCCAGCTCGCGCTGGCCTGGGTGCTGGCCCAGGGCGACGACGTCGTCCCCATCCCGGGCACCAAGCGGCGCGCCTACCTGGAGGAGAACGTCGCGGCCGCCGCGGTCGAGCTCTCGACCGACGACCTGGCGCGGCTGGAGGCCATCGCGCCGCCGGGTGCGGCGACCGGCGGGCGGTACGCCGACGCGTCCTACCGGTACGGCGACAGCCCGGAGAAGGTGGCGTGACCGCCGACCCGACCTGCGGCGTCGCGCACGGCTCCGCGGCCGGCGAGGTGCACGGCGACCGGCTGCTGGTCGCCGTCTTCGCGTCGCCGGTGGCGGCGGCGCTGGTCCGCTACGGCGCCGACCTCGGCTACCGCACCGTGCTCGTCGAGCCCGACCCCGACCGGCAGCCGGACGGCTCGCCGGACGTGGTCGCGCGCGGCTTCGCGGAGCTGGGCGCCGAGCTGGCCGGCGGGCACGCCGACGTCGTCGTCACCGACCACCACCGCCCCGAGCTGGGCGAGCTGCTGCGCGACGCCCTGGCCTGCCCGACCCGCTGGATCGGCGTGATGGGCAACCCGCGGCACGAGGGGCCGCACGTGCGGGCGCTCGCGGCGCTCGGCGTGCCGCCCGAGGAGGTGGCTCGGGTGCACCGGCCGATCGGGCTGGACATCGGTTCGCGGACCCCGCCCGAGATCGCCGTCTCGACGCTGGCCGGGTTGCTCGCCGACCGCAACGGGCGCACCGGCGGCTTCGCGCACGGCCCGGCCGGCCGCTGACGGCCGGCGGCCGGCATGGGTGCGCCCGCCGACGTGGTGCTGGGGGCGGACCTGGGCACCAGCGGCCTGAAGCTGGTCGCGCTCGCCGTCGACGACGCGGCGGCGGGCACCACGGCCGGGGGCGGGCCGCCGGACGACCGGTGGGGCGGTCCCGGGGTCGTGGCCGAGGCGGAGGCCGGCTACCCCGTCGACCGGCCGAACCCCGGCTGGGCGCAGACCGACGTCGCCGCCGGGCGGCGCGCCTTCGACGCGGCGCTGGCCGCCCTCGCGCCGCGGCTGGCCGGGCGCCGGGTGCGGGCGCTGGGTCTGTCGGGGCAGATGCACGGCGTCGTCCTCGTCGACGCGGCGGGCGCGCCGGTCACGCCCGGCCTGCTCTGGCCCGACGGCCGGGCGGTCGCCGAGCTGCGCGGCTGGCGCGCGCTGCCGGCCGCCGACCGGGCCGCGCTGGCCAACCCGCTGGTGCCCGGCATGACCGGCCCGCTGCTGGCCTGGCTCACCGCGCACGACCCGGCGGTGGTCGGACGGGCGGCGGCCGTGCTGCTGCCGAAGGACGCGCTGCGCGCGTCGCTGCTCCCGGACGCCGACCCGCGGGTCACCGACCGCAGCGACGCCTCGGCCACCCTGCTCTGGGACGTCGTCGCCGACGGCTGGTCGGCGGCGGCCGTGGCCGCGGCGGGCGTGCCGCCGGCGCTGCTCCCGCGGGTCCGGCCGTCGGCGGAGGTCGCCGGCACCGCGCGGCTGCCGGCCGGTCCGGTCCCGGTCGTGGTCGGCGGCGCGGACACCGCGCTGGCCCTGCTGGCCGCCGGCACCCGCACCGGCCTGCAGGTCAACCTCGGCACCGGCGCGCAGGTGCTGCGTCCCGGCGCGACCCGCGCCCAGGCCGACGACCCACCGACCCACCTCTACGCCGACGCCGACGGCGGCTGGTACGCGATGGCGGCACTGCAGAACGCCGGGTCGGCGTGGTCGTGGGTGTGCGGGGTGCTCGGCCTGACCGACGCCGGATTGTTCGACCTGGCCGCGGCCGCGCCGGCCGGTGCCGGGGGGGTGCGCTTCGCGCCCTGGCTCACCGGCGAGCGCGGCGGCGTGGCCGCGCCCGGCGACCGGGGCGCCTGGACCGGCCTGTCGGCGGGGACCACGCGCGCCGACCTCGCCCGCGCAGCGGTGGAAGGCGTGGTCGCGGCGGTCGGTGCGGCGGCGCGGCTGCTCGGCGGCGCCGGGTCCGGTCCGGTCGTGCTCACCGGTGGGGGCGGGCGGGCGGCCGTCGTCCGGGAGCTGCTGGCCGGCGCGCTGGGGACGCCGGTGCGCTGGCTGCCGCTGCGCAGTGCGTCGGCCGTCGGCGCGGCGCTGCTGGCGGCGCGCGGGGTCGGCCTGCGCGTCGGCGTCGACCCGGGGGCCGAGGACGCGGTCAGGCCGGGTCGGACCGCAGGAGGGTGAGCGCGGCGTCGTGCAGGGCGCCGTTGCTGGCCAGCGCGCTGCCGCCGGCCGGGCCCTCCTTGCCGGTGAGGTCGGTGAACCGGCCGCCGGCCTCGCGCACGATGACGTCGAGCGCGGCGAGGTCCCACAGCGACACCTCGGGCTCGCAGGCCAGGTCTACTGCGCCCTCGGCGAGCAGCACGTAGCTCCAGAAGTCGCCGTAGGCCCGGGTCCGCCACACCGCGCGGGTGAGGCCGAGGAAGCCGTCGAGCAGGCCGCGCTCCTCCCAGCCCGACAGGCTGGAATAGGAGAGGCTCGCGTCGGCCAGGTCGCGCACGCCGGAGACGCGGCAGCGGGTGGCCGACTCCAGCCGGCGCCCGGTCCAGGCGCCGACGTCCTTGGCCGCCCACCAGCGGCGGTTGAGCGCCGGGGCCGACACCATGCCGACCACCGGCTCGTCGCCGTCGAACAGGGCGATCAGCGTGGCCCAGACGGGCACGCCGCGGACGAAGTTCTTGGTGCCGTCGATCGGGTCGAGCACCCACCGGCGCGGCCCGTGCCCGGTGACGCCGTGCTCCTCGCCGAGCACTGCGTCCCGGGTGCGGGCCCGGGCCAGCGTGATGCGCAGCTGCTCCTCGACCGCGCGGTCGGCGTCGGTGACCGGGGTGAGGTCGGGCTTGGTGTCGACCTGGAGGTCCTGAGCCCGGAACCGGTCCATGCTGATCGAGTCGGCCTGGTCGGCCAGCACGTGGGCCAGTCGCATGTCCTCGCTGAAACCCCGGCCCGACGTCATGGACACCGAACCTAGCGGGCCCTCAGTCGAAGACCGCGGCACTGACCCCGCTGGGTCCGTCGTACTCCCGGTCCTCGATGCCCTTCAGCGCGTCGAGCACCTCCTTGTCGCCGCCCTGCTGCTCGGCGTGCTTCACGATGTCGGCCTTGCCGGCCGGGTAGTCGATGCCGGACAGGGCCTTCTGGATGTCGATCGGGCTCACCATGGCGTCCCGGCTACCCGGCGCGTCCCGGCCTGATGCGCGGATACCGTCGGGGGGTGGAGGCCGCGACGATCGTGGGGCTGCTGGCCGACCCGGTCCGGCTCAAGGTCGTCGCCGCCCTCGCGCTGGGCGCCGGCACGATCGAGGAGGTCGCCGCGGCGGCCGCGCTGCCGCTGAAGGACGTCGCGCTCGCCGCGCGCCGGCTGTCCCGCGCCGGCCTGGTGCACCGCGACGGGCACGACCTCGCCCTCCGGACCTCGGTCTTCGGCCAGGTGGCCCGGGCCGCGGCCGAGGCGGTGCCGCCACCGGAGCCGCTGTCGCCCGATCCGGCCGAGGACGCCGTCCTGTCGGCCTTCGTCCGGGACGGGCGGCTGGTGTCGATCCCGGCGCAGGCCTCGAAGCGGCGGGTCGTGCTCGAGCACCTGGTGCGCGTGTTCGAGCCCGGCGTCCGGTACCCGGAGCGCGAGGTCAACGCCCTGCTGGCCGTCTGGCACCCCGACGTGGCCGCGCTGCGGCGGTACCTGGTCGACTCGGCGCTGCTGACCCGCGACGCCGGCGTCTACTGGCGCAGCGGCGGCTGGGTCGACGTCTGAGGACAGGCCCCGCTGCCCCCGCCGCCCGCGCGCTCCTGGCGGGACCCCGAAGTCGGTGGCCGCGCCGGCCGGCCCGCGCGCACACTCCCGACGTGCTCGTCCCCTCCGCCGACACCTTCACCGCCCTGGCTCGCTCGTCGCCGTGGCGCTGGTCGACGCTGCGGTTCACGGTCCGGTGGAGCGGCCCGTACCAGACCTGGCCCGAACCGGTGCGCGCGTGGCTCCGCAGGCCCGACGTCCTGCGGGTGGAGACGCTCGGTGGCCACCTGGTCCAGATCGTCCGCGAGCGGCGGAGCACCGCCGGGGTCATGACTCCGGAGGGCGGCCGCACCGTCGAGATCCCCTGGCCCGGCGACCCGGGGGCGCCGTCGCCGGAACTGCGCCCCGACGGGCTCGTCGCGGGCCGGACGCGGCCGTTCGAGCTGTCCGACGACCCGATGTTCCAGGACTACCGCTGGGTGTCGGTGCTCGACCCGGTCGAGCTGGCCGACGGGCGGGACCCGGCGACGGACGAACCCGTCCCGGCGCTCGCGCCGGACGCCGTCGTGGAGGTCGAGCACGCGGGTCGGCCGGCGTGGGAGGCCGTCGTCCGGACGACGCCCGGCTACGAGCCGCGCTGCGGGTGCTGCCCGCTGCTGCGCGACCGCCGTGTCGACGAGCTCGAGTGGGGGCCCGGCGCGGCGCAGCTGCCCGCGGTCTACCCGGAGGCGCACCGCGTCCGGCTCGACGTCGGCACCGGCGTCTGCGTGCTGACCGAGCAGATCGGCGGGTCCACCGCGGGCGCCGGGCACGACCTGCGCATCGAGGCGGTGGACGAGCCGATGGACGAGGAGCTCTTCACCGAACCGCCCCGCCGGCACGAGCGGTCCGGCCCGCCCCGACCCGGATGGGCGCCGCGCGATCAGTAGCCGGGGCCGAGCTGGCCCACGGCGTCGAGCAGCCGGCGGAAGCTGCCCAGCCGCTCGGCGCGGGCCGGTGGGCCGGCGGCGGCCCAGCCGTCGAGGGCGCAGTCGGGGTCGGCGGTGCCGTGCCCGCACAGCGGCGGGCAGTCCACCGCCGCCTCCGCCAGGTCGTCGAACGCCGCGAGGACGTCGTCGGCCGTGACGTGGGCCAACCCGAAGGAGCGGATGCCCGGGGTGTCGACGACCCGTCCCCCGCCCGGCAGGTCGAGCAGCACCGCCGAGGACGACGTGTGCCGGCCCTTGCCGACCTTGGTCACCTCGGCGGTCGCCCGCGCGGCGTCCGGCACCAGCCGGTTGACCAGCGTCGACTTGCCGACCCCGGACTGCCCGACCAGCACGCTCGTGCGCCCGCGCAGCCGCTCGACCAGCTCGTCGAGCGGCTGCGCGCGGGACACCGCGACCGCCTCGACCTCCAGGCCGGCGTAGCGGTCGAGCAGCGGCTGCGGGCTGCCCAGGTCGGTCTTGGTCAGGCAGAGCATGGGCGCGAGCCCACCGGCGTAGGCGGCGACCAGGCAGCGGTCGATGAAGCCGGTCGCGGGCTCGGGCTCGGTCACCGAGGTGACCACGACCAGGTGGTCGGCGTTGGCGACCACGACCCGCTCGGTGGGGTCGGCGTCGTCGGCGGTGCGCCGCAGCACCGTCGTCCGCTCCTCGATGACAACGATGCGCGCCAGGCTGTCGGTGCGGCCGCTGGTGTCGCCGACGATCCGCACCCGGTCGCCCACGACCACGCCGTGCCGGCCGAGCTCGCGGGCGCGCATGGCGGTGACGTCGACCGGGGGGCCGCCCGCGCCGTCGAGCCGCACCGTCATCCGGCCCCGGTCGACGGCGACGACCAGCCCGTGCACGGCGTCGGCGTGGCGGGGCCGCTGCCGCGTGCGCGGCCGCGAGCCCCGGCGGCTGGGCCGGACCCGGACGTCGTCCTCGTCCGAGCGGCTGTCGTGCCGGCGCGGGCTCAGCGCCCGACCTCCGCCGGCGTCCCGAGCAGGCCGGCCCAGCGCTCCCGGAAGTCGGGTAGCGTCTTGGTCACCGCCCCGGGGCCGGTCACCTCGACGCCCGGGATCGCCAGCCCCAGGACGGCGGCGGCGTGCACCATGCGGTGGTCGGCGTAGGAGTCGACCCGGGCCGCGCGGCGCGGGCCCGGCGTGATGCCCAGCCCGTCGGGCAGCTGCTCGACCCGCGCCCCGACCGCGGTGAGCACCTCGTCGAGGGCCTGCAGCCGGTCGGTCTCGTGCCCGCGCAGGTGGCCGATGCCGGTCAGCCGGGACGGTCCACCGGCCAGCGCGCACAGCGCCGCGAGCACCGGGGTGAGCTCGCCGACCTCGCCGAGGTCGGCGACCAGCGGCGCGATGGAGGCGCCGCCGGTGACGCGCAGACCGTCGGCGGTGCGCTCGACCGCGGCGCCCATCGCGGTCAGCAGCCGGTCGAGCTGCGCACCCGGCTGCGTGGTCTCGGTCGGCCAGTCGCGCACGGTCACCCGGCCGCCGGTCACCAGGGCGGCGGCCAGGAACGGCGCGGCGTTGGAGAGGTCCGGCTCGAGCACCCGGTCCACGGCGGCGACCGGGCCGGGGGAGACCCGCCAGCCGCGGCCGGTGGCGGCGACGTCGACACCGTGCTCGCGCAGCGTCGTCACCGTCATGTCCACGTGCGGCATCGACGGCACCCCGCCGGCGAGGGCCAGGTCGATGCCGTCGTCGAAGCGGGCGGCGGCCAGCAGCAGCCCGGAGACGATCTGGGAGGACTCGCTCGCGTCGACCGTCACCGGGCCACCCCGCACGCCGCCGCGGCCGTGCACGGTGAACGGCGCCCGCCCGCGGCCGCCGTCGTCCACGGCCACGCCGAGGTCGCGCAGCGCGGCGAGCAGCCCGGCGTTGGGCCGCTCGCGCAGCCGCGGGTCGCCGTCCAGCCGCACCGGGCCGTCGGCCAGCGCGGCCACCGGCGGGAGGAAGCGCAGCACGGTGCCGGCGAGGCCGGCGTCCACCTCGGCGGGGCCGCGCAGCGGGGCCGGCTCGACCAGCCAGTCGGCGCCCTCGTCGGTCACGCCGACGCCGAGGGCCCGCAGGCCGGCGGCCATCAGCTCGGTGTCGCGGGCCCGCAGGGGACGCACCAGCCGGCTCGGCCCGTCGGACAGCGCGGCGAGCACGAGGGCCCGGGCGGTCAGCGACTTCGAGCCGGGCAGAGCGACCTCGGCGTCGACCGGGTTCGCGCGGTGCGGCGTCGTCCAGACCTCGGGCACCCCTCCATCCTGCCCGGGGCGGTGTCCCCGCCGCAGGGGCCCGCCGCGAGCGTGCGGGTGGCGGGGGTCAGCGGGGTCCTTACTACTTCTTCTTCGCCGGCAGGGTGCGCACCAGCCGCCGGTTGGCGAACTCGAACATGCCCAGCTCCGACAGCTCCCGGCCGTAGCCGGACCGCTTGACCCCCCCGAACGGCAGCTCGGGCGACGAGCCGGAGGGCTGGTTGATCCAGACCATGCCCGACTCCAGCCGGTCGGCCACCGCCCGCGCCCGGTCCAGGTCGCTGCTGTAGACGACGGCGGACAGCCCGTAGTCGGTGGCGTTGGCCAGCTCCACCGCCTCGTCCTCGTCCCGGGCCCGGTAGACCACCGCGGCCGGGCCGAACAGCTCCTCGCGGTAGGCCCGCATCTCGGGCGTGACGTCGGCCAGCAGCGTCGGCTCCACGAAGGCGCCGGGGACGTCGGGGCGCCCGCCGCCGGCGAGCACGGTCGCGCCCTTGTCGACGGCGTCGCGGATCTGCGCGGCGAGGTCCTGCGCGGCGCGCTCGGACGACAGCGGCCCCAGCGTGGTCGCCGGGTCGGCCGGATCGCCGGGCCGGAAGCCCGCGAAGGCCTGCGTGAGACCCTCGACGACGTCGTCGTAGACCTCGTCGAGCACGATGAGTCGCTTGGCCGCGATGCACGCCTGCCCGGTGTTGGCCATCCGGCCCATCGTGGCCGCCTTGACCGTGCGGCCGACGTCGTCGGCGTCCAGGACGACGAACGGGTCGCTGCCGCCGAGCTCGAGCACCGACTTCTTCAGGTGCCGCCCCGCGATCTCGGCGACGCTCGCGCCGGCCCGCTCGCTGCCGGTCAGCGTCACGCCCTGCACGGAGCGGTGCGCGACCACCTTCTCGACGTCGGCGATGCGCAGGAAGACGTTGGTGTAGACGCCCTCCGGGGCGCCCGCGTCGCGGAACAGCCGCTCGAGGGCGAGCGCGCACTGCGGGTTCAGCTCGGCGTGCTTGAGCAGGATGGTGTTGCCGAGCACGAGGTTCGGCCCGGCCACCCGCACCGCCTGGTACAGCGGGTAGTTCCACGGCTCGATGGCCAGCAGCACGCCGATGGGCTCGTTCACGACGACGGCCTCGCCCTGCATCACGTCGATCGGCCTGGGCTCCAGGAAGCGCGGCCCGTTCTCGGCGTAGTAGGCGAGGATGCTCGCCGCGAGCTGCACCTCCCCGGCGGCCTCCTTGATGCGCTTGCCCATCTCGCGGGTGATCAGCGCGGCCAGCTCGTCGCGGCGCTCCAGCATCAGCTCACCGGCGCGGCCGACGACGGCGGCCCGCTCCTCGACCGGCCGCGCGCGCCACTCGCGGTGGGCGGCGGAGGCCCGGTCGACCACCTCGTCGATCCCCGAGGCGTCGAGGAAGGGGAACTCGCGCTCGGTCTCCCCGGTGTAGGGGTTGACCGTGGCGTAGGGCCGGTCGGCGGCGTCACTGGCGGTCTTCGGTCGCTCGGTCGTGGTCACCCCTCGATCCTGGCCCCGGCAGCGTTCCGGCTCCAGCCCGGACGGCGATCGGCCGGGGACGACGGACGCCGGGCTCCCCGACGCGGCCGCGGTGTCGGTGGGCGCACCTACAGTCGGGGGTGTCCCGACCGCCGCGAACAGGAGCCGCCGATGTGCGGGCGCTACGCCGCCAGTCGCCGTCCCGAGGACCTCGTGGTCGAGTTCGAGGCGGTGCGGGCCGAGGGGCAGGCCGCGCTGCCGGCCGACTACAACGTCGCCCCGACCAAGGACGTGCACGTCGTCCGCCACAAGCGGGAGCGCGACGCCGAGGGGCGGCCGACCGGCGGGGGGCACCGCGAGCTCCGCGTCGTCCGGTGGGGGCTGGTGCCCTCCTGGGCCAAGGACCTCTCGGTCGGCAGCCGCCTGCTCAACGCGCGCGTCGAGTCGCTGACCGAGAAGCCGGCGTTCCGCTCGGCCGCCCGGTCGCGGCGCTGCCTGGTGCCCGCCGACGGCTGGTACGAGTGGGCCAAGCGGCTCGACAGCCCGCGCAAGCAGCCGTACTACATGACCCCGGCCGACGGCTCGGTGCTCGCCTTCGCCGGGCTGTGGGAGGTCTGGGGGCGCGGCGAGGACCGCGTCTACACCTGCACCGTGATCACCGCGCCGGCGGTCGGCGCGCTGACCGAGATCCACGACCGCATGCCGCTGGTGCTGCCGCGCGACCGGTGGGCGGACTGGCTGGACCCCCAGCGCGACGACGTCGAGCAGCTGGCCCTGCCCACCCCGCCGGAAGCCGTCGAGGCGCTGGAGCTGCGGCCGGTCGGCCCCGCGGTGGGCAACGTGGCCAACAACGGCCCGGAGCTGCTCGCCCGCGCCGAGTCGGTTGCCGAGCCGGCCGACCAGCCGGCGCTGTTCTGACGTGGCGGGCAGCTGACGTGGCGGGCAGCTGACGTGGCGGGCACCGCGCACCCGTCCCGTCCCGGACCGGGGGCCGGCGCACCGGATCCGCCCGCGGGGGAGCCGGGCCGGGCCGCGCACCCGCCGGTCCCGCCGCCGCCCGGTGGGGCGCTGCCCGGCTGGGTCGCGGCCGCGGTCACCTTCCTCTGCTCGGGTGCCGTGCTGGTCCTGGAGATCGTCGGGCTGCGGCTGATCGCCCCCTACGTGGGCGTGACGCTGCAGACCAGCACCGCCGTCATCGGCTTCGCGCTGGCGGCCATCGCGCTCGGCGCCTACACCGGCGGCCTCACCGCCGACCGCACCGACCCCCGCCGGCTCATCGCCTCCCTCATGGTCGGCGGCGGGGCCCTGGTGGTGGCGGTGCTGCCGCTGGTGCGCTTCACCGGGTCGCTGCTCACCGGCACCGACGCGGGCGGGGTGCTGTTGCTGGCCGCCGTGGCCGTCGTCGTCCCCGCGGCGCTGCTCTCGGCCGTGCCGCCCATGGTGGTCAAGCTGCAGCTGGCCACGCTGACCGAGACCGGCTCGGTGGTCGGGCGGCTGTCGGGCATCGGCACGCTCGGAGGCATCGCCGCGACCTTCGCCACCGGCTTCCTGCTCGTCGCCGTCCTGCCGAGCAGCGTGATCCTGGTGGCCACCGGGCTGCTCACCGTCGCCGCCGGTGCCGCGGTCGGCGTCCTGCTGCGCCGGCGCGCCGGCGCCGGCACCGGCCGCGTGCCCGCCCACCTGCTCGTGCTGGCGGTGGCCGGGTCGCTGCTGGCCGCCGTGGCCCCGACGCCGTGCGAGGAGGAGACCGCCTACCACTGCGCGCGGGTGGTGGCCGACCCCGGCGACGACTCGGGCCGGGTGCTGGTGCTCGACACGCTGCGGCACTCCTACGTCGACCTCGACGACCCGACGCACCTGGAGTTCGAGTACGTCCGGGCGATCGCGGCCGCGGTGCGGGCCTCGGCGCCGGCCGGCGAGCCGCTGTCGGCGCTGCACGTGGGCGGCGGCGGGATGACCCTGCCCCGCTACCTGGCCGACGTGCGCCCCGGCACGCAGAGCCGGGTGCTGGAGGTCGACCCCGGCGTGGTCGCGATCGACCGCGAGCAGTTGGGTCTGGCGACGTCCGACGACCTGCGGGTCGAGGTCGTCGACGGGCGCGTGGGGCTGGGCACCGAGGCGCCGGGTGGGCGGGACGTCGTCGTCGGCGACGCCTTCGGCGGGCTCTCGGTGCCGTGGCAGCTGACCACGCGCGAGGCGATGGAGCTCGTCGACGCCGCACTGGCCGACGACGGGGTCTACGCCGTCAACCTGATCGACCACCCGCCGCTGGACTTCGTGCGGGCGGAGCTGGCCACCATGCGCGCGGTCTGGCCGCACGTGCTGCTGCTGGCGCGCGCGCCCGTGCTGGCCGGCGACGACGGCGGGAACCTGGTCGCGGTCGCCTCTCGCTCGCCGCTGCCGGCCGAGCGCCTCACCGCGACGCTGCCGGACTTCGACCTGGCCTGGCACGTGGCCGAGGGTGCGGAGCTCGACGCCTTCGTCGGGGACGCGCGGGTGCTGACCGACGACTTCGCCCCCGTCGACCAACTGCTCACCCCGTACGGCTGACCGAGGACCCCTGCCCCGCAACTCGCAGCTCGCGGCGGACCCTGCCGGGGGCCGTCCCAGGCCCTCACCTGGCGATGGCGGCGGTGTGCGCGCGGGTGAGCGCCACGAGGTCGGCCGGCGCGAGCTCCACCTGCAACCCCCGGCGTCCGGCGCTGACCAGCACGGTCGGGAAGCCGAGGGCCGAGGAGTCCACCACGGTCGGCAGCGGCTTGCGCTGCCCGAGCGGGCTGATCCCGCCGCGCACGTAGCCGGTGGTCCGCTCCGCGTCGGCCGGGTCGGCCATCGCCGCCTTGCGGCCACCGGCCGCCGTGGCCAGCGCCTTCAGGTCCAGGCTGCCGCTGACCGGGACGACGGCCACGGTGAGCGCCCCGTCGACCCGGGTGACCAGCGTCTTGAACACCCGGCGCGGGTCGGCGCCCAGCGCCGCGACGGCCGCCTCGCCGTAGGAGACGTCGGAGGGGTGCTCGGGGTCGTAGGGGTGCAGGGTGTGCGCCACGCCCGCCCGTTCGAGGGCCGTCACCGCCGGGGTCGCCGCCACGGGCGGGCAGCGTAGCCGCGGCGGCCCTGACCGTGCCGGGGAATGGGCGCACGCGGCGGCGCGGTTGAACGCCGCGTGAGCAGCACCCGATCGACGACCCGCCCGCGCGCCGCGCGCCGCCGACCGCTCAGCCGGCCGGACGGCCGCCCCGATGCCGCGCGACTAGGATCGGCCGACGTGGCCGCCCGGCCCCGGGCGCCGCAGAGAGGACGGTCGGTGCCTGAGGAGCCCACGGGCGACAGCCCCGCCGAGCAGCCGGACGAGGTGACCGATCAGCCGGCGGTGGAGGTCCCCGAAGCTCGGGAGGGCGGCAGCCGGGCCGGGGAGACGGAGAGCCGAGCCGAGCGCGACGCCCGCTTCGAGCGCGACGCGCTGCCCTTCCTCGACCAGCTCTACCCGGCCGCGCTGCGGATGACCCGCAACCCGGCCGACGCCGAGGACCTGGTCCAGGAGACGTTCGTGAAGGCCTACTCGGCCTTCCACCAGTTCGCCGAGGGCACCAACCTCAAGGCCTGGCTGTACCGGATCCTGACCAACACCTACATCAACAGCTACCGGAAGCGGCAGCGCCAGCCGCAGCAGTACCCCACCGAGCAGGTGCAGGACTGGCAGCTGTACGCGGCGGAGGAGCACACCTCCAGCGGCCTCCGGTCGGCCGAGATCGAGGCGCTGGACCACCTGCCGGACTCCGACATCAAGGAGGCCCTGCAACAGCTGCCCGAGGACTTCCGCCTCGCGGTCTACCTGGCGGACGTCGAGGGCTTTGCCTACAAGGAGATCGCCGAGATCATGGGCACGCCCATCGGCACGGTGATGTCGCGGCTGCACCGTGGTCGGCGGGGTCTGCAGAAGCTGCTGGCCGACTATGCCCGCGAGCGCGGTTTCGTCCGCGCCGGGGCCGGCGAGGAGGCGAGCCGGTCATGAGCGAGCACGAGCCGCTCGAGATCAACTCCTGCGACGACGTCCTCTCCCACGTCTTCGAGTTCCTCGACCACGAGACCGACGACGCGCGGCGCGCGCAGATCGCCGCGCACCTCGAGGACTGTTCCCCGTGCCTGCGCGAGTTCGGCATCGAGCAGGAGTTCAAGGCGCTGGTCCGCCGCCGGTGCGGCGGCGACGTCCCGCCACCGGGGCTGAAGGACCGCATCAAGCTGCAGCTGACCACCGTCTCCTTCGAGGAGGACGGCACGTCGGTGAGCGTCGAGAGGGTCACGCACGAGCGGGTGCGGGTCGAGCGAACCGGGGAGCGCCCCACCGCCTGACCGGGCGGGGCGCCCCCGAGGGGGCCACGGGCGGCCGCGTCGCCGTCAGGCGTTCGGCCGCTTGCCGTGGTTGGCCTTGTTCCCCTTGCGGGAGCGCCGCTTGCGTCCACGCTTGGACATCGCTGCCCTCCTCTCACCCTGCCGAGGGGTCTGCCGACCCCGGATCCCTCGCAGGCGGCACCCGCGCCGGGACGCTGCGTGCGTCGTGCGGAGGCAGCCGCCAAGCTGACGTCGCAAGCTTCTCACGTTCCGCTGCAGCGCCGCGGCGGGCGTCGGGGGCGGGAGGGGAACACCGTGGCACTTCCAGGCATCGAGAGCGTGCTGGTCGCCGGGCGGGGACCGGCCGCCTGCGCCGTCATCGCGGCCTGTTCCCGGCTCGGCGTGAAGTCGGTCGCGGTGCACTCGGACGTCGAGCGCTCGGCGCGGCACGTGCAGCTGGCCGACGAGGCGGTGCTGCTCGGCCCGGCGCCGGCCGCCGAGTCCTACCTGGCCGTCGACCGCCTCGTCGAGGCCGCCCGCCGCACCGGGGTCGCCGCCGTCCTGCCCGTGCCCCCGGCCCTGGCGGGCAACGCCCGCCTGGCCGCCGAGGTCGCCCGGGCCGGCCTCACCTGGGTGGGACCGGACGCCGAGGTGCTGGAGCGGCTGGGAGGCGACGGCGTGGAGCCGGCCAGCGAGCGCGGCTTCCTCGCCCTGGTCACCGGCGACGGCCTGCGCTATGCGACACCCGTGGAGCGTGACCGGGCGGCCGGCATCGCCCGCGTCTCGTGGACGCCGAACCGCCCCGCTCCGCTGCCCGCCGCCGCCCGCCGCCTGGTGGACGTCGGCTGGCGCGGGCTGGTCACCGTGGGCATCGCGGCCGACGGCTCCCTCGCCGAGGTCGCCGCCGGCTTCTCCCTCGACGTGGCGGTCCTCGAGCGCGCCCACGGGGTGGACGCCGTGGCGCTGGCCCTGCGCACCGCCGTCGCCGGGCAGGTGGACGAGCACCCGGCGCCCACGGATGCCGCACCGCTCAGCGCCGTCGCCGTCCAGCTGCGCTCGACCCTGCCGCCCGGCAGCGAGGGCCGGGTCTCCGGCCGGCTGCCCGGCCTCCAGCGGCCCGCCGACGCGGGGCCGGACGCCGAGGTCGTCGCAGTCACCGGCTACGCGCCCGGGGATCGCCTCGACGGCTGGTACGACGCGCTGCTCGCGACGGTGAGCGCGGCCGCTCCGGACGTCGCCGCGGCCGGCCGCGCCGCGGCGCGGCAGCTGGACGCGCTCCCGGAGATCGGCGTGCCGCACGACGGTGCCGAGGTGCGGGCCGTGCTCGACCGGCTGGCGGGCGACAGGGCCGCGCCCGTCCGGTGAGCTCGGCGGCCTGCGCCGCGACGGTCCGGGCGTGCCGGCGTGCTTGGATGACCGCTGCGCCGGTGGCGGCGGCGCCCCGGCCCGGCACCGGTGGACCGGTCACCGGTGGGCGCCACCGGCCGGACGGGGCCACGACGACGCAGGGGAGGGCCGGGTGGCGGTCGAGGAGATCCACGCCGAGATGGTCTCCAGCGTGCACAAGGTGCTGGTCGAGGCCGGCAGCCAGGTGACCGCCGGCGACACGCTGGTCGTCCTCGAGTCGATGAAGATGGAGATCCCGGTGCTCACCGAGCGCTCGGGCACCGTCCGGGAGCTGCACGTCGTCGAGGGCGAGGTGCTGCAGGAGGGCGACCTGATCGCGGTCGTCGACGCCTGAGGACGGTCCCCGTCTCCGAACTCCCGCGGGCCGAGGCCTGCCTCGGGACGGGGGCCGCGCCGTGCGTCACAGGTCGCGGGCGTACACCAGCAGGTCGACCCCGGGCAGCGGCGACCAGTCGCGCTCCGGCAGCCGGGTGAAGCCCAGCCGGTCGTAGAGCCGGTGTGCGGCCGTCATCCGCGGATCGGTGGACAGCACCATCCGGCGCCGGCCGGCCGCGCGCGCCCGCGCCAGGCAGGTGGTGACCAGCAGCTCGCCGATCCCGCGGCCCCGCGCGGCGGGGTCAACGACGAGCATCCGGAAGGCCGCCTCGTCGGGCGAGGCCGTCACCTCCCCGAAGTCGCCGCCGAGCACCAGCGCCACGCTGCCGACGACGGTCCCGCCGTCCCGGGCCACGAGCAGCTCGCTGCGGCCGGCCCGTCCGGCGACGTCGGCGAGCTGCGCCAGGTACCGCGGCGAGGCGAACCCCTCGTCGCGGTAGACCGACACCGTGAGCTCCGCGATGCGCGGGAAGTCCTCCCGGTCGGCTGGCCCGACGGTGGTGCTGCGGGGCGGTGACGTGTCGACCACCCGGGCAGCGTAGGTCGCGGGGGGCGCCGGTCCCCGCCGGACGACGGCCACGTCCGCCGGACGACGGCCACCTCGGCCACGTCGGCCACCCTGACCGCGGGGCGGCCGGACCGGCGGGACGACCTAGGCTCGGCGGCACCATGAGCAGCCTGTCGGAGCGCCTCACCCGCGGCTCGGCGTCCAGCCCCTCGCAGGTCGACCACGCCCGGCGGCTGGTGGCCGACTGGCAGCTGCTGGCCGACCTCGCCTTCGCCGACCTGACGCTGTGGGTACCGCTGCGCAGCGGGTCGTGGTGGTGCGTGGCGCAGGTGCGGCCGCTCACCGCGCCGACCAGCCGGCCGGAGGACCTGGTCGGCGCGGAGGTCGACGGCCTGACCGCCGCGCCGTTCGTGGTCGCGCACACCGAGGGCCGCCCGGTCACCGAGGGGGAGCCCGACTGGTCGGGACCGGTGCCGCGGCGCCGCGAGGTGATCCCGGTGCGGCACGACGGCGTCGTGGTCGCGGTGCTGGCCAAGGACACCAACCTGGCGGTCACCCGGTCGCCGTCCACGCTGGAGCTGACCTACCTCGACATCGCCGCCGACCTCTGCCTGATGGTGTCGGCGGGGACCTTCCCGCCGCAGAAGCTGCTCGACGCCGAGCTGGCCCCGCGGGTCGGCGACGGGCTGGTGCGCCTGGACGCCGACGGCCGGGTGGTCTACGCCAGTCCCAACGCGCTGTCGGCGTACCGCCGGATCGGCGTGCCCGGCGACCTGGTGGGCACCGACCTGGTCGCCGTGACGCGCGCCGTGGCCGCCGACCGGGTGGCCGGTGAGGCCGTGGCATCCGGCATCGCCGCGGCGGGGACCGGCCGGTTCCCCGATCCCATGGACGTCGAGGGCGCGAGCGCGACGATGCTCGTGCGCGCCCTGCCGCTCCAGCCCCCCGGCGGGCCGGCCGGCACGCTGGTGCTGGTCCGTGACGTGACCGACGTCCGCCGGCGGGACCGGGCGCTGTTGACCAAGGACGCCACCATCCGGGAGATCCACCACCGGGTGAAGAACAACCTGCAGACGGTCGCCGCGTTGCTGCGGCTGCAGGCGCGCCGGATGACCGAGCCGGCCGCGCGGGCCGCGCTCGAGGAATCGGTGCGCCGCGTGGCCTCGATCGCGCTGGTGCACGACACCCTGGCGGGCAGCCGGGAGGACGTCGTCGTGGTCGACGAGGTGCTCGACCGGGTGCTGCCGATGCTCGGTGACCTGGCCTCGATCGGTCCGGTGGCGCGAACCCGCCGGACCGGGACGATCGGGGAGCTGCCGGCCGCGACGGCCACCCCGCTGGTGATGGCGGTGACCGAGCTGCTGCACAACGCGGCCGAGCACGCGTTCCCCGACGGCGAGTCCGGGTGCATCGAGCTGGTGGCCGAGCGCGACGGCGACGACCTCGTCGTCCGGGTGCGCGACGACGGGCGGGGCCTGCCCGACGGCTTCGACCTCTCGGCCACCGACGGGCTGGGCCTGCAGATCGTGCGCACCCTCGTGGTCGGGGAGCTGGGCGGCAGCCTCGCCATGCGGACGCCGGAGGGCGGCCGTGGGACCGAGGCGGTGCTCGCCCTGCCCGGCGCCGGGCGCCCGCGCCGCTGATCCAGTGGCCGCGGGGTCGTGAGGAGTGGGGGCCCGGAGGGTCCCCGCG